>JAUIEU010000001.1 GCA_030429585.1 bacterium | reverse complement strand
GACCTAAGGGCGACGATGGTGCAACTGGACCACAAGGACCTAAGGGCGACGATGGTGCAACTGGACCACAAGGACCTAAGGGCGACGATGGCGCAACTGGACCACAAGGACCTAAGGGCGACGATGGCGCAACTGGACCACAAGGACCTAAGGGCGACGATGGTGCAACTGGACCACAAGGACCTAAGGGCGACGATGGTGCAACTGGACCACAAGGACCTAAGGGCGACGATGGCGCAACTGGACCACAAGGACCTAAGGGCGACGATGGCGCAACTGGACCACAAGGACCTAAGGGCGACGATGGTGCAACTGGACCACAAGGACCTAAGGGCGACGATGGTGCAACTGGACCACAAGGACCTAAGGGCGACGATGGCGCAACTGGACCACAAGGACCTAAGGGCGACGATGGTAAATTCAAACCCGTAATCGATACCACAGATTAAGAACTATTTTAAATTATGAAACTACCACCAAATTATTTTATCTTTATGTCTTATGAAAAACTTCGCCACGATGGGAAACCACGCACCGAACGTTCAGGTAGGATATCTAACTACGGCAACTACACGCCTTCGTTAGAGCGCTTAGACCATGCACTAAACAGAAATGTATCCTTTAACACCGCGCTAATGGATATTTATGACAATGGCTTTAAAGAACGTGATATTGACCCAACAGGCACCAAAGGTGTATTTACGATAAGCGATGATTACAAAACCTACTACCCTATAACTGACGAAGGACCCGATGAGGATTTTGATTTTTTATCTAACTTTGATAAAGACGACATTGATGATGCAACTAACCTAAATAACCGCGGCGTTATTATTATTGATGACGTTGGCAGCATTAGCGCCAAAAAAGTAAAAAACACATTTGATAAAAAATACAAAGTACCTAGCGACAATATTAAAGTAATTAAGCCAAGTACCGCCGCCTATAATACTGCGGTTAACGAGCTAGATAAAACTATTGGTGATGACGGACAAACCATTGTTATTTATGCCTCTCGGATGAAAACCAAAGGCAATGAAATGTATAGCCGCGATGGAAGTAAGCTACCTTTAACAAACTTTGACACTGGTATAACCACGCTTTCCAAAGGTAACAGAGAATGCACTGTTATCGGGGCTAATTGTCATGCTGTTAGGCTTATCCCTAGCGAGCGATAAACACACATTTAGGTTGACTCATACACACAGCCCTTAGGTAACCACCTGGGGGTTGTTTGGTTTTGGGTCGGATCCACAGGTCTTTTAAAAAAATCTCCAACCACAAACGCCAACCTGGCCCGGTCGGCCACGCTGGTTGCACTCCATACTCAATCTACACCGTTCCTCAAAAATACGGTGTCCTCAATGGGTATATTTATGTTGCATAAATATATCCGTATCACTATCCGCATTAACCTTAATGCGAACGTTAATAAAAATCCAAATAAATGGTCGCTGTCGTCTTACGCGAACGTTTTAAAGCTTGTCTGGATGTTTTTCTGGATAACTTTTTGAACAGCTTCCAGTTCAGCCATAATAGCTTCTCGTTGTGTTTCCAAACGCTTCATCTGCAATTCTAACGCCTTATCGATCGTCTGAATAGCAGCAATCCGGGCTTGGATGGCTTGTACTTGAGGCGACTCAGGCTCTAGGTTCGTGGTGATTTGGAACAGTGCGCCACTTACGTTGGCTAGCTGCATCCGGGCCTGGTTAATAAACTGGCCCTGGATCTCCAGGTCACTTCTACGTGCCGTGAGCATGAGATATCTTGCCTGACTTGCGGCAAAACCCATGACGGTTTCTCCTTCGTCTCTTCTCGAATAAATAAATAGTGGAACGATTTAACTAGGGGTAATGGCTACTTAAGAACTCTCTTTTTACTTAAGTACCCTGTCAATGCTATGTGGGATAGCATATAACTCTCTGTATTAATAAAAACAATCTAAAGGGCAGAATTGACTGCCGCCGTTAAATTTGTTTACATTCCACCCCCACTATTACTGCCGCCTAGCCTGTAAAACCACTTGCCACACCTAGTTTAGCCCCCTGCCAAACATTATTAACCAACCCTATGGCTATGTTGCAGTAGCCCCCAAGGTGCTACCAATGCTGGCTACCATACTGCTGCCACGGCTTTATTTTTGCCTCAATCTCTGCACGAATATCCGCCAGCTTGCGGGTAGGGTCTAAGGGATGCGTTTCACCATCATCACTCAGCTGCTCTAGCGCATACAAACTGTTTTTAAGCCCACGCACACTTTGTTTTTGGGCTTCGCGTTCGGCAAATTGCCAACCTTCATACCCGCAGCCTGGGGGCATAATACTCCACCCATTACCTGGGGCTTCGCGGCAACAACGGGGCCGTTCTTGGTAAATGCCGCATAACCCTTCTGGGGTAACATAGCGGCAATGGTAAAAGGTTAGCTTGGTTTCGTCTAAATCATCGCGCTCGGTAAATTCTTTAATTACCCGCTCTACCTGGTCGGGTACCGCCGCACGGGCGTCGTCCAAGCTATCGTAGGGTTGAAAGACCCGTAAAAATTCGCTGGCTTCTTCCTCACCTTCGGCCTGCCGCTTTAGCAAGGCATCATGATTTTCATACGTGGTGGCACTGGTACAGCAGCGGCCACACTTATGGCATAAGTCTGGCATGCCGCCCGTGGGGGCATGGGCATCGCCCACCGCCTTGCGGTCGATCGGAAAGAAATCAATGGGTTTATCATCATAAGGCATAGGGCTATTGTAGCAATGCAAACCACGTTTGTGGTGAATTCTCCGAATTTATCCACAACCTGGCGGACGTAACGATTACCCTAGCCTGCCCCCCAGCATAGTAGAGCTATGCCCGCCCAGCAGGTATACTGCTAGGGTTTTATCCCCTTTTACCTGAGTACTGCCCCATGGCCACTGCCACCCTAACTCCACCCAGCCCAACCCTCCACCTGCCGAAGCAGCGCATCGATGCCAATGAGGCCCTGCGCCTGTTTCAAACCGCGGATTTGTTTACCCTGGGCCTAATGGCAGAGCGGGTTAAAGCGGAATTCCACGATGCAACGGCGCCCTATACTTTTGTCATTGACCGCAATATTAACTACACCAATATATGTAATGTGGATTGTGGCTTTTGCGCCTTTTACCGCCACGAGGGCGACGACGATGCCTATGTCATGCCCTACGACGACATTAAGGCTAAAATCCAAGAGCTGGTGGATATTAATGGCACCCAAGTGCTGTTACAAGGCGGCGTGCACCCCACCCTGCCGCTAGAATATTACACCGATTTGCTGAGCAAGCTGCGGGCCGATTTCCCTACCATTACCCTGCATGCCTTTTCGCCCACCGAAATTAGCTTTATGGCAGAAATGAGTGGTAAGCCGCTTAAAGAAGTGCTTGAACTATTAATCGCAGCGGGCATGGATTCACTACCTGGAGCCGGTGGCGAAATTCTGCACGATGAGATACGCCGCCGCGTGAGCCCTAAAAAGGTAGATACGGAAGACTGGCTAGGCGTGATGGAAGAAGCCCACGGGCTTGGCCTGCGCACCAGCAGCACCATGATGTTTGGCATGATGGAAAAAGACTGGCATATTATCGATCACCTGTTCCGTATTCGTGATTTACAAGATAAGACGGGTGGCTTTGCGTCCTTTATTCCGTGGAGCTTCCAAAAGCCTAACACCAAGCTGGCTAATATTCCGCGCCCGGCGGCCACCGGCATGGAATACCTGCGCGTGAGCGCCATTGCCCGCATTGTGCTGGATAACGTGCCCAATATTGGCGCTAGCTGGATTACCCAAGGGTTAAAGCTAGGCCAAACCGCCTTAACCATGGGCGCTAACGATATGGGTGGCATTATGATGGAAGAAAACGTGGTGACTCAAGCCGGCATTCACCCCACCACTAAAAGTATTGAAGAAATGTGCAGCGTTATCCACGACCTGGGCCGTGATGCTGCCCAACGCAACACTAATTACGATATTATTAAAACTTTCTCCAAACCTGCCTTATCATAGAACACAATTCGAACCTTTCACCAACGTTGCTATAAACATTACAACAACTAAGCATTCTAAGGAGGTAGCCCCATGATACCCACCCTTACACCCACAGCGTACACGCCTAACGCCCCAAAACCTACCCAACCCACAAATGTGTTTCGCCCTACCGTGCACACAAACAGCCCTACAGATGTCTTTTTCTCAAGCGGAAGAAAGAGAAATGGGGGAAGAGAAAATGATGGAGGTAGAGCACGAAGAAAAGTTAAAAGAGAAAGAGGTACTCACGATAGGGGAGGAAGAAGCGGAAATACCCAACATGCTATCGAGGAATCCTTAGCAGAGAACCCTAGGGAACAATAACGCCCCTGTGCCTAAGTGCTAAAAACCAGGCAGCTAGCCAAACAGTAGGCTTAGCAAATTGGCTTCCATGCTGCTTACCTTTAATAAGGCCGTAGCCGAGGCCTGCTGCAGGGTTTCGTACGTGGTTAAGGCCGCCGTGGCTTCGGCCACGTCTACATCCATCAAGGTACTCCGTGCCGATTCATAGTTAATCGTCATACTCGTCAACAAATCACCTTGGCTGGCTAAAATCTCTTGGTGGGTCCCTACCACGGTTAGCTGGTTGGTAATGTCTTCAATAGCAGCGTCAATCGCCGTAACGGCGGCTTGGGCATTGGCTTGGTCTGCCAGGGTAGAGCCTGCCAAACTAAGGGCCGTACTATCCACATTCGTATCAATGCTGCTAACAATATCAAAGCGGTTATTAGCGGTGCCATTAGCCCCTGCCTGAATAAAGAAGTTACCACTGACAGAACCATCCAACAGCTCTACACCGTTAAAACTAGTGGTATCGGTTACCAGGTCAATCGCATCTTTGTGGGCCGTGGCAGAGGTTTGATAAGGCGTGTAATCACTAATGCCATCCGCGCTGGCCTCTAGGGCAGTTTCTCTAAAATCTTGCAGTTCGCCTAAAATCGCATTCAGGCCACTTTCAGCCGTATCCAGCAGGCTAATGCCTTGTTGGATGTTCTCAAAGGCTTTGGTCATGCCTCGGATTTGAGAATCATATTTGTTGACCTGGGCCAACCCTGCCGGGTTATCCCCAGCGCTGTTAATTTTTTGCGTTGTGGAAAGTTGCTCCAGCAGTTTGTTTACCTGCTTGGTATGGCTCTTCATATGATTTTGCATTATCAGGCTAGCCGCCTGGCCAATTACGAATCCCACAATAGTTCACCTATATCTCTAATTTAGTTATGTGCTAGGCGGCTAACATAGGGTAACCCCTACAGGCCCATCACACGGGTTCACACTTTTTTATAAACACCTTAAACGTCTCTACTTTAGGTATCGGCGTGTAGCTACCCCTTACAGAGGGTGTTGCAATTGTTTTTTTACAAAAGTTAGCAATATACGCACATGGCGAAATATCATGCCCATGGTGATGGCCCGCTCTCTATGCCGTGGGTTGGCCACCACAGTAGAGGGGATGACCAAGGAGGGGTAACAAGGGGTGGTACTAGTGCAGGTGCAACACACCTAAAAATAGTTAAGCGCTAGTTGTTGCCTGTAATTAACGATAGGGCCGTGCTGCTAAAGTTGAGTAACTTACCCTGGGTTGCAATACCGGCTTCTAACGCAATGCTGCTCATTTTCATCTTCATCATTTCGCTAGCCATATCCACATCTTGCAGGCGGCTGCGGGCGCCAGCGGTATTTTCGCTGCGTACACTTAATTCGTTTACGGCGCCTTCTAGCCGGTTCGTTTGGGCCCCTAATGTGGCCTGGCTATCGCCCAAGGTGGCCAAGGCGGCATCAATGTCATCTAAGGCGCTTTGGGCACCCGCCTGGGTGCTTACATCCACCGTATCCACGCCCAAGCCAGCTGCGGTCGCATCCGGTAAGGCGCTGCCCACATCAATGGGGGCGTTACTATCTAATTGAATATTGACCGACCCGGCACTGCCATCGAGTAATTTGGTGCCGTTAAAATCGGTTCCACCAGCTACCTGGTTAATATTATCTTGCAGTTGGGTTATTTCCGCCTGTATGGCCGCCCGGTTATCATCGTTTAGGGTGCCGTTACTGGCCTGCACCGCTAATTCGCGCATGCGCTGTAAATCGCCCCCAATACTGCCCATGGCGCCACCGGCCACGTTCAACATGTTCATCCCATCTTGGCCGTTTTGCATGCCTTTTTGCATGCCGTTAATTTCCGCCGTCATTTGGTTGATGATAGCAATACCGGCCGCATTATCACTGGGCAGCATTTTGCCGCTGGCAATCCGCTGAGCGGATTTATTCATGTTAGAAAAGTTTTTATTAATGCTTTGGGATAAACCAAATTGTCCATTGCCACTAATTGCGTTTAACATACTGGGGTGCCCCCTAAAAAATCTCTGTTGTATACGCACCTACCGTGTAAACCACCACAAGGGCCAAAAGCCACCATCAGTTAAAAAAGGTAGTTGCGCCGTGTTTCATTATTCATCTGTGCCCAAAAACTGCATTCAACCCATTGTTTAAACCACAACGGTTGTTGCAAACCACCTTTGTAACCACACAAAAGCGGGCGTTCTTAAGGATTCGGCGAAAGCCCGTACCAACTAAAGATTCTGTAACGGATTGTTTTCATTGGCATAAAAAGAGAAGAGGGATGCGCTTGCCTGCGGGTTTTTGCTACAATCCGCCTACTTAATGTAATGGCCCATACTCTTTTACCTCATCTAGGCCACCTTTTGGTAAACACCCCCCAGGAACACCCCAATGAAGAAACTATTGTTATTCTCGCTACTGATTGCCTTACTCGCCGTAGGCGGCTGGTTTGGTTGGCGCCACTTTCGTACAGAAACCATTACCGTTAGTGGTGTTGTGCAAGCCCAAGAGATGAAAGGCAGCAGTGCCGTTGGCGGGCGCGTGGCCACCGTGGCCGTACAAGAAGGTGACACCGTTAAAACAGGCGACTTACTGGTGGCCCTAGATGCCAGCGAAATTAAGGCACGGGTATCCCAAGCACAAGCGCTTGTTTCTCAGGCCAAGGCCAACAAAACCCGTGTGGCCAGCGGGCCAGATAGTGGCGATATTAATGCCGCCCGCGAGCAGGTAACCCAAGCCGAGCAAGCCTTAAAATTAGCAACATCGGGCAGTGCCGCCGATTCTGCCCGCCTAAAAGCCCAAGAGCAAAGTGCCCACAACACCCTAAAAGAAGCCCAAAACGCCGCCGCCAGTGCCCCCACCATGCTGGCAGAAGGGATTATCTCTCAACAGCGGTATGACCAAATACAAGCAGACCTACAGGCCGCCCAAAGCCAATATGCCGCGGCCCAAAAAGCAAGCAGCACCCAAAGCAGTGGCAGCAAAAACGAGCAAATTACCATGGCCCGTAGCCGCCTTAGTGCCGCCCGCGCCCGCTATAACCAATTGCGCCGGGGCGCCAACCATAGCGATATTACCGCCGCCAGCGCCACCATTGACCAAGCCAAAGGCGAACTAAACGCCATTGAAACCAAACTAGACGAAGCCAATATTGTGGCCCACCAGGATGGCGTGGTTAGCTTGCTAGCGGTTCACCAAGGGGATTTGGTGTTGCCAGGGCAAGCGGTGGTGGCCGTTACCAACAGCCAACAACTGTGGGCCGATGTGTACGTGCCTGAAGACAAGTTATACCTGGTACGCACCGGCGATACAGCTATTGTGCGGGCCAGTGCCTTTCCTAAAAAAGTGGTATTTACCGGCACGGTGGCCACCATACACCCTAAAAGCGAGTTTGTGGCAGGAAGCGAAGCCTCCCCGTCTGAATCCGTATTTCGGGTAAAGCTAAACCTATCTGCCAAAGATACAACGGGCCGAGCCTTGCTATACCCCGGCATGCGGATAGAGGCCAGCTTTGAGCGCCCTGGATTATTATAACTACTTGAGCTTGTGGGGTGCTTTCTCTACAATATCCCCCTACTTATAACAACCAGCCCTTGTGGCGAGTGTAGCCAAGTGGTTAAGGCCCCGGGTTGTGGTCTCGGTATTCGTGGGTTCGATTCCCATCACTCGCCCCATTTTATTCCTCATTTACCTTTGGCGGGGCACCACCCCCACCCTTTAAAACTTTTTTAAGGCCCCCAATTTTTATGTCGCTTCGTGGATTAATGCTATGGTTCCTCGGTGGGGTTGTCTCCTTAGTGGTGCTTAGCATGGTGCTGGCCAAACAACAGGTTGCCACCACCCAACCAGAAACCCCCAACATGGATGGCACCACCACCGGCCTGGAAGGGGATATCATCAGTGAAGATATTACCTTAACCGTTACCAACGGCCCCAGCAAAGCCTGGGAGCTAAACGCCAAACAGGCAGCCTACAACCGTAGCCAAACAGAAGCTGAACTGGCCACCGTAAGCGGTACCTTTTACAACGATGACGAACAGCCCGTGGCCACCTTTACCGCCCCCAAAGGCCACTACAGCGATAAAACCAAGGCGGTTACCTTGCTAGAAGATGTATTAATTACCGCCACAGACCCAGAAAACCCAGCCACCTTAAAAAGCCCCCATATCACGTGGTCTTCTAAATCGGATACCATTACGGCGCAAGACGGGGTGGAAATGGTATTGGCGAATACATTAAAAAGCCGTGGGCAAAAGGCACAATTCACGTTAGACTTTAGTCATGTGCGCTTGTCTGGCCAAACAACAACAGAGCTTGTACAAGACGACGCCTAGCTGTTACTTGTTTATATAGTGCTTGTTCCTTACGTATGATTTGGCTCATTGCCACTGGTGTTGGTGTACTGCTCCTATGTGGGGCTGGCGTGGCATGGCTGGTATTTAACAAAAAAAAGGACTATGTGTGGCACTACCAACAAGCCATTGCCGCCTACAAAGCCAACCAATACACTTTGGCTCGCCAACAGCTGGTTGCCTGCCTAAAAATGAACAACACCTTTAGCAATGGCTGGTACACCCTAGGGCTAATTGCCCAAAATGAAAACCGGCTAGAGAGCGCCACCAAATACTACGAGCGCGCCTTAGAGCTAACCCCCGATGATAACTACACCCTGTTTAACCAAGGGCAGGTATTTATCGCTCAGGAGGAGTTTGAATCGGCCAAAATAGTGATTGAACATTTGCTAGGGCTAGATGACGAAGACCCTGATGCTGTATTTGCCTTATGCCTATGCCAAGAGAAACTAGACGACGGCGAGCATGCCAGCGAAAACCTAAAAAAGGTACTGGCCTTAAACCCAGAACATGCGGAAGCCAACTTTAAAATGGGCCAACAGTGCATTGATGAAGGCGAATACACCGACGCCATTACCCATTTTAAAACCACCTTGGCCACCGATGAAAACTACACCCCTGCCTATATTGAACTGGCCAGCACACTGGCCAAACAAGAGCTATGGGATGAGTGTATTACTATTTGCCAACAAGGCAGCTTAAAAGAGCCCAGCAACCCGCGGTTTTATAACCAAATTGGCTTGGCCTACTACTATAAAGAGAATCTGGCGGAAGCCATTCGCAATTACGAAACCGCCATCCAACTAGACCCCACCTATTACCTGGCCTATAACAATCTGGGCTTTGCCAATGAAAAAGACGGCAACCTAAGCGAAGCCATTGAGGCCTTTAAATATTACATGCAGTATGTGCGCGGCACCCCCGCCGCCCGAGAAACCCTAGACCATATTCGGGAGCTAGAAACCCAGTTACCGGCCACCGCCAAAGCGGCCGCCGCTACACCCGCCCCAGAGAGCGCCCCAACGCCACCAGAAGAGGCGCCAACCCCTAATACAAGCACTGTAGAGGATGAAGAGGCTGCCAGCCCTGCTTCGAATACGGCTGACGCACCCGCAACAGCGCCCCCTGAAGCCCCCGAGGGGCCCCAAGAAGCCCAACCCCTACCAGAATCCCCGAGCCAAGGCGACGCCCCTACCAGCGGCACGCCAGCCACGCCTAACACAACCCATAACGACGATAATGGTGAGGGCGACCCTGTACCCACGGCATCACTATCGGATAAATCGGCAGCACCCTCTACCCCGGCCCCTTAAGCGCCACCACCCCCCGGCAACCTAGTGACTTGGCGACCTAAACCCACAGCGTACTATCGCCTAGGGTGGCCTATCGTTGCCCATTAAAAAATCAGGGCCATTGGCAACCCAATAACCCTGATACTATTTTTATTTTAGCGATACAGCACTGCTATAGCCGATGGCTTATTTGCCTGGCATAGGGGGCATTACACCCAGCTGGGTGGATACACCCACCAGCTCTGTATCAATAAAGCATACTTTTTTAATCGGGCCGTGGGCCTGCTTTTCAATCAGCTTAGGGGCAGTAGGCTTCGCACTACGAATAACGTTTTGCATATCCGTGTACATGGCTTCCGCATCTTCTGGGTACAGCACAAAAGGGGGCGCCGAACGGAAGAGTAAAATAATGGCGGTTTGTAAATTAGGGGGTGGGGGCTTGGGGGCAGACATACCAATCAATCCTTCTATCAATCACGCTACTGCCGTTGCAGTTAATAGGGCTATCATACCTATTGGCGCACCTCAATGGAAGCCGCCTAACCGCTAACTCCCCCACACAAGGGATACCCCTACACTGCGCCCACAAGGCAAGTGGCGTAAAAACATGGCATAGGGTGGAGTCGAACCACCGACACCACGGGTATGAACCGTGTGCTCTAACCGCCTGAGCTACTATGCCATGCAGCCATCACAATAATGAATCATTATCGTTTATTAAGCCAAACTGCTCAGTAGGCGAGGGACAATTATGGGCTTAATAGATGGTGCTTGTCAACGCCAGCAACCGTATACTTATAGGGCAATGATTTACAGTCGCCTTTAGCAGGGGTAGCCACCTTGCCTAAACCCTACTGTAGCGCCCCATTAACATTGCCAGATAGAGAGCCGTAGAAAGCGCCCAGCAACCCAATTATGAGCCTGTTTGACGACACCCCTAGCCACGATAACACCACCCAACGATGGTATGACCAAGACCCAGCATTAAAACGGGTGATGGGCCAGCTAGAAGACGCCACCGATAAGTACCAAGCCCAGGTGGCCCTTAACATTATTAAAATTGTACTAGAGCACCACTTGGAAGATGAGGCCCAACTAAACGGCGCCGCCCAAAAGCTAGGGACGATTGATGATGTATTGAACTGGCACGAAACAGAAGAGCCTTACCCCCTTAAGCGCCGTTGGTATGATATGAACGAAACCTTAAGTGCTGCAATGGCCACGCTAGAAGACTGCCCAGACGAGCTACAACACGTGCTTATCCCTCAAATTGTTACCATGGTGGAATCTACCCTGGAACACCGCGGTGAGTAAGGGTTATATCCACTGTTAATGTAACAAACCTGTTATGTTATACAGGAAGATAGCACGAAACCCTTATTTATTGTTTTTATATAAATATATAATCTTGATTCCCCCCTGATAGATTATATTTAAAATGAGTTAACCCAGCCTATGTCCTATGCCCAGTAGCAACTTTGTTATTGGGTTTTTCTTTTGCCTAATTTTATTATTTATTTAGGCTGTACTAGAAAAACCAATGGTTGCAAAGGGGTTTACCCCCAAGGCCTTCGCAGGCACGGGTGCAGCAGCGGTTGTCATTTGGGTGGCGGCTGGTTGGCGCATAAAGTGGGTACCAAAATAGGCGCCGTTACCTAACTGGCTGGCCAATTGCTCTACATGGGTACGGCTTTGAGATAGCCGCGTGTGGGTGGATGGCGCCAAAGTACTTTGCGTGGCGCTACTACCAAAAGCAAGGGGCGTGTGTAGCGTGGCATACCCTGCGTCCGTTTTCATCAAACGCAACGGGGTGGCGGCCACTGCCTCGCCCGTATCGCCTAAGCGGGCACTAAACTGCTGCAAGGGCACTTCCACCTTGCCAAAGCGCACCGTTTGGCTGGCCGTATCGTAGCCCACCCATCGCTGAATCGCCGGCATATGCTTACCCGCAAACTGAATCGCCTTTTGGGTATATTTGCCCACTGTTTTCATCAAGGGCGATGTCGTCTCTGCTGGGGCGGCGGGTAAATCTGCCATCATGCGCACCTCGCCACTGGCAAACTGCACCGCATTCGCCTGGGTGGGCACACTATCGTGCAGCATATGGGGCACATTGTTTAAGCGGTTAGCGCCCAGCCCTGTGCTTTGGGTGGCAGGCATATCGTACTGGCGATACACCATAGGCTCTACCTGGTAGGCCAATTTATCTGCCGTGGTGTTGGCTTGCTTACCAAACTGGGGCGCTGACGCCACCGATTGCACCCGCACCCCAATATTGTAAGGCGCTTGTTGCGGAGAAGCCGCGTTATCTGCAGCAAAATGATAGAGAATACTAGGCGCTTTAGCCGCGGTACCCGTAGGCGCCGCCTGGCCTAATGTACCGGCCCCCTGCTTGCCAAACATAGGGCGTTGTAGGTTAGCGGTTTTGGCAATGGATTTAAACGCTTGCTGACGCTGCTGCTGCAAGGCCTGTAAGGCAAAGCTACTAAACTGGGCCCGCACGGATTGAGCGGAAAAATACGGCTTGCTGGGCTGGGCGGTTCTGGCAAACACATCGCCTGCTGGGCTGGCAGACATGCTGACATATTGGCGGGTGGATTCGGCGGTGGCGGCCGCAGTTAGCCCCACAGACTGTGGGCGAGAAACACCAAAGGCTGCCTCTAAGGGGGATTTACCTTGCAAACCAAGGGCCGGGCCCCCACCTAAAGGTGGTGCCGTTTTTGCCACAGGTGGCGTTGCTGGGTTGGTAACCGATACAACCATTCCGTTGTTGCTGCCCTAAAGCCCTGCTAAATAGACAAGACTGCGTTTACTACATAGAAGAAAAAACTGTTAAAACCTTTGAAACCTTGACCCTACAGTGATGGATGAGATCCAGTTTCACTATAAATACAGCCAAAGCCCTTATTGGTTATATCATTTGGGGCGCAAAGTGGAAGCGATTCCGCGGCCCTGGGATCCATATTGTAACGTTCCGTAATATTACCAGCGTCACTTTTTGCAAAGGCCCCAGCGCCCACTCTTTAGCCGCCTTTTGCTGCGCATGATAATAACAAAGCAACCCACACCAAAGCCCCCCCTAACACCACACCATGTCCACCAATAGGCCGGCTAGCTTACGGGCACCGTTAATCCAAATACAACACGAGTTTTAAAGTGGCCGTCATGGGTTTGTTGTTAATGTTGGTGTTTTCCGGTTTTTCTCGGGTTTGGCCGCCAGCATTTTCAAACTGAATGCTCTGCATTTCAATCAACTCAGGGTGGGTGCTTAGCACGGCCACAAATTCTTCAATATCCGGGTAGGTGCCCCGCAATGAGAGGTCATAACCAAACTTTTGAACGGTAGGCAAGGCCACCTTTGGCTTTTCCTCTACCTCGGGTTCTGGGGCGGCACCACGGCGGTTGCGCCGCTTAGGCTTGTTTACCTTGGGGGGCGGCATGGCGTTAAAAGGGGTCAACGTCACCAACTCGTTGTCGTAATGGCGAGCCAGGGTAATCACATCATCCAGCATGGCCTTAACCGCCTGCTGTACCTTGCCGCCTTCTACAGGCCGCACATTTACATCCAGGGGCACCACAGCCAGTTTTTTAATGCGGGCAATATCCACGCGCATTTTAGTAATGGATTTTTTGGTACTCGCCAGCAGTTGCTCTTGCTGTTTAATGGCTTTGCCACTTTTTTCAGCGCCCTGCCACTCTGGCATAATTACCATAAAGGGCAGCGCCAGCAAACTAACGCCAATCAGTAACGAGCCTAATAATACCTGTTCTCTGGTTTGCATTAGTCGCCAGCCCCCTTCTTAGCAGATGGGGCCGCGCCAGCCGCAGCAGGCGTTGGTGGTGATTCCGCAAGGTTATCCTCAGCCCCTTTGGGCGAGGAAGGCTGCGGTGGGGTTAAAGCCGAGGGGTTGGTATTGCCCGTCAGTTCAAAATCGTACACCGGGTTCACGCCCACCAACTCCTGGGCAATTCTATTCACCTTTACTTGAGAGAGGTAGGGTAATGGGTCAAACTGCTTGGCAAATTTAACCACCGCCGTTTCAGACAAGGCCTTGCCCTTCAGCACAAAATTTTGATTCAAATCCAAGGAATACATCCACACCGACGTTGGCGTTAAGGTGTGCAAATCTTCCATAACCGCTGGGAATAAGCGGTTTTGCTGCACCACCCGATGAATCACTTCCGCTTGGGCGGAACGGCCATCATGCTTTTGTTGCAACGAGGCCCGCTCTGCCGTTAGTTTCTGTTGGGTGGCCTGTTCTTTGGCTAATTCAGTTTTCACACTGGCCAGCTGAGGTTTTACTATCATGTTGTGGTAGCCCCACACACTCGTAGCCAGCAGCCCCATTATTATTAGACTGGCCACGCCAATGGTCATCAACATAGGCGCTATTTTAGACGGCGCTGCCGAGCTACTCTCGCCACCACCAGAAGCCTTACCACCTTTGGCGTCAGCGGCTTTGGCCGCCTTTTGCATAAGGGCCCCACGCTCGCCTAGCAAAAAGTTCATATCAAAGGGAAAATTCACCACCGGCATCATGGCAGCCCCAATGGCGGCAGGGTGCACAGGGGCAGTAACGGTCTCTGCCACAATGGGCCCCAACACAATAGGCTGTATCGGCACTTCCAACTTGGTGGAAAGGGCCTGCATTAACTCTGGCGACAGGCCTTCTGCCAGCCACACGGCAACAGCCCCATACCCTTGGGCTGTTCGGCGCAGTTCGTCTTCAATATCATTTTCTAAAATAATTTTGGTCAGTTCATCCTCGGTGGCCATGGCCCCCAAGTCCATATTCACTTCGCGTAGCTCTACCAGGGTATTGCCCTGCCACAGCACAAACCACACATGGTTATGCCCACGAAACACAGCACCCCACAAGGCATCTGGCCCGGCTTGCTGTACAACCGCATCCAACACGCCGCTGCCCGCCATGGCGCGCAAGGTTTGGTTAATATGGATATCCAAGCCAACAGGCTTAATTTTAAGCTTGCCAAAAGCCTCTAACCAATGGGCCACTAAATCCTGACGAACCCCACCAAACACTAAGCGGTCGGTGCCCGGCGAGCTATCTGGCCGGGGGGGCTGACGTGAGAAATCCGCCACTGCCTCGGTACCTTGGAATACCTGATAGCGTTCTGCCTCGCTAGAGAGGGCGGTAAACAAATCCTTATCTGCCATCTTTGGCATTTCAATTTGCCGCAGCAAATCAGTAGGCGCTGAGAGGTACAGGTCCTTCCACTTGGCATTACAGCCACCCAGCAACTGGGCCAAGGATTGCTTCAGCAGCTCGGGGTTGCCCAAGGCGCCTGCCTGGATACCCACCGTATTGCCATCAATAACGGCGCCGGTTTTGGGGTCAAACACCGCCATATCCAGGCGATCTTCCATTAAGGAGATGCCTGCAATCGGTTTGCTAGGCTTAGCCATAGTACGCCCCCACCCAAGCCCCTAAGGGTTGGCTATGGCCCGTGGCCTGCTGATAGGTTGGCGGTCTTAAGGAGTATGGCTGCATCTATCCGTACAGGTGCCCAAAAAAATAAAACGCTCAGTACTCACACAGTAAAGAAAAAACGAGTAAAAGGAAGATTCTTAACCAGAATTTCTCTATAATGCATACCTTAGTGTACGCAGGAAATTGCATAACAGCAACAAACCGCACCACACAACAAACACCATACTAGGCCCTACCCCTCAAAAACCGTTGTACTCTTATGTTTACAGGCATTATTCAAACCATCGGCACTGTTACAACCTGTAACCCTTTTGCCCCGCAACCCGGCCAAGGCGATGCCGCCAGCGGTACAACAGTAGGCATAACCGTGCCCAACACCTGGGTAAACAACGACCCCCTGGTGATTGGCGAAAGCATTGCCTTAAACGGCGTGTGCACCACCGTAACCACCATCACAGAGTGCGCGGAAACAACCACCTTTACCGTAGATCTCTCCCCAGAGACCTTGGCGGTTACGACCCTGGGCCGCTGTGTGCCTGGCAACCCCCTTAACCTAGAGCGGGCCATGCGCGCCAACGACCGCTTTGGCGGCCATTGGGTAACCGGCCATGTGGATGCCACCGCTACCTTAATCGATCATCAACCAGATGGTAGCAGCCACCGCCTGTATTTTCGCCTTAACCAACCAGAGGTGGCTGAGTTTTTACTGCCCAAAGGCAGCATTACCATTAACGGCATTAGCTTAACCATTAACCATATCCAAGGCGCCGTGTTTGACGTGGCGATTATCCCCCACACATGGGCGGTGACCACCATTGGCCAATGGCAACTGGATGACTCGGTAAATATTGAGTGCGACCACTTGGTGAAGATTGTCAGCCAGCTCCACCAGCCCTATACCCATGCCGCCCAGCCCAAGCCCACCCAGCCAAAACCCAACACAAACGACCCTATATCCGAAGCCTTTTGCCCCAGCACCATGGGCACATCGCAAATCCACACCGGGCGCTGGTTTAATTTACAATGACGCAGAGCGTCCCCCATTTTGGATAATGGTTATTTCGTTTCCTAACCAAACATAATTTTTAGGCTTTTTATGACCCCTGCATCTACCGATAACACGATTGAATTCAACACCATTGACGAGGCCATCATCGCCATCCAGCAGGGTGGCGTGGTGATTGTAACCGATGACGAAGACCGCGAAAACGAAGGCGATTTTGTCTGCGCAGCCGAAAAAATATCCCCCGAGCTGATTAACCTAATGGCCACCGAAGGCCGCGGGCTGATTTGCCTAAGCCTAATGCCCGACGATTGCCAACGCCTGCAACTGGGCGATATGGTGGCCAAAAACGAAGATTCTCTCGGCACCGCCTTTACCGTTAGCATTGATGCCCACCCAAAGTACGGCGTCACCACCGGTATTTCTGCCCAAGACCGCGCTAAAACTATCCAAGTAGCCGTGGCCCCCGATGGTACCGCTAACGATTTGCGCCGCCCTGGGCATATTTTTCCGCTACGGGCCAAACCAGGTGGCGTGTTACAACGCGTGGGCCATACCGAAGCTAGTGTGGATTTAGCCCGCTTGGCTGGGCTAAAACCGGCGGGCGTTATTTGCGAAATCCTTAACCCAGATGGCACCATGGCCCGCCGCGATGCGCTTTACGCCCTGGCCCAAAAGCACAACATCCCTTTTATTACGGTGGCCCAGCTGATTGAATACCGCCTGCGCAACGAAAACATGGTTGAAATTGCCACCCCACTGGCCAAACTGCCCACCCACTTTGGCGAATTTGACATGATTGGCTTTAGAAACCTGTTGGATGGCAGCGAACACGTGGCCATTATGCAGGGCATGCCGAGTGGTAAACTACCCCCAAACCCGGATAAAACCCCGCTGGTGCGTATGCACAGCGAATGCCTTACCGGCGATTTGCTGGGCAGCTTGCGCTGCGATTGTGGTTTCCAGCTCCATGGGGCATTAGAACAAATTGCCAACCACGGCTTAGGGGCCTTGGTATACATTCGCAAGCATGAAGGCCGCGGCATTGGCCTGCTGAATAAAATCCGTGCCTATGCGCTGCAAGATGACGGCCAAGATACGGTGCAAGCTAACGAATCCCTAGGCTTTGCCCCAGATTTACGGAATTATGGCATTGGCGCCCAAATTTTGCGCCAGCTAGGCATTAAGCGGTTTAACCTGTTAACCAATAACCCGCGTAAAATCCGAGGACTAGATGGCTACGGGCTAGAAATTGCCGACCGAGTGCCCATTACCCCTGGCCGAAACACCGCCAACGCCGCCTACCTGGATACCAAGGCTGAAAAACTAGGCCACATGCTGTAAGGGCTACCCCTTATGTTTAGCTAACCATTTATTTCTCTCGTTAAGCTCTTGCTCAAGGTCGGTCTTCAGGTCTTTAGCACGCCTAATGTTTTCCTTAAACCTAATTTTATACTTGGTACTTGCATTTACAGCTTCGTAACCATGGGTATTAAGCATTATTGTTTCGTCACAGTTATCTATCAAGGTTTCAATAAACTTAATACGCTCTAAAACCGTACTAACCGTTCGTTTATTTAACCTAGGTAAGCGTGCGGAAAATTGTATTGGCTGAAATAAATTAGATACGGCACCCACCACTACAAATATGGCCCTTACATTCGGTTATACCCTATAAAAACCCAAAGGTGCCTTGGAAGTGACTGCATTACCATGCATAATAGGGGCATGTGTTGAAGGAGAAATTGCCATGTCCACCAGCGATGCCGTTGAACGTTTGTTTGCCAAAACCGATTTTAGCGATATTAAAATTGGGGTTATTACCGCCCAATTTAACGACCACATTACCAACAAACTATACCAAAGCGCCATGGAAACCCTGACGGCCCAAGGCATTAAAGACGACAACATTTACCCCATTACCGTGCCCGGCGCCTTTGAACTACCCTTAGCCGCCCAATGGCTATTAGAAGCCCGCGGTGTGGATGGCGTGATAGCCCTAGGTTGCGTGATTAAAGGGGAAACCCCCCACTTTGACTACGTGTGCGCTGAATCCGCCCGTGGCATCCAAAACGTGCAACTGGCCGCCGGGGTACCCGTCGCCTTTGGGGTAATTACCACCGATACCGACAAACAAGCTGAAGCACGCGTAAGCAAAGGCAAAGATGCCGCCCTAACCACCCTGCATATGGTGGCCCTAAAGCGCGATTTTAGCCAGACCCTGACCAACAAAACCCCCGCCTTTTTCACGGTTTAGCCTTCTAACAACGTGGTTTCTCTGGCTAGGGCTGGGTGGGCTTTGCATTGGTTAAGGGGCCATACCGCGTGGCCTGCCACTGGCAAGCTTCTATTTTGGCTGCTTTGGTAGCGTTGTTCCAACTGTTGCTGCACCCACCCTATCGGGATATCCGCCAAGGGCTTTTTGTGTTGCACGGCAAGGGCGGCCATAAGGCCCACGGCCTCGCCCACTTGGGCCAAGTGCTGCACAATGCGGCAAGCGCCTTGAGCTATTGGCCCAAACCCAGCACTACGGCTAACCAGGGCCATGTTATCGCTTTTGGGGCTTAGGTGGGCCTGCACACCCACGTTAAAGGTAGGTTTAGGCAGCACCGGCTGTTTAGGCCAGCATTGTTGCAAAGAAACCCCGCGTAAATCCACCCAGTAGCTAAAGGTACCAATGGCGTCTTCTTTAGCCACGCCGCCCTGCAATAAATCTGTAGCAGAAACCGTACTGCGCATACAGTGCTGACGGGTTTGGCGCACATACAGCCGCTCTGGCAGGGTGAGTTTAGCTTGGGTAAACCCGCCTACTTCTATTAAAAACCCAGCAAATTTTTCTGCCGCATCAATAATTTGGGACGGGTAAGCAGCTGTACCGCGCGACAGCGCCAATTGACTTTCCACGTCATCCAACAGGGCCACTAAACCATTCCAACCCAACACGTCGCCAGGTAAGCGGCTAATGTTAAAGCCATCCACTTTTATGGGCGCCGTGGGGTACGCGCCGGGTGGGTGGCCCAACCAATGGTGAAACCACAAGCCAATCACTGGGTTTAAAATATCAATGTAATCCATGTCATCTGGGCTAAACACGGGGCGAGCCAACAGTTCAACTTGCTCTTCTAACGTTTTCCATGGCAACCCTGCCGCAATCAATGCCGGTGTTTCTGGCCGCTGACGCAGGCTTTCTTCAAACCTAATTAACTCGTCTCTACCCACCCCCGTGGTGTGGAATACTGGCGATACCCCCAGCGTATTGGGCCACGCATCCCCTAAAATGCCGCCCAAACCTTCTATTGCTGGGCCACACAACCAAGCAAAGTGGCCATCAGGCGTGGCATCTATCAATACCTGGCACCTTAGCTCAAGGGCTCGGGTGGTATCCGTTAGTTGCCAGGTGTCGTCTGCTTTTTCTGCCTGCACATAATGGCTAGCGTGGCACACCTGCACATTGGCTTGCGCCAACATGGTTGTTAATGCTTGGTGGGCCTTTTGGGCCTCTAGGGCCACCCGCACCACACCTGCTTTTTCTAAAAATTCGCCAAACAACGGGGCCACCCACTCTGGGGTAATATCCATATAACTGAGCGCCGCACGGGTACACAGCCCGCCCAGCATGGCCTTTTCGTCTTCCTCCGGCTGTTGCAGCCGCAACAACACGACGCGTCCATCCTTACCCAGCAACCGCGCGGCAGATACTGCCGTCAGGCAGCTTTCCACCTCATCGCCCACCACCACAACAGAAGCTTCAGAGACCACCGCGCCCGCCATTATTGCTGCGCCGCCAAGGTTTGCATGGCCATACTATCTAGCCGATGGCTAACCCAGTGGGGCATGGGTGTGGCCCCCATTTTTTTATAAAACTGCTGGGCCTCCATGTTATCGTCCTGGCATTGCCATTCCACCTGGCCACATTGCTGTTGGGTAGCCAACTTGGCCATATAGGCCATTAACTGGCGGCCGTAGCCTTTGCCTCGATGGGCCTTCAGCACAAAAAAATCTTCAACATAAATGCCCTTAACCCCTGTAAAGGTGGCATAGTTGTAGCGATACATCACCATACCTGCCGGGGTACCATTATCTGTAGCCACCACCGCAAAGGTATGTGGGGGGTCATCACCTTCTGCCGGAAACAAAGAGGCCGCTAGCGCCTCCGGCGTGATGGTAAAATGCGTTAGCAAACCTTCATAATCCGCCAGTTCGCGCAGCATACGCCATAATGCCGGTACATCTGCCACCGTTGCATCCTGAATGGTAAGTGCCATTAGCTGCTAACCACCCGTGATTATAAGTTTTGGGTGCGGCCACACTCGTGGCACTTGTAAACGGGTTCGCCTAACTGGTTAAGTCCCGTGTACAGCATGGTTTTGCCACAACACATGGCCAACCCTTTGCCGCCTTCTGCCGCCAATTCTTCGTTGCCTTTGCACTCTGCTTTTAGGCAGCGTTTACCGGTGCTGGTTTTTACAATGCGGCCATTACAAACAGGGCAGGGCATAAGAAGGTTCCTAACAAATGAGTAAGATAACTGTCAGCATACCAAAAGCAAATACAATCGGGGGATTCCCGTTGATTTTTGGCCCCGTTCTCCCTATCCTGTAAGGCCCAATGTTGCTTATGGATGGTGGCATCGCCAAGTGGTAAGGCAGGAGTCTGCAAAACTCCCATCCCCAGTTCAAATCTGGGTGCCACCTCCATCAACATTGCGGTTATTCACTTTTTATACGAGGCGGGGACACAACCACCATGGCCAAAGATACCTTATTCGGCTACTCCATTAACACGGTTATTGTGGTGGCCGCTATTGCCGCTCTTCTTATCACCCAAGCCTTTACGGTCATCCAACCCGGCTATGCCGGGGTTAGCATTACCTTAGGTAGCGCTAGCGAAACCCCCCGCGGCAACGGCCTACACTTTAAAGTGCCGTTTATTGAAAACATTATCCCTATCCGCACCAAGCAAGTAACCGTACAGGGGACGGCTAATTGCTTTAGTAGCGATTTGCAGACGGTTAAAATTGCCTTTAACGCCCTGTACCGCATCCCCAAAGAGCATGTGGTGGATTTATACGTGAACTACCGTGGCGACCGCGCCTACGAAGAACTGCTTAACCCTCGGATTCAGGATAGTTTAAAACAGGTGGCCGCCCTGTACCGCGCCGAAGATTTAGTAAAAAGCCGCGAAGAAGTGAAAATTCAGGCGGCCCGCCTTATCCGTAAAACCCTCCGCCTAAAGCGCACCGTAGGGGTAGAAGAAATGGTGGCCCTAGAAAAAGAAGTGCGCGATATTGAGCACGACATAGAAGTGTTACCTGACGACAAAAACAAGCAGGCCAAAATCGCCAAATTTCAAAAACAAATTGCCGATGTAGAAGCCGAGCAAAGTAAAATGATGACCTCTACCGCATTGGTAGAACTAGTAGACCTACCCATTAGCAATATTGATTTAACCGATGAGCTAGAACACGCCATCGAGCAAAAGCAAATTAAAGAGCAAGAAGCCCTGGCTAAAAAATACGAGCTAGATAAAGCCCGAAAGCAAGCGGAAATTACCATTGTAGACGCCCAAGCCGAAGCCAAAGCCGTGCAAATTAAGGGTGAAGCCCTACGCAGCAGCCCAGAGGTTATTCAGCTAGAAATTGCCAAAAAGTGGAACGGCAAATCGCCGGAAAGTGTTGTTGTTAGCAAAGGCGGCGCCAACGTGTTGCTACCGCTAAAATAGGCACACTAAATCAAACCTAAAACCTATCCAGGATGCGCTAACCCTGTAATTCCTGGGTAGGTTTTTTTATTTTCTATCCAGCACCAGCTTTAGCCCGGGTGGGGTTAAGGGTTTGGTAACCGGCATGGTATTCGGGAAGCGTGATTGCAACACCGTGCTGGCCGCCTGGCGCCGTTGTTGCTTAACGGCAAACAAGGTGTCTGGCGTCACATCTGGGATGCTATCCAACAGTTCCTGCTCGGCATCGTTCAGTTGCAATGGCTGAGATAACGCATCGCGCAGGGCCAGTTCATCATCGTCTTCAATGCCCATCCAATCGGCCAACCATTGGCCCATTAAGGCAATGCCGCCCACCACGCTACCTGGGTGGTACTCCGGGTTTTGCCACGCATCCGCCCACTTAGCCGCCATGGGTATGCGCAGGGCGGCGGGTACATCCGCCCCACCGGTGGCCGTGGGTTGGGTTTCCACCGTGGCACTGACTGTTTCGGCAGGGGTTGGCATCGCCGTAAAGGAGGTACGCGGCAAAGCTGCCGGGCGGCAATTAATATCCGCTTGCAAGTCTTGCCAATCATCGGGGGTAATGGCCCGCGGCTGGCGAGGGGTGGTGTTGCCCACCTTGCCAAAAGAAATATGCTTAAACAATTTACCCGTACGGCGGGGTTGGCGTTTGCGTTGCTGGGGTTTCGTGTTATCCATAACTCACCTCGGTGTTATCCCTATGGGTATGGCCCGTAGTGGGCTTAGGGCAGTTCATCTCTCATACAAGGCCACGGTTCATGGCCCCTCTTAAGGTATGTATCGAGTATAGTCATACGGAGCTTAAGGCTCGCTAGGTTTTTTGTTACATACTCCTCCAAAAAACCGAGGATTTGTTACCTTTTGTTACGATTTTAGCAGCCTATACTGCTGTTTTTGGTGTTGATATGCCCCCTGCCTTTACCCACCAACAACTCCACCAGTGGATGCAACTGGCCTTACACCAGGCCGAGCTTGCCCAAGTCGCAGGCGATGTGCCCGTGGGCGCTGTTATGGTGAACGTGCACGGCGATATTATTGCCCAAGCCCACAACACCCGCGAGGCCAACCACGACCCCTGCGGCCATGCCGAGATACTGGCCATGCGCCACGTGGCCCAACAGTTAGGCCAGTGGCGGTTACCCCATTGCACCCTAGTTGTCACCCTAGAACCCTGCCTAATGTGTGCCAGTGCACTGGTGCAGGCCAAAGTGGGCACCGTGGTGTTTGGTGCCGCCGACCCCCAACAAGGCGGCCTTGGCGGTCAGCTAGACGCCCGCACCCTAACCCCCGGCGCCAATGCCCACACCACCACCGTTATTAGCGGCATTTGTGAAACCGACTGCAAAACCCAACTCACCCAGTTTTTCAAACAACATCGCTTATAGTCGACAATTTTTTATATTTTCAATCTTTATTTGGCCATGCAAACTCAATTTACTAACCCCAACCACAGAATAGTTCTTTCTCCCAGTTTCCCATGGAAAGCTTTTGAACGTTACAGAGAAGAGCGCCCTAACAACACTACGATAGTTCAGTCAGGAAGGAATGCTTTTGTTGTTTTGTCGGAAGGGAAAGAGCTTTTAAGAAAACTTGAAGGCTCAAAAATTCAGGCTTCACCAACGCTGGCTACCAAAGGGGATATGTTAAAAATAACTTTTAAGCCCAGTTGCAAAGACCCTGAATATTATTTCAGGCAGCATATCTTGCCTGAAATTAAGACACCTCATGTCTTCATGGATCATTCTGGCAATGTATTTGACCCTGAGACAAAAAAGTTGCTATAGGACGCCACTAAAACAAATGGGCGAATTTTTTGGTTACGGCTTGGGTAATATCCTCGCTCATCTCAAGCTCATCGGGCCATTCGCGGTCAAAGCCTTCGCTTTTCCACTTTTTAGTGGCATCAATCCCCACCTTGCTGCCATACGCCCATAGGGGGGTAGCGTGGTCTAGGGCATCTAATGGGCCTTCGGCAAACATCATGTCGCGTTTGGGGTCGGTATCGTTAAATACATGCCAGGCCACTTCACTAATGTTGTGCACATCCACGGTTTTATCCACCACAATCAGGTACTTGGTAAACATCATTTGGCCAAAGCCCCAAATACTGCTCATGGCTTTTTTGGCGTGACCCGGGTAGCGCTTATCAATACTAATAATCATACAGTTATGGAAAATACCCTCCCACGGCAGGTTCATATCCACTAACTCGCTAATAAACAGCTTGGCACACGGCAGAAAAATCCGCTCGATGGCCTTGCCCATGTAGCAATCTTCTTGCGGGGGCTTTCCGACTATCGTCGTCTGATAAATCGGGTTTTTACGGTGGGTGACAGCTTTAACATTAAACACGGGGTAGTCATCTGCCAAGCTGTAATAGCCGGTGTGGTCGCCAAAGGGGCCTTCGTTGCGCAGCACATCCAGCGGCACGGTACCTTCTAATACAATTTCGCTATTGGCAGGCACTTCATTATCAATGGTTTTGCATTTCACCATCTCTACCGGCGTGTTGTGGGCAAAGCCAGCAAACAGCATTTCATCAATCCCCGGTGGTAGCGGGGTTGTGGCCGCAAAGGTAACGTGGGGGCTAGGGCCGATGGCTACCGCTACGTCTAGTTCGGTTAGGCCCTTGGCTTTGGCGTTTTCGTACAAGCGGTTCCCATCGTGGTGTTTTTGCCAGTGCATACCAGTGGTGGTGTTATCGTACTTTTGCAAGCGGTACATGCCCACGTTGCGCTCGCCGCTGTCGGGGTCTTTTACAAACACAGTGCCAAAGGTAATATACGGCCCGCCATCATCTGGCCAGCAGGTTAAGATCGGCAGCGCATCTAGCATGGGTTTGCTGGGGTCGGTTAGTACCACCTCTTGGCACGGGGCACTACCCTTGGTAACTTTTGGCAGCACGTTTTTAAGGTCGGCAAACTTCGGCAGCAAACTCATGGCATCCATCAAGCCATTTAGCTTAGGCGGCTTTAAAAAAAAGGCAATCCGATCGGATAAGGCCTTGTAAGCGTTTACGCCGGTAGGGTCGTCTTTATCTGGGGTTAGGCCTAAGGCGGTTTGCATCCGCTCGTGGGCGCCAAGGGCATTAATAAGCACGGGCATGGCGCATTGTTGGCCGTTAGGTTGCAGCACATTGGTAAACAACAGCGCCTTATTTTTAGCACGGCCCGCTTTGCTTACTCGGTCGGCCACTTCGGTAATTTCTAAATGAGTGGAAACCGGATCCGTAATTTCGATTAAATCATCCTGCTTTTTTAGCAGTTGGATAAAGTCGCGGAGGTCTTTATAAGGGGCAGGCATGGCGTTGGGGCAATTCAGTTAATTCACACGGGTTTTAAACCATAGTAATATGAACAAGCCTCTAATAAATAAGAAAGCCTTGGTTAATGACTATTTATGCGTCTTCATACCGTGCCGCCCCTCTATACACCCAGCCCACTTTTGGTAAAAAAGAAAAAAAGCCTACTGCAAAGGTGGGCAAGCCAACTCCTGAGACTTTAATAATAGGGAGAGAATATGTAGTCAATGCTGATTTATATACAGAAAACGTAGATAGATTTGGCAAACAATATAGAAGAAGGGAGCACGGCACTGAGAACCACCTTAAAAAAGGGGATATCGTAGAATTTGTAACACCACAAAAAGCTTATTCTGAAAAATATATTTTTAAAACGCCTAAAGGTGAACACATTAGCATTCTTAGCCTTCCGCTACTTGACCCTAAACCACTTCGCTTTAAGCCTAGCCAACTTATCACCCCCTATCCACCCACTAATTTTAAAAACAGATCCCCAATTTCAAACTTCTTCTATACCAGAATCTACTCACCCCTATTAGACTATTTAAAAAGATGACATTAGCTTAACCTTAACACCTATCCGAATTAATCTTTTTACACAACGTAACAAATCGTTCCGAAGCCCCATTTAATTGTTTTTATGCAGTTGTTAGTGGTAATTAGCCCCACATGGCAGTATTACCCAGGAGATACGGGAAACGGAACACAACCACCATGAAAAATTACGGTGATTTGGAAAAATACCTAAGCGCCAAATACGTGAAAGACGCGGGCGGCACCAATGGCGAACCCATCAGCATGGCCACCATTACCGCAGAAAGCGAAGCGGCCCTAAACAGCTACATGGATGCCGTTAGCCTGTTTAACAAAACCATGCTAACCGTAAAAAACTTGCAAAGGCGGCCCAACGGCCATGCCAGCCAAGCTTAAGAAGATACTACACCTAATGCATCAACCGCTCGCCAACCGATACACGGTTGGCGTTTTGCCTATAAACACGACGGTGTTTACTGAATTTCAAACACTTTAGCCAAATTGGATTTAAAGGCATGGGCCCGTATTAGCTGACGAATTTCGTCGCCTACGTTTAGGGCGCGCAATGGCGGAGTGCTGGCATGATGATTCGCATGGGCCACCTGCACAAAGGTGGGGGTATGCCGGGCTTTGGGGGCTAGCATCCAGGTGGCGCTTGGCACACTGGCATACGGTTTTGCATCCAAGTGGAGGGTTTTTACAGGGCGTTTAACAGTCGTTGGCAGGTGAGCCATCGATTCAAACACGTCCATATCTCGAAGAGAGGACATTGAGGGAACTCCTAACTACATATACAAGGGGAATAAACGGTAACAAGGGGAAAGACAAAGGATTAAAGACAAAACAGAGATAAGACAGAAAAAAGAGGAACAGACAGGGAGGAACGAAACAAAGGGTTAGCCGGCCAGTAGCTGCTGTACCACATTCATTTCAAACTGGTTAATACGGCTTAATACCTGTGTGGCAGAAGACAGACGCAATTGAGACGTCGCTAACCGAGACGACGCTTCGCCCACTTCTACATCACGGATAGAGGATTCGGAGCGAGTAAGGTTTTCAGAATATTCGCCCAAGTTTTGTACAACACCTTCTAACCGGTTTTGCAGGGCGCCTAAGGTGCCGCGGCGGCCCAACAAGGTGCTAATAGAATTATCAATATCGTTAATAAAGCTACGAATAGTGGCGTTATCATCCAACAATGTTGTGTTCGCGCCAGCGTTATAAATCTCATCTAAGCTAGCCAGGGTTAGGCCACCACCGCTATCAATCACGCCCAGGCCACCACCGGTGGCATCAATATCGGCGCTTAACAAACCGGCAGAAATATCCACCGCGTTACCTGCCGTGGCAGATTTTGGGCCAATTTGTACATATTGATTGGTGGCGGTGCCATCTAGCAGTTTCATGCCGTTAAATTCCGCGGCAGCGGCTAGGCGGTTAATTTCTTCAGAAAGTTGACGGGTTTCTTTTGCAATACTTAGGCGAGAATCCACACTGTTTACATCGTTTGCCGATTGTACGGCCAATTCGCGGATGCGGTGTAGGTGGTCTTGAATGGTTTGCAGGGTCGCTTCTGTGGTTTGCAAAATGCTAATACCATTACTGGCATTGGTTTGGGCTTGTTTTACAGATAAATTGGTATGCTTTAGCTTTTCGCTAATGGCGTATTCTACCGGGCTATCCGCCGCACGAATAATTTTAGAGCCAGTGGCCAGTTCTTCATAGGTGCGTTCTGCAAAGCTGGTATTTACTTGTAAGTTTCTCATGGCGCGCAGGGCGGCAATGTTAGTGTTAATAAATGTCATGGTATCGGGAATCCTTTCCGCTTCAACCAAAAAATTGGGTGGGTCTCTGTCTCTGTTGTGGGTATCGAACTTAACCAAGGCGCCCTACAGTAAAACCGGCCCAAAACCCACCCCGCGCCGTAGCTAGCCCGCAGTATCCCCACCAAACAGCCCAGGGGCTAGCCCACCTTGGCGGCCACACTCATCTAGTTACTGTAGGGCCAACCTTTGCCTCCCTGTTTAGGGGCTCTTTATGGTAGGGTAGTGCGCATTCCAGCCCTGTTGTATGGGCGTCTATTGTTCAGTATTTTTCAAGGACACCACCCACCATGCGCATGGCAGTGATTGGCTCCGGATATGTCGGTACCGTAACAGGCACGTGTTTAGCCGATATGGGCCACACCGTTACTTGCACCGACCTGGATACCGGCAAAATAGATTTGCTACGGCAGGGGCAAGTACCCTTTTTTGAAAAAGGCCTAGACGCCAAAATTAAAACCAATGTGGAAGAACAACGCCTCTTCTTCACGTCTGATATTCAGGATGCCCTGAAAGACGCTGATATTATTTTTCTATGCATGGGTGCCAAGCAAGCCCCCGTGGGCAAGCCGGATATGCGCCCCCTAACCATGGCCGTGGATGACATTGCCAAGGCATTAGTGCCGGATAAATACACCTTGATTGTGGAAAAAAGCACCCTACCCATTAAAAGTGGCGAGTACCTGCAAACCCTGCTCGATGAAGCCCTACCCAAGGATAAGACCTACCAGTTTGATATTGCTGCCGTGCCCCAATTTATGCGAGAAGGCAACGCCATCCATGATTTTTTCCACCCAGACCGGGTGGTGATTGGCGCCGATAGCCAAGATGCCATTGATATTTTGGTAAAGCTGTACCAACCGCTAAACGGCCCCATGCTTATTACGGATTTAAGCAGCGCTGAGCTGATTAAACACGCCACCAATGCCTTTTTAGCCATGAAAATTAGCTTTATTAACAGCATTGCCCACGTGTGCGAAAAAACCAACGCGGATATTACCATGGTGGCCAAGGGCTTGGGGATGGATCGCCGAATTTCGCCCCATTATTTAAACGCCGGTATTGGCTACGGGGGTATTTTCTTCCCTAAGGATATTAACAGCCTGGTGGCCATTGCCGATGAGTACCACCTAAACCTGGATTTGCTTAAAACCACAGAAATTATTAACCGCTACCAACGCATTAACTTTGTAGAGCGGGTGGAACGCGCCGTTGGCGGCGATTTGCACGGCAAAACCGTGGCCGTGTGGGGGCTAGCCTTTAGGCCCGGTACAGATGACATGCGGGATTGCCCCAGTAGCCACATTATCCGTGGGTTAATACAGCGTGGCGCCAAGGTGCAAGCCTACGATCCCATTGCCATGGACAAAAACCGTGCCATCTTCCCTAGAATTACCTACTGCGATGACATGTATGCCGCCACGGAAAACGCCGATGCGATTGCCATTGTGACAGAGTGGCCAGAGTTTATCCACGTGGATATGCAACAGCTAAAAGCCGGCAGCGATTGCCGCGTGATTGTAGACGGCCGTAACCTGTACCCACCCAAAAAGATGGAAGAACACGGCTACCACTATGTTAGCATTGGCCGTACCGCCAGCGGCCCACAACCACAGTAACCACACCACACCCCCCGCCTAGGGTAATCTCTACGCTTTAGGCGGTTTTACACGGCTGGTAACTACAACCACAGCCCTTATGGAGGCACATACACCATGAATAGTGTTCGCTTTTCCAGCAATACTAGCCATGCGGCGGCTTTTGGTAGGAAGAAGCCACAAACCAAGATCAACCTTACTGCTTTACCATCAGAGGGTGGGCTAACAGTACCCATTAAGAACAAAAAATGGAAAACAGTTTATAAAGACCAGGCCAACATATCGGAACGTATGCTTAAAAAAGGCATAAAACTACTAACGAAAACAAAAGCGCGAAACAAAAAGAGGGGGCAACAAAAAGGCGTCGGCATTCATTACGACGCACAAAAAAAAGCCTATTCCCTCAATTTTTATACCGGGGAACAATTCGATGGCGCTATTCGTATTGGCCTTACACCTAGTAATATGACGATTACACAAGATCCTGTATACGACGCGCCTTCGCGCCCAATAACACTAAAAGGCATACGCCAGGCGTTAACAGCATTTACAGACTTTGCCAAAACCAAGCTAAGCGAACCCCCTAAAACATCAGCGCCACCGCCACCCTCTCCTTCTCCTAAACACTCATTTCTTCCCCAATGGGCAACCCAATTTTTAAAATTATCACTCAATAATTAATGCTGCCCACACAATAGCCTTCCTCTGATACAATAGTGTGTATAGCAACGTTACCCTGCGTGGGTATCGGCACCAAGGATAGCGTAAACCCATAGAGAGCAGCCCTGATGAGCCCACACGACCACACCCACCAAGCAGGCATTAGTAGCTTTATGGAAGATGTGCAGCATGCCCGCTTGGCCCGCGCCGCCAAACTGTGGCAAACCGCCAGCACCACGACCGTAGGCCACATGGAACTGATGGATGTGGGCGCCCCCGAGCACGAACACACCCCCATGGTGCCAGAACACCCCATGGATAGCCTTGCCGAGCATCTGGCCAACCAATGGCTGGCCCAGCAAGCCATCCAGCAGCGCACCAACCGCATTTTTGACACCCTACTAACCGAGCTAGAAACCAGCGGCACCGCCCTGCAGCAACGCCTTAGCAAGCACTTTATGCAGCCTCGCTTCCACCGCAAGCGAAAAAACATGCTTAGCGCCCATAAAATCACCCACCTGCCAGAACGCTCCGTTCACACCAGCGTGGATGGGGATCGTTCGGTAGGTATGGCCAGCATTTTATGGCACCACCTAAGCTTTACCGTGCGCAGCCATACGCGCCCCTATGCCATTATCGACCCTAACAACCCCAACAAACAGCTGCTGTGTGGGCGTATTTTAGCCCTAAACGGCGATTTTGCCATCCTAACGGAAGATAACCCCCTGCACGATGTGCCCGAACTGCTAGAGCATGAAGTAGCCAGCCTGTATGTGCCCGCCCAAGGCGATTGCAGCATTGCCCTGGTAGATGACGAAGCCCTAATACCGTGCAGTGAGGATGACGTAGCCAGCCTGTTTGTAGAGCATTGCCTGCTAATGGCCTGCACCGGCGATATTTTGCACGAGCAAATGCTGCCCATGCCTGGCGATTCCTAGCTTTTTATCGCCTATTCATCGCTTTTTAGCCAACGATACTTAGCGCTAGCGCGTTGATGATATGTTTAGCTATTCATTAATTCGGCCAACAGCTCTGGCGAGAGGGAGTCCACCGGGATGATGGTGGGTTTTTCTTCTACAGAACTGGGGGTGTACCGTGGCCTTGGGCGCGGACGAGGATTCGGGTGAACATGGGGGGCGGATGGATGCCTAACCAGCTCTGGTGGGGCCACGGTTTTACGAACGGTGGTTGTGGTGGTGCTTTCGGTGGGTTCTGGCAAGGCGGCCTTTAATTTATCCCAATACGGGCCCAAGTCTTTGGATTCTTTTAGGAATTTTTTGACAGAATCATCTTTACGGATCGTGTTTAAATCCTTTAAAAAACTAAACGGGTTAATGCTCCATGGGCTTAGCATGCGGTTGCGCATGCGCCCCAGTGCCGCACTTACCTCAGGGTCCGATATGGATTCTTTTAACGCATTATAGGCCTGCATAAATTCTGCCACAGCCTGTTGTTCATCCGTTAGTTTAGCTGGGGGCGTCGTGGCTGGGGTGGCCGCATCCTTTTTCGGGGTAGTATCGCTGTCTTCCGGGTTTTTATCAGACGACGCCTTTGGTTCGGCGTCTTCGTTTGTTGTTTTAGCGTTATCCCTCTCCACGGGCTCTTCTACCGTAATATCAACAGAAGGGTTATCGGGTTCGGCTGATTCTGTGGTTTTGGTGTATTTCACCTTATGGAAAGGCGTTTCCGCCTGTTTTGGTGTGGCATGGGCCACTTCGTCCATCACATTAATCGGCACGTACAATTGGTGGGTTGTGCGGTCAATAAAGACTTCCACTTTTTCCATGCCCAACGGCGATGTAAACGATGGCGAGGTTAGCGAAGGGCTGGCCACAGGGGCCGGTTGCTGCCAATAATGGCTCGGCGCCGCAGAAGCCGTTGAGGTGTAGCCCGAAGGCAAAAACACATCGCTGCCACCACCACGGTAGGCCTGTACACCTGTAGAGGCCGGAGGCTGAACGGCCACATTACCTGTAATAGAACCCACCACCGATTGGCCGCCAGCAGGTGAACCAGCACTATAGCTAGCGCTAGCCGGGGGTTGGGTTAATGGCACGTTCACCAAATCCATGGTCGTCGTTAGGCTCTCTCTGGGGGGATCTACAAGGGGATGTTGACTAGTATTGTAAAGGCGTACCTAGCAAGGGGGTCAACATCGGCATTAAGCACCCTAAAGGCACCCACATGCCACTATGTTACCTATTGTAAACCATCGCATGCCCCACAGCTTGGCTACACACCCGTCGGTATAGCCTCCGTATGGGGGATGGTAAAGGCATCAATCACCTTACCCGTTTTATCAATGGCTTGGCCGCGGGCCGCCTGCTTACCAAACTGCAACACAGTAAAGTGGTGGGCGCGCAACCGCACTGCCGATTGGGGATGCTGTGACGAAAACTTACGCAAATAAGCCCCACCACCACCAGAAACCACATGCAGGGTGCCATCAATGGGGTTAAAGCGCTCGTAATCGTGCTCATGGCCTGCCATATACACATCCACCCCGTACTGCTTAAAAATAGGAGCATACAGGGCAGTTAGCTTTTTATGACTGCCATGGGCCCCACTACTATGCAATGGGTGATGGGCATACACTACCTGCCAATCTGCAGTACTGCTGGCCAACGCCTGTTTTAGCCAAGCAATTTGGTCAACATCTTTGTAAATATTGGTATCCAAGGCAAAGCAATCCACCGTTACCTTATTCGTGCCGGTGCCATTGGCCAGTTGGAAGGTGTAGTACCGGTTAGGCATACCGTAAAAGGCTAATATCTCTGGCCGAAAGCCTCGTAACACATCGTGGTTGCCTAACGACAGATAGAAGGGGACGCCTTCTTCCCACAAGGCTTGGTAATGGTTGGCATAATGGCTTTGGCCAAAGCGCTCAATATCGCCTTCTGGGTAGATAATATCGCCCAAATGCAACACGCCATCTAAAGGGTGTTGCCCGTGGAAGTAATCAATCAGCTGGGTAGCTACCGCGCGTTGAAAAGGCGTATTGGCCCCTGTATCACCAATAGCGGCCAAGGTCACCGTGGTTTCTTCCGCAGGGGCGGCTAAGGGTACATTAGGTACCGGCGCCTGGGCAGAGGAATACTGAGGCTGGGGTATAAGTAACAATGCGGCTGCTACTATCACGCCAATAAACAGCATCAGGCCACCTACTTTCTTTAATAGTTGTTGGCTGTTCACCAATTCGGGTCACTTTCCATCCGAACAAAACAGGCCGTTTAGGTAAAATCCCGGCCAATAGGGATTTTACGGCAGGCACCCTTTAGGTACAATCCTTTTGCGCAGCTGTCACAAATAGCTTGAACTATCGATGGCCCTTGTGCTACTTTACGTCTTCTCTGTTTAAACTACATCAGGCGCCTACCAGCCTATTTAACCCCATGGTGGCCCTGTTTAACCCAATAAACAGACCTTAACACCTCGCTTTAAACCTTAGATTAACCAGGATTGTGACCCTAATTATGGACCACCAAAAACAAGAAACGGAATGGAAAGAACGCGTTATTCAAATTCGCCGCGTGACCAAAGTTGTCAAAGGCGGTAAGAAGATGAGCTTTCGTGCAGTTGTTGTTGTCGGCAACAACGATGGCATGGTTGGCCTTGGTGTTGGCAAAGCCAACGAGGTTATTACCGCCATTCAAAAAGGCGTAGCTGACGCGAAAAAACAACTCATCCAGGTGCCCATCCACAAAAAAACCATCCCTCACCGGATAAACGCCAAAGCCAGTGGTAGCCGCATTGTTATGCGCCCCGCTAGTGATGGTACTGGTGTTATTGCTGGTGGTGCGGCTCGTGCCGTATTTGAATTGGCTGGCATTAGCAACATTTTGTGCAAATCACTAGGCTCCAACTCGCCATTAAACGTGGCCCGTGCTGCTATTAACGGCCTAAACGACTTGCGCGGCTTTGATGATATTGCCCACGCCCGTGGCTTAACCGTTGGCCAAATGTTGCAAGCAACCCCTAGCAACTAACGCCACCTGTAACCTTACTTTTTTAACCGAAACCACCCTCGTTTCTGGAGATATTTTGAATTATGGCACCCGAAACTGCTGATAAAACCACCAAAAAGCCTGCTAAAAAGGCCGCTGCCGCTCAAACCAAGCAACTGCGCGTTACCCTAAACCGCAGCGTGATTGGCCGCCCTGAAAAGCACAAGCGTGTGGTTCAATCTTTAGGCTTAACCCGCACCCACCGTAGCGTGGATGTGGCTGATACCCCTATCATCCAGGGCATGCTTAAAAAAATCCCTCACCTAATTACCGTAGAGCGGATTGACGGCTAACCCCCAACCCCTCTCTGCTTAATGTAAATTATTCACTCAAACCTGCTTTAGAAAAAAAGGATTGCCACCATGGCTGCAACCAAAAAATCTCAACCTGCCATTGATACTGATAACGCCCAACCGGCTCCTTCACTCGATAACCTCAGCCCAGAACCCGGTTCTCGCAAAGTTAAACTGCGCGTTGGCCGTGGCCACGGTAGCGGTGCTGGTAAAACCTGTAACCGCGGTCACCGTGGGCAAAAATGTCGCTCTGGCTACTCTCGCAAACGTGGGTTTGAAGGCGGCCAAATGCCTCTGTACCGCCGGGTGCCAAAGTTGGATGGTTTCCGCCAGTACAACCGCAAAACCTACCTAGAACTAAACCTGGAAGACCTTAGCCGTCTATTCCCCGATACCGATAAAATCACCTATGATTTGCTCATCGAGCACGGCCTGTTACTACGCCGCCACGAAGGGTTACGGGTGCTCGGTAATGGCGATGCCCCTAAAAAGCTTTCCATCGAAGCCCACCATGCAACCGCTAGCGCCAAAGAAAAAATTGAAGGCGCCGGTGGCAGCATCCAGCTGATTGACTAACCCACGGTTTCTCTGGTTTTCAACTCTTTCTAAAAAAGCGCTGTGATATCACAGCGCTTTTTTGTTGCGTAGCATTAATTTACCTTGCTATAACAGGCAATTACCCCTTTTCAGTGGGCTTGTGTAATCAGTAGCACCTACCCACAATTAGCCCACAATACTTATTTGTTTAATTTTTGCTGGGTAATTTATGGTAGGTTAAGCATTGTCTTTATTTATAGAAACGTCTTATCCCGAATCGTATGGTCAACATTTTTCAGCACGTGCAATATTGCGAAGGCCGCGGCTACGTGAACAAAGGTAGCCTGGCGGAAGCCATGGCCCAAGAGAAATCCGGCACCCGCGTTAAGCGCGATGCCACCGAACTGCTGACCCGCGGCCAACTAATAAACAACGCCACCCGGCAGGCCACCGCTACTCAAACCACCCAGGCAAATGCATTATTGCACACCCTTGCCCGGCCGGTGGCCAACACGGTTTTTTTAGCCCGCCTAGCAGGGAGGCGCTTATTACAGCTGCCTCAACAACTTGGCCAGCAACTAGCCCAAGCCGGGGCCCAGCTTGCCCAGGGGTTACAACAATCACCTAATTTTTTAGCGCGGGCAGTCGGCAATTTGCTGGGGTTCTTTTTTAGCAACGACAAACGCGCCAAGGGCGAGCGAAACGAAGAGGCGGAAGAGACCCGAAAACGCGACGACGTTACCTTTGCCGACCCCCTTACCTTTACCGCCATTGCCGAGCCAGAAAAGTCTCAAATGGGCGAAGGCAAATAACCGAACGCCCCAGGTCAAGGCGCACCCCTGGCAGGCATGTAGCCTGTGTTAATGGTAGCATGGGCCTTTATTTCTTCCCCTTTTTAATAATGTTGGATTTACCCCCTGCCCATGACCACCATGCAAGCCATTCAAAAACACCATGCCGGCGAAGGTTTTAAACTCATTGATGCCCCTGTACCCACGCCCGGCGAAGGCGACGTGCGCATTAAAGTGTTAAAAACCAGCATTTGCGGCACAGACGTGCATATTACCAACTGGGATGAGTGGAGCGCAGGCCGCATTAAGCCCCCCATGATTTATGGCCACGAATTTTGCGGCATTATCGAATCCGTTGGCCCAGGCGTTACCCATGTGGCGGAAGGCGATTACGTATCCGCCGAAATGCACCATGTAAAAATGACCCCCAGCGGCAACGGTGCCGGCCCACAATTTGAAGACACCCACGTGATTTACGGCGTGGACGCCCCCGGTTGTTTTGCCAAATACGTGGTGCTACCCCAATGGCAGTGCGTCGAATTACCCGACAGCATTACCCCGGAAGTAGGCGCTTGTTTAGACAGCATTGGCAACGCGGTGCATGCGGCCACCCAAGTGGATTTAACGGGTAAGTCCGTGTTTATTTCTGGCTGCGGGCCCATTGGGCTGTACAGCATACCTGTGGCCAAGGCCCTAGGCGCCACCCAAGTGTTTGCCGCGGATGTGGCCCCATACCGGCTGGAACTGGCCAAACAAGCCCACCCGGATTTTGTGTGGAATCCCTCAGATATGGATGGGGACACCAATATTGATGAGGCGATTCATCAAGCCACGGATGGCAAAGGCGTGGACGTGGTACTGGAAATGAGCGGTAATGCCCGCGCCATTACCACCGCCTTTAAAACCCTATCCCACGGGGGCAGTATGGTGTGCTTAGGTATTCCGCCAGAGCCCATTGAACTGGATTTAAACCGCGACGTTATTTTTAAAAGCACGCGGCTTATTGGCGTCAACGGGCGAGAAATTTTCCGCACCTGGGATATTATGCTAGACCTGTTGGCCAGCGGCAAAGTGGATATTGATTTTGTGCTGACCCACCACTTCCCCCTATCTCAGTTTGGCGAGGCCATGGACATCGCTAAATCTGGCAAGGCGGGCAAAATCATCCTAACGCCATAGCATAGAACCTAAACAAAACATGCCCCACCCATCTAAATACCATCTCGCTCAAGTCAATATCTCCAAAGCGATTGCACCCTTGGATACCCCTCCCCTAAAGGGGTTTGTTGATCGGTTAGATGAAATTAATGACCTGGCTGACAAACATCCAGGGTTTGTTTGGCGGCTAATTGGCGAAAACAATAACGCAACAGAGTTTACTTGGAGCGAGGATCCGTTAATCATCGTTAATATGTCGGTGTGGGAAACCATTGATGACTTCCATCAGTATGTTTATCACACTAGCCATGTTGAGCTACTGTCTCAACGCAGCCAATGGTTTGAACCATTAGGGTCGCCGCATATGGCAATGTGGTGGGTTAAAAAAGGGCATACACCTTCTATCGCAGAAGCAAAAAAACGACTTCAACACATCGAACAACATGGCCCTACCCCTTTTGCGTTTACCTTTAAACAGTCTTTTCTACCACAAGACTAAAAAAGGTGCCTCACAGCCTTATCCCTCTACCTACAAACAGGAAACATTATTGATGACCACTGCCACTCAACATTCCCAACGCCTCAACTTTATTGATGACATGCTCCAAGACCTTAAAGATCAGCACCTGTACCAAGAACTGGTAACGGTCAGCGGTGAGCAGGGGCCGGAGATTACCGTGGACGGCAAAGAGTGCCTGAACTTCAGCGCCAACAACTATCTAGGCCTATGTAACCACCCCAAGCTGGTGGAAGCTTCTGTAAAGGCTACCCAACAATTAGGCGTCGGCGCTGGGGCGGTGCGCACCATTATTGGCACTATGGAAGCTCATCAATCCTTGGAAAAAACCTTGGCCAAATTTAAAGAGTGCGAAGCCACCTTGGTGTACCAATCCGGCTTTACCGCCAATGCAGGCGCCATTAACAGCATTATGGCCAAAGGCGACGTGATTATTAGCGATGCCCTAAACCATGCCAGCATTATTGATGCGGTGCGCTTAAACAAAGCGGATAAAAGGTTGTACGCCCACAGCGATATGGCGGAGCTGGAATCCGTGCTACAAGAGGCCCAAACCCATAACCGCCGCTTGGTAGTAACCGATGGCGTGTTTAGCATGGACGGAGACGTGGCGAAACTGCCAGAAATTGTGGCACTATGCGAAAAATACGATGCGATTTGCATGGTGGATGACGCCCATGGCAGCGGCGTGTTTGGCCCCAACGGCGAAGGCACCGTGGCCCATTTTGATTTACACGGACGCGTGGATATTGTGGTGGGCACCTTAAGCAAAGCCCTAGGGGGCATGGGTGGCTATGTGGCCAGCACCCAAGCCATGCGTGATTTGATGATTAACAAAGGCCGCCCCATGCTGTTTAGCACCCCCCACCCCCCTGGCGTGGTGGCGGCTGCCCAAGCGGCGGTAGAGCTGCTAATGGCGGATAATAGCCTAGTAAAACAACTGTGGGATAACGCCACTTACTTTAAAACCGAAATGAACAAGCTGGGCTACAATATTGTGAGCGATTCGCCGATTTTGCCAGTGATTGTAGGCGAAAGCGCTACTGCCCAAACCTTAAGCAAGCGCTTGTTTGACGAAGGTGTGTTTGCCCGCGCCATTGTGTTCCCCACCGTGGCTAAAGATAAAGCCCGTGTGCGCCTAATGATGAGTGCCGCCCACACCAAAGCCCACATGGACAAAGCCCTGGCTATTTTTGCCAAGCTAGGCAACGAATTAAGCTTGATTTAAGCCAAAGCAGCATTGCGCTTGCACCAAAACCAAGCCTAGCCAGGTTTAGTTAGCAGGTCACCGGCTGCAAGGGTTCGCCAGTGGCAACCGCCATGCCAGCCACTAGGGGTTGGCGAGTAATGGTAGCCGTACGCTCTGGGCCTACACTAACCATGCTTACCGGGCACTGCATCAGGGCCTCTAGCCGTTCTACAAAAGCCTTAGCATTGGTGGGTAAACCATCCCAAGTCAGCACACCTTCGGTTTTTTCACCGGGCCAACCTGGCATGGTGTCGTATACTGGGGTTACGCTAGCCAACTGCCTTACCGTCGCCGGGAAGCCTTCAATCACATCGCCATTGGGTAAGGTGTAGCCCGTGCATAGTTTAATCTCATCCAACCCATCCAGCACATCCAGCTTGGTTAGGGCCACACTATCCAGCCCATTAACCATCACGCTGTAGTGGGCCATCACGCCATCAAACCAACCGCAGCGGCGGGTGCGGCCTGTGGTGGTACCAAATTCGGCGCCCACAGTTTGCAAATGCTGCCCCACGCTATCCGTCAACTCCGTAGGGAAGGGCCCTTCGCCCACACGGGTGGTATAGGCTTTCATCACGCCAATTGTGTGGTCCATTTTGGTTGGGCCTACGCCACTACCGGTACAAGCGCCGCCTGCTGTGGCATTGCTACTCGTTACAAAAGGATAGGTACCATGGTCCACGTCTAGCAAGGTGCCCTGGGCGCCTTCAAACAACAGCTGCTTGCCTTGTTTAGCCACCTTATACAACAAGGGGGTGGTATCGGTAATGTAGGGTTTTAATTCTTTAGCCACACGTTGGCAATGGGCCAGCAAGTCATCCAAGCTTGGCGGGGTGACGCCTTGGGCCTGCATGGTATCGCCCCTAAAATCTAAAATTTGCTGCAACCGGGCAGATAATGGTTCAGTGGGTTCCAAAATATCTACCAGCCGAACGCCAAAGCGACCCACTTTATCCATATACGTGGGGCCAATCCCTTTTTTGGTGGTACCAATTTGGCCACCACAGGCATTTTTGCCTGTATCGTTTTCTGCCTTTTGGCGCAGTTGCTCTACCGCCCCATCCAACTCGCGATGGAAAGGCAGGGTAACGTGGGCTCGGTGGCTAATATGCAACCCATCCATGGAAATGCCACGTTTTTGAAGGTCTGCCATTTCGCCTAGCAGCACGTCTGGGTCAATCACCGTGCCAGGGCCAATAACACAGGTTTTATTGCCGTACAGCAACCCACTCGGGATAAGGTGGAATTTATAGGTTTCGCCCGCATGTTTTACGGTATGCCCCGCATTGCAGCCGCCTTGGCAGCGCACCACCACATCGGCATGCTCCGCCAGTAAGTCCACCACTTTGGCCTTACCTTCATCGCCCCACTGGGCACCCACAACAATTACATTGGGCATTGGCACGCATCCTTTTTATTGAGTGGCGCCACTGCGCCCAAAACCTCGCCATCATAGAGAAAGCACCCTGCCATAGCAAGGCTGCATCTACACAATAGTGCGGAACTGTAACCCACAGCGTTTTCTCCTTAAAATAACCAGATGACCTCTTCTCTCCCCACCATTCGCATAGGCCACCTGTACCCAGAACTGATGAACCTGTACGGCGACCGTGGCAATATATTGGCCCTAGTGCAACGCTGCCAATGGCGGGGTATCCCGGTAACCGTAACGGATATTAGTATTGGGGATACGTTAGACCCCAACACGGTTGACCTGCTATTTATGGGGGGCGGCCAAGACGCCCAACAACACCTTGTGTGCGACGATCTTATCCACACCAAGGCCGATGCCTTACATAAAGCGGCAGAGGCTAAAACCCCTATTTTAGGCGTGTGTGGCGGCTACCAACTATTTGGCCACACCTTCGACCCCATCGGTGGCGAACGCATCCCAGGCATTGGCCTGCTAGACTGCCACACCGTGGGCGGCGAACAACGCCTAATTGGCAATGTGGTGATTGAACGTGCCAACAAACAAACCCTTGTAGGGTTTGAAAACCACAGCGGGCAAACCTTTTTGGGGGATAACGCAAGGCCCCTTGGCCAGGTGATTACCGGCCATGGCAACAACGGCCAAAGCGGCGACGAAGGTGCCGTAAGCGGCACGGTGTATGGCACCTATTTGCATGGGGCACTACTGCCTAAAAACCCCGCCTTTGCCGATGAGCTCCTTACCTTGGCCCTGCACCATGCCGCCAATGGCGATACCGACTTAACCTTACCGCCCCTATGTGACAAAACCGAATACGCTGCCCACCAGCGCGCCCAACAGCTACCTGCTTAGCCATGGAAGCCGCTACACCAACACCCCAAAAACAATGGCCCTTATGGGGGTGGGTTGCCTTGCTGGTAGTGGCCGCTGCCCTTCGGTGGGTGGGCTTAGGCAGCGAACCTTTTTGGCTGGACGAGATTAACTCCATCCTGGTAGCCATGGGCCACGGCTACCCAACCACCTTACCCACAGAGCCCTTAACCGCCCAGCAATGGGTAGACAGCTTGCTCGGCTGGCAACCGTTTAGCCTGCATAACACGCTAGCCATGCTAAAAACCAACGTGCATTTGCCCCTGTACTACCTATTATTGCACCCCTGGCTAACCGCGTTTGGGGTTTCTGAGGTTAGCCTGCGCGCCTTTGCCGTGGTATGGAGCGTGCTGCTGTTCGTGCCGCTGGTGTTATTGGCCCGCCAATTGCCACAAAAAACCGCTACCCCATGGTGGCAACAAGCATGGGTTTGGGTGGCGATTATTGCAGTCTGTAATCCATTCCAGCTTATTTATGCCCAAGAAGGCCGCATGTACACACTGGCCCTATACCTTGCCGCCTTAAGTGGGCTCTCGTTATGGCAGGTGGGGGTGCAAGGGTCTAGCAACAAACGGTGGTGGCTTACCTATGCGGTTAGCACACTAAGTGGGCTGTTTTGCCACTATGTGTTTTGGTTCCAAGGGGTGTTCCATGCCGCGGTATGGGGCTGGGCCCTTATAAGACAAGCCCAACCCAAACAACCCCGCTGGACGCGTGCGCAATGGGGTTGGCTAATTGGCAGTGGTGTTGTTTTTACAGCAGCTCTGTGGCTGTGGTTACCCATGCTTACCGTACAACAAGCCGCCCCCACCCTTAGCGGCGGCCAACATTTTTCCATCGGGCTGCTAAAGCCTATCCGTTATATCACCATGCTGTTTTGGGAGCCCTGGATGGTGATGGCCGGCAGTAACCTGTGGGCTAAAGTTGTTCTTATCCCCTTAACCACAATAGGGGTACTGGCCAGCCTATGGTTAGGTATAAAAAACACCAACACCCGCCCCTGGGTTGGCTTTGTAGCGGCCTGGGCTTGGTTACCCTTACTGTCCATTATTGGTAGCGATGTGGTACGCGGCACCCACACCAGCACCATTATTCGTTATGGCATGCTGATGAGTTTACCCATTGTATTGCTTACCGGCACTGGGCTAGCCCTACTGTGCCAGCGGCTTTATGCCCACACCCCCGCACTAACAAACACAGGCGCCGTATTGCTGTATTGCCTGCTGATTGTGGTAGGGATTGGCACAGTGATGCCTGGTACCCCCCTCCACTATCGGGGCAAATTCCCTGTGCGTGGCATGGCCACCTTTGCCAGCCAACACTTAGGCACTCATCACCTCATCCTGGCCAATGGCCCGCTGGCCGCACCCTTATCGTTGGCCTATTATTTGGCAAAAACCCGACCAAACGCCCTTATCCAGTATTATGTATCACCCTACCGCCAGCACCCCCTGTTACCCCCTACCGCCCACCAATTAAAAAAACACGATAGCCTGTGGTTGTTTCGGTACCGGGGCGGCAACGAGCGCGGCCTAGATACCCTACTGCAAGCCATTCGTCGCACCCACCCTATCGCCACAAAGGCTGGCCCTAACCACCGCTGGGTAATATACACCCACAAGCAACCGTAACAATAGCCAGTTTTACACGGCTTACCCGGTACACGTTTTAGGCAGGATCCGCTACAATAAACCGTATAACCATGTTATTAAATCACTGTAGGGGATAGCGCAATGGGCAAAATTCAACCTGTTTTTGGAAACAAGTTAGTGTTTGGTGGTGTACTACTCGCCATGACCGTTGCCATGGTTGCCCCCACATTAACCCCCCTAAGCTTGGCCAGCCCCCCTGTGCCCGCGGCGCCAACACCCGCTAACAGCTCCTCTAGCAACGGCACTAAATACATTGCCGTAGAAGGCCCCCTAAAGGCAACCACGGAGCATGCCAACACCGTGGTAGACGGCCTAACCTCGCCCGATGATGCCATTGTACGGCCCGCCAATTTTTTATCGGTAGAAGATGAGAACAAACCGGCAGACACCCCCATTGCCGAGATAGAACCCGATAGCCCAGAAACCAGCAGCGACCCCGATGGCCACGCCACCATCGATATTGGTAACACCCCTACACCGGATGAAACCGTCATACCCCCTGCTGCCGACATTAATGTGCCAGACACCCCTACCACCGCGACCATAGCAACCGCACCAGCCATTACCGACCCACAGTTTAAAGACCGCAGCCCACTGGTTTACATTACGGTAGGCCTACCAACCCAAGCCGCCGATATACCCGTGGATATGACAGAGACCAAGGCCAGAACGTTACTACCCTTATTTAAAGACAACAAAAGCTTGGGCCTTCACCTAGAGCTTATTCGCAGGGCGGCCCTAACCATGGATGGCGATGAGCAAATGGAGTTGCTGGTGGGCCTGCAAAAACACCAACAAGCCGCCAATACCGACCCTTACCGTATGTTTCCGCTAGGGTTGGCCAAACTGCTATTTACCGATAACCAAAGCGGCCTGTACTACCTGCGCAAAGCCAACGATGCATTGCAAAGCCCCTACACCAATTTGGCCTACGGCTTAGCCCAGGTGGGTGTGGATTTACGGCAAGAAAAAGCCAGCCCCAACACCCTTAATCAGCGCAAGCAAGATGCGATGTTTCGGCTAACGGATGCGGTAACCGCCCACGGCCAACGGCCTGCCCCTGGTTTTTGGCCCGCCTACCTGCAAACCGTTAAACTACTCTCGCCGCTAGAAGCCTACACCGAGCACATTACCAGCGACCCTACCATGCTGTTATTGCCCTACGGCAATAGTGTTTCCTTAGCCTATAGCCCGGCACAAATTGATACCACCTCTACCGCGATGGCGGCAACAGAAACCATCACCAGCCCTACCCCCGCCAAGGCCTGCGTTAGCAACGCCATTAAAATAACGGATACAGATAAGCAATCTGCTAGCCGCACCCTGTACGTGCAAGCCGATGGCAAAGGGAACTACGAAACCGTGCGCGTGTGGCCCCAACGAGGCACCACAGCCCCCAATGTAGACCCAACCCAACCCGTGGCCCCCAAGCATTACCGCATGGCCATTAGCCGAAACGGCACCATTTTAGCAGATGTAGAAACCCCCAAGGCCCCCTACATTTTTGAAGACTTAAACGACGATAATCTACCCGAATTGGTGGTACGCCGGTTTGCTAACAACCCAGAAGAGCCCTTAGTCGTCTACCGTTACAACGGCTGCCAATACCAAGCCGATACCCAGATTAGTCAGCTCTTTCACTAGCCTTCACCGCCATGCCTAACCCCACGAGTACCCCTATTTTGCTATGGGTACGGCAAACCCTGCGTCTACAACATAATGCTGCCCTATATGCCGCCTTACAAACGGGGCAACCAGTGGTACCCGTGGTGCTGCACTCGCCTACGGCATCGGGCAGGTTTTCTATGGGGGCGGCCAGCCGGTGGTGGTTTCATCATTCGGTGCAATCGCTGGCCAATAGTTATGCCCAGCGGCACATACAGCTAACCCTAAAACAAACGGATAATGCCGCAGAAACGCTGCTGCAACTGGCCAAAGAAACGGGTAGCATCAAACTGATTTATGATATTTGCCACGAACCTGAGGCGTTAAGCCAAGCCAGCGATGTGGAAAAAACGCTAACGAATGCGGGCATAGAGGTTGAAGGCATCCACACCCAAACACTGTACCACCCCGATGACTGGGCCAATAAAGAAGGTAAGCCGTATCAGGTGTATACGCCCTTTTGGAAACACACCAGCGGCAACCGGCAGGTGGTTCACCCACCCGATAGTACCCAGCCCACCTATCACACGCTAGATAATTACCCCAGTAGTGATGCGCTAGAAGACTGGCAACTGCTGCCAACACTGGATTGGGACAAAGGCTTTTACAAACACTGGCAACCCGGCGAAGATGGCGCATGGAAGCAATTTAATCATTTTTTAAACACGGGTATTGCCACCTATAACGACGACCGCAACAAGCCGGCGGTGGCGGGGGTCTCCAAAATATCGCCACATTTGCATTTTGGCGACATTAGCGTGCAGGCCTTATGGCATGCCGTGTACAGCAACGCCAAAAAACAACGTGGGCAAAACGCCCGGCTAACCGATGACGAAACCACCTACCTTAAAGAAATTACCTGGCGCGAGTTTGCGGCCCAATTACTGCGTGCTTTTCCAAATACACCTACCGAAAATCTAAAGCCTGCCTTTAATGCCTACCCTTGGGCCGACGACGATGAAAGCAACGAGCGCTTAAAGCGCTGGCAACAGGGCCAAACCGGCATACCCATTGTGGATGCCGGCATGCGCGAATTGTGGCATACCGGCTGGATGCATAACCGGGTACGCATGATTGTGGGTAGTTTGCTGATTAAAAATTGCCGTATCCACTGGCAACACGGCGCCGAGTGGTTTTGGGATACGCTGGTAGATGCCGATTTAGCCAGTAACACCATGGGCTGGCAATGGGTGGCCGGCAGTGGAGCGGATGCTTCGCCCTACTTTAGAATTTTTAACCCGGTAACCCAAGGCAAACGCTTTGACCCCGACGGCGAGTATGTGCGCCATTGGGTACCCGAACTAGCCAATGTGCCTAGCAAATTTATCCACAACCCATGGGAAGCCCCGCCGTTAGTACTGCTAGACGCTGGCGTAACCTTAGGCGATACCTACCCACACCCCATGGTAGATTTAGCCGAAAGCCGCCACACCGCCCTAGCCGGTTACGATGCTGTGAAGGCTACTAAAGCATCAGTATAGAAAATTCGGTTTATGCCCCGTTTTTGTTATGGTAAGGGCATTAGCCCGCTAACCAAATTTACAGGGAGTAACCTTAATGACAACGGCAACACCACCTATGCCAGAAACCAGCAACGATACCGACCTTAACCCATGCGGCTTACAAGGCCTAGCCTTTTTAGAATACGCTGGACAAGATTCTGACGCCTATAAAGTCATCTTTAAAAAACTAGGTTTATCCCCAGTGCGTACCTATGCTGGTGCCAGCGATAACACCATTACCCACTGGCAGTGCCAACGCGTTAACTTTTTGCTAAACGAAAAGCCTGATGGGTTTGGCGCAGAATTTGCTAAACTGCACGGCCAAACCGCTTGCGGCATGGGCTTTGAAGTTGCTGACCCAGAAACCGCCTACAAAACCGCTATTGCCCGTGGTGCCCAGCCCCACCCCGGCACCGATTTACCCTACCCTGCTATTTTAGGCGTGGGCGGCAGTGCTGTGTACTTTGTAAACAACTACCAAGCGCAAAGCAACGGTGTAGGCCACGGCTTTGAGCCCATGGAAAATCCGCCCAAAAACCCAGAAATGGGCTTTGAGTTTATTGACCACCTGACCAACAATGTGGGCAAAGGCCAAAAAGACGTGTGGAGCAGTTTTTACCAAGGTATATTTGGCTTTACCCTGCGCCAGTATTTTGATATTAACGGCACCAAAACCGGCTTGGTAAGCGATGCCCTGCAATCGCCCTGCAAAACCTTTTGCATCCCCATTAACGAAGCCAAAGAAGAAAAATCTCAAATTGCAGAATATATCCGCGAGTACAAGGGCGAAGGCATCCAACACATTGCCTTGCACAGCAGCAATTTGCTTGGCACGCTAGACAACCTTGAAGGTAGCGGCATAGAAACCTTGGATATTGACAACGAATACTACGACACCATTTACGACCGCGTGGAAGGTGTAACCGAAGACCGCGACCACATTAAGCGCCACCAAGTACTGGTAGATGGCGATGAAGGCGGTTACTTACTGCAAATTTTCACCAAAAATATTTTTGGGCCTATTTTCTACGAGTTTATTCAGCGCAAAAACAACGATGGCTTTGGCCACGGCAACTTTGGCGCCCTGTTTAAATCCATCGAACGCGACCAAGAACGCCGCGGCGTGCTGTAGGCTAAATCTAAAAAACCATATTTAAATACCCTCAGCCAAGTATTGGTTGGGGGTATTTTTTTATATAGCAAAATCACGGCAAACCCTTTACCCGATCCCTATTCCCTCTTCATTCGATTCCCCGTATAATGTAACGGATTGTGAATTTTTGGCGCCCATGCACCCAACAGTGCCCCGCCCATTATTGGAACATTCCACCCCTAAACAGCATCTACAGCCCACCCTCCCACTACGCTACCGGGCTGTTGCCATTACCGCTGTACCCACTGTTAGACACATTTATATCCCCCTAATCTATAGAGAGTAAGGATCTTCCCTATGACGCTGATGACTGCGACCACCCGCCGCTTTTTGGCTGTATCCCTAACCCTGCTGGTAACCAGTGCCATGGTACTGCCCACCAGTTATGCCGAAGATATGAGCATTCGGCCCCTAAACAACACCAGTACCGTAACCAGCACGGCTGGCAATAACACCGTGGCCTACGATACCGGCAACAGTGCTTACTACAACACCACCAGCACCCCCAATTACGGCACCACCGGGTATAACACCACGAGTTATGGCTCCACCAACACAGGGGCTTACAGCAGCTACAGCCAAACCCCACTGCGCGGGGGCGTTAGCACCATCCCTAAGGGTACTAACATTATTGTTAAGCTAGACCAACCCATCAGCAGCGAAAGCAGTCGCGTGGGCGACGCTATTACCGCCACCTTGGATAACGACTTACTGGCCAACGGCACCGTTATTGTGCCCGCTGGCAGCCACGTGCGTGGCCAAGTCACCAGCGTGGTGCCCACCCGCCACATGGGCCGCCACGGCGAAGTAGGCGTACAGTTTTTTGAAGTAAAAACCCCAAACGGCAACACCATACCCGTACAGGGCCACATTACCACGGAAGACAACACCGGCCGCCTGCGTGGCGATAGCTACAAAATGGATATTGCTAAAGGCGTGGGCACAGCAGCGGCAGGCACCGGTATTGGTGCCGTTACTGGCGTAGCTGTAGGCGGTTTGCTTGGCGTGGCCGGTACCGGAGCCGCTATGGGCACCGGCATTGGTGCCGTGGCTGGTATTGGGTATGCCATGGCCCGCAAAGGCAAGGATGTACTGGTACCCACCGGCACCCGCATTAGCATTAAGGTGGATGAAGACACCAACGTTAGCCCTTAACCCCTAAACATTACACCGTGCTGCGGTTAGCGGCACATGCATACCCCCTGACGGGCAAGCCACCACCCCAACCGGCTTGCCCTTTTATTTTGACGCAATAGTTACCAGCCACTAGCAACATGTTGGCTTGAGGCGTATTGATACAGTACACCCATTATTATAGAGTTACAGTATTAAAATCCTTACAGAAAGTGATTCGGATATGAACCTGACAAGAATTATTACTAGCCGACCTGCTCATCTATTTAATCAAATGAAAAAAGGGGTACTTGCCCGAAGCGCCACTCCAACTATTTTACCTAAAGGCACTAAGGTCTCAGTACTTGGAAAAACTGACAATCAATTGCTAATTCAAGCAAACGGTCAAAATTTTAACATTTCAACTAAACTATTTGGGAAAATGCAACAACCTATTTATGCATAAAGCACAATTAGTTACAGACGCCCTTAACAACAGCCACACTACCAAAGGCTAGGCGTTGGCAGGTAATGTGGCTTAAACCCGCATTGGCAAACATGGTTTGTAGTTGCTGGGGGGTAACAAAGGCCTTGGTGCTTTGGGCTAGGTATTTGTAGGCAGCATTATCGCCGCTAATTAGCTTACCCACAGTGGGCATAACCAAGTTAAAGTACCACCAAAAGCCGGGTAGCCACGGGTCGGGGGCGGTATCCAAGCTTACAATGGTGCCGCTGGGCTTAACCACGCGGGCCAATTCTGCCAATACTTGGGGCACATTATCTACATTGCGCAGGCCAAAACTAATAATAGCCCCATCCACGCTGTTATCCGCCAATGGTAGCGCCATGGCACTGCCTAGGGTAAAGGTAGTATTGGTGTGCTGGCCAAATCGTTGGCGGGCCACGTTTAGCATTTCATCGCTAATATCCACGCCAGTTACCTGGCCCGTTGGGCCCACGGTCGGTAGCAAATACTGCACCAAATCCCCAGTGCCGGTGGCCACATCCAGCACCTGTTGGCCCGGTTGCAGGTTAAGGGCCTTAACGGCAGCGCGTTTCCAGCCCCGGTGCATGCCCAGGCTAATGCAATCGTTCAACACGTCGTAGCGCTTAGCAATGCGGTTAAACATACCCGCCACATCGTGCTCACGCCCTTCGCCAGTAACGGCGGGGGCAGCAGCATGGGTAACAGGGGTAGCGGTGGTCATGGCAGGCAAATCATCTTAGGGCGAACCCTGCCCATTCAACCATAAACCGGGCCACCGCACTGCCTACATACGGTATTCCATCTCTTTAATGGCCGGTACCGCCTTAGGGGGCGGGCTCGCCGGCGTGGCAGATGGAGGCGGTTTTACAATTCGCCCCTGAACCTCCGTGCTCACCTCCATAGAGCGACCAAGTTGATCCGCCAGTTGGGCCGCCGTATTCGCCAAATGGAACTGGCCAAAGGTGGAGAGCGCAATGCACTTTAGCTGATTCATGGCCGCCAAATCGTGCAAACCAAAGCCTACCACGCTAATTTTTACATCCACCCCGCGGCGCTGCATGTTTACGGCCACACTGCAGGGGTCTTGCCCGCAGGTTTCTATGCCATCACTAACTAAAATAATGGTTTTTTTGCCGGGGCGATTCATAAAATCGCTCTGCGTTGCCGCAATTAGGCTGTGGCTAATAGGCGTGGCCCCCTTGGGCTGAATGTGGGCCAAGGCACTGCTAATGCGATACCTCTGGTTTGGGCCAATGGGTACGGCTAAATGGCTATCTTGGCAGGCAAAGCGGGGTCTATCCGTTCTGGCGCCATACACGCGCAAGCCAATATTGGTGCTGGGGGGCACCCGATTTAACACCTGTAAAATAGTGCGTTTCGCCACAGACATTTTGGATTCGCCATTGGCCACACCTGGGGTTAGCGATTCTGTCATGCTATAGCTGGCATCCAAAATAATAAGGACTTGTTCTGGGCCATAGTGGCTAGCGCTGGCGGCATGTTGCCGAACATTACCTTGCTGTACCGGCACCGGTTGTGCCCAGCCTGTTGAGATGTTGATTAATAGGCCAACGACGATTAGTAACGGTAATAAAAAACGTTGGGTCACAGCAGGCCTTTCCGCGGAACAATACAGCTATTCTATTATTATAGACCGCTCCAACGGCAAGCAAGTTCCAAAAACAGGTAACACGCACCCTATTTAACCTCTCCAGCGCCCACATAGCACCAAAAAAAATCGCCTGCCGAGGAGGGGGGGGAGGGCAGACGATGGAAATACGGATAGAGAGAGAACAACGTTTGAGTCAATAATTAACGATTATTGAGTGACCCAAACGGGGATGAGAGAGCAGACAAACCATAAGGCGGTACCATAAGTTACTGTGTGTGAAGAGAAGGGGGAGAGTGGCTTATGCCCTATGGTGTGGGTCTGTGATTAGTTAAATCCTCCTGAATGGAAACAGGTGCGTTTTTGGTTAAAAACCACGTTACACCTCGTTACAGTAGTAGCAGAAAAGGATAGAATGCCGTGGTATAGCAGGTTGGCACAGGGAACTTTCCCACAGTATGGGTTCGTCTGGTACACTAAGAGGCACCTTGTAACGGGCAGCCTTTGTTGTAGGTAACAAGGCATACCCGCACATGCCACATTCTAGCGAAGGATAATCACACCCCCATGGCCGACACCCCCTTAAACATATTAATTGTAGAAGACCACCCCATGACTCGCATGGGCATTAAACTACTGCTAGAACAGCAAGAAGGCTTTACCATTACCGGCGAGGCCACCACTGGGCAAGAAGCCATTGAACTAGCAGCCAAACGCGACGGCGGAAAACCTGACGTGATTTTGATGGATATTGGCCTACCGGAAGTAGACGGCATTGAAGCCACCCAGCGCATTAAGGCCGATTGCCCAGAAACCCGCATTTTAATGCTAACCAGTAAAGATGACGAAGCCGATGTAATGGCCGCCCTAGGCGCTGGCGCTGACGGTTACTGCATGAAAGGCATTGAACAAAACACGCTGTACACGGCTATTCGTAGTGTGGCGGATGGGGCCGCCTGGCTAGACCCCGCCATTGCCAAAGTAGTGTTACAGCGGGTAAGCCAACCCGGCAGCGCCGCCCCAGCAGAAGCTGCACCAAGCCAACCCGCGAGCCCACCCGTTGATTGCCCCCTAACCCCGCGCGAAATGGAAGTACTCACCCTGATTGTGGATGGGTGTAACAACCCCCAAATTGCAGAACGCCTGGTGATTACCAAAGCCACCGCCAAAGCCCACGTGCACAGCATTTTGCAAAAGCTATGCGTGGATGACCGCACCCAAGCCGCCGTACTTGCCATGCGCCAAGGGTTAGTACAAAGTTAAGCAAGCACCGTTTAAAAAAGCAGGTGGCTTGCAGGGATAACTTGATCTAACCTAGCCTTTGCTATTTAATACCTTTCCTACGCTACTAAACTCCTAGCGAACGGATGGCTAACGCAGCCATCCTATTTGGTTTGATTACCTGCTAGTTGTATCGTATCCCTTATAAAAAATTATTCATTATCCCTACACTTTTAAGGAGACTGCCGGTGCCAACAATCGCCCAGCTCGTCAAAAAATCTCGTAAAAAGGCCAAAACAAAAACCAATACCCCGGCCATGCAAGGCAACCCGCAAAAACGCGGCGTGTGCACCCGGGTATACACCACCACCCCTAAAAAGCCAAACTCGGCGCTTCGTAAGGTTTGCCGGGTGCGCTTAACCAACGGGTTTGAAGTAACCTCCTACATCCCTGGCATTGGTCACAACCTGCAAGAGCACAGCGTGGTACTGATTCGTGGTGGACGGGTTAAGGATTTACCTGGTGTGCGGTATCACAACATCCGCGGCACCCTAGATTTTGCCGGCGTTAAAGACCGCAAACAATCTCGTAGCAAGTACGGTGCAAAAAGAGAAAAAGCCGCTAAATAACGTTAGCCCCTTCTTATCTTTCCCACCGACTTAATCGCATCACCCCATTTTTTAAGGAGTATTCCACACCATGTCTCGTCGTCATAAGCCACCAAAACGCGTTCCGGCCCCAGATTCCGTTTACGATAATGTACGCGTGGCCAAGTTTATTAACCGCCTGATGTTAAAAGGCAAAAAATCCCTTTCCGAGCGCATTGTTTACGGCGCTATGGAAATGCTGGAAGGCAAGGCCGATGGCGCTAAGCCCCTAGAAATCTTTCTAGAAGCCTTAGACAAAGCCCGCCCACTGGTAAAAGTAAAAGCCCGTCGGGTAGGGGGTTCTACCTACCAGGTACCCATGGAAGTGAACGATGCAGATGGCGAAGCGATTTGTTCTCGTTGGCTCATCCTGTATGCTCGTGCCCGCAATGGCCGCACCATGATGGAAAAACTAGCCTCTGAGCTACTCGATACCTACCGTGGTAACAGCGCCACCCTAAAAAAGCGTGAAGAAGTGCACAAAATGGCCGAAGCCAACAAGGCTTTCGCCCACTACCGCTTCTAAACACGGCCACGAGCTTACTTAAACGCCTCTACCAAACTGGTGGGGGCGTTTTGTTTGGCTACTGCCACAACCTGCCGCACAGAAAAAAGCCTATTTTTTGGCTTTAGGCTGCCCTTTTGATACAATTTCCTTTCGCTTAGGGTTTCGTCGTTTTAATTGCCTAAACCCAAGCCCAATAAGATTTTCAATCATTTACACACGAACAAGGATTCTTAATCATGGCCCGTAAAGTCGCCCTCGAAAAATTCCGTAACATCGGTATTGCTGCCCACATCGATGCTGGTAAGACTACCACCACCGAGCGGATTTTGTATTACACCGGCAAAGTCCACAAAATTGGCGAAGTACACGACGGCAACGCGGTAACCGACTGGATGGAGCAAGAGCGTGAGCGTGGTATTACCATTACCAGCGCGGCTATTACCGCCACCTGGAACGACCACCAAATCAACATTATTGATACCCCTGGACACGTTGACTTTACCATTGAAGTGGAACGCAGCTTGCGTGTACTGGATGGCGTGGTGGCTGTATTCTGCGCCGTTGGCGGTGTTCAGTCTCAGTCGGAAACCGTATGGCGCCAAGCCAACCGCTACAACGTACCCCGCATGGTATTTGTTAATAAAATGGACCGCGTGGGTGCCAACTTTATGCGCGTGGTAGAGCAAGTTCGCCAACGCTTGGGTGCCAACGCACACCCTATTCAAATCCCCATTGGTGCGGAAGATAACCTAACCGGGATTATTGACCTGCTCACCATGAAGGCTCACATCTACACCAACGATATCGGTACCGATATTAAAGAAGAAGACGTGCCTGCGGATTACCTGGAAGCAGCTAAAACCGCTCGTGAAGCTTTGGTAGAAGCCATTGTAGAGCACGATGATGCCCTGATGGAACAATATCTAGAGGGTACCGAGCCCAGCGTAGAAGCCCTGGTGGCCGCCCTTCGCAAGGCAACCTGTAACGTGGATATTGTGCCTGTATGCTGCGGTAGCGCCTTTAAAAACAAAGGGGTTCAGCTCATGCTGGATGCCGTGGTTGACTTGCTGCCCTCCCCACTAGATGTACCTGCCATTAAGGGTATTGATAAAGATGGTGAAGAAGTAGAGCGCCCCAGCGATGATGATGCTCCCTTCAGCGCCTTGGCCTTTAAAATTGCCACCGACCCCTTTGTGGGCCGCCTAACCTTTTGCCGGTGCTACAGTGGCACCTTGCCTGCGGGTAGTTATGTATCCAACTCTACCAAAGGTAAGAAAGAGCGTGTTGGCCGTCTGATTCAGATGGAAAGTAACGATCGCTTGGAAATTCCTGAAGTACGCGCAGGCGATATTTTTGCCGTGGTTGGCTTAAAAGACACCACCACAGGCGACACCCTGTGTGCGGAAAACAGTCAAGTGGTGCTGGAATCCATTCACATCCCTGAGCCGGTAATTGAAGTTGCTGTAGAGCCAAAAACCAAGGCTGACCAAGAAAAACTGGGTATTGCGCTACAAAAACTGGCGGAAGAAGATCCTACCTTCCGGGTGCGCACCGATGAAGAAAGCGGCCAAACCATTATTGCCGGTATGGGCGAACTTCACTTGGAAATCCTGGTTGACCGGATGATGCGTGAATTTAACGTGGAAGCCAACGTGGGTAAACCACAAGTCGCCTACCGTGAGAGCATTACCGAAACCGTGGACGTTGAAGGTAAGTACATCAAGCAATCCGGTGGTCGGGGCCAATACGGTCACGTATGGCTTAAACTGGAGCCCATGGAACGTGGCGGTGGCTACGAATTTATTAACAAAATTGTGGGTGGTACCGTCCCCAAAGAATACATTCCTGCGGTTGGCAAGGGTGCTGAAGAAGCCATGAAAGGCGGCGTTATTGCCGGCTTTGAGCTGATTGACGTACGTGTAACACTGTACGACGGTAGCTACCACGATGTGGATAGTAACGAGATGGCCTTTAAAATCGCTGGGTCTATGGCCTTTAAAGATGGTGTTAAACGCGCCAAGCCACAACTACTTGAGCCTATGATGAAAGTGGAAGTGGAAGTGCCAGAAGACTTTATGGGCGATGTTATTGGCGATATCTCTGCTCGCCGGGGCCGAATTGAAGGCATGGAACCCATTGAAGGCACCGAAACCCAAAAAGTACGGGCCATGGTACCGCTAGGCGAAATGTTTGGTTATGCCACGGATATCCGTAGTAAAACCCAAGGCCGTGGCACCTTTAGCATGGAGTTTGATTGTTACGAGCCCATGCCTAACAACGTGGCCGAGCCCATTATGGCTAAATTTAAAGGCGAAGCCACCGCTGTATAAGCCAAGGCAACCCCTTAACCCTTTAAAGGAGGCTCGTTACGACGAGCCTCCTTTTTTATTTAGCGGTACAATACCCCTATGATTTTAATACTCCATGGCCCTAACCTAAATTTACTTGGCGAGCGCGAGCCTGCTATTTACGGCACCACCACGCTAGCCGATATTAACGCCCAACTGACCCAACTGGCCACCGAACTAGGTGTCACCATCGATTGCCGCCAATCCAACCACGAAGGCGAACTGATTGACTGGGTGCAAGCCGCCCGCACCACCACTACCGGCTTAATTATTAACCCTGGCGGCTATACCCACACCAGCGTGGCCCTTGCCGACGCCTTGGCCACCTACCCCCACCCCATTACGGAAGTGCATCTCTCTAACATTGCTGCCCGCGAAGAGTTTAGAAAACAATCGTTGGTTAGCCCGCAAGCCACTGGCATTATTAGTGGGCTGGGTGCCCAAGGCTACCTGCTTGCCTTACGGGGCCTACACAACCAGCTACAAGGCCAGTAACGCCAACCCCATCGCGTTATACGCCATATGGGCCAACAACCCTGGCACAACACTGCCATACCGATAGCGGCCCCACCCCAACCATAGGCCCAACAACAGGGTGGTCACCAAGGCCCACGGTGTTTGCCAATATTGGCTGTGCAAGCCACCAAACAACAAAGCGGGCACCAGTATGCCAAAGGCTACCGTGTTGGTATTATCTGGGTGGGGCAATACTTTTTTGGCAAAGGCCATGCACGCCCCCTGCCCCCACCCACGGAACAAGCCTTCTTCCACCACGGGGGATAACACCACCCAGTTGAGCCACCAACCCAAGGCCACGTTGGGCAAGGTTATCGGGGTATCCGCCAAGGGCCAATGGCCTGTGCTTACCCACGTTACCCCAGCCCAGCCCAGGCCAATAAGCACCATGCCCAGCCACAACAAGGCGGCCAGCCAGGCGACCGTTTTCCACCCCAAGGCACTATTACCAAACAACCACTGACGATACGGCGGCCATAATGCTGCCAGCCCAAGCAATGCCAAGCTGTTTACCAACATCACGACTGTAATGCGGGGCAAGCCAAGCGAGGGTAACCCCTGATTGGCCAACCAGGGCAACGCCCCATACATTACAGCTAACGCTAGCACCCACACCGCTGGGTGCTTTAAAAAGTGCCATTTTTGCTGCGTGTAAGGCATCGTATTACTGTGCTGTTGTGGTATTGCCACCAAATCCGTTTAACCCCATTAAACGTTACCGCTACCTTTGCTATAGTATGGCGGAAGCACACGCGGAATGAAAACCCCTAATTCCATGGCAACCTCTTCTCTACAACCTTCTTTTTCGTCTCGCTGCTGGCGCTGGTGGTGCGGCTGGCCTAGCGATGTATGCTTATGGGCCGGTGTTATTTTACTCGTAATACTAGCACTGCTGTGGTGGCGAGGCCATCTGCGGATTATTGACCCCAATTTTGGCCCCCAGCGGTTATTGCTTCACTCTAGCGATGCCAACGACGTGAAACCTGGCTCTAACGTGTACTTTATGGGGGTATTGGTAGGCACCATTGAAGAGGTTCGCATCCCTTTTAACACCCGCCGTTACGATGTGGCCATGGTGGCCAATACCCACCGAGAACTCCCGACGTTGCCGGACAATATTGAAGGCTACATTGTGTTTAGTGGGCTGGCTGGGGCTAAGGAAGTCCACTTGGTGCCGCCTAAAAACCCTGTATGGACCCCCCACAGCCGCCGAAGCCAACAGTTTATTAATATAGAAAACCCACTGCGCCTGCGAGATGTAATGCATGCCCAAATGGAGGTTAATGCGTACCTTGAGTTAGGGGCAGAAAGTTTTTCTAACCTATTAAGCCAAGGGGGCAAAACCCAAAACGTTACCGAGCAAATTGCCCTGATGCAGCGCAATATTGATAGGGCCAACACCCTGGGCCTAAAAGCCACCCACCAAACGGAACGGTTAATTGGGTTTTTTGACAGACTGCACCCCATCCTCCACAACACCTTAACCCGCACCAACCAAACCTTACTGCCTATTAGTGGTTATACCGCCCGCGCCCAGCAAGCGCTGGATATCACCATAAATCAGCACCCTTTGGCCAGCGCCCAAGCAACCCTTCACAACACCCACACCACCGTACAGCAGGCCCGCCAACAGCTAGATAACCTTAACAACCAGCTAGGTACCCTGCAGCCCAGCCTTAACGCCTTACAACACAACTTAGCCCTATTTAACCTGCAAGGCGGGGTGCAACCTATCCCCAGTAAACTTAAGGCCACCCACGGCCAACTACAGCACTTTCGCCTGTGGTTAGAGCACCACCTGCCCCACGCCACCTTTTTAACCGACGATGAACCGCAGAGCCCACAAAAAAGCACCACCCCATAAAAGAGTGATGCTTTTAAAAAATACTATCCTCAGGGGCAACTACCGCTGATTTAGCGCCACAAAAGGTTTGTGCTGGGCGCCGGTATAATTGGCCTTGGGGCGAATTAAGCGGTTGTTATCCAGTTGCTCCACAATATGGGCAGACCAACCAGCCACACGGGCAATCGCAAAAATAGGGGTATAAATATCAATGGGTAGGCCCATCACGTAGTACACATACGCCGTGGGGAAATCCACGTTCGGGTAAATGTTCTTTTCCCGAATCATGGTATCGCGCACAATCATGGCCATCTCATGCCATTTTTGGTTACCGGTGCGCTCGCACAGCTCGCCGGCTTTCTCCGTCAGCAAAAAGGCGCGTGGGTCGCCATTTTTGTAAGCCCGGTGGCCAAAACCCATCATTTTTTTCTTCTTTGCCAAGGCATCTAGGGTATAGGCTTCCGCTTTATCTGGGGTACCAATCTCTAGCAGCATTTTCATGGCTTCTTCATTAGCGCCGCCGTGCAATGGCCCTTTTAAGGTACCAATGGCGGAGACAATACCGGAGTGAAGATCCGACAAAGTAGAGGTGGTTACCCGGCCCGCAAAGGTAGACGCGTTAAACCCGTGGTCCACATAAGCAATTAAGGTGGCATCAAATAATTTGGCGGTTTCTTCGTTGGGGGCTTCGCCATTAAGCATGGCTAAAAAGTTAGCCCCATGGCCCAAGCTCGCATCACCATCCGCCCAAGGTTGGCCTTCGGCTAGGCGGTGGTTATTAGCCACAATTACCGGGATTTTAGCCAGCAAACGAATCGCTTTACGCACGTTGGCGTCGTGGCTACCATCGGTCACTTCGGCATCGTGCAGCGCAAGCAACGCTACCGCACCCCGAAGCGAGTCCATGGGATGAACCGTTTTTGGGAAGGCTTTCATGGCGTCCACAACCTCATTGGGTAGTGCACGTTCTTTTACCAGCACGGCTTTAAACTCGCTTAGCTGGCTAGCAGAAGGTAAATCGCCATAGAGCATTAGGTAGGCCACTTCTTCAAAGCAGCAGTTGTCTGCCAAATCCCGAATGTCATACCCTCGGTACATCAGGCTTTTTAGCTCTGGGTTCACAAAGGATAGCTCGGTTTCACCTGCAATAACGCCTTCTAAACCGGGGCTGTAAGCTGGTGGTGCTGCGGTGGCCATATGGCGAGTTCTCCCAAAAGTATTCTAAAATAGAAAAATATCCGTAAACGTAGGCTTAGCTTACCATTCTCCCCGTAAGGATCTCAAGTGATCCTAGCAAAATACCCCCCCACTATCTCACCTGTTTATAGTAGCCTGCCAACAATCATGTGTGTATTTACAACTATCCGCCACTGGGTTACCCGCCAACATACCCACCCCACCCGCTGGGGGCAATGGCTATTGGCTTTGCCTGCCCTAGGGTACCGCATTGGGCTATGGTGCTGGCAATGGGCGTGGCGTGTTGGCGTGTTGCGTCAAACTTGCCTGGCAACCCCCACCATTAGCGTGGGTAACCTAACAACAGGCGGCACGGGTAAAACCCCTGTTGTTATTGCCCTTGCCAAACATTTGGCTAGCTTAGGCGCCACCGTCGTCGTGCTTTCTCGTGGGTATGGGGCAACAGAAACCCCCAACATGGATGGCCTGCCCATCCCCAGCCACCCCCACCACGGAGATGAGCCGTGGTTGATTCAGCAAGCCATTGCCCCCCTTGGCGGCACCGTACTGGTAGGCCCCAACCGAATCCATAACGCCCGCCTGGCGGAAACACACCTACACCCAGATGTATTTATTTTAGATGATGGCTTCCAACACCAAACACTAGGGCGCGATGTGGATATTATTTTAGTAGATAGCACCACCCCAATAGCCCATGCTGCCTTGCTACCCGCCGGCCCCTACCGCGAGCCCCTTTCCAGCCTTAGCCGAAATGTTCGCCCTACCTGGTGTTGGGTAACCAAGGGCACAGCCCCCCAGCAGCAAGCCGCTATGCACTACCTTCAGCAGCAAGGCCTTCAACACCATTGGGGCAGGGCCGTTACCACAGCCCCCATTCAGCCTACCGAATGGCAGCAGCCCCTAACCGACAACACCCCTGTACAGCCCATACCCGAGGGATTAGCCCAACAACCTTGTGTGGCTTTATCCGGTTTGGCCAACAACGCCGCCTTTGCCACGATGTTACAAGCACACGGCATTACCTTGGCCCACACCCTAACCTATACCGACCATCACCCCTACACCGCAGGCGATATTGCCACCATTGTGGCCACAGCAGACGGGTTACCCATTATTACCACCCAAAAAGACTGGGTAAAACTGGCACCCCACCTTGCCCAGGCCGCCACACCCCCTACCCAATGGTGGGTGGTTACCATTGCCCCCCAACTACCCGTAGATGCCATTACCCAATGGTGGCATAATAGGGCCAACAAACACTAAATTAGGGGCCCCTCATCGGTTTATGTCGGCACATCCTCATCGAATTTTGGTTATGCGGTATCGCTTTATTGGCGATACGGTGCTAACCGTGCCATTTTTACGGAACCTTCGCCACGCCTACCCAGACGCTGAAATCCACCTGCTCGCCGGGCCAAACAGCGGCGAATTACTCCAGCATTGCCCCTACATTAATCAACTCATCACCTACGATACCACCCGAAAACACGCCTACGAAAACCCTAAGCACCCAACACAACCACGCAAAAGCATTTGGCAATATGCTAAACAATTTAGGCATAACCGCTACAGCCAGGCCTTCGTGTTAAAACGCTCGTTAAGTAGTGCCCTGCTGGCCTGGATAAGCTGGATACCTAAACGCATTGGGTTTGATACCGAAGGCCGCCGCTACCTATTAACCAAGGCCTTTGGCTACGATAAACACAAGCCCGAGCACGACTGCTTTTTAGATGGCTTGCGGGCCGCCAACATTGCCGTTGTGGATACCCACTTAGAAGCCTGGTGGGGCGAACGCGATGCCCAAATAGCGGCCCAAAAGCTAGGGGCCGCCTATACCCAAAGCAAACTAACGGAAACCCCTATCCATGCGGCTATACACGGCACCACCAGTAACCGCACCAAGGCCCTGCCCCCTAACTTTTTAACCGCCTACTGCCAGCCATTGTTAGAACAATACCCCCTTATTTTCCACGCCTTTGGCGCAGAGCAAGACGCCCCCGCCTACGAACAATTAAAACGCTCGTTGCCCAACCACTTGCAACACCGAATTGTTATCCACTGCGGGCAAACCACCCTGCTGCAAAGCCAAGCCATGCTCGCCCAATGCGCCTTTATTGCCGGCGTGGATTCTGGCACCCTTCATATGGCAGCAGCAGCCCAAACCCCAGTAATTGGGTACTACCAGCCCCACTTGGTTACCAAGTGGGCCCCCGTCCCCCTAATAGAACCCAAACACCCTGGCCAGCACCACCACGTGTTTACCACCCCAGATGTGGATGGGTTTATTACCGCAAGCCAGCAATTACTTGCCCCCTTAAACGGGTAGCCCTAACCAATGCCTACAACTGCTACCCATACCCATTTTTCTGCCCTACCTGCCCACGATAAACACAGCCTTACCCAGTTGGGCTGGCCCACCTTGGCCGATATTTTAAACGGGTTTTGCCTAACCCACGTGGGCCAACAACGCTGGGCAAACGCCACATTCTACACCTCTGCGCCAGCCATTACCCTACACCAGCAAGCCGTTAGCCACTGCCAGCAATGGTTGGAACGACGCGACATCCCCGAGTTCCCGACGGGTGTTACCTTACCCTTACCACCCCTTATTACCCACCCTAAACTATTAACCTTAGGGCAAGCCTTAACCGCCCAGCAATTAGGCCAGCTGGCCAGCAATTTACACTTGCAACTTGGCTGGTACACCCACCTGCGCACCTTACACAAGCAGGCAGGCCAACCCGCGTGGCCCACTACCAACGATGCCACCCACCCATTTTCCCTTGCCACCAAACCTGTTGCCCAACTTTCTGCCACCTTGCAGCAATGGTTTTTGCCCAACGGCACCGTGGCAGATACCGCCAGCCCAGAGCTAGCCCGCTTACGGCAGCAACATCGCCACAACGAAGACAAATTAGCTGCCACCGGCCAACAACTGCTCGCAACCCATGCCAAACAAGTGCAAGAACGTTTGGTAACCGAGCGAAATGGCCGCATGGTGCTCCCCATATTGGCCAACTTTAAACACCAAATAAAAGGCATGGTGCAGGATAGTTCTACCAGTGGGCAAACCGTGTACCTAGAACCCGATGCTCTTATCCCCCTAAACAACGAGCGCCAACGGCTTAGCAGCGATATTGACCACGCCATTGCCGCCATTTGCCAGGCGGCCAGCCAACAAATCGCCGCGTTACTCGCCGACCTAACCGCCCTGGAAGCCGCCATTGGCCAACTAGATGCCACCTTGGCTGCCGCCCAACTCGCCATCGCCCTAGAGGCCCACCCGGCAACAGTACTGGCCGAGCCCCAGCACGTTGATTTAAAGGCATTGCGCCACCCCCTATTGGTATGGGAGCGGGCCCAACAACGCCAGCGCGGCGAAGTACCCGAGCCCGTTATTGCCAACACCCTGCAACTGGGTAGCCCACACCATCCACAAACCTTGGTGATTACCGGGCCTAACACCGGCGGAAAATCGGTATTACTTACCGCACTGGGCTTATGCGCCTGGATGCAACGCGCCGGGCTTCACCTACCTTGCGAGCCCGACAGCGGCTTAAGTATTTTCCACGCCATTGGCACCGTGCTAGGGGATGCCCAAAATTTAGCCCAAAACCTGTCCACCTTTTCCGGGCATATCGAACAACTCGCCGCCTGGGTTCAGCCCCACACCGACCTTAGCCGCACCTTGTTACTTATTGACGAAATTGCCAGCGGCACCGACCCTGCCGAAGGGGCCGCCCTGGCCGAAGCCGTATTACAGCACCTACACAACCACGGCGCCATTACGGTGGTTACCACCCACCTGGGGGTACTTAAGCGGGTGGCCGCCCAACAAACCGGCTTTGCCAATGCCAGCGTATTGTTTGATGTCGACACTCTCTCGCCCACCTATCAACTGGCCGTGGGGCTGCCTGGCGCCAGCCACGCCCTAACCATTGCCCAGCGCCACGGCCTACCTGAAGAGATTATTCAACACGCCCGTACCGCGGCCAGCCAGCAAGCCCCTGCCGCCGAAGCCTTAATGGCCACCCTGGGCGAGCAAGAACAACACCTGCGCACCAACGAGCAAACCCTTAGCCAGCGGGAACTAGCCCTGGCAGAAAAAGAGCACCAGCTCGCCCAAGTAGAAGCCAGCCTGCACAGCAAAAAACACGAGTTTACCCAACACATTCAACGGCGGTTGCGCCACCAGCTCCAACAGCTAGAAGCCGACGTAAACGACACCCGTAAACGCCTCCGTAAAACCGATGATGATGGCGACTTCCGCCACCGCGAACGCCACGCCCAACGCCACAAAAAACGCGCCAATACACTCGCCAAACAAACAGAAACCCTGGCCAGCGACCTGATTGAAAGCGTTAAAATAGATGACCTGGCCATTGGCATGGCCGTCGATAGCGCCCAACTAGGCACCCGCGGTACCATTACCGCCCTAGACATAAAAAAAGAACGCCTAACTTTAAACTGCAATGGCCTAACCGTTACCGTACCCGTTAGCGATGTGGTGCCCGTGGTTGAGTACCGGCAGCCAAAAAGCAAAAAACCTAAAAAGCTAGATATGCTAGGCCGCCCCATTCGAAGCCACCATAGTAGCGGTGGCGGTTCGGGTGACCCACCACCTACCGACCGCGACCCTAGCGACGAATTCCCTACTGCGGAATGCAAACTCGTGGGCATGCGTGTGCAAGAAGCCCTGCAAGCCACCGAAGCCTTTATGGATGAGGCTGTTCTGGGTAACCATCGCGTGGTGGCCATTATCCACGGCATGGGCACAGGGAAGTTACGCCAAGCCGTCCATCAGTATTTAAAACAAAGCCCGCTGGTTAGCACCTACGGCATTGCCCAAGCCATCCACGGCGGCGATGGCAAAACCATTGTGATTTTAAAATAATTAACGAGCCCCCTAGTTTGTATTTAGTTACAAATTAGCACCATATTCCATATTATTGTTTATATATGAATAATTATGGGGGAATCTTAACGAATGAATTATGCATCCTACGGCTTTGGTGGCGGCAATTATTTTAGGGCACCAGCTATGGCCAATCTATTTTCACCTCCGCGCCAGGTTAATTACTCGCGCGCCGGGTACCGCAGTAATACCAGCCGCAAAAAAAACACATTTTTGCCGCTACTACTAATAGGTGCATTATTACTAGCGCTATCTAAATCCAAAAATAATCCGCTTAGCAATTTGTTTGGTGGCGGTAACAAACCAAACGTAAGCAATAACAACAACAGCAGCAATAATGCGGCGTCTACCAATACCGTTGCACCAACAGGGGGCAGCAGCAGCACAGGCAGCGGCAGTACAACTGGGGGCGGCAGTGTAACCGGCGGTGGCTCTACCGGTGGCGGGGGCGGGACAACGCCCACCACCAAAAACGCGGTAGTGGATACATCCGACCCTGATTATGATGTGATTACTATTGATGGTGTAACCGACCTAAAAATTCAGCCCGATGACGCCTCTAAAGCTGGTATTCAGGTACTGCCCAAAGATGAGATTATTGTAAACGGGCCTATCAATAACAGCAGCAGTAATAACACCGATGGCGGCGTTATTCAGGGGGGTAATATTACACGGCCATTTGTAAAGCCAGACCCCACTAAAAAGAACAATTTTAATTGGAATAATGGTATTTTTGGCCGAGATAAAAAGGGGAAATATTTTTTAATGACGTACGACCAATGGGATAAGGCCAAGAAAAATAATAATAAATTTGAAAAGACGATAGATTTTGCATTTCAAAACGGGCCCATGCTTATTAGAAACGGCACTAACCAAGTGCCTACAAGCGCGGCAGACACAAAAAAGCGAAGTGCCATGGGCATAGATAAAAATGGTAAATTAGTTGTACTTTATACCAACACAGAAGCAACGATGGCCGACCTTGCCAAAAAATGTGAAACTCTTGGCCTAACCAATACCATATATTTGGATGGCGATGACAGCTGGGCGGGCTATATTGATGATGGCAAACAAAAAGGCAATTTAAAAAACGGTGCCGCCGTTATCCATATTCAAACCTAAATTTTATTTACAGCTATACACAAAAAAAAGAGCCTTGTTTGTAGCAAGGCTCTTTTTAATTTTTTGTCGTTAACCTACTGGCAAACGTCACACTCGGGGTCATCAATGCGGCACTGAGAAATCAGGGCATCATCATCACCCGCGGTGGCGGTTTCCGTGGCATCATTGCTCGTCATTTCGCCTGCGGCATTAATGTTGGTTACATTACTCCGTGTGTGGGTTTTACCATATTTATTGGTATCTACCGTGGCTTTTTCTACTTGGCTGGCACCCAATGTGCGCAGGTAGTAGGTGGTTTTTAGGCCTTGTTTCCACGCCTGCATGTACAAATCATTCAGGTACTTACCACTGGTATTGCCCACAAACAGGTTAATGGATTGGGATTGATCAATCCACTTACCGCGCACCGCAGCACCTTTAATAATCCATTGCATATCAATGCTAAAGATATCGGGGTAACGCAGCTGAATATCATCCGGCACTTCTGGCAAACGGCGCACATCGCCATCCACCGCTTTTAGGCGTTCCGCCATATCGTTATTCCACAGCCCGGCGTTTTGCAGCTCGGTTACCAAGTAGCGATTAATCAGAGTGAACTCACCAGACAGGTTAGAATTCACGTACAGATTCCGGAAGGTGGGCTCAATGCACGGTGTAGTACCGGCAATGTTGGCAATGGTGGCCGTTGGGGCTACCGCCATCACATTCGAGTTTCTCATGCCGTGCTGTTTAATACGAGCACGCAACGCATCCCAATCCAGGCGAGTCGTCCGACTCACATCAATAGGCATACCACGCTCTTCTTCTAGCAGGTTTACCGTATCCAATGGCATCATGCCGCGCTCCCACTTAGAGCCAGGGTAGGTTTTATAAGGCTCGCGCTCTTCGGCCAAATCCGCAGAAGCCGAAATAGCGGCGTAGCTTAACCGTTCAAACAACTCATCGGCCAGCTCAATATGCTCATTGCTATCAAACGGTACGCCCAATTTGTAAAGCATATCTTGGTAGCCCATGGCGCCCAAGCCAATGGCCCGGTGCTGCATGTTGGCATTTTTACTTTCCGGCGTGGGGTAGTAATTGATATCAATCACGTTATCCAACATCCGAACGGCAGTTTTAATGGTGGCTTCCATCTTTTCGTAATCAAAGGTGCCGTCTTCGGCAATATGATTGGACAAGTTAATGGAGCCCAAGTTACACACAGCGGTTTCTTTGTCGCTAGTGTTCAGGGTGATTTCTGTACAGAGGTTGCTGCTATGCACCACGCCCACGTGGTCTTGCGGCGAGCGCAAGTTGCATGGGTCCTTAAAGGTAATCCATGGGTGGCCGGTTTCAAACAGCATGGTTAGCATTTTTCGCCAAATGACTTTGGCTTCTACGGTTTTGCCATAAATCGCACCATCTTTGGCCTGTTGTTCGCGTTTTTCGTAGGCCACTTCAAAGGCTTTACCATACAAATCATGCAATTCCGGCACGTCACTAGGGCTAAACAACGTCCAATGCTCATTGTTAATCACCCGTTTCATAAAGAGATCAGGAATCCAGTTAGCCGTATTGATATCATGGGTGCGGCGGCGTTCATCGCCTACGTTTTTGCGCAGCTCCATAAAGTCTTCAATATCCAGGTGCCATGTTTCTAGATACGCACAGTGGGCGCCCTTACGCTTACCACCTTGGTTAACGGCCACGGCCACATCGTTATCAATTTTTAGCCACGGAATCAGACCCTGACTCTCGCCATTGGTACCTTTAATGGCTGCACCGGTGGCGCGTACCTGGGTCCAATCCGTACCCAAACCGCCAGCCCATTTAGACAATCGCGCATTATCCGTAAAGATTTTAAAGATACCTTCCAGGCTGTCATCCACCGTGTTGAGGTAGCAGGACGATAACTGCGGGTGCAGGGTACCGCTGCTAAACAAGGTTGGCGTACTAGAAAGATACCGGAAAGATTTATACATGTTGTAGAACTTAATGGCCCACTCTTCGCGGTTTTCTTTTTCTACTAAGGCCAAGCCCATGGCTACCCGCATCCACAACCATTGGGGCAGTTCGATAATGTTTTTCTTACGATCCCGAATCAGGTATCTATCTTTAATGGTTTGGATACCCAAATACTGGAAGTTTTGATCGGCTTCGTCATCAATCGCCGCGCTTAATTTTTCCAAATCAAAGTCGGTGAGCAATCGGGGGTCTAGCATTTCGGCGTCCACACCCTTACGCAAATAATCCACAAAGCGGTGTTGGTACAATTCTTTTAAGGTATGCTCGCGGGCTTCTACTGGGCCAAACACATTTTGGTACAGTACTTTTAGCACCAAGCGGGCCGCCACAAAGCTATATTCTGGGTGGCGCTCAATGAGGCTTCGTGCCGACATAATAGTGGATTCATCGATTTCTTCCGTGCTAATACCGTTGTACCAGCTAACGGAGCATCCTACGGCCACATCGCTCCAGCTTACGTTAGGCAAGCCTTTGCATACTTCTTGTATGCGGGCGTTAATTTTTTCTTCTTGTATCGGCTCTATGGAACCATCTCTGCGGCGCACCATCATGCTCATGCGGCCTCTCCCTATCGGTTATACAGTAAACGTATCGGCAAAATGCCATAAACCCTGTAGGCATAGCGGTTATATAACCACCCATCACCTATGGGCAACACTATTATTATGAAACAACCCGCCCGTCCACGCGCCTGTTTGTTACTCAACTTTTACTGTTACAACAATCGAATTAATACCAATACGGTACGGCAAAATAATCCGGCGTTAAGGTTAGGGGTTGCTCAGTTTGCTGGGCAGGCAAGTTATGGGCCGTTACCGTTATCCTAACCAACACCATATTAATCCAGTGGCTGGGCTGCTCGGGCTCACTAACCGCTTCTAATAATGCCAATATATTAACCGGCGGGGCAGGCCACTCCTGGCGTTGGCCTGGCACCAAAGCAGGCAACTGCCACGTAGTTTCACTGGCGCGTACCCACTGCCCGCTTGCCAAACGGTGGGCATCATCAGTTAGATACAACGCATCATCCACCAGCCATTCGCCTACCTGGGCCAGAGTTTCCGCTTTTACCGTCACGTTTAACCAGGCATCCTCCGTCGCGTTTTTTACCGCCACCACAGGTACCACCATCCACGGGTGGATAGGCCCCACCAACGACCACGGGCTAGCATCCGGGGTGTCATCCGACAATACTGCACTATTCGTGGTGTTTGCCGCGGCAAAGGCCTTCGCCGCTTCGTTCGCCAATGCCCCACGCGTAATAGCCATGCCAGGGTGCACCCGCGTCCAAACTCGGCGGTAATCCGTCAGTAAGCGTGCTGCATCGGGTTGATAGGTGTAGGTAATAATAACGTCTGGCTGGCTAGGCGTTTGGGCTGGCTGGCCATTAGAAAATGGCTGCATTGCCTCTGGTGGCTGAGCAAACACAGGCCCTGCTGCCGCACTAAGCACCACAGCAACCACAAAAGCTAACAACCAGCGCATATTAGTTGGCCGCTCCGGCAAGGGTTTTCCATTGGTGCAGTACTTGTAGCTTTTCTTTAGCGGTGGCAATCGTTTGCGGCGACTTGCTATAGCATACGCGCACATATTTATGGCCGTACTGCTTACCGTACGCCGAACCAGAAAAGAACCCGCTGCCCGGCACTACCGCCACGCCTACTTCTTGCACCAACTGCTGGGCAAACTTAACATCGTCATCGCTATAGCGGCTAATATCCGCCAGCATGTAATAGGCACCCTGCGGGGTGGCATAGGGCAAATTCACCGAATCTAATACATCCATAGCCGCTTGCCGCTTATTGGCATAATTGGCATTCAGCTCGTGGTAATAACTGTCGGGCAATTGCAGCGCATGGATGCCAGCACGCTGAAAGGGAGCCGGCGCACACACGGTTAAAAAATCGTGCACTCGACGCAGGGGTTCGCTTAATTTTTCGGGTGCCATGGCCCAACCCACACGCCAACCCGTTACGCTATAGGTTTTGCTTAGCGCGTTCAGCACAACGGTGCGCTCGCGCATGCCTTCTATACTCGCCATACTCACATGCTCCGCGCCGTCGTAGGTCATGTGCTCGTAAATTTCATCGGCAATTACCACCACATTATATTGCTGGCACAACGTGGCCATCATGGTTAGTTCATCTTTGCTAAACACCTTGCCAGTGGGGTTGTGGGGCGTGTTTAAAATTAACACCTTGGTTTTATCGTTAAAGGCGGCCTTCAGGGCAGCTTCATCAATATGCCAATCGGGGGCAATTAGCGGCACATACACAGGGGTGGCACCTGCCAAGCTAGTATTGGGCAGATAATTTTCGTAATACGGCTCAAAAATAATTACTTCATCGCCAGCGCCTACTAGCGATAACATGGCCGCGTTCAGCGCTTCTGCGGCACCGCAGGTAACGGTAATTTCTGTATCTGGGTTGTAATGTAATCCGCGCCAATGCTGTGTTTTTTTAGCGATGGCAGCCCGAAAACGAGCATCGCCCCACGTGTAGCTATACTGGTTAATATTGTCATCAATGGCCGCTTTGGCCGCTTCTTTTAGCTCTTGCGGGCACGGAAAATCCGGCAGGCCTTGGGCCAGGTTAGTGGCTTTATATTCTGCCGCTAATCGGCTCATTTCTCGAATAGCCGACGGGGCAAAGTTTAGGTGGCGCATAATAAACAGTCTCAATCATCAACGGCATTTATTATGCCACAGTGGTGCCTCTATTTCTGTTTTAAGCCAGTAGAGAGCGCCGCTGTTTTAAAGCAAAGGCGCACGCAACAACAGGGGCGTATAAACAATACGTGACTGAGCGAGGGCGTCTTTAACGACAAAAAGGCAAGCTACACTGCTGGCTTAGGCGCAGGGCGACATAATGCCGTCTTTCATCCCATGGATAATTTTTTTATCCGCCGGGCAATGGGTGGCCAACACGCCGCCAAGCGTTATCTCGGCATTATTAATAGGGTCGGCCTTAATAGGTTTGGCTAAAAAATACGGGCACAGGCGCGTGCGGGCATCCATAGGGGTGGTTTGATTCGTAGCAATATCCAACCGCTGCACGGTGTGTTTGGCCGGTTTATGGAATTGCTGCAAAATATGCGGCGATTGCGCGTAAGCCTTTAGTGCGGCATCAATGGCCTCTGCCCAGTCGTCTGCCTTCATATCATGGCCTAGGCTTACCCCACGGCTACCCCACGCCAGTGGCGAAAACCCGCTGGGTTTAATCACCAATTGTCGCTCTTTTTGGGTGGCATTGGCTAGTTGGTTAAAGTCCTGTACGGGCGCGCCACTTACCGATAGCCCCGGTATAGCAGCATGGAATGGCACCGGTACCGGATTAAGCACCCACCCGCGCGGAACGTGGCAAGCTAGATAATCAAACGCATCCTTACCCAACAACGCCTGCCAGTGGGGCTTTAAACCCGGGTGGTGGAGCAAGGCCAACCATAATTTTTCTTCCAATTGAGGTTTGTAGGGCGGGGTGCACTGCACGTATCCCTTTTTAATAGCAAATTGAAGCAGCTCGGCATTGGGGATATTAGGCAGATCGAATAATTCATAAAACCGATAGATAATATCAATGGGGTGCTCGGCGCCAGAATCATCCAGCCATAAAAGTTGTTGATGATTGAGCACCACTTGCTTAGGGTGCACCAAGGCAATCGATTTACCGTCCGCTTTCAAACAATCAACAAGCCATTGCAGTTCTGCTGTGTAATCGCTGGCTTCATCGCTCACCATCACCGCCACATGGGGTTCGGTATTGTTTTGCCAGCTGTGGGTAACGGCGCTATACCACGCTGCCGGCAGCCCGTCATTATCTGCTTCTAATACCTTAAAGCCGCTCGCTCGGTACGCCTGATTCAGCGCACTGGTAAAGCCTAAGCCGCCGGGCACGCTATCCAGTTCGGTAATCACAAAGTCATCGCACACGTGGTGCTGGCCGGTTAGCAATACATCTGGCCGAATAACCACAGGGGTATGGCGCTTAAACCGCTTCATGGCGGCAAACGTGGTTAAAACCTCTGGCTTACCCATATCTAACAACGTAGCAATCCATGCCGGAATATTGCGCTTACCGTCGCGGCTATCTCGGTACAGTTGCTCGCAAGCCCACTGAAATTGCCACAACAACGGGCCGAGTTTATCTAATTCCGCTTTAAATTCATCGGTTAACCCAAACGGCTTATTGGCCAGCAACCAGCCGGGGCCCGCATCTGCATTACCATATAATGGGGCAGATGGCAGAAAACTGGGGGTTAGCTGGGCAGATTGAGTAACGGCACAAGTGGCAGTAGACATAGGAAAAACCGGGGTAAGCGAAACAAAACCGCAATGGTGATTGGTCACCATGGCAGGGGCATACTATAATACGTGGCAGGCGCACCGCTTCCAACCAAGTAGGGCGCCCATGTAACAGCGTGTAAGCATCTATAATAGGTGCCAGCCGGAGGCAGTGGAATTTTATGGCGGGGTGGAACTTTTTTAACAAAGGCAGCCAGCAGGCAGAAGAGGATAACATTCCGCCGCAGCAAGGTGGCCACCGCATTAGCCAATTTACCGGCCAAGCCGTCCCAGCCATTGAACTTAACTTAGGGGCACCACCGCCTGGGTTACATCAGCCCTTACCGCCTACACCGCCTACCAATCCCCCCTCCGCACCAGAACCCCCTACAGAGATACCCCCTGCTGCGGATACCATAACTACTGCGGCGGCTGACCCAGCCCCCCCAAACGCCGATATGACCGCGTTATACCCTACCGGCGCTACCGACAGCGCCGTTGAGGAAGATTTTTTTATCGCCCCACCAACAGGCCCCGCAACTTTGCCTGGCCCCGAGCTGGATGACACTGGCTTTGACGCTGGCATGGATCTCGGTTTAGGGGGCGATTTATCCCTAGGCGAGCCCCTAGACGCGGCTACAGATAATTTTGATGACACCCTGCACACCACCACCGAGGCTGACCCGACCCCCTTACCTATGGTGGATTTAAGCACCGGCAGCGTGGTGGACGAACCCACCATTGAACCCACCGAAAACGTTGAACCCGCCCCCGAACTACTGCCGCTAGAAACCGGCACCGAGCTAGCCGGTACCGACCCTGACGCGCAAGAATTTCTCCAGGACATTGACCCACCGTTTGATATTACCCACGACGATGTTGGCGCCCCCTTTGATGAGATTGGGCAAGGCGCAACGGCACAGTTACTGGATGTGACGCCCATTAACGATGACGTTGATATGGGCATGGCAGTAACCAACGATACCGCCGCCGAAGATGATGATTTTTTACTGGATAACGACCCTTCGCCGACGCTTTCGCCTTCACCCTTAGGCGACGACACTACAAGTGATGATGTCGCCATTTGGGATGACTTAAACACCGCAAACGAAACGCCACCCCCCGCAAACACGGATGCGTTTTTAGATGGCTTTGAGGATACAACCACCCCTAGCCCACCCATCAACGAAGGCTTAGAAGGTTTTGATTTAGGCGACGATTTATCCTTTGACGACGCCACCGCCGATGGCGATGATGCCATTTGGGGATTGAACACCCCTACCGAAACCGAGGCCGCCACTAACCACACCGCAAACCCTGTTGACGACACGATAGATGATGGCCCGCTACTGGAACTCTCTGCCCCTGATGCCAACACTATTACCATTACCGACACCATAGAGCTGCATAACACCACGTATCTAGAAACCGCTGAAGAAGTCGCCCTTTCCAGCGAGGATATGGCCGCTTTTTACCCCCAACACCACGAATTGGATGCCCACGGTATGCCCGCATCCAGTGTGGTGCTGCCCCCCGATACCCCCGTGCATCATTCACCCCTTAGCCAAGCCCCGTTACCCGCTAGCCACATTGCCGATGCCCCGCTAGACATGCTGGATACCTTTACCCCCGACGATGATGATTGGGCCTTGGATGCGATTGCCCCTGCCGATGTTACCTTAGCCCCACTAACCCAAGCCGAATCCGCGGCGATTGTGGCCAGTGCCCTACCGGCAGACGACCCCTCTGTCAGTACCGCCCCTATTGACGAACCTACCACCACCCCACCCAGCCAAGGGGAATGGTTTGAAGACGATGGGTTTTCCTTAAGTGATGACACCACAACCCTGCCCATGCCCACACCTATAGATGGCCCTGAGCCCATCGAGCGCGATGACACCCCGCCTTCGCCCCCATTAGAAACACCCGTAACCCACACCCAACTTCACCCCTCTACCGACACGCTGGATGCTGCCGTGTTACCCCTTACGGACTCCGCCATAGACGCCCCAAGCACAACAACAGACCCTACCCCTGAACCCCTGGCGCCTGACCCCGTACCTTCGGCAGAAACCATTGAGCCCGAGCCTGTTCTACACACCGAGTCCGTACCTGAACCTGAACCCATTACGGACCCGGATACCTATGCACCTTTGTTTACGCGAAACATTAACCCCACCTTAACCGTATCGCTAACGCAGGTGCCCAACGCCCGAGAAAAACTAGCCTTGTGGGCCACCAACCCTACAAGCGGCCAGCAAACCGAACTAAAAACCCTACCCCTCGGCTTGCTCCCTGCTGATACTAACCGTATTCGGGTATCGCCAGAAGCACGGCTTAAAAACAAAACCATCTACCGGGTAGATTTAGTGCGCTGGAAAGGCCTATTTAGCCAATCCGACGATGGCTCTTTTGAATTTAGGGATGAATTACACCTGGCCGCCCCTAATGCCCTGGAGCCTAGCCACGCCTAATGACTCGCCGAACCACCCTTCCCCACACCGACGACCCGCCCGCCATTCCGCCTTTGCCAGATGCCTCGTTAGCCCAATGCTTGCAGCGCCTACGCACCGAACGCCAATGGAGCCCTGCCCAACTGGCCAGCCGTTGCGCCATGCCTGTTGCCACCATTCACGAACTGGAAGAAGGCATCCAACTGGCCCTACCCGTTACCTTTCGGCACCGATTAGCCAAAGCCCTTCGGGTAATGCCCCAGCAATTAAAAGCACTAGAAAAGCATGTACCGGCCAACGCCAACAACGATACCTCCACCCCGGGCGCTTGGCACCTTGATCTAGGTGCCCCTAACCCCCATTGCCCAGAGTGTAACGCCCCTTTGCATCTAAAAGCTTTTTGGCGAGAGGACATGCACGGCCACCCCATCGAAACGATTCAAGCCAACTGCACCCAATGCCTATTTAGGCACCGACAAGAGCAAACCCCCAACGCCCTGTAACCCCTGCGTAACCCTGGCGGCGGCTGCGCCTGTTTTAGCTGCCTGTTTATGGCATGATGCCCGTGTTATTTGTCGACCCACTGTTGTGTATTGTGGCTATTCCCCTATCTGAACTCTCTACCCACGCTGCCCCTACCGCTACCGACGCCGTCTTTCCTTCGCCTGCCATGGATATGACAGCGATTCGGGCACACGTGGCAAGCGAGCTGGATACCGTTACCCAAATTTTTTACCAATTGGCAGAAAAACGCACCGGGGCCACCGCCTCTATCCACGGTGGGCAATGGCTTACGGAAGCCCTGGCCCATACCGTAAACACGCCTGGCAAGCTGCTTCGCCCTTTACTGTGCTTGCTGGCTTGTAAAGCCACCTTACCGGCCAATAACACCCTAACCCCGCAACATGCCACCACGGCAGCTGTCGCCGAACTTATCCATGTAGCCACCCTACTACACGATGACGTGCTGGATGACGCCGATACCCGGCGCGGGCAGCCCACCGTGCGCACCGGCTGGAACAACACGGTGGCTATTTTAACGGGGGATTACCTGCTTGCCCAAGCCAGCCGCCTGCTAGCCCAACTTGGCGAAATTCGCCTGGTTGGCATTTATTCTGATGTATTGGCTGATTTATGCGACGGGGAAGTAGAACAACTGCGCACCCAGCACGTGTTGGAGCTTAACTGGCCCAGCTACATGCAAAAAACCTTATGCAAAACCGCCAGCCTGTTTGCCGCCGTGTGCGAATCGGCTGGGGTACTAAACACCCTGCCAGAAGACAACACCCAAGCCCTAAAGCAATTTGGGCAAGAGCTCGGCCTCGCCTTTCAGCTTATTGATGATGTGCTGGATTACCAAAGCACACGAGATATTACAGGCAAACCCGTGTTAAGTGATCTTCGCCAGGGGTTAATTACCGCCCCTATTTTGCTGGCCTTTGAAGATAACCGCTTAACCAGCGCTGACCAGGCCGCGCTAACCGATGCCATCCATACCGTATTCGATGCTGATTCAACGGAGACAGCCCAGCAACACGCTTTGGCCACAATTCAGCCATTGTTAGAAAAAGCGGATACCTACAACGCCACCCGCACATTGGCTTTGCAGCATTACCACACCGCCTGCACCTTGCTGGCCACCGTGGTCCCCAATGCGGAAAAACGTGCCCCCCTAGAACACCTTGGACAATTGATGATTCACCGAAAGGCCTAACCATGACCCTGACCCAAACCACCCCCAAGCCTTTTTCTCAATTTGATGTAGTAACCGCCGACGACCACGAAGCCGTGGTGGTATGCAGCGATGCCGCAACCGGCCTGCGCGGCTACATTGCCCTACACAACACCGTGCTTGGCCCTGGCATGGGCGGGGTACGCATTCGGCAATACCCTACCGAGCAAGCCGCCTTGGAGGATGTTCTGAACTTATCCCGCGCCATGACCTTTAAAAACTCGCTCGCAGGGCTAAATTTTGGGGGCGCCAAGGCTGTTATTATTGCCGACCCCCATACCGATAAAACCCCAGAACTCCTGCGCGCCTTTGCCCACCGCATTAACTTGCTGCAAGGCACCTATGTTACCGCTAGCGATTTAGGCAGCACCGCCGCCGATTTAGATATTATGCGCACCCTGTGCCAATGGGTGCCCTGCAAGCCAAAAGCCCGTGGTGGCCTAGGCGATAGTGCCCCCTTAACTAGCGTGGGTGTATTTGGCGGCCTAAAAGCGGCTGTTAAAGTGCGCCTGGGCAAAGATGATTTAACCGGCCTGCATGTGGGGGTAGAAGGCGTGGGCAAAGTAGGGGCCCAATTAGTGAGTTACCTAATTGAAGCCGGTTGCACCGTTACCATTAGTGATACCTACCAACCGGCCATTGATGCCGTGCTGGCCAAACACCCACAGGTTAAGGCCGTAAGCACCGAGCAACTGAGCCAAGAGCCACTGGATGTGTTTTCGCCCAATGGCATTGGCGGCACCATTACCGAGGCAGTGGCCAACCACCTGCAAGCCAGTGTTGTCGCTGGTGGGGCCAACAACCCCCTAGCCCGGCGGGATTTAGCCGAAGTGCTGCACCAACGCGATATTTTATTTGCCCCCGATTTTGTAGTGAACGCTGGTGGTGTCATCACCATTGCCGCTGAAATGGAAGGCCGCACGTGGGAATCCGCGGAAGAGCAATCCAAGGCGATTTACAATACTACCCTATCCGTACTAACCCGTGCGAAAGAAAACGACATGCTACCCCTCCATGCCGCGATTGCACAGGCCCAACAACGGATAGACATCCACGAAGAACAAAGCCGCTTGCGCTCGTAACCCATACACTAGGGATTTTTAGAGTTTTTTCAATAAGTAAATTTTTCGTATCTACTCCGTAGAAGTGGCTGAAGCCGGTGCGGGGTGTAGCATTGCGATAGCAATACACCCCAGCAGACCAATCAGCGGGTGAGCATTGCCTGTAATACAAAATCATTGGCAAGCGCAGCCGCTGTTGGGCAGGCGCACAGCAAGCGACCCTAACCACCCATCAACCCTTAAAGGAGGGTTTGGGAACAAGATGTTCCCAATGGGGGTGCCGGGGGCTAGCCCCCGGCAAACAAAACTAACGCATCAAAAACAATGGTTGCCAATTAACCTTAGGTATCCAACAAGGCCACATTAACGGCATGAATCGCCTGCATAATTTTGGATAACCGTTTCCAATCTGGGCAATGGGTGGCCACCTGTCGCCAAAACCGCGGGCTATGGTTTGCCTCAAAAGTATGGGCCAACTCATGGCATATTAGATAACGCAGGGCTGGCTCGGGTACTTGGTGTAGACAGTATTTAGAGACGGTAATGACCCGGTTTTTTAAATTAATTTGAGCAAGCCGACTGTGGCGCGCCCCCCCGATACGGGCAACGCTAATGGGCACTTGGTAAGTTGTGTTGTTCAACGCCGTTACGTACTCATCCAGGGTACTGTTTTGTGTCATGGTTAAGCATGGGTACTGGGTACGGGCAGTAACCGCCATGGCTTGGTAAGCCCTAACTTGTTGTACCAATCGGCGCGCCAAGGATTGAGCCGCCTTAATTTGCTCTGGTTGGGGCCAACGTTTAGGCACCGTAATGGCCACCACACCGCCGCGGTAACGCCCTACGGCTTGTTTTCGCTTAGGCGCCAAGGTAACCACCACAGGCACACCGTCATACGCTAAGGTCAACGCTGCTAAAGGTTCCTCGGTAGCGGATTCCACAGCAGGGCGATCTGTTAGCCAGCCTAACATTAGGCAGGTAACCCAGCCACAGGCAGGTCGGCTTCCATCACCGGAAATGCATCCACCATGGCGGGGCGTTGGTTAAGGCGTTGACGAGCCTGATCACAATCTGCCGTTATTTGCTCTACCAATGCAGCCTTGCTCTCAAATTTTTGCTCGTTGCGCAAGCGGTGGGTAAAGGCAAAAGCAATAGTTTCGCCATAAAACTCTGGGCCGCTATAATCCAACATGTGGATTTCCATTTGCTCGTTTAGGCTATGGCCAAACGTGGGGGCCAGGCCAATATTACACACCGCCAAATACACCTGCCCGTTAAGGCAAGCCCATCCAGCATACGTGCCAATGCCAGGCAACGCCCGATGAGTTAAGGCAGTCATATCCACATTAGCCGTCGGGAATCCCAACGTGCGGCCCTGTTTTCGGCCGGTAATAACCGGCGCAGAAACACTGTACGGGCGCGCCAGCAACGTAGCCGCTTCTTCTACAGCGCCAAACGTAAGTAATTTTCTAATTAAAGTGCTGCTGGCAATTTGGCCACCCGCACGGACGGGTTCCACCACATCCACCGTAATGCCAGCATCAGCGCACAGGTGTTTTAACACATCCCCGTTGCCTTCTCGGCCGTTGCCAAAACAAAAATCATACCCTACGGAAACATGCTTTACCTGAAGCTGGCGCGCCAACAAATCGTTCACAAAATCGTAGGCGGATATCTCACGAAAGGTCTCGTCAAAAGGGACGGCCCACACCGCCTGCATGCCCACCTGTTTAAAAATCGCTAAGCGTTCTTCCAAGGTAGATAGTTGCCGAGGTGGGGTTTGGCTAAGCAAGGTTTGGGGATGATTCGAAAAGGTCAGTACCGCCGGGCCATACCCCTGGCTAGCCGCCTGCTGATAAGCACTGTGCAATACCTGCCGATGCCCCACATGAACGCCATCAAACATGCCAATGGCCACCGCCTGAGGACGCTTTGGCACCATACCAGCCTCATCCGGCAGTTGGGCATGCAACGCAAAAGAAGGCATGGCCAAATCCTAATCGCTAGCGCTATCGGTAGCGCTGGCCTCTTTACCAATGTTTACCCGTTGCAGGTAAACATATTCTTGCTCGCCAAAGGCCCGCACACACTTGCGGTGTTTGCGCTTAAGGCGAGAGACCTGAATTTCGCGCCATGGATTCCAGCTAGCCATGGTTTGGTTTAACCGAACCGCTTTTTGACGAAGGGGCTCGCACTCACGATCTTTATAAGTATCATCCGGCGGCAGTACGGCTTGCTTATCGTTAGTCGTCATGGTGCTGTCTGTGGCATCATCGCCACCAAAAGGCCACAAAGCATAAGCAGGGGCTAGAAAGGCTGCAAACAACACCGTGGCGCACACCACAGCAGATAAATAAGAGGGGATTTTTTTAGAAAACATCATCATAGGCTTTATTTTAACCAAAGTAAGGGCGTTACACTACTGCCTGCCTTATTCAAATTAAAACCAGCCCTAAGCTTTAATGCGCAATTTTTTAGGCAAGGCGCTCTCCGGCGACCAATCAAACCGAATGGCGAACAGCTGATAAGGACGCAACGATAGGGTAAAGGTTTCCGGCGAATCCAAGGTCAGTGGCTCGGTTTTGTCTTCTCGTCCGTTACTGCCCCACACCTTGCCTAGCACTTGGCCACACCGCACCTGTGCTTTTTGGGGCTGATTAGATGTATTGACTACCCGAAGTAGCCACCCTTCCGCATCTTCCGCGGGTTTACAGGCTACCTGCACAATGGCAGGGTTTGCCCACGTGGCGATAGGCTTTGTTGCTGACGGTTTAACTGGAGGGCACGGCCACGTATTTGTCTCTGGTTGGCGCACTATCGCCCAAGCAGCTCCACCAAAATGAGTGGCTTGCTCCATGGCCCAAGGCACCCAGGCCTGCTGGCCCAATAAAGGCTGGGGCACACTGCCAACACCCACACACACGGCTACAGGTTGATTTGTATGTTGGGCTTGGGGCGTTGTTACAGGGGGCCCAGCCGCCCCACCACGGGTTGCCATGGCCCCGTTAGAAATTTGGCCAAACGTCCGCAGTAAGGAGACGTTCATCGTACTACCCACCGCTTCCACCTCTGGGGGGCCATCACTTAACACCACACAGCCATTGGCCATAGCAAAGCGCTGCATCGCCACACTTTGGGGCAACGCCTCTTTAAACGGCTCTACAGGTAAAGTGTCCCGCCAATCATAGGCAGGGTCTACCGTGGTGTGGGCTACGCCCACGTGGCCTTCCGCAGCCAATTGGGTAATAGGTCGGTGAGTATCTACCTGGCATTGCCATAACCCATTAGGCAAGGGTGTTGGCCAATCAGCAGTAATGGCCACTATTGGGCTACCCGCTATTAGTTGGCAAGTCACCGTAAAATCGCCCGCCTCCGGTTTTTCCGGCCAATGCCATACCGATTGACACGACGCCACCAACGGCCCGTGGTGCTGCAAGCTAACCGATTGGCACACGGCAGCCATGGGTGCCACCCCAGGCACAGGGCAGCGGTTATAGCTATCGCCCACATCCGGCTGCCAGGTAAACCGTACCGTCCACCCACCATAGGGCGAGGATACCCGCACACCCGACTCGTTTGGCGTGACATGGCAACTCACCTGCGAGCCCACTAACCTTACCGCCTGGGCTACGGTAGCCGCCTGTACCGGCTGCGGGCATGCCTGCAATTGTGCTACTTCCATGCGGCGCACAAGGCTTGGCGAATCATCGTTGACCCACAGCCACCCTCTGCGCTGGGGCACGGTTAGGTGAGACAGAGGAATTTGATTAGGATCCGTTTGGTACCCATCCGCCAGCACCGTGTGTTGCTCTGCCCACTGAATGGCAGTAGAGCCAGCCACCCTTTCAATTGCCTTAGCCCCTGTGGCGATAATAGGGAGAACGGTACCTGGTAAGGCCGCCCCCGTAGGGTTGACCACCATTAACGCTGCCGGTATATCACCAGGCTCTTCCAGTGTTTCAGTATCACCCACTGTTTCTACCGGCAAGGCTATGGCGGCTAAGGCTGCCCGCTCTATTCGGGTAATTAATGCGGCCACAATGTCGGTCACATCCTCAAAACGGGCTTGGTTCTGCCGATGGACCCCATCCGTACTGCACCCGCAAATACTATCGTGGGGGTGGTTTAGCAATAATGCGCGCCACGCCGATTGCCACAACCGATGCCACTGGGGCCATACCTCTGGGGCAATATTTTGTTGTCGCGCCCACACCAGTAGGGGCTCTAGCTGATGAATAAGCTGATGCTGGCACCGACGGTTGGCTTGTTTCAATTCTGGCCGGGCAGACCACACACCGGTAAGCAGGTACGCATCCGCATTGTCCATTAAATCGCCTGCAACGGTTGGCAGAGAAGCACCCTGGGCATTACTAGCTACCGTGGCCATATAGCCCACAGGGGATACTATCGACGAATCGGGTACTATTTTTTTAAGCAGGGCAAAACCAGCCGGTGGAATCGCCCCCAAATGGTCGCCGCCAATCGGTAACAATGGCGGATGCTTATCACCAGAAAGCTTTTTTACCAGCGCATGAAGCTGCTCGGCTTTATCGTCTTCGGTTAAGGCTAGGTCATGCAAAAAGGGGTGGAAATACCCTTCCCGCAGATGATACGTCAGCACACTGGCGTCCGCGTCAGCCCCGCGCCAGGTAAACGGCATAGGCTGGGCTTTAGCCACGCCGCGCCACACCATCGCCGTGTTTAGCCCCATATGGTGCAGCAGCGCTGGCATACCCCCAGGGTGACCAAAGGTATCCGGCAGGTAGCCGGTAAAAGATTTTTCGCCCATATTGCTGGCTTGCTGCATGCCCCAATGCAGGTTGCGCAACACACTTTCGCCGCACACCAACCAACTATCTGGGGCGGTAAACCACGGGCCAACATGCAGCTTGCCGGCTTGTACCAAAGCGGCTATGCGCCCGTACGATTCTGGGTACACGGTGCAGTAGTCATCAATCAGGGCGGTTTGGCCATCCAAAGTAAAGGCGGGCAAGTCGCCATTTTCCAGCCTAGTCAAAATATCGCCCAACACCTGGGTTAGCCGCACACGGTAGGTGGCAGCACTCTCGTACCATTCTCTATCCCAGTGGGTGTGGAGCATTACCGGCATGGGCGCAATTGATTTTCTACACAAACGTTATAACCCTATGCACATTGTACGCCATTCCACCCCACTCATGCAGACCCCCCCCCCCCTTAAACGCCACCCTAATTTTGGTATGGCGGCATATTTTTATGACAAACAGGGAAGGCGAATCATTCGGTTAGATGATACAAACCAAGCTATCCCTGATTATGCGGTAGATTTTTTCTATAAACACCCCAGGTGCAATTACCTAGTAGACGATTATGGCAATCCAACAGAAAGTACTCTGTTGGATGATGCTAAAAAAAAACGTGTTAGCTCATTTCAAATGCCTATTACTCGAACGTTTAACAGACTAGCAAAAGAGTATTTTACTAAGCCAGATTATAGGCACCAAATAAACAAAGAAGCCAAAACCCGTATTAATTAAGGGCTCAGGCGATCCATCAAGCGGGGGAAGGGGATGGTTTCGCGCACATGATGGATGCCGCAAATCCACGCCACCGTGCGTTCTAACCCCAAGCCAAACCCAGCGTGGGGGAAGCTACCATACTGGCGCACATCCGTGTACCAACTAAAGGCGTCTTCTGGCAAATTATGTTCTTTAATACCGGCAAGCAATTTATCCGCGTCATCTTCGCGCTGGCCGCCACCAATCATTTCGCCGTAGCCTTCAGGGGCAATCATATCCACGCACAAGGCCACTTTTTCATTCTCAGGGTCGCCCTTCATATAAAAGGCTTTAATATCTTTCGGGTAACGGTGGATCATCACCGGGCGATCGAACTGCTCGCTAATGGTGGTTTCTTCATCAGCGCCAAAATCCTCGCCCCACGGCACATCTTTGCCGTGCTCGTTTAGCAGCTTAATGGCCTCATCGTAACTGATTCGGGGGAAGGGCTTTTTAATGGATTCTAGCTTGCTAATATCCCGCTCTAACACCTCAAGCTCTCGTCGGCAGGTTTGTACCACGTGCTGCACAATGGCACATACAAAATCTTCCGCTAAATCCATATCACCCGCTAAATCCATAAAGGCTACTTCCGGTTCCACCATCCAAAATTCGGTTAGGTGGCGGCGGGTTTTACTTTTTTCTGCCCGAAAGGTAGGCCCAAAGCAGTAGGCTTTGCCTACCGCCGCTGCCGCTGCCTCCATATACAGCTGGCCACTTTGGGTGAGATACGCCTTACTGTCGAAATAATCGGTTTCAAACAAATTGGTGGTGCCTTCGCAGGCATTAGGCGTAAAAATGGGGGCATCCACCAAGGTAAAGCCTTGGCCATCAAAATAATTCCGTATCGCGCTCACCAATTCAGCGCGAATTTTAACAATGGCTTGCTGCTTCGCAGACCGCAACCACAGGTGGCGGTTATCCATTAAAAAGGCCACGCCATGTTCTTTTGGGGTAATGGGGTAATCCGTCGCTTCGTGCAGTACGGCAAAATCCGTCACGCCAATTTCAAAGCCAATGGGGCTACGGTCATCTTTTTTAACGGTGCCGGTTACCTTAATGCTGCTTTCTTGGGTTACGGCTGCGCCTGCTTCAAACAATTCTGGGCTTACATCGCCTTTAAACATCACACACTGAATCACCCCAGTGCCATCGCGCAGTTGCAAAAAGTGAAGCTTGCCGCTGCTGCGTTTGTTATACAGCCAGCCCATCAAGGTCACTTCCTTGCCATCAAAATTGGCCAAATCTGCGGCAATCCTGGCAATCGTCGGGCGATCGAACGGCAAGATAGCGGCAGCAAAGTCAGTGGTGGGGGTAGCAGTGGTCATGGCAAAGATTCTCTCAAAACGGGTAGGGCGAATACCCTAGTAGTGTAGTGGGAGAGACACTCGCTTTTCAAGACGCGAGATAACCCTTAGCCTTTATCCAACGTTTTTGGCGCTTATTGTTTATCTGCGGTGGTGGTTTTAGCCGGTTCTTTGGCTTTACTCGCAGATTCTGATTTGTTTACTTTCTTATCTGCCGTTTTTTTAGCCACAGACGGCTTCGGGATGGTTGGCATTTTGGCCGCCTTGTCGCCATAACGGTCGGCTTCGTACTGGCTCATCACCGAGTGATAAAACACCCGTTTAACCGTACCGCCAGGCCACGGGGTCATAAACATGGGTATCGCCCATAGCCCAAGGCTCATGGTTAAAAATGTAAAATCTAAAAATGCATCAATACCTAGGCCTGTTAAAGCAACAGCTCTATCATTTTTAGGTAAATTACGAATCATGTTAACCGTATCTCGGGTAGCCTGAATAAGACGCTTAGGGCGAGCAAAAGCAAAAATCCGTTTAACACGAGGGGTTTGGTATTTTAGTTTTCCTGGCCCTTGAGAAAAGAACGTTTTCCACTCTTCCAAGTCGCTTGGCGGGTGCTTTTCAAACTGAGCGGCCCAATAAGATGGATCGCGCATTTTTGCTAAATCTTTTTTATGCGATATCGTCTCCAGCATTTTAGTTAGGTCATCTTTAGAAAGGTCACCCGTAACCGGAACACCTGAAGGTACCTGTTTTTTATGTTCTCCGGCAAAACGGATACCAAAGCTGGCAGGAGTAGATAAAGGCGTAGCAAGTAATGACATTATTTAAAAACCATAGTTATGACGATGAGGGCATAGTCAATCAATGCCCCTAAACCCAAACTGATGCGGCTATGTAACGGAATTTAACAGTCATCAACCCGCTTTATGATTCATCCAAATACAAGGCCGCCGGTACAAAGGCGCGTATGGTTTGGCGCGTTTGTAAATTTCGACCCACCACCACCACCCCTGTGGGTGCTTGCTTCGCCTTGCCCCCTACCCCTGGCGAAGGCTGTTTTAAACGGTAGCTTACAGCACCGTCATCGTGTAAATTTAGGTGGGCGATGCGAGCACCAGGGATACGGTCGACCACCGTGGTGAGCAAAATAGTGTTGGCTTGGGCTTCTGCCACGCCGGCTTGTTTGGCCAAGGCCTTGCGGAATACATTACGCACCGACAGCGGAAAACGATGAGCAGGCACGGGGTGGCGCCGAATAGTGGTTTTCCATACCCGTGTTGGGTTGGCATGGGTGCGGGTTTTTTCCGTAACGGGTTGTATTCGTTTGGCAGCGGGCGGTAGTACCGCCAGGCGTTTTAAGCGAAAAGCCGCAGGGGGTACAAACGGTTGCCAACGCCATAATTTAGCCGCTACATTGTACCGGCCCAATAAATGGTGCACGTTGCACCGGGGCCTAGGTAACCTTAAATGCACGGATTGGTACAAGGCCCGGTTGGGTAGCAACGGGGTGGCATAACCCTTAGGCGGTTGGGTTATGGCCGCCAACCCATTATTGGCAACCACCTGGTTACCCAACAGCGGTAAGGCGGTGGTGGCATTTTTAGCAAGCAACAACGGTGTTGAGTAAGTAGCAACCCGTTGTTTAAAGGTTAGCCCACGGGCTGTTACCTGCACCGGGCTAACCCAATGCACTGGCGTTGCCCCCACCCCAAGCCGTACCCGCTTAACCACTGGCCGAAACAGCAGCAGGGTATGCCACCAATGCTGCCACTGTTGTTGCCAATAGCGGTTCCATTGCTTTAGGCGTGTTGTATTCAGCAGCCCCCACATGGGCTAAACAGCCGTATTACTGCCAACACCGGCTTCGGCACAAATGGCTTCTAATGCTTTATCAATGCGGCGCAAGGGTTCCACTAAATCCATATGGGCGGCGGCAGGCGCCAACACGGTTTCTAATATCGGTGGAATCACCACATCCTGGGTAACGGTGGCCACGGCAATGGCGCTGTTGTCTACAGCCGTATCCGCCACCAACTGTTTAGGGGTACTGGCTCCATCATCATCCACACTGGCCGTTACCGCGCCCGTGTTTAAGCTAGGTTCTGGTAACGGAAAACGACACCGAATGGGGTTGGCTTGTTCCGTTGGTTGCAATAAAAATTCCGTATCTGACTGAGCCTGAATGGTACCAGCGCCTTTTAAACGCGCCACATTGTTTGTATCGCTAACGCGCACCACAGGTTTACCAAATAATTTACCAATATCCGGGGTTAGCAGGTGGTCATCATCCACCAGCACGCAATCGTACTTAGCGCTTAGCCCTTTTAGCAGCGAGGCCAACATCACATCTTGCTTAATGTACCGGCTAAGGGATTGGCCATACAAAATTTGCTGAATCCGGTTGGGTTCAATTGGCTCGGTATACTGAAAAGCCAATGGCATCCCACGAGTATCCGTCACCATAAGGCCGCCGACATACACATTAGGCACTGGGGTGGCCATGCGTACAAACGCCAAATTATCGCCGCTAGTGTTTGCCATGGCGGTTAATCATCCTGTAGTTTATTCTTCAGCCGAAGAACAGCCTGGGCATGGAGTTGGCATACACGCGATTCGGAGACAGATAACACTTCGCCAATTTCACGCAAGGTCATATTCTCGTGGTAATACAACGCTACTAATAGGCGTTCCCGCTCTGGCAGGGCGTTAATGGCGCGGGCCAAACGGTCTTTCATTTCCACAGCTTCCATTTCGCCATGAGGGTCTGGGCTGTTATCGTCTTCAATCGTATCAATTAGGGTGCCGCCGTCGCTATCATCGCTACTGCGGTATTCATCCAGCGAGAGCATTAGGTTGTTGCTCTCGGAAATCATTTTTTCCAGCTTGGGTTGTTCTACACCTAGCTCTTCGCACAATTCTTCGTGAGTAGGCGGGCGGCCATGCTTCTGCTGAAGCACATTCATGGCCTCTCGCAACATTTTGGTGCGCTTACGCACCCCACGGGGCACCCAATCCTGAGAGCGCAGTTGGTCAATAATAGACCCTCGGATACGGGTAATGGCGTAGGTTTCAAATTTAAGGCCGCGGCCAACGTCAAAGCGTTCCACGCTTTCCATTAGGCCAAGCGTGCCGTAGCTCACTAAATCTTCGTGGGTAATACTCACGGGTAGCGTCATCGGCAAGCGGCTAACCACATAGCGCACCAGGTGCACATAATGCAAAATCAGTTTTTCACGCAGGGTACGATTGGTGGGATCGGTTTTGTAGGCCTTCCAAATATGGGTAACATCCTCGCGCTGTTTACGACGACGCTCCGCTTCCGCCGCTTTTTTGGCGGCGTTATCGATAATTTGGGGCATTTCCGACGACGATTGCATGAATGCGATACTCTTCTTTCCTATCCCACAGGGTTTCCTACCAAATCAGTGCCACGTGCTTGCAACGCTTCACATACCACGGGCAAATCGTCACTCTATTATAAAGAGTCTCGGCATGATCTCATCACCAATGCAGAGGGGATCCCCTAAAGTTCCCCCATTCAATGTAGGGGCCTGTAGGCCCTTAAAGGGCTGCACCTGTACACCTAGGCCGAAGGCGGACTAAGGAGCTGCTGAAGAGAGGTAACAATATAAGCCAGGTTATCTTCTGTTAGCGAGTAGCACCCAATGGTGTGTTGCGAGTTTCGGAATTTTAAATCCGCCGGAAAAGTAAGGCCATACCGTTTATAAATACTTTTTAAGCGGTAATCACTCATAAAAAAGAAGATGTGTTGGTAGCCCATCCGCAGGGCTTTTAAGCCAATGCTAATAAAAATATATTTCAGCATTTCCAAATTTCGGAAATCCTTAAGCAGGCTAAAGCTATGCACAATGGCGTTATTACCGGCATAGGTATCGCTTAGGTTTAAATCCGTTAGGGCCTGCACTAATTCCTCGCCTCGCTCGTGGGTGGCCAGGGGCCGCATGCAATAAATGCCCACAGGGATGTAATTATCCGGCGTTTGTTCTTGGCTGCCAGCCTCGTAATACCCCACCGTGTACACACAGTCATCCGTATCGTACTCGGCTTTTAGGGTCTCTTTATAGTGCTCTAGCTCTTCTAAGGTGTTTTGCCAAGCCAATTGCTCGGGGTGCTTTAAAATATCCACCTTGTACTTGTAAAACCCTTGGGCAAAGCGCTCATCGGGGCTATACAGGCTATCAATTAAGGCAAACCCTTGGGCCTTAGGCAATTTAGGCAAGGGGATTTCTTCAAAGGTTAGGCCGCCACTCTCAAAGCACTGAAAAGCCGCCAGCAATTGCTGGTTTTCGGCCAGTTTTTTGGCTGCCGTGCCAAGTTCAATGGGTTGGGTTGTCGGGTCTGTAGCAGTCATACCGGGCAGCAATAACGCAGGGGAACATAGGGCGAAACACACCCTATATTAATCGCCCATAGTGTAATGACCCTACCAGCCATTCGCAAGTACAAGCCAACGGTTTTTAGATGTTACTTACATATTCTTTAAGCTGCTTCCTCGTGCTCGGTGGCGCAGCAACAGGCCCATTCGTTTTATACTACCCCCATGCTACCCAACCCTGCCTACCTCTATACCCTACTCCGCCACCGTTTGTGGCCGGATCCGCATCGATTTTATCCGCCTAAACCGCCAGGAGCCCTGCCCTTTCTTTCCGCGTTTACCAATACCAAAAAACTACGGCAACAAGGCGCCCCCTACCCGGTTGTGTTTAACAATGCCCAACAACTGCATGCCGCCTGCCAATTAGCCAAACAACCTAACCACGCCGTTATTCTTGTGCCTTCCCATACCAGCTTTTCGGATCCTCACGTGTTGGTTGAGTGGACGCTAGCCCACCCTGACAAGGCCTTTTACTACATGGCCGGTACAGAAGCCTTTGAAACCCACCACGGCTTTAGCGCCTTTCTTATCCAAACCCACGGCACTTTTTCTGTGGATAGGGGCATTGTGGATAAACATTCGCTAACCACCGCGCAACACCTATTGGCCCACGGCCAGCACCCCCTAGTGCTATTTGCCGAAGGCGAAGCCAACTACTGCGAGGCGGAACGCCTCCCTTTTATGCCAGGCGCCGCCCAATTGGGTTTAAAAACCCTAAAACAGCCCCATATTACCCACCTTACCTTTGTACCAATTGCGACCCATTACCCCTTTGTAAACACCCCGCCAGAGCGGTTTGTTCGCCAGTACGAACTAACGGTAGGCCAATGGCACGGCCAACACCCCAGCGAACCACTGCCCCAATGGGATAGCACCCTACCCATGGCGGCGCAGGCCCAAGCCCTTATTCGCATGGCCACCCAGCGGCTATGGGCAGAGCACTTTAGCGATACCCCCGCCCCCGACGACATGACAGAACGCTGCCAAACCCTTATTCGTTACTTAGCCACCCAACTATGCACCGAACACAAAGTGCCCATGGACGACGACGCCGTTACGGATATTAGCCGTGGCATGGCACTAAAAAATAAACTCCGCAGCACCATTGTGCGCCGCTGCCGCATACTGCCTACCCCATGGCGCACCCAACACCAGCACCAGCTGCGCCGCTGGCAACAACAGCAACACTTAAACCCGTGGGATGTATGGCTACTAGGCCAGGCAGAAATTGCCCTAATTGGCCAACCCAACCCAACGGCCCCCACGGAAAAACGCTTAACCACCCTAGAACGCTGCCTAGCCAAGCACCAGGCTGCCGAGCAAACCTACCAAGCTGCTACCCCACAGCAACGGGCCCAGTGGCCCCACCACCTAAACGTGTGCCGCCAAATCAAGCTCCTCCACCTACTATTAGCCGATACCCACCGACACCTAGAGACCCCCACCCAATGGGAAGAAACCCGCCTAAAATGCCACCTAATGCTGACCCATCAGTTTCAATACACAAGCCCAAAGCAGGCTACCGTTACCATTGGCCAACCCATTACCCTAACCACCGGTAACGGCCCCCTGCCGGATACCACCGCCCTAACCGCCACCCTGCAACACGCCGTAGAAACCCTGATGGCAGCCAGCGACACCTAACCCCATAGCACCCCACCCTAATATTGACGCCACTGCCTGCCCCGCCCACAATACCCGTACACACCCGCCACTAACCCAACGAAAGCGCGCCACGATGACTGCCACCACCACTTGCGAGCCCGCCCTAAAGCATACCCCCCTACACGACTGGCACATAGAGCATGGCGCCAAATGCTGCCCCTTTGGTGGGTGGCACATGCCCTTACAGTACCAACGCGTCCATACAGAGCATGCCGCTGTGCGCCAGGCCGCTGGATTGTTTGATGTCTCCCATATGGGCGTGGTCTCTTTTTCTGGGCCCAACACCCAAACCATTACAAATGCCCTGGAAGGGTTATTCCCCCAGCATTTAGGCCCACTGGCACCCAGCGAAGCGGTTTATACCCAGCTCCTTAACCAGGATGGCGGCATTATTGATGACCTGATTGTGTACCAACGGCCTAAAACCGTGCCCGCAGGCTTTAGCAACCTTGGCCCCTGGTTAATGGTATGCAATGCCAGCAATACCCCTACGGATATAGCCTGGTGCCAACAACATCTGCCTAGCAACGTGGCCATAACGTATCACACCGAGCTTAGCCTGTTTGCCTTGCAAGGGCCCGCCTTTAAGGTGATTTTAGAAAAGCTAGGCATTACCGAACTGCCAAAACGTTTCCACCTGGGCTTTACCACGGTATCCATCCATGGCAAAACCGCCAGCATTGGCATTAGCCGCACCGGCTACACTGGCGAAGATGGCGTAGAACTCATGGTACCCAACGAGTTTGCTGACATTTTATGGCAAGCACTCTTGCAGGCAGGCGAACCTAACGGCTTGCTGCCCATTGGCCTGGCTGCCCGCGATACCCTCCGTTTAGAAGCAGCTTATCCCCTCCACGGGCAAGAGCTATCGCCCACTATTACCCCGTTAGAAGCAGGCTTGGGTTGGTCACTCCGCTTAGATAAACCCATGGATTTTATCGGCAAAGCCGCCTTGGTTCAGCAAAAAGAAGCCGGTGCCCCGCGCCAAACCGTGTGTTTACAGCTAGAAGATAAAGCCATTCCTCGGACCCACACCCCCGTACTGGATGCAAACGGTAACGCCATTGGCGAAGTGACCAGTGGCACCTTATCCCCCACCCTTGGCACCCCCATTGCCATAGCCCTTGTAGATAAAGCCCACGCCCCTGCGATAGGCCAACCTTGCTTGCTAGAGATCCGTGGCAAACACCTGCCTGCCACCCGCGTTAAACGCCCTTTTTACTCTGGGTTTTAACCCCCACCCCGTCTCATCGGTATAAAAAAGTCGTTTCATTCTGGCCCAATCGCTTCACATTACGGCCCTGTTTTAGTGATAATACCCACAGTTTTTATGTTGAATAAATAAGCCCCCTGCTGTTGAGCTTTAAGGTACCCAACACCATGCCCGCCACCCTTGCTAGCCACATCCCCGAAGATGCCCTATTAATTGACACCCACGAATACGTGATGGTGGACGATACCCGTGTACGTATCGGCATTAGCCACTATGCTGCCGAAGCCTTAGGCGATATTGTGTACGTGGATTTACCCGCGATTGAAGACAAGTTGGACAAAGGCGATAGCTTTGGTGCGGTGGAATCCGTTAAGGCGGCCAGTGATTTATACATGCCCATTACCGGCGAGGTAGTGGCCATTAACACCCGCCTAGAAGAAGAACCAGAGCTGGTCAACGACGATTGCTACGGCGATGGCTGGATGATTGAAGTAGACATTGCCAACGATGAAGAACTAAAAACCTTGCTCACACCCCAAGCCTATGCGGATCTCATTGAAAACCGCGACTAAGCCACAGAGTGACCTTGCATTTGGGGATAATAGCTGCCTTGCTACCTAGCCTTAACCATTTTACTGACATACTCAACACCTAAATTAGAGAGATTTTATTCGGTATGGACACCCCAAACACACCCGATTATTTACAAAATTTTCTTCCTCATACCGATGCCGACCGCGCCGCGATGCTGACCGCGATGGGGATGACGAGTACGGATGACCTGTTTGCTGATATACCGGCGCAATTAAAAAACATCCCCACCCCCCAATGGCTACCTAAGCACGGCCTGGATGAATGGGCCCTGCAAGAGCGCCTAAACCAAACCGCCAAACGCAACACAGGCACGGATGCGCTCTGTTTTCTCGGGGGTGGGGCCTACCATCGGTTTATCCCTAGTGTGGTAAACACCACCGCGGCCCGTGGCGAATTTTACACCGCCTATACCCCCTACCAGCCAGAAATGAGCCAAGGCACCCTGCAAGTAGGCTTTGAATTTCAAACCATGATTGCCGAACTGACGGGCATGGAAGCCGCCAATGCCAGCGTGTACGATGGTGGTACCGCTGTTGCGGAAGCCGCCCTAATGGCCATGAGAATCCAAAAAAAATCCAGCGTGGCCATTCTTCGCTCTGTCAACCCTGAATATCGCGATATTTTAACCACCTATGCCCGCGGCTTAGAGCACGTGACCATTACTGAAGTGGCCACCGTGTCAGAGCTGCAAGCCTTACCCAACCCCAGCCAGCTGGCTGGGGTGATTGTGCAACAACCCAACTATGTGGGCACCCTAGAAGATGTGGCCACCATTCGCGATTTTTGCCAAGCCAACAACGCCTTGTTCATCGTTTCGGCAGACCCGGTGTCTCTTGGTGTGTTAGACGCCCCTGGCAACTACGGCGCCGACATTGTGGTGGGGGATATTCAACCCCTGGGTAATGCGCTGGCCTATGGCGGGCCTTACGGCGGCTACATGGCCACCAATGGTAAATTTACCCGCCAACTACCTGGCAGATTAGTGGGTAAATCTAAGGATACTGACGGACGCCCGTGCTACACCTTAACCCTGCAAACCAGAGAGCAACACATTCGCCGGGCCAAGGCCACCAGCAACATTTGCACCAACCAAGCGCTTAATATTTTAAAAGCCACCGTATACCTTGCTTTGGTGGGGCCTACTGGCCTTGCCAACGTGGCCCAACGCAGCATGGAGCGTGCCCATCAACTGGCGGAAAAACTGGTTCAGTTACCTGGCGTGGCGCTAACCTTTCCAGGTAAGCCCTATGGCTTTGAATTTGCCATTACCCTGCCCCAACCGGCCAACACCGTGGTACAGGCGATGGCGGCCCACAATATTTTAGCCGGTGTGCCCCTAGGGCCAGATTACCCTGAGTACGCCAATAGCTTGCTGGTATGCTGCACCGAATTGACGACCCCAGAGGCTATTGACCGCTATGTAACCTGCCTAACCCAGGTATTAGCCAACGCAACAGCAACACCCACAGCCTGCGCTTCGCCATCATCGCCGGTGCCTACCCAACCGCTGGAGGCCTGCGCACGATGACACCCCCCACCCCTCCTACCAACGCTTGCGATACCACCATGACCACCGACGCCCCAGCCGCCCTATCCCCCACGATTTTTGAACGAACCCGCCCAGGGGCCCGTGGCGTGCGGATTCCGCAAGACAACCACGCGATTTCCCAAGATTGGCTAAACAGCATCCCGGCCCAGATGCGCCGCACCGATGCCCCCCAACTGCCAGAAGTGGCTCAACTGGATATTGTGCGCCATTATCTAAATTTATCGCAGCTAAACCACGCCATTGATAAGGCCTTTTACCCGTTGGGTAGCTGCACCATGAAATACAACCCAAAAGTATGTGATTTAGCGAGCGCCCACCCCAACCTGGCCCCCTTACACCCCCGCACCCCCGATGCACTGGCCCAAGGTTCCCTTCAAATTATCCACGAGCTGCAACAATTTTTGCGGGATATTACCGGCTTTGACGCCGTAACCTTGCAACCTGCCGCCGGTGCCCAAGGCGAGTTTGTGGGCATGATGATGATTAAGGCCTATTTGCAAGATAAAGGCGAACTTCCCCACCGCAACCAGATCCTTGTGCCCGATGCGGCCCATGGCACCAACCCAGCCACCGCTGCCATGTGCGGCTTTGAGGTGGTGGAAATCCCCAGCGGACTTGACGGCTGCGTGGATATGGCGGCCTTAAAAGCGAATTTAAGCGATAAAACCGCTGGCATTATGCTGACGAATCCCAACACGCTGGGGCTGTTTGAAACCGACATTTTAGAGATTAGCCGCCTTGTCCACGAAGCGGGTGGCCTGCTGTATTACGATGGCGCCAACCTAAACGCCATTATGGGCCACGCCCGCCCGGCAGATATGGGCTTTGATGTGATGCACATTAATACCCACAAAACCTTTGCCACACCCCATGGCGGTGGCGGCCCCGGCTGCGGGCCAGTGTGCGTTACCGAAACGCTTAAGCCTTACCTACCCAGCCCAAATGTGGAAAAAACCGACTCTGGGTATCGCCTTGCTGACGTGGGCGAGAAGAGCATTGGCCGGGTAAAAGCCTTTAACGGCAACATGGATATGGTGGTACGCGCCTGGATGTACCTGCTAGCCTACGGCGCCGTAGGCACCAAACAAATTTCTACCGATGCGGTACTAAATGCCAACTATTTGCGCACCCAACTGCGCGATACTTACGAGATTGCCTTTACCGGCGTGTGTAAGCATGAATTTGTGATGAACAGCCACAACCAACATGCTGCCGACAGCCGTATTAACACCCTAACCCTGGCCAAACGCCTAATGGATTATGGCATCCATCCCATGACCATGTACTTCCCTCTTATTGCGCCGGAAGCCATGATGATTGAGCCCACGGAAACGGAAAACAAAGATACGTTGGATAACTTTATTGCAGCGATGAAAGCCATTGACGCCGAATGCCGCAACAATCCGGATATTGTGGTAACCGCCCCCCACACCATGCCTATTAAAAAAGTGGATGAAGTAGGCGCTGCCCGAAAACCAGAGCTGAATTTTTACTGCTGCCGCTAACGTGTAACATCCACCCAATAAAGGACTCCGCAACACGAGTGTTTGTGGTTCACTGGTAGGCATAGGCAGCCCCCACTGTGTTGCTTTTCTATTGGGTATATTTTCAGGAGTTTTAGGGATGTTCACCCACCATTTTAATACTGTACTGGCCGCTACTATTGGCACCGTTACCGCAGCTACCTTACTGTTGCCCGGCGCCTATGCCGATTTAACCATGAAGGATTTGAAAGAGCCCCTACCGGTATCGCTGCTAACATCCATTAATGGCCCTGAAACGGACCTAACCACCGAGTTTAAGGCCAAACTAATTGAAGATGTGGGCTACGGCGAAAATGAGCTCCCTGAAGGAACCCTATTTAGTGGTACCTTTACCAAAGCCACCAAATCCACCCACCTATTAAACCCAGGCTACGTCAAATTTATGGTGGATCGGGTCACCTACCCAGATGGCCGCATACTGACGTTTAATGATGATGTTAAACAGCAAAAACTCTTCCATGACAAAGCGAATACTGGCCGCAAAGCCGCAAAAACCGCTTGGCCTTTTGTGGTGGTTAACTCTATTGTTACGCTGCCCATGAAGGTGATGGGCATTCCTGGGGCAGCCGCTGCAGGCCTGGGGGCTAAAATGGCCCTAGGTGTGGCCCGCGAATATACCCGCGATGACAAGCCTAAAGATCGCCTCCACGAGCACAAAGTTGGCGTGGGCATGGTCACCGGCACAGGCGTACCTGGCATGATGTTTATTCTTTCCAAACGCCCCGAGCCTGAACTAAACGAAGGCGACGAGCTAAACCTATACCTAGACCCAGACAACATGGAGCTGGTGTTTATGGGCACCCGCGATGATTTTAACCTGCCCACCGAAGACGATATTTCGTTAAATACCACGGCGCGCACAGCCCAGGATAACACCGACGCCACCGAGCCTGCCGCCAACAACGACGCCCTGTAAGGTATTTACCTAATCATCGTCATCGTCTGAATCTCTAAAGGCGGCGCCCCAATGGGTATCGCCGTCGTCATCATCGTCCATATCTGGTTGTGGGCGTAAGGCTTTATGGCGAGGTGTTCGTTTTCGGCCACCAGTTTGGGTAATACCGGCGCGGCTAATCCCCGCCTTACTTAGTGCCGCCGATGGCGTCCGCCAATAATCCAGCCCCCAATGCAGCCCCGCTTGCCCCGCCCATAATATAGGGGCAATCACCCACACCAATCCGTGGGCCAACGCCATATGGGGCATGCCCCCCAAACAAAGTACCATTAAGGTACCATGCACCGCCATTAATAATAATAAACTGGTAGGGACGAGTAACCCTAAGGCTAAGGCAAACCCCACACACAAATGCAGGGTTACCCACGCCCAGCACCACAACACCAAGTTAGGCAGCACCACCGAGTTCAGGGCCCAGGCCGTCATGGATTTTGGCTGCAAGGTGGCCCAATACCCCACCCACTGGCGAGAGGCCACAACAAAATTATTATCTAACAACGCCTGTAGGCCTATGGCTAAGCAAGCAAGCCCTGCCAACAGCCTACCCAGCACAATGGCTTGCTCTGGGCCCGTTGGCCATGGCGCTGTAAACACCCAGCCCGGCAATATACGCCGCAAGGTACCCTGTACCCAGCGGTCTGGTGTCCACCACCAGCCAATGCGCCACACCAATTGGGGTATCCATGCGGAAACACTCATATCCGTTGCCTTCTATCCATATCCTGTAGGGTGCTATTTGGCTAGCGGTTGCTCTAACCCTTCCTAGCCATATCCGTTATTATTGTACCCCACCTTGCCACAACACGCAGGAGCCCCCTCCGCTTGCCATCCCCTCCCACCATTATTGCCATCCCGCTAGATGCCCGCCCGGTATGCTACCAGCTTCCTCAACAACTGGCCCACATGGCAGGTGTAACGCTAGTAATGCCCCCACCCAACGTACTAGGCCACTTAAAACAACCGGCCAACATAAACGCCCTTTACGATTGGGCCAACACAGCCTATACCCAGCACCCCCACGCCCAATGGATTGTCTCACTGGATACGCTGGTGTATGGCGGCTTAATTCCATCCCGATTAGGCGATGAACCCAAAGCCGACCTGCGCCAACGATGGCAGCAATGGCTAACGTGGTTTAAGGCGCATCGCATTTGCCCCCACGGCATAGCCAGCGTGCTGCGCATACCTGCCTATAACAACGCCACCGAAGAACCTGAGTATTGGGCCACCTACGGCGAACAACTCCATCAGCTATCCATTGCCCTACACCGAGACGGCATGGTGGATGGCAGGGCCATAAACGCCATCCCTACAGACGTGTGGCAGCATTTTTTAGCCACCCGCGCCCGTAACATGGCCTTGCACCAAGATGTTATCGAGGCCTTACAACAGGGCCAACTGGCCAGCGTGGTATGGGGCGAAGATGACACCGGCCCCTACGGGCTAAACCGACTGGAAGCCGAACAGCTAGAAACCCTGCTACAACGACTAGAACTCACCACCGTTGGCCGCCGCCAAACCGGCGCCGATGAAGTGGCCAGCACCTTACTAACACGGCTACTCCTAAGCCACACCCAGTGCAGCCCACGCATTGCGGTAGAGTACACCTACCCTCAAACAGCCCACCATACTGCCAAGTTTGATGGCATTTCCTTTGCTCAGCTGGCCCAACAACACATCGCCGCCTGTGGAGCAACCCAAACCAATACCGTATGCGATGCCGACCTTGTGTTGCTTTTACACACCCCACCACCACCTACCCATAGTGACACCTTTACCCATGGCGATTGGTGCGAGCCCAATGCGGCCAACACATATGCTAACCCTGCTGCCTTACAACAAGCATTAAAGGATGCCTTGGTCTACCAAAAACCGTTGGTTATTGCCGATGTGGCCGCCGCCAATGGTGGCGACCCTGCTTTGCTGGCCATCATCAACGAATTGACCACCATAAAAGATGTTTATGGTTACGCCGGGTGGAACACCCCTGGCAACAGCGTGGGCAGCGCACTGGCCCTGGGGGTATGCCGTTGGTGGGGCCATTACAACCCACAAACCTTTGCCCAAGCGTTACTAACCCGTTTTATAGATGATGGCCTGTACCAACCCCACTACCGCCAAACCTTACCTGCCAACAACCCCTACGACGGAGCCACCGCAGCTGCCCTAACCCAAACCATGGCAGATAGCATCCACACTTGGCAGCGCTGGTGCGGCTTATCCGAAACCACGGTATCGCTATCATTCCCCTGCCAGCGGCGCTTTGAGATTGCCGTAACTATTGATTAACTCGGCTTACCAATATCGCATTGTTGGGTTAGCGCCAGTCTTTTTTCTGTACGGATTTTGGCTGCCTGATATTCTGTTTCTAAGGCATCGCCGTAGGGACAGCCCGTTTTTTCTACCTGTTTCTTGGCCCGGCTAAATAACGTGGCAATGCCCCGCTCCGGGTGTTTGGCTTGCACACGAGCAAATAGCGCCAAAAACAGTTGGCGATAGTGGGCCTCTATAGCGGCATCATCGTCACAAGGAGTCGTACCCGTCATCCGCCTATGGTAAAACAGACAGAGTATTGCTTCACCACAACCCACCCTCATAGGCCCCACCAACCGTGACGTCTTCTACCCTGCCCCTTATTGACAGTCCTCAAAACCCGCGCATTAAAACGTGGAAACAGCAGCTGGCCAAGCGCAATAGCTCGCTTATTGCCATAGAAAGCCGCCACCCCATTGAAGAAGCATTAAAGGCAGACATGGGGATTTCTCAAATGTTAGCCTTAGCGCCAAACGCCTTAGCCGCTATCCAACCCTTATTGGTAGGCAATCACGCCAGCATAGAATGTTTGCACGTTTCTGAGCGGGTGATGGCCACTTTGGCCAGCACCGCTAACCCGCCCCCGTTGCTGGCCCTAGCCCAACGGCCAGATTTTCTCCCCTTACAAACTTTTTGGCACACCGTTAGCCAAACCGCCCACGCCCAACAACGCCCCATACGTTTACTGTGGTTACACCAACTCCAAGACCCTGGCAACGCAGGCACCCTAATCCGCTCTGCGCGGGCTTTTGGTATCCACGGTTTGTTGCTTACCCCCCCTATTGTGGATATGTATTCGCCGAAGGTCATTCGGGCAACCGCAGGCTGCGGTTTTGGGCTACCCATGGCCCACGGCACCCCGGCAGAACTTGTCCACCTGCCTGACGAGCTCGCTAAGCAGCCGATCCACTGGGCCTATACCACTGGCCAGCACCCAACCCACCCCGTAACTCCCTACACCCAACTGGCCGGCAACACCCCCACCGTGTGCGTGTTAGGCAACGAGGGCAAGGGATTACCCAACACCTTGGCTCACATATGCCAAGCCGCCCTACCCAAAACCCACACCACCGCCTGGGTTACCATCCCCACCGCTGTCGAGTCACTCAATGTGGCGGTGAGCGGTAGTATTCTCATGGCTCACCTCCACGCCACCACCACGGCTAAAGAGACCCACTAATGCCCACCACCAGCCCTACCACCACTACCGCCCACGAGGCCCAGCCCCTAACCGCCCACTTGGATGAATTGCGGTATCGGTTGTTGATTAGTGTGGCTGCCATTGTGCTGGCTACCCTTGGTGGGTTTTATACCGCCAAGCCCATTATTGCCTGGCTGGTAGCCCAAACCCCGGCACTGGGGGAGCAAACCTTATCGTTAGCGCAACTGGCCCCCGGCGATACCTTATTTACCGCCGTTAAAATTGCCTTTGTGGTGGGCCTTATGGTGGCCTCGCCCATATGGTTATTCCACACCCTGCGCTTTGTATTGCCTGGCTTGGTAGGTAAGGAAAAAGTGGCCCTAATGGGGGTGTGTATTACTGGCGGCGGATTATTTTTGTTTGGCCTATGGTTTGGGGCCACCTTGGTGCTGCCCACCACCTTGGCTTTTTTAGTGGGCTATGGCGCGGATATTGTGACCACCCAACTGGCTATTGGCCACTACATTGGGTTCTGCATTTCTCTGCTTCTGCTACTAGGGTTAGCCTTTGAGCTGCCCTTGGTGATTTGGGGGCTGGCGGCCCTTGGGGTATTAAAATCAAGCCACCTACTCGCCAAATGGCGCGAAACGATTTTGGGTATTTTTATTCTGGCCGCCGTGTTGACCCCGTCTCAAGACCCGGCCAGCTTGATGCTGGTAGGCGGTATGCTGGCCGCCCTCGTCGGCCTAAGCGTCATCCCGATGAAGTTACTGGGCAAGTAACCTCTCGATTAAAACAGCAAGCTATAATGACAATTCTAGGCCAATATCAATAGGCGGGGCTGCCATAGTAAGCTGACTGGTGGAAATAACATCCACACCTGTCGCCGCAATAGCGCCAATCGTATCCAGCGTTACCCCACCGCTGGCTTCTGTTTTGGTACGGCCATTAATTTGGCTTACGGCAGCCACTAATGTTTCTGGTGGCATATTATCCAACAAAACACTATCGGCACCCGCCGCAATGGCCGCCTCTATTTGGTCTAACCGGTCTACTTCTACCGTTAGGGTTTGGGTATGAGACAGACGCCCCTTCACCATGGCCGTGGCTTTACCAATATCGCCGCCGCACGCCGCAATATGATTATCTTTAACCATGGCCGCCATGCCTAAGTTATACCGGTGCAACCCACCCCCACCATGTACTACGGCTTGGTTTTGCAGCCAACGCAGCCCCGGTATGGTTTTGCGTGTATGGACAACCTTGCACTGTGGATTAACCGCCTGTACTGTTTGTGCAAACTGTTGAGTAAAGGTGGCCACGCCACTTAGATGCTGCAACAAATTTAAGGCCAAACGCTCCGCTTTTAAAATACTGGCTGCCGACCCAGACACTTGCAACACACCGTGGCCCGCGCTAACCGAATCCCCTTCATTGGCTATTGCCTGTATTGTTAAGGCCGCATCCACGTGGCGAAAGACCTCTGCCGCCACGGTGATACCGCTAACCACGCAGTCTTCTCGGGTGGACAAAACCCCTGTGGATTGGGTGCTGGCCAAGGCCGGTATGGCATCCGTGGTTACGTCGCCTTCGCCTAAATCCTCTAACAAGGCCATGGCCAACCACTGGTGCACAAATACCGGTAATGCTGCTGCCTTCGCCATGGATTATGCCTCCACCATCGCCGGGGGTTCGGTTGTTATCACTTCCACACCTCCAACCATTTGCCACTCACACGTGGCTTTGCCGTTTTTGTCCACAACCATGCGCTGGTGGCGTGGCAACGGTTCTGTTTGTGGGTAATCACTGCGGCTGTGGGCACCGCGGCTTTCTGTGCGGTGTAGCGCGCTTAGCACAACCCACTGGGCTAACTGCAGTTGCTGGGCCATATCCACACCCCACGGCGCCAAGGTATGCCAATTTTTTTGTGCCATTGTTTGCTGCATCGCCGTTAAAGTAGCCTGCATCGCCATTAAATCATCCGCATGACGCACAATACCCACGTGTTGGCTCATGGCGGTTCTAAACCGCTGCTGAAACTGACCAAAATCGCTGGCCGCAAAATCATCGGCACACTCGTTAGCATTGTGTTGCCACTGATAAGCCTGTGGTTTTGTGGCCACCTGGCTAGCCACAGGGGGTGGGGTTGCCGGTTGTTGGCCCAAGGTTTCGGCCACATTGCGGGCAATCACCACACACTCTAACAACGAGTTACTCGCCAATCGGTTGGCGCCATGGAGGCCTGTCCATACGGTTTCACCAATGGCCACTAGGCCAGGAATAGCCGTTTCACCATTTAGATTAACTGCCACCCCACCCATAATATAATGGGCCGCTGGCGCCACAGGGATAGGCGTTATGCGCATATCCAAGCCATAATCTAAGGCGCCCTGCAATAACGTAGGGAAGCGTTCTTCAATATGGGCCGCCGACACATGGGTCATATCCAGCCACACAGTATCGGTGCCATCACGCTTCATGGTGGCTTCAATCGTGCGGGCCACAATATCGCGTGGGGCCAAATCTTTAAGCGGGTGCACGCCTTCCATAATCGGGTGGCCGGCTTTATCGCGCAAAATACCACCTTCGCCACGCAGGGCTTCGCTCATTAAAAATTTGGTTTGCCCGTTATGCACTAAACCCGTGGGGTGGAACTGAATAAAGGCCATATCCACTAGCGTGGCACCCGCCTGGGCAGCCAACACAAAGCCATTGCCTGTTGCCCCTACCGGGTTAGTGGTATGGGCAAACAACCGGCCAGCGCCGCCGGTCGCCAGCACCGTATGGCTAGCCAACAGCCGAATCGCCTCGCCTGTACGAGACGCCACCGCATCCACACCAACGCAATGGCCATGGGTATTGTGCAATAGGCGCACCACTTGGCAGTGAGGGATACACCTGATATTGGCGTGATTTTCTACATGGCGGTTTAAGGTCATTTCCACCTGTTTACCGGTGGCATCGCCCCCAGCATGGAGGATACGGCGAGCATGATGACCGCCTTCCAGCGTCATGGCTAGGTTGCCGAATTCATCGCGGTCAAAAGGCACCCCTAGCAACAACAAATCTGCAATGGCTAAATGGCCATCTCGCAAAATGGCATCCACAATGGCAGGCTCACACAACTCAGCACCGGCCACCAAGGTATCGGTTTTATGGGCCGCAATGCTATCTTCGCCACATTCTGGCAACACGGCGGCAATGCCGCCTTGGGCATACCGAGAGTTATTTTCCGTTAAGGCATTTTTGGTAAGAATCACCACGGTTTTGCCTGCATCCGCCAGTTTTAAGGCGCAAAACAAGCCAGAAATACCGCTGCCCACCATCACCACATCCGCCGTAAGGGGCGACGAGGCGGTAAAATCAACAGGCTTTGGCATAACGTTCAACAGGTGGGCCCTGATGGTTGGGTGGGGCTACATAGCCGCCGCCACCACGAAAAGCCTATTCTACAGAGGGCGCAGGCGATAGGCAAACACGGGTACCCCTACCAATGAAACATGGCGTTACACAACGAGTATCCACCGATAGGTTAATACCAGGTAGAAAATATTCATCTACCGATGGATTGAAGCCACAACCCACTTTTACTTACTGTAGTAACTGTTAGGGCAATGCCCCACTAGGGTGTATTGCATCAGGGAGTCCATCATGACCATTTCTGCCGTTAATCGTTTACGCAACCAAGCTGCCACCATGGCACCACAAGTGGCAGTTGCCACCGCTGCCGCAGCCCCTTTAACCTTTGCCCAAGCCATGGAACAGGCCCTAAGTGCCACATTAGCAGGCACCCTAAACTGGTTACACAAGCGCAAAAAAAGCACGGCACGCCACACCAAAAAACGGGTTAGCGATAGCTTTAGCACCACCCTGGCCGATGATTCCATCCTAGAGATTACCGCCGAACATGGCACCGAAAACGACACCCCCACCGCCCTACACCAGTGGAAAATACGCCACAAACAAAACGATACTGATGCAGGCAGACTGCTGGACGGCCAACACCTGGAACTGGAAGCAGCAACCCACGCCAACCTGGTAAGCCGCCTGTTTACCGCCGTGTACAATTCGTTAGAGAGCCGCTACAGCCACTTAAACGTTACCATTGCCCGCCTGCAAGAAGCGCTGCAAAACGACCTTATCCCCGCCAATGTCTCCGTTATTCCGCCATCGCTGGCGAACCCGTTGGCCGGGTGTAGCACTATTATTCAGATTGGGGATAACCGGGGTAAGCATAGCGATTTACCCGTGCTAGAGCTGACCCGCTTTGCTGGCATGACTCGCATGACCCTGCGCGATAACGGCACCATTACCAAAGTGCCCGCCACCGCCTTAAACAATACGGAGCTTCGCACCGCCATTAACGCCTTAGTGGATGTGGTGTACCGCCAAAGCAAACTAGAAAAACCCCAATAACCGGAAAAACGATTAAAGCCCTATCGCATCCATAATGGCTTGTTCGTTAGCAGGCAGCGATAGTTTTTTAGCGATGCCCTGTTCATCAGAGAGGCGAATGGCGCTGTCTGGGTCTTTTAAACCGTTACCGGTTAAGGTGCAGGTAATTAGGCTGTTATTGTTTACCTGTTTGTTTTGGCAAGCTTTAATTAGGCCTGCCACACTGGCAGCGCTAGCGGGTTCGCAAAAAATGCCTTCCGTAGCCGCTAAACGCGTATACGCTTGGCCAATCTCGTCATCCGTCACACTATCAATGGTGCCGTCGCTCTCGTCACGGGCGGCTTCTGCTTGTTGCCAGCTGGCCGGGTTACCAATACGGATTGCTGTTGCAAAGGTTTCTGGCTCGGCAATCACTTCGCCGCGCACAATCGCCGCGGATCCTTCCGCTTCATAGCCCATCATTTTAGGTAGGTTTTTAATGGTACCTAGCTGTTGATAACGATTGTACCCGGCCCAATACGCCGTAATATTACCGGCATTGCCGACGGGGATAAAATGGTAATCCGGCGAGGTTTTCAGCTCATCGCAAATTTCAAAGGCGGCGCTTTGCTGGCCTAAAATACGGTATGGATTAATGGAATTTACCACGGTTATTTTGCCGGTATTGCCAAGTTTACGTACTACCGCCAGCGCTTCGTCAAAGTTGCCATCAATTTCCACAATGGTGGCCCCGTACATCATGGCTTGAGACAACTTACCCAGCGCCACTTTACCCTTGGGGATAAGCACCAATACCTGCATGCCACACCGGGCCCCATAGGCTGCCGCAGCCGCGCTGGTATTACCCGTACTGGCGCACACAATATGGCTGGCCCCATCATGCTTGGCTTGGCTTACCGCATAGGTCATGCCTCGGTCTTTAAAGCTGCCAGTGGGGTTAGCGCCATCGTATTTAGCAAAAATCTTTAGGCCAGTAACCCCTGTAGTTTTTTCAATATGGGCGCTAATATGCTCGCAAGGAATAAGCGGCGTATTGCCTTCGTTTAGCGACACAATAGGGTAATCATCAGGTAAGCCGTATACGGCTTTATAGCGTTGTAAAATACCAGCCATGGTAAAAAGTCCTTAAATATTAATCCAGCACACGCAACATACACGCCACCGATTCAATGGTCTCGCAGGCGTTAAAGGCCTCTAAGGCTTGCTGACATTGGCCTTCCATATGCATTTGGGTCATTAGCACAATGTTGGCATGGCCATCGTTGGTCACGCCTTGCTGAATCACCGATTCCAAACTAAGACCCGCATTGCCACAAATCGTACCAATCGTCCCCACCACACCGGGGGTATCTTGGGTAACCAAACGAATGTAATACCGACTGGCAATATCGTTTACCGGCAACAACGCCATAGGGGTGTTACTTAAGGCAGGGTCGGCAAACGCCGTATGCGATAACGCCCCACCCTGCATGGCCGCCACCACGCTTAATACATCGCCGCACACGCCGCTGGCGGTGGGCAATTCGCCAGCACCACGGCCGTAAAACATTAATTCGCCAACCGCATGGCCTTGTACCCATAGGGCATTAAACTCGTTCGCCACACTGGCTAGCGGGTGGGTTTTTGCCAACAACACCGGGTGGACTCTAACATCTAAATTAGGCACATCTAACGCCTCGCCTGCCGATTGGGCAATGCCCAGTAGCTTAATGGCAAAGCCAAACTCATCGGCCAACTGCATGTCCGTATCCGTAATAGTGGTAATACCTTCCAACAGCATGTCATCCACGCTTACCGATTGGCCAAACGCCAGGCGGGTTAAAATAGATAATTTATAGGCCGTATCCTTGCCGCCCACATCGTTGGTAGGGTCGGCTTCTGCAAAGCCTTTGGCTTGGGCTTGTTCTAGCGCGTGGCTATAGCCCCAGCCTTCCTGGGCCATGCGGGTAAGCATGTAGTTACACGTGCCATTTAAAATGCCTGCCAAGCGGGTAATGCGGTTGGCCGCCAAGCTGGTTTTAAGAGGCGCCACCAGCGGAATACCCGCCGCCACGGCGGCTTCGTATAATAATGGCACATTATGTTGCTCGGCACACGCCCTCAGGGTGTGGCCATGGGTGGCCATGCAATCTTTATTAGCAGTAACCACCGGCTTACCTGCCTTTAGGGCCGCTGTCATCCACCCTTCCGCCGTATCCACGCCACCGGCAACTTCTACCAGAACATCCACATCTGGGTGGGTGGCTACCGCCATAGGGTCTTGGCACACGGTGGCCTGGGGCAGCTCTTCTGCCATAAAATCGCGGTGCTTTTCTGGCGAGCGAACGGCGATATGGGTTATCTGGCAATCGGGCCGGTTAGCCAACAACGCCACCACACCACGGCCTACCGTACCGCAGCCAATTAGTCCAAGCCGAATGGCGGTTTTTCCGCTCATGAGTATTCATCCTTTTTAAAAAGTGGTGTTGTCACACTACAACCGAAAGCCCCCCTAGGCAAACCTTCATTTGGCGGAAACACACTGCCATTCCAAACAATAAAACCGAAGGCAGTACGTTAGTGAAAAAACCACAAACAACAACGCTAAATAAGCGTTAGTGCATCGCCTTCTAACAAAGCGGCGGCCTGGTGGTGCCGACGAAGCTGAAAAGGCACATGGCACAAGGTTAAGTGGGTTACAGGGATATCTAACGTTTGGTGGCCCAACCAACGCCGCCACGCCTGATGAGACGCCTGACAGGTCGCCCCCGTGGTGGTTAAGTCATCCAACACCACAATATGGGTAGGCATGCCATGGTTATTCAACGCCATCTCCCACACGTGCGGATCCACTTCAAAAGCATCGCGCATATTGTGGAGACGATCCGAGCGACGGTGCAAGGTATGTTGTGGCTCCGTAGTTTTGGCCCAACTCAGCAAGGTATCCAGCACTGGCAGGTTTTGGGCATAGGCAAACTCTCGGCCAATGGCTGCCATATGGTTACGATCTTTCCGCGCCGGAATCGTCACCACCCACACATTGGTCATATCCACACCACTGGCCCGTAGCTGTTGGCTAACCTGCTGCCAGTAAGCCTGCATAACATGGGCTAGGGTTAAGGTGTGCTCGTACTGATGATAAAACTTGTAGGGGTACAACAGTTTTTTAATGGCCGGGTTCATACTCGTGGCAGAATGTACCGTATACCCATTGTCGGCATCGGCAGCCACCGGGTAAACGTCTCGCAGGCCTAACGTCTCTCGGCAACTGTGGCAAAACAAGGTTTCGCCGCGTACAGGCACATCAAAGCAATGGCGGCAGCAATCGTTGTGTAGCATATGCTTTAAGCGAACCGTCCAGCGATTTAAGGACCAGCGGCTTAGCAAGTTAGGTAATTTGGCAACAGCCGTAAAAGGGGTGGGCATGATAACATTCCAAAAAAAGTATTATTAAAAATAAAAAGGCGTCTCTATTAAAACCACAGTAATCTATATAAGTGTGTCGTGGTTACCCATTAGTTAGGGTGGAACGATTTTGCGCCGTGAACAGATAAATTGCAAGCCCCACAAGGCTACTGTTGCGACCATTCGTTACTCCATTACACTCGGGTGTATGGATGCTGTTACCGCCTGCTTACCGTCGTTACTCTTGCCACTGGCCACCATGGCTTGTAGCGCTTTAGGGCACATACATGGCCAGCTAACCCAGCTACGCATGCGTGCAAACGCCTTAACCTGCCGACACCCCCAACTAGGCACCGTGGCAGGCGGGGTAGCCCAATGCCCCGATTGCCACCAAAAACTCTTGGTTACCTGGGTTCGGGTAGATTGTACCCACTGCCACCACACACGCCAGGCCCACTACACTGGCTGGGGCACCGTAGGCCCCACACAGCCCAACTGCCCGCAGTGCCATAGCACCCACTGGGCCTTAAGCTACCGCCACCAGTGCAATTACTTTACGGCCCGCGGTGCCCTTAAACAGATGCTACCCCTAGAAACCCTTGCCACGCAGGATGCGTGCATGTCGTCATCACCCCGAACCAGTGCGTGGGTGGGGTAGATTTTAAGCCGTTACAGCACACGTGTGTTGTTTATAAGTGTTATACCAATCCACAAATTTAGGGATGCCATCTTTAATTAAAGTAGTGGGGTGATAATCCAGCAGGCGCTTGGCTTTATCAATATTAGCGTACGTAATAGGCACGTCACCCGGTTGTAGGTCTTGCCTATCAATATTGGCTTTTTTGCCAACCGCGTTCTCAATGGCCTCAATCAGTTCCGCTAGCGTAGTGGTATGGCTTTCGCCTAAATTAATCAGCTCATACGGGGTCGCATCGTAACGAATAGCCGCCAGAACCCCTTGCTGAATATCGTCAATATACGTGTAATCGCGGCGCGTGCTGCCATCGCCATACACAGGGATGGTATCGCCATTGGCAATGCGCTTAGTAAATTTATGAATGGCTAAATCTGGCCGCTGGGCGGCACCGTACACGGTAAAAAACCTTAGCCCGACGACTTGAAACCCATGCAGGTGGCTATAGGTATGCAGCAATTCTTCGCCCATAACTTTAGTGGCCGCATAAGGAGAAATGGGCGAGGTCACATCCTGGGTTTCGATAAAAGGCACATTATCTGGTGCACTGCCGTACACGCTGCTACTGCTAGCAAAGGTAAACTTGCGCAGCTTGGGGAAGGGCCGCGCAGCTTCTAATAAATTTAGCGTGCCGCTCACATTGGTATCTAAGTACAAGCGTGGCTCGCTCAGCGATGGGCGCACACCCGCGCGGGCCGCTAGGTGGACAATGCCACCACGTTCTAACCCTTGGTGGTGTTGGGCTACCAATGCCATCATCGCTTCCGCATCGCGGATATCGGCTTCTGCTAACGTAAAATTAGGATGATTAAGAAAATCTGCAATATTGGCGCGTTTAATGGCAGGGTCGTAGTAATCGTTAAATTCATCTACCACCACCACATGGGCATCCATACTCAGCAAGTGGCGCACCAAGTGAGAACCAATAAACCCAGCCCCACCAGTAACCAAAAAGGTTTTACCACTAAACCAAGGCTGGTGATGGTTCAGGCAGTCCTGTAAACGGTTAGTAATAGGGTAAGGAGTGGTCATCATTAACCTCGTTTATGAAAAGCGAATATTTGCAGCGGCCATTCTATCCAGGCCTTCTTGCAAGCGCTCTTTAGGGGCGACTAAGGCGGTACGCACGTAGCCTTCGCCATGCTGGCCAAAAGCACTGCCGGGGGTAAGCACCACGCCAGTTTTAGCTAGAACATCCTCGCAAAACACGGTGGCATTTTCGTAATCTTGTGGAATGGGCATCCACACGTATAACGTGGCTTTGGGCAATTCAATATTCCAGCCCATTTTATTAATACCTGCTACCCACACATCACGGCGCTCGCGATAGGTGGTGCAAATATCTGGTAAAAAGTCTTCCGCGCGGTTCAGGGCAACGGTGGCGGCATCTTGAATAAAGCCGGCCAGGCCGTAATCGCAGTTGGTTTTTACGTTGTACAGGTGGCTAATAATTTCTGGATTACCCACGGCAAACCCAGCGCGGAACCCGGCCATGTTAAAGGATTTGCTGCACGAGTGAAACTCAATAGCCACATCCATGGCGCCCGGTATTTCTAAAATACTGACCGGTTTATCGGCGTCATCGTAATAAATTTCGCCGTACGCTAGATCGCTAATCAGCACAATTTGGTGTTTGCGGCAAAAAGCCACCATTTTTTCTAGATACGCGCGCGGAGCAATGGCGGTGGTGGGGTTATGCGGGTAACTAATAATTAGCAGGCGAGTTTTGGCCACCACGGCTTTGGGGATGGTTTCTGGATCTGGCAGGTAATTGTTCGCTTCGTTCATCACCACATTGTGGATATGGCCAGCGGCAATAAGGTTAGCCCGGGCATGCACCGGGTAATGCGGGCTCCACACAATGTTAACGGCATCTTCATCGGCAAAGGCCATGCTTAGGTGGGCAATGCCTTCTTTACTACCAATCAGGGCTTGGGCTTGGGTATCTGGGTCTAGGCCAAGCACGTTATAGCGGCGGGCCATCCAATCGCAGGCGGCTTGGCGGTAGGCTTTTTTACCCCCAAACGTCGGGTAACGATGATTTTCTGGGTTACCTGCTGCATCCATGGCCGCTTGCACAATGGGCTGCGGGGTGGGCTGATCTGGGTTACCCATACCAAGATCGATAAGATCCGCGCCCTTGGCCACCGCTTGCGCTTTCAGTTCTTCTAACCGGGCAAACACATATTTAGGTAGGGCTTGCAGGCGGCTAGCGGGGGGCAAGGTAATAGTGGCAGACATAGATAACAACCAAGAAATAACGTTTAATAATCAGGCTATTACTATAATTCGCACCCTTTAGAAAGTCTATGAACAAACCCTATCCATGTACATACAGCACCACCCCTAAATAATGGTGGCGGTAATGGTAAAGGTGCCACTATAGGTACCGGGGGCATCCGTCGGGTTAACCGTCGATTCGTCAATATCACCACTAATATTAATAGAGGCTATTTTATTGGTAAAAGTCGGCACAAATGGCGCTGTACTAATATTAGTGCCGCCAATAGTACCATCCAGATTAACCGTAATACTATCGCTACCATTAACTAGGTTTAATGCCAGGGTATCTACTGTGCATTGCACCTGGCTGGCATAATGGTTGGCAATAACAATACCTTTTACAGTGTAGTCACTGCCAGGGATATCCACCTGCGAGTCAATATCAGCTTGAGTAATTACCTCGTGCAAGTCGCTTTGATGCGCCCGAACCCACACCATAACAACGGTCGGCAACGTAATTCTAATAAGAACATGCCTAATAAAACTAAAGCCTGCATGGACTGGCGGCGGAATTAAAAATCCACTTAACAGAACCACCATGCACAACACAACGGCAATACGTTGACGCACTTGGCGATAGCTAAACGATGGAGGACTCATTAATAAAAATCACTTAAAATGTTATTATAATTTAATCTTCGGATTACAGCGCCCAAACAATAGTAGCCATCAGTATAAAAAGTAATATGTAAAGTTTACTTATACATAACCTTCCAGCGCTGTTCTTAGCGCATGTCTTGCATCGCTATCCCACACAAACACCAGGTGGCGCTCGCCGTGGCGCTCGCACTCTTCTACCCACGTGGGGCTACTGGTGCGCAACGGTAACGTGGACACATCGCGCAAATCACGTACATCGCCGGTGCTGGTTTTAATCCAAATGGGTTTATCGCTTTTGCCTTGGCGGTACAGCGGGCGCGGAATCACAGTCGTTTCCGCGTATCCATACTCCCAGCTTAAGCCGCGGGCCTCATAATGCTCTTTTAGCGCCGCAAACACCGCTGGGTGGTTGGCTAAATCGCCGCCGAGGCCGTAACTGCGTAAATCCACAAATTTAAACAGGGCATGCTCCATAAGCCGCTTAGCCAATACTTTCAGTAATGGGTCCGCCGAAGTAAGCGACCACTGTTTTAGGGCCTCCCACACCGTATTATCGTCTAAGGTTAAGTATTCGCCAGGGCTTAAGCTGCCAGGGTCATCTAAAAACCGAAACAACAATTCAGCCCGGTACCCTGGGTCGTCGCCGTTTCGCATCACTTCGCGGAATCGTAACAAGGCCTTTTGCAGGGTAATTTCTGCCGCTTTATCTAGCGGGTGCAGCGCCATTTTGTAGGCTTCGTGGCGGCCAAACAGGTAATGTTCTACGGCAGGTAGGGCCTCGCTACGAATAGCAATAACGGGCTGGCCATTATTTTTATTAGTGAGCTGCATGGTGCTAATAATGCGTTGAGATTCGATGTACCCATAGCGCACGCCTAAAAAATGGCTATCACGCAGCAGGTAATCTAGGCGATCCATATCTAACTGGCTACTAATCATGCCGGCTAAATAATGGGGCTCGCAGGCAGGTTTGCCTACCGGGTGGCCCATAAAGGCCATTAACGCTTCTGGCAGTTGGGGGCCAAATTTTTCCCACACGCGGCACAAGTCAGGCGACTCCATTAAAATCCGCTTATTCCAGTGCTCATCATGGGTAAGGCCTAAGTTTTTTAGGTCTAAAATATCTTCTAACGTGTGAGACAGGGGCGCATGGCCAATATCGTGCACTAAAATACCCAACAGCATTAGTTGATACATGGGGATATTGGTACCCGGGAAATGCTCATCCACAATCGCCCGGCCTTCTGGCTCTCGGCGAAACACTTCTAAGGCTTCGAGCATTAAGTGGGTGGCACCCAACGAGTGAACAAACCGGCTGTGGGTCGCATTGGGGAAGACAAATTCTGCCAAGCCCATTTGCTTAATGCGCCGTAACCGCTGAAATGAGGGACTATTCATCACCGCGAGTAACATCTGATGGGTGGTATCGTGGCGGTCAAACTGAATAATGCCGTGGATAGGATCCGCCAACGACATCCACCGTGTACCAGTGGTTTTGGCAGCCGTTGGGCTAGCGCCCGCCAGGGCGTCATCATCAAGGTGAGGAACTTGTTCCATAGGGTGACCGTCTTAAACAAAATAGGGACACTACATTCCGTAGCTATAGGCATGATACAATGCAAAACCAACTCCGTGGCAATACAACCGCTTCGTCTCCCTCGCCTGCACGAGCCAAAGACACAGCAAAACGCCCGCAAGCAAACGCTTTTTCTAAAAAATTATCCCCGGTTAAGATTACCCTTCCTGGCATGAGCCCACCCTCATCTCCCACCACCCTAACCCAAGACGCCCCCGCTACCCTAACTGACTGGGCCAACTTGAGTGTGGAAGAATTGATTATTAAGGCACAACAGCGGGCAGAAAAGCCCCACCATGCTATGCGCGCCTTGGAAGAGCTGGTAAAACGCCACCAAAAAAAAGTGACGATTGCCCTGTACCACCTAGCCCCAGAACGCAATGATATTGCCGACATGGCCCAGGAAGTACTGATGCGGATGTGCCGTAGCATTGGCAGCTTGCGCAACCCTAAAACCTTCAATTATTGGTTAAACCGTATTATTACCAACCTGTTTTACGATACCTTGCGGAAAAAGCGGCGCCAATTACCCACATCCTCGTTAGATGCCCCCGTGTTTGACGACGACGACAAAAGTGCCCAGCGGGATATACCCGATGAAAACGCCCACCCAGAGCGGCAAGCCATGGGCAGCGAATTAGACACCCAAATCCGCGATGCCATTGATGCCCTACCGGAACACTTCCGCCAGGTCATCGTCCTACGAGAACTACAGGGCTTAACCTACGAAGAAATTGCCCAACTCACCGATACGGAACTGGGCACCGTCAAATCCAGATTAGCCCGCGCCCGCTTACGGTTACAAACCGCCCTGGCGCCATACTTAAAACCCACCGGCGAACCAGACGCCAACTAACCCTTTTTCTGTTTACCCCCAATTTAACCTATAACGAACCCACCCTAACCCATGGAACCCACGTTTTCCTCCCACCCCGAATCTTCTAGCAACGACGCACTCAGCCAATTACTGGGCGAGTATGGTCAGCAGCTGCCTGATGATGACACCGTATGGCAAGCGATTCAGGCCAACTTAACCGCCGATAGCACAGCCCAACATACCATCCACCCTACGGAATTAGCACAACAAGCTGCCCTGTGGGCCGATACACCCTACGCGTTAGACAGCGCCACCCGCACCGCCTTTGAACAACAGCTAAGCCAAGATACCACCCTGCAACACCACGTGGCCCAACTCACCGAATTGCACCACACCCTGGCCGGTTACGCCCAACGGGCTGGCGATACGTTAGCCACCACCCTGGCCTTAACCCCACAGCAATTGGTACAACAATCCTTTAGTGCAGATGCCCCCGCCACGACAACGCCACTACCAACGCCTATGGTTGAAATACTGCCCATGCCTCGGTGGGCCAGCGCCATTGCGGCCAGCTTATTGCTGGTAGCCACCCTAGGCATTACCCCCGTAGAACCTAGCGTGATTGGGGCCACCTTAGCCCAGGCCACACCCGCCGCCTACACAGAAGCTTCGCCTAACCTATTGCTAGCCACTGGCGCCCCCCCTGTAGAACAATACGTGCTAGAAAGCTGCACAGACACCGTGCCCACCAGTGATTGGGGCGTGTTAAGCCGCTGCCAGTTTTAGGTGTAATCTACTATTATTACTCGTCACCCTTTTGTACCCCTGCTGATATTACCCATGATGCGCACCCACCACTCCAAAACAACACCCACCCTGCGCCTGCTGGCGTTAAGCGCCCTGCTGGTAACCCAACTGCTACTGACCCCCATGCCCCCAGCCCAGGCCCACCATGGCAAGCCCCACATTAATTGGGCCGCGTTGGATTTATCCGGCGAGCAACACCAGCGCCTGCAACAACTAGATACCCAATGGGCCCAAACCTACAACCGCCTGCATCCTCAAATTAAACAAGACCAAGATACCCTTCGCCAACTCATGGAATCGCCGGATGCCACACCAGAAGCCATGATGCGAGTGCAAAACCGGCTAGAGCGCAACCGCCACCAACTGCACAAATCCGCCACCCGAATTTTAATGCAGAAAAAGCAAAGCCTGACGGATGACCAGCGCCAGCAACTCCACGATATGATGGCCCCTACTGCCACCGCCGCCAAAGCCCGGCCCAGAAATAACCCGCGTGGCATGACCCCAGCCAGCCACCGTCATTAACGGCCTTGTGTCGACGAGATTGCCGGTATGGCTGAAGGCCACAAACGGGCCCAACGGCTAACCACTTGCTGTAATGCGTTTGGCCAAGCAAACACCGTAGTACCTCTCTGAGTGCCTACCTGCTTAACAGGCCACACCCCACGTACACTATTGGTCAGCACCATCCCTTGCCAGTGGGCCACTTCGGCAGGGGTAACTACTTGCTGAACAACCGTAATGCCGTGGTTGTTAGCACACAGAGCTCGCACACACCCTTCTACCAAACCGCTCAATCGGTTTTCATCTGGCGGAATCCGTACCGTTACCGCGCCTGCATCATTTATACTCAGCCCTATGGTATTGGCAATGGTGGTTTCTGTTAGGCCGTGTTGCGGGTGCTGCCACCACACGTCATCTGCCTGCCATTGTTGTTGGCCATGCTGTTGCAAGGCCACCGCCTGTTGGCGCGCATTATGCTTTACCCTAGGGTTAGCGTGTTGGTACGGCAACATATGTAGCAACCACGGTTCTTCTGGCAAAGGCAACCCCGGCGACAACGCCACCACCATATCGCCTACCCCATTAACCGAAAGCCTTACCCGAAAAGGCGTTTGTAGAGTAGCCCCTTGGGTCTGCAATACAGGCCCCAAGACCGCTACAACCGCATTAGTATTAGGTTCTGTTGCTTGGGCCCACCCCATGTGTACAGCATGGCAGGTAACACGGGCCCAATGGGCCTGTAGCCAACACTGGTTAAGGTCATCATCCTGACTCACTGGCCACCGAAAACTGGTAAACACCTGGGTGGGTGGGCCAGCCACCACCACCAGGGCAGGCTCGTTTACCGGCAACCACCCTGGGGCTACCCATTTGTAAAACAAGGGGCCACTCACGTAACCATGCCCATATGGCGGTGGATAGCTTGGCGATGTTGCGCCACCTTGGCCCCATGGCCTGTTAATAGCGCTACCAGGGGTGCTGGCACCCAACGATGACTGGGCAAGGTGGCCTCGTCACACACCTGCAACAGCCACTCTTTTACGGTTTGGGCAAAGGTTACCTTATCAAAAGGGCCGGGCTTATCCGGGGGGTCTAACTCGTAATAACGAAAAAGATCTGTGAGCAATGCCAGGTTATCACTCCCTGAACCCCGACTTCGGGCTAAAGTTATATCCGCCTGGGTTAGCGGGCTTACCGGGTTAAAATAGCGATTAATCACCGCTAATAACAAGTCATCACTATAGGTATCTTCCAAAGCGCCGCCAGGCAAGCACAACAAGGTATCCGCAGCACCCAACACAGGGGCCATGGTATGGGCCTCTGCTGCCCCATCCGCATCCAACAACACCGCCATGGGGCTCAAGTACCCCGCCGATTTTAACGCGCCCACCAGCCCCACCATGGGAGATTTCCCCCCTGCGGCCACCACATCAATGCCATCGGCTGCTAAGGTTAGCCCCAGCGCCTTCGCCGCAGGTGGTAATACATGGGTTTCGCTCATGCCTTCCACCACCACCATGCCGTACCGGGGGCGACTCTCCCACAGGTGTTGGCTGTGAGAGGCGACTTTGGCCAAATTTTCGCCTCCATGGCTGCCCACCGTTTGCCATAACCGCCTGTGGATTTCTCCCACCGAAATGCTGGTAATAGCAGGCCACTCCGCTGCCACGCCACCTAAGGTGCAGGCCGCTTGCTGCCATACCCGCAATAGGGCATCGTGGGGTTCTGGGCGATGTTTTTCATTGGTGGGGGGTTGTAACCACGCCGCCAGGGGCCATAAGGTATGGCCTGTTGCATTGCCGCACCCATACACCACCATTAACAGGCCACAAGCCAACTGCTGGGGGGTATTTACCTGGCTAAGCCACGCCTGCGGATGGGTATGAGGAGGCAACATGGCAAAGGCATCCATGGCCCAGGCGGTTATGGCAGCGCGGGTAGCATCGTTATAGGCTAAAAAAGGCGGGTTGCTCGCCACAGAAAGCCACCCCTGCAAAGGCGCCAGTACCCCCGTATGGTAGCCCTGGCCACGCACCCACTGGCCAAATCGCCTAAGGGCCCAATCCCCTAGCGCCCACTGGCAAGCCTCTTGCTGCAATACCCACGCCATTAACCAAGGGTTAATAAGGTTAGCTCTGTCATCGTCACCCAGTACTTGGCCGTTATTTAACACGGCTTCGGCAGCAGCAAAGCGTTCTGCTGGGGGGCGGCACCGCGCCAAACGCCGTAAGGCCACCTTAATTTGCGCAGCACTAGGCGACATGAACTACCCCACCTTCGCTGGCGACCCATTGCACTTTGGCATCATGGGGGGCTGTATCCGAAATGGCAGGCACTTTAAAGGCCTCTTCGCACACGGCCAAGGTACTTAGTGGGGTATTGCTAGGCACTGCCGTTAAAAACGCATCGTAATATCCGCCGCCATAGCCTACCCGGTAACCCTGCTCATCCACCGCCAAAGCAGGCAGCAGCATTACCGTAGGCGATGTTGCCACATTACTAGGCAACCAAGGCGCCAGAGCCGTTGACGGTTCTGCAATGCCGTAGCGATTTGTTTCCATGGCCACGCCTGGCTGCCACAGGTAAAAAGCCATAACGGGCGGCCCTGTCGGCGACGCACTTGTTACCACCGGCAAATACACGGCTTTGCCCTCCTGGTACCACGCCTCGTAGCACGGTATTAAAGATAACTCACTAGCAAGGGGCCAATACCCCAGTATCGTAGCCGGGTTATGGGTGCCCACCCACGCTTGTACATGGCGTTGGATAGCACCTTCTATGGCCTGCTTGGCTACCGCGGGCCACTGGGCACGGCGTTGCTTGGCCTGCTGGCGCAACGCTGTTTTGGTATGGGGTGATGGTATCAACAATCTCACCCTACCATTCTAACCTTACACTGCTGCCATAGCAGGGGTATTGTTACCCGCAGCAGTAGCGCCTGCAGACTGATGAATGGCCTTGTGAATCGTTAAACACGTTTCCAGCAAAGGCCGCATCCAATCGATGGGTAGCATGTTGGGCCCGTCGCACAAGGCAGTATCTGGGGTGGGGTGGGTTTCAAAAAACAAACCGTTGCACCCAGCCGCCACTGCCGCTTTGGCTAGGGTTAGGGCGTATTCTCGTTGGCCGCCACTGCTGCTACCTTGCCCACCGGGCAGCTGGATGCTATGGGTGGCATCAAAGATAACCGGGTAGCCATAACTTTGCACAATAGGGGTACCGCGCATATCCACCACTAAATTGTTATAGCCAAAGGTGGCGCCGCGCTCGGTAATATAAATATTGCTGTTGCCCGTGCTTTTTACTTTTTCAGCCGCATGGATCACATCGTGGGGGCTGAGGAATTGGCCCTTTTTAATGTTAATGATTTTACCCGTGTTACCTGCTGCTAGCAGCAAATCGGTTTGGCGCGATAAAAACGCCGGCACCTGAATCATATCCACTACCTTACCGGCCATTTCGGCTTCTTCCGGGGTGTGCACATCGGTTACAATCGGCACGCCCACATCGCCCTTAATGCGTTTTAGCATTTCTAGGCCTTGCTTAGCGCCGGGGCCACGGTATGCGGTAATGCTAGTGCGGTTAGCTTTATCGTAGCTGCTTTTAAAATAATACTCGACGGGGTAAATCTCGCTAAGCTCGCTAACCATATTGTTTAACGCCTTGGCAGCTTGCATATTAACGGCACCATCGTGCTCTAACACATCTGGCCCAGCTAGCAGCACAAAGGGTTTACCAGAAAATTGGCGGTGAGGTTCGGTAGGAAAAGGTAAAGAAGCGTTAGTCACAATCAAAGGTTCCAATGCAGATGTTATTAATGGGGGGGGTTAGGGAGTGGAATTTTTATAAATCCGAAAATATATGCGGTTATAGTGCGCAAGGCTTATGGCACACTACACAAGTGCACCAACGGATAGGCGTACTATACCAAAAACCCCGCCAAATGGCTGGTTGCCACCGCCTTTACCCAAACTTGCCTTACCCCACCCATATGCCCACTTATCACAGCCCTTTAGCCACCCCACCGATACCCGCACCCCAGCCACCCTTTTGGGAAGAAGCCAATTTTTGGCCTGTGTGGGCTAGCTTAGCCCGCATTACCGAATTTGGCGCCGCCGCCCTACGACACATTATCCAACGGCTAAACGAACCAACTTTATTAACCGATACCCTTAGCGACCCCGCCGCCTGGTGGCCTGCCAGCCCCACAGTCATGAACCATGTACTCGAGGGCTGCACCCGCAAAGACAAACTCATTGCCGCTTGGAACAAACAGCAGCACCGCACCCCTACCCTGCCCCACACCATGGCCCAACAACTGGACAAGCTGGGTATTACCTTGGTGATGTTTGGCAGCACCCACTATGCCCCCTTGCTTGCCCAATGCCACAACCCGCCTGCCGTACTATTTGTGCGCGGCAACACACGCCTGCTAAATAGCAAAACCTTGGCCATGGTAGGCACCCGCACCATTAGCGATTACGGCCAGCGAGCCGCCAGCCACCTGGTTAGCCAGCTAGCACCTTACGGGCCCACCATTGTTAGCGGCCTAGCCGATGGCGTGGATGGTGCCTGCCACCGGGCTGCGCTAAGCAATAACCTACCCACCATTGCCGTGTTTGGCACGGGTATTGATAGTATTTTCCCTACCCGGCACACGGGCCTAGCTGCGGATATTTTGTCGGCCAATGGCGCCTTAATTAGCGAGTACCCGCCCGGCACCCCTGGCCAACGGAGTTTATTCCCCCAGCGCAACCGTATTATTGCAGGCCTTAGCCACGGGGTAGTGGTGGTAGAAGGCCACATTAAAAGTGGTAGCCTCATTACTGCCCACCTAGCCCTGGAGGAAAACCGCAGCGTGTTTGCCGTGCCCGGCACCCTATTTAACCCAGGCAGCGCTGGGCCCCACCAACTATTGCAACAAGGCGCCGTACCCGCCCTTAGCGGCGAGGCCATCGCCCAAGAGCTCCACTGGCTAACCAAACCCACCACACCTATTACTGCGCCCACGGAACACCCCGACACCCATCCCCCCCATCCAACCGAACCCAACACCGCCCTACCCCCAGAGCAACACGCCCTCCTCGCCCTTATCCCCTACGACCCCACCCCCATCGAGCACATTGCCAAACAATCCTCACTCCCTACCGCCGAACTAACCCAGCACCTAACCTTGCTAGAACTACTCGGCCATATTGCCACTGCCCCTGGCGCCTGCATCTTGCGGCGATAATTCCACCATTAACATGATGATACGATTAAATTTGACCTGCCCCATTGTGGCCCTGCCAAAGGTGTGGCACAATCGCAGTATCCCCGTTATATGAGTGAATCAAGGAGCATATCAATGGCCATGGCAACTGCCCAATCTCAATCCCTGAGTGATGTACTAAAATCCGTTTTAACCCCCGGCAATGTGCCCACCTTTAACAACTATATTGGTGGCGAATGGGTACCCGCAAAAAGCGGCGAAACCTTTCAAAATTTAAACCCTGCCGACCCTAGCGATGTTATCGGCAACTACCCCCAAAGCAGCGAAGCTGATATTAAAGACGCCGTAGAAGCCGGTAAAAAAGCCTTTGCCACCTGGCGTTTAATGCCTGCCCCACGCCGTGCAGAAATCATGTACCGCGCTGGCCAACTGCTTATTCAATACAAAGAAGAAATGTCGCAAATCATGACTCGCGAAATGGGCAAAGTCGTTGCCGAAACTCGCGGGGACGTGCAAGAAGCCATTGATATGCTGTTTTACATGGCCGGCGAAGGTCGCCGTTTATGGGGCCAAACCACCCCATCCGAACTGGCGCAAAAATTCTGCATGACGGTACGCGACCCACTAGGCGTTGTTGGTTTAATTACGCCGTGGAACTTCCCCATGGCTATTCCTAGCTGGAAGATTGCCCCTGCCTTGGTATGCGGCAACACCATGGTGCTAAAGCCTGCTAGCGATACACCTATGAGTAGTTTATTACTGGTAAAAGTATTTGAAGAAGCTGGCCTACCGAAAGGCGTACTAAACGTGGTGTTTGGCCCCGGCAGCACCTGCGGCGAAGCCCTGATGGGTCATAAGGATATTAAACTGGTTAGCTTTACCGGTAGCACTGATACTGGCCGCCGTGTCAACGAAGCGTGTGCCAGCACCTTTAAGCACGTTAGCTTAGAAATGGGCGGTAAAAACTGCATCATCGTTATGGATGACGCCAACCTAGAACTCGCCGTAGACGGCATTGTTTGGGCTGCGTTTGGTACCAGCGGCCAACGCTGTACTGCCGCTAGCCGCGTGATTGTGCACAAAGATGTGCACGCCAAACTGCGCGATATGATTGTTGAAAAAATGAAAACCCTAAAACTGGGTTACGGCCTAAACGATGGTGTTACCGTTGGCCCTGTAGTGAACGAAAAAGCCATGAAGGGCATTTTAAACTACATTGAAATTGGCAAAAACGAAGACAAAGCCGAACTGGTGATTGGCGGCAAGCGCGATGAAAGTGCTGGCCCCGGCTGGTTTATTGAGCCCACCTTGTTTGATAACGTGACCCCCAACATGCGCATAGCCCAAGAAGAAATTTTTGGCCCTGTAACCGCCATGATTGAAATTAGCAGCCTAAAAGAAGCTGTGGACGTGGCTAACAATATTGATTTTGGTTTATCCACCGCGATTTACACCAAAAACATTAACCAAGCCATGACCTACGCCCGCGATGTGCAAAGCGGCCTAGCCTACATTAATGCCCCCACCATTGGCGCCGAAGTGCACCTACCCTTTGGCGGCATGAAAAATACAGGCAACGGCCACCGCGATGCTGGCCAAGCATGCTTGGAGACCTACAGCGAAGCCAAAGCCATCTTTATTGATTACAGCGACAGCTTGCAGCGCGCCCAAATTGATAACGAAGACTAGGTTCGTTTCTTAAAAAAATTAAGGGAGTCTGCTGTTATGGCAGGCTCCTTTTTAATACCCTAACTCTCTGTAGAAAGCTTCCGCCACGTCGTTTTAATAAACGTTGATTCTTGTATTTCGAAATGCATTTTTTCGGCAGTTATGGGATGGGTAAAAGCTAACTTTACGGCCTGCAAGCATTGGCCAGAAATACCCAACTGGAGCTGCTTATCTGCCCCATTGCCATACAGCGGGTCGCCAATAATAGGGAACCCTTTATAAGCACAGTGCACGCGGATTTGGTGGGTACGGCCCGTTTCTAACTTAAATTGCACCTTGGCAAATTTAGCATGGGCGGTTTCTAATACCTGCCAGTGGGTCACGGCATGGCGGCCAGCATCGTCCACCACCATGGCGTTTCGCTTTTTAGGGTTACGCGCCAATGCCGCCGTAATGGTACCTATTTCGGCAGAGGGGATGCCATGGGTAATGGCAATGTAGGTTCGGCCTGCCGTGCGGTGTTGTAGTTGTTCCGCCAAGCCCCGGTGCGCCTGATTAGTTTTAGCCACCATCATTAATCCACTGGTATCGCGGTCTAGCCGGTGCACAATCCCTGGGCGGATCGGCCCATTCGCATCCGACAGATTACCATTGCAGTGGTGCAGTACGGCATTTACCAATGTACCCGTGCGCTGACTACCCGCAGGATGAGTGAGCATACCCGCCGGTTTATTAATCACCAACACATGGTCGTCTTCAAAAATAACCTCTAGCGGAATCGCTTCGGCAGGTAAATCCAGTGGGGTTTCTGGCGGAATGCTAAGTGTAACCGCGTCCCCGCTTTCTACTCGATGGGCCACCTTGGTCACTACCGCGCTATTAACCGTTGCTAATCCACTCTTTACCCACCCTTGAATCGATTCTCGAGAAGCGGTATCGGATAATGCTTCGGCTAAAAATTTATCCAATCGCAGCCCTGCCGCATCGTCATCGACCGTTAAATGAATGGGGGCAGGTCCGTTGTTAGCAGCAGGCATTAGGCCACCTTTGGGGTAGCGTTAGCAGCCGAAAGGTTATGCTTAAACAGCAGCACGCACCACAGGGCAACACCCACACAAACAGCCGTATCCGCCACATTAAAAATAGCAAAATGAACAGCCACCACATCGATAAAATCCGTCACCCACCCGTGGGTAAAGCGCTCCCAGCCGTTAGCCAAAGCCCCGCCCATTATTAGCCCGGCGGCAACCATGCCCACCCCCGTGCGCAAGGGCGAGCCTTTGGGTTGCAACACAACCCAACCCACCAGCAGCACCCACAGTGCCGCCGAACCCCACCGCACCAGCTCTGGGGCATGATGCAATAAGCTAAAGGCCATGCCCGTATTTCGTGTATGGGTTAGTTGGCACACCTCAGGCCACCAGGCCAGGTGCTGGCCTAAGGGGATATTTTGCTGCACCCAATGTTTGGTAGCCAAATCCGCCCCAAGCACCACACAGGCAATGCCCGCCAGCCATGCTAACCATAGGCCTCTATTTTCCGCCACGCCACCACGCATACTAGGAGTCAGACGCACCATGTTCCTCGTCCGCGGGTGTTGTTAAAGAGGAGTCATCATCAGCGCCATTACCCATGTTTCGCACATCAATATCACCATCAGCAGATACCTTAACCACCTGCTCAATGCCGCGCTCGGTATCAAACTCATGGGTTACTTGGGGCGATACATTCACCCGTTTAGTGAGGGTGGCCATACCTTTAAAGGCAACGGTGGGGCGATTCGCCTCATTTTGGCCAACTTCTGTTAGGCCAACAACGGCGGTAATTAGCTCATTTCGGCTAGCACGGTTGGCATCAAACACTCGCTCTAAGCGGTTGCGGCGTAATGTCATGGAACGAAATTTATCGTCGGCTTCTACCGCTGGGTATTGAATAGGAGTGCGAGTGATCGAAGCTATCGCGACAGCACCTTCAGGCAAATCACTCACAATGCGGGCGGTGTACGTGCCCCCAGAAAAGACTTGGTCTGGTGCAGAAAGGTTAATATCCAACCCTTTGGCGCTGCCATACAAAATAGCAGCCGTTTCGTACAAGCTACGGTCGCTGGTTACCTCCCACTGTTTACCCACCCGATGGAAGTACAACATACCCCGAGACTGGGTATGTAAGGTACCTTTTTCCGCCGGTAGCAAGGGGGTTTCTTTATCATTTTGTGGGGTAGGGGCCGCTGTGGCGTGGGCTTCATCCACTGTTTCTACCGTGGCCCAATCGCCATTTACCCGCAACTCAATCGGCTGTACCGCATATTGAATATCCGGGTACTGCTGCCAGGTTTGCTCGATTAACTGGCGCAAATCCTTAATGGTTAAATTATCCCCACTCACAAACTGAGGAGAAAAATGGCTCAGTACGGCGGCAATATCATGGCTATTAGAAGCCTGCTGTAACGAGGTGACCTTACCTAAAATCGTTTCTACCTGCTGGCTTTGGGGCGATACACCAATTATGCGAACCCCCTCTGCCGTGGTGCTAACTTGTTGGCACAAAGGTTTGGTATCCCCGGCCAAGCATTCTTCAGCACTGGCCTGTGGCCCAACACCACTGGCCAGCATCATCGCCCCCATAACCACGACGGTAATTCCACGAGACCAGGATTGTTGCAGACGATATGGCATGAGTGATGTACCTACCCTATGACGACACAGAAAAATACCTTAACAGTGTACATGAAGTGGGCCCATAGCGGTAGAAAACCACCTAAAGCCGTTAGGGTTAGCCTAAAAATTGCATTAAAGAAGGCTGAATAACCCGGGCGGTTGTCGACAATGACATCTGAAAGGTATTTTCTGCAGCGTTTAGCTTGGTGAGCAATTCCGGCAAGTTCACATCCTGGATATTAGAATACTGCTCGCTTAAAAATATCTCGCGCTCTTCTACCATGGCTTGGGTTCTGTCAATGCGGTTTCGCACGGAACCAAGGCGAGTTTGCTCATTCAGCACACTATTTAACTGGGTATCCAGCTCATCTAGGCGCAAGCGTACTTCATCTTGGTCACCATCGGATAAATTTAGTTCTAAGTTTCGCAACGTTCTAAACAACCCGGTAGACCCTGCGGAAAAGGTAGGCGGTGGGCCTGTTGCGGTTACCTGCACTTCGCCAAACAGGGTTTCGCCATTTAGGTTAATATCCAGGGTCACATTCTCAGATACTTCTACCTGACGCTGCCACGCCGTGCTAGGGTCGTTACCGTTATAAGTAATATCGTTAGCAGAGGTGGAAAAAGGCGCTGTGCCTGTTTGCTTGCCGCCAAACAAATACTTATCCCCTAACTGGGTATTGCCCACTTGAACCAACTGTTTTAACAACTCTTCGACTTCCACGGCAATGGCATTCAAGTTGTTTTGGTCGTTACCGGTGGTGGCCCCCTGGGTGGCAAGTTCTTTCGCCCGGTGGATAATATCCAACGAGCTATTAATGGCGGTATCGGCCAAGTCAATTTCTGTTAACGCCGTTTGCATGTTGCGCACATATTGCTTATCCACATTCAAGGTTTGGGTTAAATCCAACATGCGCACCGATTGAATCGGGTCATCCGAAACGCGGTTAATGGATTTACCCGAGGCCAAGGTTTCCTGAATTTTTTGGATGTTAAAGGAATTTTGCCCCAAAAAGTACAGGCTTTGGTTCGCCAGGCCGTTAAATGATGTTCGGAAAACACCCATAATGCTATCGTCCTAAGTTGATAACGGTTTGCAAAATCTCGTTGACGGTTTGGATAACCCGAGACGAGGCTTCAAACGTTCGTTGAAACTGAATGAGATTTACCATTTCTTCTTCCATATTCACGCCTGATACCCGCTGACGTGTTTGCTCTAAGTTATTCATAATGCTGGTGGAATTTTCTACCCGGCTTTTATGAGAGTTATTGTTCACCCCCAAATTGCTCGACAGGGTATTAAAATAACTTAGGTAATCCGACCCACCCAACGCCGCAGGGTTACTGGTGTTTAACTGGGCCATGCTTAACGCATTGCTGCCATCACCAGGGCCCAGGTAAACCGCCGGCGGGCCAGCCGCAGTAGCGATTCTATCTGGGTTAGCTTCCAGTACTGGATTAACGCTGTAGTTAAAAATTTCTAACCCAGCTCCAGGGGGTTGAGGTAAAAAGATGTTATCGGTGGGAACGGCGCCATTCAAATCTCGCCCAGTGGTTTGCAGCGCGTTAATATCCGTTGCGATGGTGCGCAACATCAAATCCAAGTTTTCCAAGGCACCACGAAGAGTGACTTCGCTCGTATTCCCCCCAGACACATCAATAATTGCCTTAATTTTTCCACCTGTTATCGTATTCGGGGCCGCGTTATTGGTAATATCAAAGGCGCCCGTTGTGGTGCGCACCAACGAAGGTTCAAAATCTGGGTCTGGTGCAGGGCCAGGGTTGGCTACCACACTTAAGGTATCGCTTAACTGGCGGCCACGCACCATGGCTTGGCCCGCAATGGTCACGTCTACCACGCCGTTATCATTAAAGTTGGTTTCAAAATCTACATATTGAGAAATATCTTCCAGCAACAAATCCCGCTTATCGTACAAATCATTGGGCACACCATCGCTGGCCGTAATGGTAATAATTTCGCCATTTAGGGCGGCTAACTCCGCCAACTTGTTATTTACTTCCGTAACCATGGTGGCCAGTTTGCTATCTTGCTCGCTGCCGGCCACATTAGGGTCGCCTACCAAGCTGGCTTGCAAATCCGCAATTAATTGGCCCTTGGTTTGGAACTGGGTAATCATTTGCTCGGCTTGCTGCAACACTGCGTTTCTCGCAACCGTGCTTTCCGGGTTAATGCTTAATTCATGCAGCGAATCAAAAAAGGCCTGTACGTCATCATTAATACTTTGCCCAGAAGTTGCCCCCAAAATATCTTCTAATTGGGTCATGGCATCCGCATATTCATCGTGGTAATTCAGCACGTTGCTCTGATTACGAATTTGCCCATCAAAAAATGTGTTATGGATGCGATTAACACCCTGCAACTGCACCCCCATACCAATTTGCCCACCGGCCAGGGTTTGGCCCAAGCTAGGGTTACTAAAGGCAGGCGAGGCTTCAAAGGTAACCCGCTGGCGACTATACCCTTCTGTGTTGGCATTAGAAATGTTGTGGTTTACCACATCCAAGCCAACCTGGGCGGCCATAATGCCGTTATATGCCACGCGCAATGCGTTTAAAGAACCGGGGGAAATCATTCGCTGCTCGTCTCTCTGCCTGTAAGCACGCGGGGCCACTAAGGGGTGTGCCCGGTGCCGGTAGGGTATCTCTCTCTTGTTAAGCGCGTTGTTTTACCAAAAAACAACAGGCCTATACTTCAGCATAGCCTGCCGACGGCGGCTATGCCTTCCGCTCAATGATGGATCTTCTTGCCGAGGCCGCCGCCACAGGTACCGTAGCCCCTGTTTTACCGGCACTACCATAGTGTTGGGTTTTAGGCTGAGCCTTGGCCACATGGCTAGCAATGGTACCCATTGCCTGCTTTACCCAATCCATGGAATGTTCTAACACAGCTTTGGTATCATCTTTTTCTTGCTGCACTAAGTCGATGGTGGCGTTCAGCTTTTCGCGCAGTTTTTTTAGGTTGGTTTGTTCCGCAATAGGCAGGTGGGGGATAATTTCGTTAAGGGGTTTACTGGCATAGCCTAGCTTTTCCACCGATTCCTTGCGGGTCACTTCCAGCGCTTTTAACTGATTGCCTAAAGATAATAGTTGCTCGTTAATATTAGCAACTTCGTCTGTTTTTCCCATTACCACCGCTACACGCAGTTCGCGTAGTTTGGTGTTAATGGCCTCGTGGGTGGATAACTGGTGCTGTAAGGTGTGATGCAATGTTTTCACAGGGGTCGTCCTTTGTACTCTCTTTGGTTATCAATAGCTTGTATAATAGGGTTATGTTTTTCTGCTAAGCGCGCACATCGGCAAGCAAGCTTTGGTTGTTTTGGTACGCTTTATAAATTGCGGTTGGGGATAAATCCACATACCCTAGCTCTTCTGCAGTGGCCTGCACATCGGCAATTAAAGGGCTCATTTCTGCCGGGATAGCCTTTTGCCTGTCTGCCAAGCGGGCCGCTTTAGCGGTAAGTGGGTTTGGTTTACTGGCCCCTATTGTTGCATGTGTTTCCATCGCCGGTTGTTGGCGCTGTTGTGCCCGTACCACCTGCTGGCGTGTGTACACCGGGGCGCTATGTTGTAGGGATGTGCCGGAAACGTGCATACTCTTTGTCGCTCTCTCTGTCTCTATCTTCTCTGGTTATTTAATCGCTATTGCCCGTTGCCATACGCCTTATGGGCAGTGGCCGTATCTGCTGGCAAAGGTGGTAATTTAGCGGATAGTTTCTGGTAAATTTGCTCGCCCAAGCCAAACCCACTGCCACCCGGTGCGGTGGAAATACTTTCGGCAATGTTTTGGTTCATCATTTCGCGAAAGGTTTTTTCACCTTCGCCGCCGCCCATAATGCTGCCTTCGCGGTCAACGGTTTTATCCATGGCTTCTAACAACTGTTGAAAAAACACGCCCTCTAACTGCTGGGCTGCTTTTTTTAGTTTGGCATGGCGGGCAACCAACTCTTTGTTACCCATCACTTCTGGTTTGTCGTTACTATTTTTAGAACGATCGCTGAGCTGCTTCAGCTGCTTCATGTCGTTGGCCTGCTGATGCAAGCCGCTCATATTGATCGCAGCGCCTAATGCAAAATCTGCCATTCGTGTTCACCCTCCTTAAATAATTTCGAGTTTGGCTTCCAAACTGCCAGCACTTTTAAGCGCTTGCAAAATAGAAATCAAATCATTAGGGGTAACACCTAAGGCGTTTAACGCCGCCACCAAATCGCCTAACGAGGCATTGCCGCCCAGTTCAATCAACGACCCTGGATTTTCTATCACGTCAATTTCGCTATTGGTCACACCCACGGTTTCTGCACTGGGGGAAAACGCCCCCGGCTGAGACACCGAATTGGTGGTTTGCACTTTAACCGTAATGCCGCCATGGGCCACGGCTGCCGGCAGTAAGCGGACTCCGTTACCAATCACAATGGTACCGGTTCGTTCGTTCACCACTACTTTTGAAATGTCATCGATACTATCCACGCGAATGGTTTCTAGCTGAGCCAAAAAGGAAATTTTGTCATCAATAAACTCATCTGGGATAGTGACCCGAACCGAGCTGCCATCCATGGCTTTAGCCGGTGCTAAAACTTTAACCGCCTTGGCCACACGGGCCGCCATACTAAAATCATTGCGGTCTAAAATTAAATCCACGCCAAAATCATCGCCAATTTCAGTGTACATATCGCGTTCCATAATCGCCCCTTGGGGGATTCGCCCAGTGGTGGTAATGGCGGTACGAGTCGATGACCCACCAGCATCCACACTGGTGCCACCCGTGGAAATTGGGCCTTGGGCCAGGGCCACCACTTCGCCATTGGGGGCCATTAACTGGGTTACAATTAGGGTGCCGCCTTCCAGGCTTTTCGCATCCGCCATACTGCTTACCAGCACATCAATGCGGTCGCCACTTTTGCTAAACGCAGGAATCGTGGCAGTCACCACAACAGCAGCCGTATTGGTAGAACGAATATCGTTTTGGTTCGCTAACCGGCCACCCATGTTGCGGATAAAGTTGAACTCTGCATTAAGGGTAGAACGGGATTGATCTCCGGTGCGGTTTAAACCCACCACCAAGCCGTAGCCTACCAGCTGGTTTTCTCGGACGCCTTTAATATGGGTAATATCTTTAATGCGCAAGCTAGCAGCGCTGGCTGTAGGTTGGGGCAATACCCACCCCAGCGGCGAGGTAACCGATAGCAGCAACAAGGCAGCGATGCCGTTGGCCAAAAGCTTATGTAGGCGAGGTAACGTTAAAATATTCATGGGTGCGCTCTCTAACACTCGTGTTTTGATTAACCACAACAGAATCGATTCATTGGGGGCGCCAACGCCCTATTTCTCTCTACTACCAGTGAACCATGCCGCGCATGGCCCCACCTCCAACACCCAGTGTAATTTTAGTAAATCCAAGCCTGGTATTTCTCCCCCAGCCAGTGGTCACCCATGGGTGTAGACCCACCATCTGCCCCCTTTAATATTTACTTTTGCCCAAAGCCGCCCCCTGCCCCCCTGGCGGATAGAGCCGTTAATAAACGCGCGCCACAGAAGAACGCAGAGTGACAATACAACTAAGCAGGCAAGAGGGGGGTTAGGGAGTTTTATTGGAAAAACTGGTAAAGCTTATTGGTTAGGCCATCGTTTTGTTGGCGGCTAATTACGCCGCTGCCACCCATCATCATTTTAAAATTACCTACCTGGGTACTGGCCACACTGTTGTTGTTATCCAAATAATATGGATTAATAATGCCGCTAACCACCATATTTACGCGGTCTCGGTTTACCAACACCACTTTTTCGCCCTGCACCGCCAGGTACCCATTCGGCAAAATTTGAACCACTTGGCAGGTCACCACATCCGTTAGCGAGCTGGTTCGGCTAGCAGAGGCGCTGCTGTCCAATTCGTTATCATTATTGGCACCCGTTAAGCTAGGAAAGGTAAAGCGCTCTGGTACGCCCACGCTGTGCATCAGGTTGTTTAAAATACCCGCCTTGTTATCCGTAATAGTTTGGCTTCGGTCCACCTGCAAATTTGCCGTGTTGGTTAGGTTGGTGGTTTCGTTCACGTTAATCGTCACAATATCGCCAACGGCACGAGGGATAGGCTGGGTAAACAGGCTTTGAGGAGTATAGCCAATGTGGGGGCTTTGGTAGCTAGCACTTGCCCGAAACAAGGATTCTGCCTGGGCATTAGGCGACATAACCAACAACCCGCAGGTTGCCGCTAACGTCATCACGCTGATGGGAATTAAATGCTTGTTGATCATCGCCAAATACTCTCTTTGTTACCATTTGTTGTCGTTTTTTAGTTTTTATGGGTAGGTTTTAAACCGCTACAATTTAACCGTAACGCGGTTAGGGCCAATAATACGGGCCGTGTATAACCGGCTTGGGTTAATTTTATTCCGTACCCGAATCAAGTCGCCCACGTGGCCATCTTCCAGGGCTTTACCTTCAATCAACATGCGCACCCCACGGGTCGCCGTCATCTGTATTTTGACAAAAGATTGGCTTCGCACGGCCAGGGGCATCGTCATTTGAGACGACTTTAACATGGCGCCTTCTAACACAAGGAGGCGGGCCACTTGATTGGTTAACGGTTTATCGGCAAAGGCCACACGGCCTAATTCGTGGGTAAGGGTGCGTTTTTGGGCCACTAAATTTTTAGCGGATAACGCTTGCCCCGGTTTAATATTATCCTTAGCCACCCACACCTTTTTAGTAAGGGTAATGCGCACCGGCACCCCTAATGTGTGGCGCTCGCCACCGGGGTGGGTAAGAGCCACACGGATGTGGGCCTGATGACGGAACTGACGGTTCAGTGTAGAGGTAGCCTCGATAGCAACGGCTTGGGGTTGCCCCAGCTCATCGGTAGCAAGTGGCGTGAAAAAATGGCAGGGTTGTTCGGCAATATGAAGAACGTCTACACCCAGCTCATCGGTTTGAGGATTGTATAAGTTGTCTTCTTCCGCCACTTGGCGAATGTGACGAACCACGGCATTAATAATAGCGGTTTTTTCAACGGTCGTGCCTTCTTCTTGTACTTTGTTTGGTACTTTGGGCAACACCGCCGCATGAGACCAGGAAAAAACACTGGATGCCACCAGCAATGCTGTTACCACGGCCCAATGCCACACCGTTTTTCGGCTTAAGGGAAGAGTTGTATCAAAAAAAGAAGTGGTCATTACTATCGCCTATCCGGTGATCTGGTTGATTTGGGCTAAGGCATTATCACTCGCCCGTATAACTTTAGAGTTGGCTTCAAAAGCACGTTGGGCGGTAATTAGATTAACAAGCTCTTCTACAATTTGAACGTTGCTACCTTCTAAAGCCCCTTGCTGAATGGTGGTGGCTGCCAGTGGCCCTTGGCCAGGCTGGCCCTGCACAGGGGTACCGCTTGCCGGTGTCTCTTTAAACAGGTTACGGCCTGCACTTTCTAACCCGGCAGGGTTGCTAAAACGCGCTAACTGAATACTCCCCACTTGGCTCATGGTGGCCTGGCCAGCCTGCTGTACAGAGACCGTACCATCCGTGGAAATGCTTACCTGTACCGCATCGTTGGGTACCGTAATATTAGGGGTCATGGGGTAGCCATCACTGGTAACCATTAACCCATTGGCATCTACTTTAAAGGTACCATCGCGGGTGTAGGCATTTTCGCCACTGGGCAATTGCACCTGAAAAAACCCGTCGCCCATAATGGCAATATCATAGGTATTCCCGCTTTGGATAACCGCACCGGGTAAAAACACCCGTTGAGTAGCGGATACCTTGGTACCCAAGCCCACCTGAATGTTAGTGGGGTCGATGGTGCCACTGCTTAGCGTGGCGCCCGCCGCCTTAAAGGTTTGGCTCATTAAATCTTGAAACTCTGCCCGAACACGCTTAAAACCACTGGTATTAACGTTGGCCACGTTGTTGGCAATCACATCAATATTAAATTGCTGGGCTAAGGTGCCGCTGGCTGCGGAAAATAAAGCTCGCATCATAACGAGGGGGTGCTCCGTATCTCTCTCTTTGGTTTGACTCAAACCATGGAATTCACTTAAACGTAGTCTCTCTGCCTTATCAGTATGTCAGGTGCTAAGGGCATTCACCTCCACCGGGTTACCGATATCGGCCCACCTGGGTGACCGCCTGTTGCAAGGTTTTGTCCTGCATACGGATGGATTTTTGCAAGGATTCGTAGCGACGGTTACCCGCAATATTACGAATAAGCTCTTCCACCACGTTCACATTACTGGCCTCTAAGGCCCCTTGTACCACCGTCACACTCTCTGGGTTTTCGCCAGTAATTTCTGTTTGGGCAGTGGCTTTGTATAGGTAAGCCCCTTGGGTTTCCAAGGTTTTAGGGTCGGCAAATTCCGTAATTTTCATTTGGCCCAACACTTGGCCCGTATCATCGCTTACCAAGCCCGTGTTGCTAATGTTCACCTTGGCGGTATTTGGCGGCACGGTAATGGGGCCCCCTTCTGCGTTCATCACCGAGTGGCCATCTTGGGTAACAATAACGCCCTGGGCATTCTGGGTAAATGCCCCATTTCTCGTGTAAAACTGCTCGCCCGTGGTTGGGTTTTCTACCGTAAAAAAGCCTTTGCCATCAATGGCAACATCCAACGGGTTACCGGTGCGCTTCATTAGGCCTGCCGTAAAATCGGTTTGGGTACCCACCACGGAAACCCCACCTGTCATGGTGCCAATAGGGGCGGTTTCGCCTGCGCCTAGTTTATTCATTAACACATTGCCAAAGGCCGCATAATTAACCCCCACTTTTTTAAACCCATTGGTGCCCAAGTTGGCCAAGTTATTGGCCAGTACATCGGTTTCCTGCATAGTCGCCGTCATGCCGCTGGCCGCGGTATATAATCCACGAATCATAATTAGGGTCTCTCTGCTCTCTCTTGGGTGCGTTTGTTAAGATTGCTGCTGATACGTTGCCAGCACTTTTTTAACGTAGTTTTGGGTTTCTTTAAACGGCGGAATACCGTTATATTTATCCACGTTGCCTGGGCCTGCATTGTAAGCCGCCAAGGCCTTTGGCACGTTGTTACTATATTTATTAAGCATTTGCTTTAGGTATTTGGCACCCCCGTTTACATTATCTTCCGGGTCTAGGGGGTCATCCACGCCTAAGCCTTGGGCGGTGGCTGGCATAAGCTGCATTAGGCCCATGGCACCCGCGCCACTAATGGCGTCTGGGCGAAAATTAGATTCTGTTTTTACCACGGAGGACACCAATTTTGGGTCGACCCCATACCGCTCGGCAGCTTGGTTTATCATGCCGCTAAAGGCAGACGGTGACACTAAAGATGGCGATAGCAACGAGGGTGCCTGGGTAGGGCTCGTGGCATTATTCAACGCCGCAGAAAAACTATTGGGCCCGGCCGGTGTTGTAGAAGCCGCCGACGGTTTTGCCTGGCCCAACTGCTGGTTTAATTCTGCAATACGGCCAAGTACGGCCTGCAAGCGGGCCGGCATAAAGGCAGATGATGATGACATGGGATTTGGCATAACGCAATTAATCCATTCCCTTAAAGCGGGATAACTGACCAGCAGCGGTAAAAATAGCCACTGATGCACCACAACAAACAACGGCATCTCTCTTCAATACAGTCGTCTCTACCCCTAGCCTAATGGGCCACCCTACTCGCCCGCCTCCATTATTCAGTGGAAATTTAGGGAAATCGGGCCAATCATCAACAACTTTTACGATTGACCCCATAGCCCACAAGGGAAAAAAACCGTATAATTCAAATAGATGATATTGCTGACAGATATAGCACTCTTAAGTTTTTGTGTGTGTTTAACTCAATGTCACGCAATATCGTGCAAACTAGAGTTATAGAGCAGGTTTGGCAAGTACAATCTTCCGTTGGTGCGTTAGCGCACCAGGCAACCCACTACCGGTACACTTGCCGCTAAAGTTTGCTATAGCCGTGTCGATACCCACTTTATACGGTGCCTACAAGCGGGCACACCCCACTGTTAAGCAAAAATACCGCCCCCGAGAGGCAAGAGGTGCTCATACCATGACTGGAATTAACCCCCATAACAAAGGCCATCACTTTAATGTAAAACAAGCCGGTGGCGATGCCCAATCCCACAAGCAAAACGACGATGCTGCTGCTTTTTCGGGCAGCAAAGCCAAAGGCGAGGGTAGCTTTACCGATAACACAGAAGCCCTCATGGAAAGCATGTCTCATGCTGGTACTGCGGCTGAATTGAATGTTATTGCAGGCCGTGTAGATGGGCATATTGCCAACTTTGAAGCCCAGTTTGGCAAAGCTCTTAACCATGCCGAAAAAGAGTTTGGCTCATCGCTATTAAACGACATGGATGTTGCCATGAAGCTTAGCGACCAAGTGTTGAAAGATTTTGAACCTCAGTTTTCAATCTAACCTTTTTTGAACGAGAAAATAGAGCTTAATCACCCTATAAACACCACCACTGTGGTATTCTACGGGTATGATTCATCAACTCACTGGCACCCTACTAAGCTTTAGCGAACGCCCACCCCATGGCCCCCATGTGGTACTGGATGTTCACGGGGTTGGGTACCTTATCCACACCACCCCAACCACCTTTGCCTTGCTGCCCGCCACCGGGCAACCCACCACCCTGTATACCCATACCGTAGTGGCAGAAACCGTGCTAGATGTGGTTGGCTTTGCCACCCCCCAAGAGCGCGATATTTTTACCCTATTGCTACAAGCCAGTGGGGTAGGGGTTAAAGTAGCCTTAGCCATGCTAACCCAACTTACCGTTACGGATATTTTAACCGCCATTGTTAGCGAGCAGCACACCTTGCTAACCGCCGCCAAGGGCGTAGGCCCCAAGCTGGCCAAAAAAGTAGTGCTAGAACTACGCGAAAAAATGACCACCTTTCGCGATAACCGACCGGATATGGGCGCCCTAGGCACCGATACTGACGGGCAGCCCTTACCCCAAACCCAGGCGGTGGAAGAAGCCCAAGCCGTGCTCCTTTCCTTAGGTTACCAACCTGCAGAAACCCACCAAGCCCTGACCCAAGCCGCACAAGCCCAAACCACCGAGGCTACTTCGGAGACTTTACTCCAAACCGCTCTGCATTATTTAGCCACAACGGTTTAGCTGCCCGCTTTTACACCCTTTTTTGTTTTGTAACAATTAGCCAATCTTCTACACCCGTAGACTTTAGTCTATCCCGCCATCGCCGATACGTAAATAAATATAACTAAAGCGATTAAAACAAATGGGATTAATGAACTGTATTAGCTGTAAAGGCCCCTTCGTTAAGTCGGGCAGCCTATCGTTGTGTAGCCAATGCCTACGCAATGAAGCGCAGCTGTTTGAAAGCTACTACCAGCGCTTACTCCGGGCCACTAAAAACAGTTCTATTGCCAAGTTATGCCACGGTACCGAGTTGGACCGCCACCGATTAACCAATGCCCTAAACTACCGCCTAGGCCTAGGCAACGTGGTGCATTTGCCCTCGTTAAAACCCGGTAATTGCTATGTGTGCCGAGAGCCCCACAGCAACCCCGGTTGCCGAGAATCGGCTTGTTTAACCTGCCTAGACAAATTGTTTGTATCGCTTAGCCGCACAAATAATGCCTTTAAAGCACCCACTGGTGCTGCGCCTAAGCAACCCAGCAGTGTAGAGCATGTGCTGGATACCACCCGCAGCGAGTTAGAAACTCACCAGCAAACCATCCAGGCCTTAAAAGCAGAGCTAGAACGGTACCGCTTCCATTTTGGCGAGCTGCCTAACAGCAACATTCGTGTTTCTGACACGATCGCTACAGAGATGGCCTATGGTGTTAAGCCAAACACCGCCACACCTAAAAGCGAAGATATTCTTTCCGTGCTGGAAGACGATAACCACACCCTAAGTAGTGATGACTGGCAGCAAATGGAAGAAGAATTTGGCTTGGTTGGCAAACCCAGCCCCACTGCCCGCACCGGGTTTAGAAGCGCCTAAAACAAAAATTGGCCGTTTTACACTGCCCGGCGCCCTTGGATGGCCCGTGTAATGGTTAATGTATCGGCGTAATCCAGCTCGCCACCCACCGGCAGGCCAAAGGCAATGCGGGTGGTTTTCATCTCTAGGGCTTTTAGCAAACGGGCCAAATACAGGCTAGTGGTATCGCCTTCTACCGTGGGCGGCAGGGCTAAAATCACTTCGTCTACTTGTTGGGCTTCGCAGCGGGCAATAAGTTCTCGCAGGCGCAAATCGTCTGGGCCCAACCCCTCTAAAGGAGAAATTAACCCGTGGAGTACATGATATTGATGGGTAAACTCGCCAGTGCGCTCTAAGGCATACAAATCTTCGGTATGGGGCACCACACAAATCGTACTGCTATTGCGGGTGGTACTGGTACAAATTTCGCACGGCGAATGTTCTGACCAATTGTAGCACTGTTCGCACTCCCCAATGGCTTCTTTAGCGGTAATAAGGGCATTGGCAAAAGCTTCGGCATCGCCACGCGGTTTTTTAAGAATGTGAAAAGCCAAACGTTGGGCAGTTTTTGGGCCAATACCCGGCAACCGCTGAAAGTGCTCTACCAAATTAGAAAGCGGCGGGGTATACGGGTGCCGAGACCCGCCCCCATAGCCAGCGGCCGTAGGGGTATAACCAGGGTTAGGTGGTACAACATTTAACGACACGAACGCAACTCCACAAAGTCTCTATCCTGTTTACCATTATGCCCCTGGCCTGGGGAAAGGCCAAGGGCATGGCAGTAAAACGTAACGACGCCTTAAAAGGGTAGCTTTAACCCAGGGATGTTCATGCCGCCGGTTAGGCCAGACATTTTTTCTTGGGTAATATCATTGGCTTTGTTGTAGGCATCTTCCAGGGCCAGTTTAAACAAGTCTTCCAACATGTCCTTATCGCCCATGGCCTCTGGGGTCAGTTCTACATTTTGCACAAACATTTTGGCATTAACGGTAATTTTTACTGCGCCATTGCCGGCTTCACCCGTTACCATTACGCCATCCAACTCTTTTTGGACGCCTTCCATTTTCTTTTGCAGGTCTTGCGCTTGCTTCATCATTTTAGCCATATCAAACATGGGGGTGTCCTTCTAAATAGTTAAAGGTATTAAGGGGAAAGTACATCTATTTTAACCGAAGACAGGTGCCCGTTACTAGGCCGCACCGATCGGCTTAATTCACTACAAAGTTAATAAGGCGCCCAGGCACCACAATCACCTTGCGCACCGTACCAGCAGTCAGGTAAGTGGCCACTTTGTCGTCAGCGCGGGCGGCAGCTTCAATGGCAGCTTTATCCGTATCTGGGGCAACCGTTAGCGTTTGCCGTAGCTTGCCATTTACCTGTACTGCCATGTTCACTTCATCCGCCACCAAGGCTGCTTTATCCGCCGTAGGCCAAGGCTGGGCATTAACGGAACCCTCGCCCTTTAACTTAACCCACAACTCTTCCGCCATGTGGGGGGTCATGGGGGCCAGCAATTGCAAAAACAGCTTAACAGAATGGCTGTACACCCCATCGGGCGTGTCGCCTGCGGGATATTTACTTAAGGCGGCTTGCCACTCGCGCAGCTTACTCATCATGGTATTAAAATGGAAGTCGTTACCAAAATCTTCGGTAATGCCAGCCACAAACCCATGGGTCGCCTGATAAAGGGCACGAGCATCGCCACTGAGCTCCGCATATTTAGGCGCCGGTAAGGTAAAATCAATCGCCGCCGTGGTGTTGATAATGCGGCGCCACACTTTTTGAAGGAACCGATAACAACCTTCCACGGCCGTATCCTTCCAATCAAAATCTACCTGCGGCGGCGAATCACTCAAAATAAAGAATCGCGCTGTATCGGCACCGTACAATTCAAAAATTTCATCCGGGTCTACCACGTTACCCTTACTTTTACTCATCTTGGTGCCGTCTTTCAACACCATGCCTTGGGTTAGCAGGTTAGCAAAAGGTTCATCCGTGGCCGTCCAATCACCATCATGTAATGCCATCATAAAAAATCGGCTATACATTAGGTGCAAAATAGCATGCTCTACCCCACCCACATATTGGTCTACCGGCATCCAGTGTTTAATAATCTCTGGGTCAAAGGGTTGTTCGGTATTATGCGGGTCTAAGTAGCGCAGGTAGTACCAGCTGCTACACATAAAGGTATCCAGCGTGTCGGTTTCTCGCTGGGCAGGGCCGTTACACGTGGGGCAGGTGGTATCTTTAAAGCTAGAAAGCTGCTTTAGCGGCGACCCACCTTCTGGTTTAAAGTCTACATCTTCGGGCAATTGCACCGGTAGTTGGTCTTGCGGAACGGCAACCTCGCCGCATTTTTGGCAATACACAATAGGGATGGGGCAACCCCAAAACCGCTGGCGGCTGACTAACCAATCCCGCAGGCGGTACTGGGTGGTCGATTCGCCAAATCCGCCCTCTTCTGCAAATTGGGTAATGGCTTGTTTGGCAGCATCATTATCTTGTCCGTCAAACTGGCCGCTGTTTATTAGTTTGCCCGGCCCGGTGTACACGTCTTCTGGGTGCTCTACCATGGCGCCACTTTCGCTAATTACAGGCACCACAGGAATATCAAAACTTTTAGCAAAGGCCCAATCGCGTTCATCGTGGGCGGGCACCATCATCACAGCACCGGTACCGTAATCTAGCAAGGCGTAATCGGCTATCCAAATAGGTACTTCTGCCTTATTAAAAGGATTAATGGCCATGGCACCAATAGGTACGCCAGTTTTGGCTTTATCGGTGGCGGTACGTTCCATTTCGGTTTTTAAGCGGGCCGATTCGCGGTAAGCGGTAACGGCATCACGCTGGGCATCCGTTGTCAGTTGTTCAACCAATGGATGCTCGGGCGCTAGCACCATGGCCGTTACGCCAAAAATCGTATCCGGCCGGGTGGTGTAGACAGGAATCTCCACACCCTCGTGACTTTTGACCCCAAAGGTGAGCTTGGCCCCGTGGGATTTGCCAATCCAGTTGCCCTGCATTAGTTTTACTTTTTCTGGCCAACCCTTTAGGGTCTCCAAATTAGTGAGCAATTTATCGGCATAGGCGGTGGTTTTTAAATACCACTGGTTTAACGCCTTGCGCTCTACTGGGGTGCCATGGCGCCAACATAGGCCGTCTTCTACTTGCTCGTTGGCTAGCACCGTATCGCATTGGCGGCACCAATTAACGTCGGCTTCTTTTTTATAAGCCAGTCCACGCTCGTATAGGTAGCTAAACATCCACTGGGTCCAGCGGTAGTAATCGTCGCGGCAAGTCATTACTTCGCGGTCCCAATCCACCATTAGGCCCAAGCGTTGCAGTTGTTGGCGCATGTTATCTATATTGCTGTATGTCCATTTTTTAGGGTGAATATTTCGCTCCATAGCCGCGTTTTCGGCGGGCAGGCCAAAGCTATCCCAGCCCATGGGGTGCAGCACACTGTAGCCCTGCATTTTTTTAATGCGGGCAATCACATCGCTAATGGTGTAGTTGCGCACGTGGCCCATGTGCAGCCGCCCGCTAGGGTAAGGAAACATGGACAAGGCATAATATTTTTTATTGGCGGGGGTGTTTTTGGTATCCACCGCATACTGACCGCTCTCTAGCCAGTGCTGCTGCCACTTGGGCTCTAGGGTTTTAGGGAAATACCCATCGCTGTGCAGTAAATCAGCGGCATCAATGGGGGCGTTGGTGGTGGCAGGTTCCATAAAAAAGCTATCTATTAATAAAGAGTAATCGTAAAGCCGGTTTATTATAGCCAACACCTAGGGGGTTTAACACTGGTTACCCAACTTGCGGGCCCTTTAATCATCAACTCCCACAGGCGGTGTAGGCAAAACCGCCAAAAAGCAACGGGGTTCCACTGGGTGGTGGAGGCAAGCCAGCATTAATCAGCTTTATGATGAACAGTGAGGAAACATTGGTGCGGCAGCAAAAACGCACGCCCTGCCACGGTGGTTAAACAACAACACAGCAACACTACCGCCCATAGAGCTAGAGGACAGTTGAGGAATTGCCATGCGGTTGGCCAAAGCATTAGGTGCATTTTGCACGGAATTATTAACCCCCCAATGCCACCACCCCAACGTGGTGCATAGCGGGCAGCACTGCCCAGATTGTGGCCAAGGCGTGGTAGTGCAATGGATACAAACCCGTTGCCAGCGCTGCGAAACCCGCAGAATGCCAAAAAAACTAGCTAACGGCAGTATTACCCCTGCAGAAAAACATTGTCGGTTTTGCGGCGAACAACACTACCGCGTTATTAAAAAACCCCATATAGAACGCTACGAATTGCCCCTAAGCTTACTTAGCCGCGAAGTAGATACCACCGAGCGCTTAGCTGGCGATACTCGCCTAAGCCTTGGCCTTAAGCATTATGTAAACCGTCCTGCCCAACCATTCCAAAGCGTGATTGATGTGGTGGTGGAATAATTAACGAGCTGGCGCCAATTTGTTAAACACGGTTTTAGCACGGGCGGTTAACGCATCGTGCTGGGTTTGTTTAGTGGTAAGCCAGTTATTATAAATAACGCTGGCGGATACTGACGCCGAGTTGAGCAAAAAGGCCAACCAATAAATAGCCGCCGTACGCTTAGCAGCCAAAGGTTTCCATCGCTTTGGAGATTGCTTAACCGCCTTTTGGATTTGAATCGTCGGTTTAATGTTCAGTTTTTTATAGGCCCGGCGAAACACGGTATGGGCCAACAACCCCAACCAGGCGTATTCCCCTAAAAAAAACAGGGTATTCACCTGGGCTTCTCGTAAAAAGCGCTCTTTAAACTCTCGTGGGCTACGCGCACTGCTTAGGTAACCGGCAAACTGCATACCCACCACAATAGCCAAGCTGGGCAAGCTCATCCAAGCCCAGCCTCGTTTATCCAACTTATAATCAAACCAGTGTGCCGCTTTTTGGATGGTTTTACCGAAGCCCTTCGCCCTGGCCCCTTGTAACAGGGCACGCTTAGCCCCCAACCCTACCAGCATGGGGATGGCCACTGCTGCGGCCAGCATGGCAAACAGGTGGTGTTTTTCCTTTTGTTGGCGCTGGGCCTTGGTTTTATCCTGATACAAGGCATCCCAATCGGCGTCACTAACAGCGCCCTTTTCGCCTGTAAACTGGCCCTTACCGGTCAGTTTTCGCGTCACAAAATTGGTAAAAAATGGGGCATTCCCGAGTATCAACGCTTCTAAAGCCACATCCGGTATCATCATCCAGGCCTTAGCCCGAACAATTTTCTTCCGCACCGCCTCAATCGTGGCAGGGTAATTAAGGGTTTGGGTAACGGCTTGTTTTACCGTTGCTAGCCGCTTTGGTGTTTTTACCCACTGCTGCCACTGGCCACTGGTTAAGGCGTGTTTAAACACCTCTGTCGATTTAAGACACTTCGACGACGCCGTCACAAACTCTTTAGGCACGCCAAAGCGCTTGCTAACACCACGCAAAAACAACCGCGCATGGATAGGCGCAAACACAAAGGCGGCCCCAATCACAATGGCTCGGTCAATCCATTTTTCGCGGCGCTCTTCTTTGTTGCGCGCCAAGGCAATTACCGGCGGGCACATGCCCACCACATCCAATACCCCCCGGTTTAAAAACGGGTAACGTTGCAGGGTTGCGGCTGCATTAACCCATAGGCTGGCCACAGGAAGACTCACACACCAAATCCAACTTAGTACCAATACCTTATATTAAAGGCAGAGGGACTATCGGAATTGAGTCACTACGCCTTAGGGGCCATGGGTTGGGTCATGCGGTCGGCGCTAAGTAGTTCGTCTAAGCGGGCTTGGTCTATTTTTTGGCCGGTGAGCTTATCCGTTAAATCCATGCTTAAGGCCACTTCACCAATAGACTTTCCTTCCGCCAATACCTTTTTAGCAATATCGGCAGCAGCCGCATAGCCAATGTAGGGGTTTAGCGCGGTTAACAGCACACAACTATTTTCAATGCGCTGGTTAGCAATCTCGGTGTTTACTTCTAAATCATCCAAGCATTCGGTAGCAAAGGTTTTAAAGCTGTTTGTTAAGATGCGCTGCGATTCCGTCATTTTTAGCAAAATGGTGGGCATCATCACATTGAGTTGCCACTGGCCGTTTTGGGCGCACAGGTTAATAATCATATCGTTGCCCTGCAAAATATAGCTAATTTGGTCCATTAATTCAGGGTAAATAGGGTTGATTTTACCCGGCATAATAGATGAACCCGGTTGCTTGGTGGGCAAAATCAACTCGGCAATGCCGGTGCGGGGGCCACTGCTATACAGTTTTAAATCGTGGGCTAGCTTTTCAAGCTCAATAGCCACGCTGCGCAGGGCGGCAGAATAATCGCTAAAGTGGCCAAAGCTGCTGGTGCCTTGGAAATAGTTTTGGTGCATTTTTACTGGCAGGCCGCTATATTCGGCTAGGTATTTAGTAACCGTCTTACGGTAATCTTCGTGGGTGTTAATGCCGGTGCCTAGGGCGCTCGCGCCAAGGCTTACCATATGCAAGCGCTGGGCCGCATGGGCCACATTATCCATGGCGTCTTCCATGGCTTGGGCATAGGCGCTAAATTGCTGGCCAAAGGTAATGGGCACCGCATCTTGCATGTGGGTACGGCCACTGACCAAGGTGTTTTCCCATTGTTTGCTTTTATTCCACAAGCTTTGGGTAAATTGCTTAAGGCTTTCCATTAACGGGCCATGCAAGCTTAAAAAGGTCATCCGCATCATGGTGGGGGTCACGTCGTTAGTGGATTGCCCGTAATTAACGTGATCGTTGGGGTGCACCGTATACTCGCCCTTTTTGCCACCCAACAATTCGGTGGCGCGGTTGCCTAAAATCTCGTTGGTATTCATGTGGTTGCTGGTGCCGGTGCCGCCCTGGTACACATCCACAATGTACTGGTCGTTGTATTGGCCGTTAATCAACTCATCGCAAGCCTTACAAATAGCATCAGCAACCTCTTTAGGGATAAGGCCTAGCTCGCCGTTGGCTTGGGCTGCTGCTTTTTTAATCCACCCAAAGGAACGAATCGCCTCTGGGTAGGCTTGATTGGGGGTAACGCCACTAATGGGGAAGTTTTCGCTACCGCGCAGGGCTTGCACGCCATAATACGCATCGGCAGGGATTTGACGAACGCCCATCGAATCTTTTTCATCACGGGTGGGGGTGTTGTTAGGGGTGGCAGTGGCAGGCATTAGGCATCTCTTTTCATTAATAACTAGTAATTTGAATAAAGTGTATCGAAAACAACCTAAAATCTCAGCTACCTGTAATGTAGGTAAACATCGCACAGAGCAGGAAATTTTAGGCTTTGAGGGGATTTGTGTACAATAGACGGTTAACCCCTAAGCCACTTAATTTAACGGAACACGCCATGCCTGCTACTACCTTGCCCCCATCTGACACCGCCTTACTTGATGGCCTTAGCGCCCACGATTTATTTAACCAAGGGGTAGGGCTAACCTATGGCGATTTTATTTTATTACCCGGCCACATTGATTTTACCGCCGACGAGGTGAATTTAAGCACCCAGCTCACCCGCGATATCACCCTAAAAACCCCGATTGTTAGCTCGCCCATGGATACGGTAACCGAAAGCGCTATGGCCATTGCCATGGCCCTGCACGGCGGCATTGGGTTTATCCACTACAACAACACGGTGGCAGAACAAGCCGAGCACGTTAAAAACGTGAAAAAATACAAAAACGGCTTTATTACCGACCCTAAAACCGTAAGCCCAAGCCACACTATCAATGATATTGACGCCATTAAACACCAGTATGGTTACAGTGGCGTGCCGGTTACCGAAAATGGCGCTATGGGCGGAAAATTGGTAGGCATGGTCACCAGCCGAGATATTGATTTTATTACCGACCGCAACACCCCCATTAGCGAGATTATGACCACCGACCTGGTGGTGGCTACCGAGCCTTGCACCTTAGAAGAAGCCAACCAAATTTTGCGCCAAAGCAAAAAAGGTAAACTGCCTATTGTTAATAGCGCGGGCCAGCTTGTGGCACTCATTAGCCGTAGCGATTTAGCCAAAAACCGAGATTACCCGGATGCCAGCAAACATGCCGACAACAAACAGTTACTCGCCGGTGCGGCCATTGGTACCCGCTTAGCCGACCGCGAACGCCTAGACGCCCTAGTAAACGCTGGGCTGGATGTGGTTATTTTGGATTCGTCTCAAGGCGATAGTGTGTTTCAGCTAGAGATGATTAAACATATTAAAGCCACCCACCCCGATTTGCAGATTATTGGCGGCAACGTGGTAACCAGCACGCAGGCCAAAAGCCTGATTGACGCCGGCGTAGACGGACTGCGCGTGGGCATGGGCGTAGGCAGTATTTGCACCACCCAAGAGGTGATGGCAGTAGGCCGCCCCCAAGCCACCGCTGTGTACAACACCAGTATGCTAGCCAAGCAGCACGGCATCCCTGTGATGGCAGATGGCGGCATTGCCACCATTGGCCACATGATGAAAGCGCTGAGCGTGGGCGGTAGCATTGCCATGATGGGCAGCATGCTAGCGGGCACCCACGAAACCCCGGGCGAGTACTTTTATAAAGACGGTATCCGCCTGAAAAAATACCGCGGCATGGGCAGCGCAGAAGCCATGAAACGCAATAGCGCCAGCCGCTACTTTAGCGAAGGCAAGGCTATTAAAGTGGCCCAAGGCGTTAGTGGGGCGGTAATGGACAAGGGATCCATCCACACCTACTTGCCTTACCTTATACAGGGCTTAAAACATGGCTTGCAAGATTTAGGCCAAGTAAGCCTAAGCAACGTGCACAGCGCGCTTGCCAACAACACCCTCCGCTTTGAGCGCCGCAGCCCTGCCGCCCAAACTGAAGGCGGTGTGCATAGCTTGCATAGCTACGAAAAAAGCATGATTTAATTTTTACATACTTGCTACTTGCTACTTGCTACTAAATTGTCTGCTCAAATTACCTTTGTTTAGGTCGTAAACCGCGGAATCTGGCGCCTGATCAAAGCTGGGTTGACTATAGTTATTAAGACCAGAAGTATTAGAATACTGCTGATTAGTAGGAATTTCTGCGGCAAGAATCTTCTTCCCATTTACTATTGAGTATGAACCCCCTCTTGATTGAGTCATGTTTACTTGCAAGTCCAGTTGATTCTTGCCTGTAGAAAACTTGAGAAAATGCTCACCTCTATTTACTCCGCTAGCAATAAAGCTAGGCTCGCCTATTGTACGCATATTTATTGAATACCCTTCAGGAGAATTAGCGTCAATCGTCATCTTAGTATTAGAGCCATCTTTGTTTTGGTACCGTCTAACAAGCTCTTTATCCCCATCACCATCAACATCCACTCGAACTTCAGATATAAGCTTACCGCCCTTACGCTTTATTCGGTCCATTGCTGTATTGTAAATTTGGCCAGCCTCTTTGCCAGAAGCTTGGTAACCTGTACGTGGTGTAATGTTCATAGTCATAACCCCCTATAAATTATGTTGAAGTAATATCTTTAGATTTCAGTAACTACATAAACAATATTTAGAGAAAGAACATGATACTTCATTAACAAATCTTTAAACAGCCCGGGGTTATTCCTCAAAGTATAATTTCCCTATTGCTTTTACACTGCCCTTATCTTATTCTTATCGGCCCTCAAGTTTTCGGTGGTTACTAAGCTCACGCTCAACGCCACGCCGAATCGCATGTTTAGCCACCTTTCTACGATACCGAGCACTCGGCATCCACTACGCACCAAAATCGGCTAAACATCAGAGACGGTAAGAAAAATCGCTCGCCTCAATCTAACAAAATTGCTTGATCTGAGCGCATGCTTGCGGTAAAAATTGTCTACTTTACTGGCCGTTGTGCTGGGCGCGGTATTCTCTGCCCGAAATTGCACAATGCTAGCCACCCTCTTACTTCGTTTTTAGTACGTTATTTAAGTCAACAGGAGACCTTGTCGACATGGCTCGCGAAAAGTTTGAACGGAATAAACCACACGTTAATGTGGGTACCATTGGTCACGTTGACCACGGTAAAACCACGTTGACTGCTGCTATTACCGCCACCCTGGCTGGTTCTGGCTTGGCTGAATCCAAAAAATTTGATGAAATTGATGCGGCACCTGAAGAAAAAGCGCGTGGTATTACCATCGCGACTGCCCACGTTGAGTACGAGAGTGACACCCGTCACTACGCCCACGTGGATTGCCCAGGGCACGCCGACTACGTTAAAAACATGATTACCGGTGCTGCTCAAATGGACGGCGGCATCCTGGTTATTGCGGCTACTGATGGCCCCATGCCTCAAACGCGTGAGCACATCCTGCTTGCTCGTCAGGTTGGCGTGCCTCAGTTGGTTGTCTTCCTAAACAAATGTGACATGGTTGACGATGATGAATTGCTTGACCTGGTTGAAATGGAAGCCCGTGAACTGCTCACCCAATACGAATTCGATGGCGATAACATTAAAATCGTTCGTGGTTCTGCCTTAAAAGCCCTAGAGCAAATGGTGGCCAAGCCAGATACCAAGCGTGGCGACGACAAGTGGACCGATACCATCTTTGAATTGATGGATGCGGTGGATGAGGCTGTGCCTACCCCAGAGCGTCCTCTGGATAAGCCTTTCTTAATGCCTATTGAAGATGTGTTCTCCATTACGGGCCGTGGTACCGTTGTTACCGGCCGTATCGAGCGTGGCAAAGTTAATGTTGGTGACACGGTTGAGATTGTTGGCCTGACTGACACGCAAACAACCACTGTTACCGGCGTTGAGATGTTCCGCAAGCTGCTTGATGAAGGCATGGCTGGCGATAACATTGGCGCCCTGATTCGCGGTATCGATAAAGAGCAAGTGCAGCGCGGCCAAGTGCTGTGTAAGCCTGGTTCTATTAAGGCCTGCAACAAGTTCACCGCCAACGTATATGTACTGACGAAAGAAGAAGGCGGTCGTCACACACCGTTCTTCAACAACTATCGTCCTCAGTTCTATGTGCGTACCACCGATGTAACCGGTACCATTACGTTGCCTTCCGGCACTGAGATGGTAATGCCTGGTGACAACATCGTGATGGATGTGGAACTTATTAACCCTGTAGCGATTGAGCAAGGTATGCGCTTTGCTATTCGTGAAGGTGGTCGTACCATCGGTGCTGGCGTCGTTGATAAAATCACCGAATAAGCCAACCCGGTAACCACCTCCTATACTTACTCTATTTAACTGACGATGTTGGAAGATACGACTTATGTCAACGACAACTAAAAAAACCAAAGAAAAAGCCTCCGCAGCAAAATCATCTGCCGCTGCTGGTGCCCGTGTTCGCATTAAATTGCAATCTTACGATGTGCGGCTGTTGGATCAGTCCTCTGAAAAGATTGTTGATGTGGCCCGGAACGCCAAGGCTCGTGTTGTTGGTCCTGTCTACCTTCCAACCCGTCGTCGGTTATTTTGTGTACTGCGTTCGCCTCACGTCAACAAAAAATCCCGTGAGCACTTTCAACTACTCACCCACAAACGTTTAATTGAAGTGCACAACCCTGGCCCCGAGTTTGCTGCGTTACTCAGCAAGTTGGATTTACCAGCCGGTGTGGACATCCAAGTACGCTTATAGGCATTTAATCCCTGCTATTCATTCTTAATTCCTAAATAAGACTTTCGTTGACACGCTGTCAACAACGCTACATCCCCCTATCTATTACACTTAACCCTAAATTTGGTGATTCACCGTGACAACTCCTTTTTGTGTTGCTAAAAAAATTGGCATGACTCAAGTATTCGCTGAAGATGGTGCCGCTATTCCGGTCACCGTTCTCGAATACATTCCCATGACCGTCACTCAACTGAAAACCACAGCAAAAGATGGTTATCAGGCAGTGCAGTTTGGTTATTTGGATGCCAAAGCCAAGCACCTAAGCAAGCCTGAGCAAGGCCACTTTGCCAAAAACAATGTGGCGCTATTCCGCCACTTAAAAGAATGGCGTGTGGATAGCCTGGACGGCTTTGAGTTAGGCCAGCAATTTGCTGACCTTTCTGAAGAGTCCCTCCCCTTTAACCTGGGCGATAAAATCTCCGTTCGGGGCACCTCTAAAGGTAAAGGCTTCCAAGGGGCCACCAAAATGTGGGGCTTTTCCCGCGGCCCAATGAGCCACGGTTCTAAATCTCACCGTATCCCTGGGTCCATTGGCCCTGGTACTAGCCCAGGCCGCGTGTTTAAAGGCAAAAAGATGGCCCGCAACATGGGTAACGAAACCGTGGTAACCAGCGGCATTGAAGTGGTGGCTATTATGCCCGAGCAAAATGCTATTTTGGTTAAAGGTGCCGTACCTGGCCCAAACAAAGGCTTGATTACATTATTCCCCACCCTAATTCCTGGGGTTAATTCTGGCAAAGCATCCGCAATGCCCGCCGCAGTATAGAGGACGATAAACAATGGCAACTGCTGAATTATTAAAGGCTGACGGCACCGTGGATAGCACCATGGATATTGATGCTGTTGAGTTTAACGAAGGGTTGGTTCACCAAGCCCTCGTTCACGAACTGGCAAATCGCCGTGATGGTAGCGCCAACACCAAAACCCGCAGTGAAGTGCGCGGTGGTGGTCGCAAGCCTTGGAAGCAAAAAGGGACTGGCCGTGCACGTGCCGGTAGTATCCGCTCCCCGTTATGGGTTGGTGGTGGTGTTATGTTTGGCCCCAAACCCCGCGATTTTGCTAACAAATTCCCAAAGAAAATGCGTAAAGCAGCCTTGCGCTGTGCGTTATTTGCAGACCCTTCTAAAATTAAAGTGGTTAGCGATTACGGCTTTGTTAAAGAATCCAAAACCTCGGAAGTGGCTGGCTTCTTAAAAAAAGCTGGCTTGTGTGGCGCTAACATTCTATTGTTAGCCGATACGGCCCAGCACCCCAACATTGTGTTTGCTGCCCGCAACCTGGCCAACGTTACTTTAAAGCACCCTGAACAACTAACCGTAAAAGCCCTGCTGCATGCGGACGTTATCTTGGTAGACAAAACTTCGTTAGAAGCCCTGCAAGCCAAGTACGCCAAAGAAACCTCAGCCGCGTAACCTTAACTTAAAGAACCTTTTGAAAGACCTTGCCCATGGCACTTAAATCCTACGAATTGATTAAACGCCCAATAGTGACGGAAAAAACAGCTGTAATGGCTGAAGAAACCAGTCAGTACGTTTTTGAAGTAGAGCGTTCTGCCAGTAAACCCGAACTAAAGGCCGCCTTTGAACAATTATTTGAAGGCCGCAAGGTAACCAGTATTAAAACGGCCGTAATTGGCCCCCGCCAAAAGCGGGTAGGTGCCCGGGTGGGTACCATTTTAAAACGCAAAAAAGCGGTGTTCACCATTGAAGGTGACCCCATAGAACTCTTTGCTGGAGCATAATGACTGATGGCTGTTAAAAAACTAAAACCAACCTCTCCTGGCCAGCGTGGCATGTCCAAGCTGCAACTAGGCGACCTTATTACCACGAGTACCCCTCACAAGCCCTTGTTGCAATCCAAGTCTAGAAAAAATGGCCGCAACAATAACGGGCGTATTACGGTGCGCCACCAGGGTGGCGGGCATAAACGTGCTTACCGGGTGATTGATTTCAAGCGTAACAAGTTTGATATCCCTGCCAAAATTAGCACGATTGAATATGACCCGAACCGGAACGTGTTGATTTGCTTGGTCACCTACATTGATGGCGAAAAGCGCTACATTCTTTATGTAGACGGCCTAAAAGTTGGCGATACCATTATTGCTGGCGAAAATGTTGACCCCTCTAAGGGCAACACCATGCCATTAAAAAAGGTGCCTTTAGGTACCGCGGTGCACAACGTAGAATTGAAGCCTGGCCGTGGTGGCCAAATGGTTCGTTCTGCGGGTACCAGCGCCCAGTTAGTAGCGAAAGAAGGTGACTACGTTACCTTGAAGCTGCCGAGTGGTGAGATGCGCCTAGTGCTAAATGTTTGCCTAGCTACCATTGGTGTTTTAGGGCAATCTGAACGCAAGAACATGAACATTGGTAAAGCTGGCCGTAAACGTTGGATGGGGATTCGCCCCACTGTTCGTGGTTCGGTAATGAACCCTTGCGATCACCCTCATGGTGGTGGTGAAGGTAAGGCCCCTATTGGTCGCCCTTCTCCTGTGACGCCTTGGGGTAAACCGACCCTGGGTTACAAAACCCGCAAAAAGCGTAATCAAAGTAGTAAGTATATTGTTCGTCGTCGTAATCGTCGTTAGAACACACAAGCAACCGATTGAATAAGGTATTTCCAAGCTATGGCACGTTCTCTTAAAAAAGGCCCCTTCGTGGACGAACATCTTCAAAAGAAGATTGACGCGATGAATGACAGCGGCGACAAAAAGGTTATTAAAACCTGGTCTCGTCGTTCCATGATTACCCCCCAGTTTGTGGGCCACACTGTCGCCGTGTATAACGGTAAAAAACACGTGCCCGTTTATGTTTCTGAACCAATGATTGGCCACAAGTTTGGCGAATTTGCCCCCACCCGGTTTTTCCGTGGCCATGCGGGCAGCGATAAAAAAGGAAAGCGATAAATCATGAGCGCCCCTGCAACAAAACCACAACAGCCGGAAACCGGTGCCAAGCAGCGCAACATTATGATGAGCGCCCGTAAATTACGGCGTGTGATTAACGAAGTGCGTGGCAAACGAGTGACCGATGCTTATAAAATTTTACGCCTAATGCCTTACCGGGCTGCTGATGTCGTCTTAAAAAAACTGATTGACGCCATCCATAACGCCAAAGTACAATTTGGCGCCCGCCCTGAAGACTTGGTGATTAGCCAAATTATGGCTGATGGCGGCAAAACCCTTATGCGGTTTAAGCCTCGTGCCCAGGGCCGTGTTTACAAGCGCCGCAAGCGCATGTCTCACCTAAGCTTAAAAGTGGCTGTTCAACCAGCATCCTAAGTAACCGTCATACCCCATCTATTTAACCCAACCGGAGACCCGATTCGTGGGACAAAAAGTACACCCAAAAAGCATTCGCCTTACCATTGTTAGCAACTGGTTAAGTAACTGGTTTGCTGGCGACAAGGATTATGCCCGCTTTGTTAAAGAAGATCACCAGATTCGGACCTTTTTGCACAAAAAGCTTAAAGCTGCCGCCATTAGCCGGGTAGAAGTTGACCGTAAGGCTCAAAAGCTAATTCTACGGATTATTACTGGGCGCCCTGGTATTGTGGTTGGCCGTGGTGGCCAGGGGTTAGACCAACTCCGCAAAGAACTCGCCAAGCTGCTTGGTACCCAGGATATCCAATTGGACGTGCTGGAAGTTGATAAAATTGATGCTGAAGCACAACTGATTGCGGAATCGATTGCTCAGCAAATGGAGCGCCGTGTTTCTTTCCGTCGTGCGTTAAAGCAAGCGGTACAACGCGCCCAACGCGCTGGCGTTCAAGGTATTAAAATCTCCATTGCTGGCCGGCTAGGTGGCGCAGAGATTGCCCGCCGTGAAGATATTAAAGACGGCAAAATTCCCTTGCATACCTTCCGTGCCAATATTGATTACGGTGTGGCCGAAGCCTTAACCGTGTTCGGTATTATTGGCGTCAAAGTCTGGGTCTTTAAGGGTGAAGTACTGCCTGGCGAGAAACCGGAAGCCAACATTAAATCCCGCGTCGGCGGTGGCCGTGGTGGCCGCGGCGGCGGAGCAGGTGGTGGCCGTGGCCCTGGTCGCGACCGTGGTGATAATCCTCGTGGTGGTGCAGGTGGCCGTGGTAAACGCCGTGATAATGATCCGCCAGCCAATAAACCAGCTGCAACGGAGGCCCCTAAAGCTGATAAACCCGCTGTTGAAACAAAGCCAGCTGCTGAACCTGCTACCGACAAACCTGCTGAAAAAACAGCTGACGGCGAGTAATTTTTTCTTCTGATTGACCTTTATTTAAGATATCGTGCCCACTAAACATTGGCACACTGGAGTTATCCCCCATGTTATTACCTAAGCGAACTAAATACCGCAAACAAATGCGGGGCCGGATGAAAGGCCACGAAACCCGTGGTGTGGACATCCAATTTGGCCAATTTGCCCTACAGGCTGTAGAACCTGGCTGGATCACCAGTCGCGAGATTGAAGCCGGTCGTCGTGCCATGACCCGTTATGCCAAGCGTGGTGGTAAAATCTGGATTCGGATTTTCCCCGACAAGCCTATTACTAAGAAACCTGCCGAAACCCGTATGGGTAAGGGTAAAGGTGCCCCTGAGTACTGGGTAGCTGTGGTAAAACCAGGCCGTATTTTGTACGAAATGGATGGCGTAACCCGAGAAGTGGCCATGCGCGCTTTAGAACTCGCCGCTCAAAAGTTCCCTATTAAAACCAAAGTGGTTTGCAAAGCCGACATGATTGGAGGCAATAACTAATGGCCACCAACGATACCATTACCCCAAAAAGCCTTGACGATTACCGTGGTTTAAGCGAAACCGACTTGAATGATGAACTAAAAGCCATTGATGGCGCTATTTTTCAGCTAAAATTCAAGCGGGCCCTTCGTCAATTAGAAACCCCTGGTGATATCCGCAAGCTAAAACATGCGTATGCTCAAATTAAAACCGTATTGGCTGAAAAAGCCCGTGCTGTTTAACCTGTATTTTACTTAATTTCCCCATTTTCTAGGAGCCTATTGGTCTCATGCCACGTAAAGAAAAAACCGGCCGCGTCGTTTCTACCAAAACAAAACAAACCATTGTGGTTGCGATTGACGCCTTTAAAAAGCACCCAAAGTACGGTAAATATCTGCGCCGTACCGAAAAGTTCCATGCCCATGATGCAGACGAAACCTGCAATGAGGGTGACTTGGTAACTATTATTGAGTGTGCCCCCATCAGTAAACTAAAAACCTGGACGCTAAAATCCGTTGATGAGCGCTCCGAGCAGCTGGTTGCCCAATAATTCCCTTTATTCTTCCTCTATTTTAAAAACGAGATTTTGACCCATGTTACAGCAAGAAAGCCGATGCCAAGTTGCCGATAATACCGGCGCACAGGAAGTGTTAATTATCCGTGTGCTAAAAAAAGGCGCTACCTTTGCCAATGTTGGCGACAAGGTAAAGTGCACTGTTAAACGTGCTCAGCCCCACGGCTCTGTTAAAAAATCGGAAGTGGTTGAAGCCGTTGTTGTTCGCAGCAAATTTGGAATGCGTCGCCGCGATGGTTCCACCATCCGCTTTGATGAAAACGCTGTTGTGATTATCAACAAAGATGGCAACCCTAAAGGAACCCGTATTTTTGGGCCTATCGCTCGTGAATTGCGTGAGCGCCAGTACATGAAAATTGTTTCTTTAGCGCCTGAAGTTGTCTAAGCCTCTGATACTATTTTCTAAACTTCTCTTTTTAACTTATCCCTGAACCCTATTTAAACGCCTTTAAAGGATGACCCATCATGGCAACGAAACGCCGTACCAACCAACCGAATAAATCCGCCGTTACAAAAGCTCACATTAAGCGTGGCGACACCGTTTATGTATTAACCGGTAGCAGCAAGGGCAAAACAGGCGTGGTTAAAAAGGTAATACTAGAAACCGGCAAAGCCATTGTAGAAGGCATGAATATTAAGAAAAAAGCGACGAAGCCTAACCCTATGGCTGGTGTTGCTGGCGGCATCATAGAATCTGAAGCCCCGATTGCGTTAAGCAACTTAATGGTATTTGACCATACCGTGAGCAAGCCGACCCGCACCCGTAAAGAAACGGTGAAAAGCGACGATGGCAAAGAACGCCGTGTGCGCGTTTCCGTAAAAAGCGGCAAAACCATAGACGACGAATAATAGTAAGGGCGCGCCACTTGGCTCGCCGCCTTGATTTGGTATAATCAACCACCCTTTACCATCAACCATTTTGATTAATTTCTGTATTTAAACCAACCCCGACTCGAGATATTTCGACGATGAAAAACCTTAAACAACGCTACAACGAAGAAATTCGCACCGCCCTACAAAAAGAGCTGGGCTACAAAAGTGTGATGCAAGTGCCTAAAATTACCAAGCTGGTGATTAATGTAGGCCTGGGTGAAGGCAGCCACAACACCAAAATGGTTGACCTATGCTTGGCAGAATTGACGAAGATTACAGGCCAAAAAGCCATTCCTCGGGCGGCAAAAAATTCTGTAGCTGGCTTTAAAATCCGCGAAGGTATGTCGGTTGGCGCCAAGGTTACCCTACGTGGCGAACGCATGTATGACTTTTTAAACAAGCTCATCAGTGTTGCCATTCCTCGTATTCGCGATTTCCGTGGTGTAAACCCGAAGAGTTTTGACGGGCGTGGTAACTATAACCTGGGCCTAAAAGACCAGTTGATTTTCCCTGAAATTAACTACGATGAGATTGCCGCCCTACGCGGTATGAACATTACCATTGTAACCACCGCCACCAATGACGCTGACGGCTTAGCCTTGCTGACCCACTTTGGTTTCCCCTTTAAAAAGCCAAAGCAGCCCAAAGCCCCTAAGGCTGATGCCCCTAAAGAAGCAGCCACTGCATAACCTTTTACTTAAGTTTAAACTTTCCCCTTAGGAGAATCCCACCTCATGGCCAAGACCTCCATGATTGTTAAAGAAGCCAAGCGCCGCGTTAAAGCTGCAAAAGGCCAATACCCCAAAGTACGCTTGCGCAACCGTTGCAACGTATGTGGCCGCCCCCACGCGTTTTACCGTATTTTTGGCCTATGCCGCATTTGCTTGCGTAAAATGGCCAGCGAAGGCAAACTACCTGGCGTGACCAAAGCCAGCTGGTAAGGTTACCCTTTTTCTCACTTTTTTCTTGATTACCCCCGTTTTAGGACCCTTTTAGATTATGAACACGGATCCAATTGCCGATTTACTTACCCGCATTCGTAATGCGTCGATGGCTAGCCATAAAGATGTGCTAGTACCTTACTCCACTGTGAAAGAGCAGTTGGTAAAGGTACTTCAGCAAGAGGGCTACCTGACCCGCTATGAAGTGCGCACGGATAACCGTAACTTTAAGTGGATCCGCATTACCTTAAAATATGACCTGTTAGGCAAGCCTATCTTCCGCAGCCTAAAGCGCGAAAGTAAGCCTGGCCTGCGTAAGTACTTTAAATCCAACACTATTCCTCGCATCCTGAGTGGCGCTGGTGTAGCTGTAATGAGTACCAATAAAGGTGTTATTAGCGACCGTAAAGCCCGCGCTGAAGGCGTTGGTGGCGAGCTACTGTGCACCGTTTACTAACCCTCTTTTAGTGATACATTCCCTTTTTTAATACGAGATAACGATTATGTCCCGGATTGGCAAACAACCCATCCCTGTCCCCGAAAAAGTTACCGTCACCATTGAAGAAACTGACGGCTTTTACCTATTAACGGTAAAAGGGCCTAAGGGCGAACTAAAAGACAGCTTTGGTAAAGACTTGGTAATCGTCCAAGAAAATGGCGAAATTACCATTACCCGCACCAACGATACCAAGCGAGTGCGTAGCCTACACGGGCTATACCGCAGCCTTATTGCCAACATGGTTACCGGTGTAAGCGATGGCTTTGAAAAGAAAATGGAAATTGTAGGCGTGGGTTACCGGGCCGTTGTACAAGGCAGCACCTTAAATCTAACCCTAGGCTATAGCCACCCCATCACCCTGGATATCCCCAAAGATATTACGGTAGAAGTGGAAAAGAACACCCAAGTGACCGTTAAGGGTATTCACCCACAAGCCATTGGCGATTTATGCGCTAAAATTCGCAGCTACCGTCCGCCAGAGCCTTACAAAGGCAAAGGGATTAAGTTTGCTGGTGAGCGCATTCGTCGTAAAGCCGGTAAAGCGGGCAAATAAGCCTTTCTCTTTATTTATTGTACTGATATTTTCCGATTTTAACTAGGTTATCGCCTTACCCACACGGTTTAGCACCGATAACGACCCTTATAGGAACCTTCGATTATGGCTAGCAAGCTATCGCGCCAACAACAAACCCGTAAACGCCACATGCGCGTTCGTAAAAAAATTACTGGTACCGCAGAACGCCCTCGTTTGGCTGTTTTCCGTAGTGGTAAACATATCTATGTTCAGCTAATTGACGATGTGGCTGCTAAAACCTTGGCATCGGCCAGCACGTTAGAAGCCGATGTTCGCACCACGGTAAAAAGTGGCGCTAATGTAGAAGCAGCTAAATTTACCGGTAACCGTATTGCGGAAAAAGCAAAAGCCAGCAGCATTAAAAATGTGGTATTTGACCGCGGTGGTAACCTGTACCATGGCCGTATTAAAGCCTTGGCTGACGCTGCCCGTGAAGGTGGCCTAGAGTTTTAGGATTACCCTAAACCCTTTCCTTTCTTAATCATTATGCAAAAACGCCCACTTGGATAACCAAGGGGCGTTTTTTGTACTTTTAACATAGCTAGGATAAATCGAGCTATTTAAAACAAGCCTGCCACTAAGCCCTGTAATATGCCCAGGGCAAAAAACAGAAGGATAGGGGATAAATCCATACCGCCCATAGGGGGCAGTAAGTTGCGGAAAGGCTGTAATAAGGGGTCCGTTGCACTGCGCACTGCCAGCCAAGGCTGTTGATCCCAGTTTAAGGCCGGGAAAAACGTAAGCACGCACCGAAAAATAATCAGGTATTTCAATAACTCTAAAAATTGAACGATGGCATAGCCCAATTGTGCTGGATTCATCACAAGGATTCCTTACAGTTTAAAACGTTTGCCGCTTAGCTATGACGCGCCGAATCTAACACATGGGTGTTGCCCGATGCCATCGTATCGCTAGGCAGGTCGGTGATTAGCTTAATCAGCAAGTCTTTTAGCTTTTGGTTGTTTTCCGTAAATACTTTTACCACTTGCTCGTGGCTTACTGGCGGCACACCATCCACACCACAATCATAATCGGTAATTAGGGCAATGCTTAGGCTGGCCATTTCCAGTTCTTTTACCAAGTGAACTTCTGGGTATTGGGTCATGTTAATCACGCCCCAGCCCATTTGGTTAAACCACTGGCTTTCTGCCCGTGTGCTAAACCGTGGGCCCTGAATCACCACGACCGTGCCGGTTTCGTGGTGTGGGATACCAAGGTCTTTAGCGGAGGCAATGGCCACCTTGCGCATATCATCGCAAAACGGGTCCGCAGCACTCACATGGGTAGTACGGGGGCCATCATAAAAGGTATCCGCACGGCCACTGGTACGGTCAACATATTGGTCGCAAAAAACAAAGTGCCCTGGGGCCACATCTTTTTGCAGGCTACCCGCCGCACAAGGGCTAATAACACGGGTAATACCCAAGGATTTAAAGGCCCACACATTGGCCCGAAAGTTAATTTTATGGGGCGGTAGGGTATGCTTTTCTCCGTGGCGGGGCAAGAAAGCCACTTTTTTGCCGCCAATCGTACCAATCATCACCGGCGAGCTGGGGCAGCCATACGGGGTATCAATGGAGTGGCTCTCGGCATTTTCTAGCAGGTGGTAAAACCCACTGCCACCAAACACACCAATTTCAGCCAGGCGTTCACCAGGGTTCGTTTTATCAAATTCAAAGGCGGGCATCGTTATTCGCTTCCTACGTTTACAAAAAATAGCCCCCTTACGGTAGGGTAAAGGAACCCCCACTGCAACCAATAAAAACGCACCGGCAAAAAAATCACCGATGCGTGGGAAGTGTCTGTACACGGGCGCCCACTGCCACGTAGGCAGGCCGCCCATTTTAAGGAAGGACTTGTCTCTGCGGTGTTGCAAGATAATCGTCAATCTCATTAATTGAGAATCATTCGCAACAATATTAGTATACCTTATTGAGAATGATTTGCAAGTAGTTTGTAAACTTTCCGATGACGGCCCCACCCCCAACATCGGCCAGCATCCATCTACCTACCCAAGGCTTTTTTCAGGTCTATCAAAACCCTTTTAATACCCCATAAGCTATTAAATACATTTACAAAAGGTCTCAAAAGCAATTTATCTGTTTTTATACAGTTATCCTAAATTATATCTTCTCTCTCCCATATATTCCTACTCAACTTATTCAAGGGAATTATTATGACTGTTCATAGCCACTCCGTTAAACTATTTAACCAAACATATACCGCAACAAATTCTACACCCTCTAAATCTAAATTATCAGAAGCACCTTCGTTTGGCACCATTAACAAAGCAGATAACGTCACTATTGAATTTAACTTTAGCGCGGCAAGCAACCGTGGTGAAAAGCTTATTCAGCAAGGACAGGAACTTATTCAACATGGAAAAGAATTATTAGGAGCGGCTAAAACGCTCAAAAACTTGGCCAAAGAAAATCAACGCAAAGCGAATAGTAAACGAGTATTAGCAATGCATAACCGTGAATTATCAGCACGGAAATCTAACCAAGCCTGTGAAGAAGAGGCGAAACAAAATGGAGGTGAAACGTTAATAAACCTATACAAACAAAGAGCAATGCTTACAGCAGATATCGCCAATAGGGCTACAGCTGATGCTTCCGTACTAGATGAAAGGGCTAAAGAACAGTTAAAAGAAGCTCAACAATATGAAAATGAAGGGAACGCCTATATTGCTAAAGGGAAACAGCTTGTTAACCAAGGTAAAAAATTACTAAACAACGCCAAACAAAAAATACAACCTTTACCTGAAATCACGTCAATTGATAATTAACAAGGTAGTATCCATTCTGCTTTAACAATACCTGTCCGTAAAAAGCATTTAAGCATTATTAATTATCACCAAATATATTTACAAAAGGTTCTAAAAACGATTTTTATTGGTTTTATATAATCCTATCTAGGCATACAAACTTAATTTTCTAGGGGGGAAATAGTACATGACAATTCAAACCGGTGGGCCATTTGGCCCCTATAAAATGAAGGCAACAACCAGTGAACTTCCATACAATAGATTTGAAGACGCTCGCGATGAGATGTTGGCCATACAAATTGTTGCCACTTATTTTCGAAATACTAACCCTACATCCTCTTTCTCCGAACACACCGATAAGGCAAGAGGTGAATATGTAGCCTCAACTGGTCTTAAAAGTCCTATCGGTACAAACATTATCGAAGTAAAGTCAGGTCAACGTCTTGATGATAGAGACTTTACCGCCACTATGGAATTAGATTTCAATAATAATGCAGGGCTTATTAACAGTACTCCAAAAAGAGAAGCAACGTATCACTTTTCTATTGATAACGACGAGAATTTAAAACTATCCCAACCAGGCTATCCTTCTATTACCATTCTCGATATTGATAAAGCAGAAAGATTATTAGAGGACGGTAAATTAGACCAAGCATTTGAGGACGCCTTTGAAAAGCTAAAAAAATTACAACAAGCTGAACATGAAAAAAGCTCTAGAAAAGTATTACAAGAAAAAGGTTAATCGGCTTGCTCATAAGCTTGGGCAATACGGAACAAGGTAGATTCTGACAGGTGGGTACCGAGCAATTGCAACCCAATGGGCAGACCGTTAGCATCCGTACCATTCGGGATACTCATGGCCGGGATGCCCGCCAAATTAGCCGGGATGGTGGCAATATCGCTGAGGTACATGGCCACGGGGTCATCGCATTTTTCGCCTAATTTAAAGGCCGTCGTTGGCGAGGTTGGACAAATAATCGCATCCACACCGCCGCCAAAGGTATCTACAAATTCTTTCGTCATTAGGCGGCGAGCCTGCTGGGCTTTACCGTAAAAGGCATCGTAGTAGCCAGCACTTAAGCAAAACGTCCCTAGCATAATGCGGCGTTTCACTTCGGCACCAAAGCCTTCGCTACGGGTTTTTTTATAGGTAGGGTGCAAGGTATCGGCTTGCTTGCGGGCCCCATAGCGGATGCCGTCATACCGGCCCAAATTAGAGCTGGCCTCGGCGGTAGCTAAAATATAGTAAGCGGGCACCGCATACGCCACAGAGGGAATGGATACCGTCTTAATCGTAGCGCCTAAGGATTTAAAGGTCTCAATGGCACGGGTCATGGCGGATTGCACATCCGGTGCTATAGCGCCTTTGCTTTGGCCATGCTCGCCGTCGAGTTCTTGCAGCACGCCAATGGTAACGTCGCTTAAATCTTTGCCGGCCATGGCAGCCAGCTCAGCTAAATAATCGGTGGTTGGGGTATCCGGGCGCATCGTCGCGTCATTGGCATCCACCCCACGAATAACCTGATAGACTGCCGCTGCATCTTTAACCGTGGTGGTAAAAGGGCTCACTTGGTCTAAGCTGCTACCAAACGCCACTAAGCCATAACGAGAAACGGTGCCATAGGTTGGCTTTAGCCCAACCAAGCCACACAGGCTGGCCGGTTGGCGCACGCTGCCGCCGGTATCGCTACCTAAACTAGCGGCCACAAAGCCTGCGGCAACGGTAGCGGCACTACCACCACTACTGCCACCGGGCACATACTCTGGGTTTACCGGGTTTTTAACGGGCCCATAGGCACTGTTTTCGTTACTACTGCCCATGGCAAATTCATCTAGGTTGGTTTTACCAACAATCGGCATGTGGTTAGCCAGTAATTTATCTACCACGGTGGCGTTATAGGGGCTGGCAAAGCCTTCTAAAATTTTACTGGCGCAGGTAGTAGCATAGCCCGCCACATTAATATTATCTTTTACCGCAATAGGCACACCCGCCAGCAATGGCAATGTATCGCCTGTTTTTGCCTTAGCATCAACCGCGTCGGCGGTTTTAAGGGCAAGGTCTTCGGTGGTGGCTAGCACGCTGTTATACTCGCCATCTTTTTCTTTAATGGCCGCTAAAGCAGCTTGGGTAAGCTGTGTGGCAGTGGTTTCGCCTTGCTGAATTTTTTCAGATAGCTGGGTAGCGCTTAACAACGGGTTAGCCGTGGCCGTAGACATGGGGTATTCATCCTAAAAACTAAGGGGATACTGCTATTTTAGCGAGAACACAGCCCAAACACAGCACTTACTGCGCCAAAGCCCTAGGTGCCCCGGTAGCACCCTATTATGTGACATCCCCATGACATCGGCGGTTTTTCATTGATTTTGGCAGGCATTGATCCTACAGTTTCATTTCTAAGCAAATTTTTTAAACGGATTACTCTACACATGCTGCAACTATTAAGCAATCTCCTCCCCAAAGAAGATAAGTTTTACACCATGCTGGATGACTTGGCCGACAGTGCCAACAAGAGTGTGCATCAGCTGGCCACCCTTATCCATACCCAAGATACCAGCCAGCGCCAAACAACCGCCGGCGCTATTAAAGAGGCCAAAACCCAAGCCAAAGGCACGTTAACCCGCATGAACCTAGAAGTATGCCGTACCTTTGTAACCCCCTTTGACCGCGAAGACCTGCAAGAATTTGCCACCACCTTATACACCATTCCTAAGCTAGTGGATAAAATTACTAGCCGTTTAATGGCCAAGCCCGCCAATATTCAACGAGAACACCTAAGTAAAATGGTAGACGCTATGACCCGCCAAGCGGACACCCTAACCGAGGTAATGGCCCGCCTGCGCAAATCACCCAACCTAAACGAGATGAACCGACTGGTTGGCATTATCCACGAGCAAGAAGACCGCGGCGATGACCTGCTTGGCGAAATGATCGACAGTATTTTTCGCTCTGAAGAACTAACCGCTGATCTCATTATCCGCAAAGATATTTACGAAATGATGGAAGACGTGACGGATTATTACCGCGACGTATCTAACGTGGCGTTGCGTATTGTGCTTAAACATAGCTAAATTAAGATTGAGTAATCACTATGGCTCGCATTTTCTGCGTTAAATCTGCAACGCCCTATTACCCACTCAATCCCAATTTTTTAAACGGGCAGGAGAAAATATAAAAACGCATGCCTGACGGTTTTTTATTACTACTCATCATCATTTTTTTGGCGCTAGCCTTTGATTATATCAATGGTTTCCACGATGCCGCCAATGCCATTGCCACGGTGGTTAGTACCAAAGTACTCACCCCTCGCACTGCCGTGCTATACGGGGCTGTGCTTAACTTTATTGGCGCCCTAATGGGCACCGAAGTAGCTGCCACGATTGGTAAAGGCTTGGTAGATATTAACCTAGTAAGCATGGAAATGGTGGCCTGTGCCCTAATTGGTGCCATTATTTGGAACTTGGCCACATGGTGGTGGGGCCTACCGTCCAGCTCATCTCATGCGCTAATTGGTAGCTTGCTTGGGGCCACTTGCTTTAGTGCCAATAACTGGCAAGGCGTTAGCTGGGTACACTGGGATAAATTTATTAATAAAATCGTCACCCCTATGTTTGCCAGCCCCGCAGCCGGATTTGCCGTTGGCTTTTTATTAATGGGCCTACTAACGTGGGTGGTATTTAAATTTACCGTGCATCGCATTAACCGAGTGTTTGGCAAACTTCAAATTGTATCTGCTGGCATTATGGCCCTAAGCCATGGCCACAACGATGCCCAAAAATCCATGGGGATTATTGCACTGGCCTTAGCAACTTACTATCCCAGCACGGAATTCCACGTGCCCTTATGGGTTATTTTAGCCTGCGCCATTGCCATGGGCTTTGGAACCCTAAACGGCGGCTGGAAAATTATCCGCACGCTGGGCAGTAAGATGATTAAGCTCCAACCCATCCACGGCTTTGCCGCAGAAACCACCAGCGCCTTTATTATTATGGGCGCCAGCAAATTGGGTATTCCGCTAAGCACCACCCACGTTATTTCATCTTCTATTATGGGGGTTGGGGCCACCAAACGCCTAAGCGCCGTTAAATGGGGCATTGTGGGCACCATTGTTTGGGCATGGGTGCTAACCATTCCGGTTACCTTCCTGCTTTCTGGTGGGCTGATGTGGGTACTGCGCCTGGTTCAAGGGGACTTATAAGCCCAGCTTTAAGCGATACAATACCAGGGATGACACGCCGCCTTCTCACCACTATTGGCCTTGCGCTGCTTACTGCCGGCCTTCTCGTGCTATGCCCCGCCACGGCACAGGCGGATATGGAGCAGGATCTTCAGATTTGGGCGCCCGTCACCGTAGAAATTCAGCCCCACGAACGCTGGAGTGCCAAACTAGAAGGCATGGTGCGCTGGAACCAAACCCTAAGCAACTACAACCTCACCATGCTGCGGCCATCGGTGGCTTTCCATTGGCCTAACAACGATAAAATTAGCATGGAATGGCGCGCAGGCTATATGTGGGCCAAATACCACGAAGAACGCTTTGACGAGCACCGGGTGTACCAAGAAACCAATACCGAACTACCTATGGGCACAACACCCCTAACGCTACTGTACCGTATGCGCAACGAGCTACGCTGGTTTGAGGCTGCGGGGGTAGGGTCGCCTATTTTACGAAACCGACAACTCCTAGGGGTCGCCTTCCCCATTAAACCCACATGGACAGGCATCGTGTACGATGAGTTTCATACCAACCTAATCCATAACAAATTTTCGCAAGGGGCCTACAACCAAAACCGGGTGTTTATTGGTGTGCAAAAAAATTGGCGGCCCAATGCCAAACGTGTGGGCATGGAAACCACACTGGGCTATATGCTCATCCACAGCAACCGGCGCGGCCCCCGCAACGACGGGCTTAACCATGCCATTGTTATTAAGTGTGATGTAACGGTGCAATAACGGGCAAAAGCCCAGCAAAGTCGGTTTCGGGTATACTGTGGGGCCATCTTAAGCAACCCATAAGGCGCCCAACGGCATGGAACAACTTGTACACCTAGTGGAATGGATTATCGGCATTTTAATGGCCTTTGTACACTGGGGCATTGATGGCTTTGGCTACGCGGGCGTGGCCCTAATGATGGCCATAGAAAGCTGTAACATCCCCCTGCCTAGCGAGTTAATTATGCCGTACGCCGGGTTTTTAGTGCAGCAAGGCAAAATGAACATGCACTGGGCTGCCTTTGCTGGCGCCGTTGGCTGCGTACTAGGCAGCCTGCCTAGCTATTGGCTAGGCCAATGGGGTGGCGAACCCTTTGTCAATAAATACGGTAAGTTTTTACTGGTTAGCCCTAAAGAAATGGCGGCCGCTAAAGGTTGGGTGCAACAATACGGCAATATTACCTTTTTTATCTGCCGCATGCTACCCATTGTGCGTACCTTTATTAGCCTGCCCGCCGGTGCGCTAAACGCCCGTTTTTGGCCGTTTATCATCTACACCTTTATTGGCAGCTGGGGATGGTGCTACGGATTAACCTATGTAGGCATTATTTTTGGCGATAATTTAGCCGAATTTAAACACCTATGGCATAAATTTGATGCCGCTATTGCGGTTGTGATTTTGGTATTGGGCACGTGGTACGTGTGGAAACACGTTAAACCCTTCTTAAAAAAAGACAAGGCAACCCATTTGGTTTAGCACCTTTTATGAGCGTAGTGGTTTTGATACACTATAAGAAGTATAGCCACGACATAGGGACGCCAGCCCCATGGTCTCTTTTAGCCTTATACCCACCTCTACCTATCAATTTAGCCAAGCCTCATTTGGGGATGCTAAAAAGACTAAGGGCCACAAGATAACAGTGGCTACTAATTTATCACCAGAAAACGCCATCCATCACTATGCAAAGCGAAGACAAGAAGGCCATAGGGCTGTTATGCATAAAATTGGCGCTTTTTTATGGAATATTATCATCGTTAAATAGTGCGGGCTAACTGCTATCCCCTTTTATCCATGAGATAATAAAGCCACTTTTTTAATGCGCTTTTACAAGGGGCAACACACATGGCAGAAATGAAACGAACCCTAGGGCTAGCCTCAGCGGCGGCCATTGTGATTGGGTCGATGGTGGGGTCGGGTATTTTCTTGGTGACCCCTAAATCTGCCGTACTTATGGGCAACCCCGGCTGGTTAATTTTACTGTGGGTTATTACCGGCATTGTAACCATACTGGGCGCAACCAGCTACGGTAAATTAGCCGCCTACATGCCAGAAGCCGGCGGCCAATATGTGTTTCTTCGTCGCGCATGGGGTAATATACCCGCCTTTTTGTACGGCTGGGTCTTTTTCTGGGTCATTCAAACCGGCTTTATTGCTGCCGTGGCCGTCGCTTTTAGCCGCTACTTGGGTGTGCTACTGCCCGCCATTAGCACAGAGACCCTATTTATGTTGCCCATGGGCATCCCATTCAATACGGAAAAACTCATCGCCGTCGTCACCCTGCTAAGCCTAACCTGGTTTAACACCCGCGGCGCAGAAGCGGGCGCCTTACTCCAAAACATTTTTACCAGCCTTAAGGTGTTGGCCCTGATTGCCCTAATTGCCATCGGCTTAAGCATGGGGCAAGAGCTAGGCCATATTAGCTGGGCGCTTACCCCCCTGCCGGATGAAATTGCCAGTGCTGGGTTACTTTCTGCCATAGCGGTGGCCGCTGTAGGCCCACTGTTTAGCTCGGATGCGTGGAATTACGTGACCTTTATTGGCGGCGAAGTGAAAAACCCTAGCCAAACCCTACCCAAGGCCCTAGTACTAGGCGCCAGCACCGTGGTGTGCTTGTATGTGCTGGTAAACCTGGCTTACCTAAACGTGCTGCCCTTGGATGTAATTAAATCCGTACCGGATGACAAGGTAGCCGCCGCCATGATGACCACCCTATTTGGTAGCCTTGGTGGCAAACTGATTGCCGCCATTATTTTGGTAAGCACCTTTGGCTGCTTAAACGGCATGATTTTAAGTGGTGCCCGCGTGTTTTATGCCATGGCCCAAGACGGGCTGCTATTTAAGCCCTTTGCCGCACTTCACCCCACCACCCAAAGCCCTAACATTAGCCTGTGGGCCCAATGCGCCTGGGGTATTGTGCTAGCCCTTAGCGGCAACTACGGCCTACTACTAGATTACATTATTTTTACCGCGCTTGTATTTTATATTGTTACCATGGCCGGGCTGCTGAAGCTGGCGCGCCACAACAACGGCGAACTGGCCCCCAGGCTCAACATGCACACCCTGTGGGATTACGCCCCACCAGTGCTCTACATTATTGCCGCCTCTATTTTATCGGCCTACATGCTGTTGTCGGCATCCACCCAAACCACCAGCGTTATTGGGGTAGCCATTACCCTAACAGGCCTACCCGTGTACTGGCTATGGCAACAATACCGCCCAGCTAGCGCCTAACCAAACGGCTAACCAACACCCCTTACGCCCCCACAGCGGCTGCCATAAAGCGCTGGTGTTGGGCCTGTTGTAAGCGCTGTTGCTTTTCTGCCGGGGTGGTACTGCCGCTAGGGGCCGGCCAGCCCGGTAACGGTGCTTGGGTACGGGTTAAAATAGGGCTGGCACTACTTGCCAACGCCTTACGGTGCTTTTTGCGCTCTAGGTTAGTGGTGAGCTGAATACCCCACTTTGGCTCTAGCCACGACAACAACAAAATAGAGATAACAGACGATACTACCGTTAGCCCGCGCCGTGTGCCTACCGCCATATCCACCGCTTTTTTTAAGCCCTGGCCCGATAGGCCCGTAATGTTACGCACCATCCCCTGAGTTAAGTGGTCTTGTGGGCGCACATCGCCACCAGCATCGCGCAGCAAAGCGGTTGCCGTTGTTAGCGTTGCCCCTGTTTTAGCATTAATTGCTTTTACCAATGGGGCATTGGCGGCCTTAGCCAACTGCTTGCGCACAAATTCAAACCCATAGGTTAGCGTGGGCCAGCCCAGCATGGCATCCCGCAGGGCGGTTTCTTGCCACTCGCTGTCATTCCGCGCAGATAGTAACCGAATACCGCACAACAAACCGTAGGTTAGCTCCATTTGGGCAATGGTCGTCCACGGAAAACCCCGCTGGAATTGGTACACTTTAACGAGGTCTTTCCACTTAGTGGGGTTTAATTTTTTACCAAATTTACGCACGGCAGGGGCCCCTAAAAACCGGTTGCGCAATACAGCCGCACCCAGCACAGCAAAAAAGCCTGCTGTAATAGCGCTATGGAGTGGCCTACCCTCTTTCCATTCTTTTTTAAGGTGAGGAAACCAGGTAAAGCCCTTACTGGCGGGCTCATCGTTTTTCGTTGAGGTAGCGTCGTTTGCGGCAAAGCCTGCCTGTAAGGTACCAGGCGACGGGTTAGATGGTTGCCCTACAAAGGCATGGTGTCGCTCAGTGGCCTTTACCGCAGGCGCTTCTGATTTAAAGTGGTCCTGCAAGGCCTTAGACCCTGGGTAGGCATCCTTACCGTACACCGATTTAGTAATAAGCCGAATAACAAAGGGCATGGATAAGCTGGCCGCCAACGCAAAGGCATTGGCCCACATGTGGTGACGCGCCAGTTTTTTAGTTTTGCCTAACAACTGGGTTGTTTTCTGCCCCCAATAGCCACTAGTTAAAGCTTTTTTTGGTTTTTTAGCCTGATGATTAACAATAGTGCCTAAATCCAGCAGCATCTCTGGTAAGCTAACATTTAAGGCGTGTGTTGCGGTTTTGGCAGCCTTAGGCAACGCAAGGCTCACATCATGAGTCGTCATACCCGTGGCGGCCACCCACCGCTGCGTTAATCCATCTGCCATGGTTTCTGCCGGGTTAGTGGTGGTCATACGGGCAATCATTCGGCGCCAGTAGGGTACTTTAGCCATTTTTTGTTCATGCTGGGCTTGTTTTGCCGCAATAGCCTGCACCATCGCCGGAATTTTCAAAGCCTTATCCGCAAGCGCCTTGCCATTATTGCGCCCCACATACGCCTGCAACTGAGCATCTATGGCGGTTAAAAATTGGTGAGAATCTGTCACCGGCTTGGCCATGGCCGCATAATAATTCAACCCATCTTGGCCCATCATCCGGCGCGTCATGGCCCCGTGGCGCTTATCCAACCACGGTGCAATCACCCCAAAGGCTAATAGCCCTGGGGCAAAAGTATCTAAAAAATCCGCCATTAAATCCCGAATCAACATTTCCCAGGCCGCCATTTTATTTACTTCGCCGGTAATGTGTTTGTTTCGGTATAACTGCTGCATGGTGCGTGGCACGGTAAAGCACACGGTTTGCTCAAAGGCGTAGCGCTTACCTTCATTGCCATAAATATTATCAAACCCTTTGGCCATGGCGTTGCCTAGCCCCCGGCCACCAAAGCCGGGCTGCAAGTGGGGTGCCACCAAGGGTAACCCTTGGGGTTTAGGTTGAGGAGCAGAGTAAAACACAGAAACCTGATAGGGGAGGTGTGTTATGTATCAATGAAAGAGGGGGAGCAATAGCGCACCTGAAATACAGATGTATCCAGGCAGTGGACAGGAATTTAACCTGCAACGCACCAACGGCGAGTCATCCAACAGAATCATCCGTTTCGGCAGCCAATCCCCTTTCGTGAAACGAGATGACAGGGCACCGAGCGATTGGATAAAACCTGGTAAGCCGCATTTGGTGCGGGTATGCAGGGTGTATCCAATGTTTACGGGCCTGAGCGACGGTTGGCCGTCTATCTCGCCACTACTAATGAAGGCTGCGCCTCTATTACGGCAACCCAAGGTGCTAACGCACCACGAATTACCAATGGATAGTATACCTAAAACCCCTAAACCTTGCTGATTGCTAGTCCGCCGTCACACCAATATTAATTTCCACCTGGAAAAAATACCGACCTAGTGGCCAAGGTCTAGTTACAATCCGTTACAAACTAGCACCTTCCGCCAGCCGCATTACTTAATCCCCCCAAGAGAGGCAATCTACCGTATTTAGGTATTGGTTATTGCCGTTATTCCCCGGTCGTTTGGCAACAGTACAACTTAATCTGTGTATCCTGCGCTAACGCTGCCCCACCGATAGTTTGGTATGGCTTATCCAGGCCAATCTACATCTGTAATAGTTTTTGTTATCGTTATGTTATGGTGATATTAAAATGAACCCCCAAAGGACATCGAAACCCATGAGCTCTACAAGCCCTACCGCTGAATTAACCCCTGAAGCGAACAACACCGCCGATACGGCCCTAGAAGCCCACCCCAGTTACCCACGCGTTAAACGCACCATGCTAGAGCAACTGTGCGCTGCCTCCTTTGATGGTGCCTTTGAGCCCGTTGTTTCTGTGGATGATGTGGTTCGCCAGGAATTAGGTGCTATTGAAGCCGCCAACACAACACTAGCCGACAACAGTGCTTTTATGCAAAATGTATACGCTCGGCTTGGTATTAAGGCACCCCCTAGCAACCAAAACTAAGCCTTACCCCTTTCCACCTATATTAAAAAGACGACTTATCCCGTGTCCTTACCTACTGTAAAGGCGCCTCCTCGCGCGTCTTCCGAATTATCACCTACCACCTTGCCCGCCCCAACGGTTGCCCCACCCGCCACCGCTCAACTTACCGAGCTGTTTTCCTCCTTTCAAGGCGAAGGGCCCTTAGTGGGGGTTCGGCAGCTATTTGCACGCTTTTCTCACTGCCACCTAAAGTGCACCTATTGCGATACCGCCATGAGTAACGCCGATGGGGCCTGCCACTTGCATTGGCCTGCTGATATTGGCGCCCATGACCGCTTGCCCAACCCGGTAGCCCCTTCTAAATTTATTGCTGCTATCAAGCGTTACCAGGCCATACTGCCCCACCATAGCCTTAGCCTAACCGGCGGCGAACCCTTGCTGTACCACCGTTTTTTAGCCGATATAGCCCCCAAGTTGGCCAACATCATCCCCCTGTATTTAGAAACCAGCGGCACCCAGCCAGAATTTTATGAAACGGTCGCCCCCTACATGGCCCATGTAGCCATGGATATTAAACTCCCAAGTGCTAGCGGCGAGCCGTGGCATACCAAAGAGCATCGCGAGTTTTTACGCCTGGCCACCCAACCCTACGCCCCACTAAACCACCAGCCGCCCCACACCTTTGCCAAGGTTATTTTAAACGACAAGGTTACCCGGCAAGAGCTGGTTACCTTGGGTAACCTGATGGCCGGTTACGAGCATGTACCCCTGTTTTTACAGCCAGAAAGCGCCGTAACCCACCACGAAACAGACCCACTGCGTCTAAATTGCAGCCCCCAAACCTTAGAGCAAGCCTACCAAACCCTAAGCGCCAAAGGCCTACAAGTACGCGTGGTGCCCCAAACCCATAAGCTGATTAACATCCGCTAACGCTAGTTGATGTTAATCTGAAGTATAGTACACTTAGCTTGAGCTTTTATTAACTTTCTGGAGTTGAAAACGATGTCTAAACTTGGAAATTTCTGCTTAGGTATAGGGCTATTAGGAATAGGAGCCGGTTGCACCACCATAAAAAACTGCCAAACCAACAGTAGCTATAATTTCAAACCAGAACAAGCGTTTGGCCTAGATGCTGCTGTGTTTAAGGCAAAGACAAAATCTGACTCCTTAACTAATGAGTTGTATGGAGACGGCGCTGCTCCTTCACCAGCAAAAAAAGATACCCTATATGCGCTACTCGGTCCCGTTGATCGCTTCTTAAAGAATTATAGAGAGAGTGCCACCGTTTGTGGAGATTCCAGTAACGGGTTTCTAGTAACCGCCCATCCTCCCAGATATAAAGGTAAAGCTGCCCCCACAGATATTGGTATATCTGTTAGTAAAGCAGATATTAAAAGGTACACCAAATCCGACGAATACCAAAAATTAATAAAATATCGCCGACGAATGAAAAATCAATAACTCATTAATTAAGCAATGTTAAAGTTTGATTTTGCCTAAGGTATTACTTTCTTGCTCGCTAACATACAAAATGTTAGCGCGGGTATCTAGGTTTAGGTAATACGGCTTTTTAAGGTCGGTAATCATTTGGCTGGCTTGGCCATTAGGCAAAATGCGGGTAATGGAATTACCTAAATAGTTGGCCACAAACAGCTCTTGGGTTTGGGGATGAAACACCAACCCAACCGGGCCGCTTAGCGTGCCGCTGGCTTCAATCTCGGTTTTCTTGCCGTCTGGGCTAATACGGTCAATCACATTTTTACTATAGTTGGCCACAAACACGGTGCCATCATTGCCCACCGCAATACCCGTGGGGCCGCTAAAATCTTTGGCCACCACTTCCACATTTACATTGCTGCGGTTCGGTGGGGCCACCGTACCCTGGTATTGTGGTGTGGTGGTTTGGGGTTGGTTAGCAGTAGCCTGGGTGGCCGCCAGTTGCTGCTGTTGCAATTGGGCGGATTGAATTTGTTGCTGCAGGGTGGCAATTTTACCTTGGGCACTGCCATATTTAGCAGAGGTTGCTGGAATATGGTGCAGGGTGGTAATGGCCTGCTGGGGCTGATTAAGTTTTTCTTGAGTTAAGGCCAAGCTGTACCACGCATCCGCATCTGTGGCTTTTAAGCTTACGGCACGCTCAAAGGCGGATTTGGCTTTTGGGTAATTGCCCATTTGGTATTGCAATACCCCTAAGTTAAAAAAGGTATCGGAATAATTCGGGTCTGCATCCGCGGCGGATTCAAACAGCTGCAAGGCTGCCATGCCTTTGCCTTGGGCATTGGCTTCTACCGCTTGTTGGTAAAGTTGCATGGCCTTAATATTAGGGCCCGCTGCATGGGCAGCGCCTAGTAACACACCCACGCTAAGCGTGGCGCCCAGTACCCCCGCCAATAACACAATAAAGGGAGAACGATTAAGAGAAAGGGCTGCCATTAGAGAAGATCCTGCTGCGTAGGGGAGACATACATACGCGCCGGTTAAGGCTTTTCTGTTGCTAACCAGCCACGATACTGCCTTATTGTACAATAGGAAGTCTATTTTGGGAAAACATTTAGCAAAATAGGCAACTACCAGGCCGATTTTCCGGCCTTCATGCTAAGGAACCCCTGTGACAGCCTCGCTGGAAGAGCTTAAACACCGCCTTAAGGACTTGAAACAAGCCCTTTCCATTGAACGCGACCACCAATTTACCGATGTACAGGGCCGCCGCCAGCGCTTTAGCCAATTTGTTAGCCAAACATTGGGGCAACTACGTTTGGCCGATGAACAAATACATCAACAGTGTTACAAGCTACAAAGCACTTTTAAGCAATACAACAGCATGGATGTGGGCCGCCGCATGCACGCGGTAGATGATTTAGCCGAACTACTTACCGTACTGGCCGATCCGTTTTCGCCACCTACGGTAGTCCCCTTGCTAACCCAGCAAGATGAAGCGGCCACCGCACACCAAGCCAACGGCTCTATTAAGCCGCCTACCGTTGTATCGCCTAATACATCCCTTCGAAAACTATCTGTTAGCGTGGTAAAAGGCGTGGGGCAACGCGCCGTGCAATTACTGGCCAGCGTCGGGGTTCACTCCGTTCATCAACTGTTGCACTACGCCCCCAAGCGGTATATCGATTACCAAACCCAGGTGCCTATTGGGCAACTACAACCCAATGAAGATGTAACGGTGATTGCGCGGATTTTATCGGTATCGCTGTTTCAGGCACGAGGCAAACCGCTGTGGATTTTAACGGTTACCTTTGGCGATACGCCAGCACGGGGCGGCAACCGCATGCAGGCCACGTGGTTTTATCGCAACATGCCACGCAATGTGTTAGAAGGCCACAAGGCGCGCTACGTTAAAGGCGCCATGGCCATGGTAAGTGGCCATACCAAAATAGATAAACGCAGCGGCAACATTGCCATGGAGCGCCCCGAAGTCGAATTACTCGACGAAGACGCCTCGCCGGGCGAGAGTAACTCGTTGCATGCGGGGCGTATTGTGCCCGTGTACCCCTTAACGGAAGGGCTTTACCTTAAGGGCCTACGCCGCTGGATATGGAATGCGCTAGAACAGTTTGGCCCCGCCATTACCGACCCTTTTCCTGCAGATATTCGCGCCCAATACCCCTATATGCCGCTAAAGCAGGCGCTCCATCAAATCCACTTTCCACAATCCATGGATGATACTGAAGCAGCCCGCAACCGCTTAGTGTTTGATGAATTGTTTTACCTGCAAGCGCGTTTAGCCATGGTGCGCGCCCGCTACAAACAAACCATTCCAGGGCTACAATTGGTTAAACAACCCGGCGGGTACGCCGATCAATTCTTAAAAAATCTTCCCTTTACCTTAACCGGTGCCCAGCAACGCATGTTTGCCGATATTCAGCGAGATATGGCCAGCAACGAGCCCATGTACCGCCTACTACAAGGCGATGTGGGCAGCGGTAAAACGGTGGTAGCGTTACTAACCCTGCTTATTGCGGTAGATAGCGGCTACCAAGGCGCTATTATGGCCCCCACTGAAATTTTGGCCGAACAACATTACCAACGCTTTGTAGAATGGCTCACACCACTAGGTTTAAAAGTAGGGTTATGCGTGGGCCGGCAAGGCGTTAAAGAACGCCGCATTGTACAGGCGGGCCTAGCCAACGGGCAAACCCACATTGCTGTTGGTACCCACGCGCTTATTCAGGATGGTATTGAATTTGCTCAATTGGGCGCGGTGGTGATTGATGAGCAACACCGTTTTGGGGTTAAGCAGCGCATTTTACTGAAAGATAAGGGTATTAAAAACGACAACGGCGAGACGAGTAATCACCCCGAAATGCTAACCATGACCGCCACACCCATCCCTCGCACGCTGGCCATGACCCTGCATGGCGATTTAGATGTAAGCGCGCTAGACGAACGCCCCCCCGGACGCCAACCCATTGAAACCATGCTCTTTAAAGGCAGCCAACGCAAAAAAGCCTACCAGTGGATAAACCAAGAGCTGGTTTCTGGTAGGCAGGCCTATGTGGTATTTCCGCTTATTGAAGAATCCGAAACATTAGCCGCTAAAGCAGCCACCACCGAGGCCGAGCGCCTACAAAAAGAAATCTTTCCCCAGTGGCGCATTGGCCTAATGCACGGAAAATTAAAGCCGCAAGAAAAAGCCGCCGTGATGGCAGAATTTGCCGAAGGCAGACTACATATTTTGGTTAGCACCACCGTGGTAGAAGTAGGCGTGGATGTACCCAACGCCACCGTAATGATGATTGAAAGCGCCGACCGTTTTGGGCTCTCGCAATTGCACCAGCTGCGGGGGCGGGTTGGCCGCGGTAAGCACAAAAGTTATTGCTTATTAGTTAGCGATACCCCCAGCGAAGATACCCAGCAGCGCCTGCAAGTTATGTGCGAAACCGATAACGGCTTTATTATCGCCGAGCGGGATTTAGCCATCCGAGGGCCCGGCGAATTTTTAGGCACCCGCCAAAGTGGCTTGCCAGAGTTTCAGCTAGTGGATTTAATCCGCGACCAAGATATTTTGGTAGAAGCCCGCGAGGCCGCCCAAGCCGTTATGGATAACGGTACATATTTACTAGATCATCCTGAGCTGCGCGAAGCCATTTTAGAAAACACCGAAAGCCTGTTTAACGTCCTCGGTTCTGGGTAAATAAAAAAGCCCCGAAAAAACTCGGAGCTTGGGGAATTAGCAGAAACGTACAATAATTTAAGAGGGGGGGGAGGAATGAGAGAGGCTACTATTGAGTAATTTTTTAAATAGTTAGGCCATTAAATTAAGCTGGTTACCAGCCTTAGCACTCAGCGGGGCGGTATTAGTAGCCAATCCACCGGGTACTGCTGGGCCAAGCGCAGCGGGCATACCCGTGGTTTGCAACCGATTTGCCGTTAGGCCCGTTACCGCTTGTGGTGTCGGCAATGCCGCTTGGCTTGTTAAAGATGATGTAGAAGACGCTAAAGGGTTACTACTAGCGCTATTCCAACCATACCCATACCCACTCATAGAGCCTAGCGTGTTATTACTAACTGTATTGTGGGGTAAAAAACCAGGATTAAGCATGCCGGGCATAAACGAATTACCGCCAGGGTAAGCCATACCGCCCATATTGCCCATATAATTCATGTGGCCAGGGGGCCCAAAAGGATGTTGACCATAATAGTTAGGCATCATATTTGACATACCACCGCCATAATTAAACCCGTTGCCCATCGGGTAGGTTGGTGTTTGGGTCCATTGGGGCTGGCTCGCTGCCAGTCGGTTAGCGGTGGTGTTGTCCACGCCATAGTTAAAGGAACGACCGCCAGCATTGGTCGGTGTTTGAGCCCACTGCTGCTGATTAGCAGCCATCGCATTATTAACACTATAACTGGCATTATTAATGCGCGGGTCGTTTACCATAGGCATGGCAACCGGGCTCATTGAAGGGATCGGGTTCATGGGGAGGGTGTCTCGTTTTCTATCCGTTTAACGATATATATAAGGCAACCTATTGATTCTGCTAATGATGACCATCAGGTTGCTGTTCTATTGGGATTAAGGCGCGTAAAAATAAAAGTTGCGCTTTCGCCTACTATTCTGTTTACGATGATTTACACAACACGGTGGTGGTGGTCGGAAACCAGCTGGCTGCATGCTCTCTTGCCCACTCGTCCAGTTGTAGTACCTCGGCAAGCGTTGGCGTGGCCAAACGCATGGTACACGCCGCCACCGCGGCCTCCACACACACAGGAATATCCACAAAACAAATCTCTTCTTTTAAAAACCGAGTCACCGCTATCTCATTAGCCGCATTTAGCACCGTGGTGGCCCACCCACCCGAATCCGCAGCCTGTCTAGCTAATCGCAAGGCCGGGAATCGATCTTCATCCGGGGGCTCAAAATCCAAGGTAGATAGTGTCTCTGGCCGCAAGGTTACCTGGCTGGCAAAAGGGGTTGGCCACCGATGGGGCGCACTAAACCCATACTGAATAGGTACCCGCATATCCGCTGTGCCCCACTGGGTAAGCACGCTGCCATCAATCAATTCTACCCCGCTATGCACCGTACTTTGGGGGTGTACCACTATCTCAATATTAGCTACCGGCATACCAAACAACCAGTGGGCCTCAATCACCTCTAGGCCTTTATTCATCATGGTGGCACTATCTATACTGATTTTAGCGCCCATGCTCCAGTTAGGGTGTTTTAAGGCTTGGGCTGGGGTTACGGCCGCCATTTCTGCCAACGAAAGCTGACGAAAAGGCCCGCCACTGGCCGTGAGCCACAATTTAGCCACGTCCTCTTTTCGGCAACCGGCCAGGCATTGGTAAATAGCCGAGTGTTCACTATCAATAGGGATAATTTGATCCAAATACGGCTGAATCAGGTGCCCTGCCGCCACAAAGGTTTCTTTATTGGCGGTAAGCACCCGCTTACCTGCCCTAAGGGCTGCCAGCGTGGGCTGTATACCAATAGCACCCACCAACCCCACCACCACAATATCCACATCCGGGTGGCTGGCCATGGCACACAGGCCATCGATACCGCTTAATTGTTCTACCAAACCACCGTCCACACCGCTACGCTGCCAACACGCGCTGTCTTTTAAACCGGCCATGGCTGGGGTAAAAGCGGCTAATTGCTCCGCCAACAATACCGTATTGGTACCGGCAAACAACCCGGCCACCTGTAATTTTTCAGGGAATTGTTCTATGACCTGCAGGGTTTGGGTGCCAATACTGCCTGTGCAGCCCAATACAGCCACCTGTTGCGGCAAAGGCTTATCTAAAAAAGGGGTATTTACAGGCATCAATCAACCAGGCGATTTACAGGGCACGGGGCTTGCCGCTTTTAGCAACAGCCGCCATAGTAAAGGCGTTACAGTACCAGTGTACGGCAATCTACCTGCAAAACAAAAAGGCGAGCCCTATATAACAGGGCACGGTAGCAACGCCGAAGGTGGTTCATGTCAGCCAACCCTAAACCCCAACAACAGCAACGGTGTGCCATGTTTCAGTGCCAGGCCTGCGGCAGTCAAGAATTCCAACTAATGATGCAGCCTGGCATGGATGCCGAGGTGGCCATTACCATTAACGAACACCAGGATGTTGAAATCACCGTCAACAGCCAACGCTTTGTGGCGGATTTAGCCTTTATGAACCAGTTTGCCGCCTGCGCCGACTGCAGCACCACCAAACAATGGGATTATTTTTACAAAAGTTAAGCCCTAATCGTATTTTTCTCTTTACGAATCCGCTCCTTTTTCTTTAATTTTTCTTCTTGAAAAAATCGATCTATTTCTTTAATCATAACGTCGCCTGTCTTCTTAATTTTTTCTAAGGGTACATTCGTTGAAAAGTTCAGGCGCCCTGATTTCTTAAAGGTATAGCCGTCATTACTATAATCCTGATAAATATATTCCATAACGCTACCTTGCTTTAAAATTTCCACCCACTTATCCGTACCATACTTCCCAATATCAAGCTCTGTATAAAGCTTTTTATCTGGGTTAGTACCAAAAAAATAAGTTAGCTTAATTTCACCCGTATCTAATTTTCCGTTATTGTTTTCGTCTATATATTCAACTTTTTCCATACCACCGTCTCGTTCTCTAACGCTATGTAGCGTGAGCGGCTTGTTATCTGCCCCCATTGCTTTTAAAACACCATCCCTAAAGGCAACTAATTGACGCGGGTCGCCACCACAAGCCATATTATTCATCATTAATTCCTTTTTCATAATTAATACAAGAATACGTGTCCAAATCAGGTTCGATTAAACTCTGTCGCATTTGTGTAGAGTTGACCAACCCGTTTACCGTTCTGAAAAATCGTCACTAGGCTTTCTTCGCCATTATCACTTGCCGATAGTTGAAACTTATAATCCCCTTTATCGTAAGCACCGTCGTTATTAACGTCGTAATAAGACATAAACACATTAGGGAATGCATAATAGCCCTTATTCTTTTCGGTGTTTGGCAAATTTTTCCGCTTACCATCGGTTTCTTTTAAAATTTTTCGGGCATTTTTTTCTAAATCGCCACTACCCATCGCCAATCGGTTAAACATGGATATCATCATATACTTTACCCCCCTCAATATTTATGGCCTTAACCCTATATATTTACTAACATTAAAAAATCAAAATTAATGCCAATTTATTAAGGCTACATTTACAAATTTTTTCTATCGTCCTTAAATACAATCAGTTTGTTAAATAATATTAACAAACTGAAGCAAAAACCTTTTTATTGTTTTTATATTTATTATAAGATTATGAAAGGTTAAATTATTATGTCTATCCCTCCTCCTCTTCGTGTTGGTATTATCGATCTGTTTAATAATAATATTCATGGTTCAGAGGTAACGGCAGCCTTTATAGAGGGTATTGAAGAGCAAGGATACGATGTTAAGCTTGTTGCTCAAAAATCTAAAGATGTAAACAATGATGGCATTTTAGAAACCATTCTAAACTATGATATTGATGGCGATGGTTTCTCCGACGTAGAAGTTGTACAAATTGACGGTTCATTTACTAATACGGGTGATGTTGATTTTTCTGGCTTTAATTCTTCCTCACTCACAAAGGCCATTAACGTTGTTAATAAAGGCGAATTTGGTGAGTTTGATTTTATTAATTGTTCATTCGTTGGCTCTACACCTCTAAGGGATGATGGCTTACTTCATGCAACGGAAATAGAGAATGCCCTGACAAGGTTAGCTTCAGCTCACCCAACAACTAAAATTTATCAAGGTCTCCACAATATGGAGCGAAAACCAGGTTCAGAAGATGCTGTTTATAGTTTTGGGCACAAAAAGAACTATAAAACTGTTAGCGATTCATCTAAATTCCGAACCGTTGGAGCGGTTCATCACGACGGCCACCTTACATTTTCTTTCGATACACATCAAAAAATTGGTATTAATGTAGGTAATGATAACGACTATGAAGTGCCTATCTCTAGACCTGATTTAATTTCTCGAGCTGTACAAAATAACCCTCAGTTTTATTCTAATACAAGTGGCCGTATAGGGCTTAACAGTTACATAACCCGCAAGGGGATTTATTCCAACGTTGCTAATAGCTATGCTGCTCCAAAAAAAATGGGAGAGGAGGTTGTCAGGACGCTCCTCCTTAACCCCCATTATGAGCAATTAAGCATGCCCCCTAAATCCAATAATTAACAGCATTAAAATAATTGGCTCCATAAACTTATATCCATGTAACGCTGTTGGTTCGGGTGTTTAGCCGTGTCGGCCCACACATCGTGCTTGCTGTTACTGCTGGCGTGTTCATCAATACGGCTAGGGCAATTTAGGGCACCATCGCAGTCATCCGGCGGTTTAATATAGCGGTAGCGGTCAATTTCTGCATGGCCCGTATTATCCGTAGGGGGCGGCCCAAGTTTTACATCGCCCACAGGGTCTAGCCATTTGGGGGCAGAAAGGATCCGTTTGCTGGCATCGTAAGTAAATTTATCCATGCCGGTTAAAATGCTAACCTTCATGGCTTTACCAAACAACGGCTTTACCACCATATCGTTGCTGCCGAGTTGTTGCCACTGGCCTACCCAACGGCCGCTGGGGGTTTCGTTATCCACCATATCGCCATTTTGGGCTAACCAATAATGCCGCTGGTGGGTAGGCCCGCCGTTACGACTGGTATCCATCACCACATCTGGGTTGGGATGGTTTAGCTTTGGTAGCAAGCGTTTTAGGTAGTGCACTTCGGTGCGCTCTTGCGGGCCTGCGGCGGTTTGCCGGTTGCTAATGTTAGTAGCTACCCCGTGGGCACGCGCCATACCACTGGCGTTTAGCACATCGGCCATCTCGCGCACTTGCTCATCGGTGTAATCAAACCAATCGCTATGGGCCGCATCTAAATACACTAATGCACCCACGCTACGGTACTGGTCTACTAGCCGGTTCATGGCCGCCACGCGTACCCGATATAGCTCTTCGCTTACGGCGTCAAAATCCCTATCTTTACGGTACTGAATGGCATGCCCCATGGCATCTGGTTCTAAATACACCCTCGGCGCTTTACCACCTTTCGCCATAAAGGCTTTTATAGCCGCGGCGTTACGATCGTTATCGGCAAAATACATGGCATAGGTATCAAAGCCACCGGCGCTAGATTGCCCCATATCTCGGTACGGAATGCCGTAGACCACAATTTCTGGCCGTTTTTTTTGGGCCAGGCCAGCTTCTAGGGCTTGTTTTAGGGTGGGCAAATTGATACCAATTGCCTCGTAGCCACTTAGCCACACAGCATGGGGCTGCCGGTACAGCTGGTAACTACGCGTCCAAAAGGGCACTAATACATCTGTTTTTTGCATATCTGGCCCGTTTAACCCGTGGGATACTGCCTGCCACATTAAACTGCCCCCTACCAGCAATACCGCTGCCATCACCACCACCATCCAGCGGGGCCACCTAAATCGTAAACGCCGTTGATGATGCACGCAATAACGCCCCTAAAAAACCTTACTCGTCTATTTTTTCTGACGATAACACCTATCATAACACACCTAAATGGCACTGGTGGTATGTTTGAGAGACGATAGCGTTTACGTTTAGTTTCCCTATTTTGTTTCAATCATAAAGCTTTTTTACGATGACCACCGCCACAACCACTTCCTCGTCTCGCATTGATAATCGTGCTATCGATGAAATGCGCCCTATTCAAATTATCCGCGGGGTGGTTAGCCACGCACCCGGTAGCGTGTTGGTGTGTTTTGGCAACACCAAGGTGCTGGTAACGGCCAGTATCGATGATCGCGTGCCGCGCCATATTTATGTCGGCGGCCAAAACCAGCCCGGTTGGCTAACGGCAGAATACTCGCTACTACCTGGTTCTACCCACACTCGCGCTAACCGCGACCGGTTTAAAGTCTCTGGCCGCACCATGGAAATCCAACGGCTAATTGGCCGCAGCCTGCGGGGCGCTATTGATTTAAGCGGCCTTGGCCAGCGCACCATTACCATTGATGCCGACGTACTACAGGCCGATGGCGGCACCCGCGTGGCCAGCATTACGGGCGGTTATGTGGCCTTAGTGGATGCGGTGAACTACCTGATGGAAAACGAGTTAATTAAAGAGCGCCCTACGTTAAATCCCATTGCCTCGGTAAGTGTGGGCATGGTAAACGGCGCCCCCGTACTAGATTTAAACTACGATGAAGACGTGCTGGCTAGCGTGGATGCTAATGTGGTGATGAACGATAATGGCGAATTTATCGAATTCCAAGCCACGGCAGAAAGTTCCCCCTTTAGCCGAGATAATTTAGACGCCATGGCGAAACTAGCCGAAAAAGGTATTGGCGAATTACTGCAGGCCCAACAAGCTGCATTGGCCAGCCCCATTACTGGTGCAGGGCTAGAAACCGCCTTACCTGCGACAGGGGCCTAAACCATGGGCAATAACTTACAACGCCCAAAGGGTACGCAAGATATTTTGCCAGACGTGGCCCAGCAATGGCAGCAGGTAGAAAACACTGCCAACAGCTTATTTAACCAGTGGGGTTATGGCGAAATTCGCACCCCGAATTTGGAATACACCGAGCTATTTTTACGCGGCGTGGGCGAAACCACCGATGTGGTAAATAAGGAAATGTACCGCTTTGAAAAATCTAAGCGAGATTACAGCCTACGGCCAGAAGGCACGGCGGGCGTGGTGCGTGCCTTTATAGAAAACGGCCTGCACCGCACCCCCAAACCCGTACGGCTTTGGTATACCGGCCCTATGTTCCGTTACGAACGCCCCCAAGCTGGTCGCCAGCGGCAATTCCACCAGTTAGGGATTGAGCAATTTGGCATTGCTGGGCCCAGCGCCGATACCGAAGTGATTGCCCTTGCATGGGCGCTACTAACAACATTAGGCCTGCCAGATTTAGCCCTAGAAATTAACGATATTGGCAGCGCGGCAGACCGCGAAGCTTTCCGTAACCAGCTGCGCAATGCCCTAACCGACCACAAAACAGCCTTATGCGATACGTGCCAACACCGCTATACAGAAAATCCCTTCCGCATGCTGGATTGTAAAAACCCTAGCTGCCAAACTATTTATAGTGGCCAACCCATTCAAGCGTTACTCGCCAAACCGTGGACGAATGCGGATAGCCAAGCCCACTTTGCCACGGTAACCAAAGCGCTTACCGAGCTGGGCATCCCTTGGCAGCGCAACCATACCTTGGTGCGCGGGTTAGATTATTACAACGGCCCTGTGTTTGAAATAACCACCACCAAGCTAGGCGCCCAAAACACTGTGTGTGGTGGTGGCCGCTACGATAGCCTGGTAGAAACCCTCGGCGGCCCCGAGACCCCAGGCGTAGGGTGGGCCCTAGGCCTGGAGCGCCTGATTAGCTTGCTGCCAGCATCTGCCCCGGTGCCGCCGGATGTGTGGGTAGCCATTGCCAATACCAGCCTGCTAACCCAAGGCATGCAAGCCGCAACACAACTACGCAACAAAGGCTACACGGTAGATACCGACCTATCCCACAAAAAAATAGGCAAGCAGATAGATGCCGCCGCCAAGCGCGGTATTAAACATGTGGTACTAGTAGAACCTGAGCGCGAGATTACCGTTAAAACCCTAACCACTAGCCAGCAAACCCCACTTACCGATTTTTTAAACCAGCCTATTGCTGGCAGATAACAACAATTAAGGTGGTTTAGCGTTAATATAATCACGGTATTCTTTTTGCAATAGTTTTGCATTAAGATATACCCCTACACGCTACGCAAACTATTTTTACCTGAAAGATTCATGGCACTATGTCTGTTGCACCACCCCCTGCTCGTACCTATAACCCGCCATCATCTGCCTCGTTAAACATTCCTTCTGCACCAAATGCCGCCCCTGCAGAAAAAAGCAGCCCAAAATCGGGGCGCATCCGTAACATTATTTTAGGCGAGGCCATTTTAGGCAGCCTGCTCATCCTGGCAGCCCCATTTTTAGGCGAATTTGTTGAGCCCGTTGGTGGCGCCAAAGGCTTGGCTGTGTTTTTAGCCATTGCCCATTATGCCATCCACCTAGTAGGCGGCGCTGTGTTATTTAAAGCCGGGTTGGACTGGGGACGCCACAGCCACTAACAAGCTTATTCAAAGCTTCTCGCTGCAGGCACATAAAACTCGTAACTATCCGTTGTGGCTGCTGCTGCTGCGCCAAAGGCCTGCCGCATGGCATCGTTACTGGTGTTTTGGGCACTTAACGAATCCAGTTCAAACAACATAATGGGATTGGCAGGGGCAATACCTGTCGTACTAACACTATCTTGGTCTAATCCCAGAAAACACGGATCTGCACAACTGAGTGTCATTTGGGCACTGCCTGTATCGCCCAACGTATCCAAAATATCGATACCCCCACGAGTAAAGGTGCCACCCACATTATCGTAAGCCCAGGTAACGGTTTGCAAGCCCGATGATGTTAAATACTCAATGGTAACTTGTGTACCACTCGCCGGCACTTCTACCGCCGTGGCTAAAGCCATATCCGTTTGCAAACGAGTAATAATATGGCTGTGGATAAAGGTCTGCTGCTTTAGGGTTTTATCACTAACGGATGCACTAACCGCTGTTTGCACAATACTGGCCACCCCTAAGGTCACCATCACGCCTAAGGACATCGCAACAGCTAGTTCTACCAAGCTAAAGCCTTGTTGGGTTTTTCGGTGAGAAACGACGGTCATAATAACTTTCTGCCCTTAAGTATGGTTACGTTTTTTCAATTCTGTCTGAAGCACTAATCGCATAATGGTTAAACCCAGTAAGATTGGTTAGGGTTACCACGCCATTAGCGGCAATGGCATAAGTGGCTGTTTTAGCGCCTTCCAGCGTTATGGTACACGTGCCCGCACCGGTATTACACGTCCAAGCTGTTGCGCCAGAGCCACCCGTTAATACTTGGTCTGCTAAATAGTTTTGCGCCCCCGTAACAACTGCAGCGCTATTGGGTGCATTGCCTGTAATAGCAGCCCCTTGTTTTACCACCGCGGCTAAGGTGCCTTGCTCTGTATCAACCACCGTTGCAGCCCCAGATTCTACATCCACGGCAAACACGGCAGCACCTGCTAATACCCCAATAACAGCAATAACAATCGCCATTTCTACCAACGAGAATCCTCGGGCTTGGGCCCGGTACGTGTGGCTAAAATTAGAAAAACGTTTCACGATTCAAAGAACTCCTTAACCCGCCGCAGAACAATGGTGATTCTACAGGGTATTGGCCCTAATGCAGGGCTTAGTATCTGTATCGGCAATCAGGGGCAATTCTTCAACGCCAGGCCGCTTAACCGCCGCCATCTGTTACATCCTTCTCGGCATTGGGGCATTGTTTCGGTACAATAGGGGGCCAAACCCCTTACTCGTGCAAGGAGCCGGTATGTTTTTTTTAGTGATGTGTGTAGGCCTGTGGGCATTAATTGCCTCTCAAGCCCCTGTGGATACCTACGGCTGGTTAATGCTTATTGCCACCGGTTGGTTTTTAGGGTTTTTAGATGGCCAACTGGCCAGCCGAAACAAAAGCAAAACCACGGAAAACCCTAACCCAGACAGCACCATGCCCCCCACGGAAGACGCTTTTGTTCACTAAGCCGGCACCCATAGAGTCCACCACCACGGCATTAGCCACCATTGTGGGGGACGCCTTTGTACTACACCGCCCAGAAGCCCTGGCCACCTACGAGTGTGACGCCTGTGTGCTAGTAAAATCGCCGCCTCAATGGGTGGTATTGCCACAATCTGCCCAGCAGGTTAGCCGCGTTATTCAATGGTGTAACGCCAACCAAGTGCCTTATATCGCCAGGGGGGCAGGTACCGGCCTTTCTGGCGGGGCTATTGCCAAGCATGGCGGGGTTATTATTGGCCTAAGCCGCTTTAACCAAATAGAAACCGTGGATACCCACAACCAACGGGCCCTGGTAGGCGCTGGTGTGGTCAACGGCCACCTGAATAATCACTTAGCCGGTACAGGCCTGTTTTTTGCCCCAGACCCTTCTAGCCAAAGCGCCAGTACCATTGGGGGCAACATTGCAGAAAATGCGGGGGGCATCCACTGCTTAAAATACGGTGTCACTGTGGACCACGCCCTCTCGTTAGAAGTGGTGCTACCCAACGGCAACATTATGTGGACCCAACCCACCAGCAACCCCAACCCACCATCGCCCCATAGCCCTCACCCCTGGGCACCTGGCCCCAACCTAACCGGCCTGCTAACAGGCAGCGAAGGCATGTTGGGCGTTGTTACTCGCGCTTGGGTGGCCTTAACCCCTCGCCCAAAGCAGGTGTGGGTGGCCTTGGTTAGCTTTGCCCACGCCAACCATGCCGCTGCCTGCGTGGCCAGCTTAATGGCCAACGGCGTTACCCCCGCCGCCTTAGAGTTTATGGACGCCTTTACCGTTAAGGCCGTGAACGAGGCCTTTGATATGGGTTTCCCGGAAGGGTGCGAGGCCATATTACTGGTAGAGCTTGATGGCGATACCGACAGCGTGGCCCACCAACAAACCCAAGCCCGACACTGGTTTACCCAACATGCCGCCCTGGCTATCCAAGAGGCCACCACCGAAGCTGACCGAACCGCCTTATGGCAGGCGCGCAAAAAATCCGTGGCGGCATACGGGCGCTACTACCCGGCCTTTTACTTGCACGATTGCGTCATTCCTCGCAGTCAATTAGCCCCCGTACTAGAAAAAATTGTAGCCATTGGTAACGCCCACAACGTGTGCGTGGGTAATGTGTTCCATGCTGGCGATGGCAACCTGCACCCCAATATTTTATTTGACCCTAAAGACGCCGCCATGGTGGAGCGAGTACTACAGGCCGGTGAGGCCATGCTGCGTGTATGCCTGGATGCCGGGGGCACCCTAAGCGGCGAACACGGCATTGGGCTAGAAAAAAACGAGTACATGGGCTGGCTGTATTCGCCCGATGATTTGGCCGCCATGGCTCAGCTTCGTTGCGCCTTTGACCCCAACAACTTGGCCAACCCTGGCAAAGTATTGCCCAGTGGTAAGGGCTGCGGCGAAAACCACACCCAACACCACACCACCCCCATGACCATGGATAACCCTTTATTTACCCAATCGGGGGCTTGGATTTAATGGCAACCCCCACCACCACCACACTCCCTGCACCCCCTGCGGATATCACCCTACAACTCTCCGCCAGGCTGGCGAAACCACTGCTGGCCACCAACCCCGTGTTCTCACCCACAACCCCCCAAGCACTCGCAGGCCTACTACGCGCCTGCCAAGCTGAAGATCCTGCCCAACCCCGCACCGCGGTGCCCACCAGCCTGGCCCCATGGCAAGCGCTACACCACCATTGGGCCAACGACCATACCGCCCGTATGGATAGCGGCATTCCCCTAGGCACACTAAACCAGGCCCTGGCAAAACACGGCCAATGGCTACCTTGCCTAGCCCCACCCACCACACCGCTATACACCTTACTGGCCATGGATACCCTCCCACTGGCCGCTGGACTAACCCCCACGCTAGCCGGTCGCTACCCTCGTCAATGGTTACTCGGCATGGATACCCTATATGCCGATGGCACAGTGGCCACCAGCGGTGGACGGGTAATGAAAAACGTGAGCGGTTTTGACATGGCCAAGCTGCACACCGGCAGCATGGGGGCTTATGGCGTTATTACACACGCTAACCTACGGCTAGAAAGCCACCCCCAAAGCCTTGGGGCGGCGTTATTACCGGTGGGTACCATTGCCGACGGCATTGCCCTAGCCAACCGCCTACGCACCCAACACCCTTCCGAACAATGGCTGGCCTGCGAGCTAGTACCCAGCTTACTAACCCAACCCCACACCGGCATTGGGCTCTCGTTACCTTGGCAGCTATTGGTTATTGTAGGGGGCACCCGGCCCGCCATAACCACCACCTTAAAAGCCCTACAACAACAAACGCCACAGGTATTGGCCTTAACCCCAGCCCAATGGCAGCCCCTGGCCCACACCATTGCTAGCCCACACCCCCTGGCTATTGTAACCGGCTACCCCAGCGATATAGCCCACCTAAGCCAAGTCATCGATGACCACCTACAAACAAGCCCTTACCCCTTATATAGCCACAGCCGCCCAGCAGCAGGCATGGCCTTTATCCGCGGAGAGTACCCCACCCAACGCGGGCCCTTACCCGATGACTGGCACCACTGGTGGCAAGGGCTACAAGCCACATTATCACCCCAATACCACTGCCGCATTACCCAGCCCCACCCATGCCCCCGCTGGCAAACGGTTATAGATACCTGCAACCTGCCTAACGACCCCGCCATGCTAAGCCTGTGTGCACAACTCAAACATCAATTTGACCCTAACCACCGCTTTCTCTCGCCCCTATACCCCATTACCGGGCGCGCCTACTAACCTCTCCGTTTTAAGGGGAGTTTTCCTGCATAGTGCCTCCGTTTCTGCCATAATACCCTGTATATGTTGCCTACTTTTTGGCACACCATTGATGAGGGGAACTGCGCCCATGTTGCCAGTATTTAAGCTAACAACCCGTGCCCTACTATGCAGCCTATTGGCCACAGGGGTAGCATTAAGCACGGTGGCACCTGCCGCCAATGCCTGTTGGCTCCATAACAAACAATCGGCGCCCCAGCTTACCCAGCCCAAACTTATCGAAACCCTGGAAGGCATCCACCACTACCAACTGCCTAGCGGCCAGCATGTGTACTTAAAACACTCTACCGACCAACCCATTATTACCCTGGATACCTGGGTAGACACGGGCAGCGTGAATGAAACCGATGACACGAATGGTATTTCTCACTTTTTAGAACATTTGCTGTTTAAAGGCACCAATTTATACAAAGAAGGCGATATTGACCGCACCCTAGAAGCCATGGGCGGGCAGTTTAACGCCGCCACCAGCCTGGATTTTACCCACTATTTTGTACAAATGCCCACCAGCGCCTTTGCTAAGGTATTGGATATCCATGCCAATATGCTGCTGAATGCCAGCCTGCCAGAAGATGCCGTAAACCGCGAACGCCTGGTAGTACAAGAAGAAATTAACCGGGCGCTGGATAACCCACAATCTCGGCTTATCCGCACCTTAACCGCCACCCTGTTTAAAAACCATGGCTATGCCTACGATACCCTGGGGCCCAAATTCCTTATCGATAGCGTCCCCCGCGATACCATCCATGCGTATTATCAGCACTGGTATCAGCCCCAGCATTTCCACACCATTGTGGTGGGTAATATTAAACCCCAGCAAGCCTTACAACAGGTTGCCGAAGCCTTTGCAAAACACATGCCGGCCACCTTTAACACCAACAAAAAGGTGTACTCGCCACCTACCTGGCCTGCCGTAAGCGCCCCAAAACAGCCTACCGTGTTGGTATTAGAAGATGACAACATTACCCAAGCCTACCTTACCATTGGCTTTTTAGGCCCTAACGCCAAACAAACCGATGACACCTTTGCCCTGGATGCCGGCATGATGATTGTGGGCCAAGGCAAAAGCGCCCGCCTGCACCAAACCTTAAAAGAGACTGAGCATATTGTACAAAGCGTGGGTGCCGGTAACTGGACACAACAGGATGCAGGCTTGGCCTACCTAACGGCCCAAATCCCGTTAGAGCATTTGGATGCTGCCCCCCAGCGCCTGTTTGATGTACTCCACACTACCGTAAGCAACGGCGTTACCCCGGCCGAGCTGGCCAAGGCCAAAACCCAAACCAAAAAATCCTACGTGTTTTTAAATGAAAGCACTGGCGGCCAAGCCCAAAACATTGGCTACAACGTTACCATTGCCAACCTTACCGATTACACGGATTACGATGAAGGCATTGACCATGTTCGGCGCGAAGATGTGCAACACGCCCTGGCCCAATACCTAAACCCTAAAACCGCCATTGCCATTGCCATGGTACCCAAGGGCAAGGTGGATACCGCCCATGTAAAAGCCAACCTAAGCCATGTGCTACACAACACCCCGTGGCCAACCTTGGCTACCCTTAGCAGCGCCAGCACCGCCGATACCCCACAAGAGGATGGCACAGCTGAAACCTTAAGCGCTACCACCCTACCCAACGGCATGCGGCTAATTACCAAAACTCGCCCAGATACAGACACGGTTAGCCTGCAATGGTTTATTGGTGGCGGGCGCAGCACCGAGCCCATGCCTGGCGTGGCCAGCTTACTGGCCGGCTTGCTGGATAAAGGCACCACCTTACGCTCGCAGGCAGAATTGGCCAATACCCTAGAATCCAACGGCATGTCTGTTGGTACCGGGGTAAATGAGGATAGCCTACAAGTTTCTGCCACTGGCTTAAAAGAGCATACCAGTGACCTGCTGTGGATTGTGGCTGATATCCTAAAGAATCCGCGCCTTAGCGAAGACGATTTAGCCACCCTAAAAACCGATATTGACCGTAACATCCAATCCAGCCAGGAGAAACCTGCCGCACTGGCCCTGCAAACGTTGCAACAACACCTCTACCCTAATCATAACTATGGCAACGTGGGCGAGCGTATTGCCCAGCACCTGCCCCTAATTACCCGAGAGGATATTGTGGCCTATTACCACCGCCACATAACGCCGGATAATATGACCATTAGCGCGGTAGGCAACGTGGATACGCAAGAACTGGCCCGCAACCTTCAGGCTGCCTTTCCAGGCTCTATTAACGCCATGGCCACCCATACCCTGCAAGGCCAACCGGCAACACACACCTCACCACGGGTGGCCCAGCCTGTACCCGCTTTAGCAGCCAAGCAAACCGTACCAGTTAGCAAACCTAAACAAGCCGCCACCTGGGTTACCCGTGGTTGGCTAGCCCCCGCCATTACAGATAAAAAAGCCTACGCGGCCCTAAAGCTGCTTAACACCGTGCTGGGCACGGGGCTTAGTTCTCGGTTGTTTGTAGAACTACGCGAAAAACAAGGCCTAGCCTATGTGGCCGCCAGTTTTTTCCCGTCTCATCAACAGCAAAGCCGTTTTGTAATGTACATTGGCACCGACCCTGCCAACGAGGCCAAAGTACTGGACGGGTTTGACGAACAAATAAAGCGCCTACAAACCGAGCCACTTACCGAGCAAGAACTAACGGATGCCAAGCAAAAATTGCTGGGCCACTTTGGCTTAGCCCACGAGAGCAATGCGGACCAAGCCTTTTACCTAGGCTTGTACGAAAACCTAGGCGTGGGTTACGGCTTTGATGCAGAATATCCCGACCTGATTAATGCCTTAACCGCGGAAGACGTGTTAAACGCAGCCAACACCATCTTTAACCAACCCATGGTGACCGTCATTGTATCGCCAGACGAAGTGCGCACGGAAGACGCCGTGGTGCGGGAGTAGGCACAAAAACAAGTTCAGAATAAGCGAACTACACACGATACGCCCATGCCATCACCAACGCCCTTAACCATTGCCGTACCTGCCAGTATGTCTAACCTTGGCCCTGGCTTTGATACCGCTGGGCTGGCCTTGCAACTGGTCAACCGCTTCCACCTTACACCTGCCCATACCACCACCATTACCCGCCACAGCGGCACATGTGTGGATTTTCCGGAGGCATTGGACACCAACGACAACCTTATCAGTAAAGGTATGCAAGCGGTGTGGCAGGCTACTAACACCGTGCCGGTAACCTTCCACTGCCAGGTAGAAGCCCACATTCCATTGGCACGTGGACTGGGGAGTAGCAGCACTGCCATAATTGCAGGCCTGTTGGCGGCTAATCACTGGGCCGGTAGCCCACTATCAACCCAACAGTTGGTACAACTGGCCACAAAACTAGAAGGCCACCCGGATAACGCTGCCCCCGCCTTACTAGGTGGCATTGTATGGTGCGATACCACCAACGACGACCAGGTAACAGCCACGCCATTACCCTGGCCAACAGACTGGGCCCTGATTGCCGTAATACCCAATGAACCGCTCACTACGGAAAAAGCCCGCAACGCGCTACCCAAAGAGTTCCCCATCGCCACCAGTATTCATACCCTACGCAAAGCCGGCCAGTGGGTCCACGCCATTCACACCAACGATGCCGACCTGTTTAAGCAATCCCTTAACGATACCCTCCATCAGCCCTACCGTGGGCCACTCATCGCCTTATACAACCCTGTCATGGCGTGGGCCAACCAACAAATCGGCGTGATTGGGGGCTTTATTAGCGGGGCTGGGTCCACTTTAGGGTTGGTCTGCCACAAAGCCCAGCAACAACAGGTAATTTCAGATGCCAAACAGTGGCTAAGCACAACGCACCCTAACCACTCCGCCAAGATTATTCCTGTTTCTATAAATAACACCGGCGCCACCATTACACCCTTACGTTAGCCCGCCCTATTACCGCTATGTGCGCTAAATTGCCACCACTGTGGCTTGACCTTATTGGGGAGGCATGGTTAAGTCTACCTTTATAAGCGCCGTGTTGGCGCCCATTTCCTATTGCCACCTGTAGTAAGGAACCTGTTGCTATGACAGCCGTTGTGGTCGTCGAATCGCCTGCCAAAGCCACCACTATTAATAAGTATTTAGGTAGCGATTACCACGTGCTGGCCAGTTATGGCCACATACGAGATTTACCTGCCAAAAACGGTAGTGTAGACCCAGAGAATAGCTTTGCCATGGCATGGCAAATTGATGGGCGGGGCGAAAAACAGGTACGCGAAATAGAACGCGCCGTTAAAAAAGCGGATTCACTCATACTGGCCACTGACCCTGACCGCGAGGGAGAAGCCATTAGCTGGCACGTGTACCACGTGCTTAAAGAACGTGGCCTGCTTGAAAACCGCAAAGTCACGCGGGTCGTTTTTAACGAAATTACCAAAACCGCCATTTTAAAGGCGATGGATAACCCACGGGAAATCAATCAGCCCTTGGTAGAAGCTTACTTGGCCCGCCGTGCGCTGGATTACTTGGTTGGGTTTACCTTATCGCCCATTTTATGGCGCAAGCTGCCCGGTAGCCGTTCGGCTGGCCGTGTGCAATCTGTGGCGTTGCGCTTAATTTGCGATAGAGAAGGCGAGATTGAAGCCTTTACCGCTGAAGAATATTGGAGTGTAGAAAGCCTGCTAAACACCCCTAGCAAGGCACCGGTAAACACTCGCCTGGTTGGTCTGTTTGGCGAAAAGCTAGACAAAATGAGCCTGACCAATGAAGCGATGGCAACAGAAGCCGTTAACGCCATTGAAACCGGCAGCTTTACCGTTAACAGCATCGAAAAGAAAACGGTTAAGCGGAACCCCTATCCGCCCTTTATTACCAGCACCCTGCAACAAGAAGCCAGCAAAAAGCTAGGCTTTAGCACCACACGCACCATGCAAACCGCACAGCGTTTGTACGAGGGTATCCAGCTAGGTGGCGAAACGGTAGGTTTAATTACCTACATGCGTACCGATGGTGTGACCTTGAGCGGCGAAGCCATTGCCAATGTACGCCGCCTAATTGAAAAAGATTATGGTGCCAAATATCTGCCCAACAGCCCGCGCGCCTACAAAAGCAAAGCCAAAAACGCACAAGAAGCTCACGAAGCGATTCGCCCCACCGATGCCTTCCGCACGCCGCAGCAGATGAAGCAGTACCTAAACGACGACCAGTTTAAGCTCTACGATCTCATTTGGAAGCGCACCATGGCCTGCCAAATGGAAAGCGCCGAACTCGAACAACTCCGCGTCGATATCGTTTCCCCTCATGCCAAAGGGCCGGTTACCTTGCGCGCCAATGGTAGTGTTATTACCTTTGATGGTTACCTGCGCATCTACAATATTACGGCCACCAATGAGGACGGCACCCCCAAAGACATGGGCGACGGCGATGTGATACTACCGCCCATGAACGAAGGCGACGTGATGACGGTAAGTAGCGTTACCCCCGAGCAGCACTTTACCAAACCACCCCCGCGCTACACCGAAGCTAGCATGGTTAAAACCATGGAAGAACTCGGTATTGGGCGCCCATCGACTTACGCGAGTATTATCCGCATTCTGCAAGAGCGTAATTACGTGCGCATGGAATCGCGCCGATTTATCCCCGAAGACCGTGGCCGTTTGGTTACCACCTTTTTAACCAATTTCTTCCCTAAATATGTGGCCTACGATTTTACTGCACGGCTAGAAGAGCAGCTGGATGAAATTTCGGATAACCAGCTGAACTGGCAAGCCGTACTAAAAGAATTTTGGGTCCCCTTTAGCGAAAAAATTAACGGCACCAAAGACCTTACCATTACCGAGGTATTGGACACCTTGGATGCGGCGTTAGAACAACGCTTTTTTGCCCCTACCGAAGACAACCCTAACCCACGGGAATGCCCTACGTGCAAAGAAAATGACCGCGAAAAAGGCCACCTAGGCTTAAAGCTAGGCCGCTTTGGCGCCTTTATTGGGTGCGTCAATTACCCAGATTGCAAATACACCCGCCAGCTGGATGCCGATGCTAACGCCGCCGATGCCGAATTAGCCGAAGGCCCCAAAGAGTTAGGCAAAGATCCAGAGACCGATTACGGCGTGTACCTGTGCAAAGGCCCTTATGGGTATTATGTACAACTGGGCTTAGCAGAAGACATGCCTATGGAAGAGCCCAAGCCCACTAAAAGCGGTAAACCTAGCAAAGCCAAACCCAAGCAAAAAAAGCCTAAGCGTAGCTCGCTACCCCAAGGCACCCAGCCCGGCGATATTACCATTGAATCGGCGCTTAGTTTACTCTCGTTGCCGCGCGCGCTTGGCGAGCACCCCGAAACTGGCGAAAAAATTAGCGCCGGCCTTGGCCGCTTTGGCCCGTATGTAAAAATGGGCGATTTGTTTGTGTCGCTAAAAGCAGAAGATAACGTTATTACCATTGATTTAGCCCGCGCCATAGAGGTGATTGTGGCCAGTGGCAAAAAGATTTATAACCTAGGTATGCACGGCAAAAAGAAAATTGTGATGCAGAAAGGCCGCTTTGGGTATTACCTAAAAGTAGGCAAAGACAAGGTCAATCTGCCCAAGGGCACCGACCCCGATACCGTAACCCTAGAGCAAGCCATCGAACTAATTGATAAAAAATTAGCTAAAACCGATGGCGCTAAAAGCGGCAAAGGTACTAAAAAAGCCGCTAGCAAAAAAACTACCGCTAAAAAATCCACGGCTAAAAAGGCAACGGCCAAAAAAAGCACCAAAAAGCCTGCTAAAAAGAAAGTAGGCGAAACTGGCAGCATCCCCGACCCCGGCTACCACCCCAGCGACTAAGTATAGGTACTTTGGATTATTCGACGATTAACTTCCCATATCTATGAATAATTCAAGAAAGTAGCGGCTGTTGGAAAAGCGCACAGCAAGCGGAACAAATAATCCATTAATCCTTGGGAAGGGTTTGGGAACACCACTGTTCCCAATGGGGGTGACGGGGGCTAGCCCCCGTCAAACATCTAAAAAAATGGATACCTATTAGTCCTACAGACTTACAAAGGCTAAGCTAGTAGTTTGGTCTAAAGCCACCGCCCACGCTGCGGAGGATACGCCGGTGGGTTAAGCGGGCATAACCAGATGGTTTGTTGCTACTAGCTTGTGGCGAATGCTTGCTGCTATTTACTTGGGGCGCATCCGTTGCCTGTGCCGTGAGTAATGGGTCGTTGGGCGACAGGCGCGCTAAACCGGGCCGCGCCGTACTGTGATTCGGCTGGTGCTGTACTGCCTGGCGAAACGCCTTAGTGGCCAACGCGGTGTCGCCCTGCATTTCGTAGGTTAGCCCCAAACGGGCCTGCAAATCCGCATTGCCCGGCTCTTTTACAGCTGCAACCGCCAAGGTTCGTTCCGCGGCGTCAAAGTTACCGGCATCAAAATACAGCTCGCCTAACATCCAGTGGGCCAACACTAAATCATTAGCAGCCTGTGGGTACAAACGCAACACATTGCTTAAATCCATCGCTGCATTGGCAGGAGGGGTTATTTTTCGCATGGCCACGGCCAGTCTGTCTAAAAATACTTGCTGCTGGGTGGTATTGCCGCCCGTTTGGGCCAAAGCTTTTCTAAAGGCGCTTACGGCATCGGTATATTGTTTGTTTTCTAGCAACAATTCGCCATAGCTACCCCACACCGTTGGGTTAGCGGAAGCCTTTTCTGTGGCGGCTTTTGCCAGTTGTAGTGCCGCATTAGTATTACCGGCATTGTAAGCTTCAGTGGCTTGACCCATTAGTTCGCTTGCGGAATACCCCGCCGTTTGCACCGTTGGTGGTGCGGGCACCGATACAGGATTGGATACCCCAAGTGCCGTTACTGGCCGAATGGATTCCGCTTGATACGTTGTTGTGGTTGGCTCGGGTGGGGGGCTAGTAGCAGATTGCGTTGCCTTAATAGTACCTGGGGTAGCACCTTCTATCACCAAACGGCGCGTGGCAAGTTTAGGGCCTTCTAATACCAAGGTGGCGCCACCACTAGGGGCACCGTCTCGCCAGGTAATGTTTTGCAAGCCTACCATCCGGCCCCGCTGGGCTAAGTTTCGGCGTAAATGTTCCGCCAATTGGGCATCATGCAGGGTAATCTCCATTCGGTTCATCCCAGGGACAGCCAGGCTGTAGGTTAGGGGGAAATCCGTTTCAAAGGTTAGGCGTAAATGCTTATCCGCCGATTGAGACAGTTGAATATCTTCCACACCCACAAAAGGCGCTGCAAACGCCAGCCCTGTTACCGCCAGCAGGCCTGTCAGCACCGCAGCGCTGTATAGGGTTTGCTTACCGAATACTTGAATGAAAGGGGGGTGCCATTGCCTCATGGTGGGTATACCTGCTATTACATTGCTCTAATACCCCCTTATTGTACTGGTTCAGCGCTATTTGGGCCACGGCCAACCCGTAGGTACAGAAAACAAGCTAGAGGACCGGGGGCGACGCTAAATCCAACCCGTTAAAGCTCGTCATCACCGTATCTGCATCCTCGCTTAGCCAGCTTTCCACCGCTTGGCATGAGGCATCCAGCACCTTAGCCAACACGTCGGATTCCGCTTTAGAAAATTTACCCAACACGTGGGCCACCTGCTGGGCGCTACTGTGGGGCGCCCCTACACCCAACCTTAAACGGGCGTAATTTTTACTATTGCCGAGGCACTGAGAAATAGACTTTAGCCCGTTATGGCCCCCTTCACTACCTTCAGGCCGAAAACGCACTTTGCCTAGGGGCAACGCTATATCATCCACCACCACAATTAGGTGCTCCTGAGGGATTTTGTAGAATTGGAGTATCGCCGCCACTGACCGACCCGACAAATTCATAAAGGTGGTGGGCTGAGCCAACAAGGCCGTTACGCTAGCCCCTGTAGGCAGGGTTACCGCCCCTTTGCCCACAATGGCCTCAAATTTTTTCTCTTGCTTACCCACTATTCCCCATTGTCGAGAGAGGTGTTCCACCACCATAAACCCCGCATTATGGCGGGTATGTTCGTACTGTTTGCCAGGGTTGCCTAAACCAACGATAAGGTAAGGAGACGACATGGACACAATCACCAATAGTTCAACAAGGATACCGACCTCTCTATACTATTATGAACCCAATCGACTTACCTACTACCGCTGCAATAACCCTAACTGTAAGGGCACTATCTCTGGGCGTATGTAAGTATCCTCGCCTGGCCCAGCAATACATCTCTATTTTAAGTAATTAACCAACCGCTGTAACTCCACGTTATCGGGGTCTTGGTCTAACAAGGCAGAAAACCGCTGGTAGGCTACATCCGCAATACCTGCAGCCTGGTAGGTGCGCGCTAAATGGAAGCCATACATGGCAAACCCAGGCGCTAAACGCATGGCCCGTTGATGCGACATAATGGCCAGCGGAAATTGATTAAGTGCCCGATAACACAGGGCCAAATTATGGTACACACTGGCAGAAAATCGGGAATCTGGGTTTAAGCCTAACGCCACCTGAAAGGCTTCTATGGCACGGGCATAATACCCACGGTCCATAAACTCCTCGCCAACCCGCTCATGCTGAAGCGCATTCGCCCGCAAGTCTATTCGGCTGATATGGCCTTCATCCTGGGCGGGTAATACAGGGCCAAACCGCAGATTACCATCCACCCCCAATGTATTACGAGATGCGGGCGCTGGCTCGATCAACACCGCCGTAGCTGCTTGGCATGGGCTACACAGGCCCACCCCTATCAGTAAGGATAGTAGGTAAGCAACCAGGCCATGTCGCATCACGCTAACCCGCAACCGAGGCCGTTTCCGCGACTCCATGGGTGGCTAAAGCCGCCTTGGCCAGGCCCAAGAACAATGGGTGGGGCGCTTGCGGACGCGATTTAAATTCTGGGTGGAACTGGGTAGCCACAAACCACGGGTGGTTAGGCAGCTCGATAATTTCCACTAGCTCGCGATCTGGTGAGGTACCAGAGATGACTAATCCAGCTTGTTTTAAAGCATCTAGGTAGTGGTTATTAATTTCGTAGCGGTGGCGGTGGCGTTCCATTACCACATCGTTACCGTAAGCTTGTGCTGTTTTAGACCCTTTTAGTAAGTGGCACGGATACGCCCCTAAGCGCATGGTGCCGCCTAAGTCATCTACACCTTTTTGCTCGTTCATCAAATCCACCACCGATTCTTCGCCTTCGGTGCCAAATTCGGCGCTGTGGGCATTAGGCAAGTTAGCCACGTTGCGGGCAAATTCAATAACGCTGCACTGCATGCCTAGGCACAGGCCCAAAAAGGGCAGGTTATTTTCGCGAGCGTAACGGATAACATTAATTTTACCCTCGATGCCACGGTAGCCAAAACCGCCGGGTATCACTACCGCATCCACACCGTTCAGCATATCGGCAGCTGTATCTAGGCTGGTGCAGTCTTCGCTGTTAATCCAACGAATATCCACGCCGGCATTATTGGCCGCACACGCATGCTTTACCGATTCGCTCACCGATAAATACGCATCGGTTAGGCCCGTGTACTTACCAGCAATGGCTACGGTTAGCTGGTGTTTTGGGTGCTTAATGCGTTCCACCATCGCCGTCCACTTGGTTAGGTCGGGCTCGCCGGTTTTTTCTGCCATATTAAGGCGCTGCAGCACTTGGGTGGCCAAGCCTTCTTTTTCTAGCATTAGCGGCGCTTCGTAAATCGTCTCTAAATCGGTGTTTTGAATAACCGCTTCTGGGTCTACGTTAGTAAACTGAGCCAATTTTAGGCGGTCGTTCCGCTCCATGGCCATTTGGGTGCGGCACACCAAAATATCTGGCTGAATACCAATGCTACGAAGCGTATTAACACTGTGCTGGCTTGGCTTGGTTTTTAATTCGCCAGAGGTTGGCAGGTAAGGCAACAAGGTTACGTGGATACACAACGTGTTTTTAAAGCCCACGTCATAACGGAATTGACGAATCGCCTCTAAAAAGGGCAGGCCTTCAATATCACCAACCGTACCGCCTACTTCGCAGATAAGGAAATCTGGCGCTAATTTTTTAGCCGCCTCGTGGATACGTTCTTTAATAGCATCCGTAATGTGCGGAATGGTTTGCACGGTGGCGCCAAGGTAGTCGCCGCGGCGTTCTTTGTTAATCACATCCAGGTACACGCGCCCGCTGGTCACGTTGTTCATGCGGGTTAGGCTGGTATCAATAAAGCGCTCGTAGTGACCCAAATCCAAGTCAGTTTCGGCACCATCATCGGTAACGAATACTTCACCGTGCTGAAAAGGGCTCATGGTGCCCGGATCCACGTTGATATACGGATCGAATTTTTGAATGGATACCGAATACCCGCGCGCACGAAGCAATCTGCCCAACGAGGCCGCTACAATGCCCTTGCCGAGCGAGCTAACTACACCACCAGTAACAAAAATAAATTGAGGAGACGCCATGCCGAAAGTACCGCCTATTAATTAATAAAAAAGTAAAGCTACCCTTATATTAAACCGCAGCAGAGCCATAATTTCACCCATTTGCTAAACAACCCTAACAAAGCGTTAACAGACGCAAAACGCCCCTATATTATTTAGCCCCGCCGGCCAGGCATTTCTCACATAATTTAGACAATTATAAAAACCTAGTTATCTAAAATTTTAGGGACGGCAAAGTACCCGTCTTCCGCTTCTGGGGCATTAGCCATGCATTCGGCTAGCTTAGGGTAGGTTTCAGTATTATCAGGGCGGGTTGGGCTGGTGGCATCATCGGGCAGGCCGCTTGTCCAGTTTACTGGTGATGCCGGTAGTTCGCTGGTATCCAAGTCGTTTAATTGTGCCACCAAATTTAAAATATTAGGAAATTCCGTTAGATACGCCGCTTTTTCTTCTGGCGTTAACTCTAAGCGGGCCAAGTTGGCCACATGGTCAATCAATTCTTCGGTTACTTGCATCATAAAGTGCCCCTAGTAGCAATTTTTCATATTGAATACCGTTTAATAAAAGTGTAGTACTGACATAAAGTAACAACAAGCGTGACGATCAGTAAGCCAATACAAGCTATTGTTCCTCCCTCTCTTCAAAAGACCTTTCAGCATATTACTAGCCGCAGAAAAGACTTAATAACAGGGTGGCATACAAGAGCCAAAGAAGGTGGGCTAAACCCAACCGATGTTATAGATATTAATAAAGATGGGAAATGGGACACTCTATACTGGTTTAAAATAAAACCCACACCACTTTCGACATTACGCAGCATACTTAAATAGTTACAACCTTAACTTAGCCTGTAACAAGCAAACACATTCACTCATAAGGCTATCAGCAGGCGCCGTTAAACAATCCTGCACACTGGTCATCGTATCCGCGCCAAAACCGCAAGGGGCAATGGTTTGAAAGGCAGACAAATCGGTGGTGACGTTTAATGCCAGCCCATGATACGTAACCCAGCGTTTAACGGCCACGCCTATACTGGCCACTTTTTGTGCCTTCCCAGCGTTACCCGCTACCCAAACCCCGGTGGTGTTTTTATCCGGCAAGTTATGACGAAAGCCCTCCACGTTAAATTCGGCTAACATTTGAATAATCGCATCTTCTAGGCACCGTAAATACGCATGAAGATCGCGGCGCTCATCAATCAGCTTTATAATGGGGTACACTACCAACTGACCGGGCCCGTGATACGTCACATCGCCGCCACGCTCAATGGGCACAACGGGGATATTTTGTGGGTTTAAAATATTAGCGGGGTCGGTTTTTCGGCCGCAAGTAATAGTGGGGGGGTGCTCGCCAAGCAGCAACATATCATCAATGTCGTCCGCAATGCGGGCGTCTACTAAGGCCAACATTCGCGCATGCACCGCTGCATACGGCTCATCCAGTGTAAAGGTTTCTACCTGTATGGTGGTGGCCAAACCTTATACCTTGGCTAGGTTTTGAGCGGATTTTTTTGCTGCTTTTCTTGGGGGTTTGCTTGCACTGTGAATAGCCAACCCGTGGACAGCCTCTGCCGCTTCCATCACCGTTTCAGACAAGGTGGGGTGCATGTGGACGGTTAGGGCTAAATCTTCGGCAGTGGCGCCCATTTCCATGGCTAGGGTTACTTCGCCTAATAACTCGGCCACATGGGGGCCTACCATATGTACGCCCAGCAGTTGGTCCGTCTTGGCATCCGTCATTATTTTGGTAAAACCTACCGACTCATTCATTGTTAATGCGCGGCCACTAGCGGCAAACGGAAACTGGCCTACCGTAACCTCGTAGCCTTTTTCTTTGGCTTGAGCCTCGGTTAGGCCCACGGTGGCTACCTCTGGGTCGGTAAACACGGCTGCGGGCATAGCGCGCACGTCTAAGCGTTCTGGCTGGCCAGCAATCACGGCCGCCGCTACCAAGCCTTCTTTGCTGGCTTTGTGGGCTAGCATGGGGGGCTGGGTTACATCGCCAATGGCAAAAATATGGGGCACGCCCGTGCGTAGCTGGTCATCGGTGGCTACAAAGCCTTTATCATCCGCCTTAAGGCCGGCTTTTTCTAAGGATAATCCGGATGTGTTTGGCTTACGGCCAATGGCTACCAGCACCTTATCGGCAGATAATGTCTCTTCGCCTTTAGGGGTTTCTACCGTAACGGTAGCCGTGCCATTGTTTACATCAACACTGGCCACTTTGCTGTTTAAATGAACCGTCATATTTTTGCGCTTTTTAAGCGAGCGAGCCAACGCATTCACCACATCGGTATCCATACCGGGTAGCAGTTGTGGCTGCATTTCTACTACCGTTACCTGGGCGCCTAATTTGGCATAAAACACACCCAGTTCTAGCCCAATAACACCGCCGCCTACCAGCACCAAGTGCTTAGGTACTTCTTTTAAATTAATGGCCGCATCACTATCAATCAGCACCTCGCCATCAACCTTCAAGTGAGGCAAGTTGATAATACTACTGCCGGTGGCAATAATGGCGTTTTCAAAAGTCACCGTTTCTGTGCTGTCATCCGGCTTAGCGATGGAAAGGGTATGTTTATCGACAAAGCTAGCCGCCCCTTGGATGTGCTCTATTTTGTGGTGTTTAAATAGCCCGGCTATACCGCCTGTTAATTTGGTTACCACGCCATCTTTCCACGCCATTAGTTTGGCTAAATCCACGCTAACACCTGTGGCGGTAATGCCCATCTCTTCGGCGTCACCCGTCATGGTTTCGTAAGTATTAGCGGCATGGATAAGTGCTTTAGACGGAATGCAGCCCCAGTTTAAGCAGGTGCCCCCCAGCGAAGGCTCTTTATCAATCACCAGTACCGATTCGCCTAATTGGGCTAGCCGAATAGCGGCCACATAGCCACCGGGCCCAGCGCCAATAACAACGTTTTTTACAGTTTTAGCCATAATATATTACCTACTTAGTTCTAATCTTCTCGCATTAGAGTATCTTAAACAGTTCAAAAATTCCGACATGCATCTAAATCTAACTCTATCGGCCAAATACCTTGTTCAGGAGATGCGTTATTATTTGACCTTTGGTCCAATAACATTCTTATTTCCTCATCTTTAAATGCCTCACGCTTAACTTCTAAAGATGGGTAAATAATTATACCTAGCCACTTATCAACAGGCATTAAAAACTTTAATTTCTGCTGCTCGCGACCTGAAAGGGTCGCATAATACTCGGGAAATGCCTTTTTTGGGTCTAAAAAATATTTATTTTCGTGTTTACCTATAATTCTCCACTCTGATTCAAAAAAATACCTATAATCAAACCCTTTTCCTTCGTGCATTTTTTTGAAAAAATTTAATGCAGGATCATTTGGTATGCTTGTTAAGCAAGTTTGGTACAACTGATCGAACACCTTTCCACCAGTGCCCTTAGAAAAATATACTAATGGCCTTCCCCCCCGGTCTAAGGCAAATAACCTTTTCACCCCTATACCTAATCTTCCATATTTTTTTGCATGATTCCTAGCTTGAGAAAGCTTTAGCTCTGTGAAACAAGTCTGAGGAATCTCCTTCAAGGTGTTCTCCTCATCCTCAGTCATCCAAAAGCCATATTTTAAGATACTTTTAAGCCTAGTAAGATACTTTCCAGTTAATTCTTCATTTGTTTGTGAGCGCCGTTTTATTTGCCAATCAACATTACAGTCAAAATCCCCCTTCCTTCCACCTGTCCAATGAATTAAGAAATCCGAATGGATAGCATAATCATAAGAAAAATCTTCAGACATATTAAAAAACTTATACTAATAACTGTGCAGGGGCTTCTAGCAGGGCCTTAACACGATTCACAAAGCGGGCCGCATCGGCGCCATCTACCACGCGATGATCGCAGCTTAGCGATAAATACATCACGTCGCGGGCCACAATCGCACCATCTACCACCATAGGGCGGGTACTAATTTTGTTAATGCCTAAAATCGCCACTTCTGGGTAGTTGATAATAGGCACACCAAACAGGCCGCCCACACTGCCAATGCTGGTTAGCGTAAAGGTGCCGCCCGTCATATCTGCTGGGGTTAGGCTACCCTTGCGCGCTTTTTCGGAGGTGGCTTTAACCGCATGGGCCAAGGCAAAAATAGATTGGCCTTGCACCTTGGGCACCACTGGCACCACAAGGCCGTTATCGGTATCCACTGCCACGCCTAGGTTATGGGCGCCTTTGTATACCAATTCGCCCGCCGCTTCATCTAACGTGCTATTGAGTACAGGAAATTCGTTTAACGCAATAGAAACCGCCCGCATAACAAAGGGTAGATACGTTAGCTTGGTGCCTTGGGCTTCGGCGATGGGTTTTAGCTGTTTGCGGATGGCCACTAAATCCGTCACATCCACTTCATCTACATAGGCAAAGTGGGGCGCCTTTTGCTTGGATAAACTTAAGTGTTCCGCAATTTTTCGACGAATACCTTTAAAGGGCTTACGAGAATCATTCGGAATACTAACCGACGCCACCGACGCCATTGCAGGTACCGTAACGCTACCGCCATCTGTATTAAAGCTGCGCACGTCATCTTGGGTTATGCGCCCGCGGGGGCCGCTACCAGTTACGACAGATAAATCGATGCCCATGGTGCGGGCTAGTTTGCGAGTGGCGGGGGCAGCTAGCACCTTTCCACCAGAAGATGCGACTGGAGCCGATTGCGGAGCAGGTTTATTGAGTACTGCGGTGCAGGCTTTGGCCTCGGTGTTTGGCTTACCATTGGCGGACGCGGTTTTTTCGGCGGGCTTTTCTGAAGATTGTGCGCCGCTACCGGATTGTTCAATCACCACAATCACGGTACCTACTTCAATCACTTCGCCCGCTGCGCCGCGCAATTCGGCAATGGTGCCACTTGCAGGCGAGGGGATTTCTGCGGTTACCTTATCCGTCATAATTTCTACCAACGGCTGGTCTTCTTTAACCACATCGCCTTCGGTAACCAGCCACTGGACGATTTCGCCTTCGTGGACGCCTTCGCCAATATCGGGGAGTTTAAATTCTAACGTCATAGTGCTACTAATCCTTAACTAATCAACCGTTTTACACTTGCCGTTAGGCATAGTTCACCACATCTTGGATGGCTAAGAACACACGCAGCGCATCCGGCACATAGATTTTTTCTAGCGTGTACGGGAATGGCGTATCAAATCCACCGACACGAACCACCGGGGCTTCTAGGCTATCTAGTGCGCGCTCTGCAATTAGGGCGGCTACTTCGCTACCGTACCCGCAGGTTTTAGGGGCTTCGTAAACAACTAGTGCCCGGCCCGTTTTTTCCACGCTTTCAATAATACTTTTTTCATCCATGGGGTATAGGGTGCGTAAGTCTACAATTTCCACATCCACGCCCAGTTTTTCTTTGGCTTTTTCGGCGGCCGTTTCGCATACTGGCACCATGGCACCATAACAAAACAGGCTTACATCGGTGCCGTGCTTAGCAATACGGGCGGGGCCAATGGGCACGGTGTAATCGCCTTCAGGCACATCGCCCTTTAGGCTACGGTAAATCTTTTTGGGCTCCATAAAAATAACCGGGTCATCACCACGGATAGCGCTGGCAAGCAGGCCCTTAGCATCGCTTGGGGTGGATGGAATAACCACCTGAAGGCCTGGCGTGTGGGTAAAGTAGGCTTCTGGGCTTTGGCTATGGTACAGCCCACCACGGATACCACCACCATACGGGGTGCGGATAACCATGGGGCATGGGTACTGGCCACCACTACGGAAGCGAAACTTGGCCACTTCGCTAACAATTTGGTCAAAGGCTGGGTAGATAAAATCGGCAAACTGAATTTCTGGCACGGGGCGCAAGCCATACAACGACATACCTGCCGCAGCGCCAATAATGCCACTTTCTGTTAGCGGGGTGCTATAGGCCCGCTTTTTGCCAAACTTTTTTTGCAGGTCGCTGGTAGCCCGAAACACGCCTTCGTTAATGCCCACATCTTCGCCAAACACCACCACGTTTTCGTCGCGTTCCATTTCGGTTATTAACGCGTCATTAATACCTTGCAATAGAGTTTTGGTAGCCATGGTGTTCAATCCTTAATGCTTTAAAATTTAAAATAGATAGAGGTAAAGGCAGCAAATCCTACAGAGGGAATTCGCCTTCATTTTCGCGAGGGAAATCACTTTCGCGGGCCATCAATTCATCGCGCTGGCGGGCCAACGATTCAGGCACTTTGGCGTAGACATCATCAAACAGGGTTTCCCACGCAGGCTCGCCATGCTTTTCCGCTTCATTGGTTTGGTCTACCACCATGGTTTCTATCTCATCCCACAGGGTTTTATCAGCCACGTCATCGAGCAGACCCCAGTTTTTTAGTTGGTTGGCAAAACGAGTCACCGGGTCTTTTTTAGCGGCTTCGTCCATTTCGTCTTGGCTGCGGTAGCGGGTAGGGTCATCACTACTGCTGTGGGCGCCCATGCGGTAGGTTTCGCATTCAATTAGGGTGGGGCCTTCGCCACGGCGGGCTTTATCCGCCGCATTTTTACTGGCCTCGTAGACGGCAATCACATCATTGCCATCCACTTTTACAGAAGGAACGCCATAGCCCTCGCCCTTAATATGAAGCGATTCTGCCCCGCATTGCTCGGATACCGGGTGAGAAATAGCGTATTTATTGTTAATAATGTACATCACCACCGGCGGCTTATACACACCGGCAAAGGTCAGCGCACTGTGGAAATCATTAGAGGACGTGCCGCCATCACCAATAAAGGTGGCCATTACCGTATCATCACCCTTGTACTGGGCGGCCATGGCCGCACCCACCGCGTGGATAAGGTGGGTACCAATAACGCTGCTTAGGCTAACAAAATGCTTCTCTTTATCAGTATAGTGTACCGGCATTTGGCGCGCCATCGCGTGGTCTTGGTCGTTACCATACAGTTGGTTGGCTAGCGATTCTACACTAGCGCCGCGGCACAACAGCATGCCGTGCTGGCGGTAGTATGGGAACAACCAATCGGTATCGTTTAAAGCGGCAGTAACAGCAGCTTGCACGGCTTCTTCACCTGTAGAGACGACACAAAACCCAATCCGGCCACTACGTTGTAGGTTTAGTTGGCGTTGGTCAAAGGCCCGAATCGTCACCATATTGCGGTACAGCTTAAGCAGTTGTTCTGGGGTAAAGCCTTCTGGCAAAGATTTGGAATCGTTGGATTTTTTGGGTTTGGACATGGTGGGTGTCATCACAAATAAACCTTAAAATAGTGAGATAAACAGAGTTACGACGTGGGTTGTACGCGCTTTTGCTTATTTAAATACCGCGTTAAAAACAGTTCGCCAGCCCGGTACGAACTACGCACCAGCGGGCCAGAGGCACAAAACAAAAAGCCCATGGTATCTTCGGCCACCCGTGCCCACGCGTCAAATGCCTCGGGGGTTACGTATTCCACAACCGGTAATTGCTTAGGGCTGGGTTGCAGGTATTGGCCCAAGGTTAAAATCTGCACGTTGTGTGCGCGTAAATCGGCCATGCACTGGGTAATTTCGGTGGCGGTTTCGCCAAGGCCCAACATAATAGAAGACTTGGTAATGATATGGGGCGCCGTTTCTTTTACCTGCACCAAGCAATGTAGCGTTTGCTGGTAGCCGGCGCGGCGGTCGCGTACGGGGTGGGTAAGGCGCTCGACGGTTTCGATATTTTGAGCAATCACATCCGGATTGGCATCAATCACGGTTTGCATGGCCGCTCGGTCGCCAGCAAAATCCGGAATTAGCACTTCTACTAGTATACCCGGATTAATCTCTTTAACGCGGCTAATACAGGCGGCAATATGGCCGGCCCCGCCATCGGGTAAATCATCACGATCCACAGTGGTAATAACCACATACTGCCAACCGGCTTGTTTTACAGTATTGGCCAGCTTATCGGGTTCATCGGCATCTAACCAGCCGTTTGGGTTACCGGTTTTTACGGCGCAAAAGCGGCACCCACGGGTGCACACGTCGCCCATAATCATAAACGTGGCGGTACCACCGCTCCAGCACTCGCCAATATTGGGGCATTGGGCCTCTTGGCACACGGTGGCAATTTGATGCGTTTTAGCTTGTTGCTTTAGCCAATTATAGCGCTCGCCGCTGGGCAGCTTAACCTTTAGCCACGGTGGCTTTGGCGCACGCCGAGGGGCAGGGTTAGCAAGCGTAGGTGAATCTGTTGCAGTGGGTGGTGTCAAACCGAATCCCCAATAAATCTATTAAGCAATTAATTTGGCCTGATTATAGCCCAAGCCAAGCCCTTACCCCAGCGATTACACTGCAAATAACGGTGTGAAATTAAGAAATGTTACAACCGTCGACACCCGCTAACACCGAACCCCCTTTAGGGTGCTTTGTGCTGATGCAGACACTATGGCATGATACCCACCCCTTTAATTACTATTGGGTACCCTAATAGCCCCCCATTGCCACAGTGATAGAGATAGACACACCCCTAAGAGACACCGGATAGCACATTACCCTATATGGACCCTACGGCCACCACCCCCAATCCGTTATGGCAAGGCGCTTTACAACAACGCCCGCCCGCTGGTGCTGCTCCGGCCACGCTACCCAACAACATTGGGCTGGCTAATCTATCCGCCAATACCCCTATGGGCCAAGCCCCCGCACCAGGTGCATCCTTGCCTGGCAATACACCGGCCGCCAGCTTTAGTTTGAACCAACCCACACCGGGCATACCTGGCAACGCCCCACCGGCAGCACCCGGTGCCGCCGCCGATGATTTAGGCCAACCCCCCTTGTGGACATGGGTAGCAGGCACCGCCGTAGGCATGCCCTTTGCCTGGTTTTTAAGCAACTACCTATTTGGCCAAGCCAGCGATGGGGGCCGTTACCGCATTTACAAAGCCGTATCCTTTATTGACCGTATCCCAGGTGTTTCTCACATTAGCCACGGCATTGATAAGGTAGGCGAATGGTTCCGTGGCCACCGCGATGGCAGCAAGTTACCCCAAATTTTGCGCAAGCCTGTCACCAAATTTGCCCGCTATGCAGACCCATACCTTAAGCAGTTTTTCCACGAAGCTGACGAACTGGATGCCTTGAAATACCACGCCGACGACTACCTAAAGATGGTAGAAGACTTAGAAAAGAACCAAGGCAAGCACACCAGCGGTACCCTCAAAAATCTTCGCCAACGGATAGACGCACATTACAGAACAGCGCGCGGGCAAGCCACTCCAAACACCAACCAGTTTTACAAAAACATCAGCACAGAGATGCTCCGCAGTGCCCGCCAAGTGGCCGATGAGCCTACTATTGTTAAGCAGGTACTAAGCCCGAAAGCCATCAGCGCCTTACCGGACGCGTTGCGCGACAAGGTTGAAAAAATTGCCCAAACCACCCGAAATATTGACCATGCCCGGTTAAAGCTGGCTGGCTTGCGGATGAACAATATGTTTGGCTTTACGGCAAAAGGCCGCCAAATTGGCGAACTGATGGGCACCCTAAAAACCAAGCGCACCAAAGTGCTACAAGCCCAAGAAAAAGCCCTGTTAAAACAGTACCTAAGCCCAAAACGGCTAAACAATGCCAACCTAAACCCAGCCGCATTACAAAAACTAACCCAAGCCACCACCGTGGCCGAAGCAGAAAAAATCATTCGCCCTGGAGTGTTTGGGCGCATGGGCAGTGCCTTAACCAGCCACCAGCGCAAGGCCTTAGCCCAACCCCTGCAGGCCCTAAAAAACGAAGTAAAACTACGCAAGCGCCTGTATGGTGCCTACGGGCGCCTACAAGGCTTAAAGCAATTCCACCTTAATTTTTACGGGCAAGAACGCGAGATGTCTCGCGACATGCGGAAAGTTGCCGGTGGGCAATACAACGGCAAACGCATTGGCATTATTGGCCGTACCCTGGCCACCTGGGCCAAAGCCCTGCGCGACATGATTGACGGCAGCGTGGCGGGCGGCGGTGGCGGCAGTAACAGCAAGATGATGCGCTGGATACCCAACGCCAAGCTAATGGTACCAGCCATATTTATGGGTATGTTTTTAATGGCGCCGATCCACGAAGCCTACAAAGCGGAAAAAGGCGACAAGGTTAAAACCTTTTTCTACCATTTATTAGGCGCCGAACTAGGCATGATTATTGGTTGGCAGGTAGGCAGCCTACTGTTTAACGAGATACACATGGTACCCAACCTTGCCAAAGGTATTGATAAAGGCTTAAAGAAGATTGGCTTAAAAACCAACCTACGCAGCAGCATGTTCCGTTTTACCAAGTGGCCCTTCTTTACACTAGGTGGGGCGCTAGCCGCCTTTGCCCTACCCGCCTTTGTTACCGGCAGTATTTTTGCCAAGCGCGGCGAGCAAATTAGCAACCTGATTTTTGGCAAACCAAAAAGCATTACCGAATTAGAACACCAAGAAAAGCTACAACAATTAACCCAGGGCAACGCCCCAGGCGCACCTACCACCCTGCCACCCCTAGGCCAAGGCGCCGTGCCCACACCCACTGGCAGTCCATTCCCCCCGCTTTCCATTCCCCAGCAACCTGGCCCTGCAACCAGTGCCCCGTTACCGCTAACACTGCCCACCACCCCCGCGGCGCCCGCGCGCAATAACCCCTTTCGCAGAGCAGCAGCAACTAACCCACCTGCCCCCCCTGCAACAGCCCCACCCATGGATGCCGCCGCATTAGAACAACTGATTACCCAATACACCCAACCCGCCGCCAACACTAACACCCACTACGGCGGGCTAGAGGCCATTGACCCAAGTAACATTGCCGCAGCACCGGCCAACATTGCCTTGAACCCTCGCTACGCTTAGTATTGTCCGCTATAGCGAAACCTAAACCGCGGCAGCTGCTTCGGCTTGGAGCGTTTCCCAATCCGCTTTAAAGGCGGCAATACCGGCTTCCGTTTGCGGGTGGTGGTACATTTTTTTCAGCACGCCATAGGGGATAGTAGCAATATCCGCCCCAGCTTCGGCACTTTGCACCACATGCAGCGGGTGCCGAATGCTAGCCGCCAATACCTGGCTATGGTAACCATGAATTTCCATTAAGCTAGAAACCTGCTCAATCACGGCCATCCCGTCGTAGCCAATATCATCCACACGGCCCACAAAGCTACTAATTAGGGTGGCGCCTGCATTGGCGGCCAGCAAAGCTTGGTTGGCACTAAACACCAACGTCACATTGGTAGGAATGCTATCTAAGGACAGGCGATTGACCGCCTTCATGCCTTCGATGCCAAACGGTATTTTAACGTACACGTTATCACCCCAGGTGGCAAATTCATGGCCTTCTTTAATCATACCGTCAGCGTCTTCGCTCACCACCTCCATGCTGACCGGGCCGTCAATCAGCTCACAAATTTCGCAAATCACGCTTTTTACATCGCGGCTGCCGTTTTTGGCAAGCAGCGTTGGGTTGGTGGTTACCCCACTCACCACGCCTAAGCCGGCGGCTTCGCGTATGTCATCTAAATTGGCAGAATCCACAAACAATTGCATGGCAAAAAGCTCCTTAAAGCACGGGGTACGGATAGGCGCAGTATACCCAAAACCACTAGCCACCACTACGGGTGCCCCATAATCCATGGGGTGGAGGAACCTTTTACTAAATTACGCTACAATAGTTAGGTAGCTATTTTATAAAAATTCCAGCGGAGCGCGCTTCTTGCCTTTTTATCGCCACCTAACACACCGCCTAACCAGTGGTTTGCTTACCTTAGCCCTACTGGTGTGGCTACTACTGCCTGGCCTTACTAACCCTACCGTACGCGCCCAACCACCCCTTAAGGGCAGCATTGTGGAAAGTGGGCAGGGCACCGATGTGCCCATCGTAAACGAGAACGACCTGCGCGAAATAGAGCCCGGCACCCGGCTGGATATGGCCCTAACCACCACCATTAATACCAGCACCATTAGCACCGGCGATGAGTTTTTTGCCAAAATAACCAAGGACTACACCGTCGATGGCGCCGTTGTTATCCCAAAAGGCACCCTTATCCACGGGGTGTGTGATGAACGCATCAACCCTGGCCGCTTGGGCAAAAACGGCAGCATGACCACCCGCTTTGACTACCTAATTACCCCAGACGGGCGCGAAATCCCCATTGAAGGCAAGTACAGCAATAAAGATAGCAACCTAAAGCGTACCGCCAAGCTGGCCGCTAAAGGGCTGGGGTATTCTGCTGTCGGCGGGGTAGTCGGCGCCCTAATGGTAATGAAGTACGGGGGCATCGCCGCTGTAGCCGCCAGTAATGGCTACGCGCTAGCCGGTGGGGCCGCTATTGGCGGTGCGGTTGGCTTGGGCAGCGCGCTGCTGCAAAAGGGCAAACACCAAATTATTACCCCAGGGGCCCAACTGGCCATTAAACTCGCTGAACCCATCACCCTGCCCACCATGACCTTGCCCGACCCCAGCAATCAAAATTTTATGCCCACCGGCATGACGGTAAACGTGTTGGCCATGCACATTGGTAAAGACCCCTTTGGCGAGCCCACCGAGCTGACCCTAACCGTGGATATTGTGAACAAAACCCCCAACACCTTTACCACCTTTGATATTGCCTTGGAAGACGAGCATGGCAGCACCTTTTACCCTAGCCCCTTTGGCGATACAGGATTGTGGTTTCAGCAGTTAAAGCCCAATAGCCGCATGGTGGGCTACCTTAGCTTTAGTGTGGATAACCCCCGCCTGATGCACCACCTAACCTTTTACAAGCGCTATACCCGAGAAACCGTGGCCCGTGTGGCCATTGTGGATGCCATGCTGGCGGACGCTAAAACAGCCAAACGCAAACTGCGCGAAGCCGCCAGTCGTGTTCAGTAAGGCAATATTTTAGCCTAACCATTTTTTATTATTAAAACTTGTAAAACAACTCCACTTAGCTTTAGCCATGCCCATCAATATCACGCCTATCACTACTTTCGCTTTCGGCAACAAAAAAACAAAAGCAGAAAAGCTTGCTAAACTTATTAAGGCAGGGGAAGACCCTATTAAAGCATATATTCTTATATATGGAATTACGCCTGTAATAATCCCTCCTGGTACAATAAACGGCCAGCCCAAGCAAAATTTTGCAAGCCGACACTGGGTTGCCTAAACCGCCTTTTATCAAACACCCTAGCTAATACCTATTGCGAGGGGTTTTGGTTAAGCTATATTTACGTATTATTTAATTTTAGAGCGCCTAACATTGTGCCGACACACAAACACGCCTACCCCAAAACAGGCACTGCCCAGCCCTATAGCACCTTGCAAAAATTGGCCAAGGCCAATAGCTGGCAACTAAAGCACGAGCAATACTGCAAAGGCCGCTGGGATGGTCTGGGGCCCAATGGCGGCAAAATACTCATTAAGCTGTATAACAAGGGTACACTATGGGTGGATACCGCCAAAACCGACGACCTGGCCTGGCTATTAGATGAACTCGGCCTAACCAGTGATGCCATTAACACCAGCCCGCTTATCCTAACCTACCCCCACACCGGCAGCGATGAAAGCGGCAAAGGCGACTACTTTGGCCCGTTAGTGGTGGCCGGGGTCCGTATTGACAGCGACGAACAAGCCCACGCCCTAGCCAAACTAGGGGTAGAAGACAGCAAACAAGCCACCGATGCCCACATGGCCCACATGGTAGAGGAGATAACCAACATTGTGGGCAGCAACGGGGTGGCTATTTGGCGCCGCATGCCAGAGCAATACAACACCGCCATTGCCAAGGCCAAAGCCAACGGCATGACCCTAAATCACGTGCTCGCCAGCGGCCATGCCCAAGTGATTGCCGAATTGGTAGGCCACAATACCGATTGCCAATTGGCGATTATTGACCAATTTGCTAAAAATCATGCCGTGGTAAACACCGCCGTTGAGCATGAATTAGGCAACCACCCAGGTGTTGTTTCTAAGCACCCTTTGGGGGTACACCAAGAGCCCCGTGCCGAAAGCGCCTTTGTAAGCGTGGCGGCTGCTAGCATGGTAGCCCGCAACAGCTTTTTAACCGCCATGGATGAACTAAGCGACATCGCGGGCACCCGGCTGCCCAAGGGCGCCGGGCCACCGGTTCTTCGGGCAGCTAGGCAGCTTGTTCGTAACCATGACCCCGATATTTTGAAACAATTGGCCAAATGGCATTTTGCCACTACCCAACAAGTGCTAGGATAATGGCAACGCCTGTTTAACCCCACAGAACCTTATCTCCATGTCGCCTAAAACCAGCACCCACTATGTATGCAGCCAATGCCAGCACGTGGCGCCTAGTTTTTTAGGTAAATGCCCAGAGTGCCACCAATGGGGCACCCTAGAGGCTGAAACCACCATCAAAACAAGCACAAAAGCCGCCGCCTCTGCCGAACCCAAATACTGGGAAGGGGTGCAGAGTACCCCTCATAACGCACCTATCGCCATCACAGATATTTCTACCCACACCCAACAGCGCATCCCCAGTGGCATCACCGAGCTAGACCGCGTGCTTGGGGGCGGTGTGTGCCCTGGCAGCTATGTGCTCATTGGGGGCGACCCGGGCATTGGTAAATCCACCTTAATGTTGCAAATGGCCCACACACTGGCCAAACAACTGGCAGAACAGCCTGCCAAGCAATCGCCTCAACCCCTTTGGATTATTGCCGGCGAAGAATCCCCCGCCCAAATTCGCCAACGCGCCGAACGACTCGGTGCTACCCACCCCAATATCCATATACTGGCCCAAACTAAACTGGAACCCTTACTGGCCCAACTGCAAGAGCACCAACCCCCCATAGTTATTGTGGATAGTATTCAGTCTCTCTACACCCAGGAGTTAAGCGGCACCCCTGGCAGCGTTAATCAAATCAAAGCCTGTGCTACGGCCCTTATGCAGTTGGCCAAATCCACCGGCATTACCGTGTTTTTAGTAGGCCACGTAACCAAAGATGGCCAACTCAGCGGCCCCAAAGTGCTAGAACATCTCGTGGATACCGTGCTGTATTTTGAAGGCGACCGCTACCGGCATTTGCGCATATTGCGCGCTGTGAAGAACCGCTTTGGCAATACCCAAGAAATGGGCGTGTTTGAAATTGATGAAAGCGGCCTCCACGGCGTCAGTAACCCAAGTGGGCTATTTATGACAGACGCCCACCAACGCAACACGGCAGGCAGCGTGGTTAGCGCCACGCTAGAAGGCGCGCGACCGCTACTGGTAGAAGTACAAGCCTTGGTGGGGCAAACCACCTACAGCATCCCACGGCGGTTGGGTAACGGCGTGGATGTAAACCGCCTGCATAAATTGGTCGCCATACTAGAGCGCCGGGTAGGGCTAGATTTAAGCAAATACGATGTGTATTTAAACGTGGTGGGTGGCCTGCGAATAGACGACCCTGCCATTGATTTAGCCGCCGCAATGGCTATTATTAGCAGCTTTCGGGATAAACCGATAATGGCCAATACCGTGGTATTTGGCGAAGTGGGCCTAACCGGCGAGGTACGCCCCGTACCCCAACCACAGCCCAGGCTAACCGAAGCCGCCCAACTAGGCTTAACCCGAGCAGTCATGTCGCCTGTGCCAAAATCCCGGCAGGCCAAGGCCGCTAAAGCCCCAGGCGGGCTAAGCATTCATACCGCTGATGGGCTCCTTAAAGCCATCCCCCTAGTGTTTGGCGAATAACCCTCAACCAAACCCACCCCCCTTAACAACAATGCCCGCCATAACTGACGAGCATTGTTCATTCAATACAGCAGATTAACTAGCTAAACCTAGTCAACAAATTCCACAATGGCCATAGGGGCAGCATCGCCACGACGCGGCGGTGCCAGCACAACACGGGTGTAACCACTGCCACGCTGGGCACAGCGAGGGGCAACAGTACGCATAATGCGGCGCAATACGGTTTCAGGAATCTCTTTCCCCGTATTCACATCTTCAATCATCTCACCGGTGCGCTTGTTATAAATACGTTTGTTCACCTGACGAATCGCATGGATATCACCTTTTTTAGCCAAGGTAATAATCTCATCGCTGTAGGCTTTTAAGGCTTTAGCGCGGGCGCGGGTGGTCAGTAATTGGTCACGCTGAAACAAGTTGGTAGCCAACGAACGCATAAGGGCTTTGCGTTGGTCTGCCGCTTTATTTAGGTGATGACGTTTTTTACGGTGTCTCATAATGACAATGTTCCTAAAAGGGAGTGATTAAGTAATTTAGACAAATGGGGAATATAAGGAATGCTTAGGAGTAAAGGGCTTCTAAGTCGATACCTTCTGGGTTGGGCTTCAGGTCTAGTTCAAAGGCGTGTAAACGCTCAATAACTTCGTCCGCCGATTTTTTACCGAAGTTTTTAATAGACAGCAAATCCGCCTCGGATTTTAGCAACAGCTCTTGAATAGAGTGGATGTTAGCCCGTTTTAGGCAGTTAAAGGCCCGCACAGACAGTTCCAAATCTTCAATGGTAACGCTGGTTTCTGGGATGTCGCTATCCACTTCTTCTTCAACCGGCGCCTGGGCAAAAGCGGTAGGTAAGCCACTTAAAGATACGATAGGCACCAAGTGCTCGATTAAGATGTTGGCCGATTGGCTGACCGCCTGGCTTACATCAATGCTGCCGTTAGACCATACTTCCAAGGTAAGCTTATCAAAATCGGTTTGGTCGCCCACGCGGGTTTCTTCTACCAAGTAAGCCACTCGTTTAATCGGCATGTACACGGCATCAATCAGCAAGGTATCTACCGATTCCGACTTCAAACCACTGCGAGAATCTTCTGCAGGGATGTAACCAGTGCCCATTTCGCAGGTAAGGTCGGCGTGGATGCTGCCACCTTTAGCAACGGTACAGATTTTCCAATCGGGGTTAACCACCTTAATGCTAGGCGGTAATTCTAAATCACCTGCCGTAACAACACCCTCTTTAGAAGCATCTACCCGAAGGTATTGTGGTTCATCAAAAAAGGTATCGCTTTCAGATTTTAGCACCACGCCCTTTAGGTTAAGCATGATGTCGAGAACGTCTTCCACCACACCAGGCACGGTGGTGTATTCATGGGTAACGCCTTCAATCCGAATGGAGGTAATGGCCAAGCCTTCTAAGCTAGAGAGCAACACGCGACGCAAAGCGTTACCTAAGGTGGCGCCAAACCCACGAGACAAAGGCTCTACCACAAATTTTCCGTACATCGAGCCATCCGAATCGGTGGTGGTATTCACACATTTAATATTGAGTTGGTGTTCCATGGGGGTCTCCGGTAACCAAAAAAAGGGGTGTAATAAGCAATAACAACCAATTTGGCGTGGCCAAAACCACACCAAACAAGGTGCTCCCTAACGGGAGTAGAATTCAATAATCAGCTGTTCGTTAATGGATTGATCCAGCTCTTCACGCTCGGGTACAGCCATAAACTTAGCGGTTAGCGTATTGGTATCCACCTCTAGCCAAGAAGGCAGGGGCGCCACATAACTTTCAGCAATCGATTTAATGTAGGCTTGGCTTTTTTCGCGCACCGTTACAATATCGCCAGGCTTCAAAATCATAGACGGAATATCCACCTTTTTGCCGTTTAGCAAAAAGTGACCGTGGGATACCATTTGGCGTGCCTGCGGACGAGAGTAGCCCAAGCCAGCGCGGAACACGATGTTATCCAAACGGGATTCTAGCCGTTGTAGCAAAATAGTACCGGTTACGCCCTGACGGCCCACCGCATACTTGTAGTAGCGAGAAAACGGTTTTTCCAACACACCATAGGTGCGCTTAACCTTTTGCTTTTCCAGCAGCTGCAAGGCATATTCCGATTTCTTTTTACGGGCCTGGCCATGCTGACCGGATGGGTAGCTACGACGCATGTTTTGGGTTTTAGGGTAACCATCCAAGCTGCCGCCGCTGTTGCGGGCTAGTTTTCGGGTGGATTCACGATAGCGGGCCAAGGGACTTGCTCCTTAAAAAAGTGTGTAGTGATTAAAAAAAATTGGGGGTTAAAACAAAACCAACAGATGCCGAAAAACCGGCGCCCATGGCTTATACACGACGGCGCTTAGGTGGGCGACAACCGTTGTGAGGAATAGGGGTAATATCCTGGATCAAGGTAATTTCCAAGCCAGCAGCTTGCAGGGCACGGATGGCTGTTTCTCGTCCGGCACCAGGGCCGGTTACCATTACCTTTACGCTACGCATGCCGTGCTCCATGGATTTTTTAGCCACGGATTCTGCGGCTTGCTGGGCAGCAAAGGGGGTACCCTTACGGGCGCCTTTAAAGCCAACCCCACCCGAGCTATTCCAGGCAATGGTATTACCTTGGGGGTCTGTGGAAGTAACAATGGTGTTGTTAAAGGTAGATTGAACGTGAACGATGCCCTGTAGGACGTTTTTGCGTTCTTTTTTCTTACGAGAAACTTTAGGCTTGGCCATGGAGAAGAACCTTTGTGGCTATCTATAATTAGGGATCAAAATATTTAAATGGCGACGTTTGCTACGCGCGCTTTTTAACGGGGCTGCCGCCACGCTTACCACGACGGGTACGCGCATTGGTTTTGGTGCGTTGGCCACGGCAAGGCAATCCCTTACGGTGACGCTGACCACGATAAGAGCCAATTTCAATCAGGCGCTTCACGTTTAGGCCTTCCATCCGACGAAGGTCACCTTCTACCTGGTAGTTGTTCTCGATGATGTCTTTCAAACGAGCAACATCGCTTTCCGTTAAGTGGTCGCTTAAGGTATCGGGGTCAATGCCTACTTTGGCAAGAATTTCTTTGCTAAGGGTAGGGCCAATGCCAAAAATAGCAGTTAAGGCAAAGCGGATTTTCTTCCGGCGAGGGAGGTCAACACCAACGAGGCGGGCCATAAAGTGAATTCCTTAGAGAATAAATGGATGAGTAAATCAGGTTTAGAAGGGGGTAATTAAGCGCATATACGAGATGTTGTAGCGGGCCATTAGCCCTATGTAGCGGTTAGCAATGCACCAAAAAGGATGACAACTGTACTGAAAACACAGGGCAGGATCAACCAAATATCACCAACCTGGCGGCTAAACTGTGACGAGGCTGTAACAGTAGCGCCTATCTGGCAAATGAGATGAGCTTAACCTTGGCGTTGCTTGTGCTTAGGGTTTTCGCAAATGCAGTACACTTTGCCTTTGCGGCGAATGAGTTTACATTTGTCGCACATTTTTTTTACAGAAGGGCGAACTTTCATAATCTATCAATTCCTGTAGCGTGTTTGTTAAATAAAAGAGATTGAGCTATAAATTTGGCCAAACGGCCTGATAGCGTGATTTTAGCGAGACCGGTAGGTAATACGGCCACGGGTTAAATCATAAGGGGATAATTCTACCTTAACCTTGTCGCCAGGCAAAATCCGTATAAAGTTTTTCCGGATTTTACCAGACACATGGGCCAAAATAATGTGGCCGTTTTCTAGCTCCACACGAAACATGGCATTGGGCAGCGATTCGCTGATGGTGCCTTCCATTTCAATAACATCATTAGACATAGTTAATTGGGTGTTTCCTGTGGTTAATTTGGGTGTGCTTACGGTTAGGGCCAACCCTAATAAGAGATGGCTGTCGGCTTATTGTATGCCGTGAATGATTTTTGGGAAGCGTTACGGGCATTTTATCGTTTAATTGTTCAAAAACCCGGTGTGCCGAAACCCTGGTTCAAAGATGGTCAATGGCTCGGCCTCGCCATCGGTAATTAAAATAGTGTGCTCAAAATGGGCCGAAGGTTTATGGTCTTTGGTGCGCACCGTCCACTCATCGTCTTCGGTGTACACCTCTTCCGTGCCTAAATTAAACATGGGCTCTACCGCCAAGGTGTTGCCGGGCTGCATTTCTGGGCCAGGGTCTTCTGTTTTAAAGTTATGAATAAAGGGTTCTTCGTGGAGTTTATGCCCTACCGAATGGCCGCCATAGTTGCGCACCAGCCCGTAGCCATGCTCGTTACAGACCGCTTCTACAGCGCCACCAATCACGTGCAGGCGCTGGCCTGCTCGCATAGCCTCAATGGCCGCAAACAAGGATTCTTCCGTCACGATCAATAGCTTCGCCACATCATCGCTAACGGCGCCTACGGGGTGGGTAAAGGCTGCATCCGCAATTAAGCCTTTATAAGTAGCGCCCACATCCACGCTGATCACATCGCCTTCGTTTAAAATCCGCTCTGCGCTAGGGATACCATGCACCACTTCATCATTAATGCTGGTGCATAACGTTGCCGGGAAGCCATACATCCCCTGGAAGGTAGGCGTCGCGCCACTTTTGCGAATGTACTCTTCCGCCACTACATCCAGCTCTGCCGTAGAAACCCCTGGCTTAATATGCTCTTTAACCAAGGCATGCACATCGGCCACAATGCGGCCTGCTTTTCGCTGTAAGCGCAAATCGTGTCGGGATTTTTTATTAATGGTAGTAATAGCCATAAGGCAGTCACGCTTTCTTATAAAATAATGCTTAACCCTAAACCGCTGGGGGTGCGGCCGTGGTAAACGTTGCTGGCGTTAGGTAGCTATTCATCGTATCCATTAGCACGGCGGTAATCGCTTCTGGTGGCTGATTTCCATCAATGGTAACCATGGCGCCCCTTTGCTCTAAAGCGTCCGCCATGGGCTGGGTTTCATCGGCAAAGCCTTGCAGGCGTTTTTGCACCGTTTCCGGCTTGTCATCATCGCGCTGATAGTAATTACTATTTTCCAAATCAAAGGTGGCGGCATTGTAGCCAGGGGGATGAAGCGCCGGGTTGTTTAAGCTAAAGGGCTTGTGGGTCTCTTTTTCAAAGATTCGCCCACTGGCACGCTTAATAATCACCTCATGGGGCACATCTAAAAAGAAAGCTTTGGCCAGTTGCGCACCGGTTTGCTCGCACAGCTGGTCTAAATTAGCCAGTTGGTCGTTATTCCGAGGGAAGCCATCCAAAATAAATCCAAGCACAGTGGGGGCCTTGGCAGCTTCGTCCGCCATGCCTTCTGCCAATACGGCCATCACAATATCAATATTCACCAACTGCCCTTCCGCCTGGGCGGTACGGATTTTTTCGCCCAGTGGGTTATCGGCATCCGCCACCACGGCGCGCAGCAAGCCGCCCATATCAATATGGCGCAACTGGTTAGGAAAAGTTTTTAGCAACGCCTGGGTTTGGGTGCCTTTGCCGCCATTAGGAGGCGCAATAAAAGGAAACAGTAGTTTGCCACCAAGGGCGTACGATAGAGGGTGTTCCATGGTCATGTAGAAAGATTCCGGTATTGGTAACAACAAAGGCAAGGCGGGCCGCCTGCATTATCTCTTAAACACCCCTTGTCGGTGCTATGTCGGTGCTATTTTAAAAATCCCTGATATTGTCGGGCCATGAGGTGAACTTTCACCTGGTTAATCGTATCCAAGGCCACACCTACTAAAATAATCAGCGAGGTGGCGCCCAAACCAGCCAGGGTAGGGATACGGAAGGCAATAGGCGCATAGCTGGTAACCAGGGTAACCAAGGCCAGGCCAAAGGCACCCACCCAAATAATTTTGCCTAAAATATCTTCCAGTTTTTCTGCGGTAGGCTTGCCAGGCTTAACACCAGGGATGGTGCTACCGTATTTTTTCAGGTTATCGGCAATATCTCTCGGCTGCATATTGGGGGCAATGCTGGCATAGAAAAAGGTGAAGAAGACCACCATCACAAACATAACCACGCCGTACAACATGCCGGTAAAGCCAAAGTACTGGTTGTAAATATTTTGGATACTTTCTAACAGAGACCCCGGCGTTGCTTGCACCAGGCGTAAAATCGTATCCGGAAAGGCCAATACCGCATAGGCAAAAATGATAGGCATAACGCCAGCCGGGTTAATTTTAAACGGAATGTGGGTATTTTGGCCGCCATAAATTTTTTGGCCCACTTGCCGCTTGCTGCCCACCACAAACACATTGCGGGTAGCCTCTTGCAGCACAATAATAAGGCCAATAAGCCCCACAAACAGCGCCAACAACCCCAGCAGCGCAAAGCTACGGCCAGGGTCGCCACTAACCAGGGTGTAGGTTTTTTGGGCATACACCGGCATACCCGCCAAAATGCCAATAAAAATAAGCAAGCTAGCGCCGTTGCCAATGCCATGCTCTGTCATTAATTCGCTAAGCCACAGGGCAAATACGGCACCGGCGGTTAGGGCTAACACGCCAGCCACCATAAAAAAAGTGGGGTCCACGCCAGGCAGCAAGTTAGCCGGGTTACCCACCAGCCGAATAATCAGCGTGCCTTGCAGCAAGCCCAGGCCAATGGTGGCATACCGGGTAATTTGAGAGATTTTTTTGCGGCCCTGCTCGCCTTCTTCTTTTTGCATTTCTTCCAGCTGCGGGATGGCCACGGTAAGCAACTGCATAATAATGCTGGCGGTAATGTATGGCCCAATACCTAATGCCAACACACTAAGCTGGCCCAGGGCGCCACCGCTAAACATATCTAAAAAGCCACCCAGGCCGCCTTGTAAAAACCCTTGCAACGCATTGCTATCCACGCCCCAAATAGGGATTTGTACACCCAAGCGGTACAGGGCAATGGCCACCAGGGTAAATAGCATTTTATCCATTAGGCCGCTGGATTTAACGGCAAAGGCTAAATCTTCTAGGTTGGGCACAGCAGGCTTAGCCGCTGGGGGTTGTTGCAAATGGGGGGGGATATTGGGGTTTGCCATAGGAGTACAGGTATCAATCTAATGCAATGTAATTAAAGTAGAATCCAGCCCACCATTAAATAACACTGGGGGCATGGGTTCAAGGGTGGCAACTATTTTATAATGCCAGGTTTATTTACAGTATCTAATTTTTTAATCAAACATCTCCTATATTTTAAGGTACTAATCCACCCATGTTTATTAACCAAGCACCATCTTTCACATTAATACCCCCATCGTTTGCTGGCAGGTCTAAACGAAACCCAGCAATTATTACAACAGGCATAAAGACACTTACCAAAGACGCTGGCGAAGCCCTCTTAGAACACGGTCTTGTATTAGGGGAAAAACCAAACTTTCAATTCAAACCAAAAATTCAGTTATTTATACACCCAGATTTTAACCACCCTACAGCAGCACTTGCTGACACTATTGAACATTTTAAAGAAAGCAAGAAAAAAGGAAGCATGTCTCCTCAAATTATACATAATTTAAATACGCCCAACGACATAGAATCTTACCCTATTATAGGAAGAAAAAAACAAACGCCTGCATATTTGGCTGTATTTTACCCAGAAGCAATTGGTTATCCCCCTATTTCAAACCAAGACGTTTATACCCTTTTAAAAGAATCCGGTATTACCGTGCCTGAAGCAGCTGATTTTTTAAAGAAGCACAACCTTACCTAACCAACCCTAAGGTATCCAGCAGGCATTGGGCGTCGTAGGGGTCGGTAACCACGCTAATGGGTACCCCTATTTGTGTGCTCACCTGGCCCACCGTGGTGTCATCCAAAAAATTCTCCGTGTCTTGCTTCAGCATCACGCTGGGTATCAAGGCTTGGTCGTAGCCGCTTACATCGGTGGTTTGGCAAGCATTAAGGATATCTTGCCCGGTAATAAGCCCGGCCACATCCACCTGCTGGCCCCAAAACTGGCTATCGACGGTGAGGATATCCACATACAGCCCGTCAATTTCGTTTAGGCGCTGCACAATGGGGGCTAGCGTCATAGCCGCCAGCTTGCCCGTTAAAATCAGCACTTTTTTAAAGGGTGTAATGGATGCTGGTAGGGTGTGCTCTAATTCAAAAAAGCCTTCGCTTAGCATGCGCGCCGTGCCCACCCCGTCTTCTAGCACGTCAAACTCGCCATAGCTCTCGTAACTGGGCAGCGGCATCCCCGCCTTGTGGTAAAACTCATCACTCATAAACACCACGCCTTCGGTATTGGGGTGGTGTTGCCAAAAATCTTGCACGCGCGCCACCACATCTTTGGCGGTAGCCGTATCCACGCTGCTAAGCTGGGGCAACCCTTCGCGGTATTGGGTTAACCCCACCGGAATAACCGCCACGCTTAAACATTCTGGCATAAAGGTGGCCAAATCCGTCAGGGTTTGGGTTAGGTGTGCGCCATCGTTAATGCCGGGGCACACCACCACTTGCGCGTGGAAGGGCACCCCAATGGATTGGAGCCAGCCTAAGTCTTCCATAATGTTGCCGCCAAATTTGGGGTTATTCAGCATTTGGATGCGAATAGCCGGCTCGGTAGCATGGACGCTCACATACAGCGGCCCAGGGCGAATGGTCTCAATCCGCTCGCGGTCTCTGGCGGCAAGATTAGTGAGCGTGATGTAGGTTTGGGTAAAGTAGCTTAGGCGCCAGTCATCATCTTTTACATACAAGGTAGGGCGCAAACCTGCCGGTTGTTGGTCGATAAAGCAAAAGGGGCAGGCGTTGTTACAGGTTTTAATGGGCGTGAAAATAGGGCTGGTGAACACAATGCCCAAATCGTCGTCGGCGTCTTTTTCAATCTCAATAATTTCTTCATCACCGTTGGGGTGGGCAATATGCAGCTCAATGTCTTCTGTGCCCAGTACCTCGTATTGGTAATCGAGCTGATCTTCTAAGCTGCTATTGCCATTAATGGCCACAATGCGGGTGCCAGGGGTTAGCTCTAAATCTTCGGCAATGCTACCCGGCTGCACACTGTGTATAACAGCTTGCAGGCTAGCGGTTGGGGCATTATCAGAGCTAAGGGACATGGGGCACATTCTACGGCAAGGCGCCGTTAAAGTTTTTAAGGCAGGGGCAGCCTATCAATGATAGGATAAATACTGCTGATATTCTTAAGTTAAGCCCTTTTAGTCAACCGCCGTGCCTTCTTCTTCTAACCCTCCCTCCTCTTCTGTTGCCAGCAACCCATTACTGGTGCGCCGCATGGTGCTAGATACCATTAACGTGCTCTCTGCCGAAGGGCGCAGCAAGCACGACCGCGACGAGGCCATTACCAACTTAACCCAACTGGAACAACCCGAGGCGGTGTGCCAGACGGTGATTAAAGAATTACTCCACCCCAGCAACACCAACCACCGACTGCTTATTTTAGCCGAATTACTGATGGATGTTGGCGATTTGGATACCCTGGGCGAGCCCCTGTGGGATGTTATCCAAAGCCCCACCAGTAGCGACGCCACCAAGGATGCCGCCAATTTGGTGCTGCGCAACTTAGGCGATACCAGCGACCCGGATGCTTATTTAGAATTTTTAGAAGACCCCGAAGGCCTAATTGCCCAAGAAACAGCCCGCATGTTGCAGGTGGCCACGGAAAATCCTGCATCGTTGGTGGATTTTTTGGATTTTATTGTGTCGCTACCCGCCACCGAACAAGTCCGCTTATTAGAATCCTTACGGGAAGATTACCCGGCAGACCAACTGCTTATTTTGTATGTGGCCCTGTACTGGTATGGCCCCAACACAGAGGTGGTAACCTGGCTTCAAAAAATCCTACCCACCCTGCCCACACCTGCCGCACTATTGCATTTAGAAGCCATGGCCGAGCATACAGAAGACACGGATTTTAAGGCCACCCTGCAACGAGAATGCCAAAAACGGCGGCTAAAAAGCGGCTTTGGCCACGATGCCGATGATGCCGTGTTACCCACGCACCCGCTGCATGCGGGCAGCACCCCACATGTTTGCTATGCCACCCTGCCCGATGGCGTGGGCAACGTGGGCCTAATGATGACCCGCCGCATACCCAATGGCGATACCTGCCTAATGGCCATGGCCGCCAACGACCAAACCGGTGTGTTAGACGCCTTTGGCTTTTACCAACTAAGCGACACCGACGTGCAACAACTGGTGGATAAATTCCACGAGGCCTCGTTAAAAATTAGCATACCGCCTGCCGTGGCTGTGGCATTAATGCAACACGCCTGGCACATTAGCGCCAATAAACAGCACCAAATTCCGTATGAATATACCTGTTGGGCGGTGTTATTGGCCGATATTACCCCCGCCGATTTAGATATTACCAACACCCTAACACAGCACGCCAACCCAGCTTGGGCCCCCATCACCGAGCAACTCTACCTCCACCCCGATATCCACACCTGGTTTTTAGATGGCGAAGACGACCCTGCCATTGCCACCTTGCTTAAACAAGCCGCCAAAACCGTTGCCCCCCTTATGGAAAAAGGCATCCCTGCCGATGAGCCAGAAGCCTTTGAGCCCGTTCGTGAGCACTTGGATACCTTGGCCACCACCACCATCGCGGCATTGCTGAATTGCGATTTTGGCCCCACCTTTGCCCACCGGGTAACCGTAATGGCCACCTTACTGCAACATGCCAACACCCAAACCTTTGCCACCCTAGCCGCCACGGAAGCCCTGGCCCTAAACGCCCAACAGGCCGCCAAGGCCAAGCAACCCATCACCCCAGAGACCTTAACCGCCTTTAGCCGAGCCTTTGGCAGGCGCTGTGTGATGGAACATTTATTGCGCCTGGCCAAGCAACACCCAGAACTAGAAACCGCCGTGGCCTTACTGGTAGATTGCTGGGAGCCTGACGCCAAGCTGCCTGCCATGATCGACGAGCTACACACCCTACCCACCCCCGATAGCCATGACGGATAACCCTGCGAACACCACGCCTGGGGATGAGCCCACACCGGTAAACACCTTTACCTACAGCCCTGCCGGACGCATTTTAGCCATTGATTATGGCACCAAGCGCATTGGCCTGGCCGTAACCGACCCCATGGGCTGGTTTACGGTGGGGCTACCCACCCTAGACCGCGCCAAGCTAAACAACGTGGCGGCTGTGGATGCCATTGTAACCGCCTGCCAGGCCTACACCCTAAAGCGTGTGGTAATGGGGATGCCCCTACACATGGACGGCCGCGATAACGAAAGCGCCGCCCGTGCCCGAGAATTCTTCATTGCCTTAGAACCTGCCTTATCTCAGCCAAGCGGAAAGGCCATTCCGTTTGAATGGGTAGACGAGCGGTTAAGCAGCATGGAAGCCGAAGACCGACTACGCGAACAAGGCATCCAGCCCAGCCGCAATAAAGCCATGATTGACGAAATGGCCGCCAAAATTTTGCTAGAACCTTTTTTAGATTAATTTTTAAACCAACGGTTGGCCTTATATATAAAAGATAGCAAGCGTGGGCGGATACGGAACCCAATGGTACAATGCCACTATCGTATTTTTTAGGTTACGGCCTTAACCGGCCACTTTTGTAAGGAGTACTAACCCCATGATGATATTTAGCCCCAACGCCCCCTTAAGTTCTAAAGCCTCCATCGCTATGCTGGCTTTTCGGATTGTGGTGGGTACCGCCTTTGTTTTCCACGGCCTGCCCAAAATTATGACCCCCTTTACCTGGATGACGGACATGATGGGTATGGATATCCCCAATGTGATGCAAGCCATTGCCGCGTTGGCCGAATTTGGTGGCGGCGTGGCGCTGCTACTTGGTTTTTTAACCCCGCTGGCCGCCTTTGGCATTTTGGTAACCATGGTAGGCGCCCTGTTTATGGTCCACTTTCCTCAGGGGCATTTGTTTATTAGCATGGCGCAGCCCAGCTTTGAGCTACCCCTACTGTATGCCATTAGCGCCTTTTTAATCATGATGACCGGCCCCGGTTGTTTCTCCATTGATGCCATGATGAGCAGCAAAGATGGCAGCACCCACTACCACCAAACCCCCACGACCGCTTAAAAGCGACACCATCATTACACCACTTTTTGATAGGCAGGCTCTTAACCATTATAGGGCCTGCTTTTTTATTGCCTACTAAATATTAACTCTCCGGCTGGCTGTCTACCGTGTACGTTTCAGCCTCATCATCCCAGGTAATGTGCAACACATTGGGGCGACAACACACCTGACAATCTTCCACATAGCGCTGCTGGCAACCACCGGTCGGGTCTACAAAAATACTGTTGGCTTGGTAACAATAACAACAGGTAAAGTCTGTATCCATAGGGCAAGGGCATCCTTACGCAAGGCAACAACATAAGAGGCAATTACAACAACCACGCCGTGGTGTTTTGGTACAGGGCCCAGCCCATAATCATTAATAACAACCAAAACAAGGTACTTTTAGATACCTTTTGGGTCAGTTGGGCGCCAATAATACCGCCCACCACGGCTGCAATACCAATAATCAACGCCGCAGGGGGGTCTACCATGCCGGCCTGCCATTTACCCACCAGGCTGGCCCCGGCTACCGTGGCGGCAGTAACGCTGCCACAACCAACCGCCACCGGCATAGGCAACCCGTAAATGCTCACCATAATGGGGATAAGGAAAATTGAGCCCCCAATGCCAAACAAACCAGACAACGTGGTGGCCAATAAGGCTGTTGCCAAGGCCAACCCGTGCTGCCACACCGGAATAGACGCCCACACCTGACGAAATGTCGTCGGCACTGTGGCTGTTTCTGGCTGGTTACTGGTACTTTGGCGACGTTTCCGAATCATATTGGCCACCATGGCCAACAACAACGCGCTAAACAGCCCCCGCAAGGCAAATTCTGGCACAATGGCGGTAATAACGCCGCCCGCATACCCGCCCACCACCGCAGAACCCAGCAGCAACAGCACCATAGGCCAGCACACCCGCCCTTGGCGGTGATGCACCACCGCCGCACTACCTGCCGCGCATAAACTTTGGGTGGCCGCTAAGCCGGTGGCTGCCGCCAAGCTATCCGTATACAGGTGCCATTGCTCGGCTACCGTTAGCAAACTTAAGGTAATGGCCCCACCACCAATGCCCAGCAACCCCGCAAAGCCACCTGCCAACAGGCCACAGATACATAAAATAATAAACATAGGGTGCCCCGTTCAACACAATGGCCCAACCCAATGGCTTAGGCATAACGGCGATACCCTACCACGAGCACACCCTAAACCGTGGACTGCCCCAAACCCACCGCCTGTGCTACTATTTTGACAATAGGAATCGTGCGTGTGGCAACCCCATCCTTTTTAAGGGGCTAACCGTACCCCTTTACTCGCCCCACCCTGTACAGGCCACCGCACCCGGATACCCGAAAGGCAGCACACCACCCCATGGCACCCACCACCGCAGAGCAACCCTACAACACCGAAACCGCTACCTTTAGCCACTCGGCCACGCCACCCATCCCCCACATGGAGCTATTGGCCCGCATGGAAAAATTCCACGTATCCGCCACAGAGGTGGAAGATTGGCAGCAACAGCTTGGCATAGCCTTACCCCTAGACCCTGGCACCGGCCAGCGCCTCTACACCCAGCACCACATTAACCTATTTAAAAATATTAAAAAGCACCTTACCTTAGGCCGCCGCTTTGACGACATTAAGGCCCTGGTTACCGTGCCAGACGAGCCGATTTCTCCTATGGTGCCCACCCCCAGCCCAACATCCCTCGCCACCATTGCCTCCGGCCAAAAATCCGCCGCCGTGTCCACCCCGGAATCCATTAAACTCCACAGCCTATCCCGCTACGGGCAAGGAGCCACCGGCCTAGGCACGGAAGAAGCCAGCACCCTAACCACTTTGCTAGAGCGCACCCTTAGCGAAAAAGACGAGCTGCAAACCCGGCTCATGGAAACGGAAAAGCTGAATTCTCATCTATACAACGCCAACAACCTATACCACCGCAAGGTGCGCCAACTTAGCGACCAAGTTGGCTCTGCCGATGTGCAAGAACAGCGCCAGTTTAAGCTAATGGATGACAAAGCCAAGCTGCAAGCCCAAGTGCTAGAAGCCGAAAAAAACTGCGTGGAACTGCGCCAGCAACTCCAGCAACTGGAAAACGCCCACCAACGCAGTAACGAAGATGCCCACGCCAAAATTGAAAACTTGCAGCGCCAAGTTAAGTACCTGCAAAGCGAACTATACCCCGGCGGGGCCACCAACCCAGACGCCCCCACCATGAGCAGCCGCATCCCCGGTGAGGTGTTTTGTGGCGACTGGACAGAGCATGCCACCCTAATGGAAGTACGCTTTGACCATTACGGCATCGAACTAGACCCTAGCCGCCAACGGCCCTTCCGTATGTCTGCCGAGCCGGCAGACCGTATGGGCAACCTGGCCAAGGTGGTTACCACCTATGCCTACCAAAACAACGCCAGTTGGCAGCGGGTAGAAACCTTACTGCTAACCCCCAGCGGGCCCGATGTGCTGGAAGGGGTACTGGATATGACCTTTGTGATGGACGGCAAGGCCATGGCCAACGCCCTGTACAAGGTTCATTCTCAACGCGTTACTGCCGCCAGCAACGACTAAACCCCAAAGGCTAACTAATAAGATAACGGCCCTTTTTAAAAAGCCGCCCAGTGGATTACTCCACTAGCAACATGCGGTACACGTTGCCTTTGGGTAATACGGTATACCGTGTGCCTAAGGGCAACTGATGGATAAGATCGTTGACCAACCGGGCCTTGGTAATAATGTAGGCCTTAGGGTTGCGGGTTAAGTACCCCTGCATGGCCTGCTTATCCCCACGCGCTAAGGATGGAATAGCCCGGTTGGTATAATAGGTTAGGCTAGGGCGCGTAATTTCATAGCTTGCCACGGCGTCATCGCCCGCAATATCTACAAAGGCCATCATATCCCCTTGAGTTAAACGGTTAGCCGCTGGCACCACGGTAACCATCGCCCCAACAGTCACCACCACAATGGTGGCCACTATCACCGCCACGCTGGCATACGGCCATGGGGGGCCGTCATCATTGTTAAGGGGTTTTACCATCGAGCCTGCTTCGTACAAGCGGGCCTGCTGAAAGGCCACCAAAGTAGCGGTAACCAAACCCAGCAACAATACCGTTGCCAGCACCTTATGGGCAGGCTCCGTAATTAAAAACAGTGCTTCCGCAGGCAACCACTGGGGCAATAAGGGCAACAACACACCCACTACTAAAGCCACCACAGTAGCCATGGTGCCCCACAGCCATGCCATGCTTTGGCAGCGCGCCTGCGGCGGAGTAAAAAATATCAGTGCCCCTGCTAACCACAGCCCCAAGGCCGGGAACATTGGCAAAATATAGGTAAGCAGCTTGGTTTTAGCCACCGTAAAAAAGATGAACACCAACAAGGCCCACAAGCCCGCAAACAACGTAATATGGGCTGGGGTAGGGGTATTGGCCATAGCTGGCGGACGAGGCTGGGTGATGGTCTGCCAAAAGCTAGCATTGGCCGTGGCCTTAACACCTACCGGGATAAGCCCTACCCACGGCAAAAAGCCTACCAATACCACCGGCACAAAGTACCACCAGGGCTCTGGGTGGTAGGCCACCCCACCACTAAAGCGGGATACATTATGGTGATACAAAGCGTCTAAAAATAGTTGGCCATTGGCCTGATACGCAGCCAAACACCATAGGGCAAACGGCAATACCGCCATCACCAAGGCCAGTGCAAACCAACGATTCAGCAACACGTGCCGCAACTGCTGGGTAACCATGGCATACAACACCAACACCCCACCCGGCAGCACAATGGCCACAGGGCCCTTGGTTAGCATCCCCAACGAAGCAAACAACCCTGCCGCAAGCCACCACTTGGGGGTTTTAGCTGCCACACCCCATAAACACAAGGTGGTTAAGGTTATCCACAAGGCCAGGTGCATGTCTGTAATGCTCATATGGGCCAGGGCAATCACCTCCACGCTGGTGGCAAACAACAACGCCCCCAACAACCCCAGATTGCGGTTGTGGCGCCACTGGGGGCTAACCCCACTAGCAACCCCTGTAATATACACCCCAAGCGCCATAATGGTGGCCGCCACGGCGCTTACCCAGCGGGCAGAAAATTCATTAATGCCAAACCACTGGTAAGCAGTAGCAATCGCCCAATAATGGAAGGGCGGCTTATCAAAGCGGAGCTGCCAGTTAAAATAGGGCGTTACCCAATCGCCACGTTGCAACATTTCACGGGCCGCCTGGGCATAACGGGGCTCATCCACATCAAATAAGGGGTAGCCGCCCAGGTTGGTAAAAAACAGTAAGCCGCACACGCCCAACAGTAGTAATACCGGCCACAAACGGGCCCAGCTTAACAAGGGGGGGGCATCTACTTGGCGGTGACGTGGCCCCATCGACGCAATGCTCATCAGTAATGTCACCCCTAAAAAACAACAAGGATTAACGCGGGCACCACAGCGCCCTACGGTTTCGTTTGAGCTATGATGACACAAAATACACCCTAAAAAAGGATGGCCCCAACATCATGTCTACTGCCATCGTTGCCCCTGCTGCCATGCCCCACCCTCTGCACCAACTCACGCCAAATCATCATCTGCCCTTTGTTAAAATGCACGGGCTTGGCAACGATTTTGTGATGCTAGATTACCGTGCCCTGCAAGCCTTAAGCCAACAACACGGCCTACCCAGCAACCATTGGGAAGCCACCCTGCCCGCCTTAACCCGCACCTTGTGCCACCGGTTTACCGGTATTGGCGCCGATGGCCTGATTGTGGCCGCCCCCCCCAGCAGCGATGCCGCCGTGGCCCGGTTTATATATTTTAATGCCGATGGCACCGTGGCCGAAATGTGTGGCAATGGCATCCGCTGTTTTGCCACCTACCTGCACCATACCCACTGGACGGAAGCCATCACCTTTACTGTAAACAGCCTGGCGGGGGATAAAACATTAACCCTAACCCCAGAAGGCTTGGTAACCGTTAATATGGGGCCGCCTGTACTGGCCCAACAACACATCCCCGCTACAGTAAACGATGTTTCGGCCAACGGTGCCGTTGTTCAACACCCTATAACCGCACATGGTGCCACCTACCCTATTACCTTGGTGAACATGGGCAACCCCCACGCTGTACTGCTAAACGGCCCTACCAAAACCAGCGCCCCCCAGCTGGGCCCAACGCTAGAAACCCATACCGCCTTCCCCGATAAAATAAACGTGGAATTTGCCACCATTAACACCCCTAACCACATTACCCTGGATGTATGGGAGCGAGGCTGCGGCTGGACCCAAGCCTGCGGTACCGGCGCTTGTGCTACTGTGGTGGCTGCCAAACTGGCTGGGGTAACCCCAAACGGAGATGGCCCTATAACCGTTACCCTGCCTGGCGGCGATTTACACATTACCTGGCAAGCCCCTACTGCCCAAGCCGATGGAACCTTTTTGCCCAAAGGTGACGTCTCCCAGCTTTCTTTGGCGGATGTATGGATGACGGGCCCCGCCCAAATTGCCTTTACCGGTACCACCCCCTTAGCCAACCATACCGCCCTTTTATAATTAACCAACCCCCAACGCCCCTTATTATGCCAACATTATTGCCTTTTTCTCTTGTATTATTACCCCGCCTGCTAGGGCTACTGCTGGTGTGTGTGTGTTGGCTAGGGCTAACCGCCACCAGCCAGGCCACCGAGCTGCCCAACGGTGTGCTGCATTACCTAAAACAAGCGGATGCCACCGTCGATGTTCGTTTTGATGGGGTAGTCACCTTAAGTGATGGGAATGTCTACATCCCTGTGTTTCCTCAGCGGCCGGCCAATGCCGCCGGCGCCGCCCCACTAGCCGGTACCCCCAAGCTCAGCATTCATAAGGCGGCCCCTGGTACTCCCTCCACCAGCGAACCACCGGATCTCATCCCTTTTAGCGAAGGCTTTTACCTGATTCGGGTAATTCGTACCACCAGCGGAAAACTAGCCCTGGCCAAGGTAGACCCCTACCCTATTGGCCTAAAAGAAGGGTTGCTTCCTCAGGATATGTTGCTGCCCAGCGCCTTGTACATCCCAGCCGAATTAAAAGTTATTTTAGGCAACCTGCCCTACAAACCCATGCACGAGCCTGTTATTGGGGCCAATGGGGGCACCTTACCGGCCGCCAACGTGTTTAAGCCTTCTACCCAAACCGACACCACTGCTGGCAGCAACACTCGCCCCGCCGCCGCCCTGCCTGCTAACAGTGTGTACTATACCCGCGTGGATACCCAGGAATTACTGCGCGGCCAATTGGCCCAACCCAGTGTAGAAGCCCCGGTTACCCTAAAACAAGACCAGCGCATTAAACTGGGCTGCCTGCCCCTAAGCCTGCACGCCAGCCAAGATAAAACCCACCTGTTTATCCCCTGCCTAAACAAAAACGAAGTGGTGATTGTGGATACAGAAACCCAAAGCGTGCAAACCCGCCTGGCGGTAAGCTCGCCTATTGCCAACAGTGTGGCCATGTCTAATGACACCCTTATTTTAACCCACCGCACCACCAACGATATTACCCGCCTGCACATGGGCAAACGGCAAATGCTAGCCAGCATTGACCCCGGCATTAGAGGGTATGCCCTGGCCTATAACAACCACTTTTTATACATTGCGGATGTTAGCCAACCCACCATTGTGGTGTGGGATATTAAAACAAACACCCAAAAAACCACCCTGCCCGGCCTGCAAGATACCAGCGCCCTGGCCATCCATGACGTGAACAGTACCCCCGTGCTGTGGGCTGCCAGCCGAAACCTAAACCAAGTGGCCGCTATTAATATTGCCAGCGGCAAGCTACTGCGCCAGTTAAACGTGGGCAAAAAGCCTGTCGGCATTGCAGTGCACCCCAAGCAACCCAACCGCGTGTGGGTTATTAGCGGCGGAGACCACCAACTAAACCTTATTAACGACAAAGGCGAAGTAGCCGTATGGGCCACCCTGCCCAAGGGTAGCTTCCCTACCCGGGTAACCTTTTTAAACGAAGGGCGCCAACTGCTTATTACGGCCGCCGGTGGCCGAAGCGCTTATTTAGCCAACGCCAACAGCGCCACCCCAGCTGTTACTCAGGCCATCCCCTTGCCAGGCAAAAGCAATGCTATTTTGGTGGCCACACCGGATAACACCCAACTCTCTAAATAGCTTTTTCTAGCCAAACGGCCACCCTACGCCGAAAGCCCCCGTATAATTACTCGCTACTGCCCTACTAAACGGGGGAGAGAGGAAAAATAGGCAAAAAAAACCCCCTGCTATTGCTAGCAGAGGTGAATCTTGATTGATTCGAGAAGAGAGAGACAAGAGAGAGTGGTTATATGATAAGTAAAATTAGTAAAATTAGGAAGCGGCTGTTTTTATTGTGTAATTCCGGTGATTACCGAGTACTTGGGGCAGCCGGGCCGCTAGGCTGGTGGCGGTTAGTGTGTCGCCTTCTTAACCCCTTGTGATTATATAAAAACATTTTTAAGGGATCTTGGAACATTATGTAACGGCATGTAACAAGCCTCAAGCCGCCTTTCTTCCAAATTATAGCCGCTACGCTTTTAGCAAATACTAGGGTAGTGGTTACGATTTAACCGCAATAGTGGCTTCAATCGAAGCAATCAGCGCATCCCCAAACGCTTCTGCTGCTTCCGGCCCGTTTGCCGTTACAATAGTACAATCCACCGTTAGGGGCTTATCAGTAAAGGTGCCCCCATTATCTTCAATGGCGGCGCGGCTTTCTGGGGTTTCCCACACCGTGGCATTTTTGCCTTGTAAAATACCAGCCAACCCTAACACGGCACCACTTAAGCAAATGGCGCCCACCACTTTTTGTTGCTGGTAGGCCAACGCCACATAACGCCGCAAAGTATCGTTGTGCCACAAATATTCTGGCGAGCCCATGCCGCCCACCACCACAATGGCGGCGTAATCCTCTATCGCCACATCCGCCAGGGTTAGGGTAACCACTTCTCTGGCGCCTAACATGCCTGTTGCCTCGCCGGCCTCCGTACTGGCGGTATCTACCTGCCAGCCTTTTTCTTTTAAGGCCTTACGGGGCACCAATAATTCTTCATCCCTAAAATCTTTAGGGGCAATCACCATTAAAATACGAGGGGTCATAGCAGACCTTCCTTACAAAAAACGACTTTGCAAACCGCTATGTTACGGCTACGATAGGGTTACGCTTACTTGAGCCAGCCTTATTTTCGCACACTTATATCCGCGAATCCAAGCGATTTACACACCTTTCCTCCCCCTCTACTTAACCCAACACACCCTTTTATGGATACCACCGCCACAACGGCGCTATACGCCGCCATTACCCAACATCTGCCAGAGCAACCCGACCTGGCGATTATCCAACAACGCCAGCCCCTGCCAGAACAATGGCCGGTCATGCTTGTGGCTATCCACACCCAACGGGGTTGGCTAACCAGCATAGAGGTAAGCGACGGGGCCCACACCGTGCATTGCACCACCACCATACCCGATGTGGCCAAACGACTAATGACCATGGAAAGCGGCACCATTGTGCATGTACTGGGGGGCGAGCCTCGCCACAGCGAGGCCCACAGCGCCTATGTGCTGGATATTCAGCAGGTGTGCACCCTAAAAGAATACGATACCCTGGTAAAAACCCGCGCCGAAGAAGACCAACGCCGCGCCGAGCAGCAGCAAGCCTGGCTAGAAGAAACTTACGGCGACGGGACTGACACGGCAGGCCCTCAGGCCCCTTCTGCTGATGCAGGATAACCCGCCAACCACCCTGCTCACCTGGCATGCCCATTGGCAAAGTGGCCCCACCAACATGGCCCGCGATGCCGCCCTACTCACCTGGTGCCAGCAGCAACCCCACCCGGTATGGATACTCCATACCTATTGTTGGCAACCGGCCACCTTATCGGTGGGTGTGCATCAATCCCAGGCCTCTATTCAACAAGCGGTTACCAACCTGCCTGAAGATGCCAACCGATCTAAGGCTGTTGTGCGTCGGCCCACTGGTGGGCGGGCCATCCCCCATGGGGCAGATATTTCGGTGGCCATTATTACCAACCACTTGCCTACCGTGCAGGCACCTTTAGCCCAACGCTATGCCAGCCTAACCCAACCCCTGCTAAGCGCCCTAACCGCCATTGGCATTACCATAGAAGGCTACACAGGCGCAGATAACACGGCCCCTAACGCCTACGCCGCCCATAGCCTATGTTTTTCATCCCACACCCCATGGGATATTAAGGATACCCAGGGCCACAAAATTGCAGGCTGCGCCCAAACCGTGCAAAAAAACGGTATCCTCCAACATGGGGCGGTTTTTTTACCCAACACCTTACCGGATGAATCACTCAATAAACCCGACTTATCCGCTTACCAGCAACTCGCCCAAGCACTAACAAAAACAACCCAAGCCCAACTTCAATCGCTACTGGGTACCGCCATCACCGCATCCAAATTTGACGCATCAGATACCCATTGGCAACAAACGTATACCGAGCAATACCAACACACCGCTAATGAATCCGCCGAACTTAGCCAATTGCTATTACAGCCTATAACGCCCTAAGCAAACTTAGCCGTTAGTTTCTCCACCACTTGTGGGTCCCACTTAGTGCCCGCTTCTTTTTTCAAAATACCCACCGCTTCGGTTTCGCTATAAGCGCGGTCTCGGTAGGGGCGCTCGTGCACCAAGGCTTCAAAGGCATCGGCCACGGCTAGCAAGCGGCTACCAAAAGGTATGCCATTGCCACTTAACCCATGGGGCGACCCATGACCATTCCAACGCTCGGCCTGATAGGTAACATAGGGCAAGGTATCTGCCAAAATGTGGAGCTGAGATAACAAGGCCACACCGGCGTTAGCGTGGTTGTGGAGTTGCTCCCACTCCTCTTTGTTCAAGGATTCTTGCTTTTGCAATACCTGTTTTGGCACGTGCAGCTTACCAATGTTGCCCAGCAACCCGGCATAATACACGCAATCCACGGTTTTTTCGTTCAGTTCAAAGGCATACGCCAAATCACGGGCCAATTCGGCAACACGCTGGCTGTGGCCTTCCGTATACTGTTGGCGGGCATCAATCGCCTGGCCTAGGGTTTCTACAAAGCTTTGTTGGCGCAGGCCCAACTCGCCGATGCACTCGGTAATTTGGGCGCGCAGGGTTTGCAGTTTATCCATATTGGCTTCGTCATTGGCCAGCGCTGTTTTGGCTTCCGCTATCCATTGCTGCAATTGAATGGAGCACACAAACACATTGCTGGCGGCATGGGCCAAAGCCACCAACGTGGGGTGGAATACCCGTGGCTGGTAGGATTCTAAACAAAGGACGCCTTGCACATGCTTATGGCCAGAGCCCACCATGGGTACCATGAGTACCGCTTGGGCATGGTGCTGATTGAGGGGTTCGATGGGGTGCCAGGCCGTGCCACCGGTTTGGTTAGCGGCTGTACCCAGGTTATCCACAACGGCTTGGCTGGCATCTAAAAAGCATTGGCCAAGTAAATCATCATCGCGCACCGGCAAGCCAATATTCCAACGCTGGTTGGTGGCAATATCTAACGAGGTGCCCGTTAAACTTAAATAGTACCCAGCCACATCCTTTTTAGCCGGCTGAAATAAATGGCAAGCATCCACGCCAAACATGCTGGCCAAGGTACTGGCAATGGAATCGTAAATCACAAAGTCATCGCTGGCTTCAAAGCCTAAAATGGATAAGGTGCGGTCTAAGGCATAAATATCCACCAACTCTTCTAGCTGCATGCGCAAACGCTCTGGGCTGGCGGCCAAGCGGTTAGAAATTTTTTCTAGCAGGGCATCGCTAATAAAGGATTCCACCACGAAATCGCCAATATTTAGCGCATATATCGCATCCAGCGATTCGTTCCCTACCGTATCTGCGGATAAGGGTTTGGGCGAATTAGGGGAAGATGACGACGACACCATCAGGGTCTCCAGAAGAAAAAAGGCGAAAAAACTGACTAACTATAGACACACAGCACACAAAAACGCTGTGTTACCTGTATTGGTAGGGTTAGCAAAGCAATAATAGCCTTGTAAACACACACGCAATACCCACTAGTTATACCAAATGACGGTAAAATCAACTAACCCCATACGGATGAGATTAGAGGATAATCACCAAGGCCAGGGCGCCTACTGCCGAGGCAAACGAGCCTGAACACGAACCGGCTGTGGGGCCAATGTTGGCGTAGCAAACCCCAGCGCCGCAGCGAGAGCAACAAAAAAACGAACAAACATATCGAAACCATCCTTCCCCACCCTTAACATGCCGTGGTGGGTTTTTTATACGGTGATGTTATGGGTATCGGCAGGCAGGTAGCGGGCCTTTAACCCTTTGCCTTAAACAAAGCAAAGGGGTCCATCTGCCCCAAGCCCGCTGGATTGGGTATGATGACACAGTGCGCTTAAGCACCTGCACCCCTGCCATCGTAAATATTATTCGCTATGTCTGCCACACCAATGCCTGTATCCTCAACTGTACCGCCCTCGCCCCCCCCTGCCACCAGCGGCATGGTGGTGGATAACATTTGCAAATCTTTTACCAATCCTCGTGGTGGTGGCACAGTGGCCGCCCTTAGCCAGGTTAGCTTTACCGCCCCTATGGGCAAGGCCCTAGGCATATTGGGCAGTAATGGGGCCGGTAAAACCACGCTAATTAACATTTTAACCACCGTTATTCGGCCGGATAATGGCACCGCCTGGATAAACGGCCACAACGTGCATAACAACCCCAACCCCATCCGCGAGCAATTGGGCGTGGTTAGCCAAGATGACCGCTTTGATAACTACCTCACCCTATGGGAGAACCTGTCCCTCCACGCTGAGCTACACGGCCTAAAAAAGCGCCACTTTACCCCCCATATTAACCACCTACTAAAACAAGTAGACCTGTACGACCGCCGCCACAGCTACCTGGATACCTTTTCTGGCGGCATGAAACGCAAGGCCAGCCTTATTCGGGCCCTTATCCACAAGCCTACTATTTTATTTTTAGATGAACCCACCACCGGGCTAGACCCCCTGGCTCGCCGCCAGGTGTGGGATGCCATCCGCACCCTGAAAGAAGGCCGCACCTTAATTTTAACCACCCACTACATGCAAGAAGCCGATGAACTAAGCGACCACATTGTGCTGATGGACAAAGGTAAGCTTATTCAACAAGGCACCCCCACCGAATTAAAGCGCCAGGTGGCCGAACAACGCTGTGGCTGGCATTACCAACTGCAACTAAAACAACCGGTCGCCAACACCCTGCTGCCCACCGTGCAAACGGCCCTGGCAAACACCCCTGGGGTAACCCTAACCGCCACCAATGCAGAAACCATTCAGCTGGATTTTAGCCGCCAGCCCGATTCCTTAGAGTTTATCCCGGCCATTATACAACACCTATCCCCCCAAGTGTTTCACAGCATCCACCAACAACTGCCCGATTTAGAAACCGTCTTTTTTAGCGCCATTGGCCACACCCCAGAAGCCCTTATTGCCTCATCCACCCCGACCCCAGAGCCACCCGCCCATGAGTAAGCCTATCCACTTTCGCCAAGGGGTTTACCCCATATTTAAGCAAAACCTTATTGGAGAAACCAAGGGTTGGGTGATGGAAATTTTTTCCACCATTGCCGTGCCACTCACCTTTTATTTGGCCTTTGGCCTGGGTCTTCGCAATCATATTTCTGAGATTAATGGCGTATCCTACGTGGCTTTTATGACCCCTGGCCTAATTGCGCTCACCATCCAGCAAGAGGCCTTTAGAACCGGTGGGTGGGGGTTGTGGCTAGCGACACGTCATCATAAAACCATCCAAGAGTACCGCATTAAGCCCATTTCTATGACAGATATTTTGCTTGGCGAATTATTTAGCGGCTTTGTAATTGCGCTAATAAAAGGCACCCTAACCGCTGCCGTATTATTTATTATTAACCCCTTTACCCTGCCATGGGAAAACTTGTTTGCCTTTTTAATGATGATGTTTCCGGGCGCGATTTTGTTTACTGCCGTGGGCGCCAACATAGGCACCACCTTTATGCGCCCCGATCAAATTGCCCAAGTACAAGCCATTGTTATTATCCCGCTGCTATACCTGGGCGGATTGTTTTTCCCTATAGAAGCCCTGCCTGAATTGGTCCAAAAAATTGTACGCTGGTTACCCACCACCGCCGTGTTTGATGGTGGCCGCCAAGCATTTTTACATGGCACCCTAACCCCGCAATACATTTACCCGCTATGGATTATTGCCATTGTGGTATTTATTTGGACCATTTATGCCTGCGAAAAACGCCTTAGCCAGTAGCTATTTTTTTATAACGCCAATAATAATAAAGCGGCCTAGCCATGGTATGGCCAAACCGCACATTATTTAAAAATGTACTTCGCTTATATTAAGCACCATGCTTAACATCCCTATAGCGCGATAATGTTTAACTTAAATAATTTAATTATCTCCAAAATCCCTATCCACTTTTTACCTTGGCTTAATGGTTATTGCCTACAAACCAACCATTAATTTTCTGGCCTACTTGTTGCGCCGTCTCTTGGATATATTGGCCGCCTTGTTGGATAGCCTCACCCATCATAGGGGCGGCAACACTCATGCCACAGTAGGCGCATCCACTACTCATAGCGGCAACACCACCCGCGGCACCACCAATGGCTGCACTAGCATAGGGGTGTTCTTGTTGAAATTGTTGTACAGGCCGCATTACATTTTGGTTAATCCAGTTAAGTGCCGGGCGCGCCATAGCACCAAAAGCTTGGGCAGGGCTAGTATACGCCATGGACGTTACAGAAAACCCACTGGGTTGGTACGCCTGGGGCTGTACCGAAAAATTATTTTGGCCATAAGCCTGGGGCTGCACATAGTACTGGTTCGCAACTGCTGTCATAGCTTTCTTAAACTCCTCAATTTTGTCTCTATCACTCATCTCATTATAAATAACAGGCAGCACAACATCGGCACCACGCGTTACACACTCGGTTTAAAAAGTTAAGGAGAAAAGCATCTTGCTAATGGCTGAATCACACACAATCAGCGCATTAAAAACCAATTTGAATGAAGATACACACCTCGAACTCTTATATAATTATAAAAACATTCTTAAGATTCGGATTGCGCTCTGCGTAACCTTAAGTTACATAAAGTAGAGAAACACCCAACAATCAAAGGATTCACACCATGAACGTGATTATGGATATCTGTATTGTGCCCCTCGGCGTGGGGGTTAGCGTTAGCCCTTACATTGCCGAGTGCGAAAAGATTTTTAAAGCTGCTGGCCTTAACCACACTTTGCATGCTTACGGCACCAATGTAGAAGGCGACTGGGATGCCGTAATGGCCGCTGTTAAACAATGCCACGAAACAATCCACACCATGGGGGCCCCCCGCATTACCACCACGCTAAAACTTGGCACCCGTACCGATAAACCCCAAACCATGGCGGACAAAGTAACCAGCGTGGAAGATAAGCTAAACGCCGATTAAATGGCCTTTAGCTGGCCACCATACACCATGTAATGCCGCTCGCATTCGCTGCATACCAACTCGGTGGCTTCCTGCTTTGGTAAGGGCTCGCCGCAATAGCAGGCCCAGCCTTTTTGCCGTGCCGGGTTACCCACCATTAGGGCGTAATCGGGTACATTTTTGGTAACTACCGCACCGGCGCCAATTAACGCATACTGCCCAATGGTTACACCGCATACTATAGTAACGTTAGCCCCAATACTGGCGCCACGCTTTACTAGCGTGGGGGCAAAAGCATCTGCCGTGTTACGGGGTACGGCGCAGCGTGGGGTAGTAACATTGGTAAACACCATGCTGGGGCCGCAAAACACGTCATCTTCTAACGTTACGCCGGTATACACGCTAACATTGTTTTGAATTTTGACATTATTACCCACCGTAATTTCTGGGCCTAGCACTACGTTTTGACCAATACGGCAATTGTTGCCAATAGTGCAGTTTTTTAACAAATGGCTAAAATGCCAAATTTGGGTGCCCTCGCCAATCGTAGCGGGGGGGTCAATATAAGCACTCTCGTGGATTTTAACACCCGGATAGGTGCGCTCGTAGGTTGCCTTGCGCTCTATGTTGGTCATGCCTTCAACGGTGTCTGCTACCGGGGCCATGGGTTACACCTCTGCCAATTGGGGCGTCACTGTAGGCATGGGCGATGACACCCCTACCGTACTTTTAGACATATTGGCACTTTGGTCTTGGGGCATATCACCCATAGCTTGCTGAGAAAGAGCCGCTTGCACGTTGGCCAAAATATCCACCACGGCCACCCCATTGGCTGCCGTGTTAGGGATAGCCACCCCATGCCGCACGGCCTGTAAAAAGGCGGTGGCCTGGGTCATCAATGGCGGATCGATGGTATCCCACGTACGCGTTATGGTTTCCGCATGTTTTGGCGTTACCGAACCAGAACCATCCTTCGCAAAAGGGGTAAAGGTTAGGGTCTGGGCCGGGCCGTTTGGGCTGCCAGCATGGTCTAGGCGGGCCACGCCCTTATCGCCAATGGCCACCAATTCAAACTGTTTGTGGGGCGATAACCACCCCACCTGGATGGTGACCTTAGTATCGTCATCGGTGGCGAGTTCCGCCGTAACGGTATCTTCTAGCCCTGGGCGGCCTAAATCGCAATGGCCAGTAACCTGGCTTACGGTTAAGTCTGGCAGGCAGCCTTTAGCGGTTTCCAACACATCTAGCACCATGGATACATCGTGGGGGGCAAAGCTCCACCATACATTTTCGGTATTGCGGATAATGCCTAGTTTTTGGCGCACACAAATAAGCCGGTTAATTTTGCCTAGGGTACCATCCGTTACCCACTGGTTAAGCTTAGCCATGCCGGGGTAAAACAAACAAATGTGCCCCACACTTAGCAAGGTGTTATGCACTTTGGCGGTATTGGCCAAACGCTTGGCATGCTGGCTGGTTAAGGCCAAGGGTTTTTCTACCAAAGTGGGGATACCCGCCGCAAGCAACGGTTCGGCAAGTAGCACATGGGTATTAGCTGGGGTGGCCACAATGGCAGCATCAATATTGCTTAGGGCTAACGCATCGGTTAATTCTGCCACTACAGGTACACCATAAGCGGCAGATAATTCGGCATGGCGGTCGGTGTTGCCTTCGCAAATAGCGGCCAACTCGCCCATGGCGTGTAGGGTTTTAGCCCAGTTTTTACCCCAGTAGCCGCAGCCAACCAATAACACGCCCATAATAATTAACTCCTAAAGTATTATTTATAAAAGTACAATTTTATCGCGGTTATCTACCACGTCTTTTGCCGCATTGCGGGTATCTACCACTACAGGGCTGTTGGCTACTAGCCAATCGTAATCAATACCGGTATGGGCGGTGGTAATTACCACACAATCGGCAGCTTTTAGGGTGGCCTCGTTTAAAGGTACGTTTTTATGGATGTTACCCTTGCCGTCCGTCATTTCAGGCACAAAGGCATCGTGGTAGGTTACATTGGCTTCGTCAGATTGCAGCAAATCGAAAACTTCGACAGCAGGGCTATCGCGCCAATCGCCCAAATCGGCTTTGTAGGCCATGCCCAGCAACAAAATATTGCTGCCATACAACGGCTTACGCAGTTTGCCTAAGGCGCGCATTACTTTTTCTCTAACAAAGTAAGGCATGCGACGGTTAATTTCGCCAGCCAGCTCGATAAAGCGGGTTTGGAAGTTATATTCGCGCGCTTTCCATGCCAGATAAAAGGGATCGATAGGGATGCAGTGCCCGCCCACACCGGGGCCGGGATAAAAGCTCATCATGCCAAAGGGCTTGGTACCGGCGGCTTCTACCACCTCCCAAATATTTAGGCCCATTTTGTCACACAGCAAGGCTAGTTCATTTACTAACGCAATATTCACGGCGCGGAAGGTATTTTCAAACACCTTAACCATTTCCGCACAACCGGGCGAGGATACCGCCACAATGTGTTGGATGGTTTTTTCGTAGAAGGCTTTGGCCACCGTGGTACATACCGGAGTGGTGCCGCCTAATACTTTGTTAGTATTGTGGGTGGTGTAACGGGCATTACCCGGGTCTACCCGCTCTGGCGAGTGGGCCAAAAAGAAGTCTTCGCCAAGTTTTAGGCCAGTTTGCTCCATTAGGGGCAACAAAATATCTTGGGTGGTGCCGGGGTAGGTAGTGCTTTCTAATGTAATTAGCTGGCCGGGGCGCAAGTGCTTGGCAATTTTACGCGCAGAATCTTCGATATAGGTAATATCTGGGGTTTGGTGCACGGTTAGCGGCGTAGGCACACAAATAATCACAATATCCGCATCTGCCAGTACAGCCGCATCCGTGGTGGCGGCCAGGGTGCCCGCCTCTACCAAAGCTTTCAGCTCTTCCGAAGTAACATCGTTAATATAGCTATCGCCTGCCTGGATTTGGGCAATACGGCCCTCATGCACATCCAGGCCAGTAACCGGGTACCCCACCTTGCCCACGCACACCGCCAAGGGTAAGCCTACATAACCCATGCCAATAATGGCTATTTTGGCCTGCTGGGTTTCTATTTTAGTAAGCAGGGCTTGGGCGTGTTGGGGCAGCGCCTCTGCGCTGGTGGTTAAGGATTCTTTAGAAAGCAACGTGCTGGCCATAAGGGCACCGTACCTTTTTGCAAGTCATATCAGTAAAAATAAGTAATAAGCGATAGGGTTAAAAACCCCGTGAATGTTGAGAGTTTACCGCAACCATGGCCCCACTACCACGGTGGGGGCACGCCCGCCATACCCACCGCCATACCTAGGTACTTAGGCACCGGGCAGCACCTTAGGGTTCTCCTCCACGTGACCGAATCGTTACCCAAGGCCCTATTTGGGTTAAAGAACCAACTACCGGGTGCCGATAAGACCTATAACCCCCATCTTCATATCATTGGGTGGCGTTACGGACAACGCAACCAAACACCCTGTAAATGGCAATGGATGTGCCTACAGTTGCCGGTGGGGCGAGCGACAGGAGACAACAGAGAACACCACCCTAACCGGTGATTACTGCGGTTTTTTAACGCTCATTACTGTATACCCAACCACACTCTATAACCCCCAAGACAAAACCCCTACATATTTTGTTGAGTGAGATTGATAGGCACGAACCCCGATGGCCAATATGTCCGAGCATTTCCACAATTTTTCATCCGATGACGAGAACTTCTCGTTAGAAGAACTGGTGGCCTTAATACAACAGGCCCCTGACGGCTGGTTTGAAGACGACCAGCCCCCCACACGCCCCAGCGCAGAAGAGCTGATTACCCGCGGGCATGAAGAACTGAAAGCCTACCAGTCTAACCCCTCGCCAGAGGCGTTAAACAAGGCCATTGCCCACTACAAGCAAGCGGTAGAGCTAAACCCAAAGCTGGCAGAAGGCTACACCCACTTAGCCCGTGCCCTATGGCAGCAAGGAAGCATTAGTTTGGAGAATACCCTCCACTACTGCGAGCTGGCCATTCAAAACGAGCCTGACAACCCCCTGCATTACCTAACCACCACCCACTTTTTGGCAGAAGCCGCGGAATATCAGCATATCCACCGGGTTATTGGCCTGGCGGAATTAACCGCCAAAACCTGCCACCAGCATGGCTTACTGGCCACTATCCATTGGGCTGGGCTAGGGTATGGCCTAAAAGGGGTGCACTACGCCATTACCAAAAACGAGCCTATTACGGTGTTTAACCACCATGTGGCAGCCACCTTTCGGCACAGTGTGTTAGCCCTTAGCACCCTGCCTTACCAGTGGGCAAACTACGGCTTGCAAAGCCCACCCGCCGCCAACACCACCCAAGCCGCCGCCACGGCCACCGTGCTGCCTTTTGCCAAGCCGGGCCACACGATTGGCGAAGAAATCACCCCTACCCCTACCACAGAAGACACTAACGAGCCGACTACCCCCACCCCGGCTGCGCCCTCGTCTCTTAAAGCCTTATTCTCTGGCATGGTGACCCACCTAGCCACCTTGGTACCCAATACCCAGCACCAACAGGCCTTGCTCCATTGGGCCCACAAACAACACCCAGAACATCGCCCCACCTTGGAAAAACTCGCCCATTGCTACCACACCAACGGCAGCACCACCGATGCCAAGGCCTGCTTTGAGCACCTAAGCCTGCTATACCCCAACTGTGCCGAATACCACGCCCAATACGGGCTATTACTGGCCAAGCAAAGCCATTACCCCATGGCCATTGATGAACTTCAGCAAGCGCTATCCATACAGCCCGGCAAGTTTGAGTGGTTATTTGAACTGGGCCAACTACAAATAGATGCCCAGGAATACTTGGCCGCCCTGGTTAGCTTGAAAGAAGCAAAAAAGCAGCACCCCCACCACCCATTAATACTCTCCAACATGGCCTACGTGTTGTTTAAGCTAAACGATATGGAAGGAGCCATTACCTGCTACGAAGAAGCCCTTATCCACGGCACTGACCCCCAGTGGAAAAGCGCCGTTGCCCAAACCTTAGGGGCCCTGCTTTACCAGTTTGAAGAAGACATGGACGCCGCCTTTGACGCTTTTTCCTTAGCCCTAAAGTTGGATATAAACAATACAGATGCCCGCACCATGATGGCCGAACTATTGTTTGAACTGGGCGATTTTGAAGAGGCCCTAAGCCACTACGAAACCCTACACACCCAAGACCCCTTAAACGTGGATACCCTAAGCCACATGGGTTACATTTTATGGCAGATGGATAGCAACGACGAAGCCGTTGCTGTATACAAAGCCGCCCTAGCCATTGATAGTGAAAACGCCGTTATTTATAACAATATGGGCGTGGTGGTGCTGGATGAACTGATGGACGGCCAACAATCCGCCCCTATGTTTGAAAACGCCTTAAAGTACAACCCAAACTATACTTTGGCGGCCTTTAACTTAGGCCGTGCCCTAGAGCTAATCGGCAACCGGCAAGAAGCAGCCAACGCCTACGGCAATGCCTTAAACCTACACGACCTAAACCCAGAAATGGACAAAGTGGATATTGAAGACCGGCTGCATAACCTGTTTAGGGTATAACCCCCGACCCAACCCATAACGGATAACTTGCACTGACGCCACAGATGTTATTTAATGCAACACCATTGCATTAACAAAACAGCACCCCTGTGATTTCCGCTTCTTCTCCACCGATACAACCATACCAATTTCATCAGCAGTCTGTTCAGTTTGGGCGATTACCCCATTTTAATAAATTACTGTTAGGGCGCCCCAACCTAACGCTAGGCAAGCCTAACTGGCAACAGGTTAAGCGAAGTACAGGGTTTCGTATAGCCGTATGTACAGCAACGGCCACACTGGCTAGCTTTTTATATGGCGAAGGCTTGCACGATGTTATGCATTCTGTGGATGCTTCGGTAACAGAAACGCTAAGCCATATTAACCACACGGCTGCCAATGCCATCGGTTGGGTTAGTGGCAAAACGGTGGAAGTAGGTGGTGAATGCACATTTCCGATAGTTGCTGCAAAAACCGGCTTAAAAGCCATTAATAAGGAAAAAATTACACTAAAGGGCCTGGCCACTGAAGCTGCAACATGCAGTTTACTAAGTTTGGCGGCACACGGCCTAGGTGACGCATTTGGAGACGGAGCCTGTAATCACTCTGCCCCACCCAAAGCAGACGAGGCGCAACCTTATGGAAGGGCACTTTTCCTAAAACCACCAGAACCAGAACTAGAACCAAAAAGTATTTTTTCCAAAATAGCAGGAAAAGCAGAACACAGCCTTACCTACTGTATCGCCCCTCACGAAACAATTCATGCCCTTAAAAAGCCTATCGTTAAAAAGGGCTTAAGCAAAGTAGCACAAGGCTGTAAAGCCACAACTGACTTAACCAAAGCCACTGGCCAAGCTGCTGTTAATAAAGCAAAGCAACTAGCTAAAGCGGTACGCCTTAAGTTAAAACCTAAACAGGCCACGAAAAAGAAAGACGCAGCTTAGCCAAACAAGCCGTTAAATAGGCCGCCATTGTTAGCCGCATAAGGCTGCGGTTGGTATGGGTTTTGGATCTGTTGGTTATCGCCAAACAAGCCGAGCATACCAGCACCGCCAATACCCATCATCGCAATGGCAATCATCTGAAGGATATTACTATTTTTACCGCCAAACAGGCCACCGAACAAGCCGCTCAGTAAATTAGTCGATTTTTCATCCTTCTTTTCTACTTCTTTTTTATCGGAAGATTTATCAGCAGAGTTGTCCGTTGTCGTCGTTTCGGTAGTCGTTTCTGTCGCAGGGTCAGCGGTAAAGGCTTTGGGTTGTTTCGTCTCGCCCAAACTCTTTAAAGCTTCATTCAAATTAATAACATTGGCTTGGCCATTCTTGTTGTCTTTATATAGCCAAGGCCAGTCTTTACCTTTGGGGCCATGCCCATTCGCTTGGCCATATTTAATTAAAGCCTCTTTAATATCAGCTTTCGATACGCGAGCATCATCTTTATACAACTCATTATAAATAGCTTCAGCAATAGTGTCGTAGGTATTACCAGATTTTACGGTATAGCTATAATCCGTGCCGGTGTGGCTAATGCCATTGGCCTTACTTACAGTAGTACTATTACTACTATTGGTTCCACTCGAAGAACCTGAGGACTTCGAATTAGTCGCTTCTTCCTTTAATTTTCTCTGCCGTTCAGCTTCAGCTTTTTTGTCAGCTTCCTCTTTAGCAGCTTTGGCTTCGTCGGCTTTTTTCTTTTCTATTTCAGTACGCTTTGCCTTAGCTTTTTCACTGAGTTCGTCTAAGGAATACTCCCCAAACGTATCATCGTCAACCTTATCCCAGCCATCCATAGCCTCAAAGGCTGTAATTGCTGCTGAAAAAGAAATTTTTTCAGAATTACTACCAAAAACCAACATAAAATCATCGGCTTGTTTTTGATTAAAGCCTGCTTTTATTAGTTCACCTTTAGATATATCTCCACTATTATCTTCATCCAATTGTATTTGGTTATAAGGGCCTATAGGGCTACAACTATTATCGTAGGAGATTTTACCTTTATCTATAAAAAACTTAATTGCTGTCATAATTAAAATTACCTTATGGGGTTAAGGAGTGTAGGGAGTATTCAACAGCATTAAATAAATATAATAACAATCAATGCTATTTTGTAACAGCATTGCAATACTATGTGTTAGATAAAAGGATACCCAGCGGGCCGATTGAACCCCCGAACAAATGGCCGCCGGGTATCTGGTGTCTCTCTGCTTTTAGCCTATGGATTTCCTATCCCCAGAAAAATGTTGTTATGACGTTTTATACTTTCGTGACTACTTTTCGTGCTTACCCAAATATGTTCATCATGCCGCCTAGGCCGTTCATCGTCGGGCTACCCTGCTGGGCATACGGGTTGTACCCGCCATACGGCACCTGTGGTGCAGCAGTATAAGTATTACTTGGTTGCTTATTACCTATTAAGGCAACCACCCCTGCAATCATGGCCGCCAGGCCAATGCTTTTAAACAAGCCGCCACCAAACAAATTACCAAACAGGCCACCTAATGGCCCACTTTTTTTAGGTGTTGGCTTATCTTCTTTTTCAACGGTCATAGTTTCTTCTTTTAAATCCGGGTTAGTTGTTGTTTTATCCGTCGGCGAATACACGCGGCTTACATCACCACTACTGGGTGGCGTAGTATTCCCCCCATTGTTACCCGTATTTCCGGTTGAATTATCGCCTGGCTTTTTAGAGGCATCCGGTGTTGCTTTAACCAAAGCTTCCAAATGTTTTGCATCAATAACACCATCGTACGTGTTACAGCAATTGCTCGTATTGCCCTGTTGGTCTAAATCCACCAAACCTTCCGCAGCCTGGGCACCCGTTACCTTACCATCGCTACCGTATTTTTTAATAAAGGCATCAACAACCTTATTAACCTTTTCCTCATCTAATTCGTTACCCAACGCTTCGGCACGCAGCATCAACCCTGGCAACAAAATATTAGCAATATCTTGGCGACCCATTTCCTTATCATCTGGTGTACACCCCTTACTATTAATAAAAGCTTTAGCAGCGGTTAAGGCAGGCCCCTTATCCATAAAGCCAGGTGGTTGTTCACTCCCTGCATTGATATCGCTAGGGATGTAATTTGTTGCAATAATTTCGCCACGGTTTAAGGCAGAAACCGTCGCTTTACGAATAATACCGTCCGCTTTCCCATCTAGTTTATCTAACAGACTCAACTCTGCTTCTAGCGTGTCCATATCATCAACAACACGATCGTTTAGCAGGGTTTTAATCCCCGTACCATTTAAACCTAATAGCTCCAAAGTTTCATGGGTCACATCGCCATCGCTCTGGTCGGCAAGCATTTCTGCAAAAATGTGGATGCTATCTTCACGTGTGATCGGCGTATCATCATCGTGATACCCCGATTTAACCATATTAATATCGGTTTCTTCTTTTAGACGAGATTGCTTATCTACAAACAAGCGCACTTTTTGCTCATGGGTCTTCCCAGCACTGTACTTTGTAGCAGTCGCTCCATCATCTTTCCACGTTTTTAATGCTGGATTCTTCGCATAAAATTTGGCTGCTTTTAATTCTAATTTTTCAATAGCGTCTTTGTGTATTTTGCCATTAACATCAAAATCATCATTATCTAAATCGATAAGCACCCCGGCCAAGCCATTACCAGAATCCCCCGACCACCATTTGTGTTTTGAAAACCCCACTTTATCGCACTGCTTGGCCTCAATTAAGTACTCGGCAGCCGTCCGGCTAATACCGAGTTTCATTAATTCATCATACTCAATAACCCCATCACCATTATCAATTGCAGTATTGATAAAATCCGTTACGGCATTATTATATTCATGGGTGTTAAGCCAAATACCATCATTATATTTATCTACATAATCTGTAAAATCTATGGCACGTGTGTCTTGCACGTCTACTGGTGGTATCCCAGCTGTTTGCTTACCATAATTGGTAGATCGAAAATTAGATGACACGTTTGTCATAGTATAATTTCCCCCGAAATGAGTTTAAATAATTTTTTAAAAGTTTGATTCCCGTGTAAGGATAAAGGCAACACGCCTAATATTTGTGTTAATTATAAAAACAATCTAACATTTTTGTTACAAAAACTGCTCGCCTACACGCCCTACCCTAACTGGCATAGCGGGCTACACCCACGCCAAACCCATGCAGTAACAGGGCCATGCGCATGGCCACCCCGTGGGTTACCTGCTGGGTGATGCAACTTAGCGCCGGGTCGTCGGCTAATGCGTTGGTTATTTCCACGGTTCTATTCATGGGGCCAGGGTGCAACACGGCACGGCACTGGGGGGCATACTGCTCCAACGCGGCGTGGCTTAATTGGTACTGGGCCACCTCTATAGCCGTATCCGTCTCATGCCGCTCATGCTGAATTCGCAACGCCATGGCCGCATCGGCGTTGGCCAACCCTTCCCCCAAAGATTCTGTCATCACCGCCTGGGCAAAAGCAGGGTCGGTGGCCGGTGGCTGCCAGGCGTGTGGCGCCACACCATTCACCGTCACCCCAAGGGTATTTAACAACACCGCATTACTACGGGCCACACGGCTATGGGCGATATCCCCCACCATGCACACGGTTTTACCTGCCAACTTACCGTCAAAGCGCCGCCACAAGGTAAAGGCATCTAACAATGCTTGGGTGGGGTGTTCCGCCTTGCCTGCCCCTGCGTTTAGCAACAATACAGAGTGATTCTCTAAGGCAGGTTGGGCCACCTGCGTATGGATACCCGCTTCGCCATGGCGAAGGGCCATCGCATCCACCCCCATAGCAGCCAGTGTGGCCAAGGTATCCTGAAGGGCTTCGCCCTTTTGCACGCTACTGGTGGCCACGTTCAAATCCACCACGTGCATGCCTAAATACTCTGCCGCCAGGGCAAAACTAAGGCGGGTACGGGTAGAATGTTCATAAAAGGCAGTGGCTAGGGTGCGGCCAGCCAATAATGGTTGACGCAAGGCAGCCTTGGTTACCCACGGCAACACCGCATCCGCCATGGTAAACAAAGTGGTTGCTAACTCGGCTGTAATACAGGCCGATGTTAGCACCGGGCGCAACACAGTAGGGTTAAGCGTTGTGGCCGTCATCCCACATTAATCCGCAAAAGCAACCATGGCTTCAATGGGGGTATCTTCCCAGCCCAGCTCTACCAACTTACCTTGCAACTTGGTGCGGCCATCTAAAAAGGCTAAGTCCACCATAAACTGAACGCGCGCTACGCTCACATCCAGCGCCTTCATCAGCGCTAACGATGCCGCCATGGTACCGCCTGTCGCCAACAAATCATCCACCAACACCACGCGAGCACCGGCAGGCAACGCATCCGTGTGTACTTCAATATGGTCGTCACCATATTCTAAAGAGTAGCTCTGCTTTAACGTGGCGCTCGGCAGTTTGCCTTGCTTACGGATAGGCACAAAGCCTGCCCCAATTTTATACGCCAAGGCTGCCCCCAGCATAAAACCACGCGATTCAATACCAACCACCGCATCGATAGGCTGGCCTGCCATTTGTTCTGCCATCCAATCCACCACACCGGCAAACAGCTCCGGCTGGTTTAGCACCGTCGTAATATCCTTAAAGCCAATGCCTGGCTTTGGAAAGTTAGGCACGTTACGAATGGCATCTTTAATTTGTTCTGGGGTTACCATCGTTACAGAGGCAATCGTCATGGGCAGGCATCCTTATTAAGGTAATTGCGGCACACAGGCCGTAAAGCGCCCTTACGATACCCCAGTTAAGGCTTCCGGTCGAGGGGCAGGGGCCGTTTGACCCACCTTTGTTACAGGTGCAAGCGGCGACTCCAACGACGAAAACAAAGGCAAGGTTTGCGCCATCGCCGCCACATGCTGTTGTAACTCTTGCAGCGAGGCCGTGGCTAAAAAGCGATGGAAAGCCTGTTGTTGCTGCCAATGCAATTGCACCCCAGCATATTCTAACAAGGTGTCTAACTGGGGGCGTTGGGCGGGCTGGGTAAAAGTAGCCGTATAGGTGGCCCCTTGTGCTGGGGTAATGGCTACCAAGCCCGCTTGTTGGAATAAACACGCCACCGCCATGGCCCCAGCAGGGGTGGTGCCCAACACACTCGCCAACCCAGCTGCAGAAAATGCCGGGGCGGGCTGGGCGCGCCAATGGCGATACGCATTACGCAAATAAGTCGTCAAATCCGTGGTGGCTTGGGGGGTCGTCGTATCTTCAGTGGCATGGCCCACAACATGAATAGTTTGCGGCTGAGTGCGGGCAATAATGGCGGCCAACGCCTGGGGCGATGGGGGGAAATCCCACAGCACCAGCTGGGTACACGGGCGCAACCGTTGACGAGTAATAATGTGAGCCGGCGTTATAAAAGGGATGGCTGGGGTATCGGGCTGCTCGGTATACAAGGCCACCGCCGGGTGCGCCTCGCTACTATCGCTAGGCTGCATCAACTGGGCCAACAACGGTGTCAGCTGGTTTCGCTGGCGATGATCCAACCAAATAGGGCCGCTTTGGCTAAGGGGGGCTGTATCCGAAACCTTCGGTACAGCTGATGATTGAGGGTGAGGCGAGGCCGCCGGTGCGCTCGTTACCGCCGAAGACGGAGCCATTTCCCGTTGTGGTGCCCCATCCGCCTTTAGGCTTTTAATCATCATTTGAAAAGTAGTAGTACCCTTAAAGGTGTTTAGCCCAGGGGTAAACGCCAACTGCAAGGTATCGCCAGGGCCAGGAGCCGTCTCTGCATCTGTATTCCACGCCAGCGCATCGATGTTTTTAACATCACCACTAGCCTGCCCTTTAGGGGGGGCAATAATCAGTTTTAGGTGTTGTTTTTCCTTGCCCAAGGCCCGTTTGGCCTTAACCACCACCGTAGGAGAAACATACACTGGCGATGGATTGGCTTGGCCAAAGGGGGCCAGGGCATCGGTTAATTCCACCAAGCCAGGGTGTAATTGGTCCCACGTTAGCTCGGCATCTATCGCCACGTGGGGCTGGCAAAGTTCATCCGCAATATGGTTTCGGCAGTAGGCCAATAACTGCTCTTTAAAGGTGGCATAGTCTTCGTTTTTTAAGGCAAACCCACCGGCGCCTGCATGGCCGCCAAAATGGGTAAAGGTATCGGCAAATTGGGTAAGAATATGGTGCATATCCACCCCATCAATGCTGCGCGCCGAGCATCGTGTGTCATCCTCACCCTGAATCATTAAAAACACGGGCACTTGGTAACGCTCTTTTAAGCGCGTGGCAGCCAAGCCGATAATGCCGGGGTGCCAATGGGGGCTAGCCAAGGCAATGGCTTTTTCATCACCCAACCCACCCATAGCCGCCATGGCCTTATCGGCCTCTAGCAAGGTTTGCTCACACATTTCTTGGCGTTGGCGGTTCAAGGCTTCCAAGTGGGCTGCAATATTCGCCGCCTCATCCACATCCGTGGTGGTTAGCAGGTGGACGCCTTTGTCTGCTTTTTCTAATCGGCCTAACGCATTAAGGCGGGGGCCAATGCTAAAGCCTAGGGTTTCGCTCGTAATGGTGGTTTCGGTAGGGTCGTTACCACTAATGGTTAGCAAGGCATTAATGCCCACATGCTGCTTTAGGTTTAGCATGTGGCAGCCGCGCCACACCAGCCAGCGGTTTTCCTTCACCAAAGGCATCATATCAACCACGGTGCCCAGGGCCGCTATCCCTAACAAATGGTCTATTAAAGATTGGGGTTGCTTGTAGTGGGTAAGCAATTGCTCGCATAACTTAAAGGCCACCCCAGCCCCGCACATGCTATACATGGGGTGGGTGTCATCCGCCAGTAGGCGTGGGTTCACATTCGCCACCGATGGCGGCAGATTTTCCGGCAGCTCGTGGTGGTCGGTAATAATCGTATCGATGCCTAGGCCGTTTAGCAGGCTTACTTCGTTAAAATCCGTTATGCCTGTATCGGTGGTAACAACAAGCTTGGGCTGCAAACTACTGGCCAGTTTGCACAAGGCGCCTGTATTCATCCCGTGGCCTTCGGCCGCCCGGTCGGGGATGTAAAAGCTAACATCCGCGCCAAGGGCTTGTAAGGCCAGCATAAAAATACTGGTGCCCGTTTGCCCGTCCACGTCAAAATCGCCGTAAATTAAAATGCGCTCTTTCCCGTCCACAGCAGCAATCATGCGCTCTAAGGCGATGGCAGCATCAGGCAGTTCGGTGCCGGGGGTGGGGGTGTAGTCCTCTAAATGAACAAACGCCTTTACCGCTTCTGGCGTTTGGATGCCGCGCTGCCACAGCAGTTGCGCTAACAACTGGCTATTATTTGCCGCCGATAAAAAATCAGCAGGGAAGGGCTTAGGGGTGGGTTGGGGCAGGCGCCAGCGATGGGTAAGCATAAGAAAATAGAAACATTTCTAAAAACATAAAAATAGGGAACTCCCCGTATAATACGAAATTTTGGCCTGCTTGGCGAATAACCTGTCATAAAAAAGGTGGTTTTGTTAAATTTCGACGTTCGTCCTAAAAAAAAAGGGTTGGCAGCAGATCAGATAATGCTAAACTAATTTCACGGTAAACATTGCTGACGCGGGTTGCCTGGATTAACAGGGCGTTCAATTCACGTCATTCATTGTTGGGAGCCGTACCCATTAAAATGAACATGTGTGTACCGTGTGATTTCGGGAAAGTGGTATACTGTTTATTAACGAAATGCACACTAAAATTGCACTTGGCCTATAACCAGTAAACACCACGCCCAGCGCAATGCACAAAGGATAGTGAGTTAACTTATGGCATTGAATTTTGCCCAGTCTGGGAAAGCAACGACGGGCAAAACAGGCCCTGCACCCACGCAGCCTGATAGAGCACCCAATGCCGCCGCCCCACCGCCACTTCCGCTGGCGGTAGCTGATGCTTTGGGGATGACTGCCACCACGCCACAACAGGCGTCAGCCACCCGCACCAGGCTAATGAACCGAGATGAAACCGGCTACGATGCGGCGTTAGAGCAATCCATTCGCCCCCAGCGGTTGAGTGATTACATTGGCCAACGGGCGCTAAAAGATACCCTGGCCATTACCTTGCAAGCGGCACAAACCCGCAACGAGCCCCTAGACCATGTGTTGCTATACGGCCCCCCCGGCCTAGGTAAAACCACCCTGGCCATGGCCGTTGCCCGAGAGATGGACGCTGAATTTCACCTTACCAGCGCCCCTGCGCTAGAACGCCCCCGCGATATTGTGGGCCTGTTGATGAGCCTAAAACCGGGCAGCGTGTTATTTATTGATGAAATCCACCGGCTAAATAAGGTAACCGAAGAAATTTTATACCCAGCCATGGAAGATTTTAGGCTAGACCGCACTGTGGGCCAAGGGCATACCGCCAAGGTACTAAGCGTGCCACTGCCCAAATTCACCCTTATTGGCGCCACCACCAAAGCCGGCAGCATTGCCAACCCCCTGCGAGACCGCTTTGGGATGACCCACCGCCTAAACTATTACGAGCCGGATGAACTGTGCGCCATTTTGCACCGAAGCGCCCGTATTTTAGATATTGAACTAACGGATGACGCCGCTGGCGCTATTGCGCGCCGTTGCCGTGGCACCCCCCGCATTGCCAACCGCCTACTGCGCCGTGTGCGAGATTTTGTTACGGTACAAGCAACCAAAGGGGATGAACCCAGCGCTATTACCCCCACCGTAGCCGATGACGCCCTAAACCTGTTCCACATTGATGCCGACGGCCTAGATGCCACCGACCGGCAACTGCTTTCCTTAATGCACCACCAATTTTCTGGTGGCCCTGTTGGGTTAGATACTTTGGCAGCCGCCCTTGGCGAAGACGCCCGGACGATTGAAGATGTGGTGGAGCCGTATTTGTTGCAATTAGGCTTAATTCAGCGCACCCCGCGCGGGCGCATGCTAACCCCCCAAAGCCAGCTGGGCTTATTTGCCAACCTATAAGTCATCCCCTGCGTGTATGGTGGCGGAAATAGACACAGGCCTTATAATAGAGCCATGCACTGTGCTGTAACAGCGCCCTTACTCTGGATTCGTCATGACTATTCCTGAAGATAAACTCATCCACACCAAAAGCCGTATCCGCGAACTGTTGTACGGTGCCGATTTATACCGCTATAAAGGCCGAGTCACCAAACTCCAAGGCCTAACACTAGAAGCCCACCTGCCTAAGCTTAAAATTGGGGATTTAGTGTTTATCGAAACGGTCACCGGCGAACCGAAAGCCGCCGAAGTGGTGGCCTTTAAGGGCGATGTGGCCCAAATGTTGCTGCTGTATGATGGCGTGGGCATTTCGCAGGGTAGTTGGGTCACCACCACCGGTAACCCTATTACCATCCCGGTAGGCGATTTTCTCATTGGACGGCTGGTCTCGCCTTTATGCGAGCCCATGGACGGCATGCCTATGGATACCAGCTTGGCCAAAATGGTAAGCGTGGAAGCGGCTCCCCCTAACCCGCTAGAACGCCCCGTGATTAAGCAAAAATTTAGCACTGGCGTGCGTGCTATTGATAGCTTGCTGACCATGGGTGGCGGACAACGCATGGGTTTATTTGCTGGTTCTGGTGTAGGTAAATCTACCCTTATGGGTATGATTGCGCGGAATTCAGAAGCGGACGTGAACGTGGTGGCCCTGATTGGTGAGCGGGGCCGTGAGGTAAAAGAATTTATGGAAGGCTCGCTTGGCGAAGAGGGCATGAAAAAATCCGTATTGGTGTGCTCTACGGGCGATCAGCCCCCCCTAATGCGGATGAAGTGTTTGCAAAGCGCCACTGCCATTGCGGAATATTTCCGTGACCAAGGCAAAAAAGTCTTTTTAATGGCCGATACCGTCACCCGGTGCGCCATGAGCGGTCGCGAAGTGGGCTTGTCTATTGGTGAGCCGCCCACCATGAAGGGCTACCCGCCCAGTATTTTTAGCTGGCTGCAAAAAGTACTAGAGCGCAGCGGCATTACGGATAATGGCAGCATTACCGCACTGTATACGGTATTGGTAGAAGGTGACGATATTAACGACCCAGTGTGCGATACCGTGCGCGGCATTATTGACGGGCACGTGATGCTGAGTCGTAAAATTGCCGCCATGAATCATTACCCGGCCATTGATATTTTGGGCAGCGTCAGCCGTTTGTTTACCGAAGTATGTGACCCGGAACATATGGAAGCCGCCGGTAAAATGCGCGAAATGTTGAGTATTTATATGGATGCCAAAGATTTGGTAGATGTAGGCGCTTACGAGCCTGGCGCCAACCCAAAAATTGATACCGCGCTAGAACATATTGATAGTATTAACGGCTTTTTACGCCAATCCGTTAGCGATACGGTGAGCATGGATAGCACCCTAAACACCCTAAAAGACCTAATGCGAGATGTAACGCTTTAATGAGCGAGGGCTTGATTGAAAGAAAAGCGGTTAGGGTGGATGGGTAAGTCTGCTAAAGAGAGAGGTGGTTGGTTGTTACTGGCATCCAGCTCAGCTGAATCGCGCTTAACCCCCTGACGAGTAATATGGTTAGCCAATGTGATACTGCCCGCGACCATACCAATGTTGGCTAAAAAACTAAATAAAAACAGGCGTGATGATTGTTTACTGATTTTTTGAATAAACTGTTGGGATTTAGTTTTATCCCACTTCATTTTTTTGGCGTAATTTTCAGCCCGCTCTCGGGTGGTTTTTACAAACGTGGATGGCTTAATGGGGCTATTACGAAATACGTACTTTCCTGCCAGCCACATCCAGAATAAATCGCCCCCAAAAAATGTGGTATCTAATATGGAGCGTTGAATAATCCGTTCTTTCCGTTCTCGGGCACTGCGGGCGGCAATCAGTTCACCGGCTTCCATGACAACAGCAATGGTGGCAATATAGGCGAGGCTAAACATGGGCCATTTTTTAATATAGGTGTAATCAAAATACTTGGACCATCGTTTTAATGTTTTCATTACCTTGCTTTTTGGCGCGGCTTGTTGGGTTGCCTTACCCATGAACGTGCCAAAAACAAACGGAACTATAGCCCCGAATGCGGTTAACAAGCCATTTCGAACCCCTTTTTCTAAACGGTTCTTTTTGGCTTCGCGCTCTTTTTTGTATAAGGCATCCAATTTTTTGTCACTCACAATGCCAATTTCGCCACTAAATTGGTCTTTACCGGTTAAAAAAGCTTTGGTAAAGGCATTTTTTATCCAGCCTAAACTAGCAAACAGGGCGCCTTCTACAGCCATATCCCAACTTAAAAAAGCACTTTTAGCACGCATTAATTTGTGCCGAAATTCTTTGGTAATATGCGGTGCTAAATTTTTATAGATGGTAGGGCTAAGTCGTTGTTGTAGTTCTTTTTTAGTGGCAGCGAGACCGCTTTGTAGTGGTTTCATGTTGGCTTGCAATAATACTTCTGGGTGTAGGTTGTGTTGTTTAAATAATTGCTTTAGCGCCGGTGTTTTAAATACTCGTTGGCTAACCTGCCTAGCCACAAATCGTCCGTGGATGGGGGCAAAAATAAAGGCAAACAGCAGTACCAATGCCTGACGAAAGGTGCGCTCTTTTCGTTCGGTGTTATTTTTGGCAAGGGTAATCATGGGCACATCCACGCCCACCACATCTAATACCGCTTTGTTTAGCAGCTGGTGATTCTGAAAATTTTCCAGTTGTTTGGTAAAACCGTTAAGGGCCACAGCCATAATGGATTCCCGTAAGGCTTGTTTATCCGACACACACCTTTAATAAATACCAAACAGGCCGGTAAATTGTGTTGCGCTAGTGCTTGGCTACCGTGTTGGTTAGGGTGCCTAGTTTTTCAATTTCTAATTCAATGGTATCGCCATGCTGAATCCATCTGTCTAGTTCTAGCCCACAGCCGGTACCTACTGTACCGCTGCCAATAATCTCGCCGGGCTGCAGCATTTCGCATTGGCTGGCATGAGATACCATATGGGCAAAGGTATGGGTGGCGGTGCTGCTATTGCCGCGGCTCCATTCTTCGCCGTTAATGCGGGCCACCATCTCAAGCGCGTGAGCGTCGCCTACTTCGTCTGGCGTTACCAGCCACGGGCCAAGCACAGTGGCAAAGCCCTTGCCTTTGGCGGGGCCTAAACGGCAGGCCATTTCGCGTTTTTGGATATCGCGGGCGCTGGTATCGTTCATAATCAGGTAGCCTGCAATGTGGTGGCCGGCTTGTTCGGGGGCAATATCTTTACCGCCTTTGCCAATCACACAGGCAATCTCTAATTCATAATCTAGTTTTTTGGTGTAGTGCGGCCAAGGGATAACATCGTTAGGCCCTAGTACGGTTAGGCGATTGCTTTGGTAGTACACGGGCATGTCGTACCACTCTTGGGGCATGGGCTCGCCGCGTTTTGCAAAGCCCGTTTTTACATGTTGCTCAAACACATAAAAATCGCGCAGGCTGGTGGGGGTGGGTAGTGGGCTAAGTAAGCGCACGGTATTACCAGCAAACACTAGCTGGGCGTTCCGCAAGCCGGTGCGGGCTTGTTCGCCGTGGCCAAATTCGTGGTGTTTGTATAGCTCCACCATCAGGCGGGCGTTTTCCATAGCACGGGCCCCGCGCTGTAAAAAGGTAAGCATATCGCTCGGCAGTAAGGCGTCTGCCATAATTTGGGGGCAGGTATCGCCTTGGTCTGCTAGGTATAAGGCATACCCGGCGTTAAGATCAAATACATCATCGCCCACCATAGCGCCAAGGCGATCTACCCAGCCAATGGGTGTGGGGACACGGAAAGTTACCAGCTTCATAACAAATTACCCTGCTTCTTCAATGGTATCTAGCTATGGTAGCAGGGAAGTTGTTCCCAATATAGCAAGAGCCTAGTTACTAAAGTGGGCCTCTAGCGAGTAGGTCTCTGGGGATAAAATGTAATCTTTAAAAATGCGTTGCTGGGCGGTGCGTAGCCGGGTGGGGTGCAAGCTTAAATAGCTTAAATCTTTTAAATTTTTAATTTGCACGGATTCCTCAACCAATACATCCAACACGCTAGCATAGGGCGGGTGGCCAGCAGCATTAGCTGTAGTACGCGTTTTTCGTTTTGTATTGGGTTGAGTGGCAGAGGCCATAACAGTTTATCTCTCCTGATAATCGCCCCCAGCACCACTTAAAGGCTACGAGGGGTTTGTTCAGTGTTACTAAGGTACCACAAGCGCCACCAGGGAGGCTATTAACCAGTCTTCTATATGCGTAACAATTAGGTAATAAACCGGCGCGGGTTTTGCCTATTTATTATGCTGAATCCAAGCCAAAGCGTTTGCCAGCCTAGTATTCTCCGTCTCATCCTGATTATCTACCTGCTGCCAGTGGATAGCCGGCAATTTTTTAAACCAAGTGCGCTGACGGCGGGCATATTGGGCTACCTGCTGAGCAATATCTACCGTAACAGCTTCGATACAATACGCGGGCGCCGCAGCCCCCTCGACGGGTAAGGTTGCCAGTAGCTCTGGGTAGCCATGGGTAATATGCAAAGCATGGGCATTAGGCCCATGGGCAGCGGCTAAGCAGGCCACTTCATCTCGCCAACCACGGGCCAACATCTCTTCCACCCGCTGACGAATCACCGCTCGGTGGTGGGCTCTATCTGTATAGGTTAGCCCTAGCCACACCACGTTGTACGGGCTATCCAAGGTATGGATATCCGTTTGGGGGACGGGCTGGCCCGTCACATGGTTAATCTCCAACGCACGAATCACACGGGTAACATCTTGCGGGTACAGCTGCTTGGCCCGCACTGGGTCGCAGGCCATTAGCCTGTTGTACAGCACCGCTTGCCCCTGCTGCTGATATAACGCCTGCATGTCCGCCCGAAAGGCAGCATTAGGCACCACATTGGCAATATGGTTAGGGGCCGCCAGCAGGGCCCGCAGGTAAAACCCTGTGCCCCCTACCACAATAGGCACGTTGCCTTGAGCAATAACATCATCTAGGGCTTGCTTGGCCAAGGCCTGGTAATCCGCCACCGTAAACACCTCGGTAGACGGCACCACATCAATCAGGTGATGGGGGATACCATCACGTTCTGCCAAGGTGGGTTTGGCTGTACCAATATCCAGGCCACGGTACACTAAACGGGAATCCGCACTAATAATCTCTGTACCTAAGTGCTTGGCTAAGGCAATACTAAGCCCAGTTTTACCCGTTGCCGTGGGGCCGACCACCGCAATAACCGTTGGTTTCGTCGTCGCGTCGTGGCTCATAGGCACACCCTAGGCATCTGCAATGGGGTTGCCTGGCGGCGGGGTGGGGGTGTCATCCTGGGCAGGTTGCCACGGCTTTGCCACAGCCAGCACGCACTGGCACACATACAACAGCACCCACGCCGTCATAAATAACCACACCATCCATATGATTGGCCCAATAAAAGGAATACTGCCTGCCAACAAGCCGCCCACGAGTAGCAATACATATAGCCCAACCACCCCTAAAATGTACACCGGCCAATGGGTTAAGAACACGCCATAGCCACGCCACAGGCTTTGCCACCAAGGCCCAGGCGCCACCGTGTGCACGGCAGGCCAAAACAAATTAGCCGCTACCCACACACTGGCGGCCAATATGCCCATACTCATCCAATGAGAAAAGGTATCCAACTGGGCTTGCAGGGCAGGGCTAGCAGTATTGAGTTGCTCTAGCAAAAATTGATTGAAGGTTTCCGCCGTGGCCTCGGGGTGGGCACTGACCCAAGTTTGGGCCGTGGCCATAATGCTTGGGATGCCATTGTTGTTAATTAGCTGGGTATACACCCCCCAGCCAATGGCGGCTAACCCGGCCAAACCAATGGCCCAACCGGCGGCAAAGGGCACGGTATTCTCCCCAATGCCTTGCAAAAAGGCGCCCCAGCCAGTAACGTTATCCGTTTTTTGTTGCTGGAATTGCCGCAACACATGCACCAGCAAGCTAAGCCAGCCAGCACTAAACACCACCAATACCAAGGCGACAAACCCAAGCAACACCCACCACTGCAACGGGGTAATGTGCCCCCCTGCCGCCACCGCCATTAAGGCTTGGCCTGTTACTAAATCCATCACCAAGTGGTACAGCAACAACGGGTATACCACCATCCAGTGGCGCAGCAATACCCGGCCTGCCAATTGCAAGCGCTGGGCATGGGTAACAAGAGGTTTTAATAGGGTAGCCATTGCTGGGGATTGTAGCCCGGCCAAGGCTCGGTGGCCAGCCAGGCTTATTAGGCACACCCGCCCAAGGTAATTTGGTGGGATGGGCTGCCCCCTAGGCGCTTTGACGGTATAATACGGGCACAAGCCAACACGCCGTCGGGGAAAACGCGGGTAGAATAGCCCCCAACGAGCCGTATAGCAAGGAGTTTTACCATGAGTGAATACGTTTTTCGCCTTAAAAAAGGGGATTTAGAGCTGGAGCTAAAAAGCGACGACCCTAAATTTATCGAAGCCCAAATGGATAACTGGCGCAATGTGCTCATTACCCAGCAGGATACCCCCGCCTCCGGGCAGGGTTAAGCTGTAGGATAAGAGAGGACGGCACCATGAGCCCCCAGGCCCACTGGTATGAATTAACCCTTAAAAAAGGGGAAACCCTGATTGAGCTAACCGCTGATGACGCTGCCTTTATGCAAGGCCAGTTAAATCATTGGCTAAGTGTATTAGCAGTACCTGGTGTACCGACAGGTGCTCCCCTGCCATCGCCTACTGAAGCGCCCCAACCACCCCCACCAGCCGAACCTGTGGGGCTAGCGGAACACCATACGACAGAAACAACCGACCCAGCGCCTACGGCAGAAACCATACGGGAAGAAACCCCAGAACCTACCCTGGGCACCAAAAACGATAATCCCCATATTGCCCTGCCTGGGGGCAGTGAGGTAGACACCACCCTAACCCAGCCTGCCAGCCCCCCCCCAGCAACCGAAGCACCGGCACCATCCTCAGGATTTTCTCGCCCGTCGATGGCTCGGCAACCCTCGCCCAGCACGGTGCGCCACACCCAATTGCCCGATGATATTACCGACGCACCCCGCCCCGAATTAGATGACACCGATGAGCTGCCCGCCAGCAGTACCGACGCTAACATCAGCAACGGCGGCCTCGATGCGGAAGCATCCCAAGCGTTAGACGATTTATTGGGCTCGCCTGCTGGTGGAAAATCCGGCATGGGGTTAGACAGTGTAGACGACGAGTCATCTACAGCGCGTGTTAAACCCCACCTACAACACAATACCAGCCCCAAAGAAACAACCACCGCATCCATCTCTGACAGGGGCAAGGATGAGGAAACCGACGACGATTTTGAACGGGTTATGTCTAACCTGATGGCCGATTTACAAGGGTCTCCTGTCAGTGACGAAGCCGCTTCGACGCCCCCTCAACACCCCGTACCAGCACCCGATGCCATTGAAGATGCCCTTATGGCCAACGACAAGCCCGACCATGCCGCGATGGCAACCCCTGAAGCCACCCCAACCCACAACAGCGGCTGGCAAGAGATAGCCCCGGAGACCACAAGCGATACCGACCTTGTCGCCACCGAGGAAGAAACGCCTGCCCCACAGCAAACCACTGAAAGCCCATTAAACGGCCCTTATAGCGAGCCGTTGGATGCCCCCTTAGGGCGCCCTAAAAACCAGCCTAGCAGCGCTGGCGCTTGGGCACCGGTTACACCCAGTAACGACACCAACGCCCTCGATAGGGACAACACCCCACACGAGCCCGAAAACGACACCACCAACACTGTTTCTGCCCACGACACCTTTATGACGGTGTGCGAAACCACCGGCGCCGCCACCCCAGAAGATCATCTGCTGATCAGCGCTTATGTGCTTACCGTACACGCTAAGCAAGGGCGGTTCTCCTTAAGCTCGCTAAACCAAACCATTACCGAGGCCAACGAAGGCCCCGTCAACCACAGCGTGTTAGAGACCGCCTTAAACAAAGGCCTGCTAATGATGGTACCCGACCTAACCGGCACCGCTGAAACCACTGAATTTGAACTCACCCCCCACGGGCGCACCACGGTAGAAACTTTTTTATAAGAGAATAACCCCTCCCAACCTTAAGCCGCCCCTAGGCTGGATTGAGACTGGCAGGGCTTTGTGGCATCATAACCATTGAAGGAATGTTTGACCCACACTGAGACAGAAGCGAGACGACCCGTGGCCACTGTATTGCCCACTTCCGCCACTAACGCAGCACAACCCCTTACCCTAACGGATGCCCAACAGGCCCGCTTGGCGCGCCTTGGTGTGGCTATTAACCAATATCCGGCCATTACCCAGCGCGAAACATATAAGGCCATTTTTTCCCGCAAAAGCCGAGATTTAACGTGGCCCATTACTAAAACCATGGCGGCCGTTCACACCGGCCAAGTACCCGCCCCAGTAATGCTAACCCACATTGTTACCACGCGGTGTAATTATTTATGCAGCTTTTGCAGCTTTGCCGATTCGTTAAATGCTAAAACGGATGATTTAAGCCTAAGCGAAATTGAGCAGGTATACGCCACTATTGGTAACAACATAAACACCATCGTGTATTCTGGCGGCGAAACCACCCTTAATAAAGAACTCCCCGATATTATTGAGGCCGCTTACCGACTAACACCGGTAAAATCTGTCTACATTATTAGTAACGCGTGGAAGCCCCAGCTGCTATTTGAAATTACGCACCGGCTTATGCAGCGCTGCCCCGATTTGCATCTAACATGGAGCCTAAGTATTGAAGGCCCCAAGGAATTTAATAACACAGAGCGCCGCACCCATGCCGATGGTTGGGATGCGTGGCAAAACACCATTGATACGCTGGAAGGCATGAAGCTAATGCGTCAGCGCTACGGCTATAACCAGCTAGATGTGCAGCTATGCACGGTGTGCACACCAGATAACCATGAATTGCTTGGCGCGTGGTACGGCATGGTGCGCGATGATTTGCAGCCCGATAAATGGAACTTAAATTTAATGCGCAAAAGCGTGCAAATGGCAGATCACACCATGGCGAGCTTTGAAGATCGGCGCAAAGAATCCGGACTAGAACCTTTTGAAAAAACCTATCTGCGCATTACCCAACAGGTGCGCGATGATGTACTCGACGGGCGCCTTAAATTTATTTACCACACCGGCAGCCCTATGGAAGGCGCCATGAAAAGTGCAGTAGATTTGCTTAGCCAAGAAGCTAACCGTAATACCGTTACCCAGAAGCCTCAGCTATTTGGCTGCAAAGCGGCTACTGCAGGCGGGTTTATTGGCAGCACGGGCGATGTGAGCGGCTGCGAAGAGTTTGCCCATAACCCGGTAAATAATAAAAGCTTTGGTAACCTGCGCGATGTTGGCTACGATTTTATGGCGTTGTGGCGTGGCAATAAAGCCAACGATTACCGAAAATTGGTAGGCAACAGTACCGAATGCCAAGGTTGCACCCTCGAAAGCCAGCGTAACTACCCTGCTATTTTAGTCTCGCCGCAATCGCTAACCAAGGCGGCATGGCAAGGCTGGCAGCTATTACAGGCGGCAGGCAGTAATAGTACCAATTAGACTTTTGGGGATAAAACTAGTATGACGACAGCAACAACGAGTGATAATACGGCGGACTGGATAATAGAGACGTTTCCTGTGGGGCCATTGCAATGCAATTGCACCATTGTGGGCAACCCAAAAACCAAAGAAGCCGTGGTGGTAGACCCGGGCGGCGATGTGGATACCATTTTAGAGAAATTAAATGCCCACGGATTGACGGTGACAGAAATTCTGCACACCCACGCCCACTTCGACCATTTTATGGCGGCGGGGGCCCTGCGTGCTAAAACCCAAGCACCTTTGGCGCTGCATAAAGACGATCGCTTTTTATGGGATAACCTGCCTACTCAACTAGAGCGTTATGGCTTTGCCGGGCCGGATGAACCTATCCCACCGCCGGATGCCACGTTAGAACACGAGCAACCTTTCTTTGGTGGGACCGGCTGTTGCTTGCATACCCCAGGCCACACGCCAGGCAGCACCAGTTTTCATTTCCCGGATTTAAAATTGCTACTAGCCGGCGATACCTTGTTTAAAGGTAGCATTGGCCGAACAGACTTATGGGGCGGCGATTTTGACCAGATTGAAACTAGCATCCGTAAGCGTTTATACACGCTGGATGACGATACCACGGTAGTTACTGGCCACGGCCCACCCACCACCATTGGCGATGAATGCCGCCACAACGCCATTATTACGGCTTAAAATAAAAACGCCCCACTGGTTACAGTAGAGCGTTTTTTAATGTATTGGTTTAGCTGGGTAAGCTAATTAAATAACCATGCTGCCTTTGCCGGCGGTTAGATCCGTTGTCGGGTTCATGTCGGCATCGTGGTATGGCAAGTCGATGGGGCTGTACTCGTTTAAAATCGGTAGGTTCCGTTTTACACGGTCTTCGTAAGTGGGGATATCGATTTTGTAGTACACGCCAAGGCCGGTACGTTCTTCTTGCTGATAGATTTTGTTAAATGCGGCCATCCGTTTGTCGTTTACTTCGGTCGCATCCGTAGAATCTTTCACAACACCGTCGTAGCCTTCGTCTTCCATGTAGTACACACGGGGTACAGGGCTGCCTTTTACCGTTACTTCTTCGTCAAAGAAAGACTTTGTCCGAAGATCGTTGTAGGTGGGGCAAGGCTGAAGCACATCTACGAGCGCCATACCTTTGTGTTCCATGGCGGCGGCCAAGGTGGCACGAAGGTGCTTCGCATCGTAGGCGTAGCTACGGGCAATAAAGGTGTACCCACAGGCAAGCGCTAGTGCAAAGGGGTTAATGGGTTGCACCACGTGGGGAGCAGCCAAGGATTTTGGCTTGTCGCCTTCAGGTAATGTAGGCGAGGCTTGGCCTTTGGTTAAGCCATACACTTCGTTATCAAATACCACGTAGGTCATATCCACATTACGACGACCCGCGTGTACAAAGTGGCCTGCACCAATGCCGTAACCGTCACCATCGCCACCGGCAACAATAACGTTTAGCTTGGGGTTAGCCACTTTAGCGCCTTGAGAAAAGGCGAGCGAGCGGCCGTGCAGGGTATGCACGCCATAGCATTGTACATAGTGGCTGGTTTTACCACTGCAGCCAACGCCGGTAAAAAAGTGGACGTTCCACGGCGGCAATTGCAAGTTACTAATGGCCTGTTGGATGGCGTTGGTAATACCAAAATCGCCGCAACCAGGGCACCAGTCAGGGTGCTTGTCGCTTTTTAACTTCATGGGCTTTAGCTTTTCTGCCAAAGGCGCCACGGGAGGAGCTTGTAAATTAGTGGCCATAGCTTAGCACCACCTTTTCTGCGTTTTGTTCAACAACTTGACGAATGGCATCAATCGCTTCATCTTGCGAGATTGGACGCCCGGTATATTTAACAACCCGATGACCAATGGTAAAGCCGGTTTCCATCCGAATCAAGCGGTGAAGCTGAGACGTGAAGTTGGCTTCCATGGACATGGTTTGTTTGGATTTTTCTAGAATTTTTAGCACGCCTTCCGCAGGGAAGGGGCTAAATAAACGGATGTGTAGCAGGTTAGCTTTAATACCGTGCTCTTTTTCTAAAAGCGGCATCGCATCTAGCATAGGGCCTTTGGTGCAACCCCACGCCACTACGGTAACATCCGCATCTTCTGGGCCATACAGCTTGTACTGACGATCCTGAGGGATTTCTTGCAGGGCTTTATCTAGCTTGCGGAAGCGCTTTTCGTGTTGCGCCATACGGATGCTAGGCTCTTCGGTAATGTGGCCAATTTCGGTGTGCTCATCGCCAGTTAGCCAGTGGATACCACCGGGTTGACCAGGTAACGAACGTGGCGAAACGCCATCTTCAGTCACTTCAAAGCGTTTGTGGGTGGCCATAGCGCCTTCCACATCGTCGTAGGGGTCTTTAACAGTGGGTTCAAAAATAAAGCCACGGTCAATTTTTAGGCCCTCTTCGTTAAAATGAGGAATGGTTTGGGTATTGTTGGCCAACACCTTGTCTGGCAGAACAATAACGGGGGTCTGGTAGCGCTCGGCTAGGTTAAAGCACTCAAAGCTATCTTCAAAGCACTGTTCCATATCGCCGGGAGCAATAACAATTTTAGGAAATTCGCCGTGACCAACGTTAATGGCAAACATCAAGTCGGCCTGCTCGCTACGGGTTGGCAAGCCGGTGGATGGGCCGCCACGTTGATAGTTAAAGATAACGCTAGGCACTTCGCAAATACCCGCCCAGCCAATCGCTTCTGCCATTAAGCAGAATCCAGGGCCAGAGGTAGCTGTAGAAGCACGCATGCCGGTTAGGGCCGCACCGTTTACCATATTCATGGCAGCCAGTTCGTCCTCGCACTGAACCACGTTTACGCCGTAGTGGGGTTGCGTTTCTAGGTAAATACATTCATCTACCGCAGGGGTAATGCTGTAGTAGGTAACCATACGGCAACCCGCTTTAATTTTACCTAGGCCGCAGGCGGTGGCGCCGTTCATTAGTAGGCGGCTGCCTTTTTCTGGCACGTTGGCCACAGGGTCAATTTTAAAGGTAAATTTATCAAAGCCATCCATGGTTTGAATCATGGCGTAGGCTTTTTCGGCCGCTTTCATGTTTAGTGGTACCAGTTTTGCTTTTTTGCCTTCAAAAATACCTTTTAGGGCTTCTTCCATGTGGTGAAGCTCCACACCGTAAAGTGCCATACTGGCGGCTACGGCGATGGTGTTTTTCATAATCACCAATTTCATGGGATTAGAATCGGTCTCTTCGGCCACTTCTTGCAAGATGTCATCAAAGGGCAAAATAAAGGTGGTGACGCTCGCGTCTAAGCCTTCAATATCTTCTGGCTTTACCACTTTTTCGTCATAAATTAGGGCGCCATTAGGGATAATTTCGTGGCCGTGAGTGGTGGCCGTTTCTTTATCAAAGGTGGCCAGTAGGTCAATCGGGTCTCGGCTAGATTGCACAAACTGATGGCTGGCACGTACGTTAAAGTAGCTGTGCTTACCTTTAATGTTGGAGTGGTATTCCCGTTTACCAAATACATGGTAACCGGCCACAGCCATGGTGCGTAAAAATAAGGTAGCGGATGAATCTACGCCGGTGCCCTGGGGGCCACCAATCATCCAGTTAATTTCGGTTAAACCGCTCATAATAGGGGTCTCATCTTAAGGGGTGTCAACACACACAGTGCCCGCAACATGTTTGCAACCAGATGGTGCAAGCCAACCACAGGCACAGCGCCTATTGTCGCCCAACCATGCCCAAATGGGAAGGGCTTTATGCCCTACTACACCAATTCACCTACACGCGGCAAACATCAGGCCAGGGCTAAATCACCTGTGATGTAGGCCTACTTAGGATTGAGGAATAACCAAGCGCTGGCCAACCGACAGGTCGTCAGGGTTCGTCATGTTGTTGGCACCCGCAATACGGCTAACCACGTTAGGCTCGCTGCTACCATAATACCGGCTGGCAATTTTGCCTAAGGTATCGCCACTGGCCACCGTGTGGATTAACCGCTTTGGAGACACCGCAGGCTTTTTAGATGCATCAATAGGCTGAGCATCCGTCTTTTTATCGTTACCCGTCAGTTTGTCTAATACACTGGCGGCACTTTCGGCAGGCTTATCCACCGTCACGGTTTCGCTCGCCGCGGGCTCGTAGTTTAAATTATTTTCTTCAGCAAATAGCTGGCCATCACTCACGGTGGGTACTTCCACGCCGGTGCTATCGCCAACGGTTACTTGTGGTTTTTGAGACATCAAAAAGAACACGGCGCTGGTAATAATCACGCCTAAAATCAACCCAGCCGCGGTAAACACAATCGGCGAGCGATCTTCTTTATGGAATTGGCGCGAGCCTGACCACAGCATATCCAGTTCTTGCGGGTTTTGTTGCTGGCGCACGTACACACCCGGCGAGTGAGACGAAGCCTGTTCGCCTGGCAAGCCAGGGTTTGACGAAGCAGAGTAATCAGAAGGGCGAGTCATAGTGGAGTGGTTCATAAAAGGCTACTAACGGTGGAAATCCCAACAACGAATGGATGCCCAGAATATCAGGAGATAAGGAAACGCTCAAGACCACAAGGGCCTTACACCGACATTCCGTTACCAAGTTGGAACGTTTGCAACAAACCGCCCTCGCGCCTAGCGTTCGGCTTTATCCTTGCTCTTTGGTATTATGGGCAGGTTTCACCCCTATCTACAAACCTTTTTGCCATTACTATGCCTTCTTCTACCGAATCTGCGAAAACCACCACTGAACTAAATAAACATTACGAACCTGCCACCATTGAAGCGAAATGGTACCAACAGTGGGAAAACACTGGCCTATTTACCCCCGAGGCCGTTACCGAAAAGCACCCTGCCCCCACCGGCAACCCGTTTAGCATTGTTATTCCACCGCCAAACGTGACGGGTAATTTGCACATGGGCCATGCGCTGGATAACACCCTGCAAGATATCCTCATCCGTTGGCACCGCATGATGGGTGATACCACCCTATGGATGCCCGGCACGGACCACGCCGGTATTGCCACCCAAAATATTGTAGAACGCCAGCTGCAAGCCGAAGGTACCAGTGGCAGTGAACTGGGGCGCGACAAATTTATAGAACGCACATGGAACTGGGTAGATAAATGCCAAGGCAATATTACGGGGCAACTGCGCAAGCTAGGTGTATCACCCGATTGGAGCCGCCAACGCTTTACGCTAGATGATGGCTGTAGCGATGCGGTTCGCGAAGCCTTTTTTCAGTTATACGAAAAAGGCCTACTGTACCGTGGCGAATACATCGTAAACTGGGACCCCGCCACCCAAAGCGCCATTAGCGATATTGAGGTGGAATACAGCGATGAGGCCAGTCACCTGTGGCATGTGCGCTTCCCCACACCCGAAGGCCAGCCCGAACTGGTGATTGCCACCACCCGCCCAGAAACCCTGTACGGCGATGTGGCGGTAGCGGTTCACCCCAAAGACGACCGCTACACATCACTCATTGGGCAAACTATTCCTCACCCACTCACAGGCCGCGATATCCCCATTATTGCCGATGATTATGTAGACCCAGACTTTGGCACCGGCTGTTTAAAAATCACCCCCGCCCACGACCCCAACGATTTTGACATTGGCAAACGCCACAACCTAGAAAACCTTGTTGTGCTGGATGAATACGGTTGCGTTAAGGATCTGGATTTCATCCCCGAGCACATCCGCGGCATGGATAGGTTTGAAGCCCGCACCGCCACCGAAAAACTTTTAAAAGACAAAAATCTACTGGCCAAAAAAGAAGAACACAACAACCGCGTAGGCCGCGCCCAACGCAGCGGCGCCATTGTAGAACCCTTACTATCCAAACAGTGGTTCGTCAGCACCAAACCCCTTGCCGAGCAATGCCTACAATCGTTAGAAAATAGCGAGATTAAGTTTGTACCCGAGCGCTGGACGAAAGACTATTTGCGCTGGATGAATAATATCCAAGATTGGTGCGTCAGTCGTCAGCTGTGGTGGGGCCACCGCATACCCGCATGGTATTGCGCCGATTGTGACCAAATTACCGTGGCTAAAACCGACCCTACGGAATGCCAACACTGCCAAAGCGCCAACATCAAACAAGACCCTGATGTGCTAGATACATGGTTTAGCAGCGGCTTGTGGCCCTTTAGCACCATGGGCTGGCCGAATACGGATGCCGCTGACTTTAAAACCTTTTACCCTACCAGCACGCTGGTAACGGGGTTTGATATTATCTTTTTCTGGGTGGCGCGGATGACCATGTTTGGCCACGCCTTTACCGAGCAAACCCCCTTCGATACCGTCTACATCCATGGCCTGATTCGCGATGAAAAAGGCCAAAAAATGAGTAAATCCAAGGGCAACACCATCGACCCTGTGGAGAGCATTGAAAAATACGGCTGCGATGCGTTTCGTTGGTCCCTCACCAGCCTAATTACCTATGGCGGGCAAGATATTAAACTGGTGCCCGGCGTGATGGAACAAGGCCGCCTATTTACTAACAAACTATGGAACGCGGCGCGCTTTACGCTAATGAATCTGCATAACGATGATGGCACGACGGTTGATAACCAGCCCATTGATATGGACCGTTTGCAACCCATGGACCGCTGGATTTTAAGCCGCTACAACACCACCGTGGCCACGGCTAACCAATACATGGCCGAATATAAATTTGGCGAACTGGCCACCCTGCTCTACGAATTTACGTGGAACGCCTTTTGCGATTGGTATGTAGAGGCCGCCAAAGCGCCGCTAAGAGACGACGCTACCCGCGCTAACACCCAACGCGTGCTGCTACATGTACTGGAAGGTACGCTGCGGTTAATGCAACCATTAATGCCATTTATTAGCGAAGAAATTTGGCAACAACTGCCCCACACCCCAACCCATGCCAATATTTCGCTTGCCGCCTACCCACAAGCAGATAGCAGCTTAATTGACGAAACACTAGAAACCCGCATTAGCCTAACGTTGGACGTGGTACGCGCCCTTCGGAATATTAAGCAGCAGTATGCAGTTTCGCCGCGGCAAGGCATTAAGGTGGTGATTGAAGCCACGGATACCACCGAGTACGACGCGCTAAATACCGAGGCCAAGGATTTAATTAACTTGTTTGTACCGCTGGATAGCTGGCAGTTGCACTCCCACCTTACGGAAACGCCAAAGCAGGCCGCCGTAAACGTGGTAGGCCAATGCCGGGTGTTTGTGCCACTAGCTGATTTTTTAGATATAGACCAAGAGAAAGAACGCCTAGCCAAAAAACTAGATGATTTAGCCAAAGAGCAAGACAAGCTATTTACCATGATGGGTAACCACGAGTTTATGGCCCGCGCCCCACAAGCGGTCGTCGATAAAAACAAAGCCCGGCTCGATGAGGTAAACCAACAGGCCGCCGCCCTAAAAGAACAGCTAGAATCATTAGGGTAAGCAACAACATGCCTACAACTGTTTCTGAGTATATTAACTGGGTAAGACAATACCTAGCGAAAAATAAAAGAGACGATGTGCCCCTTGGGAAACTAAGCGGCAAGTTTTTATACAGCGACCACAAAACATTGAAAAAAGGAAACCTATATTTACTGGGCACCAACCCTGGTGGCGAACCTTTGAACGACTATGAACATACGATTATTAAAAACATAGAAGACACGGAAGAACGAATTCAGAACAGAGAAGCTGAACTGTTTAACGACTATTTAAGTGATACTGACTGGGCTAAGCAAGGGCAAGGCCGCCTACCAAAAAAATTAATCCCACTATTTCAGCCCAACATGTCCGATAAAAACGTTACCGCCTTTAGAAAAGTTTGTGCCAGTAATTTAATTTTACGACGCACCAAAGACACCTCTGGGTTTGATAAAGAGAGCTTCAAAGAAGAAGCTAATCTTTATTGGCCGATTCATCAGTACCTCATATGTAATATTGTTGACCCGGATATTATTGTGGTGTTTGGTAACGGCGAGGGCTTTTCTCCCTATAGCTACTTACGAGATATGGCGAACAACCCTCGCAACGAAATCAAGCAAAAGCATAATAAAAGCAGTAAAGGGCACCTTAGAATTAAAGCCTTTATTGGCACCCTAAACTTAACTAGCAAAGACGGCAAAGTGAATTTAATCGACACTAAAGCCAGAGGGGTTATTGGCCTACCACACCCTACTTACTTTAAAACCAGCCCAGAAGTCTTCCACAACGTGATGGGTAAGGTAAAAGCAGAGCTAGCCCAACTTAACCACTAAAAGCCTTAATGCGTTGTACCATCCACAAAGCTGTGGCGTTGTTGGCCAGGCTCAATCGCATCATCGCCACTGCCGTCAGGCACAGGGGCTTGGGTAGGGGCCTGGATTTTAAGCTGCTGCACCGCCTTGGTATGCCAATGGCCCTCGCTACCGTAGGCAACAGCCACTTGCAAAGCCAACACCTGATCTTTCGAGGCATCCAGCTGAATGGCCTTAGGGACACCCATGGTTACGGAACGACTACTACCCGACTTGCCCATCAGGGCTAAAGGTTTTTCATCCGTTGCCAGTTGCACCACATTTTCAGCCAACACCGCCGATTCTGACCGCACCAAAAACCGCACACGTAAATCATTAATGGGTTTATACGACTGGCTTTTTACCGTAATTTTTGCGCTGGGCTGCAACAACAACGCCGAGCGATTTAGATTTGGGATCACTTGAAAATTATCTATTTCCACTGGGTACAAAGTAGCCATGGCTTCATCTTCGCTAATGGTAGTGGTTAGCAAACTTTCAGCCTCGCTAAAATAAGGGGCCGCCTCTTTGCTTTTCCCTTTATCCAACAACTCTTGCCCACGGGCCAACATAGCCTGAGACAATTTAATTTGAATGGTCTCTGGTTCGGCATCGTAGGCCCGACGGTACCAGGTAATGGCCTTATCTAGCTCGCCTGTTTCTTGGTAAGCATCCGCCATGCGCACCATCAAGGTAGGCTCACCAGTAAGCTCTAATATGGGGGTAAGGGCCTTAATTAATCCCTTTGGGTTTTTATCCGTTACATATTGCTCGCTTAACTGTAGGGCCACATCGGCAATATCTTTCTCAATGGCTTGCTCTTGAGTATAAGCGCCTGCAACCGCCAGCGCCTCTTTATACTTAGTCAAGGCTTCATCCAGCTTACTCTGCTCGCGCAGGCTATCTCCCCAAAGGCTATACCCATCTGCCAAGGCCACCCGTAGCGGCTTCCACCCTGGGTCTTCTTTTGTCACCACCTCTAGCCGGGCGGAGAGTAATTCTGTAGCCGCCTTATAGTCCTTACCAATCACTAACAGCTGGCTTTTCACCATCAAGGCTTCCAGCCCACCATCATTGGGTTTTAAGGCCAAGGCAGATTCTAATACCGCCCGGGCCTTCTCGGGGGCGTCCATGGCCAAGTAGGCCTTGCCTAACGCCAAATACACAGGGTAACTTTCGCCATACTGCTTCAGCACCCGCTCGTAAATGGTGGCCGCCCTAGCCACCTTGCCTTCGGCTACCAAATGCTGCCCACGGGTCATCAAGTCATCGTAATCCGAATGCCGAAATACCAACAGCCCACTAAACACCATGCCACTTAGCACAATGGCCGCCAACACTGTTAACATTAACTGCAAGCCAGGCCCCATTACAGGCATAGGGGGCAACCCATTGGGGGCAGCATATCTAGGCACAGGCAACACCCATGGCAAACACTAACAAGGCAATCCTACGGTTGGCTTTTGTAGTATTAGCCACCGCCATAAAATCATACCCTGCCAGGCTGCAAAATAACAGCCTATTGTTATGAGAAATCTCCCCACCATAATGTTACGATTATAATATGTAACGAATTGCATCTACCCACCCAAAATAGGGCAACAGGCCTGGTTCAGTGCTCTTATACCTTATGTTAGGTTACTGCCTAATGGCTGTATTTATTAATTGTAAGATGTATTACATGCGAATGATCGCCTTCTACACCCACACTCCAACTGGTTTAAACACCGATTCGCAATTTTATACGCTGACGCTCTAACCGCTCAGCCACACTGCCGCCTACTTAATTTTCTATACAAACCGGTCGCTGAGCCCTTACCCCAAGGCTTACGACCGGTTTTTTATTTTTACTAAAACACCCCATAACCTCCCCTTTGAAACCCACCCCTCATACAATTGCACCCACCTACCTGCCCGCCTTGCCGCCGGGCAGCTTGGCTGTGCAAGCGGTGGGCGCCTCACCATTACAAACCACACCACCCCCTGCACCTACCCAATTTGGGTTTTTAAACAAAGGCCTTGCCCGGGTATACAACAATGTTATGAGCAAAGATGCCAGTAAAGCAATTGCTGAAGACGTGCTTGGCTTTGGGGTGTTTAGAACATTATTCGACCTGTTTCGCCCCCTGTTTTACAAAAGCGATAGCGGCGACAACACCCTAAACCTAAGCCTGGCACGAGAACGCGTTGTGCGTGAAGTCGGCAACCTGTTTAGCAGCAACTTTTTAACCGGCTTGGTTATTTTTGGATTAGCTAAAGCGGCCCACACCGTAGGCCAGCGAAACTTAGGCAACCAATTTATTGGGCTAGAAACCCAGGAAATATTTCGTCATTTCACCCGCGGGGCTTACGCCAATAGTAGCCCCCAGCAGTTTGTTAGCCACATGGCTGGCTACCTAGCCCATAACAAACCGGCAGAAACCCGCCGCATTACTCAGCTGCTTAGCAAACACGCCGAGTTGCTTTCTCCTGCAAAACGAGCGGAAGATTTAGCCCACCTACAAAAGCTAGTGGCCACTATTAATGACCCACGCCTAAAAAGTATTGCCAACCAAACGCCTGCCGCCGCTAACCGTGCCACTATTGAAAAAACCATTAGCGCCATTAACCACCACACCGCCTTTGAAACCGGCCAAATCCAAAAAACAATTAATACCTTAACTAAGAAACTGGCCAAAGGGCACAAAAAGGCTAAAAACAGCGGCGACTTAGCCCAATGGCTCGCCAGCAGCAAATCAGACAACCTAAACAAGCAACTGGCCCAAAAATCCAAAGCCTTGGCCATGTGGCAACCCTTGCAAAATGCACTCCACACTGAAGAAAACATTACCAACCGCACCGCCAAAAAAATCGTCCAAGCCCTGGCACCCCACCAAACCCATTTTGATATTACCCGCACACTGCCGACACACAAGTACAAACACACCTTTGCTGCTAACGAATTTGTTACTGACATACACCGCCTGCTAACCAACACCGGTGGCCGATACACCACCCCAGCCAAAGCCCCCAAACGCTGGGCCAAACACGCAAACACCCTTTTAAAGAAGACCCAATCCTTTAACCGGTGGGGTATTCCGCTGGCTTACGGCGCCGGTTTTGTTTTAACCGTGGCTGTACCTATTTTAAACAAGCTGCTTACTAAAAAAGTGGATAACACCAAAAGTTACCCCGGCATTAAAGGCCTAATGCAGCTAAAGCCCATAGATAACGAGGAGCAACCTTGGTATAAACGGTTAATGCCCTTTGTAACCGAGCAGCTAAAAGAGAAAAACCCCTGGCCATTAATCATAGGCCTGCTGCCCCTGCCCTTAGCCTTTGGCATGGTAAACAACGCCGCCTTACGGGCCGGCAACTGGGCCAAAGTGGCTAATAACCCCCTTACCAGGGGTGGGGCCCGAAAATTACTCCGCCTATTCCAATTCCGTAAAGGCTTCCCCTTTGTTAGCGTACAACAATTAGCCGCCCTATGTGCTACCGTGGCTTCTGCTAGGAATTTAACCGCCCGTGATGGCCTAGAAATGCGCGAACGCTTTGTCGACACCTACGCTGGCTGGCTATTATGGATACCTATTATCCCCAATATTTACCGAGTAATTGCCAAGCGCCTGGATAAAAAACATGGCACCCACATGGTTAAACATAAAAACACAGGAGGCCTAATGCGCAGTGGCGGCGAAATTAAGCAGTTCTTCTCCAAACAGGCGGCAGGCAAAACCTTAAGCAAACTGAGCACACTGGATAAACGGACCTTCGCCATTATGGTGTTTATGCTGGGTATTGTAGAACCCTTTATTGCCATTAAGTGGACAGAGCACCAAGCTAAAAAAATGCGGCATGATGAAAAGGTAAATCAATTCAAAAGTGCGGTACAGTCTTTAACCATTCATACCCCACCCCACTATGTTGGCCCTAGTACACAACCAGGCCAGGCCACTAGCCCTAACGCTTGGTCATCGTTGGTTACAAACCAGGTGCGCGAGGCGGCTTCGGCAGGGTAATACTGGGGGGTTGAATATACAACGGCGCCACCGTAGCCCATGGCACCACCCAAGGGTGTGTGGCATCGTTCAGGGGTTGGCCTAACCCGGCCACCGCCTGCTGCACCACTGTGCTGGTTACAATACAAGGGGTTTGGATAACCACTTCTGCTGGTAGTACTGCTGCCAGCGCCTTTTTTTCGGCCTCGGGTAGTTCGCCCACAACAATGGCTCCTGGTGGTATAACCAACGCCTCTCGTGCCATACAAACCGGTGGTATTAAGGTTTCCACATGGCCGCTAGCAGCTACCTGCAAGGTGGCGGTATACACTCGGCCACGCCGGGCATCTGCTACCCCCACCACCAACTGCCCTACACGGGCCTTGCCTTGCTGAATCGCCCACCAGGCCATCAATTCAAAACGATTAACGGCTAGGATTGGTATGCCCATTACCTGGGCCAATGTTCGTACACAGGTAATACCGGTACGAATACCTGTAAAACTACCTGGCCCCGTTACCGCTACCAACGCCGCCACCTGCTGCAAAGGCACCCCCGCCTGCTGTAATACCTGCTGAATAACCGGAATAATGCGGGCCGAGTGCTTACGGTGCGGGGTCGCCACAGGGCCACCGTCGGCTGGGGTATCCACATAACTAGCCAGCACTGCATTACCCTGCCACATCGCCACTTGCAAGGCCTCCATGGTGGTATCTACACTAAGTACCACGCCGGTTGTTGTTGGGGTTGCTTGGCTCATACTGCTGGCACCGCCATAGCCGTTACCACGCCAGGCAACAAGGCCTGCCACCGAGCATTATGGGCCGTTAATACAACATGCCGTGGGGCGTCCGTTTCATCATCGGCGGCCTTTACGGCGGATAAGGTGACACTTAACCCAAGGTAAGACGCCAACACGTCGGTATCGTATCGGGCCCATTCCACCCACACACTGTGGGTAGGCAATAACGCACTAAGCTCTTCATCCATACCGGCGGCCCCTACACCACCACTTTTCGGGTCGCCCAAGCGGTACAAATCCACATGAGCAATAGGTAGGGGCACCATCGCCCCATTATGGCACTGCTGGCCCAAGTATTCGTTAATCAACACAAAGGTTGGGCTGGTTAGCCGCTGGGTTAGCCCCAACGCGTTACCCAACTGCTGCACAAAGGTGGTTTTACCAGCACCCATCGGTCCATTTAAGGCCAATACCTCGCCCACCTGTAAGTGCGGGGCCAATACAGCAGCCAGGCGGCTTGTATCCACCTTGTTTGCCAACACCAACTGCCGAGAAATCACGGTATATACCTTACCTTTTCATCCTTAAGCCTATAGACGCCCTAGCAAGACGCTATTGGGGTGGCTTATTGTAAAGTGGGTTTATGGTATAACCAATGCCACATGCTTACCACCCATTAGCCACCCTGTTAGCCTGTTATAACGGCATGTAGATAATTAAGGAATTGGCGCATGACAACCAGCAACGATTTTAAAACCGGCCTTACCATCCTGATGGATGGCAATATTTTTCAGGTGATTGATTTTTTGCATGTAAAGCCCGGCAAAGGCAGCGCCTTTGTACGCAGCAAGCTTAAGAATGTAGAAACCGGCCAAGTGCTAGAAAAAACCTTTCGGGCTGGCGAAAAGGTAGAGCAAGCCATTTTAGACCGCGATGACATGCAGTATCTGTTTAAAGATGGCGACAGCTACATGATGATGAACCTGCAAAACTACGAGCAGCTCCCCATCAGCGAAACCCAAATGGGCGACGCCGCCAAATACCTTAAAGAAGAAATGACCATTAACATTGTTAGCCACGAAGGCCGCATTATTGGGGTAGATTTGCCCCCCCATGTAGAGCTAGAAGTGGTGGATACCCCACCTAGCGAAAAAGGCAACACCGCCAGCGGCGGTACCAAGCCGGCCACGCTAGAAACAGGCGCTGTGGTACAAGTGCCCTTTTTTGTAGAAAAAGGCACCAAAATTCGGGTAGATACCCGCACTAATGATTATTTAGACCGCGTGTAACCCTCACACTGGCAAACTAATTTGTATAAATCTTAAAACGCGACAGGAACGCTTCTCATGGATATTGATATTAAAAAAGTAAAAGCTCTAGCCGAATTGGCTAAAACCAATGACCTCGCCAAAATCAAAGTAACGGATGGCGACAAAACCATTACCATAGAAACCACCAATGGTACGGTTGTCCAAACGATCGCGGCCCCAGCAGCAGCCCCCATGGCCATGCCCGCTGCGCCTTCTGCAAGTCAAGCACCCAGTGCTCCTGCCGCTGCTGCAGATAACACCCACGCCGTTACCAGCCCCATGGTTGGCACATTTTACGAAGCCGCTAGCCCTGAATCGCCTCCCTTTGTTAAAGTAGGCGACAAGGTAACCAAAGGCCAAACCTTGTGCATTATTGAAGCCATGAAACTGATGAACGAGCTAGAAAGCGACGCCGACGGCACCGTGGTAGAAATATGCAGCACCAACGGCCAGCCTGTAGAATTTGGCCAAACCCTGTTCAAAATTCAGTAAACCCAGCTTAAACCAGCAGCACCTTAAAACAATTACCGAGAGACGCTTTTTATGTTTAATAAAGTTTTAATTGCCAACCGCGGCGAAATCGCCCTCCGCATTATCCGTGCCTGCCAAGAACTAGGCGTGGGTACGGTGGCCGTGTACAGCCAGGCGGATGCGGATAGCTTACACGTTACCATGGCCGATGAAGCCTACTGCATTGGCCCCAACGCCAGCAAAGATAGCTACCTAAACACCAACAACATTATTAGCGTGGCCCTCATGGCAGAAGTGGACGCCCTGCACCCTGGCTACGGATTTTTGGCCGAAAATGCGGATTTTGCCGATTTATGCGCCGAGCATAAAATTAAATTTATTGGCCCCAGCAGCAAAATGATTACCCAAATGGGCGATAAGGCCACCGCTAAGCGCACCATGCAAGAGGTAGAGATGCCGGTAGTGCCCGGGCTGGATGGCACCACCGCCGATGCAGACCTAATTACCGCCTGGGGTGATAAAGTAGGCTACCCCATTATTATTAAGGCCACCGCCGGTGGGGGTGGTAAAGGCATGCGGGTTGTTAGCCAAGGCAGCGAGGTTGCTAAACAGCTCCAAGCCGCCCGTACAGAAGCCGCCGCCTCTTTTGGTAACGACGCCGTTTATGTTGAGAAATTTATTAAAAACCCACGCCATATCGAAGTGCAGGTACTGGCCGACCAATTTGGCAACGTGGTTCACTTGGGCGAGCGAGATTGCAGCATCCAACGCCGCCACCAAAAACTGATTGAGGAAGCCCCCAGTGCTGTGATTACCTCAGAAAAACGCGAGCAAATGGGCAACACCATCCTTAAGGCCATCCGCAAAATTGGTTACGAAGGCGTGGGCACCATTGAATGCTTATTTGATGCCGATGAAAATTTCTACTTTATGGAAATGAACACCCGCATCCAAGTAGAGCACCCGGTTACTGAAATGGTCACCGGCGTAGACCTTATCCGCGAGCAAATTAAAGTAGCCGCTGGCGAACCCCTTACCCTAACCCAAGATGATATTACAGTACGGGGCCACGCCATTGAATGCCGCATTAATGCGGAAGACCCTGCTAAAAACTTTATGCCTTGCCCCGGCACCGTAGAAGGCTACATTGCCCCCGGTGGCCCTGGCGTTCGCGTGGATAGCCACATGTACACCGGTTACAAAATCCCCCCCTATTATGACTCGTTAATGGCTAAGCTTATTGTGCATGCCCCCACGCGGGAAGAAGCCATTACACGCATGAAGCGGGCACTGGCGGAATATGCCATTACCGGCGTACAAACCACCATCCCCTTCCACGAAACGGTAATGAACAATGCCGCTTTTGTGGATGGCAACGAAGTGTACACCGATTTTATTGAAAAATACGCCCTGGCCTAACACCCTTCTAAGCCTGAATGGCAGGCGTATTGATAAGGGCATTCTCGGCACAGTTGACTGGTTTTTGGGTGGCCTTGCAAAGCCTTACCCTGGCCTATTGCCGCCATAATGCCTCCTAGGCGTTCTATTAAAACCTGCCACTGCTGGGCCGCCATGGCCGGTACCACTTGTTGCCACAACTCGCCAGATTCCTTATTTTTAACCACCAATACCCCTAAAGGGGCCTGCAGTAAGGCGGCATAACACTGCACCTGCATCACCCACCGGGGCCACCATGGCGTGGCTTGCAAGGTATAAGCTTGCTTCGTCTGCATCCATGTAAACCGACTATCCGCCACGGCTTTTAGCTCCACCGGAATAGGGGCACCTTGGTGCCAATCATCTTGGCCTGCAAGTAAGCAAGCCCCGTCTATCACCACATCCGGGCAACCCGTTAATACAACAGCATGTTGAGTCGTGCCCTCCTCCGCAGTATAGGTGCGCGTTATAGACTTAGCAGGCAGCACAGGCAGCTTACTTTGGTTAAACACCTCTTTTAAAATAGCGTCATGCAGGCGGCCTTCTGTAAAGCGATCGTTCACATCCAGGGGCCACAAAGGCGGAAACCCCTGCACATGATAAGCCACATACCGCTGGCAAGGATGCCCCACAGCAGAGGCATGAAACACCCCACCCACATCAACATCACGAACAGCACCCCCAGCAAGTAGGTCTACATAACGTTGATAGGATTCATACAGCAGGGCAGATAACGATGAAACATTGGCAGGTAGGTTACCCTGCCCATTCGTTGACTGAAAGGTCATCAACAGCATCCTTTTTATAAGACAACAAGCATCACAGCCCTACCCGCTGGCCTACACATGCGCAGCGCCTTAATAAACAGCGGATTGGGCCAGTTCGCCTGAAAGTATGCCTGGTAAACAGGTATGCTACTCAGCAACCGTACTGAACATAGTCAGCCATGGCCTTAACTATATAGTAGAAACGCCCCAGTAAACCCTCTATATTTTCGGATACTCACACCAACCGCCCCAATGACATTACGTGGTAGACGGTTCGCCACCAGCCAGCAGTAAAGGCGAGGTAATGTTTAACGGCTGCGGGGTTTTATCTGGGCGCCAGTAATCTTTGGCCAGTAGCAACAGCTCTTGCCAGCAGGTAAACCCTTGGGCCTTCACCACCGTATGGGCATTGTCCACATGGTGGGCATCTGGCACGGCGCTGCCGTATAAGCTTAGCATTACCAAGGGTTGCCGCGTATGCTGGGCACAGTGGGCCACCCCAAAGCGCACCAAGCGTTCTAACCCGGCAGGCCACCCTGGCGATACGGATAATTCCAGTTGAAAACGCTGATAATCCCACGACGACACGCCCACCATGCCCAACACCCCATGGGGCGAATCCACCAACCACCGCTTTTGGAAGCGGCCTTGCACACTGCGCACAGGCCATTGCCACCACGGCGTGGTGTACTGGCTAACGGGTTTATCCAAATAAGGCCGCACGGTTGGCGCCAAGGTTTCTAGGTACAGCTCTCGCAACAGGGCCGCATCGGTATCGGTGGCCTCGCGTAATCCCTCTATCTGCACATCTGCCGGTACCACGTTTACCTCTGCCGGGGTAAGTTTAAAATCGTAGCGCCTGTCTAACTGACGAAAATTAGCCTGCTTAAACAAGCTTAACGCCTGCTCGTTGCCGACATCTACCCGTGCTAAAAACTGTTGTACCCCGCTCGCCCCAAAGCGATGAATCACATATTGCAACAGGTATTCGCCCGTTTCTAACGACCCATACTCTGGGTGGAGCAATAATTGCTCAATCTGCCAGCGGTGGCGCTGGCCGGGTTCTCGTTGGAGCCAAATTAGCCCTGCCACGGTTCGGTTTTGGGTGGCAACATAAATAGCCGGTAAGCTTTGCCAAGATGGCGGTAAGGCCTGCCACACCCGCTGCATAGGGCCATACAGTTGGCGCAGCTGGGCCAGCACGGTACCCTCTAAGCTAGCGGCTTCCGCCACAGATAGTAATGCTTCCACCTGCTTAAAATCGCGGGCGCGCATGGGGTGAATCGTCAGTGAAGCTGGCAAAGTAGGCGACATACCTTTTATTATAACGAACCTTCGCCCAGTCGCTGTCAACAACAGTAAAAATCCGGCATTAGTAGTAAGCCTATAACAGTAAGTTGGCACGCCATACCAGACAAAGACCCCTCTCTCCAGTACAATGGGTAGCCAAGCCCTACCTAACAAACCATTGAAAGCACCTATACCCAGTGGGCAAAAAGAAAAAACCCGTTGGCGCCAGCACCATCGCCAGTAACCGCAAAGCCTTCCATAACTACAGTGTGGAAGAACGCATTGTGGCGGGGTTAGTGCTAACCGGCAGCGAGGTAAAATCCCTACGGCAAAAAGAAGCCAGCCTGGCGGAAGCCTTTGTGCGCATTAGCGACAAAGGGGAAGCTTTTTTGTATGGGCTGTATATTAACCCTTACAAGCAAGCAGGCTATGCCCAACACGACCCAACACGAGTGCGCAAGCTATTACTAAACAAAGCTGAAATTGAAAAGCTACAGGCCAAGGTGCAACAAAAGGGGCTAACCCTGATTCCGCTAAAGCTATTTTTTAAAAAAGCGTGGGTAAAGGTGGATTTAGGCCTATGCAAAGGTAAGCAGCTCCACGATAAACGTGCCGATACTGCCAAGCGGGACCAAGACCGCCAAACCCAGCGCATGGTTAAAAACCAGTTTTAATAACCCACCCGCACAATTTATTTGGGGTTTACGTTTATACCCATAAGCCTAATTTGGTTATGCAGAGAGATGCTCCCCGGCACCACACCCTTAATCACCCCTATCGCCCAAACAGCCACTACTCCGGTGGGGGAACCATCGCGCCCATTTGAAGGTATTAATCGCCTTCAAGGCCCTCCTCTACTAAACCCTAGTACCCATAAAAATATAGGCGGTGTATGGGGCCACTATATAGCAGCAGCACTACTCACAGGTATTGGTGCTAATTATGCACATAAAGGCACCAAAATTGGAGAGAAGTTACAACACTTAGCCACCAAAAAAGCATTAACGCCCACAATGGAAAGCATTCTAAAAAAAAGAATCGGAACAAATATTAAAACCAGCTTACTTTGGTCGCTTGGTAGCTACATACCTTGGGTAATGGGGGATGCTTTATACAAAAAAACCATTAGCCAAATTTATCAGCCCCAAAAAGGGTGGCAGCAATCTGGCATTCAACAAATGGTTATTGGTGGTATTGCTGGTCTTCCGTTTTTAATAAACCAACTCGGGCCTACCGTTAATATATTCGCCAAAACCAAACGAATACCTCGTATAGGCAGCGGCAAAGTGGCTATTGCAATAGATGCCATTGGCGCACTAGGTTTAACCTTACTAACCACTGGTTGGCGAGATTACAACAAGGGTAAATAAAAACCGACTATTTAATACACTTCCACGTGCCAGCGGCCTTGGGCGCGCAGGTCGGAAAGGAATTCTTGCCAGTTAATGCCCTGGCTTTCAGCCGCAGCCGATAAGCCTTCCATCACGCCGGGCTCCATGCCGCGCAAACCGCACATGTAAATATAGGTACGCGGGTCTTTCAGTTGCTCAAAAATAGTTTCGGCATGCTCTTGCAGGCAATGCTGCACATACATGCGCCCGCCTTCACTATTTTTCATTTCGCGGCTAATGGCATTAATTTGATGGAAAGTCTCTTTAGGGTACGAATCCAACTCGTCTTGATAAAGAAAATCCTTTTGGGTTTGGCAGCCAAAAAACAGCCAGTTATGCCCCGTCTCGTTTTTACGGGTGCTGTACCGCGTTTTTAAAAACGCCCGAAAAGGCGCAATACCCGTACCGGTGGCAATCATAATCATGTTGCCATTTTCCACAGGGGGCATAAAAAAGCTTTTGCCCACAGGGCCGGTAATATTCACCGTATCGCCCGGCTTGGAATCGCACAAAAAGCTGCTGCACACGCCAGGGGGGTGAGGGAAATTAAGGGCACGTTTTACACAAATACTAACGGTTTGGCCCGTGCCGCAATCGCCACAACTGGGGGATGCAATGGAATACAGGCGCAGTTTGTGGGCTTTGCCTTCATCCGTTTCGCCAGGGGGCAACACGCCCACACTTTGGCCATCAATATAGGTGTAATCGCTGCCAGTTAAATCCAACACAATATGGCACACTTCGTTGGCTGATTCGGGGTCGGTCAGGCGTTTAATCTCTACCACTTTAGCCGCAAAGGGGGTTTTAGGTTTGTAGATATTAGACGGAATATCTTTAGGGGCCCACGGGGTAGGGAGTTCAGTAACGGCATTACTCATAGCAGCGGTATCCTTACAGTAAAATTAGGTATGGCATCTTCCATTGTAAATAGGATTGCCAAAAATGGCAGCAATATAACCACCACCCCCACCAAACAACCGAACTATTCGGCCTCGTCAAAAGGTTCGGTAATAGGCTCTATGCCGCCATCTGTCGCGTTTAGGCCCTGTACCAGTACTTCTATCTTGCCACGGGTGGTATCCAGGTAGGTTTGGCAGGTGTTTACATGTTGAATACCGGCTTCAAACAAGGTCATGGCCTCTTCTAGTGGCACGGTTTCGTCCCGAAATTTCGTCACAATGGCTTCCAGTTCGCCCAAAGATTGGGAGAAAGGCGGGGTTGAGTCGGTATGTTTAGCGGTAGGCATTAGGGGTTTCCTTTTTAAGGGGATAGTGGGGTAATCGTGGTAATTGTGGCGGTGGCCTGCCCATTATGGGTGGTCAGTTGTACCGCCTGGCCTTCGGTTAAATTATCTAGCGTAGTAACGGGTTTCTCCGCCACTTGCAACATCCAAAAGCCGCGTTGCAAAGTCGCCTGGGGGCTTAACGCCACAAGGGATTCTTTTAAATGGGCCAAACGCTGTTGATACGGGGGCAGCAATTGGGTAGCCGCGCTTGCCAAACTGGTTTTTGCTGTTTTTAAAGCAAATTCTGCCTGCTGGCGGTGGCGCAGAACAGCTTGCACCATACGCTCAGTGGCACGATCCAATTGCTGTTCTGCCGTGGTAAGGGCCGCACCTAGCCCACGGCCGAGCACTTGCGCACTAGCGGCCACGTAGTCTTCAATGGCGCCCATATCCGGCACTGCAGCTTCTGCGGCAGCCGTCGGGGTACTGCACGTCATATCGGCCACCGCATCCGCTAGGCTGTAATCCGGTTCGTGGCCCACGCCTGCAATTACTGGCACCGTCGATTCAAATATCGCGCGCACCACCGGTTCTTCGCTAAAACAGAATAAATCTTCAAAGCTGCCACCCCCGCGGCCCACAATTAGGGTATCTAACGCGTATACCGGGTTGTTTAGCTCTTTTATGGCAGCGGCTATGCTTACCGCCGCGCCCTGGCCTTGTACCGTAACCGGGGCTAGCAACACGCTAACCTGGGGGCATTTTCGCCGAATCACCCGCAACATATCGTGGATAACCGCGCCGGTTTTGGCGGTAACAACCCCAATCCGTTGTGGAAATACAGGCACCGGCTGCTTATGCCCTGCCTCAAACACACCTTCATCGGTTAGTTTGGCTTTAAGTTGTTCGTAGGCCAATTGCAGTGCGCCCACACCCACCGGCTCTAGGCGTTCAATCACTAACGAATAACTGCCCCCTGGGGCGTACACATCAATACTGCCGGTGGCAAATACTTCCATCCCGTCTTCTGGGGTAAAGGGCAGGCGAGCCGCGCGGCTGGCCCACATCACGCTCCGCAAGGTAGCCCCGTCATCTTTTAACGAGCAATACACATGCCCGCGCGAGGATGGATTCACGTTAGAGAGCTCGCCACGCACCGTGACTTTTTGGCCGAGTACCGGATGCTGGCTAAAACTGCGTTTAATTTCGCCAGTAATATCACTCACCGACCAATAGTGGCGGCCATCTTCGCTTTGGGACGGGGCGATAGGACTGGTTATAGGGGCCGCTTTTTTGGGTGATTTATCGGATGGTTGTTTGGTGGGTGCTTTTTTTTTGGCCGGGGTTTTACCCACAGCCTTACCAACACCACCAAACAGAGACGTTTGGGCCATGGCATCGCTAGAAGAGGGGTTGTCAGAAACCATTACTCCACCGCCCCATACAACCGGTGATACTGCCAAAACCCACCCAGTACATGATAAATATATTCCCGAGATTGCGTATAGGGGATGAGTTCCACATACACGTCAGGGTCTTCGCTAAGCCAGCGGGCATTGGTGCCTGCCCAACGGGCCATAGCATTAGGGCCACCATTATAAGCCCCTGCCGCTAACATAGGCTGAATGGTGGGGCCATACGGCTCGAACTTTTCAAACAAAAACTGTAAATACCGCATCCCTAAGCGAATATTAACCTCCGGCTCAAACAACCGGTTGGGGGCAAATTCGGCAGATAGGCCTTCCCACCCCGCCACTTCTCTGGCAGTGGGTACCAATAGCTGCATTAAGCCGCGGGCATCGCTACTGCTCACCGCCTTAGGGTTAAAAAAGCTTTCTTGCCGCATTAACGCCATACCCAACCAAGGGTGAACCCCCGTCGCATCATGGCGCATCAGCAGGGGCACACTGTAAGCAACTGGGTAAACCAATTGCTGCCAACCCACTGGTGGGTGGTAAGCCGCCATTTCTTTTTGGCGGGCCCGTGCTTTGGTGGCATCGTACACCGCCCGAATCGCCACATTAGGCTCATCCATGAGCTGATGATAACGAGCCTTAGCCGCATTAACCAGCCAATTAGCCTCATCGTCATCCACACGGGCATGGGGTTCGGCAGCCCAGTTCAACACCAATAATAAATCCGCAGCAATCGCAGGAGACTGCGTACTATCCACCATGGTGGCCAAGGTACTTGCCATCCCTTGGGCTTGCTGAGGTAAGGCCTGCCACTCTGGCAGCTGGGGCAGCAGTGTAGCCAAAGCCGGGCTAGACTGGCCCACCGTGGGCACTGGCCAGCTTGGGTTTAAGTACCAAAAGGTATCCGCCTGATTGTGACGCAGGGCGCTAAGCCGTTGCTGGGCACGCATACCATAATAGGTTTCTGGGTAATCCCTCACCACCTTTAAATAAGTTTGAATAGCCTGCTCGGTCTCGCCTTGTTTTTCCTGGGCTTTAGCTTGCCAATAGCCTACCCACACCGCACTGCTAGCATAGGGGTAGCGTTCTACAAACTGGCCTGCCTGCTTAATATAACGGCCTAAGGCATTGCCATCCCCCGTTACTAGGGCTTGCCGCCACAAGGGCAACAATAACTGCCGTGTGCTTTCTGGCGTGTAGTCACTCTCTGGGTACTGAGTCATTAGCCGGTTATACGCCGCCCGGGCCGAAGGCTCTCTGCCTTGATATTCTAAAATAACCGCCAGCCGCCACCACAGTTGCTCGCCATGGCGTACATGGCTAGGCAAGGCTGCCAGTGCTTGAGACAGGGCTGCTGCTTGCTTATCCAGGGGCACATACTGCCGAAGTATCCCCAACACCTGGGTTACTATTGCCTTGGTAGGGGCATAATCCGACTGGGCAAGGCTAACCAACGCCGCCACCGGCGATACCGTTTGGAAAGGGTTTTGCCCTGCGTTAGCCAAGGCCAACACCTGCACCCAACCCGATTGAGCCGGTAAGTGATGCCGCAAAACGTGGGTAACTGCACCCCCATTATCGGCAGATTGGGCTAAGCCCAGCGCCAACAACTGCTGCTGCTCTTGAGAAAAAGAATCCACCCCGCCGCTAGTAAGTTGCTTGGCAACATACGACGCAAAGGTACCGGTTGGCGCGGCTTGCAAGTAGGCCCACCCATGCTGCTGCACAGCAGCGGTATCCTTCTGCTGGCGAACCAACTCCATTAAGTAATACTGGGCACCTACCGCCTCGTCACTGTTAGGGGCCGTAGCCAGCAAGGTGTTAAACACCGCCGTTGCCTTATCCCCCATATGGGCACGAATATACGATTGGCCTAGGGCATACGCCAAGGCCTTTTCGCCCACCTTAGCAGCGTTACCCGTTGCCGGTAACAACGCCTGCTGAACGGCCCACTCGGTACTGCCATTTTCTATTTGGCGGGCCAACCACTGGCTATGGCGATACCGAAGCACCGCTTCTAACCCTGGGGCATGCTTTAACAAGGTTTTAAAAGTATCTGTCCCAGGGTTAAGGCCTAAAGTGCCTTCCTCTTGGGTGGCACGCCAATGGGCATACGCATTGGCAATCGCCGCAGGGTTACTTAACTCACCAGAGGTACGCAGCCCAGGGTCATCCGTTGGCTGGGTACTGGTGGTAAAACGAATATCTTGCCACCACTGGGCCCACGCCTGCCGGACGGCCCCCACCGGTGATTGCCCTGGTGCTGCTTGCTGGCTAACCTGCCACACAGCCACCCCACCCACAACAACACCAAACAATAAGCCCAACACAACCAACACCATTACCCAGCTAGCGGGGGCTAAACCCGTATTATAAACCCGCTTTTTGCCAAGGCGCCTACTTGGAGCAGTGGGTTGGTATGCGTGATTAAGTCGTCTTCTCATGGCCATTCTTCAGGTCAATTTAACAATGCCACCTACCGCACCCCCACACCTTACCGTGGAGGTTACTGGCAGCAACAGGCTGGTTCGTTTAATATTAAGCGAAATGGTAGTCCTATTTATAGCGTCTTTATCCAGCGACCCTTTATACCCCATGGTCAACAACGTCCGACCCTTTCGCCCCCGCCAGCCGGAAGCCAGCCCCAAGGCCCGGCTATTTTCTGTTGCTTTTGCACTTGGCATCGGGTGGCTGCTATACAGCACCGGCTTGCAAGAAGGTAACTTTAACCTATTTGTACTGCTGGGCATTTTGTACTGGGTGTTTATTCGTCGCCACGCCATAGAAACCAGCTACTTTACCCGTAACCACTACCTACACACCACCATGGGGCAACTATTCATCTTCATCTGTGGGTTATTGGTTATTACCCTGGTTAGCACCCTTAACAGCTTGCTTGGGGTGCTACCCCTGCCAGGCCTAGCCACCACCCTACTGGCCCTAGCCAACAGCACCCAGCTAGCCTACCAAGTACTCTCTGCCTTGCTGGCTATTATTTTGGCGGTACACGGGTTGCAAGGCAAAACCACGCGCATCCCCGTTATTTCTGCCAGCGCCGAATACTGGGCTTAAGAAAACCGCAGGATTACCTATATTTCGTGGCACAGGGCAAACAACAATTGCCGCAGGGTAGCTTCCGTGTGGACATAGCTTTTAATTTGCAGGCGGGCGTCTTCTAAAGCCTGTAAGCGTTTATTAAAATACTGCACCTGGCTTTTTGTGGCGGTACTTGCCTGTTGACGCCACTGCTGCCCCCAGCGTTGTTGCCAATACGCCAACACCAAGGCCCAATCGGGGCTAGTACCTGCTGCCTCAAACAACTGTTGGTAAAGGTCATCCATATTGGTGGTGGGAGGAAGACCCTCCCATAAGGTATCCAGCAAGGCATCCAAAGCACCCGAATCCGCGACAGGGGCAGCTAGGGCCGCCTGTGGGGGCGCCGTAAAGGCGAGTTGCTGGCAGCGAGAAGTAATGGTGTCCATCAAATTCTGTTCATCATCCGTTAGAAAGACAAACAAGCACCGTGGCGGAGGTTCTTCTAAGGTTTTGAGTAGTTTATTAGCAGGTTCTGCGGCAAATACTGCCGGAGATAAGGACGCTGGAACAAAGGTGGTATTTTTTTTAGTCGCCCATTCCGTTAATTCCGCCGGGGCAGGGATATGCCCTAAAGTGGCTTCCGACAAGTGGCCCTTCTCTTTAACCGGCACCATATCCACGTCCGTCAATATCACCACACGAGTATAGTCGCTCCGCATGGCCACATTGCCTAACACGGCACCCAGCTGTTTTACCCCAATGGTTTTTTTATTGCGGGCCTTGCTACCCGTCACTTCTTTAAAGGTTTTATCATCTAAAAAGGTATACCGGCACAAGGTTAGCAACGCCGGGTGGGCATTGGCGTCCGCCCAGCGGCAATCGCGGCACTGGCCACACGCCACGCCCGGCTCTATAGGCTCACTGCAATTCAACACCTTGGCCAAAACCATGCTTAACCGATACATCCCCGGCACATCTTGGCCCTTAAATACCCAACCATGGCCTACAAAGCCACTGGTAATGGCATGGTGTAACCATTCGCCCATAGGGCCCAAGCCCCACAACACAGCCGCCTCATCGCACCGGTTTGGAGGAGTAACAGGGGGCGATTCAACAGTATTGCTAGCCATCGTGGCCATAACCAGTATCCTTTATTGGGCCAGTAATTGTTCTAGGGCGACGCGGGCATCCACGCGGCCACGTTTGGCATCCCACTCTAACAACAAGGCCTGCTGACGAAGTTGTTTTAGCCGATTGTAACTAGCCCCACCAATGGCTTCTAAATCTTTGCCCACCTTAAAGGGCTTGGCCTTTAAGCGTTGGGCCATTTCGTTCGTGGATAACCGGTGCCGTTGGAAGTACCGCAGCATAAACCAGTACTGCAACCGCCCTTGCAAAAAGCCTAATAGCCGCACCGGGTGCTCTTGCAATAACAATTCATCCAATGTGGTTAGGCGCCGCAAGGGCTGGGCGTGGTTTACCCAATCTTCCGCCATATGAAAGGTATGGGACAGGTGCGCCGATAGCGCCGCCACATGGCTAGGCTCAATGGGTTTGCCCTGGGTATAGGTGTTTAATTTGGTTACTTCTTGCATTAAGGGTTGCAAATGCACCCCGTAGCCTTCTACTAGTGCCGCGGCTGCCGCAGGCGTGAGCGCTATTTTTTGGGTTTTAGCCAAGCGTACCAGCTCTCGTTCCGCGTCATCCGTTTGCCAAAAATTAAAGGGGTTACACTCGTGCCAGGTGGCATGGGCCAACTTGCTAACCGTTTTAGTAAAGGTAACGGCCTTGCTTGCCTTAGGGCACACAAACACCAGCACCTTGGTTTCCGGCAAATCTTCTAGCAGGGCCATTAACGCCTTTTGGGCCGGTTTGTCATCTGCCTTAACCGCCTTGGCAGCAGGGGCAAAATCCACCACTTCAATCACCTGGCGGGGCACCAGCCCCATGGCTACCTGCTGTATTTGCTCCGTCAGCTGGCCTATATCCGGGTTTTCCACACGAACGTGGGCTAACGAGGCCATCCCTTCTGGGATCAGGTTTTTCCGTAAGGTTTTTAACACCGCATCGCGGCGGTACACATCATCACCCACTACAAAATGAATTTCGCCAAAGGCTAGCCCAACCGACATACCCGCTACCCCCCTACCGGTTGAGGCAGCTGCTGAGCCACTGATTGCAAATTGGCTGGTAAAGGTTCGCCAAGGTGGAGGTTATCAATCAGCCGGATAGGTTTTTTTGTAGCAGCATCGCCCCCAACATTAGCGGCAATTAACACACGCGTGGTAGTGGTTATTTTTTCTACAGGGGCAAAGGTTTCCGCATCCACTGCAATAATATAATCCAATCCTAGCCGCTGGCTAACCTCGTCCGGTACGCCGGAAAAAGCCTGCTCTCGGGCCACCCCATACGCATCATACGCCAGCATATTAGGGCGATTTTGAACCAGGCCATGCAAGGCCACTAACCACCGAGACAGCAACAACGATACCGCCTTATCCGATGAATCCGTTAAGTATTGATTACGCGAGCTAATCGCAAGGCCAGACGCTTCACGTTCAATAGGATGAGATTGAATACGAACCGGCCAGTTAAAATCGGCCACCATGGCTTTTATAATAGCGAGTTGCTGGGCATCTTTTTCGCCAAACACCGCCACATTAGGCTGCACCCAACCCAACAACTTGGCCACCACCGTACAAATCCCCGGGAAAAACTGGGGGCGGCTGGCCCCACAGGCCAGCTTTGCTAACTCTGGGGCTGGCAATATAACCGAGGTGTTATTAAGCCCATTAGGGTAAAGGGCTTCTGCGGTGGGGGTAAACACGGCATCCACCTTAGCCAGCTCGCATTGGGTTAAATCCGCTTGCAAGGGGCGGGGGTACTGGTCAAAATCTTCGCTGGGGCCAAACTGCAGTGGGTTGACGAAAATACTCACCACCACCACATCAGCGTGTTGTTTGGCGGTTTCTATCAGCGCCAAATGGCCTTTGTGTAGTGCCCCCATAGTGGGCACTAAGGCAATGGTTTTACCGGCATGGGCATTTTTAAACTCAGCGCAATCCGCGGCGGTAATTAAGCGTTGCATGGTGCAGTCTCCTCGACATGATTAGCACTCATCGCCTTTAGTACCACCAACACCTCGTCTCGACTATCATCTGGCAGGGTAAACGCCTCGCTTTGGGCTGGAAAGGTTTTCGCCACCACATCGGTTTGGTATTGGGTAACGGCTTGGCTAATAGTGTCTGCCAAATTAGCATAGCGGCGCACAAATTTGGGTTGAAACTCGGTAAAGCGGCCCAGTACGTCATCAATCACCAATACTTGCCCGTCACACCCAACGCCTGCACCAATCCCAATGGTAGGGATAGCCAGTTCTTGGGTAATCACATCAGCCACTTCCGTTGGTACCATTTCTAATACCAGGCTAAACGCGCCACAGGCCTGGAGTAAACGCGCATCACTCAATAACTGACAGGCAGCATCTGGTGTTTTACCTTGCACCTTATACCCACCCAACTGATGGATCGCCTGCGGTGTTAAGCCCAAATGCCCCATGACTGGGATACCGAGCTGAGTTAGGCGTCGAATCGTGTCGCACACCATTGGGCTGGCACCTTCTAGCTTTACCGCCTGGGCGCCACCTTCTTGGATCATTCGGCCTGCATTTGTCACCCCGTCTTCTACCGTGGTGCCGTAGGAGAGAAAGGGCATATCCGCCACAACCAAGGCTCGCTTACTGCCTTGCGCCACCCCACGGCTAACGGCTTTAACGTGGTGGAGCATCTCATCCATGGTCACGCTTAAGGTGTTGGCATGGCCCAGCAACGTTTGAGCCAAGGAATCACCCACCAGTAACACCTCAACGCCCGCAGCGTCCAGGGTTTTGGCCATGGTAAAGTCATAGGCTGTTAATACAGCCATAGGCTGGCCACCGTTTTTTACCTTGCGCTGACGCAGAGTGGCTGCCGTTGTAGGTTGTTGGGTACGGGCAATTTGCGCCGACATGAGAGCACCATTCCTTACAGTGGGGCATATAGCGAACGATAGCCTCTATTGTAGCCAAAAACCACCGAGTATTAGCGGTATGTAGGCCACCTTGTTACACAACCACGCCAAACCCCTGGCAAAAAAGGGTAACAAGCCCTACAAAAGGCTATACCCAGCTTTTTTAGGTTGCTTTCCGCTGCAAGGGCTGCGACAATTTATACCGTCCTTCACATCTCCTTTTTTATACCAAAGCCACCTACCCCATGCCGCCCGAACACACCCCTCCTCACCCTGACGCCGCCAACAACGATGACGATGCGCTAAAATCCTTGGCAGAAGCCGCCGCACAAGTCCCTGGCGGGCATCATGTATCGCCCGTGCAACTGCATGAAAAACTAAAACGCGCCCTGGAAAAACGCAACCCGGCCCAACTGCGCCGCATTTTAAACCGCACCCACTTTGCCGATGTGGCGGAAGTTATGGCCCAATATCTCTCTAAAGCCCAGGCTATTACCTGTTTTCAATACCTCAACATGGGGCAAGCGGCTCAAGTCATTCTCTCGTTAGATGATGAACTACAAGCCCACTGCTTAAACACGCTACCCACCCTAATTGGCGGTAAAATTTTGCGGGCCATGGCTAGCGATGACGCGGTAGACATCCTACAAGAATTAGAAGAAGAAGACAGCCAGCGCTTACTCGAGGGTATGCCCCTGGATGAAGACACCCAAGCCATCCAAGAGCTACTACTAGAAGAACCCGATACCGCCGCCGGCTTAATGACCACCGATTACATCCCCGCCAGTGTGGAAGACACGGTAGGCGAAGCACTGGCCAAAATTCGCAAAGCCGACGACAAGGATTTTATCTATTACGTTTTCATCACCGATGATGACGACAAGCTCCTCGGCGTGGTGAGTTTAAAATCGCTAGTACGCTGCCCGGATGATATGCCGGTGTACCGCATTATGAATGCGGACGTAAAATCCGCCCTTATCCACTACGACGATGCTTTTGTGGCCAATCTTTTCCGAAAATACGATAACCTGCTGGCCATGCCGGTGGTGGATGCCCAAAACACCCTGCGCGGCATTATTACCGTGGATGATGTGATTGAAATTATTGAAGAAGAGGGCAGCGAAGAGCTGTACCGGGCCAGCGGGATTAATATTGAAGATTTGGATGAAAAAAACCTGCTGACTGGCCCCTTTTGGGGCGCATTTAAGGCGCGTTTCCCCTGGTTAGGCATTACTGTGTTTGCCCAACTCATGGCCAGTTTTATTATTGCCCGCTACGAAACCACCGTGCAAGCCATGGTGATTGCCGTTAGCTTTATGCCTCTACTCACCGGCCTTGCCGGTAACATGGGCACCCAAACGGATACCATTACGGTTCGCGGCCTCTCTCAAGGTCTCATCACGCCTCGCAATATTTGGGAAAAGCTACGCCGCGAGTGGATGGTGGCCCTAACCCTGGGCGTTAGTTTTGCCAGTGTGATTGGTGTGTTTACCTTTGTGATGTATCAGGATTGGCCCCTAACCACCCTACTAACCCTATGGATTTTTGGCAGTTTATTTATTGCCAGTACGGTGGGCATGCTGACGCCCTATTTTTACAGCCAAATCTTCAAGCAAGACCCTGCCGGTGTGGGCGGCCCTTTAATTACCACCACCACCGATTTGCTCACCTTTAGCATTTACCTATACCTGCTAACCGTGCTGTTTTACCAGCCCATGGTTAAAGAATCCTTGGGCGCTGGCTAGGCCGATTTTACTTTAGTCATAGCGTGCTCTGTTTTTGTAATGGATTTTTGCAGCAACGCTTTAAATTGAGTGGCCCATTTTTTATTAAACATACCAATTAATCGTGCCAAGCTATCCACACCATCTAACACATGCTTTACTTTTTGCTTAAGGCCTGATTTTGATTTGCTTTGAGCAACATAGGCAACCATATCCGGGCTTAAGCGAACCTCTGCCACTGCAGATTTTCCTGAAAATATTTTCCATGGTTTATTAATATAAAGCGTTACGTCTTTAGAATAACGTTTGACCACCGATACCCATCGTTTAAGCAAATTGGCTAAAGGGGCAGCTTCAAATTTTAAATCTTCGGTTAATTGCTTTGCACTGGGTAGCTTTACAATTTTAATAGAACGGTCCGTACCGGATTTAACAATATTGTCAAACCATTTATGAGACAGTGGCTCCCAAACCTTACGGTAACTGGGTGAATGGATAGAAACATCTGATTCATGAAAATACGCTGGGGCTTGCCGCTTAAACGCATCGGTTAGCTTAACCCCAGCCGTCTCCAGCTTATCAATTACCTGCTGACGCAAGTTCTCTGGAGCCTTAACAAATTGCTTAGGCCCAGCTTCACTAGCTTTACCCATCGCATCAAACTGGGCAGCAAGAGCACTCCTTAACGAATCGCCTTTTAACAATTTCTTTTTAAAAAGAAGACCCGAATCTAGTGCTATTTTTTGGGCAGATTGTACAGAAACCACGATGCATCTCCTTCTACTAAAAAGCACAGAAAGGCTCACTCATTATATAAAAGCCCTCAACAGTCGCAATTGCCCTTGTAACACCCCAACATTGAAGCCCTGCTGCCCTTGGCATACACTGGAAAAAGCCATAAACAAGGAAGGACAAACGGTATGGGTAACGAGAATCACGCCAATAGCATGCACTGGGTTAAAGGCACCGTAGGTAAAACCATTGCACGCCAAGGGCATGTCAACATCCCCGATGGGTTATACGAAGAAGAACACGGCCGTGACGGGTTTTACGGCCCTGTTAGCCACCTGTACCGCACCCATGCCCCGACGAATTGGAAGCGCATAGAAGGCACCCTGAAACCACGCGCCTTTGATTGTAATCGCCTAGGTGTGAGCGACCATGATGCCATTACCAGCCGCACCCGTGTGCTGTTTAATGAGGATGTGGCCATCCACGTGAGCCAGCCCAACCTGACGGAAATGCCGTTTTTCTTTCGCAACGCAGACGCAGATGAAATTTACTTTGCCCACCGCGGCGAAGGGACCATAGAAACTGACTTTGGCCCGCTAGCATTTAAACAAGGCGATTATGTGGTGATTCCTCGAGGAACCACCTACCGCATTGTATGTGAACATACGCCTTATTTTTTGGTGATTGAATCCTTTAGCCGCGTCCACCAGCCGGACCGTGGCCTGCTAGGCATGCACGCCCTGTACGATCCCGCCGCCACTGGCGTGCCCGATCCACAACCATCAGCATTTAAAGGCGCCCAAGGCCCGGATGGCAGCACCGAATGGGAAGTGCGCGTGCAGCGCCAAGGCCAATGCAGCAGCATTTTTTACGGCTTTAACCCCCTGGATGTGGTGGGTTGGAAGGGCAATCTCACCGCCTGGAAGCTGAGCATCCACGATATTTGCCCTGTGATTAGCCACCGCGCGCATTTGGCCCCCAGCGTCCACACCACCCTACAGGGCAGCGGCTTTGTAATGTGCAGCTTTGTGCCCCGCCCACTAGAGAGCGAACCCGGCGCGCTCAAAGTACCGTTTTTCCACCGCAATATTGATTACGATGAAGTGCTGTTTTACCACGATGGCGACTTTTTTAGCCGCGATGGGATTGACGCTGGGATGATTACCTTCCACCCGCAGGGCGTCCACCACGGGCCACACCCTAAGGCGCTGAAAAAAAGCTGGGATAGCAACAATACCTGGACGGATGAAATTGCCGTGATGGTGGATACGGAAAAGCCCCTCCACATGAGCCCCCGCGCCCAGGAAACCGAATGGGCCGACTACCACCTAAGCTGGCGCGAAGACGACTCTTCCGACCCTGCTGAAGATACGGCCAAAACACCCGCCACTGTTTAACGATTTACGAAAGACTTGCCATGACTACCTCCACTATTAACACGGTACAGCTAGACCCCGCCGCTCTAAGCCAAAAAGACAAATACAAACTACTCATTGGCTGTATTGTGCCGCGCCCTATTGCCTTTGTGTCTACCCAAAGCCGCAATGGCATTACCAACCTGGCGCCCTACAGTTTTTTTAATGCCGTAAGTGCCGACCCGCCCTGCATTATGTTTAGCACCACCTTTAAAAGTAGCGATGGCGGCAAAAAAGACACCCTACGCAATATTGAAGAAACCGGCGAGTTTGTGGTGAATGTGGTGACTGAAGAAATAGTCGCCCCCATGAACCAAACCAGCGCCGAATACCCACCCGATGTGAGCGAGTTTGACGCCGCCGAATTTACGCCCATCCCTAGCCGCCGGGTTACCCCCCCGCGAGTAAAAGAAAGCCCCATTGCCATGGAGTGCGAGCTATACAAGCTGGTGCCCGTAGGCAAAGGCGGCCCCGGCAGCGCTACTATTGTGATTGGCGAAATTGTGTACTTTAACATCCGAGAGGATGTGTACGATAATGGCCGAATTTTACTAGACAAAGTAAACCCGGTAAGCCGCTTGGCCGGTGCTTATTACGCCCCCGTCCACGACGCCTTTGAAATCCCCCGCCCGAGTTTGTAGAAAATTTAAACCATGAGCGACGAACTTGAACACTTATTTAATGATATTTCCAAGTGCCAGGAAGCCACTTGTGCTGATTATTTAAGCAATATTATTATTGGTCGAGAAAAATGTAGCCGACGACGAGACAACAATGATAACGGCCTACATGACTGGGGCCTACCCTGGTACGATAATTTTCGTGAGGATAACACCCACAACATACTGCTCCTTGCCCAAGACTTTGGGAGCGAAGATTATGTCAATAAAGTTCGTCGTAACGAATATGAACAAGATTACTATTTAAACAACCAGTACCCTGAAAGTAGCGATCCTTCTTTTAATCAATTAAAAGCTTGGTTATGCAATAAAGGCGTTGATCTATGGAGCCAATGCTTTTTATGGAATGTTCTACTATGTTCTCGAAAAGGAACTAAAGATAGCGGGCCAATCGTCACTGAAAAGCGCTCTAGTATTACAGATGGCGTTCTTTACGAAAAATGCGCATCAAAATGGTTAAAAGAAATAATAAACGCCGTTAACCCAAAAATTATTGGTGCCGTCGGCTCTGCCGCATTTTATGAACTGGCCCACCTATATAAAAACAGTTCGGGCTTTGAACCCTATGATACAAAGAATACGACGTATACGGAAAATGCCCTTATAAGTCCCATCAGAAAACTAAACGATACCTATTATTACCTTCCATTGCCCCACCCATCCTCTCGAAACAGGAAACACTTAAACACATTCTGCGAAAACAAAGGCATTGATACTGATCAGGCCATTATCGATAGATTTATAGAACTCAAAACGTCTCTAAAAAAAACTAAAAACTAGCCGACCAAGTGGCCAATAAGCTGGCGCAAGGTGCTGAGCGACATGCCCACCACGTTAAAATAGCAGCCGTCAATTTTTTCTATAAACGCCCCAGCCGCCCCTTGGATAGCATAAGCACCCGCCTTATCCATGGGCTCGCCAGTGGCCACATACCGGGCAATGGTGTCGTCATCCAACTGCTGCATGGTTACGGCGGTCGTTTGGCAATCCGTCAGCATGCGCCCGCGGTAATTAACGGAAATACTGGTCACCACCTCGTGGGTATTGCCCTGCAACTGTTTCAGCATAGTGGTGGCCTCCACAGCATCAGCAGGTTTACCCAATACTTGGCCATCGATTGTTACCACCGTATCAGCGGCAATCACCAAACTATCGCCATAATCCCCAGCCACCGAGCGGCACTTAGCCTGAGACAAAGCCGTAACCAATGCACGGGCCTCTTTAAAAGTGTTATGGAAAACCACCTCGTTGACATGGGCAGGCACCAACTTAGGGGTTAAGTACAGTTGCTCCATTAAGGCTTGGCGCCGTGGCGATTGAGAGGCCAACACCACCGGCGGAAAAGGCGCACCAAAAATAGAGTGGGTACCCGTTTTTTGTTTACTGTTAGGTTTAGTTGCCGATTTGGTGGATGCCATGGGCCTGAATCCTTGCGAGAAATGAGTTACCCCCTATTGTAAACCAAGACGCACTATACACAAGCCATCGCCATAAAGGCCGCACTACGGGGCCGCATTGTCAGGCACCTCCAAGTACGTGGTACCGAGTAGTTCTTCCGGCAAAAAAGTTTGCGGGCTATCTGGGTTGTTGTGGGTATACACATAGCCTTCGCCATGGCCGTACAAGGCTTTTGCATCTTTGTAGTGGGCATCTTTTAAATGGGCGGGTGGCGGATAACTTTTACCATTGGTAATATCGCCTAACGCTTTATCTATAGCCCGATACGCATGGTTAGATTTTGGGCAGCGGGCCACATAGGCGGTGGCGGTGGCCAACGGGATGCGGCCTTCTGGTAGCCCTAGTCGTTCTACTGCTTGGGCGGCAGCATTGGCCACCACAAGGGCTGTCGGGCGGGCTAAGCCCACATCTTCGGCGGCGGTTACTACCAACCGACGGGCAATAAAGCGTGGGTCTTCGCCACCGGCTATCATTTTAGCCAGCCAGTACAGGGCGGCATCCGCATCGCCGCCGCGCATACTTTTTTGGTAGGCGCTGGCGTGGTCGTAGTGGGCATCGCCATTTTGGTCGTATTGCACCGCATGACGCTGAGCAATAGCTTCTAGCAATTTGGCGGTAATTTCTTTTTTGTTAGATTCTACCGAAACCGCGGCACACTTGGCGGCAATCTCTATTAATCCTAGGGCTTTGCGGGCATCGCCATTAGCATGGCGAGCTAAAAATCCGGTTACTTCTGGCGATAGTGGCGCCACATCAGGCAAAAACTGTTGGGCCCGCTGGCAAACCTGGGTAATGTCTTCTGCCCCTAAAGGTTGCAAACGCACCACCAACATCCGAGAGAGTAACGCCCCAATCACCTGAAAAGACGGATTTTCAGTGGTGGCACCCATCACAATTAGCGTGCCATTTTCTACCACCGGCAGCAAGGCATCTTGCTGGGTTTTGCTATAGCGGTGAATCTCATCAATAAACAACACGGTGGGCGAACCACCACTGTTTAACGAGGTTTCTGCATCGGCCACCACTTGGCGCAATTCTTTTAAGCCACTATTCACGGCGCTTAATTCTACAAAGCGGGCGCTAGCATGGCGGGCAATAATACGGGCCAACGTGGTTTTGCCCACCCCCGGCGGGCCCCACAGCACCATGCTTACCAGTTCTTGCCCATCTACCAAACCGCGCAAGGGTTGGCCGGGGGCAAATAAATGCTGCTGGCCAATCACGTCATCCAAGGTGCTAGGGCGGAGTTGCTCAGCAAGCGGCACCTGCCGATTGGCAGCTGCAAACAAATTAGACTGATTGTTAGGGTTAGCGCCCATTACACGGGTTTTTCTTGGCTGGTTAAAACATCATCACTCGGTTAATCATACGGTTTCCATGGGGGGCTGCAACTAATGGCCGATACTGTACCCCTAGCGCGCCCTCATGCTTTACCCTGTACCGCTTGCCGGTAAGCAGTGGTATTCTGTAGGGTAGCCGTTTGCGCCATCCGTTGGTTTTTTATCGTTTATTTGTTCAGGTCTGTCCATGTCGTCGCCCGATCTGGCTTCATCGTCATCACTATTTACCATTCAGCATGCCCAGTTTGGGCCCAATGAATGGGTTATAACCTTGGCTCCCCACAGCCAGTGCCCACCACTGGCACAACTGGGGCGCCAACCGGTATGGCTATGGGGCGGTAACAGCTCAGCACCCGAGCACATGCCTGCCACGGGCACCTTAACCAACGCTATCCTAACGACAAATCATGATGGGCTTCCTCAATGGGAACTTACCCTGCACCCAGCCAGCCAACCTAATTTTACCGAACTGCCCACCACCGTATGCTTTCCTAGCAAAGAGGGGGTTACCTCCCACCTATCGCAGCCATCTGCACCCCTGTGGCAATGGAACGATGTACCGCTAGGCGACCCGAAACAGCTGCATGGCCATACCCTTTGGCTTAGCGGCAATGCGCTTGGCGTTAAGCGGCAATTGCTCCACAACCTAATGCCCCAACTAGCTGGCCGTTGGTTAATAGTAGACCCCGACGGCACCCTGGCAACCGGCTTTAGCCACAGTATTAATTACACCGCAGCACAACTACCACTGGCCCGGTTTGGCTTTGGCCCATTAATGGGCGCTGTGCTCCGCGGCTGGCCAGAGGGATTTCAGGCAGAAGTACTGGCCTGTTTTGACGACACCGACGATATTGCCCCCCTAACCACCCTAGGCGACGCCTTAACTTATCTTGCCGACGCCCTGCCCAATATGCCTTGGCATGCGGCTATTTCGGCCCATAGCAACTCTAAAAACGCCGAAAAGATATCGCCACAGTTAGAAAGCGCTCATCAGGATGTGGCACTGCTAAATTTATCTGCCTTACCGCACGCATTAAAAGCGGTCGTCACCCATCAAATTGTGGATGATATTGCTTGCAACGCCCCCACCGCAGATACCCACCTGCACCTTGTTTGGCATGGCCCCAACCCCGCGCAAGCCGCCACTCTGCAAGACTATGCCGCTACTACTGGCAACACGACTGTGTGCTTATCGCCCCATTCGCAGGCCACTAAAAATTCTGTTAGCGTGATTGATACCCACTATGCATGGCCACTAGAAGCCCTAACCACAGATACCATTTTTGATACCAGCGAGACCACCCCGCCCCACGATGTAGAACTAACCGTAAGCGGCCCGCTAGTACAAAATTTAACCTTTAGTTACCAATTAGCTGGCCACGCCTGCCAACAAGATTACGCCTTAGACTTACCCCAACTGCCCGCCCCTCAACCACTGCCTAAGCTGGCACCATCACCCCACAACCCTATTCGTGTGGCAGAAGTACCTTTGCCCTTGCCCCCACCAGCGCAACCAACTACCCCACAACCAGAAACACCGGCGCCCCCCACACCTGCCGAAACAATGATACAAGCCGCTGCAATGCCTGCCGAAACCACAGCGCCTACCAATACGGATGAGATGTTTGCCGCCTTCGATACGCAAGACGACACCATGCAGGCTGCCTTTTTACCTAGCGATACCCCAGTTGCCATTCATCCCATTAGCTCCGGTAGCCCCGAGTTTGAAAGTACCCCTGCAGACGCGCCCACTACTGAAGATGGCGGCTTTGACTTTGATTTCCCCACAGCAGCAAGCGAGCCTGCCCAGCCTAACCCTCACCAGGCCGTGGCGGTGGCAGACAAGCCCCCTGAAGCAACCATCACTCGCCCTATCGCTGATACCTTAGCCGTGTTTGACGATACCCCCAACACCCCGCCACTCACCCCTGTAGCCTCCGAACCCAACCTTAATACCGCCGAGCAACCGACTGTAATACCCTCGACGCCTGCCTTAACCCACCGGCAAGCTGCCTATGTAGCCACCCCTACCGCAACCCACACCCCTAATGGCGGCACTGATTATGCCAAAGGCCAACGGGTACAACACCCACGCTACGGGCAGGGCACCATTCAACACCTTATTCATACCGGTGGGCGAACCACCCTGCGTGTGCAGTTTGATACGGTAGGCAAACGCCTGCTAGATGCCGATCAGGCCAATTTATCTGCCCTATAACTAAAACAAATTATTCCAAAAGGCATCCAGAATCGTATTTTCCAGCTTAGGCAGGTCGTTACCTAATATAAATTTATACACGGTTTGTATAACAGGTACCCCCACACCCATCACCACCACGGCCCAAAACACAGCACCGTGGTACCGCACCGGAATAATAGTCTCTGGCAGCAACCCCAGCGAAACCAATGCTACCAAAGCAATAGCGCCAATTATGGTGAGTAGCCACAACACCGTTAATAATCGTATCCAAGCCACCAACGCAGCGCTCCTTGAGTTATCAGCCTCATCATATCGAAACACCACATTTAGTAGGCCCTACGAGAAGAGGGTTTTTGATACACTACAGGGGTTTATTAGGCACGTAGCCAACCCTTACATGAGTATACTATGACTGCTTCTCCCCAAACCACGCCCGACAAAAAAGCCTTAAAAGAAACGCTAAACCTGCCCCAAACAGAGTTTTCCATGCGGGCCAATGCCGCCAACCGCGAGCCAGAAATCCAAGCCCAATGGGAAGCGAATACGGTTTACGAACACGCCTGCAACCAACGCAAATCTAGTGGTGCCGAGCCCTTTGTATTGCATGATGGGCCGCCATACCTTAGCGGGCCTAATATCCACATTGGCCACGCACTAAACAAAATTTTAAAAGATATTGTCACCCGTTTTCAGTACCAGCGCGGCCACTATGCCCCGTATGTGCCCGGCTACGATGGCCACGGCCTGCCTATTGAAAACGCGGTAGTGAAGAAAATTAAAGGCGGGCGCGCCGCCATTAGCCCAGTAGAACTACGCGAAAAATGCCGCCAATTTGGGCTAGATAACCTAAAAGGCCAAGAAACCCACTTTAAGCGCCTAGGCGTGTGGGGCAACTGGGAGCAGCCCTATATCACCACCGATAAAGCGGCCGTAGCCGAGCAACTGCGCCTGTTTGGCCAAATGATGGACAAAGGCTACATCTACAAAGGCCTAAAACCCGTGTACTGGAGCCCGGTAAGCGAAACCGCCCTAGCAGACGCCGAAGTGGAATACGCCGACCACACCAGCCACAGCATTTATGTTGGCTTCAAATTCAAATCAGGCATATCCGTAGATAGTGATTTTAAATCAGAAGATATTGAAGAAAAGCTATCCAAATTTGACGCGCTACTTACCAACACACAATTTATTATCTGGACAACAACACCGTGGACGCTGCCGAGTAATTTGGCCTTATCCGTTCATCCTCGCTTTGAATACGTGGTGGCCAAAACAGAGAACCACGGCAAAATATTAGTGGCCAAAGAACTGCTAACCGATGTTATTGAAAAGACCGAAGCAGGCACTTACGAAGAGCTAGGCACTGTCACCGGCAAAGACCTTGAACTAGTTGAAACGCAACACCCGTTTTTAAACCAAACATCCACCGTACTCTGTGGCGAGCATGTAACGCTAGATGCAGGTACTGGCGTGGTACACACGGCCCCTGGCCACGGTATGGACGATTACGTCATCTGCCAAAACTACGATAGAGATCAACTCAAAAGCAATCCGCTAGGGATTGTGAGCTACCTAAACGATAAGGGCGTGTTTAGAGACGATACGCCAGAACCTCGCATCCGCGGGCTGTTTTACGAAAAAGCCAACGAGGTGGTGCTGGATATTTTGCGAGAAAAATCCGCCCTACTCGGCCACTCCACCTTTGTGCACAGCTACCCCCACGATTGGCGCACTCACACGCCCGTGATTTACCGCGCCACCGACCAATGGTTCGTCAATATCGGTAAAGTTCGCAACAACGCGTTAACAGCTATTGATGGCACCACCTTTATCCCCGAGCGTGGCAAAACCCGCATCCACACCATGGTAGAAAACCGGACGGATTGGTGCATTAGCCGCCAACGGGTGTGGGGCGTGCCCATCCCGGCGTTTTACGATAAAGCCACTAAAGAACTGGTGACCCACGAGGCCTTAGTGCCTCATATTGTCAGCTTGGTAGATGAGCACGGCAGCGACGTGTGGTGGGCGTGGGATGAAGCCCAACTGCTGGCCGACCTACCGGATGCTGTAAAAACCGAACTAGGCCTACCCGAACGCCAATTGGTTAAAGATACCGACATTATGGACGTGTGGTTTGATAGCGGCGTGACCCACACCACCGTGGTGCAAGCCCGCAACCAAGAACTTGGCGACCTACCTGCCCAATTGTATTTAGAAGGTTCGGATCAGCACCGCGGATGGTTTCAATCTAGCTTGCTAACCAGCGTGATGCTACGCGGCACAGCGCCGTATGAGCAAGTGCTGACCCACGGCTTTGTGCTGGATGGCGACGGGCGCAAAATGAGCAAAAGCCAAGGCAATGTGATTGACCCGCTCAAAATTATTAACCAATACGGAGCGGATGTGCTTCGCCTATGGGTGGCCAGTGTGGATTACAGCGTGGACGTGCGCATTGGCAACACGATTATTACCCAGCTGGTGGAAGTGTATAAAAAAATCCGAAACACAGTGCGCTTTTTACTAGGGAATCTCTCCGATTTTAACCCCGCCACCGATGCCATTCCGCAAGCCGAATGGGATGAGAAATTAGACCTATTAGATAAATACACCCTACACCGCCTAAGCGCTGTGCATAGCGAATTAACGGAAGCGTTTAATAATTATCACTTCCATAAATTTAGTTCGATGCTGCAAAACTTTTGCGTGGTGGATCTCTCCCAACTCTATTTCGATGTGGCCAAAGATATTCTCTACACCTACCCGGTGGATCATCCCGAACGCCGCGCCATGCAAACCGTGCTCTACGAGATTTTAAAAACACTAGTGCCTATGCTAGTGCCTGTATTGCCCCATTTAGCGGAAGATATTTGGCAAAATCTACCTGAACACCAACGCTGGAATGATGCACCCAGTGGGGTGTTATTAGACTGGCCTGAATTAGACATTGATGTTGCTAAGGAAACAAACGCCTTTACACCTTACCTGGCTATTCGCGAGCTCGCTAACGATGCCATGGAAAGCTTACGAAAAGCCGGCACTATTGGCGGTGGGCTAGAAGCCACTTTAACCATCGCCCACCCCGACACCCTCAACCAAAACTTGCTCACCAAGGTATGCCTGGTTAGCCAGCTAAGCCTCAATCAGGGTGAATTAAGCGTTATCGCCAATGCTGCCCAAGGCGAAAAGTGCCCGCGGTGCTGGAAGGTGATTGACCCCACCAATCCACCCACTTATCACCCCTGCGAGCCGTTTATTAATTCTGCTTCGCTACAGTAAGCAATTGTTTAAACGTATCTGCTCCCCCAGGGAGAATGTTTGCCCCTGCTAATCCAGGCATTTTATTTGTTTTATATGTGAATTTAGGGGCGCCATAAAGGCTGGATTTAAATACCTTTAAATCACCACCGCCCAGTTCAATCGTAGTTACGTGACCAAACTCATCCTGATTTATGGCCAGCTTACCTTGCTTACCTTCTTTAACCATTTTTATAATATCTGGGGCGGAGAGGTTATTGCTTTTACCAAATGTGATTCGTTTGGGCACGGCTACATTGTAAGTATTTACATGAATCATACTTCAATTTTTTCTAACATTTAGGGGCAAATCGGTACGTTTATCTTAAACCGAACCACTCCACTTAATTGGTTATACGGGAAAAATTTCTTTACCAAATATTACATCTATTATGCCTATTGAGTTTTCCCAAACCTTGCCGAAACGAGAAATACCCGTACAATAATGGCCACGTTACCGATGGTGTTCGTCCATGGAGAGCCACAACAGGCAACCTAGGGATAAACCCCGACCTTCTGCCATGGCACCCGACCCATCGGCTGGCTTACCTACCCCTACCCTTAGGAATGGAGAACACCCATGAAAAAAATACTCTTTGGCTTAATGGCCGCAATGGTACTAATAAATGGTGTGGCCATGGCCAACCACCACGATGACCACGGCGACGACCATGATGAACATGGCGACCACCACCTATTTACCAGCTGGCACCACGATGGCGACGACCACGGGGATGACCATGATCATCACGATCACTAGGTTGGTTTAGCCCAACAATCTGTAAGCGCCGTTCAGACCAAAGCATCTGGGCGGCGTTTTACTTAGGCCCTCACACGCTATATTCGTTTTTAGGGAATACTAATAAGCGGCGTTACTACCAAATACATCCGGGGGAGCAGCAGGGTCTTCGGCATTGGCAGGCACTTGGATGGGGGCATCCAACACCACCATTAGCTGGGCACCAATGGTTTTAGCAATATGGCCGCCCATGGCGCGTTTTCCGGTTTTAACCTCTTGGTTATAGTAACCAATGCCCAACACCCCGTGGCGAACAACCGTTTTTTCTGTGCCGGGGGTTAAGGTACCGCCCCAATAATGGCCGCCCATGCCCGTTTTAATATGGCTACGGATAGGGAATTGCTGCCCATTAGGCAATTGCAGTTGGGTAAACGTGGCTTTTACAATGGCATTACGACCTTGCACCGGGGCCAACACCTCGGTTAATTGCCCGTACACCTGAGATTGCTGGGGCACCACCAGTGAATCACCAACATAAATAGGCTGGGCAACCGTCCCAGTAATTCTATCGCCTGGGGTCGCCGTCCGAGAGTCTACTTGAGTCATCAGCCACACCCCAAGCACACTACCGGCAGGCAAGGTAACGCCATTAACGACTATAGCTGGGTCGGCTTCTAACACAGGCGATGCCGGCGGCAAGGCGGGGGGGGAGAGTTGTTCTGGCAATGGGAAATGATTCGGGGCAATCAGCAATACATCAGCAGCTTGGGCCCATGGTGCCGCCCAAAGCCAAGCTACGACAAAGGCCGTAGTCAATATTCCGCTGGCACGGAACCGGTTAGCAATGGTATGATGGCAGTTCGATTTCATCAGAAACTAAATGGTTAGATAATAAGCAACGTTGCGCGGCACAGTGTGCCAACCTACCCTAGGTATCGGCAATTAGCCGCCCCCCTACAACCCATGCATGGCAAGCCAATCGTGGTAGGGTATACACGGTGCTTTACTGTAATTAATACGTAGTAACGGCTTAAGAGTATCGGCATTATGGCTGCTAGCAACCCCGCTCCACAATGGCAAACCGCCCCCAACGATTGGCAAGGCACGGTGCCCAAGCAACCCCAACAGGGGCAATGGCATTCGGCTACCGAAGCGCCCAACCTTTCTATTGCAGCGAACCAAGGGCCTGCGCCCTCTCAATGGCAGCCTGCTACTGGCGGCCCTAACCCACAAGCAACCCCACTGTCTTTATCTCAACGCATGGCAGATGAAACCCGGCAGCATAACCAACAACAAGGCAGCCACATCCCTGCGCAACAGCAGCAAAAGCCTGCCATGTTTAAAAATCCCGCCGCCCAGCCTGCCAACAATACCGCAGAAACCGCCACCGATACAGGTAGTGAGGTAGAGCGCTTGGTAAACCGAGTGGTATTTGCCGTGCTGGATAAGCTAAACGACGATACCTTTACGGAAAAATTTACCAAGGCCAAAGAGCTTTTAAACGATAACCGGCAACTGGCGGCCCAAATACAACAACTACTCGGCCAACAGCAACAGCAGCAGGATGAAGTAAACCACCTGACCCAGCAGCTCTCCACCTTCAAAAAGCTTATCGGCAATATCTATTTAAAAATCGATTAACGCAGCCCTTAACCCATTCTGACTAAAGGTGCATGTTTTGATACGAATTGTATTTATAGGGGCCCTAGTTACCGTGTTAGCAACCTTGTTCTATTTTTTAGATTCAAGGACAACGGGTATTGAACATGCTATTCATCGACACTTTAATACCAGTGCCGAACCATTTGGATTAGAAGTAGACGCCGATGTTTGTAACGCTATTCTAAGCAAATCGAAAACGGCCGATTACCCCTGGAAGATTACTATTGACGGAAAAGACCCTGCTACTCAGAGAAACTCGCTGTTCTGTACCCGTTTTTCAACCCACCAAATTATATGGCGCCAACAAGCACCTTATTAACCTATCTTTCCGTAGCTATGGAGCCCTAGGCCCATAATATTGACGCCAAAATAAGTAATCAGCATCATGGCAAACCCGGCTACACTCACCCACGCCAACACCTTGGGGTGATGCTCGGCATTGACCCGCAGGTGCAAATACACCCCATACGCCAGCAAGGTTACCAAGCTCATGGATTCTTTGGGATCCCAGCTCCAATAATTACCCCAGGCTTCGTTGGCCCACAGGCCACCTAGAATAATACCAATGGCTAACAGCGGAAACCCCACGGCAATGCAGCGATAGGTCACTTCATCATACTTATCCAACACCGTCATGCTTGGACCACCCGACCCGCTGGCATTGGCCAGTTGTGGCTGCACCGCCGCCGTAACCAAATACGCCACCGAACAAATAAACGACAGGGCAAAAGCAGCATAGCTGGCAATAATAATAGGCACATGGATAGCTCGCCAATAGCTTTGTAAAGCAGCTTGCAACGGGGCGATTTCTGTCGGCAGGGTAGCGGCAAAGGCCACAGTAGCCAGCGTTAGCAAGCACGTTGGCCACGCCAACCCGCGTAGGCCAAACCATTTATCCATTACCAAAAAGCCGCCCAGCATCAAAATCGCCAGGGTCAGCAAACTTTCATACATGTTAGACAAGGCAAAATAATCCGCCTCGCCAGAGCGTACCCACAAGGTGCCTACCAAGCCGAGCAAGGCAATTAAGGCTGCCACCCAACCCAGCCGACCCATGATGGGGGCTAAGCGCACACTAACCACGCGCACCACATTGGCGGCCAAGGCCACCAACAACGCCATAATGCCAAGCTCTAGCAAGGCAGATTCGCTTACAAGTGTTATCATGCCGCTGCAGGCTCCATCAATTCAGCACTACCAATTTCCAGCGTGGCGTGTAACTCTTTAACCAAGGCGTTCTCCAGGCTGGCCCGCTGCTTCAGGAAGCTCCACTTTGCCTTATTGGTTTTATAAGACAAATACACCATGGTGGCATTATCTCGCCCGTAAGCCGAACCCGACGCCTGGGGCACCACCGCCACCCACACCTGCCGCTGCGAAAAGAAGCACAACACCGTGCCCAATATAATAATGGCAAAAGCCGTGTACATCCAAGGGGTTTCTGGGGCTTTTTTAATCTGGAAACCGGTGGCTATTTCTGGGTGATCAAACCCCACCTCTATCGAACCTAAGCGGGTAGACAGTCGTTGATGCTCGCCTTCAAACAAAGTGGCGTGAGGCGGCAAGTTCTTTGCAGAACCCACATCAATGGGGGTGGTGCCATCATGCAAAAACACCTGCACATGGTTACGGGTCACCCCTTCATCTCGCTGAATAAAAAACGGAAACACCACCAAGGATTGTCGCGCTTCTGGCGGGCCAATGGGTAACAAACTAATGGGGCGTTCGTCCACTTTTGTGTTGATGCTCGCCACTGTGGGTTCACCGTTAATGGTTAAAAAGAATTTGCCTGTTGGGGCAAAATTTGCCTGGTAAAACATCACGCCCTCATAATCCAGCGGATGATTCACCGACACATCTTGCCGGGCCAGGGTTTTACCGTTTGCGCTGCGGAGTTCTAAATCACTAATATACTGCTTTGGCGTGGTCGGGTCGGCGGCATAATACTCAATATCAAAATCATGCAGCACCATCTGCCAATCCGGCTTGCTCCCTTGCCACCATGGGGCAGACATACTGGGGGTAAAGTTATCCAAGGCGGTAAAATCGCCCGTTTGGCCAGGCGCCAACATTTGCTGACCTTTAAAGCCGGTAAACGCCCCAAACACGCTAGCCACCAACAACAGCAAAATACCAATATGGGCCACCACCGGGCCAAGGCGGCTAATGTTCCACTGGTGGGCATACAGGCGAGTCTGGCCCGTGGCGCTATTGTGGCGGCGGTGCACCCAGTAGCCCCGTTTTTTTAGCGCCTTCGTCACCAACGGCAAGGTATCGTCCGCTGTGCTCGCCGACGACAACACCGCTTTATGGGGCGAGGCCAAGGCATGCTCTGGGCCGCAAAAAGTAAGCTGCACCGCGGCACGGGTGGCAGGCCGCAACCATTGAAAACTACCAAACAGCAAATTAAAGAAAAATAACACCTGCAAGGCAATAAACCACGGGCTGCTGTACACGGTAAACAACCCTGCCGCTGCCATGGGCCGGTACCACTGGCCGTGCTGGGCCTTAATATCAAACACCTCTACCAAGCCCTCTTGAGGGATAAGCACCCCCACAAGCACACCTAGCCCTAACAAGCTAAGCAGCACAATGGCCAGCTGAATCGACCGAAATACCCCAAGCAGTTGCCACACTTCTGACGGGAAAGACGATTCAGAGGCGGAGGGTAAGGGGGTGGAGGATAGCGTTGCAGCGTTTGCCATAATGGCTCGATAGATTAACGAGGATTAATTGCTAAAGTATTGTCCCTCAAGGGATGCAGGGGGTTCAAGGTTATAGATTAAACCTTCATTAAAGCTTTTCATTCCTGCGAATTAAAAAAGCCCCGACAAAGGCCGGGGCTTTTAGTGTGCTACCAATAAGGCTGGAGAAGCTTAGTGTTACGCCAAAGCGCTTACACCAAGAAGGACACCAACAAGAGGGCAACAATGTTTAAGATTTTAATTACCGGGTTAATAGCTGGGCCCGCGGTATCTTTGTAGGGGTCGCCAACCGTATCGCCCGTTACCGCAGCTGCGTGGGCAAAGCTACCCTTACCGCCATGGTTGCCATCTTCAATGTACTTTTTAGCATTATCCCAGGCACCGCCACCACTCGTCATGGAAATAGCCACAAACAAGCCGGTTACGATACTACCCACCAGCAAGCCACCAATCATCTTAACGGCAGCAAAATCTTGTACTGGGGCCAGTTTACCGAGCAGCAACAAGGCTACCGGAGCCAGTACAGGCAACAAGGCTGGCACTAGCATTTGCTGAAGGGCGTCTTTGGTTACAATATCCACGCACTTGGCATAGTCGGGCTTATCGCTGCCATCCATAATGCCTGGTTTTTCTTTAAACTGACGACGCACTTCTTCGACCACACGGCCACCGGTGGTACCCACCGCTTCCATGGCCATGGCGCCAAACAGGTAGGGAATCATCCCACCAATGAACAAGCCAACGATGACATAAGGGTCGCCAAGGGAGAACAAGGCTTTTAGAGTATCCATGTTGGCCAGCGTACCCGCCATCACGTTACCCATGTTGTGCAGGGCTTCTTCAATGGCTGCCGAGTTCAAATCTTGGATATAAGACGAGAACAGCACCACCGCCGCCAAACCAGCGGAACCAATGGCATACCCTTTAGTTACAGCCTTCGTCGTGTTGCCAATGGCATCTAGGGGGTCGGTTACGTTGCGCACCGCTTCGCCCATATCGGCCATTTCTGCAATACCGCCGGCATTATCCGTAATAGGGCCATACGCATCCAAGGCAATCACAATACCTGCCATGGATAACATGGCCACACCCGCCGTAGCGATACCGTAGATGCCCGCCAAGAAGAAGGATGCCAGAATACCAATACAAATCACAATAACGGGGGCAGCGGTAGATTTCATGCTAACCGCAAGACCAGCAATCACATTAGTACCGTGGCCTGTTTCGCTCGCGGCAGCCACCTGGCGTACAGGCGGATGCTCGGTGCTGGTGTAGTAATCCGTAATCCAGAACAGAGCCAAGGTAACAAAAATACCCACAAGCGCCGCACCGGATACTTGCAACCAGCTATAGGGGCCAATGCCATCGGCAAACCACAGGTAGCTCGCGCCTAAAATCAATAGCACAGAAATTAGGATAGACGCATACAAGCCTTTGTATAGGGCATTCATGGGGTTGTTATCGGGGCCAATTTTCACCACCAAGGTACCCACAATGCTGGCAATAATGGATAAACCACCCAGTACCATGGGGTACAGCACGGCATTGGCATCGCCAACAAAGAGCAAGTTGCCTAAAAACATGGCCGCAACACTAGTCACCGCATAGGTTTCAAACAAATCGGCAGCCATACCGGCGCAATCGCCCACATTATCGCCCACATTATCGGCAATAACCGCTGGGTTGCGTGGGTCATCTTCTGGGATGCCCGCTTCTACTTTACCTACAAGGTCAGCGCCTACATCGGCCGCTTTGGTAAAAATACCGCCACCCAACCGGGCAAATACGCTAATTAAGCTAGACCCAAAGGCCAGGCCCACAATGGTGGGGAACATAGCAGCGGGGTCTGGGTGTAACGTTGTTAGCCAGTAAAAACCAACCACGCCCAACAGGGCCAATCCTACCACCAAAATACCGGTAACAGCACCGCCCTTAAAGGCCACATCCATGGCAGCACTCATGCCATTTCTGGCTGCTTCTGCAGTGCGCACGTTGGCACGAACAGAAACAAACATGCCAATGTAACCTGCCAAGCCACTGAGGAACGCCCCCATAACAAAGCCGATACACATGTAGCCGCCATACCAATGGCTGGCTTTTTCATAAGCAAAAAGGAAGTACAGTAAAAAGGCCAACACCACAGCGGCATAAAAAATGGTGGTGTATTGACGGTTCATATAGGCCTTGGCGCCTTCTTCAATAGCGCCGGCAATTTCCTGCATTTTTTCGTTGCCTGGGCTTAGGCTTAAAATCCACTGGCGTGTACTCCAGCCGTACACAATAGCAATTACGCTACAGATGGCTGCAAACACCATTAAAAATTCGGGGGTCACCGTCATGGCTATCCATGCTCCTGCAATCAGTAAAAATTAAATGAATAAATCCTGTAAAATCCCACCCTGACTATAATGTACACATTAATAATAAGCTTTAAATGGGTAAAAAAGCAGTGAAGGGAACGTTAAGTATCCGGCATCAAGGGGTCGTGTCAACGCAAACGCCCCCCATCGGCCATCCGTTTTATATACCCCTTACACCTAGCCGCTACACCTCTGCCAATTCATAGCGAACATGGCTCGCGGCAAGGGTTTTAGACTGCTCGTAGGCCAGTAAGTGCTGCTTAATAGGACTGTTCATTTCGCCCATATACCCCCCCATAGCGCCGCCCCCTGACTGATGATCCGCCGACTGGGTTTCGGTATACCTATACCCAGCCGCCACCACCCGATGGCACGGAATAATTAATGGGAGTGGGTTCTTCTTCAAGGCCTGGCCTATCGCCTGGGCACCGCCTTGGCAACCAATGTAGTCGCCCACCTGGCCGTAGGTTACCGTATGGCCAAAAGGAATCGCCTGAGCGGCCTGCCACACCCGTTGCTGAAAGGGGGTACCTTCCCAATGGACAGGTAAGGATTGAAGGGCCTCGTCATCGCCATGGCTAAAATACGCTTGCAACGCCGCCTGCAACAAAGATTCCAACCCAGAGGAAGGCAACACTGACAAGGGCACTGATGCTTGGTGAGAAGAATTAACCCAATGCAGGGCGGTTAATACGGTATCGCCATCGGCAGCCTGCTCCCATATGGGCTGCAACCACCCGGCGGATGTTTCCACAATCCCTTGGCCGTGCTGTGTGAGCATACTCCGCGCCTCCTATGGCCTAAATAGGCCATGTTATTCCAGGCCTTTAATCTTTGACCTTTATAGTAGCATCAACACAATCATAGGAATGATAGGCCAAAAGCTTTTAAGGCCGCCTTTTTTTCGGTTGGCCGCTGCTGTTTGGCTATCTCGGTTCGCCACACTTACCGCCATCAAACGTTGCAGACGCTCTTCATCGCTTAGGCCGCTACCCACCGCCGTTTGCTGAAACACCGCCAATTCCAGTCGCTCTAATCGGGCACCCATTGGCTGGCCAGCATAACTCTGCTTCAAAATATCATTTTCTAGCCCGGTTACCGCCACCCCCATATCCGCCATTGTTGCCGGAGTAACGGCGCCACCGCCGCCATAGTATGGATTATACGGTTGGGCCGTACCCACAGGTTGGCCAGGTTGGGTATTGGCCAAGGCCCCTGGCGGCAAGCCGCCCGGCGTGGCATTAGGGGCCATGTATGGGTTATACGGCTGGGCATAGGGCGTGGCCTGAGAAGGTGTCAACATATCGCCCGGCATCGTATTACTTGCTGTACCCCTACCCGAAGGCCCATTACCGCCTAGGACTAGCCAACGCAAGTTATCCACCCTGGCCGCTAAATCGCCACGCTGAATGGTACCCAAATAGCGTTCTTCCAAGCGAGATAAGCGTTGCTCTAGGGGTTGGCCATTAAAGGTGCGGCCGTAAGCTTGTCGCTCCATGTCATCCACAATCGGGGCGTCACTCATGGCGGCAGGGGCAACACCGGTTTGGGGTACCCCAGCGCTAGGTGCACTATTTATAGGTGGGGCTTGAGCTATCGGCGAAGGCTCCACTGGGGGCGGGGCTGGCACCGCCGATTTTAACTGGCCAAGGCGCACATCTGTAGAGCTTTCGCTATACGTGTGGCCAAAAATAACACTCTCCAAAGCGTTTAGGCGCTCTTCTAAAGGCAGCGTTGGGGTATCGGCGCCTAAAAATCGGGTTTCTAGCCCTGTTAGCGTCGCCTGCTGCTGCGGAGATAAGCCAAGCGCAGCCCCGGCATAAACACTAGCCGCCAGGCTTACCACCACTAACGCTGCCACACCCCACAAGGCCACTAGCCGCCAAGGGCGACAGAGTAAGCCCATTATGGCTAATCGTGTTGGGGGCATGGTCATAAACAATCCTTACATCGCCAAGGGCGGGCTATTGTGCCACGCCAAGCGCAGGTAACGGGGTACCTTGTTTAGGGTGGTGGATTTGAAACCGCCACCGGGTGGGCAATACCCTATAGAGTAGACGCGAAACCTCTGCTGGGGTTCCAGCAGCCACATCCCCGTACCGAAACGCGTCAACATCATTTATTTTAACGGACCCTAAAAATCCGCAACGCACCAATATGGTGTGTTTTGGGTTGCCCCCCTCGCCCATAACCCATTTAGCCCTGGGCGATTGCTTAACCGCTGCCTCGCCAATAGCCACCACCGTGCAATCTTCCGTCATCACTTGCTTCGGGAAGCGAACCTCCACAATGGCGGTTAGCACTAACACCAGGGCCACTAAAATACCAACCAACCGAAAAAACGGCCAACCAAAGGCTTTGTATTGTTGTTTATTAGGGTTTGTCATGGCTTATCAGCATCCTCAACGGGTATATCCTACAACGCCACCCATCATAGGGTAGATTACCGCCCTGCCGCAAATGGAGGACGGCAAACCGATGACGCCATGGTACCATGAGGCTAGCCATTTTATACCCTAAAACCTAGGCCCCCACTGTGCCGCCATCCTCTAAAAAATCTGACAATGCCCTACTGGAAGACCCCCTGCTACAGGTGCTACCAGAGCTGGATGACGACTGCCCAGGGTTTGTTTTTAGGTACTTTAGCCCCGGCCCCCATGGCCTACGCCGAGAAACCAAACCCACTAAAATTAGCCTAGAGGCTGAAAATAAAATTTTAACCCGTGTGGCCACCGTGCTAGCCGATCGGCCGGATATATTACAACGCCTATGCTGCTTAGAAAACGGAGTAGAAGTACGGCTCCACCAAGGCCACGGCTTTAGGGATGAAGAACTAGAAGTGTACTTTTTTGGCCGCACCACCGTGCATGGGGATGACGCCATTTTAGAATTTGCCGCCGATGAAGTGCTCCACGGCGGTAAAGGCGACCACAGCGACGTGATGGACGTGATTGTGCATGAGTTAATGCACCTGATAGATTACCTGGATGACGACGATGGCATCCTGCCCAATTGGAACACTAAACAGCGCCACGCCTTTGAAACGGCCCGCATGAGCGAATGGGTGAAGCTAAAAACAGACCAAGCCACCCCAATGGTGGCCTACGCCCTAACCAACGACGTGGAATTTTTAGCCGTACTTGCAGAAGTATACTGGGTAAAACCCAAGGCCCTTAAGCAAGCCAACCCTACCCTATTTACCCTAATGGATGGCTTTTTCCACCCTTAAAAACCCACTAAAACCGTTTACTCATCTGTGGTTAGTGGGGTCGGGGGCCCGCTACTCGCCTCAATGGTGTCCTCTGCCAATAAATCCGTATCCATCACCAAAGCTGGTAAAGGTGGAATGGCCTCTACACTGTCGCTTGGTTCCTCTGCGGGGGTTTCTACTGGGGTAACTGGGGCTATACGCCGGGTAGGGATATGCAAGGTGGCCACCACTATGCCCTGACGCTGAAAAGCAGCTTGGCCCCCTTCTGGCACGGTGGGTTCGACGGCCTCTTTGTCATCGGCGGTAATGGCCTCTGTTTCAATGGCGTCTTCTGGCATGCCTGCTGGCATAGGGGCCATATCCGGCACACGGGTATTAAAGTTTAAATCAATATTTTTAAACACCAAGTTAAATAAGATCATCAGCAGCATCAGCGAAATAGCCATGGTGGCTAAAAACAAAGCCACTAACCCACGGACGCTAAGCTGGTTACTGCGCGGCTGTTTTAATCGGTTATAACGAGACATGATGATAAATAAGCTTTATGAATAGCGAAAGATGTTTATTATTGTACCCCCACCACGGGTTTCCGTCACCTTTGCTAGGTAACTGCCCTTACCTTGCAAGTAGACCGAAGAATATCTTTCCATTCATCGCATAGGTTGCGCATACAGGCTGTGGCAAAGGCTTCCACGTCTTCAATGCCTAATTCGCTTCGCAGGCCCGCGGTTTCTACCGGGGTGCCATCGCTTTCTATGTTTAACCCCATATGGATTAAAATAGAGGTTGGGCTAAGGGTACAAATAGATACCGACAGCTTTTTAGACCCGTCTAAAAACAAATCATCGCCACTACGGCGCAGACGCCCAGCCCATTCAGGGCCCAATTGCTGAATCAACTTATCGCACACAATACTGGTAAATAACCGCTGAAGCAGCACGCCTTCTTTTAAATCCACCCCAAACACTTCAACAATAAAATGCAGCATGTGGGTAGAATAAATATCATCCTCGTTGCGCACGTCTTCCAAATCCACCATGCTGTCCAGGTTTACTTGGCAGGGGCCCGCAAAAGCCACCACACCATCGCCCAGCACACCATAGCGTTTATAAATCCAGTGGTTACTTAAAGCGTCACCGGTATAAGGTAAGGGCTCTGGGTGGTAATGCTGTTTCATGGTCGTCTCTCGCATCCAAGGTTGGGTTCAGGTAGCATTATGCTTTGCTGTTGTTTTAATTTCAATCCGCGATGCGTGTTAGTTGACGATGCCTGCCGCCCAGCCACCCCCCCCACAGCCCACTACTAACGCCTCCGTGCCCGAATGTACGGCCATAGGCTTACAGCATGCCGCCATTATTATGGATGGCAACCGCCGGTGGGCCAAAGAAAACGACCTACCCACCATTGCCGGCCACAATGCCGGGCTGCAAAGTTTAAAACGACTCATCGAGCATGTGGGCCCTGCTGGGCTACAGGTGCTAACCGTGTATGCCTTTTCCACGGAAAATTGGCAACGGCAAGCCAGCGAAGTGGACAGCCTGATGGATTTATTTGCCACAGCCCTGGTAGATGAATTAATGCCCCTCCACGAGCAAAACGTGCAGGTGCGTTTTTTGGGCAACCCAAACAGCTTTAGTAAGCCACTGCAAGCCGCTATGGCTTCTATGGTCAACACAACAAAACACAACACAGGCTTAATCCTAAATGTAGCCATGAATTACGGCGGGCGCGATGAAGTGCTACGTGCCGCCAATGCCGCCATTAAAGCCAAGCCTACCCAACCACTAACGGAAGAAGCCCTAACCGCCCATTTAGACACCGCCGATTGTGTACCGCCTGATATGGTGATTCGTACAGGTGGCGAGCAGCGGTTAAGTAATTTTTTATTATGGCAAGCCGCCTATGCCGAGCTGGTGTTTGTGGATACCCTATGGCCGGAATTTACCCCCACCGTGTTTGGTGAGTGCGCTACGGAATTCGCCAACCGCCACCGCCGTTACGGCGTTTAGGGCCAACAACGGCTAAATAAACTTGGTTAATATTAACCATTCTAAGGTTTCCAAATACCCAGGTGCTGCTTGCGAGCATCCGCTTCGTACTGTTCAAAATCGCGCTCGTAGCGGCGATTTTTGCCAATAAACAAGGTGGCAGCTAAACCATGCTGTAACAGTTGCGCATTAAGCGACGCTTGGGGTTGATTATTGCCGATAGGTTGTTCGGCGTAAACAAAGGCTAGGCTACGGCCGTATTTATCGTGGGTTACGGTATCTCGTTCTAACCACACCCTTTTACCTTGAGTACGGCTGCGCAAATATTCGCCCGATTCTTTGGCATAAGGTTCATCCACCGCATCCTCGTAACTCGCCCCTTGGCGGCGGCGGGCTTTAGCGCTGTGGCGGGTTTCTGGCGTATCAATGCCTAACAACCGGATGTGCTCTTCTGGTTTTTGATCGCGCCCATCGTTATTTAAATCACACGCCAGCGTATCCCCATCAAACACGCGCAAAACCTTGCAGCGTTCAAACCCGGCTACCTCGTTTGATTTGTTGGTTTCGAAACCCTTAGATGAGGTTAACTCGCCTATATCCTCGTTTGTAAATCCAAAAAAGGCGGCTAAAACAATACCAATAATACCGAGAATAAGCCTAATCATACGTGTAGAAACCTCGGCCTGCTTTTTTTCCGTGCCAGCCCGCATCTACATATTGTTTAAGCAGCGGGCAGGGGCGATATTTTGGATCGCCAAAGCCGTCGTGCAGCACGTTTAAAATGGCTAAGCAGGTATCTAGCCCAATAAAATCAGCCAAGGTTAACGGCCCCATGGGGTGGTTCATGCCCAGCTTCATCACGGTATCCACGGCCTCAGGCGTGCCCACGCCTTCATACACCGTGTAAATGGCCTCATTAATCATCGGCATTAACACACGGTTGCTAATAAAACCGGGGTAATCATTGGCCACTACCGGGGTTTTGTTCAGGGCCTTGGTTAGCGCATCAATGGCGGTATACGTGGCATCGCTGGTTTGCGCCCCGCGGATAATTTCCACTAGCGTCATCAGTGGCACCGGGTTCATAAAGTGCATGCCAATCACTTGTTCTGGGCGCTTTGTGGCGGCGGCTAAGCGAGTAATGCTAATGCTGCTGGTGTTGCTGGCCAAAATAGCGCCGGGCTTTAGTAGATTATCCAGCTCTTTAAACAGGCCTACTTTCACGCCTTCGTTTTCTACAATGGCTTCCACCACTAAGTCGGCCTCTTTTAGGGCATCGTTACTGGTGGCAAAAGTAAGATTACCTAGAGCGGCTTGTTGCTGTTCGGCGGTAATTTTTTCTTTGGCTACAAATTTAGCCAAGCTTTTTTCAATGCCTGCCTTGGCTTTATCCAATTGGGCTTGGGCCATATCCACCAAAATAACGGTGTTGCCAGCAGTGGCCATTACTTGGGCAATGCCGCTACCCATTTGGCCCGCACCAATTACACCTACCGTATTAATCGTTGTCATCTTTAGAACCTTTCGATAATTTTTTAGAAACCACAAATTAGTGAACCAGTGAGTAATAGAGCGCCGCAGTTTTAAGGCAAATCTGAACGGACTGAGGGAGTGTATGGGCAATACATGACCGAAGGAGTACCAGATTTAACGCCAAAAATGCAAGCTATAGTGCTTAATGGTTAACTAATTCGACGATTACGGCGACGGCCTCTCCACCACCTATGCAGAGACTCGCCATACCGCGTTGCTTACCATGGGTTTTTAGCGCATGGATTAAGGTAACCAAAATGCGCGCGCCACTGGCCCCAATGGGGTGGCCTAGGGCGACGGCACCGCCATGCACGTTTACTTTTTCGTGCGGAATATTGAGGTCCTTCATGGCGGCCATGGTTACCACGGCAAAGGCTTCGTTAATTTCCCACAGGTCGATATCATCTGCTTTTAGGCCTGCTTTATCTAAAGCTTTTTGCATGGCACCAACCGGGGCGGTGGTAAACCAGATAGGCTCTTGGCTATGAGTAGCTACGGCAGTAATTTTAGCCAGTGGTGTTAAGCCGTGGTCTGCAACCGCTTTTTCGCTCGCTACCACCAAGGCAGCCGCGCCATCGTTAATGCTGCTGGCGTTACCCGCCGTAATGGTGCCTTCTTTATCAAAGGCGGCGCGTAGTTTTGGTAATTTTTCTGGCTTGGCTTTGCCGGGTTGCTCGTCGGTATCAATCACAATGGCATCGCCACGGCGTTGGGGCACATCCACGGCCGCCACTTCGTTTTTAAAATGGCCGCTGGCAATGGCTTGTTGGGCGCGCTTGGTGGATTCGGCGGCAAATTCGTCTTGGGCTTCGCGAGAAAACTCGTATTTACCCGCGCATTGTTCGCCTGCATTCCCCATGTGGATATCATCATACGGATCCCACAACCCGTCGTGGATCATCCCATCAATCATTTTGCCATGGCCCATGCGGTAACCATCGCGGGCTTTAGGCAGGTAATAGGGGGCAGAAGACATGTTTTCCATACCGCCTGCCACAATCACATCAGCGTCGCCAGCTAAAATAGCGGCGCGGGCCATCATTACCGCTTTTAGGCCGCTGCCACATACTTTATTTAGAGTTACCGCACCGGTGGCATCAGGCAATCCGGCGGCACGCATGGCTTGGCGAGCAGGGGCTTGGCCAATACCGGCTGGTAGTACACACCCCATCAGTACTTCATCAATAGCATCGGCAGGTACATTGGCAGCGGCTACCGCTGATTTTATGGCTACGGCGCCTAATTGTGGGGCAGCCACGCTAGCCAATTCGCCTTGGAATGCGCCTAGGGGTGTACGTTTTGCAGATACTAGATATACCGAACTCATGAGGAACCCTTTTTAAATAACATGTAAACAATGGCCACAGTATAGCGAGAACATTTTTTAAAATTGAGAAGGTTTGTGGAATTACCGTTAATATTTACCTTAAATCAGCATTTAAATGGATTTCCGCCCTCTCTATGGCATTAACCATTCCTACATTTGGCAGCTTTAGCTACAAGGCCGGGCAACAACGCCCGTCGCCTTTTATCATGCGTACGCTTAAATCCATGCCCCCCTTTCAGACCAACGACGTTATTTTAGAAGGCGGCGTTCATACAGGGGTAAATACTAAAGCCATTGCTAAACAGTACCCACATATTCCACTACAATGCTTTGACCTTTTGGCTAAATACCCCAAAAACCTAAGGCAATGGGCCAAATACCATGGATTACCAAATGTAAATGCCTTTACGGCCAGCTTATTAGACCCAAATAAAATTATTAAAAGCCTAAAAGGGCGTATTAAACTAGGGGTTTTAGGCGAAGGGGTAGCTGGCCACCTAAGCGGAAAAGAGCTGGCCGATTACCTGATTGCATTAAAGCCTCACACCTCCAAAGATGGCCTGCACTTGGTTAGTGTCGCTCCATCTAACGAGTTAGGGGATGCAAACATTTGGGAGCTACCTTTTGCTTCACATGCCCTTGCTATTCACTTTCGCGAACAGCTTGCCAAACTAGGGCTTAAAACAGATGCTGCTACTGATATGGCAACAGGAATAGTTACATTAATAAGGGATGCTAACCGTGAAGCCAAACAACGCGGCACACGAGCCACCCATATTGGTGAATTGAAGGATACCCTACAAGCGGCAGGCTACGTTATTGAAGTACTGCCTTATCAAAAAATTAACGAACCTATCCGCGTGGATTTAAAAGAACCCCAGCTTATTAGCACACATAAAGGGCCCGATTTACGGCTAACAGGCGCAGAAGTCATCGACGAGAAGCCCATAAAACAAAAAGACCTAGCGTTTTTAAAAATCACCAATGCAAAGAAGGAAACGTTAAAAAAGGCGAAAAAAAGAAACGCTAAATAGGTTTAAATTTAAGGCAGGCAAAATCCGTTTGGCCCACAGTAGTGTGGTGGTGCTGGCATTGGGCAATAGGCGGCAACAGGTTTGGCTGTGGCGATTCGCCATAAAACTGGCACCCCCCACAGCGGTTGCGGCGGCGTTCTAGCTTACCTTGCCGTGGCTTAGTGCGGCGGTCTTTAAAAGAGTCGCGGCGCTCGCCATCCAAGTTGGCTCGTTTTTCAGTAGGATCGGTATCCGTCATTTGCGCTAGGCAATACCATACAAAACATCATCAGCGTAATGTCACACCTAGCCGGGTAAGCGAGTCTTCGTAAAAATCATCGAAACGATTTTCTAGGATGGCCTTGCGTATGTCTTCCATTAGCTTTACCAAAAAGCGAATGTTGTGAATACTCATCAAGGCCGCACCGGCTGGCTCGTTTAATCGGCATAAGTGGCGAATATACGCCCGATGATGATGCTCGCATGTCCAGCAATCGCAGGCATCGTCCAAAGGGTTAATATCATCAGCAAATTGCTGATTTTTAATATTTTTACGCCCCTCCCAGCTAAAAAAGGTGGCATGGCGGGCAATGCGGGTCGGCATCACACAATCAAACAAATCCACACCGCGCTTTACTCCCATCAGCAAATCTTCTGGCGTGCCCACGCCCATTAAATAACGCGGTTTATCCGCTGGCAGCTGCGGGGCAGTATGGGCCACAATGCGGTTAATCTCGTTGCGGTCTTCGCCCACGCTCACGCCACCAATGGCCACACCATGGCTGGGGTATTGGGCCACATTTTCAATGGCTTTATCGCGCAAATGTTCGTAGGTGCCGCCTTGCACAATGGGGAACAAGGCCTGCTCGTTGCCGTGCGGGAATTTATTTTGGCTATGGATATCCCAACATTGCTCCAGCCATCTAGAGGTGAGCGTCAGCGAATCTGCCACCTGTTTTTCATCGGCAGGGTACGGCGGGCATTCGTCAAAGGCCATAATCACATCGGCACCAAAGGCGGCTTGCATGGCCATAGATTCTGCCGGGCCAATAAAGTGTTTATCGCCATTAACAGGGTTACGAAAATGCACACCCTTGGGGGTTATTTTTCGCAAATGCGCCAAGCTAAATACTTGGAAGCCGCCACTATCCGTCAGGATTGGCCCGTTCCAGTTCATCCATTTGTGCAGGCCACCAAATTGCTTAATCCGCTCTGGGCCGGGGCTAAGGAATAAATGGTAGGCATTACTCAGCACCATGCTGGCGCCAGTATCTGCCACTTGGCCCCACGTTAGAGTTTTAACGGCGCTTTGGGTACCGACAGGCATAAAGGCGGGGGTGGGGATGGTACCATGGGGCGTGGCAAATTGCCCTGCGCGGGCATGGCCTTGGGTGCTAAGTAGGGTAAAGCTAAATTCGTTTTTAGGGGGTTTTTCCGCTAATACGGTGGCCGCAGGCGGCGTATTGGGCTGCATAAATAATGCCAGTGCTTACAGTAAAACCCAGTCACCTTAGCAGAATTAGGCCTAATCCTCTAATGTCGAGGTATCCCCTTCGGGCAGGCCAAGCTCTCGGGCCTTCAACAACCGTCGCATAATTTTGCCGCTGCGGGTTTTTGGCAAACTGGCAAGCACCGATATTTCTCGTGGGTAGGCATGGGCGGCTAAATGATTGCGCACAAACTGGGTAATCTCGTTTAGTAGTTCATCGGTTTCGGTATGCCCATCTGCAAGCGAAATAAAGGCTTTAATAATTTCCAAACGCTCTTTATCGGGTTTTCCAATCACGGCGGCTTCTGCCACCGCTGGGTGGGCCACTAACGCGCTTTCCACTTCAAACGGGCCCACCAAATGGCCGGCTGTATTAATCACGTCATCATCGCGGCCAATAAACCATACGTAGCCATGTTCGTCTTTTTTGGCTCTATCACCCGTTAAATACCAACCGTTTTGAAATTTAGACTGATACACTTCTTCGCGGCCCCAGTAGGTTTTAAAGAGTGAGGGTGCTGTGGGGCGAATGGCTAAATGGCCTTCGTCGCCGTCTGGTATCGGGTTCCATTGCTCATCGAGAATACCAACCTCTACACCGGGTATTGGCTTACCCATAGAACCCGGTTGAATCGCCATACCGGGCGTATTCACCACATGCATACAACCGGTTTCCGTTTGCCACCACGTATCGTGGAAGGGCAGGCCAAATACCTTTAAGCCCCAATGGATGGCTTCCGGGTTTAAGGGCTCGCCCACACTGCATAAGTGCCGCAAACACCCTAAATTATGTTTGGCTACTTCCTCGTCACCCGCTTTCATCAACATACGAATCGCCGTTGGTGCCGTGTACCATACCGTCACGCCGTATTGCTCAATCAGGCTGTACCATTTGGCAGCGCTAAATTTACCTTCGTACACTAGTTGGGTCACGCCCATGCTCCACGGGCCAAACATGCCATACGCCGTACCCGTTACCCAGCCCGGATCGGCGGTACACCAATAAATATCATCGGGGTTTAAATCCAGCACATACTTGGTGGTGGCCCATTGGCTAGCAATAGCCCCATGGCGATGCAGCGCGCCTTTGGGTTTGCCGGTGGTGCCACTGGTATAGTGCATCACGCTGCCATCATCAGGGGTGGTGGCTACGGTGGTAAATGTATCGCTGGCTTGGCCCACGATACCGGCATAATCGTGCTCGCCCGCACTGGCGTTAACCTCTGCGTTGCCGGTGCGGTTGTACACCACCACATTGGCAAGTTCTGGGCATTGGCTACGGATTTTATCCAACCGAGGCTTTAGCGCACTACTCACAATAATCGCTTTGGCGCCACTATCTTGCAGGCGGTCTAAAATCGCATCGGGGCCAAAGGCGGCAAATAGGGGCCCCGCAATGGCGCCAGTTTTAAGGATGCCTAAAATACTGGCAAATAATTGGGGGGTGCGTTCCATGTACACAAACACGCGGTCGCCTTTGGTAATGCCCAAGCGGGTTACCGCATTTGCCACGCGGTTGGCCTCAGCCTTTAAATCGGCAAAGGTCCAGCGCTCTTCGTTTTCGTCGGCATCTACCCAAATAAGGGCGGTTTTGGCCAAGATGGCCTCGTCGTGGTTATCCAAGCAACTGGCCGCTTTATTCGTCATTTCAGGCGTAATACCAAGGGTAGTTTCTGCTTCTGCCCACAAGGCTTTATTAGGGTGATTAGCGTTAAAAGTGTCTAGATTGGGGGCTTGTTTTGGCGATTGTTCTATCCAACTGGGGGCCACATTCGTTTCTACAGAACTCATCAATTTTTCTCCTCAAAACATCCACAACGCTGCTACACTTGCTATAGTAGGGTAACATTAAGAATAGCAATATTTTTTAGACTTTACCATCATTCCCACGCACCACCTCTATATGCCCCTACCTGAACCACCCACCAAACCACCCACCCCGCTACTGCAAGCCGTAGATGTGGTGAAGACTTTTCCGACCCAGCGTAATTGGTGGGGCAAAGTTACCCAATCGGTGCAAGCGGTGCACCACGTAAACCTAAATATTTACCCCGGCGAAGTGCTAGGGCTAGTAGGCGAAAGCGGCTGCGGCAAATCCACCTTAGGGCGAAGCCTGCTGCAATTATTGCGCCCTAATAGCGGGCAGGTTTTGTTCGATGGCCATAACCTATGCGGGCTAAATCAAAAGCAACTGAGGCCTATTCGGCAAGATTTGCAGATGATTTTCCAAAATCCGTACTCTAGCCTTAACCCCCGTATGACCATTGGCGATAGCGTGGCAGAACCTTATATAATTCATAAACGATTTGCTAGCCGCCCAGAACGCAGCAGCGCGGTAGCCAAACTGCTAGATACCGTCGGCATACCGGCCAGTGCCGCCAGCCGCTACCCCCACGAATTTAGCGGTGGCCAACGCCAGCGCATTGGCATTGCCCGAGCGCTTGCCCTAAACCCCAAATTGATTATTGCCGATGAACCGGTCAGTGCACTCGATGTAAGCGTGCAGGCCCAAATTTTAAATTTGCTAAATGACCTGCAAAAAGAGTTTAACCTCTCCTTGCTCTTTATTGCCCACAACCTAGGCGTGGTGCACCACATTAGCCACCGGGTGGCCGTTATGTATTTAGGCGAAATTGTGGAACTGGCCCCGGTAGACAAACTGTTTGATGCCCCAGCTCACCCCTATACCCACGCACTGCTTGCCGCCGTGCCGGTACCAGACCCCACGGCACCCCCCATGGATGCCTTAATGGATGGCGATTTACCCAGCCCGAGTAACCCGCCTAGTGGGTGCCGCTTCCATACCCGTTGCCCCCATGTAACTGCCGAATGCAAGGCCACCGCCCCTAAATTACAGCCTGTTAACGGCACTTCTGGCACAAATCCTCGTCAAGAGCACTGGGTGGCCTGCCACCACGCCGATAAAATTGCCGAACAACAAACCTAGCCTATAGCCTACAATGCCACCCAATAATTACCCGGATTGGACCGACCCCAGCCTACCGCCAGCCCTGCGCTGGTGCAGCCGCCTGGCTTTTTGGATGGATGATGGGTTTAAACTGCCTGTTAGTGTGCCCTTTTTGGGCAAACGCATTGGTTTAGATGCCCTTACTGGCATATTGCCTATTGCGGGGGATGCCCTAGGGCTAGCCGTAGGCATGGTACCCATTGGTATCGCCATATATTGGCGGCTACCCATAACCACCATTGCCGCCATGGCCGTAACGGTTGCAATAGACTTTTTTGCCGGTAGCATCCCTGTTATTGGCGATATGTTTGATGCTGGCTTTAAGGCCAACCGTAAAAATGTACAATTGCTCCACAAGGCATGGAAGCAGCAACAAGGCGAACTATCCGCCAGCCAACAAACCGTAAATACGTCGGCCAAGGCAATTTAAAATAGGGACAGGGTTTTATATACTATTAAACTAAATTTAGAGTCATATACGAATGAAATCTTCAGCTACTACCACCCTTTTACAAGTTGGCTTCGATCTTCCAATCGGAACCTTTATAACAGATCAGCAAAAAGCAGCTGTAAGCAATGAACTAATCACTATCATGGGAAAGCAAAAGATAATCCCAAAAGGAGCAGAGGTTTTTAGTGACCTTTCACCCAATGGTCAAGATATTAGTATCATATGGGGCCCCTCTTTAGATGCCTATGATAGAAAATACAACAAGATAAAGCCCCCCCCACCTGATGATAAAATAATCGATTTAAAACTATGGAATGCAGGCGCACGTTGGCCTGGCATATTTGGCTTACATGAAGTATTACAAAAAAATAATGGCACAATACCTATTGGTAGAAACGACTTGGAAAAAGAAGCCGATTACCAAAGAGGTTTAAGAAAAGCGCGCACTATCTCCCAGAGAGAGGCTTATAAAAAAGCTATTGTGGATGGCTCATTGGCTAATGTTAACCTAGAACTACATCTAAATGGGGGAAATCAACCCCCTACATGGAAAGTAAAAGATAAACTAGGATTATTTAAAAACGTAAATTTCAACAAAACACCTCAAAAAAAAGAAGTTAAAAAGCCATCTATACCCCCATTGGTTCTTTCAACAAAATAAGTTATTACTTCTCCTCAGCCACAGCAGGGGCCGCCGTCGCGGTGTCTGTATCGCTGGCCTCTGGGGGTTCTGGCGCCAGTGCAAAGGCCTCTTTACCATAACGCTTTTCTAACTTGTATTTGTTTAGTTTGGCGCGCTGGGTTACTGGGTTTTCGGGGTGGTTATCTTCTAAAAAGGTGTACATATCGTAGGCGTCTTGGTGGTACTCGCGACGTTCAAACAGCACAGCCGCCTGGTATACCGGCTGCACAATCAGGTTGCTTTTAGCATACTGGGCCATCAAATCCATCAGCTGCCACTTCACGTCATCCAACTGGCCGTTTTCTTCGGGGGTAATTAGCAAGCGGGTCTGGATTTTTTTCGTCAGCTCCAGCACGGTTTTTTGCACCGGCTCTATGGCGGCTTTTACCTCTTCTTCGTTAATTTTAGGCTTCTTTTTTTTCTTCTTCGCATCCGCAGGCAAGGTACTAATACTCATTACCACGGCACACACCGCGGCTAGGCCAAGCACAGTAAAGCGGGCCGCAATACGGGCTGGGGGGGTTATGTTGGGGTGGGTAACAGGGGTAGGCAATATAGGGGGCGTTGTCATGGGTACCGCGTTAAACTCCTCGTAACATCACCATAGCAGGCCACAGCAGCCCGCCCATAGCGAAAGATATTGATGATATCGGCCGTTCGTAACAAAACTTAAACATACGATTGCGATGGCACACCTAGGGTGTGGCAGGTTTTTAGCCCACCTTTGTGCTAAGGTGGGCCTACTATTTTAGGCACCCTATGGTTCGCCTAATCCCGCTATTTTTTGTTCTGTTTAACCTAAGCCTGCAAATGACTACCATGACCCCACCCCCTTCCGATACTTCCTCTTCGTCTGATTACGGTGCCGATCAAATCCGAATTTTAGAAGGGCTAGAAGCCGTCCGTTTGCGGCCCGGCATGTACATTGGTTCTACCAGCCAACGCGGCCTGCACCACCTTACCTACGAAATTGTGGATAACAGCGTGGATGAAGCCCTAGCTGGGTATTGTAGCGAAATTAAAGTAACGGTGTTAGAAGATAACAGCGTGATGGTAGAAGATAATGGCCGAGGCATCCCCGTAGCCCCCAAGCCAGACCACGATAACAAATCTACCCTAGAGATTGTGCACACCGTACTGCACGCCGGCGGTAAATTTGGCGATGGCGGCTACAAAGTAAGCGGCGGCTTGCACGGCGTTGGCGCCAGTGTTGTAAACGCCCTTAGCGAAAAATTTACGGTAAGCGTGCACCGCGAAGGCAAAATTTGGCAGCAAAGCTATACTCAAGGCGAGCCAAAAGCCCCTGTAGAGCCCGTTGGCGATACCAGTAAAACTGGGACCCACACCCACTTTTGGCCAGACAGCACTATTTTTGAAACCACCGAAATCGACCCAGAAGTGATTGGCACCCGCCTGCAAGAAACCGCCTTCCTCAACAAAGGCCTAAAAATTGTCTTTATCGACAAGAAAAACGACGCCGAGCACGTATACCACTACGAAGGCGGGATTAGCAGCTATGTGGATTATCTAAACGAAAACCGCACAGTACTCAACAAAACACCGTTTTATTGCGATGAAACCCAAGACGGTGTAGCGGTAGAAGTAAGCCTGCAATACACGGATGCCTATAGCGAAAACGTGCTGTGTTATGCCAACAACATTAATACGGCCCATGGTGGCACCCACCTCACCGGTTTTCGTAATGCATTAACCCGCGTTATGAACGATTACGGCCGCAAAAATAGCCTGATTAAAGATAAAGATGGCAACCTAAGCGGCGATGACGTGCGCGAAGGCCTAACCGCCGTTATTAGCGTTAAGGTAAGCAACCCCCAATTTGAAGGCCAAACCAAGGAAAAGCTGGGCAACAGCGAAGTACAAGGGATTGTGCAAAATGTAATGACAGACAAGCTTTCGGATTACCTAGAGCTAAACCCGAAAGAAGCCAAATACATTATTCAAAAATCGCAAATGGCGGCCCAAGCCCGCGAGGCGGCCCGTAAGGCCCGCGAACTAACCCGTCGTAAAACTGCGCTAGAAAGCAGCAGTTTGCCCGGCAAACTTGCCGATTGCGCCCACCGCGACCCCGAACGCTGCGAAATTTATATTGTAGAGGGCGACAGTGCGGGCGGTAGTGCCAAACAAGGCCGTAACCGTCAGTTCCAAGCTATTTTGCCCTTGCGCGGTAAAATTTTAAACGTAGAGCGCGCCCGTCTCGATAAAATCTACAACAATAACGAAATCCAAAGCCTTATTCAGGCCTTGGGTATTACCATTAGCCGTATGGAAGAAGAGTTTAGCGAAGAGAATCTGCGCTACCACAAAATTATTATCATGACGGATGCGGACGTAGACGGGGCGCACATTCGCACCCTGCTACTCACGTTTTTCTTCCGCTATTGCCGCCCATTGGTAGAAAAAGGCTACATTTATATTGCCCAGCCACCGCTCTACAAAGTAAGCGTGGGTAAAAACGATGACTACCTGTACGATGACACCGCCCTAGAAACCAAACTGTTGGCCCGTGGCTCTAAAGGCCTAACCATTACTAGCGAAAAAGCCGCTAGCCCCGTACAAGAAGACGCCCTTGATGAGCTGCTCAAAAACATCCGCAAATACACCCGCCTAATGGGTGCGCCAGATGTGACCATGTACCCCAGCGGCGTTATTGACACCCTTATTGCCGAACAAGCCAGCACCAGCCTGTTTGATAGCCCCGAAGCCTTGACGCCTTTAAAAGATGCCATTGCCAAAGCGGTAAAAGGCACACACACCGTGGCTCAAACCACAGATGAAGTGACGGGTCGCCCCATTTTAACCTTGCAGCACACCGAACCTAGCGATGGCAATGTTACCCAGTTAGATAGCGCTAAACCTGTGGTGATTAGCATGGATACATTGGCTAGCCGTGATATGGAAGCCTTGATTGAGCTATACCCCACCATCGAAACCTTTGTGCCTAATAAAACCAACGCGGTTACATTAAATCCTGATGGTAAAAAAGAAACCCCAGCCACCTTCCACAGCATTTTTGAAATGTTTGCCTGGATTGATGAGCGCGGTAAAAAAGGCTTAACCTTGCAGCGCTTTAAAGGCCTAGGTGAAATGATGCCGCAGCAACTGTGGGATACCACCATGAACCCAGAAACACGCACCCTGCTGCAAGTAAAAATAGAAGCAGCCGAACTGGCTGACCGCCTGTTTGATACCTTGATGGGCGAACGCGTCGAACCACGCCGCAACTTTATTGAGGCTAACGCTAAAAAAGTGGCCAACCTAGATATCTAGTGGCCATTCGTTGCCCGGTGCCTTTCGGCTTTTTGTTTAGTCATTTTCTCTACTATTTTTATTATGTACTTTTTACGCCAGCTGACGGTTTCCTCTTTCAGCTATTGGCGTAGCTACGTAGTGCGCCCGCTATTATTAGCGGGCATCCTAAGCATGGGGGCTGGATTATGTTTGCCCACCACCAGCTATGCAGAGTCGATCTATCGCGCGGCACCCATTGAACAAAGCCAACCTGCGCCGGCTCTTTCCACACCACTATTATTAGATACCCAACCGGTAACCCTGCCGGATAGTTTGTATACGCCGCTGCTAAAAACCGATACCTTAACGGTAGATTTAGCCAGCATATTGCAGCGAGTCCAAACAGATAACCTGTATATTCAACTCCAAGATACCCAGCGCCAAGTGGCCCAAGCTAACTTTGCCACCAAACTCATCGACCCCCTGCCCAACGTTAACGCCGTGTACAGCCGCAACAAATTTGATGGGGTTATTCAGCTGTTTGGTAACCAAACCTTGCCAGTAGAACAAACCATTATCGAGCCCACCATTCGCTACGATCAAACCTTAGAGCTGGGCGGCAAGCAAATTTGGGATAGCCTGCAAGCACGGCAAGATTACAAAGCCGCCAAGGCCCAACTAAAAGCCACCACCCAACAGCAACTGGCCGCTGCCACCAAAGAGTTTTACGACTGGCACGAAGCCTATTATTTGTACGACGTTCGGCAAAGTGGGTTAACTGCCGCTAACGAATTATTGCGCAAAAACGAAGCCCGCTTTGATGGTGGCGTAGGCACTAAACTAGAAGTAATGCAGGCCCTAGCCCAACAAGCAGAACGCGCCCAACAGCGGTTTTTAGCCTTAAAACAACTGGCCACTGCCGAAGAAATTTTACTAAACCGCCTAAACTTACCGGTTAATGTGCGCTTGCAACCTACCCAATTGGCCAACCAAAAGCACGCCGGCGTGCAGGCTACCGGCAGCCCAGCATGGGTGCAAACGGTTATTAACCAACACCCAGATATGGAACGCCTAGAGCGAGAAGTAGACGCCCTACGCTGGCAAAGCCGCAGTGTATTATCAACGATTGCGCCACAGCTAAATCTTTCTGCCTATACCGGGTACCGCGGCCCCACCCACGATCAATTGCAGCGCATTACCGGCGCCGGATTTACCCTGCAAACCACGGTCGGGAATAAGCTAGGGCTACTGATGCCCACGGCCTATGTAGGCGCACGCAAGCTAACCGCCAGTAAAAAAACCGAACGCGAGGCCAAGCATCGCGAGCTGGAGTCACTAATCTTGCAGGCCTTGTTAGAAAGCCGTCGGGCGGATGCCACCGTGACCGCGGCCCAGGCCCAAGAAGGGGCTGCCAAAGAAGCGTATCGCCTAGCCAATGCTCGGCAAAAAGCAGGCGTGGGCACCCAGTTAGATGTGCTGGATGCTAGCGACCGTTGGCAACAAGCCCAAGGCGCCAGCGTTACCGCCTTAATGGATTACAACCGGGCCCAAATACAATTATTAGAAGCACTGGGCAAGGCCGAACCCGACACCTTGTTATACGGCGCCCATGTTAATGCCGCCGGCCAACTAGCGCCTAATGTGCCCGCCGCCGCCACACCCTTACCAACGAAAGACGCAACACCATGACCACCCGCCGCCACAGAGCCGCTGCATACGGGCAAGGCTTACTGATATTTTGGGCCATTATTACCCTCATTGTGTTGGTTGTTATTGGCACCGTGGCCATGCGTTTTATGGGCGCTAAAAAAGGTGGTTTTGGTGGTGGCCCAGTAGCCGTTAATACCATTACCCTTACTCCACAACCGCTAGATATTACCTACACCGCCCAAGGCACCGTGCAGGCCACGCGCCGCATTGCCATGAATCCGGAAATAGCCGGGATAATTACTCGTATTAATGTTACCGAAGGCCAATTTGTTAGCGCTGGCACGCCCCTACTTACCCTAAAAGCCCAACGACAAGCCGCCGGCGTTGCCCAAAGCCGGGCTGGCTTAGCAGCAAGCCAACAAGCGGTACACGCACAACGCACGCTAATTCATCAGGCGCAGGCCAGTGTAGATGCCGCCGAAGCGCAGGCCCAACTAGCCAAACAAGAATTTAGCGATTACGAAAAGCTGCACCAGCAAGATGTTATCTCTCGTTTAGAACTAGACCAAAAACGCACTGCCACTACTCAGGCCACAGCCCAGCTAACACAGGCCAAGGCCCAACTAGCCCAAGCCAACGTTCAGCTAGCCCAAAGCAAAGCCACCCAACAACAAGCCAGCGCCATGGTACAAGAACAACAATCGGCCTACGGCGAAACCATACTAAGGGCCCCATTTAGCGGCGTGGTTGGCGAAATTGTGGTAGACCCCGGCGATTATGTCATGCTAACGGAAGCGGTGCTAACACTGGTAAACCCAAACAGCCAGTTAGAAGTGTCCTTTACCGTGCCAGAGCAAGACGTGGCGCAGCTCTCTCGTAATCAATCCATTACGATTACGCCCTCGCGTCCTAGCACGCTAAAAACGACTGAGGCCTTACCGACAGGCCGCGGTGTTATTACCTTTATCGACCCCATTATTAACCCCCAAACCCGCACCGCTACGATTAAGGCGCGCCTTACCCAAACACCCGCCGCCTTACGACGCGATGGCCAATTTGTAACCGTTAACGTTGTTACCGAAACGTTGCCTAACGCCCTACTCGTACCAGAATCTGCTGTATTTCCGCAGGGCGAAAAATATTATGTATACGTGGTAGGCCAAAGCAACTCGGATAAAGCCCCCCAACCCACAGCCGTACTAACCGAAGTAACCCCCGGCGAGCGATTTAAACGCAGCGTGGCATTACTTAGTGGTGTAACCGCCGGCCAACAAGTTGTTACAGATGGATTAATTAAGCTAACAGATGGTGCCCCCTTAATGTTACCTAACACGCCGCCATCTAAAACATCCACCTCTTCTTCTGCCCCTACCCCCCCTACCGACGACAAGGAATAACCCACCATGTGGCTGTCAGATCTTTCTATTCGTCGGCCGGTGTTGGCCACCGTTATGTCCATTATTTTGGTGGTGCTTGGGCTTGTCGGCTTAACGCGCCTATCCGTGCGCGAATACCCGGATATCGATCCACCCGTCGTCTCTGTTACCACCGTCTACGAAGGCGCCAGCCCTGAGGTGATTGAAACCACAATTACCGAACCACTGGAAGATGAAATTACCAGTATTGAAGGCATAAAAAGTTTATCTAGCAGTAGTGCTGAAGGTTTTAGCACCATTATTGCCACCTTTGAACTCACCCGTGATATTGATGAAGCCACCCAAGACGTGCGCGACCGTGTGGCCCGCGCCCGCGAGCAACTACCCGAATCGATTAACGACCCACTGATTGTAAAACAGGATGCCGATGCCCAACCTATTATGTGGCTTGGCCTTGCTAACGCAAAAAATGCGCGTGCAGAAGAAGGCTCGAATGGGGATGCTGCGGCCCAGGGAAAAAACACCGACGAGCGTTTTTCTCAGCTACAACTTACCGATTACGCCGATAGATTTATTATTGACCAGCTGCAAACCGTGCCCAGCGTAGGCCGTGTGGTAATTGGTGGCCAGCGGGAATACGCCATGCGCCTATGGCTAGACCCTAGCAAAATGGCGGCCCGTGCCATCACTCCCCTAGATGTTAGGGATGCATTAGTTGCCAATAACATCGAACTACCCAGTGGCCGCATTGAAGGGGCCGATAAAGAATACACCTTGCGCACCCTTGGCGAAATGAGTAATGAAGCAGAATTTAACCGGCTCATTATTAAAACGGTTAATGGGGTACCTATTCGGTTGCGCGATATTGGCACGGCTAAAATTGGGGCGCGCACAACACGCTCGTTAGTACGCATGAATGGTAAAACAGCGGTGGGGCTTGGGGTCGTCAAACAATCTAAAGCCAACACACTTGATGTGGCGAGCCGCATTAAAGAAAAATCGGCCCAACTGGCTAAAAAACTACCCCGCGGCATGACCTTAGAAGTTGGCTACGATGGCAGTAAAGCCATTGCGCAATCCATCCAAGAAGTACGCGAATCTCTGATTCAGGCCATCGCGCTAGTTAGTATCGTCATCTTTTTATTTTTGGGCAATCTGCGCGCCACATTGGTGCCAGTAATTACCATTCCTATTTCGCTAGTGGCCACCTTTTTTGTAATGGATATGCTGGGGTATTCCATTAATATTTTAACCCTACTAGCACTAACCTTAGCCATTGGCTTAGTGGTTGATGATGCCATTGTCGTGCTAGAAACCATTTACCGGCGCATCGAAGAAGGCGACCCACCTTTAGTGGCCGCCCGCGAAGGCATGAAAGAAATTGGCTTTGCTGTTATTGCTACCACCTTGGTATTAATTGCTATTTTTGTACCGTTAACGTTTATGGGCGGTACCGTTGGCCGCCTGTTTAGCGAGTTTGCTATAGCGCTGGCCGGGGCCGTCGTTATTTCTACCTTTGTGGCGCTATCACTATCGCCTACTATGTGTGGCCGTTTTTTAGATCCTGTGGCAAACATTACCCGCCAATGGGCCTACCGGTTTACCCAACCCTTCCGCAGTTTTATTGATTCGCTTCGAGACCGGTATTTATCCACCCTTGATTGGGCGCTTAATCATCGCCTTGCAGTACTAGCAGGCACTATGGTGCTACTAATACTAACCGCTGGGGTCTACGTCATCATCCCCAAAGAGTTTTTACCCACCGAAGATAAAGGCTTTGTACTTACCGCCATACGTGCCCCCGAAGGGGCCACGATTGGTTACACCAATAAAGCCGCCCGCCAAGCCGAAGCGGTGTTTTCTAGCCGCGATGATGTGAAACGATTTTTTACCGTACTAGCCTTTAGCCAAACCGGTATTGGGGCCGTAAACGAAGGCATTATGTTTGTTACCCTAAAAGATAAAGGGGTGTTTGGTGGCGGAGAACGAACACTAGGACAGGCAGAAGTTCTCGGTGAAGTATTGCCCCAAATGATGAGTATCCCCGAAGCGATGGTGTTTCCCTTTGCGCCACCAAGTGGGCCTACCGGTAGTTTTGGCGATCCTTTTAAACTCGTTATTCAAGGTTTTGATTTGCAGCAAATTGCCGAGGTTTCTGAAGCCATAAAAGCAGAAATGAATAGCATGTTTGGCTTCTACAACATTCAAAACAGCCTAAAACTAAACAAGCCCCAGCTGCGTATACACGTTAACCGGGAGCGCGCCAGCCAACTGGGCGTTAATGTACGCGACTTAACCCAAACCCTGCTGATTCTTACCGGCGGCATAGATGTGAGTAGTTTTCAGCTTAATAACAAACGCTACGATGTGATGCTACAAGCGCCAGATAACTTGCGCCTAAACCCTGCCGCGCTAGCCAACTATTATGTACGCACCGATAGCAACACCATGCTGCCCTTAACCAGTGTTGCCGTGGTAGAAGAAACCATTGCCCCGAAAGAACTACCCCACTATAACCGCTTGCGTTCAGCCACCCTTACGGCGGGTATTATCCCTGTGCCTGGCTTATCGTTAGGGGGCATGATGGAACAAGTTGAGGCCAAACTAGACGGCCTACTAGGCGGCGAGTTAGATTACGCTTGGGCCGGCGAAAGCTTAGAATTAAAAGAAACGCAAAGCACCACCCAATTTGCATTTTTACTCGCCATCCTTATGGTGTTTTTAGTGTTGGCCGGTCAATTTGAAAGCTACATGGCGCCCTTGATGATTATTTTAACGGTGCCGCTAGCCGTGTGCGGGGCCATGTTTAGTTTGTATTTATTTGGCGCCAGCTGGAACACCTACAGCCAAATTGGTTTAATTTTATTAGTTGGTTTAGTTACCAAAAATGGTATTTTGCTAATTGAATATGCCAACGCGCTTCGTCAAAATTTTATAGAAGGCGACGACTCCCAACCATCTGCGGCGGAAATTATAACAAAAGCCTGCGCCATTCGGTTCCGCCCCATTATGATGACCGCCATTTCTACCATTGCGGGTAGTTTACCACTGGTACTAGGCGTAGGGGTTGGGGCGCAAAGCCGCCAAGCACTTGGCGTTGCCGTTATTGGTGGCATGGGCTTTGCCACCCTGCTAACCCTATTTGTACTGCCTATAATTTACACCTACTTACAGCGCAATACCGCGAGCCAACCTGAAACACTTTAAATTAAATGCCGCCCCACACAGAGCGCACCATAGGTTGTAGTTTATTTTTAGGCTGCAACACAAAGCCTGTTACATCCGGCGTGGCACCCGCCTCTAGCAACACTCGCTGAATGGCCAAACGGTGGGGCTCGCTGGGTAAACTTTCCATGGCGTTTTGCCACATTTTAGCTAAGGCCTCATTGGCAGCGTCTAATGTGTCTAACACGCTTTCATCACTCGCCACGGCGGGGCGTTTACCGGTAAATGGCGGCGACCCTATGGCTGTATGTAATTGACCCAGTGCCCACTGTTGAGCTTGGCACCACTCGTTAGTGGCTATTAACGCTGCCTGCCAATCCTCAGAAATATCGGCAGATGAGGCATTGGTAAGTTGCTTGGGGCAGCGGCGTACTTGTTGGCGAACCGCCGCAACAACGGGCAGCATGGCCTCTCGTTCGGCGAGTCGTGCCGCCGACGATAACTGGGATTCTACCAAGGTATTACTAACCGTTTGGTAACCCTGCTGCACGTAGCCTAGTGCCTGCTGAAAAGCCAACCAGTGGTTCGAAATGGCTTGCGCTAATTGATGTGGCACCACAGGTAGCACGTTATCTTCAGCGTTATCCAATGGTATATCTGTTGCCCAGCGGGCCACCCATTGCTGTGTTGGCGGTTTGGTTAACGGCGGAAAATGCTGTTGCCATACCTGGGTTAATGACTGGGTGTTATTACTAGCCAGCCACTGCTGCATAGCCGGGCGCCATCCTGTCACATACGTTTGTTGTGCTTGCTCGCCCCATGGCTGCGGGTAAAGTAACTGCCACATAACCGCATGGCGGCCCATCGTATAATCTACCGAAGCGTCGGGTAAGCGTTGGGCAGCCTGCCATGCCCACGGCACTAAGCCTAATTGCAGCAGCACCGCCACCCGCTGGTACAATACTGGCACAAGGGCCGGTTCGTTAATCCAATTATCTAGCGCAATTAACACGGCATCGTCCGGCGTGCTTGTATCTACCACCAAGGCAAGCCACTCAGCATACGCGGTTAATTCGGCCACAGGGGTATGGGGCGGCGGGGCTACAAACCCAGCCGGAAAGCGAGTAATCTGCGACTGGTTAGCCGCAGCATTTTGCTCAATGTTAATAGGCGCCGTGGCATCCGGTGGCTGAGTGCTCATATCTATTTGCATAATAGGCTGGGCAAACGCAGGTACGGTAGCCATCAGCATCACTATGCTCATTGCCATCGATGTTAAAATTTGTTGTGTCGCCATGCTGTTCATAAATCGCCTCGCCCAAAAAACCATTGGTTAACGCTATTGTAGTTTAGCCTATTCCTGCCATCTGTGGTGATGCTGCCTCACCATTAGTTTCAACATCAGCCCATTGCGCCACAATACCCTCGGCTAAACGCTGACCTTCTGCCACGCAATGGTGCAAGGCAACACCGCCTGTATAATTTCCGCCCAACACCATGCCGGGGTACTGTTTTTGTACCGCGTCTTTCCACTGGGAGATACGGTTAGCGTGGCCAACATTAGTTTGCGGAATACCCTTTGGCCAGCGGGTTATACTAAACAAGCTCGGCGGCGTATTGGGCACAATATTTAGTATTGTTTCTAATTCGGCCATCACTAGTTTTTGCAGCTCAGCATCACTCATATCAACTGAAATAGGATCGGTGGCACCACCAACAAACACGCTTAGCAATGTTTGCCCACTGGGCGCGCGTGCCGGGAATAATTGACTAGTAAAGATACAACCCAATATCCGTTTATCCGTAGCACGTGGCACTAGCACACCAAAACCGTTTAGCGATTGCTTAACGCTATGGCTTGGCAGCCCCACATGCACCACCGCAATAGGCGCATACGGTATTACCGGTAATGCTGCCGCGTTTATGGCTGGCAATACCGTCGCTAGTGCATGTGCTGGCAACGTGCCAATAACATGGCTGGCCCGAATGCTATCGCCATCTTCTAAACCAATAACAAAGGGGCCATCGTGGTGTTTAGTAAACGCTGTAGCGCAGGAATTTAAACGTACATCCGGCAATACTGCTGCCATTGCTTTAGGCAACGTTTGCATGCCATCTTCAACATTATATAAAGCATAGGGGCGTTTTTTTGCAAGAAACTTTTTAGATTTGCTTACTACTTTTTTAAGCATGCCCTTAACTAACGAGCCGTGCTGTTGTTCTAAATTTATCAACATAGGTAACGTATCTACTGCACCCAAACGAGCTACGCTGCCCGCATACACACCACTAATAAAGGGAGCTAGCATGGTTGTAACCGGCTCTGGCCCTAGGCGCCTACATGCCCACTCCCCTACCGTTTGGTTACCCTGCGCAGTAGTTTTTGGCTGAAAGGGTTCTTGCAATAATCGCCATTTAGCGTTTGCAGATAGTAATGGTGTGGTTAAAAAAGAAAACAGGTTTGTAGGCAACGCACATAATTTATTATGCCACCAAATAAAACGTTGCTTACCTAGCGGCGCTGCTGCTTGTGGCGTTAACCCTAACGATTCACACAGCATCATTAATTCGCTAGCCGTACTTTGAAACGTATGCGGCCCGTGCTCGATTAAAAAGCCATTTTTTTGACTGCTCCGGATAACGCCACCCACTTGGTCGCTGGCCTCTAACACCACCACGGGCACACCCGCCTTATGCAACGTATACGCCGCCGTTAACCCCGTAAGGCCAGCACCAATCACCACCACTGGCAGGGTGTTGTTCATGGGTTATACCAACGCCATGGGGGCAGTATCTGGCAGCAAATCTGTGGCAAGCGGCAGGCCCGCGCGCATGGCTAATTGGCTATCAATGGCATGGGCCAAGCCATTTAAAAAACTAGGCTGGGTATTCATGACGGGTGCTCGGGCAATATGGGTTATGCCCAATCCGCGCGCTTCGCCAATATAATCCATATCAATTTCTACTAGCGTTTCAATATGGTCGGATACAAAACTAATGGGCACCACTAAAATATTATTTTGCTGTTTGCCGGCATAATAATTTAACACGCCATCCGTCGGTGGCCCTAACCACGGAAAATTCCCCACCTTACTTTGGTACGCCAAATCAAAATTATGGTTTGGAAAATACCGCGTCATCACATCATCAATACAGCGTTCAATCAGCTCTGGGTAGGGGTCGCCCGTGCGGGTAACATGTTTAACAGGCAGGCTATGGGCGCTAAATAAAATCTGAACATCGCTCTTGTCGCACTGCCACTCAGCGCTATCCAAACCAGCTTGGATACATTCTGCCAAGGATGTTAAGTACCAGTCTTGCGCGCTATAACCACTCACCATCGTTATGGGCACATCCCAATTCATTGCGTTTAACACGCGGCGAATTTCGTTTAAATTAGAGCCCGTCGTCGTAAAGGAAAACTGCGGGTACAAACTGGTTAGTACCAATTGTTGCACGCCTGCGGCACGCAATTGAGTTAAAGCCGTTTTAGTGGTGGGGTGCCAGTAGCGCATGGCAATGGCTACGGTGGTATGCCAGCGGGTGTGGTTATCTAATGCCTGCTGTACCAATGCCGCTTGCTTGCGAGTAATAGGCAGTTGGGGCGACCCGCCATTAAAGCCATCCATTTTGGCGTAATTGTCTATCGCTTCATCGCCCCGTTTGCTGACAATAAGTTTGGCTAGCAACGGTTGCAGCAACCACGACAGGGGGAGTTTAATAATATCGGGGTCAGAAAATAAATTGTACAAAAACGGCTTAACGCTGGCAGCATCATCGGGGCCGCCCATGTTCATTAACACCACGCCAGTATGGGCACTGGGTACAAAAGGCTGGCCAGCACTAGGGGTAAACGGGGCACTAAACTGCTGGTGCGATTTTTTTTTATGAATATTTGCCCGCAGCGCCGATTGAGAATAATCCTGAAGGGTTGCCATTATACCTACCTATAACGTCTTAGAATAAATCGGTTCGCGGCGTGGCGCGTCAGGTTTTCGGGGCGACACATTCGCCGCATTATTTTTTAAATATGCATCAAAAGGCATCGCAATGTTGCGGCTTAAAATTCGGCCTAGCAGGGTTAAGGTAAACCCATCATCACCGTTAGGGCCATCTAAAGTAATTAACCCATCCGCAGCCATAGCGGCATGCTGGTTGCGCGCCTCTGCAAATAGTTTTCGGCTGTTAATGCCAAAATCGGCATCCAAGGTATCCCAACGCAGTTGGGCGTTACACAACACTTGATGAATTGCCCCACGCCGCAAATGATCATCGCTATTTAACGTTAAACCACGCAGGGTAGGGTGTTGCCCTGCGTCGATAGATTTATAATAATCGGCTAGGGTGCGGGCGTTTTGCGCATAATGATTATTTAACCCGCTAATGGCACTAACACCTAAGCCAAGGAGCTCGCAACCGGCTTGGGTGGTGTAGCCCATAAAGTTGCGATGCAGACTGCCTTCGCGCCACGCAATAGAAAGCTCGTCAGTGGGTTTGGCAAAGTGATCCATGCCAATATACACGTAACCAGCTCCGAGTAACCTGCCAATGGCGTGTTTAAAAATGGCAAATTTTACAGGCCCATCAGGCAGGGTCGCCTCGTCTAAGGCTTGTTGGTGCGGACTCATCCACGGCACATAGGCAAAATTGTATAGCGCAATACGATCTGGGGATAAACGAATTACCGTTTCTAAAGTGTCTGCAAAACTAGTTTCGGTTTGATGAGGCAGGCCGTAAATGAGATCGAAATTAATGCCGCCAAAACCTAGGTCTCGCGCTTGGGTAACCAACGCTTCGGTTTGTTCTAACGATTGCACCCGACGAACAGCCTCTTGGGTAGGGCCATAAAAATCTTGCACGCCCAAACTAACCCGGTTAAATCCCAGGTCACGAAGCGTTGTCATTTGCTCGGCAGTCGTCACGCGCGGGTCTACTTCGATAGCAATTTCTGCATCATCTGCAAACGTAAAATGGCGTTTATACTCGTTAAACACGGTGGCCATTTGTGCGCTAGTTAAATAAGTCGGTGTACCGCCACCCCAATGGAATTGCTTAACGGGGCGCTGCTTTGCGCCATCGCCCAAATCGTTGGCCACACGCGCCATATCCTTAAACAGGGCGGCCATGTACACATCCACTTGCTCGCGATTGCGGGTAATCACCACATTGCAACTACAAAACAAGCAGCGCGCCTCGCAAAAAGGCAGGTGCGTATACAAAGACAGCGGCGCTGTAGACGAGCCAATATCGTTTAACGCCGTGGTCATTTCTGGCGATTTAAATTCTTCTTGCCACATAGGGGCCGTAGGGTAGCTGGTATAACGCGGGCCGCTAGTATTGTATTTTTGCAGCAGCGCTTCGCTTAAATGTTCCAACGACGCTAATTCAGCGGGCAAGGAATCTGCAACAACAGTCGTCATGGTGTTAGGCTCCGTAAGCTTTCACCCAATCAACAACATGCTGCACATTTTGCGTTGGCGTTTGTGGAATAAAGCCGTGGCCCACATTAAAGATGTGAGGCTGACCTTGGTTTTCTACCAGTAATTTTTCGACGATGGGTTTTAATTTTTCTGGTTTGGCCAACATGGCAATAGGGTCGATGTTACCTTGCAGCACTAGATTAGGCATACCCATGGCGGCTGCCCGCTCTCGCATAACGGTTAACGGTACACGGTGGTCCACACTCAGCCCATCCGGACGAATCTCTAACACCGCATCTGTTAAATGTGCGGCGGTATTAATGTAATACATGGCTGGCGAGGTGCTTCGGTTTAAGTTATCCATCACCCGCTTGGCATAAGGTTGTACAAACTCACGATAGCCGGCTTCATCAAGCAGGCCGCCCCAAGTATCAAACAACTGCACCACTTGGGCACCTGCATCAATTTGCGCATTAAGGTAAGCAATAACCGTATCCGTTAGCTTATCTAGCAGCATATGCAAGGCGTCGGGTTGGTCATACATCCAGCCTTTTAGGCGAGTAAAGTTTTTGCTGGTGCCGCCCTCAATCATGTATGTGGCCAGTGTCCACGGCGCACCCGCAAAACCAATTAAAGCCGTGTGGGGGTCGCTCGCTAATTCTTTGCGCAAGTTACCCAGCAGGTCCATTACAAACCCCATGGAATCCGCCGGGTTAGGGACGGTTAGTTTTTTGACATCATCCACGTGATTTAAGGGCGCGGCAAACTTAGGGCCACCATCGCCAAAATGCAACTCCATACCCATGGCTTCTGGCGGAATTAAAATGTCGCAAAACATAATAACGGCATCCATACCAAAGGCTTTATACGGCTGCAATGACACTTCTGTGGCTAAATCAAGATCTTTGCACAGCTCTAAAAACGAAACTTTTTTGCGGATAGCGCGGTATTCTTCCATATAGCGGCCTGCTTGGCGCATAAACCACACCGGTGGCCGTTCCAGTGATTCACCCATAAATGGCTTACATAAATAGGGCACATTGTGAGTGTTAGGGGTTGTAGACGAGTCAACATCAGGGGCAGATACGGGCGTCATCATCAATCACTTTCAGTTATAGCGCACAGAATAGCTATATTAGTAGCTGTATTAAGGGTGCCAGCACAGACGTTGGCACACAATTACTGTAGTTAAAACGAGCGGCAAAACCAAGCAAACATCACGTTAAATCAACATTAAGCTGGGTTACATCCTCTTGAGATCCGACTAGCCTTTGGTTTAGGCTACCCAGTGTTGGCAACAACACCATTATTTTCCCTGTCTGGGGTGTCGCTAAAATAGGCCAAAACCAGCCTAACGAGCGACTGAGATGCTACACCGCCTTGTGTGGCAAACCCATTGAACTTGATCGGGCTAGCACCCGCGAAAGGAGACCATCCTATGATACGCATCCCCCTCCACCGACCGCCCGTGCCGACGGCCTCTGTGTTTCGTCGGCTTCAACGCAACCTGTCTAACAGTCTTCGCCCCAAAACACCAGAAGACAAGGTACTTTTTTGGAGCGGCTTTATGTACGTGCCCAGCGCCGTACTAACCCCACTAATGACCCGCTGGCAGTTGCAACACGCCAACACCCCCCAGTACGAGCAAAACCTAATGGTACGCAGCGAAGTGGTGCGACAAACCATTGGGGCCCTGGCCCACTTTGTTGGCTTTTTTGGGGGCATGGCTATTTCTGGCTTAGGTGGGGCAAAAGGTGCCAAGCCCAAAACCCTGCAAAAATTGGTGGGGTCCGTAGCGGGGGCAACCCTTAGCTACGCCTTTTTGCGCCCCCTAGCCCTAAATGCCTACATGGCCCAATGGGTAAAACGCCACCGGCAACCCCAGCCACCAACCTCTTCGTCTGCCGTGCCACAACACCGTTCGCGGGCCGCCTCTTTGGCCGCTCACCCGCCTATCCAAGCCACCATGACCGGTTACCCCGCGCGCCCGGTTAACCCCCCTCAAAACCCGTATCAGCAAAAGCTACAGCCTATTTTAAACCGGCTTGCCTAAAGCACACCTTACCGCCGAGCCAACCGCCATACCCCTACAAAGGTAAGCGTGCTGGCCAGTACCGCCCATAAAGTGCTCCATGGCCACGTGGGTAAGGCTAGGCTAGGCCACGCCAATGGCAACACGCGCAACACCACCGTTACGGTGGCCCCAACCCCCATGGCCCAGCGCCCAGCGCGGGCCACAGCCTTGCTAGGCAACTGGTGGTTTGGCTGACACAACAATACCACCACCGGCAAGGCCACCACAGAAGCGTAAAAATCCGCCGATAACCATAAAATATGCAACACATCCTGGAAGCGCACGGCAATAACCCACGCCCCCACCATCATAGCCACCATGGCCAAGCGGCTAAGCCGCAAGGGCGATAGAGAGACCTTGAACGTAGGCGCCCATACATCAGTGGCCAATACCATGCTACCCACATTCAAGGTGCTATCTAAGGTGCTGGCAATGGCACACACCACCCCTAGCAGCATAACGGTTTGCAAGCCTGGGTGATGAACCCACTGGGCCAAAGCCCCCCATACCACCCCAGCGCTACCATGCTGGGTAACGTCTGCCGCGCCAAACCCCAATTGGCTGGCCAGCCCAGCCAGCACCATAATTAAACCAAACAGCCCCATCAACAAGGCCACCCCCCACAAGGCGGCTTTTCGGGCATCCTGCCCAGGGGCCAAGGATTGCATGCGTTGCCACATTTCTGGGGCCACAATCCACCCCAACACAAAGGTAAGCACGGTGCCCAACTGTACGCTATTCGGCTGCCACGTGGCCCCATCACCCAGCAGCGACGGCGCCGCAACAAGCGATACACCCTCACCGTAAACACTCATCACCCCAAACACCGCCAAAGGCACAGCTAAGCCCGTGGCCACCAACGCCAATTGGGCCACATCCGTTACCACCACCGCCCGGTACCCCCCCATAATGGAGTACACCAGCACCAAGGCCCCAAAACCACTCACCGTAGCTATTAACGGCCAGTGTAGAAAAGTTTCTGCCACCTGCCCTAAGGCCACCAACTGGGCCGCCATAAAGGTGGTAGACGCCAGCACAATAATAACCGCCAAGCCCCACCGGCCTGCCGGGCCATACGCCAGGCCCACCGCCTGCGCCATAGAAAGCACCCCGCAGCCCTCGGTTTCTCTGGTATGGCACCAGGCCGATACCCGACGTGCCAACACCAAGGCAATAACCACACAACTAAATAAGGAAGGTATCGCGATATCCCACAAGCCATTCCAGCCGCGGGTCACCAAAGCATCCAAGGTAACCAAGGTAGAAGATGCCCCAAACCAGCTAGCCGCAAAGGTAACCCCTACCAGCCACCACCCCAACGACCGATTGGCCAAGTAAAACCCAGCCGGTGATTGAACAGGCGATATTGTAGACGACGTGGACAACATACCAAACAAAGCCCCTTAGGCGCGTTACACGTTACCCAGCCACAGCAAGGGGGTATTCATGCGGGCAAGCACCGTATCAAAATCATCATCCAAGGCATCCACAACGGTGCCGCTGGCCGGGTTTAAGGGCACATGGGGCAGTTGGCCACAATAACGGGCCCCATCCGCCTGGTGCTGCAACCACTGCATCAAGGCTTTTTCATCTGCCACCACTTCTGAAGGGTACACATGGTTTAACACCACCTGCACCGGGTGGCTGGCCGCTAAAGCACTGCGGCCAAACACACCCCACCGAGACTGGACATCCTGTAAAGCGCTATGGGCAGGCAATACCCACACCGGCACCGCCTTACTAAAAGGGATGGTACCCATCTCTACCGAAGACTCACACAAGGAATCCGGCGGGGCATCCCATACCACCCATTGGGTATTTTGGCCCAAGCGTTGCAGCCCTTTTAACAATAGCGGCCATGGTATAGGCAAGGCAGGATTTTCCGGTTCATCCCCCACCCACAACACAGAAACCCCACCTTCTGCAGAGCGCACTTGCTCAGCCAGCCACCAATCCAGCCGCTCTAGCTGTTTTTCAAAGGGTTGGCCATGCATTTCCGCAGGAAACCACGCCGCCATCGCCGCTTCACTCAATACCGCCGGGCTATCTACCGCTAGGGCGGTGGTGAGTAAGGGCCATTGCCAGGCATCGCGGTGGCGCAACAGCACCAGACCTTCTGTGTGTGGGGCAGTGGCTGCCGTGGTGGCCAGTTGGGCACTATTGGCCAACAAGGCCCGCATAAACAATTGGGCGATGGTGGTTTTGCCGCACCCAGCCTGGGTACCAAACACTAAAAACCAGGGCGGTTTTTCGGTGGCCATGGTTACAGCTCAGTTGCTGGTGGCACGGAAGAAGCCGTGGCCGCACTCTCTGGCGAGGCAGCCGCAGACGACGACGGGGCCGCTGAAGACGCTAACGCCTTATTTAAGGCTGTTTCTAGGGTCGCAATGGTTTGGTTGGCCTGGGTCAGTTGGCGTTGTACATCTTCTTGGGCTAATTTGGATTTTTGGGCCTGCTTATTGGCTTGCTTGCCTTCATGTTGCTCGCCCACCACCGTGGCCTGCATCCAAGCCCACGCCGCCAAAAAACCCATCACGGCTGCCGCGGCCAAGGGCACGGCTAAAATCACACTGGGCCACACATTATCCGCCCACTGCACCATAACCATATGGTGGGCATTAATACTAATGCCGTACACCAGCACCCCCATCATGGCGATACTGATTAACATCCAAAACCATTGAACAGGCTTATGCAACATGGCAACTAATCATCCTACATCCGTATACTACGCAGCCACCAGCCTACCAAACATAGCCCCCGGTGTGAAATGCTTCACACATTCGACAATTATAGCAATTTCTCGGTTGTCTCCGGCTTATGTTTAAGAGAGGGTAGCCCAACATTAACCTACCAAATATCCATAACGCCCCTGCGGAACATCACTCCCTGCCGGGCTTCTACTCCTTATCCTCTCCCTTTATTTATCCTCATTATTACTTAACCATTACCTATACATACCTACACACCCGCCCTTAACCTACCCCACTTCTATACTTTATGCTTTTAATGATTTTTTCTACCCTAGCGGCAACCCCCTCTCTACAGGATTTTACCGTAATGGCAAACCACACCCACCGCCACACCCTAACCCACAGCCGACGCCTTTGGCGGCAACGCCCCCACTGGTTAAGCACCGCCCAATATCGCACGGTTGCAGCATTGATAGCGATTACGGCCCTATTAACATTGGTTGGCAGCCCCATGGCCGCCGCCCTTAACGCCCCACCAACCACCCCCAGCGAAACCACGTTTTACATCCGCCCCCTACCGGATACTTTACGGGTAAAACGCCGCTACCCTTTACTACCCAGCCCACAAGCCACCCAAACCACCGGTAGCCGCCCCACCCACCATGCCCCCAAAGAGCAGCACCTGCGGGTTATTCCTCATAAAAAATCCGCTAACGCTAGCATATACCTAGATAGCCACGAGCTCATCCGCCTACGGGCAACAGACACCCTGCCAGAGCCTTACACCCTGGCCTTGGCCATTACCCGAAAATTATATATGGCCAGCACTAGCCAACCCCTAACCAAAGAAACCTTTGCCACCCAAGCGGTGGATGACGGTAACACCGTTATTTTACTAAACAACCAGCCTTTACTACTGGTGGATACCGCCCAAGCCGCCGCCGTGAATAGTGACGACGACTTTACCACCCACAACCTAGCCAAGGCATGGGTTACCCACCTAAACAAGCACTTTGGCATTGATAAACATGCCTTTGACTCGCAGTTGGCCAACTACCAACCCACTGGCTTTGCACAATCCGGCGAAGCCTCGTGGTATGGGCCCCAATTCCACGGGCGCCGTACCGCCAATGGCGAGCGCTACGATATGTACGGCATGACGGCCGCCCACAAAACGCTACCCTTTGGCACCTTAGTCCAAGTGACTAATCACCGCACCGGCAAAAGCACCATTGTGCGCATTAACGACCGGGGCCCCTATGCCCACGGCCGCATTATTGATTTATCCAAATCCGCCGCCCAAGAAGTAGGGTTACTGGGTAGTGGTGTGGCCCCCGTTAGCATTAAGGCCATTACCCCCAGCAAGCAGCCCCAAAAGCCTGTAGGCACAGTTGCCTTTATTGCCGCCTCTCAACCCGTACTGCCTATCCACCCCGCCATAGAGCTACTGCCCCCCGAGCCTGCTGCCACCACCCCCTAAGCTTACCGTATGTAGCCAACCTGCTGCCTTGTACACGCCGTGCCATAGGCGTACCATAGGGCGCGTATCCCTTTCTGCATGAAATGACTTTTGCTATGACACGCCCTGTTCGCGTCCGTATTGCCCCTAGCCCCACCGGCAACCTGCATGTTGGCACCGCCCGCGCCGCCCTATTTAACTACCTGTTTGCCCGCCACCACAACGGTAGCTTTATTTTACGGGTAGAAGACACCGACAAGGCTCGCTCCTTACCTGAGTACGAGCAAAACATATACGATGGCTTGCGTGCCCTGGGCTTGCAATGGGATGAAGGCCCGGACGTGGGCGGTGATTACGGCCCCTACCGACAAAGCGAACGCAGCGAGCACTACACCAACGCCGCCATGGCCTTGCTAAAGGCTGGCCTTGCCTATTACACCGATGATACGGATGCTGAATTAGAGGCCCAACGCAATGCCGCCAAAGCCGCTGGCAAGCCCTACGTGTACCGCCAACACCGCGAGGCCACCAACGGCAGCCTACGGTTTCGCATCCCCACGCCGTACACCACCCTGGTACTAAACGATGCCGTGCGCGGGCACGTTAGCTTTGACACCGAGCTGCTGGGCGATTTTGTGATTTTAAAAAGCGATGGGTGCCCCACCTACAACTTTGCCAACGTGGTGGATGACAGCGCCATGGCCATTAGCCATGTCATTCGCGGCGAAGACCACATTAGTAATACCCCTCGCCAACTGCTTATGTACGATGCCCTTAGAGCCATTGGGTACAGCGATGCCCCCACCCCAGAGTTTGCCCACGCCAGCATGATTTTAGCCCCGGACCGCAGCAAACTAAGCAAGCGTTTTGGCGCCACCGCTGTGGCCGATTACATGACCCAGGGTTACCTACCAGAAGCCTTTTGCAACTTTCTGGCCCTACTGGGGTGGTCTCCCCCAGACGGGAATGAATTTGGCACGTTAGAAGAACTCGCCAAAAAATTCACGTTGGATCGCATCTCTAAAAGCCCAGCTATTTTTGAAACCGACAAACTCAACTTTTTTAACAAGCACTACATTAAAGAGCTCAACACGGATACCTTGTATGAGCGTGTGTCTCCCTACATCGACCTAATGGCCTTAGGCATGGAATACACCCCAGAACAACAAGCCCTACTGCTAGAAGCCATCCGCGAGCCGCTGGTGACACTAACGGATGTGACAGAAGCCACCCCCTACTTTTTTGGCCAAGATGTGGAAATCCCCGAGGCACTAAAAGCAGACGTGCTAAATACCCCCGATGCCGCCACCGTGCTACACGCCTTTGCCAACCAATGGCCTACGTGGGATAAAACCAGCCCAGACACCATTGGCGCCGAGCTAAAGGCCCTAATGAAAAGCCTAAAGCCCCTAAAACCTAAAAACATCATGTGGCCCATCCGCACTGCCACCACAGGCCGTACCAGTGGCGCCGATTTAGCCACCACGCTGTATTTGCTAGACACAGGGTTACTCGGCAACAACCGGGTTGCTCACCGCGTTCAGCAAGCCCTAGCCCACTGCCCGATGACATCCACCACATAGCTTGCGGCTATAACGCCAATAGGGTTGGTACACCCGCGCCCTGCCACCGAGAATCATCGGCCAGCATAACGGACCATGCCTGCTGAGGAGCAGTTGTGGGAGTATCCACCACTTGGCAACGGTGGCCAAGCAAACTAGTGGTTAACGACACCCCCTGCACACGGCACCCTGGCAATACCACCGAACCTGCTACCTGGGCATGCTGCACCACGCTACCCGCACCTAAGCTGGTGTAAGGCCCAAGCACCGCATTATCCACCACACAGCCAGGGCCAATGGCCACCGGGCCGGTAATGGTTACGTTGGTTAGCTGGGTATCCTCTGCCAGCCACACAGGGCCGGTTATCGCCACACCAGCAAAGCGGCTGGCTTCCACCACAGAAGGTGGGGTGTGGGCCGCCATATGATTAAGCACGGTTTCGTTGGCAGCCAGCAAGTCGTCTTTTTTGCCAGTATCCAGCCACCAATTTTCATACACTTGGGCATTCACCCCTTGGCCATCAGTAATCAACTGTTGGATGGCATCCGTAATTTCCAGTTCACCACGGGCGCTGGGCTTAATCGCATCAATGGCATCAAAAATAGCAGGCCTAAATAAATACACGCCCACCAAAGCCAAATCCGAGGGCGGATTTTTCGGTTTTTCTACCAGTTGGGTCACTTGCCCGTTAACATCTAACGTGGCCACTCCAAAGCTGGATGGGTTCGGTACGGATTTAAGCAAAATACTTGCCGACACCGCATCATTGCCTAAAAAGCGCTGGCACCAGCTCTGTAGGTCTGCATCAATTAAATTATCACCTAAAAACATTAAAAACGGGGCGCCATTAATAAACCCTTGGGCTGTTTTTACCGCATGGGCCAAGCCTTTTGGGGCATCTTGCACAATAAAGGTAACCGCCACAGGCTGGCTTAGCGTTTGCTGCCACTCGCCCACCGAGGCCTTAATTTGCTCGCCGGTTTCTGGGCTAATAATCATGCCAATCTCGGCGATACCCGCCTGCACAATGGCATCCAAGGCAAACCACAGTATGGGGCGATTGGCCACCGGCACCAATTGCTTTGCCAAGGCATAGGTTAGCGGGCGCAGGCGAGAGCCCGTGCCACCGGCCAATACAAGTGCCTTCATCGGGTTAGAAGAGGGTGCCATCCATCGGGCCTTTCCATTCATCCAAATATTGTTGGGTAACGACGATAGTCGTAACCGTGGCTCCCTATGCTAGATCGGCCCAAGGCGACCTGCAAGGGCATGACCCACGGCAGCATGAAAGGTGACAAAGCGTTGTTTGGCCTGGCCACCACCCAAGGCGGCTTTAACCCCCATGCGGAGCCACCGAAACCCTGTGTATAACAAACAGGTAACCTGTTGGGGCCACGGTAAATACCGCAGCATAACAGCCAGCCGGTTCCGCTGGTAATAATACTGGGTGTTTAGCGGCTTATGGCGCGCCGTATCGGCGTCACCTTCTGTCGTTTGTAGCTTCCCCGTGCTGCCGCCTTCTTCATGCCATACGGTGGATTGGGGGCAAATGGTTACGGAAACCCCCGCCTGCTTCGCCATTAGGCAATACGCCACATCTTCCACATACAAAAAGTACGCCTCCGGCAGTAACCCCACCTTACGAATAACCGGCGTGGGAATCAGCATACTAGCCCCACTCACCGCATCTACCGGCAAGCCTGGCTTCAGGGTGGTTTCTAGCTGGCCCCGCAATTGGCCCGTCCACGGGTTAAGACGAATACCGCCTTGTTGAAAGGTGCCTTCTGGGTAGCGCAACACACTGCCAACAATGCCTTGGGTGGCCCGCGCCTGGCGCACTAGCTGGGGCAGTGTATCCGTATTTACCGTTGTATCGTTATTGAGTAGCCAAATATATTCTGGCGAGATGGGTTGCTGCAAGGCCCACGCAATACCTGTATTATTGCCCCCACTAAACCCTGTATTACGAGGCGATGCCACCAACTGAAAAGCGCCATATTTACTGGCTTGTTGTTGGGCCGCTGTTAAATGGGCAAGCGAATCATTGGGCGAGGCATTATCCACCACCACCACGTGCAACAATGGGGTCGCTGCCTGGTAAAGGCTTTTTAAACAAGCTAAGGTATCTTGCCAACCACCATAATTCACCAGTACCACGGCCACAGGCGGCATGGGGTAATGGTGGGTACTCGGCACTAATGCAGCAGTATCAGCAGCCATAAAACAGCAGACCCTTAGTTGGCAGGGCCACTCACAGCTTCGTTTAAGGCCGCCATTAGGGCCACTTCATCCACCTGGTTTACCTTGGCACTGGCCGTAACGGTTTCAAACTGCAGGGCTTTATAGCCAGGGTTAATGCCAAAGCGTTGAAACACCGCCTCGGTGTGAGGGTATTGGGCCACAATTTGAGGGATGGTTTGTTCGGCTAAAGAATCAGTGGCAGTCATGGCAAAAAAGCTTTATTTAGGATTAACGGGTAAACAACCCCTTTAGTTTACAGCATAAACCCAATCAAAACGATCCCGATGCCTTCGCCTGACCTTTAAAACCATCTTTAAGCGGCTAATTTCTGCTCCCGCTTATCTGCCGCTATCACCTGATGCAACGCGTCATACAGTTGGGCTGCATGCCACGGCAAGGTGTGGGCCCCTGGAATTTTTACTGGTTGGCCATTATTATCCGGCACCACTTCATACGCTTCTAACGGTTTGTAAGGGGGGCATTCCGTACCATCCGCCCTTAGCACACGTGTGTTACCTGCCATTGGCCCAGGTATCGCTGCTATATTTCGATTAATAAAATCGATAATTTCCTCATTGACTTGGCCCAGCAATGCAGTGGCTTCTGCCACGTGTTTACCGGCTTCTACAGTGGTTAGTACATCGTTTTTAACCTTTACTAGCCCCTGTAACCCGGCACTCAGCCCTAGGCCCCACTCTGCCGTATGCTTAAATTTAGACAAGGCCTGACGTTGCTTCAAATCATCCACGCTACTAGCATCCCCCGAGCCATACTCTTTACCCGCCTTAGCTGGGGCTATATTTAACGCCAAACGTCTTAATTTATCTGGAAAATGAAAAGCAATGTTCAGGTAGGAATCGTGCAGGGTTTCGCCCTTTAGCTGGTATTCGTTGTATCGCCGAAGCCCATTTTCGCCAAGTAAGGCCTGCTTGGTTTGCTTAATTAACTTAAACCGGGTACGGGCATCACTTAACGTATCCTCCGGGTCAAACCGGTAATCCGACGCCGCCAACAACATTAAAGAAGTATCGTAAGGCCGATTAGGGGTTTGTACAGGGGCCTTACCAGCCTTTAGCGGCGCCGTAATGCGCGATGCCACATACTGGCGGCCTGCCTGTATATAACGCTTTAGCTGATCCGGCGTTACCGTAGGCGCAGCGGCGTTAATCTTACTCTGCAGCGTCGCTAATTTTTTATTCGATGGCGATAGTTCTAATAATTGCTGTAATTTCTCTAAGCTCGCCACCATAATGGCAGCATCCCACGTCATCCCCTCTTTAAAAGGGGCCTCTTCCCACGAGCTGGCTGATGGGGTTTTGAAATTAGGCTTACCTGTTTTAGGGTCAGTATTAACAGCAATTAGGTAACGCGCCATATTACCAATAGCCGTCGTCACCAGCTCCTTACCTCGCCCTTGCAAATCTTTTTCTGTAAAGCCCCAAGGCGCAGCATCGTCACCCTGGTGCGCTATAGGCCCTGCCAAAATAGTATCCACCAAATGGTTCAGCATTAGGGCCTGAGAAGCCAAGCGTTTTTGGTTAAACCACGTCTTATCCAGCTCAATAGCCTCTGGTTTGGGCAAGCCATCTGTATCCATAGCCACGGAACGAGGTAAATAAATATGAAACACGCCGTTCATCAACCCGCCTTCTCTATACCACGCAGGGTCAGCCACCGTTTTTTCTACTGCTTTAATGGCGTCCGGGCTGTTAAGGGCAGCGGCGTTGGTCAGCATGTTTTTGCGCCACATACCCGGATGTTTTTTGCGTTGGAAGTGACCCACCATGCAACTATCCGTAAACCACTGGCGCAACATGTGGGCGTTATCCGTTTCAGAAGTTTGCACCAACCCAGTAACCGGATTGGTACGAAAATCAAAGCTACCCTTATTTTCCAGGTCGGCCAACAACTCGGTTAAAGCCGCGGCATCCATGGTTTTAAAAGGGGTAAAAAATTCATTATGGATAGTATAACCATCTAATTTTCGGGGCTGCCACTGGGTAGCAAAGGTGCGTAATTCTGCCGCTTTATGGGCATCCAAGCTACCAAAGCGCAACAATTGGTAACGGCCTAACGGTACCGTAACCCGATCAGTGGCCGCCACCTTGACTGAAGGGGGAACGCTTACTGGCCTGGGGGCAGTAACCCTATAATTAAGAGCATTATTAATAAACATGTAAAACCGTCTCTCACGTATCAAACTATAGTGAGCAAACAGGCCTGAACAACTAAAATTGCCCCCCTAAAAGCAAACAAACCGAAATGGTGGAGGATACCGGATTCGAACCGGTGACCTTCTGCATGCCATGCAGACGCGCTACCAACTGCGCCAATCCCCCACCAATTTGGAGTTTGGACACATAGTTGTACCCCAACACCCCCTAAAGATCAAATCTGGCCCTTAGCCCCCTACCTAGCAACACCCCACCCATCTACCCCGCCGTCGGGTCGTCCACCGTGGTAGAAAGCCCGTCATCCACCACCAGTGGGTGGTCTTGTTGGCGCACAGCGTGGAACTCTCGGTGAATGGTGTTGGCCTTGTCAAAGGCCGCCCCAAACCAAGCCTCGCCTTGGCCTGTAGGTGCCGTCAACATGGTTTCTGCTTCATCTAGCAACTCTCGGCACCCACGGATGGCCTCTTTAAGATGCTGTCGGTTATGGCTAAAAATAGGCTGCCACATGGCATACGGGCTGGCCGCCAGACGCAATTGCCCGTCCATCCCCGCCCCGTGGAACCCTAGCAACTCCCCTGGCCGATGCTCCGCCAGCAAGTTGGTAAGCAACACCGCATACAGCTGGGGCAAATGGCTTACATAGGCCATGGCCCAATCATGGTGCGCTGGGGTTTGGAACCCAATATGGGCCTTTAAGGTGGTTTCTATAAAGGTTTTTAAGGCCACAACGTTTTCGGCATTACTATCGCCACACAACACATACGGTTTACCGGCAAACAGCAGCCCGGTAGCATGCTGCACACCACTAACCTCTCGCCCAGCCAGTGGGTGGCCCCCAATAAACTGAGTAGGCAATAACGCCGTGCCTGCCTGGCAAACGGCCTGCTTGCAACTACCAATATCCGTTACCGTCACCGTGGGGTCGTGTTTAATGCGGGGGGCCAACTGCTCCAACAGGGCGATATTACTATCCAAATGGGTGGCCAATACCACCAAATGGTTCGGCGGCCACTCTGCCGGCAACTCTCGGCTAACAGCATCCACCACAGAGGCTTTTAATAAGTATTGCAGAGTGGCTTCATCGGTATCCACCGCACGGATATGAAGAGACGGGCAGGTTTGCCGCGCCGCCAAAATAAAGCTGCCCCCAATTAGGCCCGCGCCCACCACCGTTAGGTGCTGGTATGGCATGGTTTTAAGTGGGTCGGTGGCATTCATCATCAGGAATAAAGGCTTTTTTACAGGCTATGCGCCTATTACAATAGCATTATTCCTACCCCCTGCCACCCACCGCCTACAGGAGAGCCACCCCCATGGACCCCGCCACCCCCACACCAAAAACACCCCCTGCCACCCGCAAGCCCATGCTGCGCCCCATGGAAAAGGTTATGCTAGGCATGACTGGCTTTTTTGCCTTAGGCATTATCATCTTCGGCTTCCTCCCCCCGGATGGCTTCCGCGGCATGGTAATGACCGGCTATGTGCTGCTATTTGTCGCCTTTATTTACAACCCCTTTGGCGTTAAGGACCGGCAAAACCGAAATGGGTAGCCACTATTGAGAGCCACCTACATGGCCTACGCATGTGGCCAACAAAAATGGGGTATTACACGGTTGCCATATCTTCTGGGCGGCTAAATCGGTCTCGGAACGCAGGGGGCAGCTGGCGGTAGTACCGGGTTAGGGCATGATGGTAGGTAAACAAGGTTAGGTAGTTCAGTACCAAGTACGCCCCAATTAACACGAGTTCAACCAACAGCACCACCGGCCAAGGCAAGGTCCACTGCAATACATGGCTTACATCATACCCAACCAATAGGGCGATGATGGCCCACAAGGTAAAGGCCCAAAACAGTAGCACACTGGGGTACAGCACCCACACCAACGGCGAGCAAAAGGCAATGCGGCGCACGCGGTCAAACACAAAGCGGGGGGGCAGGTCCGGTTCTGCTAGGGTAGCGACATCGCCAAACACGGTGGTAACCATTAGCCATAGGCCATTAGCGCACGTTAGGGCGGTAACAACGCCCAGCATTAAGCCAATAAACATAAACATGGTAATGGCACTGGGCAGGGCAATGGTGGCCAAATCCACCACCGTATTCATAATAGAAAGCCCTAGCACCCCAAACCCAATGGATAAGGCCACCAGTAATAACGGCGGCAAGGCAATCACCAGCATACGGTGGAAAGTCCACCGAGACACCGCCCCTACGGAAGCCTGCGGGCTTGGCGAAAAATCCACATGCAGGGGATCTGGGCGGCTAAAGGTAGTGGCCCAATGAATCAGCGGTTGCAGGGTAATTTGAAGTAACAAATAGCCCAGTAACCCTAAGGCAAACACGGTAAACACGGCCAACTTTAAGTAATACTGCCACGGCAAGGTAGAACGTACGACGGTTTCTGCGTTTAGATTAAGTACCTGAAAGGCCTCTAGCAGCGAGATAACAAAGCTTTCGCCGGTAAGCAGCACCAAGGGCACCACCACCATAAACACAGCAACAAGTATTAGGTTGGCTGGGGTAAGCAGGCGCACCCACCAGCTGCCTTCCCATTGCGGGCTGGCTGTGCCAGGCAAATAGCCGGTACCACCTAAGGGGTTATCCATGTGTAATAAGTACCCAGTGCAAATTAACAGGCCCTTATTGTAAACCAAGCCCGCCAACAGCGGTAACATGCCCACCGTTAACAATGGCCATAGTTACAAAAACGGCTATAACACTAATGGGCTATACGGTAGCGGGTTCTTCGGTAGTGGCTTCCGATTCATCGCCATCGCTACTGCTGCTGCGCTTACGGGATTTTTCAAAGACAATTTTCTTATCTTTAACTTTGGCATTCACGGTATCGCCTTCGCCAAATTTACCCATTAGCAACAAGTCAGTGAGCTCATCTTCCATGCGTTTTTGGATAACACGACGCAACGGACGCGCACCATACGACGGGCTGTAACCCTCTTCGGCCATAAAGTCTTTAACGCTGTTAGGCACATTTAGGGTAACGCCACGCTCTAGCAAGCGCTTTAGCAGGTCTTTCAGCATAATGTCTACAATCAAGCGGATTTCGTCTTGCTTTAGCTGCTGGAAGATAATGATATCGTCGAGACGGTTTAAGAATTCCGGGCGGAACATCTTTTTCATCTCGTCCATTACTTTGTCTTTCATCACGTTGTAACGGTCGTCGTCGCTGTCTTCGGCGCCACCAAACCCTAGGCGATTCGGGTTTTCAATGCCGCGGGCGCCTACGTTACTGGTCATAATGATAATGGTATTTTTAAAGTCCACGCTACGCCCCTTAGAATCGGTCAGGCGACCGTCATCCAAGATTTGTAGCAACATGTTAAATACATCAGGGTGGGCTTTTTCAATTTCATCAAATAGCACCACGCTGTATGGCTTACGGCGTACCGCCTCAGTTAGCTGGCCGCCTTCGCCATGGCCGACATAGCCAGGAGGCGAACCAATCAGCTTACTAACGGTGTGGCGCTCCATAAATTCAGACATATCCACACGGATAACATTGTCTTCGCTGCCAAACAGGTAATCGGCCAAGGTTTTAGCTAGCTCGGTTTTACCCACGCCAGTAGGGCCGCTAAAGATAAAGCTACCCACGGGCCGGTCTGGGCTTTTTAAGCCCACACGCGAACGACGAATGGCCTTAGAAATAGCCGTTACGGCATCATGCTGACCAATAACACGCTCGTGCATTAGGTCTTCCATTTTTAGCAGTTTTTCTTGCTCGCTTTGCGATAGCTTGGTTACCGGAATACCTGTCCAGGTGCTGACCACCTGCATAATGTCATCTTCGGTTACCAAAATGGTTTGCGCTTCTAGTTCTTTTTTCCACGCATCGCTTACTTCTTTAATTTTTTCGCGCATGTTGGCTTCGCTATCACGCAGTTCCGTCGCTTTTTCAAACTCTTGGTTGCGAATAGCCTGTTCTTTTTCGCGCACAATGCCCTTTAGCTCTTTTTCCAGCTCTTTACCTTCTGGGGGCAAGGCACTGGTGGTTAAACGTACCCGCGAGCCGGCTTCATCCATTAAATCTACCGCTTTATCGGGCAAAAAGCGGTCGCTAATGTAGCGGTCGGATAAATTCGCCGATGCCACCAAGGCATCATCGGTAATTTTTAGTTTGTGATGCGATTCATACTTTTCCCGAATCCCTTTCAGGATTTGGATGGTATCTTCCACGCTTGGCTCATCTACCGTTACCGGCTGAAAACGACGCTCTAAAGCGGCATCTTTTTCGATGTGCTTACGGTATTCATTAATGGTGGTGGCACCAATCACTTGCAGCTCGCCACGCGATAGCGCGGGCTTTAAGATGTTGGCCGCATCAATGGCGCCTTCGGCAGCACCAGCACCTACCAACGTGTGCATTTCATCAATTACCAAAATAATGTTATTGGCCTGACGAATTTCATCCATTACCTTTTTTAGGCGTTCTTCAAATTCGCCACGGTACTTGGTACCCGCTACTAGCAAGCCAATATCCAACTGTACGATTTTTTTATCGCGCAGCATTTCAGGCACATCGGCATTAACAATGCGCTGGGCCAAACCTTCGGCAATGGCGGTTTTACCCACACCAGGCTCGCCAATTAGCACAGGGTTATTTTTGGTACGACGGCCCAAAATTTGTACCACACGCTCAATTTCTTTTTCTCGGCCTACCACAGGGTCTAAACGAAGCTCTTCGGCAGCCAAGGTTAAATCGGTGCTAAATTCGTCTAGCGTAGGGGTTTTGCTGCGGCCTGTAGACGGGCTCGCACTGGCAGAACCACGGCTTTCGCCCAGCATGCGGATAACATTGCTACGAACCTTATTCAGATCCACGCCTAAGTTTTCTAATACACGGGCAGCCACGCCTTCGCCTTCGCGAATAAGGCCAAGCAGCAAATGCTCGGTGCCAATATAGTTATGGCCCAGTTGGCGGGCTTCATCCCAGCTTAGTTCCAGCACGCGTTTGGCACGTGGGGTAAAGGGGATTTCTACCGCCACAAAGCCGCTTCCGCGGCCAATAATCTTTTCTACTTCGGCGCGGGCTTCTTTTAAATTGACGCCCATACCTTTCAGCACTTTAGCGGCAACGCCGGTGCCTTCGCCAATTAGGCCCAGCAAAATTTGCTCGGTACCCACAAAGTTGTGGCCTAGGCGGCGGGCTTCTTCTTGCGCCAGCATAATGACTTTAATGGCTTTTTCTGTAAACCGTTCAAACATGGCGGGGGCTGGTCTCCATCAACCGAGAAAATAAGGGGTTGGCCCTCTATCAGTACCAATCCAAGTGGCATACGTGCCTGTAACCAGTATACCAGAGAAACCCCCCACCGATAGGGAAGCTGCTTTACGATTGCCTCAATTTCCGCCACATGGTGGACTTTTTATTACAAAAAATGGCCTCAGCAACCTGTTTTTATTGCCAAGGCCAAAAATATCATCATGCTAGGGAGTATGGGCAATTAGAGAAGATCGCCGCAGTTTCTAAAAACCCATCATGTGGAAGCCAGCATCCACGTGGATCACTTCACCAGTTACGCCACCAGACATGGGGCTGGCCAGGTACAAAGCGGTACCAGCCACTTCATCGGCGGTAATGTTGCGCTGCATGGGGGTTAGTTCTTCCATTTTGTTTAAAATGGTACTAAACCCGGTAATACCACGGGCAGCCAGGGTTTTAATAGGCCCGGCACTAATACCATTCACACGCACATTCTCTGGGCCTAAATCCTTGGCCAAATAGCGCAAGCTCATTTCTAACGAGGCTTTGGCCACACCCATCACGTTGTAGTTCTGTACCACACGCTCGCCACCCAGGTAGGTCATGGTAATAATGTTGCCACCACCGGCTTTGGCAAATAACGGGCGGGCCGCTTTGGTCATCGCCGTTAGGCTATAGGCACTAATATCGTGGGCCAAGGCAAAGCCTTCGCGGGTGGTATTCATGTACTCGCCCTGTAGCTCTTCTTTTTTACTAAAAGCCACACTGTGCACCAAGGTATCTAGCTTGCCATATTTATCATCAATTTGCTTAAATACAGCCGCTACTTGGGCGTCATCGGTTACATCACACGGCACAATCAGGCTGCCTTCCATGGTGGGCTCTACCAGCTCACGCACGTTTTTTTCTAAACGCTCGCCCTGATAAGTAAAGGCCAATTGCATGCCGGCACCATGTAGTGCTTTAGCAATAGCCCACGCAATACTGGTTTTGTGGGCCACCCCAAAAATAACGCCAACTTTGCCTTTTAACAGGTTAGGTGCCCACGATTCCGTTTGGGTGGTGGCATCTGGGGTTAGGGTAGCAGTCGTCATTGGCAAGGGTTCCTTAAAAAATAGTCATCTTAAAAAAATTGGGCTAAACAAGCGCTTAGCGTGTAGTTGGTTTGTACCACAAACCCGCCCACCATGCACGGCTAGGGCCTACCGCCCCCGGTTAAACCGTATTATTTGTTACATGCGTATCACCTACAATAACAATTGACTGGATTACAGCGTTTTTGTTGGGGTAAGATACAGATACCACCTTACCGACACCCCTGTTTAACCTTATTTTTATTGATTATGTTTGGGAGCGACGCAGACAACCCATGACAGCACCCTGGTTTAATAAACTACTTGTAGCCAGCCTACCCCTTATTCCGCGGCCCATTGTTAAAGCGGTTAGCAGCAGTTACGTGGCTGGCGAAACCATGGACGACATGCTGGCCACCGTTCGCCAACTAAACGCCGAGGGGGCCCGCTGCACCGTGGATTTGCTCGGCGAATTTATTACCCATATTGACCAAGCCCACGATACCGCCCGCCACTACCGCGCCATGCTAGAGGCCTTCCACAATGCTGGGTTACAGGCGTCTATTTCCATTAAGCTAACCGCCCTAGGGCTATTGCTAGACAAAGAGGTCTGCGCCCAACTCACCCGCGATTTGGTAACCACCGCCGCCCAATTTGGCAACTTTGTGCGCATTGATATGGAAGACACCCCCTGCACCGATGACACCATTGCCCTGTACCTAGCCCTGCGCAAGGATTTTACCAACGTGGGCATTGTATTGCAGGCTTACCTGCGCCGCACGCTAGGCGATGTGCGCCATATCTGCGACCAACGCGCCGGTAACTTCCGCATTTGCAAGGGCATTTACAACGAGCCCCGTCGCCTGGCCTACAAAGACCGCGACATTATTAACAAAAACTACACCCTCGTCATGGAAGAAATGATGACCCGAGGAGCCTACGTGGGCATTGCCACCCATGATGAAACCCTAACCTGGGAAGCCTGCCGCTTGCTGGATAAGCACAAAATCCACCCGGATAAGTATGAATTCCAGATGCTGCTTGGGGTAGACCCCGAACTGCGCCACCTATTATTGGCCAGCGGCCACCCCCTACGGGTGTATGTGCCCTACGGTAAGCAATGGTACGAATATTCTACTCGGCGCCTGAAGGAAAACCCCACCATTGCAGGCTATGTGTTTAAGCAATTTATGGAAAAGGTGCTAGGCTTTCGGTTTGGTAAAAAAGCCACCCCCGTGGAACACGCCCCACACGCCACCGCCCCTCACCACCTTTCACCAGCAGCCTCCTCCAACTAAGGGAACCCTAGCCTAACCCACTGCCAGGAAGAGCCCTTTCGTTTATAATAATAATTGTATTTGTTTACCATCCCCATGCTAATAGGCCTGCGTTTTTAGGCCACAGCACACGGGGCTTAGGCAGTTTAAATGGGCACGCGCACCTACAACCCTGGCGATAAAATCCTGGCTGAAGGCACCTTTGGTACCGAAACCTATTTTATTGAAGCTGGCAGCGTTGACATCCAAAAAGAAACGGGCAAAACCAACCCCATTGTGCTGGCCACCCTGTCTGAAGGGGAAGTGTTTGGCGAAATGTACTTGTTTGGCCCGGCAGGGTTTCGTTCCGCCAGTGCGGTAGCCAAAACCCCTGTAACGGTGCATGTGGCAGACCGGGTTGAAATGGAAACCGAGCTGGCCCAAACCCCAGACCGCATTAAAACCCTGCTGCAAACCCTTAACAAACGGCTAGATTCCACCTCCCAGGAGTTCTCTCACGAGCGCATCCGCCTGCGAAAACTACTTATGCGGGCCCGCATTATTATAGTGGCCCTTATTGTCACCAACATCCTAACCATGGCCCTGTGGATGCTTGGCATGAACGCCCAATAAGCCCCCAACCAACACCGCCCCAAGCATGATGTTATGGGCGTTACTCGTCAGTATTTGGCTGAAATAAAATATCCGGATCCATGCCCAATTTCTCTCGGATGAGGGTTTCAATCTGCTGCCAGTGGCTTCGGGCTTGGTCTTCAAAGCCACACCCAGGGTGGAATAGCGCATCCTTATACACCGAAGGGTAAGCCCGGCAGCCGGTAGGCCGGTCTTCATGCACCCCACAACGGCCATCCGCCTGAACAAACTTACACGCATAAATACTAACTGCATCCGGGTTTTTGCCTTTGGCAGTGGCTGCTTCTCGCACTCGGTCTACAAAGCCACCAAATTCATCCGGTACTTCCTCCTGAGACGGGTACGGGGTAAACAAATCGCCAAACACACGGGCATGTTCGCCGTTCATCGTAGGCTTTTTGGCCAGTTCCGCACGCTCTGCATCGCTTAAGCTGCCCTTAAAGGTAACAGCACGGCAACAACACCCCCGCTGCTTGCATAAGGATTGAGGCAACATCATCAAGCGTTGCACTTCTTCCGCCACCCCCATTGGTGATGCCGATTGGCCAGCGGGTGACGATGATGGTGGTTTATCAGGAGAAGATGACATAAGGGGTAAGGGGCACTAAGGCTACAATGCTGTTACAGGCGCTATAATCTGGTGGGTTCTTCCGCTAAAATTTTGAGGAATGGTTATGGTTATTGTGATGGGTGCCCACCGGTTACGGGAACCCCTAAACACGGGACATTTGCATGCGCCCTGCACCACAATACCCCCCGTGTTAGAGAAAGGCGCCCCCCATGGCGACAGCAACCGCTTCTAAAAAATCCAAATCCAACGACAACCAAGAGGCCTCGCCCACCCTGGTGGATGACCTGCTTAGCCGAGTCCCCCCCCAGAACGTGGAAGCCGAAGAGGCCATTATTGGCGGCCTGCTGGTAAACCCAGATGACATGGATGACGTGGTAGAGCTGATTAAAGGCCACGATTTTTACCACCCCCACTACCAAATGATGTTTAACGCCATGGTAACCCTGTTTAACCGCAGCGAACCCATTGACGTGATTACCGTGGCCGAAACCCTGGAAAAAGCAGAACAGCTAGAATCCGCTGGGGGCCGCACTGCCCTAATGACCCTGGCCCAAACCCACCTAACCGTCGGCAACCTTAGCTACTATGCCCGCATTGTGCGGGATAAGGCCATTTTACGCAGCCTAATTGGCGCAGGTGCCGAAGTGGTGGAAGCCGCCTACACAGCAGACGCCGCCGATGATGCCATTGACCGCGCCCAACAAGCTGTTTTTAATGTGGCCCAACGCGGCCTACCGGATAACATTGTGCATGTGCGCGATATTTTGCCCACCACCTTTGAGCAAATTGAAGAACGCCACGCCAATAAGGGCAGCCTAATGGGTATTAGCAGCGGCTTTTACGAGCTAGATACCATGACGAGCGGCCTACAGACCTCTGATTTGTTGGTACTGGCGGCAAGGCCCAGTATGGGTAAAACCGCGTTTTGCTTAAACATCAGCAGCCACGTGGCCCTGCGCGAAAACAAGCCTGTGTTGTTTTTTAGCCTAGAGATGAGTAAAGAGCAGTTGGTTACCCGGATGATTTGCAGCGAGGCCGAGCTCGATGCGCAAAAAATTCGTAGTGGCCACATGACAGAAAAAGATTTTATGAAAATTAGCAGCGCCATGGGCCGATTAGGCGATGCGCCCCTATACATTGATGACAGCCCCGGCATGACGGTGATGGAAATGCGCGCCAAGGCCCGCAAACTGAAAGCCGACGTGGGCGACATTGGCCTGATTGTGATTGACTACCTGCAACTGATGGAAGGCAGCAGCCAAGGCGGCGGCGGCGGCTTTGACAACCGGGTACAGGTTATTAGCGCCATTAGCCGTGGATTAAAAGGCCTGGCAAGAGAACTAGGCGCCCCCGTAATGGCCCTGTCTCAGCTCTCTCGGGCGGTGGAAGGCCGCCAGGATAAACGCCCCATGCTAAGCGATTTACGGGAATCTGGCGCCATTGAGCAAGATGCAGATTTGGTGATGTTTATTTACCGCGACGAGTACTACAACCCAGAAACAGAGCGCCCTGGCGTGGCCGATATTATTGTGGCCAAGCAACGGAACGGCCCGGTTGGCAACGTGGAGCTCCTCTTCCGCAACAATATTACCCGCTTTTTAAACCCAGCCAAGAAAAAAGTCGAAATCTTCTAGGCCACAGAGTGGCTTTTCATGGGGTTATTGCACAGTAGCTACTGTCAAAACATAGCCAAACACTAAAAAAGCCTGCCGTAGCAGACTAAAAACGTTATTTTACTTTGGTGAATTAAGCATCCAAGCAAAGCGAGCAATTGCTATGCTGCGGGCGTAGCGCGCTAAATCGGCTGTTTTGAGCTTGGGCTCTTACTTCATCTAAGCCGGTGTAAGATTGCTGACCACGAATAGTGCCAGCAGGCCCAGCAGAACCGCCTTGGCGAGAGGCACCTGTTTGCACACCAGAAACTGCGGCTGGTGAGCCGTAGTTGATGTTTGCAAAATTGATGCCGTTAATTGCCATTACAAATTCCAATGGTTATACGTTCTGCTATTAGAATAAAAACTGTTGTTTATTTAACATTGTCAATTATTTAACAGTTTGTTACTTTTTATTTGAGTTCAAATCTAAAATATCAATGGCAAGCTGGGTTAATTGTTCACGCCTGTTATTAATTATAGGCACCGTAAATTCAGCGCTACCCGAATTATAATCATACCATGGAGTAACCTTGCCTGATAAAGATTTAAACACTGCAAGATTACCTAGCGCGCCTTTCTCACGAAGGCCAATATTATTGCCCCCAACAACCACTAAAGTATGCGTATTGTTTGAGAACCCTTCATCTGGAAAGGTTTTTTTTGCATTCTTTATTCTCTTCTCCTCATCAGTCATATAAGCGTAAGATTTTTGACGCCCTGTACCAAACCCAAAAGAATGAATAGCTAAACCATAATTTACCGTATTAGTAACCATTTTTTTAATCTCCATAGAAAAAGCGGCCTTACTGTTACTATAAGGCCGCTCAATATATTTTTGTGTGTTACTTAAGCAGTGGCTACTGCAGGGATAATGTTTACTTTTTTGCTGGTACGGTGCTTAGCAAATTCCACCACGCCGTCTACCAAGGCAAACAGGGTGTCATCTTTACCAATACCAACGTTAGCGCCAGGGTGAAACTTGGTGCCCCGCTGACGGATTAGAATGTTACCAGCGCGTACTTTCTCGCCGCCAAACTTTTTAACGCCGAGTCGTTTACTTTCGCTATCGCGGCCGTTCTTAGACGAGCCGACGCCCTTTTTATGAGCCATAATGGTGCTCCTTTAAATATTGTGAATAAATCTTGTGGGATACAGAGGAACCGAGTCGATACCTTAGGAAATCGAGTCGATTTGTAGGCGGGTGTAGTTTTGGCGGTGCCCGTTTTTACGACGGTAGCCTTTTTTCCGCTTCATTTTGTACACAATTACTTTTTTACCACGGAAGTGGTTAAGTACTTTGGCCTTGACGGTAGCGCCCTCTACATAAGGGGCACCAATGGTGGCGTCTTCGCCATTCATGGCAACCAGCACCTTATCCATCGTAATGGCGGTTTCTGGGTCTTGGTTTACCAAGTCTACCACTACATAGCGGCCTTCTTCTACTTGGTATTGTTTGCCATTAAATTCAACAATGGCGGTTTTTACAGCGGTTTTAGACATAATTTGTTGTCTTCCATTCGGATTTGACGGCCCAGGTGGACTCAACGAGTCTCTTTAGGTTGTGGCTGTGCCACACCTGCCCGCCTTATAGTGGGGATTAAGGATGTTATAAGATAGGCCAAGATCGGCCCTAAGTCAATAAAGTCCCATAAAAAAAGCGCCCCGAATTAACAAAAACTCGAGGCGCTCTTAAAGTAGTTACCAACCGTGCTTATTCAGCAGTGGCCAACTCTGGGGTAGGCTCTTCTACTGTTTCAGCAGGGGCTTGCTCTTCCACCATTTCCGCTGGCTCGGCATCGGCCAAGTATTTCAGCGTAATGCGGCGGTCATCTGGGTAGATGGATACCACGCGGAAGACATAGCGCTCGCCCATTTCAAAGGGCTCTGGGCGGCTATTCATGTGGCAGTAAGCTTCCACACCGGGGATTAACTCACCCAACACACCTGTGTTTAGGATTTTGGTAATCGGTGCTTCTACTTCATCGCCAACAGCAATGGTGTTTTCCAAGGTATCCCATGGATCTTCTTCTAAACGCTTTTTGCTTAGGCTAATGCGTTGACGGTCTTTATCCACGTTCAGTACCTGTACGCGTACCTTTTGGCCTAGTTCTAACACATCGCTAGGATGCTGAACACGACGCCAAGAGATTTCGGACAGAGGCAGCAAACCATCGATACCGTTGATATCGATAAACACACCGAAGTGAGTCATCTTCACGATGTTGCCTTCCACAATATCGCCTTCTTCTAGGGCTTCTAGGGTTTGGCGACGTTGGGCAGCGTAGGTTTCGAACACAGCGGCACGGTTGCTTAGGATAAGTTTGTTTTTTGTCTTATCCACTTCTAGCACTTTAACCATTAGGGTTTCGCCAACCAACTCGGGCAGGGTTTTAGGTACACGCAACTGGCTAGCGGGCACAAAGCCTTTTAAATCCAGCACGTTTACCAGCACACCACCTTTGGTAGCCGCGGCAACGGTTACTTCAATAATATCGCCAGTGGATTTCAGATGTTCCACCTGATCCCAGTTTTTAAAGGCGTTAACGCGACGAACCGATAAGCGGTAGTAGGGCGCGTTATCTTTGTCTTGCTCGCTCATTACAAAGAATTCAATGGCTTGGCCAACTTTGTATTGCTCGTTTAGCTCTTCGGCGTTTTGGCTACCGGGGATTTCGCGAATTGGGCATACCGCCTCAGATTTTCCGCCAATATCAACCCGAAGGCCGTCTTTATCAATGGCTAAAATTTCGCCCAAAGCCAGCTCGCCACTTACGGGGTCTGCATCTTTGGTTTTAGCCAGTAAATTTTCAAACCGCTCACGTAAGGCATCCATTTCTGGGCCCATGGATTCGGTTTCCATTTCATCGTTATCCATTAAAAATGTCGTTGACATAGATTCAGTTATCTCCAAAATACACGCCTACGGGGTAAACAGTAACACTACACAGCAGCGGTTAAAAAAGGGTTAGGGCGTGATATGTAGCCCTATGCCTTATAGCCACCATGCAAAGAAGGTGCAAGCGCGAAACATGTTTGTACCCTAAACAAAACCCACGCACCAGAAAAATGTGGGGCTCGTCGCGCCACATCGGATCAAACAGTTACAAAGGGAGGCTAGCCCCCTGTCAAAACAAAAAAGACCCACCTAATAACTTGCAATTTTAGCCAACCACTGTTGCTTAATGGCGTCTGGCAGCCAGCTGGCGGTAATACTATTGGCACACAGCTGTTTCACCGTGGGTTCATCCAACCCTAGGGCTTGCTGGGTTTGCAATATATTGGTGTTTAAATACCCACCAAAATACGCCGGATCATCCGAGTTGACGGTGACACACAGGCCTTTAGCCAGTAACTCCGCCAAATTATGCTGACGTAACTCGTCAAACACCCGCAGTTTAATGTTAGAGAGTGGGCACACGGTTAATGGGATTTGCTTGGCCACCAAGTGGGCCACCAGGTCGGCATCTTCATCGCAGCGTACCCCGTGGTCGATGCGGGCCACATGCAACAGGTGTAGCGCCTGCCAAATATAATCTGGGGGGCCTTCTTCGCCAGCATGGGCCACACAATGTAGGCCTAGGGCGCGGGCGCGGGCAAATACACGCTCAAATTTTTCAGGCGGGTGGCCCAGTTCGGATGAATCTAACCCTACCCCATCAATCCAATCCACGTACGGGGTGGCTTCTTCCAGGGTGGTAAAGGCATCACTTTCTGGCAGGTGGCGCAAAAAGCACAAAATAAGCCGACTCGTCATGCCCCAAGTGGCTTCTGCATCCACCAAAGCCCGGCGCAACCCATTAATCACGGTGGCAAAGGGGATGCCGCGCTCCGTATGGGTTTGGGGGTCGAAAAAGATTTCGGTATGCACAATGCCATCGGCGTGGGCACGCTGCAAATAGGCCCACGTCAGGTCGTAAAAATCCTGCTCGGTGATTAATACCGAGGCGCCTTGGTAATAAATATCTAAAAAGGATTGCAGGTTATCAAACTCATAGGCGGCCTTTATGTCGGCCTCGTTGGCATAGGGCAGCGTTATGTTATTGCGCTTGGCCAGCCGCATCATCAAACCCGGCTCTAGGCTGCCTTCTATGTGCAAATGCAGTTCTGCCTTAGGTAATCGGGTAAGCCAATCGGGGCAAATGGTAGGCGCAGCAGTGGTCATAAGGGGGCTTTCATCCGTCTGGGTCGCTTTGTAAATTCGTACTACTATACCACGGGCGGGCGCTGGGTTAGCGGCCCCAATGACAACAGGTTTTATTTACCATCTTGCCAGCCGTATTGGGTTTGGTTCACAATATCATTCTGCCGATTTGGGTGCGCTAGTGCCCAATGCCTATTTGGTGGGCAAGTGGCGGAATGGTAGACGCGCTAGTCTTAGGAACTAGTGTCTAACGACGTGGAGGTTCGAGTCCTCTCTTGCCCACCATTTAATCCATGTATACTTAAGCAGGTAATATAAAAGAAGCCTTCTAAATTATCTGGATAATTCTAAGATTATGGACAATTCTCACATTGAAATACAAACTATTTACCAGCCAGGGCTTGCACTAGAAGGCACGTACCAACTGCCTATATTGCCATTTTCACAAAATTTAGAAACCGCCAAAATTCTCAAGAAAACTAATATGGCTAGCCGTGCACTAGCTGAATTAAAAGGCATTGCCCGAACCGTTCCTAACGAAACCATTCTCATTAGCACACTAGCTGTTCAAGAAGCCAAAGATAGCTCCGAGATTGAAAATATAGTCACAACTCACGACGACCTATATCGAAGTGACATTGCGGCACAAGAGTTTTCCAGTTCAGCAGCCAAAGAAGTTTATGCTTATTCATCAGCGCTACTACATGGTTTTAACCAACTAAAACATACTCACCTGCTAACCAATGCCACTATTAAAGAGATTCAAGCCATACTTGAAGGCAATGACGCTGGCTTTCGCTCTCAATCCGGCACGACACTTAAAAATGAAACCACAGGGGAAATTGTTTACACACCACCACAAGACATAAGCGTTATTGAGCATTACATGGGCAATTTAGAGGCCTTTATCAACGATAACTCATGCTGCGCTTGGGATCCTCTTATTAAAATGGCCGTTATTCACCACCAATTTGAAAGTATTCACCCATTTTTTGATGGTAATGGAAGAACAGGCCGGATTATTAATGTACTTTATTTGGTTCAACAAGGCTTATTAGGCACACCGGTTCTATATCTATCACGCTACATCAATCAAAACAAAAGCAAATATTATCACTTACTGCAAGCTGTAAGACAAAATGGCGTTTGGGAGGAGTGGATATTGTTTATGTTAGAAGGCGTTATACAAACGTCTTACCAAACTATTGATATTATTGAAAAAATGAAGCAATTAATGCAGGCGTATAAACAGCGCATGCGCTCTGAAACCAATCTTTATTCTCATGAGCTGCTAAACACACTGTTTAAATACCCTTATACCAAAACCGAATATGTAGAACGAGAGGTAGACTGCCACCGAACAACAGCCATGCGTTATTTAAACGAACTAGCGAGCGATAAGCTTAACTTAGTGACTAAAGTAAAAGGCGGTAAATCTAACTACTACGTCAATCATGCACTAATGGCCATGCTAAGTGATGTTGGCGCAACTCGCCTAGAGACGCCTGAATAAATAGAGGCAAATTAAAACTACAAAAATAGCAAGTGTGCAGAATCAAGGGTTTTCGCACACCAAATTGTTTTTCTGTGCATATTTACCCATTTTTGCACACAACGCGATACCTATAAATAACCACCATGGTGGAGCCGGCGGGAGTCGAACCCGCGTCCAAAACGGCCATCAACCCATCTCTACGCGTGTAGGCCGCTATTCAATGTCGAACCCCCTTGCTGGCGACCACACCAACAGAGATTCCAAGCGCTTAGCCCCCCGCCGGGGTGGACGCCGTAAAAACCATCACTGGCACCACGTCCGTCTCGCCAGTTAGGTTGCATGCGTAGGGTGACCCGTCTCTTCGGCATGCTAGAAGAAGACGAGTGGCAACCTACATCCGAAGATGTAGGCGAAGCGCCACTGCTCTAAAAGTTACCTAGGCAACTTTACGACGAGCAGCGAAATCAACGTTGATTACGTTGTTACGCTTCAATGCAACAACCTTAGGGTTGGCATTTATTAGGTTTGCTTGTTGATAACGAGGAACAGCACCCCGACGCGCCATGTGTTGCTGCAATCCGCCCTGTCAAATCCTAATCGGCCCCAGGCATGGTGTTTGGTGGCACTACCAAGGTTAAGGCAATTCCACTAAACACCATCGTCCTGAGAAACAGACGATATCGTCGCATTATTTTTCCATGGTTAAATTGTCAAAGGGGCCAATAGCCCAACCATTTGGGCATGCCTAAGCCATAACGGCCAGAATTGCTAGTATACACCCCTTAAGGCGTAATCTACCAGAATTCGGCACATTGTCTTAACTATCGGACGGTATGGCGGGCGCTGGAGTTCCCTCGGTTGAATGGATGGCAGCCAACACGGCTGTTTCAACAGCAGAAACTTCTATCGCCACATAACTTGGGTTTGGGCGCAGGGTACCCGCGGGTTCGGCTAAGGCGGTAACATGTGTTGCGCTAGGCGGCACCAACCGGTGGGGCGCAAAATCGCCAAATAAAGCCACCGTAGTGGCACCTGCGGCCATGGCCACGTGCATGGGGGCACTATCGCAGCACACCACGGCAGCAGCGTGCTTAAAGGCAATAGCCAGCTCTTTTAAATTTTTAATAGCGCCTGCTAATGTGGGCAACGCGGGCTGGCCGGTTTTGGCAATGCCTTGCTGAATGGCCGCCACAGTGTCCGCGTCATCTGGCCCTGCGGCTAGCACCACGGTGATGTTATTTTCTCGCAGGCGATTAGCGAGCGTTACCCAATTCGCCGGGTTCCAACGTTTTACTAAGCCTTTTTGGATGCTTAGTTTACTTACCCCCGGATGAATAACAACCCACGATTGAGACGGATTGGGAATGTTAAGCTTGGGCCAGCACGTGGTGGTAAACCATGTGGTATCGTCCACCGTTAGTGGAATAACCGGGCAATGATGGATCTCTCTTGGGAAGGGTTGGCCAAGGGCAACCGCTAAGCCACGAGCTAAGGCCAAATACATATCACCAGCATAAGCCTGCTTACGGCATGGCACCGATTGGGTTAGACACAGCCCACTTAAAGCAGATTCAAACCCTACCCGCACCGGAATACCCGTACTGGCCAGCAAGGGCGCCAACAACGCATTGCTACCACAGCTTACAACGGCACCGTACTTACCGGCACACAAAGTGGCACGCAGACCTAAAGCGGCGGTTAATTTGCCCACGCCTTGTAATTTTAAGGGGATGACTTCGTCTACTACATCACCCAATAATTGGGCTGCTGCTTGGCTACGGCCTTCTACCAAAAGCGTTATGTTGGCCGCCGGTAACATAGCCTTACAGGCCCGTATAACCGACGAAAACAGCAGCACATCCCCAATGCCGCCGGGGCAGACCAAGGCGATGGATTGAACCGAACGTTGCATCGAAGCAGAGGTCATTCCGTTACCGCCTTTACCACGGCCGCCCTATCGGATAATGATAGATTCCCTGATGGGGCCGCTTTTTTACCGCCTCGCGCATAAGGTTGAGACACCCACCCCGCCAGCAGCAACCAAAACATAATATTTACCGTGGGCCGGTACCACACCGTATCAAACAGGCCGTACACCAGCGCCCCCACCAAGGCCGCCAGCACCACCCCATGCTGCCAATTTAGCGCCCAAGGCGTGGTGGCATTATCCACCCGTATAAACCCCTGCCACAACATCGCCACCACCATGCCCACAAAGGCAACGATGCCCAACACGCCAGTTTCTATCCAAATTTCTAGCGGCACACTGTAGGCCGCCAACGCATTAATATTCGGCACCTGGTACAAGCCGTAGACGTCTTGAAACGTACGATTACCGGGGCCAATGCCCCACAGCCAATTATCCTGAATCATTTGAAAAGCGGAGCGGTACACCTGCATTCGATACGCGGTAGAACTATCGCCGGTAACAATAGATTGCACACGGGCCCATAAACTAGGCGATGCAGCCAATACCCCACCAACCCCAACCAGTGCCAAGCCACCCAGTACTAACCACCCCAAACGGATGCGGTTGCCATGGGCCCACTGACGACATTGGGGATGACGCCACAACACATGGCCCAATATTAAATACAGCGCCCCTGCCATAGCCACCAGCGCCAAAAACCCACCCCGAGACCCCGTCATAACCAGGGCCCATACCAGCGCAATAGCGGTAACACCGCTAATAAGCAGCCAAAGCCAATGGGCCTTAAACGCCTGCCATACCTGCCCCACCGGCTGAGACAAAGCCTGCAACCGGGTCAGCACCGCCCAACCCAAGGCCAAGCCCACCAGTGGAATAATCGCCCCGGCCAGCAAATTAGGGTTAAACGGCGGCACGGTGCCCACAATACGAGTCATTCGCAGGCTGGCATCCAGGTTTGGGTCTTGCCACGTGGCCAGGGGGCCACTAATAGCACTCCAAAAGCCGGTTAGCTGGCCCCAGCCTGCCAACACCTGCACCAGGCCCAACACAAACCATACCCCCAGCTGCCAGCGCCACACATGAGGATACGCCCACCACAACCAACGGGCCATGGGGTACAGACTCATTAACAGGGTTAGTTTAACCAGGCCCACCACACTATCCGGCTGCACGCTGCTCCACCCGGTGGCCACTACAGCCGCCAACCACAGTAGGGCCACCCAACTATCCATGGGTTGCCACGGTGGCACTACCCACGCCCCGCAGCGCCACCGCACCAAGCCAATACTAGCCAGCCATACGCCGACCAGCACGCCACTAAAAACGCCCATGGCACTGGTGGTAAAACAAAAACTCGCCACGGCCAAGGCCACCAGTAAACCTAGCCACCCTTGCGCCCACCATGCAGGCAAAGCCGCCTGTAATAAGGCGGTAGGGTCGTCATCCATGTTAGTCAGGGGCGATACAACCGTCATGGTGTTACTCCACCCCTACACGGAAGCATTGGGTGTTGCTGGTTTGTCGGCTTCAATGGCCATTATGGTGCCATCCAAATAGGCGCTAAAGGTTTCTACCGTTACCTTCATACCTACCTTTAGCTTAATACCCTTGGTAACGTACCCTTGGCGGCTTTGGGTGGCCGTATCTTTTAAGGCCACAATCACGTCACTTTCGTAGGGCCGGTTTTCATCTGGGATCCATTGATGAGGTTCTAACGCCTTAGAAAGTAGGGCCTTGCGTGGCAGCACACTCACCGAATCCACCTTTACCACACCCCGCGGGCGATTCCGAACACTCAACTGCACCCCCTGCCCCGGGCGAAACAGTTTTTCCGCATCCACGGAAATAACCCTATCCAGCAACACCACCACAGTTACAGGCACATTATCTGCCACTATCTGTGGGCTAGCCGTGGTATGCCACCCCCGCTTTACAAATAACACCCCAAGGGCCACCACCACCAATACCACTAGCGCCGCCATGGCACGGGCTTTTCCAGATTCTTTGATTAACCAGGTCATCGTTTTTCTATCCTTGTATTTATACGGCAGCAGGCGCCACAGGGGCCCCCTTTTGCTGCCATTGGCTAATGGTGCGCGTGGTAATACTGGCCAGCACATCCTCTGGCAATTGGGTTAAGGCATCCAATAATTCGGCCTGGCTGGGTACCGCCGTACCAAAGGTACGCACCACAATACTGGCGGCTAAATTGCCTAACACAGCGGCCTCTACCAAGCTGGCACCGGTGGCCAGCGCCAAGGTTAAGGTACCAATAACCGTATCGCCCGCACCGGTTACATCAAACACATCGCTACGGTTAAACACGGGGATGGGCGTGGCCAACAAGGTTTCTGCATCGTTAGTGTGTTGGCCCACTGTCGCCCGATGAAACAACATCATGCCATCGCCCCCCAGGGTCAGTAGCAAATGCTGCACCCCGGTGGATTCTAATAGCTGTTGGCCTCCCGCCAAGCGTTCGGCAAAGGTGTTTAGGGCATGGCCCACATTGCGTTCAGCTTCTGGCTGATTCGGCGTTAAAATCGTGGCGCCATTAAACAACGTTAAGGCTCGGTGAGAATCCCCGGCCCATACCAGCTGGCGGGCTTGGGCCAACTCGCGGCAGCGATCAATCACCGCATCCGTTACCACGCCTAAGGCATAATCGCTTAGTAAAATAGCATCCGCATTGCTCGCCGCCGCTTCTAACTGGTCTAGCAGGCAGGTTTCTACAGCCCCCGTAATGGCCTGGGTATCTTCCCTATCCAGCCGTACAATTTGCTGGGTAACGGATTGGCTGGCCATGCCTGAAATACGGGTTTTGGTGGTGGTCACTCGTGCGCTATCCGTTACCATCCCAGCCGTATTAATGCGGGCGGTGGTTAATGCCTCTAACAGGCGGGGGGCATAAGCATCCGCACCCACCACACCTACCGCCTGTACTTGGTTAGGGCGATTACCCTCAATTAAGGCGGCCACGTTATGGGCGGCATTGGCGCCCGCCCCAAGCAAGGTATCCGTATGGTGGTGGCGCAAAATAACCACCGGGGCTTCACGAGATAACCGCTCGGTGGTGCCGTATACCATTTCATCAATGGCAAAATCGCCTACAACCACAACCCGGCCAGCACTAAACCGCTGAATAGCTGCCTGTAGGGCCGCTTTGGTGACGGCAGGTTGAGACACATCTGGCATATTATTGCCCACCGACCAGGTTACGGGGTTGACCCGTTAATACACCTTCCACATGCTCAATATTATCAGCAATCAGTTGTTGCTGGCCGTCATCTTTGGCACGGGCATGCAGTTCTTTCAAAATAGTCAACGCCTTAGCATAGTACTCTTTGGCCTTGGCTTCGTTTTTAGGCGGCTGGGGGGTGGCAGCAGCAGTATCCTCTGATGTGTCATCGTCTGGGGTGGGCATGGTTTGAGCGCCCAGCTGTTGATACAACACCGCCAAGGATTGCTTGGCAGGCCAAAAGCGTTCATCACTGCCAAATTGATGGGTAAATTGTTCTAGCCCCGCCACCGATTGTTCTACCTGCCCGGCCTGCTGGTAAGCCATGGAAAGGTTGTACAACACGGGCGCCGAATTCGGCACCAAATCGCGGGCGGATTCTAACCGAGCGACCGCCCCGGCATAATTGCCCTGTTGTATAAGCGCCGCCGCCGATTGGTTTAGCTTGGCCACGGATTTTTGGTGGGCCAACTCTTCTTGGCAGCCCGTAAAAGGAAGCACCGCCAACACTAACGCCAAGGCCATTAGGTTGCGAAACATAAATGCAATCATAAGGGTAAAGTCTATCTCTATCAGAATTAAATAGGGGCAAAAAGGATTTGTTAGGTATTTTCCCAAGAATGGCAGATAGGCACAACCTTAAGCCGCAACCTACAAGGTTGCCACAACCGCAGGCGGCGCCACCACACCCTTGGCCACCATGGCCAGGGCCTTGGGGTAGGCGATGTGCTCTTCTACCAACACCCGCTGGGCCAAGGTGTCTACCGTATCACCCGGGTGCACGGGTACGGATTGCTGCACAATAATAGGGCCGGCATCCACGGTGGGGGTAACCCAGTGGATGGTGCAGCCTGTTTCCACATCCCCAGCCACTAACACGGCGGCATGCACTGCTTGGCCCACCATACCCGGCCCACCGTGCCGGGGCAGTAAGCTAGGATGAATATTAAGCACCCGGCCTGCAAAAGCCGCAATAAACTGGGGCGAAACAATCCGCATGTAGCCTGCCAGGCACACCGCATCGACGCCTTGTTGCTGTAAAAACGCTATTATCGCCGCTTCTTGTGCTGCCCTATTTGCATAAGCCTTGTTGGGGTACACACCTGTAGGCAGGCCTTGCTCTGCAGCCCACGCCACACCGGTGGCAGCCTGTTGGTTGGCCACTACCGCAGCTACCGTGGTGTTGGGCACAACCCCCTGTTGGCAGGCCTGCACAATGGCCTGCATATTACTGCCTCGGCCAGAAATGAGTACACCCAAGCGCATTACTGCACCACGCCTTCTTCTTCATCAACCCACAAAACCGTCGGTGGGGCCACGGCATTAGGCTGGGCCACCACCTGGCCAATAACGGTAGGCGCAAGGGTAGGATCTTCTGCTGCCAAGGTCTCCATCACGCTGGGGGCTGCCTCTTTATCCACAAGTAATACATAGCCAATGCCTGCATTAAAGGTGGTGGCCAGCTCTGCCCAACCAAGCTTGGCCAAGCCATTAAACCACTGGTACACGGGCGGCAAGGCCCATGGGGTTAGCGCTACAGCCACACCATCTGGCAGCACCCTGGGGATGTTTTCTGTAAAGCCGCCGCCTGTAATGTGGGCCATGGCCCGCACCGCTGATGGGTGAGCCTGCAAGGCCTTTAGCACCGGTTTAACATACAACTTGGTAGGGGCCAATAAGGCCTGGCTAATAGTTGTAGAAGCCTTCGGCAGGGGGCGGGTAACATCCACGTTATGCTCTGCCAGTACCTTGCGCACCAAGCTATACCCATTGCTATGGAACCCACTACTGGCCAGGCCAATCACCACATCACCAGGGATAACGTGCTGTGGCTTAGGGTATAAATTGGCTTTTTCTGCCACTCCTAAGCAAAAACCCGCCATATCCACGTGGCCCTTGGCATACAGGCCAGGCATTTCCGCGGTTTCGCCGCCAATAAGTTGGCACCCCGCCTGAACACACCCTGCCGCCACGCCGCCAAGTACCTGCTCCATTTGGGCTAAATCCAACACTCCAGCAGCCACATAATCCATAAACACTAAGGGGCGACCGCCATTGGCCAACAGGTCGTTGGCATTCATGGCCACCAAGTCTATTCCCACCGTGGAAAAATCGCCTACCTGGTGCGCCAACAACACCTTGGTGCCCACACCATCGCAGGCGGTTAATATCACCGGCTGGGTATACCCTGCGGGCAATTCAAACGCGCCGCTAAACCCACCAATACCACCCAACACGGGTAAATCCGCAACCGTGGTTTGCCCAGCAGCCTGCTTGGCCAGCCCCACCACCCCAGCCGCAGCCTGCAAGTTAACCCCGGCCGCCTGGTAGGCCTGTGCCGAAGACGATGGTGACGACGAAGACACAGACATGTCAGAGAATCCTTACAAACAGGGCAGCAACAACCGTATTATGGTACCCTGCACACATGCCTGTGTCGCCTTTCACCTCATCTTCGTCCATGGCGCCGGCGCCATTAGTGGCCCGGTTACTACAGGGCTGGCAAACCAGCCTGCAATTGCCTATCTTTCATCAGCCCAGCCTGTGGCACGGCATTGTATTGCTGGCCTGGTTATTGGTACTGGGGCTAAAAGGCTTGGGCCACTGGCTAGTGCTGTGGTATGGGGTATTGGGCATTGCCGCTATCCACCACACCTTTATTGTAGTGCCCCTGCACCAACAGGTAACCCACACCCCAGAAGCTGACCAGCGCCAATTGTTTGGCCAAATTCTCATTACCCAAACCTTAATCAGTGTCGTCTTTGCCGTGTTGGGGTGGGGCGTTCTTCACTACGGGTTGGGCCTTACTGGCCCCTTAAGCTATAGCGTGGCCTTATTATGCGGCAGCTTGCCCTTTGCCAACACCTTACTGGCCCTAGCCACCGCCCAAAACCTGCACCACTATGCCCGCTGGCAGGTGGCCACCCAGCTTACCACCCTACTGGGAGGCATAATGGTGATTTCTTTTTGGGTGTGGCCCTTAAGCCAAACCCATGTGGCCTGGTTACTGGTTGCCAGCCATATTACCAGCACCTGCGTAGGCCTGCTCGGCGCCGGATTTATTGGCTTTGAAACCCCCAACCCCATGCCTTTGCTAGCCGAAGGCCTGGCCCAGGCCAAACGCAGTGGCCTCGCCCCGGTGGCCACCTGGTTGCTCCATAAAGGGGTTATTATTGCCACCGCCGTGTGGATTGGCCCTACCACCGCCGCCTTATTGGCCCTACTGGATACCATACTAAGTGGCCTATTGCCCAACGTGCTACCAAACCCTAGCGAGAATAACGCCTCCCCGCAGCAACCTGCTGCGGGGGGTTTAGCCAACTGGGCCGCCGCTGGTATCTCCTTACTTATTATAGAAATTATCGCCCTAATTGCCGCCCCTGTATGGATAGGCCCTGGCCACCAATGGATGCTACTAGGCATTACCCTATGGCTAGCCTTTTTAAGCCTACTGCGCTGCTTTGGCAGCCATGTGCACCAACAACCCCTGGCCCTGTGGGGCGTTAGTTTAATGGTTATTTTTAGCTTTTATTGGCTATACAAACCCCTTGGGTTAATTACCCCCCTTTGTTTATGGACTGTGGCTTGGGGCATCCTCCACCTACTGCCTGCCCAACACACCACCTTGGCAACCACCGCCCCCATGCAAGATTAATCTCGTTTGGCAGCCACACGGCCTCGGCCCATACGGCGTTCTTCCGCTTCTTCTATTTCCTTGGCTTCTATTTGGGCTTCCAAGGCTTCGCAAATACCCACCAGCTCTGTGGATAAGTTGTCCTCTGGAAAGTGCTCTTGGTACAAGGTAAACAAATACAAGGCCCCTGCATCATTACCTTGCTGCAAGTACTGCTCGCCTTGTTGGTAATAATGCTGCCTAGCCGTATGTTTTGGGTCCACCATATCAGAGTAGGCCTGCATTTCTGCCTCAATTTCCGCCTTAATCTCATCGGTATGGGGCAGCAATTCTTGCAAACGCATCAACCGTTCTTTGGCATCATCTAGCTTGTACTGCTCTCGGCTTTTTACGGCGGCTTCTAAATAGGCCTTAAAGGCACCGCCGCCACTGCTGGCAATTTCTTTTAAAATTTTATCCACGCGCCGGTTTAACTTGGCAATGGTTTCTGAAGACGTCTCTGGTAAGGCACGTTGGGCTTTTACATAACACCACAAGGCATCTACCCAGCGGGCGTTTTTTTCTTCTACCACGCCTAAATTAATATGAGATTTCACATCATCGTTATCCAGCTCAATGGATTGCAGGTAGGCTTGCTTGGCTTCTGGTAGGCGGCCTAATTTATAAAATAAGGCCCCGTAAATACGGTAATCCTTGGCGGTACCCACGTAATACTCTAAAGCTTTGTCCAGGGCGCGTCGGGCGTGGTCTAACTGGTTTTGCTTCAGGGCCAGCTGGGCGATTTGAATGTTAGGCTTATAAGCTGCAAACCCTTGGTGGGTACGGCGCTGTATTTTTTGACTTTCTGCATCGCGGGGGCCGGCTACTTTTTGGTACTTTTGAAACAAACTATGAGCCCGCGCTGTAAGGCCCATTTTTTTATACAAATTAGCCAAATTTAGCCAAATGCCTTTATGGGTACTATCAATTTGCAGGCCTAACTTCCAGTAATAGATGGCCTCGTCAAAACGTTGCTGCTCTAACAGCAAACTGCCCAAATTGGCATACCCACTAACATCCATCGGGTTAAGGCGCAGGCCTTCTTTCCAGCTTTTTTCTGCCAGTAAATACGCCCGCAATCGGTATTCTGCGCTGCCTAAACTAACCCACGCCTTACTGTAATACGGGTAGTCCCGCACAATGGCCTGGAAGGTATCTTTGGCATCATGGAATTGCTGGGCACCGTGCTCTTGCTGCCCACGGTTCATCCGCTCATCTAAGGATGGCGGAGCTTCTACTTCCATCATGGCGCTTTTAGAGGCACCCATAGTGCATATACCCAAAGTTAAAATGGCGGGATAACGGGTAGGGCCGATAAAACCCTTACCTCATCATGGCAAGGCCGACACTAAGAACGGTATCGGCTTGGCACCCACATTTCTGTACTATTAGTGTACCCTGCTGCCCACCAGGCAACGGAGGCTACGCCGCTAATCTCCTCCACCCGGTGGATTATATGGTTATTTTAGCCATAATAACTCTACTACCGTTGCCCTAACCTACCCCCGACCCTTGGTTACCCCTGCCGTATGCCCACCTCCACCATCCCCATTGATGCTATTCTCCACACCCTAACGGAGGCATTCCCAGACCACCCCATGAACGAGGTGACCAAAAACCCTTACGAGGTACTTATTGGCTGCATTATTAGCCTGCGCACCAAAGATGAAGTGACCATACCCGCCTGCCAGCGCCTATTCCCCATTGCACCTACCCCTGAGGCGATGGTAACCCTGCCACTAAAGACCATCCAAAAGCTAATTTACCCCGCCGGGTTTTACAAAACCAAGGCAGAGACGATTAAAAACATCTCCCAAACCTTGTTGGATGACTACAACGGCCAAGTGCCCAACACCATTGATGAGCTGATTACACTAAAAGGCGTGGGGCGAAAAACAGCCAATTTGGTAGTAGGCCTAGGGTTTGGCTTGCCCGCCATTTGTGTGGATACCCACGTCCACCGCATTTGTAACCGGCTGGGCTACATCCGCACCAAAACGCCAGAAGACACGGAAATGCGATTGCGCAAAAAGCTGCCCGCCGAATTATGGAGCATTATTAACTGGGTGCTGGTGCGCCACGGGCAAGAACTATGCAAACCCATTGGCGCCCGGTGTGACGCCTGCCCAGTAGAGCAACACTGCCGAAAAGTAGACGTGAAGGCCCGCAAGGCCCCAAAAACCGCCAAACCATTGCGCTAAAACCAACAAAAAACACCCCGCCAGCAACGGCTGACGAGGTGTTTAAACGCTGTACAATCCTTAAAAGTGGGCTATTTAGCCACTTTTTTAGACGAGCCAGACTTTTTGGCGGCCGTGGCACCAGGCAGGTCTTGCCAGTGCTCGGTCATAATCATTTTGTAGGCTTTCAGGGCCGTATCTTCAATTTCGCCAAGCTCTTCGCTGTCCATAATCAGGCTGCGTAGTGGCAATAAGGCACGAGGGTCTTTAAACAAGCCCAGGGCAGCGGCAGCGCCAGCGCGTACCAGGTCGTTTTCGTCTTTGTTTAGCATCACGCCAATCAACGGCTCGGTGGCTTTTTTATCGCACAACTTACCTAACGATTGCACGGCATAGATGCGAACGTTGACCCATTCATCGGTAAGCATGCCCACCAAAGGCTTCACAGCCTTCGTGTCGCCAAGCTCGCCAAGGGCGCGGGTGGCATCGCAACGAACGTTCACACGATCATGCTTTAGGCTTTTTACCAGCGGACGAACCGCAATGGGGCCAATTTCAACCAGGGCGTCTGCCGCCGTCATGCATACTTGGCTATTGTCATCGCTTAGGGCAACAACCAGCGGCATCACCACTTCTTCGCCACCTAGTTTACCTAGGGCACGGGCAGCGCGGACACGCACATCCACGTTGCGGTCATCACGGAGGGATTCCACAAGTGGCATGGTGGCGCGGTCGTCGCCAAGCTCGCCAAGGGCGCGGGCGGCATACAAGCGTACCGAACCATTTTTATCATTTTTCAATACATCAATTAGGGGCTCAACGGCGTCTAAGTCGCCCATTTCGCCCAATACTCGAGCCGCATTGTAGCGGATTTTTTCCGAATTACTGGTACGGAGGTCGGTTAGGAGCTGGTCAAAGCTTTTGGCTTTTTTGCCCTTTTTAACAGGCTTAGCCGCGGCTGCTTCCAGTTCCGCAACCTCTGTCATTAATACCTCATCAGCGGTAATTTCTTTAGCTTTGGGCTTGGTTACTGCCTTGGTTGCTTTAGCAGCCGGCTTTTTCGCCGGTTTATCTTTTACAGCCACCGCTTTGGTGGATTTTTTAGCTGCCGTTTCTTTAGCAGCGGATTTTTTAGTCTTTGTTGTTTTCTTTTCAATGGTCTTAGAAGCCATAGGGGCTTTTTCCTCTCGGGGTCAAATGCACAGCGTTACATGACCTGTCTCCTTGTGTTGCTTATCTCAATGCGGCAGCCTACCTGTAATATCAGGGGCTTGTCTGTCCGGGGTATCATCTGGGGTGGATAGCAAAGGGACTAGGTAGGGATAAGCTAGCCAGCATCCAAACAATGTTTAGGGACACTTGGTTAAAGGCAACTAAGGGACAAGTTGGTGATAGTGAATCTCGAATCTTGTTACGGATCGTTACTCGGCTATCTGAATTGAAGGGGCGTCATGCTGAGGGGGCAGTGCAAGTAAGGGCAGTACCAAAGGCAGCACAGACTTTCTATGTAGTGGACACATATCATACCAATGGATGAGCATTTCGCCTAGCAGCCAGTTGGCTATTGTGTTTACCAACCTCCTCCCTACGGTTAGGAGGAAAGGCGGAAACCATGAGTTGTGGCCATTACACGAACTCTGTAACGTTTGCCAAAAAAATATTACACCGCGCACATAATATTAAGAAATGTAACGGAATCTCGACTTCGTGTGCCAAGGCCCACAAGTAGACGCCCCGTGATATTCCCCCTCAACCCTTTCATATTAGAATTGAACGGCAGGTAAGATAGTGTTGGTTAAACACCAAGCGGCCCGCAGCCACGAAAATAGGTCCCCAGCCCTCTACATATCAACCCAATAAGGCATCTTCTGGCATGGGCGGGGTCGGCATACTGCCTAACATCGCATTGCTGGCCTCGGGTATCCCCGCATCCACCGTTGGCACCGCTGCGGCAATCCCTTCGGATAAGTGATGGGCCGTCAACTCGGATAATACGTGGCTACCTTGGGCTATCGTCGCTTCTACCACACCACTGTGTTGCAGCCACTGACCTGTGGCCTGCATAGCGGTTTGGGCGGCTTGCCCCACCTGGGTCATCATGGTTTGGGCCGCTTCGCCATCCATTTCATATTGTACGGCGGCTAGTTGGCCCCCGTTTTCTAGCGGAGACCACGATAAATTGAAATGGCCCAGCGTTAAAATAACACCCCAAAAGGCAACCAGGCAGCACATAGACATAAATTTAAACACGTACATTAATCCCACATAAATTTGCACAATAGCGGCATAACCAGCACTACTAAAACCCACTTGCGGTTAATCGCTTATTGAATTATTTAAACAAAACTCACAAGTACAGTATCGTGACAGGTGCGCATATTCTTGACAGAATTGTAACAAACCGACACACGCACACGGAAAGCTACCCTTAATCATGCGTTTTCTCACCGCTGGCGAATCCCACGGCCCCCAACTCACCCTCATTATCGATGACGTCCCCGCAGGCATCCCCCTGACGGCCGCCGATATTAACCAGGATTTACAGCGTCGCCAGGTAGGCTACGGGCGCGGCGGGCGCATGCAAATAGAAACCGACGCGGCCACCATTACCAGTGGGGTACGCTGCGGCAAAACCACTGGCGGCCCCATTGCCTTAACCATCCCCAATAAAGATTTTGCCAAATGGACAGACATTATGGCCCCCGATGCCGACCCCGACAAGGCCCGAGACAAGCGTTTTATCCGCCCGCGGCCAGGCCATGCCGATTTGGCGGGCTATTATAAATATGATTTAGACGACCTGCGCGATGCCTTAGAGCGCGCCAGCGCCCGAGAAACCGCCGCCCGCGTAGCTGCAGGTGGCATTGCCAAAGCCTTGCTCAATGGGCTAGGCATACAGGTGGCTAGCCATGTAACCGCCTTGGGCCCCTGGCAACTGGATATCACCCAACACCCTAACCCCAACACCCAGGCAACATGGGATGCCTGGACAAACACCATCGAAGGCAACGACTGCCGCATTGCAGGCACCCAAGCGGATGTCGATTCACTCCACGCCCTGATTGATACTGTCCGCACCGAAGGTAACACCCTGGGCGGTACCGTAGAAGTGATGACCACCCCACTACCCCCCGGCCTAGGCAGCTACGCCCAATGGGATAGAAAACTAGACGGCCAGCTCGCCCAAGCCGTGATGAGTGTACAGGCGGTTAAAGCGGTGGCCATTGGCCGAGGCGATGACGGCGCCACCCTAAGCGGTAAAGACTTCCACGACCCCATTGTGCCCACAGGTAACGGGCAACTAGCACGCACCCGCAACCACGCCGGGGGGTTAGAAGCAGGCGTGACCAACGGCATGCCCCTACTGCTAACCGCCACCATGAAACCCATTGCCACCCTGCGCACCGCCCTGCCCAGCGTTAACTTGGATACCGGCGAAGCGGAAGCTGCCCATTTTGAGCGCGCTGATGTAACCGCCGTGCCTGCCTGCGGTGTGGTGTGCGAAGCTATGGTGGCCCTAACCCTGGCCCGCGCCGTAATGGATACATTTGGGCGAGACACCTTAGGCGATATTCAAGCCGCCCATGCCCACCACCTGGCCCGCTGCCAACCCGCCCCCACTGGTTGGAATTAAGAAGAGCAACTAATCACTAAAGGGGTGGCATCCGGCTTAGGGGGTGCCATAACCGCGGTGGCCAACACCTGGTTAGCACTGGTACGCGCATACGGGGCAGCGAGTGCGGTAAACACCTCATCTAACACGGCGGTGTCGCCGGTTGCCACCGAGTCGATTACGTGTTGAGCAGTGTGGTTGCGCAACACCACCAAGGGGTTTACCGCGGCCATCTGCTGTTTTCTATCGGCCAGGCTAATGCCACTTTCAGTTAGGGCGGCTTGGTATTGGCGGCACCATTGTTTGGCAGCAGCGCTTTCGCCAAGGGCTTTTTGCCAAAGGGTATCCGGCTCGCCACCTGCTTCGGTTAAAGCGGCAAACCATTGGGTATAATCCACGCGTTGTTGGGCCAACAACATCAATACATCCCCCACCAAGGCTTTATAGGGGTGGGGCAACAAACCATCATCGCCCTTCGCCGCGCGCGGCGGCGCTTCCATGGCCAACACCCCTAACTTACGAGCCATTAGCCCAAGGTACGCCTCCATGAACACAGGGTAAAAGGTATCTTTTAAAAGGGTCTCAACCGTGGCTTCGCTGAGCCATGGGGTAAAGGCATGGCCCAGGGCGGCACAGTTCCACTGGCCAATGGCAGGCTGGTTGCTGTAACGGTAGCGCCCACTGGTATCGCTATGGTTACAAATGTGGTCTGGGTTAAAGGCATCCAAAAAGCCGTAAGGGCCGTAATCCAGGGTTAGCCCAAGCATGGACATGTTATCCGTATTCATAACCCCGTGGCAAAAGCCCACCGCCTGCCATTGGGCCATTAAACGGGCGGTTTTTTCTACCACCGCAGAAAATAACGCCGCTGGTGGGTCGGGCGCATTGGCACACTGGGGGTAATAATGGGCCAAGGTAAAATCTAATAATTGTTGGTGGGCCGCCGTGTTGCCTGTGTAAAAGCTGTATTCAAAGTGGCCAAAACGAAGATGACTGGGGGCAACGCGCAATACCATGGCGCCAGGCTCAACACATTCTCGCTGAACCGGTTCATCGCTGGTGGTTAGGCACAGAGCCTGAGTGGTAGGGATGCCCAACCCTGCCATGGCCTGACTAACCAAATACTCTCGAATAGACGACCGCAATACCGCCCGCCCATCTCCTCGGCGAGAGTACGGCGTGGGCCCCGCCCCCTTAAGCTGCCACTCCCAGTAATCCCCGCCAGGGGCAATAACCTCGCCCAGCATGCAGGCACGGCCATCGCCGAGTTGGGGCACATAATGGCCAAACTGATGGCCAGCATACCCCGTCGCCACCGGCGCCGGAGTAGCGTCTGTAACATCCCCTTGGCATACCGCCAACCAATCGTTGGGGGCTAGTTGCTGGGCCGCAGCACACCCTAACAGGGATGCTGCCAGGGGCTGATTAACGTGCACCATACGAGCCCCCTGCAAGGGAGCCACCACCACATCATTATGAAAAAAGCTAGGCAGAGTTTGCCAACGGGGCCTGTGTAAGGCCTGGGCAATAGTGGGGATAGGGGTATCAGTCAGCGGCATAAAGCCACACTATCACGCCAATTCGCGCTTATCTAGGGGAACAGGCGCATCATCATGCCAACCAAGTGCCAAAACCCCAGGTAAAACCACAGCATCATGGCCACTGGCAGCGCCATCATCAACACCGTGCGGGTATACCCTAGCCGGTACACGGCAGATAACCCCAAAGCAAATAGCACCACATTCCACCCCCATAAGGCCATGCCCACAAACACGGCAATCAGCGGCCCAATCGCAGGGATGCTTACCTTAAAAAAGGCGAGGGGGGCATACAGTAACCACGGGGCCGTGGCCACCGCCGTTACCATCAGTAAGCGACGAAAAGCATGGGGTTGGCCAAACACGCTGGCCGCCATGGCAATAACCCCGGCAATAATAGCCAAGGCAGAAAGGCTACCCACAATGGCCCAAAATCCATTCCATACCAAACCAAAGGGGGCCACCTCTTGGCCACGCCACAGGGCAAAGGCCCCGGCCACACACACCGCCGTTAGCACATGCACCAGCAAACACACCACCAGTTGGGCCGATAGCTTATTTTCTGGCAAAGAGACTAAATGCCGCACCGTGGTTTGGGGCGATAGCAAGGCGCCATACACAATATCTAGCGGGCCCCACACCCCTTCGGGGAAGTGTTCTTCCTGCGATGTGGGCGGCGTGGCAGGCGCTGGGGCGACAGACGCTAAGCTAGGGTCAGTACTTGGGTTAGTTGTCATTGGGGTGCAGCTCCTTGCCCGTTATTCCATCATCCACAACGGTTGGTTAGGGTACTTGGCCGATAGCGGCACAGTGGAGGGTAACGGGGCAGCCACAGGCAACATGGCCAAAGCAGGCACCACCATTTGGCTTAGCTGGCTGGCCATGGCCCCAAAGGGCAACATAATGCCTTCCAGCAAGCCACCTTCTAGCTGGTAGGTTTCTAGGGGCAGGCGGTCATCGCCGCCCAGGTTAAAGTGTTTTTTGGCTAAGGTGTCTAACACCCCGTGGGCCGCATAGGTATCCCCTAAGGAATCTACCACGCCTACCTTTAGGGCCTGCTCGCCGCTCATTACCCGGCCATCGGCCACGCTGCGCAATATATTTTTGCGGGCTGCTATTTTGGCTTTATCCGTAAACTGCTTGGTGCGGCCCGTTAGCACCACCCCTAAAAATTGCTGGTAACTGGTATCAATAATCTCTTGCAACAGGGCAATATCCGCTGGGTCTGGGGCGCGATACGGGCTAAGCATATCCTTATGCTTACCGCTTTTAATGGTAACCGCCTTGACGCCTAGCTTGTTATTCATCAAATCTTGAAAGTTTAAGCTGCTAATAATCACCCCAATACTGGCCGTTAGCGTACCTGGGTTGGCCACAATTCTATCCGCCGCCACCGCCGTATAATACCCGCCGCTGGCCGCCACATCGCCAAAATGGGCCACCACCGGCTTTTTTTTGCGTACCCGCTCTACCGCCGCATGCAGTTCCTGGCTCATGCCCACGGTGCCGCCAGGCGAATTAATTTCAATCAACACGCCTTTGATTTTGTCGTCATCCACCATCTCGTTTAAGGCATGCACCACCTTCACCGCATTCGAATCCTTATCGCCAATCATGCTGTCGGCCACTTTCATCTCTATAGGGCCAGACAAATGCACCTTGGCCAGGTACGCCCCCTTAAACGGCCCAAAGGCTTTGGCCAGTTTACTGGCTTTTTCCGCCACAGAAGGGGTCTCTTCCGTGGTGAGGGCCGGGGTGGCCGCCAATTGTCGCTCTTGGTAAAAGGCGCCTAAAATAACGGCACCAAAGGCTAAGGCCACAATTAACAGGGCTACTAGTTGTCGTGTTTTCATCATGCCATCCAAATCTTATACCGTAGGGTGTGGGCCATAAAACCCACAACCTCTAAAAAACAATGCGGCCTTTTATTTTATGACGCTTTGTAACAAGGCACAATGGCACACCTGGGATGCACCCCTAAAATAGCTGTGGTTTGGGTAGCATAGAAGCCTGGTTAGCCACGCACGCAGGACACCCACCCACATGATTGCCCAAATTAAAACCGGTACCGTTTGCGGGTTAGACGGCCAACCTGTCACGGTAGAAGTGGATTTATCCGCCGGGCTACCTGGGCTAACCATTGTGGGCTTGCCCGATGCCGCCATTAGTGAGGCCAAAGAACGGGTACGCGCCGCCATTAAAAACAGTGGGTTTGACTTCCCCCTAAAGCGGGTGGTGATTAACCTGGCCCCGGCAGACATTCGGAAAGAGGGCAGCGGCTTTGACCTACCCATGGCGGTGGGGATTTTGCTTGCCAGTGGCCTATTGCAACCCACCGAAGCCCTAGACACAACCTGCTTTGCAGGCGAAGTCTCGCTCGCAGGCGAGATTCGGCCCATCCATGGGGCATTATCCTTAGCCATTATGGCAAAAGACTTGGGCTACACCGCCCTGGTTGTGCCCAAAGCCAACGTTACCGAGGCTAGCCTGGTAGAGGGCATTGATATCTACGGGCTAGAGCACCTTAATCAGCTGCCGGTATTGTTATTGCAGCCCACCAGCTTTTACACCCAACCCACCGGCGATACCCTATTGCAAACCGCCGCCGAACGAACCCCCGCCGTGGATATGGCAGATATTAAAGGCCAAACCCTGGCCAAACGCGCGCTAGAAATTGCCGCTGCCGGTGGCCATAACTTGCTGATGATTGGCCCCCCAGGTAGCGGAAAATCCATGCTGGCCAAAGCCTTAAGCGGCATACTACCCCCGCTAACCTTTGATGAAATGCTGGATGTGAGCCGTATTTACAGCGTGGCGGGCCACCTAAACCGAGACCAACAACTCATTACCCAACGGCCCTTCCGTTCGCCCCACCACACCGCCAGTATGGCCGGCATTACCGGCGGGGGCAGCAACCCCAAACCTGGCGAAATTACCCTAGCCCACCGCGGGGTGCTGTTTTTAGATGAACTGGTGGAATTCCCCCGCCCTGTGCTAGAAGTACTGCGCCAACCCCTCGAAGATGGGGTCATCCAAATTAGCCGGGCCCGGCAAACCATTACTTACCCGGCCAAATGCATGCTAGTGGCCGCCCTTAACCCCTGCCCGTGCGGCTTTTTAGGCGACCCTGAACGCCCCTGCACCGATAGCCCCCACCAAATAGAACGCTACATGGGCAAGCTCAGTGGCCCCTTACTGGACCGGATTGACCTGCACATAGAAGTGCCCCGCCTGCCTGCCAGCGACCTAATTGCCCCCACCAACCCTAACGCCCCCACAGCAGAAACCAGCCATACCATTCGGCAGCGGGTTATTGCCGCCCGGCAACGCCAACAACACCGCCTGGCCAACACCGGGCTGGTGTGTAATGCGGAACTCTCCCCCGCCTTGCTAAACACCCACGCCCAACTGGATGACGCCAGCCAAGCCTTATTGCACCAAGCCCTAACCACCCTGCACCTTAGTGCCCGCGCCCACCATCGCATTTTGCGCCTGGCTCGCACCATTGCTGATTTAGCAGGCAGCGACCCCATTACCATGGCCCATATTAGCGAAGCCCTGCAATACCGCGCCATGGATCGACTGTATCAGCCTGCTGTTACCCGATAATCGCTACTAGCAAAAGCCCGTTAAAGTAGCGACGAAGCCCTATCACTCATAAGAAAACGCCCCAGTGAGCGTAACGGTTTGGTTACAAATTATCACTGTTTTTATAATTTAATGTTTTTATCCCATCGTAAGACGGCACGAACCGCTTACACCTTAACAATAAGTGCCTTAGCGGTGTGAAGCCCGCAAATGGCAAGGAAACGTGTGACAAACCGTAGATAAACGTGTGAAGGAGGCCGCCTATGAGCGGTTTTACAGATTTCTTAGGAAAAACAACTGACCTTATAAACAACAATCAAGGTGCCATTAAAACTGCCGGGCAAGTAGCAAACGGCGTTGCAAAAAAAGGAAGCGTTGGCAAAAGCGCCCTAAGTGGGGCTGCAACCGGAGCCAGTATTGGCGCCACCGTGGGTACCGTAGTACCTGTTATTGGTAATGTTATTGGTGCCGCCGCAGGCGGTATTATTGGCGGTATTGTTGGCCTTTTTAGCGGCAAAAAGAAAAAGAAAAAAGCGGCAGAACTAGCCAAACAACAAGCCCTGGCTAAACAAAATGGCACCCAAGCACCGGAAGCACCCAAGAAAGGCGGATTATTTAACAACACCAGCGTTGGCGCCACCCTTGGTAAAGCGCTTATGGGGTCTTTAGCGGCTGCCCTTGTTTCCTACATTATTAAAGATATTGGCGACAACAAAAAGCTCGATTTTAGTGCCAAGCTATTTGGCAAAACAGAAACAACCGTTACTAAACCGCCGGTTACGCCACCCTTGGCCACACCAGGCATTAACCCTTACAACACCTATACCAACATGAGAATTTAGTAAGCAACAACAAAGCAAATCTGCATTTAGGGGGAAATGATGCACGGATTTAATCCACAATTTGGATTTAACAGCCCATTTGGCGGCGGTTTTACACCGCAACCTGCAGGCTACCCGGCAGGCATTTCTTCTCAACTGTACTTTAACGCCCTGGCCCGGCAAGGCTTTAATGCCGCATTTGGCGCCGACACCCTTGGCCGAGCGCCCCAAGGCCCCATACAGAATATTGTTAATCGTATTGCCAGCCAATTGGTTGGCGGCAATGTACCCGGCCTGGCCAGCCTATTACCGGCCACCAACCCACTCCAAGCCCAGTATTTTGGGCCACCCAACTCACTATCGCCCTTTAATTTTGGATTTGGGCCCGTACCCGATCAATTCCAAGTAGTGGGGTTAAGTAACCCCAACCCATTGCAGGCCATGCTTACCAGCTCGTGGAGCATCCCTGGCTTTGGCACCACACCCGGTTATGCCGGTGGCCACCTACCACTCGCCGCCCAAACCGACCCACTGGCCGCCCTGCGGTTTTGGGGCCACCACCACATTAGCCCCTACATTCAGTACTAACCCTTAACCAGGTAACCCACCACTCGATTTAACTTCACACACACACACTACACACACATTCCTGGGCGGCTGCTTTCTTCACACAGCACCGCCCCTTATTTTTGCCTATCGCTCAGCCTACGCCAGGCCCTAAACACCCACCGGCCTACATAAAACTTGTTTATAGTTTGTTACATATCGTTCCAATATCTATAATAATTGTTTTTATCTTTTTGAAGGTAGTCTCCCCCTGAACGACTGCCCTGTGTGTAACTAAACAAACTGTGTGAAGGAGAATTATTATGGTCGCTTGGGGCGCAATTGCAAAAGGTGCCATAAAAATAGCACCTACAATTTTCGGATTCGTTGGTAAATTATTTGGCAAAGGTAAAAAGAAAAAAGCTGAAGCCGCTAAACTTGCTGAACAAGAGGCCATGGCTCAACAAACCGTAACTGAAAAGCCAGAAAGCCCTAACCCCAGTAACCCCCTGGGCAATTTACTGGCAACCGCCGTCGTAGGCCTCGTTACTTCTGCAATAGAAAACAATGCCCCTATTGCACCAAGTACGAACCCCTTTGGCGATATAGCCGCCACAACCCCACTACCCAAAACCCCCTTGGCTTCTATGGCCAGCACCTACCTTGGTGGTGGCGGTGGTATGTCGGTATAAGCCTTAAACCATACACCTTACTCATCAGCGGCTGCCATTATGGTGGCCGCTTTTTGGGCATAAGGGCTGGTAGTTATTTCCCACACCATATCGGCCTCCATCGCCATTAACCCATCTGTCATTTTATTTGTTTATAGTTTGTTACATATCGTTCCAATATCTATAATAATTGTTTTTATCCTTTTGAAGGTAGTCCTCCCCCTTAAGCGACTGCCCTGTGTGTAACTAAACAAACGGTGTGTATAAAAACATATCTGTGTGAAGGAGATTATTATTATGGCACAAGATCCCAATGGGCCTGACGTTAATGCCCCTGCGACTACTACTGCTGCTGCAACCCCAGCCACTGATGTTGGCGGTGGCAATAAAGGCTGGTTTGGCAAGCTTTTAAAAGGTGCCGGCACATTTATCAGCAATATGTTTGGCGGCAAAAAAGATGGCGAAACGGGAAAAACCACCTTTAACATTGGCAATATTGCTAAAAGCTTACTCGGCTTAGGTAAAAAACCCGAATCCAAAGACGGCGAAACCGGCGGCTTTAATGTTGGCAAAGCCCTAGGCGGCGCCCTAAGCGGTTGGCTGCCCGCCTTATTAAAAGGCAAACCAGGCTCGCTTACCGGTATTATTGGCAGCCTACTTGGCGGGGCCCTTGGCGGCACCAACAAAAGCGGTAACAAAGGCGTGTTAGGCGGCTTGTTTAACAGCCCTATACTCACCTTGCTGGTATCGTTATTAGTAAACAACACTAAAAAAGGCAGTGTTAGCACGGTAGACCAAGCCCGCAATGTATTGGCCAATGCCCGCAATAACAGCACCACTGTTGGCAACCCTAACAGCGTTAATGCCCGCCTAGACCGTATGGAGCGAATAATGGCCAACGGTGGCCCACCACCCGCGTGGAACCGCTTTAATGCTGGCTACCCACCGGCGCCACCCGTACGGTTTGCAGCACCCCCACCACGCTTTGCTGCAATGCAACGGCCACGCCCCATGCATAACCACCGGCCTACGTTCCGTACCCCTGGCATTAACCCAGGCCACGCCGTAAACCGTATTATGCCCAACAACTTTGGCCCCAGAATGGTATAACCCACCCCTTAACTAAACCCACCTTATTAACGCCTTCGGTTACTGTGTACCGAGGGCGTTTTGGTAAGGTTACCCCGTTGTTATATAGTGGCCCGCGACAGTGCCCGCTTCAATGCATTGGGTTATTTCCGCTGGCATTAGGGGCAGGGCCTGTAGTTTATCTACCGCAACCCAGGCCACCTCGTTTAGGTTTTCGTCGGTGGTCATAGCTAGTTTGCCACCTGTAACCGTGGCATTAAACACCATATCCACCACATGGCGGCTACCGGTAATAAAATCGGAGACCGACACCAGCTCGCCGACGGTTACTGCCAGGTTTAATTCTTCCATCAGCTCGCGGGCCAAACACGTGGGCAAGGTCTCGCCAAACTCTAGCGTGCCGCCGGGCAGTACCCAAAACGGCTTATCATTTTGCCGCACCACCAGTAATTCGCCCGCATGGTTTTGTATAACAGCAGCAACGCGCACCCGTATGGCTGGATTAGCTTGCCCCACCCGGTTATGCCAGCACGTTTAATTGTTGTTGGCCTGCAAAATTTTGACGACGACTACGCCAACTAAAAAAATTTGCCAATTGATCCGAAAAGTCTTTCAAGCCATCATCGTCAGGGTAGGGAGCACCAATAGCAACAGTGGGGCCATTACCGCCTGTCCCTTGGCCACCTGCTGACGATGATATTCGAAGAAGCGATATTTCTTCTTTTTGGGGTAGAAATTTTTTAGATATTACTACGCTAGGAGGTTCTACAGTAGCAACCATAATTTAACGTTCCATTCGGTTATTTAAGCTTATTATGGGCACACTCTAGCATAACCTATTCAAACCGTGCAAAAATGGTATCCACATGGGCTAAAAACACGGTTTCATCAAAGCAGGCAGCCAATTTTTCTGTAGATAATGTTTGGGTTACTTGCTCATCCGCCATTAAACTGGCCTTAAAATCGCCGCTCTCCGTGTTCCAGGCGGCATGGGCATGGGTTTGCACCAGTTTATAAGCGTCTTCTCGGGTTAGCCCGGCATCCACCAAGGCCAGCAGCACCCGTTGAGAAAAAATCACCCCGCCATACAAGGTCATATTGCGGCGCATGTTGCTAGGGAATACCTGTAAATTGGCCATTACCCGGTTTAAGCGCACCAACATGTAATGGGTCAGAATAAACGCATCGGGGAACATCACTCGCTCCACACTGCTGTGGCTAATGTCGCGCTCGTGCCATAGGGCCACATTTTCTAGCGCCGGCACCACCGCACTACGGATTAACCGAGACAAGCCGGTGAGATTTTCACCACTAATGGGGTTGCGCTTGTGGGGCATGGCACTGCTGCCTTTTTGCCCTTTGGCAAAGGCCTCTTCCACTTCCAACACTTCCGTGCGCTGTAAATGACGCAACTCCACGCTAAAACGCTCTACACTGGCGGCCACACTAGCCAGTGCCCACACCACCTGGGCATGGATATCTCGCCCAATGACCTGGGTACTGGTTTTAGCCGGGTTTAGCCCCAAGGATTCGCACACCTTGGCCTCTACCTCTGGCGGGCTGCCGGCATAGGTGCCCATGGCCCCGCTAATTTGCCCCACACGGGCTTCTTCCAAGGCGTGGGCCAGGCGTTGCTGGGCTCGGTCGAGTTCATCCACCCAGGTGAGCAGTTTCAGCCCAAAGCTAATGGGCTCGCCATGGATGCCATGCGAGCGGCCAATACAGGGGGTGTGTTGGTGCTCTACCGCCCGTTGCCAAATGGTTTGGCGCAAGGTGGCCAGTACCTGACAAACCAGCTCGCCAGCCTGTTTTATTTGCAAACTAAGGGCCGTATCCACCAAGTCGCTACTCGTCATGCCCAAATGTAGCCATCGGCGGTCGGCTTCATTGGGGATGGTTTCGCCCACGGCGGTTAAAAAGGCAATCACATCATGGTGCGTTTCTTTTTCGATAGCCAGCATGCGGTCAATATCCACACTGGCAGCCCCACTCACCCGAGCATGGGTGCCCGCGGGCACGGTGCCCATGGCCTCTTGGGCGTTCATCACCGCTAATTCTACAGCTAACCAATGGCTCAATCGCGAGTCATCGGCCCAAACAGTGGCCATTTCTGGCAAGGTATAACGGTCTATCACAGCAAAAGTGGCCTTTATTTGCAGAATTACCGGGGCATTATCCCATAAGCGGGGGAGGAGTGAACCCTGCCCTATCTGTCATACTAGTAACGAGCATACACATGATTGCAGGTGGACACGGGATGACACACTACCCATTATTACTAAGCCTTTTAATCGCAGGGCTGGCCACCGGCATACCCCTAACAGCCTGGGCCAACCCCACCCCAACAGAAAAACCAGCGGCAGCAACAGAAGCCACCGTTGCCGACCCTGTATTGGAAACCCCGCCACTGGATACCATTACTAACACGGTGGATCGTGCCCAAAGCCCCGTAACCACCGTTAGCCCTAGCCTGCACCAACATCAACAGCACCACTCGCCCCAGGCTGCCTACTACACCCCCCAGCCACCAACCAATGCCGCCAGCACCATGGGCATGGCGCCCCTAACACCCCCGGCAGCGCCCACCGTGCAAACCAAAACCATTACCACCACAGAATATCGTCCGTTGCCGGGCATACTGGTACTGGCGGTACCCAACCCCACCATTGGCAAAAAAGGCTTTGCCGATGCCGCCTGGACTTTAGGTACTGATATTGCTAAAAAACTGGCTCATAGCCACCCCAACACCACCATTTATTACCCTGCCCAAAGCATTGCCCGGCTAGAAAAACAACACCCCTACCTACTGCAAACCGTGTGGCGCCAATGGGCAGAAAATAACCACGTGAGCCCCACCGCCCTAAACCACCTAACCGATGCTGTTGCCGGTAGCGGGGGCACCATTGCCCGCGTGGTAATGGTGCAAGCCGATGTTGATTTTAATCAACCTGAAAAAAGTTGGGGGATAAAAGGCCTGTATAAAAAACACTTTGGCGACCACATCCCCGATGATATGCGCGCCACTATGCGCAGCACCGTTAGCGTGGTGGATACCCAAGCACCTAACCATGAGCAGGTTTGGCAAGGCAGCTGGCAGCACCCCATTAAAACCAAACACTATGGCAATATTACCGCCAGCGTGTACAGCGATACCGACAGCCTAAAGGCCATTGATGACGCCAGCGGCATGATTAGCCGAGTATTGTTATTTCGGGCCCCAAAGGCCGCCTTTACCCAACCGGTACAAGTAACCACCACCCAGGTTATTGCCAAAAAAGCAGGCCAGTAAGCCGACCTAATTTAACCCCACCGCCTAAACCGCCTAATCCTTAAACCGTAACGCCCAAAAAACCAACTATAGGGTTCACCTGTAGCCGGTTTAATAGGAAATACTATTGATGATGGGTAAGGGGCTACCCTAACAGCAAGGCTTCTATCAGCTCTGCGTTGCGTTGGGTTTGCTGCGGGTTAGACGCTTTAGGCTTACGGGCCGAAATATACTCGCGCAGGGCCTGACGAATCAGCTCGCTACGGGTACGTTGCTCGGTTTCTGCCATCACGTCCACCTGCTCTAAAAAATCTTCGCGCATAGAAATTAATACTTTTGCCATAGTGCTTAGCCTCTTCTCACTCCTGAATTATTGTTAAATGCTGTCATTTCCCCAAACGTAGCCATAGCCGTACAGTGATGTGCCATCAGTATTAAGGCTTGTTTGCAACGCTGCATCATCAATTAGGTCTCTCGCTCTTGTTTTAGGGGCATTCCAAAAAAATATGTATCATGCTGCCATTTGCTCAAATCAAATATCATCAGCATTGTGGAATGTATTATAATAAAAACGTTTTATCTGGCAGAATTGCTCTTTTACCGCCTTCTTTGTTACAGATCTCGTAATAAACCCGCCTTTTTATGCCGCTAACTGCCCCACTCACTCGCGCAGGTGCTATGGTTTGGCTATCCTAAACACCCTTAATTACCCCCTCTTAATCTACCCCTTTCGTCTATGCCTACCCCAACGCCTAACCCTACCGCTAACCACGCAAAACCCGCGCCTACCTGGCTGCCTAGCAGCCCAACTGTGGCCTTTTACACCTTGGGCTGCAAAACCAACCAGCTAGAAAGCGCTACGCTGGCCGGTACGTTTAAAAAAAATGGTTGGCAGGTGGTAGATTTAGACGATAGCGCCAGTGTCGTCGTGATTAACAGCTGCACCGTAACGGAACGCAGCGATACCGAGACCCAGCGCGTCATTCGGCGAGCTAAATTGGCCAACCCGGCCAGTCGCATTGTGGTTACCGGCTGTTATGCCCAAGTGGCCCCAGAGGAAGTAGCCGCCCAACCGGGGGTGACCGATGTAATTGGCAACCATTTTAAGGGCGATTTATACCAACTGATTACCCAAGGCCCACCGGAAGCCTCGCCCCATATCCATGTAGCCGAGATAGACAAAAGCCGAATGATGGAAGGCGGCATGGAATCTGGGTTAGATAGAACGCGTGGTAGCCTAAAAATACAGGATGGGTGTGATTATAAGTGCACCTACTGCATTATTTGGGAAGCACGCGGCCTTAGCCGAAGCCTACCCGTGGCTGATTTAAAAACCCAACTAACCGAAATGATGGACGCCGGTTTTGTAGAGATGATGCTTACCGGTATTAATATTGGCCAATACCAATGCCCAGATACTGGCACCGATTTAGCCGGATTGCTAAACGAACTTTGCGCCATGGACGGTGATTTTCGATTGCGGCTAACCTCGCTAGACCCCATGGAAGTGACGGATGAATTAATCGCCGCTATGGCCAACAATCAGCCAAAAATTTGCCCCCACGTCCATTTATCCGCCCAAAGTGCCGAGGATTTCGTACTAAAGCGCATGGGCCGCCGCCACCATGTAGCCGATATGGTAACCGTATGCGAGAAACTCACCACTGCCATGCCAAACGTGGCCATTGCTAGCGATATTATTGTGGGCTTCCCTGGCGAAACCGACGAACGCTTTGAGCATACCCGCCAAGTACTGGCCGATTGCCCCATGCATACCTTGCATGTGTTTAGTTACAGCAAGCGTAAGGGTACGCCTGCCGCAGATTTCCCCGACCAAGTGCCCGAGCCAGAAAAAAAACGCCGCGCCCAAGTGCTGCGCGATTTAGCGGCTGATAAATGGCTGGCCTACCGGCAACAATTTATCGGGCAGCCGCTCACCATTGTGGTGGAAAACGACGGCGCCAAAGGCATGAGCGAAAATTACATCCGCTGCCAACTCACCGAACCTCGCCCTGAGCGCGCCGGCCAAGCGGTTATTGTTCAACCCCACCTACTAGACGCCGATCGCACCATAGTTGAGCTGGTTTAAACTACACACAAAACGTCGCTATTTTTTGCTGATTTTCCTCAATGGCATGTTTGCTTAAACGGGCATTTGGCTGATACACCCAATCAGCCTGAGGTGTTTTTCGCTTTAACTCACCTCGAAGCATGCCCCACAGCCCTTTACCCACACATAATATTTTTTCAGGGCGCTCTGCTTCAATAATTGGTGCAATATAACATTGCCATGATTGATACAAAATCTCATCCAGCATGTCTTTTCCGGGTTTTCCGCTTGGCAAATTAGCCAGCCCTAAAATACTGGTATCCAGTAACCAAACGCCTTTTTCTTTTAAGGCGCACAATAAAGCCCATTTATTATGTAAGCGCTCTATTGTGTTTGTTGTTCCAGTTTTTTGAACCAGCACCGGATTTTGGCCAGCGGCATAGGCAAATAATTTCCAATATTGCGGCGTACCTGTTTTTTTTGGCATCTGTATACCTAGCGCGCCTTGCTCGCCATACCCCAAGCAATACACTAACCGAACATATTCTGTTGGTAATTGTTCCAAAAATTTAGGGTAAACCATGCGTTGCTCGGATTCTTCTACGGGGGTAAACACATGAGATTCAGCTAAAATCACGGTTTTTACCCGCTCTGGCTTCCAAAACCACCGGTGCATTTCTGCATTGCGTACCGAATCAAACGGCTCGTAAGAAGTTGCTGGCAATAACCGACACAATAAATTGTAGGCCTGTCTCAGTGTTTCCTCGTTCAACACCCAACTATCTCCTCTTCTACACCAACACGCATTGGGCGGTATGATTAGGCGACACCGACGCCACCGGCGGTAGGGCTTCCGTGCAGCGGGGTTCGGCTTTACTGCACCGGGGGGCAAAGGCACAGGCATTATGGGGAATCATTCCCACTGGGGGCGGTTGGCCTTCAATGGCTTGCAAGGCATTACCACGGTCACTCTTCATATTAGGGATGGCTGCCAACAACGACTGCGTGTAGGGATGGCTTGGTTTTGAAAACAGTTCTTTTACTGGTGCTTCCTCCACAATACGGCCTGCGTACATTACGGCTACTCGGTGGCACACTTGGGCTACCACGCCTAAATCATGGGTAATCAGCAGCACACCCATGCCACGCTCGGCCTGTAATTCTTTAATCAAGGCCAAAATTTGGGCCTGAACCGTCACATCCAGCGCGGTGGTCGGCTCATCGGCAATCAATACATCCGGTTCGCAGGCCAGCGCCATGGCAATCATTACCCGCTGGCGCATGCCGCCGCTAAATTCATGAGGGTACTGGGTTAAGCGCTGTTTAGCATTGGGCACTTTTACGGCGTCCAGCGCTTCTATGGCCACTTGTTCAGCGGCAGCCCCATGCAGGTTGCGGTGCAAGGTAATTACTTCTAACAGCTGGTTACCAATGGTGTACACCGGGTTCAGCGATGTCATTGGGTCTTGGGGAATCAGGGCAATGCGGGCCCCGCGGATTTTTCGCATGGCATCAGCAGGTAAAGCCAACAACGATTGCTTCTCTAAAGAAACACTGCCCTCTAGTATTTTGCCCGGTGTAGGCACCAAATTTAGCACTGCTAGGCTAGTTAGGCTTTTACCGCAGCCACTTTCGCCCACTAAGCCGAGTACCTCGCCACGGTTTAAGGCAAAGCTAACCCCGCACACGGCCTGTTGGTACGGTAATAGCGCCGAATTATCGCCACGGCCCCCTTTGGCAGGGAAACCCACCACAAGCTGATGAACGGCCAACAAAGGCTGAGAAGATGGGGGAACAGACATAGGGAAAGAAACACCACACCGCTTGGGCAAGGGCTAAATCATACAAAACGCTGGATTGGGGCGGCTACACAGGGGCCACATTGCCCGCCCCTGCCAAGCAACTTTACACAAAGGGATTGAAACCGGGGCGCCCGTTGATTACCATTATAGGCGTTCCGGTGTCCTGCGCTAGAGGCACCCAACACTGTATCCAACGGCACAACATTACGGAGGGGTGCCCAAAGGATGCGAACCCCATGCCTTGCCCCTTTTGCCGACTTGGCACACAATGTCATCCAGCGCTCTGTATACCTTATTTTTTGTTTTTAAACGCTCGTCTTCTTTATTTATCGGGAAGGATCCGACCCCATGAGCTGGCTTTCTTCAGCCACCCGGCACATTATTAGCGATGAACCATACAGCGCCAGCCGGAATTTTATTTTGTCTGCTGTCTTATGGCTGGTTGTGGGCGTTACCTTGGGTACCTTAGCCGGTGCCTTAATGACGTGGCCTGACCTGATTACCGGTGTTGCCCAACTCTCTTTTGGCCGCCTGCGCCCGGCACACGTCAATATGGTAGCCATTGGTTGGCTCTCTATGGGGTATGTTGGCTGCTATTTTTATATTTTGCCTGTACTGGCCCGCCGCAAAGGCATTTGGAACGAAAAATTAGGCAACATTACCATGGTGGCGTGGAACCTGGTGCTGCTAAGCGGTGTGATTGCCATTATGAATGGCTACACCGAAGCCCGTGAATATGCTGAACTGAACGGTATTTTTGACTGGCTGGTACTGGCCGCATTAATTTCTACCGGTATTAACGGCTACATGACAGTACTAACGGGCGAAGAGAAAAAATGGTATGTATCCATTTGGTACATGCTGGGCTCGCTGTTTTGGTTCCCCCTTGTCTACATTATTGGTAACCGTGCCTTTGTAGCCTTTGATGGTTTGAACGATGCGGTTGCCGCTTGGTTTTACGGGCATAACATCCTTGGCATGTGGTTTACCGTAGGCGGGGTTGGTATTTTGTATTACCTACTGCCACGCTTTACCTCGGCGCCACTGTATAGCCATACCCTATCCATGATTGGGTTTTGGACGATTGGGATGTTCTACGCCCCCACCGGCACCCACCACATTTTGCAATCGCCGGTACCGGAGTGGCTAAAGGCCATTGCGGTAATTTCCAGTGTATTTCTGCTGGTGCCGGTACTCACCGTACTCACCAACTTTTTCATGACCATGCGCCGAAAGTGGTACCTGGCCGCGGATCACATCCCCCTACGCTTTGTGATTGCTGCTGGCATTGCCTATTTGCTAACGTGTATCCAAGGGCCCTTCCAGGCTACCCGTGCCATTAACTGGTACCTGCACTTTAGTAACTGGGTGGTGGGTCACGCCCACTTGGCACTGCTGGCCACCTTCTCCTTTATTGTGTTTGCCGCCGTGTACTACATCATCCCCAAGGTAACGGGCCGCAAAATCTACAGCAAGCAACTGGCCGTGTACCACTTTTGGTTCACCCTCATTGGCTGGATTGTCATGGTAGTGGTGCTCACCATTGCCGGGCTAATTCAAGCCGCTGGCTGGCACTTTTCTATTGCCATGGACCAATGGGCCTTTGAAATGGAGCCCTACATGTTTGTGCGCTTCCTCTCTGGTATCCTCATTACTGTGGGCCAAATATTCTTCATGTATAACATCTACAAAACCGTATTTGGTGCAGAAAAAGACGTGGAAGCCCTGCCCCACTCGCCAACAGGCATTGCCTACGTATAGTATAGTCATCTCGTTTTTCGTTTTTTGTCAGGATTTTAGCAGGCACCCCTTCTCATGCGCCCCAACATTAACTACCTGATTGCCGGTGTTTTCGTCGCCTTAATCTTTATTACCATTATTACGGTAACGGCGATTTTGCCTGCCATGACCTTTACCCCCGTGCCCAGCGAAGCGGCCTACAAATACGAGCCGGGCTCGCCAGAGGCCATTGGCCGGATGATTTACCGCCGCGAAGGCTGTTTTTACTGCCACAGCCAATTTAGCCGCTACCAAGATAGAGAAATGGGCGAAGTGGTAAACGCTGGCGATTACGTGTACGAAACCCCCCACGTGCTGGGTTCTGAGCGGACTGGCCCAGATTTATCCAACATTGGCGGCAAATACCCCGACGCTTGGCACTGGACCCACCATGTAAACCCGCGGGTGGTAAAGCCTGGCTCGATTATGCCCTCCTTTAGCTACTTAAGCGATGAAGAAATGACCTACTTGGTGGCCTACCTGCAAACCGTGGGTGCCAAGCGTAAGCAACCCAACTGGGTTACCGCCCCGCAGGAATACCGCGACCGCTGGGATAAAGTCAAAGAAGCCGTCGATATTAATTCATCGGCAGCCGCCAACGCTGGCCGAGGCATTTACATGCAAAACTGTGCCCAGTGCCACGGTGTAGAAGGCCGAGGCAACGGCCCCACCAGTGTTAGCATGCAGAAAAAACCGGCGAACTTTACGCGCCCCTTCTACAAAAGCTACGATGATGCCACCTGGTTTTGGCGTGTGGCCGAAGGCGTGCCCGGCACCCGGATGCCCCGCTGGTATAAAAGCCTGAGCGATGAAAGCATGGCCTATGTGGCTGCCTTTGTTAAAACCCTGCCCCAGGATAACGAAGAGGCGGTTACCAGCTACGATGACGTGGACATCCCTGGCGCCCTGGATGAAAACTTTTGGGAAATTGAAGCCGCCAAGGCCCACGGCCATAACAACCCTTTAAAAGATTACGCCCCCAGCACCTTTAAGGCTGCTGGTGCTGATGATACCGCTACCCATGGGGGTGCCCATTAATGTGCCCTAGTTGCCTTTCCGGCGGGCTTGGCCCCGGCTATATGATGGCCTTTATGATTTGCGGCGTATTTTTTGTATTGGCCATTGGTGTGCTGTTTTGGTCGTCTCGTAACGGACGCCTGGATAGCCTAGAAGACACCAAATACGCCATGTTACAGGACGAGGACTAACACCCTAATGACCGATATCGACACCACGCCTATCGACACGCCCGACGGCCCCATTGCGCCAGATGCCAACGAAGCCGATTTTGATGTCAACGAGCATCAGATTCCTTGGTTTTTGGGTATATTGTTCTTCCTTATCGTTATGTGGGCAGGCGTGGCCTGGATTCCCCTGTTTGGCTACTAGCCTTTCCTTATCACCTGGATTTTTTCACTAGAACCTGACTGATTATGACCACCCGTACTTCTTTTCTTAAATCAACCGCCCTGTTTGCTGGCCTGCTGGCCACGGCCATTGGCATCGGCCTGCTAACGGGTTGCTCTCAGCAAGCCACCGTTACCAATAAGTCTTTAGCCCAAGCCCCTGTGGTGGATGAATCTGCCACCACCTTGGATTTTGGCTATCCTTCTCGCCCGCCATCTTTATCTAGTGGCGCCAAGGTGTTTAAAAATAACTGTGCGTCGTGTCACTCGGCTGGCTTTTTCCAACAAAAAAGCACCCAAAAAACCCTGCTATACGCAACGCCTATCGACCTCTACATTTTGCTAACCACCGGCAAGGCTCCCATCCTTAAAAAAGAGACCGACACCCACAAAAACATTACCATTGCAGGGGGCACCCACCCAGATTTTGCCAGTACCCTTAGCCGTGATGAGCGTTGGGCCGCCGTATTTTATGCCCGCCACCTAGCCGGTGGTAGCGATATTACCCACAAAGCTACTAACGATGACCCAGATATTGCTGCGGTATACGGTGGTAATTGTGCGGTATGTCATGGCAAAAAAGGTAACGCCAATGGCCCATTACACACAGGCCACCCCAGTAACCACGATTTAAAAGGCGGTAACGTGCATCATGGGTTATTTTACCCAGCCCCAGCACGTTTTACCCAATACGACCGGGCCTTTAACCGTACCGATGCCCAGTGGTTTACCTACCTGGTAGAAGGTATTTACCCCAGCGGCATGCCTGCCTGGTTAGGCAACGTGGACAAAGATAAAAACTTTGTTTACGACGAAACCCTACTATGGATGCTGGTAAAGCACCTGCGTTCGCTATCCATTAAAAATGACTTGCCTGAAGGGACCGCTATTCCTACCGGATTGGTGCCTGGCAAAGATTTAGAACCGCCTACCAACCCTAAAATCCCCCCTGTGAATAAGGTGGTTAAGTTTGACTACCAAGGCGACCACGACGGCGACTATTACTCGGTAGGCCAATCCCAAATGCCCTTACTCTCGGATGAGAACCGCCATTCGGCAACCCACTAACCCTAGTACCCCACGATTTACCTAAAGCCATAAGGACGCTGTGACTGACATGGATCGTCGCGCATTTCTAAAACTCCTCCTCAGCCTACCCGTTGTCGGTGCCTTAGGCCTGTTTGTTTCGCCCCTAGTGCGTTACCTGCGGCCCACCTTAGGCCCCATTACCAAAACCACGGTAGCCCTTGGGGATACACCCACTGAATTTAGTGGTGCTACGGGCCTGTTTAGCCCACCCGATATGCCCCAGCGGGAAAAAGAGGTGGCCTTTCCCTTGGCTAACTTTGCCAAAGCCTGGGATTTCCAAACCTTTACCTTTGGCCAAAAGAGTAAAGAGTACAGCTTTAAACAGTACCAATCTATTCGCATCCCTGGCTTTGTTGTGCGCCTGCCCCAAGACCAAGACAACGGCCAGCCTAACTTCCATGTGGTTAGCCGTATTTGCCCCCACATGGGTTGTGTATTCAACTTTATCCCCCCGGAAAAAGCCCCGGAATACAACTATAACCAGGCCGTCAACCCCTTATTTGCCTGCCCCTGCCACCTAAGTGTGTTTGACCCACTTAAAAAGCAAGATGCTGGCGCAGGTGATATCCGCGGGAAAGTGGTGAGTGGCCCAGCCCCACGGCCCCCTCGTTATTTTGAATGGAACATCAATGGCAGTGACCTTGTGATTACTGCGGTTGAAAGTGGAGGTATCAGCTAATCATGGAACAGGTGATATCCCAAGGGAAAGCATTATTACAGGCGGCCCAAGATTTTGTGTTAGACCGCCTGAAAAAGATCGATTTCTTCGATGAAACCAAGGCCGACTTGCAAAAAGAATCGCCGTGGTACCAGCTAGGCGGCATGTACTACCTAGCGTGGGTAATCGTTATTATTACCGGCGTTTTGCTCATTGCCATCTATTTGCCCACCATCGATCAAGCTTATAACTCGGTAGATGCCATTTCTCATAACTTTTTTGGCTTTGTGCTACGGGGCATGCATAAGTATGGGGGTGATGCCATGATTATTGCCGCCACACTGCGGGTATACCGCATGTGGTTTAAGGCAGAATACAAAAACAAGGGTGAGTTTACCTTTGTTCTCGGCATCATCTTATTACTAGTGGCCATGTACAGCGGTCTGTCTGGGTATCTGCTCATTTGGAACCAACGTGCTTTTTGGGCCACCAAGGTATTTGCCACCTTCCCCACGTACTTGGATATTACCCCCAAGGTTTGGTACTGGCCGTGGGAAGGCAATGTGCTGGTCAACGGCCACACCTGGATTATCCCCAATATTATTGGATCGGTTACCAAGGTAATTGGCGATGTGACCCACCAGGGGATGACCACCTCTCAAATCCTCATGGGCGGCAGCTCTATTGGGCAAGCTACCTTAACCCGCTTCTTTGCCCTTCACTTTGCTCTCTCGGTGCTGCTACTGATTGTCACCGAGCTGTACTTTTACAAAAACCGGCTTAAGCGGATTAACCTAAGCAAGGGCGCCATTATTGCCGTCATTGCCATGATTATTTTTACGGCGATTATCTTCCCAGCAGAAAGTGGCTCGAGAGCCAACCCAGAAGTAACCCCGCTGCCGATTCTATCAGACTGGTACTTTTTGGCACTCTACCAAATGCTGAAATACATGGACCCTTACTGGGCCACCATTTGGACCCTTGGCATCCCCTTTGCCACCATTGGTTTAATGATTTCTGACCTGGGGCCAGAGCGCGACCCGAAAAAACGGCCCCTGTTTACCGTGATTGGTATTATGGCCATCATCGAGTTTATCGTCTTTTCCGTGCTTATTATTGCCAACCAAGCCAACATCGATCGCGACCCACCGTATTGGTACGGCAGCATGATCTTCTTTATTACCATTGGCCAATTTTGGCACTGGAGCATGTACAAACAAAAGCTCCCCATGGTGCTATGGACGGGCTTCCATGTGGTGGCCAGCGTCTTCTACCTATGGTTCTGGCACGTGTGGGCAGACCCTTACCTAACCATCTGGTTTAATACAGAAGTACTGCATAACGCCAGCTACGTAATACCCCAAGCCTTGGCCGATGTTATGCCGCCAGATGGCTTTAACTGGGCCAACCTGTACTGGAACTTTCTATGGGCTGGGTATGCCTTTTTACAGGCTGCTGTGGCTGGGTTGTTCCTAACCACCAGTAAAGATAGTGACGAAATCCCCCTAGGCGGAACCCTATAACCCATGACCACAACCCCTGCCAACGCTATTGTCGCCAACGCCACGGAAACACCGTCGGTAGCACCGGCTGTGGAAAGCGCAACAGGCCCAGCGGTTGGGTTAAAAGCCTCGCTATGGTGGATGGTATTTTTAGCCGCCACGGTTACCTTATCTTTAGTATTTGCTGCCTTTAAAGATTTTACCCTTACCCCAACCCTGCATACCGGGCTGTGGCTGGGGATTAAGTGCGTGGCCCTTTTTGGGCTAACGGCGGCTCTGGTTTATGATGGGTATGCCAAAGAGAAACAACAGGGCAAGGTAAAAAACCCGGTTGGCTGGTTTGATAAGGTATACGCCCTTCAAACAGGCACCAACGAATCTGCCACCGTACCCCAGGCCCCCCTTTAGGAGACGATGCTTATGTCTATGTTACGTACAATTTTAGCTGTGCTGTGTGTGGTAGCCGCCCTGGTTATTGGCCTGCCCCTGATGTTGATGAGCGAAAGCTACACCGATACCAACATTACCAGCAACCTTGGCCCTATCTACGATATGTCTAATGCGGCCATACAACAATTGCCTGCCATTAAAACCATGGTGAATAACGGGCTAAAGCCGTACTTTTTAGGCTTTGGCCTAACCCTGTTTTTATGTGCTGTTGCCTTTATTTTGGTAGATGGCAAAGACAAATTGGTTATTCTGCAAGGTAGCGATAGCGATACCCCTGCCTAAGCGTACACCTAGCCTCGTTTTTTACTCGTTCCCACTCTCTCGTATACCCCCTTTGGAGCCCCCGCCCCCATGACCACCTACGTTGAAGCCATCCAAAAGCATGTGGTGCTTCCGCTGGAAAAGGCAACCAACCGAATCTTTACCCAAACCTACAACCCCTTTTATTACCACGGGGCCTTACCTAACCTATTTTTGTGGGTACTGTTTGTTAGCGGTTTGTTGTTGCTGGTGTACTACCAAGCCACCTTGGCCACCGCTTACGACTCCATGAAGTTTATTACCTACGAAGCGCCTTTTGGTAACGCCATGCGCTCGCTTCACCGGTATGCCGCCGATGGCATGATGCTGTTTGTGCTGATTCACCTCTTCCGCGTGTGGTTTACGGATCGCTTTCGGGAATACCGGATTTTACCGTGGATTACAGGCGTTATCCTGCTAACCGTGATGTTTGTGGTTGGTTTAACAGGCTATATGCTGATTTGGGATGCCGATGCGGTAGCCCTAACCAACATTACCGTTAACCTACTCCACGCCGTGCCCGTTATTGGCAATGGCCTAGCTGGGTTCTTCCTTGGCGCAGATCTTTCTGGTAGCGCCCTAATTACGGATTACACCATTACCCGGATTCTAGTACTCCACCTTGGCATCCCCATGTTTATGATGTTTATGCTGTGGATGCACTACCTGCGCATTACCCGCCCCGTCACCAATGCCCCCACGGGCTTGGTCTTCCTCATGCTCTCTGGCTTGGCGTTATTCTCTGCCGCCTTCCCTGTTGTGCTGGGCGAAGCAGCTCCTCCTAACTTTAACGTAGCCCTGGATCCCATTACCTTTGACGTGCTGTATGCATGGCCTCACCAATTGGGTGTGGCGGGTTGGGATCCGGCCCTTATTTGGCTGCTAACCCTAGCAGTGCCCGTTGGCTTGCTGATTGTGCCTTACTTGCAGAAAAAAGCCATGCGCGGCCAGTTTGCCCAGGTAAGCAAAGACAACTGCACCGGTTGCTCACTATGCTATGCCGATTGCCCTTATGAGGCGATAACCATGGTAGAACGTAACGATGGCAGCCGCTTTAAAAAGCTCTCTATTGTAGACCCTGCCCGCTGCGCCAACTGTGGCCTGTGTGTAGGTGCCTGTGCCTTTAAAGCTATCGATATCCCCCGCTGTGATAGTAAGGATGTACTGGCTGAAATTGAACTGGCCCTTGCGAATCAATAACAAACCCAACACCCTCACCTTTTTTATACACCTTCGACCTACCGTATAGGAACCCCCACCCATGACCGCCACCCCCGCCAGCGACCTTGCCCCTGCTGATAGCAGCACCGAGCAAAATCCGCCCATCCGCATTATTGGGCTAGTGTGCGAGCGCAGCGTAGAGCTAGAAAACCGCCTAAATAACGATGACCGGCTACTAGACGACCCTAGCGTTAAAATCATTACCGTGCCTTGTAGCGGCATTATCCAGCCCATCATGATGGAAACATCCCTAAAAAAAGGCGCCAAAGGCTGTTTTGCCACCGGGTGCCGCATGGGCGATTGCCATTACCGCGAAGGTAACAAGTTTTTACAAGAGCGCTTACTCGGCAAACGCATGCCCAAACTAAAGCCCAGCGTTAATAAACACCGCATTGAAGCCTACTGGCTAAGCGCCGTGGAATACGATGAATTTCGTGACTTGATTGAAAGCTTCCAGGCCACCGTTGACCGCGTGGATGCCGACGACGCTGCCGCCAGCTAGCCAACCCATTACACAGGATTATTGATAATGCCTCCCGCTAAAACCCCAGCCCCTAAAGCCGATAGCCTCTTTTTGCAAAACCTATGGTTCTTCGGCTTCTACTTTATTTTATTACTCATGATTGCCAGCTTTGGCATGATTGCGGAAGTGTAGCGGCATTAATAGTAACAAGCTGAGGCCCCACATATTGTGACGGCAACCGGTTTTTGTTATAAATATGCTTCTCAATCTTTTTTATTAATTTTGGGTACGTGCAACGGCGTTTAATACCGCCCTATGGTTAGACAACCGATTGCCAAGCCCTAAACAACGCATAAGCAAGGAACTGTTACTCTCATGGTTAAAATTCGTTTAAAGCGCCAAGGCCGTAAAAAACGCCCCTTTTACCGTATTGTGGTTACCAGTATTCGTAACCGCCGCGATGGTGCCCCCATTGAAGAGCTGGGTTACTACAACCCCCTAAGCAAAGAACTAAAGCTAGACAAAGCCAAGGCTAACGAGTGGATTGCTAAAGGCGCCCAGCCTAGCGATACCGCCAAGCGCTTAATTGAAAAAGCCAGCGATACCGGCGACGTGATTATTTTAGAAGTGGCAAAAAAAGAGCGCCTGTCTAAAAAAGCTGCCGCTAAAAAAGAAGCTGACGCTGCTGCTGCCGCTGAAAAAGCCGCTGCTCCGGCTGAAGAAAAGCAAGAAGAGCCCGCTAAAGAAGAAGAGGCCAAAGAAGAAGCTCCTGCAGCTGACGAAAAAGCTGACGATGCTAAAGAAGAGCCTGCTGCGGACGCCTAAGCCTTCTTAACGCTTTTCTAAAGCCCTATTGCCACACGGTAATGGGGCTTTTTTAATGGTAAACCAGCGCGCTTCAGCCCAGCTTTAGCCCTTATCCCAGCAACACCACGTCTTCGCGCCTTTATTGGTGGACGACGACGACCTAGCTGGTTTGTTGTTGCTCCGCATGGAGTTGTTCTAGGGTGGCCACCGCATCGTTGCCCACCATCAGCACCAAGGCTTCTCTGGCAGATAACAACTCTTGTTGGGCCTTAATCACATCATCACCTAACGATTCAGACACAGAGGCAATCAGGGGCTGCACCATGGCCCACTCCGGCGAGCCAGCACGTTGGGTGCCTTTTTTACCAAACAAGCCGGTGAGCCCTTTACTAGCACTGGTGGCGTCCGGGGCATTCATCACGGTCTCGTAGCGTAAAATTTCGTCGCGGGCAGCTTCTGCCATGCTGTAACGCTTGCGGGCGTGGCGGTACCCGTAATAGGTATCAATTAATTCAGATTGCAAGGATTCCACTTCTTTGGCTAGCAACACCATGTCGGCGTCGGTTACTTGGGTTAGGGGCGAGGTGGCCGCACCGTTATCGCTCACAATATCTGTCACCATGTCACCGCCAATTAGGCCAGCTGGGGTGCCTGTCCACATGCTGCCAGCAGCCCCACCTAAGCGGGCTAGGCTACGAACCATCTGTGTGGCAAAGCCTTCTTGGTTCGGGTCGTCGCCTACCGCATTTTTACGCGATAATTTTTCAATGGCAAAGCGAATGGTACCGCTTCGTTCAATCGCCGTTTGCCATAGCAGGCCAATATCCGCCAGGGCACTCACGTCTTCATCTCGCAACTCTTGATATAAGGCCATATGCTGAAATAAAACATGATCCAACACATCGGCGTTGTCTGGTAAGGCCGGGGCCGTTGCCACCGTAGGCGCATCCGGGGCAGGCAAAGCCTCCTCGGTTACAGGAGGTTTAGGCGATGCAGTGGCAGTCACCGCATCAGTGCTGGGTTGTGGGGCAACAGGGGTGCTGCTCGCCGGGGGTATTTCCGCCGGAGCCGCCGTGTATTGCGCTGTTTGTTCAGGGGCAACCTCTGCGGGCATGGCCGTGGTTTCGTCTACAGTAACCTCTGTTGCAGGCGGTTCTGGCACAAACCACTCATCGGGGGCTTCTACCACAGAAGGCAAAATAGCCCTGGCCGCAGGCAACATAGCAACCGTGGCGCCAAGCGCGGCAACCAACGTTAGCCCTTTAAGGGCGCACCATACATGACGATGACAGAAGTGATGTGACATTTAGGCACCGTCTCCTTCCAAGAGTAAGGCCTCAGGTATTTCGGGTGCCTCTGGCGCTGTTGTGGGCGCAGCTGGGGCACTCGGCGTGGCCTGTTGTGGGGTTATTTCTTCCGGTACGGTGGCAATTTCATCATCGCCAACCGCTAGTTTTAATCCCGCCACGGTTTCAATGCCTGCCAAGCGCTCTAACTGTAAGCGATGGCGTTTCGCCTCTTGCTTTAGGCTGGTTTCGTGGCGTAAGGATTGATAATACGAGGCCCCATTACTCATCAACAAAGCGGCTTGCATGGATTGCAGCAGTTGCTGGTTGCCTGATTTTTTATTGGATTTCGACGCCTCATTCACCTGGCTCATGGCTAAGGAATACCGCTCGCTGGCCTCAGTGGTTTTGGTGTGAGCGTCTGCCAAAGCCACTAAGGCGCGGCGATAATCATGGTAAGCCTGAATCACCTGCCGCTGCAAATCATCAATCATGCCTGCCAGCTGAATTTTTTCTGTGGCGGTTAAACGCGCCGCCAACGGCGTGGTACGGCCAGAGGTTAAGTTTTTAAGGGCATCGCCACCGGCCATAACCCCCATGTTACGGTAACTGCCAATGGCACTACCGCCGGGCAACATGGTGCTGGCCAAAGTCGCCCCACTAATCAGTACCCCTAAGGTTTTGCGCATAAACACGCTGGATTGTTTTTGGGCCAATTCTTCTGGGGTGGTTAATTTTTCTAAGGAAAAACGAATGACGGGGTTGCGTTCTACCGTGGCAGACCACAAGGTTTCCATGTCCACTTCTTCTAAATCTGCTTGGGCCTGTTGTTTGGCTTTGGCGGCATCATTCAGCACATCCACATGGCTATCAATCCGCTCGATGGCAGGCTTGGTGGTTAGTACCGGCGTGGTAACCGACGCCAACGACACCACTTCTAGCCCATCATTATCCGTGGGGTCTGCCGCCGTCACCTCTGGGATGTCATCCAGTTTTGGGTTAATGGTGGCCACAGGCGGTAAAAAGTTGCGTACCGGCCAATCGGCAAAGGCGGCCTTACCTTTTAACAGGGCTTTTTCTGCTGGGGTTTGGGTGTTTATTGCCGGTGATTTTTTTTGCCCTACCGGGCCTTGGGTTGGGCCTTGTGGGCTACTACCCATAGCAAGCGCCATGGTGGGGCCAAGCAGGCACACCGTAACCGCCATACACAATACAGGCCACTTGTAAGCGTTACCGCTACATAGAATCCGTTTTGTTAATTGACAACCCATAAACAAAGCCTATAAACCCCTTTACCTATCGTTATTTCGCACTTGTAATCCATCCATTGTAAGACAGGTACTATTAGAATGAAAACAATTGCAAATGTTCCTGTGCGAATTGCTTAACAAAGCGAAACGACAGCCCCCACCACCCCTTCGCCGGTTACACCGCCGATTGGTGAAATACCGCCTGATGGGCCTGACGTGCATGGGCCTTGGTAATGTGGGTATACCACTGGGTGGTAGCAATATCCGCATGGCCCAATAACTCTTGTACTACCCGTAAATCCGCCCCGTTTTCTATCATGTGGGTGGCAAAACTATGGCGAAAGGTATGGGGCGAAATATCCTTGCCCACCCACTGGCCCAAAGCTTTTAACCGCCCCCACACCCGGCGCCGGTTAATAGGCACCCCTGCCGATTGTTCTGTAAACAGTACTTCCTCAGGCCCACAAGCCACCAAGGCAGGTTGGGCTAAAAACAAAGCAAGTTGCTGGCAGGCCGGGGGCGTTAAGGGGATAATGCGCTCTTTTTGGCCTTTGCCCATTACCCGCACCGTGCCATCATCGCCCCCTACCAGCTGCACCGCCCCCACCGTTAGCGATAACAATTCACTCACCCGCATGCCGCAACCGTACAGCAGCTCTAATAATAAGCGATCAATCGCTTCTAGCTTTGGGTTGGCGAGCAAGGCAGTAATATCATCCTGGGTCAGCACCCGCGGCAAGGGGATAGGGGCCCGGGGTAGCTCTAACTGATTAAAACTATGGGCCATAATGGTGTCTTGCTGTAAACACCAATTATAAAAGCCTTTTACACTACTGATTTTACGCAGCATGGTGCGGGTTTTATTGGTTTTATCCTCGCGTAAAACCCGTAAGTATTTGGCAATGCCTCGCACCCCTAACCCGGTTGGGCTAAGGCGTTGCTGGAGCAAAATATCAAAATATTCCACCAAATCCCGTTGGTAGGCCGCCAAGGTGTGGGGCGAATACCCACGCCCGTGGGAGAGTTCTTCTAAATAGGGCGATAACCACAGTTCCATGGGGGGAAACTCTCTCTGACTAATTTTTTAAGGATTGCCGCTGGGTAAAGCCCTTACCGCTGAGGCGACTGGCCGAGTAACAATTGTAGCTCTTTAACGCGGCTAGTGGCGGCTACGGCATCTTCAATGGTAATCACGTTTTCTAATACCCTGTTTTTTAAGGCCGCTTCCATGGTTTGCATGCCTTGGCTGGCGCTGGTTTGCATGGCGGAATAAATCTGGGCGGTTTTTCCTTCTCTAATTAAGTTGGCCACCGCTGGGTTTACCACCAAAATTTCTTGGGCCATCACACGGCCCTTTTTTTCGCCAGTAGGCAAGGTTTTGGGTAATAGATTTTGAGAGAACACCCCAATCAAACTGTTGGATAACTGCACCCGTACCTGCTGGTGCTGGGCGGGGGGAAACACATCCACAATTCTATCCACAGTTTGCATGGCGCTGCTGGTGTGGAGTGTACCCATGACCAAGTGGCCGGTTTCTGCGGCAGTAAGGGCCAGTTCCACCGTTTCTAAATCGCGCATCTCCCCCACCAAAATAATGTCGGGGTCTTCCCGCAAGGCGGATTTTAGGGCGCGGGCAAAACTGTGGGTATCCTGGCCTAACTCGCGTTGGTGCACAATGCTGCGCTTGGATTGGTGGACAAATTCAATGGGGTCTTCTACCGTTAAAATATGGCGAGATAAATTCCGGTTAATATAATCGACGGTGGCCGCCAAGGTGGTGGATTTACCGCTACCCGTGGGCCCCGTAACCAACAACAAGCCCCGCTCTCGGTGGGCTAAATCTCGTAAAATATCCGGCTGGCCCAATTGTTCAAAAGATGGCGTCGTGGTGGGAATCATCCGCAAGGCCGCCGCATACGTGCCTCTATCTCGGTACACGTTTACCCTAAACCGGCCAACCCCTTCTAGCCCGTAGCTGCAATCCAGTTCCCAATCTTGCTCTAACTGGCGGCGTTGGTCATTGGTTAGCAAAGAAAAAATAACTTTATGGCAATGGTCCTTGCTCATTGGGGGGAATTCGCCCCGAATAAGCTCGCCATCCACCCGAAACACAGGCGGCAACCCAACGGATAAGTGCAAATCGCTGGCACCTTTATCCACCACCAATTGCAACAAGGCATCCAAGGTAACGGGGGCTTGTTGGCCTTGGGCATGGCCAGGCGATATTTCTAACGAAGACGGCGAAGGCGTTGTCATAACAGTACCATTCCAATAAACAGGTAAGCTTTGGTTTTATTTTAGCAATTTTTAACCAGTAAGGATACGGACACCGGCAGACCCACCGGCATTTATGCGTGGCCAATTCCTTTGTAGGCGCAGGTTAGGTAGAATAAAACAGTCATGCCCTCACCTTCATCCACAACTATCCACCCCGCCAACCCTTCGTTGGTTAATGCCACCCTGTTTTGGTTTTGGGCCTTACTGGGCACCGGGCTAACCATTGGGCTATGGCCTGCCATTGGCCCGCTACTGCAAGTGGCCTTGGTCATGCTACTACTCGGCTACCTGTTATTATGGCCCATTAACTGGTTGGAAAAAGGCTTACTTGGCATACTTGCCCTTGGGGCCCGGCTAATAGGGCGCCCACTGGCTTCTCATCCGCAAGGGGGGTTTAGCCGCCGCTGGAGTGTCCTCATCCGTGGGTTTGCCATTGGCATTGTGTTTTTAGGCTTTGGCATTGGCCTGGCCATTAGCATTACCGTGTTGGTACCCCTGCTTATTGCCCAAGGCAAGGTGTTTGTGGCCAACGTGCCTGGCCAGCTGGTACAGCTGTTTATTAACAGCGTGGATTGGCTAAACACCACCTTTGGCCTTAACGTTATTTTGCCCATTCACCCTGCCCAGCTCACCGGGCAGGAAGACGAAGTGGCCAGCTGGCTTTCTACCTATTTGGCGGATTGGCTGCAACAACATACCCAATGGATACAAGACACCATGGGGCAAACCACCCAACGCCTATGGCTGCTGGTAACCAGCACCGTGCAAGGGGTGGTGACCACCCTGCTTGTTATAGCAGGCGTGTTTTTTAGCTTGTTGTATGGCCCCACCGTGACAGAATCGGCGGTACACCTTATCCCCAGTGGCGAAGGCCGCGCCCAATGCCGAGCCGGGCTAGCCGCTACCCACCGAGTAATGCTAGGCTTTTTACGGGGCCAGGTACTACTGGGGGTGATTACCGGTATTTATATGGGCATTGTGTACGCTTTATTTGGGGTGCCGTACGCACTATTACTGGCGGTAGGGTTTGCCATTGTAGAAATTTTACCCGTGATTGGCACCTGGCTAGGGATTATCCCTGGGTTATTAATTGCCTGGATAAGCGGCGGCTTTTGGGTGGCCTTTGGGGTATGGGTTTGCTCCTACGTGTACCAAACCATTAAAGATAATATTGTGGCCCCCAAAGTAGTGGGCGATATTATGGGCCTACACCCCATGGCCATTGTGGTGGCCATCCTGGTATTTGGCAAAGTGGGTGGCCTGCTTGGGGTAGTCTATGCCATACCCGTCTGCGCCCTATTATGGTTAGGCTGGCAACATCATCACCGCCTCCATAGCCCACAGGGGGCAACCTAAACATGAACACCCCAACGACAACCACAACCCACTATGCCCACACGCCCTGGCCCACACGGTTATGCAAAACCCTAAGCCTTACCCTATTGGGCACCGGGGCCCTGTACGGCCTAACCCAAGCCCTACCGGATACCTTTATGGTGCTGGCGGTAGTGGCCCTACTAACCACCTTGCTTGGCTTTTTGCTAGAAGGCATGGAAGCGGGCTTACTAAAACTAGCCAAAGGGCTACCCAAACCCTTAAGCACCTTAATGCAGCGCTATGCTACCCTACGCCGTGGCTTGGCCCTAAGCAGCTTGCTAATAGTAAGCCTACTGGTACTGATACTCGCCACCGCTATATGGCTGCCTTTTTGGGGAAAACAATTTAAGTCCTTGGCTAATTCCTTGCCCCAATATGTGCGCCAATGCCATATTGGCTGGCAACACCTTAGCCACAAGCTAGAAGACCACCCCGTACTGGCCCCCCTCCATATTACCGTCACCTCCTCCTTAAAAGAGCTACAAGCCGACGGCCCCGGCGCCAAAGATGATGTGCTAGGCGAAACCGTACTGGCCATTGCCACCGCCCCAAAAGAGACCCCCGAAGCCCTGGCGGCCCAAAGCCCCGATACACCCCCAACCGAAACAACAACACCCACCAGCACCACAACCTCTCAGCCAAGCCCCTCTAACCCAAGCACACCCCCGGCCACGGCAGCCTCTGCTGACAATTCGTCTCTTGCCATTGATACCACCCCTATTGAAAATCTGCCCTACCCCCCTGGCTTTTTCCAACGGATTTTACTCAACTCTTTTCAACAGGTCGCCTCTATCGTTACTGCCTCTTTTTCTGGCATGATTTACGGCTTGGTGGCCATGGTGCTGGTTATCTTCCTACTAATGGAACCTCGCCTGATCCCTCATTTTATTAACACCCACCTGCCCCACCGCTGGCAACCCGCCTGCCGCCTTAGCTGGCAGGCCGGGCAATCCCTAATGGCCTACACGGTTATTGGCCAGGTTATTACCGCCGGGCTGAGTGGCTTGGCCCTGTTTGCCCTATATAGCCTACTTGGCGTGGATTACCCCATTATTTTAAGTGTGCTATTTGCCCTGTGCACCTTGGTACCCGCCGTTGGGGCCTGGTTTGGCGCCGTGCCCAACTGCATTGTGCTACTGGCCAGCGGCCATGGCGAAGGCTTGGTAGCCGTGGCCGCCGCCTTACTGTTAATTTACGCCATTAAAACCATCCTATGGAAGCCTGCCCGCGTAGTAGAAGGCATTACCCTACCCCTAAAGCTAAACCCTTTATTGCTCGTATTAAGCTTTTTAGTCTGTTGGCACTGGCTGGGGCCTGTGGGCGTGGTGGCCGTCACCCCACTAGCGGTGCTTATTAGCAGCGGCATTACCCTCTGGAAATATCGCCTAACCCACGGGTAACAACCATTATTAGTTTAGGGGCAGCAAGGTAACCGAACCCAAGGGCACCGCTGTACTAGCCCCCGTGGCAGCGGCCACATTTCCGGGCCAACCCTGCATACGCACCCAAGCGAGCACGGCAAAGGCCAGTGCTTCCATTTGGGTATTACCTATAGGGCTTACCTTATCTAATGCCACGCACGTTATACCCAGCGGCTGACAATGGTGGTTTAAGCGCGACAGTAACACCGCGTTATACACCCCGCCTCCACTTACCCACACACGTTGTGGGCCTGTGTTTGGGGGTATGGTTTGTTTCAACCCTTCTACCACAGACCACGCCGTAAGCTCGGTCAGTGTTGCCATCACATCATTAGGCGACACGTCCGAAAAGTGATTCAGTAGCTCGGCTAAATAAGCCTCGCCAAATTGCTCACGCCCCGTACTTTTAGGAAGTGGTTGGGCGTAATACGGGTGCTGCTGGCAATGTGCCAACATGGTGGCATTTACCATACCGCTAGCCGCCAATGCGCCGCCATCATCATAAGGTTTATTAAATAAGCAGTTAGCGGCGGCATCCAGTAGCATATTGCCGGGGCCCGTATCAAAGCCCTGCACCCCTTGCCACTGCCAAATTGGTTGGTCTAGCGGCGGCGATGAGGGCAGCACCGTTAGGTTAGCAATCCCACCCAAATTCAAAAATAATGGCGGATGTTCTAAGTGACCAAACAACAAGGCCTGCACATACGGCACTAATGGCGCACCTTGGCCCCCTGCCGCCATATCGCCGTTTCTAAAATCGGATACTACTGCACTGCCGGTGGCCGCCGCTAATTGGGCTGCATTACCCCACTGCCAGCTAAACCCCGACTGGCTAACTGTCTGCGGCTGGTGGTACACCGTTTGCCCATGGCACCCTATAGCGCTTACAGGGTTAGTGGATTGTTGCTGTAATGGTTGGCAAACCTTGGCAGCCAAGGTGGTCCACTGGTATTGGTATATAGCAAAATCGGCAAAACGAACCGATTGATTGGCCTGCATGGCCAATAATGCCTGCTTTAAATCCGTTGGTATTGGCTCGCTGGCCCAGCCTACTACATCCACCGATACACTGCCTGCTGCGCCAATGGGCATCGTATCATCATGGGTAATGGCCACCAAAGCCCCATCCACACTATCTAAGCTAGTGCCACTCATCAGGCCAATGGCGTAATCTACGGCAGGCATGGTATTAAACAGCCGTTGGTGTGGCATGCAAAGGCTTACCCACAAACAGCCATTCTAGCCCACGAAGAATGTTGTATAAGGCAGGTTCATCGTGGCGCAAAGGCCGCGTTAAAATGGTATGGCAGCCGTGCCATGCCCCACCCCAAATATCGCTAGTCGGCCTATCGCCCACCACCACAATCTCTTTGGGGCTGCGTTCTAACATGCGCAGGGCCAGCTTTAGCCCGTACCCGTGGGGTTTGGCGGCATAATAAATCACTGCAAAGCCTAAAATATCTTCTACCCGTTGGCAGTACTCGCGGTCTTTGTTGTTAGTTACGCACAGCAAGCTTAGGCCAACCGCTTGGGCGTCATCTAACCATGTTTGAATATGCGGCGGCACAATACCCGCATGGGGCAGCATCATGGTGTTATCTAAATCCAACACCACGGCAGTAATCCCGTGCCGCTCTTGCAGTACGGCCGGCGACACATGGGTAATATCTGGCAAAATATATAAGGGGCGAGGCTTAAAATTCACTGGGAAACAATTCTTCCAAACACTTGGGTTTTCTTAGTATACCGAATAAGGTTACAGGGAGCGAAACCTTTGAACACAACAATGCTAACAACAAGCAACAATCTCTACTTTGGCATGGGCAGCAGTAAGAATCGAAAGCTACGCAGAAAAAGACAATTAACTGCCGCGGGGCAAAGTCATGATGTATTAGGGCCGTATCGAACAAAAGAACTTGCCGCTAACAGCAACCAAGGTTCTAGTGGAACCGTGGTCGGCGATGGCATCAACTTTTACAAAGTGCCCACAACCAGAAAGACAAAAGGCCCTGATTCGGAAGGGAAAATTCGGGTCGGAAACCGATTGTTCAAACCACTAATGGTGATTACTTAAAAATTTACAGTTACTTGCGGGCCTTTTTTAAGCCCAGCATTTTCAGTAAGCCTTGGATGGGGTCGTAGTACTCATCCACCACGCGCTCTTTTAGGGGAATAATGGCGTTATCGGTGATTTTAATATCTTCTGGGCACACTTCTGTGCAGCACTTGGTAATGTTGCAGTAGTTCACGCCAGCCGTATCTTTAATAAAGCTTAGGCGGTCTTCGGTATCGTAAGGGTGCATATCCAAACTGGCTAGGCGCACCATAAAGCGGGGGCCAAAAAAGTTGGCTTTTTTATCGTGGTTCCGCAGCACGTGGCAGGTATCTTGGCACAAAAAGCACTCGATACATTTGCGGAATTCCTGGGCACGCTCCGCATCTTCTTGGTACATTTCCCAGTTATCGGTATCTTCGTTTTTAGGGGTAAAGGGCTTAATTTGCTTATTTTTTTCGTAGTTCCAGCTCACGTCTGTTACTAAGTCCTTCATCACCGGAAAAGCCCGTAATGGCGTCACGGTAATAGGCTCGTCTAGTGGCAGGGCATCCATACGGGTTTTGCACAGCAGGCTGGGCTTGCCGTTTACTTCAGCACTACAGCTGCCGCACTTGGCCGCCTTACAGTTCCAGCGCACCGCCAAATCCGGGCAATCGTTGGCTTGGATATGATGCAGACCATCTAGCACCACCATGCCTTCTTCGACAGGCACCGTATAGGTGTGGTGCTCGCCATTATCGGCATCGCCGCGGTACACCTTAAAGGTGGCTTGTTGTTTTGCCTCAGTTGCAGATGAACTCATTGACGAGTGCTCCAAAAAAATGATGTGTAACTATATTACAGCTTATTGTTAGCTTTAATGGCGCCAGGAACGCCAACATCCCCTTCAAACAGGGGTTTTAAGTCGGCAGGCAAGGGGTCTAGCGGTTGCTGGCCCAATACCATTTCGCCATTATCGCCGCGCTTAATGGTGCTGGTGGTTTTGCTCCAATGGTCGTCATAGCCTTCGTGGTCCAAACGAGTATGGCCACCACGGCTTTCCGTCCGCTGACGTGCACACAGGGCCAAGGCTTCGGCGCAGGTTAGCATATTTTCTAAATCAATAGCCAAGTGCCAGCCGGGGTTAAAGGTACGTGTACCTGTAATGGCCACGTTAGCGGCACGCTTGCGGAAGTCTTCAATCCGGCTGAGGGCGTCGCCAAGGCTTTCATCAGTACGTACAATACCCACCTTATCCTGCATCATTTCTTGCAGTTCGCCATGGATGGTATACGGATTTTCGCCTTGGTCACGATCGAAGAAACTGCTGGCACGACGTGCCGCAACCGCAATACGCTCATCGCTAACCACTGGCGCCGTTGGGTTGGCATCGATAAATTGCTTAGCACCTAAGCCAGCACGTCGGCCAAACACAATGAGATCGCTAAGCGAGTTTCCGCCCAAACGATTGGCACCGTGCAGCCCCGCGGCCACTTCGCCTGCGGCAAACAAGCCGGGTACCGTCGTCATGGCGGTTTCGGGGTCTACTTTTAGACCGCCCATAGTGTAGTGGGTGGTTGGGCCCACTTCCATGGGGCCTTTGGTAATATCCACATCGGCAAATTCCAGCAATTGTCGGTACATGCCGGGTAATTTTTTACGGATGTAATCCGCGCCACGGTGAGAAATATCGAGGAAAACACCACCATGTGGGCTGCCACGGCCTTCGGTCACTTCTTTGTAGATACCTTTGGCCACGATATCGCGGGTAGATAGCTCCATACGGGCCGGGTCTACTTTTTCCATAAAGCGCTCGCCAAGCGAGTTAAACAGGCGTCCGCCTTCGCCACGAACCGCCTCAGTTACCAAAATGCCGCGCACACCGTTAGGCCACACCATACCAGTCGGGTGGAATTGCACAAATTCCATATCAATCAGCTCAGCGCCGGCGCGGTAGCCCATGGCAAAGCCATCACCGGTGTATTCCCAGCTACCGCTGGTAATTTTAAAGGTTTTACCTAGGCCACCAGTGGCTAAAATAACCGCCTTGGCTTTAAACACCACAAACCGGCCACTTTCTCGCCAGTAGCCAAAAGCGCCAGAGATACGGTCGCCATCTTTAATAAGATCCGTAATGGTGGCTTCCATGAAAATATCCATACCACTGTGCACGCCCTTGTCTTGCAGGGTACGAATCATCTCGAGGCCCGTGTGGTCGCCCACATGGCACAAACGGCGGTAGGTATGCCCACCAAACGGCCGTTGCTGGATTTTACCGTCTGGAGTTCTATCAAACACAGCACCCCAGCGCTCTAGTTCGCGCACCCGCTCGGGGGCTTCTTGGGCGTGGATTTGGGCCATGCGCCAGTTGTTGAGGAATTTTCCGCCGTGCATGGTGTCTTTAAAGTGGGTTTCCCACCCATCGGCGCTATCTACATAGCCCATGCTGGCCGCACAGCCACCTTCTGCCATTACGGTGTGGGCTTTACCCAACAACGATTTACACACCAAGGCCACGCTTAGCCCTTGGGCAGAGGCCTCGATAGCGGCACGAAGACCGGCGCCACCGGCACCAATGACGAGGACATCATGCTCATGGGTTTCGTACTGAATGCCGTTAATAGTTGTTTCACTGGTCGTCATAATGTGGTGAATCCTTGACCAAAGATATAAATAACATCACGCCACTGGCCGCTGGCCACCATGCGAATATACACATCGGCAAACCAAACGGTGGCTAGGCTTAGCCAAAAGTACTGGGCGTGTTTTTCGTTGAGAAGGCTTTGATTTTTCCAACCGGTGTGGCGCATTTTTTCAAAGGCACCACAGGTAAAGCAGTTAAGTTTACCAGCTAGCAAATGGCGCCAGCTGTGGCAGCTAAATACATACAGGGTTAAAAATAGGGCATCGATACCCACAACAACCGTACCTACTCCAACGCCCATGCCTTGTTCAAAAAAGAAGGCGTCCATAAAGTGCTTCCAGTGGAAAATGGCGAGGATAGCGGCCAAAATAAAGAAGTAACGGTGCAAATGTAGCAATACAAAAGGAAATTTGGTTTCGCCTTCGTACAATTCGCTAGCGGTTTGGGATGGGCCCACCGAACAGGCTGGGGGAGTTAAAAAGAAGCTACGGTAGTAGGCTCGGCGTGCATAGTAGCAGGTGCCCCGAAAAGCGAGGGGAATCCACAGCACCAAGTAAGCGGGCGATAGCCAGGGGAACTGGGCAAATAGCGCAGGGAAGGTGTGGCGCAAATCTGGCGAATAAAAAGGCGACAGATACGGGCCAACTTCGAAATTAGCATTTTGGGTAACGGCCCAAAACACATACATAGAAAAGATAACAAGGGTAGATACCACTAGCAGAGGCTCTGTCCACCAGATATCATTCCGTTCGGTTTTACCTAATTCGTCGGTGCGTAGCAGCTCAGCAGCATTCACAGCCATGGGGTCAGACACTCCAGATGAACCGACCCGACAGACAACGCGGGCCGTACAATATATACGTGGTTAGCCAATTGTAAACAAAAGGCAGCAATAGGGAAACGGGGGCCACAGCCCAACAGGCTTACAACCCTGCAATATCACTAAAAAATGGCGTTTTCCGCCTTCATGGCCGCCACAACGGCGTCATCGGTGGTGTTTTCCACAGCAATTTTTTGAAAGGTGGCCGAATCCAGGCCCAGTTTGCCCAGTAATTGCTGATCCATCGGGCAGGGATAATCGAGATCAAACTGATCGATGGTGCCAGCCGCTTGTAGGCGAGCTTTATCTAACATGCGGGCCAGCCAAGGGGTATTGTTAATTTGCTCGTGGCCTTCGCGGGGTGGGGTAACCGTTGTCGTCATTTTGTTAAATCCTTAAAGCATCCATAACGCCATTTTATATGGTGTTAAGAATAACAAAAACCCAGTGAATTTAGAGGTTATTCTGGCTTTTTAGCATGAACCATTAAGTAAAAAGGCTCTTTCGCCCAGAGGTTAAAACAAGCAAATTTATTAAGCGCCTCGCTGCTTGGGGATGGCTCCTCTATTGCCTTCAAATTAAACCCTGCCTTTAACAAGGGGTTTATATACTGCGAAAGCGTTCTGGGGTATTGCCTACTTACAATATTATATTTGTTCTTAACATCCTCAGACTGGAACTCAAGGGTATGATTAAAAGGTGTGCTTTCAAAATAAGATGTTTGATGAGTTAAAGCCCCCTTAACAACCGCTTTGTTTGCTCTATTGGTAAAGGGGTGTTTAATAACAAAATAGAAACTACCCCCTGGCTTTAAAACTCTATACGCCTCTTTAAAAGCACTGTTCACTTCTGGGCTATCCATTAACGCCATTACAGAAACAACCTGATCAAAGCTATTGTCTACAATATCACCTAACGCCGTAAACGAAGATTCCACATAATTTATATTTTTTGAGTTCGAGGCCTCTCGCGCTGCTTTAATTAAAGTGGGCGAAATATCCACACCCGTTACTTTGGCGCCCTTTTCATTAAAACGACGGCAGTCTACACCTTCTCCACAACCCAAATCCAGCACAGTCTTCCCTTCAACCGGCGTAGAGGCTATAAACCTATCAAACGAAGGCTCCAAAAATAATTTTCTAAACGGCTCTTCATTGCTTCTAACCGCTTTTATCCAACGCCTCCCATTACCAGCACTCCAATTTTTCCTTACGTTATCCAAACGCCCATTACCAAAAGCCACGCTCTTTAAAAGCATTTTGTTATTCAACCCAACTTGTTAGTTACTACAGAACTAACGCCCCTAAAAAAGCTAATTGACCTTAATTAAACGCTAATCAATGTGGTCGTTTTCGCGCAGGTTTTCGCGCACAATGTCCAAGCAAGCCTGCACAATGCGGGTAATGCGGCTGCTGCTTAAGCCCACATTGCTGGCAATATCTTTTACCTGCATATGGCGGTAAAAGCGACATTCCATAATGTAGCGCTCTTTGTCCGGCAACTCTTCTATGGCGGCTTTAATGGCTTTACCCAGTTCGCTAATCTCTAAGCGTTCATCAGGGGTGGCCCCGTCATCGGCCAAAAATTCGTAGGGGGCATCCCCATCACCACTGTCAGCAATCCCATCAATGGATAAAATCGATTGGTAAACGGCTTCTCGCACCTGCTCGGGGCTGGTGCTGCTGTCATCGCCGTCTTCAACAGCCTCTTGCACCACCTGGGTGGTTTTTAAGGTGTACCACTTATACCGGGTGCGCAACTCATTCCGAATAGCCCAGCGAATAGCGGTCGCCACATACGAGGTGTTCAGTTTGTGGGCTTCTTCGGCAGTTTTGCCTTTTAACAAGGTTTGAATGGCCATCGCACCAATGGTAATGAGCTCTTCGTAATCCACCATATGGTTAGGAATACGCTGAAACTCCACCTTGGCAACACGCTCTACCAGCGGAATATACTGGGAGGTGGTGGGCTTGCGGAGGGGTTTTTGCTCCGAATCTGCCGGTGGTGTAGGTTTTTTCTGTTGAGCCAAAATGCTATCCGTATATGACAAGCGCAGTGAGAAAGAAACGTTGAACGTGTGTACAACATGGCCACAAAGGGCCTGGCAAGCACACACCTACTGTAGTATGCCTTAAACAGGCTAATATGGCTACAGTGGCGGGTTACACCGACTAAGGCCTTAATCCTACCGTAGGGCATGGCTACACATACCCCATTGTAACGGGCTTACCTGCTTGGTGGGCCAGAAGGCGGCAAATCTCCCGCATCCGGTGGAGAGGGTGGCGGCCCTTCCTTCGGTTCATCTGTACCAGGCGCAGACGATGCCCCAGGCACGGGCTTGCCCACTTTTCGCCAGGCAAACAGTAAAATTTCTGCCACAGCCTGGTATACATTGGCAGGGATTTCGTTATCAATCTCTACCACACGGTATAAGGTCCGGGCCACATCAGGCTCTTCCACCACCGGCACCCCGTGCTCTCGGGCGATGGCTTTAATGCGTTGGGCAAACAATTCTGCCCCTTTCGCCACCACCGTAGGCGCTTCCATGTTGTCGGTATCGTACTGCACCGCCACCGCCACATGGATGGGGTTGGTAATCACCACATCCGCTTCTGGCACGGCTTCCAGCATGCTTTCCTGCATCATCTGCATACGGCGCTGACGCAGGGCCTGCTTAACCATGGGGTCGCCTTCACTGTTCTTAAACTCGTCTTTCATCTCCTTAAAAGACATTTTTTGGTCTTGCATAAACTTCCACCGCTGAAAGAGAAAATCCGCCCCACCAATCACAAAAAACGCCACCCCAGCCAGCATAATAAATTTCATCAGCAAGGCACCCAGCACCCCCATTAGGGCAAACACATTTTCTGCACCCCCTACCGTTAGCAGCTTGCCGAAAAACTCCATAAACACCATGGTGGCCACCACCGCCAAAATAAGCATTTTAATAACGTTTTTAACCAGCTCAATCACTTGCCGCATGGAAAAGATGTTTTTAAACCCAGCCACCGGGTTTAGCTTATCGAATTTAGGCGAAATAGCCTTGGTGGCAAACAGAGGCCCTACCTGAAAAAAATCCACCAAAATAGCCGTAAGGGCGGCTAAAAACACGGTGGGCAAAATAAGGATAAAAAAGGTTTTACCCGCAATAAAGGCCAAGTACTGCCAGCCCACTTCTTCTATGCTGCCGTAGGGTATTTGGTCAAAAATCACCACAAACATGGTGGCAATTTCTTGCCATACTTTGGGCACCATAATAATAATAAAGCCAAACATCACCACCAGCAGTACTGCGGTGGAGAGATCTTTACTTTTAAAGACCTGGCCTTGCTCTCGCGCCTTTTTTATTTTTTGCGGAGTGGCCTCAAACTGTTTGTTTTCGTCGCCCATAGTACTTATATTATTTCAGCAAAGCAGGTTCGCTACCAGCATATACTAACTATTGCGTTGTTTTGATGGGGGCTACCCCCCATCACCCCCATTAGGAACAATGATGTTCCCAAACCCTCCCAATAACTTTTTGGTATTTAATACGCGGCCTGTTCACCTTCCCAACAGCGGCTGCGCTTGCCAGTGCATTTGTATTTTAGGCAATGCTCACCCGCTGATTGGTCTGCTAGGGTGCCATGCTTCGCATTTTACACCCCGCACCGGCTTCAGCCGCTGGAATATCAAAAGAGTTTAATAGCAAGTATTAAGGTAGAAATACAGCATAGCTTCTAGGAAAAACCTCACACAGCAGCTTCAGCTACAACCTGACAGTTTATTGATAGAAGCAGCCATCGAACCCCACTACAAAGCGCCCACTGGCGCAAAAAAAAGGCGCCGGTGTGATAAGAGAGAGCAATCACGAGTCGGCGCTTTTGTGTGGTTTTGGGAAAGAGAGAGAGGTGGGATAATTAAAGGGTGTCATCATCCATATACCAGAGTTTGGGCCCAGCGTTCGTAAGAGAGAGCAACGATTGCCGGGTTCCAACCGCCTCCGGTTTGGATATGTATAACATCGGTGGGTTTGTAACAGTTCTTCATACATCAGGTGGTGTATTCGCACAAAAATGGCCTCTGTTGGTTTAATGCGGTTGAAGAGAGAATCAAACGTATCTGCCAACAACTTAACCACTAAGCGATTCGGCAATACTACATAGAGAAGAACCAGTAACACTGGCGCGGACGCGGCTAAACACAGGGCCCACCGCCAGCAACCACTGCAAAAGAGAGAGGGAGCGGCCTAACCATGACCTATGGGCCTGTATTACAACGCCTTGCCACGCAAGCAGCACATAACGCACCGCCACCTGGTGTGTTGGCCGCTGGTGCGGGTCATCCTATCCATACGGCGGTAAACAACGCCTTAGCCACCGCAGCGCCCACCCTTCAGCAAGCCACCACCCAAGCGGCAACCAAACCGCCAGGGCGATTAAAACAATTTGCCCAACACTTAGGCGGGGTTAGCGAAGCAGGCCTACTGGGCATAGGTGCCCTAGGCTGGGCTGGCCTTAGTGCCGCCCAAGATGCCAGCGCCGTGAGTGATGTTTACGAAACCCGCACGGGCCGCAGTGGCACGGTGCCTGGGGTAGAATCCGGCTTGGGGAGCTTTGTTAAACGCTTGCTAGGCATTGGTATTGGCGGCGGGCTTGGCTACGGCTTAGGCCAGGTAGCCGCAGGCGGCCTAAAGCTAAACGGCAAGCTGGGTGCCCTTGTACGCCTACCCTTAGCTATTGGTGGCGCCATTGTGGGCCACAGCTTTATTAATCACCACTCCCCAAGCAAGGGCATGCGTATCCGCGAGCAAATGGATTATTACGGCCACCGGTATAACCGCCATGGCCAAGGCAGCCCAACAGGATACGATACCGGCTATAACACTGGCCACACGTCCGGCGCTAACCGGGATACCTACCGAGACACCTATAAAGACCCTTACGGGCAAGTTACCCAACAGCCCATTGGTATTGTAGGCCCCTACGGCGGCCCGCGAAAAGGCTTTATCGATAGTAATCACGATGGATTTAACGACATCCACGACCCACGCTACCGCGATACCCGCGCCCCCATGGCCCTACGAGACATGGCCGAAATACGTGGCGACTACAAAGGCTACTGGCATTACCCGCAAGATAAACACGGCAATAGCCAAGGCCTACCAACCTACACCATGCCCCACCCTGGGCTAGATAACCACCAGGGCGATGGACACAGCCATGGCACAACCTATAAAGATAAATACCTAAACGGCAGCCACAGCAGTAGCAACCCGTATGGCAGTGGCGGCTGGGCTAACCAGGATATATTACGACTAAAGCCTGGTGGCGAATTGCTAGAGATGTACCGAAAAAGCCCACGGGCCTTAGATAACTACTTTAAGGATTTCCAACAGCATTACACCGACAATATTATCCATGGTACCCGTAGCTACGCCGATGTTTTAGGCGTGGGGCCCCCACAAAGCGGGCTAAGCCCCCCGCGGGATAATATGTACGCTGGCACGGCCTACCTACCACCAGACAGGCCCTAAAGCATCTTCCCCCCAAACCCCTTCCTAACACCTGTTAGCGGCACGGGCCTCTAACACTGGCAGTGGGCTAAACCCACAAACCACTTTATAATAGTACCTAATCCCTATTGTGATGTTCGGCCCCAACCCTCTACCTTCCCCCCACCTGCCAGTGCCTAACGCTTCTAACACCTTCCCCCCACCTTCCCCCCAAACCCCCAACACCTCGCCAGGCCACTCCCTTCCCCCTGGTTCTAGCACCACCCCGCTAGAGCAAGTGGCCCGGCAACTGGGGTTGGCCCCCCGTGCCCTGGTGCGCCTGTGCGTCAAGTTTAGGCTACCCGCCCACGCCTATGGCGGCCACAGCGCTGGAGGCACCTTGCCTGCGCTGCCCTACCCCCTGTACGACACCGCCGATAACCATTTTACGGATGCGGATATACAGGTATTGCATCACGTCCACACCCGCATACTGGCAGGCGATACCCTGAACGCCATTGCCCGCGACTGGCAACAGCAGCAACAACTCGCCAAACAAGCCAGCCCCCCTGCTGGGTCTACCTTTACACAAGTGCTACACACCGCCGCAGCCCCGATGGCGACACCCCCTGCCCCCCCTCCAACAACGGCTACCACGCCAGTATTTCAGCAGCTAGCAGGCCAGCTAAATGCCCCTGTAGAAACAACCCACCCCACAGCACCCACCAACAACGCCACCCTGCCCCAGCCTGCCGCGGCAACAGGGGCGATTAACGCCTTGTTTTCACCCACCTATTCGCCAGCCATTGGGTTAACCAAGCTACCGGATATTGACCCCCAGGCTATCTTTAGAGAACAACGCCGCTGGCCAACCCAACACACCACCAACCCAACCCATCAACAACCCAAACATCAGCAGGCACCATCGCCAAGTAGCCTCTCCGGGGCATTTTTAGCCGCTGTTAAACAACCGCCCCCCCGCCACTAAGCCCACACCGCATACCAACACCAGGCCTAATTAGGGGCGATATTTGTTGCAGGGTTGTAACAAACCCCCTGTCTTTTGCCCCCTTGCTAGCAACACAAGCGGTTCACCACCTTTAACATTTCTGAACCCTATGACAGTCATCGTACCTAAATAAGATGGCGGCCATCGGTTCTGGTTAGCTGGTATGCCGCTTTTTGTACGGTTATATCCCCCTCTATTTTAACCATAACCTTTTATTTCACTCATTTCTCTGCCCTCAATTTTGCTTTTTTAAGGGACACGCCCCCCATTATGTCCATTGTGCCATTTACCACCCCGCCTAACACTCTCCCCAGTGGCAATATTGTTATCAATATTCAACAAGGCAACCCTGCCACCTTATCGCCGCCCATGGTTACGGTAAACGGCCAGCCCATTTATCCCCAGCAGCAACCACAATGGCAGCAACCACAGCTAGATGCCTTTTCGCCAATGGGTAGAAGCAACCAAGCACCACAAGGCCCTTACGGCCAGCCCAACGCCTACAACACCGCCGCCACCGTGCCTTACGGTACCCCAGGCCAGGCCTTCCCGCAGCCGGTCAACAGTCAGGCCAATATGCTGGCCGCCATGCAGCCTAAATTTCAACAGCTCCAGTTTGCCTACCAAGTGGCCATGAAAGAACGCCACGAAGCCGAAGTGGCCCGCCTGGCCTACATGAACCTAGCCAACGAAGTAAACCAACAGCTAGAAGCCATTACCGGCGGCCCTTCTCCAGGTCAACCGTTACAAGGGTACGGGCAGCACTACGGTGCCCCACAACCCCCTATGGGGGCCCCTTATGGCGGCGGGTATTACCCTATGGCGCCACAACAGCAGGCACAATTTTTCCCAGGGCAACAGCCACCCACGCCACCCGCCATGGTGGGAATGCCCGGTGTTATTGATCACACCCCTGCCCCTTCTACTGGCAGCCCCTTCCCTAATGCGGTACCTGCAAGCCAGCTACCCACCCTGCCCACCGACCCAACCACCCCAACAGCGGCACCTCCGGCAACGCCAGCAGAAGCCCCTGTCGTTGGCGGCGCACCAACACCACCCCCTGCCCCTGTTCCTACTCCGGCTGTAGACCCTAATGCCCCTGCCGCCACAACACCGACTGCCACCCCCCCAGAGCAAGCAGCCCCTACCGCTGCGCCTGCTACACCAGCAAACCCTGCGAATACCACAGCCCCAGGCAGCCCAACAGGTACGCCACAACAACTAAGTGATTTCCCCCTCTACAAGCAGCTATCCACTCAAAGCACCCCTCAGTTGCAAGGCCTCCTAAGGGATATTCTCAGCATCCCTAACGAGCAGGGGCAGGTAAACCAGCTAAAAGACCCCAACCTGTATAGCCTACAAACCATTGAGTTTGTCCTCTTTATCTTACGGAACCGGCCGGACGCCGCCACCCCCGATACCTATAACCTGCTAAAACAGCTTAAGGATATGGGCTTGGTAATGGCCACCCTGAAAGACCCCAGCATTGAGGATTGGAAGAAAAAAGATTCTGAAGTCATCCTCATGGAATCCTTATGGGCTGCCGCCAAGCTGGATTCCTTCCAGCCGCCTAACACGCCGCTAAACAAGCTCCAAGGCTACGCCAGCATGATTAAACCCATCCTGGAAGGCACGGAAAATGTACCCCCACTCATTACCATGGCGGCCGTACAGGCCATTTCGCCGGATATGTTTGCCCGGTACAACGAAATACCGCCTGCCACCCTAACCAAACTGCAAGCCCGCCTCTCCAAGGCCAATGCCAGTAGTGGCCAACGCAAGTGGACCACCCTATGGATGAGCAAGCACCCCACCCTAAGCGATGAAGAAAAAGCCATCAACACCCAAACCATTCAATTGGCAGAAATGGTGAAACGAGGCCAATCCCTCTCTTCCTTACCGGGCATGGCCGCGCCACCACCACCCGTGCCCACTAACGGCATGGTATTACCCGCTGGTACAACACCAGCGCCTACCGTGGCACCCATGGCAGCACCACAAGCCCTAACAGGCGCCCCACCGCTAACCGCCCCTGGCCCAACCACCGCATTGCCGCCCACCCCCGGTATGCCCGCTGGCATGCCCACCCTAAGCCCGGCAGAAGTAGACAGCCTAATGCAAAGCCTGCCCCCAGACCAAAAACAAGCCATCGAAAACATGGCCAAAGACTTAATGGCCGACCCCAGCAAATTAAATGACATGTTGGGTGGCAACGGCATGCCTCCCGTGCCTCCCACCGCACCGGCTAGGCCCATTGCCGCTACTGGCAACATTTAAGGCCTGTAACTAACCCTGCATGCTAATGTTTACAACCACTTCTCCGTCTCTCTCAACACACGCCGATGTGATTCGTCATCATCGACATTGTGTCTCTTCTCATCACCGCCTCCACAGTCTCTGGCGATAACGCTAATGTATTAGCAACGTATCCATCCCGTTTTCGGCACTCTCTCTTTCATCTGGGTGTGTCGCCCGGTATCTCTCTCATCTAGTCGTATCTCTTCTTTGAATACTAACTACGAGATGTAACACCGAAAACCGGATTACAGAGGCCACCCGAGGCGGCTTTTTGTTATGATGCTTTTTTGCGATTGGCGAGCGTGCCCCTTTGTAGCCGCCATCGTAAATTTTATTCGCTACGCTTTATTGGCCACCTAGGCTACGTTAACAAGAAACGCTTTATTATCTTATGACTACTCGCTCTCCGCTTAAACTTATTATTCCTAAAGGCCGCCTTATGGATAAGGTGCTAAACCTACTTGGCCATGTGGGTATCGATCTTACCTTTTCGCACCGCTCGTACCGCCCGGCTTGCTCGGACCCAGACGTGAGCGTGAAGCTAGTAAAGGCGCAAAACATTCCTTCCTTAATTGCGTTAGATAGACACGATGCAGGTTTTACCGGCCAAGATTGGATGATTGAAAACGAACCTCACTATGTAGGCGCGCCCACTAAACCGGTGGAACTGCTAGACCTTGGCTTTAACCCGGTTAGCATTGTAGCTGCCGTACCCGAAAATTTGGCGAAAGATGCCGCCTACAAAAACCAGCGCATTGTTATTGCTAGCGAATACGACGTGCTGACCAAAAAATATATTGCCGATAACAACTTAGATGCCTTTGTAATTAAAACCTACGGCGCCACAGAAGCCCTACCGCCCGAAGATGCGGATATGATTGTGGATAACACGGCCACCGGTGCTACCCTTCGGCAAAACCGGCTAACCATTGTGGATACCTTGCTGCGCAGTACCACCTGCTTTGTGGGCAATCAAAAATCTATTGAAAGCGACCCGTGGAAAAAAGAAAAACTGGAGCAAATGGTGCTGCTAATGCAAAGTACCTTGCGCGCCCAAAAACAAGTACTACTTGAGATGAACGTGGCTAACGACGCTATGGATGCCGTGCTGCAAGCGCTGCCCTCGTTAAAATCGCCGACGGTTACAAGCTTGCACCAGCAAGAAGGCTTTGCCGTTAAGGCCGCCGTTAAAGCCAAAGATGTGCCCCACCTAATTCCTCAACTAAAAGCCGCTGGCGCTACCGATATTTTAGAATACAAACTAGAGCGCCTTGTGCCCTAATGCATACCATCATCACGCCCTCTCATAATCTTTAGCCTGAGAACCCCCATGACTAATAATTCATCGCCCATTTTACCTAAGCGCACCGTACAAGCCGCCGTAGCCTATGTGCCCCCGTTAGAAGGCCGCCGCGAAAAAACGCGCCTAGATTTTAACGAAAATACCATGGGCTTTGCCAGTATTTTACCGGCCGATGTAGACATTACCCACATCAATACCTACCCAGAGTATCAGGCGTTTTTAACCCAACTTAGCCGCCGTATGGATGTGCCAGAAAACACCTTACTGCTAACCAATGGTAGCGATGAAGCCCTAGCCGTACTTGCTGGCACCTTTATTGAACCCGGCGAAGATAGCGCCATTATTTCTAAGCCTAGTTTCCCCCTTATTGGGCATTATTTAAAACTGGCAGATGCCAAGCTCACCATGGTATCGGTGCGCGCCGATTTAAGCCACGATACCGACGCCATAGAGGCCGAATTAAACAAGGCCTACGCCAGCAACACCCCGCCAAAATTGGTAGTAGTGGCCAGCCCAGACAATCCCACCGGCGCCCTCCTCGATCCTCAAACTGTGCTCAACTGGAGCGACGCCTTTCCTCAAACCTTATTTGTAATGGATGAAGCATATGCGGATTATTGCAACGTTAGTATTTTGCCAGAACTACGCCAACGCCTAGCCAAAGGCCAAGAAAACCTGATGATGACCCGCACGTTTAGCAAGGCCTGGGCACTAGCCGGGCTGCGTTTAGGCTTTGTTATTGGCGCCCCCCGCATGGTTACCGCCATGGGCATTGTTCGCTCGCCCTATAGTGTAAATACTATGGCGGTTAAATTGGCTAGCGAATTATTGCCCAACGCCGAAGAAGTACACCAACAAGCCCAAGCCGCCATGACCCGCAAAACAGAGTTAATTACCGAACTGGAAAAGCGTGGTTATACCGTAGCCCCCGGCCACGGAAACTTTTTTTTAATGCGCGTAGGGTTAGATGCCCAAGCCTTAACCGCCTATTGTGCTAACCATGGCATTTTATTGCGCGATCGTTCTACAGTGCCCGAGCTACTTGGCATGGTGCGCGTATCGGTAGGCACAGAAGCCGAAAACAAACAGTTTTTATCCGTACTTGATGATTTCCACAACAGCCGCGCCCTGCTGTTTGATTTAGACGGCACCCTGATTGATACCACTGGCAGTTTTGATAAAACCGTAGAGGCGTTGGTTAAAAAATTCGCCCCCGATGCGCCCTTAAAAGAAGGTGAACTTGAGGCCATTCGGTTAGAAAGTGGTTTTAACGATGATTGGGATACCACCACCGAATTGCTAAAGCGCCGCAATGTTTCTGTCGATTGGCACACCATTGCCAAAGAGGGCGTGGCCACCTATTTACAACTAGCCCCCACCGCCGAAACCCTAATGGTGAGCGATGACTTTTTAACCGCGCTTAATACCCGTTACCCCAAGCGCGGTATTGTTACTGGCCGTTATCGTAATGAATACGACACCACATGGGCCAAGCAACTCAACCCAATTTTTAACAACGTGGTGGTATGCCGCGATGATTACATGGACCAACCCGGCAAACCTGCGCCCGATCATCTGCACAAAGCATTAGAAACACTGGGCGTGACACACGGTTATTATGTAGGCAACAGTGGCGATGATATGCAAGCCGCTGTGAGTGCCAACCTAACCGCCGTTGGGGTAGCCACCACACAACCCGCCGATAGTTTAACTGCCCGTGGGGCCCATCATACCTGCGCGCATCCTACCGATTTTATCGACGCTTTTTTACCCGGCCTGCTGCCCACTAAGGCAAAACAAAAAGAACTTTCTCCCACTGTTTAATTCTCTCTTTTAACACCCCTTTTTTTGGAAACACTGTTATGGCACGCTCTGCTACCCAACACCGCAACACACTAGAAACTGATATTAAATTAACGTGGCATGTGGATGCTACCGCGCCCGTTAGCATTAATACTGGCCTGCCATTTTTTGACCACATGCTCACCGCCTTTGCCTGCCACGGCCAATTTGGTTTAGAAATTGATGCCACCGGCGATATTGACGTGGACCCGCACCACCTAATAGAAGACGTGGGCATTACCCTTGGCCAAACCATAAAAGAAGCACTAAACGGCTATAAGGGTATTCAACGCGCAGGCTGTTTTTCGTTTCCGATGGATGGCACCTTGGCGGTAACAGCGCTGGATTTGTGTAATCGGCCTAACTTGGTTTGGAAAGTACAATTTGGCAACTTTCCGGTAGGTGGGTTAGACCCGAATTTATTTCGCGAATTTTTTAAAGGCTTAGTGGATGGTGCTGGCTTAACCTTGCACGTTCACCTCCCCGCGCAAGATAACGACCATCATGTGGTGGAAAGTATTTTTAAAGCCTTTGGCCGCTCGCTACAACAAGCGGTTACCCCACTGGGTAGCGATACCCCCCTAAGCACTAAAGGGACGCTTAGCGCGTAGCACTGCCCATGATTGAAATGATTGATTACGGTGGTGGCAACGTGGGCAGCATGGAACGCTGCTTGCAACGCCTTGGCCTAGAATTTACCCGCGTTGGCGGCGATGACGACCCCAAACCTAGCGGCGAGCATGCGCTGTTATTCCCCGGTGTGGGGGCCTTTGGCGCCGCCATGCACCAGTTAAAAGAACGAAAATTAACAGAACGATTGCGCGGCATGATACGCGAAGGCGTGCCCTATTTAGGTGTATGTATTGGCTTGCAAGTACTGTTTGAGTGGAGCGAAGAAGCCCCCCAGGTGCCTGGCCTTGGCGTGCTACCCGGCGTAATTAAACAATTCCGGGGCGGGCGTAACCACATAAAAATTCCTCAAATTGGCTGGAACCAAATACACGCCAGCAAGGCCAACCCTAAGGCACCAACGGGCCACGTGTATTTTGTAAACAGTTACCACCCTGTGCCAGAGTTTGACGAACTGGTGCTGTACACCGCCGATTATCACACCAATTTTTGCGCTGCCGCCCAACACGACAAAGTAACCGCGTACCAGTTTCACCCAGAAAAAAGCGGCGAATTTGGCCACCAACTCATTAGCGATTGGGGGCAAACCCATGGTTAATAATACGCTTAATACCGAACCTATTAACGGACTATGTAAACGGATTATCCCCTGCCTAGATGTAGCCGACGGCCGCACCGTGAAAGGGGTTAATTTTCAAAATCTGCGCGATGTGGGCGACCCGGTGGATTTAGCCCTGCATTATCAAAACGAAGGCGCCGATGAGCTGGTTTTTTTAGATATTACCGCCAGTATTGAAAACCGAAACACCACCCTAGAACTCGTTAAACGGGTGGCAGCCGAACTCATGATTCCCTTTACGGTCGGGGGCGGTATTCGCACACTGGAAGATGCCCACCGGTTAATGCAGGCCGGTGCCGATAAGGTATCGGTAAACAGTGCTGCGGTTAACAACCCACAACTCATCAACGATATTGCCACCGCGTATGGCAATCAGTGTTGCGTGCTTGCCATAGATTGTCGGTTGCCCGAAGGGAGTAGCGCCGAGGATAACATCTGGCAAGTGCTTACCAAAGGCGGGCGAGAAGTGGCGAATGTAGACGCACTAACATGGGCGCAGCAAGCCACCCAACTGGGAGCTGGCGAAATTTTGCTAACAAGCTGGGATAAAGATGGCACCCGCAGTGGCTTTGATATCCCCTTAACCAAAGCCATTAGCACGGCGGTTAATGTACCGGTGATTGCCAGTGGTGGCGCTAACGGCAGCCAATGTTTTATGGATATATTTACCGATGGTTACGCCGATGCGGCGCTGGCCGCGAGTATTTTCCATGATGGGGATGTGACGATAGGCACCTTAAAAGCTGCCTTAGCCAATAATAGCATTAACGTACGGCCATCTGTTTAGGTTTTTCTGGCTTGTTTAAATTAACCGTTTCTTTTTTTCCACTTGGATAGGTAATAAGTAATTTCCCATCACAAGGGTCTTTACCGGTGCCAATAGTGGTTTCTTGCCCACTGCCATCTTTAATCTTAAATGTTGCGGTGCCATCTTCTCTCACCTCATGATCACCAAACATATTATCTGGTTTTTCCGTTACAAAAACCGCCGCTAAATCCCCCGCAGCACCCCACTCTAGTTTAGCATTTGGGCATTCTTGCTTCTTTTGAATAATTTTTTTAGCGTTCTGCCTATCTACCCTTTCAGCAAATTGATTTATTTTAGAAGGCAACATAACCGCAGACAAAAGAAACATGGGTACCGCTACATACGTTTCCATATTCTTTTTTGTCAGCTTTTTCCTTACGTTTATCCAAGCCCTGCGTGCTTTTCTCTTCTTAGTATTTCTAGAAAAATATACATCTTCTAAAGAAGGCAAAACCATCGGTTGCTTAGCCGAAAATACAGGCCTAAGTTGTATAGGTGCTATGTTAAGGTGAGAATAAGATATTAAGCGCATAAATAAAGTCGTTTAATTAACTATCTATTACTATAAAAAATGTTTAGCTACTCGCCCTGTTGTTTTGGGCAGCGTTTTATAAATGTGTCTTCACCCTCTTTTCGCACACCAATGCATTTATCTCCTGGGTACTGTTTTGTATCTACAGGTAGTTTGTTAGGGTGGGTAAAATAACGAATAACAAACGGTTGTTTTCTGTCAAAATCATAACCTTTACCTGCAGATGTTTGTGTATACCCTTCCTTGAGTAATGAATCTTGAACTGTTTGGGCAGGCATTAAGTAGGGCAATGCTATCAAAGCCGCCCCGGCCAACACTTTTTTTAACTTTCCTCTACCAAAAGCTGGAGAAGATAACCGCGCCTGACGTTGGATAATAGATTGCTGAGTAATATGATACGACTGTGTTTTAAGCGAAACCAAAATAATATTAGCCTTTAATTTAGCGTTTATTAAACGACTTTAATGCTTATTATATAGCAGGCACGTAGTGTTTTGCATACTATACAACCAATTACACCCACAAATAAACTCAGGTTAATTATGATTATTGCTAGTATCGATTTAATGGATGGCGAGGTCGTCCAACTACGCCAAGGGAAAGAGCGCGTGCTGACTGATGAACGCGACCCGGTAGCGCTTGCCCGCGAATTTAACAAATACGGCGAAGTGGCGGTAGTGGATTTAGATGCCGCCACTGGTAAAAACCCCAACAGCCCTAATGTAGAGCTGATTCGGCGCATGTGCCAAGTGGCGGATGTACGTGTGGGTGGGGGCATCCGTGATGTGGAACGCGCCCGATTATACCTACGTGCTGGCGCCAAGTGGATAATGCTAGGCACCGCCGCCACGCCAGAATTACTTAGCCAACTACCGGCCCACCGCGTGATGGTAGCCTTAGACCACAACAACGGCCAAGTGGTAGACCAAGGCTGGGCCAATGAAACCGGCGAAAGCGTGACCGACCGCGCTAAGCGTTTGGCCGATTACTGCGGCGGTTATTTGTGCACCTTTGTAGCCACCGAAGGTACCCTTAGTGGCATGGATTTGGATGCCATACAAACCCTTCGCGATACCTTACCCCACGCCGTAACGGTAGCCGGTGGTGTGGCCACAACAGAAGACGCCATTGCAGTAAGTAAGCTTGGCGTAGATGTACAGGTAGGCATGGCGTTATACACAGGCAAACTTTCGCTAGGCGAAGGACTGGTAAAAAGTTTGGATTTTGAAAAACAACAGAACCTTATCCCCACCATTGTGCAAGATGCCGATAGCAATGAGGTGTTGATGCAAGCCTACAGTTCGCCAGAATCGCTACAACAAGCGGTAGACACCGGCACAGGGGTGTACTTTAGCCGAAGCCGAAATGAACTATGGGAAAAAGGCAAAACCAGCGGGCATACCCAAACACTTGTTAGCTGCCGCACCGATTGCGACCGAGATAGCTTGTTATTTAAGGTTCGTCAAAATGGCAACGCCTGCCACACCAGCGCCCACAGTTGCTACGGGCAAGGCTTTGGCAAAGCAGATTTTTCACTCGCCTCGCTCTTTCATACGCTCAATCAGCGCAAGGCCAACCCTACGGAAAAATCGTATACCAACAAGCTGCTTAACAACCGAGAATTACTCCTTAAAAAATTAATGGAAGAAGCCTTTGAAGTGGCACAAGCCCCCGACCGCAATAATTTAGTATGGGAAATTGGCGACCTAATTTATTTTGCCAGTGTACTCGCCGTAGCGGAAGGCGTGGAACTGGCCGAAATTGTGGCCGAATTGGGAGGCCGTGAGCGCTAATGCCCAAAACAGCCTCTGCTATTATTCCTATCTATCAGGGTGATGTGGCTACCCAACAACTGGCCAAGTTAACGCAACCTGCACTAACGGTAGACCCAGTGGTACAACAACGCACCGCCGCTATTATCGAGCGTGTCAAAGCCGACGGCGATACCGCACTTGCCGAAATTATTACCGAGTTAGGCGATGCGCCTATCGCCATTTTTTGTGCCAATAATGCGACAGTAACGTCAGCCAAAGAACAGCTTTCTGAAGAAACACTAGGCGTATTACAGCGTGCCGCCGAACGCATTACCCGTTTTAACCAAGCATTTATAGATCGCCTATCGCCCATTACGGTGTGTGATGATGCCGTCGATACTGGCGTTCGGTTTCAGCCTGTTAATCACGTGGCGTGCTATGTTCCCGGCGGGCGTTACCCACTGCCCTCTACCGCACTAATGACGGCCATTACTGCCAAAGTCGCCGGTGTACCAGAGATTTCGTTAGTAAGCCCAAAACTAACGCCCGAAACATTGGTGGCCGGCCACATGGCTGGCGCTACACGGTTTATCCAACTGGGTGGGGCGCAAGCTGTAGCGGCAATGGCCTACGGTACAGATACGATTCCTGCAGCAGCCATGGTAGTTGGGCCGGGTAATGCGTATGTAACCGAAGCCAAACGCCAACTACAGGGCATTATTGGCATTGATGGGCTGGCGGGCCCAAGCGAAGTAGTGATACTTGCTGATGACACGGCAAACCCAGATTGGGTAGCGGCGGATCTCATTGCTCAGGCCGAACATGACCCGGATGCGCGCGCTTATTTGCTGACCCCGAGTATGGCACTTGCCCAAAAAACCCAGAAGGCCTTAGCGCAACAATTGGCTAACCCTAGTATCGCCACGTTTATTACGGATAGTTTAGCTGCCAGCGGCTTATTTGTATTGGATAGCTTAACTGCTTGTGCCAGCATAGCTAATGCCCTAGCCCCCGAACATTTAGAATTACTGATAGATAACCCCGATGAGTTAACGCCCAACCTAACCGATTATGGCGCCCTGTTTTGCGACCACCACACCCCCGTACCCATTGGCGATTACATGGCTGGGCCTAACCACACCCTACCCACGGCACGGGCCGCACGCTTTAGTGGCGGGCTAACGCCACTCACCTTTTTACGGCCCCAAACCTGGCAACAAGTTAAGCCTAACCAAACTCAAATATTTGATGATGCCGCCCACTTTGCCGATATTGAAGGATTGGTTGGGCATGGTACTTCAGCACGGTTTCGACTTACGTAAGTATCATAATATTATATTTAGCCGTTTTATACTATTAAACGCCCCTTAAGACGGTCCTTAAGCAATATGCTAAAATTCGGCACAATCTTTCAATTTAAAGACTCACAAGATTACTGGGACATAAGAAGTAAACTAGTTAAACATCCTCGTAAATCTAATTTAAATTTTAGAACAAGTGCCAATCGAATTAATATTAAGGGCCAAAATAACCACACAGACGAACTTATTCGACAAGCAATCCATAGTTTGAATATTACTGATTATGAAGAATTCGATAACGACCACTTTGGATAAACAAAAAGCCCTCAGCCATGAGTATGGCCAAGGGCTTTTAAACATTTAAGCAATTTGCTTAGATAAGGCTTACGCTTTACCTAGGGTTTTTTCGCCGGGCTTCCAGCCTACTGGGCATAGGTCGCCACTTTGGAAAGCTTGTACTAAGCGCACAATCTCATCCACGTTACGGCCTACAGATAGGTCGTTCACGCTGTAGCTTTTTAGGTTGCCATCGGGGTCAATAATAAACACACCACGCAAGCTGATGCCTTTATCTTCTAGCAATACGCCATAATCGCGGCTAACGCGGTGGGTAATATCGCTAATAATGGGGTAGTTCATTTTACCTAGGCTGCTTTCGCTCCACGCTTTGTGGGAGTGAGCACTATCCACACTAGCACCAATAATTTGGGTGTTTAGCTTATCAAATTCAGCTTTTTTAGCGTCAAAGCCTTGGATTTCAGTAGGGCATACAAAGGTGAAATCTAGCGGATAGAAAAAGAGTACTACCCACTTGCCTTTGTAATCACTCAAAGAGATATTTTTAATTTCGCCATCAGCGTACGCTTCAGCGGTAAAATCGGGGGCGGGTTTGCCAATTAATGGGGCCATAATCGTTTGTCTCCAATCAGGTTGAATAACAGGAATACATTCCTTTACAGCCTACCAGTGTACCGGGAGAACAGGCCCACCCGCAAGCAAAACCGCCATAAATTAACCTTATCCTAAGGTTTGCTTAACAGCAGCAGTACCCACCCCTTGTTGCTGGCAATTTTACCCTTGGGTGGGTTTTATTTGGGTAATCTTTCATCGGTTAGACGACCCTGACTGCCTTTGTGTAATAGGCCCTATCCCTTCTCTATTGTGTGATTTTCGCTTAATTTATTGAGACTATGCAGCTTCATTCCCTTCCTTTAGCCCCCCAGTACCGCCCTTCTTCTCGCCTAAGCCGCCAGGCCTCGCAGCCCAGCGCCCTTAAGGCCACACCTGCGCGGGCGATTTATTTTGGCAAAAACGCCCCCAAGCCTGTTATTGGGCCTGGCCTGTTTTTTACCATGGAGCGCAGTATGCCAGATATGGAAGGCACCTGGGCAGGTGGCTTAGGCAGCGTATCACTCACCATCCCTTACGGGGTAAACATGCCTTTTACGCTGGAAGGCAAAGACTACGACGGCATTCGCATGGATGTTATCCAACCTTTTTATGCCTCATTAGCCAAAGCCAATGACACCCTTAGCAACCCCTTTACACCCACAGGCTTAACCACCAGCCTGCATTACCAATACAAGGATAAAACCGGTAGTATTGTTAAAGGCCCCGATATCCCCTTTGAGTTGATGGCCCGCGAAGAAACCATCCCTGAATCTGGCCGAAAAATTAACGTATTTGCCATTAAAAGCCCCCTATTTAATAACATTAACAGCGCCTACCTCACCCACAAGGGCGAATCGGAAACCGTGTGGCAAACCCTGCTGGGCAACTCTGCCGAGGACGTAAGCGCCATGATTGAGAAAGACAGCAGCGGCACCTACTACCGAGGCAGCTTTCCTGCCGCCCTGGCTTCTATTTATTTTAACCGAGCGGCCACCAACCTAATTAAGCAATACCAAGATAAACAAGGCGATGCCAACAAAAACTATAAATTTGCCGTTATAAACGACTGGATTAGTGGGGTGCTACCTGCTGCGTTAGATGAAAACGGCATGGACGACATGGCCCGCCTGTACTATATGCACAACACCCACGATTACCGCATACCCGAACAAAGCCTAGAAGATACTGGCCTAAACCCGAACTATTTTAAAAAAAGCGAATTGGTTAAACAGGTGCGCGATAAGCAAACCCGTAAAAAATCGCCCCATGTTAGCCTGGTAGAAACTGGCATGAGTGGGGCCAACGGCATTTTTATGAGCGATAGTTATGCTGAACGTGTCACCGATAAAAGCACCGGCCTTGGCACCGGCCACCTGTTTGTAGACCGCCTAAACCAGCACCTAAGCAAGCACATGGTACACGATATCCACCACGTGCCCGAAAGTGACTTTAACCCCTTTAAAAGCCCCTACCTAGAAGAAGACGGTTTTACCACCATGGGCAGTAAAGGCAAGGAAACCGGCAACTACAAAGATGTTACTGCCGCGGATATTAAAGCCTTTAAGCAAACCAACAAAGTGGCCTTACAAAAAAAACTAGGGCTAACAGAAGACCCCAATGCCTTCCTCGCCAGTTACATTCTCTCACGGCAAGATTCCATCCAAAAAGGTATCGAATCGTTAATTGAAAGCATCCCCCAACTGTTAAAGAAAAACCCAAACCTTCAATTTTTAATCTCTGGGCCAGAAATTGGTGAAGGCGACGACAGCAACAAAGCATGGCTAGAAAGCCTAATGGACCCTATCCGTAAAGAATTCCCTGGGCGGGTATTTTTAGAAGTTAAGGGCCACCGCGGCAAAGACCGCTACCAATATGTGGCCGGTACGGATGCGGTTATCTTCCCTTCTTCTTACGAGCCGTACGGCCTGCCCCAAGTAGAAGCCCCCTTGATGGGCTGCGCTATTATTAGCAGCAACGTGGACGGACTGAAAAAAACCGTACTAGACCCCCACACCGATACCAACACCAACGACCCTTTACTAAAACAATACCTAGAAAAATACGGCCAAACAGGGTTTAAAATAGACCCCTTTAACCCTGGCAAATATTTTAAGGCTATTGCCAAACGCCACCCCGTTAAAAAAAGTGATAAAAACGCCAAACCTAAAAAACCCATGACAGAAACGGATAAGGCGATTTTAAAAGAAGCCAAAGACAACATTACCGCAGGCCTTCAACGAGCGGTGGATACCTACACGGAAAGCCCTGACGATTTTTACGCCATTGCCCAACGGGCCATGCAATTTTCTATTAATGTGTATAGCTGGCCCAGCATGACTCCTCGTTACGGCAAAGCCATTTTGGCGGCGATGGCGGATAAAGATATCGCCCAAAAAACCTACCTGCCCACCCAGGCCAACCCTAGCGGCGAACAACTCTCCGTTACATCGAAAGACACTGACGCCACGCCTGCCCCGAACCCAGATAACAACCAGGCCCAAAAAGGCTCCGCCGAAAAAACCCCAGAAAAGCCTGTTTTAAAAGCCACCGGCTAACCGTTTAGCCTAGCGAACAGGCCTGTAAAAACGCTTCGGCACGGCCTTGCCATGTGGTGGTATTTAAAAACTGCTCTATCGCTTCCGTCGGCGCCGGTGTGGTTTCAATGGCGGCAAACGCCGCTTCCATTTCCTCTACCGTTTGGCACTGCCATGTGTACGGAAAAGCATCCAGCTCTGGCATAGGGGTCGACACAATCGGCAACCCACACGCCAAATACTCATAGGCTTTTACAGGGTTTACTGCTTCCGTTAAATCATTCACCTTAAAATGGATAACCCCTGCATCCGCATGGTGGCCGTAGGCAGCCAATTCACTTACGGGCTTACTGCCTAAAAACACCACATTAGGGGCGTCCCGCAACGCCTCTATGGCAGGGTGGGTTAAGTCGCCTTCTTTATTCGGCCCAATAACATTAAACATCCAATCCGGGTGGCGATGCACAAGCTGTGTCATCAGCTCCCAATCCAACCAATGATGAACCAGCCCACCCCAATACACAATGGTTTTTTTCTCACCAAACCGCATATCCGCTGGCGGCGGAGCAGGGGCAACCACTTTTGGAAAATGCTGACGCGAAAACCCATTACGAATAACCGTGGTAACTGGCTTGCCCACAATGGTATTTAGCTTTTTAGCCAAGGGCTCTGCAGTGGCCAATAATACATCCGCCACATGGCAGCAAACGGTTTCCACCGTTAAAGGCGACCGTACTTCGTTTAGGCCCTGCCAATCATCCACACACCAATACACCACCGTAAAGCCCTGTGCCTTAAACATGGGCAACAAAGATAAAATATAAGGCGACCAATGCATCACCAGCACCACCTTAGGGCGCGGCGGTGCCGCCTCTGGCGTATCCCCTACAGAAAAAACCTGGCCCACATACTGCTGCCATACCTGGCGTTGAAAGGCGGTTACAGGCAGCTCTTGTAGGTTACGGTACACATCCCCCATCACCACCATGGCCTCTTTATCTGCCGCCGGGGCTGTTTTAGCCGCATGTACCTGGTTAAACAATACACGGTGGCCTAAGCCAGCTAAGGCACGGGCAATTTGCGGCGGGTGATGGCCGCCACCGTTTTCTAAAAAGTGGGTCGGCGATATCATCACAATATCTGCCGTGCCGGGCTTGGGGTTAGCAAATGTTTCCGGCACCGTGCGGGGCTTACCACCCGGGATATCCGCCACACCACGAAAAATATCGTGGGCAAACTGAAGCAACATTCTATCCTTAGGGAAATGCTGCACCATGGTTTTAGCCAGCCGCACCGCCTGAACCAAAGCACCCGACCGAACAAACACATTAACCGCCTGGCTATAAGTAGCCGGGCTAGGGTGAGCAATGGTTACATCTAGCGCTATTTGTAAAGCACGTTCTAAATTATTCGTGGATAAGGCAATATTGGCCTGTAACATGGCAATTTTAGGGGTATGCCGCACTACATCTTTGGCACGGGGGCCCAGTGATGACACATACACATTTAGCCACTGCTCTGCCTTATGGGGGCGATCCGCCCGCTGGTAGGCTTCTGCCAGTACGACTACCCAACGGCTATCCGCAGGGTATTGTTTTAAATAACGGGTCGCTAGGCGAACACATCGGCCCAACTGGTATAACTGTAAGTATAAATTAGCCAATTCTAAGGCCGTGCCTACATTGCCTGGGTTTAGTGCAAGTAGCTGGCGGGTCGCCTCCATCTCCTCGGATTTACTGCCCACGTGCTGTAGGGTTTCTAAATAACAGGTTAATATATCTGTATTGTTAGGCCACTGTTCTACCGCCTTACCCAGCAAGGCTTTGGCCTGTGGGTAATGTTTTTGTTTTAAGGCGAGCAGGCCTTCTTGCAGCAACGCATTGCCACCACCAGGTACAGCCACACTTTTAGATCCATAGGGTTTATTAGCACCCATAGGCCCAGTTTTTTTGCGGCTTTTTGCCTTTTTAGATGTCGCTTTTTGCTTGCCCATAACCACAATCCACCTTGGTATCTGTCTCTACCCCCAGTGTACTGCCACGCCGTAGTGTATGGCCCCTCCATATGGAGCGTTTTTTGTCCAAAACCCTCTATATAGCCTAGGCCTTTTGTCCTCGAAGCTGTAACAATTTGTTTATATATTATTATAATAACAATACACCTTGGTTTTATGCCACTACCTAGACCCCCAAAAAAACTGTGATGTGGAGCAAACCAATGTCTTATTACGGCATGCCTAATATGAATCCCTATGGCCAATCTGCCAGCTATGGTAACTACGCCCCTTCTTCCGGGTATGGTGGTTACGGGCAACCTTCGCCCTATGGTTTTGGACAATCCGCCAGCTATGGCTCGCCTTACGGGCAAGCAAACCCCTACGGTGGGTTTTCTGCCGGGTTTGGCGCCAGCAGCCTAAACAGTACCCCTAACTGGCAAATGATGAATAACCCCTACATGAGCGGCGACCAACAGCTCGCCTTTATTGATGCCAAATACGGTCACTTATTCAACATGGGCTTACAGATGAGCCCTCAAACCGTGATGCCTAAACTCTGGGCCGCTCAAAAAACATCGGTAGAAAATTATATGAAAAGCCAATTCCAGCAATACACCCAAGCCCAACAAGGTAACAACGGTGGTGGCAATAACCTAATGGCCATGTTGCCCACATTGTTAGGCAGCCTTGGTGGCGAGGGCGGCGGCGATTTAATGAAAATGTTGCCGACCCTCTTCAGCAGCATGGGCGGCACGCCTAGTTAATCTGCTGGTAACAGTTGTGTTATCACCTTCGCCACATTGGCGGCGGCATTTTCTGTTGGCATAGCCGCCTGAATGGTGGCAAAGGCCTCTTTCTGGTAGCGCAGCAAGGGGTGCTCTGGTGTGAGCAGTTGGCCCAACTTGGTGGCAAAGGCCTCTGGCGTGGCCTCTTCCTGCAATAGCTCTACAATAGGCGGATGATGAGGATCCGTTAATAAATTAGGTAAGCCTAAGCACGGCACCAAGGTTAATTTCCGTGCCAGCCACGCTGCAAAAGGGTGGGCCTTATAGGTAATCACCATCGGGGTGCCATACAGGGCCATTTCTAAGGTAGTGGTACCGGATTTTACCAACCCAATCGCTGCAACAGATTGCACCACATGGCGTTCATCGCTACTAACTACCGTTACCAGGCTAGGGGGTTGTCCTGCCATAGCAATGGCTAATTGTTTCGCAAACCATGCCTTATCCAAATTACCGGCCTGCACCAATACCGGCTGCACAGAGGGTAATGCCAACCCTTGCCGTTGGGCCTGCAACTGTTGGATGCCTTGTATCATGGGCGCCAACAAATAGTTAATTTCTAACTTACGAGACCCTGGAAACACGGCCACAATAGGGGCCTCTGGGTCTAAATTATGTTGTGCGCAAAAAGCGGCTTTATCCGCTACTGGAGGCAACTGGCTGGCCAGCGGATGGCCCACATAAGTAACAGGTATATCGTGCTTTTCGTATAAATCTTGCTCAAAGGGGAAAATGCAGCAGACGTGATCAATACTGGCCTTAATTTTTTGTATACGCCCTGGCCGAGACCCCCACACTTGGGGTGGAATATAATATATATTTTTTTGATGGGGCGGACGATGCTTTGCCTGCTTAAATTGCTTGGCCATCCACAGGTTAAACACCCCATAATCAATATGCACAATCATATCGGGTGGGTATTGCTTAGCGTGGGCCATAATTTTTTGGCCTAAGCGCCAGTGAGAAAAGGCGGAAAAAAAGGTTTCTAGCCCCACCTTGCCCATGTTGGATTGATCCGACAGCAGGTTTACCCCCGCCTTGGCCATGGCTGCCCCACCCACGCCTTCTAAAATAACATCCGGGTGCTTGGCCTTTAAGGCGGTAGCCACACGGGCCCCATGGTCATCGCCACTGGCATCACCACTAATCATTAGTACCCGCAACGCCATTAAACACCCACCTTAGCAGGCGCAGCCACAACGGGGGCACCTTCAACCAACACTGCCGCCACATCCACGCTGGTAATCGTTATGCCATGGGTATGGGCATAAGCCTGCATGGCCGCCGGTTCTAAAAAGAAAGTTTGGTTTGCTTCCGCCACCAATACCGTTAAACCTGCTTTTTGCATTGCCTTTAGGGTTTTTAATCCCACCGTCGGCACATCAAAACGAGCATCTTGATTTGGCTTGGCCACTTTTACCACCACGCCGCCTTTTTTCTTAGCCCACTCTCCGGCACGTTTCAGGCACTTATCCGTGCCTTCAATGGCTTCTACCGCCAGTACCATGCCGTTATGCACCACGACCGTCTGGCCCACGTCCACACCCGCCATGGTTTTAGCCAAGTGGCACCCGTAATGGATATCATGCTGTAGGGCATCGCTAATGGGCGGGCCCGCCAGTTGGCCAGCCGGTAAAAAATGATCTTGCAAAAAAGCGGTTTGGGGCAAAATGGTAAAGCCTTCCGCCTCAATCAGCTGAATCACTGCCAGCATCATGTTGTCATCACTGCGGCTACGCAAGGTGTTTAAAATGCTAATGGCGCGTTTATCTAGGCGGGGGTTACAAAACAGCTGCCATTTATTCACCTTACCCGCCATCACCCCATAGGTAACGCCATGCTGTTTGGCTAACTGAATATTGGTATCGACCAGCCCTGGCGTAATAGGTAGCACAGTATCCGCTACTTTTTCCAACGCCCGGCGGTTATCGCTATACATGGAAAACACCACCACGTGCCAACCCAGCGCTTTGGCTTGTTGCACCACAGATAACGGCAATTCGCCAAAACCAGCCAGCAAGCCCAATACCGCCCCATCGTGGGGGGGCTTAATCGGTGGTTGAGACAAGGAACTATCCATCAGTGACCTGTGAACCAGTGGGCTTTACACGCATTAAACGCCCCCTATCATCCCACAAGGACACCACCGCGCCCACTCAAGCACACCCAAGCACACCCAAGCCCTCTCTTTCTATTATCATAGCAAAGTATGACCCTACCCCCATCACCACCCACGCCAACCGTGGCATCACTTGCCGATGCCATTACCGCCGCCGCCACCGAACTGGGCTTTGGCGCGGTGGGGTTTATTCGGGTAGCGGATTTAGAAGGGCACCCCGATTGGAAGGATGCTAAAACCCGGCTAGACAATTGGCTGCAAGCCGGTTACCACGCCACCATGGACTGGATACCGCGTTATGCCGACGAGCGCACCCAGCCCCAAGCCATTTTACCCACCGTCAAAACCATTGTGTGCGTGGCCCTTAATTACCACCAAGCCCAAGAGCACCTTAACCACACCCAGCCCCTTAAAGTGGCGGAATACGCCTGGGGCAAGGATTACCACAAGCTCATCCGTAAACGGCTGCAAAAGCTCCTCAATCAAATCCAACAATGGGTGCCCACATGCCAAGGCCGCCCCGTGACCGATAGCGCCCCACTGCTGGAAAAACCACTGGCTGCCCTAGCTGGGTTGGGTTGGCAAGGCAAAAACACCCTGCTGTTAAATCAACACCTAGGCAGCACCTTTTTTCTTGGCGAATTACTGCTGGATATCGAATTCCCCATTCCACCCATTAACCCGGTGGCCAATATGTGTGGCACCTGCACCCGATGCCTGGATGCCTGCCCAACCAATGCCTTCCCCGAGCCTGGTGTGCTGGATAGCCATAAATGCATTAGCTACTGGACCATCGAAGCCGACGCTGACACGGTTATTCCGGATGAGATTGCCAATAATCAGCACGGTTGGGCCTTTGGCTGCGATATTTGCCAGCAGGTTTGCCCGTGGAACATTACATTTGCTGCCCCCACCACCGACCCTGCCTTTACCCCGCGCGCGGCAGCCCAAACCATTAACCCTGCCAATCTCCACCATATGGATGAGGACACCTTTAACCGCGTTTTTGCCAATTCTCCCCTACGGCGCACCGGGTTGGCCCGCCTACAAGCCACCTTAACCCAGCAATCCCTTATTGAGAATGAGTCTCAATCCAGCACTAGGCTTGATGATTAGCCATCTAACCTATTGAACAAAAACACGTTAGTGATCTATACTACAAGGTAGGAAGGACAACATCTCCACATTGGCTTTACCTTAAGGTGCCGTTTGATTCTGCAGACAAACCGGTTTTAGGCCATAGGGCAGGTGTTTCCCTAATTGAATTTATCACTGTCTGTATACTTATTTTTGGAGATTCTCCCATGCCATTTGTTATTACCGAGCCCTGCAAAGGCGTTAAAGATAAAGCCTGTGTTGGCGTATGCCCTGTAGATTGTATCTATGAGTACGACGACGAGCCCATGCTATACATCAACCCAGATGAGTGCATTGAGTGTGGCGCTTGCCAGCCTGTGTGCCCTGTAAACGCCATCTTTATGGATGCAGAAGTGCCTGATGACCAACAAAGCTACATTGAGCTGAACGCTGAAAAAACCAGCGAGTAAGCTTAACTCTGGTTTAAAAAATAACAAAACCCTCTACGGCCAACACTGTAGGGGGTTTTATTTATGAGACACTACCTTAATGAGCTCTTAATAAACTAAGGCGCGGCAACAATGGCCGAAAGAACGCCGTAGTTTCAAGGCAAATCAGAACGGACTGAAAGAGCGTATAGAACAATACGTGATTGAAGGAGTACTGATTTAACGACGAAAATACAAGTTATAACGGTGATTGCTAACGTGACCTATATTTACCCCCACACCTTTGCCATTTGCACCCTAGGCGATGCCGATTTACAGGCCACCTTGGCCCCACATTTACAAGCCATGGAGGGGTTTGCAGAGCTAATCGTGCTGCCCCTCACCACAGAAAATTTGGGTATTGAGCAGATTATCGAATTTACCCTCTCTCAGCCTCAGCTAAACACTATTTTGTTGTGCGGAAAAGACGCTAAACAGGCGGTGGGCTGGCTGCCAGGGGCCTCCTTACTGGCTTTGCAGCAACACGGCCTAGGCCCTGGCGATGAACATCGTATTAACCATGCCCCCGGCAAACGCCCCCTGCTAAAAAACCTAACCCGAGAGGCTATTGAGCATTTTCGCAACCAAGTTACCTTGGTAGACTGCATTGGCGAACAACACCTAGAGACCATTACCACCTGGGCCAACGAACAGGCCGCATTACCCCAGCCAAAGGCCCCCACCGCCTTTACCGGCACCCTAAAACAAGACGCGGTTGAGCCCACCATTGTTACCGCCGATGGCAGCATTACCAGCGACCCAGCTGGCTATGTGGTGATTGAACTGGACCCAGACAGCGACAACCCACTGCTATGCCACCACTATACCCCCCAAGGCCAGCACACCACCACCTTGGCGGCCACCAGCGCCAAGGCCATTTACATGGGGTTAATTGAACGCAATTTGGTGTTTCGCTTAGACCATGCCGCTTATTTAGGCCGAGAGCTAACCCGCGCCGAAACCGCCTTGCACCACAATCACCCCTACGAACAAGATGCTGCCATCTCGCTATCCACAGCCGCTAATTGAGCCTGCAACGGGGCAATTAAGCGAGCCTGCTCTTCTTCCGTGGCCGCCACCATGGGTAAGCGGTAGGTAGCGATAGGAACTATATCCGGGGCATAACAAGCCACTAACGCTTTAATAATAGTGGGGTTTGGCAAGGCAAAAATGCCTTGAGCCAAGGGCAACAATTGTTGGTGTAGGGCCTGTGCCCTGGCCACGTTACCCGCCTTATAGGCCTGCATCATGGCCTGGATAGACTGTCCAGCCACATGGGCTAGCACGCTGACTACCCCCGTGGCCCCACAGGTCATCATGGGCAGAGTAATGGGGTCATCGCCACTCCACAAGGTAAAGCTCTCTGGTAATAAGGTACGGATTTTAGTGGCGGTTTCCATACAGTTAAGGCTTTGCTTTACCCCCACAATATTAGGGCAGGCTTGGTGCAATTGTGCCATGGTTTCTGGCACCATAGTACTACCAGTGCGCCCCGGGATATTATAAATAACTATCGGCGTGGTGGGGTTGGCTTCTGCCACCGCCGTAAAATGGGCCACCATGCCCCGTTGGCTAGGTTTGTTGTAATACGGCACCACAATCAACAAGGCATCCGCGCCTGCCGTTACCAAGGCTTGGCTATCGGTAATTGTTTGGGCTGTGTTATTACCGCCAGCCCCGGTCATTACCATCACTTCTAAGCCTACGGTTTGTTTTACGGCGTCTACCATGGCCTGCTTTTCTGCCAAGGTCGTGGTGGGGCTTTCGCCAGTGGTGCCATTTACCAGCAAGGCATCACAAGCTTGCTCTTTTACCAAGTACTCGGCCAACGCCTGTAACGCCGTTATATCCACCTCATTCTTATCCGTAAAAGGCGTTACCATTGCCGGGATAAGCCGCGCCTGGTGCAGCGGATGATTCGTCAGGCTAAACATTCGCCTTTTCCTCAACAGGCGTTGGGGCATCGGTGGTGCTGCCTTCTGTCTCCTCATCCTCGTCATCCAGGTTCGGCGGCTTCGCCAAGCCTTCTGCTTCATCCGCATTTAAGCTAAGCACCCGCTTAGCAGGTTCGTCAGCCGCAGGCTCAACCTCTGTTTCCGTAGAGGTGTCTTCTTCTACAACCGGTTCAGGGGCTGGTTTAGGGTTAAACACATGGTGTTCTGGCACGGTGCACAGGTTTTTAGCAATTACCAGCTCTGCTAAACGCACCGCGTTTAAGGCCGCCCCAATGCGCAAATTATCCGCCACCACCCACAATTGGATGCCGTGGGCCGGATTGCTGGTATCGCGCCGAATACGGCTGACATACACCGGATCGGTGCCCGCAATTTCGCGGGGGGTATGGTAATCCTCGCGGCGCTCGGCCACCACCACATCAGGGGTATCTTTTAATAGTTTAGCCACCTTGGCCGGGGTGCAAGGGCGTTCCAAATCAATGGTAACGCTTTCGCTATGACCCACCATTACCGGTACCCGCACGGCGGTGGCCGCTATTTTTAAGTGGGGCAGCCCTAAAATTTTGCGTGTTTCTCGGATAAGTTTAACCTCTTCTTTGGTGTAATCCTTCACCTCATCGTCATCGCAAAACACATCAATATGGGGGATTAAATTACCCGCTATTGGCCGCTGAAAAGGCGCGACTGTGTCGCCCTTCCCCTCGTCATCTTTTAAAAAATCTGCCGTGCTTTGGCGTAGGCCATCTAACCCCTCTTTGCCAGAGCCACTCACACTTTGGTATGTGCTTACCATAACCCGTTTAATCCCCTGGGCCTTGGCCAAAGTACCCAATACTGGCATCAGCTGGGCGGTAGAACAATTTGGGTTAGCAATAATGCCGGCGTGCTCGTCTAGGGCTTTGTCATTCACGCCAGCAACAACTAAAGGGACACTATCGTACATCCGGTAAAAACTACTGTTATCAATCACCACCGCGCCGCGCTTAACCGCTTCTGGCACCAGTTGCTCACTAATTGCCCCACCGGCAGAAGCCAGCACTAAATCCACCCCATCAAAGGCCTCTGGCGTGGCTTCCACCACCGCCAACGCCTCCTCGTTAAAGGGGATGGTTTGGCCCACCGAACGCTTGCTGGCCAAAGGCACCAACCGCTTAACAGGCACCTTGCGGGCAGCCAAAAATTCTATAATAGCGCGGCCCACCAGCCCGGTGGCACCTAACACAGCAATAACAGGGGGTGTTGTCGTCGTCATAATTTAAAAATCGCTTATTCATTAAAAAGGAACACGCTAGGCATTATACGCCAAACGCCGCGCAACACCTTTTAAAAAGCCTTATTCGGAAGGGGCATCCGCATCATCTGCCGTTGATGACTCTATCGGGTCATCCTCGCTATGCACAGGCTGGCCCAGCACCATTAAAATAGTTTCGATACGGGGCCCATCCACGGTTTCAATGGCAAAGGTAATATCTTCAAAAATAACCGTATCACCGGCGTCTGGCTCTCGGCCTAGTTGGCCAAACAAAAAGCCGCCAATGGTGACAAAATCATCGTTAGGGATGTTTAAGTACAGCTCGTCGTTTAAGTCTTCCAGGTTATAGCGCCCGTTTACCCGGTACTGGTGCTCGGATAAGGCCTCTAGCCAGGTTTCTACCTCTTCATTTTCATCCCAAATATCGCCAATAATTTCTTCCATTAAGTCTTCAATGGTCACAATACCGGCAAAGCCGCCGTATTCATCGGCCACGGCTGCAATTTGGAGTTTTTCTCGCTTAAAATCATCGAGTAAATCGCTAACGGGTTTGGTTTCTGGGTAGCTGTGGATTTCTCGCAAAATTTCGCTAAGCTGCACGTGGCCTTGCTTATAAAACACGTGCTGAAACACATCCCGGGCATGGACAATGCCCATTAGGTCATCCACATTCTCTCGGAAAACAGGCCAGCGGGTGTGGCCTTCCTTCGTCATTAATTCGGCCACTTCTAGCAGGGGCGTATTAATGTTGACGTAATCCACATCTGTCCGCGGAATCATCACATCTCGCAAGGAAAGTTCGCTAAATTCATGGGCATGGCGCAACAAGGCCGCATGGCGCGGACGAAAAATCTCTCGCTTCAGGCCATCTTCTAACAAATGCTCAAAACGGGCATCCCACTTTTCTTCGCTTTCATCCGCCTGTACTTCAATAAATACCTGCTCGGTTCGAACGGCTTCAAATTTTTTGGCCAACTGCTGTTTAATACGCTCGGTTAGGTCATCCATATCCTTTACCGGTAAATCCGGCTCTACTTCCACCGTCATATGGATAATTAAGCCCGAATGGCCTTGATCCAAGGTAGACAAGTGGTGAATATGAGACACCCCATACAAATTTAACACTGCCGTACGAATGGCCTTTTCCATTTTGGCCGGGGCCGATGACCCCATTAAAATACTTTTATTATGGGCAAACAGCTTGCTTGCCAACACAAACAGCAGCACACCAACCAATAACGAGCCCACCGCATCAGGTATATAGGCATCGTTAGCGTTTATTGCGCCCCACACCACTAGCCAATGGCTACACAGCAAAGCAATCGTGGCAATAAAAGCCCCAATAAAGGCGAGGGTATCTTCAACAAACACATAGCGGGTGGTGGGGGCTTTGGCCTTATTGTAATACCGAAAGCCGTTTGGAATAGTAGCCCACACGCCACTTTCGATGCCGAGTTCTGATAAAATGGCCCGAGCCGCCGTCCAAATCGCGTACAGCTCAAAAATCATGCTAATGGCCAACACATACAGCGCCATATCAATATTTTCAATAGGATGAGGATGCAACAGGTGCTGAACCGCCTCCCACATGGCCCACCCGGCACTAAAAAAGAGTAAAAAGCTTGCGAGGAGTGCAAACAGGTTCGCCTCTAGCCCATACCCAAAAGGATGACGACGATCCGGTTGCCGGTTACCCCTAAAAATGCCCATTAGCAAAATAACACTGTTTAAGGCATCACCCAAGGAGTGGAGCCCTTCACTAAACAGGGCAGAACTTGGGGCATAAAACTTGTGCACACCCAGCTTTAGAGCTGCAATAATTAAATTAATCACCAGCGCCATAACGCCCGCAATTAAAATATGTTTAAATGCGCTGGTTTCGGCTGATTCGGTAGGCGTGTTTGCATTGGCTACAGCCGCTGCCGACAGATCATCAGAAACGTTAACGCCATCTACCGCATCGTTACGTTGTTGAAAAGCCACCACATTGGATGGCTCCGTAGGAGGAGGCTCTGATGATGACGATGGATGAGACGGGTCACCCTCCGAGGGCGAATCACTGGCTACCATTAAGCGTATTACAACTCCATTAAACAATACTAAAAGCCACTAAAACCAGGCTAGCTATTAACCTGCTGCCATTATACACCATGGCTGCTGGCTGTGCTTAAAACAAGGCCATATCCAATTCGGCGCTGTTTTCCAAGGCATCGCCCAGCTCGTCGTCAAATTCATCCAGAAAGATCTCTTCACCTGTAACAATAGGCTCTTTTGGCTTATTGGCTTCCGCCTTCTTCACGCGGCGTTCTTCACGGCGCTTCATGTACCAATCTGGCAGGCGGCCTCGCGGGTTATCCAACATATCCCCTACTACATACCCCAATACCCCGCCTAAAATGGCCCCGGGCACACCTAGCATTAGTATTTTTAAGGGTTTATAAATACTGGTATTGCTAAGTTGGTCATACAGGCCCCCTGTCATGGCTGGGCTGGCAATACTGCCTACATCTAAGGAGATACTGGCAATATAGGTGGTTAAGCCCACCATTACCATGGCACCTGTAGCGCAGGTTAAGCAAAACTGGGTAGACAGCTTTTTATTATCCGATTTATTGGCCATAGCAAAGGGTTACCTAAGGTTAAAACATTACTGCGTACACGAACGGTGCCACTACATAAAGCCACCCGCCACAGGGGCTTTGGCTTGTTTTTGCGCTGGGCTGGCAGGGGCATCCGCCCGCACATTAGCCAAGGTTTGCACCTTAACACCGCTGGCAATTTCGTTATAAGAAAGTACGGCTATTTGGGGCAAGGCGCGCTCTAACAGGCGCCGCAAGCCTAAGCGCAATTGGGCGCTACACAGCACCGCTGGCTGGTTGCCCTTGCTAGACATGATTTGCTGCACTTGCTGGCTAATGGATTTGATTAACTGCTGGGTTAAAGTGGGGCTTAACACCAAGCTGCCATCTTCCATTAGGCCTTGGGCCATGCGTTCTTCAATATCGGGGGCCAAGGTAATCACGGGCAAATACCCATTTTCCGCATCCGTATGCTGGCGGCAAATGGCCCTGGATAACCCTACCCGGCATTGTTCTGTAAGGTAAGACAGGTCTTTCCGTACCCGCACATGATAGCTAAGGCTTTCTAAGATGGTGGGTAAATCCCGAATGCTAACTTGCTCTTTAAGCAGGTTTTGTAAAATGCGGTGCACTTCAGACATAGATAAATCATCGGGGATAAGGCCTGTTACTAGCGGCTCGTGGGTTTCTTTAACGTGGTCTAACAAGCCCTGCACGTCGGCATAGCTCAACACTTCGGCGCTATAACGCTTCATCACTTCCGTAATATGGGTAGACATAACGGCAGACGCACTCACCACCGTATAGCCATTGGTTTCGGCGTCTTCTTTATGTTCCGCATGAATCCAAAAGGCTTCCAAGCCAAAGGCGGGCTCTTTCGTGGCTATCGCCCCTGGAATCGGTTCGGCTAAATCAGGGTCGCCTACCATTGCCAACCACATTTCTGGGTGAACATCGCCTTTAGCAATAACCGTGCCCCGCAGGTTAATCTGGTAGTGGGTGGGGGCCAATTGCAGGTTATCTCGTACCCGCATGCTGGGTAAAACAAAGCCTAATTCGGTGGCCATTTGCTTGCGAATTTGCCCAATACGTTCGAGTAAATCGCCGCCTTGTTCGGCTTCTATTAACGGCACCAAGCGGTAGCCCATTTCTAATTCTAGGGGCTCTACCTGTAATAAGTCCATTACCGTATCGCGGGGCTGTTGGGCCTCTTCTTCGGCTTGTTGTTCTACCTGCTGGGCTTGCTCTACAGCGGCGTTTTCTTTGTTTTGCTTATGCACTAAAAAGGCGCTACCACCCGCAATAGCACCAATAGATAAGAATGGCAGCATCGGCATACCAGGGATAAAACCTAAGCCCGCCATTAGGCCGCCTACAATGCCTAACACCTTACTGTTGGTAAACATTTGGCCACCAATATCATCCCCCAAAGTGGTGTCATCTTCTGCCGAAACACGGGTAACCAAAATACCGGTAGCAGACGAAATTAACAGCGCTGGCAACTGAGATACTAATCCATCACCCACGGTTAACATGGTAAAGGTACCCGCCGCTTCTGGGATGCTCATGCCCATTTGGGCGGCCCCAATAATTAAGCCGCCAATAATATTAATTACCGTAACGATAATGCCGGCAATCGCATCGCCTTTTACAAATTTACTGGCACCATCCATGGTTCCGTAAAAATCGGCTTCTCGTTGAATTTGGCTACGGCGGGTTTTAGCTTGTTCTTCGTTAATTAAGCCTGCATTTAAATCCGCATCAATACTTAGCTGTTTACCCGGCATCGCATCCAAGGTAAACCGGGCGGCTACTTCGGATACTCGCCCCGCACCATTGGTAATTACAATAAAGTTAATAATAACCAAGATGATAAAAATTAGCAGACCTACCACATAGTTGCCGCCAATAACGAAGTTACCAAAGGATTCGATAACCGAGCCCGCGTTACCCGTTGCCAGAATTAACCGGGTAGAACTAACATTTAACCCCAGCCTAAACAGTGTAGCCACTAGCAAAATAGTAGGAAAGGTGGAATATTGAAGCGGTTCCCGCGTATACAGGGTTACCAACATTACCGTTACAGCTAAGGCTATATTAATCGTCAGTAGCACATCCAAAATAAGGCTAGGCAGGGGGATTAACATCATGGCCACAATTAACACCATGCCTACAGCAAGGAGGATATCGTTATGTTGCAGCAGCATTTTCCAGCTTAGCGCGGGCATTTCTTGCTTTGGGTTGGCTGATTCAGGTGATGCCATTAAAGTAAAACCACATCCACCCCGGAAAAACCCATAATGGATTGCCGGGCATTCGTACACTCTCTCACTCTTTAGTGTAGCAATTTGCGCGTCACCCGCCGTCCATTAGATGGTGGAGTTTAGATATGGATTTATATCTTTCTAGCAAAGCCATCCTTTGTTTTGACGGGGGCTAGCCCCCATCACCCCCATTGGGAACAATGATGTTCCCAAACCCTCCCAAAAGATTGACTTACTATAAATACGCTTACTGTGCGCCTTCCCAACAGCGGCTGCGCTTGCCAATTTATTAATAGTACGGGCAATGCTCACCCGCTGATTGGTCTGCTGGGGTGTTCATGCTTCGCATTCTACACCCCGCACCGGCTTCAGCTGCTAGTAAAATACTATTTTAGCGTAGCCATTTAAAAACAATCTACAACATCATATCCCGCTTGGAAATATACGGCAGCGGGAGGAGTTCCGTCTGATAAGTTTCAATGGCAAAGCGGTCCGTCATTCCGGCAATAAAATCCACAACGGTTTGGGCCGGATGATCGCTTTGAGGGGTAAAGTGGGGGGGCATGGCGCTAGGATTAGCACAATAATGGGTGTACAGGCTGGTAATAACCCGCTGCACTTTGTGCTGTTGGGCCTGTTGGGGCGCAGATAAGTAAATACTATCAAACATCCACTTGCGTAGCCGGTTCATGGCGGTTTGATGGGTTGGGGTTTGGCAAATAGCCGGGGTACCCGCCCGCAACGATTGCTCGGTTTGGGTAATTACATCTACCACTAGCGTATCTAGCCGTTGTTTACGAGTATCGCCTAGCACGCTAATAATATCCGTGGGTATATCATTTTCTACCATCATGCCGGCCCGCACCGCGTCTTCCACATCGTGGTGAAGGTACGTCATCCGGTCCGCCACCTTTACCAATTGGGCTTCTAGCGTTTTAGGTTGGGTGGTGTTTAGTTGGGCGCCCATCCCTTCTAGCGTGGCTACGGTTAGGTTTAGGGGCTCTAATTCGGTAACAATGCGCACACTTTGCCGCTCGTGGTGGAAACCTTCGGTATACCCGCTTGCTTTATGGGCCGCCGATAGGGCCGCTTCGCCGCTATGGCCAAAAGGCGGATGGCCTAAATCGTGGCCTAAAGCAATGGCTTCGGTTAAATCTTCGTTTAAGCCTAAGGCACGGGCTATGGTGCGAGAAATTTGGGATACTTCTAAGCTGTGGGTTAGGCGGGTGCGGTAATGATCGCCTTTAGGCGAGATAAACACCTGTGTTTTATGGCTAAGCCTACGAAACGCCTTACTGTGCAAAATTCGGTCACGGTCTCGTTGAAACGGGGTGCGGATACTACACAACAGTTCTGGTGTAGATCGCTGGCCTTGGGTAGCACTATTAGCGGCCCACGGCGAATGTAGCTGGGCCTCGCGGGCTTGTACAGCATCTCGAATACTGGCCGTATCTGCTAGCGCCATAGGGGGCGAAACAGACAAGGGCAACGAGCTAGTCGTCGCTTCTGTTGGTAATGTAGATTTTCCCATACCCTGTTTGTACCATAATGTGGCCACTTTCCGTATTCATCAACAGGTTAATATTACTGTGGTTACCGATTTTTCTTTACCGTATGGCGCTGTGGTAGTGTCAGTACAGGCCCAAACCGGCGAGCCTTTTGCTGAGCCTGCCTGCAAACAAGCCATGATGAACAGCGTGATGGCCGGTGGCGCACAAGGATTACGCTTGGCCGGGGTAGATGATATTGCCAGCGCCCGTAACCAATGGCCCGATTGTCCCATTATCGGTATTACTAAGCCCGACCCACTGCCAGAAAACTGGCGAGAAATTGCTTACATCACCCCCACACTAGCCGATATGCAAGCTATTGCTGATGCTGGCGCCAGCATCGTAGCCACTGATGGTACACCACTGGCCACTAATCGCCCCCGCCCTGACGGATTAACGTTAGCTGACACTTTAACTCAATTTAAGGCCAGCCACCCCAATACCGCCGTTATGGCGGATGTGGATAGCCTAGAAAACGCCCTAGCCGCCACCCAAGCCGGGGCCCATGCCGTGGCCACAACGCTGGCGGGCTACACCATGGAAACCGTGAGCAAAACCCTAGATACAGCTAATACACCCCTTGGGCCAGATTGGGGCTTACTGTACCAGTTAACCCAACATTGCACCGCACCGGTTATTTTAGAGGGCCGCATTTGGGCCCCAGCAGACGTCACCAAGGCTTTTAGGCTAGGCGCCCACGCCGTGGTTATTGGCAGTGCTATTACTCGCCCGTGGGAAATTACCCGCCGCTTTTTGGCTCAATCTGCCCTGTAAAACAATACTCCTAAGCATTTGTCACAAAGCCTTCAGAATAGGCTCACTAACCGCCTCGTTCGGTGTTTAATAGGGGTATGGATTCTGCGTTAGACACCGCCACACCCACCAATACCCCTCCACCAGCCTTAGCCACCGCTAATGCGGGTATTCCTTTTGCTGATGCCATTGATCGTATTCGTCAACAAGTGGATATTGTGGATATTGTGGGCCGAGTGGTGCCCTTAAAGCGCAGTGGCCGCAACTACACCGGCTTGTGCCCTTTTCATAACGATAAAAACCCTAGTTTTAGCGTCAATCGAGAGAAAAATCTCTACAAATGCTTTAGCTGTGGCGAAGGTGGCGACGCCTTTAACTTTATTATGAAGCAGCACAACAAAACCTTTGGCGAGGTTATTTACGACCTAGCCGACGATATGGGCATTGTTATTACCCGCAGCGGCAAAGCCCCCCAGCAAGTGGCCCAAGAAAAACAAGAAAAAGCCACTATTTTGGCGCTAAACACGGTTGCTAGCCAATGGTTTGGCAAGCAATTGGCTAGCCCCGCCGGCGAGACTATCCGCACTTACCTAACTAACCGAGGCGTGGATGCTGATATTGCCGCCCGCTTTAAACTTGGCTATGCCCCTCCAGGCTGGGAAAATCTGCTACAACACTTATTACAGCAGCATCAGCAAAATGCCCCTAACCCTGCTGCCGTGGTACACGCCGGCCTAGCCACCGAACGCCCCGCCGAAGAGGGCAAACCAGCCCGAGTATACGACCGCTTCCGCGACCGGCTGATTATCCCCATTGATGATGAGCAAGGCCGTTGCGTGGCTTTTGGTGGGCGGGCCTTTGATGAATTTGGGCCTAAATATTTAAACTCGCCTGAAACGCCGGTGTACCATAAAAGCCGCTTACTCTACGGGTTAAACCTAGCCGCCCCAGCTATTCGTCAGCACGGGCAAGTGGTTATTATGGAAGGTTATTTTGACGTGATTGCCGCCCACCAAGCCGGCGTACCCCAAGCGGTTGGGGTGTGTGGTACGGCGCTAACCGAGCAACATATCCGCCTGCTTGTTCGCCACGGGGCTAAAGAAGTGGTGCTATGCCTAGATGCCGATGACGCGGGCCAGCGGGCCACCCATCAATCACTAGAATTATTAAAGCCTTTTCAGGATGAGTTAAGCCCATATGTCGTGGTTATTCCGGATGGGAAAGACCCTGCCGATTACCGCCAAACCCACGGCAACGACGCTCTACAAGCTTTGTTTGCCCGCCAAAGCGGCGAAAAACAGGACGCCCTTGCGTTTAGAATCCACAGCTTATTAAAAGAGCACGATTTAACCACCCAGCTTGGCAAGGCCAATGCCACCCAGCAATTGGCCCCCATACTCGGCGCCGTAACCAATCCCGTTCGCTTTAGGCACTATGCCAGCTTGGCCGCTCATCGCCTAGGCATTGTGGCAGAAGATATGATGGCCGCCTGTAAAACCCATCGCCCCCAATTTTCTGCTACACAACGCCCCACAGGCCCGTATACCACCCGGCCCACACCTATCACCCGCACTGTTGCAGCAACGCCTAAAACCTTGTCCCCCGTAGAAGAACTAGAGCTTCATTGGTTTGCCTTGCTTTTTATGAATACAGACAGTTATAATTTGATGCTACCCCGATTGGCAGAAATAACCATGGTGGGTGATATGGCCCTATGGTGCCAGCAGCAGATTATGCACGTTGTAGCCGATGGCCACACCACACTAGAGGCCTGCACCCGTGCCCTACAGCAATCTTTAGATGCCCAACTAGCCCACGGCCCCGAAGCCGACGATCCTTCCACCGCCCACCAGCAACATTTTTGGACCCAATGCTTGTTTAACGCTAGCCAACACGCCGAGGAATGGACCCCTTTAATGACAGATCGGCCCCAGTTTTTTAAAAAACTAGCCCAACACATCCAACGACTCGAAATTCGCCTTACTAAAGCGCACCGCGCCCGAAAGCTTTTACCGTTGATTCAACAGACCCAAACCCTGGAAAACGAGGCTCACAACACAGCCACGCCGGAACAAATTGCCCCCGCTGACGCCCTTACACCCATGGTAGACCCCGCTGAACCACTTTCGTTAGCTCATCTTCAAACCCGCTTTAGAGATGCGCTTCAGCACACACCTCCAACTAATTTAGAATCCACAGGCAATTTTAATTCTTCCTCGTCCTTTCCTATACCACAGGGGTTATCTCCCACCTAAATTATTCTACTCATTATCTATTTTCCCTCCCCGTTTTAGTCTCTACGCAAGGTCTCTTTCGCCGTTATGAAAAAACGCCGCTCTTCCACCAACGAAGATTCCATTTTAAAAATGATTCGCAAACAGGAAGCCAAGGCTTCCAATCAAGCTATCGATGACATGCTAACCGATGGCAGCGATGACATTGGCCAACTGTTTACCGCCGCCCAGCAAGAACGCAGCCGCGCCCAGACAGCTAGCACCAACCCCATTACCATCCGCGAGGATGATAAGGAAAAGGATGGCCCTGATTACGCCGAAGCGGGCAACCCCAGCGTGGACGACCCCGTACGCATGTACCTGCGCGAAATTGGCCGTGTAAACCTGCTTACCGCCCAAGAAGAAATTGAACTGGCCCGTAAAATTGCCAAAGGCGGCAACAAAGGGATGGATGCCAAGCGCAAATTAGTCCAAGCCAACCTACGCTTAGTAGTTAGTATTGCCAAGAAGTATGTTGGCCGAGGCATGTTATTTCTAGACCTCATTCAAGAGGGTAACCTAGGCCTCATCCGTGCCGCAGAAAAATTTGACCACGAGCGTGGTTACAAATTTTCTACCTATGCCACCTGGTGGATTCGCCAAGCCATTACCCGCGCCATTGCAGATCAGGCCCGGACCATTCGTATCCCTGTCCACATGGTGGAAACCATTAACAAGCTTAAAAAAGTAACGCGCAAACTGGCCCAAGATCTCAGTCGTAAGCCCAGCGAAGAAGAGCTGGCCGAGGCCATGCAAATTAGCGTGCCCAAGCTGCGCGATATTATTAAAGTGGCCCAAGAGCCTCTTAGTTTAGAAACCCCCATTGGTAAAGAAGAAGACAGCCGCCTGGGTGACTTTATTGAAGACCGCGAAGCCGAAGCCCCCGCCAACGCTGTTGCTCAAGAACTTCTCCGTGAAGATTTAACGGAAGTACTCGGCAGCATTAGCCCCCGCGAGCGCGATGTATTGCGTCTACGGTTTGGCTTAGATGACGGCCGCCAACGCACCCTTGAAGAAGTGGGCCAGTTATTTGGCGTTACCCGCGAGCGGATCCGCCAGATTGAAGCCAAGGCACTCCGCAAACTGCGCCACCCTAACCGCAGTAAACGCCTCAAAGAGTACATCGAAACCTCTTAAGTTTTTTCATCTCTAACCTAAACCCCTCTTGCTAATTACAGCAAGAGGGGTTTATGGTTTAGAGGCCTATATTAAGGCTAGTTATTTAAACTATTCATGGCGCTACCGGCTTTAAACCAGCCAATTTGCTCTTGGCTTAGGGTGTGGGTAACAGTAAAGGTATCGCACCCACTACCATCAGCACGCGTTGCAGTAACGGTATGCTCGCTACCTGGGGCAATGGTTGTTATGCCACTAATGGCCACCGTATCATCCCGATAAATTTTGGCGTAGTCGGCTGGGTCTTTAAAATGGAAGGGCAACACGCCTTGTTTTTTTAAGTTGGTTTCGTGGATACGGGCAAAACTACGCGCAATAACCGCCTTACAGCCTAGTAAACGTGGGCTCATGGCAGCGTGCTCTCGGCTACTGCCTTCGCCATAGTTTTCATCACCTACAATCATAAAGCCTCGGTTTGGCGCGGATTGTTTCCATTCCAGCGCTTTTAGTGCCCACGGGCTAGCGCCACGAGGTACACCACACACAGGCATATCTACTGCTGGGGCTACCTTACCAGTAACAGCATCTACCGCGCCTAACAGCATGTTGTGGCTAATGCCGCTTAAGTGGCCACGCAACGGCAACCAATCTTTCCCCGCCGGCGAAATGTGATCGGTCGTGGTTTGGCCATGTGTTTTAACCAATACTGGCAAGTCAGAAATATCATTACCATCCCACTTGGTAAATGGCGTAAGAATTTCTAAGCGCTTACTAGCAGGCGATACATCCACAGTCAGGCTTTTACGCTCTGATTCGGATAAGGGTGCCACATAACCAGCCTCGCTAATGGCAAAGCCATCGGCAGGTAATTCGGGAGCGGTTGGGGGCTCTAGTTTTAACCCATCAATGTCATCGGTTAGTGGGTTAAAGGTGGTTTTACCCGCTAGTGCCATTGCCATTACTAAATCTGGGCTAGTAATAAAGCTTAGGGTTTCTGGGTTACCGTCGTTCCGCTTTGGGAAGTTACGGTTAAAGCTACTTACAATGGCGTTCGTTTCGCCCATTTTAATATCTTTGCGGTCCCAGTTACCAATACAGGGCCCACAGGCGTTACTTAATACGGTGGCACCAATGCTTTCAAACACGGCTAACTGGCCATCACGCTCAACCGTTTGACGCACTTGCTCGCTACCAGGGGTAATCAGCAAATAGCTTTTGGCTTTCATGCCACGGGTTTGGGCTTGGCGAGCCAAACTGGCCGCCCGTTCCAAATCTTCATAACTACTATTGGTACAGCTACCAATCAGGGCTGCACTTAGGCGTTCAGGAAAGTTCTGTTCGCCAATTTCTTTAGCAAAGTCGCTAATTTTACGGGCACGGTCTGGCGAATGGGGGCCAACCACATAGGGCTCTAATTCGCTTAGGTTAATTTCTACCACTTCATCATAGTATTTACTTGGGTTCGCAATCACGTCAGCATCGGGGGCCAAATGCTCGGCCACTTTATCCGCGGCATCAGCAATGGCTTCACGGTCGGTAGCGCGCAAGTAATCGCTAATTTTTTTATCGTAAGCAAACACACTAGTGGTGGCGCCTAGTTCTGCGCCCATATTGCAAATGGTGCCTTTGCCGGTGGCACTAATGCTATCAGCACCTTCGCCAAAATATTCCACAATTTTATTGGTGCCGCCCTTGGTGGTTAGCAGGCCACACAAGTATAAAATCACGTCTTTAGGCGATGTCCATCCATTAAGCTTGCCGGTTAGTTTTACACCAATCAATTTTGGCGCACGCACTACCCACGGTAGCCCAGCCATCACATCAGCGGCATCCGCACCACCCACACCAATGGCAATCATGCCGCTACCACCCGCATTGGGGGTATGGCTATCGGTACCAATCATCATACCGCCGGGGAAGGCATATTTTTCTAACACCACTTGGTGAATAATGCCACTACCGGGGCCCCAAAAGCCCATGCCATATTTTTGGGCCGCAGACTTAAGAAAGGCATACACTTCTTCGTTATCGCTTTTAGCACGGCTATTATCTTTATCCGCCCCATCTTGGGCGCGGATAAGGTGATCGCAATGCACGGTAGAAGGCACCGCCACCGATGGGCGAGAAGCTTGCATAAACTGCAAAATAGCCATTTGAGCCGTGGCATCTTGCATGGCTACCCGGTCGGGCTGAAGGGTCAGCATGGTTTTGCCACGCTCAATGCTTTCTGGCAACGCATCCGGGCGAAGGTGGGCGTACAGGGTTTTTTCTGCCGCGGTTAAGGCATCACGGCCTAATATTTTTTTAATGGCCGCCAGTTTTTCTGGCAACTGGCCATAAATCCCACTGATTCGATCCGTCATATCCGCTTCTATTGTACGCGTTGCCATAATGGCCCGTCCTTCCGTTAATAACTGTTTCAGACACAAAATTCTGCCCCTATTGTAGCCAAATCCACCCTATTTAGCGAGTGCTAAAGCCGGGTAATATCCCAACCCGTGCTATTATCCGGGTTTTCTGCGTGCTACACTATGGGGGTTTTCTTAACTAACGCTATAGGAGCCTTACCCCCATGCCAGCTGAAAAAATTACCCTTAATGATGATAAATCCCTAAACGTGCCCGATATGCCGATTATCCCTTTTATTGAAGGTGATGGCATTGGTGTAGATATTTGGCCTGCGGCCCAAAATGTTGTTGATAGCGCCGTTAAAGCCGCTTACGGTGGCAAACGCCAAATTGAGTGGAAAGAAATTTTGGCCGGCGAAAAAGCCTTTGATAAAACTGGCGAATGGTTACCCCAAGAAAGCCTAGATGCCATTAAAGAATACAAAGTAGCCATTAAAGGGCCCCTAACCACCCCCGTTGGCGGCGGTATCCGCAGCCTAAACGTGACCCTACGCAAAGTGCTAGATTTATACGCTTGCGTGCGCCCCGTACGCTACTTTGATGGCGTGCCTAGCCCCATGAAAGACCCCGGTAAGCTAGATGTCGTGATTTTCCGTGAGAACACTGAAGATGTGTACGCCGGTATTGAGTGGGAAGCCGACAGCGCAGAGGCGAATGAGATTATTGCGCTAATGAAAGATAAGTACGGTAAAACCATCCGCGAAAAAAGCGGCCTAGGCATTAAGCCTATTAGTCGTTTTGGTAGCGAGCGTTTGGTGCGTCGTGCCATCCAGTACGCTATTGATAATAATCAGCCTAGCGTGACCTTGGTGCATAAAGGCAACATTATGAAGTTTACCGAAGGCGCCTTTAAAGATTACGGCTACGAACTGGCTGTGCGTGAATTCCGCGACCAGATTGTGACGGAAGACGAGCTATGGGATAAATTTGACGGCAAAATGCCAGCAGGCAAGGTTTTGATTAAAGACCGTATTGCCGATGCCATGTTCCAACAATTGCTATTGCGCCCCGATGAGTACAGCGTGCTAGCCACCATGAACCTAAATGGCGATTACCTAAGTGACGCGTGCGCGGCCCAAGTAGGCGGCCTTGGCATTGCCCCCGGTGCCAACATTGGCGATGGTGCGGCCTTGTTTGAAGCCACCCACGGCACTGCGCCTAAGTATGCTGGCCAAGATAAAGTGAACCCCGGCAGCGTGATTTTGAGTGCGGAAATGATGTTACGCCACCTGGGGTGGACGGAAGCGGCTGACCTAATTGTACGCGGGCTAGAAAAAGCCATTGACGCCAAGACGGTAACCTACGATTTAGAACGCCAAATGGATGGCGCCAAACTGGTTAGCTGTAGCGGTTTTGGTGACGCCATTGCCAGCCACATGCAACCGGTTGCAGTTTAAAAGAAACTTATTGGAGCCTAGTTAGTACTAACTAGGCTCCAGTGGCCAAAAAATCTCTAATTATTTTTGGCCGATCCCAGAAATCTGGGTATACATTCTCTATTTCAAATTTACTTTTATATAATTTTAAAATCATTGGATCAGTAAATTTTTCCCACTCCATGTTTAAGAAATTAGACATAACTGCATTTACGCACTTTTCAAAGTCTTCGTATTCCCTGGATACAATAAGTGTAACAATATAATTTAATTCATTTTTTAAAATATCATCATTAGAAACAAAAACACCCTTCATCATTAAGTAGTAGGTTTTTATTAAGTCTAATATGCTTATACCTTCTTTTTCTTCTAATATCTTCAAAAAAACGTAAGAATGGCAATAAGATATGAATTCTTTTCTAAATTTTTCTTCATTCTTAATTTCGGGACTCATTAAACCAAATAGGCTTTTTCTAAAAATATTAAATACTCCATATTGTTCAGGAGTATTTATTTCAAACTCTCTTACAATATCGCTATTTTTATCTATTTCATAAAGCTTTTTACCATTACTATATGAGTGCTCAATATTAAGCTCTAAGCGACCTTTTTTGGTAAAAATTCTTAAAATACTCAATATTTTTTTGCTTATTTCTTACTAACAAGGCTACGGCTTTGTAGGTATTTCATGCTTTTGCCATCTAGCCAGTCTTGCATCACATCAATGGCGGTTTCTAGCTGCATATCGCGCTTTTTTTCTAAGTCTTCTTTTTTCAGCTCTACCGTAATATCTGGCACAATACCGGTTTTATTAATATCAGTATCGTTAGGGGTTAGATAACGCTGGGTGGTAATGTTAATGCCACTGCCGCCGGGCAGCTGGTTAATTTCTTGCACTAGGCCCTTACCAAAGCTGGTTTGGCCAATAAGGATGGCCCGATTATTATCCCGCAGGGCGCCGCTTAAAATTTCGCTAGCGCTGGCGCTACCCTTATCAATCAGCACAATCAGGGGCTTATCGCTCAACACGTCTTCGGTGGCATATTGAATTTCTTTATAACTATCTTTATCCACCGTACTAACAATAGATTCGCCTTCTAAGAAGAAGTCGGCCATCACAATGGCATTAGCGAGCAAGCCACCCGGGTTGCTACGAAGGTCTAAAATATAGCCTTCTTTTTTGGCGTTGGCATCCAACACATCTTTCAGTTCGGTAGCCGCATTGCTACTTAAAAAGGTGGTTAAGCGCACATAGCCCATTTTTTTAGGGATTTTAGTATCAAAAGGGGGCTTTTCTTCGATGCTTTTAAGCTTAATTTCATCACGGGTTACGTCGTACCATTTTTCTTCGCTATTGGCTTGGCGGTTGTCCACTTCTTCTTCGCTACCATCGCCCCGACGAATCAACAATTTAACAATGGTGCCTTTTTTGCCACGAATCAAATCCGCCGCCTCTTTTACATCCATGCCCTTGGCTTCAATATCGTTAATTTTAATAATCTCATCTTCGGCTTTTAGGCCCGCTTTATCGGCAGGGGTATCTTCTATAGGGGCAATAATCAGCAATTTATTGCCGCGATTACCAATTTGCACACCAATGCCATACAAAGTGGCCTTAATGGATTGGCCTTCTTCGCTAAAATCTTTAGGGTCTAAAAATCGGGTATACCGATCGTTTAAACTGGCTAACATGGTTTGGATACCCACATAAGCATCCGCATCAGTTTCTAAATCATTATCATACCGGTGGCGCCAAATCCGCCAATCTTGCCCGTTTTTACTGTCATCTACAAAGCGGGTATTAATCAGCTTCCATACATCATCGTACAAAGTGGCTGGGGTGTGGGCCCAACTAGCCGGCATTAATGCCGCTATTACTAAGGATGCCCCCAGTACCGCACCCACTCCATAAGTCAAAATATTACGACGCATCTACCCAAGCCCTTTATTGTAAAAATTGCTAACCATTATTGCCCACCGGGGGGTTTATTATAAGGCAAGGCCACAGGATTGCACAACAGCCTTACCCAGAGGGATTTTTGGCGCATGGCTTACTACGCTTTTTTCACCTCTACCCGAATAGCTGATAGGGTAATGCCCGTTTGCTTTGCATACTGGTTTACATGCTCGCACAACGCCAACGATGACAATTGTAATTCTGAGGCCAGAGCACCATGCGGCACGGCAATGACGAATACCGGGTGAGGTGATTTAGACGTCTCCTCCAGCCTTAATGGGGTAACCTGGGCTTGGTAAGCCTCTGGCAAGGCTGTTATTAATAAACTGCTAACTGCCATAACCGCCGATTGTTTTTCTAGCCCCAACGCTTTGGCAACTGCAGGAAACACTGACGTTACTGAAGACACACTATGCCGGTGCTGAGTTGGTTGCCCCACCTGGGTTGATATTCGGGAAGGTTGAGGCGTTTTTGATGATGATTTACCTTTATTATATTTGGAAAAGCCTTGCTTCATCTGATATTACCCCCTGTTGATAATAAGGGATTGTCTATCGACAGGGATGTTGATAACCCTGTTGATAAGTGGTCAACCGAAGGTGCCAACTGGGTATTTAACGTCGCCGTGCCTGCCAAAACATCAAAGCAGGCCAGCAATTCCGACAACCAATCCGATAACGGACCTTGAGTATCCACATGGGTCGTGGTCATCCACACCTGAGACCGCGCATCGAGCTGGGTTAATAAATACGCTTGCCGCTGAGCGTCTAATTCGGCCAACACGTCATCCAATACCAATATGGGGGCCGTTTGCTGAACATGCGTCAGGTAGTGCAATTCCGCCAGTTTTAACGCCAACACTATACTGCGCTGCTGGCCTTGGCTGGCAAAAGCAGTGGCATCTTGGTCATCTATGGCAAACATCAAGGTATCCCTGTGGGGGCCAACCACACATTGCTGGCGGGCCACTTCTTCGTTTTGACGGGTATGCAAGGCATCGGTAAGCCCGGCGGTTAGGTGATTTACCAAGGTTGCGTCATCTTTTATATTACCTTCATCGCACCACAAGATTTGGGTTTTGCACCACTGCAAGCCTAAGGTTAAACGTTCTTTCTCTTTAGCCAGCAGCCCATACTGGGTTTTAGCGGTAGAAGAAATCCGTTGTAAATAGCTTACCCTTGCTACCATTACCTCTATCGCAGCTTCAATAAAACTGTCATTCCATAGGGTTAATTGTTCTTTTTGAGCGACCGACAATGGGAAGCGACAGGTTTTTAACAACTCGGTTTTTTGCTTACGAACGGTCTCGTAGCGCTGCAAGGTTTTAACTAACAACGGACGAGCCTGCACCATAGCCGCATCTAACCAATCCCGGCGATGAGACGGTGCCCCACGCAATAAGGCTAAATCTGGATGAAAAAAACCAACCGTAGGGATACGGCCCACCAGTTGGGATTTTGAGGCCACTGTAACCCCATTAGCCTGCCAACGGCTTTGGGCTCGCATAGAATCAGGGTGCACCTGCTGGTGATACGTGATGGTATGAGAAACATCACCAGCAGACTGGGTTACCCCTTCCGGCATAAAACGGCCACTCACGTCCACGTGGTGCTGCCCAAATTGGATTAATTCTTTATCTTGCCGGGTACGATGAGACCGCCCACGTGATAACAACCATAACGCTTCTAATATATTGGTTTTACCTTGGCCGTTTTGCCCCAAAAACAAATTTTTATTAGGCGACAATTGTAATTGTTGCGGCGTTAGATTACGAAATTGAGCCACCGACAACCATTCGCAATACATAGCACCCCCTTAAGATGAGGCTTGAGTGCGACGATAATCCGTAACCAATTGGCCCCCAACAGCCCAATTATCCGTATCAATATCTTCAATCACCACATGGGTACGGGCTGGGTCTTTGCCCAACACATCGGCCAATAATTGGGTAATACCTTCAGCAATGGCCTTTTTTTGCTCGTAAGTAGGCTCTGGGCGAGTTAATTTAACGTTTACAAAGGGCACAATGCCTGCTCCTGCTTACTTAACCTGTACTGGCATTACCAAACACAGGTAATTATCTTTATCTTTGCCACGGAAAAGGGTTGGCGCCAAGGCACCATTGGTTTCCATACGGATATCATCCGTTGGAATAACCTTTAACGCATCCAGCAAAAATTTGTAGTTAAAGGCAATATGCAGGGGCTCTTCGCCATTAAATTCTACCGGTAGCGAATCTTTTGAATCGCCTAATTCTGGGGTATTGGCAGCTAGGGTTAATTCTTGGCTATGCTTATCAAACATCATTTTCACTACATGGGTACGCTCGTTCGCCATCACTGCGGTACGCTCTAACGAATCGATTAATTGGCGACGTTTCGCCATTATGGTAATTTTATTTTCTGCCGGAATAAGCTGCTGATACTGAGGGTACTGGCCTTCAAGCAAGCGAGAGGTCATTTGGTATCGCTGGGTATGGAAAGCTATTTGGCCTTCTGCCAGCACAATCGTCACTTGTTCTTCCGTCGTGGCCGAACCATCCTTCATTTCGCCACCAAGCAATTTCATCACATCCATCAATACTCGCACCGGAATAATAGCGGTGGTTTCTTGGGCTACCTGAGTAACCGACGAGGCTTCAATGGCCCGCGCTAAACGCGACCCATCCGTGGCGGCCATTTCCAGCATCCCTTCAGACACTTTGAAAAACACACCGCCCAACACGTTGTTGGTTTCAAAATTGGCCGCAGCAAAAGCCGTTTGGCCAATAGCCTGCACTAACGGGGCTAATTGCACAGTAACAGCTTGACCTTGGCTACCATCGGTTGCCAATTGGGTCGGTACAGGGAAATCTTCTGCCGGCATGGTCCGTAAATCAAACACAGAGGCCCCCGACTTAATTTGGGCCATCCCTTCAGACACCGTCAAGGTAACATCATTGCCAGCCGGCAATTTAGCCAAAATTTCGGCAATTTTTTTAGCAGATAACGTGGTTTTGCCTGGCTGACTGACAGTACCCGTCATAGTGGTCACAATGGTGAAATCCATATCCGTACCCGTTAGGCGAATATGCTGTCCATCATCACTTTCTAGCAATATGTTCGCTAAAATAGGTTGAATAACCCGAGTGGCAGTTGCTCGCTGTACTGATAAAACGGCGGCATAAAAGGCATCACGAGGAAGGGTCCATTCCATCATTAGGGTATTTCTCCAGGCTGAGTGGGATTCATCATCATCTAAAACGCGTCTGAAACAACGAGATTGTTACCAAGTCATCAACAGAGGCCATACCCAACAGCTACATTGGGCACTACCATTGTATTGTACGAGGTAAGCATCAATAGGATCAATCAAAACAGAGCAATGCGTTACTAAGGGTTACGCGACAAATAGGTAAACGAAGATGACAAATTGGATAGAAGTTTAGCTCTATTTGTAAAAGCAGTGTGTACAGTGATTTTTATTAAATTTGAGAAAAGAGAATTTTAATTTAAAATCATCATAATCATCATGCTGTTGATAGTGTTGATAAGGGGGGTAATATCAGGTATAGCATGAAAAGAGGTGTTGATAGAGATGGCCAATAGTTGTGAAGGATGGTTGAAAGCTGTTGATAATAAAGGGTACTTAAACGATGTTAATTAAGGGCAGTGTTGATAATAACCGATTAAGAAGCCCTAATATTGGGATATTTGGGTGATTGATAAAAAAGAGACACAATAAAGCGGAATATGAGGTCAACAGGGCTTTAACAGAAAATAATAGTTTAAGCTATGGGCGGGTGGGTAACGGCTTTTGCTAGTAAAGGGTGGTTGGGAGAACATTGGCCAACCTGGCACCAAACCAAGCCTAACCATTGGCCGGTGGCCAACAGGCTACCAGATAAGGCAAGGGTGGATGGATTGGATTCGGTATGGGGTAAGGGGTGAGATAAGGTGGAAAATCCGTGATGGATAGAAAAACCACCGCCCGTGGCTTGGTATTGAAAGACACCGCCCGTTAATTGGGGCTGTAACTGCTGAATAAGCTCTTTAGGAAAGGGAAACCCAGGGCATTGCCATACCCATAAGGCGGGATGAGTGGCTGAGGATAATTGCGGCGCTAATAACGCTCTGGGGCCATGCATAAAGGCTTCATAACTATAGGCATGGATGCTTATCCCGGTAATTTCCATCCATTTTAGTTGGAGCTCTTCCAATACATGGATCCAAGGGCTAGGGGCGAGTAATACCCAAGGCGAAGGTAAGGGTACCCGAGCAATGGTGGGTAAGGCCCCATCGGTAAAGGTGTTGGCATGGTGTTGGCAATGGGCTAACCCTTGCTGAATGCCGCGGGTAAATGTCTCCAATCGAGTGGTGCTGGAGGTTAGAGGAAAATAGGTATCTAGCCACTGGAGTAGGCGGCCAATGGTTAAAGATAATGTTTTGGTGGCCGGGATAGAGGCCTCTTCATCGGCTAAGATAGGAATAACAGTATGAATAGCGGGGTGGCTTGCCAAAGGGGATGGGACGGTATTGGTTATTAATATTAAGGTGCCTGGCAGGCCTTGTTGATACCACTCCTCCACAAAAGCCAGCAAACTACCGGTTTTACCAGATTGAGACACTAAAAAAACCACAGGGTGTTGATGTTGAGACACCCCTGGAGATAAAAATAAATCTCTTGCAACGTTGGGGGTAATGGTTAAGCAAGGTTTGCCGGTGGCTGTAATAATGCTATCTCGGCAAATGCGTAAGGCATGTAAGCTGCTGCCTTCGCCAATACCAAGTAGCATATCGGTTTGAGCCAACGCTTTTTGAAGAAAGCTTTTTTGTTCTTCTGTCTCGCCAAGGCCAAGTGGGGCACGGGCTAACGCGGCTAATTTATCTGGCTGGCTAAGAATATCAGCCTTAAAGGTCGCTAGTTCGGTAGAATCAAAGAGGGTAACCACAGTGCATACAGACCATAAATAGGGAGTAATATGAAGAAGAACAGAAGCCCCAACGATAGAGACCAAGATTAAAGTGCTATAGCGATAAGAGATTCCTATTGGTATTGTAGAGGGGTGGAGTGTATTCGGCTAGGGATAGTTAAATGACATTAAATAACCTAAAAACAGGCATACAACGGCAATCAGCCAACATAGTAGGGGTTATTGTTTTAGTGGTTATATTGATGTGTCCAAGCCTGTCGCGGGCGGCGGTATCGTCCTTACAACCTAATAAAACGGTGCAAGCCAGCCAGTACCGGGCCTATGCCAAAGCAATACAGCCTTGGTTTGTTTTAGCGCGTAAAGCGCGCCACACCCTAAATACGTTTGAACCAACTGACCCCAACGCTTTACAGCATTGGGCGGCTTTTTATCAAGAGTGGGAAGTGACTTCTGGGCAGGCCAAGCTGTATTTACAACGCCTGCAAGCCCTGCCTGTTACCCAGTATCGCTCTTACCAAGCCCTGCAAGTATTACAACAACAATTAACCACGTATCGGTCTGTATTGCAGCAAGGCCGGCTAGGGTTGCCTGGTACCACCCCCCAACACCAGCTAGAAGCCGCTGAAAACACCCGACTAGCCTTAGAACAATGGCTCGCCTTAGAAGGCTTGTATGCCCCCTTATGGTAATGGCCGGTTGGTTAAAGGTTGCTTGATAACACTTTCACCCGTTGGGGCTTTGCATTACACTAGGGGCATTAGCCTGTGTCTGTTTTAACCTTATGTCTGTTCCTTCAACGTCTTTAAAAACGGTGGTCTGCGGTATTCGTCATCGCCAGGCGGATTTAGCTATTCGTGAGCAAATTGCCATGACCCCGGAACAAGTGGCCGAGGTGTTATTGCTGCTTAAGGCAAACCCAGCAGTAGCAGGCGCCGCCATGCTAACCACGTGTAACCGCACAGAATGTTACGCTGTTGGTGCTGATATAGCCACCATGCGCGAGGCGATTTGGCAATCGTTTGAAAAGGCGAAACAGTTACCCCCCCAAGCTTTAACGCCTTTTTCGTTTACGCTGACCCAAGAAGACAGCATTTTGTACCTATTTCGGGTAGCGGCTGGGTTAGATAGCCTGATTGTGGGTGAAGGCCAAATTTTAAACCAAGTAAAAGATGCTCAACATCAGGCATCGGCTTTGGAAACTCAACACCCTGTATTGCAACGGTGGTTCCAAACCGCCATTACGGTAGGTAAGCGGGTCCGTACAGAAACCGGCATTGCCCGTAAGGATATAAGCGTTAGCCGTGCTGCTTTTGATGCCATGAGCACCCAAGTACCGGAGTGGCAAAGCAAAAAAATAGCAGTGGTTGGCGGTGGCCGTATGGCCAGTTTGCTTATTAATAGCCTGCAACGGGCCTTACCGGTGGATAAAAAACCACAGATTACATTGGTTAATAGAAGCCCTTTGCGGTTACAACAATTGGTAAAAAGCACAGGGTTTAAAGGGGTTTTGTGGGAAGAAGCTGGTGAAAGCCTGGCCCAGAGCGATATAATGCTGGTGGCTACCGCAGCACCCCATTATTTGTTCCATGCTCAAGATTTTGATGTATTAACGGCCCATAATCCTGCCCAGCGATGGATAGCGGATTTATCCGTGCCGCGTAATGTAGACCCTGCTGTGGGGTTACTACCCCACGTTACCGTTGTTAATACAGATGATTTATGCGGCCAAAACCCCTTAACGGCAGATGAGCACCAACGGCTACAGGAAGCAGCCGGCCATATTATGGCAGAGGCCTATCAGCAGTTTTATCAATGGCAGCTTTCGCGCGCAGCTATCCCCACGATTACCCGTTTGCGCCAACAGGCGGAAAAATTGCAGCAAACTAAGCTTAAAGAGGCTTCTCCTTTTAGCCGCCAAATGATGAATACCTGGCTACACCAGCCCACTGTGGCACTAAAGCAGGCCAGCACCCCAAATCAATTAGCCCAAACCATGGCGGTGGTGGATAAATTATTTGGCTTTGCTGATGATGCCAAAACAGTACAACGGTAAGGCTGGTTATGACAACCATTGTAATGGGTACTCGCAATAGCCCTTTGGCGTTAGCCCAAACTCAGCATGTGGCCACGCTGTTGCAAACCAACGATGCCACCCTAAAGGTTACCCAAAAATCCATGGTAACCCTTGGCGATAAGCGTTTGGATGTGGCCTTAGGCAAAATAGGGGATAAAGGCTTATTTGTAAAAGAGCTGGAAACGGCCTTGATGGCAGGCGATATTGATGTGGCCATTCATAGTTATAAAGATATGCCGACCACAGGCCCGGAAGGGTTAACCGTAGTGCCGGTGGGTTTGCGGGATGATTATCGGGATGCACTGGTGTGTCAGGAATCGGTGTTACCGGCAGGGCAGCGCACCATTGCCACGTTGCCCCAAGGCGTACGGGTGGGTACCTCTTCCGTGCGGCGAGAAAATAGATTAAACCAACTTCGCCCGGATATTACCGTGGTGCCAATTCGGGGGAATGTGAACACCCGCCTGCGAAAATTAGCAGCAGGCGAGGCTGATGCCTTGTTGCTTGCCAGTGCAGGCTTGGCGCGATTGGGCTTATCTCACCATGTGCATCAGTATTTAGGCATAGAAGAGGATTGGCTACCCGCCCCTGCCCAGGGTATTTTAGCCGCCCAATATCGGGCGGATAATACAGCAATGGCCAAGCGAGTGGCCGCTATTCAGCACCGGCCGACAGTTATTCAAGCCCAGGCAGAGCGTGGCGTGTTAGAAACCATGGATTCCGGCTGCCATATTCCTTTAGCGGTGATGGCGACCATTAATGGCGAGCAAGTGACCATTGTCGCCCAGCATATCCACCCGGAGGCGGGTAAAAACCATACCGTAAGCACGGTGGCGCCAGTAGCTTTGGTATACCACCACGGCAGGCAGTTAGGCGAGCAGTTAAAAGGGCTTATTTGTTAGGTAACTAAACAGAGCAGGCGGTGGTGCCAACGGTTAGTTTAGCCGCCGCGGCTTTTAGTTCGTCTACTTTGTCAAGCTGTTCCCAAGGCACGTCAAAATCGGTGCGGCCAATATGGCCATAGGCAGCCAAGCGCTGGTAAAACTGCCCTTCAAATTCGGCAGGCAGGGCGCGTAACTTAAAGGTATTAATAATAGCAGCAGGGCGTAAATCAAAGTGTTGTTGCACTAAGGCGGCCAATTGCTGGTTGGTGTAGTTGCTCGTGCCAAAGGTATCCACATAAATGGAAACAGGCCGAGCCACACCAATGGCGTAACTAATTTGTAGTTCGCAACGGCTGGCCAATCCAGCAGCTACCATGTTTTTGGCCACATGGCGCGCAGCATAGGCAGCAGAACGGTCTACCTTGGTGGGGTCTTTGCCGCTAAAGGCACCGCCACCATGGCGGGCATACCCACCGTAGGTATCCACAATAATTTTACGGCCCGTCAGGCCAGAATCCCCTTGGGGGCCGCCAATAACAAAGCGCCCGCTTGGGTTAATAAAGTACTGGGTATCCGCATCTGGTTGAATGGTATAGCCTTCAAAAACAGGCTTAATCACCAGTCCTTTCACGTCTTGTTCAATGCGTTGTTGAATAAAAGCGTTATCTGGGTTGCCGTCAATATCAGGGTCGTGTTGGGTGCTAATAACAATAGTATCAATGCGCTTAGGCTGTTGGTCTTCGGTATATTCAATGGTTACTTGTGATTTACTGTCTGGCCGCAAGTAGCCCATGGTGCCGTTTTTGCGCAGGGTGGCCATTTTTCGCATCAGGTCATGGCTAATGGCAATAGGTAGGGGCATGTAGTTGTCGGTTTCTTCGCAGGCGTAACCAAACATAATGCCTTGGTCGCCAGCGCCCACTTTATCCAGGCTATCTGTTTCGCCATCGCGGGCTTCTTTGGCGGTATCCACACCACCGGCAATATCCACGCTTTGCTCATCAATGCTAGTCATTACAGCACAGGTGTCTGCGTCAAAGCCGCCACTTTCGGCGCCAATGTAGCCAATATTACGAATGGTTTGCCGAACAACGGCAGGGATATCCACATAAGTATTGCTGGTAATTTCGCCACAAACAAACACCATGCCAGTGGTGACGGTGACTTCGCAGGCAACACGGGCCATGGGGTCTTGGGTTAAAAAAGCATCCAAAATGGCATCGCTAATTTGGTCGCAAATTTTATCGGGGTGGCCTTCGCTGACGGATTCCGACGTGAAGAGGGTGCGTGTAGGGGTGGTTTCAACAGGCATGTAGGTATTCCATTCAATATCAGGGCATTGTACAAGCCATTAAGCGCTTGTAAGCCGTTGCAATAAGCGCCCCTATCCTGCCACAAATGCTGTCACTCGTATAGTATGGGGCTAAAACAGGCCTGTTTTATAAGGTGCTGGCTTAATGGCGGTGGGTTTTGCCCTTATAGGCATAGACAATGGCCAGTAATTCTGCCACGGCGACAAATAATTCTGGGGGCACCATATCGCCAATATCTGCCATGGCATGTAAGGCCCGGGCAAGGGGTTTGTTCTCTTGTATCATCACGCCGTTTTCTTTGGCCACTTCTCTAATTTTAAAGGCAAAGTGATCCACCCCTTTGGCCACGATAATAGGGGCGGGGGCCAGCTCGCTGTCATATTTAATGGCAACGGCGTAGTGGGTGGGGTTGGTAATCACCACATCAGCCGTTTTCAAATCGCTTAACTGTTGTTTCCGAGACATTTGCACCCCAATTTCACGGATGCGGCCCTTCATTTTAGGGTCACCTTCCATGTTTTTGTGTTCGTCTTTAATCTCTTGCTTGCTCATTTTTAGTTGTTTTTCATGCTCGTAGCGCTGGTACATCACATCGGCAATGCCCAACACAAGAAAAACCACACAGGCGGCCATGGCAATATGGCCCATAACTTCCGTAATTTTGGTAATGGCAATAAAGGGGGTGGTGGTGCCCAGGGCCAAAATAAGATGTTGATTACTGCTAATAATCATAAAGCCGCAAAAGGCGATAATGGCCATTTTTAATAAGGATTTAACGGTTTCTACCACCATGCGCATGGCAAAAATGCGCTTAAACCCGCTAACAGGGTTTAACTTATCAAACTTAGGCATAATGGCCTGCATGGAAACATTGGGTTTGTTTTGAGATAAGTTAGCGGCAAACGCCGTAACAAACCCGATGCCGAAAAAGGGCAGTAAAATCCACCCAATAGAGGTAATTAAATCTTGAATCAGTGCTCCAATACCGGTCACCGTCATAGGGTCTGCCATTTGTAGCATAAGGTGTTGGTAATCCGTGGTAAAGCGGGTGTGTAGCTGGTTAAACACACCGCCACCCAAAAACACCATGGCCCCAGTAGCCCCACTGAGTACAATGGCGCTATTTAAATCTTGGCTTTTGGCTACTTGGCCTTTTTTACGGGCGTCTTCTAGCCGCTTGGGGGTGGGGGCTTCTGTTTTATCGCCAGCCATTAGCCAAGCCCCCCTGTTAGTAGGTGGGTAGAAAAAGCCGCCACATCGGTATGGTGGGCAAATAAATTCAGTAGCTGCTTAATTAGCCGGGTGTAGCGCTGAATGACTAAATCGGCGGTGTAGGGCATGCTGGCCATAATAGAGAGTAACCCTAAGGCAAATTTTAAGGGCAAGCTCACCATAAAAATATTCATAGAAGGCATAACTTTAGCCACAAACCCCAAGGCCACTTCTGTAATTAATAGTAAGCCCATAACCGGCGAGCCTACCAATAAGGCCAGTACAAACATATCGCTACCAATGCTCATTACTTGTATAACGGTTTGCCCTAGTAGCGGGAAGCCTTTGGCAATGGGTAGGAACACAAAACTTTTGTTTAGGGCCAGTATAAAACCGTGGTGCAGGTTAAGGCTAAGGAGGAGAAAAAAGGTAAGCATGTAATACACTTGCCCCATTAGGGGGGATTGGCTACCGGTAATAGGGTCTAAAATGCCACTTACAGACATCCCCATTTGCACTGCAATAAATTCGCCGCTCATGCGTACCCCGGTAAAGAGTAGCTCGGCACCAAAGCCAATTAGTAATCCAATAATAAACTCTTGCCCCATTAGGGCGATAAGTTGGGGCAAGTTAATGGCCAACAGCGGGCCGTTAATGGCTTGCCCGTGGAGCATTATAAAAATAACGCTTAAGGATAAAGCCATCCCTACCCGAACGCGCCCTGGTAAATTGTGGCCCCCAAAAAAAGGCGAAATGGCAAACAGCCCACTAATCCGCGCTATCACCATAAAAAAGGCGATAATAAGGTTAATGAGTGGGCCATCAAAGGTCATAAAACAACAAGGCTGCCTTTTATTTTTTGGCCGCCGTGGCCAGGTTTACCATGGTATCGAACACGCTATCGCTGTAGGTCATCATCATGTCAATGCTCCAGTGGGCGGTAAGAATAAACACAAAGAGACAGGCTAAAATTTTAGGCACAAAGGTAATGGTTTGCTCTTGGATTTGGGTAACCGCTTGAAAAATAGAAATAACCACACCCACAATCATGCCGGTAAGGAGTACCGGTGCCGATAACATCAGCATCATCCACACCATGCGTTGGAATAGATCCACGACTTGACTAGGGTTCATAACAAAATCCTTTTAGGCGTGCTAGCCAAATCCGGCCACGAGTGATTGGGTAATTAAATGCCACCCATCCACCAGTACAAACAGTACAATTTTAAAGGGCAACGAAATGGTGGCTGGGGGTAAAAACAACATCCCCATACTGACCAAAATACTACTCACCACCACGTCAATAACGATAAAGGGTAAAAACACCACAAAGCCAAGCTGAAAAGCGGTTTTTAATTCGCTAATTAAAAATGCAGGCAGCAATACATGGGTGGGGATATCGCCCGCATTTTTAGGGCGGCTCATTTTGGCTAGGCCCACAAAGAGTTCTAAATCTTTTTGGTGCACTTGTTTAAACATAAAGGTGCGAATGGGGGTAACGGCTTTATCCAGGGCTTGTTGTTGGCTAATGGATTGGGCTAAGTAGGGTTGTAGGGCATCCTCGTTAATTTGCTGAAAGGTAGGCTGCATTACAAAAAATGTTAAAATCATGGCCAAGCCCACAATAATTTGGCTAGGGGGCAGTTGGGGGGTACCCATGGCTTGCCGAACAAGTGAGAGCACAATCACAATGCGGGTAAAGGCGGTGCCCATAATTAAAATAGCAGGGGCTAATGTTAGTACGGTAAGGAGGATTAAAATCTGTAACCCTTGGCTCACTTCCGTGGGTTTGGTGGCATTGCCCAAGCCAATATTAATGGAAGGGATGCCGATACTTTGGGCATGGGCTGGCTGAAACCAGCAATACAGCAACAGTAAGGCCACGGTCATTAGCAATAAGCTTAACCACAGCAACGGTTTTTTCCATTGGGGTCGCTGCAGGGGTAAAGCGTTTACCAAAGCGATGGGTTTATGTGCAGGTAAAGGCACAGGGGCGTCTCTCTCTAAAAAATTAGTTTGCCGGATGCCATGCACCGCGGGCTACCACAACAACACGGCCACATTAAAACGGGCCTACCCTAGTATGCCAGATAAGGCAGGCGACCGACTCCACAAGGTGGAGGATATTTGGCGATGGTTCTACCGTAAGCAGAGGAGAGAAGGACACTAATAAAAGTTACATCAGCCAATATGAAACAACATCATATCGAGGAGCAATACAATGCATAAGCCGCTGGCCGCCCATTGTATGCCTATCCATAGCATTTTTAGGGTGCTGGCTTGTTCCATCATCACGGTATCCCAGGCCTGCCATAAGCGCTCTTTTAAATGTTGCTGATTGGTAGCCAGCCGCACAGATAGCCGAATATGCGGGTGGATGTGGGGTACATCATCAATGGCATCTGCTAGCGGGTAGCCATGCTCTAGTTGGGTGAGTACATGGCCTAGGGTGCGCTGGGTTTCGGTGTGTTGGGCTAAACCGCAGGCTAGTTTAAAGGCCTCTTGAGGAGAGTGTTGCCAAGCAAGCCCGGCCCACCAATGGCCTACCCATAAGCAGGTTTGATGTTTTTGCCAGAGGGTACGGGTAATGGCAAAGGAGTGCCCCAATTGGCGCTTGGCTTTGGCCGCCCCTTTGGGGAAGGTAATTGCCAGCCAGGTGATGATGGCCGCCACGGTAAGTAAGGGCCATAACCAGGCATGGGTGGTGTGGTGCACCCAATGGGGCCCAGCAAAAATAGTATCAATAATAGAAGACGTATCCGCGGTGGGTTGAATGGGGCTTAGCCACCAAATAAAAGCGGTAAATATAAGCAAGCTTAGCCACCCAATGCCGCGCCAATAGGTGGCTTGCCATTGGCTGTACCAATAATGGTTCCGTTGGGCTAGTTGGGCTGCGCTGTGGAACCCTTCTACCAGTAAGTCAGCTTGATCGCTGGCCATAAGTAAGGTAGCCAGTGGCTTGCTCCACAGTTTGCTTTGTTGGGCCACAATAGGGCTAACCGGTTGGCCAGAAAGGAGTTGTTGCCGCAGCTGAATAATGGCCAGTTCCCATTGTTCGGTGGGGGCAATTTGCTCGGCGGTATGCAGGGCGTTTACTAACGTTTGGCCACTGTCCAGGGCATCTTGTATGGTATGGCATACCAAGGCCACGTGTTGGGTATGGTACAAGCGGGTGCGCACTTGGTTCCACACAACATCGCGTCGCCCTTGTTGGCGGTGTTGGGTCACCAGGCTTAGCCGCGTTGCAATTAGGGCTTTTTGCCGTAGTTGTAGGCGGGCATCGCGCTCGTTTTTGGCTTGTAAAAACCCTTTTTTGCGTCCTTTGTTTGGGTGGCTGGCGGCAGTAAGGGGCTGGGTGCTGTTAGAGGCAATCGCTTCGTAGCGGTAGGTTAGCAGTACAGAAGCGGTGGGTTGATGAGGCGTGTGTGATGAAGATGTAGGTGCCATTATGGTGTACCATATTCAGTACTGGCGGCATGGGCTAAGGTGGCACCGCTATTGGGTAAGGTAATACCAAATACACGGGCCACTTCTTCAATAGAGGTAATGCCTTGGATCACTTTTTCTCGCCCGTTTAAGGATAACGAAATCATGCCTCCTGAAATGGCGGCATCTTCCAATTGTTGCTCATCGGCGCTTTGGGCAATGAGGTAGCGCAGTTCTCGGTCCATGGGCATTAGTTCAAATACCCCAATGCGGCCTTTATAGCCCGTGTTGTGGCATAACTTGCACCCTTGTGGGTGGTACAGTTGCAGGCCTTGGGCTAGGGCAGCCTGGTTGGGGAACAGAATATCGCTTTCATAGGGTTGGATGGGGCGGCATTGTTTGCAGTGGGGGCAGAGCACCCGCACTAACCGCTGGGCAATAATACCGGCAAGTCCGCTACTTAATAATTTAGGCGAAATACCCATATCCAGCATGCGGGTAATGGCCCCGGCAGCGTTATTGCTATGGAAGGTACTCATCATTAGGTGGCCGGTTAGGGCGGCTTGCAGAGTGGTACCCAGGGCATCCATATCCCTAATTTCGCCTACCATCACCACGTCAGGGTCCTGGCGCAGTAGGGCCTTAATGCTGTTTGGGTAGGTCATGCCGTTGCGGTGCTGAATTTGAGACTGATTAATCCCATCCAGCTCTAATTCTACCGGGTCTTCAATAGTGGTAATGTTTTTGGGCTCTTGGCTAATTTTGGCTAGCATGGCATATACCGTGGTGCTTTTGCCGCTACCGGTGGGCCCACATACCAATACAATGCCGTGGGGTTGGGTAAGCAAGGCTTGCACGGTGCGTACATCCCCGCTGCTCATCCCTAAGCTTTCAAAACTCATGACGGATTGGAAGGGGCGCAAAATCCGCAAGGTCACCTTTTCTCGGTTTTGGGTCATGGGGAAGGTGCTAACCCGCATAAACAAGGTGGCGTCTTGCCATTCATGGGTAAATTGGCCGTCTTGGGCTTTGCGATGCTCGGCAATATCCATGCCTGCCAGTACTTTAAGGCGGGCCAATATGCCGCCCAAGGTTTCGGTGGGTAGCTCTTGGGTGGTTACTAATACCCCATCAAGCCGGCAACGCACGGCGGTATTCTCTTTGCGGGGCTCAATATGGATATCGCTGGCGCCGAGTTGGATGGCCTGGTTAATAATATCGTTGGTTAGCTGAAGATAGGTTTGCTCTTGCGAGTGGGTATCCATCAGGCTAATGCCCATTACCGAGTTTTCTCGTTGGGCCTGGTGGTAATCGTCCCACTCCATGGGGGTGGTAATGCATAATTCGGGCCGTAACCCAGAAAGATAGGTTATTTCATCGCTTAGCCCAGGGGCATCTGGTTGTAGAGTGACGGCTTTTAGGCGGCCATTTTCTAGGGCGATGGGTAGGATTTGCTTAATGTGCAAAAACTCATCAGGCAGTAAATTGGCCACATCAGGGTTGGGTAGCTCTAACGAGGTTAGGGCCACATAGGGCATATGGTGGTGGCTGGCGAGTAATTCGCCAATGCGTTCTAAGGGGTGGCTGCCTTGTACCACTAAATATCTATCTAACCCCATGCCCATGGTGTGGGCTTGTTCGGTTAGGTTTGCCACGTTGTCTGCGGTCATTCCTTCTTGGCTAACCAATACATGGGCTAAGGCGGCATCTACTTGGTGGGGTTGTTGGGTGGCAGTGTTACTCATGGTGGGCCCCTCCTCTGCTAAAGTGGAGCTGCAAGGTAACAGGCGCCATAGGGGGGCCGCCTACCTGTTGGGTTACGGAAGGCAATACCACTTGGTGGAGGGTTAGCGTATTGGTGGCTGGGTTGGTTGAAAGAGTGGTTAGTGGGTTAAGGGTTAAGGGGCCATCCGCCTGTATGTGGATAGGAATAGTGGTGGGCGCGGCTAACGGAAACGAGTTGGGTATTGCCTTGGCCGGGGTGGCCTTGGTGCTGGGGGTTACGGCAAGGCTGGTGGCGTTGGGCGCGGCGGTGGTTGGTGATGCAAAAGGCATAACCATAACGTGGGTGTGGTTAGGCTGCCACACAGGGCGAGATAAGGGGTAAAAACTGCCCCACGCCACGGTGCGAATGCTTAGGCCAGTGGATGCTGATGGTTTTGCGACAGAGGCTAACGCAGTGGTGGTGCCTAAGGCCCATAAGGGGGCGGCGGCCAAGCTGGCTAAACCAAGGCATAGTATTACCCCAAGCCATACCCGTGCCCATACCTGGGTTAAACCTACAGGCAGGCGAGCAAAGGCGTTTAGGCGTGAGCGTACAAAAGGCATAAACAAAGCGGGTTAGGGTTGGTACAAAGGGGGCTCGCCTTGGGCGATGCCACCGGTGCTTATTATAAAGAGGCACCGCCCTAACCATGGCTTGCGCCTGTGGCAAATCCATCATTCAGGGGGGCAAATAAGGTATAAATCCCCTTGCTGACGGAGGGGTTGGCGCTGTGAGACATTCTAAAAATTTCCTTATAATTCGCCATTTTCTATTTACAGCACTTTGCTCACTCGCTAGGATCACAGTCTACTTGGCTTATCGGTTATTTGCTGGCCAGCGATGGCTAGTACTGTAGATGCGGTTAAGCCAACGTAACATCAGTATTTTATGACTGTCTTTCCATTGTGTAATTGCAAGAGATAAGGAACCAAACCCATGACTGCAACTAAGGAAAAGGTAAACATTAAACCCCTGGCGGATCGTGTTGTGATTGAACTGCTGGATGAAGAGCAAACCACTCCTGGTGGTATCTACATCCCCGATACTGCCCGCGAAAAGCCAATGAAAGGCCGCATTGTGGCTGTTGGCGATGGCCGTACCCTGGATAATGGCACCAAAGAAGCCATGACCGTGAAAGAAGGCGATGTTGTGTTGTTTGCCAAGTATGGTGGTACCGAACTAAAAATGGGCGGCACCGAATACAAAATTATGGCAGAGCGCGATATCCTCGGCATTATTGCTGAATAAGCCTTTGGTATAACCCCCTTACTATTTACTGTTTAGATGATTAACTTTTAGGAGAAAACTCTCATGGCCAAAAAAATTACCCATGATGAAGATGCCCGCCGTAGTTTAAAGCGCGGTATTGATGCTGCTGCTGACGCAGCCAAAGTAACCCTAGGGCCTAAAGGCCGTAACGTGGTGATTGAAAAAAAATTCGGCTCGCCACAAATCGTTAATGATGGCGTGACCATTGTGAAAGAAATTGAATTAGACGATCCGCAAGAAAACAGCGGCGCTCAGTTGATTCGCGAAGTATCCAGCAAAACCAACGATGTGGCTGGTGATGGTACGACTACTGCGGCTGTATTGGCCCAAGCTATTGTGCACGAAGGCTTAAAAAACGTTGTGGCGGGTAACAACCCAATGGCCATTAAACGAGGTATTGAAAAAGCCACGGCCTTTGCTTTAGATGATATTGCTAAGCGCGCTAGAAAAGTAGAGAAAAACGAAGAGATTGCTCAAGTCGCTTCTATTTCTGCAGGTAACGATGAATTTACCGGCCAAATGATTGCCGAAGCCATGGAAAAAGTGGGCAAAGACGGCGTTATTACGGTAGAAGAATCTAAATCCACCACCACGAACCTAAAAGTTGTGGAAGGGATGCAGTTTGAAAAAGGCTTTATCTCGCCTTACTTCGCGACCGATAACGAGCGCATGGAAGCCGTATTGGATGATGCGTTTGTACTTACCGTTAACAAAAAAATTAACCTGGTTAGCGACCTTGTGCCAATCTTAGAGAAAGTGGCTCAAGCTGGCCGCAGCCTGTTGATTATTGCTGAAGATGTTGAAGGCGAAGCCTTAGCAACCTTGGTTGTCAACAACATGCGCAAAGTGCTTCGTGCTGTTGCGGTTAAAGCCCCAGGCTTTGGCGACCGTCGTAAAGCGATGCTGGAAGACATTGCCGTACTAACCGGTGGCGAAATGTTTACCGAAGAAACCGGTATGCGTTTAGAGGCCATTACCCAAGAGCAAATGGGTAAAGCCCGTCGCGTTACCGTCAACAAAGATAAAACCACCATTGTTGTGGATGACGCTAACAAGGCCGCTGTAGAAGCTCGTGTTTCTTTAATTAAGCGCCAGATTGAAGAATCTGATAGCGAGTATGATAAAGAAAAACTACAAGAGCGCTTGGCTAAACTAAGTGGCGGCGTGGCCGTTATTGAAGTTGGCGCCGCTACCGAAACCGAACTAAAAGATAAGAAGCTACGTTTGGAAGATGCCTTGAATGCCACCCGTGCGGCCATTGAAGAAGGCATTGTTCCTGGTGGTGGTACCACCTTCATTAAGGTTCAGGCAGAAGTGGAGAAATTCACGGAAACCGTAACCGGTGAAGAAAAAATTGGTGCCCAAATCCTATGCCGCGCGTTAGAAGCACCTGCTCGTCAAATCGCTCAAAATGCGGGTGTTCGTGCCGATGTGGTTGTGGACAAAGTGCGCACCTTGCCTGGCAACGAAGGCTATGACGCCTTAGCCGGTGAGTATGTGGATATGGTAAAAGCCGGTATTGTAGACCCTGCTAAAGTAGCGCGTACCGCGTTGCAAAATGCTGCTAGCATTGCTAGCTTGCTACTCACCACCGAAGCCTTGATTACCGAAAAGCCAGAAGAAAAATCTGGCTCGGCAATGCCTGCTGGCATGCCAGGTATGGGCGGTATGGATTACTAAGCACCGCTTGCTAATTCATAAACCCTAACAATAATTTGGGGCCGATATTATTACTGATATTGGCCCCATTTTTTATGCTTAATAAATTAACAACCAACAAACTTAGGCACTTGTTGGGGTAAAGCTAAAGCCCGTTGGTTTTTTTAGGGGCTGGTGTTGGCGGCCTAATAATTTTTTGGCCGCTAGTTTTAACTCTTCTTTTCCAACGTGGTTTTTAGTGTACCAAATGTTAAGCAGCGGAATAGAAAGCCCCATTAGTGCTGTGGTTAAGGCTAGGCTAAACCAATGGTTGCGTTTGGCCCATTGGTACGCAGGGTGTTTGGTATTCCCTTTTACTTCGTTTAGTATCCTACCTAAATGCTTAGGTACCCATTTCCCTTTTTCTTTGTTTAGTAAAGAGATATGACCGAGTTTTTTACGCCCCATCACTTTTTCTAATCCTTTGGCTATGGCGGCCACAAAGGCTAAATCGCCTATGGCATAGAAGAAATCGAGAGTTACGGAACGTACCATATGCTCTCGTAATTCATCCTTGTTGCGAGAAGCGAGGGCCCCGCCCAGTACATAGTTATGCAAGCTGTACCATAGGAAAACCCACCGGCTCATGTAAACCGCATCGGTATAGTTAAATAAGGGCACCGCTTTTTTAAGGTGTTTGCCTAGCCCAAATAACGCTTTTTGGGGCATTTTAACAATACCGCCTACAATAAGGGGTAAGCTAATGGCAGACCAAGCCGCAATAGCTAACGATTGAGCCAAGCGCTTTTTTTTATTTTTTTCGTAGCTTTTGGTGGTTTCTTTTAGGTAGTCATCGCTGGCATAATCCATGATGCCGCTAAAGCCTTTTTTGCCGCTGGTAAAAGCGGTAATAAAATTTTTAGCCCATACACTTAGCTGGCCGTTAAGGGCCATAAAGGCTAAATCTGCAAATAAAATAATTTGTTTGGCCCGCATAACTTTATTTAAAAAACGCTTTTTCTTTAATAGTTTTTGGAGAGATACTTTAGGTATTTTTAATTGTTGGCTAACGTAAGAAAGCTCTTTAGGGGTGATGGTGTTAGCGTTTTTGCTGAGCCATTCAAAAGGTAACTGTAAGGGGGAGTGTTTTCCTTGGCCTTCTAGTACATGGATAAACTTTTTCATTATGCCGGCTTTTTTTGGCATAGGGCTTTGTTTAACGTCAGGCAAATTAAATTCTTTTTGAAGCGCTTTGGTGTATTTTCGGTTAAAAACCCGCTCTAATACGATGGGAACGCCTAATCCAAAAACCACCCAAAAGGCGTGATCCAACACTTTTTCTAAACGTTCAAAACCATTGCGGGCCACGAGTAAGTCGGCTGGTAAATACCCACCCAGCCACACTAAAAAGCGGCTTAGTACCTGGTTCTTTTCTACCACAACACTAAATGGGGTGGTGCCAGCTTTAGTAGTAGATGCGGCTACCGTTTTGTGGGGCCGCTGGTTGTGACGGCGCTGGGGGCGAGTAATAAGTTTAGAAACAATCCCTGGCACGGTAAAAAAATTCTTTTGTTAAGGGTTGAAGGGTTTTTTAAGGAGGAGAAATTAGAGGGGGTAAGTTAAAGCCCTTGTTGGAAGTGGTTTTGCCACAGGCCGTTACCTAACGGTGTGGATACAGGTGCAATGCCGTAGGGCGTGGTTTGGTGTGTGGCACTAGGGGTAAAATCTAACCAACCTAATTCATCGTAAACACGGGCGCGGGCCTGCTGGATAAATTGCGGGGTAATCATCCGCATACCGCCGGATAAAACTTTGTGAAGAGGGGTGGCAACCAGTTGGTTAAGGATGACCCCAAAGGCGATGGGGGTTAAAAATCGGCTTAGCCGCACATAAGGCCGATTAACGGTGGCTAGCTTGCGGGTTAACTCTTGTAAGGTTTTAGGAAAAGGGGTGTCCGGCCGTTCTTGCCGTAAATGTTCTAAAGGGTGTAACCCCTGGTATAGGTGGTTAAAGGCGTTTATAACGTGCTGCCGTGCCCGGTATTTGCTAGGGATGCGTTGGGCTTGCTGAAGGGTGTTGTCAAATGTAGCCAGTATGGCCATGCCGGCTGGCCGTGGTGGCCTGGGTGTGCCGGTGGTAGAGGATTTGGTAATGGGGTCATCTAGGCTGGTTTGGGCGCGGTGTAAAAACTGGCGCCACCCGGTTTTGGCCTGTCGTTGCATATCAGCCCACCGCTCGGCAGAAACATGTTCTGGGGCGGCCATGCGCCACCACGGGCTTAGGGCAGTATCCCACTGGGCCAGGTGGCTTGGGGTTAATAGGGGCTGTACCTTGTTAATATCTTGCCGGGTTTGGTTTAGGGTGTAGCCCATGCCCAAATAGCTGCCGGTGGCTAGGGCAGCCATGCTAAGCATAATTTTTAACCCACGGCTAAGCTTATCAACCAAGGTGGGCTCTTTACCGGCAGTGTAGGCCCAAGTGGCTAAGCCAAGGGCAGGGTACACATATTTGGTGGTGGCTAGCAAGCCGTGGCTAAGGGCGGCTTCTCCGGCTAGTTTTAGGCTTCGGTTGGGGTCAAAGGGTTGGCCTTGGTTGGCTTTGTTTTTTTGTTGCCCGTGGATGTACAGCAACAGTAGCAATCCTAGCCCGGCGGGTAGGGTCTCTTTAAGGTTTAATTTGAATAGGGGCGATGAGCTGGTGGTGCCAGGGAATAATCGCTTTAAGGCGGCGTGGCCCCTAAGTTTACTAAACCACTGGTTTAAGCCTTCTCCTAGGCGGATAAGCCGGTGAGCTGGTGGCACAAATGTGCCGAATTGGGCTGCATGCGTGTGTAACGGCAGGCGAACAGCACCATTGGCCTGCCAATGGCGGGTAATAGGCCCTGGTAACGGGCCAGAGTGGGTGGGGGGCATGCTTCGCATGCTTCTACAACAGTCGTGAATAGATTAAATTGCCGACGGCTGTTGGGCTTGCCAGTGGCGTTCTGCGGCGGCCAAATCATCCGGGGTATCAATACCAATGGGGGCCTGTGGAATAACGACGGCCCCGAGGGTTAGCCCGTTTTCTAATGCTCTTAGTTGTTCCAGGCATTCGGCTTGCTCTAGGGGGGATGGGGGCCAGCTGATAAATTGGGCTAAGGCTGCACGGCGGTAGGCATACAGCCCCACGTGCTTAACCGTGGGTGTTGGCATGTTGGCGTTAGGGTTTCGGTTAAAGGGGATGGCCGCCCGAGAAAAATATAGGGCCTTAAAAGCCGTATTGCCAGCAGGTACAGCCGGGTTGTAGCCAGCAAGTACCGCTTTTACCACGTTGGGGTTGGCCAAGGTGTGGGGGTCATCGGGGGCAATGGGGGCAACCAGGGTGGCAATATCCATGGTGGGGTTATCGCGTAGGGCGGTAATGGCGGCATCAATGGTGGCGGGGTCAATAAAGGGTTCGTCGCCTTGCACATTTACAATAATAGCTGCGTTGGGCTGGGTTTGGGCGGCCTCCCACATGCGGTCGGTGCCGCTGGGGTGGTCAGGCCTAGTCATGCATACGGCCCCACCAGCTTGGGTAACGGCGTCAGCAATACGGGGGTCATCGGTGGCTACCACACAGGTGGTTACCAAGGCGGCCTGTTGGACTTGTTGCCACACGCGCACCACCATGGGTAGGCCGTTAATTAAGGCCAAAGGCTTGCCAGGGAAACGGCTAGACCCGTAGCGAGCCGGGATAACAGCCAGCACAGAGGCGGAAGGGTTGGCGGAGGGTGAAGGGGTGGGTAAAGACATAACACCATCAATAAAGCATTTACCGTAGAATACTGGAATGAATCCATCATCACAACGTCAACAACGATTAACCCGCCTGCAACGCATGGTGGGCCTTGCCACAGAATCCGTCAACCCAGCGTCGGCTTGCTTGGATCAGGTTTCTATTAGGGATGCGTTGGCTATTTTTTCTCAAAACGATGCCGAGGCGGTGGCTGCTGTTCGGAAAGCCCACCCCCAGTTAGAAGCCTTGGTGCAGGCGGTGGTTAAACAATTTCAAATGCATCCAACAGCACGGTTAATGTATGTGGGGGCGGGGACGAGTGGGCGATTAGGGGTGCTGGACGCGGTGGAATGTGTGCCCACCTTTGGCATGCCCCCAGGCAAAATTGTGGGGGTGATGGCGGGGGGCATGACGGCCCTACATACCGCAGTAGAAGGCAGCGAAGATGATGCCGAGCAAGTCAAAATAGATTTAGCCAAACTCAACCTAACCCCCCATGATACGGTGGTGGGTGTTAGTGCCAGTGGTAAGGCGGCCTATGTACAGCAAGCCATAAAAGAGGCAAAAGCTGCTGGGTGTGTAACGGGTAGCTTAACCAATAATACGGAATCGCCGCTATTAACACTCGCCGATTACCCGGTGCTGCTAAACACAGGTGCCGAAGTGATTACCGGCAGTACCCGGATGAAGGCAGGTACTGCCCAAAAGTTAGCCTTAAATACCATAAGTACCTTGCTAATGGTGCAGCTGGGGCATACTTACGGCAATGTGATGGTAAACGTGCAGCCTACTAACGATAAGTTGCGCGATAGGGCTGCAAAAATAGTGAGCGCCTTGGTGGATGCCCCCTTAGAAACCGCTAAGACGACGCTGGAACAAACCGCCTACCATGTTAAAACCGCCATTGTGATGCTGGCCAAAGGGCTAGATAAACCGTCTGCCGAGGCGCTGTTAAATAAATACCAGCAACGGTTGGCCCCCCTGCTAGATACAGAATAGGAGACGATGCTGCCATGTCATTAGTATCCATGATAATAACCCCCCAGTATGATGCGACGCCGTTGTTGATTCAGGGCAAGGAGACGTGGACGGGGGCCACCGTGCGCGCGAAAGTGGCCAGTTTGGCTAAGTGGTTACAGCAAACGGCCCGTGTGCAACCGGGGGATGCAGTGGCCATGGTGTTGGGTAACCAAATTGAAACGGTGCCCGTGTTGCTGGCCATTCGCTCTTTAGGGGCGATACCCGTGCCGGTAAACCTGCTGTGGCCTGCAGAAGATATGGCCTATGTGTTGGGCCATGCCGAGGCGGTGGCGGTGGTGACGGATGCTGCGTTTGAACAAACCGTTGCGTCTGCCTTACGCCATACCGAGAAAGCGATACCGGTGTGCCCCTTGGCCCAGTGGCGCGCGTTGCCTAACGACAATACTACGCCTGCTGACGATCCGGCAGCAGCCATTGCGACCGACCCCCATGCCTTGGCCTTGTTAATGTATACCAGCGGCACTACTGCTAAGCCAAAGGGCGTCATGCTTTCGGAGGCTAATTTGCAGGCTAATTTTGAGGGCATTGCCCAGGCGGGCATTATTGCAGATAACGACCGCTTATTGATGGCATTACCCTTGTTCCATTGCTACGGGCTAACCTTAACCCTGTTTGCCTTGTCGGTGGGCCGCCCCGTGGTGGTAGAGCCTAGCTTTCGTCCGCGCCAATTAATGGATGCCCTCATTAATAATCAGGTTACCTTGTTGCCGCTGGTGCCCAGCATGTTTCGTTTGTTAAAAGAGGCCTTTACCCGCCACCCTGTAGGCGCCATGCGGGTGTTAAGTACATTGCGTTGTTGTATTAGTGGTGGGGCCAGTTTGCCGCCCGTGGTATTGGAAAAAATGGCGGCCAAAGGCGTTACCATTATCGAAGGTTATGGCATGACGGAAGCCGCGCCGGTGGTGTCGGTAAATCGTTTGCAGCGTGGGGCGGTGGCAGGCTCGGTTGGGTTGCCGTTGGCCAATGTGCAGGTGCGGGTGCGCACGGAAGATGGCCAATGCCACGGGCCGTTTGCTATGCCAGAAGAGCCCCCCTACACCACGCCAGCAGGCGAGCTGGAATTAGCCGGTAATAATATTATGCTGGGGTATTTAAAAAACCCTGCCGCTACTAAAGCCACCCTAACCGCCGATGGTTGGCTAAAAACGGGGGATTTAGGCCATATTGAAGCGGATGGGTATGTGTACTTATCCCATGGGCGGCAAAAAGAGTTGGTGATTAAAAATGGCGAAAATATTGCCCCGATTCGGGTAGAAGCGCTGATTTTACAAAACAATGCCATTGCGGAAGTGTGCGTGTTTGGTGCCCCCGATGATCGCACTGGCGAGCGGGTGGTGGCCTGTGTGGTGCCGGCCAAATCGGTTAAACCGGCGGCGGAATTGGAGGCGATTGCTGAATACCGCCATTGGGCCCGGGCTAGTATGCCGCCCCTAATGCAGCCGGATGCGTGGACGGTGGTGACAGAACTGCCGAAAAACGCGGTGGGTAAAATTTTGCGTCGTCAATTGCAGGCAGGCTGGTGCCAGCAACAGGCGGCCCTATTAAAAAATGAGAATAGCCCAAACCCGCCGGTTGTGGTTGAATAGCCCCTATGGAATGGCTTAATAGTCTCTCAAGTTCAGGCCTAATGGATGGCTGGTTTATGCTCAGTTTGTTGGGCCTATTTGCCATGACCTTTGTAGGCAGTGGATTGATTCCGTTGCCGGTAACCCTGGTGGTGTTTGGCTTGGGGCATATGGGCCACCCATGGTGGGTGGTGAGTGTGGCCACCGTTGGTACCATGGCGGGTTGGCTGTTTATTGGGTATAAATTGCAAAAACACCTGTCAGAAAAATCCTTTGAGCTGGCCCAAAAATCCACGCCAGGCTGGTTGCGTAAACTATCGTTAAAGCTACCGTTTCTTTCCGTGTTTTTTATGAATGCGCTACCCATGCCGTGGGACCCGGTGCGGCTTATTTTGTTAGCCCATGGGGTAAAGCCCCAGCGGTTGCTGGTACCCTTAGGGTTAGGGCGTTTTGTTCGTTATGGGTTGGTGGTGTGGCTAGGCCAAGCGATTGATCGGATGTCCACCTTAGTGGTGGTTATAACGGTGCTGATGGTGGTTTCCATCTGTGTTAAGGCGGTAAAGTTGTTGTGGGAGCGTAAACGTGCTGAAAAACCCACGCCCCTTACCGCGGATTCTGAAGAAGACTTTTTAGAATCTGCCGTTGAAATTGCCAGCTAACCCCATAGGGTTTATGCAGAAGCAGCAGCAATCATACCTGTTAGGGTGGTATCCACTTGCTGAATAAAGCGATCGTCCACGCTTTCGCCGTATACCCGTAAAATAGGCTCGGTACCGCTGGGGCGGATGAGGAGCCAATCCCATTCGCCAAAGAAAAGTTTAATGCCTTCTAAGGTGCCAATGCTGTCGATGTGTCGGCCAGCAAAGATGTCGCCAGCTTTTAGGGCTTTAAATTGGTTCATTAGGCTGAGTTTGGCAGCATCGCTCATGTGTAAATTTTCGTGGATGCCGTGGAGTACCATACCGGCTTCTGCCTGGGTGTCTTTTAAAATCTCGCCCATGGTTTTGCCTTCAACGGTCAGCATTTCTAAAAATAATAGGCTGGCTAAAATGCCGTCTTTTTCTGGGATATGGGTGTGGATGCTAAGCCCACCGGCTTCTTCGCCGCCGACGATAATGGCTTCTTCTCGCATTTTGGCGCCCATGTGTTTAAAACCTACTTTGGTTTCGTGGCAGGTAATGCCTAGTTTGGCGGCCATGGCATCGAGTAGGCGAGAGGTGGCCACTGAGCGCACGGTGTTGCCGCGGAACCCGCGCCGGTGATAGAGGTAGCGCAGCACCATGGGCAACATATGATTGGCGCCTATAAAGGTGCCATCGCTATCAATCACGCCAAAGCGGTCAGCGTCACCATCGTTGGCTAGGCCTATTTTGTAATCGCCATTTTTTACGGTATCAATCAATTCTGCCAGGTACTCACCTTTGGGTTCTGGCAGGCAGCCGCCAAATAAAGGGTCGATGCGGTTATGCAGGGTGGTGAGTTTAATGCCGGTTTTTTCGGTAATCAGGGTATCCAAATAGCCAAACCCAGCGCCGTACATGGGGTCGTAAGCCACATTAAAATTAGCCTTGGCCAACACATCCCACTGGATGCTATTGCCTAAATAATCCACGTAATCCTGGGTAGGGTCGATGGTGCTTAGGGGGTCATCTAGTTCGGCAGGCTTGGTAAAGCTGGCGGGGGTGTCGGCTAGTCGGTCTACATGGGCCATAATGGCATCGGTAATGGCTTGGGTAGCAGGCCCGGCATAATTAGGGATAAATTTAAGGCCCATATATTCTGGCGGGTTATGGCTGGCGGTAAACATTAGGGCGCCACAGGTTTGGTAGTGCTTGGCGGCAAAGGCTACAATGGGGGTAGGGGTGTAGCGCGGCACAATAATAGGGTTAAAGCCAAGCTCGGTAAACACAGCCCCGGCGAGTTCTGCAAAGTGTTTGCCTAAAAAGCGCCCGTCGTAGCCAAGGAGCACAGGCTGGGTGGGTGTGGTGCCGCCGTTTTCATCGGTAAGGTAGGCAGCAATGGCACGTACAACGAGTGCGGCATTGGCAAAGGTAAATTCATCGGCCATAATGGCGCGCCACCCATCGGTACCAAATTTTACAGGGTGTTTTTTAGTGGATGGTGCGGTTGCAGTAGCCATAAATAGTATCTCTTATCGAATAAAATAAAGGGGAATCATCAATCAGCCGTGTGGCCTGGTGCCCTATTTTAGGGGGATATCGCGGGCCAGTAGGTCGTCGTAGGTTTCGCGGCGCACCAAGGGGATAATGGCATCGCCTTCCACCCAAATGGTGGCGGGGCGCGGTACCCGGTTATAGGTGCTGGCCATAGAATCGTTATAGGCGCCAGTCCCAAACACGGCCAGTATATCGCCACGGGTAACGTTGGCTGGTAGCTTTGCCTCCGGAATAACCACATCGCCGCTTTCGCAGTATTTACCAACAATGCGGGCAGGGTGGGTGCCAGATAACGTATGAGCTTCGCTGGCTTTGTTGGCCACCACGGCGTGGTATTCGGCACCGTACAAGGCGGGCCGAATGTTATCGCCCATGCCGCCATCCACGGCCACATAGTGGCGTGTGTTGGGCACGGTTTTTTGGCTACCCACCGTGTATAGGGTTAGGCCAGCGGTGGCCATTAGGCTGCGGCCCGGCTCTACCAGCAGCCGAGGTAAGGGGTAATCAATTAACTCGCAATAATCCGCCACAATGGTGGCAATAAACCCAAGGGTGGCGGGTATGGGTAGGGGGTCATCGCCCTTGGTGTAGGCAATGCCCATGCCGCCGCCGAGGTTTAGATCGGTGAGAACGATATCGGCGTGGTGTTTGCGAATGTTGGCATAAATGTTAAGGAGGAGTTTAGCGCTATCAATATAGGGTTGGCGTTCAAAAATTTGGCTGCCAATATGGGCGTGCAAGCCTTTGAGTTCAATGGTGTCGGCGTATTCGGTGGTTAGTTGATGAACCAGGGTGGGTAGCTCGCTAAGGTCTACGCCAAATTTAGAATCGTTTTGGCCGGTTTGGATGTAGTCGTGGGTGTGGCATTCAATGCCGGGGGTAATGCGTACCAAAATAGGCACCCGGTCATCGGCGGTGCGGCCACTGCTGGCAGCCAGCTCGTGGAGCAAGGCCAACTCGTCCAAATTATCCACGGTAATGCGCCCAATCCGGTGGTGTAGGGCCATTAGCAGCTCATCGGCGGATTTGTTGTTGCCGTTAAAGCAAATTTTTTCTGGCGGAAACCCAGCTTGCAGGGCGGTGTACAGTTCGCCTCCGCTCACCACATCTAACCCTAAGCCTAGTTGGCCTATTTTTTGGGCCAGGCCAATATTTAGGTTGGCTTTGGCGGCATACAATACCAGGTGCTCGCCAGGGTAATGATTCTCTAGGGTGTGTTGGTAGGCATGGGCGGCGGCTTTTACTGTTGCCCCATCCAGCACATATAAGGGGGTGCCGTGGTGGGCGGCCAGTTGAGATAATGGAGTGTTGCCTAAATAAGCTTGGCCATCCCCACCGTGGATGCGGTAGCTAAGGGGTTCCACAAATAGGTTGGGGCTGTGGGGCTCGTTATTGGCTGGGGGTGAAAAATCAGCAGTCATGGTAAAAATAGGGGCACTATAGGCAAGGCTTACGGCAAGTTATCTTCTATTGTGCCAAAATTTGCCGCAAAGTGATAGCGAAACTTATTGATGATGGGCGACGTCCTTTAATACCACGCCGTTATAAGGCGGGTTTATACCGGTGTGTTGGTTTGTCTTGCTGGTTTGGCCTACAATTTTGTGGCAAATAGGTTTTTGCCGGTGTTCGTTTTACATACACAAGGATGATGGTGGTTATGTTCGGAATTCAACGTTTAAAACAGGGTACAGTTTATGGGTTGCTCGTTGCCGCCGTGGTGGGCATGGTGGTTCATCCAGTAGCGCAAGCCAAATGGTATAACCCGGCCACATGGTTTGATGGCAAGCCGGACCCTGTGGTTACCACTGTGGTAACCACCACACCGGTAGCCCCTAAAAAAGAGGCTACGAATACGGAATTGGCCACTAAAAATGGTGCCGTGCTGTTTACAGAAAAAGGCAAAATCATTATTCGCTTTTACGAGAAAGAAGCCCCCATTACGGTGGCTAACTTTAAAAAGCTGGCATCCGAAGATTTTTACGATGTCCCTGGGATGAAATTTCACCGGGTGATAGAAGACTTTGTGGTGCAAACCGGCGACCCTAGCGGCACCGGCAGCGGTGGCAGCAAAAAAACCATTCCGTTAGAAGTTAAAAACCGTTTAAGCCATGATAGCATTGGGGTGGTAGCGATGGCCCGCAGTGCGGCACCTAATAGCGCCAGCAGCCAGTTTTACATTACCTTGGCCAAGCATATCCAGTTGGATGGTAAGTATGCCGTGTTTGGCGAGGTGATTAGTGGGCTGGATGTGTTGCCCACCATTAAAATGAACGATCGCCTGTATGGGGTGGATTTGATGAATGTGGATACCGTGGTGGTGGAAGACCGTAAGGATTACGGTAAAACCAAATCGTCTTGGAATCCCTTTTACAAGCGGGCAGACTAGATTGTGCCTGGCACTAACGGGCCGTCGCCCTCTATAATAGGGGGCTATGTTGTTGTTTGCAGAAAGCGCAGGCAGGTACGGTGTTGTTTCGTGGGTTAGCAGTTGTGGCTATGGCCATGGTGGCCCTTGCATGGGCAGGGTGCGCAGGCGGGCCGCCGCCGTTTTACGATGCTCCCGGTAAGCCGGTGCCGCCAAGTATGCAGCCCCCCGTTGGGGGTGCCCAGCCAGAGGCCGTGGTGGATGCAACCACGACTGAAGGTGACTGGGAAACCGCCACAGATAAACCCCCGGCAGAAGACCCCCTCCACCCAGATGGTGACGATGATACCAGCCCTTTGACGGAAGCAGCGGCTGATGATGACAGTGCCGAACCATCGATAGAGCCAGAGGCACCTGTAGCGGCTGCTCCACCACCGGCATCGCCCGCGCCTAAAAATGAGGCTAAAAAACAATCTGCCCCTAGGCAAGCGCCGCTTGCTAATAAATCAACACCACCGGCTAAATCCGCTGCTAAGCCTGTAGCCACCTCTACATCTAAGTCTACTTCGGCGGCACCCGCTAAGTCATCGGCCCCGGTCACCACCACCACTCGCACCACGGAAGGGGTTACTGTTAAATTTACCCCCAATACAGAAAAACCGGTAACGCCTGCCTCTATTACTGCCGATGCTGCTAAACCGGCCAAACCGAGCGCTGCCAACAGTGCCTCGCCCCAGCCCCCTAGCGCCCCTAAGGCCGCCGCACCCCCAGAGCCACCCCCAGCCCCTTAGTGGTGTTTTGCATCGGCGGTTAAAAAATGTACCATGGTGTGGGCTACCCATTCGGGGGTACCATCGCCGTTAAGGGTGCTGTGCTGGTAATCGCCTAAATGCCACACGCCATTAGCATCTTGGTGGTTTAGGTAAATATCCACGGCCAGGGCGACGGTTTCATCTTTGGTAACCAAGCTGCGCACAATGTATTCAAAGTGGGTTTCGCCGTCGGCGTTATCGTTCCACACATCTTCTAAATACAGGTTGTAGGTGGTGTATTGGTTGTTAAACCAATCGCGTAGTTGGTTTAGGCGGGTATATAGGTCGGTGGCATCGTTGCTTAGTAGGGTTACCACATGGTGGGTTAGCTGGTGATTGGTGGGTGTTTCTGGCATTATGGGGCCTTATAATATGGCGGATTTTCTTAATCATCTGTCAATTATTCCTTTTTTGCCAACTATTTAACCCCCGCCAAACCCAATGGAGACTGCGATGACTGCCTCGTCGACTGCTTCGTTACCCGATATTCAATCTAACCCTGATACTCGAGGGGTGGCCTTACTAGGCGCCGGTATTTCTCAAGTAGCAGCCCCGCTAACGGTTACCGATGCTAGCGGTAAAGCCCAATCCGTTGGTGCTGAATTTACTTTTAGTGTGGCCCTGCCCCAAGAGGCCAAGGGCACCCATATGTCTCGGTTTATGCTGCTGCTAAACGAGTGGGAAGCCAATGCCCAGCAAGGCACACCTTTTACATTGGATATGACCTCCCCCCTTAAACAAATGGTAGATCGCCTAGAAGCCCCCAGCGGGGCAATGGCGGTGACGTTTCCGTATTTTGTAGATAAAACTTCGCCGGTCACCAAGCTTACCGGGGCTTTTCAGGTGCGGGTAACGCTAGCCGCCCACTGGAACACACAAACTGATACGCTGGATGCCATGATTCAGCTAGGCATGCCAATGGCAACTTGTTGCCCGTGCAGCAAGGCCATTAGCGATTATGGTGCCCATAACCAACGGGCGCTATGTACGGCAACCTTGTTGTACAAAAATCAAAGCAATATTTCTAAGGCGCCTTCTATCGCTGCACTGGTAGAGAGCCTAGACGAGTGCGCATCGTGCCCAGTGTTTCCTATTTTAAAACGCCCGGATGAAAAATGGGTAACCGAACGCCAGTACGATAACCCTAAATTTGTAGAAGATGTGGCCCGCGATGTTACCCTTGCATTAGATACTCAATACGGTACCTGTGGCGGCATGGTGCGGGTAGAAGCCTTAGAAAGTATCCACGGCCATAACGCGCTGGCTACCCATAGCTGGGGAGATATGTCGCCGTTACTACCCTTGCTCCACGTTTCTTCCATCGCTCAGCAACGCTAACCATTTGATGTTATGACTTGCATTTTCTGTGTTAAATCGGCTCTCACTCAGTCACGTAGTACTGTCTACGCTCCTGTCGCTGCAAACCGATTTGCCTTGAAACTGCGGCGTCCTTCTATCAAATGGGAAAAGGGGTAGTGATGACGGTTCCAGTTCCTATTCAGCTTCCCGAAGGCCGGGTTATTATTACCCGCAAGGCGCGGTTTTCTTCCGCCCATTACTTGGCGCTGGATGAATGGGACGATCAGCAAAATTTTAATGCCTTTTGGAAAGCCAGCGGCAAGCCCGGACACGGCCATAACTACGCCGTAGAAGTAGGGGTAGAAGGCACGGTAGACCCAGCCACCGGCATGGTAATGAATCTAACCGATTTAAAAGCCATGTTACTGGAAGAAGCCATCGAGCCCTTCGATTTTAAGCACCTAAACGATGACCCTGCTTTTGCTTATAAACTGCCTGCCATAGAAAATATTTGTACCGTGCTATGGCAATGCCTAAAGCCCCGTATTGCCACGCCCACCATGGCACTGCGCTGGATTGCGGTAAGCGAAACCGACAGCATTTGGGGTAGCATACTGGGCACTAACGATGATAATGAGACAGATTGTATGACGGATACGCACCACTTTTTTACCAAAACCACCCAGTTTTGCGCAGGCCACCGGCTGCATAACCCGGCGTTTAGCGATGATGATAACGCCAGCATTTTTGGTAAATGCAACAATCCTAACGGCCACGGCCACAACTATCAGCTAGATGTAACGGTTACAGGCCCGCAAGATGACCGCACTGGCCTGATTGTAGATTTAGGTAAGTTAGAAACCGCGGTAGAGTCAGTCGTGGCTAAAGTGGATCATCTAAACCTAAATACCGATGTGGATTTTTTAACGGGTGTTATTCCTACCGCAGAAAATATTGCCCGTGGGCTGTGGGGTCAGTTGGCGCCGCTTATTCCGGCTCCTGCTAGTTTGCACCGTATTCGTTTAGTAGAAACCTATAACAACGCGGTGGAATACTACGGGCCACAACATGGCCAAGCAAACGATGTGATGGGTGTACAGCCAGTGGCGATGGCCCCGCGCTAAACGCTTAGCGTGTTTTAAGTTTTTTTTCCTTTTTTTAGAAAGCGTGCTGATTATGCCAACCCATTTGCCTTTACACCAACAGGTTGCCCTTATTACGGGCGGTAGCAGCGGTATCGGTAAGGCGTTGGCCCTGTTGTTGGCCCAGCTAGGCACCACGGTGGTGCTAACAGGCCGCCGTGTGGATGCGCTAGAAACCGCAAAAGCAGAAATTTTAGCCCAATCGCCCCAAGCCACCGTTACCCTATTGGCCGGCGATGTTTCTGACCCAGATACGTGCGACCGCTGGGTAAAAGAGACATTAGCTGCCCACGGCGCCCTGCACACCCTGGTTAATAATGCAGGCATTTGTATGCCCATTGGCTTACTGCAAGAGCTTTCTGCCGCAGAAGTGGCTGCCATGGTGGCCATTAACCTGCAGGGGCCTATTTATCTTACTCAGGCGGCGCTAAAGCACGCCATGGTACCTAACCAACATGGTACCTTGTTGTATGTAAATTCTATTGCGGGTAAATCGCCGTTTCCATACTGGGCCGTGTACGATGCCACTAAAGCGGGTTTAAAATCGTTGTCCGAGGCGGTTCAAGAAGAACAACGCATGAATCATATTCGGGTCATGTCGTTATACCCTGCCGCGGTAGCCACCCCGTTATGGGAACCCATGGACGACTCCCTCGTCCCTGATGATGATGGTATGTTGCCGGTAGATGCTGTGGCTCAATCGGCCCTGTTTATGTTGCAACAGCCCCATTCGGTGGTGGTATCCGATATTACCCTATCGGCTTTGCACCCTACACGTTAGAATCCCTATTCGCTTATCTGTTTAGTATTTTTATACAATGTTGGTACTTTTATAATGACTTTTCTCTCTCGGTTTAAATCAACGGCGGTGGCCTCTCTGTGCGCTGTTGCAGTGGTTGCCCTACTGGCCTTGCCTGCCTTTGCAGGCTTAACCATGGCCCAACTAAAGGCAAAGCCGTTTAATATTTTGGGCCAGCATGGGGCTATTTATAAACCCCGCAGCAAAAGCTATGGCGGCCAACAGTTTTTAGCCATTAAAAAAATGGCTAGCTTTTTGGCCGGCAATTTGTTTGGTAATTTAGATAACCAAATTATTGTGCAGCAATTGGCCCAGCAAGGCTTAAATGCCAGTAAAAATGGCAGCCATATCCGTTTGCAGTTAAACGGTATTAGTACTTTGGGCGAAGGGGCTTACCCGGTGCCTAAAGGGCTAAGCCCCACCCAAAGCGCACAATATCAGCATATTCGGGCTACGTTTACGGCGTATGACAAAGCCACTGGCCAGCCGGTAAAAGGGAAAGATGCGAGCCGAACCATGGAAGTGATGGCGGTGCGCCTAACCCCTAATAAGGGTAGTGAAGATATTATGACGGTGTTTAACCTGGGTGGTGCGGTGCAAAAAGCCCATGCTAACCAGTTTTTAGCCCTAATGGCCGCCAATAAACTGTAGCCACGTTATAGGGGCGCACAATTCCGGCTTTAGGGGTGTTTAACCACCATGCTGGATTTTTCCGCCAATGCCATGCCTATACAGGCGCCCCCTAAGCTGTTGCACCCTGCTGCAACGCGGCTTGGCTTGCGGGTAGGGTTTGGTGCCACTAAGCCACCGGCTTTAGAAGATAACGTAGCCATAACGGCGAAGCCCACATCAGGCAAAACCGACGATACGCCTAAAAAATCCCACGATAGCTTTATTAAAATTACCGCTAAAGAGGCGGTTAAAAATGGGGCGGTGATTGGCTTAACCTTATTATTGGCCCCCTTGCTTGGCCCGGCCCTGGTAGGGGCTGTGGGGGGCGCTGGCCTAATGAGTGGGGTAATGTTTGGGGTGGTGGTGCCTGCCGCCTTAGAGTATGGCTTAAACCGCTACGAAGGCCGGATGGATCAATTTAAGGTGTGGGTCCAGCGCAAAATACATACCCCAGCTAAAGCTATTTTAACCCCCTTGGCCCACTCTCCCTTTGGCCGCCTGTTGGATAAAAACCCGAAGCAATGGCTAACCACCACCCTGGATAAACTTAACCCAGAAAATTTACTGGCGCGGTTAAAACAGCAACAAGCCACAGAAAAAGCAGCTGGGGCTGCGGGTAAGGTGGCGGCTAAAAACCCCTTATCACCTCAACGGTTTATGAAACTATTTCGTCAACACCTGAAGCATTTGGGCTGGGGCCCGGCCATGTTGGTTTCTCTGCATGGGGTGTTGGCCGGTGTGCGGCAATTTTTTAGTATTGGTCATCAGCTTAAGGGCAGCAAGGCAGCCTTTAGTAAGGGCATTCGTTCTGGCTTAATGCATACAGGTAAACAGTTATTTGCCCGTGGTGGTTTAAAAGGCGGGCTAAAAGGCCTGCGCTTGGGCTTGTTTTTGCGCCAAGCCCTTATTGCCAACACGGTGGTGTGGGGCGCGATGAAAGGTGTGAATTTGTTTTCGCGGCTGGCCTACGGAAAATCTATTTCGGCGATGGTGGCTCATGCTAAGGAAAAAGCTGCGACGGCAGCCAATACGGCGGTAAAAAAGGCGGTGGCTTAAGGCGGTTATGGGTTTAGGTAAAATCACCCATGACAATTGTGGCCCTTTACGGGCATAGTATATAGTGTAGGTTACTCCTTGTGATACGTTGGCATGGTGGCTATGGTTACTAATCCTTCTCTTCAATCACCCCCAGCACCGGCGTCTCCGCCGTGGGTATCCACGTGGCAACCGGCCCAATCGGGCTGGGAAAAAGCGGTGGAATCGGGGGGTAACCTTATTAGCAGCCCTGCTTTTTTACCCGGCTATATTGGCTTAAACCGGGCGGCCATGCCCCGGCGGGGCGATAGCAATGCCCTAGCCGGCGGTATGAAGGGGGCGGTCAACGGCCTAACGTATCAGTATTTGATGAAGCAAGGCGTTAAGCTGGATCGGCATTTAAAGCAAACATTCCCACAATATGGCGAATGGGCCAATCAGCACCCCACATTATCAGGCATTTTAACCTTTGGATGGGTTTTTCCCTTGGCCTTGGCGGGGGCAGAACTGGTTAGCGATAACCCCTTAACCAGCCGCTTGTTCAATAAACTGGGGGTTAAGGGTACCAAAGCCATTAAAGCCACCCATGCAGGCCGTGTGGCGGTGGGTGGTTGGCGAAAAGTAGCCCGTTTATTGCGTCACCCAACAGTTATTGTGGGCTCGTTAGTGGCGTTTGTTGCTTTAGGGCTAGGGATGCTGGTAAAAGGCTACCGAGATAACAAGCGTTTTAAGCAAAGCTACCAAAAAATGCGCACCGTGTTCCCAGATCGGCAGCAAGTGGCCCCGGATGCCTTGCGCTATGCGGTAATGCAGGTGCTAAGCAACCCGCAACTTAACCCATATTTAAACCCTAAGGCAGCCCCAGTAGGGCTGCCCAGCAGCCTTCAGGCATAAAACGCCAGTTTAGCGTTGTTGCCAAAGCTTTATCAGTGCCTTTTGCTCATCGGTAAGGGATTTTGGCAAGGTAAGGGTGATTGTGACCCAGTGATCCCCTTTGTGGTGGCCATACCGCTTGCCCATATTGGCAATGCATAGCCGCTGGCCTGGTTGGGTTAGGGGTGGAATAGTAAGCGGTGCTTTGCCTTGATGGGTGGTGGTGTGGGTTTCTAGCCCTAGTAGCATATCCCAGCAACTGATGGCGAGTTCGCTGTGGGTATCCAGTTCTTTATCCGTAGGCGATGAGGTATCGCCAGGCGGTGGGCCTTGTTGGGGTGGCGCTGTTGTGGGTGTTGGTGGTGGCGAGGTTTCTTTCTTTGGTTTGGCGTGTTTGGGTGGGTCGGGTTGTTTGGGGGGCTTAGGTGTGGGTGGTGTGTTTGCTGCGTTGGGTTCTTTTTTAGCGCTACTGTTGGGTGGCGGAGAAAGTTGAATCAGCAGGTACAAGTCGCCACTATCGCCATGGTTAGGGCTGCGGCCCCCTTCGCCACTAACCCGAATTTTAGCGCCGTGCTGTACCCCGGCTGGTATTTTCACCTCAATACTGCGCTTTCGGATGGTGTAGCCTTCGCCAAGGCAGGGTTCGCAGCGTTTATCGTTTACCAGGCCGCTGGTTAGGCATTCGGGGCAGGGTTCTTTGTGCTTCACATGCACTGTTTTGGTGGTACCTCGGGTGGCCTGGTGTAAGGGCAGGGTGGTCTCTACCGAGACATCTTCGCCTCGAATAGCGGCACCGTTTTGTGGCCCAGCAGAGGTGGACTGGGTGTTTTTATTGCCGCCAAGCCAACTGTTAATATGGCCCGGCCAAGATGTGGGGGCATGTTGGCGCAAGGGTTCTTTTAAAAAGCGATGAAAAAACCGATCCACCACATCCGAGGACGGTGCTTGAGACTGACTGTTTTGCTGGGCATGCTGTTGTTTGGTGTTGGGGGGCTTAGGGGGTGGTGGTTGGGTTGTTGCGGAAGGGGCAGGCCCTTTTTGTTGAGCGCTTTTATGGGGGTTAATCTGTTGGGCGCGTTCTACAATAATGGTTAGTTTGGCATCAAAGGCGGCTTTTTTAGTGGCATCACTAAGGATGGTATAAGCGTCGCTAATCTCTTTAAACGTGCTGTCATCACCGCCGTTAGCATCTGGGTGGTGCTGTTTAACCAACTTTCGGTAGGCAGCCTTCACCGCCGCCTCATCCGCAAAGTAGGGCAGTTCTAAGGTTTTGTAATGGTTTTTAAACCCGGCCACAGCTATCCCATAGTATAAAAGTGCACTATGTTTAGTTTAGCAGGGGTTAGCCTTGTTCTAGCCGTTGACGCAGTTGAATTAGGCCATACGCCATAGTAGAGGTGAAGATAAGGGGGAGAAGGGCTGCCAGCCAAGGCCACAATAGGCCTAATTGGCCCAAGTGGGTAAAGGCGGGGGTTAAAATACTGTGGGCAAATACGAGCAAGGCCCCAAAAATAATGGCGTAATGGCGGCGGCTACGGGCATGCTCCATGCCTAAAAAAGCGCCTATAATAATAAACACCACGGTGGATAAGGGGAATACGATTTTTTGAACCAAGCGGGTTTCGTAATAGTGCTGGTCTTGCTCTTGCTCGTTAATACGAAGAAGGTCTACATAGTTCATTAGGCGGCCTATCCCCATTTGTTTGGGGTTTTGTAGGCTTTCTAACAATAACTCGTAGGCGGCCCCTGGCATGGTCACATGTAGGGCAGGGGTTTGCTGGCTGCCGGTATACAAGCCGTCATCATCCAGGGTGTAAATGGTGGCGTTGTTAATGCGCCAGCGTTGTTGCTCGGGCTGCCATAGGGCGGTTTCGCCCTTAACAATGTTGGATAGAATAAGCCCGGTGTTGGCCCCTGCAACGCTGTTTTTAGGCATGGTATTGGCTTTGGGGGCTGTGTATTGCAGTAAAAACACATCCTGTACCGGCAAACCGTCTTCGGCGGGCTGGATGTTTTCCATCATAAAAAAGGTTTTCCAACGGCCTTGGGGGGTTTTATCCACAAAGGTAAAGCTGGTGGGCCGCACGGTAGATAGGCCTGCTTTGTCTTTCAGTTTATCGTAGCGGGGGCCGGTGAGTGGGGTAATGCCTTCTTGCAGGCCCAAATGCAGGGCCATTAGTAGTAAACCGGCCACCAGGATAGGTTTTAAAATGCGATTTGGGGAAATGCCGCAGTTCAGCAGCGAAATAAGCTCTAAATTAACGCTAAGCTTGCGGAAGAGAAAAATACTGCCAAATAGCGCCGCCAGTGGTATGGATTGTTCTAAAATTTTGGGCAGGTGGTATAGCAATAATTCGCCAAATTGGCTGGTGGTAATGCGTTCTTCAAACAAAATACCGGTTAGGCGAAACAGGGTTTCTGGGGCTAGCCAAATAATGGTAAACAGTACCAAGCTAATGGCCACCAGCCCTAACAGGTCACCAAACAGCATGCTGTCCATTAGTGTCCACCAGCGTTGGCTTTTGCCGGTGGTGGTATGGCCGTTGCCATTTAGGGCATGAGAACCGTTGCCAGGGTTATGGTAATCCGGCGTTTCGATGGGCGGTGGGGGCAATGGGTTCATTGGGGCGGCCTACAAGACAAAATCATCGCCAAGGTAATATTGTTTGACGATAGGGTTCGTCGCCACGTCTTCTCGGGGGCCGTTGTAGATGATTTTACCGTCGTGGACAATGTAGGCCCGGTCCACAATGGATAGGGTGGCCTTAGGGTTGTGGTCCGTTAGCAAAATGCCAAGCCCGCGGGCTTTTAGCATGCCAATGAGTTTTTGAATATCTTGAATAGCCAGCGGGTCAATGCCGGTGAAGGGTTCATCCAGCAGTAAGTATTGGGGGTTTGTGGCAATGGCGCGGGCAATTTCCAAGCGGCGGCGCTCGCCCCCAGAAAGTTGAATGGCGCTGGCCTTGCGCAAGTGAGGGATACCAAACTCGCCCAGCAAATGGCCAATGCGGTGCTCAATGCCGTCTTCCGTCATGTTTTGGAATTCTAACACCAGGCGCAGGTTGTCTTCTACAGATAGGTTTCGGAATACGGAGGTTTCTTGGGGCAGGTAGCCAATGCCGCGCCGGGCCCGCTCGTGGATGGTGGCGCTGCGCAAGGATTGGTCATCCAGCTGAATATCGCCTTCTTCTGGCTGAATAATGCCAACCACGGCGTAAAAGCTGGTGGTTTTACCGGCGCCGTTGGGGCCAAGCAAGCCCACCACTTCGCCGGGGCTAACGTTAAAGCTAACGCCGTTTACGACAGGGCGACCGCCGTAGCTTTTTTTAAGGTTGTTAATAAACAGGGCCACAAGGCACCACCCATTCCAAATAAAAGCACCAAACAAGATGTTGTTAGCCTATTAGTGTCGCCAAAAAGCGGGCTGTTCGCAAATAATAGTGGAGAGGTTAATTTTTAGGCGGTGTCCAACGATCTCCGCCATTAAGTAAACGCTTAGCTTCCTTGGTAAACTCGTCTGGAACTATTTTAATAAGCCGTATAACTTCTTCTTCTGCGCCTTGATAGGAGAGGGAAGGTTGGTTGTGCCGAAGGTGCTGTATAGAATCATCAAAGGCGCTTTTAAAATGGCCGTTAGATGTGTTAAAAGCGCAAATACCTCTAGCATCTTCTTCTGGAGAAGACAATAAAGTTTTTTCCATTTCTGCAAGTTTCTTTGCCTCTTCAGGAGTTATTTCCCCAGGGGTGAGTTGCTTAGCACGGATATTAAAGGTTGGCTTTTGTTGAAGAAAAATTTTGCCATTACTTTTATTACGAACTAAAACTAACGTATCTTCTTGTTCTTTTTTTAAGACAAACACGCCCAAGCCAAATTGCAATTTTACAGGGTTCATAATTAAGAATCCTATTTAGGTTACTTTATAATTAAAACCAAAGCTCCTTATCATAGTGCCCTTACAAATAATCGTCGGTGGGGGCGTTAGGGTCTACCGCTGGGCTAGCCGGTTTTGGGCTAATGCTAAAGCTGGTGCTGCCGTTTTTACTAGTGGTTTTTGGGGCTGCCTTTTGCGTTGCTTGGGGGGCCGGTTTGGCCGTCGGTTGCTGTTTGGCCAAAAACTTGGTTTTCACGTTGCCCTTGGCATCAAAATGCTTGGGGCTGGTGGTAATCACAATGGTATCGGCTTCCACTTGGCGCCCGTCATCGGTAATAATTTTGCTGCGGCCTGTCATTAAAATTTTGCTTAAATCGCCGCCCTTCATCTTAAAGGTGGCTTTGGGGCCGTAGGCTTTGTAATCCTTGTAATCAATGGCCACGTTGCCGCTGGCCAGCATGGTGTCGCTGCCTTTGTCGTATTGTTGGTAGGCGCTTTTAATAATGGCGTTTTTACCCGGCTGGGTTACTTTGGTGGTTACCCCGTGCTCGGCAATCATGTTGCCGCTGCCGGTGATAATGGTAATGGTGCCGCCGGTAACGGTGGTGCCTTTTTGCACTGCCTTGGCCCCATTGGTAAAGCTTACTTTTTGGGCCCGCTTGCCGTCGTTCATCCACATGGTGGCTTTGGGGCTGGTAATAACGGTATCGTTGTAATCCACCTTCACGCTGCCGTCGGCGTTCATTATTTTGGTGCGGTTATCAAACACTTGGGTATCCGCATGGATGGTGACAGGGTTAGCGGCCACGGTGGTAATGTAACTGACGCTGTTGCCTTCGGCGCGCATGCGACTTTCGTTAAGGAATAACCGAATAATATCGGCTTCCAGGTCATTTTTATTACCGGCCACACCGGGCTTGGGCATGGGGTCCACGTGGTGAGCATCGGGGCGAGGGTAAAATATGGCCACTTCTGGCTGGCCTGCTGCGTCTAGCTCTACTTTGGCTTCTTTGCTGTTAATGTTGAAATCCAGGTAAGACACCTTAACGTTGCCCTTAAATAGGGTGTTGCCATCTTCTTCAAAAATTTGCTGGTTGGCGTTAATGTTGACGGTGGCAGGGGCATTGGTGGCCTGGGCGTTGGCGGTTAGCCCGGTGGTTAGCATGGCCGCTAGTAAGGCAAGCGAGAGTAAAAACCGTTCCTGGTGCACGTGCATCATCATGTAACCGAATCCTTAAGTTGTGTGTTTGTTGGCTAGGGTTAAAAGGGTGTTGGCATTAAAGAGTGGCCACCACCGCATAAGTTCCGCCTTACGCTAGCATAAAGGCAGCAAGGGCGCATGGTACCCCCGTGGGTTGGTTGGCGGGGTGGTTAGGGGCGAGATAAGGGGCATTGGCGGTATGTTTTCGTTACAGTAGGGCTTTGTTACCCTCCCACTTATCTTTTTTAGGATTGTGTTATGGCTGTTTTTGCTGCCCTGCACCCATCATCTGCTGCTAGCCCAGCCACAGCGCCTGCGGCCAAAAAGGCTGCTGCCGCTTCGGTTGGCTTGCCGCCTTTCCCGGTAACGGTGTTTCCGCCGAACCCGGCCTGGCAAACGGAACGGGATATGGCGACAGAAGCCACCTTGTTTGTGACCCAAAACCCCCAGCACCCCATTAATGCAGAGGCCACCACCAGTGTGGCGTTGGCTATGGCGACCCCAATGGATTGGCCCACTGGCTTAAAGCTGCAAAAGGTTCGCCGGGCCATCGTATCGCCTAGTGGGTGGCAGTTTACGGCAAACTGGCAAGGGGTGTGGCTAAAGGATGCCTTGGTGAAAGGGCTGGGGCTGTCTTCGGCAAAAGCGTTACACCACCAGTATGTATTGCAGCGCAATGCGTTGGGCCACCACCAAACCTTGCGCCTAACCCCAGAATTGCTTGAAGGGGCCTTTATTGCCACTGGCCTAGAGGGCGACCCAATCCCTGCCTTGTGGGGCGGGCCGGTGTGGCTGGTGCTGTTTAACCGCTACCACGTGTTTGGTTTAGAGCAATTGGTCAGCTTGGAAGTGTCTACATCGCCATCGCGTTTACCGTCTCGGAGTGATGTGTTGGGCTTGGAAGAGTCTGGCGCGATTGGAGAAGGTAAGTATTTAGAGTGCGGTACCGGTCAATGGGTTACTTACCGCCCAGAATAATATAGCGCGCAACCACGGTTAAGGATGGGTCTGCTTGTGGGACTGGAAAGCCACTTTTTTCAACTAATCCAACACCCTACCCCGGCGATGTGGGGGTGGATAATATTGGCGGCCTATGGGGGTGGCGTGGTAAGCACCTTGCTGCCCTGTAGTGTGGCTATGTTACCAATATTAGTAGGCTATGTGGGCGGCATGGCCGATACCCGTAACCCAGCTAAAATAGCTACCAGCATTGCCTTGTTTGTGGTGGGGGTGTCTATAACGCTGGCTGTGTTTGGCACGGTGGCTGCCTTGCTGGGGTTAACCTTTGGCGCGTGGGTAGGCCAATGGAGCCAGTGGTTGGTGGCAATCATTTCTATCATTATTGGCGGCCAATTACTCAACTGGTGGCAGCTACCAGTACCCCAGTGGCTAACCCAACTGCCGGGTGCCACTAACACCGCACCATCTAACCCGCTTAAAAAAGTGTTACTGCCTATTGCTTTGGGTATGGTGTATGGGGCGGCAAGCTCGCCGTGCGGGACGCCTTTTTTGGCAGGTATTTTAACCCTAATTAGCCAAACCGGTGCGGTAGTGCTGGGGGCGGTTAGTTTGTTTGCCTACGGCCTTGGCCAAGGCACCTTGTTGTTGGCCGCTGGGTTATTTACCGGGCTTATTAAACGTATGGCGGTTATTCGGCAGGTGGGTAGCGCACTAACCCTACTAAGCGGGCTAGTATTTATGCTGCTGGGCTTGTTTTTTGCCCTAGAAGCACTTGGCGTGGTGGCGATGGTAGAGCCCGCCATTAACGCCTTTTTACTTGGCAAACAAGGGTAAGTAATGTGGCGCTAAGTATTACCGGCGGCAACTGGCAGGGCAGGCGCATTGCCACCCCCACACACAGCAAGGTACGACCCACCACTAGCCGAGTGCGCGAAAGCTTTTTTTCTCGTTTGGGGAGTGGCATTAAGGGCACCCGCTGGCTAGATGGCTATGCGGGCAGCGGTGTAATGGGGCTAGAAGCCTTAAGCAGGGGCGCTGCGAGCGTGGTGGCCATAGAGTGCCATCGCCAGCAGGCGAAAACTTTGTTGCATCACCGCCAAACGTTTGACTTGAGTGATACCACCTATACCGTGTTGCCGGCTAAGGTAGAAGCCATACTAGCCCGCCCCCCAAAAGGGATACAGGCGTTTTTACCCGTTGATATGCTTTATTTAGACCCGCCCTATGCCATGGTAGATGCGGCGTGGTGGCAAGCCATACACACGGCTATTGCGGGGTCCGCCAAGGCGGGTACGCCTATACTGTGCCCCCAAAACGGCCAGCTGTGGTTAGAAGTGCCTAAATCCGCCCGAGTGGCGTGGCCAGGCGAAGCCACCGTGTACCCCTATGGCGATACGGTACTGGTGTGCCTGCCGGGCAGTCTATTTGCCTAGCAGCTTAATACCCTAGTGTTTGTAACTCGCGGAATAAGGCATCGGCTTCGGGGGGTACGGTTTTAGGAATGGCGGCTTGCAAGGTTACAATAAGATCGCCGGTTTGGTTTTTGCCTAGGGGCATGCCCTGGCCCTTTAATCGCATTTTTTGTCCGGTTTGGGCGCCTTTAGGAATGGATAACTCTACACTGCCGCCCGTAAGTTTAGATAGCGTGTGCGCCCCACCTAGTACCAGTGTGCTAAGCGGAATAGGGGCCTTGGTATGCAGGGTATCGCCTTCTACCCAAAAGGCAGGGTGTTTTTGATGGTTAACCACTAAAAAGACATCTTGCCCGTGGGGGCCTTGGCCACCTAGCCGGATTTTTTTGCCATCACTAATGCCTTGGGGGATGTTAACGGTAAGCCGTTTGCCAGTGGCTTGAACAACCACGGTTTGTTTGCCGCCGCGGGCCACGGTTTCTAGGCTTAGGGGCAGGCGCTGTTCGATAGCAGGTGGCGCTTGCTGGGCGTGGGGGTGCCCATGCGCTTGATGATGACGTTGCTGCTGCTGGTGCATGTGAGGGGGCATACCGCTCATGCCAGGGCCCATACCGCCGCCGCCAAATAACACATCAAAAAAGCTGCTAAACCCACTGCCGCCAAAACCGCCGTCACCCATGCCCTGCTGGCGTAGTAGCTCTTCAATATCAATCTGCTGGCCGCCCGCGCCACTAAATCCGCCAAAGCCCCCCATATCTCGGGGATCAAACTGGGCACCATGCCGGTAATTGCTGCCCAAGCTATCGTAGCGTTGGCGCTTATCAGGGTCTTTTAAAACTTCGTAGGCTTCGTTTAAATCTTTAAACTTGCTGTCATCGCCACCATTAGCATCTGGGTGATGCTTTTTGGCCATTTTTCGGTAGGCCGCCTTAATTTCTTTTTGGCTGGCACTGCGTTCTACACCAAGTAGCTTGTAATAATCCTTAAATTCCACGGGGGTCGTCTCTTTTTTAGATAGGTTAATAGGATAGGGAAAGAAGTACCCGTTTATTATCCCTAAAAAAGCGGTAGTACGCTGGTTTTTTTAGGATGCTTTAAGAATCGGGTGGCTTAGGGTCGCCCATCCGTGTTGGCATCGGCGCGTTGCAGGGTAAAGGTAAAGGTGGTGCCGTGTTGGCTTGGGTCGTGGGCATCTTGGGTATTTGCCGCAGTGCTTTCTACCCAAATGTTGCCCCCGTGGGATTGCACAATGTGCTTAACAATAGAGAGCCCTAGGCCGGTGCCCCCCATATCTCGAGAACGCGCCTTATCTACCCGGTAAAAACGTTCAAACAGGCGAGACAGGTGCTTGGGCGGAATACCGACGCCGCTATCGGCAATGGTTACCTCAATCATATTGGGCTCATCGCTGCTGGGGGCGGCCCCAATGGTAATGGTGCCACCGGGTGGGGTGTATTTGGTGGCGTTATCTAGCAGGTTGGTAATCACTTGTTCTAGCGAGCGATCGTTGCCCAAAATAGGGGGCAATGTATCGGCTAAATTTAGAGTGATGGCCAGCTGTTTTTGCCCTAGTTGTTTTTCCGCCATGCTAACCACCCCGCGGATAAAACGGTTCAGGTCTAGGGGTTCAAGTTCTAATATAAAATCGGGTGATTCTAGTTTAGAGAGATCCAGCAAATCTGCCACTAACTGAGATAGGCGCGTGGAATGGCGAAAAATGGTTTCGGTAAATTCTTTAGCGACCGGGCCATCATCTAGGGCGCCATCTAGTAGGGTTTCTGCATAACCATGAATAGCACTCAGGGGGGTGCGTAGTTCGTGGCTAACGTTGGCCACAAAATCGCGTCGCATTTTTTCGGTACGGCGTATGGTGGTGTAATCGTTAAATACGCACACGCACAAGGGTTCAGTACTGCCGGTTTGGGCTGGGTCGGTTAGGGGGATAAGCTCGACGTGGTAGTAATGTTTTTGCTCGCCGTTTAATATTTTTAGGGCGTAGCTTTTAGGGGCACCGGTGGCCAGGGCGTCGTTTACCGTGGCCCAAAACCCATCATCTGGGATGAGCTTGGCCAGCGGTTGGCCTAGGGTGGCAAACTGTTGCCGAAAGGCCAAATTGGCCACCAGTACGTGTAAGGCCTCTACCGAGGTGTTGGGTTCGGTGGTGTGGGTTAAAACCAACACGCCATCTTGCATACGGCCTACCATGGCCCAAAATAGGGGGTGCTGGTTTTCCAGGGTATCTGGTTGCCAGTGGGCGGTAGAAGGAGGCGGTAAGGGGGTGGGCATGGCGAGGCGTTACCAACAGTCGTTTAAGGGGCTTGCGGGGTAAGGGGGCGAGTGGCCGTTATGCTGGCGAGGATAGCGATGCTGGCTGGGCAATGCGATAACCCACGCCACGCACGGTTTCTACCACGTCTCGGGCGTCTGGGCCTAACTTGTGGCGCAGGCGTTTCATATGGGCATCTACGGTTCTATCTAGTACCAGTTCGGCTTCTTCTGCCCACACGGCGGCCAGTATTTGCTCCCTAGAATGGACCCGGTTAGGGTGTTGGGCTAGGGTGTTTAGGATGTCAAACTCAATGTGGGTCAGCTGAACGGGGGCCTCGTTTACGGTAACGCGATATTCGCTAGGGTACAGGGTTAAGGGCCCTATGGTAACGGGGGGCTGGTTAGGGCTGCTAGGGTTGTTGGGCACCGGTTGGCGCACCCGGGTCAGTAGGGCTTTAACGCGCAGTACCAGCTCTTTTGGGCTAAAGGGTTTAACAATGTAATCTTCGGCGCCGCTTTCAAACCCGGTAACTCGGTCGTCCTCGCTAGAGCGGGCGGTTAGCATAATAACCGGGGTGTGCTGGGTGGCGGGGGTGGCTTTAATGTGTTTGCAAATATCAAAGCCAGACTGATCCGGGAGCATCAAATCTAGTAGTACTAAATCGGGTACGGTGTTTTGTAGTTGTTGATTAGCGGCTTTGCCATCTTCGGCACACAGTACGGTAAAGCCTTCTTTCAGCAGGTTGTAGCGCACCAACCGTAGTAAATCGTCTTCGTCATCCACCACTAAAATGGTGGCCGGTAGGTAAGGCGCGTTAGGGGTAGGGGGGGCCATCGCTCACTTCCAAAAATAAATATGCCTACACGGTAAGCCACACAAGGGCGGGAATACAGGGGTTGTGAATGGTGCCGTTATATTTGTAATCTGCCTTTGGTAGGGGGCAATAGTGGCGCTACTGTCGCCAAGGGGGTGGCTGAGCGCTGAAGAGACGGGCGAGAGGCACTGGCAGAAAAAGGCAGCAGGCTGGCGGTTACGGCAGGGGCCAGGGCGGTGGTATCCAACCGTTGGCCGACCATTGCCGGTGTGGATAGGCTGGCAGCGCTGCGGTTATAGGGGTTGTATAAGGGGTGGTGGCCGGTGGTATTGCCAAAGGCTTGGGTGCTGTGGGCTTCTTCTGGCTGAAAGAGAAAATTGGTGAGTTGTCGTAGCTTGTTACGGGTGGGGGCGTCTTGCTGGTTTAGGCCGCTATTTTCCATCATGCTGTTCCAGCTTACATTGCCAAATTTTCGGCTTAGGGCTTCGCTGGCAATGTAGCCTGGGGCAATCATGGCGCTGCGCACCAAATTTTTACCAAACTCATTGCTTAGGTTGAACTTTCTAAAAGCAAGGGGCAGTGCCGCTTGGGCGGCTAAGGTTACCACCCCTACCAGGCTTAGTAGGGCGGTTTCTTGCCGAACGCGGGCATCTTTAACGGCATCCGGGGCGTTGCTTAAATCCTTAATACGAAAAGCGCTACCAATGCCTTTTAGCCCCACCCCAAGGGCGGTATATAAAATGGCCATGGGCAATTGCCGGGCAATAACTTTAGAGGCGGGTAACATGATAGGGCAGGCGTTTTTAGCAGGGAATAATGCAGGGCACACAACAAGCCACTGAAACCATCAGTAGCACCCCAATAGTACGTGCCCCCCATGACGATTGAATGACACCTGGCCAGCGTGGATATTAAGAAGACGCAAAGAAGACGGTGCAGGGGCGCCTTGCTTACTTTAAAAAACGTAGGCAAAAAAAACGGCTCGCCGGAACACATTGTGACAACGTGTATGGGAGCCGCACTACGCTACATGAAGCAAGAAAGAAAGGAATGGTTAGACGTGAACAGTCTAGCAGAATAATGTATTTGTAGAGTAAACATTCACATGACCTTTACCGTCTGTTACAATCGAAGCCCACTAGGTGTGATCTTGTGGCACACTGGTGGTGTGGCAATGGGTTGCCGTTACTGTATTTCAGGATATCTTTTTGATGAAACGCCTTGTTAAACAGCCTATGGGCCGATTTAAAATCGTTTTAGCCGCACTGGTACTTATATCTAGTGTGTTGGCTAGTGGTGCTTCTGTTAGCCAGGCGGTTACGGTGCTGCCAGAGTTCCGGCCAGGCCAAAATCGCTCTACCAGTAGCGGGCCCGCCAAAGTGCTTATTAATGCCCCGTCTCGTCAGTTATTTGTATTGGATAGTGCCCAACGGGTGCTAAAAACCTACCGTGTGGCGGTGGGTCGGCCTGGCTTCCCTACGCCAGAGGGCCAGTTTAAAGTTATCCGTATGGTTAAAAACCCTGGTTTTGAAAACCCCTACAAGCCTAAAGGCGCTAGTCGCATTGCCCCTGGCAGTAATAACCCACTGGGTACCCGCTGGATTGGGTTTCATCAGGTGGGGCACGGGGAATATGGCATCCACGGGACGAACCGACCCAATAGCATCGGTCAGTTTGCTAGCCATGGGTGTGTGCGCATGTATGTAAAAGATGCGGAAGACTTGTTTAGCCGAGTAACCTTTGGTACGCCTGTGCAAGTAAGCTACGACCGCACCCTTATTTTAACCAAGGGCGATGGGGTGTATTTAACCATGGCGCCGGATCCCTTTGGTAAATCGGGTAAGGGGAGTTTAGGCCAGGTTAAGCAAGCCATTAGCGCTTTTTACCCCAAGGCTAAAATAGATGACCCTAGCCTGATGAAGGGCATTGCTGGCGGTGGCACTACCCAATTGCGGGTAGGCACCTTGCCCGACCCAGACGAGTACAACAAAGTGGTGGAAACCACGGTGCAGGTGCGCATACCAGGTAAAAATATTAACATTACCCCCGAAACCAGCCAGCAAAAAATGGGCACCTTGTAGTTAATCCTAATTTAAGGTTTAGATGGCAATTCGTTGGTGTGACCTGTGTTGTACTAATACGAGTCGCCTTAAAACCCAGAAAGATGCATTGTTATGCAACTCACAGGTCTTTCGCCCATTAATGCGTTGGCGTTTTCACTACGAAAACCTCAGTTTGGCTATATTTATCAGCTGAGACATAAAAATGGAAGACCAGTTTTATATAGTACTTATATGAAGAAGGGTAAGCAAAGTGATTTAAAAGCCTCTATTAGAGAAGCTTTAGAGGCTTTAAATTATAGAGAGAAAAATATAGCATTTTTGTTGCCTGATAATCGTAAAGGTAAAAAGGCTGGTATATTTGCTGTTCCCTATAATGAAAAAAATAGAGCGGCTATTTACGAAGGCTCTCATTTAAACCCGTTTAAAAATATAGAGGGGAAAGAACAAAGAACAAAATTAAAACAAGGGGGAGTTTATATTAGGCCTTTAAAAATTAGTGTTATTAAAGCTCGCCGAAAAAGACTAAAAGTTTTAGCTTAGCGGTTCGGCAAATAGGCGTTGGGCGCTATCGGTGTAAATTTCAATATGCTCGCCGCGGTTGCCGTGGGCGCATAGCCAGGCGGTAAAGGCGGTAATCATGGCATCTAACACGCTGCTGGGTACAATGTTTTTAGGTACTTTGCCTAAGCACAGGTGTTTTTTAATGGCATGCTGCAAAGCGCGGCAACCTTGGGGCGAGCGCCCGCGGAAAGGTATCGCCAACCCGTAGCGTTCTTTAGCAATGGCATCCACGGTAATCACCACGGTGGCGCCCAGTTCGGTTAGCTCATCGGCTAAAAACCACATGCGCTCGCTAAAGCGGTCCATCACAACGTCGGGTTGCTCGCTTTCGCTGTGGATAACCGGTTGTTTTAGCTGGTGGGCATGCAGGCGTACCCGCTCTTGCTGCCATTTAGTTTCTAGGCTTAAGGATTTGGGGGCATCAATGGCGACCAGCACCTGTTGGTTGGGCTTGGGGGCCAGCCCGCGGATAAAGCTAATAATTTGGCTATCGCTAATAATTTTATCGGCCTGAAATAGGGTGCGGTCTTTATCCAGCAGGGCCAAACCGGTTTCCAGCCGCTCGTTGGGGGCTAAATCTAGCCCTACAAACCAGTGGTACTCGCTTTTTTCGCTAATAGCATCCGCAGGGGCTACCTGTTGTAGGTAGGGTGAAAGGGGCGAATTTGCCGCAGGTGGCGATGGTTCAGCAAAGGGAGTGGTCATGCAGGTAAATTAAAAGTCTCTTAAGTGGGCTATGTTTTGCGTATCCTACCACTGCCGCTGGTTGTTTTAAACGCCACACTAATTTTGTACTTAATTTTTAGGAAAATTCCACGCCATGCTACAAGCCGGTATTGTTGGTTTGCCCAATGTAGGCAAATCCACCCTGTTTAACGCCTTAACCTCGTCTTATCAGGCAGAAAGCGCCAATTACCCTTTCTGTACCATTGAGCCCAACACCGGCATTGTTAAAGTGCCCGATGCGCGCCTTGGCCAGCTAACGGATGTGGTGAACGAGGTGCAGGGCAAGGTAGAAAAAGTAACCCCCGCCGTATTTGAGTTTGTGGATATTGCCGGCCTTGTGCGCGGGGCCAGTAAAGGCGAAGGCTTAGGCAACCAGTTTTTGGCCAACATCCGCGAGGTTGATGCCATTGTGCAAGTAGTGCGCTGCTTTGAAAACGACGATATTACCCACGTGGATGGCAGCGTGGACCCTATCCGCGATATTGAAACCATTGTGCTAGAGCTGTGCTTGGCCGATGCGGATAGTTTGCAAAAACGCTTAGATAAGCTAAAAAAGCAGGCTAAATCTCAAGATAAAGAAGCGGCGGAACTCATCCCTGTATTGGAAAAAGTGCTGGCCACCGTAACAGAAGGCCTGTGGACGAATTTAGACGATTACACGCCAGAAGAACAAGTGTTATTGCGGCAGGCCCAACTGCTAACCACCAAGCCTATGATTTATGTGGCGAATGTAAACGAAGACGAATTGGCTAACCCAGATGCCAACCCCCATGTAGTGGCCCTAAAACAACATGCCGCAAGCGAAGGTAACAACGTGGTGGCCATTAGCGCCCAAATAGAAGCAGAGTTGTCTCAGTTAGATGCGGCAGAACGCGCTGATTATTTAGAAAGCTTGGGTGTTAGCGATTCTGGTGTTAATCAGCTTATTCGGGCGGCCTACGATACACTGGGCTTGGTAACTTATTTTACCGCTGGCGTTAAAGAAGTACGTGCGTGGCCTTTTCCGCAGGGGTTTTTAGCACCCCAGTGCGCCGGTATTATCCATACAGATTTTGAAAAAGGCTTTATTCGGGCTGAAGTTACCGGTATTACCGATTATGTGGCCCACGGTGCCGAAAAAGGTTGCAAAGAAAAAGGCTTAACCCGCCTAGAAGGCAAAGAATACCCCATGAAAGACGGGGACGTGGTCCACTTCCGCTTTAATGTTTAGGTTATCTGTGGGATTCCAGTACCCCTAAGCCAACTGGTACAGTAGGGTGGCTGAATGATGATAATCTAGAAGGAGGCCTTGGTGTGCCAACATTGCCAATGCTAAAGGTAACGCCTACATTTAATGTAAGGCTAATGGGTATACGGTTGCTATTGCGGCAATCTATGTTGCTTATCTCCCTAGTAGGGTTTTTTGTGGTTAGCCTGTTTAATGCGGGCTTTCGGCAGGTGTATATACCGTCTTTGGTGTGTATGCTTGTTGTCATCGTTGGCTGGGCCGCAGGCTATTACTTAATTAATCAAGTCACGTATCGGCGGCGCGCATTGCATTTTTATGGCAATAAAGTGGAATTTTTAGATGGTTTTTTTAATAAGCAGCGTAAAGTGGTTTCATATAAAAACATCCGAGAAGTGGTGGTAGAGCAGGGCTTTTTACAAGAAAAGTTCAATATGGGTACGCTATCACTTATTACAGCCGCTCATAGTGGTGTTGGGTCTAGTGGGGTAAAGCTAACGGATGTTGAGAACATCAACGAAATTTACGAGCAAGTACGACGCATTTGTGCAGAGGTAGAAGCAAATGAAGCCGAATAATCCCCCTTTATTGACGGTAAAGCCGACCTTTTCTCCAGGATTAAATATATTGCGTGTGGGTGCCCTGGCCCTGGTTATTGTTGTTACCATTGTGGTTATGTGTACCAGAGAAGAAGTGCTAGGCGTGATGGCGGGCTTAGGCTATATATCAGGTAGTGATGATATTATAGGGTTTTTAAAAATAGTGGGGCCGTTTGCCTTATTAATCGGCATCGTACTCGCTGCTATTATCTATGTTAATAACCAGTTGGCGGTTAAGGTGCAAACGATTACGTTTTACCCAAATGAAATGGAATTTTTAGAGGGTATTTTTAGCAAACGCCGAAAACTGTTATCTTATGACAACATCCGTGAAGTGATGGTAGAAGAAGGCATTATCCAACAACAATTTGGCTTAGGGGCGTTATCGTTTATTACAGCAGCCCAAGAAGGAGGCGATAGCGCGGCAGGTATTCGGCTAGATGATGTGGCGGATGTAGAGGCGGTGTACCAAAAAATTTATGAAACGGTGCCATTAGGCGATTAAGTTTTGTGGATACAGCAGTGGTGGCAATGATACTAACCTATAGCCAAACCCCCTTTGATACGGCGCCGGTGGTGGCGTTGTTTAAGGAATACAATGCCTTTATAGGCATTGATTTAACCTTTCAGGATTTTGATAGTGAGTTGGCAGCGCCTTTGCCGGGTAAATACAGCAAAGCTAACGGCGGTGAGCTATATGTGGCCATGCTGAACGACAAGCCAGTGGGCTGTGTGGCTTATTACCGGTTTGCGCCAGATATTGCTGAAATTAAGCGCCTGTTTGTACAACCCGGCGCTCAGGGTCACGGGCTGGGCCGAAAATTAATGCAGGCCGCCATTGATGATGCCAGAAAAGCGGGTTACCAGCAGGTGTATTTGGATAGTGCCATGCGGTTAGGCCCAGCCCGAAAGCTGTATGATTCCATGGGCTTTGAAGAAATAGCTGCCTATAACGTGAACGAGTGTGATGATGCGTACCACATGGCTTTGGCCTTGTAGCACTGTTTTGTTACAGCTGTGCTTGATCGTGGGCTGCCTTTTGGCTACTGTAGCGTGTCCAGCAACCTGAAAAGGTTATTTGTTTTGGTGCGCCTGTAGCTCAGCTGGATAGAGTGTCTGGCTACGAACCAGAAGGTCGGGAGTTCGAATCTCTCCAGGCGTACCATTTTATTAATTAGTCGGCGTCAGTTGTCGTTGTTGTTTCGGGGGCTTTATCTGTTGGAGTCGCTTGCTGCGTCTCTTCGTCAGCATCAGTAGTAGCCACCGGTTTGGTTAAGGGCTTAACGGGGGTGTTGGTGGCAGGCGCTAGGGTGGGGTTTGTGTGTACGAGTAAGCTAACCAGTTCGCCGGTGGCCACAGGGCCAATCAGGGCAGCTAACGTCTGTTGTCCGTCGTTGGTATCAATGGCGGCGATGGCGGTTTCTACTTGGTTTTGTATTACATGCTGGCGTGCTTCTAGCTTTTTGCTGTACCGGCGCCGAAAAAACATTTGCCCCAGTAGCACGGTAAGGGATAAACCACTGCCCACCACCCCAATAACGGATGCTGTTGGGTTATCGCGTTCGGTGGCATGGCTGTCGTGGTCATGGTCGTCGCCTTCTGCGTGGCTAGCACTGCCGGCATTTAGGGTGGCCATGGATAAAATGCTGGATGCCAACCCCATACCGGAGAGACCTAGGGCGCTTAGCTGGCCAATTTGGCCAAGGCGGTGGGTTTTTTTCAAAAGTTTTTTAATCTCTGGGTCGCGTTGAAAGGCCATGTTTAGGGCCAAATTTACCCACAAACTATCGGATAGGCTGGCATGGCCATCGCTATCGTTATGAGAGACTTGATCCAAGTGGCTAGCGACAATACTGCTGGTAAATTCCACGTTGCCGTCGTCGCCGTGGGCCCAAACCGCAGGTGCCCAGGTGGCGGGAGCCAGCAGTAGGCTGCCAAGTAAACTAATACTAATCACCATGCTGGTGGTGCGGGGTACAAAGCGAGGGGAGAAAGTCATCATAAAGCCATAGGTTAGGGCGTTGAGGGCCCAAATAGAAGAGTAATATATGGTTGGGGGGATATTAAAACACTAACGCAACACTATTGCATTAATTTTGGTAAGAAGGATGAAGCCCTAAGCCCTAATCCCAAAGGTCAATTTGCCAGGGTTGTTGGCCTTTACTAATACATTAGGCAAATGTGTGGCCTGTATGGGTATGCAACTTAATAACAGTGGAATAAGCGGCCAGCGCCGCTCTTTACCCTTTGCGGATAACCACCAGAAGGCGGCTGTAAGGCCCAGGTTTTCTGGGGAGGGTCGCTTGCCGTTTTCCGTATTGCTGCACCAAAACGAGCTGCTAAACCGCTTTGTGATTGATACGCTGGGGTACTCGTCGTGGTCGGTAATTATTGCGCGGAACGATTATGAACGGATGGAGAACGGGCTAGATTGGGCCGGTTGGTTGCTGGCTGGGCTGGCGTTGCCGTATGTGATTGAACGGGGCGTGAACCGCTGGGCCCAAAATCGACTCCATAAAAAGCATAAGCACCTGGGGGTATTAAAAAAGGTTAAAAATCGAAATACCTTGTTATCTATGCCGTATCAATGGCTGGATGCCACGTCTTCTAAGCTAAAAACCATGACGGGGAAGGAGTCTTTGCAGTATGGGGTTAAAAACCTGGCCAAATTGACGCCGAAAGTGTTGCAGGCTGCCTTAATGGGCAAATTGTTAATGATGTGGATAGACTTGTTGTTGTTGGCGGGTAAAAATCAGGGGTATGCGTGGGTAAAAAACTGGATGACGGAAAAATTATCTGGTAAAAAAGGCTTTTCTGGCGAATTTAACTATGCCAACCAGGCGTATTTAGATAAGCAAACCCAGGCCTATCAAACATCTAAACAGCGCCGTAAGGCCTGGTCCTTCGGGATTGGGTTTGGTGGGGCGCTGCTCTTCCCGTTACTGATGCTAGGGGTGCTTAAAAGCAAAAAAGCCACGGGCGTAATGGGAGCGTTGAAGAAAAAGGTAAAAGCCTTTAATTACTCTGATGCTATTTTTATGAGCAAGTGGGTATTGTTGGTTTCTAACCTTACTAACTGGGCCCCTGCCACGATTTTATCCTCTCGGGATAAGCATGAGCGACGTGAAAAAATAACTAAAATGATAGCCTTTGATACGCTGTTTTTTTTAGGGGATGACTTTATTGCTGGTATTGCGGCAAAAGTACTGCAAGGTAAAAAGAAGCTGGATACCAACATTGTGCGCACGGGTAAATGGCTTAAGTTGCCACGCGCTGTACCGTTAGATGAGGTGTTTAGGGCCGTGGGTAAGGATAAAGCCAATAAGGCCTATAAGCTGGCGCGCAAAAGCTTTTGGATAGGCATACTGGGCACGGCAGCTGCTTTGGGTGTTACCATGCCCTTGCTTAACTTTTGGTACACCAAAAAAAAGGTAATGGCGGAACAAGCGGCGTTTAATATATCGGAATTGCCCTTGTACCGGGTCATTAGTGCTCGCCCACAGGGGGCTTCCTAACCAGGTTTTGGTAAAATGTGTGGATGCCTTTACAGCCTGAATTTTCTATACAGCGTGTTTGCCCCCACCACCCGATTGACGCGGTTGAGACTTTGCAGGGCGTGGCCCTGGCTGGGTTTATGCAAACCTTTGGGGCCAATTACCCCCAGGCAGATGTAGACGATTATTGCGAGCGACGTTTGTCGTTAGCGGCCATTCAGCAGGAATTGATGGATGAGAAGGCCTATTTTTATTTAATCCATGCGCAGATTAAGGGCAAGATGACGTGTGTGGGGTATATCAAGTATTTGGTGCCTAGCTCTTTATATGCAGCGCATTTGCCAAACACATTTGTTGATAAGTATACAAACCGAGGGTGCCTGGAGCGGATGTATATTTTACAGCCCTATCAGGGCCTGGGGTTGGCTGCGGTGGCCATGCAGTATGTGCTTAGCCAGTTGCGGGCAAGCCATCAGGTGGATGGGGTGTATTTAAGCGTGTGGAGCGAAAACCACCGGGCACAGCGTTTTTATCAGCGCTTTGGCTTCCAAACCATTGGTTCGTTTGGCTATCCGGTGGGCGATACGGTAGATTTAGAGTTGTTGTTTGGTTTGCCTTTGGATTGATGAGCAAACCGATCTAGGCGAACACTAATAAACGCCCCAACAACAAACTTTGGTGAACCAGGCCCAATACCTGACCCAGTATACAGATTTATTTGTTGAGTGTTGTTAAGGTTATACGAAATGCCGCCACTAACCTCGTGGCTGTTACGGACATTTTCTAGCCAAAACCCTTTGTAAGAGACAAATAACGATGCTTTGGGATGAATAACATGCCCAGCAATGGCAAAGGGTTCTACCATAAACTTTGCCCGTGGCGAGGTTTCGACGAGTCGAACGGGAATTTCAACATAAAACCAGCTTTGCTTAGGCAGGGGTTGTTGGTAGTAGGCTTTTAGTTCGGGGGTAACGTTTTGAAAGTCCATCCCATCGCTGCGGGTGGGTAGCCATACACCGGTTTCAATGGCAGCGTCAATGCCGCCCGGTTTGTTATCCAGATTGTATTGTGCGCCGGTATAAATACTTTCCCATCCTTGGCGTGCAGGGCGTTGTCCACCAAAACGAATGTAGTTTGGTGGTTTAAATACGGCTTGTAGTTTTCGGGTTAGGCCATAACGCAACCATGCTTCGGGTAGAGTCCATAGCGAACCATCGTTATCGCTACGCGTGTGCAAAAAATTGGTGTGAATTTGCAAGCTACCTTTTGGTACCCAAACATAATTTAATGTTTCTGGCTCTAATATTGCGGGTGAAGTAGTTGTTGTTTGTGCCATTCCTTTGAGAGGAAGGATTAGAATAAGGGTTAAGGCAAGTAATAAATGAACCATTATTAATGATAGATCCTACATAGCTTATGGTGCGGAGTAAGATTATTTCAAAAAAAAGGCCGATATGTTGAACTGCCAGGGGCAGCGCCAACAACCGGCACAAAGGATAGAGAGTTAGAGCAACCCTATAGTACCGAATTTTGCGTGCAAATACACAAAAATGACGCGTGTCGTTCATTAAATTTTACAATTGACGTAGTTCGGCCAGCCCAGACAGGGTTTCAATTTTTAGCAATTGTTACCAAGTAGCAAGAATTGTAACCAGTTGGTAATTTTGGACTACGGTTTTTTGGCAAAATAAATTTTACGGCCGCTAATAAGCCTGATAGCCACAAATTAATAAATTTCTAGCTAGAAATGACCTTAAACCGATGGGTTAGTGGTTATTTTAACCTTAAAAAGCAGTGTTAGGTGGTGGGTTTTTAGGCTGGCACAGCGCCGCTTAGCTTGGCCACATTGCTGCTCACATCATCCACGCTAATTTGGAGTTGTTGGCGTTCGGCATCGGTTAGCTTAATTTCAACAATCTCTTCAATACCGTTTTTGCCTAGTTTAACGGGCACGCCTACATACAGGTTGTTCACGCCATACTGGCCGGTTAGGTATACCGCACAGGGCAAAATCTTTTTCTTATCTTTCACAATGCTTTCAATCATTTCTACCACGCTGGCACTAGGTGCATAAAAGGCGCTGCCGTTTTTTAGGTAGCCCACAATCTCGGCGCCGCCCTTGCGGGCGCGGTCTACAATGGCTTCAATTTTATCAGCAGGCATCAGGTCGGCTAGCGGAATGCCAGCAATGGTGGTGTAGCGCACTAAAGGCACCATGGTATCGCCGTGGCCGCCCAGTACAAAGGCGTTTACCTGCTCTACGCTTACATCCAGTGCTTCGGCAATAAAGGTGCGGAAACGAGCCGTATCCAATACACCGGCCATGCCAAACACGCGCTCGTGAGGGAAGCCACTGGCTTCTAAAGCGGCGTGACACATGACATCTAGTGGGTTAGAAACAACGATGATTTTGCTGTTAGGGGCCACGCGCTTAATGTTGTCGCACACGCTGTGCATAATTTTAGCGTTCACATCCAGCAAGTCATCGCGGCTCATGCCAGGCTTGCGGGGCATGCCAGCAGTAACCACAAAAATATCGGCGTCTTTGGCCACGTTATAATCGTTGCTGCCAATAATGTTGGTATCGTAGCCGTATACAGGGCCCGCTTCTAGCATGTCTAGGGCTTTCCCTTGAGGGATGCCTTCGGCGATATCAATTAGGGCTACGGTGCGGCTTAGTTCCGCTTCTGCAATTCGTTGGGCAAGGGTGGCGCCTACGTTACCGGCACCAACAACAGCAATGGTTTCTAACATGGCAAGGTCACTCCAAAAGTTACGCGAATATTAATGCTATGGTACCCAATACACCTTAAAAAATCGAGTTTTATCAGGTTTTTCGTATGTCTGCATCAGTGCCGCCTTCGTCTTCGTCTCAAGTAGAAGTCACCGTATCGTCTCAACTTATCCACCAGGGCCGAGTGGTTGGGTTTTATAACGATACTGCCCAACTGCCCGATGGCCGCACTGTGCCACGGGATAAGCTGGTTCACCCGGGTGGGGTGGTTATTTGTCCTATCCTCCCTAATGGCGATTTAATACTGGTGAAGCAATGGCGTTACCCCTTGGGCAAACCGTTGATTGAGTTCCCGGCAGGGAAGCTAGAACAAGGCGAAGATCCTAAAGCCTCTGCAGCCCGCGAGCTAGTAGAAGAAACGGGTTATGCCAGCGATTGCATCGAACACCTGGGCCATATTTATACCGCCCCCGGCTTTTGCGATGAAAAATTGTACATGTATAAGGCCACCCAACTGCGGGCCCCTAAGCCAGAAGAATGTCTTACCCACGACGATGAAGAAAACATCCAAATTATTACCGCTAGCCCACAGCAGGTGTGGCAGTGGGCGGTGGATGGCACTATAGAAGATGCCAAAACATTCAGCATGCTTGCTTTGGTGTATGCGCCGTTGCCAGGGTAAAAACGTTAGCCAAGCTTAAGCGGCTTTGTCGTCGTCACCTTTTTGTCGGTGTTGGCTTTTGTATCGGTAGCGGTGTCAGTCGAGGTATCTGCAGGGGGCTCTACCGTTGGTTCGGTATTGGTAGAGGCGGCTGTGATGTCGTCGGGGGTGCTGGTAGGTGGGGTATTGGCAGGGATGGATTCCGTATTGCTGGCGGCTTCTTTTTTAGCCTTATTGGCTTTTACAAGGGCCCTTACAATACCCACTGCTGGAATGATAAAGGTGAAGGGAGGGAAGGCCATGCCCCATAATAAATCAGCAACAATGGTGCGGTTTGGGTATACCAGGTTTTTAATAGCGTTGCCTGCCCCTTTGCCAGGTTGCCATAAATAGTTGCTTAACTTATAAGGCTCGTTTTTTACTTCAAGCGTTGCGCCGTGTTGTTTTCCAAAATCTGTCGTGTCTTCTGCCTTGTTATCGTGGCCAAAGTAGGTGACACGTGCCGCACGTTGAGGGGCAACAGCAGGGGTAGCAGCGGAAAAAGAGTGAACAGAAACCATAACGGGGTAACCTCGGGGCAGGGGTATTAGGTATATTTTAGGGTTAGCAACATAAAGGGCAGTACTACTGGGGATACATAGACTGCACTATACGCATCAACGATAAACAGCCCAAAAGTTGATAGTGTGGCGACACGACCCGTTACATTTTGTTATAGTAACCCTAACCCCTATAGGAGTTGGCTTGCCCATGTTGCCTAGTTTATATATTGCCCTAGATGCCCCGGATAAAGAGGCGGCCTTGGCGTTAGCTAAGCAGTGCCAGGGGTTACCCCTAGGCTTTAAAGTAGGCATGGAGCTGTTTTATGGCGAAGGTATGCCCATCGTGCGTAACCTGCAAGCGCTGTCAGATTATCCGGTGTTTGTAGATTTAAAACTCCACGATATTCCGGTGACGGTAGAACGTGCGGCTGCTAATTTGGTGCGGCAAGGGGTCCGATTTTTTAATATCCATGCCCAAGGCGGCCCTGTAATGATGGAAGCCGCTAAAAATGGCGCTATTGAAGCGTTACCAGCAACAGACTCGGAAGATTCGCTCACCATTTTGGCGGTGACCCTGCTAACCAGTTTATCGGCACATGATGTCAACCAGCATTTACAGGCAAATGTATCGCCTAACGACTATGTGGCCCATTTAGCCAAGGCGAGCCAAGCCGCCGGGTTAAACGGCGTGGTGTGCTCGGCTAAGGAAGCAACAGTGGTGCGCGATGCGTGCGGAGAGGGTTTTTTAAAAATTACGCCGGGTATTCGTTTGCCAGAAAATATAGTAGGCGACCAACAACGAGTGATGACCCCAGAAAAAGCGATACATGCTGGGGCCACCACCCTAGTGGTGGGTCGGCCCATTACACAGGCAGCTAATCCGTGTGTTGCGGCCCAAACCTTTTGCGCGGCGGTGGCTTCGGCTAGTTGTGCTGCCCCTACGAAAGCAGGCGCCTAATGGCCGCTAATACTGGCTTGCAGTGGGTATACCCTAGCAATGGCCATGTGTGCCACGAAGACCGCGTGTTATTGGTGGGCAGTGTGCCTGCTGGCGGAAAAATTGCCTTGGTAGGGACGACAGGCCATGTGGAGGTATCGTCACAGGGTAATTTTAGCGGTTGGGCCCACATTAGTGGCGCGCAGCAAACGCTTAGCCTTAAAGCTACCCTGCCGAATGGCCAAATGGCAGAGCAATCGCGCACAATTAAGCGCTCTGCGCCCAAAACGATTACAGCCGTTAGTTGGCAAACGCCCCAACAGGGGCAAGTGTTACGGGTAACGCCAGGGTTGGTGGTATCGGTTCAGGGCACGGTGCCTGCTGGCGTGGCGGTGTCTGCCCAGTGGGTAGATGCAGAAGGTAACCCGGTAGCATCGTTGGCGATCCATCCCGGTATTAATACTAAATCACCCAGCGATGTATCTTCTGACCAGCGCCATAATGTTTTTGGGCAACTGCACCAGCTATCGGCCCCGGCCCATGCCGCCACACAGGTTAAGGCCTTAGTGCCAGTACCCATGCAACCGGTGGCTGCTTTGCGGCTGTGCTGGGGAGATGATACCGGTTCGTGCGGTGTGGGGTCGCAAACTTTTCCGGTGCAGTACCATGCCACGGGCTGGCAAGGCGTTATAACAGGTAAACGCCCTGCCACCATGCGCTCATCGCCCCATACCATGGCGCCACGGCTAACGCCTCAGTGGGCCGATACGGTGGTGCCCGTGCTGGGTACTTGGGGTGATTGGGCCTTAATGGCACTTAGCCACACCCAAAAAGGGTGGGTGCCTTTAGATAACATTACCCTGATAGACGACCCATTATATGCCCCGCTGGCACTGCCTGCATTCCGTATTGCCCTACCCACGGCCCCGGATGCTGACACGTTAGCACTGGCGATTGCTGGGGTGGCCCATGCCGAGCGGCAACCGATTATATGGGAAGTAACCCCGCATGGCGCTACGTTAACCCTGTGCCATACCCCACCAGAATGTGATGTGTTGCCCCAGCCATGGTTGCATAATAGCGATGCCCAGCTTTATATGGCGCCAACAGCGGATGGTACTGGTACCGTGCTAACGTATACGGCACCAAAAGGTAGGCAGGTGTGTGGCATGGCGGTAACCCCTAGTGGCCATAACGACTGGCAATGGACGTTACGCCACTACCCGGCTAACCCAAAAGATTGGCGCATTGTGCTGGATGCCGGCCATGGTGGCGGCGAGCTAGGCAGCATAGCCCCCAATGGTGTGCCAGAAAAAACCCAGAATTTAGCCGTTGCCTTGGCCTGCCAGCAGGCACTAGCGGCGGCTGGGTTTAAGCATGTATCTATGATTAGAACGACGGATACCTTTGTGGGCTTGGCAGAACGGCAAGATGCCGTGGCTGAAAAACAGCCTCATATTTGCCTAAGCCTGCACCATAATGCCCTGCCAGATGGCCGCGATCCGGGCCAGCACCGGGGGTTATCTACCTTTTATTATTATCCTTCTGCTCGCCCACTGGCCCTGCATTTGGCGGGTGCTTTATCGTCATCGTTAGGGTTGCCGCAAGATAAGGTGTATTGGGATAATTTGGCCTTAACTCGCATACCGGATGCGGCTAGCGTGCTGATTGAATGGGGGTATTTTACCAACCCCCATGATGCCGATGTAGTGCTGGCCAAGGATTTTGCAAATAAAGCGGCCAACGCCTTAGTGGCTGCGTTAATAGGGTTTACACCGTAGCGGCGGCTTGTCTGTGGGGCTCTGGCATGGGGGCACGGTTAGCGCCGGGTAAGCCAATATCGGTGCGAATGGTTTGGCCAGTAAAGGCAATGGCTTTGGCTAATTGGTAGGCGTGCTCTCGGGCGTTATCTACAGTGTTGCCTAGGCCAATGGCGTTTAGCACGCGCCCGCCGTTGGTTACTAGCGCGCCGCTTGGCAATGTTTTGGTGCCAGCGTGGATAATAATTTGATGGTTTGTTAGAGAATTGGGCAAGGTAATAGGGATGTGTTTTTGGTAAGCGCCGGGGTAGCCTTGGCTGGCCAGTACCACGCTAATGGCGGTGGTGCCTTGTTTTACGGCAAAGCCGGTAGCAGCCCATTTTGCACAATCGCCTTGGGCGCTGGCCATTAAGATAGGCGCTAAATCTTCATCTAGCAGGGGTAATACCACTTGGGTTTCTGGGTCGCCAAAGCGGCAATTAAACTCCACTACGGCGATATTTTTTTGGTCATCAATCATTAGCCCGGCATATAGCACGCCACGGTAATCAATGCCTTCGGCGCGCAAGGTGGCCATCATGGGGTCTAGCACTTCGGTTTGAATCCGGGCCATCATGGCTGTATCTACCCAAGGTACGGGGGCTAGGCTACCCATGCCACCAGTATTGGGGCCGGTTTGCCCGTTGCCAATGCGTTTGTAATCTTGCGCCGTTACCATGGGGATAGCATGGGTGCCATCGCAAATGGCCAGCACGCTAAGCTCTTCGCCCTGTAAAAAGCCTTCTACCACCACCGACATATCTTTTTTGGCAGCGTTTTCTAAGGCGGTACGGGCCTCTTCTGCATCCCACGCAATGGTGACCCCTTTGCCCGCGGCTAGGCCGTCTTCTTTAATCACATAAGGGGCGGGCTGATGGTTTAAGTCGGCCATGGCATCTAGTGGGTTGCTGTAGTGGTTATAACTGGCGGTAGGAATATTCCCTTTGGCCATAAGTGCTTTGGCAAAGGCCTTACTGCTTTCTAGTTGTGCGGCACGTTGGTTAGGCCCAAAAATAGCTAAGCCTTCAGCGGTAAACGCATCCACAATACCGTCTGCTAGGGGTTGCTCGGGGCCCACAATGGTTAGGTCAATGGCTTCTTTTTTGGCAAATAGTAGTAAGCCTTGATGATCGTCTAGGTCGATATCTAACCGTTGGCCCAGTTGGGCCATGCCCGGGTTACCAGGGGCAAAAAACAGGGTGTGAGCATCCGTATCCTGACTTAGGCGCCAGCCAAGGGCGTGTTCTCGTCCGCCGCTACCTAAAATTAAAATCCGCATAACCGTATCCTGTTGTTGTGGCTGTATTGCTTAGCTACTGTAAATCAAAATGCTGCTGAATGTCAGCCAGTAGCGGCGTGGCCTGTTGGTATAACTGTGTTTGGCTGCCATGGTTTATTATCACAGCATCCCAATGGGGGTAATCATCTAGGTCGCACTCGGTAGGGTCGGCTTCGTTAACCAGTTGGCCCCGGCTGGCACGGATGTCTCGGTCTGCATCTACTCGAATTAAAAAAGCATTTTTTGCCCGCAGTAAATCGGCTTCGCGTTGCAGCCGCACATCCGATATTATTTTAGGGTGTGGGCCACTAAGCGCTTGTTGTAGCCAATAATCTTTATGTTGGCTGCGGCCCCAGTTGCCTAGGGCAATCAAATGGGGGCGGTGGGTAGGCTTGTTAGCTTCTATTTGAGCTAATGTTAAGCCGTGTTGCTGCCCGTAAAGCACTTTTATGGCGCCAGCAATGGGTTGTTGTTGCCAAGGTTGCCCGTTAACCGGGGGTAATTGGGCCAGTAGCCAGTGGGTTAGCACGTCTTTTCCGGCAAATTGCTTGCCAGAAAGTCCAATGATAGGGGGCAGTGTCGATACGTCAGTCATATAAGAATCTGCTGCGGGGCCTTTTTTCTGTAGAGCGGTTTTCCGTATAATGCACGGGTTACCCACGTAAAAGCAATAACCGCTAAAAGGAATGCCGCCATGTGTGCTGTTGCCACGCCCCCACCTGCCGTTGATGGCCTCTCTGAGGAACAACGCGATATCCAGATGATGGTGCGCGAATTTGTGCAAAAAGAAGTATTGCCGGTAAGCAAGGCTTTAGAAGGCGGCGATTTGGCTACCCTAAAACAGTTGTGGGGCCGCATGGCAGAACTTGGCTTGACTGCGTTGCCCTTTGCCGAAGCCGATGGTGGCGCTGGGTTAAATAGTTACTGTTATTTTTTAGCCCTTAGCGAAATTGCTAAGGTGTCTGCAGCATTGGCTACAGCCCTATCCGTGCACGTATCGTTAGTGGGTATGCCCTTAGTGCAAGAAGCCAACGACGAGCAAAAACAGCGGTATATGGCCGGCATTATTAGTGGGCAAACCATTGGTGCCTTTGCTTTAACCGAGGCCAATGCCGGTAGCGATGCGGGGGCGGGGCTATGCAAGGCAGAAAAAAATGCCGATGGCGACTATGTTTTAAATGGCACTAAATTATTTATTACTAACGCGCTGCTGGCCGATGTGTTTTTGGTGACGGCCCGAACGAGTGCGGATGAAAAAGGCTCTAAAGGCTTAACTGCCTTTATTATAGATAAGGATACCCCCGGCTTTACTATCCACAAGGGCGATGAAAAAATGGGCCTAACTGGTAGCGATTGGGGTGAACTGGCCTTTGATGATTGCGTTATTCCGGCGGCTAACCAATTTGGTAAAGAAGGCCAGGGCTTTAAGCTGTTTATGAATAGCCTAAATATTGGTCGTATTGGTATTGCAGCGGTATCCTTAGGTATTGCCAGTGCTTGTTTAGAAGCGGCCCTAAAGTATAGTAACGAGCGCGAGCAATTTGGTAATAAATTGCATAGTTTCCAAGCCATTGCCTTTAAGTTGGCCAATATGGCTACAGAAATTGAAGCCGCCAAGTTATTAATTGCGAGCGCCGCCCGCCTAAAAGATGCTGGGCAAAACCATGTTAAAGAAGCCAGCATGGCCAAGTTGTATGCCAGCGAGCTGGCCAACCGTGCGGCAAACGAGGCTGTCCAAATCCACGGTGGGTATGGGTATACCAAAGATTTCCCTGTCGAGCGTTACTTCCGTGATGCGCGGGTAATGACCCTGTTTGAGGGCACTAGCGAAATCCAGCATATTGTTATTGCCAAGCAGCTGCTTAATACCTAGGTTTAAGGCTGGCCCCATTCAAAAAACCCCTGTGTAAAAACCCCTGTGTTTTGGTGACAATAAGGGCCAGTATTCCCTAACATTATTGCGACTGGCGCTAACACTCATGACGGTTTCTACTATTTTAGATGACTTACAGGCCCTGCGGGCTAAGGCGGAAGGCCAACTGGCTGCTGCTGACGATTTGGATAGCATTGAAGCCGTCCGCATTGAGTTTTTGGGCCGTAAGGGCGCGATTAGCTTGCTGAAGCGCAACCTAAAAGATGTAGCCCCCGAAGACCGCCCCAAAGTGGGCACCGAGGCCAACGCTATTAGCGAGTGGTTAGAGACCGAACTTAATCAAAAAAAAGACGCCCTAGAAGTGGCGGCCTTAAACCAAAAATTAGCGGGCGAAACCATTGATATAACCATGCCGGGCGTGGTGCAGGGCCAAGGGGGCGCCCACCCCATTACCCGCATGATGGATGAATTGGCCGAGCTTTTTGGCCGCCTAGGCTTTACCTGCCTAGATGATACCGCCTGCCCAGAAGTAGAAACTGAGTACTATAATTTCGACGCACTTAATTTCCCCGCCCATCACCCGGCGCGAGATATGCAAGATACCTTTTATACCGATGCTGGCGAAAACGTGGTGCTGCGCAGCCAAACCAGTAATGCGCAAATTCGTCATATGCAAAAATTTAAGCCGCCTATTCGGGTTATTTCGCCAGGCCGCGTGTACCGAAACGAAGACGTAAGCCGCCAAAAGCATGTGTTATTCCACCAGTGCGAAGGCCTCGTCGTCGATAAGCACATTACAGTGGCCCATCTTAAGGGCACGTTGAATCACTTTATTGAAGAAATGTTTGGCTTGGATGACAACGGTAACCCACGTGCCACACGCTTTCGTACCAGCTACTTCCCCTTTACCGAGCCTAGTATGGAAATGGATGTAATGTATCGCCGCCAAATTAATGGCGAGTGGAAAGAAGACTGGCTAGAAATTTTGGGCTGCGGCATGGTAGACCCCAATGTGCTTAGCGAAGTAGGTGTAGACCCTGAAGAATACACTGGCTTTGCTTTTGGTATGGGGGTAGAACGCCTGGCTATGCTGAAATACGGCATCCATAACATCCGAGACTTTTTTATTAACGACCAACGCTTTTTGCGCCGCCATAACTGGGCGGGCCTAAGCCTTTTTAAATAAACCTTTTAGAACTGGAGACACCAACTCATGCGAGTATCGTGGGAATGGTTAAATGAATACGTGGATTGCTCGGGCATTTCGCCCCAAGAGTTGGCCGAACAACTCACCCATGCCGGGCTAGAAGTAGACGATATTGAGCACCTTGGCGCCAAGTTTAAACAGGTAGTAGTGGCCAAAGTAGCCAAGCTAGACCCTCACCCCAATGCGGATAAGCTGCGCTTGGTAACGGTAGATGCTGGCGAGCATGGCACCCAGCAGGTGGTATGCGGAGCCCCTAATGTGGCGGAAGGCATTACCATTGCCTTTGCACTAGATGGTGCGACAGTATTAAATCGAAAAGATGGCAGCAGTTTTGTGTTAGGTGCAGCCACTATTCGGGGTGTAGAAAGCCGCGGGATGGTGTGCTCACTTGATGAATTGGGTTTGTCTGAGCAATACGAAGCAACAGGTGATGGCATTTGGGTACTGGATGATGTGTTGAAGAATCCAACCATAGGCCAGCCCTTAGAGGATGCCTTAAACTTACCGACGGATGTGGTGCTGCATACGGCCCCAACGGCCAATCGTGGTGATTGGATGAGTATGGTGGGCGTGGCCCGCGATGTGGCCGCCTTGCTTAATCGCCCTGTAACCTTGCCTGATGTGACACTGCTCCCCGTGCAAGGCGAGAGTGATATCTCGATAACGCTTTCTAACAAAGAACTCTGTTCCTATTATTCTGGCGTCACGATGACGGGGCTAACCATGCAACCCTCGCCTGCATGGATGCAAGCACGGCTGGAAGCCGCCGGCGTGCGGAGCCATAATATATTAGTGGATGTAACCAACTATGTGATGCTGGAATGGGGCCAACCTCTCCACGCCTTTGATGCAGGCCGGTTGATTGAGCAATACGGTAATAGTGGCAAGGTATCGATAGATGTGCGCCATGGTAAAGCGGGCGAAGCGTTTACCAGCTTGGATGACGAAGAGCACACGCTAAGCGAAACCGCTGTAACCATTGACGCTAACGGTAACGCCGTGGCATTAGCGGGTGTAATGGGCGGAAAAACCACAGAAATTGAAGACAAGTCGCAGCAGGTATTTTTAGAAGCCGCTGTATTTGATGGTGCGGCGATTCGTAAAAGTGCTAAATCCTTAGGCATGCGTAGCGAAAGTAGCGCCCGTTTTGAGCGTGGCGTAGATGCAGCCCAATGTGCACTGGCATGCGCGCGGGCTGTACAGCTGTACCAACAGTTAGCGGGTGCCAACATTAGTAGTGTGGTGGCCGATGGTTGCGCCGATGCAGCAGACGTTACGTTGACCTTGCGTTTGGCAAGAATAGAGGCGATTTTAGGCGCTGCAGTGGCTAAAGCAGAGGTGGTGGATATTCTGTCTCGGCTTGGGTTTGAAATAACCAATGATGATAGTAAGAGCCAAGCACTGACGCTTCGTGTGCCTAGTTACCGTCAGGTGGATGTAACCCGCGAAATTGACGTGATTGAAGAAATTGCTCGCATTACTGGCTACGATGATATCCCCGATGCCTTGCCGCCAAGTGCGGCACCGGTGGCCTATTCGGCACGGCAACAATTTTTAAAAGCGTTGCACAGCACGTTGCAAGGGGCTGGGCTGCAAGAGGTAATGACTAACTCGTTAGTTGGGCCTAAGTTTTTAGAGACCATGAATTTATCGTGGCCAGAGCGCACCCAAGTAACGGTAACCAATAGCCATTCCCCTGATCATACCTTGCTGCGCCAAACCGTGCTGCCTAGTTTGTTAGAGGTGGCTAAAACCAATACGGCTCCCAATATTAGTGCCGGTGGCGATGCCTCGGTATGGGTATACGAACTTGGCCGTATTTTTGAAAAACGCGGCAAAGCCAATGATAAAGCCAGTGGCGTGGTAGAAAAGCGCGCCTTGGCGGCGCTAATGATGGGCAGCCCGGTATCTGCCCAATGGCAACAGGGTAACGAGAAACAGGCCGCCACCGATTTTTATACCGCCAAAGGCGTGATAGAAACGTTAATGGCTGTATTAGGTGTGGTCGGCAATACGGCCTTTATTGCTCCCAAAACAGAAAAAGAGGGCCTTAGAAACGACTTGCACCCAGGCCAACAGGCGGCAGTACAGGTGTTGGGTAAAACGGTGGGCAGTGTGGGTGTGTTGCACCCGGCGTGGCAAAAGCGTTTAAAGCTTCGGCAAACCCCTGTTGTATTTGAATTAGATGCTGAGCAGTTATTTAAGTTATTAAAGCAGCAAAGCGCAAAGGTAGAAGTGGCAACATCAGATGAGTTGTCATCGTATCCGATGGTGACGCGTGACATGGCTTTTGTGGCGGCGGATGGCGTGACCCATGCGGATATTGTGGCGGCTATTACGGCCTTGGATGAAGCGTTGATTCAGGATGTGGTGCTGTTTGATGAGTACCGTGGCGAGCATGTGGATGCTGGGCACCGTAGTTTGGCCTACCGGCTAGTGCTGCAATGCCAAGAAAAAACCCTGACCGATGAACGGGTAAATACCGTTACGGACAGGGTTAAACATGCGCTCTCTCATCAATACTCAGTCACGTTTCGCTAGGTGTTAGGGTAACCCTTCAGCCGCTTGGCGCAATTGAGCAAAGCTTATTAGTCTTTTGCCGCGGTTGCGGCTCTCTTGTCTCTGCCTACTAATACTTAATGTGGTTTCTCTTGTCGCTTTGCGACCTCTCTCTTCTCAAGTCATTCAAGTGGCTTGGCGGGCGTACCGTACGGCAAATTCTAGTTGGGATTTTAAACTAAATTGCGGTAGGTTTTGAACGATGGTTTTGGTCATCCTAAAGTCGTTCACTGCCTCGGACGTTCGCAGCTGGTCTTCGAGAAAGTAGCTGGAACTTCGGTACCGCCGGGCGGTTTTACTGGGTGGCTCCTGGGGCAAGTAATCGCTACAGTCGCCGGAAGATTGTGGTGCCGTCATGCTGGGTCTCCCACAGAAGGGTTGTTGGGTGGTTCATCATCAGCGTCAGGTGTTGCCGTTTGTCTCTGCTAGTTATAGGTTCCTTGGCTACGGTTGGCCGTAACAAAAGGAATCCCTGCCCATAATAAAGCCGCAGTGCGGTTTAGTAAGGGTGAGTGTCGGTATACTCCCATACCAGATTAGATATTGCCTATGGTTTGGTGGCGTGGATGCTGCCTTGTTGCCTAACCCGGTGGTGACTGGTTGGGTTGTGCGGTGGGCATCATCGTAACCCCTGACGGTTGCATTAACGTAAACCAAAGCCTATTGGTGTTATTTTGTAGCGAAACATATATTAGATTGTTTTTAAATATTAAAGCCCTTTTTTTAGTTCGCTTAATATAGCGTATAGCTGCTTATTATATTCTTGTTCAAAACCTTTGAGTTGAACTTTTATGTAGCTAGGCTGGTTAGGCTGGTTGGCGTATTGCCTTATAGATTTAAGCCTTTGATGTGAGTTGTTATAGAGCTTTGTGCCGATCGTTAATTTCTGCTCGGGTGTTAATTGTGTAATATCACTAAGTTTTAGGTTTTTTTGTTTTGGCATGTTGGCAAGGTCAAACACGGTGTATCTTTTAAAGAATCCATCTGCACCATTTTTACCTACGAAATTTAAAATATTTTCATTCTTTATATTCCAAGAGATAGGGGACGGGCCTTGGGTTTTTGCTTTGGAATTGGCAAAATGGCTTTTAAATTTATTGAACCCAGCTTTAGCATCTTTAAATTTAGCGCCTGCCTTGGTTTTAGCGTCTTTGAACCCAGCTTTAGCATCTTTAAATTTAGCGCCTGCTTTGGTTTTAGCGTCTTTGAACCCAGCTTTAGCATCTTTAAATTTAGCGCCTGCCTTGGTTTTAGCGTCTTTGAACCCAGCTTTAGCATCTTTAAATTTAGCGCCTGCCTTGGTTTTAGCGTCTTTGAACCCAGCTTTAGCATCTTTAAATTTAGTGCCTGCCTTGGTTTTAGCATCTTTGAACCCAGCTTTAGCATCTTTAAATTTAGCGTCTGCCTTGGTTTTAGCGTCTTTGAACCCAGCTTTAACCTTAGTTTTTCCTTGGGTATAGGTACCTTTAGCTTTGCCTTGTAGGCGGCTGGGGATGGCTTTACCGTATTTGGCATACCCTACCCCACCAGTAATACCTAATAGGACATCTGTGCTGCCAGAACCGATGGTTTCCCATGCGGCAATAGCCTCTTGGCCGGTTTCGGCTTGGTTTGCTTGTTGAGCGCCTTCTATAAGGTTATATCCGCCAACACCAATGCCAAGGGCGGCTCCACCATAAGCTAAAAATGGAATAGAGGGTGGAAAAATGAACCCTAGGGCAGCTGCGCCAGCAATGATACCAGCAGTTTTTAGGTTAACCATACCTTTAAGATTTTTACCAGCACCATGTAAGGCAGCATTCCATTTTTGGCCTTTATCAATAACGCCGTCATCATCAATTGTATCCACATTTGTTTCAGGTGTTGCTGGCGTTTTAGGTGTTAGCACTAATGGCGGGTAATCGCTGTTGCTAGGGTTCGTTCTTTTAACGGGCGGCGGTATAGGCCGGGTGGTGCCCTCATCTGTGGTGGCGGGTTGAGGCGTTGTTGCCTGGCTTTCGGCAGGCGTGTTAGGCGCCTGACGGTTGCCTTGCAGTAGCCCTTTTAGTTTGGGTAGCAGTACCAACCCAAAAATAATAGCAATAATAGGCATTGCCTTAGGTAATAATGGTGCCTTTACAGGCGCAGTGTAATAGTGGTGCCTTTGTGGGCTATAGGTATAGCCACGCGGAGACCCCCCAGCAATATTTATCATATTTTTCATTTCCAGCCTAATAGATTTATCTAATATTATAAAAACAAAGTTTATTGGTGTTGTGATAATATATTAATTTTTATTAAAACAACCATAAGATAAGGTGAGGTTACTATTATGTGATGGTAAGAGAATGGCCTGTTTGAATAGCGTGTTTTTTTAAGGTACCTGAAGCAAGTTCTACCACGCTGTGGGCTTCCCACAGTAGGGGGCTGGCGCGCCAAGGTTTCATGGCATGCTCGCAGTGCACTACCTTAAACGCCTTGTCCAAAAACACGGCGTCAAATTCAAACTTCATAAAACAGCTGTGGATACTATTACATGGCTTTATCCATAAGCCGTGGCCTTTGGGTAGCCCGCTACGAAACATAAGCCCTTTAAGTCGCGTAATGGGGTTGTGGGCCAGCTCCAAATGCTCGGCAATAATGGCACCGGTTTCTGTATGGATAAGTTGTGGCATGGTAGGCAGCTTTCTGTAGAGATAACCATGATGGTTGTACTAGGTTTAGGGCAATCGCCCCCTACTTACGGTAATGGAGATTGGGGTTTAGGGGTATCCACTAGCTAAAGGAGCCCTAGATGTAAGGAAAATGTAGGAAGGTGTAGGCCAACAGGTTTAGAAAAAGGCTTAAAATCTCCACCTGGGTGGGGAGAAAAGTAGACAAATATCCAACGACTGGCCGATGAGTCCCCCAAACGATCTACCGTATAGTAATGACAGTGAATGGTGTAGAAAACAACACACGCACCACCCACTGAATGGTTTTGGACAAATCGTTTCATCCGCAAACGGAATTAGCAGACACCGTTTTATTACAGCTACTTTTAGCGAAAGAGAACAAGGAGGCCGCCCTGTGCGCAGACTAAATACACCCCTAAATAGTGGACAAGAACTCAATATTTTTGTTGTAGATGATAATGCCAACCACAGTACCGGTATTAAACAGCTACTAGAAATTCAATCCGGTTATAACGTGGTAGGCATTGCCACCAACGGCGAAGAAGCCCTAAAGCGCCTAAACGATACCAGCGATATTGATGTGGTGTTGATGGATATGAACATGCCAGAAATGGACGGCGTGGCCACCATTCAACAGTTGGCTTCTAAAAACCCGGATCTAAAAATCCTAGCCTTAACCGGTTACGATGACCCGGATCTAATCTTCCGCGCGATGCGCAGTGGTGCTCGTGGTTACATCTTAAAAACCATGATTACGAGCCAACTCATTAACGCCATTGAAGAAGTGATGGCCGGCAAAGTGTACTTACCACCAGCATTGGCTACCAAATTCTTTGATGAGTTCCACACCAAAGTAGCCAAGAGCAATCGCCCCGATGCGACTAAGCAGGCCTTGCTAAACTACTTAACCACCCGCGAAAAAGAAGTGCTGAAGTTGCTAACCGAAGGCATTACTTACAAAGGTGTGGCGGATAAGTTGGTGATTAGTGAGACCACTGTGAAAACTCACGTCAACAATATCTTCCAAAAGCTACAGGTGAATGACCGCACCCAAGCGGTACTGTATGCGATTAAGCACGGCCTAGTGGACCCAACCCCACTGCAGGCCGCTGTGTAAACGTCGCTGAATAAGTGCCGTTATATAGTCATCCTTATTTTTCTAATGCCGCAGGTTTGCGGTTCCTTTTCACAACCTTAACCCCCGGCGAATTGTGCTAACACTGTCATGTTGGTTAGGGGCCACTGAATCTTCAACCCATTCAGCCCTAACAATGCATATTACGATGACAACCTTAGCCCCCAGCAATTCGCCGTTTTTCTTTTTTTAGGCGTGTTTTGTGTGGGCACTAGTAGCGCAGAATCGCTCTGGCTTTTACAATAGTTGGTATGACGACTTCTTCTCCTATGGCAGACCACCCTGTAACTGTTGCAACCCCCTTGTTGCAGGCCTTAACCCATTGGTACCAAGCCAGTGGCACTTATAGTAAGGAAACCTTTGTTGCCCTGTTTGGCGCCTTGGTGGGTTGGGCACGAGATATTGCCCCCAATGCAGAGGCCCCTGTGTGGGTGATGACCGCCCATGGCGAAGACGATACTTTTAAATTATTAACGGCCCCGCTAAACCAGGCGTCGGCTCTTCAGTGGTTGGATGTTTCCACCGTAGGGGTATTGCCAGAGCGGGCCGGTTGCTTGGTAATCGTCTCTGCGGTGGGCAGTGTGGCCCTTAGCTGGCAAGCGGATCAGCGCCAAGCCTTGCAGATGTACCACGGGGGGTGGACCTTTCGGACGGAAGACGCCCGCACGGTTTGCAATGAAATGTTGACCCATTTGGCCAGCAGTAGTACGGATGCCTCCATGACAGAAACGGTGACCCGTTGGCAAACGGCTTTAGGAAAACTGCCTATAGGGTCGGTAGATCCTCGCTTGCCGGCACTAACCCAGGCCTTGGTACAAGGGCTAGAGCGCCAAAGCCACCAACTGGATGCCGCCCTGCAAGAGGTGCACCACCTAAACCAAAAAGTGGTGGATAGCGAACGCTTGGCCGCCATTGGCCAGCTGTGCAGTGTGGTGGCCCATGAAATACGCAACCCCTTAGGGTTGATTGACTTGTATGCCAAATTAATTGAAGCCCAGGCAGATAAATGGTTAGTGGGGCTTAAAGAAAAGCACCCGGCCATTGAAGAAACCGAGTTGCCTTTTGCCGGTAATATTAATATGGTGCGCGAGGCGATTCAGGGCTTGGAGGTTATTTTATCCGAGTTGACTCAGTACTCTCGCCCTATGGAAGTGGCGATGGACTGTGTGGCTGTGTTGCCGGTGGTTAAAAATATTGTGCAGTTTTATGCGCCTAAATATTTAGAACAAAACGTGAAGCTAACGGTAGAATACAACCCGGATGTGGCCCCTTATTTGCAAGCTAATTTAGATGTGCCTCGTTTTCGGCAGGGGTTAATTAACTTACTAAAAAATGCTTTGGAAGCCAGTTTGTCTGCAGAAAAATCAGACCGAAACCAAGCCACAGGACAGAATGTAACGGTTGTGGTGGCGAGTCGTCAAACGGATAAAGATATTTATATTAAGGTGATGGACGAAGCGGGCGGGGTGCCTGAGCGTGCCCAAGAAAAATTATTTACACCCTATTTTTCCACCAAAGGCAATGGCACCGGCTTGGGCTTAGCCCATACGCGCAAAATTTTGCAGGCCCACGGGGGCCGTGCCGAATTATTGCGCTCTGAAGAGGGGGTGGGCGCTACTTTTGCGCTTATTGTGCCTCGCCTACCAGATGCCACGGAACAAGCAGAAGGAAGCAACCAATGAGCCTGTACCGTGGTGGTAACACTTATGTAATGCCTGTTGTGTTATTGGCCCTACTATTGGTGGCCTTTACCGGCTGTGTCCAGGATATCCCTGTGGTGGGGCCTATGATTGCCCCTTTGCTGGGCATGGAAACCCCGGTGGAAGAAGTGGTGGAAGCCGATAGCCACGGTGCTGGCCATGACGCCGAAAGCGATGAAGACGACGACGAAGACGTCGCCCCACCTGTACAGGCCACCGGGCCGTTAAAACTTTCGGAGATGGATCGCTTTCGAGATACTCCTTTTGAAAAAATAACCTTAAAGGGCCTGAATGGTGACGCCTTAACCGGTTGGTTGGCCACTCCATTAGCGGTAGAACGAAAAAAAGCCGAAGCCTTGGCTGCCCTAGCTGATGAGGACGACGAAGACGACGACGAGGGTGATGATGAGGACGAGGAAGGCGATGACATCCCTACTCAGGCTGCCCCGTTGGTAATATTGCTCCATGGGTTAAATGGCGCTTACCCAGATTGGGCGGGGTTTCCATCTCGCTTGCTAGAAAAAGGCTATGCTGTGTTGGCCATTGATATGCGTGGCCATGGCGCTTCTCGGCCTAAGGGGCAGGATTGGCGCCGCTTTAAGCCGGAAGACTGGCAAACCTTGCCGAAAGATGTTACCCGTATTGTGCAATCCATTACCCGCCCCTGGGCCGTGGTGGATGGCGAGGTAACCGGGGGCTTGCCAGAGCATTTAGATGTGGACCCTGCGCGTACCTGGGTTGTTGGTGCCGGTGTTGGCGCTAATGTGGCTATTTTGGCCGCCAGAGAAGCCACCATCTCTAAATTGCAGCCCGTTGCTTTGCAAGGGTTAGTGTTACTGTCGCCCACCTTAGAATATAAGGGCCTGCGTACCTTAGAGGCGATGTACGACCTGGATGCGCCCACCTTAATGCTGGCCAGCCAAAGCGATATGGCGAGCAATGATGCCAGCCCGATGCTGTACCGTATGTTGTCAGGTAAAAAATCCCTTAAAATATTCGAATCCTTGGGCCATGGTACGGATATGGTGCGCTTTTACCCCCAATTGCAAACCCTTATTTTAGATTGGATGACCACGATTGCTCCGGCAGATGCCTTGCCAGTGCCAGGCGATATTCGTCACCCGCCCGAATTGGATGATGAAGACGACGAAGACGAGTAGGAACTTGTCTGGGTCGTGGCCGTCTTCTAGGGCATCTAAGACCCTTGCCCACATGGGCGGCCTACTTGCGGTATGATACGCCTATGGCCTTGCCCCTTCTGCTTTAACCTTATTAAAAGGAGTTTAATGATGACCCGTTCTTTTACCCAATTCGTTTCTCGTGCTGTTATTGCCGCTACCTTAGCCGTTGGTGTGGTACTTACCCCTACTTTGCCAACACTAACAAGTGCCCAAGGAATGCAGCCCCTACAAGGCTATGTGGTTACTGTACCCGCGGGTACTTATATGATGGGGAGCGTTCAGTCGGGTGTCTCTAGCGAAACAGCTCGTGCTGGCGATAGAGTAGCAGTGACGGTGAACAGCCCGGTAATGTCAGGCGGGTCGGTGGCGTTACCATCCGGCACCATGATAGAAGGCCAGGTTATTAGCGTAACCAGTGCTGGCCGCGCTGGCCGCAACGGCCAAATGGATCTTCGTTTTACCAGTGCTATTTTACCCACCGGGCAACGGGTACCGTTGTCTGCTCGCATCCAAACAGAAGATGGCACCGGCATTTTAAAAGGCGGAACCGCCAAAGGGCGTGCCGGTAAAGCGGCCTTAAAAACCGGTGGTGGTGCCGCAGCAGGCGCTGCCTTAGGGACAGCCATGGGTGCCCTTAGTGGCGGAAGAACAGGCCGTGGGGCTATTTACGGTACGGCACTGGGTGCTGGCCTAGGTGGCTTGTTTGCCGCAGCAGGCAAGGGTGAAGAAGTAGCCTTAAGCCCTGGCGCTGCCGTTAATATTGTATTGGATGCCCCTGTCACCACCTCGACGGGTGGCGGTGGGATGGCTCAACCCCAGGCGTTTAATCAGCAACAATCGTACGGGCAGCAGGCCTACCAGCAGCAACAACCGTATTCGCAGCCATCTAACTACCAAACGTATCCGGCCAGTACAAATAGTTATGGCCAGCCACAGCAACAGGCGCAACCGTACTATGGTGCCCAGCCAGCCCAACAGTACACCCAAACACAAACCCAGCAAACGGCGCCGTATTATGGTGGCAGTGGCACCACAACCAATACTACCAATACCTATGGCTATTAAGGCTTTTGCCTGAGAACTCCCACCCCTTGAGGGTTTCCCTAACTAGGTGCTTTGCGTATACTTAAGGGCTAGATAACCCTTGTGGTAATGCTCGTTTTTCCGTGATTAAGGATTTGTGATTAATGGAAACCAATATCATCTGGTTTGCCCTACAGCATGACTTTTTTGTGCTGGTGCCAATTTTTGTTTGTTCTGTGCTGCTTGTGGGCGTTGCCATTGATCGGCTTATGTTTTACGGCCAAAACAAACGAGACATTGTGGCCTTTATTCAACGCTTACAGCGCGAACTGCAACGCGGCCAGCTAGATAGCGCCCAAGTGGTGAGTAACCAGCTGGGTGGCGTGATTGGCGATGTGGCCGAGGAAGGCCTGCGCATTGTGGAAGAACAGCCGGAAAGCTTTGACCGAAGCTTTGATATTACGGCCAGCTTGGCCCGCCGCAAGCTGGAAGCCAGATTACCGATTATTGGCACCATTGCCACCATTTCGCCCTACCTAGGCTTGTTTGCTACGGTGTGGCGAATTTTGCTTACCTTTGGTGAGCTGTCGACGGCGCAATCCAGTAACTCTGCCCCAGAAATTATGTTCGGTATTGGTTCGGCCCTGATTGCTACCGCCTTTGGCCTGTTTATTGCTATTGCGGCAGTAACCTTAAACAACTGGTTCCAAGCCAAGGTTAATCGCTACGAAGATGACTTCCAGCTGATTAAACTCCTCCTGCTAAGCTATGCAGAGCATCGCGTAGGCGGGGCTGCGCCAGTAGCCGCTACCGGTGGTGGTGGCTACAAGCCCCAAGGTGCGTACTAGGTACCCTGCATGGCCACTTCCTCTCAACGCCAAATTTTTGCCGAAATTAATATCACGCCACTGACGGATATTTTTTTGGTGCTGCTTATCATTATGATGGTGGTGGCCCCTATGATGCGGCAATTGCGCGGTGATATTAAACCCCCGGAAGTAACGGCGGGGGCCCCTGCCGACCAAGACAAACTAACGGTGGAAGTGCTGGCCAATGGCGATGTGTTTGTTGATGGAGAGCCAACGGCCATCCCGGATTTAACCGAGGCACTAAAAGTGCGCCGCGAGGCCATGGTGGCGGAAGATGCGGAAACCACGCCAGCGGATCCAGAAGGATTATCCTTAGCGGGCGAGGCCCCTAATGAAGGTATTGTCCCCAAGGGGGTGGTGGTGGTGCGTGCGGATAAAACAGCTCGTACCGAATCCGTCCTTAAAGTGTTTGACGCTGCCCGAGATGCGGGCTATGCCAAGCTTACTATTGCCGGTGCAGCCCCAACCAGTAAGCCAGTGTCGTCGTCGCCAGCGCCGTTAAGCCCACTTACGCCGACGGGTAAACCCATGGAGGGCATGTAGTGATGGCGGGCTCTCGTATACAACGCGAAATTTTTGCCGAAATTAATATCACACCGCTGACGGATATTTTTTTGGTGCTGCTGATTATTATGATGGTGGTGGCCCCTATGCTGGATTACCCTGGCTTAAAGCTGGCGGTGCCTTCGGTGGGCCCTAGTGTGGATGTTACGGAAGAACCGAAAACCCAAACGGTGGCTATTGCTGCCAATGACACCCTGTATAGCACCACAGAATTAACCCCGGATAGCGTCATTCCCTTAATGACCTTAGGGAGTACCTTGCGGCAAGGGCTGACGGAAAAACCCGAAGGGCTGGTTATTTCTGTACACCCTAAGGCCAGCCATGGTGCCATGACCCGTGTGATGGACATTGCTCAGGGCGCCGGGATTGAAAAAATTGCCGTGACAAGCCTGCCTGCCATGGATGATGAGTTAGAACCGGATCCATTCTAGTTTAGGGGCATGCTATGTGGGCTAATTTGGTTACACTGTTGCGCTTGCTGCTTACTTTTTGGTTGGTGGCATTGCTAACGGAAAGTTCTGCGAGTGCTTTGGCCACAGGGTTTTGGCTAACCATTGTCATTATCTGGATGGACGGACTAGATGGTTACGTGGCCCGTAAGCTAAACGAGGCCAGCACCTTTGGGGCGGTATGGGATATTTTAGTCGACCGCATTGTAGAGCAGATTTACTGGGTGGTGTTTGCCGTGTTGGGCTGGGTGCCCTTGTGGATACCCATTGTGGTGATTACCCGTGGGGTGTTGGTGGATGGTTTCCGGGCCATGGCGCTGAAGGAAGGGTTTACCGCTTTTGGCGAAAATAGCTTAATGCAATCGCCGCTGGGGGTATTGCTAGTCAGTTCTCGCTTTAGCCGGTGGAGTTATGCGGTGATGAAGGCCTTGGCATTTGCCTTGGTGATTGGCCAACAGTGGGCAGCAGTAACCGCCACGGATTTACCAAGTTGGGTTGAGGTAGCAACCACTGTTAGCGTGGTTGGGTCGGTGATTTTTTGTGTGGTGCGGGGGTTACCAGTGTTGTTAGAAGCGCGCCGTTTTGTGTAGCTTGTAATCGCCTTACACACACCAAAACACCAAGGCTACCAGGGGTAATGAAGGGGCAGCGCTTGGTGAAAAGGGTTTGATAATGAATAATAATTTAAAACAATAGATGAGGGTGTTGAAAGGGTTATACGGCCTTATAATCCTGGGCCAACTGTTGCAGGTAGCTTAGGGTATCGTTGGCCAGTAAGCCGGAAACAGCCTCGGTGTCAGCAGGCTCTAAGGCAGATAGGTAATCGGCCATTAGGTAGGCTTGCAGGCGTTCGTCACCGGTTAATGCCTGGCTTAACGATGGCTCGGCCTGGTTATTATAAGGGAGAGGCGCATCATGCTGTTGTTGCAGAATACCCATGCTCTCAAGCAAAAGGTTGTTGCCCTTCATAATAGGCGCTTCTGGCACACCCGATGCGGGGGTGCTGGCTTGAGATGTTACCGACTCGTTATCGGAATGGGGTTGTTGCGTCATGATGATGTCTCCCGAAATCTTAAAGTTGAGATGCTGGGGGCGGCTATTTAATATATCCACATAATAATAAAAACAAAAAGATATATCGAATTGATATTTAATGCCACTATATGTCTGTTTTGTTACAAATACGATTTATACCATTATTAGGCTTAATAGTAGGGATTCTTTAATAATCTCCTATCTATAGGGTAAACATTAGTGAACAAATGCCGATAAAAAAGATATATAACTATTTAATTTAATGTGGGTGGTATTCATGTCTCGCTGGTACGATAGTGAACCGACGGTTTCTATGGCGGTTAGCCTGTTGCAAAGCAGCCCAATGAGGCAGCAACAAGCGGTGGTGGAAGAAGCATTGGCGCATATTCGCCATAGTTACCCAGCCTGTGATACGCCTCAGTCGGCGCACCCAGGAGTTGTCTTTTTTCAGCGGTTTCGTTTTGGGTGGAGCGCTGAGCTATGGCAGCTAATGGCTTGCTTGCAAGAGATGGCTGTTGGCGATCGGCAAAGTATGGCGCTGTGGATACTAGAAGAACTGGTGCATGTGGATCAATTCAGCGGTGCGCCACCTCATCATCACGCTATAAGCTAAGGTTAATTAAACCTTACTTAGTAACCTAGCTTTTCATTTACTAGGACGTTGTCACTGGTCATTTTGCTGCCAAGCTCTGCCTCTGGAAAAAAAGCAGCATGCAAGGCTTGCACGGCTTTATCCGCTTGTGTTTGAGGGACAAGGCAACTAATTTTAATTTCGCTGGTGGCAATCATTTTAATGTTAATGTCAGCATCAGCTAGGGCTTCAAACATGGTGGCGGCAATACCCGGGCGGTCAATCATACCGGCCCCTACAATGCTTACCTTGGCCACATCAGTATCGGCATGCACAGCTTGGGCGTCAATGGCTTTGCAAAGCTCGCTTAAGGTGTCTTTCGCCGCATGAACATCGTTGCCGCTAACAGTAAAGGCAATGTCGTTGGTAGCAACGTTATCCACTTGCCGGTTCATGGATTGAATAATCATATCCACACTAATGTTGGCGGTTGCCATGGTGCCAAATACGGTGGCGGCCACACCGGGCTTATCGGGCACGGCCTCAATCGCAAGCTGGGCTTGGTGTTTATCGCAGGCAATGCCAGTAATACTACGGTCTAGTTCTAGGGCGTCAATGCCGGTAATCATGGTGCCGGGGTCCTCTGGGGTAAAAGTACTACGAACAGTTAAGGGCATATCCGCCTGGCGAGCGGTTTCTACGCTGCGGGGGTGAAGCACTTTGGCGCCCACACGGGCTAGTTCTAGCATTTCAATATAGGCGACTTTATTCAGCCGTACGGCGTGGGGCACAATCCGTGGGTCGGTAGAATACACCCCGTCTACATCCGTGTAAATATCGCAGCGCTCTGCGTTTAAGGCGTTGGCTAAGGCTACGGCGCTGGTATCGCTGCCACCCCGGCCTAGGGTGGTCACGTTGCCGTTAGCATCGCACCCCTGAAAACCAGTAACCACAACGATATTGCCGTTGTTTAAATGGTTAGTAATGGCATCGGTGTTGATTTCTAAAATGCGGGCGCGGTTATGGAGGGCTTCGGTAATAATGCCGGCTTGGCCGCCGCTTAGGCCAATGGCGGGGTAGCCCATGGCGTTTAAGGTTAAGGCTAGCAAGGCCGTAGTAACCTGCTCGCCGGTAGCAAGTAATGCGTCATATTCGCGGGCGGTGGTTTTATCTTGGGGGTTAGGGCATAGTTCGCTTGCCATCGCCACTAATCCATCGGTGGTTTTGCCCATGGCGCTAACCACCACCACTACCTGCTTGCCAGATTCTTTCGTATCCGCAGCAATGCGGGCCACATGGCGAAGTTTATCCACATCCGCCACGGATGAACCACCAAATTTTTGAACCAAAATAGCCATAACCGCCTGATTATACGAGAAAAAGGCGGTTAGTGCTGCTTAAAATGTAAAGGGCCGGGTTTTGTTAGCACGCAGCGGTTTGACGAATAGCGGCAAAGGCTTGGTCTAAATCGGCTTGTAGGTCGGCTACTTCTTCAATCCCGACGGATAGACGAATCAGGTTATCCGTAATACCAATGGCATCGCGCACGTTTTTGTCCACGCTGGCATGGGTCATAATGGCGGGGTGCTCAATCAGGCTTTCAATGCCGCCCAGGCTTTCGGCAAGTGTAAATAGCTTGGTTTGCTTTAGCACTTGACGCGCTTCTGCCTCGCCGCCTTTTACTCTAAGTGTAATCATGCCGCCGTAAGCGCTGCCTTTGGCGCCACGTGGCCCCATTTGTTTTTTGGCCAAATCATGTTGCGGGTGGCTAGGTAAGCCGGGGTAAATCACATCTTCAATAGCATCATGCTGTTCTAGCCATTGGGCGAGGTGCATGGCGTTGCTGCTGTGGCGGTCCATGCGCACACCTAGAGTTTTAAGGCCGCGCAGGGTTAGCCAGCTAGCAAACGGATCTGGGGTAGCGCCAATGCTCATTTGATGGAATTGAATGGTATTCGCCAATGCTTCATCATCTCGAACAACCAAGGCACCACCGATAACATCGCTATGGCCGCCAATGTATTTGGTGGTGCTATGGAGGATGATATCGGCCCCGTAATCAAAAGGTTGTTGAAGATAGGGGCTGGCGAAGGTGTTATCCACGCAGGTTAAAATGCTTTTGCGTTGGGCCATTGCAATAATGGCGTCTAAATCGACTAGCTTAAGCAGTGGGTTGGTGGGGCTTTCCAAGTAAATCATTTTGGTTTCTGGGCGAATGGCGTCTTCAATGTTGGAAAGGTTGGCCATGTCCACAAAATCAATATCCACGCCGTATTTAGCAAAAATTTTGGTGAAGAATCGGAAGGTGCCACCATAGATATCATCACCACTGATAATGTGGTCGCCAGGTTTAAACAGTGCTAAGGCCATGGTAGACATTGCCCCCATGCCGCTGGCAAAGCCGTATGCCCATTTGCCACCTTCTAAATCGGCTAGCACGCCTTCTAGTACGCTTCGGGTGGGGTTGCCGGCGCGGGTGTAATCGTATCCGTTAAACACACCGGCATCTTGCTGGGCAAAGGTGCTGGTTTGGTAAATAGGGGTAATGACGGCCCCAAACTCTTTTTCAGGAGCTTGGTGGCTGTGGATGGCGGTGGTGTTAAAATTCATAGTTTTTCTCGATTTTTATTTCCAATATTGAGCATGCTAGCATTAAAAATGCTTAGCTGAAACAAAGGATATGTTATGGCAACCGAGTTCAGAAATGCAGTTCTGGGATATGTGAAGTCACATTATGGTGTAAACATCGAAAATCTTGATGAGTCAGAAATAGTGGAATTTGAAGGTATTGCACGAAAGACTTTTTCAGATTTGTCAGATGAAGATGCAGTTAAAAATATGAAATGGCATACTTTTTTAAGAAATAGGCAGGCAGGAACGATGAAAACGTTACTGCTTTTATGGGGGAGCTCCTGTTTTCTTTCCGTGTTCGTTTTAAATGGAGCACCATTTTTTACTTGGTCGAATGCGTTAGGACTTGTTTTATCTTTTATTTTTACAATAACAGTGGTTGCTTTTGTTATTCCGTTCTTTAATCATTTAGCTCCTGGTTATCACACCCAAAACACTTTTGAGAAAGCTTACTTCTTAATTAAAGCAGCAGTGGTTTTCTACCTAATAGAAAGTGTATTTAATTTTTCTTTAGGGCTGGTTTCTTAATCAATAAAGCCTTGTTCGGTCATCCACTCGTCGTTATACATTTTGGTTAGGTAGTTGCGGCCCGTATCGTGAATCATAATCACGATGCGTTTGCCTTTTAGTTCGCCTTTGGCTTGTAGTTCTGCCATAAATTTGCGAGCGCCTGCCACAACGGTACCGCAGCTACCGCCAGCCAAAATACCTTCTTGGGTGGCTAGTTTAGGGCCTTCGGTAAAGGTTTCTTTATCGCTGACGCGTACCATGGTATCAATCACGCTTTTATCAAACACGCCGGGCCAAAAATCGTAGCCAATACCTTCTACGGCGTAGGCTTTAGGTTCATCGCCACTAAAAATGCTGCCTTCAGGGTCTATGCCCACGACGGTTAGGTTAGGGTCCTGTTCTTTAAGGTACTTGCCGCTACCACTAATGGTGCCACCCGTGCCCATGCCGCAAATAAAGTAATCGATTTTACCTTCGGCTTGTTGCCAAATTTCTGGGCCGGTGCTGGCATAATGGGCGCCTGGGTTACCGGGGTTTTCGTACTGGTTCAGCATTACCGTATTAGGTTCTTCGCGGGCAATGCGCTTGGCCACTTCAATGTAATTATCTGGGTGGTCGTGGGCCAGTTCGGTGGGGCATAAAATGAGTTTGGCGCCGAATGCTTTAATCAGGCGGCGCTTTTCTTCGCTCATTTTCATGGGCATGGTAATGGTAAGGGGGTAGCCTTTAACAGCGGCGGCCATGCACAAGCCAAGGCCCGTGTTGCCACTGGTGGGCTCTACCAAACTATCGCCGGGTTTTAATAGGCCTTGCTGCTCGGCATACTCAATCATGCCTAGGCCAATACGGTCTTTCATGCTGCCATTAGGGTTTAGGTATTCTAGCTTGGCAAACACATCAGCATCGCTAAATTCGCTAAACAGGCGCTGAATTTTTACCATAGGCGTGTTGCCAATGGCTTCTAGCACATTGTTCATAATTGGCGGTAAGGTTTGCTTAAATTCTGTGGTAAAGCAGCGATCGATGGTTTTAGTGGCCGTCATGGAGTAAGGGCTTTCGTTAGGTTAAGGTAGGATAGGGTTGGGTAAATAGTGGGGATAGTCTACCAAAAGCGTGTGGTTAGGTAAAAGTAGCCCCAAAAGGAAACGGCGAGCATCTGTAAAAGAATACTCGCCGTGTGAATTGCGGTTGGAAACAACAATGGATGATGAATACTGTGTGCGTTAGCAACAGATTCCAATCCATAGCTCGGGTTGTTTCCCCTATATTAGGTGGTTTACCTAAGGAGTGCCTACCCTAATAAGGAGAGCGCGATTCCCGAGGATTGGTTAGCCTGTGACAACATAGCGGCACTGGCCTGTTGCAGAATCTGGTTACGTACCAGTTCAGCACTTTCGCTAGCCACATCCACGTTGCGGATACGCGATTCGGATGCAGACAGGTTTTCGATACTAATGCCTAGGTTGGTACTGGCCCGTTCTAGGCGGTTCATTACCGCGCCTAAGGTGGCTCGGCGTGTGTTTACGGTACTTAGGGCCGCATCCACGTTTTGAATGGTGGTTCGGGCAACCGTGTTGTTGCTAACGTCTAAGTCAGCATCTTCCACGTTTAGTGCTGCAGCATCTAGGTCGGCAAAAACACCCAGGTTACCAACGTCAATGGTGTTGGTTCCACTGGTGTTATCTGGGCCAATTTGCAGTACAAAGTTACCGCTACCATTTACACTACCGTTTAACAGGTTTACCCCGTTAAATTCAGTGGCGTCACTGATTCGGGTAACTTCTGCGCTGAGCTGGTCTAGCTCGGTTTCAATAGCAGTACGAGAGGTGCTATCGTAGGTATCGTTGGCGCCTTGCACGGCTAGCTCACGCATCCGCTGCAAGTTTTCGGTAATACTACCCATCGCCCCATCGGCAATAGACAGTACGTTAATACCATCTTGCACGTTATCCATGGCTTTTTTAGAACCACGGATTTGGGCACGTAGGTTTTCCGAGATTTGCAAACCAGCGGCATCATCGCCAGCACGGTTAATACGGAAACCAGACGATAACCGCTCCATGCTTTTGGCAAGGCCATTGGTATTGGTGGTTAAGTTTCGCTGAGCGTTCAGCGACATCACATTGGTGTTAATCATCAAAGGCATAACAACAAACTCCTTTTGTTGTATTGCGGCCACAGTAAACAACGCCGATGATGATGCCTGCTCCAACCGCAGTTACTTCATCTGGCAAAAAGGCGTGGCCTTAATCGGTTTTTTTATTGATTTTCCATGTGCACAATCAGGGTGGCTTGGGTAACAAACAGGTCTGGCTGTGCGTCTTATAGTTAGTGTCGATAGGCTAGGCCACGAACTTGATAAATAGGCGAGATCTCCACTGTATGGAGGAGAGGGGAGTAAAAAGCCTAAAAAAATATCCCATTTTTAGTGTACCCAGAGGGTTGGTGAAGGTTGGGCTAACAAGAGGGGCGATACGATGCTGGTTAAGCTATTTAAAAAAACAAAGGAAACGGCGAGCATCTGTAAAAGAATACTCGCCGTGTGAATTGCGGTTGGAAACAACAATGGATGATGAATACTGTGTGCGTTAGCAACAGACACCGGTCCATAGTGCGGGTTGTTTCGCCTTGTTATGGGTTTAGGGTTACCCCAGGAGCGACAAGGCGATCCCCGAGGATTGGTTAGCCTGCGCCAACATAGCGGCACTGGCCTGTTGCAGAATCTGGTTACGCACCAGTTCAGCACTTTCGCTAGCCACATCCACGTTGCGGATACGCGATTCGGATGCAGACAGGTTTTCGATACTAATGCCTAGGTTGGTGCTTGTCCGTTCTAAACGGTTCATAATGGCACCTAGGGTTGCTCGGCGAGTGTTTACCGTGCCTAAGGCTGTATCAATGTTTTGGATAGCGGTACGCGCTGTGGTGTTGTTGGTTACTTCCACGTTGGCATCCACAATGCCTAGTGCGGTAGCATCCAAGTCAGCAAATACACCGGTGGTACCTACATCAATGGTGTTGGTGGCGCTAGCGTTGTCTGGGCCTACTTGCAATACAAAGTTGCCCGTACCATTCACGCTACCATCTAACAGGCTAACGCCGTTAAATTCAGTGGCGTCACTGATTCGGGTAATCTCTGCGGTCAGTTGGTCTAGCTCGGTTTCAATAGCAGTACGAGAGGTAGTATCGTAGGTATCGTTGGCGCCTTGTACGGCTAGCTCACGCATCCGCTGCAAGTTTTCGGTAATACTACCCATCGCCCCATCGGCAATAGACAGTACGTTAATACCATCTTGCACGTTATCCATGGCTTTTTTAGAACCACGGATTTGGGCACGTAGGTTTTCCGAGATTTGCAAACCAGCGGCATCATCGCCAGCACGGTTAATACGGAAACCAGACGATAACCGCTCCATGCTTTTAGCCAGGGCATTGGTATTGGTGGTTAAGTTTCGCTGAGCGTTCAGCGACATCACATTGGTGTTAATCATCAAAGGCATAACAACAAACTCCTTTTGTTGTATTGCGGCCACAGTAAACGTTGCCTGAAAAAGTACCCTGCTCCAACCGCAGTCACTTGCATCCGGCTAAAAAGGCGTGGCCTCTTGGTGCGTTGTCCTCCAAGTGCGCTAAAAAATGTAGGCAATCCTACAAAATCCTAGTGCTTGTGTTGTTCGTGTCGATGACCTAACCCAATAACTTTAGGAATGGATTATTTCTCCTCTGGATAGAGGAGAAGCCCCCTAAAATGGCTCTCTACCCCCATTAATTATTGTACTAAACCTGTGGGAGGGCCCTAGTTTAGCCTACATTATATGCATGCTACGGGCTGGCTAGTATGGCTGTTGTGGCAATGGCATTGGGTGGGGCTTCTTCGGCGGCTTGGGGCAGTAACGGTGTCGCGGTATGCCCAGAAGTTAAACGTGATTGTATGGTGTGTACGGTACTTTGCAGGGCGGTTATTAAAATGGCATCGTTGTTGTGTTGTTCCGCTTGTTGTAAGGCGTGCTTAAGGGTTGCTAGGGTTTCTCCTTGGTGGGCCATTTCTTTAAAGGTTTGGCAGTAAGCCCACAACAGTTCATCCGGTGTGTTGCCTGTGTTGGGGGTATGTAACCCAGAGTGCTGCGCTTGTGTTCGTCGGCGTCGCCAAGCTGTTTGGAAGGATTGATGAAGAACAGGCTCTACCATCGCAACAGGGTGGTGACGTAAGGAGCGAACAATGGCAATATGGATATCAGTCTCTAAGTTCATTGTTAAGGCATTGAGTAAGGTTTGGGTGGTTTGTTCGCTGGGGTGTTGGCCAATAATTTGGGCTGCTAACTGACGAAGATAAGGGCTTTTATCATGCTCAAGTACAGCGAGTAACGCTTCCATTACTTTGGGGTGAGGGTTGTGCTTTAAAATGCGGCAAGCATGTTCGCGCACTGCGTCGCTGGTATCTTGGGTGGCATCAATAATGGCTTGCCGTACTAAGGCGCTGTTTAAATCGGCATGGGCGAGTTGTTGGATGGCAATAGTGCGGATAGTGTCATCTTGGTCTACCAGGCCTTTTAGGTAAATGGCCACCACGGCTTTAGCCCCATGGTCCATGGGTAGGGCGGCAATGGTTTGGTAGGTTAGGCGCCGATGCTCGATGGGGGTAACATCGAGGAGTTCTAATAGCCGGGCCAATACTTGTTGGGTTTGTTTGGGGGGTAGGTGTTGGTGTTGGGTCCAGGTTTTTAAGTGGCGCAAAGCATATTCTTGGATAATAGGCGTGGTGGTTTCTTCGGTTAGGGTAAGCAATGTTGTTAACGCCGTAGGGCTACCCAGGCTGGTTAAACTGGCCATGGCGGTTAATCGCTGGGCTACGGGGTTGGTTGGGGTTATGGCCTCTACAAGGGCGTTTTCTAAAAAGGGTTTTAATTCATCAAACCCCTTGGAAGAAGCCATTGCAATGGCTTCTCGGGTGCGGTTGGCGTCAAATTCGCCAGCTTGTATGGCCAGTGGAATAACTTTTTTAAGGTAGGCTAATTTCTCATCGCAGGGCAAATCGGTTTCTACCCAGCGGGTTTTATGGCGCATAAACGCTAAAAAACTGCGGTTAGCAACAGCCATGTAGGCCTCGCTGTTGTCGGGGCCTGTTTCATAAATCGGGGTTAAAAATTGTTCACGCTCTAGGGTGGCCAGCACACTGTTTACAAATACCCGCCCTAGCTGCTGAGACAGATGAATACGGCTGACCATGTCTTCTAGTGCAAAGGGGGTTAGGGCATGGCTAAATTCTAATAGGCTGGCAATGGTTTTTAGCACATTGTTCTCATGGGGCATATGTTCTAGTAATACCCTAGAAAATAATGTTTCGGTTAGGTCGTCGTCGGATTCTATCCCCAGGGCGGCAATGGTGGTAACATCAATGTTAGTGGTGTGTCGTTGTTGGGCATGTTGGGCAATAAGGCGGCACAAGGCAATCAGTAGATGGGGGTTGCCACCACCGATGGTTAATACACGGTTTAAGGCGTCATCGGTAAGGGTGGGTGCTGGGGTAGTACCTGTTGGTGGTTGGGCGGCCAGGGTATGGTGCACTAGCTTTTGTTGGGCCACGGCATTGAGTGGCGGCAAAATAATAGGGGCTAAAAAATAATCGATTAGTGGGCCAGAAAAGGCAGACGAAAGCACATCACTGCGGCAAGTGGCTACACAGTGGTGCCGTGTACCGGCCAGTATGTTTAAAAAAGAAATAAAGGCATGTTGCAGCGATCCTTCGGCGTGTTTGGCTAGGGTATCCCAGTTATCCAACAGGCAGGTTATTCGGTATGGGGTGGTGGCCAGTTGGTTGTCTAGCCAATGGCAAAAGGTGTCCATGGCCTGCCAGCGCGGGGCATGATGGCTGGGGTCGCTGGTGCTTAGTGTTGGTTCATCAGTTAGGACGGGTGCAGGTTTGTCGTCGGTTTTGGTAATGGGGTTTGTAGGGCCAAATAGGTCGGCGGTAGGGGCAATGGAAGGGTGGATAATTTGGGCTGAAATTTGTAGCCAGGGGTCTTGTAGCCGTTCTACCAATTGGCGGATCCCCAGGTTGACGGCGGAAAAATGGAGGCGTTTTACCTTGGGTATGGCACTACGAATAGCGTTGGCCAGCCGCTGACGGGGTAAAAACTCGCCTTGCGGTGCCAATGAATCCACATCGGTTTGCAGCTTCATTAGGGTAATGGCCCGCAGCAAATCGGTTTGGTTCCAAATAATGCCTAAGGGGTCATTAATAGCGTTAATATCGGCCAGGGCTCTATCCAGTAGGGCTTGTGCCGTTGTTTGCCAAGCAATGGTAAAGGCGTCAATCAGGCTGTTACCATTACTAATGGTAGTGCTATCTAGCCATAATACAGGGGTGTTGGGGTTGTGGGCACTAATATAGCCTTGCAGCGCTTGTAGCAAGGCGGTTTTTCCCATGCCATGCTCGCCCAATATCATTAGGTTTCGGGTGGCCGTAATAGGTGCGGAGAAAGGGGCTAGTAGAGCTTGCAGTGTATTCCGTCTATCCAGAAGGCCAGTATCATCTAACCAGTGGCTAATGGTGGCTGGGTCGGTGGGGGTGGTGGTGTGTGGTTGAGGAGAAAGCGACATCGTCATGGTGGGGGTAGGTGGGGTGGTTGTTGGGCAGGGTACAGTAGGTAACCGGGGTGGTTGTGTTTATCATACAATACTTTGGCAGCCAATTTTGGTTGGCAAGGCCAAACCTTGTATTGATGTTGGTGCTGGTGCCCATTCCGCCTAACAGTAGTGCAATATGGCTAACGATTATTTTTTAATTAAAGGCGACGTTTATATGTTTGGCGTGATTAATATTAACAAACCGACGGGGCTCACCAGCCATGATGTGGTGGCCCGCGTGCGCCGCACCCTAAGCATTAAAAAAGTGGGGCATGCTGGCACGCTAGACCCTTTAGCCACTGGTGTGTTACCAATTTATGTGGGCGGCGCCACACGCTTGCTAGAGTTTGCGGCAACTAATAAAACGTATGAGTGCCGAATTGTATTGGGCAGCAGCACGGAAACGTGGGATGCCGAAGGTGACGTTGACGAGGCGCTATCGGCGCCACCAGTGGTGGATAAGCAAATGGTAGCAACCGCCTTAACGGCCTTTGTGGGTAATATTGAGCAACGCATACCCAAATATTCTGCTAAAAAGGTAGGGGGCAAAAAACTGTACGAGCTGGCCCGTGCTGGCGAAGCGGTTATTTTACCCACCAAAGAAGTGACGATTGAGTGCATTGATTTGTTAAGCCTGGATACAGATGAGGCGACCGGCTTTCCGGTGGTCACCATTCGGGTGGCGTGTAGCACGGGCACCTTTATGCGTACCTTAGCGGTAGATATTGGCGAAGCCTTGGGGTTTCCGGCCCATTTGGGTGGGTTGATTCGGGTGCAGCATGGTCAGTTTTCGCTGGAAAAAGCGGTGGATTTAGCCGTGTTTATGGAAGCTGACGAGCCCCAGCAATATTTAGAATCCCCTTTGCCCTACCTGGCGATTCCGGTGTTATCCATTGAGGGGGATAACCCCATGGTAAGCGCCTTATGCCAGGGTACAAATGTGCTGGAACGCCACATGATTACCCATGCCCCACGGTTGTATGAACAGGTAAAACGGGTAGGGTTAAAAAACAAGCAACGTTGCTTATTGGCCACCCCGCAGGCGGAAACCCCTATTGCGGTGGCCGAATGGCGAAACCATGCGCTAAAACCGGCCAAGGTGTTTGTCAATCAATCACAGTAGTGGCAATGTAGGGCCTTGAGCGGACTTGTAGGGGGGTACCCCCTACAACGGTAATGTTATTTTATTATGCTCCGAATCCTTGGCAGACCCTGGGATGTGTATTTGGCCCAAAACCAAGTGGCCAACCGTTTTGTGATGGATACATTTAATACAGGTACAAAAACAGCCATTGCCCGAAATAATGATGAGCGCATTGAGCGTATGATGAGTTATGTCGGGTGGCTCGTCATAGGGCTTGCCTTGCCAGCGGTGTTGGAATATGTGGTTAGCCGTAAGGTGGGTCGTGCTTTTCGTACGGCAAAGCAAGGTAACCCGGTAAAGTTGCCATTTGAATTATTAGAAGCCAGTAGGCTAAAAAAATTATTGGACAATCCAACGGATAAAATGTTGAAAAGCTTTGGTATTAATAACAAAGTTGAACTGGCTAAAGAATATGGCTTGAACAAAATAACAGATTTAACCCCTAGCTTGGTTAAAAAGCTCCGCCGCACCAAGGTGGCGATTATGTTTATTGACCTGTTTATGACAGGTGTAAAGGGGAATCTAGTTTATGGTCTCCGCAATTGGTTTACCAAGAAAAATTCAGGCAAAGCGGGTTTTGTAGGTGAATTTAACTATACCAATGATGCGTATCGAAAAAAGAAGGCAGAAAAGTACGAACGAGAAAAAAAGAAACGAAAAATAATTTCTGTGGGGTTAAGTATGGGGTCGGCCATTGCTTTGCCAGCCTTGGTGTGGCGGGCGTTGGTTTCTAAAAATACGGGCGGCATTGTTGGGGGGCTAAAAAAGCATATTGGCAAACTAAATTATGTGGATGCCATCTTTATGGGGCGTTGGCAGTTGTTTTATCAAGCGTTGTTTAATTATGAAATACCTAAATTAATGGCAGCCCGCGATAGCCATGAGTTGCGGGAAGATTTAATTGAGTTGGGTATTTTTAATATATTTTATTTTGTGGGGGATAGTGCGATTTCAGGTTGGGTTGCTAAGCGAATGCAGCGTAAGAAAAAAGGTGCTCTTGGTGGTGTGGATTTAACCAAGCCGTTTAAGGCTTTTGGTAAAGATATTCGGCAAGCTAAGTCTTATGGGCAGGTGTATAAAGAGTTGGGTGGCCGTTACCTACACCCGGCGTATAAGGCTGCTAAAAAGGTATTCTTTACAGGGCTTATTGGCACCTCTATCGGGTTATCCTTAACCACGTTGGCTAATTATGCGCTAACCCGCTATAAGGCCACTAAAGAGCAGGCTAAATTTAACCGTAAGCTTATTGCCCCGTTAGAACGAATAATGCAGCAAAAGCGCCCTGCCCTTACTTGAAATAATAGGGTGGCTGGCTATTGGTGCCCGTTTTTGCTCATGGGCTCGTTAATGTCCTGAAGGACGTCTTTTAAGGCTTCCGGGTTTTCTTCCACGTCATCATCAGGCATGCCGGTGGTAAAGCGGTACAGTTGGGCAGGCCGGTGGCGGCCTTCTTTCTTCAGTTCGCCCGTTTCCGTTAAAATGCCGCTGCTTAGCATTTTTTTGCGGAAATTCCGCTTGTCTAACGGTTTGTTTTCAATCAGTTCGTATACTTTTTGCAGTTCGGTTAAGGTAAATTTTTCCGTTAATAGCTGGAAGGCGACGGGGGTATCTTCCAAATTAACCTGCAAGTTTTGTAAGGCGGTGGTAATAATTAGGTTGTGGTCAAAGGCCAACGTCGGCAGTTCGGTAACGCAGTACCAGCCCACGTCTTCCGCATCACTATCTGCAATGGGTTTAATGCGGGTGCTGCCCACCAGGGCGTAAAACCCAATGGAAATAACGCGGGCGCGAGGGTCGCGCTTGGGTTTACCAAAGGCGCGGATTTGCTGCAGGTACACGTCTTTAACGTGGGTTTCTTCAAACAGGCGTCGCTCGGCGGCGTCTTGCAGGCTTTCGCCACTGCGGATAAACCCACCCGGTAAGGCCCAGTGATGAATATATGGCTCGTGGCGCCGCTTAATCAGTAGTACCTTTAGTCGTTGGTCTTGCACGGTAAAAATAACCACGTCTACGGTAACCAGCGGGGTTTCGTATTCATGGAACCGAGAGACCGAGGACTCGTTTTCTCGTTCTCGGATAATTTGGGCCAAAAAAGGATTGGTGGCAGTCATAAAAGGGGTCAGTAAATTTAGGGTGAGGTAAGGGAGGTAACCTGAGCCGCCAAAAGTGAGGAGTGGCGGGCAGTGATGGGAGAAGGGGGAAGCTTAGAAAAGTGGCTTTTTATCAGTTGAAAATAAGTGCCCTTACTATTACTACCATAAAAATAGCAGGCTCTCTATGGCTTGGCGGCGAGTGTTAAGGTGTTTAACGGTGCGTTCTGGGCCGGTTACAGTGTTTGTAAGGCATGGGCCATGGCGGCCCAGGTTGGGGTGTTGGCCACGGCGGCGGCTGGGCGCCCGGTTAAGGTAAGGATACGGCCGGCGGTAGTGGGGCCAATGGCAATAAGGTTAGGGGGCAAGGGGGCGTGCTGGGTTAGCAGGCCTTCTAAATGGCCTGGGCTGGTTATTAGCAGGGCGTCTGATTCGGCAAGCTGCTGTTGGTGGGCTGTAGGCAGGGTAGGAATGGCTTGGGCGGTATACACTACCCAAGGGTGGATAATTAGCCCGGTTTTGTCGTGGGTCACGTGGGCTAGCCAGTCATCGTGGCGGTGGGTACTGCATGGCCAAACCCAGTGGGCAGGGATAAACTCGGCTTGGGTGGCGGCTAGTGTGGCCAAGGTGTTGCCTAGGGCCTGGCTACTGCCAAGGGTTTGCGAGGCGTGGTGGGTGGCCCAGCCGTGTTGATGAAGAAGCGCCCGTGTTTGCGGGCCAACCGCCATTATATGGTGGGGGTTAGGTGGGGTTAGGGCGATGTTTTGGTGGGCTAGGGCGTCAAATAGGTGTTGCACCCCATGCTGGCTGGTAAATACCCACCCGGTATGGGGTAAATCGTTGAGGGGTAGTGGTGCGGGGGTAATGGGTAACGGTGTTACCTTTTTGCCAGGGGTGCCGTGTACGGTAAACCCTGCTTGGGTTAGTTGGGTTAAGGCTGCCGAAATATCCTCACGAAGGGGTGGGGTAAGGGGGTGAGTAATACAGACAGTGGGCATAAGCAGGCGAATAAGGGTGCAGAATCCCCCGGTTGAGGGTGCTGCCGGGCAACATCTCCCCATTATACTGGGGAATATAACCATAAGACACGGTAGAAAAGTGAGCCGTTGCTAAATGTCCCCCGTCGCTGCCCCAATACACGACATATCCACCCCTGATGATGAGCAACACCTGTGGCAAGCTCGCCAGCAGGTAGCCGAGGTGTTGGCGAAGGTGTACTGGGAGGTGTGGACGCCGTTACAGGGGTTAGCACGCTGGCCGTACCCTGCTGGGTTAGATGCGTCTATTGATGTGGCGTTTCAGGCCCTGGCTTACTTAGAGGCGGATGAAGACTACCACGCTACGGATACCTATTGGCTGGATGCCCAATTACAGTGGCTAAACACCTTAATTGAGCATTTAAAAACCGGCCAGCCCTTACCGGCGGCTGTATTGGCCACGTATTCATCTGCCATGGTAACAAGCCCTTATTGGGAGCAGGTTACGATGCTGCGCCCGGTTATTATGGTGGTTAAAAAAATGGTGGCTACCTGGGCGGCCTTTTCTCGTGCTGTGGCGGGGCTATTGCCTCCGCGGTAATCAATGTTTATAAAAAAAGCCCCCGCAACGCAGTTAATGTGTTGAGAGGGCTAAATTTATAAGGGTGGCACTAAGCCTTATGGCTAGTGATGAGCTTCTTCGTGGTGCTCAGCATCAGCATGGCCTTCAGCTTCAGCAGCGTCACCAGCGTGGTGCTCGTCAGCGTGGCCGTGGGCAGCGTCAGCAACATGGTCAGCAGCAGCTTCAATGTGGTCGCCAGCAGCGCCCATGGCATCTTTAGCGGAATCTACAGCGTCACCAGCAGCAGCGCCAGCAGCATCAGCAGCTTCGCCAGCGGCGTCTACAGCATCACCGGCAGCATCTACAGCCGTTGCAGCAGCATCTTGGGCAGCTTGGTTAGCATCGGTTACCGCTTCGGGGGTTTTACCACCGCAGCCTACAAATACAGCACTCATTACAGCCACGCTTAGTACGCTGGCGGTTAAAAGCTTCATGTTCATGGAGTTTCTCCTTAGGTTTATACACAGATGATAGGGTAGTTACACCACCATCACTTATTAACATTCATACAGGGTTACCCTACAGTGAATTGCCAAGCATTATACAATGATTATGAAAATCGCAAGGGTTTTATCTGTATAAACACCAAAATGGGTGTTGGCCTGGGGCTAAATCGATTATTGTAGTAGGGAATTTTATGAACACTAAGTGTGAAAATACGATAGATACTGACGTTTTAGTGGTTTGGGTCACGGTACCGTCGTCCATCGTGGCCAAAACTTTTTCTAAAGAGATAATCGCCCAACGGTTGGCGGCGTGCGTGGCCATATTGCCCCCGATTACGTCGGTGTATACCTGGCAGGGCGAGCTAGAAACGGCTGATGAAGCTCTTTTAATGATAAAAACCACCCAAGCCAGGTACCCAGCCTTAGAGGCCTGGGTACAGGCAAACCACCCCTATGACGTGCCCGAATGCATTGCGACCCCAGTGGTTGCCGGGCTGCCTGCCTATACCCAGTGGGTTGAGGAAAAAACGAAGCAGTAGCCCTGTTTTAGGAGGCGTTGTTAACCGGTTATTATTTTTTAATGGTAGGCAGTATGCCTGCCAAGGTTTTGGCAGTACAATAATGAGCTATTGTTTAGTTGTGTTTATGGTTCGTATTGCCGTCAGGGTGGTTAGCACATGTCCATTTTTAGTGACTTTATGGAAATGTTGGGTCAAGGCTTCGGGTTTTTGGATACCAAAAAATCCGCAACCAATGACATGGGGATTGATTTAGGTACGGTAAACACACTGGTGTGCACGGCCAGCAAGGGCGTGGTGCTGCGCGAGCCGTCGGTGGTTTCGGTGGATAAAAGTCAAAACCCGCCATTGGTGTTAGAAGTTGGCCTAGCAGCCCGCGATATGATAGGTCGGACCCCTGAGCATATTCAGGCCATTCGCCCCCTGCGCGATGGTGTGATTGCTGAATTTGAGTGGGCGGAAGAGCTGATGCGCCGCTTTATTGAAAAATCTTTAGGCGATAAGGTGTTTATGCAATCTCGCCCTGGGCGCATTGTGATTGGCTTGCCTAGTGGCGTAACCGAAGTGGAACGCCGGGCGGTGGGCAATGCGGCATATAATAACGGCGCTAAAATTGTAAACTTGGTGCCAGAACCAATGGCGGCCGCTATTGGGGCCAGCATGCCCGTGGAAACCCCCTACGGCAGTATGATTATTGATATTGGGGGTGGCACCACAGAAATTGCCGTACTGAGCTTAAATGGCATTGTGGTGTCTAAAAGCTTGCGTATTGCAGGTGATGAGATTAATACCAATATTCAGCAATACTTAAAAACAAAGCATAGCTTGTCTATTGGTGAACGCACGGCAGAAGAAATTAAAATCCGCTTAGGGTCTGCCTGTAAGCTAAGTAAGGATGAAGAACTAGAAACCATGGAAATTCGTGGCTTGAACCTGGCCAGCGGCTTGCCGGATTCGTTAATGGTGAACGTGCCAGAAATTCGAGATTGCTTAATGCCAACGTTGGTTAAAATGGTAGAAGGCGTTAAGGCTACCTTAGAAATTACCCCGCCAGAATTGGCGGCTGACATTAAAGAACGGGGTATTGTGTTGGCCGGTGGCGGTGCCTTGTTGCGTGGTATGGATCGCTTTATTACCGAGCATGTGGAAGTACCGGTATCGATTGCGGAAGACCCGCTGTCTTGTGTGGTGATGGGTACAGAACGCCTGCTGACGGATACCACCTACGAGCCTATTTTAACGGCCACAGAATACGACCCGCGCCATTATAGCTAGTGTCGGTGCCTGCCCCACAGCTATCCTGCCGTGTTGCCTCTCCGCCGTTATCGGTGGTGCTGGTGGAGCCTCGTATTCCGCAGAATACGGGTAATATCGCCCGCCTATGCGCGTGTGCGGGGGTGCCACTCCATTTGCTTGGCGAGTTGGGCTTTGAGCTGGGGGATAAGTTTTTAGTGCGGGCAGGGATGGATTATTTGGATAGGGTAGAGCCTCAGCATCATATGGATGTGCCTCAATTTTTTGCGGATCATTCGGATAAAGTGCCTTATTTTTTTTCAACAAAGGCTAGGCAAACCTTGTGGGAGGTGGATTTTCAATTCCCGGCTCAGCTTATTTTTGGCAGGGAGGATAAGGGCTTGCCAGAAAGCATTTTGGCCAAAGCGCCAGAGCGGTGCGTTAGCATCCCCATGGTGGCTGGGCCGCGCAGTTTAAATGTGTCTAGCTCGGTGGCTATTGCCTTGTACGAGGTGTGGCGCCAACAGCAGGTTAAGGGTAACGCCGTGCAGTAGGTGGACATTGACTTGAGGGCCGGTTTTTTCGATAGTAGCTTTATCTGGTGGGCGGTTGGCGCAGTTGGTAGCGCATCACATTGACATTGTGGAGGCCGCTGGTTCGAGTCCAGTACCGCCCACCATTTTAATACGCGACGGTTTGGGGTTTTTGTGGGTTGTTGGGGTCGGCTTGTGGCAGTGCGCGTTGGGCAGGGTTGATATGGTTGGTAATTTCGTCCCATTTAATGTTTACGGTGCCGCCTTGTTGCTCGTAGCGATCTTCCCATTGTTGTAAAAACTCCATGCAGGCGTGGTCAATAAAGGAGAGGGCTTCCATATGCACACAAATGTTTTTGCCTTCAGGCAGGGCTTCTAGTTGAGTGGCAAGCTTGGGCAAGGTAACAAAGCTGGCGCTGCCTGCCAAACTAATATGGGTTTGGTTTTGGCTAGCATCATTATTGGTGTGTACTTGCAGTTGGGCGTGGGAGTAAAAATGTTTTAGGAGAGATAACCCAAGGCCAATGAGGACGCCTTCTAACAAATTGGTCATAACAATGCCAATAACGGTGGCGGCATAAATAAACACTTCGGTTTTGCTGTAGGTGGCTAGCTTTTTAATGGCTTGTACATTCACCAGTTTGTAGCCGGTGTATACCAATATGGCGGCCAGCGCGGCCACAGGGATGGTTTCTAAAACGAAGGGGATAAGCAGTACAAAAAATAGTATCCATAGCCCGTGCATTAGCGTAGAAGCGTTGGTTTTGCCCCCGGCCTGCACGTTAGCAGAACTGCGCACAATAACCCCGGTAATAGGCAGTACCCCAAGTATACCGGCGAGGCTGTTGCCAATGCCTTGGGCAATCACTTCTTTGTTGTATTGGGTGCGGTGGGGCATGTCGCCGCGTTGGGCCACCATTTGGTCTACCGCCGTGGCGGTTAGTAGGGTTTCTGCGCTGGCAATAAACCCAATGGTGAGTATGGTCACCCAAATATCGGGTGTGCCTAACAGGGCCAACGTATCGCTGTTAAACTGCACCATATGGAGAGAATCCAGTAGGTTTTCTGGCACAGCGACGTAATTAATGGGCAAGGCAAACAGGTTGGCTAATATGGTGGCAATAATAACGGCCACTAAAGGTGCCGGGATAATCTTGAGTTTTTTAGGTACCATGTTCCACAGCAAAATGGTAGCAATGGTGGCTAGGCCAATAGAGGCGGCTAAGTGATGAACGCTACCATCTAAGGGGAAGATGCCTTTTTGGATGGCTTGCGGAATGGTGAGGATGTTGTCTAGGCTGCTGGCTTTAGGGGTATCATCCACCATTACGTGGAATTGGCTAGAAAATATAAGCACCCCAATACCGGCCAACATCCCTTGAATTACCGCGGGAGAAACGGCCCTAAACCATAGCCCTAAGCCAAAAACCCCCATTCCAATTTGCAGTAGCCCAGCTAGCAAAATGGCAATGCCCAGGCCCTCAAACCCTAAGGTGTGGTGGGCCTCCCAAATAATGGTAATAAGGCCAGCAGCAGGGCCGCTAACTTGTAGCGAGCAGCCTGTAAACAGGCCCACAACAAGGCCGCCGATAATGCCAGAAACAAGCCCGGCAGCAGGCGGGTAACCGGTGGCAATAGAAATACCTAAGCACAGGGGGAGTGCCACCAAAAACACCACAATAGAGGCCATAAAATCTTGTTTAAAGTGGGTTTTGTAATGCTGAAGTAGATTACCGAAGGCCATAACGCATACTCTTTGAATAGCTAATACTAGCGACCGCACTGATGGGGTGCTGTAACGTGCCACTAGTGTACCAAACTATGGCACAAAAGGCAGGGTCAGTGCCGCTTTTTGCCATGGTAGGGCCCTGTTCCTATAAGCGGGTCGGGCTACTTTTCTTGAGAAAGCTGAATGGCTTTTCCAACGCGGCCTGTTAAGTGGGCGCTGTCAAATAGGCTAAATCCATCTGCCTGGTGGTGATGGGCCACGTCAATTTGGTCCAAAATTAGGTCGGCCTCGTTGCCGTTAAAGGGCCCAAATAGGCCAGAGACCACCTTTACATCGCGGTTTAGGCGGTTGCGTACAGAAACCATGTGGCCAACATCGCTAGCAATGGCTTTAATAGAGCTGGTCAACGTCATGGGGCACAGCATATCTATCCAGCCTTGTTTTACCCAGTGGCCCCAATCCTGTTGCTTGCGCTGGATGGATTCAGCCTCTCTGGGGAATACGGCCGCAGATAAGACAAAATTGTCGCGGGTAACGTTCTCTTTTAACGATTGGCGCACACTGGCCACTAACCGGCTAACTTGGTCCATGCGGAAGCGTTGCCAGGCATACCAAGTGCTGCTACCAGCGCTGCCAAATTGGTTAGGGTCGGTGCCGGTTTGGGCCTTAAATTTGGCCCTGGCTGCCGCAGTGTATCCCCAGGAGGAATATAACGGGCTTTTGGGTAGGCTGCTAGGGTAGCGGATGTAATCCAGTTGTAGGCCGTCAATCTCATACCGGGTGGCGGCTTCTGTCATTAGCTGGGTTAAAAAGGTATGCACCTCGTCGTTGGCGGGGTCTAAAAAGTAGGCGCCGCGCTCTAAGGTGGCCATGCTGGGTTTGCCTGCGTGCCGCCCAGCATAGCTAATATTAGCCCACTGGGGGTATTTGCTAATAATCGGCCCTTCAATGGCGTCATTTTTAGGCGGGGCAACTTTGTTGCCCACGTAAAACACTTCCATCCAGGGGTGGATTTGAATGCCTCGCTGGTGGGCTTCTTCTACCCAAACAGCCAAGGGGTCTGGCAGGGTTGGGAAACGAGGATTTTTTTCTGGCAGGCCGTATTTAGCCATGGTTTCGGATGGAAACATGGTATAGCCGTGGAAAAACGTTTCTAAAAACACGGTGTTTAACCCGCTGTTTTTAAGAAAATCCAAGGTGCGTTGAATTTCTGCCCGGCTTTGCTCGGTGGGGCGGTGCCAAATGCCGCGGATAGCGCCTTCTTCAAAAGGCATGTGAGATGTCCAGATTTGTTCGTTAAGCTCTTGCTCTAGCTGGTGGTATGTTTGGGCTGCTTCTTCGGCAGAATCGCCTGTCAGTACCCCGGCCAGTTCTTCCTGCTTAGCTTTAATTTGTACGCACGGGTTGTCGTCATCGCGGCGTGGCAAAAACCAGCTGCCGCATAGGCGGCGGGCTTCGGCGTGGGTTAGGCGGTTTTCTAGCTGGATGCGGTAGGTATCTAAATCCACAGTGGTGGTCAGTAGGCGTCCGTCTGGGGATACATCCACCAGAGCCCCAATGGGGGCATGCTTAATCAGCCAATCGCGGCTGCTGCCATGGCCACTGAGTACAAAACCATTGGTCGGAATGGTGGAGTCCGAGCCTTCATGGGCGACAACGCGGTTGCCTACAATAGTGGCCTCAAAGCCAAACTCGTTGGTGCCAGTATGGACACGCCCAATGGCAGGGGTATAAATAACCAATTGGCCGCTGCCTCGGCACCCAGGGAAGCTGCAATACCGAGCGTTGTTGCCGTAGTTGGGGTTGACGACACTAACGCCACGGGTGGCATGGTCAAACCAGCGGGGGGTTAAGGTGGCCAAGGCACCCGGTTCAAAGGGGGTAAATAGGATGCGTTTATTACCGTGGGATGAAAATACCATGCCATCTTTAGGGATAGGGGAATTGCCACAATCCGCCAAGCCACTGCCTCCTAGGCAGGTATTAACACTAGGGTTGGGTTGTAGGGTATACACGTTGGGGGTATCGGTTTTAATACCCGTCCATTCCACCCCGTAAGGGTTGGTGCGGGTGGTGGGCCCATACTGGGGGGTGTATAACACCACGCTGTTGGCGGGCCGGGCTTGGTCCCATTGGTTAATGCGGATGGTATCGCTGGTGGGTGGCGTTGTGTTGGTCGCCGTGTTCTCGCTGGGTGTGCTAACGCTTAAATCGTAGGCTACTTGCCCCCAACTGGTGTGGGTGGCGGGCCATAACCCTAGCCAAATTAGGCAACTGGCCAGTAAAACAAAACACGCCTGACGAAACAGGTGGAAAGAAGGGGCGAGAGACGGGCGCATCCGTGCGGGTATCCTTATGGATATGGACGTTTAGTAGAAAGATAAGCTTAGTGACGAGGGCTCTAACAGGGGTTCCCAAAATAATAGGCCCTTATTATACCGTAACTAACCAATGCGGGGCGTAAGCCGTTTTAATGGCGCTGTTGCGGCAGTAAGGGGGTGTTAGGGGCGTGTAACCCATGGTAACAATCCCCTACAACCCCACCCCACCCTTGCCGATACCTGAATGGATTGAGAGATTACCGGTAACCATCCTTTTTATGGGTTCTGTAAACACCATTAACCGCTTTAATAACCCACTAACCCAGCAGTTTTTAGCTAAAAATGCGGTTAGTTTGCGGGCCTTTGGCGCCTATGGCAGCCAACAGGCGTTAGGTAGCGTGGATGGCACCACCCAATATAGCCTGGCCAGTTTGTATAATGGGCAAAATGGCTTTTTACCGGCAATTAATGTAAATGGCAGCAATAATACAGATGCCTTTACCCGCTTTTACACTAGCTCTGGCAGTGGAATTAGCTCGGCGAGTAGTGCCACCGCAGTGGGTAATCCCAATTTATCCCTTAGTTTTGATAGTCGTGGGCGGGCCATTTTTGGCCGCAATACAAACCCGTCCTCGCCGGCAATTCCGCAGGCTTTTGCCGATACCTGGATAGCCCAGCGGGGTTTATCTGAAGCTAATTTAACCGCATTGCTAAGCGACCCAAGCAATACCACCATTAACCTAACCCGCCTGGGCCTTACCATTGAAAGTGACGGGGCAGGCAATGTGGTAAACGTGCGCGATAGCCTTAACCTAGCGGAAATAACGCCTTTTAATAGCCCGCCTAATACGGCAGAATTCGGGCTGCGCAATCCACTACAGTTTGGCACCGGCACCAATATAACCACTCCTGGCACCCCCTCGCCTTTGCCGCCATCAGATACGAATCGTTTGGCGGGTGTTGTAACTCCCCAGGCCAGTATTGTGGCCCCTAACAAAGGTACCGCCCCCTTTAGCCGAACAGCTTTTTTAGGGACAGCTATAGCTAATGTGGGCATTAACAGCGATGCTAGCCTGCAACAAGCCCTGCTTGCCACGGCATCGCAGCGGCAAACCCAGGCCCAACCTGTAGATACTACCCTAACGGGCCCCAATGCCACCGTATCCTTACAGCAATTACAAACGTTGCAGGGGGTTAATCCCTTTGCCAATGCGGCCCAGGTGGGTACGCTCCATCAGCAACAACTGGCCCAGGTAGCCGCATCGCAGCATTATGCTCCTGTGGCTACCCCAGCAGAACGTAATGGTATTATCCCCCTTGTTCAGCCGGATATGCCGATGCCGCGCATGGGGCCTGCCAGTGGTAGTGGTGGGGCGGGTGCCAACCAAGGATTTGGGCTCGGCGCCCAAGTTGATGTGGATGCTGGCGGCCAAAAAGGCGCTGGGTTAATGTTTCAGCTCGAGGCTAATTTAGGGGGCGGCGGTAGTAATCCATCGTCCCAAGGCCAAGTCCCAGGCCAAGGCCTGGCAGGCGGTTCGCAAAGTATGGCGGGCGGCCACCGTAAAAAAACGCCTTTATCCTTTATGGCCTAAATCTGTGGGTACCCATTGCTAAGCAGGGCCTTTATGCCTGTGTGCCCCTGTGGTAGGTTGGCAGTGTTTAGTTCGTTGTGCCGTGCCCTGTATGGAAACCCGCAATGCCGCCATTAAGGTGGGATTATTAACACTCGTTAGCCTGGCTGTAGTGCTAGCGGTGTTGTTGTGGCTTAGTGGCCGCTCGTTGTCTGGCGGAAAAGAATACACGGTTATCTTCCCGGATGTAGACGGGCTGAAGGAAAGTGCCCCCGTTCACTTTATGGGGATTCGGGTAGGGTTTGTAGATGCGGTAGAGCCGCGCCAAACGGATGAAGGCTATGAGGTGGCTGTGGTCTTCCATATTGAGCATGAAGACATGACCGACCCCGATGAGGATATTCCTCGTGGCTCGCGGCTCACCATTCAACAATCCGGGTTAATTGGCGAAAAGTTTTTAGAAATTACCCCCCCCATGCCTCAGCAATGCCATGTGGTTGGTAGTGTGGATTTAAAAGTAGGCGATCCGGTACGTGTGGATTTTGCCGATGGCCCTATTAATGTGGGTACGGTATTGGGGGTTTCTCAACTGCCCACTGCGTTAATCTCTGCTAACCCAGCGGCAGCCACGACTAAAACCGAACGCTTTGCCACCTATCGTATTACTCGCCCTGGGGTAACCTTGCCGTTGGATGCGGCTTGTGCCGTTAGTAACGATACGCCTAACCAGCTGATGTTTACCTACCCTGGCGACCCACCCCCGGCCCCTAATACCAGCGGCCACTTTACCATTGAGCCCCCCATGCGTTTGAAAACGTTTTTAGATGTGCAAATGCAAACGGCAGAAGCCTTGCGGGATACCAACCTAAAAATTAGCCAATTGCTAACAGATGACACCATGCAGGCCATTACCCAAACCGTGGCCAATACAGAAACCTTAACGGCTAGGGCTACCGTGCTGGTGGATAGTGCCAATGCCTTGGTGGTAAGTGCCAAAAAAGATGTTCACCAATTAGTCTCTACGATAGATCGACTCTCTGTCAGCCTGTCTAGCGTGAGCAATAACGTAAACAAATTAATAGAAGACGGCCAGCTGCAAGAGGATTTAAAGGCCACGGTTGGGTCTATTCGTAAGGCCAGCCAATCGCTAGAAGCCCTGGTGGGCGACCCTGCCTTAAAACAAACCGTTAGCCTTAGCCGAGATACGGTGGCAGAAACCCGTGCGGTTATGCAGCAACTGCGTATTACAACGGAAGATCCTCAGTTTCAGCAAAACTTACAGCAATCTATGGGCTTGCTCCGAGAATCCTTGCAGGAGCTTAAGCTGATTTTAGCCGCCGTTAATGATGCTTCTGGCGAAGACAATGGTGATTTAAAAGAGACTATTCAATCCGCCAAGCAAACCATCCACCAACTGGAAGATTTTTCCGACAAGTTGGATGGGCATTTTGTTCTCTTCCGCTTACTGTTTTAAGCTGCAATAGGAATTTGCAATAAAGAGTGACGGGTGTTTTCCCAATTTTCTGTAAACCCAGAAATTTGCAATACATAATCCATACAAAATGAAGGCTGGTGGAATCCAAAAGTTGTTTTAGGGCAAGCCGTTTTTGGTAATGTTAAGCCTGTTTGTATTGCAGCGATAAACAATTTCTTAAGTATCTTTTGTCGTAAGGCCATTAACTCTGGTGAGTAAGCAAGTGATACTGATGAAACACGTTCGGCAGCATGTTCATCTAAATACACGTGCATTGAATCAACAAGAGCGAAGGCAAGGCCTAAAACATTTTCGTACGGCCCAATGTTTTCGCCATGGTCTATGGTATTAAATGTTTGGGCATCGGTATCTACTAAAATATTGAGCGCACAAGGGTCAATATATAGGTCAGCTGCTTTAATAAGTTGTACTTTTTTTGCTAATTGCAGGTAGGCTTTCTGGGGCATATTGGCAATTAGTTTTAAATGCTTACGATAGTCATCTTGATATTGTGCAATATCGGTATGATAAATAGTAGCACCCTTACCTAATACATTATCAATACAATAATGTTGAAAGAGTTGATTATAGGGTAATGGGTAGGTGGTTCCACTTTGTCGCTTTAATATCATAATGTTTCCATTATTAGTACTGGCAACAAGTTGGCCAATATTGTATTGGGGTAATGGATCAAGCGATGGTATAAAATTATCAATAGATATGGCGCCATGAATTTGTACGGAATGTTGAATTAACAACACAAAGGTGGGCAGATTAGGAATCGCATATACTGAGGCTCGGGTACCCTGACCTAATAAATGATTATATTTTAAGGTCGCTTTTACTAAGCTTTTTGAAGAACCATTAAAATGGTAATTAAGGCTAAGTTCAAATGCCCGGGGAGTGGATAAAAGTACATTATTTTTCATAAAACTATAAACAATTTTTTTGATGTTTTAATGATAATTTATTACGAAATATGAAGTTTTTAAGAATCTTCTAAAGACACCAAAGGGGATTTAGCAGCATTTATACGTTTAATCCCTTTTTATTGTGGCTATTCCTTGTACTTATGATAAGCCCTTCCTCTTCTTTATTAGCGGTTAAGCGAGCACGGCGGCATGTTGCTGTGTGGTTGCCCCTTGGCTTGGGGGTTGGTGGGGTGGCCGGTGTGTTTAGTTACCCGTTTGCACTTAACAAAACGTATGCAAAGCAGAGAGACGACGTTACCCTAATGGATGCTTTAGCGGCTCCATCGCCTGCCCAGCGGCAACGGGGGCTAAAAACACAGTTGCGCCAGCAGTATTTAGGCAAGGGCACCACAACCATTGATTGGTATACGTTTGCCGATATGGTGGATACCATTGCCCAACGCAGCGCCTCGGATGCGGAGTTTCAAGAGGATGTGTGGCGATTATTTGGGTGGCAAAAAAATGGCGAGCGTGGCGAATTTGCCCCTTTGTTGGATAACACCAATACCGGGTTACCTGCGCGCTACCACAATACCGGCTATGCCCAAGAGCAAATTCACCATTATTTAGGGGCGGTAACGGGTAATCGTCATGCTAATGTACCATCTCATCTATTGAATAACCCGGTGTATAGCCGTTTGTATAAACTAAAAGAGCTGGCTACCACAGGCCGTTGGAACCAGGGTGATGTGGCCCTAACCAACGCGGCGCGGCAGCACCGAGATGATTTTGTGCGTTACGGCCGGGGGGTAGTGGCCCAAAACATTCGTCAACTGTTGCATGCAGACCTAGCCCCCCGCCAGTGGCAGTGGTGGGTCACACGTGGGCCAAAATGCAGAACCGTCACCAATGGTTTGCCACCTCGGTGTAAATAACCAATACCCTGTCGTTAAAATGGTAGGATGATAGGCGTTTGTTACAGGTTGCGTTGCCTTATGCCCTCTTCTCCACCCGTATTGCCGAAAGCCCTGCCTTCTGGAGGGTGTATTGGGGTGGTCTCCCCCAGTTACCCCACGCCAGAGTTGGCTCAATTTGAAGCTGGGGAAGCCTGGCTAACAGGCTTAGGTTACCGAGTAAAACGCTTTGCCCACGCAGGTAACCAGTGGCGGTATTTGGCCGGCACGGATGAAGAGCGCGCCGCCGATGTAATGGCTGCCTTGTTGGATGATACCGTGGATGCAGTGTGGTGTGCCCGTGGTGGGTATGGGTGCCAGCGGGTGCTGCCCTATTTGGATTGGGCGGCTTTGAAGACGGCTCGCCCAAAGCCTGTTATTGGGTTTAGCGATATTACGGTGCTCCATGCGGCGATTGCCCAGCAATTGGGCTGGGCCACCTTTTATGGGCCTATGGTGACCTCTAACTTGGCAGAAATGCCAATAACTGCCACTAATAGTGGCAACAGCGATGTTCCTTATACCTTGGCGCAATGCCTGGGCCTGATTACAGGTAAGGCGGCAAGGCCCTATGATTTGGTGAACCAGGATACCTATTATCCTATCCATACCCCACAGGGTAATACCCCGATTATAGCGCCGGTAACAGGGGGTAATTTAACCTTGCTGGCGGCCTTGTGTGGCACGCCTTTTCAGTCAAAAACGGCAGGCCATATTGTGTTTATTGAAGATTGGAAAGAGCCGTTCTATAGCATTGACCGCCAGTTTCAGCAATTAAAGCAGGCGGGCATGTTGGATGAGATAGCAGGCCTACTGTTTGGTGATTTCAGCCATAGCGAAGCCCAGGCAGGGCTAACCTTGCCTGAACTATTTGCCGAATTAACGGTAGAGTGCGGTGTGCCGGTGGGGTACGGGTGGAGCATTGGCCACGGCGATGTGACGGCCACCTTGCCTTTTGGGGTGCCCTTAACGTGGCAACCACACAGCGGCCAACTGACGCTACCCCAGCCTGTGGTGGCTTAAGGCTTTGGTTTGTTGTGGCCTAATTGTTGGCGGGCGTCTTCTTCTGCGCCTAGCACTTCTTCACAAATAGTGGCAAGCACACTAAGGGCCTCTGTATGGCGCTGTAGGGCGGGCATTAGGGCCTGCAAGGTGCTGGCCGGTTGGCGGGCGAGTGTTTTCATAACCGTGCCAGCTTGTTGCCATTGTAGGTAGCGGTTTAGGGCCCGTTGTTGGTTGTATTGGTAGCCGGGCAGCCCTAGTCGGGCGTTCATCCAGTGGGTGGCATGGATAACCACGCTATACACGCTGGGTTGTTGTATCACCAGCACACCGTTATCGGTGCCTAAATGCTTATCTAGCAGGCCACTGGCGCGGCAAAGGCTAAGGGCCATGGGGTAACGCCAAGTATGGCTGTCTTGGGTTATGGTGTTGGGCAACAATAAGGCATGGTTTAAGCCAATGGTGGCTAAGGCACGGGTTAATAGGGCGCCACGCCAGCCCGTTAGCCGAATAACAGGTAACCCATCATGCTCCAGGGTGTCTAATAGGGTATCCACATCGTCGCTACAGCGGCTAGCCATTAGCTTGATACGTTCTAGCACCATGGGCACAATTTGGCCACGTGCGTTGCCATCTGTATGCTGTGCATGGAAATAATCATCGAGTCCCATCTCAAAATCACCGTTTCTGCGTTGATGATACCGGCCTGCCATCGCCTAACCCCCCATGCGTTGTTATTGCCTGAATAAATTTGTCTGCTACCACTTCCAAAGCATAAACGGGCATAACGCTGGTTTTGTGCCAAAGTGTGTGGAAATGTAACGAGACCAACGGGTCGCTTGAAGAAGTTTCCCTACTAAAACAGGCCGCCTTCGGTGAAGAAAGCGGCCTGTAAAAAGGGATTACCTAAAAAAGACGGTGCCTTAGATGAGGTATTCTTTAATTTCTTGGGATAGGCGGCTGGTATCCATAATAATGCCAGGGCCCATGGTGCTGGTTAGGGCAACGGATTTAACGTAGGCACCTTTAGCCGAGGAAGGCCGTTGACGCAGAATCGCATCGTATAGGGTGGCAAAGTTGCGTAGGAGTTGTTGCTCGCTAAAGTTTTTCTTACCAATGGAAACGTGCACAATACCTTGCTTATCCGCACGGAATTCTACTTTACCGGCTTGTAGGGCTTTAACGGTTTCTTCAATATCCGTGGTTACGGTGCCGGCTTTAGGGTTAGGCATTAAGCCTTTTGGGCCTAAGGTACGGGCTGCTTTGGCCAGTTTAGGCATCATGTCTGGCGAGGCCACCAACACATCAAAGTCCATAAAGCCATCGTTTAAAATGCGGTCAATCAGCTCTTCGCCACCGGCGGCAATGGCGCCAGCGTCTTCAGCGGCTTTTACGCGGTCGCCTTTGGTTACTACAGCGACCCGAACGGTTTTGCCGGTACCTTCAGGTAAAACAACGGTGCTCCGTACCATTTGGTCGGCTTTTTTAACGTCTACACCTAGGCGAATGTGGCATTCGATGGTTTCGTCAAATTTAGCGGTTTGGTCCAGTACTTTTTTTAGGCCTTCCACAGCTACTTGGGCGGTAACCGGGTTTACCATGCCTTCCAGTACGTCTTGGTAGGTTTTTTGGCGTTTGGTGAGTTTACTCATGGGTTTAGGGTCCTTATGTGGTCATCACGGCGAATAAAACATCGCCTGCCACGTTTAACAGGGGGGAAACAGTAAAATGGGTAAGGGGCACTAGCCAGCAGGGGCTGCATCCACGGTAACACCCATGCTGCGGGCGGTACCGGCTACAATTTTCATGGCCGCGTCTACATCGTTGGCATTTAAGTCAACAATTTTATCTTCGGCAATGCTTTTTAATTGGTCAAAGCTTAGGTGGCCCACTTTATCTTTTTGAGGAATAGACGAGCCTTTATCCAGCTTTAGCGCCTTACGGATCATAAAGGATACAGGCGGGGTTTTTAGGACGAAGGTAAAGGAGCGGTCTTCGTAGACGGTGATTTCTACGGGAACCAGCTGACCGGCTTTATCCTGGGTAGCCGCGTTGTACGCCTTACAAAATTCCATAATATTAACGCCGTGTTGACCCAAGGCTGGGCCAATAGGTGGGGCTGGGTTGGCTTTGCCCGCTTCGATTTCTAGTTTAATAAATCCAATTGCTTTTTTTGCCACGATGGTGAACTCCAATAGGTTGTAAAATTAGGGGTTACAAGTAATTTTGTGTAAATCAGGGTTAGGGGGTTAATCCATTTTTTGAATTTGGCCAAAGTGTAGCTCAACCGGGGTATCCCGGCCAAAGATGGATACGTTGGCCTTAATTTTCTCTTTTTCAGGGAAGACTTCCGTAACGGTGCCTTCAAACTCGGAGAAGGGCCCGCTGATAATGCGAATCGGCTCGCCAATTTTGATGTCGATTTCCACCTTTTTGGCGGTAATGGGGGTGTTGCGCATGAGGATGCGGCGCACTTCTGAATCTTTGGCCGGTACCGGCTTTTTCTCGCTGCCAATAAACTTGGTTACCCCTGGGGTGTGGCGTACCACGTACCAGGAATCATCGTCCATTAGCATTTCTACCAGTACATAGCCGGGGAATAGGCGCTCGTCTTTTTCTTGGCGCTTACCGTCTTTAATTTTGGTTACCGTCTTCTGGGGCACTTCCACAGAAAAAATCTTGCTGCCCATGTTCATGGACTCAATCCGGCGTTCCAGATTGATTTTAACCTTGTTTTCGTGGCCAGAATAGGTGTGCACAATATACCAGCGCTTACGTACTTTGCGCGCAGGCTTGTCGGCCTGTTGGGCGTCGGCGCCTTCTTCTAGCGGGGCTTCGTCTTCCAGGCTGCGGCGGCCTAAAGGTTGTACCGCCTTTTCCTTTAAGGTAGGAAAGGCAGACCCCGTCGTTGCAGCAGGGGCTTCTGTGGCTTCAGCAGGCATGGGGGGTGCCTCATTGGTGGCTGGGGGGGCGTCGCTTGCCGGTGTTTCAGCGCCATCGATTTCGGTAGGGGGCATATCGTGGGTGGTGGAATCCGAAGACAGTGTCATCATCAAAAGCCTGTGGGTGTACGTCAAAAATTAGGGGATACGGGGTATGCGCCAACAAGGGTGTCTAACCAAGGGGCAACGAAGATGGGGGCTAGGTTATAAATCCAATTATAGCGCGAAAAATATTATCAATCAGCCATAGCATACTGCTAAACAGTATCGTCATAACCAGCACAATAAGGGTGTTGGCCCAAATTTGTGGCAGTGTGGGCCAGGTTACTTTTTTGGCTTCTGCCATAACGGCTTGAAAATAAGACCCACCGCTATTTTTAGCAGCCGGGCGGGCGGGTTTCTTATCCGATTTGGCGATGGTTTTAGTGGCCATAATAACGTGCTTTTAAGTGGGTGGCGTTGGGGCTATGCTAGGTGGAGAGAGAATTCGCGCCCTGGAGGACTCGAACCCCCGACATTCGGTTTTGGAGACCGACGTTCTACCAACTGAACTAAGGACGCCTAATAAAAATCCCCCACCAACGGCAGGGGAAGCTTAATGTAGCCAAAACGGGCGGAAAGATCAATATAAAGCTAGATTGCTTGCCGCTTAATAGGCTTATAAAAAACCAACGGCCCCACTCTGTTAAGAGTAAGACCGTCAGTAGAGTTGTTCCGTTGGACTAAACCGTTAGGAGATTTTCTTGGGGTTTAGAACAGGAAGTTGGTACGTAGACCAACAACAGCGGTGAAATCGTTGGCACCAAGACCCAGGCGGTTAAAGATGAACTGGGTGCTAGGCACGATGCTGATGCTGTCGGTGAACTGGTACTTGTAGTACGCCTCAACAACTTGCTCCATGCTGCTGTCTAGGCCATTTTCGGTATTCGGCTTGTGGAAGTTCACGAGCGAATAACCGACACCAAAGACATCATCTGGACGCCAGTCGCCGAAGGCGGACATGGGTACGTTTACACCAGTAGCACCACTCCAACGAGGAGAAGCAACGGTACCAACTGCGTTAAAGGCGTTGTTAATACCATTGATTTGGTTAGCGCTAGCTAAGCCATAACCAACGTTGGCAGAGCTTTGTAGCATACCGCTAACAAAGGTACCAATACCTTTGTACCATTCCTGGTTCCAACCACCGTAGAAAGCGTCTAAACGCTGGCCACGAGTAGGATCCAAGGTGGCAGCACCAGCACGGTCAACAGCGACAGCGCCAAGGCCACCAGGGGCTACAGAGTTACCACCCATCCAAGCGTGGTATCCACCAGCATATAAGCTACCTTCAACGGCGTCATCAGACCACCAGTCCATTAGGTAGTTTAAGCGGGCTTCGTAGGTTAGGTTTAAACCATCGTAGGCGTCGCTAGCATTAAAGGTAGACAAAGCAGTGGTGAAGTCCAAGTTGGCATTTTCACCTAAGCCTTGGTGCCAAGCATAAGCAACGGTAGGTTGGTTTAAGTTTACGCCCATACCAGGGGTGTTCACCAAAGAGGTGTTCTGGAATTGGCTTAACTCGTTACCACGGTAAGGGGATTTATCAAACAAGAAACGCCAGGGCACTAAACCAACGTACATGTCGCCGGTGGTTTCCCAGTTTTCTTTGTCTGGCCATACGCCGAACCAGTCGGTGAGTACAGGAATACCAGACTTGAAGTTTTGCTTGTAGTAAGCAGCTTCTAGGTACACGTTGGAGCGGTTGTTAATACCAGAGGTATTGTTTTGGCTACCGCTGGTTAAGATACCATCGTTGCTTTGGTCAGCGTCAGCAGCAATACGGCTGTAACCACTGAACAAACCGCCACTGTTGTTGGTTGGTCCGTTGCGGCCGAAAGCGGCTACTAAACGGGCATACACATCACCACGGCCAATTTTGGAATCTTCAGTTTCTTCTTTTACTGGGATATCCAAAGCCAAGCGGAGACGACCAATAGCGGAGATGCCATCAGAAATACCATCAGCGTTAGCGTTGTTGCCAGGGCCATGAGACGAGTGATCGCTCAAGAAGCCAAGGCTCATGTCGCCATGAATTTGGGTTTTTTCTAGCAGGCTCAAACGACCATCTTGCTCAGCGTTCTTCGCTTCAATAGCAGAAGCACGATCTTCTAGCGCTTTGGTACGGGCGTTAAGAGCGTTTAGCTCGTTACGGAACTCTTCTTGTAGGCGAGCAACGGTCTGAAGGTCACGCTTGTCTGCTTTTTCAGCACCCAAACGAGCCAGATCGCGGCCAATGCTTTTAACAAGAGAATTTAAGGCAGCGGCCATTTCCCAACGGGTGGGTTGGCGGTTACCTAAGAAGACGCCACTTGGGTAGCCTTCGATTACGTCATACTTTTCAACCAAATCACGTAGGGCATCAAATGCCCAGTGGTTACGGTTGACATCAGATAGCTCATCTACACTAGTGATAGCGTGAGCGGGGGACACAGCACCCATTAACAAACCGGCAAAGCCACTTACGGCTACGCTGGCTGCCAGGAATACTGGTGTCATGCGTTTCAGTGTCATCAGAAACAACTCCTACATTAACTCCTAAACGGTAAAAAAATTAGAATGAGAACTTCCTATCCAAAATAATTTGAGAGGATGGTCCATCCTTCACATTAGCGTGTCTTTAATGAATGGGATAGTCTCCCAAACAACATCTTTATATGCCAATACAGCAGATAAGACAATGCTATTTAACGAAAACTAACCATTAATTAAAAGAGTTGCGAAATGATACCTAAAGGGCCTAAACCTTGCAACAGGATCATTCATCTCGCATCATTACGCAGTGTGGGCGGCTCTATCCGTGTATAGCAAACCTGCTAAAAATCGCCAAAGTGGCGCAATGAGGTGATGTTAGTATATGGCGTTTCCCCTCAGATGTTGGAATCTTTACATCTTCTTTAAGGGGATCTCGTCTGTTTAGATGAGGGATTTTAGCGCCTTCTCGGCAGCGATCCCCTTTTTGCCACCGGCTTGGGCAAAATGTGGTTTTCCGCCACCCCCGCCACCGCAGAGTTTAGCGAGTTCTTTTACCGTATTACCTGCGTGTTTACCGATGTTTACCTGATCGTCGCTAGCGCTGGCAATAAAGTGGGCCTTACCGCCGCCATTGCTACCTAGCACTATCCAATGAGATTTATATTGACTGGATAATTGCTGGGCGATGGTGCGCAACGCGTTGCCATCTTCATCGGGCACATAAATTATAAGTGTGGCCGTATTATTTTCTATGGTGATATTGCTGGCCAGTTGCTGGGCCAACGCCGATATCCGCTGGGCGTTAAGGTCGGCCAGCTTTTTCTCGAGGGTTTTTACGTCGTCTTGCAGTTTTTCTAGCTTGGGCAGTACTTCCAATACGGGCGATTTCAGCATGTCTGATGCCTTGAGAACGGTGCTTTCCCACTGTTTGTAGGCCTTGTAGGCCCGCTCGCCAGCAACAAGCTCTATGCGGCGCACGCCGCTGGCCACACTGCCTTCAGAGAGTATTTTTACCATGCCAATATCGCCTAGGGCGTGGGCATGGGTACCACCACAGAGTTCTTTGCTGCGGGTACCAAAACTAAGTACCCGAACGGAATCGCCGTAGCTTTCGCCTGCCATGGTAATGGCGCCGGTGGCTTTGGCCTCTTCTATGGGCAGCAATTCGCATAGCTGAGGGGCATTTTCGCGTATCCAGCCATTAATGGTGTATTCCACCCGGTTAATTTCCGTTGGGGTTAACCCACGGGGGAAGGTAAAATCTAGCCGGGCCCCTTCTGGCGATACATACGAGCCCGCTTGCGCAATACTCGCGCCGCCGTCTTCGTTGGCCAGTACTTTACGCAAGGCACTATTTAACAAGTGTGTAGCGGTATGGTGAATGGCAGATTTTTGCCGCGCATCTGGTTCTACTTGGGCAATCAGGGCCTCGCCTACCTTTAGCTCGCCGCCATTATCAAATAGGCAATGGTGCACAATCAGGTCGCCGATTTTTTGGGTATCGTTTATCACCACGGTTAATCCGTGGTGGCCCGCGTCTCGGGTAAAGGCGCCCCGGTCGCCCACTTGGCCGCCGCCTTCCGGGTAAAAGGGGGTTTGGTTCAGCACCACCTCAAAGGGTTGGTTGGTGCCTTCTACTTTATCCACGCGTTGCCCGTCAACAATCAGGGCTTGTACGGTGGCGGAGGCGTTTAGGGTGTCGTAGCCCACAAAGGTGCTGGCGCCCACGTTGCTTAAAATCTCGCTATAGACTTGGTTGCCCACAATGGTGGCGGCTTTGCGCGCCCCACGGCTGCGTTCTTTTTGCTCTGCCATCGCCGCTTCAAAGCCGTCTTCATCCACGCTTAGGCCGTGCTCTTCAGCAATATCTTTGGTGATTTCTACCGGGAAGCCATACGTGTCGTAGAGTTTGAAGACATCTTCGCCGTTTAATTGTTTGCTGGTAGTGGCTTTAGTTTTGGCAATAAGTTCGTCTACCATCTCTAGCCCGCGGCTTAAGGTATTAGAAAATAACTCTTCTTCGTTTTGAATAGTGGCTTGGATGCGTTTGGCTTGGGTGGCTAGCTCTGGGTATGCAGTGCTGTAGGCTGTGCAAAATTCTGTCACTAGGGGGGTAATAGCATGCCCACCGTAGCCGGCGTCACTTAAAAATCGGCGGCAGTAACGGTTAGCCCGCCGAATAATCATGCGTAAGATATAGCCACGGCCTTCATTACTGGGTGTAATACCGTCTGCCACACTAAATATGGCAAAGCGAGCATGGTCTACCACTACACGCAGCGCTGTATCGGTTTCGGCGTTTTTGCCATAAGGCTTGCGGGTTAATTCAGCCAAAGATTCAATATGGGGGGTAAACAAATCTGTATCAAAGTTGGTGGCCTTGCCTTGCAACACCATGGTAATGCGCTCTAGTCCCATGCCCGTATCTATATTTTTGCGTTCTAGTTCGGTGCGTTGGCCATTCTCATCTTGGAACAGCTCCATAAATACTAAGTTCCAAATCTCGGTAAAGCGGCTGGCATCATCGAGTAAGGCAATATCTTGCTTAGGGCTAGGGCCATCGGGGGTACGGTCGTAATGGATTTCCGTACACGGGCCGCAGGGGCCAGCTGGGCCGGGGGGGCCCCAAAAGTTATCGGCTTCTGTGCAGAATAAAATACGCTCTTCGGGCACCTTAATTACATCTCGCCATATTTTGTGGCTTTCTTCATCGTAGGCGTCGTCGGTTTTTAACACGCTTACCCACAGGTGGTTGGGGTCAATGCCTAGTTCTTGGGTTACAAAGGCCCACGCCCACGGAATCACGTCCGCTTTAAAGTAATCACCAAAGCTAAAGTTGCCCAACATCTCAAAAAAGGTGTGGTGGTGAGGGGTGCGACCAACATTCTCTAAATCGCTGGCTTTACCGCTAACGCGCGCACATTTTTGGCTGCTGGTGGCCCGTGGCGGGGTTGGGGGTGGCTCAATACCGAGGAAAATAGGCACAAAGGGTAGCATGCCTGCTGGGGTGAGTAGTACGGTAGGGTTATCTGGTATTAGGCTGCTGCTGGGCTTAATGGCGTGCTCTTTCACACCGGCGGCCTTGGCGGCGGCAGTCTTTCCGGCAAAAAAGTCTAAAAAGCGTTGGCGAATTTGGGCGCCAGAGAGATGTTGCGGTTTGGTAGCGGTAGAAGAGGAAGAAGACATGTGCACAGGCCATATATATAAATGTAAATCGTAAACGCGGGGTTTATGCCGGCTATTATTATGGCGCAGGCAATAGGGGCTTCGCAACGAGTAGGCCGCTTGTTGTGGCATGTTTTGGCTATAATAGGCGCGTTATGGCTATTAACCAGCACAATAAAGCAAAATTACAGGCACGCTTATCGCGGGCTAGTGGCCATTTGGCGGCGGTAGAGCGCATGGTAGCCGATGAGCGCTACTGTATTGATGTGCTGCACCAGCTAAAAGCGGTGCAATCTGCCTTAGATGGCGTGAGTGAAGAAATTTTAAAACAACACCTACGCACTTGTGTGGTGGATGCCATTAAAGCCCAAGACGAAGACCGAGTGATGGATGAGCTGGTCTCTATTTTTAAAAAAGCCCCTAACTTGCCGTTCTCTAAAGAGGAACTGGCGGCAGGCGAGGGGGTTGCTACTACCCCTGAGCGGGTAACCAAACAGCACGGTAGTTCACCGTGCTGCTCATCATAAACTTTTAAGCTATGCCAATTTATTGTTATGTAAGTTTACTGTGCTTTTGTTGACGAAGACTATAAAATATTTATTAGCCTTTTTTGCAGACGTTGAACGTTACTTTATGAGTTGTTTCGCCTTCAATATAGTCTGCCGTTACATCACCATCGCTGCGCTCTTCTGGCGTTATGCCTCCTAAAAATGTTGTTTTTTCCGTTTTATACTTGCCGCCATTATCAAGAAAAGTCTGTTCAACGACTAAGGTGTTATTTTGCCGGTCAAGAATGGCTTTTACCTGTCCGAATTCATCTCCAGTAATATGTACTTCTTTGTTGGGCATATCGTAAAATTCCCCACTAACGGTTGGGTTTGCGCTGAGATAAGGTTTTAGTAGTTGGTCCATCTCAGTATTGTTGCCCATGCCAGAAATATTACAGTCTTTGCCTTGTTGTGGTGTTTTTTGCGGGGTGGTATTACCTGCCCCAGCTGCCAAATTAATGCTTACCATTAATCCTATTCCCCCTAAATTGTGATGAGTGAGTGCCTATTGCATAAAAAATATAGCTTTTTGTAAGTGTTTAAAAACAGGCTGCTGTGTATTTGGTTGGGTTTATTAATTATTATTAACAAATAAAAGGCGTGTGGTTTGGATTTAAGTAAGGGAGATTAAGGCCTAACCCCCCTAGGGGGATGGCTTGTGACGGATTGTTTGCGTGGGAGGATAGGGGTATCGCTTTTGTTTTGGAATGGATGCTTAATTATGCGACTCATCAACCCGGTATTGGCTGCTCTGCTTGGCGCGATACTATTTTTCGGCCCGTGCTGCCTGCCTAAGGCTAGCGCTCACCTGCCTGCCGAAATCGCCACCGATGGCGTAACCATGCCAGCTGTTGAATTGCAGCTGGCCGGTAACGTGAGCCGCCCCGATGACCATGCGCCAATCAGCCTGATGGGCGACCATACCCACAAGCGGGGCGATTGGATGCTGAGCTACAAATATATGTATATGTACATGGATGGCATGCAGGATGATGGTCGCAAGCTGACCAATAACGATGTGCTGAGCCAAAACCCGGTAACCCCCCTGCGCATGCACATGAGCATGCATATGTTGGGGGCGATGTACGCGCCGCACGATAAATTAACGGTATCGGCCATGGTGCCCTTTATTCAGCAAACCATGCTGCATAGAAATAGAATGGGCACCCGCTTTAAAACCCGTGGGGTTGGCTTGGGCGATATTCAGGCCAATGCGCTAACGCCGCTATTAAAAACGGATCACCACGAGGTAATTGCTAAAATGGGGGTCAGCTTCCCTACCGGGAGCATTAACCAACGAGATAATACCCCAGCAGGCGACGACCGCCCCCTGCCTTACCCCATGCAACTAGGCAGCGGCACATGGGATTTTTTGCCCGGTATTACCTACCGGGGCCACGCGGGTAAGTGGGGTTGGGGCGCACAAGCGGGCGGGCGGATTCGTCACGGTAAAAATCACCATGGCTACCGACTGGGTAATACGGCCTTTGTATCGCCGTGGGTATCTCGCCAATGGACGCCGTGGCTGAGCACCAGTATCCGTGCCAATGCCAAAACATGGGGCCGCATTACCGGCGCCGATGATCGCCTTAACCCGGCCATGATACCCACCGCTAATCCGGTAAATTTTGGTGGTAAGCAGTTGGATGTAGCCTTTGGGGTGAATTTACTGAAGACCAAGGGCTTTTTAAAAAACCAGCGCATTGCGGTAGAAGTCGGCATGCCCGTCTATCAGCATTTAGATGGCCCCCAATTGCGTCAGCGATTTTTTGTAACCGCTGGCTGGCAGTGGGCTATCCAATAGGCACTTAGGCTAGTTACCACTATTCGTTGCCTTACCCCTGTACCTATTGAATAATAAGGGCCCGTTAAAGGTTGTAAAAAGGGCATTGCAAAGGTATGTGGCAAAAATTAATTAGCCTAATAATGGCCATAACCTTGCTATGCGTTACCAGCAGGCCCATACACGCCCGTGAGATGTCTAAATCTGGCTTGGTGTTTAACCAGGTGAAAGATGGCGTGGTAAGCATTATTTCTAACGGCCATGGTAGTGGCTTTGTGGTAGATGATAGCGGGTTAATCCTGACCAATAGCCATGTGGTGCGTAATAACGATGAACACATTCGTGTGAGTTTTGGCCCAGGGTATGTGGTGCGCGGGCAAGTGGTAGAAAAAGACCGAGAGGCCGATTTGGCTATTGTTCGCGTTAATTTGGCCAACATCCCCACCTATAAGGTGCTGCCCTTTTTTACACCCAAAAACAACGAACCCCTGGTACTAACCGGCGAAAAAGTAATCGCCGTTGGTAGCCCGCTAGATTGGCCTGGCAACGAACGCAGCATGACCCACGGCACCGTGGGTAAATATGAAAGTGAGATTATCGACCATGATGCCGATATTTACCCCGGTAACTCTGGGGGGCCGTTGCTTAATTTTGATGGTGAAGTGGTGGGCATAAATACGTTTTTAGAAATTAGTGACTACGGGGGAGGCATTCCTAATAGTGTGGCCGTTACTAAGGCGGTGCCCTTGGTAAGCAAGGCTAAAAAAACGGCACGTACCCTGCCATTACCATCGCCCAAATTACTGCCAGATACCCCCCGGGATGCGTACCCGATGGGCAAGTTTTTGCGAGAATTCCCTAAAAAATTTCCGAAACGGAAGCAAAAACACTATATGTTTGAATCCCGCTATTTTGCTTTTAGCGTGATAACCCCTCCGCAGGGGTATTACCAGTTAATCAAAACGGAAGAAAAAGTCCTTAAAAAACGCCGAAAACGCGGTAAGAAAAAAGGCTTTGATGTGACCGAAGATGAGTATGATAGTAAAAACATGGCGTTTTACGAGACAGACAAGCCTGTTGTTAGTATTTTTGTATCCCCCAAACCCAAACTAACTACAGGTAGCATTATCCTTAATACGGTATCCCTTATTGGGGCAACGGCGTTAACGGTAGCCAGTTTTGGTGCCACCGCCCCTTTGCTAATTATGCCTTTTTTAATGGGCAAGCATGAAATTAAAAAAGATTTTTTACAAATGACCTTGGCTGATAAGACTGGTACCACCGTGTGCGAGCCGTATCTCTCTGCCCGTGTGCCGTTTGAAGCCAATTGGATGTATTTAACCGGCATGATATACGAAGATTTTATTGATAAATCTTACATGGGCATGTACGAGTTTGATGCCCACTGTTTTGAAGGGAAAGACAAATTAAATTTGGTGATTGATATTGAAGGCATCACAGACGATGACCGAAAGGTCAGCTTCCCCAGCAAAACCAAACGCTATATTGTGGGCGATTTTGACGAATACTGGGATTATATTGCTGAAAAAAAAGAAGAGACGATACCTGAGCAGGTGAAAACAATCGTAAAAACCACAACAACAGATGACGACTAAATGACCTAATGACCGAAGAAACGACTGCCTTAGCCGATCCCCTTTCTAAAAAAAAGCAGGCCCTGCTTTGCGCCAACCCCACAAACGTGCTACAAGTGTGGTTTCCCTTTGTTGCGCCATACTTATACTATTACCCACTGAATTAGCGACCTTTTTATTATGAAATTTATTGATAACGTCACCTTTGAGATTGAATCCGGTAGCGGCGGCGATGGCATGGTGGCGTGGCGTCGAGAAAAATACGAGCCCATGGGCGGCCCCCACGGCGGCGACGGCGGTAAAGGCGGCAGTGTGATACTAGAAGCCAGCGAAGACCTGAACACCTTGCTAGAGTTTCGGTTTAATGCCCGCTATGTGGCCAAAGACGGGGTCAACGGCGGCCCTAAAGGGAAGCATGGCCGCGGTTCGGATGATTTGATTTTAAAAGTGCCCTGCGGCACCGTGGTACGCGATGCTGAAACAGGTGAAGCCGTGGCAGATTTAACCCACCCTGGCGATACAGCCATGGTGGCCCAAGGTGGCCGTGGCGGGCGCGGTAATATGCGCTTTAGCAGCAGCCGGCGCCAAGCCCCTCAGTTTGCCGAACCCGGCGAACCTGGCATTGCCCGCCGCTTAACCTTAGAGCTAAAACTGATTGCCGATGTTGGGCTGCTGGGTTTCCCTAATGCGGGTAAATCCACCCTAATTAGTGTGCTAAGTGCTGCTAAGCCTAAAATTGCCGATTATCCTTTTACTACCCTAACGCCAAACTTGGGCATGGTAAAAGGCCCTACACGGCCTGATGGTAGCGAAAACGGCGTGCTGTTTGCCGATATCCCCGGTTTGATTGAAGGGGCCAGCGAAGGCCATGGCCTAGGCCACGATTTTTTACGCCATGTAGAGCGCACCCGCTTGCTGCTGCATTTGGTGGATATTAGCGGCATTGAACATGACCCTATGGATGCCTACCAGTTGATTAATCTAGAGCTGGCCCGCCACAGTAGATCCCTTAGCGAAAAGCCCCAAGTGGTTATTTTGACCAAAATGGATACGGTGGACGAGGCGGTTGTTGCCGATTGGCAACAGCAATTTGCCGCCAAAGTGCCTGCGGGTACCCAAGTATTGGCTATTTCTGCGGTGGCCAAACAGGGCCTAGAAGAATTGCGCCATGCGGTATTTGCCTTGCTAGAGACGATGCCGCCGCAAGAAACTGTGGTGCCGCTGGTAGAAGATACCAAAGCCACAAATCACGATGACAGCGAGTTTGAGATTGAATTTGAAGACAACGCCTACCACATTACAGGCGGCAAGGTAGAACGCCTGTTGCGCGCCACCGATCCGCGTAATTTGGCGGCGGTACACCGGTTGTGGAACATTTACAAGGCCATGGGCGTGCATAAAGCCCTAGCCCGTGCGGGTGCTAAAGAAGGCGACACGGTTATTATTTGCGGTGATGAGTTTAGTTTTGCTCCCGAAGTGATGGGGTAGCCTAAGCATTCCCTATTAGGATGCCTGACTATCCGGTTGAAACGGGCTTTCCGGTTGCGTCAAAGGTGGTTAGGTAGGCCAGTAGTGTTGATAGTTTAAACACGGCTGTGCCAATGGCTTCATCTCGGGCGCCATAAAATACTGTTAAGGTGTCTTGTTTGGGCTGGCTAATAGCCCCTGTGGCAAAGGTTACGTTGCTAACGGTGCCATTCGTTTCTAACGATGTTTTTATGCTGCCCAGTTCGAATGGTTCCGTAGCACTAATAATTGGCTTGGGGGAGCGGGCAATTACCTTTCTGGGGTTTTTGTAGTCGAGAAGAGCGGCGCCCACTTTTCGGCCTAAATCCACATGGTTGGTACTGTTACTATTGGCACCGTTGTATATTAGCAGCCAGGCTTTTTTTTGGTTTGGCAGGGTTACTGCTACTGGCGGGGCACCGCCACAGATTTGCCCTTTGCTGCCATTGATTTTTCCTTCCCAGTCAAATAATGGGGTCATCATGGTATCGCGTTTTACAGCATCATCATTATAGATAGCCTGCTTTACCTCATCATCCGCCATTACCTGAAGGCTTTTTGCAATGTGGCGGGGGTGAATGGGTATAGATGTTATTTGAATATTAGGGAAGGCCCGGTGCATAAAGTATAAAATGGGCTTTTCGTCGTCGCCTTTAAATATTTTTGGAAAAAACAACCCATTTTTTTCGTAGTGGTGGGGGCCAATATGGATAGGGGGGGTGTAGGTTTTAAAATCTGTGGTGGTGGTGGCGTGTATCCAAGCACCATGAATTTTACCGGTTTTAGCGGCGGATTTTTTTCGGTCAATTTTGCTGGTATCGACAGCATTATAGGTAATGATATACACGGTTTCGCCATCCGCCTGAGGAATAGGCGTAATCCGTGGGTCGGGCCAGCCATCAATATGTTTGTCTACAATTGGTATAGGGGTGGGGTTGGCGGGGGCTTGTGTAACGCTTAAATCATGTTGGTTTAGCCGAGCACTACCAATATTGCTATAGGCGGCTTGGCCGTTAGGCAGGGTGCTTTTAGGGCGATTGTTGGGGACTCGTTCATCAGGGGTGCTAGGCAAAAAGTGGGCGCCATAAAGCATCTGAATATGCCCGCTAGGCAGTAATACAGCCCCAGGATTATTTATGTGGGCTTGCCAGGCTTTGCTTTGAGGGATAACAATTTCTTGTTTAATGGCTTTTGGCGGTAAGGCGCTTGAGGCGAAGAAAACATCGGGAGTAAGGGGAATAGAGGCAGGCTTTTGGTTAGTAATAAAGTGTCTACTGATGACGGTGTGGGGTATAGCAGGAAGCGTCGTTGTAATCATGGGAGGGGGTAGAGGGCATACGATATACAGAGTAATAAAGGATAAACAGGAAGGGGATTGCCTCTTCCCCATTTAGGGCGGTGTCTTTACAATAGGTTACAGAGTTAGCAAACCTTAACATTATTGGAGCCCCATGGGAGCCTTGCCTATTTCACGGCCAGCTCGCTGGTATGACGCCTCGCCGACGTTGGCATTTGCCTTGCAATGTCTAATGCTGGCCCCATCTGTTATGCGAGAGCGTGTGGTGGTACAAGTGGCCCGTATTATGGGCTTGCCGGCCACACAAACCGTGGTTACGGCTATTAATAAGCGCCGAGAAGATGGGCCCAGCGATGCTTTTTGGGATATGGTAAATGGCCTAAAAGCTTTGCCAGAAAGTCAGCGCCAGCAAACCGTGTCATTTATTCTAGATCAACTCAATATGGCCTAGTTTCACCCCCAGCGCTTTTCTGGCTTGTTATTTCGTCGTCAATAACGTACTCGCGCAATCACGTATTAAGGATACGCTCTTTTGCTGCGTGCGCTATTTCCTAGAACTATCGGCGCCATTTAAAGCGATGGAGAAGAAACGGTAGTTGCGTTCATAATTCGCTCATAGGCCGCTTCGATAGGGTGGTTGGCGTGTTGGTTTCGTAATGCAGCGAGCTGAGCTTGGGATTCGTTCTGCTCAAAATCGCGGGCAAAGGTGCCATCTTCAATCTCGGTAAGTAGCTGTTTTAGGGTGGCTTTTACCGTGTCATCTACAATGCGGGGGCCGCGGGTAATATCGCCAACCAAAGCGGCGGAACTAATGGCGTGGCGCAGGCCGGTAATGCCGCGCTCTTGGATAAGTTTGCCCATGGTTTTTAGCTCGTACAGGCAGCGAATGGTGGCGGCTTCGGCGCTGTAGCCGCGCTCGGTCAATGTCTCAAAGGCGGCCAGTATCAGGTGGTTTAATCCGCCACACAGCACGGCTTGCTCGCTAAATAGGTCGCACACGGTTTCTTCTTGCAGGCTGCTTTGGTAAATGCCCCGCATGCCGCAACCAATCCCTTTTCCGTACGCTAGCGCTATGTTATGTAAGTCGGCTTCTGCCATGGTGCCCGCTTGCACGGTGGCCACAAAGGCGGGCACGCCGGTCTTATCTAAATATTCTTGCCGTACCCCACTGCCATGGCTTTTGGGGGCCAATAAGAAAATATTATGCTGTGCCTCTGGCGCCCACCAGCCGGCATGGAGGCAAAACCCGTGGCCTATGCCAATGGCGTGCCGTTCGGTTAGGGGCAGGCAGCCTGCCACAATATGGATCATATGGTCAGGCAGCAGTAACATCACCACATCTGCTTGGGGCACCGCTTTTTTGCCGCGCATCACGTCAAAGCCATCGTCTGTGGCGGCTTGCCATGCTTTTTTACCTTCTCTGGCACCAACAATAACAGTGTGGCCACTATCCCGAAGATTTAGTGCCTGTGGGCGCCCTTGGTTGCCGTAGCCAATAATGGCAATGGTTTTGCCGCGCAGGGCGGTGTCATCAATATCGGCATCTAGCCAACGTTTAATGGGGGCCGTTATGGGCGTGTTTGTCATGGGGTCTGCCTTTTATAAGGTGATTTTATGTCTCAATTTTGCTACAACTACAGGTACTTTCCCAATCAATCATAAACGAGCTTTAGTAATGACCGCCCCATCTGCCCCTAATTCCACACCAGAAACCACCACCTCTCTCGATACTATCCGCCAGCAGCGCGTGGATAAACTGGCCACATGGCAAACCGAGCATGGGGTTAACCCGTACCCGTACACATTTACCCCCACCCATACCAGCACCGGCCTGCACAACACGTATGCCGAACTAGAAAACGGTACGGAAACGGAAGATACCGTGACCGTTGCCGGACGCATTATGGCCATTCGCAATAGCGGCATGTTTTTAGATGTGATGGACACCAAGGGTAAAATTCAAGTGTTTTGCCATAAAGAAAGTTTGCCTGCCGAATTTTTACCTCAGCTAAAACTCCTGGATATTGGCGATATTGTGGGCGCTACAGGCACCATTCGGCGTACCCCACGCGGCGAGCTTTCTATTCGGGCAAAATCGTTCCAACTGTTGTCTAAGTCGTTGTTGCCACTACCCGAAAAATTCCATGGCCTAACGGATAAAGAAACCCGTTACCGCCAGCGCTATCTCGATCTCATTATGAATGAGACCACCCGCGATACCTTGCGCAAGCGCAGCGCCATTATTAGCAGTATTCGTCAATATCTGGTGGATGCGGGCTATTTGGAAGTAGAAACGCCTATTTTGCAGCCCATTGCGGGTGGTGCGGCAGCCAAGCCCTTTACCACGCACCATAACGCGCTAGATATGGATCTGTTTTTGCGGATTGCCCCCGAGTTATACCTAAAGCGCCTTGTTGTGGGTGGCCTTAGCGAGAAGGTGTTTGAACTGAACCGGAATTTCCGTAACGAGGGGATTAGCCCCAAACACAACCCAGAATTTACCATGATGGAAGTGTATGAGGCCTACGCCGATTATCACGACATGATGACGCTGACCGAAAACCTGATGGCCCATGCCGCCAAAGTGGCGACTGGTAGCACCAAAGTCATGTATCAAGAGACTGAAATTGATTTTACCGCCCCATGGCCACGCAAAACCATGGCAGAATGTGTGAAAGAGGCTACTGGTGTTGATTTTATGGCGATTGAAACCGACGATGCCGCGCGCGAAGCGGGCAAACAACTCGGCGTACATGTGCGCGAATTTGACCGTTGGGGCCATGTGCTAGAGCAAGTGTTTGAAGAAAAAATTGAGCATACCCTGATTCAGCCGATTCATATTACGGATTACCCGGTAGAAATTTCGCCACTGGCCAAAGTGCACCGCGATAACCCTAGATTAACCGAACGCTTTGAAACTCGCGTCAATGGGTGGGAAGTAGCCAACGCCTTTAGCGAGTTAAATAACCCGATTGATCAGCGCCAGCGCTTTGAAAGCCAGCTAGGCGAGCGTGACCAAGGCAACGATGAAGCTCACCAGATGGATACAGATTTTGTTACCGCCTTAGAATATGGCTTGCCTCCTACCGGCGGCTTGGGTATTGGCATTGACCGCCTAGTGATGTTGCTGACTAATAGCACCAACATCCGCGATGTGATTGCCTTCCCAACGTTAAAACAAAAATCGTAATTACTATTATTGGTTGGGTATGAGGGGTGTCTCGTTATGTGGAAAAAGCTAAAAAATACGTTTGAAGGCGTCAACAAGCTACATTGGTGGATATTTTTTGGCTGCTGGTTTGGTGGCATTTTTGATGGCATGGACAGCAGTCTGTACATGGTGATTCAGCATGACGCGTTGGCCGACCTGCTAAACACCACCGCGCGCGGCGAGATTAGCCAAGCGGGCTCGTGGATAATGTCAGTGTTTTTGGTCGGGTGGACGCTAGGCGGTATGGCCTTTGGCTTTATTGGCGATAAATACGGCCGCGTGACCGCCATGGTAGCCAGTATTTTGCTCTATGCTATTTTTACGGGCCTTAGCGGCTTTGCCGTAGAACCATGGCAATTGGGCCTGTGTCGCTTCCTTACCGGTTTTGGGATTGGCGGCGAATTAGTGTCTATCACCACTATGCTTGCCGAATGCTGGCCTGCCAAAAGTCGGGCTGTTGTGTTGGGCCTGCTGATTACCAGTTACCAAACCGGCGTGTTTTTGGCGGGGCTGATTCCGGCCTATATTTATACGGTAGGGCAGCAAGTGGGTATTGCCCCGTGGCGCTTGGTGTTTTTTGTAGGCGTCATCCCGGCGGTGTTGGCTATTCTCATTCGTCTCCGCATGGATGAATCCCCCTTATGGCTAGCAGAAGCTGAAGAGCGGCGAGAGAGTGGTGCCCTTGTGCCTACTAAGCCTAATTTATTAGATGAGATGCGCGCCCAGTTTGCCGTGGTGTTTCATCCCCAATACCGAAAGGATGTGTTGCTGGGTGGCGCTATTTTTGGCGGATTGCTGGTGGGTTATTGGGCCAGTTTGGCGTGGATACCCACATGGATACAAGACATGTTAGCCGGTGCCGGTAACGGTACAGAAAAAAGCGTGGCTACTATGTGGCACGGGCTGGCGGCTGTTATTGGGTGCGGGTTAGCGGGTGTGGTGGCCAATGCCATTGGCCGCCGATGGACCATTGCCATTGGGTACGTGGGCATGTTTGCGGCTACGGCTCTGCTCTTACTTTCCAATACCACCTTCACCCCGGCTATTTATTGGCAGGATGGCTTATTAGGCTTTTTTGGTGGTCTCTCTCAGGCCATAGTATATGTGTACTTACCAGAGTTGTTTCCTACCAAAATACGTGCCAGTGCCATTGGCTTTTGCTTAAACATGGGCCGAACGGTAACGGCGGTTGCCGTGCTGTTTGTGGGCAGTTTAACCAGTTTGTTTGGCGGCTATGCCATGGCGCTATTGGTGTTTTCTGCCTCGTATCTGGTTTCTGTGGTGTGCGGATTGCTAGCCCGCGAAACCAAAGGCCAGCCCTTGCCAGCTTAAGCCCTAAGTTTATTTAGAACGGGTGTTTAAGAGACCTTGAACAAGGATTGGAGTTCGCCATCCAGGTAGCTGCCGTCTAGCTCTTCAGAGTCATCTGCCAGTTGTTTGGCCCACTGAAAGCAGGTGGCGGCTTTAAAAGTATCGCCCATGGCGCGGTAGCAGCGGCCCAAGTTGTAGTGGGCGGTGGCGTAATCCAGGTTTATTTTGACGGCTTTTTCAAACAGGTCTAGGGCGCGTTCGGCATCTTGGCGATCTTCTAAATACACCACGCCTAAGTTGTTGTAGGCCACATCATAATTAGGGTCAATCACCACTGCTTGGCGGTAGTAAAAGGCGGCGTCATCGCCATCGCCTTGCAGCCAGCATAGGTACCCTAGGCTGCATACCAGCCCAGCATCGTTAGGGTTGGTTTCAATCAGTTGACGGTACAGGGCTTCGGCTTCGGCATACTGTTGTAGCTGGTAATAGGTCATGGCTAGGGATTGGGCAAAGCGAGAGGTTTTGTTATCCCACTGGTAGGCTTTTTCAAATAAGCTTTGGGCCACCTGTAACGAGGCTTCGTCGGTGCTGTTTTCTAGCAAGGTGCATTGGCCTAGGGCATGGGCAGCATCGGCCCGGAGTTCATCGGTTTTGGCGATGAGTAAGGCTTGCTTAAAGTAGGTGGCCGCTGTAACCAAAGATTGACTAAGTTGTAGGTGGAGCCTGCCTAAGCGCAACCATAAGGTGGCATGGTCTGGCCCGTAAGCCAAGGCAGATTGATAACTTTTTAGGGCCGCTTCGGGCTGGTGGGTTTTTTCTTGCAGTTGGCCCAGTTGCAGCCATGTGGTAGCGGTTAGCGGGTACCGTTGGGTGGATTGTTCAAACCAATGGGCGGCCTGCTCTGTTTTGTTTAAGGCGGCAAAGGTTTTGCCTAGGGCATTGTGTAACACGGTTTGCCCAGGGAATTGCTGGTGCAGGTGGCTAAGTGTGGCAATTAGTTGTTCTGGGGCGTTGGCAGGGGTATGGGTTAATACACGGGCGGCCAGTAAAAAACGAATAATGGTGCGGCATGGTGCAAATAACATGCTGCTACCAATAGCTAACGGTAGGGCTTGCAACCATAATTTAGCCGTAATGGCCCAATCGTTTTGTCGTTTGGATTGTAGTTTTTGCATCATCCCCATTAGTTGTAGGGTAACCAGTGGCCAAAAAGCGTGGCTAAGTCCAACGGCGTAGCGTTTATCCCACCCTAGGCGTAGTTCGCTAAGGGCTTCGGCTAAATAGTTTTCTGCCATTAGGGTGGCCCCACCCACCAGGCTAAACAGTACCCATGCTTTGGCAGGGCGATTGTTTAAGGGGGTGTTTTCCCAGGTTTCCAGCCCGTCGGCCACGGTATCCCAATCGCCTAATACATAGGCTAAGTAGGTTCGGTAAGCGGCCCATTGAACAGAAAGAGTGATATCTTCTGGCAGGGCATCCATATAGTGCGCAAGGGCTTGGCATGGATTCGTGGGGTGCTCCCAATCTAAAAAGTTGGCCAGCTCATGCTGAACCAGCAGTTCCCATTCGTTAGGATGGCCCATATCGTTTACAGAAGTATCTGCTGGGCTGGCCCAGGCAGAAGCATTATTAGTTGACACCATTATTAAAACATCCCACATGTTATAGACACGTCAGTCTCATATTTCCCACAATTACTGTAATGGGTATGAAAGGTAACGTGGCATAGCACTCACTACGATGCCCCGTTGTACCGAATTACAGGTGAAGACTGTTGTAAAAGGTATCGGCAGTAGAAGGAAAGAGGGCTAATGGATTGCAATGTTCTGTTACAAAGATATCTATTGGATGCAGGGCGGTTGAAATAGAGAGGGCGCTAAAAACCCTGTAAACCCTTTTGGGGGGAGGAAAATACGGGGTTTTTTGAAGAGTTATTAAAATTGTTATTGTTAAGAAATGAAACATAAAGGATATATCTAGGCAATAACCTGGATATAAATTTGTTTATTAAAACATAGCAAGTTCATCAAACTGCATTTTAACTTTCCTCAATCTCTTTCTCACACAAACATTTTATTGGAGTATCACTTATGTACAACACGAATTATTCTGCTTACAACCCAGCGTCTTCTTACAATGCGGGTAACACGTATTCAGCTCAACAAAGCTACAGCCCTGCACAGCAAAACTATTCTTCTTCTTCCTCTTCCTACGCTCCCAGCTTTGGTAGCAGCTACGGAAGCCCTGTCAACATTAACGTGATGATGTTATTGCTTGGCCCTATTATGAACATCTTCCAGTCTATGTTTAGTGGCGGCGACGTTTACGGGCAAGATAACGCCTACACCAGCTATAACGAACCTAGCAGCTACGGTGGTTACAACAGTGGTTACCAAACCAGCTACACTACCCCCACCCAAGATTATGGCTACAGCTACAATACCCCTACTTACTACCCAGGGCCTATGGGTCCTCAGGGTAAGCCAGGCCGCCCTGGCCCAATGGGGCCAATGGGTCCGATGGGACCAATGGGTCCGATGGGACCAATGGGACCTCGTGGTTTCACTGGCTTTAACGGCAAAGACGGCGTTGATGGCCGCGATGGCTATGATGGTATCGACGGACAAGATGGCCTAAACGGTAAAGACGGTATGGATGGTAAAGATGGCCGTAATGGTGTCGATGGTTACGATGGCAAAGATGGCCTAAACGGTAAAGATGGTGCCGACGGTAAGAATGGCAAAGACGGACAAGACGGTCTTCATGGTAAAGATGGCCGCGATGGCGTCGACGGTAAAGATGGTAAAGACGGCGTTGATGGTAAAGACGGACAAGACGGTCTTCATGGTAAAGATGGCCGCGATGGCGTCGACGGTAAAGATGGTAAAGACGGCGTTGATGGTAAAGACGGACAAGACGGTCTTCATGGTAAAGATGGCCGCGATGGCGTCGACGGTAAAGATGGTAAAGACGGCGTTGATGGTAAAGACGGTAAAGATGGCGTTTGCGAAAAAGACGTTATTAACTGTGTTGGCTTAAACGGCGACCCTATCATCCAACTGTACGATACCGATGGTAATAACTTTGCCCAAGTCCTAAATACTGGTTTTGATTCTGGTATGGCGGCTAACCAAAACTACGATGTACTTACGGATACAGACTTTAACTTAAATGTAGCCACTAAGGATATTAATGGCACAGCCCCCAGCGGTGTTAGCAACGATGTAACCACTATTGATATTGGCAACAACAAGGTTGTTATTACCAGTGGCGCCCCCGCTACCGCTACCATTTTGGATAACAATGGCAACACGGTGCAAACCATCGATGTTACCGGCGGTAACCAAACCGTTAATCTACCTAACGGCTTAGGGTCGGTGCAAGTAGTGGATGATATTATTAACCCAGGCAACAGCAACGATATTGGCTTCCGTATCCAATCCACTGTCGCTGGCTCGGAATACACCACCACCTTAATTCCTCGAGATGCGAACGTTGGTACGGCGCAAAATCCTCAAACCGCTAACTACTTAGATATGACGGTTTGCGAAGACAAAGCCGATGCCGGTAACGGTGCCACAGGGTACGAAGCTAGCCTAAACTTAGCTGGCCTAAACCTAAACGTTGGCTTACATGACCTGCTTAACCAAAACGAGCACAGCTTTTTAAACAGCTTGGCTGAATTAAGCTAACCTTACACAAGTTCTGGTTTAACCTTAGCGTTAAACCCATTAATCCTCACACTCCATACTCCTACACCTAACAAGGTTGATGAACATTTCCCGGAGGCGCCCTTAAAAAGCGCCTCTTTTTCTTTTGCGAAATAGTGTTAATTTGGATTGGATAATGGGGTGTTTCGTCACAAAACATAGATTAAACATCATCTGGGTTTTAGGGAGTGTTTTAGCGACAATAGCGCCTATGGTTATTTCGTCCACATGGCACAACCCTCGCGAAGGGATACTTCGTGACGATGCGTATACCCGAACGTTTAAACAGGATATGCGGCGTCAACGTTTGCGTCGGTGGGTACATGGCCTGGCTGCTTTATACGAGCAATATAGGTATGTGGGCACCTGGAAAAAACCACTGCCTGGCCCTCGCCCAACGTTGTCTGTGTGCATTATCACCATGAATAGTGCCAACCGAATTGGCCCGTTGCTACAGTACCTAACCCCTTATGTGGATGAAATAGTTGTGGGCGTGGATAGCAAAACCACGGATGACACGTTGGCAGTGTGCGAACCTATTGCCGATACCTGCTTTACTATCCATAACGAGGCCCTGACTTGTAATGGCGGCCTAAAAGAATTGGTTAGCCGTTGTACAGGCGATTGGGTGCTGCGCTTGGATGATGATGAATTCCCTGAGCCCCATTTTTTTGATTATGTGCCTGGGCTGCTAACCCAAAGCAAGTTTACCCACTTTAAATTGCCTCGCCTGCATTTAAGTTGCTGGGATGATGCCCATGAATCGCTATGGTGGCTAAACGATGGGTATTTGTACCCGGATTTTCAGATGCGGTTGTTTAAAAACGAAGAAAAATTACTAACGTTTCCAGAGGCAGTGGGCCATACCAGTATTGGGTGCGCGGGTAAGCGCGGCAAAATAAATACGGTTAATTTAGTCCACCTAAACATGGCCATTAACCCGCGGTGGAAGCGGGAAGAAAAGCTGGCTAAATACATTCAACGCCTGAATGGGGGTTGGGTGCACCCGGTCAATGAATCCGCCCTGCTGTTTGAAGATTACGCCTACCAGGTTCAGCGTTATGATTACCCGGATGTAGGGTTTATTCGCACCATGGCAGATACCATTACCCACCAACGCAGCGTTTATGGTGAATTGGCCCCTAGGTCATCACTTTAAAGGGTGCGGTTATTGTTCGGGGATGAGGGCTACTTTAATGGCCTCACCGGCCATCACGGCCTCTAAGGCGGGTACCACATCGGTTAGGGGGCGGGTATCGGTAATCAGCGGGCTGGGGTCTAGTTTGTGGGTGGTTAGCCAATCCACCGCCATGGCAATGTAGGCGGGGGTATGATGAAACAGACTCAGCAGGGTAATCTCATCGTAGTGGAGGCGGCGGGTATCCAGCTCTACTGTGCTGCCGCCAGGGCAGCCGCCAAATAGGTTTACTTTGCCGCCTTTGCGCACCAGTTGGGTGGCCAGTTGCCAAATGTGGGGTAAGCCTACCGCTTCAATCACCATATCAAAGCCGTAGCCTTGGGGGGTGGCGGCTTTCATGACCTCTGGGGTTAAGTCTTCCGTCCAATGCACCACGTGTTGGCAATGGGCAAAGGTACTGGCCAGTTGGCGTTTTAAGGGGTTTCGTCCGTAGGCCGTCACCTGGGCGCCCAGCTCAGTGGCCACCCGTGCCATTAGCAAGCCAATGGGCCCAATGCCCAGCAGGGCTACGGTATCGCCAGGTTGAATGTTCATTTCCATTACCCCGCGTAGGGCCACGGCCAGGGGTTCGGTAAAGGCGCCTTTGGTGGGGGCAAACCCTGGCGGTAGGGTATGGGTGTTTTTGCTAACAATATTGGCCGGGATGGTTAAATACTCGGCGTAGGTGCCGTTTAAAAAGGCGATGTTGTTACACAGGTTGGGTTGGTTTTTGTCGCAAAAAAAGCAATCGCCACACGGTGCACTATTGGCGGCCACTACTAAATCGCCTACGCTAAAATTTGTAACGCCATTGCCAATCGCCACCACTGTGCCGCAACCTTCGTGGCCAAAGGGGCTACTACAGGAATTAGGGGTGTTGGCCAGCAGTACAGGGTGGCCTCGGCGGTAGCATTTAACATCGGTGCCGCAGGTTAGGGCGGCGTCTATTTTAATCACCAGTTCGCCTGCTTGGGGGGCGGGCAAGGCTACGGGCTCTACCCGAACATCGCCGGGGGCATAGAACCGGGCGGCTTGCATGGTTTGGGGTGGGGTGTTGGGTGCGAGTACCATGGCGGTTAAGCCCCTAGAGCGTAATAAAAAATGGTGACATTCAGCGACGCTCTGCGTCCTTTGCGTCCATTGCCCTATAATACAACTATGGACGCCCGGATTATACTGAAACAATTGCTCGCAGGGGTACTTACCTTATGGGTGGTGGTAACGGCCACGTTTTTTTTGCTGCGCTTACTGCCCGGCGGGCCTTTTGATGCCGAAAAGCGCTTGCCGCCCGCGATTCAACAGCAGATTGAAGCCAAGTACCACTTAAACGAGCCGGTATGGCAGCAGTACGGGCGGTATATGGGGGGGCTGTTGCATGGTGACTTGGGGCCTTCGTATAAGTATCTCTCCCGCTCTGTCAACGATATGGTGGCCCAGGCGGCGGGGCCTAGCTTTGTGATTGGTGGCGGGGCTTTGTTGTTAGGGTGTTTGGTAGGCTTGGTGGTTGCCATTGTGCCGCGGTGGTGGCATACCAGCGATTTTTCAGCAGGCCATGCCGGGTTGGAACGCTCTACCCATTTGTTGGGGGTGTTGGCGTTATCCACACCTAGTTTTATTGTGGCTGGGGTGTTGGTATTGGTAGGGGCCTTGTGGTTGCATTGGTTTCCGGCAGCGCGGCTATCTTCGGCGCATCATGCGGTGTTGCCCATTGTGTCGCTTGCCTTGGTGCCCTTTGCCTATACTGTGTTGTGGGTGCGCAACGCTATGGCAACGGTGGCTAAACAGCCGTATATTCATACTAAAGCCGCCTTTGGCTTGGCCCATGGCCAATTGGTACTGGCCCATATTGCGCGGAATGCCTTATTGCCCTGGGTGGCCTTGTTGGGGCCTTTGGCTGCGGCCTTGCTAACCGGCAGCTTTGCGGTGGAATTCATCTTTGCCATTCCGGGTTTGGGTAAATATTTTATCACTGCCGTTACCGATCGCGATTACCCCCTGGTGATGGGGATTACCCTGTTGTACAGCACGTTGCTAATTACCCTAAACACGGTAACCGATATCGCCCTTCGGTGGCTGGATCCGCGCTTGCGCGGCGCTGCCGGGGAGGTGGCGTAGCGTATGTCTACCGTTATCTCTACGACAGAATCGATGCCCACCTCGTCGCCTCCGTGTCACCCCTTATGGCAAGATGGCCGGTTTTGTTGGGGCGTGGCTATATTAGCAGTAATGGGCGGCTTTATGGTGGTGGGGCGTGTGTTTATGCCACCGCCACAGGTGATGGACCCTAATACGCCCCTACTGGGGCTAGGCTTAGCAGGCCATGGTTTAGGGACGGATGATTTAGGCCGCGATGTGTGGGCGCGTTTGGCGTTGGGGGGCGAAATTTCTTTGCTGGTGGGTTTGGGTACGGCCATTACCAGTATTGGTATTGGTGGGGTGGTAGGTTTGTTGGCTGCCCGTATGGGGGGTTGGGTAGATACGGTGTTGGTGCGCGCTATGGATGTACTGTATAGCTTGCCTGGCTTAATGTTAGTGGTGCTGATGACGGTGTTTTTAGGTCGTGGGGTGGGCAGTTTGGTGCTGGCCATTGCGTTGTTTAGCTGGCCAGATGCCGCACGTGTGGTGCGTGCCAGTACCTTGCAATTGCAGCAAGAAGAATTTATGGAGGCTTACCGCGCCTTAGGCGGCGGTGTGTGGGGCTGGTTGTGGCGTTATGTGTGGCCCAATTTAGCCGGTGTGTTTATTTTAGCGGCGGCTATTACCATTCCGCGGGCGATATTAACAGAATCCACGTTAAGTTTTATTGGCTTGGGTGTGGAGCCTCCTTTAAGTAGCTGGGGAACCTTGGCTAGCGAGGGTTGGGCCATGGTTCGGTTGGCCCCGCGGCTAATGCTATTGCCCACCGCGTGTATCGTCATGGCTATGGTTGGGTTTAATATGGTAAGCGAGGCATTAACAGACCATTTTCAAGGGACGATGTCTCGCGGGTAACGCGTTAGCACTTGGGCTTGGTATGACCACGTCGTTTACACAATCTGTATTGTTTTCGCCGCCAGAGGCCTTAGGTGGTGACGTAGCGCAGCTTTCTAATTGGGTAGTGGATGTGTTTGTGGATGCGGAAAAGGCGGGTTATACCCCCTATACCTATGCCTTAGCCGCCGATGTCGATTCAAGCATGGTTCAGACGGGCTCGGTGGTAACAGTGGCCTTTGGCCACCAACAGGCGGTGCAGGGCTTTGTACTTGCTGTGCGCCAACGCACCCCCGAGGACCCGGCCACCTTAAAAACCATTGCCGCGGACGCTATTGAAACGGGCCTGTTTAGTCAGGCTTATTGGGCTGTCCTTCAGGCGATATCTCGTTATACGGTAACCCCCATGGCGCGGGTTATTCAGGCAGCCTTGCCGCCTAACTTGGTGGCCCAGGCAACGCCGGTTTGGCAAGCCACGGATAACCTGACCGAGGCGTCTTTAAAAACCTATGCTCCTGCCGCCCAACCGATGTTGCAGCATCTGCTTTCTGCTGGAGAACAAGGCGCTACCTTGGTGGGGTTATGCAGGGCGCTGCGCATGTCTAAAGGGCAATGCCAAAAGCAGCTGGCCAGTTTAAAATCTGCTGGGGTGGCAACAAAAGGACTGCGTTTTGCCCAGGCCAGCCAAGGGTCTACGGTGCTGTCGCTTCAGCCGGTTGCACGTGCGCCCCTGCCTAAAACTGCTCGCCAACAAGCCGCCTTAGCGGCCATCAATACCCTTTACGATACGTTTAAACAACCTATTGCAAAAGCTTTGGCCGTTACCGAATTGCCTGCCGTTACCGATAGTATGGTAGCGGCCTTGGTTGCCCAAGGGTGCATAAAAAAAGCTGCCTTACCGGCGCATCAGGTGGTGTCATCGTTAGCGACTCAACCAATCCAGTCTTTGCCAACGTTAACGGCAAGCCAGCAGGCAGTGGTTGAAACGATGACTTCTGGTAAGCCCGCCCCACAACCGTGGTTGCTCCATGGGGTGACGGGGTCGGGTAAAACCGCCGTATACATGCATCTTATTCGCCAGGCCTTGGATGCAGGTAAGCAAGCCTTGGTGTTAGTGCCAGAAATTACCTTAACGGGCCAGTTGGCTAAGCGGTTGCAGGCGGTATTCCCCAATACGGTTGTGTGGCACAGTAATATTGCCCATGGCGAACGGTTATCCCAGTGGTATCGTGTTCAATCTGGCGAGCCGTTACTGATTATTGGTGCGCGCTCTGCCGCCTTGTTGTCCTTGGATAATGTGCAATTGATGGTGATGGACGAGGCCCACGACGCCAGTTTTAAGCAAGAATCCCCCGAACCCCGTTACCATGCCCAGTGGGTGTGCCGCCAGTGGCTACAGCGGCAGCAGTCTAACAATGGTGCGGCAACATTAGTGTTGGGGTCCGCCACACCGGATGTGGGAGACATGACGAATGCCATGGCTGATAATCGTGTGCTTGCGTTAACAGAACGCTACGGTCAGCAATCCCTAGCTACGGTGGCGCCGATTGATTTGCGTCAACCCGTCTTTACGGAAGCAGAAAAAGAGCAAACGGAATCCCTTTCTGACGAAAAGAAAGAAGAGCCTGCCAAGCTTTCTCCATCAAAGCCTTCGCCGTTGGCCCCCCAAACCATTGCCGCATTAAAAGAAACCATTGCTGCGGGCCAGCAAGCCATGGTGCTGATTAACCGGCGCGGGTACCATACTTTGATTCAATGCCAGGGGTGCGGCTCTATGCACCAGTGCCCCCATTGCGATGTATCGTTGACCTTACACCAGCCTGTGCGGGCGAGTAGTACTGCAATTGCTAGTAAATCTGGGGGCCATGTGCTGTGTCATCATTGCGGCTACCGAGATGGGGTGCCGGATTACTGCCCTCAATGCGCCAGTCGTCAACTCAAAACCTTGGGTACCGGCAGCCAACGTGTGGTAGAAACCTTGGAGGCGGCATTACCGGGTGCGCGTATTGCTCGGCTAGACCGAGATGTGCAGCAAAAACGCCATGCACCGGATGCGATTTTGAATGCCTTTGCCAACCATCAGGCGGATATTTTGGTAGGCACCCAAATGATAGCCAAGGGCTTAGATATTGCCAACGTGACCTTGGTGGCCGTATTACAGGCAGATGCAGGTTTGATGTTGCCGGATTATCGTTCCAGCGAGCGGACGTTCCAACTACTCACCCAAGTGGCTGGCCGTGCTGGCCGTGGGGCCCTGGCAGGCAAGGTGTTGGTACAAACCTGGCAACCAGAGCATCCTATTATTGAAATGGCCATGGGCCAAGATTATAGGGCTTTTTATGGGTACGAATCAGCCATTCGTGAAAAACATGGCTTTCCGCCGTACAGCCAACTTTTTCGGTTTGTGGTGCGCAGCGAAGAAGAAACCATGACCCAGGCCACCGCCACGGCGTTAGCGGCCCATGCGCGGCAGGCTTTTATCGGTTACCCGGATTGGCCTATCCAAATTTTAGGCCCGGCACCCTGCGTACTCTCTCGCATTCAGGGCTGGTTTCGCTGGCATGTGTTGGTAAAAATTAATACCCAAAACAGCACTATTCGGCAGCAAGCCCACGGTATATTATCGGCCCTTTACCAGCAACTTACCACCCGCAGCGGGGTATCGGTGTTGTTGGATGTGGATTCCTTATCCTTACTGTAATTTTTTGGCTTGGTTCAGCACGGCATCCACATGGGCAACGGTATCGGCAGGTACATGGCCACTTTGTGTGTTGGCGGCATGCACGTTGCGTTGGTAGGCGGCCACTTCTGTTATGTCCCTAATCATCAAATCCCGGGCCATTAAATCGCCAACGGCCCCTACATGGAAGGTAACCATACTTTCGTTGCGTTTTGCGTTAATCCACATGGGATGATGACTCCTTGTATAGGGTGGTTTGGGGGTAGTATCGGCGGGGTTGTTAATTTTTTTACCGGATGTGTTGCTATGTAAAACTCAACCTCCAGCCGTTATGGATTGGCTGGGAATAATCTCTCGCTTAAATATTAGTTAGGCTAATACCTAAGCCCCCCACCATGGGGGAATTCGTAAAATCACACTGTACTGTTTACTGTTGGAAACGATTTAGTTGCTTAACCAAGTAGCCCTAGCCCAATCGCAGGCATTTGGTTGGCTTGGGCCAGCATGGCGGTACCCGCTTGTTGTAATACTTCTAGTTTGGTTAGGCGGGCGCTTTCTTCGGCAATATCCGCATTGCGGATGCGGCCTTCGGCGGCGGCGTAATTTTCTTTGGTGGTTTGGGCCAAGCTTAGGGCAGAATTAAGCCGGTTTTGGTAGGCCCCCACATTGGCTAGTTTGGTATTAATCGTGGTAACGGCGGCATCGGCATCGGTTACGGCGGCTTGGGCGGTGGCCGTATTGGTAATGCTATCCAGGGAGAGTACAGCGGCATCAATATCGGCAAAAATGCTATTGCCTAAGGCCAGGCGGTGGTTGGCGTCATTATCTGGGCCAATTTGGATGTTAATGCTGGTGGTGGTGCCATCTAGCAAACTAATGCCGTTGTATTCCAGGCTATCGCTAATGCGGGTAATTTCTGTGCGTAGGGCATCGCCTGCGGTGGTGTAGGGTGTAAAATCGCTAACGGTGCCGTTGCTGGCTTCTACCCCTAAATCTCTAAAATCTTGTACCAGGGCCATAATTTGGTTTAGGCCCCCTTCTAAGGTGCCTAATAAGGATTGCCCCATTTGGATGTTATCTTCTGCCACGCTTAAGCCGCGGATTTTACTATCCAGTTGGTTGGCAATGGCCAGGCCAGCTGCGTCATCGCCAGCATTGTTAATGCGTAGGCCGGTGGATAACCGTTCCATAACATTGCCAATTTCTCGCTGGGTACCGGATAGAATATTTTGCTGCCGAATGGAATGAACATTTCCGCCAAAGGTAATCATTGTATAAAGCCCTCCATGGTGCTTGGTTGCTGCTTATGGGCACAGTGGCTATCCTGCCATTGCTAAAGCAACGCGCTTGATTTGGTTTTTTAAAAGAGAGAGAAAGAGAGACACGACGAGAGAAAAAATAGTAATGAGGTGGGCACACAGGGCTATCATAGGGTGGGTAACACCTGTGTGTTTCCTCAAAAATGTTGGTTAGGCTGGGGCGTTACATGGCCTGGGTGTTTACCCAGTTGTGCCAGCATTGGGTCGCAGCATCCACTTCTGGTGGGTAGGCTAACTGAGAGGCCCGGTTGCCATCTCGAACGAGTTTTACGGCCATAACATGAGACATACCTGTAACAGGTACCATGCCGCCTAAATTAGGGAGCGGTTTAGGAAACCCGGTTTGGTTAGGGCTGTGTTGTTGTAAGGAATAAGCTGCATTAAGTAGCATTGCAAAGTGACCTCCATGATCGGTTGCGGTTGGAATCCTTTCCACAAAAAGCTACAGGTTTACCGGCAACACCATAATGGTTATGGGTTACAGGCCCCCGTTTTTGCGGAAATTATGTAGTTGTACTCTGTTAATAATTTAACGTTGGATGATTGGACACACCGTGTGATTGGCATCCTGGTTTTCACGTTCCTGTGATACTAAGGATGACTCACATATAAGGTGTCGGAGTGTGGTTCTGGTTTCTGCAGGGTTTGTAACAACGATGCGGTTGGCTTGTTACAAAAATAAATTTTTGGGAGTTAGTCCTTATGTAGAAAGAAGAGTAATATTTAATGCGTTCTATCTCTCAAAATTTTTCAGGGTATTGGTACACGAATAAGGCAGGTAAAAAGTTATTATGTAAGGACTATGCCGCTACAATTCTAGATACTCACAAATGGGAGGGTGGGGGTAAAAATATGTATGTTCTTCGAACCGATGGCGATGATAGAGAAGCTATAGCTAATATGGATCATGTTTACTTTGAATATAGAGATTCAGTAGATGAAATAGGTAAAGTTGCTGCAGCTGACTGGCAAATGAAGGATATAGAAGATAATCTTGAGCAATATCTTGATGAATAGCACAATTGTGGGTTCAGTGGGTTTGTGATGAAATCAGACACTATTCTTTGCTACGCCAATAACGACAATTACTGAAACGAGATTTTTTGTGACGACAACTGCCACGCCCCCAGCCCCTACAAGCAACGACGCTGCTGTAACGCCTCAAAAAGTGGGCTTTGTTCACCTAGGGTGCCCCAAAAACTTGGTGGATACAGAAAATATGCTGGGCCTGTTAGAGGCCGACGGCCATCAGATTGTGGCCGATGAAGCCGATGCTGATGTGGTGCTGGTGAATACCTGTAGCTTTATAGAAAAAGCCCAGCAAGAGAGTGTGGATGTACTCAGCAATTTGGCCGAGCAAGGTAAAAAACTGGTGATTGCCGGTTGCTTGGCGCAAAAGTTCCAAGGCGAATTGCTGGATTTATTTCCAGAAGCGGATGCGGTAGTGGGCATTAACGATGTACCGGATATTGCTAAAATTATGCGCCGAACCCAACATGGCGAGCGGGTACTGGCCACCCAACAAGACCCCACCTATGTGCTGCGCGATGATACCATCCGTAAGCACGTTACCTTGGGTGCGTGGGCCTATTTAAAAATAGCCGAAGGCTGCGATTATAAATGCAGCTTTTGCATTATCCCCAGTATGCGGGGCACCTTCCGTAGCCGCTCGCCTCAAAACATTATTGATAACGCCAAGCAATTGGTAGAGCGTGGCGTGAAAGAAGTGATTTTAGTGGGCCAGGACACCACCAGTTACGGCAAAGATATGGATAGTAGCCTACCTAAGTTACTACAACGGCTAAACGACGAAGTGGACGGGCTAGAATGGATCCGCTTTATGTATGCCTACCCAAATTTGGTAAGCGATGAATTACTAGAGACTATTGATGGCTGCGACAAAATTGTGAAGTACCTGGATTGCCCCTTGCAGCACACCCACCCAGAGATGTTAAAGCGCATGCGTCGCCCAGTAATGGACCATGTGGCCTTTGCCCAGCGTGTGCGGGATAAAGTACGCAACGTTAAACTACGCACCGCTTTTATTACCGGCTTCCCTGGCGAAACGGAAGAGCATTTCCAACATTTAAAGCGCAGTATTGAAGAAGCGAAATGGGATAGGTTGGGCATTTTTGAATACAGCGATGTGGACACCGCCCACAGCCAAACCCTAGACGGGAAGGTTACCAAGGCCGTTATTACCCAGCGTCGCAAAGAATTAATGGCCATCCAACAACCCATTGCGTATGCCCATAACCAAGCCATGGTGGGCACTGTGGTGCCAGTAATGATTGATGAAATGAACGCTTACGGGCAAATGACGGGCCGCAGCCAGTGGGATGCGCCGGAAGTGGATAACAGCGTATTGGTTAAAACATCCGAAACAAACGCCGCGTTGCCAGGCGAGATTGTGAATGTGCGCATTACCCATGCGGGCCCTTATGATGTGAAAGGCGAGCTGGCTTAAATCGTCGTCGGTTAGGTATCGTTACTAGGGCGCAGTACCCAAACCGTATCGTTATCCAAGCGTTGCTGATGAACGGTGGTAAAGCCTGCCAAGGCAGGGCTGCCTGTGGCCAGCCCGGTAAGCCCATTGGCAATGCTTGGGGCGGCATTATCCCCCACCATAACGGGGGCCACGCATAACACTAGCTGATGAATCAGCCCTTGGGTTAATAGGCTGCTGGCGAGTGTGCCGCCCGCTTCTGCCATTAGGGTGCTGATGCCCGCTTTGCCTAGTTGGGCCATAATGCTGCGTAATTCTAGCCCGGTGCCAGTATCCTTGGCGTATAAAATAGCGTCGTCTGGCCGATGAGCCAATGCCTCTGGGCTTGGTGTAGTACCGCTGTCGTCGTTGGTGTTTCCGTCATTGTTCGGTTTATAACGGTTAGAAACGATGCGCCATACCGGTGTAGCATCTTCCCATAGGGCTAGTTTGGGGTGGTTGGCTAATCGGTTGTGTCTATCCAACACAATACGGATAGGTTGCCGTTGGGGGCCACCGGCAATGTATCGTACGGTTAGGCGGGCATTATCTGCCAAAATAGTGGTGGCCGTGGTCAACATGCCATCCATGTGGTGGCGCAGTTGGTGTACATATTGTTGGGTAAGGGGGCCAGTAAGCCAGTGGCGTTGGGCCCCACGAGGGCCTAGTTTGCCATCCAGGCTAGTGGCCAGCTTTAGGGTAACGTGGGGCGTTTTTGTTTCCATAAAGTGGATAAATGGGGCATTTAAGGCCCGGCAATCGGCTTCTAAAATGCCATGGCGCACGGTAATGCGTGCGTTTTGTAGGGCGTTTCGTCCGCGGCCTGCCACCAAGGGGTTGGGGTCTAGCATGCCGCAAATAACCGTACTAATACCAGCGGTTTTAATGGCTTTGGTGCAGGGCGGTGTACGGCCTGTGTGGTTACAAGGCTCTAGGTTTACATACAGGGTGCCGCCATGGGCCAGCTCACCGGCTTGTTGCAGGGCCATTACTTCGGCGTGGGGTTGGCCCGCTAGGGCATGGAAGCCTTCGCCCACCTTGCGGCCATGCTTATCCAGCACCACGCTGCCTACCATGGGGTTAGGGGTGGTTATGCCTCGTTTGGCCAGTTGTAGGCAACGCTGTATATAGTACTCATCCAGGTTAAAAGGCTGAGTAACAGGCGATGATGGTAATGAGGATTGGCTTAACACGCAATAAGGCCACAAGCAAACAGGGTAGGGGGGTCCCTATACTATAGCGGGGCTTTCTATAATTGGCTATGCGCCATAAAGGAATCGTCATTGGTGTTGGCAAACATGCTGGTGGATCGCTTCACGGCTTCTTTGGCCAGGTGACGGGATTGGTTAATGCGATTTTCAGCCATCTGCCGCGCTGCATCCCAGGGTAGCAGGCTATTTTTTTCAGCGTAGTTAAAAATTTGGAGGGTTTTTTCGTAGATGTTATTTACCCGCGTTTCCGCCTGGGCAAAGGTATGTTTTTCAATTTCGCTGGCCACCATAATAAGCCCGCCAGCATTAATCACAAAATCGGGGGCGTATAAAATGTTGCGCTCACCGAGCAGGGCGGCAACGCCTTCTTCGGCTAGGGGGTTGTTGGCCCCACCGGCTAAAATGCTGCATTGTAACTGTTTGGCCACATCCATGGTAATTAAGCCACCAATAGCGTTAGGAGAGAATATATCGGCATCCACGCTGTAAATAGCATCCGGTTCGCAGGTATGGACTTGTGGGTACTCGGCTTTTACAGCGGCAACCGCTTGGGCAAAGGCATCGGTAACGGTGATTTTACAGCCTGCGGCTAGTAGGCGGCCAATTAGCTGTTGGCCCACTTTACCGGCCCCTTGTACGGCCACATGTAAGCCATCCATGTCATCGCGCCCTAAGCGGGCTTTAACGGCGGCTTGGATGCCTTTAAATACCCCAAGGGAGGTTAAAATAGCAGAATCGCCGAGGCCGCCATCTTCTTCTGCCAAGCCAACCACCCATTGGGTAATTTGGCGCATGGTTTGCAAGTCTGTGGTGGTAGAGCCAATATCGCCGGCGGTAATGTAGCTCCCTTGGAGCATATCCACGCGCTTGGCAAATTCAGCAAGGAGTTCCGGGCTTTTTTCTTGGCCTTCTTTCAGCAAAATAACACTTTTACCGCCGCCTAAGTTCAGCCCGCTAATAGAGGCCTTATAACTCATGGCGCGAGACAGACGCAGTACATCGGTAAGGCCAGCGGCGTCATCTTGGTAGTGCTTAATGCGGCAACCGCCCAATGCAGGGCCTAAGGTTGTATCGTGGATGGCGATAATGGCGCGTAGGCCGGTATCGTTGTCATTACAGAAAAAGACGCCTTCGTGGTCTCGTTTGGCAATGTTATCAAACCATGCTGCAGGCATTATCCCGAATCCTTATGGATAAAAAATACTGATAATCGAGTGCGGCCTGGCACCAAGTGCTAAAAAGTGGGGTGTAGTGGCCCCTTGCATGATGGTTTTGGCCACGTATTAACCTACCATCAACATAGGGCGTCGTCTTGTAACGATACGACTACAATTTCTTGGTAAAGTCCATGCTGGCAGGGCTTAACCACACATCAGTTTGAGGTGATGTAAGGTAGAGGGGCGTTAGCGATAGTACCCAAGGCCAGTTGGCCCAGTCTACTTCCGTTAAGGCGGCAATAGTAGTGTTTGCTATCTCTGGGAGGGCAGCTTCGCCACGTTTGGCAGCGAGTAAGGCTTCTTTTAGGGCTTTGGCGTCTTCAGTATCGTTTTTTAGCTTGGCATACTGGGCTTTGCAGGCTTTGGCCCAGGGCACATAGGCGCAATTAGGGGCCATTACAATAAAGGGGGTGTCGGGGTAATCTCGGCAAAATTGGGGGCGATCTTCATGGACCCCACAGCGGTTATCGTGTTGCAGGTAGCGGCACCGATAAAACACCACATCGTCTTCACCGTTAGGAAAGTCGTCTAGGGTTTTTGCCGAGGCTAAGGTGCGCTCTACCACGCCAGGCACTATTTTTTGAGCGGCTTGGTGGTTGGTGTAAGGCTGCATAATGGCTAAAAAATTGCGGGCAAATTCATCCCCGTTGGCGGCTTGTTGCCACAAGGTGTAAAAAGGTTTGCTGGGCGAAACCCCCTTGCAGCAATCCCCCGTGCTACAGCACTTGGGTTTTGGTAGGTTAAACAAGGTTTCGTAGGGGTTGCGCTGGTGGGCATCCACAGGCATAGCGGGGTTACTTTTTTAATCAACCATTGTGATTAGCATACCAAATTGGCGGCCTGTTGCCCTCCTACGGGTTGGCTATATGCGACATACAAAACACCCTAGCGATTATGTAAAATGGCTAGGGTGTTAATTTAGTAAGTTTTAACAATGGGTGCTAATAGGGGCGATTAGCGCTGTAGGTATGGTTTTGACCTTGCCCATAGCTACCGCCACCAAAGGCTTGCAATAAAAATTGTAGCAACATGCCTAGCATTTGCTGCATACGGCCATGGTTGCCGGTATTGCCGTGGTTAGTGTTGTTCGCATAAGGGTCAAAGCTGTTGCCACCTTGCTTAGCTCGGTTCGGGAAAGCTTTTTTGAAGTCGGCGGCGCTTAAGGTGCTGCTGTCGCCATCTTGGTTTGCGAGGCCAAAAATTTCATGGGCGCTTACAAAGCTATCATTGTTGGTGTCTGGCTTTAATCCTTTTTTATCTTTGCCGCCGTATAAAAAGGTACCAAGCCCTTCCGAGATTAACTTGTCGCCACGGTCTGCGGCGGTTTTAATGGCGTCTTTAATTTCGGTGTCGCTAAACTTGGCATCGGTGTTGCCGCGTTTATCCGCCATGTATAGGTAGCCTAGCATGGCGTTTACATCGGCACTACGGTTATCTTGCGGGCGCTGGTAGCGTCTATCTTGGCGATGCATTTCTTGGTCGCTAATAATCATATAGCTGTCGCGGTGTTGGTAGTTTCCGTTAATAGACATGGTCTAAGGTTCTCTTGTTCTGTAGGCAATAAAAAATAATTAATCCTGTATAATAATAAAAACAATGATTAGATGGAGATTGATCGAATTTCCTTGTTTTTAAAGAAATTATTTATATTTCTTAATATAAAAAGGATATCCGCCAATGGTGGGGTATGCCTGTTGATATGTTCTGGTTAGGCTAGTTATAGCGGTAGTTTTATTAAAACCACTCATTCGTTAGTAAACATCGTTTAAGGATACGCAATGGATACCCTTATTTCTGCTTGGCAATGGCTCATTTCTATCTCGGTATTTGGCCAAACCTTGGCCCACTGGTTAGGGGCTGTTTTAACGTTTATTGTGGTGTGGGGCGCGCTACGCACTATTATGGGCGGGCTTGTTAGTCGGCTTAAGCAGTGGGCACAAAAAACCAAAACCACCTTAGATGATTTTTTGGTAAGGCTGTTGGAAAAAATTCACCCGCTATTTTATGCCGCCTTTGCCTTGGGGGCTGCCTGCTGGTGGATAGAGTTACCGGATGCTTTAACAACCCTTATTAATGGGTTACCTATATTGGCAGCCCTTTTTCAGGTGGGTGTGTGGGCCTCGCCACTCATTCGTTTTTTAGTGACGCGTTATATTCAATCTCGGCCAGACCCTCAGCAACAGGTAATGTTGCAAACCATGGAAGGCCCTGCCAACTTTATTGGCATATTGGTGGTGTGGTCTATTGTGGTGTTGCTGGCCCTACAAAATTTGGGCATTAACATTACGGCGTTGGTGGCCAGCTTAGGGATTGGCGGTGTGGCCATTGCGTTAGCCGTGCAAACCATTCTGCAAGATTTATTTTGCGCCTTTTCCATTGTGGTGGATAAACCCTTTATGGTGGGCGATTTTATTAAAGTGGATAGCACCGTGGTGGGCACGGTACAGCATATTGGCCTTAAAACAACCCGTGTGCAGGCCATTAGTGGTGAGTTGATGGTGGTGTCTAATAGCGATTTGCTCTCTAGCCGTATTCAAAACTTTGCCCACTTAAAAGAGCGCCGCGTTGTGTTTGGGTTTGGGGTACTGTACGAAACCCCGGTAAACACGGTAAAAGAGATTGCTGGCTGGGTAAAAACCATTGTGGAAAATACCCCTAATTGCCGTTTTGACCGGTCTCACTTCCATGGCTTTGGGGATTCTTCCTTGGATTTTGAGGTGGTGTACTACGTGGAAAATGCGGAATATTCTGTGTACATGGACGCCCAACAGGCCATTAACATTGCCTTAATGGAAAAATGTGAGGCAGAAGGGGTGGGCTTTGCCTACCCAACGCGTACGGTGTTCCTTACCCAGGAAGAACCCTTAAAATTTACCTCGGTAGAGGCCTAGTTGCCGTATAATGCACGTGTTAATAGAGACAGCCCTTTTTTAGGAGATTGATTGTTATGACCATTACCACCCAACGCCGTGGCAAACGCTTTGCCGAGTTAGTGGCGGATGCCAAAGAGACGATTCAACAGATTGATGCCGCTACCCTTCGTCAATGGCAGGCCGACCCTGATAAAGCGGTAACGATTATTGATGTACGCGAACAAAACGATACTGCCCAAGGCATGATTGACGGGGCAACGGCGATTGGCCGTGGTGTGTTAGAGCTAAGCATTGATGATGCCGTCCCTAACCAGGATGATACGGTAGTGCTGTATTGCGGTGGCGGTAGTCGGTCTGCCTTGGCGGCCCAAACGTTAGAGGCCATGGGTTATACCAATGTGTATAGCTTGGCTGGTGGTTGGCGTGGCTGGAACCAATAGTTAGTTTTATTTTTTAACGCCTCTTTAAAATTTAACCATAGAAAAAGCCCCGCTAGTGACGCATGGTCGTTGGCGGGGCTGTTAATTATGGAGGTATCAATTAAGTGGGAATTACATTAACTGTGTTACGGGGGTTATCCTACGGATTGGATAACGGTTTGTAGCACCTGGCTTTGGGCAGAGATAACTCTGCTAGAGGCTTCGACGCCTCGTTGAGCCAAAATCATTTTGGTAAACTCGCCCGCCACATCCACGTTAGAGGATTCTAGCGCGCCACTTTGCAAGCCGCCGCGGCTTTCGCTTCCGGCATGCCCGTAGGAGATAACACCGGCGTTGGCCCCTGCTGTATACGAGTTGTTACCCTCATACACTAGGCCTTTAGGGTTTACTACGGTGGCGGTTTGCAAGTTCATTTGCATGCCTTGCATGGCGGTACCGCCGGCGGGCGCAGAAAATACTTGCAGGCTGGCGGTGGTGTGTTGTTCTACCACACCGGCATCCGTGGCTTCGTTGCTGGTGCCGTTACCATCGTTATCCGAGCCATAGGTGCCGCCTTCGGCAGGTAAGTGGATAATTTCTGTGCGGGCGGTGGTGGGGTCGCCAGCGGTTACTGTATTGGGGTCAACACGTACACTTAATCTATCGCCATTACTATAGGTGGCTGTTACGGCACCGCTGTTACTAATACTAAAGTTGACGAGTTTAGCCACTTCTACGGTACGGGCGGTAGCACCTGTTGCCAGTGGAATTAAGGGTGCTACCCCAGGTGTCCAGTTGGCGGTGGTGGTACTGCTGTTACCAATCCAGGTTTTTACCGTGGTACCTGTGGCGTTGGTATCTTTGGCAAACTGCACTTCTGTGGGGATGTAGACGGAGCTAATGGTGGTGGTAGCGGTGCCTACTTGTTGAGAAGACCCTTGCAAACGACGACCTGTTGCCGCATCGACCATGTTGCCGCCACTATCTAGCGAAAAGTTACCTGCCCGGCTTAATCGGGTAGAGCCTGCTTCTTGCAGTACAAAGAATCCTTCGCCGTTGATGAGCAAATCGGTGTTTTGGCCGGTAAATTGGGCACCACCTTGGTTAAAGTTGGTGGAAATATCCGATACTTGGGTACCACTCCCAATTTGGGATGGGTTAATACCACCTAGGTTGCCGCTAGGGGCACTACCGCCATTAATGGTTTGGGAAAATAGCGCACTGAAACGGGCATCGCTGCTTTTAAAGGCAATGGTGTTCATGTTGGCCACGTTGTTGGCAATAACATCTAGCGATGTTTGGTTGCCACGGATGCCGGATACGGCGGCATAAAGTCCACGGGTCATAGGGGGGCTCCAATCTCTCTCTCGTTAATAAAAATTACTTGTAAAACTAATGGGTAGGGTTACACGGCGGGTGTTAGTGGGGTTAGCCGCCAGTGGTGGGTGGGGTGTCAAAAATTTCTTGGATGCTGCTGGCGGGGTAAATATCATCCCCGTTTTTTAATAGCACTTGGCCAGTATCATCAAACACCACGCTTTCCACGGTTAGGGTTTGGTCATTACCTAAGGAATCTTGGATGGTGACGGATTTACCGACCAGGTTACTGGCTTGCATCAGCTGGTTGTTACCTTTAATGGCGCTGCTTAGGTTTTGCAGTTCTTCAATTTGGGTAAAGCTGGCTTGTTGCTGAAGGAACTGAGATGGGTCCATGGCATCATCTGGGTTTTGGTTACGCAGTTGGGCAAACATTAACTGTAGGAATGCATCTTTATCCAATTCGTTATTGCCTTGTGCTACCCTGTCTTGCCCAGCTTGGTAGTTTAGGCGCGAGGTGTTGTTTTGCATGTTTAATAGGTCGTTGGTAATCGAACTCACAGGTGGGGTTCCTTCTCTCTCTATGGTGCTCTATCTCAATAAACGTGTGGGGGGTGTTGGGTTAGGCCCACAGGGTTAATGGTTGTGCGCTGGTTCGGCGCTCTCCCTCACTTCTAGTTGTAGCCGATCTTGGGGGTGTCGCTCCTCCCTTGGCTGGTGGATGTTGCTTAAGGGATTTCTCGGGTATTTGGCCTAAGTTGGCGTGTTGCTCGCTTTGGGTTAAGGCGGCATCAAATTGCTCGGCCAGTTGTTGGCGTTGTTGCGGGTTGCGATGCTGGCCATGTTGTTGTTGCTGCTGGCTGGGGTGTTCGCTATCTGGGTGCTGTCCTTGGCCGTGTTGCTGCTGGTTGGCGTTAAAGGCTTGCTCTTGGGTTGCTTGGGTGCCGTTGGTGCTATCCGCTACCAATACCTGTAAATTTTCTAACCGAATATTTTGGTCCCCTAGTTTTTCCTGTAGCTGGGCCATTTGTTTGGTTAGTAATTGTTGGGCTTCTGGTGTGCTTACAATCATGCGGGCATGGATTTGGCCGGTACCTTCAGCAGAATTACCCCGCTGTGTTAGCTGAACGCGAATAGTGCCAAGCTCGCTTGGGTTGAGGGTTAAGGTAATTTTAGATTGGCCTTCCATGGCGCCGTTGACGGTGCCATCAATAACTTGCTGAGTAACGGCTTGTGGGCTAATGCTACCGCGGCTAGCAGCCGGCCCGGTAACACCATTAATACCCTGTACGCTGGTAGGTACGGCGGTTGCCGTGGTATCTGTGTTGGGTGCCGCTACGACAGCCTCGGGTACAGCAAGCGCATCAGGCGCAGAGGTATCGCTAGGTGTGGAAGACGCATCGCTATTATTAGTAGAGGCGGTATTTATAGTTACCTTGGCTTCGCTGGCTAGCGCCGGTGCTGCTGCTGGGGTTAGTGGTGTGGCGGCAGATTGGTGTTTACTAACACGGGCAGCACGTCTTGTCTCTACTCGTGCCGCCGCTTTGTCAGCAGCCGCTTCTGGCAAAATATTTATAGGTGTAGTGCTAGCGTCGGTTTCGGTGGTTTCTGCTGTGGGTGCTATGGGTGTTTTAGGGGCGTCTAATTTTTTTTCTGGCGGCTTAACGTTGTGTTGTACCACTACGGATTGAAGGGTATTGGCGTTGCTTAATTCAGCCAGATTTTTAAGTACTGGTGGTGTCGCGTTGTTTTCTTTGGCAGGCGTTGTGGGGGGCGGCGTTTCCGAGGTGGGCTCGGCTATCGCGCTATCAGTAGGTACGCTGTCTGCTTGGGTAAGTGCTTTTTGGGGTGGTAAATCTAGTTTTTTAGGTAGTGGGGTGGTAGGCAAGTCGTTATCTACGGCGTTATCTGCAAAAGAAAGCTGACTATCTACACGTGTTTTTTCAGTCGGGTTAGCTATTAGGGCTGGCTTTACGGTAGGTAAGGGGTGCTGGGTGCGTTGTTGTGGCGCTTCTACTTCTGTGCCCTGACTTTGTGCTGCCGAGGCTTGTGCGCTATCAATAAGAGGTGCTGCTGTTAGCCCGGTGGTTATTGCCGCCTCAGTGGCTTGGGTTGTCGTGCCTGCGGCAACATCATCTAAAGCAATACTAGGGGTAGATTCTGATGGTAGTGGATTGATATCGGTGTCGATGTTTGTGGTTGCGTCGGCGTTTTCTTCATTGTTTACCACTAGCGTCATATGCGAGTCGCTCTCTGCCAAAGTGGGTAGCTCAGCAATAGCGCTGTTTGATATATCGCTATCGATTGTTGTGGTACTCACGATTTCAGTGGGTTGTTCTGTCGTAATGATGGCTTCTGTGGGTAAGTCTTTGGTAGGCATGGTGGCACTGACGCCGCATTTTGGTAGGCTGGTGGCGCATAGCCTATCCACTAAGGGCCAGTGGTGCTCTGGGGTGTCGTCGGTGGTGTTACCGGCAGTAACTTGGGGGGGCATTGTAGAAGGCAGCGTAGCGGTTAGAGTCAATTTAGCCGTTTCTACCGGGTCAAACGCTAAAGACGTATCCTCGCCATCTGGTAGGGAGGCATTGTCCGTGTCGGTGCCGCTATCAACCGTGGTATCTATGGTGTCGGGTGTGTCTGCTTCAGGGGTATTGTTAGGGGTTTCCGTAGGCGTGGTGGCCATGGTTGCCGTAACGGTAGCGCTGTCTGGCTCTGCTTTCATATCGCTGGTTATGGCGGCTTCTAGCGAAGCTTCAAAATTACTGGCGCCGTCAGTATCCGCAGTATCGTAACTGGTGCTGGTATCTGTTTTTGTGTTGGCAGAGGCATTACCGCCTAGGCCAAGCATGGATTGCAGCAGTTGAACAACAGGAGCGGGCATTGTGGGTACTATCCTTATGGCGATAACGGGTGGACGTGGACGACACGATTAAGCGTGGGTGAGTGGGGTGTGTTTACGACGTCGCTCTTAAGCGTTCGGTGTAGCGGCGTAGGGCAATTTCTTCTAACTGGTCGGCTTCTGCCGTGGCTATTTTTTTAGTGAAATCGGCGTGCTGTTTGTCTTTTAGGGTTTCTAGTACTTTTTGCTTTTGGTAGGCCGTGCGCAGTTTGTATTGGTATTGGTCCACAATGCGCTGGTGGTGCTCTAGTTTGTGTTGTCGTTTTTGTTTTTCCAGGCGCATGGTGTGCAGGTAATTATTTAACGATTCCATGGTGGCAATATCTTGCTCGGTCTCCATGGGGGTGTTTAGGGTGTCTTCAATATGGCCATCAATCTCTTGGATGTGCTGCTTAAGGGTGGCGTGGTGTTGCATAATGCCGCCCATTTCAGCTTTCACGCTATCTAGCTCGCGTACGCGGGTATCTAGCACTTGCTGTAGCCTAAAATTAAATTTGGGTTGCCCCATTGGGTGTCGTCCCTAAGCTCTCTACAAAAATTTAGCCTGTTTACAGGCGGCAGCCACTTACGCCTAAATGGTTAGGGTAAGGGTGGTCTCTCTCGTGTTGTTTAGAATAAGCTGCTTTTAGGGTGCCCTGCCTCGGTTAAGCAGTGGACTTTTTGGAAAAACCCCTAAAGCCCTACATTGGGTTAAGTAGCCCGGTGGCGGATTTGATGGGGTCGCCCACGTTGAAGAGCTTCAACATGTTGGTGGCCCCTTCTATTGGGGTTAGGCCACTACAAAACAGTACGCCATCGCCAATATCTAGCAAGTTATGCTTTAACATCGCCGCTTCTGCCATATACAAGGTGGCATCCGTCGTATCCTGAAAATGAATTTGCAGCGGACGCACGCCCCATAATAGTGCCATACGGCGCATGACATGTTCGTCTTCTGTTAGGGCAATAATGGGGTGGTTAGGCCGCAATTTGCTTACTCGTTTGGCCATGCTGCCCGATTCGGACAATACGACTACCGCCTCTACATCTGCCTTGCGCGATAGGTAACTGGCGGCATTAGCAATGGCGTGGTGGTAATGCGGCGATTGAATATCGCTGGTTTCATGCGGGCGTTTACGGCTAGCGGTTTGTAGCATGTAGCTTTCGGCTTCCATAATCACGCGGCGCATCATGGCAATAGTTTCTACAGGGAAGCTGCCCATAGCGGTCTCTTGGCTAAGCATTAAGGCATCGGCCCCATCAAATACGGCGTTAGCTACATCGCTTACTTCCGCCCGGCTGGGGGTGCTGTTGTGGGTCATGCTATCCAGCATTTGGGTGGCCACAATAACAGGTTTGCCGGTTAGCAAGCCTTTTTCAATGAGTTGTTTTTGCACCATGGGTACACGTTCTGGTGGAAGTTCCACGCCTAGGTCGCCGCGGGCCACCATAATCGCATCCGCTTCTTCAAAAATGGCGTCAATTTCATCAAGTGCTTGGGGCTTTTCTATTTTGGCAATAATAGGGGGCACGGGCAGATTGTTTTCTGCTAAAAAGTTTTTTAATTCCCAAATATCGCTAGCCGATTGTACGAACGATAGGGCGATAAAATCCACGCCTGCTTTAACGGCAAAAATAGCATCTTCTTTGTCTTTTTCGGTAACGGCGCTAACGTTTAGGCGTTTTTCTGGCACGTTAATGCCCTTGCGCTCGTTTAGTTCTCCGCCTTGTTCTACCACGCATTCGCTTTGGGTGTTAGAGAGTACCTTAGTAACGCGCAACTTTAGGAGCCCATCGTTAATTAAGATTTGGGTGCCTTCGGTGAGCGCTTCAAAAATTTCGCCATTAGGGCTGGTAATATGTTTGGCGTTGCCGGGTTCATCGCTATGCTCAAACAGTACGGTGCTATCGGTAACCAGTTCTACTGGCTTACGGTTTTCTAAAATACCGGTACGAATTTTAGGGCCCTGCAAATCTGCCATAACGCCAACCGCGCGGCCCACATTGTTAGATACCTTACGTACCAGCTCAAGGCGTTCTTGCTGGTCGCCGTGCTCGCCATGAGACATGTTAAGCCGGGCAATGCTTAGGCCCGCTTCAATCATATCGGTTAGCACGGGCACGGATGAAGACGCCGGGCCAAGCGTGGCTACAATTTTAGCGTAGCAATAGCCGCTTACAGGTTGAGTGGTTTCGTTTAGGGTGGTAGTGGGCGTTTTGGGCATGGTGGTAGGGGCCATTGGGCGAGTTGTCTCGATAAGGGTTTAAAAGTGTACAGAGAACAATAATGTTACGGTAAATACCGCTGCCTGCAAAGTTATTGGGGGGTATTTGCACCTTTAGGTTTATATTTAAGCCAGCGCGGCGCCCACCAATTCATCCATGTGGGTAATTCCTTCATCGGCCATGTATTGGTGAAGCTGCTGGTGTAGTTGGCCAAATACGCTAGGGTTGGCAAAGCACTGGGTGCCTACTTGTAGCAAACTGGCCCCCGCCATTAGCATAGCAATGGCGTTTTCTGCGTTGCTAATGCCCCCCACCCCAATAATAGTGGCGGTGGGTAGGGCACGCTTTAGGGTAAGCACATGGTGCAGGGCAATAGGGAATATACCTGGCCCGCTGTAGCCACCGCTAATACGCGGCAGGGTGGCTTTTTTGCTGTGGATATTAATGTGAGCCCCAAGTACTGTATTAATGGCTACAATACCGCTGGCCCCAGCCGCCATTGCAGATTCTGCCATGGGCACCATGCTGGCCACGTTGGGGGTTAGCTTGGCAAATAGGGGCAGCGGGGTAACTTGCTTTAGGGTGGTAATAATGTCGGCAATTAATTCAGGGGATTTGCCAAAATCCACGCCGCCTTTAGCCACGTTGGGGCAAGAGAGGTTTACTTCTAGCGCCTGAATATGCCTGCGGTGGGGATGGGCTTCAATAGCCGCGGCCATATCGGCAAATTCTGCAGTGCTGCAGGCCGCAATGCTTAGGATAATAGGTACGTTACCGCAGTCTGCAAACGTTGGGATATCTTGCTGTAAGACGTGGGTTAAGCCGGGGTTTTGCAGGCCTATACTGTTAAGCATCCCTACGCCGGGCAGCTCGACGGTTCGGGGCAAAGGGTTGCCGGGGCGCGGTTCTGGGGTGGTGGTTTTAGTAACAATACCGCCCAAGCAGGCGCCTAAATGGTTTAACTGATGAAAAGTAACGGGGTTAAAGCAGCCGGATGCATTGAGAATACAATGCGGAAATTCAATACCAGCAATGGTTTGTTGGGTTGCAGATGCGGTGGCAGTCGTCATTTAGGCGTTGCTCCCGGCGGTAACGGATGTGGTGGCCCATTGCAAGCGGCTGGCTAAAAACACTGGCCCCACTTGGCAACTTTTTACAGGTAAGGGCTCGTCAATCACATCTACCACGCAGCCCGAGCACGACCCCGTACCGCAGGGCATGTGCTCTTCTAAAGATACATACACGTTGGCATCAGGTAGATTGGTTTGGCAAAACTGCCACGTGGCACGCATCATGGGCATGGGGCCGCAAATCAGCACGTGGGTAATGCCTTGGGTTAGCTGTGGGTTTTTCGTTAGTCCGGCCACCACATTGCCATTAAATCCCGTACTGCCATCATCGGTGCAAATTAAGGTGTGCTCTTTGGTAAAAATCGATTCTATGGCATCGCTAATACCAATATCCGCTTGGCTGTGCACGCCATACACTAGCCGTGTTGGCGATGGGCTAAGGTGCCGACTGGCCCAACACACTAACGGCGCTATACCAATACCGCCGCCCACCAGTAAGGTGGATTCGGGTGGTGCGTCTTGCGGCAAGGTGTTACCCAGCGGGCCGGTTAGGGCAAGGGTATTACCGGCGGTTAACTCGCTAAAAAGGCGTGTGCCGCGCCCATGCACTTTATAAAAAATAGAAAGGCTGCCGTCGTCATGGGTTTGGTAAACACTCATGGGCCTACGAAAACTAAAGCTAGGCACGCCGCTAGTTTCTGGTAGGCCTACCATAACAAACTGGCCGGGGTGGCAGGTAAAACCGCTGGCCGCCTGTCCTGTGGCAGCATGGTGTTGTGGTAGTAGCCGCATTATCCATAGCGTGGGCCCCACTTGCACGTTGCTTAAAATGCAGCACAGGGTATCGGTGGGTAGGGGTGTATTTGGGGCAGTACAGACAGGTGCAGCAGGCATGGTGAATAAATCAAATAAAGTAAGGAGGGGCAGAAAAAAGTGGGTTTAAGAGTCAGAAGCCGAAGGGGTAGCAGGTGGTTCTGGCGAGCCGACAAGGGGTACTTCGTCTTGGTAAAAGCGAAGCCATAGTAACGCCACCCATAGTAGGCCAATGGCAATTAGTAAAATGACATAGGATTCTAAATCGTGGACATAACTGGTTACCAGCATGCCAGAAATGACACATACCCCGTAGGCAATGCGCACTACACGCACTTGAGATAAGCCGGATTGTAGTAGGCGATGGTGGAGATGATTAGCATCTGCCACAAAGGGGCTTTTGCCCTGTAGTAAGCGGCGGCTGGTGGAATATAAAATTTCTAAAATAGGGACGGATAAAATTAAAATGGGTACTAACATCACAGCAATTTGGGTTTTTAGTACGCCGGTAACGGCAATGGCAGCCAGCATAAAGCCAATAAATAACGAGCCACTATCGCCCATAAAAACGCGTGCTGGGTGGTTGTTATAAATTAAAAATCCAAGGGTAGACCCCGCGAGTAGTGCGGAAAAAATAGCGGCCATAGGCTGATACGTAAACACGGCGACTACCGCTAACGTTAGGGCAGATAAGGTGCCCACGCCGCCCGCAAGCCCATCAAGGCCATCAATAAAGTTCATAGCGTTGGCCATGCCTACCAGCCACAGCACGGTAATGGGCAGGCTCCAATCGTACAGCACAATCCAAATACTGCCGGGTAAATCCAGGGTTTGAATTTCTACACCCAAATACACGGTAATAATGGCAATGGTAAATTGGCCTATTAGCTTTATCCATGCAGATAAATTCCAGCGGTCATCGGCCAGGCCTAATAAAAACATCAGCGTGCCGCCTACTAATATGCCGGTGGTGGCCATGTGCTCGCCGTCAATATTTTCCGGGAAGCGGCCAAAGGAATAGGCCACCATTACAAAGCCCACCATAAAACCCAGCCAAATGCCTACGCCACCAAAGCGTGGTATGGCGCCGGTGTGAATTTTCCGTTCGTTAGGGGCATCTACCCAGTTTAAATACTTGGCCAGCTTGGTAACTGCAGGCACGACGAGTAAGGCCACAACTAACGCGGTAGCAAAACCCAGCACCTGTAAATATTGAATTAATAGCGACGACATAAACACGGGCTGAATGGGCAGTGCGCTAGTGGCTATAGTGGTGGGTTCCATGGGGTATTTCCTTAACTATACGCTGCAGGCGGCGTTGTTAAGGGCATAATTGGCGTTTAGCTCGGTATATAGCGGAAATTGTTGGGCAATGGCATTTACACGGGCTTTTAAAGGCTCGATGGCTTGGCTGGCTTTTAAGGTGGCCGCAATAATGGCGCCAATTTCTGTAAAGGCCGCTTCGTCTAGCCTTCGGGTGGTCAATGCCGGGCTACCTAAGCGTAAACCACTGGTCACAAAGGGGCTTTCGGGGTCATCGGGGATGGTGTTTTTATTGGCGGTAATGCCAACCTCTTCTAAAATCTGTTGGGCTACTTTGCCCGTCATGCCCACGCTACGAAGGTCTAGCATCATCACGTGGTTATCGGTGCCGCCACTCACAATATCAATCCCATCGGCCACTAATTGTGTGGCCAGCGCTTGGGCGTTTTTAATAACGTTGGTGCTGTAGGTGGTAAATTCTGGCGACAGCGCCTCTTTAAACGCGACGGCTTTGGCGGCAATAACGTGCATTAGTGGGCCACCCTGAATACCGGGAAATACCCCTTTATCGATGGCTTTGGCGTAATCGTCATTGGCCATAATCATGCCACCACGTGGGCCGCGTAGGGTTTTGTGAGTGGTGGTCGTCACAATATGGCAGTGCGGAAATGGGTTGGGGTGATGCCCGGTAACAATCAGCCCGGCAATGTGGGCCACATCGGCAAGCAATACGGCGCCAACGTCGTCGGCAATTTTTCTAAAATCTTCAAAATCAATCACGCGGCTGTAGGCGCTGGCACCACAAATAATTAGTTTTGGCTTAGATTCGCGGGCTTTTTTGGCTACGGCATCCATATCAATATGGCCGGTGGTGGGGTCCACGCCATAGGCTTCAATTGTGTAGTTTAGGCCAGAAAAATTCACTGGTGAGCCGTGGGTTAAGTGCCCCCCGTGGGATAAATTCATGCCTAAAATGGTATCGCCAGCCTTAAGCCCAGCGGCTAAAAAAGCGGCCATGTTGGCTTGGGCGCCGCTGTGGGGTTGCACGTTGGCATGGGCACAATTAAAAAGCTGCTTGGCGCGTTCGCGGGCAATCTCTTCGGCTTTATCTACTTCTTCGCAGCCGCCATAGTAGCGTTTGCCGGGTAGGCCTTCGGCGTATTTGTTGGTAAGTACACTGCCCATGGTTTCCATAACGGCAGGGCTAGTAAAGTTTTCGCTGGCAATCATTTCTAAGGTAGATTGCTGACGATCCAGCTCTTTGCCAAGTAGTTTAAAAATATCAGGGTCGCTTTTTTGGAGATGAGCAAAGGCAGTCATGGCGGCTTTCTTTAAAAATTAAAAGGAAATGTATTTACACGCAGCAGGCGTCAGCGGCAGGGGCATCTTGGCCAAGTTGGCTAAGGTTGGCTACCCGTTCATCGTGGCGCCCCCCGTCAAAGGCGGTGGTTAGCCAAATATCAGTAATTTCTAGTCCGTGGGCCTCGGCGACCACACGCCCGCCAAGGCATAACACGTTGGCATCGTTGTGGCGGCGGCTCCAATAGGCGGTGCGGGTATCGTGGGCTAAAATAGCGCGCAATTGTGGGTACCGATTAGCTCCCATGCATACGCCAGCTCCGCTGCCGCATACAAAAATGCCGGCCGTAGTATCGTTTTTGGCCATGGTTTGTACGCCGTTAGCAATAATGCTGGGGTATTCCACGCTATCGGTGTTGTAGCAGCCGCTATCTATCACGGTAATGCTAGGGTAGGTTGTGGCAAGGTGGGCTTTAATGGCTTCTTTTAGCGCGTAGCCGGCATGGTCGGCGGCTAGCACTAGCGTGCCGGTAAAAAGTGTAGACGCGTTGTGTGGAATTGGCATAGGATAGCCTTACTTTCTGGCAGTGTCACTGTATTTTGCCCCACATTGTAGCACGATGCCAACCCGGTTACCCAATGGAGCCCCCGCCGTTGTTGCCCACCCCCTTACTTGATGAAGCGACCCTTGCCCGCGCTTGCGGGTTGCTAGCGGCTGGCCAATTGGTGGCGTTTCCGACCGAAACGGTCTACGGGCTGGGTGCCGATGCACTAAACCCGTTGGCCATACAGCGGATTTACGCGTTAAAGGGCCGCCCGGCGAATCACCCACTAATTGTGCATGTGGCCCGCTGGGCAGATGTGACCCGTTTGGCGGCAAGTATCCCCGCGCCGCTACAACAATTGACCGAAGCCTTTTGGCCGGGCCCACTTACCATTATTGTGCCCAAAACCACCCTTGTGCCTAGCGCAGCCACTGGCGGGCAAGCCACGGTGGGCATTCGTTGGCCCGTACACCCGGTGGCCCAGCAGGTATTGCAGGCCTATGCCAACCCATTAGTGGCGCCTAGTGCCAACCGCTACCAGCATGTTAGCCCTACTACGGCCGCCCATGTAAGAGGCGATTTCCCTGATACCGACGCCCTGCCCTTGGTGTTAGATGGTGGCGATTGCGAGGTAGGGCTAGAAAGCACCATTGTGGGCTGGGATGACGCTACCCACACTGTACAACTGCTGCGCCCCGGCCATATTACGCCAGACGCTATGCAGGCCGTGCTGGGCGATTCGGTACCTATTGTGGATGTCAGTACCCTGCCGGCAGCGCGGGCTGAAAAAGTCTCTGGGCAAGAAGCGCGCCATTATTGCCCCCAAACACCGGTAATATTGGTAGAAAACCCTGCCAAACTGCCAAGCGGTGTGGAGGCACACCAGTGCGCGCTGCTAGCGTGGGATAGCACCCAGCCTGGTTGGGAAGCCCTAGCCAAGCAAGCTAAAGCCGTGCTACCTGTTGGCGAAACCCCGCTACAGTATGCCAAGCACTTATACGCTACTCTGCGCCACGCTGATACCCTAAATACCACCACCCTACTGCTCCAACCCCCGCCCAACACCCCCGACTGGGCTACCGTGTGGAACCGGTTACAACGGCTCGTCAAATAGGTGGCTTTTTAACCATGCCCATTTACTTGAAACACCAATAATATCAGGTTGCTCTTTGAAATAGCTTTTATAAAGACTTCTGATTTCTTTTTGCTTGTAATCGTTATTTTCTTCGTTTTCTAAAATTCCAGGAGTGTCTATTATCTTAGGGAAAGTAATGGATGGATTTATATAAAGAAACCCATCAATGGACTCTTTCAAAAAGGAGTTGAATATAGGGTCTTGATGAAGAGATATTTTGTTCGAAATCTCTTTAGCTATTAAAATTCTAGGGTAAATCGCAGATTTTTCTTCTAAATTATGTGCATCAACAACGGGCTGACCGTATAAATATATATCGTCATGCTTTAGATTGCCATGAGTTATAGCACCACGAACTAAAATTCCATGCTCCTTAAATAAATGGGCTTGGAGGTAAGAGGAGCTATTTATAATAGCCTTTAAACCTGCAATATAATTATTTTTTGTTTTGCAACTGATGATAATTGTGTCTGAGAAAACACTATATTTGAGACTTTTCATTTCAAATATATGCTCATGCTGATTCTGGGTGGTCTTTATTGAATCAAATACTCTCTCAATAAAATTTTCTTCCAAAGGGTCATTTTTATCATGGATTCGTTTGATAATTTGCTTAAAACCTAGAATGTCGATATAGGCGCAGATGCGTTCTTCCACAATGTATCTCCCGTAAAACAAAACCCCCAAGCGGGTGGGCTTGGGGGTTTTATGGTTTGTTATTTATTTGGCGCCCACTTCGCTGGGCTCGTCGGTGCTGGTAAATTCGGCGTCAATTACGTCGTCATCACCACCGGAAACGCCTTCTGGGCTGTCGGCACCATCAGCGCCTTCCGCAGCAGCGGCTTGCTCGTACACCTGGGTGCTTAGGGCGTAAGCCGCTTGTTGCAACTCTTCGGTGAGCTTTTTCATGTCTTCGTGGCTGTCGTTTTTAACCGCCTCGCGTAGCTTTTCTACCAGCTCGTTAATTTTGTCTTTTTCATCAGCCGGTACTTTGTCGCCAAGGTCGGTTAACTGGCGTTCCACACTGTAGCATAGGTTATCCGCATTGTTGCGCACTTCCACTGCTTCTTTGCGTTCGGCATCTTCGCTGGCGTTGGCTTCTGCCTCTTTCACCATGCGGTCAATCTCATCATCACTTAGGTTGGTGTTGCTGGTAATGGTGATTTTCTGTTCCTTATTGGTAGCCTGATCCTTGGCGCTTACATTCACAATACCGTTGGCGTCAATATCAAAGGTCACCTCTACCTTGGGGATACCACGAGGCGCTGGTGGGATGCCTTCTAAGCGGAAATTGCCCAGGGTTTTGTTATCACGGGCCATGGGGCGCTCGCCCTGCAGCACGTGTACATCCACGCTGGTTTGGTTGTCTTCAGCTGTTGAGAATGTTTCGGTACGACGCACCGGGATGGTGGTGTTGCGTTCTACCAGTTGGGTCATCACGCCACCCAGGGTTTCAATCCCTAGGCTTAGCGGGGTCACGTCTAGCAGGACAATATCTTTCACTTCGCCAGCCAGTACACCGGCCTGTACGGCAGCACCAATGGCCACTACTTCGTCTGGGTTAACACCTTGGTGAGGCTCTTTGCCGCCGGTGAGTTCTTTCACTAGGTCTTGCACCGCCGGGATACGGGTGGAGCCACCCACGAGAACGATTTCGTCGATTTCGCTGGGTGAGAGTTTGGCATCTTTAATGGCTTGCTCTACCGGCTTGCGGCAGCGCTCGATTAAGTCGTGGGTTAAATCGTTAAATTTAGCCCGGCTTAAGGTCATTTCCAGGTGTTTTGGGCCGTTGGCATCCGCCGTAATAAAGGGGAGGCTAATGTTGGTTTCCGTCGTGCTAGACAGTTCGCACTTGGCTTTTTCTGCCGCTTCTTTCAGGCGCTGCATGGCTTGCTTGTCGCTGCGTAGGTCAATGCCTTCTTGCTTTTTAAATTCGTCAGCCAGCCACTCAATCAATTTTTCGTCAAAGTCATCACCGCCCAGTTGGGTGTCACCGTAGGTGGATTTCACTTCAAAGACGCCATCGCCCATTTCTAAAATGGTCACGTCAAAGGTACCGCCACCCAGGTCAAATACCAGTACAATTTGGTCTTCTTGCTCTTCTAGGCCGTAGGCAAAGGCGGCTGCGGTGGGTTCGTTTACAATCCGCAGTACTTCTAGGCCAGCAATTTTACCAGCATCTTTGGTGGCTTGGCGTTGGCTGTCGTCAAAGTAAGCAGGCACGGTAATCACAGCTTGGTTTACTTTTTCGCCAAGGTAGGTACCGGCATCATCGGCTAGTTTGCGAAGGATTTTAGCGCTAATTTCTTGGGGGGTGAGATCAGCACCGTCGATGGTCCAGGTATGTCCGTCGCCCATGTGACGCTTGTTGCTGGCAATGGTGCGTTCTGGGTTGAGGATGGCTTGGCGCTTGGCCAATTGGCCAACCAGCCACTCGCCATTTTTGCTTTTAGCCACAATACTGGGGGTGGTGCGGGTGCCTTCGGCGTTGGCAATTACGGTGGGTTTACCACCTTCCATCACGGCAACCACGCTGTTGGTGGTGCCTAAGTCAATACCGACGACTTTGCCGCTTTGTCGTTGTTGTTCGCTCATAATTGTCGTGTCCTATTCAGTGGTTTAACAGCAGGCAACGTGTTTATGGTGGGTTAAAAAAACGCCTATGCCCAGTTGCCCATTAAAAACTATAAGTAGTGTTAGGTTACCCGATAAATCCCTAAGGCGTGGTTTTATTAAGGTTGATTTAAGAATTATCCTGGCCTGGGTGCGCGTTATTAATTAATTGTTCTGCTAAGGCGTGGCCGGGGCAGTTGGCGTGGCCTTGTTCGCAGATGCTGGGGGCTGGGGTGTTATCCGTTGGTGGGGTAGCCCTTTTTGGGGTAATGGCAACGGTTGTGTTTAAGGCTTTTTGCAACAGGTTGCCACACTGGGGGCAGGCGCGCTGGTCTCTAGCAGGACGTTCGTTTACACCGTGTATGATTGTGATGGCCGGTAATGTGGTGCAGGTGGTGCAGTGGTAATCGTAAGCAGGCATAAGGCAGAGAAGAGAATAGGGGGGGGCTGGGTGAAAATGGACTTCCTCGCTATTATAAGGGGTATGGCAACCACCCTTACACGTAAACGCGTTTTTCTTAGTTCTGTCCTCCAGCTATTGGCTATTGTGGCTATGGTGCTGGTTTCTGCCGTGGCCTTGCTACCCTTTTGGATAATGTTGGTAATGAGCGTGGGCGAACTGGGCGAGCTGCTGATTAACCCGCTAGCCGCTTTATGGCCGACTACGCTGCCTACGCTAGATAATTACGCCACCGTGTTTAACACCTTGCCTATGGGGCGATTTGCCATTAACAGCCTGTGGATAGCGGTAGTGACCACCTTGGGCCATGTGTTACTAGCGGCCATGGCAGGGTATGCCTTTGCAAGATGTGATTTTAAGGGAAAGACCATCGCCTTTTTTGCGTGTTTGATAACGTTGATGATTCCACCGCAGGTAAATATTGTGCCGCTGTTTTTTGAAATGAGCTGGCTGGGCTGGATGGATACGCCACTGGCCCTGATTGTGCCCGGCCTGTTTGGCGGCTTTGGTATATTTTTGTGCCGCCAGTGGTTTATGGGCTTCCCTAAAGAGTTAGAAGAAGCTGCCACATTAGATGGTTGCAGCTTGTGGCAAACCTTTTGGCACATTGCCCTACCTACTGCCATGCCAATTTTAGTAACCTTGGGGCTGTTTACCTTTGTGGCCAGCTGGAATAGCTTTATGTGGCCCCTAGTTACCCTGCATAGCGAAACCTGGCAAACCCTGCCGCTGGGCCTGCTTCAGCTAAAAAGCCAGTACCGAGACGTGGTGGATTGGCCCGTTGTGATGGCGGCAGCCACTATTAGTGTGGCGCCAGTGGTGGCGCTATTTATCGCCATTCAACGGTGGGTAATGCGTGGGCTACTAAGTGGGGCGGTTAAGGGTTAGCGCAGTTCTTTAGGGAAAGCAAAACTTGCCAGGGTTTTAGTGATGGGTAGATTTTTATATAACGGGTTTTCTGTAACAAGGTGGGGCTTCTGCCGAAAAATATCCCGGAGTTTTTTAATTGACATAGGGGTAGATATAATCTCTCCAATGAAAAACCCGATAATCGCACCAAAAAGGGTATATGTTTTTATAGGTGATTTTAATCGGTGGAATGTGGTTTTCTGTTTGCGAGTTTGGTCTATTAAATAGCCCATACCAAGCCCTAACGCGGTGGCAAGCCCTGTTATTTTAGCACCCTTCTTTAATGCGTTATTCATTTGTGAGGCAACAAAATCTATATCATCTTTGGAGGCATGAGGGTAATTGTTTTGAATGCCTGCTTTTTGTAGTTTCTGAAGCCAGGAGTCGCCAGAAAATTTAGGTTGCAGGGTTGGAGTGATAGAGGGCATAGGGGTAATCTATCTCATATTCACGATATCGATAGTACAATAACACCTGTGATTGTAATTGTTTGCCTATTTGGAATGCCCCCTTATGGCCAAAGCTATTAACTGGCCCGCCCCCTATCGCGAGACTATTTTAGCGGAAGATACCGAGCAACTGCGCTGTGCGTTTCGCTTAGGTACGATTTATTTTGATGGCCAATATTGGACGCCCGATGAAGAAGTGGATATACGGTGCAACCATTTGCGGGTACGGCGTGGTGTGGTACGGAATGAGTTGGTAAAAACCACGGTTGGCGCCTTAAGTGCCGATATTTTGCAGCACCAAAAGCCAGATTTGCAGAGTGTTGAGGCGATAAAAGCGTTTTTTAAAACCCACTACGATACGGATGTGACGGATGATACCGAGCTAACCGTAGTGTTTTACCAAAACCTACCCCTTACCCCCGAGCACCAAGACGCCCCCGACCCCAGCGGACGGTTTGTGTAGTTGAAACATTAGGATTGGGAAGTTTAGAAATCTGGGGTGAGGATGTCTTTGAGATCTTCGAAGCTAAGCAGTTTGCCCATGCTGCGGTCGGCGCTAATGATGGAATCTACTAGGTTCTGCTTTTGATCTTTTAGCTTCATGATTTTTTCTTCTACTGTACCTTTGGTCACCATGCGGTACACCATGACGGTTTTGGTTTGGCCAATCCGGTGGGCTCGGTCGGCCGCTTGGTTTTCTGCCGCAGGGTTCCACCACGGGTCGTAGAGCAGTACATAATCGGCGCCCGTTAGGTTTAAACCGGTACCACCTGCCTTTAGGCTAATTAAAAACACGGGGATGGATTCGTCTTCGTTAAAGCGGTCTACTTTGGGGCCCCGTTTATCGCTGGGGGTTTCGCCGGTTAGGTATTCGTAGTTAATGCCTTCGGTTTCTAGCCAACGGCGTACTAGTTTTAGCATTTCCACAAACTGGCTGTAAAACAGCACTCGGTGGCCTTCGGCAATAATTTCGCGCATCATGCTTTTCATGGCTTCAAACTTGCCACTTTCGGCAGCGGCGGCAGCCACCAGTTTAGGGTCTAACGGAAAACCAGAATCATCGCCAGTCTCTTTGCTTAGTAGTAATTGCGGGTGGCAGCAAATTTGGCGCAACCGAACCAAGGCTGCAAAAATAGAGTTGGCATTTTTACCCACTGTGCTAGCCCCGGCGGCTTTGGCCAGTACTTCTTCGCGGGTGCGCTCCAGTACATCCAGGTACAATTCTTGCTGGGCGTCGGTTAGCTCGCAGTACTGCACGTTTTCTATTTTGGCGGGTAGGTCTTTGGCTACGTCTTGTTTTAGGCGGCGCAAGATGAAGGGAAATACCTGCTTTTTAAGGCGGCGTTCGGCATCAATATGGCCTTTTTCTTCGATTGGCGTTACAAAGCGGTATCTAAATTCATCAATATCGTACAAGAATTTTGGCATCAGGTAATCAAACACGCTCCACAGTTCTAGCAGGCGGTTTTCAATGGGCGTACCACTTAAGGCCAAGCGGTGATTACATTGTAGCTGTTTGGCCGCTTTGGCGGTTTGGGCGGTGTGGTTTTTAATGTTTTGGCTTTCATCCAAAATCACGTGCCTAAAGGTGTAGCCTTTTAAGGCTAAAATATCGCGCCGCATCAGCGAGTAACTGGTAACAACAATATCGGCATCTTTAATTTGTTTGTACAGCGGCGTGCGGTTATTACCGGTGAGTTTTAGCACCTTTAAGTCGGGTACAAACTTTTTAGCCTCGCTTACCCAGTTGTATACCACGCTGCTTGGGCACACCACCAGGGATGGCGCTTGGCCATCGTTATTTTTGGCGTATTGCAGTAGCACTAGGGTTTGTAGGGTTTTACCTAAGCCCATGTCATCGGCCAAAATACCGTTCAAACCATAGGTGTAGAGGAAGTATAGCCAGTTAAACCCTTGCTTTTGGTAGGGGCGCAAGGTGGCATTCACGTTGTCCGGTACAGGGATTTCTTCTAGCGTGCTGGTGCTGGTAATCAGCTTCCAAAAATCGGCGAATTTGTCGCTTAATTCTAGCTCCACGCCTTGCTCGGTCAATTCTTGCAGCAGGCCTACTTTAAAGGTCTCAATGCGGTAGCTATCAAAACCATTGGGGCTGTCGTCTAGCTTTTCGGCTTCTAACGCAATCAGGGTCCGGCTAAATTGCAAAATAGCGGCCAGCGGAATTTCCACGTATCCAAAGCCCGGGCGAAGGAAGTACTTTTTGCCTTGCAGCATTTGCTCGCGCACATCATCAATGTCCATGGGCTCATCGCCAATGCGGCAAAACATCTCCATGCGGAAATAATCCACGGATGTATCAAAATCAATAGCCGCCCATACTTTCAAGGGGTGGTCGGCCACTTTTAACACGCTAAAGCCTTCTTTGTCCTTAACGTTAAATTCCCACTCATCGCCGAGTTTATCCAGCGCGGTGTTAAAAAAGTCGATGGCGTCATCGCCTTCTGCAAATAAATAGTTGGTTTGCAGAGGGGTTAGGCCACTATCCAATAGCTGTTGGTAGGCGGCTTTTTCTTGGCGCGTATCCCGTTTAACCCAGTAGATGGTTTCTTTTTTCTTGTTGAGTACCATGACGTATGGGGTCTTGGGGGTGGCCTTACTGTAGGCGGTTTTTACGGTGTCGTAGGCAAAATCCAAACTCACCCTAATTTTAAGAAGGGCCGGGTCCATCATTTCTACATTTAGTATTTTTTGTGGGGGGCGCTTGGCCAGTTCTAATTGCTTAACAATGTCTGCTTCATCCAGGTAGGTTACGAGTTTACGCAGGCGGGGCAGTTCTTCGTAAATAAACTTGCCCCCGTCCGCATCGCGGATATCGGTAAAGGTGGTTTTTACCAGGCGCTTGGGCAAGCGGTGTACCGGGTGGCTTAGGCGGTATAACTTGTTGCGCCGAATGCCGTATAACCCGTTGGCAGAAAATAGGCGTACTTCTTCCATGGGCAGCACGTCGCCGGGCTGGTTGGGGTCATTGTTAGGCTTAACCCAGTACACGCTAACCAGCACATTACCCGCCAGCGATACATTGACTGCCATGTGGAGTTCTAAGGACTCTTGCTCAAATACCACACGCTCTAGTTGGGGGTTGCACACTTCTTCAAGCAGGGCGAGCTGCTCAAACAGGGTGTCGGCGTGGTTCATGGGCACGTGGTACCAACCATCCTTGGTAAACATAAACCCAAGTTGGTACAACAGTTTTAGCAGGTTAATTTCTCGCTGAGTGGCATCGTTAAAGGTGTAGTTGTGCTGGGTTTGCAGTTCTAAAATCTGCATCAGCAATGGCTCGATTTGTTTTACCAGCCGCCCGGTTTGGCGTTCTTGTATTTTAATGCTGATTTTATTGGGCTTGCGGCCATCGCTAATAAAAATGCGGTAGCTGCCCATGTACAACTCGGCGGTGCCGACAATGTTTTCGGATACTTTGTAATCGGGCAGCTCAATGCCAAAATGCTGGTGCCATAGGCCTTTATCTGACGCAGACAACGCCACGGCCACGGCGTGCTTACACCAGGTTTCTTCTAACGGGCAGGTGCAGTTTACATCCACGCCATCTGGGTTAAAAACCAGGTTGGTTTCGTAGTGGTCTTGGTAGTTGCCTTTTACCTGGGCGTTGGCGCCTTCCGGGGTAGGGGCTAAATTCCGTACCTGGCCAGATTTATGGTATCCGTAGCCGCGGCGCCAGCTACCAGGTTTGGCTTTATCTTTTATCCAGCCAAAATCCAAGGTGTAGTGGGGCCCGCCGGTGGCACGGGGTTTGTGGGCACGGGCGCGTGGCCTGGTGGGGCTAGGGGCTTCTAAGGCGGCGTTAGACGCAGTGGTTTCAGCGGCTGTTGTGGTAGCCACAGTAGCTTGTGCTGAAGCGGTGTCTTCAGTGGGTTCGGTTGGGGTGGGCGCCTGTTTTTTAGCGGGGCGTCCACGCCGTTTTTTAGGGGCAGCGTCAGCGGCAATAGCGGTACTCGCGTCAGCGGAAGGCGTTGTGGGCGGTTCAATGGTTTCTGGCGCACTGGTGGTCAGGTCGTCTTTGTTCGGCTTGGCCTTTGGGGGCCGCCCACGCCGCTTGGTAGGGGCCGGCGTATCGGTTGCGTCACTGTCTGCAGGGGTAGCAGCAGCTTTTTTAGCGGTGGTTGCCTTGGTAGCGGTTTTGGCTTTGGGGGGCCGTCCCCGCTTTTTCTTGGGGGGCTCGCTGGGGGTATCGTTATTGGTATCGTCTGCTGTGGGGCTTGGTAACTCTTCCGTAGGCTTGGCCTTTGGGGGTCGCCCACGCCGCTTTTTAGGGGCAGGTGCGTCAGCTGTGTCGTCGTTGATGTCTTCCGGCTTCTTTTTTGGGGGGCGCCCGCGTTTTTTCTTGGGGGCGGGTGTGGGTTCGTCGCCGGGGGTGTTATCGGTGGCGTCTATCATCGTCGCAGCGGTAGGCGGCAGCTCGCCCGCTTCGTGTGAAGGGGTGGCCGAGGTGGAAGGGGTGAATTGGTCGAACAAAAGGGGGATTCCGTTAAGGCATTCTGTCGTGCTACAGGCAATAATGGCTACAGCAGGCATTGGCATTAGTTAAAGCGGTTAGCGAATGACCACTCGTTATACCGATAGGCGAGCCACGCAGCAGGCTGGAACATGGTAAGCCATCACAATGTCTCCTTGGGTGCTCTGTCTTGATTAAGGAGCATTGGTGAGTGGCCGGGGGTGCATAATTGAAGGCACCAGTCCCAACGCCTTTTATTATCGCTAAAATGCTAAATTGTGCAAGCCATAGTGTGGAGGGTGGCAACATGCCACCACGGCAACCATAGCGCTAGGCTTAGCGGTGGCCGTACAACCGTTGGCACTGCAGGATGTCCTGGGCGGAAGGGGTGGTAAACCGCCAGCCTTGTTGAGGGTGCATCAGGGATTGGGTGTCCACGCTGTGGCGTAGCCCTAGGGCGTGGCCCATTTCATGGCCTAAGGTGGCCCGTATGCGCTGCTGGCGCTGTGGGATGGTTAGGCGTTGGTCAATGGCGGCGTTGGTAATAATGGTAAGGTTGGCCCCCACAATATGTCCTGTATGGGCGGATACTTGGATTTGGGTATGCCCGCACATGTTTGGGTGGGCTGTTGGGGGTAGTGGGTGCCATTGCAGCTGAATCGCCGCTTGTGCTGGTCTGTCGGCCAGGGTAACCAAGGGAGACGAGCTACAGTATGCTTGCCAGGTGTTTAGCGCGTGCACACAATCTTGCTGAGACAGGCCCAATATGGGCGGCGCTGGCGGAATGTATACGGTGATAGGCCAATGAGCCGTATCCCAGCGAAGGGTTGGCATTGTGTATGGCTGAGTGGCAGGGTTGGTTGCCCCATAAGGTATTCCCACACCGGGTGGCGGTGTTGTGTAGCCTAATGGTATAGCAGGCACAATCATTAAATATGGAGGGTCCTTGCGGGGTTGTTATCGTCGGTTAGGGGTGCCCACGTGGCTTACCACGCTACTTTCTAGTGCAGAGAGTAAGTCGCCAAATGCGAGGCCAAAATCCTTACCCATACCAGGGGTAGGGTTAAAATAGGTGTTGCTGTCAAAGCGCATGCCGCCGGGCAGGGCGTTGTAGTGGTTGTTTGGCATATCTTTTGGCTCAATTACAGGGCTCATTGGTTTGGTACTCCCAGATAATAAATTTAAGGGCGATGTACCGTACCCACACGAATACTCGCCAGAATGAAGGTTTAAATAAGGTTGATATAAGGGTAATGTCGTCACCTAGCGGTGGTTTCTCCAACCCTGGCAGGCGAATAACCCTGGATTGTTACAATATGTGGCCATGTAAAAATCCCCGCCTGTAATGGAATACAAACGGGGATAGTAAGGAAGGTTAGTGTTGCTTGGCCTATAAGGCAGCTTTGGCTTTTTCCGCAATTTGGGTAAAGGCTTCTGCATTGCTAACGGCTAGCTGGGCCAAAAACTTACGGTTAATTAAAATGTTGGCCTTTTGCAGGCCACTAATTAGGCGGCTGTAGGATAAGCCGTTAAGCCTGGAGGCGGCATTAATACGGGTAATCCACAGGCGGCGTAAATCACGGCGCTTGTTGCGGCGGTCGCGGTAAGCATACTGGCCAGCTTTCATAACGGCTTGGTTAGCTACTTTAAACAGCTTGCTGCGCGAGCCACGGAAGCCCTTGGCTAGTTTTAAAATCTTTTTATGGCGTTGGCGGGATACGGTGCCACGTTTAACGCGAGACATAAGTTAATCTCCTAAAAATGGGTTGTGTAGTAAATGTTACAAAAATAGCGGGCGATAACGCCTGCCGACTAACGGCAATGTTGTTTGTAGGGTAATTGAATGGCCAACTTGTCGTAGTTGCTTTCGTCTACCGTTAGGTCGCTATCCAAGCTGCGCTTGCGTTTGGAGCTCATGGTAACATTCATGTGGCTACGATGGGTTCGTCGGCAGGTAAACTTACCGGTACCGGTACGCTTAAACCGTTTGTGGGCCGAACGATGCGTCTTCATCTTAGGCATTGTTAGGGGTCTCTTTCAAATTAAGGTTTTTATTAAAGTAATGTAGCGCCAAGTAATACCTTAAAACCACAATGGTACCAGGGTATTACAAGGATGGATGAGTGTAGCACAAGGGCCTGACGATCTGCAACGATCCTCGGTATGGACGCTGTGCTATTTTTTGGGCTGAAAGGTCATGGTGATTTGGCGGAAGCTTTCTTGGCGAATGGGGCTTTCTAAGCTGCCTGTTTCTTCCAAATCTTCTGCAAAGCGGGCGGCCAGCTTAAACGCTAAATCGGAGTGCTGTACTTCTCGCCCACGAAGGCGCAGGGTACATTTTACCTTGTTGCCTTCTTCTAAGAATTTTTTGGCCCGGTTAAGCTTAACGTTGTAGTCGTTGTCATCAATACGGATGCCAAGCTTTACTTCTTTAATGCTAACCGTGTGCTGTTTTTTCTTCGCTTCACGGGCTTTTTTATCGGCTTCAAACTTAAATTTGCCGTAATCCATGAGCCGCACTACAGGCGGGTCGGAGTCAGGGCTCATTAAAATCAAATCTAGTCCGGTCTCATTGCCAACGGCTAAGGCTTCGGCCTTGGTTACAATGCGGTTGCCTTCATCTTCTACCAGGCGTACTTCCGTACAGTTAAATTGCTCGGTAAGTAGTGGTGGTCCTTTGTCTTGCTTGCGTTGCGGGCTCCGGGAATGTCGAATGGGTCTGGACTCCTGATTTGGTCACAAATAATGATTATACCAGTGTAACAAAGTGGCTTGTATTTAGGTATCCTGCAAACTACTGGTATCCGTAAGGTGGGTAGGCATCAATGCGGAAGGGGGGACTCGAACCCCCACAGTATTGCTACCACATGCACCTGAAGCATGCGTGTCTACCAATTCCACCACTTCCGCATAAGGTATGGTGGCGTATTGTTACCGCAGGAAAACAGTTTGCTGTTACCTAGTGAACAGGCGCACCAGTGTAATATGGAGGGTGCTTAAACACAATACTTTGCCGAGCTTGCCAGGTTAGCCCTGGCCTAGGGTTAGGGGTATTTCGTAACCGACTGTCACAATTTATTGTGAATGCCACAATTATTAATAATAGGCTGTTTTTATTATATAAGATATCTATATCTATTGCACCACTGTGTATACCCTTTTATGGCAGTTACAGCCCTTCTCTATGGGCGGCTACCCCACAGCCTGTAGGGATAATGGTACACTGTAGCTGGCCACCAGAGTGCCCCTTTTTTAACCATAACCTGCGTTTATCTTTATTATGTCATCCTCACCAGTCCCCTTTTCGGATGCTGAATCGGCCACCGGGCAAACCATTACCGGCGTGGTGCAGGCTGCCAATGGCGCGGCACGGCACAATGGTGTCGAGGCGATTAATCAGGCTTTTCGGCTTAAATTAGCTTTAGGCACAGCGATTAAGCTGGCCCCTGGGCGCTTAACGGAAAGCAATACCTTGCTTCAGCCCTTAACAACAGCGGGCATGGATGTGGTGGCCACAGAAGTGCTGTGTGCCCGGCATTTTAATACCCCCCTGCCAGAAGCGTTGCCAGAGGCCATTGCTTGGTTAGATGAGACCTTGCGCCACGTGTGCCAAGTAAATCGGTGTGCGGTATTTTTATACGATGATGAACGCGACCTGTACCTCCATTTAACCAACGAGTCTGGCGAAGAAGCCACCCTAAACCAGCTATCGGATGACTCCTTACAGGCTTTTCTAGGCACTGAAAAATTAGTCCATGGCCATTTGTTGTACGGGCAAGAGTTATTAGGCTTGCTTGCCGTTGCCGATAAAACCGATGGCACTGAGTTTGATGCCGATGACGAACTACGCCTGGATATTTTAGGGCCGTACTTAGCCGCCACCCTGGTTACCTTCCGTCGGTTAAAGGCAAACGCCTTGCTAAGCACCATGCAACGCACGGTATTGGCTATTTCTAGCCAGTTAATTAAGGCGGTAGACCAAGAAAACGTCCTTTCCATTACCTTAGAAGCCTTTGGTACCCGCCTAGGCTTTGATGCGTGCCAGTATATCCAACGGTTGGATGATACCTTGGGCGGCAATAGCAGCAATGGCGAGGTATTGCTGGAATGTGTGGAAGGCAAAGTTACAAGTGTTATGCACGCCGGTTTAAAAGATAAGCGCCACTCCGTTACGGAATTTGATGCTCTGATTGGCCTTTTTCAATCGTCTGCCCGGCCACAACCGTATTTGTTGCTACCGGGCACCGCCTTAGGCAGCCAACCAATGGCAGAAAAATTTTCCTTAACCCTAAATAAGGGCCAAACAGTTAAAAACACGCTTATCCTACCCGTGCTAGACCCTGCCACTGGGCGTATCCGTGGCACCATTAACCTGTACCGTTTGTCAGAAAAAGCGGTAGAACAAGGCACCTTGGATTTAGCCCAAGAGTTGATTGGCTTGGTATCCTTAGCCCTTAGCCGGGTTATGGTACTAGAAATGGCGTTAGAGATGGCCAGCACTGATGAGCTAACTGGCTTAACCAATCGCCGTGGGTTTTACGACCGGTTTGAAGCTGAAATTGAACGCGCCCGCCGGATTAACAGCCCCATGTGTGTGGCCATGCTGGATGTGGATTACTTTAAAAAAATAAACGATACCTATGGCCACTTAAACGGGGATGCGGTGCTGCACCAATTGGGCCAAGTTATTAGCCACCGGCTACGGAAAAGTGATTTGGTATGCCGCTTTGGTGGCGAAGAATTTGCTATTTTGCTACCGGATACCAAATTTGAGGATGCGGCTGAATTATTAGACCGGATTAGGGCCGCTGTGGCGGAAAAGCCGTTAAAAGCCTTAGAAGGTAATGATATACCCGTGACGGTGAGTGCCGGGCTATCCAAAGTGGTTATCCCTGGCTTAAAAGAAGAAACCAAACCTGGCAGTGTGCGCAGCCACGGGGTTATTGGTAATGCCTTAGAAAGTGCGGATAAGCAACTGTACCTGGCTAAAAGCAATGGCCGTAACCGGGTATGTGCCACCTGCGAGTAATCTTACCAGTGGGTTTACCTTTTTTTAAGCATCAGCGGTAGGGGTTGGATTAACCCAGGCAAGTACTGCAACCAAGTCTTTCTCAGTATCGGCGGGCAGGGTTACCGTATCCACCGTGGGGGTGTTGTATAGCGCTTTGGCGGCGCGGGCGTTGGCCGTTGTGTGGGCTTCAATAATCACCTGGGGGTGTTGGTGGCAGGCGGCTTGCCAAGCTGGGGTGGTTATCCAATTAGGGGCATCGCTGTCTATAGCAAGGCGTAACCAGCTCAGGGTGTTATCTTTTAGGGCCAGGGTGGCGTGTTGTTGGGTACTAGCCGCTACCCCTAGTTGGCCAATACGGCCTTCGTGTTGTTCCGCTGCTAGTGCCTGGCGAATAGCTTGGCAGTGGGGGCTATTGCCGAATAAATCTTCCCAAGCCATTAACACCACTGGCAATAGGGGTTGGCTTAGCTGCCAACACCGCTGCAACACGGCTTGTTGTACCACCAGGCTTACCGTGGCGGCAGTTGCATTATGGGGTAAGGCGGCAGCGATGACTGGCAGGGGTATGACGAGTGTGAGCTCTTGACGGGTGGCGCTGGGGGGTAAGGCTTTGGCCAAGGCCTGTTGTTGGGCGGCACCCGGTGGTGCGTGGATAACAGACACACCATGAGACACGGCCATGGCCACCATAGGGGCTGTAGGGTTGTTAGGGCAAAGGCCTAAGCGGCTAACCCGTATACCGGCTTTGGTAGCGCTAGGCACGGCAAACGCCGGGGCGTCGGGTAGGGTGGGCAGTTTGCGGCATAAGGTCGTCCACGGGGTGGTAATGGGGGCGTCTATCCCTGCAAATAACTGTTGCAGGCGTAGGTAATCGGGCCAAATATCCAAGGTAACGCGCAGGTGTTTGTAGTTAGGAAAAGCGTCGTCCTTAGGTAAAAATAGGGTGGGTTGGCCATGTTGCAGGGTATAGGCGGTAACATGCTCTCGGTGGGGGGCTTGGGTGGCGTGTTGGTGGGCATGGCGCAAGGCAGCGATGGTAATAACCTCTGCGGTGGCGCCGTGGGGCAGGGGCGACTCCTCGCCCAGGGTGGTCATGTATTCGGTGGGGGTGTCGGCTTGGTGGTGGGCGAATGCCTCGATTAAGCCATTAATAAAGTGGCCATCAGGCAGTACGTTATCTGCGGTTAGGCGCACCACCCAGGCGGTGTTGGGCAGGTGGCTTGTGGCGGCGATAAATCGAGCCAATACATCCTCGTACGGCCCGCGGATAGTAGGCACTTGGTGGTGGTGTAAGGCGTCGGCTAGTGGGTCATCATCAGGGGTATCGGGTATGGCAACGGTTACTGGGTAGTGGCAGCCTTCTATTGCCCGTTTGGCACACAGTACAGCGGCAGGTAGCCCAGCTACTGGTAATAAGGCCTTGCCTGGCAACCGGCTAGAGCCTAGCCGGGCTTGTATAACCACCTGTACGGGAGGAATCGCCACCATGGGATTGTATGCCTGTTGCTAAAGAGTGAGAAAATCCCACCATACCATGAGTATGCCGCCATAAAGAGGCACGGCTAACGTTACGGCTTGGGCCTTGCGATATACTGGGGGGTGTTATAGGCGTGAAGCGTTATGTAAGGGGTTAAGAGCATGTGGTGTCATAGGTTTATTAATAGGCTAAGTGGCGGCGAAGAACTGCCGAGCCATCGGTTAATGCGGCAACTCACCTTTATTACCCGTGTTGGGTTGGGCTTGTTTTTTGCGAAGGCTGGCTGGGGCAAGGTATTTACCCCAGAAGGGTTTGATGGCATGGTGAGTGTGGTGTCTTCTTCAGGGATTCCCTTCCCGGTTATAAATGCGGCGATTGCCAGTGGCATAGAGTGCTTTGGGGGTTTGATGCTGATACTGGGCTTGGCAACACCGTGGGCTGCGTTGGGGCTTATGTCTGTAATGGGGGTGGCCTTGTTTACCAATTTTGTGGCCGGGGCCCCTGGTGGATTATTGGCCAATGTGGGGTACTACATGTATCTGCCAGAAACCTTGTACATACTGTTGCTGTGGTGGGTAACGGCCTATGGCGGCGGCCCCCTAAGTGTGGATGCAGTGCTAAAAAAGCGCTGCTGCAAGCTATAAAAGCGCCTTACCCTAAGTTAGTATTAACGCATGGGAACTTATACAAAGGGGTTATCGTCTATACTAAGTTCAGCAAGTGGTACGGAAGGCGAGAGAAATCTGTTAGCCGTGGTACTTGTTGGTTTCCTTAATCTCTGGAGAATCTCCTAACATGACCAAAGCTCTTTTAGCGGCTGTAGCCTTTAGTGTTGTTTTGTCGGCTAGTGCCTCTGCGGCTACCCAAGCAACCCCTTCTGTGGATTTTGCCTTAACGGATGTAACCCCTGTGCATCAGTTGGCAGGCCATGATGAAGGCCATAAATGTGGCGGCGACCACAAATGCGGTAAAGATGGCGAGCATAAATGTGGTGCTGATGATGATCACGATCATAAATGCGGTGGCGCAAACGGTTGCGGTGCCCACTTAAGTAGTGGTCATCGGGCCTAACCTATAAAATAGTAATACTCGTGGCAAGTACCCATACTAATTTATTTCCCACCCTTGGTGTTGGGCTAGGGTTGCGTACACCGTATGCAGCGCACCTAGCCCAGCCCCTTGCCACGGTAGACTGGGTAGAAATTACCCCAGAAAATTATATGGGGCGCGGGGGGCATTATGCACGCGATTGGCAACAGGCCACCGCCCATTATCCCTGTGCTTTGCATGGGGTTAGCTTGTCGTTGGGTAGTGTAGACCCATTATCCAAGGCGTATTTGGCAGATTTGGCGACATTTGTACAGGCGGCTAACCCGGCTTGGGTTAGCGACCATTTAAGCTTTAGCAGTACCTATGGCCAGTACTATAACGATTTGCTCCCTGTGTTGCGCACCCCCGCCACGGCCCAGTATGTGGCAGACCGCATTAAGGCGGTGGAAGATGCGGTACAGCGCCCTATGCTGGTAGAGCATATTTCCTATTATGTGGAAAATAAAGAAAGCAGCCTGACGGAATGCGATTTTGTGGGCCGTGTGGTAGCGGCAGCCAATTGCGGGTTGCTGTTGGATGTCAACAATGTGGTGGTTAACTGCTTAAACCATGGCGGCGACCCCTTTGCGTATGCCGCGGCCTTGCCCTTAGAGCGGGCGGTGGAAATCCACGTGGCTGGGTTTACCCGTATGGCAGAGGGTAATGTGATTGATACCCATGCCAACGCAGTAGATGATGCTGTATGGGCCTTATTGGATTGGGTGCTACAACGTTGCCCGCCAGGCGAACAAATTAAAGGTATTTTGTTAGAGCGGGATGGTAACTATCCACCGTTTGAAGAACTTGAAGCAGAACTGCGTCGTATTCGCGCCTTTTGGGCACAGTACTTACCGAAGCGTGTTGATGGGGTGCCGGTGCTGGTAGAAGAGGCGTCTTTGCCATGAGCCAGCCCCTAAACCCAGTGGGAGTGGCCCAATACCAGCTACTACCGCCAGAAGCCATGGTGGCCAACCAGGCCCAGTGGCATGGTTGGTTGTTGAGCGAGGATAGCCCGGCTCGCTTAAAACAGTTAGATGCCAGCGGCATAGGGGCCGAGCTACCTATGGCCACGGATGCTGCCGGCAAGTTGCTGCAATACGATGATTTGCTTCAGGGCGGGGTGAGTGGCGCGGTGGAAGGGTTGTTCCCTAAAACGGTGGCCTTGCTAACCGGGTTGTTTGGCGTGGCCCAAGTGGCGCGGTGGGTGTTTGCCTACCGTACCCGATACCCTAATCCGTCGCCGTATTTTCCGCCAATGTTTGCCCAGTGGCCTGGCTTTGTTGCGTTATTGCCGCAGCTAGCTACCTATCCTGCTATTGCCGCCATTGCCATGGCAGAGTGGTGTTACCTACAGGCCCGCTTGGCCCCTAACCCTGTTATCCGCAATGCGACCTTTACCGCCTGCCCAGAGCCCCCTAACGAAACATCTATTGCGGTATGGAACCCATCGGTGGTGGGCCATAGCTTTTTGTATCCTATCCCTAACCTATGGCAGCAATGGCCGGGTCGTTCCGAAAAAAAAGATAGCGACCCAGCGGAATGGTTAGCGGCAGACTGGCAGGCATGGTTACACCAACATGCAGTGCCAACCCCTACCCCCTTACTGTTTTACAGAAATCCGGAGTCCCACACTGTTGGGTTGTTGGCGGCGAACCCTACCATTGGTGGAGTGGTGGCAACTATTCAGTTGTTAGGTAGAGGACCCGTTATACCGAGCACTGCTTTGCAGGCCATGGCAAGTCAGCATCACGGTCAGCTATTATCATCACCCCAATGGGGTGGCGTGTGCCAGGCCTTATACAATAGCCATTTGTTACTTGGGTGGCAGTAACGCTTTGTAAACCCGCAGATGTATCCGCTTATACGGTAGGCTGATAGCTTAAGCTAAGTGGCAACTCTTATAGAACCTTATAAACAGGCGTTTATTTCTAGGTGGAAATGTTTTTGTGACTGGTTGGTGATTGTTGTATTTTGCATCCCCCATTACAGTTGTATCAATGCAAAGGAATGCGTTAAGAACATTTTTCTCGCTAACTCTCTATCCATATTGCTCCCGTTTGCAAGCCCCTTTTACCACCTAGGTAACAGGGGTTTTTTATTGCATAGCAAACACTGCCCTGTTTACCGTTTCGAAGGCTGATTAGTTAGGGTTGTAGCGCGCGCTTAGGGTTAGTCGTACATGGCCCGAGGCGAGTGGTGTTGGCTAATATCCGGCAAGGAAGAGATTTTAAACCAATACTTGGTTAGGGTATCCATCACCGCATCCAACCCGCTTAAGCTAACCGGCTTGGTAATGTAGGAATTGGCCCCGTGGGCATAGGTGGTTACAATATCTTCTTCCGTGTTAGAGGTGGTCATAACAATCACGGGGATGTGTTTAAACCGGGCGTCTTTGCGCAGGTGGGCCAGTGCTTCATGCCCGTTCATTTTCGGCATGTTTAAATCTAAAAAGATGAGACAAGGCGGTTGTTCAACGGCGTTTTCTAGGTGCTCTAACAAGGCAACGCCATTATGGAGGCTGGCCACAGGGTTGGGTATATTACAGCGCCGCAAAGATTGTTCCATCATTTCGCAATCTTCAAGGTCATCATCAACCAATAAAATGGGTTTGGTGGTGGTATTTGCAAGTGGCATAGTGAGGGCCTAATGTGTGTTTGAAAGGGACTATAATAAGGGGCGGGTAGGGTGCTCTTTATAAGATTAAGATGTTTTTTGGTACGGCGTGGGCAAGGTTACCCAAAAGGTGGTGCCTTCATTTTCCTTACTCGTAACCGTAATACTACCATTATGCTGGGCAATGATTTTTTTGCAAACCGCTAAACCAATGCCGGTACCGCTATACTCGTTTAAGGTGTGCAAGCGTTCAAACACATCAAAAATTCGGTCAGCATATTGTTGCTTAAAGCCAATGCCATTATCTTTAATGGCGATGGTGGTTTGTCCAGGCGGGGATTTTTTATCGGTGGGGTAGATTTCAATAACCGGTGGGGTGTCTTCCTTGCGGAATTTTACCGCATTGCTAATTAAATTTTGGAAGAGCTGGTACAGCTGGTTTCTATCCACAAAAACGTTAGGTAGGGTATCGTCAATCTGCACAGTGGCTTGAGCTGCTTCTATTTTGGCGCCCAGGTCTTCGGTAACGTTGGTGACGACATCTACCAGGTTAATTTTTTCTGGTAAGGTTTGTTTGGTAGAAACCCGTGAGTAGCTCAGCAGGCTATTAATTAAGCTTTGCAGGCGATCGGTACTCTCAGAAATTCGGTTTAGGTATTTTTTACCGTTATCATCCAGCTTTTCTTTGTAATCTTCTAGCAATTCTGTGCTGTATACCCGCATCTTTAGCAAGGGCTCTTGCAAGTCATGGGCGGCAATAGAGGCAAAGTGCTCTAAGTCCTGGTTGCTTTCTTTTAGGCGTTGTTGGGCTTCTACCCGGTCGGTAATATCCCGAATAGACCCGGCCATTCGGTAGGCTTTTCCGTTGTCATCAAATAAGGCTTCGCCAATGCTGTTAAACCAGCGGTAGTGGCCGCTTTTTGTTTTAAGACGAAACTCTGCGTTGTAGGGCTCTTTGCTGGTTAGGTGGGCCTGTAATTGCAGCATGGCGCCATCCACATCATCCGGGTGGATGCGGTTAAACCACTCATCGTAGCTGTTGTCTAGTTCGGTATCCTTATACCCAATTAGGTGTTTGTATTGGGGCGCTAGGTACACGGCATTGGTGTTAATATCCCAATCCCATAACCCATCTTGAGACCCTTTAACCGCTAATTTCAAGCGCTCTTCGCTTTCGGCTAGGCGGGTTTCCACCTCTTTTAATTGGGTTACATCTGTAGAGATAGCCACCAATCCGTAAGGGGTACCGTCTTTATCAGGCTGGGGCACTTTATCTGTTTGAATCCAGCGTTCTTCGCCGTCGGTGGGTTTGTATTGTTCTAAAATACCGTGGATTGCTTTACCAGAGCTAATAACTTGTTGGTCATCCTTTAGGTATTTTTCAGCCATGCTGGGGAAGAGGTCTTCCGTTTGCATGCCTTCAAAATCTTTAACGGTGCCGCCCATGGATTTAGCGGCGGCTTCGTTCAGGCGTAGGATTTTATTATGGGCATCTTTGTAAAAGATGAAGGACGGCACGGAGTTGAGGATCATTTCAAAGTCGTGCTTTTGGGCCTGCAGTAGGGCGTCTGCCTCTTTCCGGGCCGTAATATCTTTAAAGGTAATAACAGCGCCAGTGCAGTCACTATCTTCGATGATGGGGGTGCTAATGTACTCTACCGGGAAGGAGGTGCCGTCTTTATGCCAGAAGACTTCATTATCAACATGGTGTACGGCTTTGTCTTGTATGGCTTTATAGATGGGGCATTCCTGTTGAGGGTAAGGGGTGCCATCTGGCTTGGTGTGGTGGATAAGGGTGTGCTGGTTTTTACCCATTAGCTCGTTGGTGGTGTAACCGAGCATGTCTACGGCGGCTTGGTTGGCAAAGGTTACATTGCCGTCTGTATCTAAGCCATAAATACCTTCGCCTGCAGAATCCATAATAAGCTTGTATTGGGCGCTTAATTTTTGGAGCTCGTGGGTAACGGTTTGCTCGTCGGTGTTATCCACAAAGGTGATAATAACCCCATCAATATTTTGTTGAGATCGGTAGGGCTGGATGGTCATTAAGTAGGTTTTGTCATCGGTGGCAAGCTGTTCGGTATAGAGGGTGCCTTTCTCCATTACGGTTGTAATGTGGTCTCTAAAGTGCTTAATATCCAGCTTGGTAGGTACCGACGTAATAATGGCGCTTTTGATGCCCGAAAAATCAAAAATATCGCTGGCGTTATGGTTAAACTGGGTTACCCGAAGCAAGGAATCCAGCACCACCAGTGGGTAGGTAATGCTGTTTTTAATGTTGTTCATGTCTTCGTTAATGGCAAGAAGCTCAGACGATTTAAAGTGGAGTTCTTCATTAACAGTGGTAATTTCTTCGTTGGTGGATTGCAATTCCTCGTTACTGGTTTCCAATTCTTCGTTAGTAGATTGCAGCTCCTCGTTGGTGGATTGCAACTCTTCGTTGGTGGATTGCAGTTCCTCGTTGCTGGTTTCTAACTCTTCAATAACGGTTTGCAGGTGGGTTTGGCTAAGGGCCAGTTCTTGCTCTAATATTTTAATGCGGGCCAGGGCTTCTGTGTTTTTAATGTCTTCGGGCAGTTCGTCTAGGGTTTCATCTAAAGGTTTTTTACTATCAAACTGAATGAAGAAGAGTTGTTCGGTGGTTTCTGGCAGGGTAATGGGTGTGATATGAAGCTGAACCTTTAGCTTTTTTTGGTCATGCCAAATTTCTTTACTTAAAAAGCTGCTAATCCGCTTGGTTTCTCGGTTGGCCTTAAATACCAGGGCCTTAATTTCTTGGCGCAGCTCACTTTTAATCATGTTAGAGATGTTGGGCCGAACATCGCCCGGCTCTAACTGAAGGAAGGGCTGCAAGTTGCCGTAGGCCTTTTTAATATCCAGGGTTTCCCCTACCAATAGGCCATCGCGGGCAATGGCGCTTAATAGGCTTTCTGCTAGCAATAGGCGGTTGGCTTCTGCTGGAGAGGGGGCTGCTGCGCCAGCAGTGGTGGATTTGCCGCCTTTACCGACAGGGCTAAGGGAGGCAAAGGGCCTAATTTCTGCGGTGGCAGATAGTTTGCGCTTATAAATTTTGGCTTGCTGTTGCACGCATTGGAATAGCTCGGCGGTAAGGTTGGATGATTCTGATTTACCTAAGAATAAATTACCTGTGGGCTTTAAGGCATAGTGAAACAGGTTAAGCACCCGTTTTTGCAGGTTTTGGTTAAAGTAAATTAGCAAGTTGCGGCAGCTAATTAAATCCAGGCGCAGGAAGGGAGGGTCTTCAAACACATTGTGCTGGGCAAACAGTACCCGTTCCCGCAGGGGCTTAATCACTTCGTATTGGCCGCTGCCATCGTAGTTAAAGTACTTGGATTTTAGCTCGTCGCTAACATGGCTTAAGGATACATCCGAGTAAACCCCGCGGCGGGCAAAGGCTAGCGCATCGCTATCAATATCGGTGGCAAAAATCTGGAATTTATAATCGGAAAAGCGTGGCGTACCGCCAATTTCTTCCGCCAGTTGTATGGCTAGGGAGTAAGCCTCTTCGCCGGTGGCGCAGCCAGCAACCCAAATCCGTATGCTATCGTCAAGCTCGTTAGCTCGGCCGGCAATGCCTTTAAGCACAGGCGGAATGGCCTGGAAGGCATAATCATCTCGAAAGAACGAGGTAACGGAAATAAGTAAATCTTTGTAGAGGAGCTCGAGCTCTTTTCGGTTGGCTTTGCAGTGCTGGATGTATTTAGTGAGGGAGCTAATGTTAATAGCCGTCAGTCGCCGCTGAATACGGCGCTGGATGGTATTGGGTTTGTAGTTTTTAAAATCTACCCCTTGGTGCACTTTAAGCAGTTTTAGTAGCTCAAAATATTCGCTGGGCTCTTCTTCTTCAATAATTTGGATGCTATCGCCAGGGTGTTGGGTAATGTGGAGTAGCTGCTCGCCCATTTTTTCAGGGGGCAACACCAAATCCACGGCCCCAGTTTCCACGGCAGAGCCGGGCATACCGTTGTATTTCGCCGAATCTTCATCTTGGCAAATGGTAATACCACCGGCGGCCCGTATTTCACGGGTACCTTCCGAGCCATCCGAGCCGGTACCTGAGAGAATAATACCAATGGCTCGGTTGCTGCGTTGCTCTGCAAGGGTGTTAAAAAATTGGTTGACGGACGGCACGGGGCCTACGCGGCTAGGGTCCGGGGTGGTTAGGCGTAATATGCCATCTTCCACAATAATATTTTTACTAGGGGGGGTAATGTAAATCACGTTAGGTTTGGGGATAGTGCCATCTTTTAGCGATACAACGGTTAAGCTGGTTTCACGGGCAATCAGCTCTACCAGCATACTTTTGTGGCTAGAAGATAAATGCTGGGCCACAATATAGGTGGCATCAATACTTTCCGGTAGGTGTTTCACAAAGCCCTTTAAGGCTTCTAGCCCACCGGCGGATGCACCAATACCAACCCAAAAAAGAGTGTTGGCAGGGTCTTTTTTAATAGGTGCTTTGCTTTTGGCGCTACCATTTTTGCTGGTGGATTTAGTTGTTTTGCCTTTAGAAGAAGAGGCGGGCATGAGCAAAGTGGCTCCGAATAAGGGATGGAAGGGAAATGCAGCAAAAATAGGTTAAAGCCAGCGCAGCGAAAAATTGTATGGGGGTGGCCTTGCCAATTAAATACAGGCAGCCTAACCTAAATTAAGGCTTACTATTATATCAAAAACAGTAAGCCCACGCTGTTTGCCTGGGCCGAGTGGCTTACTCAATAATATTATTGCGTATGGCCATGGCCACGGCTTCCGTACGGTCGGAAACACTCAGCTTGTCAAAAATTTTGGTCATGGTTTGTTTGATGGAGTGGGTGCTTAAAAACAGGGCCTTGGCAATCTCATCGTTGTTGTTGCCGTAGGAGACGAGCCTTAAAATTTCTAATTCTCGGTCGGATAAAGCGTAATCGTCATCCGAATCGCTGGAAGGCTTGTGCTGGTCTACCACATCTACTACAAACTTGGCGATGCCAGGGTCTAGCCACAGGCCCCCATCGGCCACTTGCTTCACAATGTCGCAGATACTTTCTGAAAGTACCCCTTTAAGGCAGTACCCTTGGGCCCCCGCGCTTAGGGCTTCCAGTACCTCGCGCTGATTATCATGGCTAGTAAGCATAATAATTTTAATATCGGGGTAAATGGCTCGTACCTGTTGGGCCAGGGCAATGCCGTTGGTATCCGGCAGGCCAATATCCAATATGGCAATATCGGTAGGGGTTTTAGCCAGCTGGGCCAAGGCCTCTTCGCCAGAATTGGCAATAGATACGTTGGTGCACCAATCCGTTTTGCGGAACAGGCTTTCTAAACCAATTTGTATCAGCGTGTAATCTTCAACAATCAGCAGGTTATAGGTGGCAGTCATACGAGTATTTGTAATCCATTACCCAAGAAACACAGCACCCTGTAGTGCGAACTTTGCATGGTAGCAAAAAAACAGCTTACCGTTAAGTCAACTACTCGAGCATTTTATCTGGTATCGGCAGGTTCTGCATGGCCTATACTTTACTTAAATAGGCCGCCTAGTTTTAGTGGATGAACGTTTTTATAGGTTACCGAGATGAAATAACCCGTACAGGCGGCATTTCAGACGCTTCTGCTTGCTGTTGGTAGCATGGGGGCAGGTCTTCATCGGAAAGCAGGGCCGGCAACGTTTGTGGCTCTACAGAAAACAACAAGGCCGCATCTTGGGGGAGTGGGGCTGCTGCGTGTGGGTCCGTGGCGGTAATAACACTGCTAGAAAGGGGTATGGCCAGATAAGTGACAGGCTGTGCTGCTGGATTGGCATGGCTTGTAGCTAGGCTGGTGGCGAGTAAAGCGGCGCCAAGCATCAGGGTTGTTAGTACTGGTTTTGTGGCGGTTGTCATTGTCTTCATGGGGGGCGGCCCTCGTAGCAATGGGAAAAAGTAGCGGGAGTATAGATGCGAGCTTAAGGGTGGAGCATCTTAGATATCTATTAGTATTAGTTTAGCGTAACCGAGTTTCTATTTGCTATCCCTGTAAGGGTACTGCAACATTGCTAAGTGGAAAGAGGCGTTTTTTGTGTGGCTAACGGAGCTTGTAACGGTTGCTGTTATAGGGTTTTTTTGATGTTGTTGGCGGTTGAAATGACCTTGAAGATTAGCCTTGTACAATACCTAAGTAGCGAGTGTGGTTGCACTAGGTGGCCGGTATAAATGCGCCCGTGTGTGAATATCTATGAAAGGGGGGCTGCGGGTATGGTGGTGCTTACTGAACTGCGATGACTTTATATTTATAGGAGCGATGCGATATGCCGTTATGCTTAGGGCCTACTGAAAAACAAAGGCTTACTGTTGCCCCCCACGCGTTGGCGCCAACGGTGGTAGAGAGTGACGATGCCTTTAGTGAATATTTGTTGGCTATATATGGGGTGGCAATGCCTTTAAAGTAGCGAGTGAAGTAACGAGCTTTTTTAAGGTGTGGCGTTTGGCGCTAGATTAAGTAAAAAATAATGCCGCTATTACGCTACGGGATGTTGCTACCCAGTGGAAGTGTGGTGAATATGACTGGTTAAAAAGGCTTAGTATGAACCTTTGTAACCTTGTTTTTATTGACAGGGGAGGGTTTAAGGCCTCTCTAGCGGGTTGGCTACTCGTGTAATAGGGTGTGGCCTGCTACCATGGTTAAGGTACCTTACCGAACAATTGGTAAGTTTTACGATTTTATTACATTAGCCTAATTTACCAAACTGGGACCCCCTAAAGGAGTGCATGGTTATGGCAATGACAAAGCCAACAATTGGCAACGCGTCACCTCGCAATCACCGTGCCACGGATATGATTACTTTAGCGGTTGTTGAAGATCATTCGTTGGTTCGTTTGGGGTTGGTTAATTTACTAGAGCAGGATGCCCACTTAAATGTGGTGGCAGATTTAGCCAGCGGTGAAGAGTGCCTTCAGTTTTTAAAAGGCCAGCAGCCGGATGTGTTGCTACTGGATATTGGCCTGCCAGGCATTAACGGGTTAGAAACTGCCCGGGTGGTGCTGGACAATTACCCAGATACCAAAATTATTATTTTAACCAGTCATGAAGAGCGTGAGCACGTCATCGAAGCCTTTTCCATTGGGGTACATGCGTACTGCCTAAAATCAGTGGATCGTCGCTTGGTGGATTTAATTTATGATGTAAATGAAGGTGCCTATTGGCTGGATTCCAGTATTTCCGTGCATGCACGGGATATTTTAACCACCATGGCCCAGCGCCAAGTGCAACAACATAAACGAACCGATGACTATTCCGATGGGGATATAGAGCTACTTAAAATGGTGGCAGAGGGTAAAAACAATACGATTATTGCCCGTATGTTAGATAAGCCCCTGCATGTGATAAAATTCCACTTGAAAGACCTTTTCCAAAAATTGGATGTGGAAGATAGAACTCAGGCAGCAGTTAGAGCTGTTCGTATGGGCCTTATCTAACGGTAGTAATGCCCCTCCACGTTTAGGGCTTTTATGTTTATTGCTTAAGAGCTTAATACGGCATTGTTATGACAAGAGATATGGTTGCGACCCAGAGTACTTCATCGGCGACTCATTTGGTGCCCCCTTTTGGCCAGGAGCACCCTACCCGTGTATTGCTGGTGGATGATAATGAAGCCGTGTTTTTGTGGCTAAAAAGAGAGTTTATTAAAGCAGGCTTGTCGGATCGTTATGATATGGCGTATGCCATCTCCTATGATGATGGCATGGCGATGGCTAGAAGCGAGACCTATGATGTGTGCCTGCTGGATTACCGGTTGGGCGGCAAACTAGGCACAACGTTTGTGCAGGAATTGCGCGATAGCGCCATAAAACTGCCTGCCATTATGCTAACCAGCACGGATGATGTGGCCGTTGACAAAGAAGCCATTGCCGTTGGCAGTGCAGATTACTTGGTAAAATCCGAGGTGAGCGGTAGTTCGGTGGATAGGGCGATACGCCACGCCATTGAACGAGAGCAATTTAAGCGCCAACGAGAACGCATGATTGCCGCCCTAACCCATGATTTAAAAACGCCGGTTATTGGTACTATCTCTTTGCTAGAGCAGTTACAGCAAGGGGATTATGGCGATTTATCGGATACCGTTTCTTTTTTACATAACGAAATTTTGAACGCCCAAAAAACCAATTTAAGATTAATTGAAAATATTTTAATGGCGTACAAATCAGATCAAGGCCAGTTGCTCCTCCATAACGAGCCTATTTCAATCGAAAGCCTACTAAAAGGGGTATTTGCAGAAGAATTGCAATCCCAGGCGCGGCAAAAAAAGGTAACCGTTACCTTTAATCATGGCCACCAAGACATTAAAATTAAGGGCGATGCCCTGCATTTACGCCGTGTGTTTTATAATTTGCTGCAAAATGCCATTTACTATACCCAGCGGGGCGGCGCCGTGGTTATTAATACGGCCCAGACGGATAAAAACGTGATGGTTGACGTGATGGACGAAGGTAAAGGCATTGCGGAAAAAGACAGGCCCTTCCTCTTTGATGCCTTCCACACCACAAGTTACAACGGCACTGGGCTAGGGTTGTATGTGGCCAACAGCATTGTTAAGCAGCATGGCGGTAACCTGGTGCTTGCTAAAACATCGGCGGAAAAAGGCTCTACGTTTACGGTGACCTTGCCTATCGGCTTGTAGGATTACCCTGCCTGCAATAAAAGTAGGTGGTTGTGGGGATGTGGTGGCCTAGAATAAGATTACCCAGAAGGTGGGTTTTGTAATATTTCTTAATGGTTTTGAGGCGGACGTGCTCATTATTTTAAGATGATCGGTGAAAATAAAAACAGCTTAAAACACGTTGGTGAGGCGGTCTCCTGAACATTTCTATCTAGAAATGATGAGTGCTCGATCAGGCCATTGCTATTTTCTATCGTCGTCCTCTAAAGTAGATATTGTTCAGCACTGCCGTGCAAGTACGCATCACCAATGTAGATGTAGTGACTACATCCTTTTGGTTGATGACCCCTTAACGTTATTGTTAGGTGGTGCTGTAAATCATCACTCTGGTTAGACACCTAACATACTGACATCCCAAGAGAAGAGACTAAAATCACCATAGGAAAGAAAGAAGAGAGCTGCTGTATGCGTGTATCCAATAAAGTGTATTCCCTGCTAAAAACCACTACCCTAGAAGAAGACTGGGCGTTGGAGCTAGATAGGATGCTTCCAATGTTAGTGCCCCCTACGGTTGTGGATAGCCATCACCTCCCTAAGCTAGACAATGATTAATAAAGCGGATGATGTTGGAGCTGGCCATGTTATGCGGGCTGTTCCATCACCCACAGTTTTGTTAATGCTATTGAAAGGCTAAAACGCCCCATGCCAACCCACTGCAAAAACGATACTCGAGACACCGTTGATGTTCCGCAGGTTGTTCAATACCTACACCAATTCATCTACAGGGCCCACCCACCCCACGGCCAACAACAGGCCGTACAATTGCCTTCTATGGATGATATTACGGACACTCACGGTATTTCCGCTAACGTTTTTACCGCCGCCCTCGGCACCCTTCGGTGCATGGGGTACCGCATTACCCAGGTTTCTGGGGCCATGTTTATAGACGATCCACTGGCAAGCTAGCCCCCAGCCCCTTGGTTTAAACCAGTGTGCTGATGTTATGCCACAACTCCCCCTCCTTTACCTCTATTCATCTCCCCATATCAGTTATATAAAGTTAGACACTCCCCCATCTCCCTCTGACGAAAGCCCTTTGTGGTCACCATTCTCTCTCGTGTGGCCTGTTGCAAAGGGCTTTTATTTTTGATGTCTCCTTATGGTGGGCACGAATCGTAAATATCATTCGCTATGAGGCGCGGGGCAGGTCGGGTATAATCCATGCAGATGCCGCTTTTTTAATGGAATATCAATGTCTTCTGCCGTGCCCCCGCTACCCAATGTATGTAAACAGTCTACCGTTATTGTGCCTTATCAGCCCCACCATCAGGCGGCGTTTAGGGCCTTAAATGAAGCCTGGCTGACTACTTTTTTGAGATTGAGCCCTACGATACCCACGTGTTAAGTGACCCCAACACCCATATTTTGGCCCCTGGTGGTGCTATTTTTATGACAGAAGTTACCCCTGATGCAGGCAACGCTTCCACTGGGGCGGAGGCGGTAGGTACCTGCAGCATGATGCCGTATGCCGAGGGGGTGTATGAACTTACTAAACTGGCGGTAGACCCTGCTTACCAAGGGCTTGGCTTGGGTCGGCAACTAATGCAAACCTGCTTGGCGTGGGCTAAAACCCAAGGCCTAAATAAGGTGGTTTTGTTTAGTAATAATACCCTTACCCCTGCGACTCGGTTGTATGAGTCGTTAGGGTTTACCTATTTTGAACCCCCGCCAGAGATTGCGTTTAAATACGAGCGCTGCAATATTGCCATGGCGGTTGCCCTCTCTTAGCGGTGTTTTAAAAATTTGGCAGGTTGGCTAAAGGTTATGGTGCTTTCTTACCAAATCCGCGTATATAGCGGGTTTAATAGGCTGCCTTTTTGATTCAATAGGAATGTTTTTAAATGGCAGGATCAGGATACCCCTATGCGTTTATACCGTTGTTGGTTTTTAGCATTTTTGTTATTGGTGTGGTGGGGTGTACACGGTGTGGCGGCATGCCAGGCCCAACAGGCCACTGCTAGTGTGGCCATACAGGCACCGCCCCAATCGCAGGCCGATTTTATTTTACCCACCCCAGCAACAGAAATACCGTTAGATCAACAACAAAACCGCCGCCGACTTATTCCTCAGTCTTCACCAAATGATGCGTCTGTAACCTCGCCGCCCCAACCATTGCTAATTCAGGGCCATGCCCGCCCCTTACAGGTTACCCACATTGAAACCAATGGTATTACCTTAATTGATGCTGACACGCTAACCGCTATTACGGATGCTTACCTTAACCGAACGTTGACGGAAACGGATTTAAAAGAGCTGTTAAAGGCCATTAACAAAGCGTATCGACGCCAGGGGTTTATGACGAGCTTTGCCTACCTGCCCCAGCAACCGGCTGATGTGAATACCCTGACGGTGGCGGCTGTGGAAGGGACCCTTGGCGAGATTACCCTAGAAGGCTACCAGGCTTTTCGCCCTCAGCGCATTGCGTGGCATATCCCCCAGCGCCCTGGCGATTTTTTAAACGTTACCGAGTTGGAAAAAACCTTAAATACAATTAACCGCACCAACCCTTACCGGTTAAAAGCGCGGCTAAGTAAGGGCAAGGATTTTGGCCAAACACACCTTCACTTGGATGTATTAGAGCCGAGCCGCTGGCAAGTTACCCCCACGGTGGATAACCAAGGCCGTACTTTTACCGGCCTGTACCGTTGGGGTGTGGAAGTGCAAAACCGCAGCCTGACGAATCGTGGCGATGCTTTGTTTGCCAAGTGGTTGGGCTCGTATGGGGCGCAAAGTGTGTTGGCTAATTATCAGTACCCACTAAATCGCCATGGCACGGCGGTAACCGCAGGGTTTGGTTATGGGCGCGCCAACATTGATTTGGACGCCGGTAATCAGCCTAAGTTATTAGGCACGGCGTTAAACTATTCGTTAGGGGTGCAGCAACCTTTAAATAAACGCCGCACCTTAACGGTGGATGCTGGCGTAAACTTTACCCGCAGCACCTTTGACTTAAATAGTTTTCGGTTGCGGGAAGACCATATTTTAGCGTTGCAACAGGGCCTTACCTGGCAACAACCGGATAAATGGGGCCAAACCACCGTGCGGGCCGTAAACACGGTAGGCGTGGATGCCTTTGGCGGTGATGACGCCTTTTGGAAAGGCCAGTTATTTGCAAACCGTTGGCTACGGCTACCCTGGGATACTATTTTAATGGTGCGTGGCCAGGGGCAGGTTAGTTCTGGGCCTTTGCGTCCGTCGCAACAATTTCAGTTGGGTGGGTTGTATTCGGTGCGGGGGTATACGGAAGGGTTACTTATTGGCGATAGAGGCTACAATGCTTCGGTGGAATACCGCTGGCCTATTCCGTTTTTGGGTAAAATCCGCCCTAGTTTAAAAGGCAAAATACAGGGGGCCATTTTTGCCGATGTTGGCCAAGTGTGGGCTAGCCGTGGGCAACTGGGCCCTCGTTTTACGGATAGTAACCGTACCTTGCTAGCCAGTGCGGGTGTGGGGGTGCGCTTTAGGGCCACCCAATGGGTAGAAGGCTTTTGTGACCTGGGCTATGGGGTGCTTCACCGGGCGTCGGTAGAGCCTACCGCGCAACCAACTATCCGAGTCCATTTTGGCTTTCGCTCCAACTTAATACCCGATTCGCTGAAAAAACGGACGGGTAAAACGTATCATATTCGTTAAAGAATTTAGTGCTAAATAGCGGAAAACCTTTTGTAGAAAAGGTTAAACCTGTATTTTAGCCATTTTTCTACCCTCTATAGTCCGCATGTTATAGGGACTATAAAACAAGCTGCGTTTATAACGAAGCCTGTTTTATGATGCTATATTTTTTCATCTCTTTTTCCTGCTTTTTAACAACACGGCTATTGCCAGCGGTTTTGGCTGCCATGGTTGCCTGTTGGCCAACTTTAACTTTTGCCCTGCCTACCGGGGCCAATGTGGTTAGCGGCAATGTTAGCTTTAACCAAAATGGTAACACGCTGGATATTACTAGCACCACTGAGCATGCCATTGTGGAATACACCACCTTTGATGTGGGGCTTGGGCAAACCGTCAACTTTAATTTGCCAAGTGCTACGGCCAGCATTTTAAACCGAGTGGTGGGCGCCTTAGGCATTGTATTGCCCAGTACTATTGCCGGCACCATCAACAGTAACCAGGGTAGCGTTATGCTGGTTAATACCAGCGGCGTTAATTTTACTGGTGCCGCCACCATGAACGTGGCCAGCTTTATTGCCAGTACGCTAGATATTAGCAATGCCGATTACCTGAATGATTACCTGGCCTTTGACCGAGGCGCGTTATTGCCTGCGGCGGTAACCATGGGCGGGGATATTAATGCGGTGGCAGGCAGTTATATTGGGTTGTTTGGTGCCCATGTAGAAGTGGACGGCGCGATTAATGCATCTGGTAGCCAGGTGTCCTTAGCTGTAGGCGATGAAATAACGGTGGACTTAGCAAATGGGTTTGCCGCGACGGTAACGGTGGATGCGCCGCTACTAACCTTAGTGGGCGGCTTGGTGGATGCTATTCACTTAAATGGCGGCACCATTACCGCGGATAATTTGGAAATTGTGGCCGAGATAGAATCTTTACTGTACCAGCGCACTATTAATTTGGATGGCTTAATTGATGTAACCCCTGTGGATGTGGCCCAACAGGATATTGACTTAACGGCCCACGGCAGCGGTAGCATTACCCAAAGTGGGGGCACCGTTACGGGCGATAGTGTAACTTTGCAGGCCACTGGCGGCAGTGTGGGTGGTGTGGATGCGGCTATCCAAACCCAGGCGGCAACACTAACAGTAAGTGCGGATACCATTGCTGGTACTGGTGTGGTAACGGATGTGGATGGCGTGACGTTGGCGGGTGTGAATGCGGGCCATACGTTAGTGGTTAATGCGGGTAATGATTTGGGTGTTAGCGGCACTGTGGCGGCGACGGATTTAACCTTAGGCACCACGGGCAATAATGGTACTGTAACGGTGGATACGAATGTGTCGGCCACAAATGACTTGGTGCTGTCGGCCCACGGTAGCGGCGATATTATTCAAACCAATGGGGTATTGGGTGGCAACACTAGCATTACCTTAGCCAGCGGCACCGGTACTATTGGTACAGGGGCCAATGCTATTGGTATTAATACAGATGCGCTAACAGTAACGACGGGCGGTACGGCTAATTTGGTGGAAGCCGATGGAATTACAGTGCATGGCTCTACCTTAGGGACAGATTTTACTTTGAATGCAGGCAATACTATTACTACGGATGGGGTGCTTACTGGCGGCGATATTGACTTGGTGACGACGGCTGGTAACGGTGGTGTTTCCTTAGGGGCCAACTTAACCGCCACCGGCGATGTCACCTTACAGACTCACGGCAGCGGTAACATTACCCAAACCGTTGGCAGCGTTACTGGAAATGACCTAATCGCAACAAGTACCGGGGGAAACATTACCCTAGAGACAACGGTGGCTACGGCTGCTATTAACACCGCTGGCGATGTGACGGTTGATGAAACCAACGCCATCACTCTAAATACGTCTTCCGCAGGAGATGCCTTTACCGTAACCGCCGGTGGTGATGTGACGGTGGCTAATGGCCATAGCGTTACCCTAGCGGATGGGGATTTAACCGTTACCAGTAATGATATTAAACTGCTGGGTACCGCAAATACAGGCGCCAATGGTACGGTAACGTTAGCCCCGGTTAATAATAATGCAGTGGTGGTAGGGGCTGCCGCCGATGACGTGCTGACCACCATCTTTGATGTGGATACTACCGAGCTGGGTAATATTACCACTGGCCACCTAACCATTGGGGATGCGACTGGTAATGGTAGCCTAACCGTTACGGGTAATTGGGCGGCCAACCAAGGGCTAACGTTGCAAACGGGTAGTAGCTTAGATACGAGTGCGGCGACCATTGCTGTGGGCAATAATAACCTAACCTTAACGGCGGGTAGTGATTTAATTACAGGTACTATTACTGGTGGTACTGCGACATTAACCACCACCAGTACTAACGTTGAGAATACGGGCACCATTCACTACACCCAAGGGACGCTGGCCATTACAACGGATACGACTGATCTTGGTGGCGGCACCATAACCACTGGCCCTGCCGGCAGTGCTACTATTGCGCCAAACACCCCCACCACCACAATAGGGTTGGGCGACCCTTCGGATGGGTACACCCATGGCGGCGGCGAGTTGCCAGTGCCACCGGTGGTGGGTGAGGTGCCTGGCACCTTAAACCTAACCCAGGCAGAAGTGGACACGATAAATACGGGTAGCTTGGCGATAGGCAATACCGTTACCGCCGGCAATGTGTACATTGGTGCGTTGGATTTAACCGGCACCACCACCGACTTAGTAGTAAGGACAACAGGCAGTATGGTGGATATTACCCCTACCGTGGATATCACCCCTAATATTGCTACGGGGCCGGGGGCGAATGTAACCATTACCGGCGGTAATGGCACTGGCGCTGGGCAAGTGGGTAGTGCTGGTGGCGGCGATATTGATATTGTAACCACTGGTGGCGGTACAACAACAGTGACAGTTGCGGGCGGTGGTAGCTCGTTTATTAATCAACCTGTAGCGCCTTCTGGTAGTGGTGGCAACACGGATAGCAACCCTACGGGTGGTACTGATAACGGCACAACAGAAAATTACGCTTACTTGCTGTCTTCACCTAAAAAAGGTAACAAGGATTATGATGCGGAGAATGGTAAGAGTAATAGCTCAGTTTTAACCCCCGGGGCCGCTATAGGTTCGGAAGAATTACTCTCTTCTGAGGCAGATGAGATTAGCCTGTGTAATTGCGAGTTTCGTCGTGATGAGGAAAAAGGCACGTTGCAGGCGGTAGTAAAAAATACCAAGGCTTTAGTGGCAATTTATAAAACAGGCCATGTGGTGTCTGAAATTGTGGCTAGCGGTAACTGCCAAAAAATATATGTGGCAGATTACGATAATAATGTTGTGTACCGGATTAACCCAACCACTAAAAAAATAGCGGCTGTTATTCCTGTTGGCCAAGGCCCTGTTAGCATGTACTACCACACCGCTACACAGCAGCTATTGGTGGCTAACCAAAAGGATAAAACCATAACCAGCATAGCCACCCAAATGGATGCTGTGGTTAAAACTCAGCCGTTAGCGTTTATACCGTCTAAATTTAAGGTGGCCCCATGGCAAGAGTGGGTCGGGTTACAAGGCTACCTGCCTTCTGGCAAGCCGGTGGAAATGGCGGTGCTTTAGCCGGCAGAATAAGGCTTTTTAGAAAAAATTATGAAATAAACAACAATATTATCGGGTAGTTCTTGCTGAACGGGAGGAACTATGCCAGTGTGTGGGTATAGATTGGTATGGATTTGTTTTTACACGCCACACAGAATAAAACCCTAAACCTGGCCACCATGGTGGGGGTTATTGCCATCCATGTGTTGGCTTTAACAGCGTTTTTTACGTTTACCTGGGCTGGGCTGGTTACTTTTTTAGTGATGGTGGTGATTACAGGGGGCTTTGGTATTACCCTTGGCTACCATCGGCTGCTGACCCACCAAAGTTTTAAAACACCCCGGTTTATTCGGTACCTGCTAACCCTGTGTGGCTGCTTGGCCCTCCAAAACGGGCCTGTCCGTTGGGTGGCTACCCACCGCTTGCACCACAAGCATGCCGATACCCCCCGCGACCCCCACTCTTCTAAAGAAGGGTTTTGGTGGGCCCACCTTGTATGGACCTTTTATAATCAACCCGAGCTTGCTTCTGTAGATACGTGTAAACGCTTTGCGCCAGACATTTATAACGACCCTATTCTTCGATGGATGGACAAGTCGGTTATCGTATTGTATTTAGCCTTAGCGGTGGTATTGTTTGCGGTGGGCACCTATGTTGCGGGCTGGTTTGTGGGGGTATCCTTAGTAACGTGGGGATGCTTACTTAGAACAGTGTATGTTTGGCATTCTACCTGGCTGGTTAATTCCGCTACCCATTATTGGGGCTATAAGGTAGCAAGCTCGCCTGATGATAGCCGCAATAATTGGTGGGTCGCCTGGGTGGCCTTTGGCGAGGGCTGGCACCATAACCACCATGTTTACCCGCGCTCTGCCCGGTTTGGCCAAGCGTGGTTTGAAGTGGACATCGCGTATGGGGCGATTTGTATGCTGAAAAAACTAGGCTTAGCCTACGATGTGGTGACGGCCCCACCGGCGTTGGCGGCGGATTAGTGTATAGTGGGGACCTAAAACCACTAGCGGCCACGGGCTGTTCGCACTATGGTGGTTAGGTATGGATACATTAATAGCCCATTAACTGTTTGAATTGGAGATATCATTTTATGAACGAACAACAACAAACCGGCGTTATTACCTTTAAAGGTAACCCGATGACCCTGTTAGGCCCAGACGTGAAAGTGGGCGAAAAAGCCCCTGACTTTAGCGTTATTGGTAATGATTTAAGCCCTGTTACCCTGGCCTGCTGCGAAGGTAAAACTCGCCTAATCCTTACGGTACCCTCGCTAGATACCCCTGTGTGCGACACGGAAGTGCGCCGCTTTAACGAAGAAGTTGCTAAATTAGACAACGTTGAAGTGTTGGTTATTAGCATGGATTTACCCTTTGCCCAAAAGCGTTGGTGTGGTGCCGCTGGTATTGAGAATGTTACAACCGCTTCTGATTACCGTGGTGGTACCTTTGGCCGTGCGTATGGTGCGTTTATTGAAGAACTTTACTTGGATACTCGCGCGATTTTCGTTATCGGACCAGATAACACCTTGCTATACAAAGAGATTGTTTCTGAAGTGACGGCAGAGCCAGATTACAGCGCGGCTTTAAACGCTGCTAGTGCTGCCCAACCAGCAATGGCATAATAGGCGCCGTTAATCTCCTATAATCATTAAACCGTCTGCTAAACGAATGTTAGTGGGCGGTTTTTTGTTGCAGATAAACGAAGGTGTGTGGCGGCTAATTAATAAGTAGCCCGTACTACCGAAACAACAGCATGGGCACGTTGCAATTAAGAATTAATGTAGAGGTGGTACTGCCTAGGAGTAGTTGGCGGAGGGGGGAGTGGCTGTAAGCGCCTAGGGCGAGTAAGGTAATATCATGGGCAATAACATAATCGGCAATAACTTGGTTGACCTGGCTACTTTTAAACATATGGCTAACCACGGCAAACCCAGCTTGGGTTAAGGGGTCTACGGCAGGGGCTAGGTCGATGGGGTGGGTTTGCTGTATTGCAATCACGTGGCACTCAATCGCGCTTAAAGAAAGGTGCGACGCGATGAACTGAATCGCCTTTTGGGTGCTGCTTTTGCCATCATAGGCAATGAGTAGCCGTTGGATAGGTTTGTAATGCTCTGTGGCAACAAACAGGGGCTTTGTGACGCCTCGGGCCACTTTGTCTAAGTTAGACCCGAGGCAATGAGAATCCAAGTTAGCATGCTCGCCACGCTTGCCAACAAATAATAGGTCGTAGTTAGCTTCTAATTCCTGGATGGTATCCACCAGCCCACCGCGCCGATGGAGGGTATTGTTGGCGGTTACACCGGTGGCTTCTAAAATAGCTTGCGCGTGAGACAGAACCAGTTTGCCTTTTTCTTGGTCTAGTTTTCCGCGGCGTTCATCTACTTGGGCCAGTTCTTCTAACAAACCACTGCGTGCCCCTAAGCCAATAGATCCACTTAAATTGCGGGTGGCCTCGTAATCGGAATGGCGCCGCAGCACGTGCAATACATCCACAGAAGCTGTCATTGTTTTAGCAAACCATGCCGCATACGCACAGGTGCTATCAGCATACCGAGAACCATCAATACAGGTTAAAAGTGTTGTCATTAGGGGGCTTTCTTAACAGGGGGCTTGGTGTGGGCTAGTGTAGTTGTAAGCCATCCATGGCGTCAGGGCTATCGTATTGGCCAAAGCGGTCAATCATGGTTTCGCTGGCCTTGTTTAGGCCAATAAGCTCTACTTGGGTGCCTTCGCGTCTAAATTTTAAAACAACTTTGTCTAGGGCGCCTACGGCAGAAATATCCCAGAAGTGGGCTCTGTTTAGGTCAATGGTTACCGTGTCCACTACTTCTTTAAAATCAAAGGCAGCAACAAACTGATTGGCAGATGCAAAAAACACCTGGCCGTAAACTGTATACGAGCGACTGGTTTTAGCCTCGTTTAATGTGGAATGAAAGGAGAGAAAGCGGGAAACTTTGCGGGCAAAAAACAGGGCACTCATCAGGACGCCCACAAAAACCCCTTTGGCTAAATCGTGGGTCATTACCACCACTATTACTGTAGAGAGCATGACAAAGCTAGAGCTTTTGGGGTACACGGCCATATTTTTAATAGACATCCAGTTAAAGGTGCCAATGGATACCATAATCATGACAGAGACAAGGGCTGCCATAGGGATTTGCTTTACCCAATCGTTAAGCGCCACAATTAGGAATAATAAAAACACCCCGGCAAACAAGGTAGAAAGCCTGCCTCGCCCGCCAGATTTAACGTTAATTACGGATTGGCCAATCATGGCGCAACCAGCCATACCGCCTAAAAAACCGGCTGCAATGTTGGCTAGGCCCTGGCCGTAGCACTCTTTGTTTTTGTGGCTTGGGGTATCGGTTAAATCATCAATAATGCTGGCCGTCATTAAGGATTCTAACAGCCCCACGGTGGCTAAGGTGAGTGCATACGGCGCAATAATATAGAGGGTTTCTAGCGTCCAAGGGATGTTGGGAATTAAAAATAGCGGCAATGTAGAGGGTAATTCGCCCATATCGCCAACCGTGCGAATGTCTAGCCCTAGCCCGATGCTGATGGCGGTGAGCACAATAATGCACACCAATGGCGATGGAATACCTTTGGTTATCCGTGGAAAGAGGTAAATAATCCCTAGGCCTATGGCAACCATAATGTATACGGCGTTGTTCACCCCAGAGAGTTCGGGTAATTGCGCCATAAAGATAAGGATGGCCAGGGCGTTGACAAAGCCCGTCATTACGGAACGAGACACAAATCGGATAAGCCCACCGAGTTTAAAAAAGCCAGCCATGATTTGGAATAACCCGGTAAGCAAGGTGGTGGCCAGTAGATAATCTAAGCCGTGCTGCTTTACCAGGGTTACCATTACCAGGGCCATCGCCCCAGTAGCAGCAGAAATCATGCCGGGGCGCCCACCCATAAAGGCGGTTACGGCGGCAATGCAAAAGGAGGCATACAATCCCACTTTTGGGTCTACGCCAGCGATAATGGAAAAAGCAATGGCTTCTGGGATGAGGGCTAAGGCCACTACCATGCCAGCAAGTATGTCGTTGCGAATGTTACCGAACCATTCGCGCTTTAGGGTTGTTGTTATCATAATTTAGGGCCACAGTATTAAGTAAGTATCATTTAAGCGTATTAAGGCATTTAAATAGTAGCGGATTATAATACCGGCTACACTGCCGAAAAGATACTGCCTATCCAAATCCATGTTATCCGTCAATATTAGTAACAGCAGCTACAATAAGTAGGCCCTGTAAGCGGTTTTAGAACAGTTGCATATCTTTACAAACCCTAATTTTAATGGGGAATTAATCGATTAAATAAGTAATAGGGATAGTATTTAATATTGGGCAAATTTTATTATGTTGACGTCTTTATCTTATAGCAATTTAGTGTCTTATGGTGGGTTTTTAGGCCGTACTGTCAGTGTGGGTAGTCTTAGCCAAGCCGTTCGCGCTGAAAACTTAAGTGCCTCTGCAAATACAGGGGGCAATAGCTCTAAAAATAAAAGCCAAGGCAGTAAAGACCGCTTAGATAAGTTGTCTCAACGTAGCTCTTTAACCGAAAAATATAAAGGTCAAGCCAAAAAATACCGTAATTTAGGTAGCTCAATATTACAATCGGCTAATGGCGAATTAACGGTAGGCAGCCAAAGTTATGTTGGCCGTGGCGATGATAAACTGACGGTTTCCGTAAAAGGCGAAGTGGCTTTAGGCGGGGCAGGCAACGATATTATTAATGCTTCTAATGCAGCAGATACCAAGCTTATTTCTCATCAAGGCCACGATATTATTAATGTATCCAATAGCAGTAATAGCTTTGTAAGTTCGGGTACGGGGAATGATAGTATTTCTCTATCCAATTTTTCCAACGATGGTAAAGTCTATGCCGGCAGTGGCGATGACGCTATTGCGCTAGATTCCACCGTTACGGGCACTCGTGTTTCTGGTGGCGACGGAACGGATACTTTAACACTAGAAGGCGCCCAATCAGACTATACGGTGGCGGTTAATGTTGATAACACCATGACCCTAACCACCAGTGGCGGCACCACGGTGACGGTCCAAAATGATGTTGAAAACATTTCCTTTGGGGACGGTACCAAAAGCTATAATACAACCGTTGGTTCCACAGGTGCTACGGGCACAGTGACGGATAGCAACGAAACGATTACGTTTACCAATAATGTGGATACCGCTACGATTAGTGGTGATAGTAATACCATTAATGCGTTAGATGGGAATGATATTGTTACGGTAAATAATAATAGTACGGGCAACACCATTAATGGGGATGCCGGTAACGATACGATTACACTAACGGATGGCGCAACCCAAACCACGGTAAATGGTGGCGTCGGTGATGATGCGGTATCGATCTCAGCGACGGCGGGTGTTGATAATACGGTAACGGGTGGCGATGGCACCGATACACTAACGCTAACAGGCAACGAAGCAAGCTACACGGTAACCGATAATGGCAATGGTACCCTTACCCTAAGCAGTGGTGGTAACGATGTAGTGACGGTGGCTAGCGATGTTGAAAATATTACGTTTGACGATGGCACCCAAACCTATGCCGATGTGTTGAGCAACGCACAAGGTGGCGGTGGTGGCGGCCAAGGTATGGTGATTGATGATCGAGAATTGTCGAGAAGTGGTTCATTTACCACAGGTAACCATACTGGTACTGCGGGTGACGATACCGTAACCTTTACGGATGATGCTTTTCATCAAAAAGTATACACCGGCGATGGTAATGATACCTTTAATATGGACGGTACCCGAAACTATGCCTATGGTGAAGGTGGTAATGATACCTTTAACATGGATGGTACGGAGCTAACGGCCAATGGTGGCGATGGTAACGATACTTACAATATTGCAGGTGGCGGTGTTAATTATGTTTATGGGGATGGCGGCACCGATACCGTTAACTTTACCGGTGACCAAGCCGATTATGCTATTGAGTACGTGACGAATGGTAACGGCACCAATGCCATTAAGGTGTTTGATAAAACCAATGGCGGCTTTACCTATATTCATGAAGATGTGGAAACCATTAATTTTAACGATGGTGGTAGCTCATTTTCTGCCTTAGCCACGGCGGTTAATGGTAACGATGCTATTTTAGAATCCAGAAATGGCCAAAGTCCAACCGGCAGCAGTGGTACGGATTATATTGATGTTGGCGGCTGGAACGCTGATGTAGATGGCGGTGCGGGTGATGATATTATTACATCCCACGGCGGCAATAATGGGTCTACCATTCGTGGGGGCGATGGCAACGACCGAATTGATATTGGCCTTGTCGCCAAGCATCGTGGTGATGGTTACATGATGGTAAATAGTAGCCATAACACCAATTACTATGGTGATGCTGGTGATGACGTGATTAATGTGTCGCAATACGCCCAAGGGAACATCCACGGTGGCGCGGATACTGATACCGTTAATTTTGAAGGGGATTTAGCAGATTATAGTATTTCAACAGGCAGTGGCTTTATTGAATTAACGAATAATGCTACTAATGGCCAGGTTGTTCGTATTTATAATGATGTTGAAAACATTAGCTTTGGTGATACGGGTAACTATACCTTTGCCGCTGTGGATGCGATGGCGGATGGTAGCGCGGGCCAAAACCAAGCCTACCAAAACTATAACAACACAACGATTAACTTAACGGCCAATAACGATAATATTGGTACCTTCAACTCGTCTAACTCCACCATTAATGCTGGCGATGGCAATGATGTAGTGGCCATTACCCAAGGCGATGATGGCAACACGGTGAATGGTGGCAATGGTAATGATGTCGTGCGCGTGTTTAATGATGTAGACGGTACCACCTTTGATGGTGGCGCGGGCACGGATACGCTAGAAACCGTGTTTGATTTTAGTAGCATTACGGTAACGGATAATAGCGGTAACTTAACCATTAGTGATGGCACCAACAGCTTTACCATTACCAATACGGTAGAAAATGTTAATTTTGTGTCTTCAGATGGCCTGAAAACCTACCAAGATTTAGCGGATATGGCCAGTTAAGCCGTGAGATTCTAGGCGACTTAGCTTTCAGTAACAGTGATTGAATTAATGCTTACCCAGCCTTCTGTAGCGCTGTAGTGATAGAATTTTTCATCATGTTCATGGTTAATCGCTACTAGGTGTATCCACTCGTTATCGCAAAGCTGCTTTAGGGCAGGCTGCCGGTCAATAATATCTTGGATGCGTTGTTGTGGTGCTTCTACCACCACCAGTAATCGCACAGGCTCGTGATAGGTTAAGTCGCCACTAGCCACCGATTGCCACGCTAACCCTGTGCGTAAATCGCTTTGGGGACCAGACATAATGCCAACACGCCCTACCACATTGTGGTAAATTTTGCTGCCACTACCATACACCTCAGGGTCGGTTGCAGAAAAATAATGCTCGGCATTAATCCACTGGCCAACAACTGTAGGCCCCATTAAGATACCTTCCAGTAAAGCGCCGGTAGGGTCTTGCTTGTAATCGTGGGAATTGAGGAATGCTCGGCCTTCCAGGTTTAGTGCTTGGGTCAGTTTTCGGTTGCCAATAATAAAGGAGGCATTACCAGATAGCCCCCATTCTGGGCGGGTTTCACTCCAGTCAGCGGAACGGCGGCATATTTCTTGTACGGCGCTGGCGGGGGATAGATGATGACCGGCGCCCGGCAGTTGGTAGCATCGTTCCAAGTTGTTTTTTTCTGCGGCTTTCTTCAAATCTACTTTTAGTTGGGTTACATCCTCTTTGTGGGTCGCAGGCAGGTCTTCTAGGTCATATAAGTCTAAGGCATCAGTAGTGGTGTTATGCACGGCGCCAATAAAGTAGGTGTCATCAGGGATGGTAATACCATTGTTAGCGAGGTGCTCACGCACTGTGGGTTTGTTGGCTAAGGCAGCAAACAGCCGCGCATTGGGCTCGCCGGAATTACCGCCACAGGCCCCACAGTTTAGCGCAGCCTCATATGGGTTATTATCCGACATGCTGGTGTGCCCTGCTACAATTACTAGGCGACCAAAGTTTGTGGTTAGGCCTATTGTGCGAAGGGCGGTTTCGATGCTGGCACTTTGGTCATCTTCAGGGAGTCCTAGGCCGGTATTATCCGCATCGGCGGTTATTTGGGTGCTGATTGTTGGTACAGTTGCCTTTTTAAAGGTATTTCTCCATTTTCGGTAAACACCGGGGAAGAAGGTGCGCTCTACTAACTGAATTCCAAAGAACCACCCTAAGGCTTCTACTAAAATATAAGGCGTTAGTACGTGGCTTTTTAATCCGTACAGTATGCTATGGAGCATGTGGGTGAATTTTTGGTGGGCGGTGTAATCGGCATACTGCTCGTTTTGGCCTTCTCGCACCACTTCGTGGACGGTGTATTTGGGCGCCACAATGGCAGGGCACTGATCCGTTTCGTGGTGTTGGCCTTGGGCACGGCTGCGTATGGCAAGGCCAAAAAACCCTGCAAAACCAATGGTCTCGTAGGGGCCAACGCTTTCAAGGTTTCGCCGAAAGGGTTCTGACCGAACATCGATGCAAAACATAAGTTGGGCTGAGGGCCGGTTGGTACTGGGGGAGTCAACATCAGCCTTAAAGGCGCTTGTTTTGAGTTTTTTGATAAGGGTGTTGTTGTAACCGCTCTCGTAGGCATCAAGCCATACAGGCCCGTGGTCAGCTTCAGGAAAATTATTTAACCAATCTAATAATTGTTGCAACGTATCTGTTGAGGTGGCTTCAATATCTTTTTGAGGCAGATTAATGGCCTCGGTAAGTTGGGTGAGTTGCCAGGCGGCCCCAAGGTGGGTACTTTCTAGAGCGTTAGGCGAGTCTTCTGTTTGGTTGTTGTGGTGCGCCACAATAGTGTTGTAATTCCCAGGAAGGTTTAGCTGAGTTTGGCATGTTTGCTCAACGAGTTCTCGTTCATAAAAAAGCCGTACAGCTAGATACTGAACCAAATCAATAGGGTAGGCCACTTGCCACGGGTAGTCGTCGTGCTCCGAGCGCCAGTTAATAAAACTGGCCCAGCCATATAATGCCGTTAGCTGGAGAGACAGGTAGTCTTGTTGAAGCTCGGGTGGTATAGCAAGGGCATCAAGGTGTTCGTGTAAGGCTTCTTCGGGTGATGTGGGTAGCGCGTGGATTTTTTTAGCGCTGTTGGTGATGCCGCATGGAGACCACTCTTTAGAGGCCAGGGCTTTCCATGCCTGATAAAAGCCTTGTTCTCTGCCTGGCATAGGCCAGGTGGCGTGGCCTTCGTCCAAAAAGGATTCGCACCATTTAATCACTTCGCGGTCTATTTGCCAGTTGAGCTGGGTGGCTAATGTGTTATCGCACCATGTGGCTAGCGTCATACCCTGGCCAATGGTATGGGTTGCCTGGGTAGGTGTTGCCACGTTGCTTAGCTTTTTGGCTAATGCGCGTATTGCAGTGTTGTTAGGCTGGTGGTCAACAAATGCAAAAATCGTCTCGTTGGGCGGTGGCGTAATCCCTTGCAACAGATGGGCGCGAAGGACGTCGATATGGCGAATGTTTTGGCTGCCAATGGTTATTTCTTTATCACTGGCAATGGTGCGGAGCGCGGCATCAAGGTGCTGAGTCTCAATACGCCCAGAGGCCACGAGCTTTCGGTACATAGTGTTGGGCAAATAACCACGGCCACCAATCAAACGGTTCGCCACGCGCACAGCATCGTGGAAGGGGAGCGTTTCCAGGCTGCGGATGGGGTTGTGGTGAACAAAGGTGGTCATGGGCCAGTAGTGAGCAATCGCCTTACTGGCACTGTGTACCAATTCTTTTAGGGGTGGTGTATTTAGGGCGTTCATGGCATTGCCTCCGTATTCCAAGTCACGGTGGTGGTGGTGGCCGTGCCTAACCAACCCTGTGGAATGCTGACGGGGATAACGAGTAATAATAGGATGAGTACAAATACGATAACTTCCGCCGGGCGAATATCGTCATAACGAAGTTCTGTACGGTGGGGCCCAAAGAGAAGCCGTTGCATGAGTTTGAACAAATACCAGCAGGCTATAAACCAAGTGGCAATAACAATGGCCAATCCAAAAGACATGCCGGTTGTAGGGCTAAGCAGTAGGCCGAGGTAACCAAAGAATAGGCCAAAGGGCGGTAGCCCTAAGGCAGCCATAATAAGCAAGCCTAGGCAAGTGGCAAAGCGTGGCATAGGCTGAAAGAGACCGCCAATTTGGTTTAAGTCTAATTCTCCGTGGCGCAGGCGAACCCGATCCCAGGCGAAAAATAATCCGCACCAAACCAGTGTAACGGTCCAGGCGTACAACAATGCCGGAGGGGTCACTAGCCCTACGTTGGCCACATGCCACCAAAAAATGGAGTATAAGGCCAAGCCACCATAAGTCAGTAGGCGTTCCACGCGGATTTGAGCCAAGGCCTTAACCGAGCCCCATAGGGCGCCTGTGGCAGCCAATATGCTAATGGCGGGTAACAACGCCTTGGGGATACTGGGTAGTAGCCACGTTATGGAATACACCCCAGCCACAGGTAATAGGCTTAGCACGGTGCCCCATACCCGTGGGGCGCGGGTTAAAGCGGCTACATACATACCATGGAAAGGGAATAGAGGCACCAATAATGCTGCGGGCAGTACAGTAAGAATGGTTTTTAGGGGATTAACGGTTAGCCCCGTTGTGTTGCTAATGGCAAGGACAAGGGCGAGCCCAGCGACACTGATAAACATGAATAAGGATTGATCAACCGTTCGGCCAATCTGCTTAAGGGTGTTGAGTATGCGTAGGGCTAGGCCGTCCATATACAGGCGGTTTATAAAAAACAAGTACGCCTTTGTTTTAAATTCGCCACAGCAGGATGCTTGACCGCTATTGTTTTGTTGGCCTATAGAGAACAACCAACCTGCGCTAATAGCCACGACAAGCAAGGCACTTAGCGCTATAAATAATGGGTAAGGTAGCGCCGCTGCTTGTAAGTAGGCTTCAGCAACCCCTGGGGTGGGGTGGAGGAAGTGGGTGAACTGCTCGGCGGCAAAAAAGTACCCGGTGGCCACCAGCCCAATGGTTACCAGCATGCCTATTTTGGTTAATAGGGTTTTGTTTAAGCGGAAGAGGGTGAGCATGGCCTGGGATGCCGTTACCCAACTAAAGAGGAGGAGGATGAGTAAGCCTTGGTGCTTTAAAAATGAAATACCAAGTAAGTAGTGGACGCCGACGACAATGGCAAAGGGCACTAGGAAGGATAAGAATAAGGTGGTGATTAATTCCCCAGCCCCTTGCCCGGATGGGCTGGTGGAGGCGGTGGGTGGTTTGGCAGGGCTTAATCGGGCTTCGTGGATGCCTTTGCCGCAATTAAGAAAGATATCAGCCTTAAACAAACCGTGGGCAATAAGGTGGAACACGGCCAGCGAAAAGGCGCCCAGCCCGCATTCCATAATCATGTAGCCCATTTGCCCAATAGTAGAGTAACCCAAGGTCTTTTTAATATCGTTTTGTACCAGCATCATGCTGGTGCCTAGGATGGCGGTGATAAAACCAATAGCCAGTACCACATGCAGGGTGGTTGGGCTAAGAATGACGAGTGGTGCTAGCCGGGTGAGCAAAAACCCGCCTGCATTAATAATGCCTGCATGGAGTAAGGCGTGGATAGGGGTTGGTGCATAGAGGGAATCCGGTAACCACATATGGAGAGGGAATTGCGCTGATTTGCTCATGGCGCCAATAAAAATGAGGAGGGTGACGGCGGTGGCTCCGGTTATTTCCAGGCCAGTGCCGAGCAGGGCAAAGCGTGTTTGGTCAATGGCAGCCAGTTCAAACAATTGTGGGAATTGAACGGTGCCATACAGGTGGTAAGCCAACACAATGCCCGCAAGAAAGGCCAAGTCGCCAGCGCGTAGCATAACAAAGGTGCGGAAAGAGCTTTGTGCCGTGGGGAGGTGTGCAAAATTGTGCGAAAGTAAGCAAAGGAACCAGCTTAATAATTGCCAGCAAATAAACAACGTGACTAAATCTGCACTGGATACCATAAAGAGCAAGGAGGATACGGCTAGTGCTAGCAGCGTCTGGTACCGACCTTGCCCACTATCTTGTTGTAGGTAGCGGGTGGAATAGCGGTAAAGTAAGGTGCCAAACCCGGAAATAACCACCATCATGACGGCAGATAATCGGTCAATGGAGAGGGCTACAGGAGGCAGAACGCCCAAAGGTGAGGCGAAAAGTGGTAACTGGATAGGTGCTGGATTTTGAATAACTTGCCACAACACCAGTAACGACGCGATAAAGCCACTGGCAATGATCCACCACCCAACGGCATAGTTTTTGTCGCCAATACAGCGTTGAGGGAGCGCTGTAAATAAAGCGGCCAATAGTGGCGCTATGGGAATAAGTAAGGGGTAAAAATCAAACATTATTGCGTCACTTTGGTAAATGCGTATTGGTTAAGTCCAGGGCCTCTAACGTGCCTATCGCAGCGCGTTAGAAGTAGAAACTTACCTAAAATCTACCGTTTGTTCAATGCTGACAACAACGGCAAAAATCTACAGAATAGCAAGTTAAAACCCGTTTTTAATCATACTGCAATTTAGGTTTTTATGTAACATCAGTCAGCTTAAGCTTAGTTCTTAGGGCATTCCCCAATAAATGAATATTTGTTAGAAATAGGGGATGTTATCCTTACATTAAAGGTAGGGTTATGAATTCTATGTGAGGCAACTGTAGTAGGTCTTTAATGATTAAGTTAAACACACCTTTACTGTATGTACCTGGCTTACAATGTTGTGGGTTAGTAGCGTGTTGATATGGGACGTCAGGAGAAAAAGTTCTCCTTTTGTGGAGGAAGGCTTATTCGTGTTGTTGTAGTTTGGCTAAAAGCTTTTTTGTTTTATTTTCAAGGGCTTTGTTTTTTTCAGAATTGATCTGATTTTCAGTCCACTTAGCAGCTATCCAGGGTTCAAATAAACCCACTAAAAGGATCATTAAACCAAGAGATGTTAAGCCAATATTTTTTGTTTTGGATAGGGCTTTATTAGCTACTTTTGGGAAGAAAGTGGTTAATTCTTCAGAGGAGCGTGATAAGAGTCTATCACCAGACTTTTTTAAGAGGTGAAGTTCAGGGTGCTTGTTGTGTAACATGCGTGTATATCCACGCTCAATCCATGGTACCAAAGCAAACCAAGTAATAATGCCGCCTTGTGCATCAATTACACGTTCTCTAAACTCAATTTTATCGCGAGATGTTAGGTGGCGCATCACATTAACAATGGCAGATAGTAAGCCGATTTGCCTTAGGGTAATGTATGGAAATAACTTACTAAACTGAAGCAGGCGAGCGTAATGCCCTTTCTTGAGGGGGTTCATTGCGATCTTGGTCCAGTTGCCTCGAAACACAGCGGCACTATCGAATACACCAATGGCAAAAGGCAAGGCGGGTAATGATAATAAAAGAGGCCAGGCATTACCTTTGGATAACGTTTTATGGATATAGGGGAATGTTTTTACCCACCATGGCTGTTCTCTTGTTCCTTCATTTACAGAAAGGTCTTTACGAGCGCGCAGCCCCAGTTGGCCAGGGTACTTAGATAAATTATCTTTTTTCTTTGTAATGTACTTATTATAGAAAGGAACAGCTGCGGTTAATAGAGCGGCAACCCCAATAGCAGGTAGGGTAAACCAGCGGTTTACTCGTTGTGTTTGCTTGATTAATTTAAATGCGTTTTTTCTCCATGGTTGTTTACCTATTTTATTATTTAGATAAGCAATATCTTTAATCAATGTTGGCGCATTGAATTCATGACTCCCAAGTGACTTTAAATTGAGAGTTAAGCTAAAATCACTTTGTTTGGGCGCCACAATATTTACAAGCTCTTTTCCTAACTTGTTAAATATTTTTTGAGTAGCTTCGCCTTTTAATGCCTTTACCTGGGTACCAGAATTTAAAATATTTTGAATATGGGAGGCGTGTTTGGTTTGGCTGTAATCTAAAGCAATTTTTTGAGAGAGTTCTTTTAAAAATTGTGCTTTCGATGAGGATGGCTTTAGGTGCTTACGGAATAATATTAGTGTTTCATAACTTAGAAAATCTTTGGCCATATGCTTTTGAAGCTGAAGTTTGTTAGCCGCCCATAAGGCAGCTAGAAAAGTTAATCCTGCAGCAAAAGAGGCATTAAATTGGTGTGCAAGCTCTCGGATAGCACGTTCTCTGGCCAAAGGCGTATTGGTTTTTTCTTTTGTGTCAACTAGGCTTTTTTTATTCATAAATTTAAGCCGAAACAGATCCATTATTGTTCTAGTAACACCAAACCCTAGAAGGTCATAAATAATACCCTTTCCTTTTTCTGTACGGAAAAATTCTCCCATTGTTTTTGCTGCTCCTCGGCCAAAGCGTAATGGTTGAGAATAAGGTGCTGGTGTTATAGCTGATTGGTAGCCCGTATTAATCATTATAGGTTACCGATACAGGCATCATAAAGTGAACCATTCTTAAGAATGGTTTTGTTAGAAATATCATGTTCCACTACTTCTTGCTGGTTATAAAAAATGGTGGCCCGATAGGCCTTGAGTTTTCGTTATGATGTATGCCCACCTAAGGGTAAAGGGGCGTTGGAATGTTTTACGGTTTCGAGGACAGTAAACGATTCCATATGTTCAATTCCGTCTAGGGGGATAAGTTTTGTATTGATAAAATATCGGAGGGCTTCAACATCTTTGACAGCGATATGAGCGATGAAGTCATACCGTCCTAGTAGCTGTACTAGCGATAAGGTTTCATCAAACCCTGCTAATGTTTCAGTAATGTCTTGCACTCTTTTGGATTCTTGGTTGCTTAAAGAAATGGCCATAAAGACTTGCAAGCTTCGGCCTACTTTTTCTGGGTTAATAGTGGCGGTATACCCATTAATAATTTGCTTGTCTTCCAAGCGTTTAACCCGAGCTAGCGTTGCTGACTCGGATAGCCCAACATCTTTGGCCAGTTGTTTGTTTGATACTCGGCCATCGCGTGTTAGTGCTTGTAGTAATGAGTGGTCCAATAAATCCATACAAAATAATATACTACATAACAAAAAAATATATACTATATAGTTCTGTGTTTTTCAAAAATTCCGCATTTTACACTGTAAATATATAAATTATAAGAATAATGTTAGGCTGTTTATTTTCTTTGTAGAAAAGCGCCTAATTATTAACTTTACAAAAAGTGACCTGCCTTAACAGTAGACGAAGTAATTTGACAGGCTCTTTGGAATTGCTTTTCTTTTTTATTTGTAGATTGAGCAGTTGCTATAATCGTCTAAATATTTTCTTGAAAGATAAACGTTTAATTAGCTAATGGGTATTATCAGAGACGACTTCCGACGATAGACTAAGTATAGAAAAACACTACGCTAAATAATATATCTATCTAGTTATATGTATTTCTATTTATAACTAATAAGGTGTAAATATTGTTATGAGCTTTATTTACAACCAATTTAAATCTGCTCGAATGACCCCAGGACTTTCCCAGTCAGACTTTGCCAAGAAACTTGGTTTGTTTCGATGCCTTTGGCATAAGTGCCTTCATGGATGGCTTAATATTCGGGTTTTTGAAGAGCCGATGATTTAACCCATGCTAGGATAAAGTGTATGGGGTTGGGATATCAGTGTTAGCGATACTCTTCCATTGGTCGATCGTTTGGTTCAGGCTTTATTAAACGATACTGCATGTACAATGGAGACTTTTATCCAACGATTAACGTTACTGTTATTGGATTCCAAACTAGCTAGATTAAACTAGGAAACAATTCACCTCGTTGATGCTCGCTATCCTGATTTGAATTGGTTTAGTGTCTACAAGGAAGCCAAAAAGCAATGTCGCACAAGAAAATCCAAGCAGAAGTAATACACGCCTTTTTAAACGGTATTATCTCATTGGGCTTTTAGCCGATTATCCAGGCGGTCAAGGGATTGGCGTAAATAGTCTTTAGATCGGTGACTATGGTAAAAAACTATGAAATACTCCGGTGACCGTTGAAGCGCTGGACGGTTGGGAGGTCAACGCCTGCTTGCATTAAGTGAGTAATAGCAGTGTGACGGGTGACTTCATATCGGTCTAAGCCAGTGGCTTTTACTACCTGGTAAACAGACTTTTCAATTTCTATCCGGTGCCTTGTCTGACTGGTAGAAGGGCATCTGTTATGGTCGATGCTGATCACTACGAACGAGGCCTCAATGCCTCGGTAGCCCTGAATTGGGTACATACCAATATTACCGTGGAATCATATTTTAGATAATTAAATTAAGAGATACTATGTATCGATAAGCTGCGAAATATTAAACTATCTTTGTAGCAATGGAAGTTTTGTATAGTATTGGTTTACAATCTATATATTGTGAACTTTTAATAAATAGGTTTAGTTATGCCTGTATTTTCTCTTGAAATTTGTGCAGGTGCTGGGGGCCAAGCTTTAGGTTTGGAGCAAGCAGGTTTTGAGCATTTAGCGCTTGTGGAGAATGATCCTCATGCTTGTAATACTTTGAGGTTAAATCGACCTAATTGGAATGTGATTGAGAGAGATGTTAAAGAATTCAGCTTTTCTTCGTATGAAGGTGTTGATTTACTTGCGGGTGGGTTGCCATGCCCACCATTTTCAAAGGCCGGTAAGCAGCTTGGTAGCAATGATGAAAGAAACCTGTTCCCTGAAGCAATACGCCTTATTGATGAATGTCGACCTAGAGCTATTCTTATAGAAAATGTGAGAGGTATGTTAGACCCCGTTTTTCTTGGTTTTAGAGAGGAATTCTCTAAAAATGTAATTAAAATGGGATATAAAGTTTATTGGAAATTACTTAATTCTTCTGATTATGGTGTTCCGCAATTACGACCTAGAGTGGTTTTTGTAGCACTGAAGAGTGAAATAGCCCATAATTTTTCTTGGCCAGAGCCAGATAAGAAAAAAAACAGAACAGTTGGCTCTGTTCTGTACGATTTGATGGCTGAAAATGGATGGAAAAATGCCAAAGATTGGCGAGAGATGGCAAATAATATTGCACCTACTATAGTGGGGGGTTCAAAAAAACATGGCGGGCCGGATTTAGGGCCTACTAGATCAAAGAAAGCTTGGGAAAAGCTGGGTGTGAATGGGAAATTGATTGCATATGACCCACCACCACATGATTTTGAAGGTATGCCATATCTAACTGTCCGTATGGTTGCGAAATTGCAAGGGTTTCCAGATGAATGGGAGTTTTACGGTAAAAAAACCCATTCTTACCGGCAGGTAGGTAATGCATTTCCTCCTCCGGTAGCACAAGCGGTCGGCAAATCTATTATGGGAGCACTTTTGTGTAGTAAGAAGCTTATGATGGCTGTATGATGCAATCCATTATTTCTATTGCTCGCCAAAACTTTTATGAATCATTGCTTAATTCTGTTTTGACAATTGATCATTCAGGAGTGCCTAGCAATGCTGATAAGAATAATAGGCTTAGTATCAAACTTTCAAAAGGTATAGCTAAAAAACTTGGGTGTAAGAATATAAGTGAGAGATTAGCGGGGCAAAAATCAGGTAATGAATTTGAGAAAATATGCGCTGATTATATAGAGTCTATTTTTTTAAAGCTGCTTCATATGCGTCCAGGTCAATGGGAGATAAAATGTACAGGAGGAAGGCAACGATTAGCAATTGCAGAGTATGAACAATACTCACATCTGCTAGAGCTAGATAAAGCAGCTAGGGAAAACCCTCAATTAGCAGCTGCTTTGGGAAGCGACTATGCAATAACTCCAGATATTACGATTTCTAGGGCTCCTGAAAAGGACAGTGTAATAAATGCCCTGCAAAATATTGTTGACGAAAAAATAGCTCGATTAACAGGCATTAGACGTGTAAATAGCTCTCTCCCAATCTTACATGCAAGCGTTTCTTGCAAATGGACAATCCGAAGCGATAGAGCGCAAAATTCAAGGTCAGAAGGACTGAATTTAGTAAGAAATAGAAAGGGTAAGCTGCCACATATTATGGTGGTAACGGCGGAGCCTACTCCAAATAGAATTGCTTCGTTAGCACTAGGTACGGGGGATATAGATTGTGTGTACCATTTTGCGTTAAATGAACTTTTAGCAACTTGCTGCGAGGAAGGGTTAGAAGACGCACAAGCAATGTTGAGTACGATGATCGAAGGTAAGCGTTTAAGAGATATTTCCGATTTGCCAATGGACCTCATAGTCTGAAGATTTTTTTTAGTCTATGCAGTAAGAGACAAGAGCAGCCATTCTTCGTTTTCTTTGTTCATCACTTTTCGTTCTATAGCTCAGTGACTCGATGTAGGATTGAACCTCTGTGATGTTTGAAACTTTACTATCCTTTTTTGATTTGAAAAAAGATAGCAGCTTTTTCCTGGTTTCTTGAGAGGGGGTGTTAGAATCTATACATTTTTTGCTTAAGAAAAATAAGCTATAGTAGTTTGAAGAACTATTGATTTTTAATTTTTTGTAAGGAAGATTCAAGTCTTCCATGTATTTTGTTATTTTTCTAAAGCTATTTCCTATAAATTTCCAGTTCAAGTCATTATTTTCAGAATATTTCTTATAAAGAGCGTCAATGTTTTTTGGTGTGCCATTAATCATCTTGTTCTCTATTAAAGAAAACAAGATTTCAGAAATAAATTCTATGTGTTTCATTCTTCGCTCATCAATTCGGGATTCTTCGAATCTTTTTTTCCAGAAATTAAGAGTACAACATTTTAACGCTAATTTGTGGAGTTCAGACTTGTGATAAACAGCTTTTCTTAGTTCTTGGTGCGTTAGTGATTTAACATTCCTATTAAGGCGGTCGAAAATATGATTTACGATAGAGCTAGGTGTCCCTTCTTTGGCAGATGATTGTAAATCAATCATTTCAACCGGGATTTTGTATTTCCAAAATCTCAATTTATAATCCTGTAGTTTAGGAGCATCGAGGTCTCTAAAATATTTTCCAGTAAGCCCCATATCTTCAAAAGAATCTTCCGCATCAGATGCTACGGGTATTTCGTTATCTATAAATCGGATTATAGATGTTAATCTTTGTTTGCCGTCTACAACAGAGAATTTTGTTTTGCCGGTTTCAACATCGATAGATTCGTTAAGAAAAATTGGAGGGATGGGGAAATTTTTTAAAATACTGTCAATAAAAAATGACTGCTCTTCATCGGTCCAAATACTTTGGCGCTGGTATGGGGGGGACATATCATATTTTTCAAGTAAATAGTTTTCATAAAAGGCTGAAATGTTTACCCATGTTGTATCTCTAAATATTTTTTTACTCATTACACATGATCCTCAAGGCTATTTGGATTTGTATAGTGTATATAGTTTCTAAAAATACTAGAAAGTACTGCGTTGAATGCGTCAATGTTTTTGCTCGGGTTGTACATTTTCACATTAACTCCAGCATCAAAGTTTGTAAGTATTTCATCTATTTCATTTCGGTCAACGTGCCAATATGATAATCCACAAATAATGACATCATCTGTTTTTGTCAGGTTTTTAGCACAACGAATGGCGTTTTTTCTGATACCTGATGCCCATGGAGCCTTTATCCTTTTAGACTCACCTGCAGGCGGAATTAATGCGCTCTTTAGACTGGGTTTTTCAAGGTTTTCTGTTCTGACTATAATGTCTTCTGGCTCTAGGTCAACCCACCAGTTGTCTTCATAACTAATACTAAAAGCCCCTGGCAGAACCTCTATTTTGTGATTAAAGCTAATTGAGCCATGAGGCTTGAAAATATTTATTTTTTTCCCTCGAGCATCCTCTATTCCGGATAAAGAGTAAGAAAAGTCCATAAGGTCGAGAACTTTCTCAAGGAAGATATCATAATTGTAAGTTGTAATGTAAATTTTTGAGTATTTATTGTTCATTTTTGTTTTTTTAAAGAATTTATACCAAGGCCAATCAGTTATCTTTGTCTTAAATGAAGTATCTGAAACTTTTGAATTGTAATTAACAAATAATTGCCTTAGATATTCGACTAATTCTGAATAAGCATTTTTATATATTTGGTTAGGCTCTTGATTGTCTGTTTGGCCAGAAGGCTTTATTGATGCAATTGCATTGATGCAGGTTAAGATATTTTCAATGATTTTATAGGATTTAGCAGTTGAAAGATTTGATCGGGCGCCTAGATTCCATAAGTTTGGGCAATATTTATAGGATAAAAAGCCCTGCTCTTGGGATTGAGGCCAGGTAACTTCGCTTCCGTATTTAAATAGGTTTTGAACATCAATTCCAAGTTTATTATCAGGGTCAATATGGTTGAGGAAATCAATGGTAAAACCATTTCCGAGGATAATATATAATTTCTTATCGTCCTTCATTTCCTGCCTGACCGAAAAACTGTATCAATGTGGTGGGCCCAGCTGGATTCGAACCAGCAACCAAGGGATTATGAGTCCCCTGCTCCACCATTGAGCTATAGGCCCACACATGCGTTAAGTATACAGTTAAATAGTGTAACATGAGGCAATCCTGATGTGGATACGCCTTTTGGCGGAGACATTGGGTAAGCTTGCTAGGCAGGGGTGCGAGGGGGCTTGTAGTACTAGCCAGCTAACTTATAGGGAGTCGTCATCGACAGTGATATACTAAGGGGGTAGAACTTGTTTCCCTAAAAATGAAAAGGATGAGCCACATGGTCGCCACTGCAACCCAGCCAACATTCCGTACCCGAATCCAACACAACAGCGAGCATCGCGTTACCTTAATTAATCGCCTTAATTGTATGCTAGCCACCGGCCAAGATTTAGTGTCTCAGGTAAAGTATTGCCATTGGAACATCCGCGGCCTGCAGTTTGTGGCCGTGCACGAATTACTCGATGAGATGGCGGGCGAGTTGCGCGACCACTTGGATACCATTGCAGAGCGAGCCAATACCTTGGGTGGTGTTGCAAAAGCCATGGTACGCCAATCGGTAGAAGATACCTTGTTGCCAGCTTTTCCGGATGATGTTTTTGCCGTACCAGCCATGATTGATGAATTGGCCAGCCAGTATGCGGCGTATAGTGCCCTATTAAAAGAATCCGCGACGATGGCCGCCGATAACGATGACCCGGCCACAGAAGATATGTTTGTAGAAGTACTGCGGGATGTGGATTTGCGCCTGTGGTTTTTAGAAGCCCACTTGGAATAATTGTTACCTTACCGACTTACCTTGCCTTGTAAGTGTACCTAACCTGGTGATGCGTCGTAGCAGGGTGTCTACACTCTTGTGGTAGGGGTAAAGTACCGGCCTGAAGGGCCCGATACTATTAGTAGGAATTGTTTGATACTACTTTTTTGAGGATAGGATGATCGATCTCGCTAGCCTTTTTAATACTGTTGCCATCCGTCAATGGTGCCGTTGCCTAGTTTCTGCATTGGTATTGCTACTTGCAATGGCATGGGTACCAAGCACCGTTTTGGCAGGCCAGGGTAGCAATTCCGCCAGCGAAAATGCTACCCTTAAAGCGGCGATTCCTGCCATGGTGATGGTGTGGGTCAACCCTAACACCAGCCAACTTCACCACGATGTAGCCCAGGAAAATATAGGCCAAACAAATAATACTGTGGCAAAGGATTACAAGATAAAAGGCTTTGTTCTCTCCAATAGTAGTTCATCTTTAGTGCAATGCACGGTAGATAAAGTAATTGTGCCCTTAGAGAATAATGGCGATACGATTAATGTGCGTTTACGGGGCCGCATTGGTAGCACTAAAATTAGTACCACGCCGTTCTTCCCCACTTTTATTAATAACAGGGCTAACATTAGTATCCGTGGGGATCTGGATGAAACCACCATTACTAATCAACATAGCCCTGGCCTGTATAGTGGTACTTTTACCATTACGGCCACTATTATTTAACCCAATGGGGCCTCTATTTATAGCGAAATAGTATCCAGGGTGACGGACGGTAAGGTGTTGTTTTTGGTGTGGATAGGTAGCGAGAAAGTGGCATCGCCATGGTTTAAAACGTAGTGTGTCCCTTTGTCTTCCAATGTGGAAGAAGCGGATAGGGCACCGGTGTAAATTAATGTATGCGGCTGAACGACGGTTGGGTTAATGGCCAATGAAAACTGCAAGGCCTGTGTGGTAGGGTGGCCCGTTAGGGGTACTAGGCTAATGCTGTGCTCGCCAAAGCCAAGGGTATTGCTAAATAGCTGGTTGGGGATAACGGCACTGAGTTGCACTTGTTGCCTGGCGGCCCTAGGTACCAGGGCATAAAGGGGGGCACACACTGTGGGAGATAAGACAGCGCATGCCACCAATAGCCCGCTTAGCCTGTGTAGATGTTTCCGTAATTTAAAAGAAGTATTGGATAACATTAGTATACGTGTAATTAACTTAAGAGAGGAGGAGATATACTTAAGTTAATCTGCAAACGTATACTAAAGTTGATAGTATGTAACGGTATATAACAAAACATCCGGCCACCGCCGAAGCGGAGACCGGATGAATAGCGTTAGACTTTGATGGTATTAGCTCATGAGAGTCAAAGCCTTACATAATAATAGGGGGTATTAGATGATAGTAGCGGTGATGGTGAAGCTGCCACTGTAGGTACCAGGGGCATCCGTTACACTTGCTGTGGATTCATCAATATCGCCTTGCATATCAATAGTGGCTTGGTTGCCAGTAAAGGTAGGGCTAAAGGCACTGGTGGATACAGCTGTACCCCCAATGCTGCCGGCTAAATTAACGGTAATATCATCACTACCATTAACCAGCTGTAGTTGCAGGGTGCTTAGTTGGCATTGAACGTTAGCACTTAGGTTGTTTTTGAAAACGTAACCATCAATCTGGTAGTCATCACCGGCCACATCAACAGTAGAGGTTAAATCGGCATTGGTTAGGTTTTCGTGTAAATCGCTGGTGCTGTCATCCACAAATACTTCTACAAATTCGTCGATTTGAGCAGTCAGGGTGACATCACTGCTAGAGCTTGGGTTGCCTGGGCCGTTGTTTACAACGGAGCCCGCATGAGCGGCGCTACACATTACACCACACGCAACAATTGCTAAGCTAAATGATAATAAGTTCTTAAGTTTCATCTGGATTATCTCCCAATAATCAATAAGGTAATACACAGTTACTAAATACCCAGCCAGCCGTACCCTTTATTATCTCTTAGGATGGTTGGGATAATTCTATAATCGGCCTGCGGAATAATAAATGAATGGGTATATATACCTTTTTTTTGGGTTGTGTACTTGGGTATATTTAAAAAATCCTTAAAAAACACCAATTTTGTGTATTTAGGTATAAAAATAAAGACAATAAATAAAAGTTTCGCGTATACCTTAGTATATTTTATATACTGGTATATTCTTCCAAAAACAGGTAAACCCTAGGGTGGAGAGGGTTTTGCTGCTGCCGATACTATTTGTATGAGGCCCCACCGAGGAAGAGATGAATGCCCTCCCGCTTTTTTCCACAACAACAGGTTTGCCTAGTATTGGGTATTGCCTTGGCGTTGGTGGGCTGGGCACACCCCCTTGTTGGTTACGGGCAGGGTGCTGCCCCTGATGAGGCTGAGGTGGCTGCTGAAGTGAACGCGCCTGCCGTGGCGGCAACACCACCGGCAGCGAAGGCGAATTATGTGTATGACGCTGAGCCTGAGATTGCCACGCTAAGCATTAACAATACCCTAACCTTGGATGTGGAGTTTATTGCCTGGCCGGATGGGTCGGTTTCTCTGCCGGTAAAGTACCTGGCGGAGCAATTGGAAGTTACCACCCATCAGCCTGCCCACTTAAACACCCTAACCCTCTCGGATATTACCCAGGCCCACCCTATTGTGATTGATATTGCAAATCAGCGGATAACCCAGGGTTCGTTGTTGATTGATTCTTTACCCAACCCTATTTACCGGGTGCCGGGTAGTTTGTTTATGGAAAACGAAATATTTTTGGATGCCGGTATTGTAAAACAACTGCTGGATATTACGATTGGGGTAAACACGGAAAGCTATACCATTGCCGTGGGCACCGAGCGGGCCCTAAAGGCGATTATTCAACTGTCAGAAACCGATGATGATGATGGGCTGCTAGACGAAGATACCCCCGCAACCCACTTGCCAGAAACCCATGATGTGGCCCTGGACGTGATTGAGCTGAACGTTACGGGTAACGCGGTAAAAGAAACCCACGAGACGGTTGGTGGCAGTACTGGTGTGGGTGGCCTAGGCGGTGGCACACAAACCACCGATCTGTTATTCCACGGCATGCACGTTACAGCCGGTTTTCATGGGCATGTCCATGATATTGAATACGACGTGACCCCTACCATTAGCCGTATTGATGGCCAATCAGGTATGACGCGATTGCCATGGCAGCTCCGTAAAGATGTGTTAAACCACCCCATGGTGGTGGGCGAACAAACCGTTGGCCTCACGGATACGGTGATGCCTTCCATGAGTGTGTGGGGCGCAAACTGGGGCGATAAACGGGCCATGGCCCCTCGGGTCAGTACCCATGAACCACCGGTGATAACCGTGGCGGCTAACAATGGTAAGCACCCGGTGCAGTTATGGGTCAATGGCTTGCCTGGTAAACAAGAGCGTCCGCGCAAAGTGGATTCTCCGCAAGGGCCGACTGCCCCAAACGAGGATACGACGGAAGACGATACCCCACGCTATACCGCCACCTTTGATAATTTACCCCTGGCATACGGTCGTGTGAACGAAATACGCGTTACCCAGGTTGATAGCCAGGGCACGGAGCACACCTTATATGAGCAGACTTATCCCCTCTATCAAAATGTGTTGCCTAAGGGCGAGCATACCTTTAATGGCATGGTGGGCCGTGTTACCCCGCAGTTTAGGCCACCTAACCTAACCTTGGATGACGCCGAAAACCCAGAGCCTTTGTTTATGCCCCAATCCAACAAGTGGTTGGCGGGTGCCCGGTATTACCGCGGCCTAACGGATAAACTAACGGTAGGGGTTGCCGCTGTTACGGATACTATTGTGGGCGAAGCCCGCACCAACGCGTTTAGCCCTTTGTTGTTGCTAAATCAGCGCCCAGATTTAACTGGGTATGTTAGCCGCCGTAGAGACCCGAACCTAAACAGTGGCTCCACGGTGGGGGTGGATGTGCGTTACCAATTATCGCCGAAGTGGCAGGTACGCGGAAATTTAGGGGTTAGCCAATTGCGCCCGGCCGTATCATCACTCTCCATACTGGGGGGCGGCATGGATGCTGGCGGTGAGCTGGCCTTAACCTACAAAGGGCGACAAACCTTTGTTCGTGCCCGTGCGTACCACTACGGGCCCAAGTTTTATACCCCCACCATGTCGGATGTGAGCACTAACCTGGATAGACGTGGCATTGGGATAGAAGCCAGCGGTAAGCGCTGGGGCGTGTTGTACTATGCAGGCTTGGATGTTTTACAAACTAACTTGGGCAAGGCCTTACTGGGTGGCCCGGTGGGTGTTAAACGCTTGCAATGGTCGCTCCAAAAAAATGGGTTTAAGGGGCGTACAAATCTTCGGTTAAGTGGCGATATATTGCGGGGCGAAAATACCTTACGGCAATATAAACTTAGCCGCTTTTCCGCAGAAGTAAGCCATCGTTTCCATAAACGTTTCCAAACCTTTCTTAACTACCGCCGCTCTAGCAATACCAGCATTACCCGCCAGTCGGCGGCGGATGGTAGTAATATTGCGCCTGTGGGTAGGTTCCTATCCGGTGTTAATGGTGTGGGCGGTAATAACGACCCTAACGCCCCTATTATTCGCCACACGGTGGATGCCCGCGCCCGTGTGTTGGTAGGCAAGCGCCAACAATTGCAATTTGGGGCCATTGCCACCCAGCAAAATAAGTTGGGCACCTGCCAAATGGATCTCCACTGGGGTAAATGGCGCTTTACGCCCTTTGTGCAAAAATCTTTCGGTGGTAACTCCTCCTTACTATCCATGGGTACCGGTATCCACTATGAGTTTGAAACAGGCCGCTACATTGGGCTTCAGTATTCCTACACCAAAAACCTAAACAGTGGTGCCGGTGGCGCCTTTGGTGGTGGCACCCAAACCCAACGCACCGCCCACCAATTTAACGTCAACCTAACGGATGCCTTTGTGTTTGCAGCCAACCGGTTAAAATCCATTGGCCGCCGCAACCAAAGCAACGGTATTTTATACGGCAACGTCTTTTTAGATTTAAACCGCAATGGTAAGCAAGATGATGGCGAGCCCCCTGTACCTAATATTCAATTAATGTTGGATAGAAAAGATGCGGTGGCCGTTAATAACAAAGGCCAGTATTTCTTACGGAACCTTCATAAAGGTAAGCACCGCCTAGCCTTTGATTTTGATAACCTGCCCATTAACATTACCCCTACAACAGAAACGGTTATTGCTAAAATTGATAGCGGCAAACTAACCCACGCCAACTTTGGTATTATTGTGACCCCCGGCAACATTAGCGGCAACGTGGTAATGCACACGGCAAGCGGCCAAGCGGTAGATGCTACCGATGTGGTGGTGGTGCTAACCAATAAGGCCACCGGTAAAGAGGTTAAGTTTACCTACGCCCGCACGGCAGGTGCCTTTGATTTAACCGACATTGCCCCAGGCGATTATGAATTATCTTTAGATAAGCAACAGTCGGATAAGGAAGGGTACAAGTTACTTTCTACCCCGGCGCCCATCCACATCCCCATTGAAATGGACGACTTTGTGGATATTACGGATGTGACCCTTAAGGTACTAAAGCGTTCCATTGGTACATAACCATCATTAAGGAAAGGTAGAAAACCTGCTATTATAGAGCCTATCATCCGGGTTTAGTCCACCAGTGTGTGGATGTGGTTAAAGGCCAAGGCCCTGTACCCTGTTAGGTAACAGGCGTATCGCGGCTCTTTGTTTCAAAACAGAAATAACGCCCTCGCTTTTTATTCGTCATACTTATTATATAGGTAAGCCTATTATGTCTTCTTTCGTTACTCGTTTTTGTTCTGCTGTTGCAGTTACCGCCGTGTTGCTTGCTTCCTTATGTGTGCCGGTAGCCCAGGCCAATTATTCCATTGACCCCTTGCGAGTCGAAATTAACTTTAAAGGCAAGCGCCGTGTGGCCACGTCATCGGTTAAAGTAACCAACTTAGAAGAAACCCCCATCCGTTTGCGGGCATATGTAGAAGATTGGAACTTGGACGAGCTTGGTGGCCTAACCCTAGTGGGCACCGATGATACCTGGGGCGTTAGCAAGCGGGTGCGCTTTAACCCTAAAGAATTTGAGCTTCAGCCAGAGCAGGTGCAAGTGGTGCGGTTAGCCGTTAGTTTGCCCCCCACCGCCCCAGATGGCGAATACCGCGGCATGCTATTTTTTGAAAATTTAAAAAGCGCCCAGCAACGGATGGCGCTTTCTAACGGGTATGGGGCCACGGTAGAAATTAAACAGCGCTACGGCATTGCGGTGTATGCCTTTAAAAATGCAGACAACTCTAACCCAACCATTACAACGGCAAGCGTGGCCCCAGAAAACAACAAAACCGTATTAGAGCTGACCTTACAAAACGATGGCAAGCGCCACACCCGCATGCTGGGCACGGTGGTTATTTCTAAAAAAGAAGGCGGCCAACTCCAGCCGATTAGCGAGGTTAAGCTACAGGATTTAAAAGATATTGTGGTGCTGCCAGGCCAGGCGCGTAAGTTATCGGTGCCGCTAAATCAATCCCCCACCAATAGCATGGAAACCGTGGACTGGGCGCCGGGGGATTATGTGGCCACCATCTCCTTAAAGCTTAAAAATAACCAGGGTGATATTTTGGAACAGGTGGTGCCTTTCTCCTTGTCGGCGTCGCCACTGGCAAAGGCCACGATAGAGGCTGCTGACCCGACTGCCGCCTTAGCCCAAGAAGAATTAGTCGCCCCGCCTGTGGTGGATGGTGCCGCCGTGGACAATGCGGAAGAAACGTTGGCAACCGATAATCCTGCTACCGAAACAAGCGCAACCGAATAAATTGTTTCGCCATGCTGAGGCGCCCATTTAAAAGGCAACGGCGGATAAAGTAATGGTGCCAGCGTATTGGCCGCTGGGGTGTTCTGTGGTGGCGCTGGCTTCGTTTAAATCGCCGGTAATGCTGAGTGTATGGCGGGCGGCTTGTGCGCCTGGGTGGGTGGCACACACCATGTTGTTGCTTGCTGCCAGGGGTTGGTTATTTAGCCGGGTGGTTAAAGCCACCTGAAGGGTACGGGTGGTTTGTACACTGTGACGAAGCAATAACGTTTGCCTAGGCGCCACGCTAATATTAACGCAGCGGTGCCGGTTGCTGGGTGGTGGGGTGCCTTTTTGTGCTGGGGGTTGGCCTTGCTGCCCAAGGGCAAGGCCTCTTCCGTGGGTATACACAATGGTAGCGGTAATGCGGTAATCCACGCCAGGGCGGTTGTGGTTGGTAAAAATATCGCTAACCGTTAGGCGTTTACTCGTTACACTGGTATCCAGTATCTCTAGGGATAGTTTTGAGCGGGCCTTCATGGGTAGTGGCTGGGCCGGTTGCTTGGGTGTTCCTCCGGTAATACTAACCGGCGGTAGACTCGCTTCTACAATCGCAGTAGATGATAGTATTAATGTTAATAGAAGTGAGGCTATTATTGCGTTTTTGTAAATAATCATGGAAAAACATACTGTGTAAGGGGGATAGAGGGATCTAAACGCTTCAAATATACTAGATTTAATGTTTTAGGCTTTAGTAATCATATCGGTTTGCCGATACCTTTATTGCCAGAGTTTAACATACATTGAGTTTGAGAGATTCCTAAATGACCGCCATCAACCCTCCGTCTTTTTCCAGTGAAATGCCTAATTTAGCCAGCGATAGCACCGGCGAACTGTTAGATCGTCCGATTAATGTGATGATTGCCGATGATCATAATTTAATTCGTTTTGCCATGCGCAAAGTGCTGGAAAAATTGGATAATATTAATTTGGTTGGTGAGGCAGAAAGCGTGGACGAAGGTAAAAGCATTCTGGATAATGGGGATGTGGATATCATGGTCGTCGATCTCAACCTAATTTCGTCTCAGGGTTTAGATTTAGTGCGATATTGCCAAAATAAAAACAAGCTTGTTAAAACGATTGTACTTACGTCGTCAGAAGATGATGCCAGCATTCAAGATGCGATGTCGTTAGGGGTGCATGCGTATTGCTCTAAAAATATTTTGCTCCAAATTGGCGGTATTATTCGCCATGTTGCTAACAACGGCCTATGGTTTGACCCGGCGATTGGTGCCAAAATTATGGCTTATTTTAACCAGGCCCGCACAATGGAATCCGTTCGTTCTGCCAATACGGCCGCCAATGGAACCTTGGAAGAGCTTACCGCTGTAGAACATTCCATTTTAGAAGCTTATGCCAAAGGCCACAGTATTAGAGAAGTCAGCGACATGCTAAATTTTAGCCCCAATACCATTAAGGTGTATTCGTCTCGGTTGTATAAAAAGCTAGGGGTGGCTAACCGCGGCCAGGCCTTGCGCACCGTGTACGGGCAAGCCACGGTTTAATCGTACTATTTTATTTTGCTGCTAAGCCGGTTAAGCTAATACAGATTTCTTTAATGAAGGCGTTGTATGTTGCGGCTTACTTGCTTGTGCGTATTACGGTGGTGCCTTAACGCTATTGTGTTGGCTGGTGTAACAGTGGTGGCAACCACACCCCTTTGCCATGCTCAGCTAACGGTGCAATCCAATCCGGCGTTGTCGTCGCCAATGCCGCCTACCCAGCCTTATGGTGCCCCCGCATTGCCGGTGCTGCCCGTGGTTACCCTAAATTTAGAAACACCCCCTAGTACTGCTTACCCGGTGGGTCAGTTGCAGGTGGGTACAGGCCACCATACCCAAGGCTGGGTGATTGATAAAACCATTAACACCGTGCTAAACAGTGCTGTGCAGCCGGGCGATACCACACAAGTGATGCCGTTGCTCAATACAGACGCCTTGGAGGCGGCCCTAGAAGAGGCCAATCGGTTTAATCACTTTCGCGTGTCTGCCATAGTGAGTGATGGTGCCCAAACAGATGCCCAAACGGCGGCGGATGTTCGGTTTGAAGTAACGGAACCCCAGCCCTGGCAGCTGACCACGGCGGTGGATAACCAAGGGCGCCCTGGGGTAGGGCTGTACCGAAGCCATGTGCAGTTAAGCCATGCCAATGTGCTGGGCCTGGGGGATAGTTTGCTGGCCCGCTACACGGTGGCGGCTCGTACCCACCGCATTATGGGCACGTATGATGTGCCTGTGAATGACCACGGTGGCCGGTTTAATGTGTCGTATCGTTTTCAGCGGCACAATTACAAGCCTGCCTTAACGGCTGCGGGTAATGCCTTGGTGGGTAGAGACCATGTATGGTTTGTTACCTTGTCTCAACCTGTGGGTAAGCAGCGCCACTGGACACCCTTTGTCTCTACCCTGTTTCGGCGGCTATCTTTTAACAACCGCAATGTGGGCATTGTGAATGGTGATTCCTGGACGGCAGGGCTAAAATGGCAGCAGGTAGACCGGTATGGCCGCACATCGGTTAAGGCCCAAACCACATGGAGTAATGGCTTTTTTGGCGCGAATGCCAAATTTTGGAAGGCCCAGGCGGCGGCTAAGCGCATAGTGCAGCTACCCCACCGCCAACAGCTTATGTTTCGTGGCAGTGTGTTGCTCTCGCCAGACCCGATGCCGCCTGCCTTGCAGTTAGGGGTGGGGGGCGCCTATACCGTGCGGGGGTTTAGCGAGGGGTTGTTTAATGCCGACCGTGGCTATACCGTTAGCGGCGAATATCGCTTTCCGATTCCGGGGTTGGGCTATCTTTCGTCGGGGCTGCATCAGCGCATCCGTGGGGTGGCTTTTGTGGATGTGGGCCAGGCGTGGATTGATAAAAGTGGCCGAAATTTTATCCCGGGGGTTAGTAATGCGGCAGGTCAAACGCTGTTGTATTCCGCAGGGCTTGGGGTTAGGGGCCGCTTAAGCCGCTTTGCCCAGTGCTTTTGCGATGTTGCGGTCGCTAACCTGGCGATGGGTAACCGTGGTGGTGCAGAGCTGTTGGGGGCGCCAACGGTACGGGCCCACTTTGGGGTGCGCACGGATTGGCTCCCCACCACACCCAAAAAACAGTCGTTACCCCAGCCTGGGCGATTGATACGCCGCCATTAACTACACCTATAGGTTAGGTGGCTGTGCCAGTTGGCACGGTGGCTTAGGTAAAAATAAGCCGTGTTGTCTACATCGTGTACCCCTCACTAAAAGGGCTAACTCGTTTTATAATAGTTATGTCTGCTTGTGCAGTAACCTGGATGATGTTGTTTTGCGTACTGTGCCCCCAATGACGAAACTTTATACCCCCAAGCCAGTAAAACCTGCTGAAATCAACGAGCAAAGCCTGTCTGATGCGATTGAAGAAAAACGCCGCCTACAATCGGCGGCCCGTTTGCATTGGGTACACTGGTTTGTGGTGGCGGCTTCGTTAGCCATTACCTTTTGGGCCTACAACATGGCCCAGCACCAGGTAGAAACCAAAATGGAGGCCCGCTTTACTCAGCAGGCCAATCAGGTGATGGATTTGGTGCGCGAACGCATGGCTAAGTACGAAGAAGCCTTGTGGGCGGGTGTTGCTGCTGTTCAGGCCAATGGTGGCCGTACGGATTTAGCCTTTTGGCGCCCCTTTGCAGAAAATCTAAACATCCAAGAGACTTACCCAGGCATTAACGGCTTAGGGGTGATTTATTACTTGCCTAACCAGGCGGCGTTGCAGCGCCACGAGGCCATGATTGGGAAAGAAGTGCCTGGCTTTAAGGCCTTTCCGCAGCATGATAATACAGAATTTTTCCCTATCACCTATATTGAGCCCCTGGCCACCAACTACAAAGCGGTGGGCTTGGATATGGCCCATGAAATTAACCGGTACACGGCTGCAAAAAAAGCCAGGGATACGGGCACGGCCCAAATTACGGGCCCTATTATTTTGGTGCAAGATTCTGAGCGAACCCCTGGGTTTTTGTTTTACACCCCGTTTTATAAGGGAGGAAAAATTAACCTGTCATCTGTGGCCGTGCGCAAAAAACGCTTAACGGGCCTAGTGTATGCCCCGTTTGTGATGCATAAATTAATGGAAGGCACCTTGGCCAAAGCTAACCGGCAGGTGGGCCTAAAAATAACGGATATGGGCGATGGCACCGAGTTGTATAACGAGTATGAGGCAGGGCAGGTTAATGTATCGGAGAGGCCGGCTTTTAGCACAGTGGTGGATATCCCGATGTATGGGCGCCAGTGGCAGTTTGATATCCGCAGCACAAAGGCCTTTGATGAAAGCCTAACGAATAATAAACCCATCTTTATTTTGGTGGGGGGTATTTTTATCGATGCCCTACTGTTACTTATCTTTATTTTGCTTACCCGTGCTAACCAGCGGGCGTTGCGCCTAGCCGAAGCCATGACGGCAGGCTACGAGAGTTCTAACGAGCGCCTGCAACAAAGTAACCGAGAGCTACAGCGCTTTGCCAGCGTGGCAGCCCACGATTTAAAAGAACCATTGCGAAAAATACAAATGTATGGCGAATACCTTAACGAGGTGACCCAAACATACGGTAACGAGCAAGCCGTCACGTTTTCTGGCCGAATGGTTACGGCGGTAGAGCGGATGCGAAACCTGATTGATGCCTTGCTCATGTATTCTAGGGCCAACAGCCAAGAGGTTTCTTTGCAGCATATAGAGGCCACCCCATTGCTAGAGGGGGTAAAAGAGGATGTGGGCGCCAGAATAGCGGATACCGAGGGCACCTTAACCATAACCAATATGCCACAGATTTTGTATGGCGATGATACCCAGCTGTACCAGTTGTTTTTAAACCTGGTGGGCAATGCGCTTAAGTTTCACAAGGCGGGTGTCCCCCCGGTGGTTACGGTGGATGGTAGCCGCTCTACCCCGCACCAAGCGGTTATTACCGTGGCAGATAATGGCATTGGGTTTGGTAAAGGGTATGCCGACCAAATTTTTGGCGTGTTTCAGCGCCTGCATGCCCGCAGCGAGTACGAGGGCACCGGCATTGGGCTTTCTATTTGTAAACGCATTGTAGAAAACCACGGCGGCACCATTGCGGTAGACAGCGCTGTGGGCGAAGGTACCACCTTTACCGTTACCCTGCCAAATGCTTTGCATCGCTAAGCTATCCTGTTGGGTACTGTGGGTGGAGTGTCGCCGTTGCCTGCGGTAGTATGGCCACGATAGTGACGACGTCGCTGCCGAATGCTACTGCCCCTTTGATTATTTATAAAGCTACCTTCTCAATGACTATTCAACTCATTAACGTTCAAAAACATTTTGCGGATAAAAGCCTGTTTAAAGGCCTTAACCTACAACTGGATGTGGGCAGCCGTATTGGCCTTATTGGCCGAAATGGGGCGGGTAAATCCACCCTGCTAAAAATGATTATGGGCACCGAAACCCCTACGGAAGGGAGCGTGAAGCGCACCCCAGGCATGAATGTAAGCTACCTAAGCCAAGAGCCTGCCATTACCAAGGGCCTAACTCTGGAAGAAGACATGAAAACCGTGTTTCAGGCGGTGCATGATTTGCAGGCCCGCGAAGAAGCCATTGTAGAGGCCATGCAACAGCCGGATGTGGATGACGAACAGAGCATGGCACTGGCCATCGAGCTGGGGCATATCCACGAGCATATGGAACGCTTGGATGCCGCCACCATGGAGGCCCGCATTAGTAAAATTTTAAAAGGCCTCGGCTTTAGCCTGGCAGATTATGGCCGCAAAAGCGAAGATTTTAGCGGCGGCTGGCAAATGCGCATTAACTTGGCCAAAATTTTGCTGGAAGAAGCCGATTTTATTCTGTTGGATGAACCGACCAACCACTTGGATATTGATGCCATTGAATGGCTAGAAGAGTACCTAACCAACTACCCGGGTGGGTTGGTACTGGTCTCTCACGATCATCGCTTTTTGGATGCCATTACGACGGATATTGCGGAATTAGCCCAAGGTAAAGTTACCGTGTGGGCCGGTAACTACACAACATTCCAAGAGCAAAAAGCTTTGGCGGTGGAACAACAAATGGCAGCCTACGAGCGCCAACAAAAAGATTTGGAAAAACAAACCACCTTTGTAGAGCGGTTTAAGGCCAGCGCCAGCCGGGGCACCCAGGCCAAAAGCCGCGAAAAGCAATTGCAAAAAATAGAGCGCATTGAACGCCCCATTACGGATACGGGCAAGGTGATGCGGTTGTCTTTTCCTGTTGCCCAGCCCAGTGGCAAAAATGTGCTTACCTTTAGCAAGTTGTCTAAATCCTTTGGCGATAAGCATTTGTTTGACGGCGTGGAAGGCGAGTTGCTCCGTGGTGAGCGGGTGTTTATTTTAGGCGGTAATGGGGTGGGTAAAACCACCTTGCTGCAATTGCTGCTAGGCAAAGAGCCGGTAGATAGTGGGGATGTGACGTTAGGCCACAACGTGAATATTGGCTACTTCTCTCAAAATCAGCTCTCCACGTTGGATGCGAAAAAAAGCGCTTTTGAAACCATGCAAGAGGTTTACCCAGAAGGGGACAACACCCAAATTCGCTCGTTGTTGGGGCGGTTTTTGCTAAGTGGCGATAGCGTGTTTAAGCCTATTGATGTGTTGAGTGGCGGCGAAAAAAGCAAGCTGGCCCTGGCCCGTATGCTGGTGGAAGGCCCCAACACCCTGGTGTTGGATGAACCGACCAACCATATGGATATCCCCAGTAAGCAGGTGATGATGGATGCCTTTTTAGCCTACGAGGGCACCATGTTGTGTATCTCGCATGATAGGCAGCTGATTGAAACCCTGGCCACTGATATTTGGGAGCTGGTGGATGGCAAGCTGATTATGTATGGCGGCGGGTATGCCCACTACAAAGCCAAGCGCGCCCAATTGCTGGCCCGAGAAGGCGTCTCTAACAGTGGCCCTGCCATGATGAAAGACGATGGGGATAGCGCCGATAAAAAGCCGACTGTTAATAAAAAAACCGTGGAAAAACAGATTAAAGCCACCGAGAAAAAAATTGCGAAGGCGGAACAAACCATCGAGCAACTCCATGCAGATATGGCGGCGGCGGCCAGCGATTATGAAAAAGCAAACGCGCTAAATGCTCAGCTAAAAGAGCAACAAGCCACCCTAGAGCAACTCAACCAAAAGTGGGCCACTCTCGCTGAATCCTTGCAAGCGGTGTAAGTGAAAGTCAATTATCTACAAGTGTAACAATTATAAAGTACAAATATTGACTATCTAGCACAAATGGGGAATGAGGGTTGTTCTTTCATTACGATAGTCATTATTAAATTTCTATAATTATTTATGTGCCCCTCCCTCTATTCATCAGCGTATATCCCGCCTCGGTTTGCTGCTGCTTCTGCACCAGACCCCTTTACAGATGCTGAAAAAAAGGCCTTGGAAGCATCTACAAATCAGCTGACTGGTACGGTAAAAGAAGCCCAAGAAAAAGCCGAAGCCATGATGAGTGACGTGGAAGACATGGACGCCCGACAAGTAGAGCGGTTAATTAAAAAGCTGGCCAAGCCGTCTAAAAAGCACCCCAAAGACCCTAATTACCAAGTGGGTATACTGTACCCCAATAAAATTAGTGCTAGTGGGCCTAAGCTTAAGGCGGTGTTGGAATCCATTAAGGCGAACATGCCTAAGGATAAAATCCCGAAAGAAGGCCTGCCCATTGTGTTGAAAATTCGGGGTAAAAACTCGCATGATGAGATGGACAAACTGTATGATGAGGTGATTCGTCCTTATTTTCAGTTTGATGGGAAAGTAAAAGGCAAAAAAGGTAAAGAGTTAGAAGTGTTGGAAACGGTGTATTGGCCGTTTTTATCGTCGTTGATGTCTGGTGAAGAGCCTCCAGAGCAGTGGCAGGAGCTGGTTGATGGGGTGGATAACTTGCCCTTGTACAAGCTGTACAGTCCGGGCCATCCAGAGCTTGAAAAAGACTTAAACAAGGCCTTTAATACAAAAATACGTCGCAGGCTGTTAGGTTTAGAACTCAGTAAATTTCAGTACTTTGACCAATTGGATTTAAAAGAGCTGTACGCCTCGTTGGCAATCGGTGCCATTATTGGTGGTGGCGGTGAAACCCTTATTCATAAATACTTTCCCCATGATTCAGGCGCTGTCTCTGGTGTTATGCGTACTGTATTGCTTACTGTTGTAGATATATTTGATAACTTATCTGGGGAGCTAGGCTCTCTTCAGTCGGATTTAAAATCTAATGGTATGGGTTTTACTCCAACTGATATTTTCGGTAAGGATACATGGGGCGAAGCAGCAAAATCTGGATTTAGTATAAAGGGTGACGCCTCGTTATTGGTAAAACGTGCTAGGGATGCTGCCACTGATGGTGCGTTGATGGGTACAGTCTTAAATGTTCCTACAGGTTTCAGTTTGTCTAACCCTAAGGCTAGTGTCGAAGAACGAGCCATTATGGGGGGTATTGGTACTCTGGGTACAGGCTTGGGTATTCCTAATAACTGGCGTAGTACCGTTCCACAGGCTTATCAGGCAGCCATGCAACTTATTAAGGCAGGGAAGTTACCCTTGCCTAAAGGGGTAAACACTCAAAAAGAGAAAGAAGCTTATGCTTTGAAAGTGGCTAAGCAAGAGCTCCTTTCTCGAGTGGGATTTTCGGTTAGTTTAAAAGCCTTTAGTATGGTACCAACCAGTGGTCTTATTTTGCTTGCTGAAAAATTAGGTGTGCCTCGGCGAGTGGTACAAACGACGTTTATGTCGTTGGCGGCCCCTATGGAAAATTTATTCCGCCTGATTTTTTCCTTGGATCATATCTACCGAAAAGTACCAAAGCAGCGGAAAGTTATAGAAGAATTAGTGTTAAAACACCCGGATAAAGTGTTGACTAAAAAGGAAAAAGAGAAACTGGAGCATGCTTTTAATGATAAGTGGTCTATGGCTGTGGGCAATCTTTTAACCCATCCCATATGGCCGAAACTTATTGCAGGCGTTACAGTTGCAGGATTGTACGGCTATTCGGGCTGGATGTATCTACGCGGTAAAAAGAACTCTAAAAAACCTTCTCCGCTGCCGGTGGTATCGTTACCCCAAAAAAGAGTACCTAACGTATCATCACCAGCGCCACTGTCTGAATCAGAAGTACTTAAACATCAATTGCAATCCAATACGGTAAAAATTGGCTACCAACACCCAGAGGTGTTTAAGCGTTTCAATACCTTTGCCACGGATTCGATGGCCATGCCCACCACGCTGCTCCATCCTTACTCAGGTAATTAAATTATCGATTAATTGGCGTGGGCGGTTTACACTAGTGCCGTTGTTTTATGCTAGCAATAGCAGATAGAGGGAACATGATGGCCAATGCAATGCCAAATACCCCGTTAATAGTGGGCTGGGAAGAGTGGGTTACCTTGCCAAAGCTTGGCTTGCCTGCCGTGCTGGCTAAAGTGGATAGTGGCGCTAAAACCAGCAGCCTGCATGCCCATAGCATCGAAATTTATGGCACCAAGCGCAATCGGGTGCGGTTTAAAATTAACCCGGTACCAAGCAACCCCGCCTTAGAGGTGTGCTGCAGTGCCAAGCTGGTGGCAGAGCGTGAAATTACCAGTAGTAACGGTGAGAGCGAACTGCGCCCCATTATTGAAACCACCATTGAACTGGGCGGCGAGCAGTGGCCCATCGAAATTTCGCTGACCAATCGCGAAACCATGGCGTATAAAATGCTGATTGGCCGAACCACCATGGCGGACAAATTGGTGATTGAGCCCCAGGCCAGTTGCTTAAATGGCGAAAAAAGCTTTGATGTCTATGATGACTTGCCTGTGGCGGATAGCAGCGACCGCCAGCTAAATATTGCAGTGCTTAGCCGAGAGCCCAATAATTATTCCACCCGACGGTTAGTAGAAGCGGCGGAAGAGCGCGGCCACGATGTGACGGTGATTGATACCCTGCGCTGCTACATGAGCATTAATGCGGATAGCCCCGATATCCATATTGATGGCCACCCGCTGCCAGCCTTTGATGCCGTGATTCCGCGGATTGGCACCAGCATTACCTTTTACGGCATGGCCGTGGTACGCCAGTTTGAAATGATGGGTGTGTATTGTCTTAACACGTCTAGCGCTATTGGGTGCTCTCGAGATAAATTGTTTGCCCACCAGCTGTTGGCGCGTAAAAAAGTGCCCATGCCCAACACCGGCTTTGCCCACAGCCCTAAAGATACCAAAAGCGTGATTGAGCTGATTGGTAAGGCGCCTTTTGTACTGAAATTACTAGAAGGCACCCAAGGCAAAGGCGTGGTACTGGCAGAAACAAAAAAAGCCGCAGAAAGCGTGATGATGGCGTTTCAAAACATTGCCGCTAATATTTTAGTGCAAGAGTTTGTGCCCGAGGCCAAAGGCGCCGATATCCGCCTGTTTGTGGTGGGCAACAAAGTGCTAGCCGCCATGAAACGCCAGGCTGGCGAGGGCGAATTTAGAAGCAACCTACACATGGGTGGCCACGGGGTAAAGGTTAAAATTACCCCGCTAGAACGAAAAATAGCGGTACGCAGCGCTAAGGCCTTGGGTTTGCGGGTGGCAGGTGTGGATATATTACGCACCGCTAATGGCCCCGAGGTAATTGAAGTGAACAGCTCGCCCGGGTTAGAAGGCATTGAAACCGTGACCGGCAAAGATGTGGCCGGTACCATTGTAGATTACATTGAGCGCCACGCCCGCCGCATTATGTACCACAGCGGCGTGAATAAAAGCGTTTAGCCTTAATTACTGCGGTACGGTATTTTACTTTTTTTAATCTCAATATTTTTCAGCCCAAGACTGTGTATATATATTTCAAGCCCACACCCATTTAAAATAAGATTTTCATCTTGCGTAGGACTAATAATGATTTCTTTTATGTTTGTTTTCTCGAATGAAAATTTAGTATATGGGATTAGTAGGTTTTTTTGTCTGAATTCTAATTCTTCCGGCATTAATGTATAGATTCGAACTTCTTCTTCCTCTTCAAAAGACTTATCTTTATGTTTAGCTGAAGCAAAAAGGCAGCTTAAATAAATTAAAAAACTACATTGAAGTTCTATGCTTAAGACTTTTTTATGGTCTATTTTTTCTGGATTTATTAAGGATGGGCTTCCAATATCATAATTTTTTGAAATAATATTGTTATCAATAAAATCTGTAATTTTTTTGCAAATCTCTTTTATTTTTTCGTTATTATTATCCTGGGATGTATAGATTACATTTGATATTCTAAAAGGTGCCTTTAAGCTATTTTTCAATAATTTTTTGTCGAACCCAATGCAATAACCACCATTCTAGCAATATCCACGCCATTGACTAAGTAAATCCCCCTTTTTTGAAAAACTTGATACATAAGGGATTATGGAGGTTGAACTGGAAATGCTATGTGCAAAATAATCATGGCAAAGTTTAAAGCATCTTTTTAAACTTTCTACTCGTGATAGAGGGGCGTGAGGATAATAATTATCTTCTATATATTTTTCAGAAAGTTCATACGTTAAATAACATTCTTTTGTATCATTTAAAAATAGGCTATTGGTGCACCAAATGTTGCCGCTCTCTAAAATACCAGTTAGGCCGGCTAGGTTGGTGTAGGGGTAAATTAGCTCGGGGGTGTCGGTTGTTGTCTCGCTCATGTGGGTATCCTTTAATTTATCTCGCAGCTATCGCTGCAGCCGCCTAGTTTTTGTCGGTTGCGGGCAATCCAGCCGTACACACGCTCGCCTAGCCACGGTACACCGGGTAGGTACAACAACGGCATGGCCAGCCACCCCAAGGGCAGGGCCCAGCTTAGCCGCCGTAGCGCGTAAAACCCATAGTAGACCTTGCTTTGGTGGTGCGCGGTGGTGCACAGCGCCCGTACAAACATGCCTTCGTTTATGGCGGCCTCCGTGTAACCCTCTACCCACTCGGCAGGCACCGTGCCCACTTGCGATTTGCCTACGGCCGTGACCCGCCCCAGCCAATCCAAGGCCTTAATGCTGCGCCTGCTGCGGGCGCAAAACGGGCAGCCATCATCCCAAACCAATACCAAGGGCTGGCTAAAGCGGTGCAGTAGTGAGTTTTTGGCCATCGTAAATAAGCTTCGCTATGGGCTGTGGGCAATAGGCGCTAGGCTAGAGGTGTTATCGATAACAGCCTACGTCTATTCTGGCAAGCTTGCCACTTTTTTCCATCTGTATCTATTTTCTCATAACTTAAACCTGCGTGGCGGTTTTTGCTACAGTAGCATTATGAACCCCCATGTTTGCGTTTTGCTTAATAACGAATACACCCACGATACCCGTGTTAAACGCTGCCTGACCACCTTGTCAGCCGCTGGATACGGGGTATCGCTGGTGGCTACTAATCGTCGGCAGGCGGATAAACTGCCCGAGCAAGAAACCATGGATGGGGCCACCGTGTACCGGCTGCTGCCCCGGCGCTTAAACACGTATAAGCCGCTGTCGTTTCGTCAGCTAACCTCGCTTATAACCATTATTAACACCCTACCCACCGGCGAAAACGCGCCAACGGTGGTGCATGCAAACGATGTAAACATGCTGCTGCTAGGCTTTTTGCTGGCTAATCACTGGGGGGCGGCACTTATTTACGATGCCCACGAACATTGGCCATCGTTAATATCGCACCGCACTAAAGAAACAGGTAACACCCATTGGTGGCAACGCCAAGGGCGAGAGCTAAAAATACTGCCGTGGCTAGAAACCACCTTGGCTAAGCGGGCGGATGCCGTTATAACCGTCGGTGACGAAATTGCGAAGCGATACACCGAACAGTTGGGCTGGAAAAAATCGCCCCCCGTGGCAACGGTGCGCAATATCCCCAAAACTACCCCTACCACGCCAGACGACGCCGCAGCAGTGGCACATATTCAAGCATGGATACATAGCGAGGATACCCCCGTGCTGGTATACGTGGGCGGGATTGGGGTAGACCGAGGCCTAAACACAATGCTGGCGGCGGTACCAAACATTCAGCAGCCGGTGCGGTTGATGTTTATGGGCAGCTTTTTAGATGCAAACAGCGAAGCAATATTGACCCAAGCGGCAGAAAAATCGCCAGAAACCATTAAGCATTTTTTGCCAGTGCAACCCCACCAAGTGGGCTTGGCGATGGCGGGTGCTGCTATTAGTTTGGCGCCCATTGTGCCCATTAAACTCTCGTATGAGTTGTGTTTACCCAATAAATTATTTGAAAGTATTCATGCTGGTGTGCCAGTAGTGGCCAGTAATTTACCAGAAATGGCGGCGCTAATTAACCATTATCATGTGGGCCAAACCCACGCGCCAGAAGATGCTACCGATTTAGCCCGCGCCATTACCACCGTGCTAACCAACGGTAAACAGGCCTATAGCGAAGGGCTAAAAACCGCCGCACGCGAGCTAACTTGGGCCCACGAATCCGACACCTTACTTAAATTATACCAGCAGGTAACGCCGTGCCTGTAGCTACATCGCCTAAACAAGGCACTGTGCCGGTGCCAGATATTTACCCGGTGTCTCGTCAATGGGCAGAGGCCACCATTCACTTTATTAACCAGACTGTGGGGAATGATTTTTTTACCGACCCATCTCAAAATATTTCGGTAGAAACCGCCTTTTTAATTCAAAAGCAATTTGCCTTTGCCTCGTCTCATATGGCCACGCTTTTGGAAGCACTCGCCAGTAATAGCGATAGCATTACGCTAACCGATATTCCTTTGTGTACGGCCGTCCATGGTAATCCGCTAGCAGCAGCATTCCCTAATAATGTGTTACCCACTATTGAATGCCGTGCCTCTCGCCCGGTGCCTAAACAAGCCTCGTTTTTTAAGCGCTTATTTAAAAATAATGCTGCGTTACCCTCGGTGTCTCCGTCCATAAAAAACCCCAATCATGGCGCGCTTATTCTTGTCTCTCATGCCAAAGAATTACCGTTTTTAAACGATGCCGTAGCCTGCATGGTGGCTGCTAAGCAGCCCGTCACCTTGTTTTCTACTCAACCTGTGCCGGCATTATTGCCACAACAGTTAGCTAGCCTGTGGCCAGCGCTCGCCGAAAACATTACGGTACTATCGTGCGCGGATTTGCCTAAGCAGCAAAAATACATTAAGGCGCACTTGACCCATGTGCGCGATAAAAAAATAGCGGCAATCCAGTCGGCTATTCAACACAACAGTCTGTCAGATAGTCAGCAGGCCGTGTTGTGGCAAGCGTTAGCCACGGTGCTTAAACTCCATCAGCATCGTTTATGGTTGCAGGCGGCAGTAGAAAAAACATCACCCAAAACGGTGGTGGGCTGCATGGAAAAAAACGTGCGCCCAAGCTTGCTAAGCCCGTTGCAATCGCGCTATGGGTTTAAGCTGGTTAATATTCAGCATGGTATTTTGCCGCGCTGCCATAACCTAGATATACACAAATTTGATGGGTTTATCGTGTTTAACGAGCTTTCTAAGCACGTGGCTATTGCTGATGGTTATGCCCAGCCAGAGACTATTTATGCGGTGGGTAACCCGGCCATGCGGCCTCCCATTGCAGATGACATGACCACGGATACGGTTAATAAAATTTTGTTGTGGAAGGCGGATAGCCCACTGCTGGGTGCCTATACCCAATTGCATAAAGGCTACCTAACGCCAGCTGTGTGTGCCCAATATTTGGATGTATTGTGCGATTATTTAACCCATCGCCCCCATGTTAAATTGCTGATAAAACAACACCCGCTAGATACCAGCACCATGGTGGCGGATACGCTTGCCAAGTACCCGGAATTAACGGAGCGCGTTTGGGTAGCAAGTTCAACAGAACTTACGCTCAATCAATCGCTGGCGTTGGTGGATGGCGTGACCTCGATTTGTTCCACTGTTTTATTAGATGCGTTGTATCTCTATAAGCCGTGTGTGGCCTTGGATTTCAGCCGTATTATCAACCGCATTGGCTATGGGTACGAGGCAGAAAATCTTTTCCCCATACTGACGAATAGTAACACTGATGCGGTGACATCGGCCCTCGATAATGTACTTTGTGCGGAAGAGAATTTAGACACACCATCGCCAGAAAAAGTAGCGGCGCGCGCTAAAATTTACCCCAACGATGACACCCCTTATCGGCAAAAGTTGAATCGTGCTCTGCAAGCTATAGGGTGTTTTTAATAATGGCCCTGCCTGCTAAAACCATTGCCATACGCGCCGATGCTGGCACCATAATAGGGGCTGGCCATGTAATGCGCTGCCTGACGCTGGCCAATGTATTGCGCCAGTGCGACCATACGGTGCGGTTTGTGTGCAGGGCGCACGCTGGGCACATGCAGGCTGTTATTCAGCAGCAAGGCTTTGACTGTGTAATGCTACCGGCACCTAGTATTGCTGTAGATAGCAACCACGCCAGCTGGCTGGGCGCCGATTGGCAAACAGATGCAGAAGAAACGCGCGCGGCTTTAACCCAATATGGTGCCCCCGATTGGCTAATCATCGACCATTACGGTATTGACGCGGAGTGGGAAACACAGGTGCTGGCTACGCCATCCCAATTAATGGTGATAGATGATTTAGCCGATAGGCCCCATGCCTGTGATGTGTTGCTAGACCAAACCCACGGGCGCGCCACCACAGATTACGCAGGGCTAGTGCCTGCCAATACCACTGTGTTAACCGGCTCGGTGTATACCCTGCTGCGCCCTGATTTTTTAACCCAGCGCGTCGTCGCCATTCAACGGGGTCAGCACCCAAATGCCGCGCCACCTAGATTGCTACTGTCTTTAGGGGCTATGGACCCCACCAATGTGACCAGCGAGATGTTATCCGCGCTGGCTGCTCATCCTTGGGCGACTGATTTTTCCGTAACAGTGGTGCTTAGCAGTAAGGCGCCTCACCTTAAGGCCGTGCAGCTGCAGGCAGCAGCATCGCCCCTAAACATTGCCATTAAAACTGATGTGGCCGATATGGCGGCCTTGCTGGCAAGCATGGATATCGCCATTGGTGCCGGGGGTACCAGCGCCTGGGAGCGGGCATGTTTGGGGCTGCCCACCGTCACGCTGGCCATTGCCAACAATCAACAAACGCTTACCCACAATCTAGCCAGTGCAGGCCTAGCATTAGCCGCCACCTCTCCGGCAGATGCTGTTATTCAACTAAAACAGTTGCACGATGATCCGGCCCTTCGTCAATCGCTAATAACGGCGGGTATGTTGGCTGTTAACGGGCTTGGGGCATGGCAGATAACCCAACACATGGGGCTGGCTGGCCAAACCAGCAAGGCCGGTATTATTACCCTGCGGCCTGCCACACCAGCGGATAAAGACACAGTCTATCAATGGCAAACCCAGCCGGGGCAGCGCCAGTTTGCCCGCACGCCTCATCCCCCCACGGTAGATGAACATGCCCGTTGGTGGGCCAATACCATGAAAAACCCTAACGCCTACACGTTAATAGCTGCGTGTACTGGGCAGCCTGTGGGCATGTTGCGGCTAGATCCACCCACGCTTGCCCTACCTACAGATACCATGTTGCCGCCAGATGCGATGGAAGTATCCATACTGTTAGATAAAAACCAACAAGGCCAAGGCATGGCCCGCGCTGCGCTTACCCACTTGGGCGAAATGTTTATTGGTGTGCCGCTCGTGGCGGATATTCACCCAGAGAATACGGCCAGTGTGGCCCTGTTTGCCCGTTGTGGCTACCAGCCCCTTAGCCAACGTGATGATAACCGAACCTACGTTCGCCCTGCTGTTTGCAAACCGCTGGTAACGGCATAATAGCCGCGGTATGATAGGGCTGATGCAATATTAAACAGGTTTTTCTGACTGATGACAGCCACGTTAACCAAGCCCGTTACCATTAATGGCCGCGAAATTTCGCCAAATCACCCGCCTTATATTGTGGCGGAAGTGTCTGCTAATCATAACGGCGATATGCAACGCGCGCTGGATACCATTACCATGGCGGCAGAATGCGGGGCGGATGCGGTCAAAATTCAAACCTATACTGCCGATACGATTACCATAGATTGCGATAATCCCGAGTTTAAAATTAACGGTGGCCTGTGGGATGGCCACACCCTGCATAGCTTGTACCAATGGGCCCACACCCCCTACGAGTGGCACCCGGCCATGTTTGAGCACGCCAAAAAACTGGGCGTTACCCTGTTTAGCAGCCCCTTTGATTTTACTGCGGTTGATTTACTAGAAGAGTTAGATGCGCCGGCGTATAAAATTGCCAGTTTTGAAGCCATTGATTTGCCTTTGATTCGGCGGGTGGCGCAAACGGGTAAGCCGATGATTATGTCTACAGGGATGACGACACCGGATGAAATTAATGATGCCGTGAATATGGCCCGAGACCATGGCTGCGAGAATCCCATTGTTCTCCATTGTGTTAGCAGTTACCCGGCCCCAGCCAACATTTATAACTTGCGCGCTATTCAAACCTTGCAGCAGCAATACAATGTGCTGTCTGGCTTGTCGGACCATACCTTAGGGGTGACAACAGCCATTGCCAGTGTGGCCTTGGGGGCGTGCCTAATTGAAAAACACGTGACCTTAAGCCGCGCCGATAAGGGCCCGGATAGCGAATTTTCGTTAGAGCCGGATGAATTGCGCGAGTTGTGCACGGCCACAAAGACGGCATGGCAGGCCTTAGGCAATGGCGAGTTAATTCGTGGGGATGACGAGAAAAAAAATCGTAGCCTGCGCCGCTCGTTGTATGCCGTTACCGATATTGCGAAAGGCGAAACCCTAACGCCCGAGAACGTGCGCAGTATTCGCCCGGGTTACGGGTTAGCCCCTAAGCATTATGATGAGGTGTTAGGCCAAACCGCCCTGCAAGATTTACCCAAGGGCACCGCCTTAAACTGGGATGCAATAACCCGGTAATGGGCATGAAGACCACATTTGCCACGGCGGCTTTGCAAGCCACTAACACCGGGTTTCTTCGGTGGCTAGCACGGGGTTTATCGCTACGGAAACAGTGGTGGCAAGCTTTAGTTCGGCAGGCAGAAAAAAGCAAAAACGCCACACAGCAACAACACTATGCCGAGTGTTTGTTGGCTGAAAATCCTACCCACCAAGGGGCTTTAGTTACCTTGCTAAAGCTGGCCTATAAGCAGCGCAATGGCGATTTGGTAACGCGGTATAGCCAACAGCTATTGCCGTTAAATTCGGTGGCGGCTCGTTACTATCAATTGTTGTGGCAGCGCTATCAGGCGCAATCCGCCGGTCTGTTACCCCAGGCCCTGGCCTTGCTAAAAGACGCTAAACAACAACATGCGCCCACGACGCGGCAAATTAATCAACTGGTGTTAGAACTATCTATAGAGGCCGCTGATGATGCGTCGGGTGCGGCACTCGCCGAGCAACAATTACTCGGTTTTATTCATACTTACGGCGTTAATATTACCCTTATTCCGGTGGTGCGTGGCATGCTGCAACGCTGGCTACAGGTGGGTAATACGGATGCGGCTAAGGCCCTGCATGATGCCGTGGTTGCCGCGATTCCTACGCCAGAATTGAAGGATTACCTAGGCTTAAAATTGGCAGATTTAGCCGGACACTGGGCAGAAGAATCGCCCTATTGGCAAAGCGTTTTACAAAGCGCCACCAGCAGTACGATGCTTGCCCCACAATTATTTAATACGGTAGCGCCATTAATGACAACGCTGCATAGCAATAGCGATGCTGCCTTTGACGTGCGCCTGAATGGCGATGATGCCGCGAAAGTAATGTGCCGCATTGAATCCGCATTGGGTTTAAAAACAGGGTTATCTCTGTTGCGATTGGGGGACGGGGAAAGCTACGGATTTTGGCAATCGCCCCACAGTGCTGTGGGTACAACGGTACCACTGCCGGACGGTGTGACGGGTGCTATGGTTGATGACGACCAAGCCCTACGCGAAACTATTTGGTGGCGTGAGGCAATTAGTACTGATTTAAAAACAGCAATGCAGGCAAATTTTGTAGAGGCCTTGGCGAATGCCGATGTGATTGGTGTGCCGGCAATTTACCGTTACCTGCGCGATATGCCGCCGCCAAATGAACTCCCGTATAGTAGCCGTAGCTTGCGCAGCATAGAGTTGGTTAATCGCCATCTGTTAGATTGGCAACAGAAAAATCGTTTTGCAAAGGCGGCCTTATTTACAGAAGAACGCTGCCACCAAACGCTATTCACATTGCCCAATATTCAACAACTGGCCAGTAAGGCTAGCCATGTGGTGGTAGTGAGCTGCTTTAAGGCAGAGGCTATTCGGCCGTTATTTATTGATGTACCGGTATCCACGGTAGTCATTCCGCCCCATAGCCGTGTGGCCAATTTACCCATTACAGCAAACTTAAAAGACCCTCGCCCGATGCCTTATCAGCTGGATGCTCTTGCAGAGCAGCTTGCTGATAAATGCGCCCCCGGCGTGTTGGTATTGGTAGGCGGTGGCTTTGCGGGCAAGCATTTATTAAACGTGGCAAAACAACACGGCGCGGTGGCACTCGATGTAGGCGCCATGGTGGATTATTGGTTAGGGCTTCGCACTCGCGGTATGGCGGACCTGGTGTAGTTTTTTGACGGGGGCTAGCCCCCGTCACCCCCATTGGGAACAAGGGTGTTCCCAATCCCTCCCCAAGGGTTGATCGACTATTAAGACGCTTGCTGTGCGCCTTCCCACCTGCGGCTGCGCTTGCCAATAGATTTGTCTCTCGGGCAATGCTCACTCGCAGAGTGGGCTGCTTGGGTGTGAATGCTAGCGCATTGTACACCCCGCACCGGCTTCAGCCGCTACACGTTAGAAAGTCTTGTTGTTGGGATTATACTGGGGCGGTGGTGAGGGCTTGGCTTAAGGTGGCCACCACGCGCTGCTGTTGCTCGGCAGTGAGTTGCGGAAATAGTGGCAGAGATAGGCAGCGCTCGTAATACGCTTCCGCTACAGGATAATCGCCTTTTTTAAAGCCTAGGTTTTGGTAATATGGCTGTAAATGCACCGGAATATAGTGGATTTGGCAGCCAATCTTATTGTCTTTTAAATAGTCGTACACCTGCTTGCGATTATCTGTTTGAATCACATACAGGTGGTAGGCAGAACGAACGTCATCTAAGACGGTGGGGCAGGTAATAGGCAAGTCTTTTAATAAGGTATGGTACTGTTCAGCCAACGCGTTGCGCTTGTCGATAATATCATCAAGGCGCTGCAATTGGCTGTGCCCAAGGGCGGCTTGTAGCTCCGTCATGCGGGTGTTGTAGCCCAGCTCAATTTGTTGGTAATACCACGCCCCGTGGCTCGGTTCGGTCATTAAATGTTCATCGCGGGTAATGCCGTGGGTGCGCAGGCGCTGTAGTTTATCGGCCAGTGCATCGTTATTGGTTAGTACCATGCCGCCTTCTGCGGTGGTAATAATTTTTACGGGATGAAAGCTAAACACCGTCATATCACTGTATTGGCCGCAGCCTACCGGTTGATTTTTGTAGTGGCCACCAACAGCGTGGGCCGCATCTTCAATGACTGTGATGCCGTACTGTTTAGCCAGCGCGCCGATGCGCTGCATATTACAACTATGCCCGGCAAAATGCACTGGAATGATTATTTTAGGTAGGGTGCCGTTTTTATCAGCCAGTTCTAGTTTTTCAGCCAACTTGTCCACATCCATGCAAAAGGTGGTGGGGTCAATATCCACAAAATCCACAGTGGCTCCGCAATACAACCCGGCATTAGCACTGGCCACAAAGGTATTGGGTACCGTCCATAACCTATCGCCTTGGCCTAGCCCGGCGGCTATGCAGGCCAAATGCAACCCGGCGGTGGCATTGGTAACGGCTATTCCATGCTTGGCATGGCATTTGCTGGCTAGTGCTGTTTCAAATTGCTGAATCACCGGCCCCTGGGTCAACCAATCGCTACGCAACACAGCAGTGACCGCTTCGATATCCGCTTCGGTAATATATTGTTTGCCGTAGGGGATAAACTCTGACATTCGTTATTCTCCATTTGAGCGTTATAATGCGCATTTTTTGTGTCACCATCGTGCTCACTCAGTTACGTATTATTCATACGCGCCTTCGTTGTGCGCCCTGTTTCCTTAAAAATTCAGCATTCTTCCACCCAATGGGAAAACAGCTGGCCATCAGTTTTAGACGAGTGCCAAACTACCGTTCATTTCGGCCAGTTCGTCTACGCTAAGGAAATGAGGGTTGTTGCCGCTGTTGTATTCAAAGCCATCGGGCACGGGTTGGCCACTCTCGCCGCGGGCGTTTTTGGCATAGCTAATGTTGGCACTAAAATCAATGGTAGGGCGAATCACATAGTGGTCGTCAAATTCCACCGTTAAATGGGAATCATCAGCGGGGCACATAATTTCGTGGATTTTTTCGCCGGGGCGAATGCCAATAACGGTTTGCTTGGTACCAGGGGCCATAGCGCTAGCCAAATCGGTTACCCGCATGCTGGGGATTTTGGGCACAAAAATTTCGCCGCCTTGCATCCGATCAAAGGCATCAATCACAAACTGCACGCCTTGGGGCAGGGTAATCCAAAAGCGGGTCATGCGTTCATCGGTAATGGGTAGTTCGGTGGCGCCGCCGTCTACTTTTTTCTTAAAAAATGGCACCACGCTGCCACGAGACCCCACCACGTTGCCGTAGCGCACCACGCTAAAGCGAGTTGGTTTGGCGCCTGCCAGGGCATTAGCCGATACAAATAGTTTGTCGCTCACCAGCTTGGTGGCACCGTATAGGTTTACCGGGTTAGCGGCTTTATCGGTGCTTAGGGCCACTACTTTTTTAACGTTGTTATCAATAGCGGCCTGAATGACGTTATTACCGCCATCAATGTTGGTTTTAATGCATTCCGTCGGGTTGTATTCTGCAGCCGGCACTTGCTTTAGGGCTGCGGCATGAATCACATAATCCACCCCGTCAAAGGCGCGGTACAGGCGGTCTTTATCGCGTACATCACCTAAAAAGTAGCGCATGCAAGGGGCGTTAAATTCTTGCTGCATTTCAAACTGTTTTAGTTCATCGCGGCTAAACACAATAATTTTTTTAGGGTTGTAGCGCTTTAATAGGGTATCTATGGCCATTTTGCCAAAGCTGCCGGTGCCGCCGGTAATTAAGATTGTCTGATTATCAAACATAAGTCTTTCCAACAAATTGCGTTATAACTGGCATTTTCGGTGCCAAAACCGCCCTTGCTCAGTCACGTATTATTTATACGCTCCTGTCGCTGCGTTCGGTTTCTCCTAGAAATTGCGGCGTTCTTCCACAATTTGGGATGACCGATATAACAGGCGAATCGTTGCCATACGGTACCACAGACAGAGCAGCGGCATCTAGCCAGTCTGTGGTAGGATTTGGCGATGATGATGGATTCTGCCCTACCCACCCAAACCGCTGCTAACACACCGGCCAGTAAATCGGCCAATAAACCGCTGTGGCAAGCGCTAAAAACCGCATTTAAGCAAGATAGTAAGCACCCACCGCTGGTGCAGGCTGATGACCCTGATATTGCCCGCCGCGCCTATACCTTGCAAAAAAAAGGCGTGGTAGTGGTGCCAGATTTTATTAGTGCGGCAACCTGCGCGCAATGGCAGGCCAATATTGAGTCCCTGATGGCCGAGCACAATGTACGCGCCCGAAAAAATGACGATGTGGCAGGTGTGGATGCTATTGAGCTTGGCGAAGGCGCCCGACTGACCATTCGGCATAGTAATGATGGGAAAGACGCCTATGATACCGGCATGGTGGATTGTTTCCATGCCGATAAAGCTCTGCCCCAATTGGCGGAATTTACCCAACACACCACCGTTGAGGCCATTATTGCGGCGGCGAGCGGCCAGTCAGTTGAACGCCTAAACAGCAATTTTTACTTTAACGATAGTGTGACCAATCCGCGCGGGGCACACATGGATACCTATGGCCCGCCTAGCTACAAGGCCTTTGTGTATTTAACGGATGTTGATACCTTGGATTGTGGCCCATATACGTATTATCCAGGCACGCATGGGGCTACCCCGTGGCGCTATATTAGTATGATGTGGAATACGCTTAGAGGCTTTCCGCTAACGGATGCCCGTTTGCACCTTGGCCATAAAGCCAAGCCCCTACTGGCTAAAAAAGGCACGCTGATTATTTCTAACCAACGTGGTTTCCATAAAGGGTGGCCCCAGGCCCCCGGGGCAGAACGTTTATTGCTCGTCAATAACTATAAATCAGTTGGATAAATCTGGTACCTGAATTTTAACAATGTAGCGACTGAAGCCGATTTCGGGGCTTATGATGCGTTAGCATCAGCTCCGAAAGAATCATCTGCGAGTGAGCATTGCCCGGATAACCATTAACTGGCAAGCGCAGCCGCAGTGTATTCAGGCGCGTAGGCAGCGTACGGGTAATCGGGGAGTATTCGAAAGGGGTGCGGGGAAACGTCAGGTTTCCCCGTGGGGGGTGACGGGGGGCTGGTCCCCCGTCAAACAAAAATTATATGTATAACTAAAGTTATTGGGCGCGTTGCAGTTGTTTGACGAACCACGGGCGTAGGCGTTTCTTAAACCAACGTTGCTTACCAAACCAGCTGCTATCAAAGCGGTGTAAGCGTTGTTTGCGGCGTTGTATTCGGGCATCGTGCCGTTTGGCATGCTCGCCATAGGTGGCATGAAAATGCGTGCCCAGCAGATAATCCACCAGTTTTAGATAGTTCTCGTGGGTGCCTACATCATCCACCATGGTGGCGGGGTCTACCATTTCTCGGGGCAGTAAATTGGCGTGGCCGGGTAAATTTCGGTACAGGTTGGTGGTGGCCAGTGGGCCAAAAAAGGGCTCGTGTAATTGGTTGTATACCTGTTTAATGCCCGCTTCAAATTTAGGGATGTTGACAGTTTCGCTAAAGGCGTCGGCCAGTGTGGTGGTATCAATGGTGAGCGGATTTTCCAGCAGTTCGATAAAGCTATTGGCCGCCTCATCTAAGGTGCTAAACAAGCGAGAATTAGAATCGTTTAAGTAGTCTAACCCACCACCAGAAAGTTCTCTGCGTGCCACCACTGGGGTGTTGGTCATTAGGGCTTCGCTAATGACGCGTGAGGTGCCTTCGCGTTTGGAAAACAATGTAAACACGCGGCTGGCTTTTAAAAAGTAGGCAATGGTATCCGGCGTTACCGGGTATAAACTTTGGTGACGCTTGACGCGCATGAGGTCGATATTGGCACGTTCATCGGCAGTAAACAGGCGCTCAAAATCGGTGGGGAGTTCGGTATACCATTTGGCACTATCCATTTGGCTTTCAACGGGCTCGGGGCAAATCATCAGGGTTTTGGTCTGGGGGCGCCGTTGGTATACCTGCTTCAGTACCTTCAAAAAATCCGGCAGATGCTTTTGGTAGGTGGCGTTGGCCACCCACGCAATATCCCAGTAAGGGGCAATAGAATCATCTGGCTGAAATAGGGCCGGCAAAAAATTGCGGGTGCTAAAGGGCAGCCAAGGGGTATGGTTACCATCCGCTAACATAATGGTGGTGGGCCCCGCTACATGGAAAGCCACATTCTCGTAGGTGGGGATGTTCTCTCGGTAGGAGGGCCAGTAAATGCCAAATAAATATTGTTGAGCAAGGGCTTCGGTGGCTTCCACACACCACGGGTGAGGCTGGGTGAGAAACGTGAGCTCGCTGGCCTTAAAAATAATGCACCCGCGCGAAAATTGGTTTTTATCGTTGGTGTGAGGGCGTTTTAGGATAAAAGTCATGGTGGTGAATGCGTGGGTGGGCAATAGGTGGCATCGATAGTATGGTAGCATCTTTACACGTGATGGATGGAGGCTTTTTTGTGCGGATAGGGGTAACCCAACGGGTGGATATTACCGCCCATGGCGAACGACGCGACGCCCTGGACCAACAGTGGCTGCTTTTGTTAGAGGCCTTGGGTTGGGTGGGGGTGGCCATCCCCAATACCCTAAAAACCCCTGCCCAGTATGCAGAAACGCTACAACTGGATGGTGTGTTGCTGACGGGCGGTAACGATATGGCGTGCTTGGATAACCCTGTAAACCCAGCACCAGAAAGAGACACGACAGAAAAAGCGTTGCTCACTTGGGCGGAAACGCAACAAACCCCGGTGTTGGGGGTGTGCCGAGGCATGCAAATGCTGCATACAGATGTTGGCGGCGAACTGACCACGGTGCCGGGCCATGTTGCTACCCGCCATGGGGTGACGGCTGCTGACCATTGCCCGCTAGCCTTACCTGGCCAGGTAAACAGCTACCACCACTACGGCATAACCAACATACTGGCGCCTTATGTGGCCTGGGCCACCGCCCTAGATGGTACCCTAGAGGCCATGGGCCACACCGAGCTGCCCTGGGCAGGGGTAATGTGGCACCCCGAACGAGAAACGCCCTTTACCGATGCTGATAAAACCTTGCTGCGCTTTGTGTTTGAACAACGGTGCAATCGGCCATGATTCATCCACCCACCCACACCGTTATTTTGGCGGCAGGCCAGGGTACGCGCCTGCGCCCCCACACGGATAATCAACCCAAATGCATGGTGCCCTTGTGCGGGGTGCCGTTGTTAGAACGGTTGTTGGCAAGCCTGTCGGCGTGTGGCCTAACCCAACCACTCACCTTGGTGGGGGGCTACCGGGTGGATGTGTTGCAACAGGCAGCGCCTTCAGCGGTATCGGTTATCATCAATGGGGCCTACGATACGACGAATATGGTGGCATCCTTAGCGTGTGCCAAACCGGCGGTAACCCCAGGCAACGACCTGTTAATGTGCTATAGCGATATTGTGGTGGAATCCCGTGTTCTCCAGGCGCTGCTGGCGTATCAGGGCGACGCCCCCGTGGTGATGACGTCTTTATCCACCTGGCAGCCTTTGTGGGCGGCGCGCATGGCCAACCCCCTGGCGGATGTGGAAACCTTTGTGATGGATGCGGACCAAAAGGTACTTTCCCTTGGCCAAGTACCCAATGGCTTAGGCGAGGTACAGGGCCAGTTTATGGGCGTGGTGCGCATTAAGGCGGCGGCCTTGCCTGCTGTTTGGCAGCAGGTGGCAACAGTTTTAGCCACACAGGGCCCCAATGCTTACATGACGGATTTGCTCCAGGCGTTGATTGATAACGGCTTGCCCGTACAGGCCATACCGGTAGCAGGCGGTTGGTTAGAGGTGGATTCGTGCGAGGATTTACAGTGCTATGAGAACCTGGCTGCGCAGGGGGTGCTTGGCAATTACTGTCAGTTGTAAAAATGTAAATAAATATTTAAATAAATCAAAAAATAAATTGAAGTGGGTTTTATGCAGAAGTAGAAGTTTTTGTATAAAACGGGGGTATCGTAATGAGTGGAATAGTTAATTGTAATGCAACAGGTAACGAGAGCTTTATTAATTATCGGTCTTTAATGAAAGAGGATAGTAAGCATATAGATAATGATAAATTAAATAGCGCTTTAATTGAAATGGGCGTTAAAAATACAGATGCGATCCAAATAGCTGACTTTGAATCAATTTTTTGCCTAAACACTGAGAAAGCAACGGTGTTTTCTAATAATCTAGATAAACTTACCAATGGGGATGGAAATATTACTAGTGAAGAACTGGCCGAGTTGCTTCGGTTAGTAGATCGGATTGACGATTCATCGGATAAGATAGGCCCGGATGGATTGGTTACCAAAGATATTTTTGAAACGCTTCTTAAATCTTAATTTTACGCGGTAAAGGCGTCGTAATCAAATTGAAGCTTGTATAGCTTGGCGTAAATACCATCTAATTCCATCAACGCGTCATGGTTGCCGTCTTCAATAATGTGGCCTTTATCCACTACCAAAATGCGGGTGGCCATCCGAATCGTCGACAGGCGATGGGCCACAATCAGCACGGTTTTTTCTTTAATTAAATCGTGTAGGGCGGCTTGGATGGCATGCTCGGTTTCGTTATCCAGGGCGCTGGTGGCTTCATCAAACACAATCATATTAGCGTTTTTAAGGATGGCCCGTGCAATGGCCACCCGTTGCTTTTGCCCGCCACTTAGCTTGTTGCCGCCGGGGCCTGCACTGCTGAGTTTGCCGCCTAGCTTGGTATCCAAAATTTCTCTGGATTGGGAGATCTCAATGGCGTGGTCTAGTTCGGCTTCCGTGGCGTCTAGGCGCCCTAGGCGGATGTTATCTTCAATGGTGCCATCAAACAAAATGGTTTGTTGGCTAACCACCGCCAGTTGTTTGCGCAAGGATTTACCCGTAATTTGGTTGTAGGGCAACCCGTTCATCCGCATTTCCCCGTGGGTGGGTTCTAAAAATCTCGGAATCATATTTACCAGGGTGGATTTTCCGCCCCCGGTGCGGCCCACCACGGCCACAATTTCGCCTTTGTTAATGGTTAGGTTCACGTCTTTTAGGGCGTGTTTTTCGCCGGCGTCATAGGTAAAGCCCACGTTATCAAAGGTCACGCTTTCAAACTCGCCAATATCTTGGGCGTTGGGCAGTATTTTAATGCTGGGTTCCATGTCCAGCTTTTCAAACACGCGCTCGGCGGGGGCCAAAATGCGCTGGATACGGCTAAAGGTGTTGCCCATGCTTTTAACGGGCCGGTACAGCAAAATAAGGGCCACAATAAAACTGGTTAGTTCGCCGGGGGTCATGGTGTTGTTGCTTACTTTTAGCCCGCCCCAATAAAAAATAGCCCCAATGCCAATGGCAGAAATAAACTGCATCACTGGCTTAAGCACGGCATTGGTTTTGACGATCTTCATGGCGTTGCTGAAAAAATCATGCAAGGCTTTATCAAACTTTTTGGTTTGCCGCTGGGTAAGGTCGTACAGCGCAATAAGGTCGGCGCCAAAAATACTTTCGTACAGGGCGTCATACAGTTTGGCGGCGGCAATTTGGTTATCGTCATCTAATTTTCGGATTTTTTTGCTGATGATGCGAATGGGGATGATGATAAAGGAGATAATGCCAATGGCAATAACGGCTAAATCCCAGCTGCGGGCCACCAACACAGCCGCAAGGGATAGTCCGGTGAGGACATCCACAATAAAGGTTTGCTGGCTGCTGACAATGGCGGCTTGCAGGCGGGTGGGGTCGCTGTAGTAGCGGCTTAGTAGGGCGCCTGGGGTTTGCTTTTTAATATCCCCAATATCCAAGCTAAGTAGTTTTTGAAAAAGGGAGCGGCGGAGGTCCTCGCTAATGCGGGTGCCCACCCAGGCTAGTAGGTAGCGAGAGTAGTATAGAAATAACCCTTCCACGCTATGGAGCACAATAATGCCTACCGGTATTAGCGCAAACAGGCCGTAATCCTTGCTTTGCAGTACTTTGTCTGCCAGGGTGCCTACCAGGTAGGCAATGGCGCCACTCATGGCGGCCACCGGCAGGGTGCACAAAATGGCTAAAATAAACCGGGTGCGGTAGGGCTTTAGGTAGGCCATCAGCCGCAGGTAGGTGGCTTTATCTTTTTTAAATTGGGTAATAGCGTTAGAGGACAACATATAATACAGGCAATAATTAGTCTTAATAACAACGAGGGGTCATCATAAACCAAATAAGCCAATTAAAGGTTGGCGTGATGGTTACTCCGTATCTGTTGTTATGTTGGTTGAGGGCGCTTTGCCTTCTATGGGGGTGACGGGGGCTAGTCCCCCCCGTCAAAAGAACCTTGTTAAACAAACAACCCGTAACCACGGCATTAATGTAACAATAAATTTATAAAACAATATAAAAAGGAAATAAACTAGATATATTTTGTTTTATTTTAATAACAGGCAATCTGTTATCTCCCTCCTCCCCCCTTTTATTCTTTTAATATCCCCTCCCTCCCTCTCACATAACCAGTACAGCCTTTTTAAAAAACGATGGGTGCGCCTTAGGCCCCCCGTGTTGTGCTGCCCACATTCTGCAAAAGGAGTTTGCACCACCATGTTTAACCTACTTAATAATGCATACCAACGCCCTAGCCAGTATGGGCAATACCCACCGGTTATGCCCCAAAGTCGCCCTTCTTATTTTGGTGGGCACCACGGCTACCAGGCAGCCCCTTCTATTAACATTAATATTATTTTGCAAAGCCTAATGGGCCCGCTAATGCAAATGCTGGGCAATTATGGCGGCCAGTACGGCAACCAACAGCAGCAGTACGGTGGCTACGGGCAACAGCAACAACACCATAATTATGGTGGTTATGGCCAGCAGCAACAGCACTATGGTTACCAGCCACGGCCGTATTACCCGCCAAAACCCCAGGTTATTTACAAATCCATGCCTTACCCGGTACACATACCCGTACCGTATGAAGTGCCCTGCGAGCACCCCGTGGATTACCCCACCACGGTTAGCGCTAATTTATCGGGCGATCCCACCCTGCGTGTGGGCAGCATGACGGACTACCAGGGCGATGTTGCCATCCCTGGGTTACTAACCAGTGGTATTGATGTACTGCCCCCCACCGGCGAATCGATTAATCTGTTAAAGGATGATTCTAACGACCTAAGCTATGATGCCGTATACCACGATATTAATGGCGATGATGCCAGTGGTGTGGCCATGAAGCAATCGACGATTACCATTAATGATAAATACCAAGTAGAAGTATTGGCCCAAGATGACGGTGAACTGTTGGTTACCGTGCTAGAAGGCGGCGATGCGGTTCACTGGCAAGGTAAGCTAAGCGATGGCGAAGATAGCTTTGATATTGACGGCTTACAGGTAAGCTTTGCCCAACGCCCGGATGGCGTGGATGACGACGGCAACGTGGTAAACGCCCTTCGTGCCGTGGTTAATACCGGCGAATATGAATTTACCTGGGGTGCCCGCGATGTGCATGATGATACCCTGCCCTACTTGGATGCCAACTTTGCCGAAGTGGATGCCCACGCCGCCGATGATGCTACCAGTGGCTTTACGGTAGACGTTGACTTGGATGGCACCACCGAAACCATTGGCCTGGCTGATATTTTAAACTTAGGTGATGGCGATAACGAAAACAGCGCCTTATACCAACAGTTTTTAGATGCCAGTGCTTAATCACTCGGTTTAAACACCATTTCTTTATCTATAAACCTCCCCTCTATAGTATGTTTAATGAACAAATCCTCCCCTTTTTCCTACACACACGCTATAAACACTTAGTTTATTATTAGTGCTTGCCGGATATCACTCGATATCCGGCTTTTTTTTGTTACGTTACTATCTAGTAATATTTGGGGGATTCAAGGACAATAGTGGTTCTTTATGGGTTATTTATAGTCACCACACATAAGTACTTTTAATAAATATCGATAGGTACGCTTTTTATTATGGCCATTCAATCATTACCGTCTGCCCAGCCTTCTGTAAAAACTGCTTCTGCCGTTAAATTAGCCGGCCGTGCGTACCAATATACGGCCGCTAGCCTTCCGTCTCGGGCAATGGCCACGCCTTTAACCCAACTGGGGCTGCCTTACTTTGCTGCTCAACAGGCGGCCATGGCCCCAGCTCAAGCCCCGGCCTCTAAAAAAGCGGCCCCTGTTGCGCCTGCAAAAGCGCCCTTAGTTACATCAGAAAATATTCCGTTATTTAATTTGGAGGCGTTAAAAAAACGCTTGCTAGAGGTTAAAGAATCCCCTGAACAACGGATGGCGGTAGGGAAAGAATTTTTGGATGCCTTCCATGAGTACGGGGCCATTCGGGTGGATAACCATGGTGTGCATCCTAAAACAATTGCGGATGTGTTTGATGGTATTAGCCAATCACTCACCAAGCCTTTAGCTGAGTTGAAGAAGTTTGTCACACGAGAGATTTCTCAATTCCGCGGGCTTATTGCTCGGCCTAACGATCCTAAGCGTATTTTTGTTATGGGGCATGATAAAAATGTATCGCTGAAGGGCCACGAGCACTTGAATGAAACGGGCGGCCAATTGTTTGGCGAGCTGACCCAGGTGAGTAAGGATGTGTTAGAGATTCTTAGCTTGATTTATGAGGGTAAAACCGATGGTGTGCTTACCCGCATGACCTTTAAGGATACGCTGAATACACCAACTCCTGTGGCTAAAGATGCCACCCTTCGTCAGATTTATTACCCGAGTGAAACAGAACTAAAGCGTGATGGCATTGATATTACGGATACCATGCACGGCAAAAAAGTGCGCCTTCGCCCCCATGTGGATTATGGCCTAATTACCGTATTGCCGGCGTCTAAAGAGCAAGGCCTGTATATTCTGCCCCACCGTTGGGGCCAAGGCTTGCAAACAGAAGCGGCTGTGCGGCAAGTGCCACTAGAAAAATGGGTGCCCTTAAAAACTAAACCGGGCGAGTTGCTGGTACAGATTGGCCGCCAATTGGATATTGCCACCCGCGGCATGCCCAAACCCATTAGCGCCACGTGGCATGGGGTACTGGCTGATGATGACCAGTTACAGCGTTCGCGGAGTTCATTATCGTTTTTTGTAGAGAACAAAGCTGAAAAATTGCCGGATTATGGGGCTACATTGTCGGCTGGCCAACATATTACAGCGACGCATCAATACCCTGGCCGTGAGCCCTTTATGGTGGATTCATTGTATCGCTTGATGCTGGAAAAATGGTTATCGGAAGGCAATAGTAAGGCTTTGGATGATGCGGGTAACCCCATCCCATACGAGAATATTATTAAGCGCTACGAAAATTTTGCGGATACCGTCAACCAGGTGGTGAAGAACAACCCCAATATTGAGCATTACAAGCCTACAGCTTAGCTAGGGTTAATGTATTAAGGGCAATGCTTGCTCTTCTGGCGTGTTATTGCAATACTATTGCAATAACAATCAGGTCATTATTCCCGCGCTTTTACTATGGATTTAGTCGCCTACCCATCCGCTACACTGCCCCGCTTGGGGGCCGCCACAACGGTAGTTTCTCCGTTGCCTAGTGTGTTGCCTGTAGTTGCGGCCAGTACCCAGGCGCCGGTGCCGGGTATATTAACGTCTCCCGTGCCTGCGTTGTCACTATCCCCCATGGTACCAGCCCGTGATGCTATGGTGGCTCCGCCTCATTTGCCGTGGGTGGCCACTGCGCCCCTACCAGCCACCAGGCAACAAAACACATCTAACCCCCAATCTGTAGGCCAGCCACCTATTAGCCGGGCTAAGCAGGTGGGCTATATTGCTAAGGCGGTGGGGTTGTTTCTCATGGGCCGATTGCTCCACCGTTTGCCAGCGCGCCATTTAAAACTATCGCCCAACATAAAACGGGGCAAATGGGTGGCGGATGTTATCCCCACCGATTGGAAGGATTGGGCCCGTATGGGCTTGGGGGTTGGGGTGGTAAACAAAGTAAACGATGCCATTAATCGGCCTGTGCCGCCCTGGCTGGTGGCCTTAGAAACCGTTGCGGTGCTAACGCCGATGATGAGCCCTAAAATGTTGGGCAAACAGGCGTGGAAAAGCTTCCCCTTAATTGCGATTGGGGTGCCCTTGTTGGTGCAGGCTACCCAGTGGGCCAAAACCACATTAAACAAGGAAAAAGCAGCGGGCCGCCTTAACGTGCCCAACTGGGTACCCAATGTGGCCTTGCCTGCCGTAAGCATGGTGGTGGGTATTATTGGGTTGCGCTCTGCGTTTAAGGCCACTGGCCAAGTGGCTGGCGCAGAAATGGCCGCCATTTGCCCCCGCTGTGGTGGTATGCACTTGGCCTGCCCAACGGAAATTGCTGAATTTTTTGGCGGCTTGGCAGGCGGCATGCAGCACCCCACCCCCCAAAAACCTAAGCCAACACCATTACCCTTAAACCCCTATTTAGCATAGTTTTATCATGATGATTTCAACCTCTTACCAACCATTATTACCGGCCAACAGGTTGTTGGGTAAACCGGCTGCTCGTTCCCGGCACCAACACGCGCTTCGCTTTGGCCATGTTGCTTCATCAGAATCGGCGAAAAAAACCGTGCTTGGCGGCATTGTGGGCACCTTGTTTGGCGGTTTATGGAAAGATATCCACTTGTTACTTAAGGGCCAAGACGATGTTGCCGGCGCTGGTGTGGCGCCTTCGTCGACACATACCCCAGTTGTGGGTACGGCCCCAGGGGTAGCCCAAGATTTTGACGCCAAAAAACAGACCCAGGCTTGTTTGGATGTGCCTACCCCTAAGGCGGCAAAGCCTTCTCGGCATACCCACCAGGTAGCGTATGCAGGGCCTGTGGTAACCGCCCATGGCGCGGCGCAAAACACGGTGTTGGTGGTTGGGCAGGTACCGCGATTGTCGGAGTCAGCACTACAGGCCAAAGGGATTCATATAGAATCGGGCCAAACCGCTGTGGAAGTGACGCCAAACTTAATGAAAAACATTGCCAAGGCGAATAATCACCCTGCCTTGCAAACAACGGGCAAAACGCCTTACCAAAAAATAAAAGATGCGTGCTTTGATCTTCCGGATGGGTCGCATACCCACCATGCGGTGTGGCAATCCACGCCGTTGGAGGTGACGGTGGATAAAAAAGGCAAGAAGATACAAAAATCTCAGCCGATGGTGTTGTTGGTGGGCCAAGCCGTGGCCAACATCCCCAACAGTGTGGCCGTAAACTCGGCAGGGGGCGAGCGCATGATACAATTGGCAGCTGATGCGCTGAACCCTGATGTAGAAAGTGGCCATTAGTGATGGCCAGGATGCGGTATGATACCAATAGGAACAAATGGCGGTATATATGATACAGACACCAATACATACGGTACAGTTTGAAGCCTTTGCTACGGAGCAGCTAAAACAGCATGGTTACCGTATTACCCAGCCGCGCAAAGCCATTATGGCCTTTTTTGCCAGTACGGATGCGCCGTATTCGGCGTATGAAATTCAGGCGGCCATGGCAGCACAAGGCACGGCCATGGATACTGTTACCATTTACCGAACGCTGGAATGCTTTGAAACACTCCATTTGCTTCATCGGGTCCCTAGTGGCAGCCGGTACGTGCGTTGCCATACCCAATGCAGCGAAACCAATAAAGCGCACGCCCGCCATTATTTGTTAGTGTGCGAGCGCTGCGATGATATTACCGAAATTAGCGATAGCATCCCGCGGGAGTTGTTGCGGCATTTGGAAAACACCACCGGCTTTAGCTTAGGTGATAAGGCCATTGAAGTTCGCGGCGAATGTGCCAGCTGTCAAAGTTAGACCTTTTTAAAAATTAGAGCTCCCATAATTTTATGGGAGCTCTAGGTAAGGTTATAAATCTTATTTTTTATGACTCCCTAATTCCAGCTAAGTTGTCCCATTTAGGTTCATCATGTTTCCAAGTATCAGTTAGTCGTATTGTATCAATAGATTCGTCAACTAATTCAGGGAACCACTTGTCATCAATATCTTTTAAACTGATTCCATCTTCGCTAAAGAGGTGAAAAGACCATGTTAAGTCAACGGCTTCTCTATATAATGGTGAGTGGAACTCTAAATCTTTGAAGTTATCTCGAAGCTTAGGGGTAAACTGATTGTCTTTAACTAGAATTCTGTGAAAATCACTAATGGCTTTATCTAATTCAGGGCGTTGTAGATACCCGTCACTTTCCCCACTACCATCATACGTATCACCCTGATCATATTTATCAAAATTTTCTTTAAGATAGACTTTAAAGCTACCCCCTATAGTAGGTGTATTTGGCATAACTATTTCCCCCAATATTTAAATATAGTAAAGTTTTTATTGATTCTTTTTAAGATAAAATCAATTTTATCTTAAATTATAATAAAATGTAAAAAATAATTTACTTTAAAATTACAAATGGATGGTGGTGGGGTTGGTGCGGTTTAGGTGGACGGTATCTACAAAGCGCACCAAGCCGGTTTGATAGGTAAGCAAAATACTATGGGTACGGGCGCCGCCGCCAAAGTAACGCACGCCGGTGAGTAAATCGCCGGTGGTAACCCCGCAACTGGCAAACACCAGTTCATCGGCAGGGGCTAAGGTTTTGGTAGTATGCACAAAGTCTTCTTCTAGTACGGCAGGGCCCATGGCTTTTAGCCCCATTTGCCCGGCCCGCTCTTTTTCGGCTTCGCTGCGCCATCTAAACTGGGCTTGGATTTCGCCGCCTAGGCATTTAATGGCCACAGCACTCAGCACCGCTTCTGGGGCGCCACCGGTCCCCATTACCGCGTGGATACCGCTGCCTTCTAAGGCGGTGGCAATGGCGGGCATCATATCCCCATCGGTAATTAATCGTATCCGCGCGCCCGTGTTGCGCACATCCTCAATTAATTTGGCGTGGCGGGGGCGGTCTAAAATCACCACGGTACAATCGCTAACGGGGCGGTGCAGGCTGCGGGCAATGGCTTCCATGTTATGGGCCACAGGGGCAGTAATATCTATGCTGCCAGCAGCGGCAGGGCCTACTACCAGTTTGTTCATATAAGTATCTGGCGCATGCAGCAGGCCCCCTTGGGGGGCAAGTGCTAAACAGGCGGCAGCACCGGGCAAGCCGTTGGCTACCAGGTTGGTGCCTTCTAGTGGGTCTACGGCAATATCCACATTGGGCAGGCTAACTTGGGTATCGCTACCGGCCACGGTATCCGTTGTGGCGGTGCCGCTACCCACGGGTTCGCCGATATACAGCATAGGCGCTTCGTCGCGTTCGCCTTCGCCAATAACAATGGTGCCACTAAAGGGGATGTTGCCCAGCATACGGCGCATGGCGGTGACGGCTGCGTCATCGGCGGCGTCTTTTTCGCCGCGGCCCATCCAGCGCCCACTGGAAAGCGCGGCGGCTTCTACCACGCCTAACATTTCGCGGGTCATAAAACGTTCAATCAAACTGTCGCTTGTGGTGGTGGGTGCCGTTAATGTTGATGCTGTCATGCAGATTACCCTTTGGTTTATGGCGATTCTCCCCTTACTGTACCGCAAATAAAGCGTAACGGTTGGGTGTTGTAACAGCAGAAATAGCGCCAACCTTTGGTATACTGGGGGTATTGTTTGATGAGTGTACGATAAGAGACTTATGCCTGCTATTTCATTGTTTACTGCTGTAACCGTACCGGTACTTACCGCTGTTGTTGGTGGTGGGCTGGGCTGGTGGTTGGCTAATCGGCGCGCGGCTACCCAACAGCAAGCGGCAATAGAGCGCACCCTTTCTCAAGAAAAAGCTTTGTGGCAGGCCCAAACCGAGGCCACTACAGCGGCCTTGCAAAACGATAAAACCCGCCTAACTGAAGAAAAAGAGAGCATTGCCCAGCAACGCGCTGCCTTGGCCGAAAAACTAAGCGAAACCGAGCAGCTTTGGCATACCGATAAAACTAATTTTGCCGCCCAATCCGCCACCCTTAAAACCAGTTTAGAAAAAATGGAAGCGGATATTATTACCCTAAAAGGCGAAGAAACCGAGCGCTTCCAGAAATTTTTACAAAGCCAAGGCGAGGTGCTGAAAAAATCGATTGAAGAAAAAGCCGACCGCGAATTTGGCGAAAAGCAAAAGCAATTTACCGAAAAAATGGATTTGGTGGTAAAGCCCCTGCAAGACAGCATGAAGCTGGTATACGAGCATGTGGAAAAAGTAGACCGCGAGCACGTGAAGGTGAACCATAACTTGCACCAAAAACTCGATCACCTTTCTGGCCAAACCAGTCATTTGTCTCAATCGCTAAAGCAAAATAAAGGCCGCGGTAACTGGGGAGAAGCCACCTTAATTAACCTGTTAAAAGATAGTGGCTTTGTAGAAGGCCAAAGCTACGAAAAGCAGGAATCGTATGCCAGCAATAAAAAGCGCCCCGATTTTAGAATTTTATTGCCTGACGACCGCAGCGTGTTTGTGGATAGTAAGGCCCTGCAACTCCATATGGATGCCGCCGATGAAACGGACGCCAGCCTGGACCCTGCCGTGGCTAAAGAAATGCGCGGCCAGCGTTATGTAAAATCTTTAAAAGATGCGGTGAATTTGCTAGCCAGTAAGCAATACCAAGCCGAACTAACCGAGGCGGCCAACTTTGTGGTGCTGTATGTGCCCATCGAAGGGATGCTATCGCTAGCCATAGAAGAAGACCCCGGCATTGCCGAATGGGCCCGCCAGCAAGGCGTTATGCTGGCCACGCCCTATAATATTATGCCCATGCTGCATGTGATTCATCAAAGCTGGCAGTATGCCAAGCTTAATAACGATGCCCGTTTGATAGCGGGCCTTGGGCAAGAGGTGTACGACAAAGTGCGCGAAGCCCACAAGCGGATGCTAAAAGTACGTGACCGTATTGGCCAACTAGAAGAAGCCTATCTAAGCCTAGAAACCGGCATGAGTGGGCGCCAAGGGGTGATTAAAAAAGCACAGGCCCTAGAAGAATTTGGGTGCGATAGCGGCCAACCCATTAACGACGAAGAAGCCAAGCGCAAGCCGCTCACCTTTGCTACTGTTGCCGATGATGAATCCAAACTGCTAGCAACCAGCGGCATTGACTAACGTTATAGCCTATAGACGCTTATATATTAAACCACTGTTTTAGAAAGCACCGGCCAAATTATGCCTTCCTCCACGTTAAATAAAGCAACTAAAACACCGGCTAGCCAAGGGTTTGAATCCTCGGTGTATGGGCCGGTAACTAGCTGGCGTGTGGGCAGTTCGCTTGGGGTGGATTTATTGCTGCAAACCAGCACGTGTAGTTTTAACTGCATTTATTGCCAACTGGGCGATATTCAGCTGAAAACCATCGAGCGGAAAATCTATGTGCCAACTGAGCAATTTGAAACCGATTTTAAAAATAGCGATTGGGAAAAATCGGATATTGTTACCCTTAGCGGTAGTGGCGAGCCCACACTGGCGAGTAATATTTCGGAAGTGATTCATTTTATCCACGAGTACAGTGCCAAGCCGGTCATGATTTTAACCAACGGCACCACGCTGGCTGACCCTGCCGTTCGGCGTGATATTTTAAATGCCGATGTAATCGCCATTAAGCTAGATGCCGCCACAGACGCGGGCTTGCAGCAGATGAACCGACCCGTTGCGGGCGTAACATTACAAAGCATTGTGTCGGGTGCTCAGGCGTTTCAGCAAGAGTATAAAGCCGCCAACCCTAACGGTAAATTATGCTTGCAGTGCATGGTAATGCCCACTAATTTAGCCAGTGTAGAAGCGATGGCGGATGTGGCGGCCAGCATTGGCGCCGATGAAATTCAGCTAAACACCCCCAAGCGGGCGTATCCACTAGTGTGGGATTTAGATAGCCGTGGGAACCATGGCGAGCGCGATATCCCCACCCGCACGCTACGGGTGATTACGCCAGACGAAGCCCGCGAGATTCAGGAAATTTTTACGGCCAAAAACCCTAACGCCACCGTTACCTCCGTCTACCGGGAAGGGTAGTTTGGCCGGCGTGTATGTTTTCTTTTGACGGGGGTTAACCCCCGTCACCCCCATTGGGAACAGGGGTGTTCCCAAACCCTCCCCAAGAGGCTATTTATAGTCGATACGCTTTTTCTCGCTTTCCCAACAGCGGCTGCGCTTGCCAAAATCTGGTATTACAGGCAATGCTCACCCGCTGATTGGTCTGCTGGGGTGTCATGCTTCGCATTGTACACCCCGCACCAGCTCGCAATCGCTACTGTGTGATAAATTTTTTGTAAAGGAGTAACCGATTTAGGCGGTGGCGGCTTGGTTTGTTTCTTTAGGGGCGCGCCATGCGGCAAGGGCCATGCTGGCCACGCAAATACTGCTGTAGGTACCCACAACCACCCCTAAAATTAGGGCTAGGATAAAGTACTTGGTGGTTTCGCCGCCGAAAAAGTACAGCGTAAACATGGGGAGCAAGGCGGTTAGCGAGGTATTGATACTGCGCGCCAGGGTTTGGTTAACGCTAATGTTCACTAGCTCAGCAAAGGGTAACTTTTTGCTGTAAAACAGGCGCTCGTTTTCGCGGATGCGGTCGAACACCACAATGGTATCGTGGACGCTGAAACCAACCACAGTAAGGATGGCGGTCACAAACAGGCTATCGACTTCCACATTCATAAAGTAGCCCATGGCAGCAAAGGCGCCAAATACAAACAAGGTATCGTGCAGCAGGGCTAAAATAGCGCAGGCGGCATAATCAAACTGAAAACGGAAGGTAAGGTAGCCCACAATAAGGACATAGGCAAACACCAGCGCCATCACGCCATTGGTTAGCAGCTCTTGGGCAAGTGTTGGGCCTACCGCATTTTTTTGCAGCAAGGTGGTGTGGCCGTATTTAGTGTTTAGCTCTTTCATCAGCTCGGTGTAATCGTGGCTGGCTAAAGGTTTGGTACGGATAGAGACCACGCTTTGGATGGCGTCGCTTGTGTCAGCGTCGGCTGCTGGTTTGGCGGCGCCGGTTTTAGTGGTGGGTTCGGTTGTTGTGTCTGTGGCTAGGGTGGTTTCGGTGGCCTCGGCCCCTTTGGCGTGGATAACATTGCTATCTGCTTTTAGCTGGACCACAGCGCCGGGGTAGCCGACGACTGCCAAGGTTTCGCGGATATCTTCGGTATCTTTTACCGTTAGTTTGGCGTCAATACCTACATCTAGCAAGCTACCGCCGGTAAAATCAATGCCGGGCTTTAGGGGCAAATGGTCAGGCGATTTTAGGGTCATTAGCACCATAAAAATAAGGCCGGGTATTAGCAATAATGCAGAAACCAGCAGAAACCAGCCGCGTTGGCTGATGACGTTAATGGGCCCATCGGGCAGGTGGTTTAGTAGGGCAGATGAGTTGGTTTTGGTAGCCATGAGGAAAATTCCAAAAATCCGAAAGTAAGAATAAAACGAAGGTTAGCTTAGCGATTACGCAGTGGTAGAGGTAAGCCCGCTTGTAGGGCGAACACCAGACGTGCTGCCATCCATTAGCAAGTGCAAAAAGGTGCGGGTAACGGTAATGGCACTAAACATACTAATAACCACACCAATGGCGAGTGTAATGGCAAAGCCCTTAACGCTGCCGGTGCCTAGCATGTACAGCAAAATACAGGTAATAATGGTAGTGGTGTTGCTATCAAAAATAGAAGAAAACGCGCGATCAAAGCCCACATCAATGGCCTTTAACATGCTTCGGCCAAGGGCCAGCTCTTCTTTGGTACGTTCAAAAATCAGGATGTTGGCATCTACCGCCATCCCAATACTGAGGATAAAACCGGCAATACCGGCCAGCGTAAAGGTTACATCTAGCAGGCTATAGGCGGCGTAGGTTAGTAAGGTGTAGATAATTAACGCAATGCTGGCGACGGCGCCCTGCATGCGGTAATACGCAATCATAAAAACAAGTACTAGCCCAAGGCCAACCAACCCGGCGCTAAAACTGGCGCGAATAGAGGCATCGCCTAGCAGTGGGCCTACCGAGGTTTCTTCCAAGAAATCAATATCTAGCGGTAGGGCACCCGCGTTAAGGATGTCTACCATTTCTTTGGCTTCTTCGTATTTAAAGTTGCCGCTAATTTGCCCCGCCCCGTTAGGAATAGCCGATTGTACGGAAGGTGCCGATACTTCCTTGCCATCAAAAAAGATGCCGAGGGGTTCGTGCTTAATTACTAGCTGGCGGGTCAGGTCGCGGAATTTTGCTTTGCCGGCATCGTTTAGCTGAAAGCTAACCACCCAGCCGTTGGCATTATCTGGGGCTACATCAGCGCTTACCAAATCGCGGCCACTCACACCAGAGGATTGCCATTGTACGGCGGCACCAGCTTTGGGCGTCACGCTGGTATCAATGGTTTTAAATTCTAGCAGGCCGGTTTTACCAATGCGGGCCTTGGCATTTTCTGGGTCAAATTCGCCGGGAATTTCTACCAGTAAGCGTTTTTCGCCCACCCGTTGTACCAAGGTTTCCGCCACACCAATTTGGTCTACCCGGCTTTGGATTACCCGTTGCAGGGCGTCCATGGCTTTGGGGCTTACCGTGGTGGCGCCTTCGGCAGGCTGGGCTTGCAAGGTTAGCCGCGTACCGCCAGATAAATCTAGGCCAAGGGTGGGGGGCTGTTTAAACATTACCCATAAGCTGCCCAGTACTAGGACAACAATAAAGAGTAGGGTGGCTTTGGTGTTTTGAAAAAGCGGCATATCGCAGTGTTCCAAGCAAGGTAAAAGTGGACAATTACTGGTGCATAGTGTACGCCAAACACACCGCTTGGATAAAGGCATAAATTGTGAAGATTGGCGCCTACTGGGCAGAAGGTAACCACAGGTAGCTGTAAATTCGGCGTACCACGGGTTCACCGTTTTTCCACATGCCGGGCACCCATTGGTTGTTTACCCACAGGCTAGACGAACTGCCCCCATCCAGCATGAGTACTTGGGTGGCGCCTAGTTTTTCTAGTTCGGTGGCCACGTTGGTTAGTGTCCAGCCGGGCATGTGGGGTGGTTGTTGGGCAAGGGCAATAATCAGGTCGCCATCCTCAGTAATACCAACGGCGGTGCGGGCATTGCCGCGTTTAATGCCGGTTGGGTCGCGGGTTACTTTGCCGGTTTCTGGGTCGGTGGCCCAAAAGGCCTCGGCTTCTGCGGTTAGGGTGGGCAGTAGTTGGGGCCCGCCACCGAGCAACCAGTTTAAGGTGCAGTTGGCCGGTAGGGTATCGCTGTGGGGGGTAATGGTATAGCGTGGCCCATCTGAGCAGGTTAGTTGGCGCAGTTCGCTGCGGTTGCTAATGGCAGGCATATACGGGGCCAGTTTTTTGTTGTTGGTTAGGCGGGGGTTGTTTTTTGGTGAGTGGGTGGTGCCGTCGGGCAACACCACATGGCTAACGGTTAAGCCGTTGTTGGGGTCAAAAAAGCCACCGTTAACCAGTAGTTTGGTGTGGTGGTGCTGCCCCAAGGATTCGACGGCTTGGCGTGGGCTGGCAATGGCCACCTGTAGGTGGTGCTGTGGGGTTAATTGCACCCAGTGAAGGGTGCCTTGTGGGGTGTGGGTTTGGTGGTAAGCCAGCGGGGTTTCTAAGGCAGATTGTGGCTGACGCGTGTTGGCCAGTAGCTCGGCAGGGTCGCAGGCGGTGTAAGCCACACCACATAGCCCATACAGGGTAGCTACTGCTAAAAAAGCCCTAAAAATAGGAATAAACAACTTCTTGACAGAAAAAAGAGAGGGCAGCATAGTGGTAGATACCTTAATTATGGGCTTATCGTTCGTTTATCGTACTAACTATAGTAAGTAATATTGTTTCGCAATCTATAGTATTCCTATCACAAAAATATCAGGGCTTGGTTTAATGCGTATGAGAGCATGGCCTTTATTCTAAAGGGTTTTTCCCTCATCCTCACTCCCCACCAAGAGAGACCTGACGATGATTGTGTCAGGAAGGTTCCTTCGCGAACATTCGATATCCCCCTCTAAACACCCTACTTGCGGCGCATGCCATGTGCGTGTTTCCGTTTAGGGCACGGCCTTAATCTTTCCTCCTCACGTGTTTAAGGCTGGTGCCAAGTACATCGCTTCCCCTTTAGTTTGGGCAATGCCTGCGGGCTAGTGTTCGTACTGTCGTCTACACACCCTTCTATTAAAAAGGTACATGAATAACGTTGGATAAGTTTACCCCTGCCTACATGCTATACCCGAAAGGCGTGGCCAAAAGCCTCGCCCGGCGGTTGCCGTTTGTGGGTGGGCTAACCAGCTTACCGTTTATGGCTAAAATTGCCTTGTTGGCCCGCCTTGGGGTGGCGGGTGCACGCATTATTATGGATGCGCCCCCACTGAACAAAAACCCGCGGTACACCCCCCAAGAAAAGCTCACCAGCTTTTACGAGCGCATTTTTATTGAAGGTGGCGGCACGGCGGTTTACCATGTGGGCATGTTTTTAGGGATGGATGTGGCGGCTCGCCTGTGGGAACGGTACCGATTACAGGATAAATTTTCTAAAACGGTCCATAAATTGTCTAACGTGGGCCACAAGGTGGGGCTAAAAGAGGTGGATGCCAAGACGCTGGGGAGTGATTTAGAGGCTGTATTCCGTAGTTTTTACCAAACACGCCCGAAAGGGGGTGATAAACCTACCAATGGGTTAATGCATTTAAACTTATATGCAGAGGATTTATATGGGTCGCGGGGGCCGCGTTCTCATAACGGGTTTATGGATGCCATCCATGGGCGGTTGCAACAAAACGGGCTTGCGAAGCACCAGTTTACGGCGGTTATGCAGGAAATAAAAAAAGCGATGACGCCCATGTCTCGCAGTTTGTTAAACGGTAACTTTTTAGTGCAAACCGTGGGTGTGGCCTTAGGGTGTGTGCTGGGTGGCGTGGTTATCCAAAAACTGAATGACAATGTTGTGCGCCCTTTTGCCATGAAATTAGCTGGCCATAAACACAACAAAGTACACGATCCACTGGACGGTGCGTTGATTAAGGCGCCTCCTCCTAAGCCTTTACCAAAGACGCCTTACCCGGTGGGTGGGGTTGCGTTGCCTATCCACACAGCACCCTTAACCACGGGGCGGTTTATGGGGGCCACTCCTTTTTCAGCCCCAACCTCTGCCCCGCCTTCTGTCGCTATATCGGCCTTAACCCCCGCCTTGCCGCCGTTGTATAACCCGCTAGGAGGAATGTAGATGATACCGCCCGTTCCTTCTTCAGCGGTTCAAGCCGCTACTAAAAAAGTGTCGTCAACTCGGCAGGCGTTGCGCCATATGGGTAAGGCCAGCCGACATTATGGCAATATTGCTTTTCAGCATGAGCGGCAAATTAAGTATTTAACGGCTATTGTGGCGAGTTTTTTACTGGTGTTGCAGCGGGTATTCACCGCGTGGAAAACCACCTGGACGGCGCAAACGTCGGAAAGCCGAAAATTTTCTAAAAAAGAGGCTTACCGAACGACTTTAAGAGAGTTTGGCGGCTTTACCTTTAGCTATGCCCTGCTAAAAATGATTGAAAAAAAATACACTCAAAAGCTGCAAGCCAGCATTGGGTTGCGCGGTAAAGATGCCCCGCCAAGTAAAAGCAATCCTTTGCCTAGCATGGGCCATGCACTAAAAGGTTGGGCAACAGATATGGCCGGTATTGTTCGGGGTAAGCCTAATACGGCGGCCTGGAAGCCTAAAAAACTATACCGGGCCAATACCTTGCCTGCGTTATCATCGGGTAATTTTAACTTGTTTAAATTGCGGTATAACGAATCCAAGTCCTTCCGCCGTTGGGTTAATCTGTTTCAGCCAGAAACCTGGGGCATGCAGGGCGTGGCCAAAAAATCATTAAGCCATAACCACTTAAAAGCGGGGCGAAAAGCCATAGAGGTATTTAAGCCCTTCCTTAAAAATGCGCCAATGGTGGTGGGCGGCGTAACGGCCTTGGCATTATCAGGCTTCTTTTTAGAGTGGCTGACTATTAATAAAATGGATACGTTGACTCAATGGTTAAGTGGTAGTGATAAAGAGGCTACCTCGAAGGACGATATGAGTGGCCCGGATGGGTTTTCGCCAGCAGTCGCGGCCTTACCATTACGCAATGGCGGTAATGGTGGTACGGTAACCATACCAAAGCAACCTCAAGTACTCACCAGCTGGGATGTGTATGACACCTTCTCCCAACCCTTTACCAGCCGATAAGCCCCTAGTAGCCCCTCCTTTGCCACCTGGCATAGAGGCGGTGGCCCGTGCCGTGGGTGTGGATGTGGTGGCGGTTCGCCGTGTGGAGAAGAGCTTGCAAAAATTTGGCCCTCGGTACACCCAGGGGCTGTTTACCTTAGCAGAGGCAGCTTATTGCCAAGAGCAATCTGGGGGGCGATTAGAGGAGTTGGCTAACCGGTTAGCGGCCCGTATTGCCGTTAAAGAGGCGGTGGCAAAGGCGCTGGGCTGCGGCTTAAATGGCTTGGGGTATGGCGAAGGCGTACCATGGAATAGTATTGAAACGCTTGCCGAAAAGGATAAACCACCTGCTATCCAGCTGCATGGTGCGGCCTTGGCACGGCAACAACAGGTGGGGGTTACCCGCTGGCTAGTTAGTATTGCCCATGATGGCGGTACGGCTATGGCGGTGGTGGTAGGGGTATAGCGTGGCTTGGGTAACGGCTGGCTTAATAAATTGTTATAATTTGCCGTCGTGCATCAATCAATGGTGTTCAGGGGGCTTTATTGGGGTAACCAAATAATACGCTCTTCGGTCACACCCTTTTAACCTACTACCTTTTTAATGCCAACGCCTTCTTACTTACCTGTGGCTAGTCCCCTCTCCGAGGGTGTACTACCACTTAAACGCCAGCCTTCGGCTCTTATGCCGATGGGCCAAGGGCTTATGGTAAGCGATCTCCAAGGTTCCGATGTTATAAATAAGACTAACCGCTTGCCTGGCTTTGGGGCAGGCGGTTTTAGTGTGGGCAAAAAACCGGCTAAGCGCTTAGCCGATAAAATGTTTTACACCTTTATGCAGAACAACCGCTTTGGCGAGGCCATGAATGGAGTAGGCCGTAAGTTCAACATGTCTATTGAAGACTGGATGGGCCGTATGAGTACGGCCATTGCCCTGTATATTCCACAAGTTGTGCTTAATTTTACGGATAAAGATGGCCTGCCTTTTGAAACCTTAGGGCGGAACCTGCTTTCTTGGTTTGGTACTATTTGGCTGTATTCCTTTATTAAAAACGATAAAACCAGCATTAATAGTATGTTTTTAGACTGGTTTATGTCAGAGGATAAAACCAAGGCTAAAAATAAAGACGGTACTTTGTTTAAGTACAAATCTGATTTTACAGTGAAGAAAAAATGGTTAAAGCCGTTAGAAAAACCCTTCCAGTGGATACAACGGAACTGGAGTAACGGTATTTTAAAGATGCAACGTAACAAAATGCTGCCGAAGGGCCTTTCCTTTGACCCGAACGACTTGTATCGTGCCGCAGGTATTCGGGTGGGTGAAAAGCCGTTGCCCTGGAGTCGTGTATCGTTAGAGCAGGCTGAAAAACTAAAACGGGTATTAAAACAGTTTGACGAAAAATTTGGCGAAGCGCTACATAAAACAGGAAAAGGGAACCCGGCATCGCCAGAGCTACAAGAAAAACTAAGCCAATTTTTTAACTTTTTTACCCACGAAGAAAAACTGCTGGATAATAGCTATGCCAGCTCCGTTAAGGGCGAAAAAGGCTTGGTGGAATTCTCTCGGCGTATTCAAAAAGAAGGGCTACGCTTCCTTAAGCGTATTAATAAATTAACCAACCTAAAAAATGTGATCCAAACCATTCTCTTTACCTTCTTTATTGGGGATTTGGTCATGCGGATTGTGTGGGCCACGTTCTCCAAGTTAGACCACCATGAAGGCAGCCGCAGCAACCCTAACAAAAAGCCCCAAAAGGTGGATTTGTTTAAGTACCGTAGTCTACCGTCTCGCTTAGTGTCTCAATCGTTGCCAGTGGCACAACCACAAACCCAGCAGGCTAACCAGCGGCAAAATATAGGGGGGCAAGTGTAATGCCACCTGTTGCCGGTAATTTGTTTACACGCCTGTACCCCGGTACTAGCCAGTTGTATTGGTCTTTCTTAGGGCTTAACCTGGCGGGCCAGGTTAGCTACATGGTGCGAGATGCCTACCGAAACGAAGCGGTTGTGCCTGACCACCGTTATTTGGATTATGCCATTAAAGGCTTTATTGGCGCGGTTATTTCAACGTATGCCTTTGAACTAGGCACCAGGGCGAGTGAAGCCTTGTATTTTGGCCCTGCTGCTGCCCGCCATGCGCTACAATTTGATACGGAACTGGCTAAAAATTATAAAGACCCCGTCACCCTTGCCGAAGGCTCATCCGCTAAAAACTTAAGCACATTAAGTAAGGCAAAATACACCCTGGGCAAAATGTCAGGCTCGTTTGCTAACATGAAAGCCAACCCAGAGTTGGCGGACAATCTGATACATGACTTGTTGCATAATCCCCACTTAATCCCCAAAAAAGAACGGGCGGCCGTTATCCATTTTTGGCGCAAGCGACGCTTTTTCCAGGCGTCGGATAGTAATGTAAACCACCAGCACGATGACTTTTTAAAGCTGGTGGTGGATAAAGATCATCACAATAAAAAACTATTAAACTTTTTTAAGCCTGGTAGTATTCATCATTTATCCACCCAGCAGCTTAATGTGCTACGAGACCAATTATTGCAACATCAGCTGATAGAAAAAGTGTTGAAAGCCTGCCATACCAAACCAGAAAAGGGTAAAAGCAAGCTAAACATAGACCATATGCGGTACTTGTTTAAAACACGAAACTTAAACGAGTGGTTGGATAATGAAATTAAAATAAGCGAAAAGTTTAAACATAGCCTTAAACAACCCAAAACTGTTTTAAAAGGCATGGAATCTCACCTTAAGGATACGGTGGTTAAAGAGTTTGACGGCCTGTTAAAATCCCAGTTAAATAGCTTTAACTATTTTGTAAAAGCTACCATTGTGGATGGCAACAAGGAAACAACGCGCACTATTATTAACCCAGAACTGGCTAAAAATAAGGTGAACAACCTGCGCCGCGTCATTAACTTTGTGCAGTCTGAAATTAAACGCCCAACGAGTAAAAACGACATTATTGTCCATAAATATAAATTACTGGAATTAAGCGATGGTATCCAGCAGCGGATGGCACGCTTTTTAGAAGAACCCCTAGAAGCGTTAAAGCCTAACGAAAAAGATTTGGCGAAGCTTAAGCAATATTTGCATGAAGGGTTTAGTGCCCATAAGGCGAAGAAATTATTATCTCGCATTAATAAGCACGACTTTTTTGTGAAAATGGGTATTATTATTGCCTTCCAGTTTTTCGCCTTTGGGTTGTTTACCACCATTATGGATGTAGACGTTGCCCAGCCGCTGCAAAAAGAATTAACCGCTCAAGGCATCCGCCCGGATAAAGTGTCTCGTTGGCCTATTTATACCGGTATTATCCCAGGGGCGTTATCCTTTATGGCGATGATGAGCAACCCCATTATGAAACGTATCCCAGTGGTGGGTAAAAAAATCGTGGGGATGGATCGCTTATCTCGCTTTATTACAACCATGATACCCAGCGCTGGGCTAACGGCCGCCTATATGGTAACCGGGGTTAAACGCAATATCCGCAAAGAAAAAGCCAAGGCGCTGGCTACCCACCAAACCCATCGCCCTGTGCCTACCGGTAGTGCAGAAGCCCCCTTATTGGGCCTAGGGTATAACACCTTTGCCCAGCGGGTGGATAATCCTGCGGTGCCTAACCCCTTTGCTAAATTTGCGGCACAAACGGCCCGTTAGTATGTTAGCCGTGGGTGTGGTCGCTTAGGGGCGCACAGGGATAAGCTCTACCCAGGCACTAATGTGGGTATCTTCATCTGGGCCTGCTAAAGGGTACAAGGTAAGGGTGTTAAGTTGGCCCGTTTTTAACGCGTGGCTTGGTAACATCACGCTGGCTTGGTAGGGTAACTCGTTTTTAGTGTTGCTGGTGCTCGTTGTTGTTGGCAGTTCAGGCGTGGTCTCGTCGCTCCCTTGGTTTAGGCGCTTAATTAAGGCTGCCAGCTCAGAGAGTAACCCGTCGTCATCGGTGGCGGGTATGGTGGGCGCGGTAGCAGCAGGGGTGCTTGGTGGCGGGGTCATGTTATTTGCCGCAATGGCAATGGGGCTGCCGTTAATATGCACGATAGGCGATTGAGATAACGGGGCACTGTACCGCAAGATAAGCTTGGTGGGGTGGTTGCTACGAGGGGCCACAAAGGTTACCCGTTGGGGGTGGCTAATGCGGGTGCTGTTTTTGGGGAGTGGGCCCACGTGTACAGGGATAGACCCAATACTAACGCCGGTATAGTAGTGCTGTAAAATGGCGTCAAAGGGGGTGGCGCGCCCGCTTAGCATGCTGGCGCCTAGTTGGCTCATGCCTACGCCGTGGCCAAAGCCACCACCGTTGGCCCGCATGGCCACAATGGTACCGCGTGGGTCGGTTAGGTGAGAAAACACCATATTGGCGCTGGGCAGCATGCGCCCCCCGTGGCGGAATAAGCTGCGGATGACAAATTCTTTTTGCACCACCCAGGTGCCTGTGGTGGTGGCAAGTTCAATTTCCATGGCTTTGCCGCTAACCCCGCGGCGGGTAACGGTTATGCGGTTTAGTTGGCCTAGGTTAATGCGGCTGGGCGGATTTTCGCTGCTATAGGGGCCGCGTAAAAAAGCGGCGGTGTTTTTTTTGGTCAGCAGTTTTTGCCACTGGGTGGTAAGGCTGGCCATAAGGGTGTGGATAGGCCACTCTTTTTGCCAGCGGTGGTAGCTGGATTTGCCGTCGTAATCCTGGACGTTACTGGTCCAAAAGCGACGGGCGTTTTCTTCAACACGAAGGTCGCCGTAAGGGGCTGCGTTGCTGGCTATATCCGGTTTTCCGCGCAAGTAGGGCACGGGTGTGCCGGGGAATTGCCCGTCGCCGGTATCGGAAAAGGAATTTTCGTAGTGCTCGCTATGGCCGCCGTGGGCGCTGCTGTACAGGGCTAAAATGGGGCGCCCGTCGTATAGGGCCACTAGGCCGTGGGTTTCAAACAGGGCGCGGTTGCTGGTGGGGTGCTCGGTTTGGGCGCCAAAATACACTTGGCAAAATTGCGAATCGCAAATATCAAACTGGGGGAAGCTCCGCTCTCGTGGGCGGATGGCATAGTTGCGGGCCGCAACAGATTGGGCCTTAACCGCCTCGTAGCCATAGCGGGGAGGTAGCTCGTTTGGCACCACGGCTTTTAAATATTCTTGCAAGGGCAAAATATTGACGACACTGAGCTTGGCAGGGCTGCTGTAGCCGCGGGTAATTTCTAACACGCCTTTGTACTGGGGGATGCGTTTGCGTCGGCGGATACTTTGAATAGTGCCCATGCCGCCTGCGTCTGGCACAAGGCGAATGGGGCCGGTAAAAGTGCCGACGGTTTTTCCGTGGGTCACCACCTTAAACCCGCTGCTAGAAACCGTTACCCCAATGGCTTGGTTGGTATTGCCGGTTAAAATAGGCACGGTGCTGTTGAGCAAGGTAAAGCGGCTGGTGGCGCTAATGGTGGTGCTGGGGTATTCGTAATCTTCCATCCCGTCGTTGCTAATGCCTACCCGCAAGGTGTCGGCATCTACGGTGGCGCTGCCCCTCACGGTTTCTGTGGGCACGGTTGCCGCTGGCGCTAGGGTGGGGGCGGCAGAATGGGGGTGGTTGGGCAAGGGCGACGGGCTGCCAGGTACGGGGCCGTGGCTAAGCAAGGTGTTGCTGGTGGCAGAGGTTTTCATGGCGTTTAGGTTGGCGGGGGCCAAGCACACCCCGGCCACAAGCAACCCTAGGGCGGTAACGGCAATGGAGAGTTTGCCAATTTTTTGCCGAATGGCGGACGTACCCAAAAGGCGAAACATAAAACCTGCCCTATGCTCTATATATCTATACGGTATGGGCATTAGTGTACCATTAATGTAGGGCTGCATTTGGGGGGCTGTGGCATAATAATAGGCATGAAACTGATTTCCGATTTTGCTGCTATTGATGAATACGTTATCCATACCTTGGGTGTGCCAGAGCTAGTATTAATGGAAAACGCCGGGCGCCAAGTGGCAGAAGCCGTGTTGTGGCGTACAGGCTTGGGGGCCGAACCTGCACAGGTGTTGGTATTGGCAGGCTGGGGCAATAATGGGGGCGATGGGATGGTGGCGGCCCGCCATTTGGCCCATTACCCTAATTTAAGCGTTACGGTGGCCTTGTTAGGCACAGAAGCGTCTATCCCTAATGCGCGGGATTCGGTGCAGCAGCAGCTTGCCATGTTGGCCCATTACCCCATAACGGTACAATACATTAGCGAAAACAGCCTGTGGCGCCATTGGCTGGATGACGCTGATGTATTGGTAGACGGGGTGTTTGGTACGGGCTTGTCTCGCCCTGTTACGGGGCTGTGGGCAGATATAATGGCCTATGCCAACAACACCCGTGGCCAGCGCCGGGGCCACATTAGTATTGATGTGCCGTCCGGCATTATGGCCGCGACGGGAGCGATTGCCGGTGGCGAGGGTAAGGGGGTTGCGTTTAACGCCGATGAGACCATTACCTTTGAAGCGGCGAAACCTAGCCATTATTTAGAAGCAGGCAAGGCCCACAGTGGCCGAGTATCGGTGGTGCCTATTGCCATGCCGCCGAATGTGGTGGCGCAAGCACCGTCGACTATTTCGTTGGCGGCACCTGGGCAGGTGTTGGCCACGGTACCCGCCCTACCCGCAAGTGGCCATAAGTATACTCGTGGCTTGGTGGGGGTGGTGTGTTCGCCCCATACCATGCCAGGGGCACCGCAGTTGGTGTGCCAGGCGGCTATGCGCAGCGGGGCCGGTATGGTGGCTGTGATTGCCCCCCCAGAGTGGCTTAGCAAACTACCGGTAAACCAGGCCATGCCGATAGAAACCGTGCCAGTCGCCGCGGCTACGGAAGGGATGTTGGCGACGGCGTTGGCAGAGAAACCTTATCAAGCGCTAGTGGTGGGCCCTGGCTGGGGTACGGATGCCACAGCGATGGCGTGGCTACAAGCGGTGGTCTCTTTTTCGGCCCAGCATACCGTACCGTTGGTGTTGGATGCCGATGGGTTGAATCTATTGGCTATAGCCCGCCAGGCCGGTACACCGATAGCTTTGCCAAGCCACACGATTATTACCCCCCACATTGGTGAGGCGGCCCGCTTGTTAGAAACAGATAGTAATAGTATTCGGGCGGATATGGTGCAGGCAGGCAAGCAGTTGCAGGCCTTGTTTGGGGTGCAGGCGGTGGTGCTTAAGTCATCGTCTACGGTGGTGGTGGATAACGAACAATGTGTTAGCATCCCCCAGGCAGGTAATGTGGGGTTGGCCACGGCAGGCAGCGGCGATGTGTTGGCTGGGGTGATGGGTGGGTTGTGTGCCCAGCAGCACCCCCTACCATTGGCGGCGTTGGCAGGCGCCTGTTGGCATGGCGCTACTGGCGATTACCTGGCCAGCCAAACCCATGCCGTTGGTATTACCGCCAGCGGGTTGGCCGCAGCCTTGCCCCAAGCGTTGGTGGCGATTCGTCAGTCATTAGGGTGTATGTAGCCTTAAGCAGAATACAGTGGCGGTTGATGATAAGGAGTACGTGCCGTGGTTGTGGGCGAAAATAGCGGGCGACGCTGAGCGGCCGCAGGCTGAAAGAGGGGGGAAGCTGATAAGGTATGGATAGAGGGCGGAGATGAGAAAGCGGGTTTTGGTGCCCCTAAGTCGGCGTTGTAGGGGGCGGTAGGCCATTGGGTTTTTTGGGTTTTAATCCCCAAAATAGTATGGATTCCTTTTTTAATCCCATTTAAAACATCTTTATTAATAACGGTGTTATTTAAAATAGGGGTTATTACAGCAAGCGCCAGGATGATACCTGCATAAGAAGAGAGGTTAAATACGCCATTCACATGCCTCATTTTAGGCGATAGTTTTCCCCAATCTTGTTTAGAAAGTGTTGTGAGGATCTTGTTGGATTTTCGTATTTCGGTGAAGGCTTTTCCAAATTTAAAGCTACTTAGGGCGCTAAGGATAGGCTTCATGAGCTTGGTATCTTTGCTGTTTCGGTCATACGCCACAAACGAGCAAATGGATTTAATTGTACTGCCAATAACCAGTAAACTGCCAAGCCCAAACAGTTCGGTAAAAAATTCTCTAGTCGCAGCATATTCGCGGGTTTCTATGGGCACGGCTTTATCCGTCAGCATAATTAAGGGCCGAAGCACCATAATGCCACTGGTAACGGCCATTTGGTTAGTCAGTGGCTTAGAAAGAAGCTTCCCAAGTTTTGCAGCAGTGCTCATAAGTTCAGGTAACTCCATCACTATTTAAGGCATCAGTGCCCATACTTTAAACGTGCTTTTTAAAGCGGTTTAATAGGGCAGCCTTCTTGGGGCAACGTCTGTGCTACGGAATACGACAAAGGGCACATAGTATGGGCGCCTAATGCATTGTAGCAGTATAAAAATATGTAAATACGACTCGAAACAGGCCCTTACAAAGGGTTTCAACTGTCACGGTATATAGAAACCCGGGCAGGATCAAGCTAACGCGCGTGTTTTGGAACAATTTCTTCGGTATTGTAGCAATGCTAGCGCAAGGTGGGGGTTGGTTTTGTTAGCACTAGGGGCACCAAAAAAGGGTGGGTATTACCGGTGGCTAAGGGCGGTACCGTTGCTGGGTAGGGGTTCGTAGCCCTGGCTTAGGGGGTCGTAGCCGTACAGGCGCTGGTGGCCGTTAGGGGTAATTAGGGCAATATCGTTCCAGCCATGGCGGCGGGTGGCCAGCATTTGCAGGCGTTGGCCTTTGCCGTAAAAAATTTCGCGCTGGCCTTCCAAAATAGTAATTTCTGTTTGGGTGCCGTTGCCGCTGCGGGCCAAGGTGATTTTTTCTGCATTGCCATCTCGGTTAAAATCGGCGCCTTGTTCGGTGTAGGTAAAGGGGTTGGGCTGGGTTGTGGCCACGGCTTTTGGCGTAGAAGGATTGGCCACAGAGGGCGTTGGCGTGGGGGCAGCAATTACGGTTTGGGCCACAGGTTTGGTTTTTGGCGCGGCTTTCGGGGCGGTGGTGGTTACTTTTTTTGGGGCTGCCACATGGGTTTGGGGCGCAGGTAAACGTTGTTGGGGGCTAGCAGGGGTTACTTCTGTCATTAGTAGGCCCATGGTGCCGGTGGCTTCGCCTTGGGGTGGGGCGGTGGTGGCTACGGGGTGATTGTTATGGTGGGTGGCGGTTACCGGTTGGGTAGTGACGGCCAGGGCGGTAATGGCTTCTTGCGGGTGGGTAGTGTTGGTGTGTTGGCTGGCGCTGCCAGGGTAGTGGCCCGTAATACGGTTTACCAGGCTAACTTTACGGGTGGGGTCAAACCGATGCATCAGGCCTGTTAGGTTATCGCGCTCGTACACCACTTCTGGGTGGTGGGGGTCTACCCAATGGTCAAACCGAAAAAACATTTGGTAGCTGACGGAAATAACGAGTAACAGCACAATAAGGGTGGGCATAAGTGGTAGCCTGCAAGGTAAAAAGGGGTGTCGTAAGCTGGTGTTGTTGTAGCTTAGTAGCGAATAACCAGCCATGTATGCCACAATTATACCAATGGATACGGTTTTTTGACAGGCGACGGCAGCCGAATGTCCTCTTTTTTGTTGAATTTGCCAACATGGCCCACAGCACCTGACGCGTGGCAGGCGTGGCAACAGCAATGGGGCAAGGCGTTTAAGGAGAATTCAGCTCCGGTAACGCCAGCTCAGTGGCCTGCTGTTGCTAACCATATTTCGCAAGCGTTAGAACCCTGGTGGGGCCCGTACCCCCAAGGCGATATAACAGACGATGCCATGACCCCTTTGCTTGCCGAGCTGGCGGCATGGGCCAGCCAGGTTGCCCCAAAACAAGGCACCGGCTGGCTGATGATGGGGCAACTGAACCCAACCCCTGGCCGATTAGAAACGAATAGCCAGCAAATTGGCCGAGGTTACCAAGTGGCGGCGGCCTTGCAGGCAGATGCCTTTATTTGCCCAGAACTATCCGCTATGGGCTACCCGGTGGGGGATGTGGTGGTACGTTTCCCGGCGTTGGTAGAGGCCCAGTTGGATGCGGTGGCGGCGCTTGCCAAAACCACGGGCAATACTGCTTTGGTGGTTGGCTTTGCAGAACCGGTACCGGGCATCTCGCCCTATGCGCGCTCGCCGTTTTATAATGCGGTGGCCATTTGCCAGCAGGGCACCGTACATGGCGTGGTCCGAAAACGCATGCTACCCAATTACAACGAATACAGCGATAGTCGGGTGTTTCGCCCGGCACCGGATGCGTTTATTGCGCCCTGGCACCATGGCCGCGGTGTGGCGAATACCACCTTGTGGCCGGGTACTTTTGTAGGCCCTGCCCGCTACGGGGTAGCCATTTGCTACGATTGGTGGCACCAAAAACCCTATGATGATGCCCCGCCTACCGCGAGCCCAACCCAGTGCCCTGTAGGTCAATGGTTGGCGGCGTACCCTGAAACCGACGTGCTGATTAATTGTTCGGCATCGCCATCGCGGGCGGGCAAACTAGCCACCCGCCAGCGTTTGTTTGCTGGGCTGGCCAAGCGCTACGGCAAACCCTTGGTGTATGTTAATCAGTCGGGCGCGATTGATGAGCATATTTTTGATGGCGCCAGCAGTGTGATAAGTGCCAGCGGCGATTGGGTGGCCCGAAGCCAGGCCTTTGCCCCAGCGCTAACCATGGTGAACCCCACCCTAGGGTTAGGCCACGTGGCGCCCCACCCGGAAGACAATACTCTAACAACACCCACCACTGGCCCAGTGTTCGATACACACCACACTGATGATGTGGCCCGTACTGTGGATGCCATTACGTGCGGTATTAAAGAGTACTTTAAAAAATCCGGCTTTTCTCGGGCGGTGCTGGGGCTATCAGGTGGGTTGGATTCTAGCATTACCGCCGCCCTAGCCGTGCGCGCCTTGGGTAAGGCCAATGTGCTGGGCGTGTTTATGCCAACGGCCATCACGTCGCCCCAAAGCCAAACAGATATGGCGGCGTTAGCAGCGGGCTTGGGTATTCCTACCCTAACGTTGCCTATTGGTGGCGCTGTTCAGGCATGTGTTGATCAACAAATAGTGGCCCAACAACATTTAAATGAGCATTGGGGGGCACCTTCGGCCCACTCGTATGCGGCGGATAATGTGCAAGCTACCACGCGGGCTAGCCTGCTACGGATGATTGCCAATGACTACCATGCCCTGCCGCTTGCTACCAGCGATAAAAGCGAATTGTACATGGGGTATGCCACAGTAAATGGCGATATGAGCGGTGCCCTGGCCCCTATTGGGGATGTGGTGAAAACCAAGGTGTTTGCCATTGGCCATTGGCTGAATAACGAGGCCGGTCGGGCGGTGATTCCCCTCTCTGTTTTAACCAAGCCACCGGGGGCAGAATTGGCCATTGACCCGAAGACAGGCCAGCCTGTGCTGGCGGAAGATGCCTTAATGCCGTACCCGTTTTTAGATGAGGTTATTTTTAGGGTGGAGCGACTCCACCAGCACCCCAGTCATATGGTTGGCAATACGTTTGCCTACGAACGAGACCACCCCGAAGTAGACGCCGCTGTTAAACAGGCTTGGCTAGATGAATTTGTGTCGCGAATGGCGTTTGCTGCCTTTAAATGGTGGGTAGCACCCCCAGTGTTAATTATCGATGCAGAAGGTAGCCTGGCTGCCCGAGATTATCAACACCCAACGGTGGCAAGGTTTTCTGTGCAATAAAAAACCCCTGCAGTTTGTACCACAGGGGCTTGTTTGGGAATGGATAGGCATTGATTAGGTTTAACACGTAGGCGTGTGACTCACGCTAAATAATTAGTGGCCCCGGTGCTTTTTAAAATGGGCCTTTTTTTCTTCGGGGGTCATGGCTTTAAAGGCGGCTTTTTTGGCATCGCGTTCTTCTTGCGATAATTTTTGCCACGCTTGATGACGGGTTTTCATGCGTGCTTTTGCTTTTTTGCGTTGCTCTGGTGTCATGTTTTTCAGTTTGTCGCGGTGCTTGGCCATTCGGTCTCGGTGGGCCTTTTGCTCTTCTGGCGACATGTTTTTAAAGGCCTCTTTGCGTTTGGCCATCCGCTCTTTTAGGGCCTCACGTTGTTCAGGGCTCATATCCGCCATGCGTGCTTTCATTTTTTTGCGGTTTTTAGGGTGGATGTGTTTTTTGTGGGCTTTGCTCGATACGTGGGTGTCGGATGAGGGTGTCATGCCATCAAACTGGTTAGCCCAGGTGGCGTTGCTTAAGGTGGCTAGCGTGGCAAGTGAAATAGCCACGGCTGCCGCTTTACGGGTGAATGATACGTGAGGGTGTGTCATGGAAGGGCTCCTAAGGGAATCAAAATAAATCATCAGCATGCCGTTGCTTCCGTAGGACGAACGCGCGATAAGAAAGGTTCCCATCGTCACCATAATCCCCCCTTATCACTTACGGTGAGTAGGCAATAGGGTGGCCTTAAATGCGCTAATCCTAGAGTTGTTTCTCTAAAACAAAGCGCCGACATTATTGGGATAACATCGGCGCTTAATAATGTAGGGGGTGGTGGGTGTAAGGGGTTAGCCAGCCACATCCATTACAAATTGAATCATGCCGCGGGTCGCAATACCGGTGGCCTTTTCGTCGGTGGTAAAGTCACCACCGGCAATATCCAAGTGGGCCATGGGCATGCCGTCGGGGGCACCACTCATTACAAAAGCACCTGCGGTTTGGGCCCCGCGGCCTTTGCCTTTTTGGGTGTTGCGAATATCCGCCCCATCCAAATCGCTTTGGATGTTGTCGTAATCGCCTTCGGTCACATCCAGTGGTTGTACCGCTTCGCCGATATAGCGGGCGGCTTTTTCCACTTTGTCGCGTAGCTCGTTGTTGTTGCCCATAAGTGCGGTACAGTGGCCAACGGCAACACCAGCGCTGCCGGTTAGGGTGGCAATGGTAATAATTTCTTCCGGCTCTTCCTTGGCGGCCATGGCCACGGCGTCAATCAAGGTTAGGCGGCCTTCAGCATCGGTGTGACGAATTTCCACCTTTTTACCGCAAGTGGTGCCGACAATACTGTCCGGAATCATGGCGCCGGCATCAATCATGTTGGGGGTGGCGGCCAGATATACGGAAAGATCGATATTTAGGCCAAGTTCGCTAACCGCCTGCATCACGGCTAGCACCGTGGCGCCGCCTGTCATGTCGCCTTTCATGGTGTTCATGTAATTGCCGGTTTTTACTTGGTAGCCGCCGGTATCAAACACCACGGTTTTGCCTACCAGGGCCAGCTTTTTAAGGTTTTTAGATTTTTTGCCTTTGCTGCCACCGGGCGTGTAATGCAAGTGGATAAACCGTGGGGGCGCCGTCGGCACGCTGCCGCGGGCGACTTCAAAAAAGCAGGGCATGTTTTTTTCAATCCAGGCCACGTCATCTTTAACGGTTACTTTTACATTGGGGTGCTTGGCTAGCTTTTTGGCTACATCTACAAAGGTATCTGGGTTTTTTTGGTTGGCCGGTTTGTTTACCAAGTCTTTGGCCAGGCTTTTGGCTTTGGCAAACACCACCGCATCTTTTAAAATTTTGCGTAGGGTAACGCTCGGTAGCTTTTCGGTAAACAGCACCACGCGCCCTAACTCGGGGATGGGCTTAAGGGATTCTTCGCTACAGTAGGTGGCCTCGTGGGCCACATCCGCAATGCAGTGCACCCATTGGGCGGGCTTAATGCCATCCAGCTCTGGGGTAACCACGCCAATGGTGGCCAGGTTGTTTAGCTTAAGGTAAGTGGCAAAGGCCTTGCTGTAGGCCTTGTTTAGGCGGTCTAAGGTTATATCGCCAGGGTCGCCTAGGCCTACAAGCACCACACGGCGGGCGGTTACACCATCATCAGGGCGAAAGGTAAGCAAGCTGCCTTTGGCACCAGTAAAGCCTTCTTCCTTGGCAGTTTTGCGTAGGGCGCCACCCATGGCTTCATCCAGGGCTTTAATATGGGGGGTTACGTGTAAGGTGGGTTTTTTTTCGGGGGTGGCTTTGCCACTTTTGCTGCGTCGTTTTGGCTTTGGGGAGGCAAAGGCGGGTACTAACAGTACATCGCTGCGGCGGCCTACAAACGACTCGGTTGAAAATGAAAACTTAATGTCAGCGCTTCCCATGGGCAATACTCTCCAATTAAACAGGTGTTTTCGCCAAAGGGCGATACGCCTTAATAATAATACCCCTCTATTATATTAAAAAATCACTTAAAAATACATTTACCCCGCGGTTAAGGGCAATTTATGTGGCTGTTTGCCGTAGGTGGGCCAGGGCAGCGAGGCGAATTTCTGTGTTGATAGAGGTACCCGTCCAACAGGTAAAGCTTTCTGCACCTTGGTGCACCAGCATGGCCAGGCCGTCTTGCTGCGGGATACCTTTGGCGTGGGCCAATTTGCAAAACCCGGTTAGCGTATTGGCTTGGTAAACGGTATCGATGGCGGTGCATTGGCCTGGGCTGGCCACGGTGCCTAGTGCACAATCGAGTACCGTGTTTAGCGGCCCAGTATCATCGCTGGTGGCCATGCCAATGGGGGTGGCGTTAATAACCAGTAGGCGCGTGGTTTTAGCGGCGGCATAAAAAGGGGTTGTCTTTTCTGGCCAGGGCTGCCAGCCTACGGCGGTGTTGTGTTGGTGGGCGGCCAGTTGGGTCAGCGCCATTACATCGGCGGCACGCTCTTGGCTGCGCGATACAACGGTAAGTTGCGGTAAGGGGTAATATTGCAGGGCGGCCACAATGGCTTTGGCTACGCCGCCAGCGCCCAGTACCACCACGTGGGTATGGGGTAAATGCTGCCGAACGGTTGGCGGAATGCTGGCTAAAATACCGGCAATATCTGTGTTGTGGGCGGTAATGGTGCCGTTTGTATGTAGGGTAAGTGTGTTGGCGGCTTGGGCCAGTTGGGCCATAGGGGTAGCGTTATCCGCTAAGGTTAAGGCGGTGGCCTTATGTGGAATCGTCACATTTAGCCCGGTAATGCCTTGCGCGCGGCACTGGCTAAGGGTTGCTTCCACTGCGTTTGCTTCGCACGGAAACGCGGTGTAGCTACCTTCAAGGCCTAATGTTTCCATAAAAAATTGGTGCAACGCAGGCGAATAGGTATGGGTTAACGGCCAGCCTACTATCCCAAGTGCTAATGATGACGATGTGTGTTCCATACCTGTTAGTGTAGCAAGGCTGCGACGGTTTGTGTGGTTTACACGCCAGCGTTTACGGGTAGGCTGGGGCGGTGGAAAAATTTATTGAGATCGTCTGCCTTAATGGTGTGGGCAATGGGGCGCCCGTGGGGGCACGTCCACGGTAGGGTGCAGCCCAGCCACTGGGTAATAACGGCCTGCATTTCGTCTTGGCTTAGGGTATCGCCAGCGCGTACGGCGCGATGACAGGACATGGTGGCGAGTAGGTTTTCAATATCTACGCCGTTAATGTCGCCATCGTCTTCTAGCGCGTTTAGGGCTTGTTGAAACCACTCAACCGGGTTGTGCTTTTCTAAATACACTAGCGGCACACCGGTTAGTTGTACGGCACTATCCGTTAATGAAAATTCAAAACCCAGGCGGCTTAATTTTTCGCGCTGTTGGGCCAGCAGTTCGCGTTGCAAGGGGCTAATGGGGATGGTTTCGCTGGCCAGCAATGGTTGGGTATCCACGGCTTGGGCGTCTTCTTGTCGTTTAAATTGCTCAAACAAGGTGCGTTCGCTGGCAATATGTTGATCCACCACCATCAGGCCCTGAGGGGTTTCTAGCAAAATATAAGTGTTAAATAATTGGCCAATCACTTTAACGCGTGCGGCCATTTGCTGGGGCGAGAGCTCTTCAGTCCGCTCGGGTTGAGTAGCGGATTCAAAGGGAATCTCGTTAGAATCAATGGCGAGTGGTTGGTGGGCACCCAGCGCCAGAGACGACAATTGTTGGGTGGTGGGCTGAGCATGAAACGAGGTAGAAAACGAGGCATTACCTTGGCCACCTAGATGAGAAGACGGCAGGGCGGAGGCACTATTAAACGATGGGCCATGGCTGTGCCCCATAGCCGACGCGGCTAGCATGGGGGTAATGTTAGCGGCTTGCAAGGTTTTTCGTACCGCGTGTTTTATTAAGCCAAAAATGCGGTTAGGTTGGGCGTAGCGAACCTCTTTTTTGGTGGGGTGCACGTTCACGTCCACTTCGGTGGCGGGCAAGGTTAAAAAGATGACGGTGAAGGGGTATTTGCCGTGGGGTAGCAAACTTTCGTACGCCGCTTCAATGGCTTTGCGCATTACATTGCATTGGATGGCGCGGCCGTTTACATAGGTAAGCATATGCTTGCGGCTGTTTTTCATCACCACAGGCGTACTAATTAAGCCGCTAACGGCGTGGTCGTCATCGGTAAAGCCAACGCTTAAAAAATCTTGGCCAACGTTTTTAACCCGGTAGGTTTGGCTAAAGGTGGCAGAAAGTTCCCCTAGCCCATCGGTTTTAAGGGCCTCGCGCTCGTTTAGGGTTAAGCTAAATTGAACGCTAGGGTGGGCCAATGCCAGTCGCTGGGTGGTATCTTCAATATGGGCCAGTTCGGTGGCTGGCTTTTTTAAAAATTTAAGGCGGGCAGGCACGTTACCAAATAAATCGGCTAAGGCCATAATAGTGCCGGTAGCACAGCCAGTGGGGGTGCAGTGGGGTTCGCCAGTTTCGGTTAGCACTACCTTGGTGCCGGTATCGGCAGTGCTGGTTTTGGTAAGGCAGGTAAACTGGCTAACGGCGGCAATACTGGCTAAGGCTTCGCCGCGGAACCCAAAAGTTTCAATTCGGCTAAGGTCGTCATCGGTTAAAATTTTGCTAGTGGCGTGGTTTAAAAAGGCGCGTGTGGCATTGTCAGGGGTCATGCCGTGGCCATTATCCGCTATGCGAAGGGTGCGGCCACCGTTGCTGGCGGTAATAGCAATGCGTGTCGCCCCCGCATCTAGCGCGTTTTCTACTAATTCTTTTACCACGCTGGCGGGGCGTTCCACTACTTCGCCGGCGGCAATGCGGTTGACGATATGGGGCGGCAGTACCTGAATAGTGGGGAGGGCGCTATCTGTGGCGGAGGGATTGGTAGGGAGTGGGGTTGAAGTTGTCATACCCATAATTGTAGAGCCATCGCTGTTGAATCCCAAGCAATACAACACTGCCTTTCGCGCTCTGTTACATAGCCCCGCTTGTGATACTATCCCAAGCAGTCCTTATCACTTATCTGGAGCTACATACATGCCAACCTGCGTGACGAAAACCATCGAACTAACCGGCCATTTACTGGATTCGTTAACCTTATCTAAGGTGCTGGATACGATTCAGGCCAAGGGCGCTAGTTTTAAAATTACCCACCTAGATATTGGCGCTGATAAGCACGCCTTTACTAATCTGCGCATGGATATTGAGGCCGACAATGATGACGTGTTGCAGCAGTTGGTAGAAGAACTAGAACCTTACACCGCCAAAGTGCCCCTGCAGTTTGCCCCAGAAACCCAACTAAACAGCACCATAACGGTAGAGCACACCACTACCGAGCGCCGCTACCCATTGGGTAAAGATGATAATCATCCTAGTATTTTAATGTGCCCACCCGATTATTTTACGGTGGATTACGCCATTAACCCGTGGATGCAAGGCGTGGGCGAGGTAGACGTGGAGCTGGCCAAACAGCAATGGCAAACCCTGTACGACACCATTGAACAAGCGGGCGCCAAAATGTATACAATGACGCCCCAGCCCGGCCTGCCCGATTTAGTATTTACCGCCAATGCCGCCTTTGTATATGGCGATAAAGCCGTGACGGCCCACTACCGCCATAAAGAACGCCAAGGCGAAGAGCCCTTTGCCCAAGCGTGGTTTAAAGAGCACGGCTATGACGTGACCGTATTGCCAGACCACATCCACTTTGAAGGCAGTGGTGATGCGTTGATTTGGAAAGACCGCGTGTTTAGCGGCTACAAAATGCGCAGCGATATTGCCGCCCACAGCTACCTAAGCGCTGCCAGTGGCTTGCCCGTTATGAGCCTAGAATTAAGCGACCCTAAGTTTTACCACGTGGATGTGTGCTTTTGCCCACTAAACGATGACTACCTATTATGGTTCCCAGGCGCCTTTGATGAGTACGGCCGCAGCGTGATTGAAGCCAACGTGCCTGAAGAAAAGCGCATTGCGGTAACCGCAGAAGAAGCCAACACCTTTGTATGCAACGCCGTAAACGTGGGCAAAACCGTTATTTTTAACACCGCCCCCCAACGTGTTAAAGATGAATTAAGCGCCAAAGGCTTTACCCCCATTGATATTGATATGAGCGAGTTTATCAAGGCCGGTGGTAGCTGTAAGTGCTTAACGGTTCGCTTGGATCACTAATCGTTCCGTAATATCCACCACACCCGGCAATTCCCAGATGTTGTCGGTTAGTTTAAACTGCCAGCCGTTGACAGAAGGCACATAACGAGCATGGGGCTCTATATGGTGGTGGGGAATTAAGGCGGCCCTATATACGTTGTAATCGTCGTTAAAAAGGCAGGCCGCTAAGTAGTCGAAGGGTTTTTCGGGTAATTTTCGAATAAAGCTAAGTTGCCTGGAGTTACTTTGTTTTGTTAGGCGGCGGGCTTTAATTTGGTACCGAATGCCTTTGTCGTCAATGGCGTCAAAACCCTGTGTTGAGTTGGCTTGCTGCGACCATCCAAAGGCGTTGCAAAATAAATACTCACAATAATCGCCTAAAGGGCATTGGTACTTCTAACAATACGTCGTTCTTTTAATTCATCAAGAATGTTGGCATATAGCGCGAGTAATGCCTGTGGCGTCAAGGTGTCTAGTGCTAGGGCCACTTGCTTACAGCCCAACACCGCCGGTGCCATCGGGCCGCTGAAGGAAGACGTTATTATCGTACACCGTATCCGAACGAACTCCGTCATCCACCAAGCCTTTTACCCGGTCGCCGCCACGTTCGGCATCTTGCATGGTGCCAATGCGGCGTAGCATATCGCCCCCAATGCCGGGGATGCCGGGCAGCACCATGGTGCCTTGGCCGCTATTGGCCATGCGCATGGGGATATCGTTTTGTTGGGTTTGCCGACCGGTGGGGTCCATCCACACCAGTTGCTGGGGGATGGGCTGCACGGTGTCATCATCGGTGGCGGGCAATACATACCCGTCTACAAACAGGCGGTGGCCATTCAGGCTGGCGCTATCCGGCACCGGAAAGGTCATAACGGCTACGCCGTTGGCGTTGGTTACGGCTTCTAGGGCCTCTACTTGCTCGCCAACGGCCAACGGAACGCCATCCGGGCTGGTAAAGCCGGCTTTATCTGGCGAAATAAACAGCTTTACCTGCTTGTTGGGGGCGGCTTTTACAATGAGTTGTTGCTCTTGGCCAATAAAAAAGCGGGTGGGTAGGTATAGGCGGGGTTGCTCTTGCCGTATGCGGTTTAACCGTTGGATGGCCGATTGGGCCAATGCCGTGGGGGGGCATAGCACCAGGCTACCAAGCATGATGGTGGCGGCCAGGGCAAGGGAGAAGAAAGGTTGCATGGGGGTGGCTCCAAAAAAGGGAAGGGGCAAGGGATGCGTGAGGAATCGTATAAAACGATGGCTGTTTGGTTGGGTTTATTATAACCCAAGCGCCATGGGGGGCTGGTGCCTGGCCGGCGGGGCGCCATGTTTATGCTATGGTGGCCATACTGATTGCCCCCTATATAACCTTACTTTAAGTGACGTGGCCCTATGTTTACCTTAATTCTTCAAATCCTCCAAATTGTAAGCGCCGTGGTAATGATTACCCTGGTAATGCTCCATAGCCCTAAGGGCGATGGTTTAGGCGCCATTGGTGGGGCCGCCCAAATGTTTAGCAGCCAAAAAGGCGCTGAATCTACGTTAAACAACGTAACGGGGTATGCGGCAGCTACCTTTTTTATCACCAGCTTTATTTTGGGCTACTACATGTTTTAAGGGGTGCCGGTTGTGAGCACCATTACCATTGTTCCGTATGACCCTAAGCATTGGCCAGGGGTGTGGGCTATTTTTAGTGCGGTGGTGCAGGGGGGTGATACTTATGATTACCCCGCGGATACGACAGAAACCCAGGCCAAAGGGTATTGGATAGCACAACCACCCCAGCAGGTGTTTGTTGCTTTGGACGCTACTAGCGGCACGGTAGTGGGTACGTATTTTATGAAGCCTAATCGGGTGGGTAATGGCAGCCATGTGGCCAATGCTGGCTTTATGGTGTGCCCTAATGCACGAGGGTTGGGGGTAGGCCGAGCCATGGGCCAACATGCTATGGAAACTGCCAAAGCACAGGGTTTTGTGGCTATGCAGTTTAACTTGGTGGTAAGTGTTAATACCCCCGCCGTTAGGTTGTGGCAGTCGTTAGGGTTTAAGGTGGTGGCCACCTTGCCTAAGGCCTTTAAGCATCGCCAGCAAGGGTTGGTGGATGCTTATATTATGTATCAGCTGTTGTAAGGCTGGCTTGCATTTTTGCCTTGATTGGCTACATTGATACTCCGCTAATTCATCTTTATCAGGTGCCGGTGTGGCGGAATTGGTAGACGCATGCGACTCAAAATCGCACGGAGAAATCCATGTCGGTTCAAGTCCGACCACCGGTACCATTTTTAACCCCTTAAGGCTGTTTGGCAGTCTATTTGTCGCAGGGGGTTTCTTTTATTGCTGTTAAAACTTTCATAACGGTCTCTACCTTAAATACGCCTGTTTTTTTAGGTATTTTCCCCTTATCTGAAGCATCATCAATCTTCTTTTGTGTAATCCCAGCAGCGAATGTTCCGTATAAGTCATTATCAGCAATGGCTTTGGCAACAGCTTTATATTCTTTTGGTTTGAATAGAGGGCTTTCCAACAAGGTTTCAGGAGCTAGGTTATTAAAGGTAGTTGTATAACAATCATCAGAGAAAGGCATTTTTTGCCTATTTGGTATCTTAGGGTCGCTGGCTTTCTTCGGCTTTTTAAACTTGAAGGGGTTTAGTTGAGCAAAAAAATTAGTTTTTTGGGCTGAGAGAGTATCTACACAGTTACAGACCTTCAGAGTTTCTCTTACAAGGACGTCATCAGAAAAATCAAGCCCGTTCGTTAAGGGGACAAGGGCTTCGTTCTTTCCTTGTTCTTTATATTTAACGTATTGCCTAGCTAACTTGCGGTATTTACCCGAATACCTCCCTATTCGGCTTGGGTCAAAGTATCTAGGCAGATCCATCTTTAGAAGTGTGGAATTAAATTTACCCTCGTTTAGTTGTAATTTTACCCCTGGTGAATAATTTTCTGCACCGGCCCAAATCCCTAATGCTACTATAGGTAAAGCTAACCAGTTTTTAGATAAGCCGAACTGGGCTTGGGGATGGTGGGTAGGTTGGGGTGCGGCAAAGGTTACCGTTGGGTGTATAGGCGTGTTGTTGCGTGGCGCACCAGTAGATAAAAAAGAGGGATGGGCAGCTGCACGAATGGTGCGCATAAGTCTCCTCCAAGGGTTAGCGAGGGCTGGTTATGCTTATTATTGTAGTAGTGCTTTTGCAATCCCCCTAGCACTTTGGGCCTTGCCGCAACAAAACTTAAAATTTATATATTTAATATATAAACAGAGCTGGGGAACGTTACCGTGTGTGTTATGCTGTTTCACAATATTTTCCGAAAGGAAAATAATTTAGTAAGCCTTACTTAACTAATTTACAGAAGGGTATTACAATATGAATGTACGATCTTTTGGGTTACCTAACATACCATTTAAAACTCGCCAGCTTAATCAGGTAGCACCTCAATATAACCAATTTAAGGTTCCCCAGTTTGGTGTAAAGCCTGAAAAAGGTGAAAATATCCCTACTACTCAAACACCGTCACATGGCCTTGCTCAAGATTCGCCTAAGCCAGTGAAAACGGAAATCTCTGAGGAGTCAGAGGTTGAAACATCTGATGGTGAACCTGACTCCACGACTATGCGAAGCCATGGAGATATACATGGCCTTAATGGTCGCAAGCCGCTCTAATATTTAGGGGCTAGCTATTGGCGAGTTGTTTGGTAGTAAATATCAGGGCTTCGGTTTTGTTTGGGTCTATATCGGCGGCAATGGTGTCGCCATCGGTATATTCACCCGCAATTAGCTTGCTGGCCAAAGGGTTTTCCACCAACCGTCGGATGACCCGTTTTAGTGGCCGTGCGCCGTATAGTGGGTCGTAGCCCAGGTTGGCCAACAGCTCGGTGGCTTCTGGGGTTAGGTTTAGTGTTATGTTGCGTTCGGCCAAACGGGCACGCAGGCGGGCCAGCTGAATTGCCACAATCGGCGCTAACTGGCCGGGCAGTAACGCTTCAAAAAAGATGATGTCGTCAATGCGGTTTAAAAATTCTGGCCTAAAGTGGGCGCGTAGCTCGTTCATTAGCATATCGTTTAAGGGGGGTGGGGCCCCTTCTGGCAGGCTGTTAAGGGCGTCGTCTAAACTCTCTAATAGCTCTGGGTGCTTGGGCAGGCCGGTACTTTCATCGCGTTCGCTTGGCGAAAACGGATTAACAGAACCGCCCAGGAGCCCGTTTAGGCTATTAACGGTATGGTGGATTTGATGAGACAGGATGAGATGACTACCAATATTGCTGGTCATAATCACCACTGTGTTTCTAAAATCCACGGTGCGGCCTTTGCTATCGGTTAGGCGGCCTTCATCCAACACTTGCAGCAGTAGGTTAAATACATCGGGGTGGGCTTTTTCAATTTCATCAAACAGCACCACGCTGTAAGGCTTGCGGCGAACGGCTTCCGTTAGTTGGCCGCCATCATCGTGGCCAATGTAGCCGGGGGGGGCACCTACCAGGCGGGCCACCGCATGCTTTTCCATGTATTCGCTCATATCAATACGAACAATGGCGCTTTCGTCGTGGAACATAAATTCGGCCAGAGATTTTACTAGCTCCGTTTTACCCACACCAGTCGGCCCTAAAAAGATGAAGGAGCCTACAGGGCGTTGCTCATCGCCAAGGCCAGCACGGTTTAGGCGCACCGCTTCGCAGACGGCTTTAACGGCTTTATCTTGGCCAATTACTCGGCTGTGGAGGTAGTCTTCCATGTTTAGCAGGCGGTTTATCTCTTCGCTTTTTAGGCGCTGTAGGGGGATACCCGTCCACCGGCTGATAATATCGGCAATATCATCTTCGGTGATTTCTTCGCGCAGCATGCGGGTGGTATTGCCGCCTTGTTGGGCGGTTAGTTTGGCTTCTTCGGCGGCCAGGGCCTTTTCCAGCTCTGGTAATTTGCCGTACTTTAGTTCGGCGGCCTTGGCCAGGTTGGTATCTCGCTCGGCTTGTTCAATGGCCACGCGGATAATGTCCATTTCTTCCTTTAGTTTCCGCAGGCTATCCACCGCCCCCTTTTCGGCCTCCCAGGCTTTTTTCAGGGCGTCTTTTTGGTGTTGTAATGCGGTTACCGTGGTATCCACTTCTGCCAAACGGTTTTTAGAGGCGGTGTCGGTTTCTTTCTTCAGGGCTTCTTGCTCAATGCCAAGCTGTAGTAACTTACGAGACACCGAATCCAGTTCTTGGGGCATGCTATCCATTTCCATGCGGGCCCGGCTGGCGGCTTCATCAACAAGATCAATGGCCTTGTCTGGTAAAAAACGGTCTCGTAAATACCGATGAGAGAGTTTGGCGGCGGCCACAATGGCGCTATCTTTAATCCGAACGCCATGGTGCAGTTCGTAGCGCTCTTTTAAGCCGCGTAAAATGCTAATGGTGGCCTCCACGCTGGGTTCATCCACCTTTACAGGCTGGAACCGGCGCTCTAGGGCGGCATCTTTTTCAATATACTTTCGGTATTCCGTTAGGGTGGTGGCTCCCACGCAATGTAGCTCGCCGCGGGCAAGCGCTGGTTTTAGCAGGTTGCTGGCATCCATGGCACCTTCTATGGCACCGGCACCCACAACCGTGTGCAGTTCATCAATAAATAAGATAATCTCGCCTTCGGCAGCCTGTACTTCTTTTAGTACTGCTTTTAGGCGTTCTTCAAACTCGCCACGGAATTTGGCACCACTAATCAGGGCCCCCATATCCAAGGCCACTAGGCGGCGATTTTTTAAACTTTCCGGTACATCGCCTTGTACAATGCGTTGGGCAAGGCCTTCCACAATAGCGGTTTTGCCCACGCCAGGCTCGCCAATGAGCACCGGGTTGTTTTTGGTGCGGCGGCTAAGTACTTGGATAACGCGCCGAATTTCTTCGCCGCGGCCAATAACCGGGTCTAACTTACCCTGCCGGGCTTTTTCCGTTAGGTCTTGCCCGTATTTTTCTAAACTTTGAAAATTATCATCCGCATTTTGGCTATCAATGCGCAGCCCCCCGCGGAGGGCCTTAATGGCCTTTAGTAGCTTTACTTCCGTTAGGTGTTGGTTGGCAAATACTTGGGCATCTAGGCCTGTGCCGGTGGCCATGGTCAGCATAAAATGCTCTGGGGCGATAAAATCGTCACTCATCTTTTGGGCCAAGGCGTCTGCGGCATCAAACATGGCCTTAAAGCGGGGGGTGATAAAAATGTTGCCTTGTTGCAGGCCTTGCACACTGGCGCGTGGCAATTGGGCTAAACCGGCTTCAATGGTTTTGCGCATGGTTTCAATATCAGCATCCAGGCTGGCCAGTAGCTTGCACACCACGCCTTTGTCGTCTTCTAACAAGGCCAGCAACAAATGCTCGCTTTGCATTTGGTTTTGCTGAAAGCGGCTTAAAATTTCGTTAGCGTTGTTTAGCGCCTTTTGGCTGCTGTCGGTACATTTGCCTGGGTCAATCATGGGGCCTTTTTCCTATCGGCGTTATGGCTTGCATCTTTTGCGTTAAATGCGTACTCGCTCAGTCACGTATTAGTCGGATACGGTCCTTTACACTGTGTGCGCATTTGCCTTAAATCTGCGGCGCCCTTCCACCCATAGGAAAAGCCCGAAGACACTATATTCGGCAGCAGAATTAATCTGCCTTGTCTATTATGACAAACAACCCGGTTTTATTGTTATTTTTAAGGAAGTTTTAAGCCTTTTGCAGGGGAAAGAGGCACTCGTTATTTAACGTTGCGGTATAACACCACCGGTACAGGGCTTTCTGCAAACACGCGCTGGCTAACGCTGCCCATTACCACTTTGGCCAAGCCCGTTCGGCCATGAGACCCAATCACCAGTAAATCTGGCTGGGTATTGGTGGCAAAGGTGATAATGCCTTCAGCCGGGCCGGCTTCAATGTATTCTGCCTTAGTAACAGTGCCGCCCGCGGCTTCTGTGGTGGCTTTGGCCCCGTTTACCGCGTTTAGCGCCTCTTCCACCTGGTAGGTTTCAATCACGGCCTGTGGGTCTGTTTTAGGCACAACGGAGACAAATTGCCAGTGGTGCTGGCTGGGGGTAAAGGTGGTTAGTGCCCATGCCAAGGTGGCCTTAGCAGCATCGGAGCCATCTACAGGTAAACAAAGCGTTTTCATGGTGGGTGTCCCTCTCACAGCGGTTATCCAAAACAGGTTACCTGCTTACCGTAGCATAAATGGCCAGGGTCGTAATAGCCCTGTAGGCTAGGGGTAGATAACGATAGATTGCAGCTTCATTGTGCGGTGGTTTTTAGTGCCTATAATGCCATGTAAACCCTTTGTATTCCCTTTTTTGTTAGATGACGCTGAGTGACCCCACCTTATGGCTAAACAGATTGTGGTGTGCCTAAAGCAGGTACCCGATAACACAAAACTTCGCCCAGAAACCTTAACCGCCATGCCTACCCACGGGGTAGATATGATGATGAACCCGTTTGATGAGTATGCCCTGGAAACCGCCCTGCGGTTGAAAGAAGCCGCTGGCGAAGGCAGTACTGTTACCCTGCTAACGGTGGGCCACGAGAGTGCTAAAAATGTGCTGAAAAAAGCCATTGCCGCCGGTGCGGATGCGGGCTTTATTGTGGATGGTAACGACGTGCCAGCCGGAGACGGCTTGGCCACGGCGGGTGTATTGGCTAGTGCCGTAACGGCACTAGTGCCAGAGGCCAGCGTGGTGGTGTGCGGCACCAGCGCCCTGGATGTAAGCGGCGGCATGGTACCGGCCATGATGGCTGAAAAACTGGGCTGGGCCAGCCTGACGCAGTGCAAAGAAGTCACCTTGAACGGCGAGACCTTATCTGCCAAGCGGGTAAGCGAGTTGGGTGTAGAAACCCATGCCATTACCGGTAATGCGGTACTGGCCATGATGAAGTGCGATTATGAGCTTCGCAGCAGTAACATTAAAGGGGTAATGAAGGCCAACAAAACCCAACTACCCATTAAAACCTTGGCTGATATTGGCGCCACGGTAACTGCTGGTATTACCACCAAACAATTGGCCCAGCGCCCAGAAAAAGGCGATGGCAAAGTAATTGAAGCCAGCAATGGCACCACCGATGCGGCTGTCGATGAGCTGGTTGCCTTTTTAAAGGCCCAAAAACTGGTGTAGCTGCGGCTGACCCAACAACAACTATTTTTTAGGAGAAATACCCCATGAGTAACGTGTGGATTGTAATAGAAGCCGCTGCAGGCCGCTGTACTAAAGCCTATTTAGAATTGGTTGCCCCTGCCCAAACCGTGGCAAGCGCCCTGGGGGCTTCCGTGCAAGCCTTGGTATTGGCCAGCAACGATGCTGACGCCACCAGTGCGGCCGATGCCCTAGGCCAGCAAGGCGTGGGTGCCGTGGCCACCGTTACCGATGCCGCCTTAGGCCAATATGCTCCTCAAACTTATGCGGATGCGGTGGCCCAAGCTATCCAGGCGAAAAGCCCTGCGGCGGTGCTGTTTTATGGCGGCCCGACTGCCAGCGATTACGCCCCTCGTGTGGCGGCTAAATTAAACGTAGGCCTGGTTTCTAACGCCAGCGATATAACGGTAGATGGCGGAAAATTAACCATCACCAAGGCCTGCTTGGCAGAATCCATGCTATTAACCCAGGCCATTGCCACCGATGGCGTTCAACTGGCCACTATTCGCCCAAAGGCTTTTGATATTGCGGATGGTGTGGCAGCGGCAACCCCTGCTGTAGAAGCCATTGCTGTAACCTTAACCCCCTCTGCCACTAGCCTAACCAGTGTAGAAGCCACCAAGGTGGAAGGCATTAGCCTGGAAGAAGCAGACGTGGTGGTTAGCGGTGGCCGCGGGCTACAAGCCCCAGAAAACTTTAACCTGGTAGAAGAGTTAGCTGGGGCCTTGCACGGGGCTGTGGGTGCTAGCCGTGCTGTGGTGGATGCCGGATGGCGCCCCCATAGCGAACAGGTTGGCCAAACGGGTAAAACCGTTAGCCCAAAACTGTATGTGGCGCTGGGTATTAGTGGTGCCATTCAGCATTTGGTGGGTATGCGCACCAGCGATACCATTGTGGCCATTAACCGAGATGCAGAAGCGCCGATTTTTAAAACCGCCGATTTTGGCCTGGTAGGCGATGCCTTTGACATTGTGCCCAAACTGATGGAAAAGCTAAAAAACTAAGGCCACCCTTAGTGGTGGCTAATTAGGGTTGTTTTCTAGCTGGGCTAGGATGAGCTGGGCAATGTTGCCTGCCTCGCCGGCGGGGTCTAACACGCAGGTTTTTTCTAGGTAGGGCTTGGCTTTGTTGGGTTGCCCCATTTGCAGGTAGCAGGTGGCCATGTTGTTAAAAGGCCAGGGGTCGGTGGGGGCCAGTTGGGTTTGCAGGGTGTATTGCTGTATGGCTTCTTTCCAACGCTCGTGCTTGCTGTATAGCTGCCCCAGCGCATAACTAGCGCGGATGTCTTTGGGTTTTTGGCGTTGCAGCTTGCTAAAGGTGGTAATGGCTTCGTTATCTCGTTCGCAGTTTTCTAGCCCGTAGCCTAGGTTTAGGGCAATATCTGGGTCGTTACTATCCAGTTGGCGGGCGGTTTGCCAGTGTTGCAAGGCTTGGGGCCATTGTTCTTGCAGGGCCAGGGCTTGGCCGCAGGCCAGGTGGCATTGGGCCTTAAAGCTGGTATTGCCAATATCGCTGTGGATGGCTTGCTCTAGGTAGGTGCGGGCCTCGGCGTGGTCGCCGCGGGTTTGTAGGTGTTTGCCAAGCACGTATGCCAGCCAGCCGGTGGCACTGCTGGGGGGCGTGGCGTTTATGACTTCATCCAATTGGTAGGGCTGTTGTACCTGCTGCAGTGTGGCCATATCCGGCACCAATGCCGGTGGGGGCGTTGGGTTGGGCTGGTAGTGGGCGTGGGTGCCGTGCTGTTGCTGCCAGTGGGTATACAGTTGTTTTAGCCATTGGTGCCCCAGGGTGGTTAAGTCTTCTAGGGTGGGGGCCTCCTTTGCAGGTAGGGGCGATTCCCAATGGCCAATGTCTTCCTGGGTGTGGGCGTCGTATAGGCGAGCTTGTAGCACACAGGTGCGCTTAATCGCTTCTGGGTTGCCGTCGGTAGGTGTGGCTGAATCGTTATTTAAAGGTTGGGCGGCATGGATTTGCAGGGTTGGGCAGAGGAAATAGCGCCCTTGTACCAGGGCGGCCCATTGGGTGCGTTGTTCAATAATTTCGTCGTAGCGTAAGTAGGGCGATGACATCCAGCGGTTAGGGGCCATATCTCGCCGTAACATGGCCAATTGGCCGTATAGGGTATTTAGCCCCGTAATGCAGGTTAGCAGGGGGCCTTCCACCGCTTGGAGCAGGGGCAGGTAGGTTAAATCGGCCGTTTGAATGGGCAGTAGCACCACTCGTTGGTTGGCAGCAAAATGGTCAGTTGGCATGGCCAGGCCCTTATGGTGTTATGGCAGTGTAATAGGGGCGATTACATTCATTGTATCGGTTGGGGCGCTGGTGGGCGAGGGGTAGGGGCCCAAAGCCCTATGCTTAGAGGAGCGCCCATGAGTTTGGTAAAGGGTAAACGCTCTTAGGGCGCCACGGCGCTTGTCCATCCGCCTGTGGTGTTGGTGTTAAGGGGCAGGGGGGTGTTTGTTGCAGGGGCGCCGGTAGCATCAATAATACCGCTGGGGCCTGTATTGGCGGCAATGGCCAGGGGTTGGTGGTGCACGGCGGCGGCCAGTTGGCCCTTTTGCCAAAATTGCCGTGCCAAAGCCTGGTTACCGTGGAACCACCCCAAATTAGACACGTTCACCATCCAGGTGGTTGGGCTGGCGTGGGAGGTAGGGGGTTGGTAGGGTTTTAGGGCAAGTTCAAAACAAATGCTGGGGTGTAGGGATAACGTGTTGTTGGGGGTTAAGGGCGGCTGAGATAAGGCCCCGGCGGTAAACAGGGGGATGTAGGGGAAGTGAACCGTGTTCGCTAGCCTGTAGAGCCACCCGTTGAGTGGTGTTTTGGAAAAGAGACGGAGCCCGTTGGGCAGGGTTTCGCCAAAGGGTACGCGGGTGTGCTTATGGTAGGCCTGCGTGTTGTGGGGCGATAGCACCAGCAGGCTGTTAAACAGAATGGTGGGCGGATGAAGTGCAGAGCTGTGCGGTGGTGTGGTGTGAGTAGAAGCGCCGGTAATAATAGTCCACTGGCGGGTGCGGGCCAGGGCTTGCAGGGCGCGGTAATCTGGGTTGCTTGTTGGGTTTTCTAGGGGTACCCACCCCCGAAGGATACCTTCTTCTGGCAAGATGATGGTGGTGCCAGGCAGGTATTCAGCGGTGTGTAGGTGGGTTAGGTAGGCGGTGGGGCTGGGTGTTTTAGCTGCCGGGGCGCGAATAGCGCTAATGGGCAGATTTTTTTGAACAATAACCCAAGGCGTGTGGAGCCCGCCTGCAAATCGGTTTGCAGGGACATCTAACAACAACCCAATAGGGTTGATAATAAACAGGATGGCCAACAGGGTAATAATGGCTTGTTGTGTGATAAAGGCGAGAATAGCAACGTGCTTAGTGCAATGTTTGCGGCGTGTAAAGGCCCAGGCCAGGGCGCCGTTAATCACTAGCACCACGCTCCACAGTAGGGTTAGAGGCATGTGGCCCAGTAGCCCACGGATGCCAGGCCAGGCAGCGAGCGGCGTTACGGGGTCTACCCATACAATATAAATATCAGTGAGTGCTGCTAGGCCAATATGGGCCCAGGGCCACAGTAGTGCTAGGCCCAGTACCCAAAGGGCCTTGTGGTAGTAGGTGGCACCGTTGCCGCGCTGGCACCACTGGGCTAGCCAAGCGGCAGCCAGGCCAGCAAATACCATGGCTACCCCGCCGAGGGATGACCACAATAGCCAGGCGCCTACCGCAATGGCGGCACTTACCGCCGAAGATACCCCTGTCCAGGTGAGGGGGTGGAGCCACAACATCCAATGGAGGGTAATGGCATGCCATACCAAGCCAACGATGCCACTGCCCAGGGCGGCGTGCCGAAAGGGGTGTTGGCCGCGCCATAACCATAGTAGCCATGGTATGGCCCCCACCCATACCAGCCACGATAACCCAAGGGTTAGGGGGGGTGGGCCGACTTGTGCACCACTAAGGCCCAGCAGTAAACCGCTAAGCAGTGGGTAACGATAGGTGCGAAACAATGACATCATGGCTGCTACTGTAGCAATATCGCGGTAAGATCTAAATGGGTTAGCTTGCCCGGTTTGCAGGCTAATCATAAAGCGCGTTGATGATGGTATTGTTTGTGGCGGATTCCAACTGCATTATTTTGGGCATTGACCCTGGCCTGGCCACCATTGGCTTTGGGGTTATTACGGTGGCAGAACCGGAGCGAACCCCGGTTATAACGCCACAGTGGGGCACTATTACCACACCGGCCGGCTTGCCGGTGGCAAAGCGCCTTGGCGAGTTATATGCGGATATGCAGCAGTTATTGGCCGCCACCCAACCCCATGTGGTGGCCTTAGAGCGAATTTTCCATTTTAGAAACGTGACCACCATGGTGCCGGTAACCCAGGCCCGCGGGGTTATTTTGCTCGCCATTGGGCAGGCAGGCATCCCTATGGTGGAGTATACCCCCATGCAGGTTAAGCAGGTGGTTACAGGCAGTGGCCGCGCCAAAAAAGGCGAAGTCCAAGATCTTATTCAGCAGCAATTAGCCCTAGCAGAGCGCCCCCGCCCTGATGATGCGGCGGATGGGTTGGCCTTGGCGTGGTCTCACATTGCTATGAGTGCAGGCCAAGGGTTAGTACCGGATAGGCAAACCACGTTAGCCCAAACCCATAGTACGGTTTAGGGTAGTTGCTTAGGTGTATCGCTTAGTAGCGGTCTAACACGGGGATGAGTTTTTCTACCTTGTCCACATCGGGCCCACCAATGGTGGCCAGTAAGGAGGGCACGACCTTGTTCATTTGGCAATCAAAAGAGTACTGCCCAGTGGGGATGGAACAATTCTGACAATCGGAACAGGTTAGGTAGCATTTTAAGGCTTGGTCTGTCCAGGTTTGGGTAATGGAGGCGGATACCATGTCTTCATCCATGGCGTGTTGCCAAAAACGGTTAATGGTTTTGGTATCTAACCCGGCCGGTAAAATAGCCGCCAGTTGGGCCGGTAGTTTTTTAAAGGCATCGGTTAGCCCAGCTGGGGTGGGTTGGGTGGCATTGGTTTTTGGTTCCGATTTTTTGTTGGTAACCGTTTTGCCAGCCGATTTAGCCGCCGATGTTTTGGTGTTTTTTTTATGGGCAACAGCCATGGTGTGTCCTCACTCAATCTCTCTCACAAGTAGCGTTTATTTGGTTTGCCCGGTAGCCACAACAACAACGTAATCCACAAAAACCACCGGGGTAATGCCTTAGGGCATTACTCTATTTGGTGCAACCCAGGTACCAAACTACATAACGTTTAGGCAGTAGGGGTGCAAACCTATTACCTTATCTTTTTGTATCCACCCTGTCGCCCACCGAATGACGGACATTATGCCTGGGACTACGCCACATGGTGGAGCCTGTGTGGGCAATCGCAGACAGGGGTGGCGCGCTATCGCTATAATGCTAAGGTTGCTTACACAATGTATGGGTGTACAGGTTTATGGCTATTTCTGCTTCGTCGTCAGAATCGTCTCCAAAAAATGAATCGGGAGAGACCACCCCGTCGGAAGCGCGGGTAGGGTGGCAGTGGTTTGGTTGCCCACCAGCGTGGTTGGCTACCCTTGGCCAGCAATCTTTGCAGCCAGATGAAACCGTGGTGGTGTTTGGCCCCTTATGGGAGCCTACCCAAATCCATGGCGAATTAAAAAACGTGTTAGGCCAGCCTGTTATTTTGTTGCGCAGCAAAGCCCAACTTGCCACCGACCCCCCGTGGGGCCAGCAGGGCTTGTTGGCCATGGTGGTATTGCCAGATGAAACGACGGCGCCTATTCATCAGGAGTGGCAGCATGCTCTTTCTGTGGCGCGGTTTGTGGCCCAGCAGCAAGCAGAAGAAGAAAAGGCCCGCCAACGGGCGGCCCAGGTAGAAGATGAGTTGTACACCACCCGCCAGTTGCAGCAAAGCTTGCTACCAGAGTGTTTACCTGATGCAGACGGGACGGCGGCGGATTTGAGTTTTCAGGTAAGCCGTACCCACTACCGGCATGATGGGGAGGCTGCCTCCGGGGTGGAAATACAAGGGTTTTACATTCCGTGCGATACCTTGGGTGGTGATTATTACGATGTAATGCACCACGAAGACGGCACGGTTAGCCTGCTTGTGGCGGATGTAAGTGGCCATGGTATTACGGCGGCTTTTGTCACCAGTATCTTAAAAGCATTGTTTTATCAGGCGTGTCGGTTGCACCCTTCGCCGGATGCCATGCTAACGTTTATGAATAATCAGCTGGCCAAAATTTTAAAAACGGGTGCCTATGTTACGGCAGTGGCGGCGCGTTTGGTGCCACAAGCTACAGCAGATAGTGGCTGGGCCTTAGAGTATAGCATTGCGGGCCACCCCTACCCTATGGTGGCCAACTCTGCCCATAAGGCAGACCCAGAGGCCGATGACGGGTGCTTGCGTTTGCAAAACAATGGGTTTGCTTTGGCCTGGTTTGAAGGGGCCGATTTTGAATTGGCGACCCAGCCGTTAAGCAAAGGCGATACGGTGGTACTGTTTACCGATGGCCCTACCGAAATGGTAAACCCAGCCGATGAAATTTATGGCGAAGAGCGGTTGCAAGCCAGTTTTGTGGATGGGGTGGCCAAGGAAAAAGCCCCCTTGTTGGATTTTATGTTGCAAGATTTATCTGATTTTACCTGCGGTATGCCCTTAAACGATGATTTGAGCATGATGCAGATAACCATTTCTAGCTAAATGGTTGCTAACAAATAGGGGTTAGTTGCCGTGTGGGTTACCCTCCGCCACGTCACGTAGCCATGTGTAAAGGGAATATTCAGAACTTGTGCAGGGGGTGCAAAAGTTGTGGGGCCGGGGCAAGGCCGTTCGGTTACCTTTATATCCCCTTTACAGATACTGGCTTTGTGTAAATCCCCTTTAGGGTGTGGGTTTTTAATGGTTATGCCAGTATTTTTCGGTGGCGTCTTTATATTGTTTGAACCTAAGCCTAGGTGACGGTCGGCTTCGTTGCTTCGGTGGGGTTGGTGCTTTTGCCCCCCAGCCTGTATAACTACACTACGGTTAATAAACCTATTGATTCAGCCGTTTTTTCTGTTTTATCGATTTTTTGAACCCCATACCTTATGTCTGCTCTTCTTGCCAATTCATCGCTGCAACCATCGGTACCATCTCAGGTGGCCCAATTGCTGGCCAATGTGCTACCGGCAGAAGATACTAAGGTAAAATCCGCTCCGCAAAAATTACCTGCCGGTGTGGTGGATGCTTTAGTGGGCTCCTTGGCTACGGCGCAAGGCGAAACCCGCCAACAGGTGGAAGACTGCCTGGTGCGCTACGGTAACGTAACCTTGCCTGCTGTGCTGGCGGGCTTACTCCACGAAGAAACCACCGTGCGTAGCCGGTGTGCGTTTGTGGTGGTTCGCCTAGGGTGTGCGGCAAAGCCCGCGTTTACCCAATGGGTGGCCGCCCAAACCAGCGATGATTTGGCCACCATTCAACCTATTATTACCCTGATTGGGGAACAACTAGGCCGTTAGGCGGCGTCTACTGGGGTATGCCAACGCGTTGTTTAACTGATGTTGTTATGGCTGGCTTGCTGTGCGGGCTAGCGCTTAGTGCTGCCTTGGGGCAGGCGTGGGCGATGGGGCGCCAACAGGTTTGGTTAAATAATCAACCCGTGGTGGTAGAAGTTGCCAATACCCCGGCGACAATTCAGCAAGGCCTAATGGGGCGGCCGTATGTTGCCCCCCGCCACGGCATGGTGTTTGTGTTTAAGAATGTGGCCTACCGCCACTTTTGGATGAAAAACACCTTGGTGCCGTTGGATATGATTTTTATTCGGTTAAACCAACCGGCCCCCCCGAAGGATGGCCGTTGGCATGCCCCTGGTAAAAACGGTGGTGTTGCCCAAGGGGTGGTGGTGCAGGTGGTGCATAATGTACCGCCTTGCGATAAAGACCCCTGCCCGGTGGTTCGGTCTCAGTACCCGGCAGACCGTGTAATAGAGCTGGCGGCAGGCCAAGCCCGTTCCCTTGGGGTGCGAGAAGGCAGTACTGTGCGCTGGGGCAAAATAACCGGCCATTAGGTAAAACGGGGTGTGGTTTTTCACTTAGATGGGGGGTGTTTCCGAGCTAGCCCTTTCATTATACCGGGTAGCAGGTGTACAATAGGGCGTTGCCTCGGAGCATTTAGAGGGCCCCAACCTTGTTGTTGCGCCTTTTAAGCGGCTCCTTAAACTCGTTAGGTGTATCCCTCTTATGACATCTTCTGCCACCGCCGCTGAACCTATGGTTGTATCCAACATGGTGCCCCACCTGGCCCAATGGCTACGGAATCGCCTGGCAGAAGGCGAGCTAACCAGCGAGTTGCTGCGCCGCTTTGCGAAAGCCCAGCCTGAGGTTTTAACGGAAGCCTATGTTGAGAACTTAGCCAACCCATCGGTTAAGTGCTTGCTGATGGCGGGGCTGTTTCAGCAGCTTAAGCGCACCATGGTGGTGGTGTGTGCCGACCCGATGCACGTTACTAAGTACAGTGTGGAATTAGCGGATTTATTGCCAGAAAACGACGTGCTGGTTTACCCCACGGAAACTTACTCGCCGTACGATCAATCCACCTTGCCGGTGCATGCTTTGCGAGACCATTACCAAGTTGTGGAACGCTTGAGTGACCCTAAGGCGGCCCCTGCCTTGGTATTGCTATCGCCTAAAAGTTTGCTACTCAAGCATTTGTCTTTTTCGGCGGCCCAAAAGGCTAGCTTAACCCTAACCCAAGATGCTGATTTGCCTATTGACCAACTGAGCCAATCTTTACAGGCCATGGGGTACCAGCAGGCCAGCCTAATTTTAGAACCTGGCGAATTTAGCCGCCGTGGTGACATTGTGGATATTTACCCCGTTAATGGCGACCCGGTGCGCGTTGCCTTTTTTGGCGATACGGTGGAAAACATTCGGGTGATTGATATTGACCGGCAACGGTCGGTGGATACCAAAAAATCCGTTAGTATTTTGCCGCGGTTGTCGGTGGTGCTAACGGCGGATAACCGCACCAAGTTGGTGGATGCCATCCATGAGGCCTTTGGTAAACAGCAAAAAGGCCTGGATGATACTGCCCGAGAAGCGCTACATTCTACCTTGCATGGGCTAACCACGTTGCTTGGCCAAGAGGATGTAAACACCTTAATGGTGCCGGATGGCATGGATTATTATGCTCCCTTACTGGCGGAATCCGACGACCAGTTTGAATCGTTGGTGACGGTGCTGCCCAGCGATGCGCTTTGTGTGCTGGATGATTGGAGCGTGTTGACCAACAACCTAACCGGGCTAAGCGACCGCTTAAACCGCGAGCATACGGAAGGCATTGCCAAGGGCCGCAGTTTGGATGTGGGTCAATCCATGCACATTACCGATGAAGAAGCGCTTTCCATTTTAAAAACCCGGTTACCCCATCGCTTGTTATTGGATACCCTGCCTTTGGGCAGTGATGGCCAGTTTAGCGTGGGTGAATTGAAGGACTTATTCCCAGCCAAGTTACAAGGCGCCCCCCGTTTTAAAGCCAACTTGGCGGAGGCGGTAGAGCATTTTGGTAAGCAGCGCCGTGAGGGGATGCAGTTGCTGGTTTCCACGCGTCACCCACAACGGCTAATGGATGCCTGTAAAGAGGGCGACGTGCCGGCCACCTACATTCCGGATGATGAGGCGGGAAAGAACACCAAAAAAATTGAAGCGACCATTGCCGCCGCCGTTAAGGATAGCGATGTGATTATCGCTAAAAATGGCCCCCACGAAGGATTTGTACTGCCTGGCGAGCATGTGGCTTATTTTACGGATGCCGAACTGTTTGGCCGTAGCCAAAAGCGGGTATCCATTAATTCTAAATCGCGGCGCCACCGAGAAGATATTGACGTGATTAACAGCGTGAACGACCTGAAACAGGGCGATTACGTGGTGCATGTAAAGCATGGTATTGGTGAGTTTAAAGCCGTTACCCAAATTGCCGTTGATGGCGAAAAGCGAGAATATTTAACGGTTCAGTACTTGGGGACAGACCGCCTGCACGTGCCGGTAGACCAGGTGAATTTGCTTTCTCGGTATCGGGGTGCTGGGGATAAGGCGCCTAAGCTAAACAAAATTGGCGGCACCGATTGGAACCGAGTTAAGAAAAAAGCGGAAAAAGCGATTGCCGGCATTGCCCGTGATTTGATTGAGCTGTACGCCCGCCGTGCCAAAGCCGAAGGTCACCCTTTTGAGTTGGACACCCCATGGCAAGTGGAAATGGAAGAGGCTTTCCCTTACACCGAAACGCCGGATCAGTGGCAAGCCATCCAGGATATGAAAGGCGACATGGAAAGCGAACGGGTGATGGACCGCCTGATTTGTGGCGATGTAGGGTTTGGTAAAACGGAAGTAGCCCTGCGCGGTATTTTTAAAGCGGTGCTGGGCGGTAAGCAAGCCGCCATTTTGTGCCCAACCACTATTTTGGCCCAGCAGCATTTTAATACCCTAAGCGAGCGATTTAAGCCCTACCCGGTGCGCATTGGCTTGCTTTCTCGTTTCCGTTCGCCTAAAGAGCAGCGCGAAACCGTTAAAAAACTGCAAGAAGGCGAAGTGGATGTGGTGGTAGGTACCCACCGGCTGCTGCAAAAAGATATTAACTTTAAAGACTTAGGCCTGCTCGTTATCGATGAAGAGCAGCGCTTTGGGGTAACCCATAAAGAGAAAATTAAAAGCATTCGCTCTAGCTTGGATGTGATTACCCTGAGTGCCACGCCGATTCCGCGGACGCTATACATGTCGCTGAGTGGTGTGCGAGAAATGAGCCTGATTAAAACACCGCCGACGAACCGGCTGCCCATTCAAACCTATGTGGGGCCGTATAACCCTGCTCAAATTCGCATGGCGCTGCTGCAAGAAATGGACCGCGGTGGGCAAATTTATTTCCTCCACAACCGGGTGCAAACCATTTACCAATTGGGCGAGCAACTCAAACAATTGGTGCCAGAGGCCCGCGTTGCTATTGCCCATGGCCAGATGAGTGGCGATGAGCTGGAAACCATTATGCTGGATTTTGCCGAGCACCAATACGATGTGTTGCTGTGCACCACCATCATTGAAAGTGGTGTGGATATCCCGAACGTAAACACCATTGTGGTAGACCAAGCCAATAAATTTGGTTTGGCGCAGCTGTACCAAATTCGTGGGCGTGTTGGCCGTAGTGATAAACAAGCCTACTGCTACTGTTACTACGAGCCAGAACGTACCCTGACGGAAGATGCCACTAATCGCCTGCGCGCTTTACGCGAATTTACTACCTTGGGTAGTGGTTACCAAATTGCCTTGCGCGATATGGAAATCCGCGGGGTGGGTAACATTTTAGGCGGCGAGCAGCACGGCCATATGGTGGCCATTGGCTTTGATTTGTATTGCCAAATGCTGGAAGAAGCCATTGGCGAGTTAAAAGGCGAAACCACCACCAGCAAACAAGAGCCTACCGTGGTGGACTTAAACGTGACGGCGTTAATCCCCGAAGATTGGGTGGGCGATTTAGACGTTAAACTTTCCGAGTACAAACGCTTAGCCGATGTGACTAGCGAGCTACAACTAGAGCATATCCAAGCCGAGTGGAAAGATCGCTTTGGCGAGATACCAGAAGAAACCTTGCAGTTGGTGCAGTTGGTTCGGTTGCGGTTGCTGGGCACCGAGTTAGGCATTGCTATGGTACGGAGCGATGAAGAATACATTCGTGTGAGTGTGCCCTTTAACCTGCAAGAGTGGATGCTGTTGCAAAGCCGCATGGTGGGCACTACCGGTAAAAAAGCCCGCTGGGTACCGGGTATTAAAAGCAAGCAAGGCAGCATGCCTGTATTGCTGATTAAGCACCGGTTAATGGATGGTGATGCCCAAGTCGTCTATATTCGAGAATTATTATCCGAGATTAAACGCATCCGTGAAGAAATTATTGCGGAAGCCAAGGCGAAGAACTAGGCTGAAGCGCTTAGGGCGGAAACAAAGGGCGAACCGTTTAGCGGTTTAGTGTCTGCTGTGGGTCAGTAACCCGTTTTGTTTGGCTTTTTCTGCGGCGCTTACATAGCTATCGGCGGCTAGTTTATCCATGGCAGAGGATAGGTAGCAATTTACCGACTCTATGGTGGTGTGGAAAATAGTGGCAATGTCAGAGATTTTTCGATTGCTGGCAATTAACCGTAGGGTTTCTAGCTCGCGGTATTCCAATTCTGCTGGCAGGTTGTAGTTAAACTCCTGCAAATTAACCGGAACAGTGGCCGGGTTAAGCTTGGGTAAATCCTGAGGGAACGTGGTTTCAATACTGCGGGCTAGGGCGGGGTCTAACCAGCGGTTACCAGCCACCACCGTTTGCATTACTTCTACCAATTTGTGGGTTTTAATATCCTTAATACAGTAGCCATCAGCGCCGGCAACCAACGCCATTTTTACTTTTTTAGGGTCTATTTGAGATGTTAGAAAGACCACTTTGGTTTGTTGAAAGTCGCTTTTAATGCGCACGGTGGCTTCCATCCCGTTCATGGTGGGCATCACCATGTCCATCAGCACTACATCCGGCTTTAATGATGAAACAAGGGAAATTGCCTGTGCACCGTTTTCGGCAGTGCCAACCACTTCAATATCATCGCACCCGTTTAGGGCAAACTCCAGGCCAATGCGGGCCAATTCTTGGTCTTCTGCAATAACCACGCGCAATGGCCCAGTGGGCACGGCTGGCTGGCTTATAGGTAAGCTAATGGTAAAGCAGGCGCCTCCTGTCGGTAGGTTGTGGGCTTCTATACTGCCTTGGTGGAGCTGAACAATGGTTTTGCAAATACTTAACCCAAGGCCGTGGCCAGGGTTGCCCTCGTGCGAGTACCGTTCAAACATATGGGGCAGCACGGTCGTGTCAATGCCAGGGCCATTATCCGCTACTTGGATGACGAGGTTGTGGTTCTCAGTGGTGGCGCTAACCGTTACGGTAGAGGCTTCTGGGATGTAGGCAATGGCGTTGCTGAGTAGGTTGACGAGTACACGCTTTATTTGCTTATCGTCTAGCAATACGTCGGCTAAGGGGTCGTTAGCTGCTTGGTAGGCTAGGGTGATGTTTTTATTGGTGGCCAAGGTTTGCACCGATGCAAAACTATTGGTGATTAACGCATCAATGTTGGTGTCGCTGGGCTCTAGTTCTATTTTCATTTCATTGGCCTGGAAACCTTCTAATAGCTGGTTGACCAAGGATAGCAAATCATCATTATTGCTGGCCATGCTGCCGAGTAAGGATTTGGTTTGTTCGCCCATGCTTTCGTCAAAATTTTCAATCACTTCTAGGGCGCGTTGTTCTGCAATTAGTGGGGTGCGCATATCGTGGGTTAGGGCAGAAATAAATTCGGTACGTTGTTGCTCGGTTTCTTTTAGTTGGTCTAAGGAAAAGTTTAGCCGGTGCTGCAAGGAAACAACGCGTAAGCCCGCTTCTAACCGTAAGTTTAATTCAGCGGGGTGGAAGGGCTTGGTCAGGTAGTCATCCGCACCGGCGCGTAGGCCTTCCAGCATATCGTCTTTGTTATCTTTGGCGGTTAGCAAAATAACATAGGTGTATAGTTCTTTGTCTTCGTCTCGTAGTTTTTCGCATACCTGTGTGCCCGTTAATCCATCCATGCACCAATCCAGTATGGCAATTTGAGGGGCGTCATCCTGCTGTAAAATTTCCCAGGCTTCGTTGCCATCGTTGGCTATAATAGCGGTGTGGCCCCATTGTTCTACGGCATTTACCACAATTTTTTGGGAGATCTTGTCGTCTTCAGCAATTAGGATTTTCATAAGGTGCTTTCTTTTGAGGAGAGGAGAGGTATATATACTTTGTCGTCGAGTTAATGGGCAGCTGAACCTAGCCAACAGGGTACAAGTCAGTACCTTGTTGGCTAAAGCCCCTCTATCATTGAGATTTTAGGAGTTTTCGAAACCGAAAATTGAATGTACATTAGTACATTTGATTGTTTTTATATGGAAATTAGGACCACAAAATAGACTACTGGCGTAATGGTCTATTCTTCCAGTTGAATGTTTTAAGCCATGTGTTGGCTACTTGGTGTGTGGCGGCCTCTTGTTTAATGCGCTTGGTGGTAAGCCAGTTATTTAGTACCACTAACCCCCCTACCATAATGGTGTTTAAGGCAAACATTCCCCAAAAGGTTTTAGCAAGCCGCTTTCCGACTGTTTTTTTGAGTTCTTTAGGAGCACGTTGAATGCCTACTTCAATATGGCTGGTGGGTTTAATTCCCTTCTTTTTTAGGTAGTGATAATTAGCTAAAAACATTAGTATTAAATCGCCTAAAAAGAAGGTGGTTTGCATGGGCACCTTCTTCATTAGTACTTCACGCCGTTCGTTTTTACTGCGGGCAGCTGTAAATAAGCCAATATTAAATACGGTAGCTGCTCCAAACAAAGAAGCTAGGCTGATAAAAATCCCTCGCCGATGATCTAGGCGATTGGAGAACGTTGCCATGCCGCGCATGAATCTTTTTCCTATTCCATTGCCTGTGTGTGGCTTTTTACAGGCCGCCCAGATAAGTGTCCCTGTAATAGCAGGGATAATTGCAGACGCGGTGTATACGATAGCTCCTTTGTGTGATTCCTTTTTAGGTGCAGCCCCCTTTGGTTTTTTATAGTACAGCTCGTCTAGTTGCTGTTGGTCTACTACACCAATTTCGCCGGTGAAATGCTTGGTGCCGCTGAGTAGTCGCCCTACGATATTTTTTGCAAAGCCAATACTACCGGTTAAGGCGCATACCGTCATTAAATCTAGCGACCACATCCAGGTTTTGGCTTTAAGGGTTTTCTTACGAAGTGGGTCCGTTAATGTAATGTGGTTAAAATTAGGTTTAATAAAAGGCTTTGGTTTTTGCCAAGGTAGCAGGGTTTCTTTGTTTAATCGCGCTAACTTATCCGGTAATTGTGTAATCGCTTGCTTGAATGTGGGCAGATCTTTTAGGTCAGTAAAAGCGACATCCATAAACTGTTTGGGTAAGTTATAAGCTTTGTGGGCTAGCTTTCGGTAGCCTAGGGCGTGTGCGGGCGCCACTACAAAAAATAGAAGAAAGGTTAGTGCTTGCTCAAATATTAGCTCTTTCCGCTCAATAGGGTTGCGAGCCAGCCCAATAGTAGGGATGTCTGTTCCCACAGCCTCTATTACGGCTTTGTTTACTAAGGGGTAATTTTGCAGCTGCCGAGCTAGTTGGGCTAGGGCAGGTAGCGTGGTATACATCTAAGCGTTTCATCAGTGCTAACAGTTTATTAGTATGTAAAACCTCCTAAACCCTGTTTCTTGCTTTGGATATCCGGTGGATAGTGGGGTGTGAGGCAAATGATTGAATAATAAAGGTCGACTTTGGAATTTATTTAGATTTGGCCTGCCTTTTTAATGTTTTATTAATATTTAAGTAACTTTTGTGTTAAGTGTTTGCGCTATGTAACGGATATGCCCTGTATACGCAATCCTGCCTTATAAATTGTTTTTATTATAACAGAGAGAGTAACACACAGCTTTCTTAAATTCCCTCCCCCTATCTCCCACAGTGACTATAACAGTACTTCCCCCTATAGCCGACGCAGAAAGCATCGGCTTTCTTTTTTGCCTGTTTTTAGGCCAGCGCCCTTATTGTGGGGCGCTTTTGCTTTTTCTATGGATAAAAAGTTGGCAACCTGAACAAAAACGGCCTAAGCCATCTTAAATCAGCCTAAAACTTGCGGGCGCCATTGGCCACGTTGTAGTCAAAGGTAAACTCAATGGGCAAATCTTTTTCGCGGTGGCCAGGCGGTAACGGCCTAAAGGGGGATGACAACCTGACAGCGGCTTTGGCTGCGGCATCGGCTTCTACATAACCGCTAGAGACCTTAATAGATAAGCTGAGCAGGCGTCCATCACGGGCAATCCTAAAGAGTGCCACCACGCGCTTGTCTTCCTGGGCTCTGGGTGGGCGCCAGTTGCGCTTAATGCGGCGCTGTAGCTCTGCCATATAGCTGCCGTAATCGGGGTCGGGTAGGGCGTCTATGCCCGCTGGGCCACCGCCGCCACCAGGGGCGCCAAATTGGTTTTGGCTGGCGCTACCACCGCTGCCACCCACGCTGCCTGGCGAACCGGCCATACCAGGGCGGCTACGGGCACCTAGGCCACCAGTAGGTATTTGGGTGGGGCTACTGCTGCTGCGGGTAGACCGATTGACATTGCTGCTAGGGGTGGGCAAAACGGGCCCAGTGGCCGTAGGCGTGGGTGCTGCCGGGGTTTTAATGGTAGGGATAACCGGGCTAGGGGGCGCTACCGATTTAGGGGTGGGTGTTGGCTTAGGCGCATTGGCTTTGGGCCGGGGGGGCGTCGGTTTTTTAGTGGGCCGAGGGGTGGGTTGTTTGGGCTGTGGCCTGGGGGTTGGTTTCCGTTGGGGGGCTTGTTGAGGTTTGACGGTGGGTTGGGGCTTGCTGGTAACGGTACCCGCCTTGCGTTGGGCCAGGGCGGTGGGGTTTTCTGCGGATTTTTTGCCGCCGCTACGGCTAGCGCGTTCTGCCCGGTTGCGGGTGTTGGGGTCGCGAGGTATGGCTTGGGGGGTATCGACTAAAATAAATTGAATATCTTTGGGTTTTAGCTGGAGTGGGTCAAAGTTAATCCAATTAATGCCGAAAAAATCCAATAAAAAAAAGATGAGGACGAGTGACAACACCAGTAAGGCGTGGCACAGCATGGAGAATAATACCAAGCTGCCAAAGTAGGTGGGGGCCTCATCGTTTTTGGTAAGCTGCAGGGCAGCGGTAACCACGCCGTATTGGGCCCCTGGCATTTTATCGCTCAGGTTAAGGTTGGAAAGGGCAGAAAAGGCGGGCGAACTCATAAGGGGGGTGGCAGTAACAGGGGTAAACAGACGAGGCTATGGGTGACGTGGTAGGCTTTTATTATAAGGCGCAAACGCCTATTCTACCATTGGTTGGCGATAAAAGCAGGCCATACAGGTCAGGTTGTGTTTAAGGCGAGATAAACCATGATAGAGATACCTTCTACAGGCCAGGTGTTAATGGTAGAAACCCGCGATGCAGGGGCAGTAGGGACCATTGATGAATGTATCCATACCGGGTGGCTAGCGTGGGTGAATCATCACGGCCAACCGTACTATACATCGCCACAGACGCCGCCAGTGTGGTTACGTTCCACAGCCAAGCCTTTTCAGGCCATTCCTTTCGTGGCTGCTCTGCACCAAACAGGCCGGTTATCCGATGCTACCGATGCCATGTTGGCGGTGGCGTGTGCGTCCCATGTGGGGTCGCCGGTTCATCAGCAGGCGGTGCAGGCCTTGTTGGGGTTGGGCGGGCTACAGGAAACAGCACTGGGCTGCGGTGTGCACCCACCCTTGGATAAACCGACACGCCGAAAGGTGCAAGCCGCCCGCGTTAATGCAGAACAACACGGGCACGCCCCGCCTGCATATGCCTTGTTGGGGCATAATTGTAGCGGTAATCATGCTGGCCAGTTGGTGGCCAGTGTACTAAACCGTTGGCCCTTAGCGGGCTACAAACAGACGACGCACCCCGTTCAGCAGGCCTTTGCCCAGCAAGTTAGCCAGGTGTTAGGGGCCAATGCGGTGCAAGGTGTGGGGGTGGATGGGTGTGGCATCCCTACGGTGGCCATGGGGTTGGCGGAGTTGGCCCGGCTGTATGCTGGCATGGAAGGTTACTCCCCCCATATGCCGCGTTTGCTTGCTGCCATCACAAATCAGCCCAACTTGTTTGGTGGAAGTAACCGAGTGGATAGCGCTATTGTAGCGGCCTCCGAAGGCCAATTAATCGCTAAAGTTGGCGCTGATGGGGTAATGGCGGTGTGCCATCGCCAATTACAGCAAGGGTTGGCCATTAAGGTAGCCCATGGCGGCGAGCGCCCCCGCAACACAACCCTGGTGGCGGTGTTGCAGCATATGGGTTGGCTAACCCCAGCCCAATGCCAGCACCCCGTACTGGCTAAGCTGTTAAGCCCTACCCGAAAAAATGGCCATGGCACGGCGGTCGGTACCATTCATTACCCTTGCCTGGCCAACCTGTAGGGGGTAGGCTCCCCTACTTGGCGGAGAGCTAGGGAGGTGAAGGCGCCATTAATGGTGTGGCCATGGTATACTTTGCCCGGCTATTTAGCGTGATTTAGTGTCAATGGCCGGTGTAGCTCAATGGTAGAGCAACGGTTTTGTAAACCGTAGGTTGCGGGTTCGATTCCCATCACCGGCTTTTTTGCTTTTTTGGCTGGATTACGCTTAAATACGTATCCAATATAACCAAGTGGGTAGGTGGCCGAGTGGTTAAAGGCGGCAGACTGTAAATCTGTTCTCTACGAGTACGTTGGTTCGAATCCAACCCTGCCCACTCTTTTTCTTAACGATAGGTTGGCGTAATTATGCGGCTATTACTCACGCTTGTACTATTAATACTGGGGAATTATACGGTGGTGGCTTACGGAAACCCTGCTGTTGTAGCAGACGATGATATAAATACGGTAACGGCCACCCCTGCTGATACCCAGTGGATGTTGGAAGCGGTGGCGTTATCTGGGCAAAGTATAGAAGCTGGCGGTGGGCCGTTTGGTGCCATTGTGGTTTCTAAAGAGGGTAAGGTTATTGGCCGCGGCTATAACCGGGTAGCCATAGACCATGACCCCACTGCCCATGGCGAAGTAACCGCCATTCGAGATGCGGCCAAAAATACCAACGCCTTTGATTTGGAAGGCGCGGCACTGTATACCAGCACGTATCCGTGCCCCATGTGTTTTTCTGCGGCTCACTGGGCCAATATTGGCCACATTTATTATGCCAACACGGCGGCGGATGTATCGCCCGAGTTTGATGATGCGGCCTTGTGGCATAAAATCCAGGTGCTTAATGCAGAAGGTACCAGCCAGTGCACCACAGGCTTAACGTCGGTGCCAGGCGCCCACGCAGAGGCTAAGCGGGTGTTTGACCAATGGGTAGCGCAGGTTCGTTCGGGGGCGGTTCAGCATTACAACCCGTCGGATCTATCAAAGTTTTAATATTTAAGGTGTCTTTTTTACTGTTTTTGATACACTAGTCGGACTTAATTTTTATTAAGCCCATGTGGCGCAGGGGTAGCGCACCCCCTTGGTAAGGGGGAGGTCATGAGTTCAAATCTCATCATGGGCTTATTTTTTAACTATCTAGGGTTTTGGGAGATACCACCATGGTTTTTGTGCAACGCAGTGCAGGCTGGTTACAGGGCTTACTTGTGGCCATAGTTGTTGTCACGGGTGTAGTTTCCCCTGGTTTTGCTCAGCAGGGGCCCCCACCCATGCCCCACACTATTTTGACCCACGGCAAGGGTGAAGTAATGGTGGCACCGGATTCGGTAAAACTATCCATTAATATTGCCACCCAGGCAAAAACGCTAAAACAGGCTAGCGAAGTGAATACCCAAAAAATGGCGCACATGCAGCAAGCCTTAATGGCTGCTCAATTCCCTAATTTTACGTTTAAGACGATGGGCTTTTACTCTCACCCGGTGCATAATGCTCGCCTTTACCGCAGCGAAAAAATTGATGGCTACCGGGTAAACCACCGCTTAGAAGCCCGTATTGAGCATGTGCACCCTGACGAATTAGATGCCTTAGGCGAGGCCTTGTTAGCCACCGTGTTGGATCATCAGGCAGATAATGTGGAGCAATTACAGTTTTATTTGGATGATGCCAAAGGGGCCCAGCAAGAGGCGGTAACCAAAGCGTTTGAAGCCGCCAAGGTGCAAGCCGAGACCTTGGCCAAAGCGGCTGGCGTGACTTTAACCGGGGTGGTTACCATTGAAGGTATGCGCCACTTTCCGATGATGATGGGTGGGTTTCAGCGCGAAATGGCGATGGCGGAAAGTGATATGAAAAATGCACCTCCACCATTAGCCGTGGGCAAGCAGCCTTTGCGTGCGGAAGTGCACGTTCGTTTTGGTTTTAAAGAAACTAACTAGGCCCGGTGTTGGCGGCGGATAGGCTTGATTTTACTAGGCAAAGGCTTATCGCATTCTTTCATGGCTGCTGTCATTAGCCCTACTTCGTGGGTTAGGCGGGCTAAATCATCCAAGCTTAAGGCTTGGGCCGCATCACTAACCGATTTTTCTGGCTGAGGGTGTGCTTCTACTAAAATACCATCGGCACCTACCGCAATAGCGGCACGGGTGGTGGGTAAAATTAGGTTCCGCACGCCAGTCGCATGGCTGGGGTCTACCAGTACGGGCAAGTGGGTTTGGGTTTTTAGCCAGGCCACACCGCCTAAATCCAGCACGTTGCGGGTTGCGGTATCAAAGCTACGGATGCCACGCTCGCATAAAATAACGTTAGGGTTACCGCCGGCTAAAATATATTCTGCCGCGTTTAAAAATTCGCTTAGGGTGGCTGCTAAACCGCGTTTTAAAATAACCGGCTTTTGCTGTTTGCCAAGGGCTTTTAGTAAATCAAAATTTTGCATGTTGCGGGCACCCACTTGGTAGCAATCTACATGGGGGGCCATCACGGCAATTTGTTCAATGCACATAACTTCGCTAACCACGCCAAGGCCAAGTTCTTGGCGCATTTTGGCAAGTAGTTTCAGGCCTTCTTCGCCTAAGCCTTGAAAGGAATAGGGCGAGGTGCGCGGTTTAAAGGCGCCACCACGTATACAAGGCACCCCAATGCTAACCAAGGTATCGCCTACGGCGCGTAGCTGCTCGTACGATTCTACCGCGCAGGGGCCGGCAATAATTAATGGCTCGTGGCGGTGGCCAATGGTGGCTTTGCCAATGCTAACCACGCTTTGGTGTTGTTCGTGGGCTTTTTGATATTTAGGGGTCGGGGTCATGGGGTTTATTTACATCCGTGTTGTTTGGGGTGTTATTAAAACGCAGGGGCCCTAAAAAGGAAACCATTAACTGCTAAAAATAGGGTGTTAATACCAAAACAACCGCAGGCAATAGGGGAAGGTGCTTGCGGTTGTTAATGCGGTTTATGGGTAGTTTATAGCGCGGCTAACAACGCAAGGCGTTGGGATAAAAGCTAAAATAATAAAATCGCTTCATCATTATCGGGGCGCTATTACTTCCAAAATTGTAGGGGAAAAACTGTACTGTTATTCACAGTTAATCATTTGGATTAGGTACCTGTCAATAAAATGTTAATATATCTTAAAGAAATGAATATAAAATGGATACTGGCTTGGGGCCTAGGGAAAAGGGTTTTAAACAGTTTGGCGGCGCAACGCCTTAGTTAGCAGGGCATGGCCTAAATACAGTAATGGTGTAATGGCGGTTACCAGTAATATCTTCCAAGTATAGTTGCTTAAACCAATTTGCAGAAGGGTTTCTGTGGGTAGTTGGCCGCTAAACGCTAGCCACACCACAATAAAACTATCAAACCCTTGCGAGATGATGGTAGAACCTTGCGCCCGTAGCCATAGGTGCTTGTTTTGGGTCCATTGGTAAAACCAGCCAAATACTTGGATATCTAACAGTTGCCCAATTAGGTACGCGGTAAGCGAGGCCAACACCATGTTGGTATACAACCCGCTAAACTTTAAAAATTCGGGTTGGCTAATTAACGAGCGGCCATCGACGGGCAGATGCTCGGTAATGCTCATAAAGCCAAACACCAGTAGGCTAGCCAGCAAACCTAGTAGGGTTACAAAGCGGGCGGTGCGGGCGCCATAAAATTCGTTTAATAAATCGGTTAGTAAAAACGTAACCGGAAAAAAAATAATGCCGGCCGATAGCAGCACCGATTGACCGCCCACGGTAAAGCTAAATAAAATGCTGCCTACTAAATTGGCAATAATTAGGCAGGTTACAAATAGGGTAATCATGCCGGTTAGCACTAAATAGTTAGCAGGCATATCCTTGGGGGTGCAATGGGCTAATAGGCGAAACATAAGGGGGTTAAGCCGCCCCGTTGCTGTTAGCCAGTGCTTCGGTTAGTGGTGCCGGTAGGTTGCGGGCTGGGCGCCAACGGCCAGCAGATTCTTGCATGATGGCGCAGGTGGTAGTGGCAGTTACTAAGGCTTTATTAGTGGCGGCGTGCACTACCTGCTGATGAAAAATAATACGGACGCCTTTTTTTTGGATGCGGGTGGTAATGGTTAGGTCATCCCATAATTTAGCAGGGGCGTGGTAGGCAAGGTTTTGTTCGGCTACAGGAAACACCAACGGCGCGTTCCCCTCGGGGCCTTCGTTGTTTAGGTCTGCCAGTGGGCAGCCTAGGGCTTTAAAGTATTCGCAGCGGGCCAGCTCTAGCCAGCGGTGGTAAGCGCCGTGCCACATTACCCCGTAGCAATCGGTATCAAAAATTTGAACCTGGTAAGGCAGGCTGTGGGCAGCGGGTGGGGGTAATGGGGTAGTGATGGTCATACCGTTTAAGGTAGCAGAAAAAAGAAACACACCAAATGGCGCGATAAATACCCACCAAAACCATATACCCATGCCTGCCATACGTTACAAAACCTGCCAAAACATAAACAAAAGCTGAATAAGGCGTGATGATTGCCGAAATGGGGGTATACTAATAAGGTGATAGATTAAGGACGGACCTGCGACACCCTTGAGTGCGCCGCCAATAGCGGAACCTATTTAAGACAACATGTGTCGTTAGCCTGTGGCTTTATTAAGTAAACGTTTTTAAATGACAGAAGGATGTTTCGCTTTTTATGATGGAACCTTTCCAGCTTGTACGCCAGTTTTTTACCCGCCAAACCTGCCGATTTTGCAGTGCTAATTTTGCTATGGATGATATCCATTTGTTGGGCCGGGGCCGTAACTATTACATGGTAGGCATCCATTGCCATGCCTGCGGTAAACACAATGGCGATGCGACTGTTGGGTTTGAAACCGCCGACCCACGTTCGGGTATGCCACAACAAGCCCGGCGCCACATGAAGGCGGCCATGCAGCAGTTTTTACAACGCTTTAGCGGTGGTAACGAATTGCCTTTTGGTGCCCCTGCCGAGGGTGAGCCTATTGAAATGAGCTTGGATGAACTACTTGAGTTTTTAGGCCACCAACGCCGATTTGACGACCCTGAATTAACGATGGCTGATATTGAACGCCTGCAAGAATTACCCCCTATTGCCGAAGACGATGTGCTAAGCGCCCATGAGTTTTTTAACGATTTAGATAGCGATTGGTCTAAGCATATTCCGGCAGAACTACGCCCAGACGACGAAGAACTCGCCTTAGCTAGCCGCGCCGAATAATAGGCCACCTAAAACCAATACCTTAATCGTCAAGTAATTCGGTTAAGCTAAATAACGGCCAGTAGGGTATGCCATGCTTGGCAAATAGTTCAGCGCCGCCGGCGTCTCTATCTACCAGGCTAATAATGCCGGCAATGCTTAGCTGTGGGTGTAAGGCCTTAAGGGTATCTATGCCGTACAGCAACGAGCCGCCGGTGGTGACCACATCTTCTACTAATACCACGCGCATCCATGGTGCTAGTTGGCCTTCTACCAGTTTTTGGGTGCCGTGGCCTTTGCTAGCTTTGCGAATAAGGCAGCCAGTAAGCGCTTGGCTTTGGTTGCTAGCCGCAATGCAGGTGGCAGTTACTAAGGGGGCTGCCCCCAGTACCACGCCGGCTACCGCATCGGCATGTAGGGGTTGGATAACCTGATACAGCGCTTGGCCTGCCTGATGAACGGCCGACCCATCTAGCGAGAGATTACGGCAATCGACATACACGTTGGCTTTTTTACCGCTGGCTAAAATAAAGTTGCCGCGCTGAATGGCGAGCCGTTGCAAGTTGGCTTTTAAGGCCGCCCGTGTGGTGGCATGTAATTTGCCGGGTTGTGTGGGTGCAGCGGTGCATGTTTTTGTAGGGGTGGGCTTTTGTGGAGCAGCGGTAGGCATGGGCATAAGGCGCTTTATGTAGAGGGCTAAACAACTAAAAGTGTAACCAGAATGCCAGCCAACTGCCAGTGGTTTATGCCCAAGGCAACGATTAGCCCTGTAATTCAGTAATAATGCGTTGTAGCTCTGTGTGCCAGTCGCCATACAAGGTGGTATCGGCGGGGTGGGCGCTTAGGTGTTGTTGAATACTGGCTTGGGCCTGTTGGTAGTAGTGGGTAGCCGCCGCCGCGTCTTTTTGTTGGCGGCTGGCGTGGCCAAGGTCTATTAAGGTGCCAATAATCCAATCGGCGCGCTGGTGGGTAGTGGCTAATGCTAGCGCCTGTTTTAGGGTGTCAATGGCTTTATCGGCTTGGCTGTTATGTTGATAGGCTTGGGCAAGCAATCGGTAGGTATCCACCCATTCGGCAGGGCGTTTTAGGTGGGTGGCCTCGATGTTGAGCGCTTCTTCTAAATACGGAATAGCCGTGGCCGTTTGGTTAGCTTCTAACAATAAGCAGCCTAGGTTAACAGTGGCGGCGCTTAGCGGGCCCCAGTGATGTTGCTGACGCAGTAGGCTAATGGCGTGTTGGTAGTGGGTGCTGGCCTCATTGGCTTGTTTTAGGGTGTCGTAGGCCAAGGCGGCCTGAAACTGCTGTTGCGCCATTAAGCTTTGCCAATGGGGTGTGGTTATATCGGCAGGCTTGGCAGGTAAAGGTTCACCGGTGGGTGCTTGGTTGGCGTCAAATAAATGTTTTAGGGCCGCTTGTGGCTGAGATTGCTGATTGGCAATATCCGCTAGTAGCAAGCCACATTCTAGCCTTAGTGCCATTACCGAGCCCGGCAATGGTGTTGGGGTTGTGGCGGCGGCGGGCGCATCCGTCAAAATATCTGCTAGCGTGTTGGCGTGTAGGGCGTGGTGCTGGGCTTGGTCTAACTGCCATTGGGCAACATGTCCGTGGGCGAGTTGTTTATGTGCATGGGCCTGCCACCATTGGGCCAGCCGGGTGGTGGTGGCGCATTGGGCAATAATATTGTGCAGTAATTGGTGAGCGGCTTGCCATTCAGCTTTAGATTGATGCTGCTGGGCTTGCTGTAACCACTGGGTAACCTGCTGTGGGGGCGGTTCTGCTAAAGCGGTATGGGTGGTTGAAGGTGCTTGATTGTGAGGGACCACGCTTGCCGCAGGCGCTGTAGGTGTTGTGGGCTGTGGTGAAGAAGGCGATGATACAGATATTGTTGAGGTATTCGTATCCGTGGTGGGTTGTGTAGGTGCAGCAGCCACAGGCGCCGTGGGTTGGGGTGCGGTGGATGTTGCTGGCGCTGGTGCGGGTGCAAGGGTGTTCACCACAATAGTAGTGGGTGGCGCTGCTTGGGCTGCGGTATGGGTTGTAGCCTTTGGCGGGGCAGTCTCGTTTTGGGCGTCATCTTCAGCCAGTAGGGCTTCTAAGTCCGTATCGTCGTCATCATCAACCACAGCAGCGGGGGTGGCTGGCGTTTCGTCGTCGGGCTCGCTAGTGTGCTCGTTGGCGTGTTGCTTTAGTTCTTCTGCGGCTTGTAAGTGCTTGCGGGCCTGCTGCACCAATGCAGAGTTTGCCACAGGCAGAAGACGCTCGTTTAGGGGTACTAGGCGTTGAGCTAAGTAATACTGGGCGAGTTGCTGGTGGTAGCGGTATAGCTGCCGAACGGGGGCCACTTTGGATAATAGTGGGGTGGCACATTCGTGCCATTGGTAATACCACTCGGCATCCAGTTCATCGGTAGGGTGGTTAAGTTGTGGGTTTTGGCTGGCTTGCTGCCATGCGGCCAGTAACCGCTGGGGCGAGAGGCTGCGTTTTAGCAGTACCTTGTAAGGGGCAGATTTAAGGGTGGCAAAGCATTGCTTGGGTGTGGCCAGTGCTTGTAGCGGAAAAGCAGGGGGGGTGCCTTTGGTGTTGGGCTTTTCGGTAAGCAGGGCATGCAGCTGGGCTAAGGTAACCGGGTGTTGCAAGGTTAGTAATAACGAGGCCAGCATGGTTTGGGTGGTAGTGCATTGCTGCAAGGCGGCAGGTACTAGCGTGTGTGGCTTGGCGGTGTTTGGCATGCCAAGGTGCTGGGCCAGTTGCTGCCATAGCGGCAGGCCAGATAATGTGTGAGGCACCACACCCGTGTATTGGTTAAGGGTGTTTGGCAGCTGTGTGCCGCTAATAATAAGCTTAATGTTGGGCAGGGTTTGCATAAACCCAATAAGCTCGTGGGGGATGGGCGAGGCAAACTGCTTGGCTTCCGTTAGCAGGGTTTCAATGTGATCTAACACAATAACAATGGGTTGCTGGCTAAGCCGGTTAAGCTGACGCTGTAGCAAGGCCATAGGGTCGGTACTAGCGTCACTATCGTTAGTATGGGGGGTGTCTGCTTGCGGGGCCTTGGTTTGCCTGGCTAAAAACTGAAGCGCATCGACTAAAAATGTAGCCAATTCGGTTTCGGTGTGGGCAAAGGTGGCATCCACCCAAAGCACTTGTTCGGGCCCACCGCCCATAAGTTCTATTAGCCCGCGTATTAGGCTGGTTTTGCCGGCACCACTGGGGCCGCTAATGGTTAGCATTTTGGTGTTAGCGCTGTTTAGCGCCTTGGCCAAGCTAATAATATCGGTTTTTCTATCGGTAAATACCTGCGGTAATACGGGTAGGTAGTGTTTTAGCACGGTTAGCGGGGTACTTGGGCGGCGTCTATCTTTAGCTGCGTCATCGTCACGCCCGGCACGGCGGCTGCTTCGGCGGTCTGCTTTAAAACTGCCATTGGCTAAGCGTTCTATAACGCTAGGGCGAATATAAACTAACGGTTCGTGAGACGATGCTGACGATGAAGGTGGATTTGAAGAGGCCATCCCCTTTATTGTAAAAGAGATTGACGATTGTGGTGATGGGTCGCTACCATGTTTGGGCCCAATAAAGGAGTCTTGACCGGGATGACAACGCATTTATCCACCGAAGTAATGCCCCAGTGGGCGGCCTGTTGGCCTAAGGTATGGGCAACGGCCCTGCCATTGCTGCCTAATACGGATGAAACCGCTTTAAATAAGCAGCTACAGAAGCTTTACGTAAAATTAGAGGCTGAAAACCAAAACATTAACTTAACGCGCATCGTTTCGGTAGAAGGGTTTTTGTGGCGCCATGTACTCGATAGCTGGACGGTGCTGCCCCATATACCACCTCAGGCCCGTGTAATGGATGTGGGCACAGGGGCAGGATTTCCGGCGTTGCCGGTGGCCATGGTTCGGCCAGATGTGAAAATGACGGCTACGGATAGCGTGGCCAAAAAGCTAACCTGCGTGGCCAGCTTTTCTAAGGCCTTGGGCTTAAATAATCTAACAACCCTGCACAGCCGCATAGAAGATGCCGCGCATAGCACAGAGCACCGCGGCCAGTACGATGTGGTGTTAGCCCGTGGTGTGGCGGCTTTGCCCACCCTGGTAGAGTTAACGTTGCCATTGTTAAAACCTGACGGGCAATTGTTAGCACTAAAAACGGCAAGCGCCGCTACCGAAGAGTTAACGAATGCCCAAAAAGCAATGGCGACACTGGGTGGAACGCATGCATCAACTCACGCTACGGATACCCACGCCGATGAACCCCTTGTGATTGTGGCGATAGAAAAAGTAGCAGAAACGCCCAAACAATACCCGCGTGGTAAAAACCAACCCCGAAAATTGCCCATTGGTTAGGCCCTAGCCATTACCGCTATTTATTCCATTTGTTGGCGGTTAATAATAGTATTAATGCTTATAGTATTCGGTGGAGCCTGCCTTGGAACAGTATCGTCAACGTTGTTATCAAATCGTGTTCGAATCGGATACGCCTGCCGGTAAGGCCTTTGATGTTGCGCTGTTAATGCTGATTTTGGTCAGCATTGTGTTGCTAATTGTGGGCACGGTAGATCGTTACGAAGAGCGCTACGCGGACGTGTTCCATTGGTGCGAGATTGTGGTAACCGCCTTTTTTACCATGGAATACGTGCTAAGGCTGTGGTGCGCCAAACACCGGTGGGGCTATGTTGTAAGCTTTTTTGGCATTGTAGATTTACTGGCCATATTGCCGGTGTACTTAGCGCTGTTTATGGCGGGCATTCAGTACCTGCTGGTTATTCGTATTTTCCGCTTGCTTCGCGTATTTCGTATTTTAAAAATGGTGCGCTACCTTGGCGAGGCAGCCATGTTGGTTTCTGCATTAAAAGCGAGCGGACGAAAAATAGCCGTGTTTTTATTTGTGGTGATTAATATTATTACCTTTGTAGGCACCCTTATGTATATTATTGAAGGGCCTGCGCATGGATTTTCGAGCATCCCCATTAGTATGTACTGGACGGTGGTTACCTTAACCACGGTTGGGTACGGCGATATTGCCCCGGCTACCCCCTTAGGGCAAATGTTGGCCTCGTTACTAATGGTTACGGGCTATGCCATTATTGCGGTGCCCACCGGCATTGTATCGGTAGAATTGTCTAACGTTCATCAACAATCCACTAAACCGCCCCAGCCAAATATTGCACAAAACGATAAGCTACCTACGTGCCCCCACTGCCATAAAACCCTTTAAGGTTTAATGTTTATTAGGTTGCGGTAATAGGTTCTTGTTCTGCTTTTTGGCGTTTTTGCTTGGCTAAAATAACCTGCAAAATGGCAATGTCAGCCGGGGTTACGCCACTCATTCGGCTGGCTTGGCCTAGGGTAACGGGGCGCAGTTTGGCCAATTTTTCCATGGCTTCCGCGCTTAGTTGCTTAATTTGGGTGTAATCCACATCGGTAGGAATAGCGGTTTTTTCCGCGCTGTGTAATTTTTGTATGGTGTGCGCTTGGCGCTGAATGTAGCCAGCGTATTTAATATTGGTTTCTACAAAATCGGCGGTTTGTTGCTGGGTGGCCACTAGTTCGGCGCAACCGTTATCTAGCTTGGCTAAATGGGTGTAGCTAATGGCGGGGCGCTTTAGCAAGGTGGCCAGTGGGGTTTTTTCTTTAATTATTTCGCCACTTAACTGTTGGAGTTGCGCGGCTTCTGGCGTGCCGGGGCTAAGCGTGGCTTTAGCCAACCGCTGGTTTTCAGTATCTACGCGTTGTTGTTTATTGGTAAATACTTGCCAGCGGGCGTTATCTACTAGGCCAATCTCTTTGCCTAGAGGGGTTAGGCGTGTGTCGGCATTATCTTGCCGCAATAATAAACGGTATTCACTACGGCTGGTTAGCATGCGGTAGGGTTCGAGGATTTCTTTGGTTACCAAATCATCAATCAGGGTACCAATGTAGCTGCTATCGCGTGTCAGTATGATGGGCTCTTGCTGGCCAACATAGCGGGCAGCGTTAATACCTGCGATTAGGCCTTGGGCGGCGGCTTCTTCGTACCCGCTGGTGCCGTTAATTTGCCCGGCCAAAAATATGCCTGGCGTGTTTTTTAACATGAGTGCGGGCGTTAGCTGGTAGGCGGGGAAGTAATCGTATTCTACGGCGGTGGCAGGGCGTAGTAATTCGGCTTTTTCCAGCCCCGGCAGGGTGGTAATCATGGCCTGCTGGATTTCATACGGCAAGCAGGTGCTAAAGCCCTGCAAGTACACCTCGTAGGTATTGCGGCCTTCTGGCTCAATAAACAGGTGGTGGCTATCTTTATCGGCAAAGCGGGTTACTTTGTCTTCAATGCTTGGGCAATAGCGGGGGCCGCAGCCATCCATTTGCCCCATATACATAGGCGAGCGGTGAATATTATCGTGAATAAGCTGATGCGTAGCCGCATTGGTGCGCGTTAGGTGACACGGCAGTTGTTCGAGTACAGGCCGATTAGGCATAAAGCTAAAGTGGCGTAATTCATCATCACCCGGGTGGGCATCTAAGCCGGTAAAATCAATACTGCGGCCATCTAGTCGGGGTGGGGTACCGGTTTTTAGGCGTGCCGTATGCAGGCCAAGGCGTTGCAGTTCCGCCGTTAGCCCGGTGCTGGCTTTTTCGCCGGGGCGGCCACCACTCACGGCTTTTTTGCCCACCCACAGCATGCCGTTCATAAAGGTGCCGGTGGTTAGTACCATGGCGCGGGCTTGGTATTGAATGCCTAAGTAATCCGTGGCAGCCGTAAATTCGCCGGTTTTTGGGTCGGTTTGCAAACTGACGAGTGTGGTTTGCCGAAGCTTTAAATGTGGCTCGCTTTCTACCAATTCGCGGCAAAAGGCGCGGTACTCGGCTTTATCGCTTTGGGCACGTAGAGCTCTCACCGCCGGGCCTTTGCTCATGTTTAGGGTTTTCATCTGCAAATAGGTGGCATCGGCGCATAGGCCCATCACGCCACCCAGGGCGTCAATTTCTTTCACCAGTTGGCTTTTAGCGGGGCCGCCAATAGCCGGGTTGCAACTCATTTGGCCAATGGTATCTAGGTTTTGGGTGGCTAAAATGGTGGTTAGGCCAAGCTTGGCACAGGCCATGGCGGCTTCTATGCCTGCATGGCCGCCACCCACGATAAGCACATCGCAGGTTTCGGTATAGGTGGGGCTGGGTAACGGTGTCATAAAGGAAATTAACGATTAGGTGAAATTGTTAGTGGGTTAGGGGTATTATCGTTGCTAAATCAATCAAACCCAACCATAAACTAAATTTATGATGAAAAAGGATTCTCATGACGACTGCCACCGCTCCCCGATTAAACACCGATACCTCTGCTAAACACTTTGAAACAGCAAAAACGTTGATGCCCGGTGGCGTGAATAGCCCAGTACGCGCCTTTAAAGGTGTTGGCGGTAATCCGCTGTTTATTGATAGAGCCGAAGGGCCGTATGTGTATGACGCGGACGGCAATAAATATATCGATTACGTGGCGAGCTATGGACCGGCTATTTTGGGCCATGCGCCCGTGTCTGTCGTTCGGGCTGTGCAGGAAGCGGCTGAAAAAGGCTTTAGCTATGGGGCGCCCACCGTGTTGGAAAATCAGCTGGCCAAATTGGTGATAGATGCGGTGCCGGGCGTGGATAAAGTTCGGTTTGTTAATAGTGGCACGGAAGCTTGCTTAAGTGCGGCACGCTTGGCGCGGGCGTATACCGGTAAGCAAAAATTGATTAAATTTAGCGGCTGCTATCACGGCCACGCGGATGCGTTTTTAGTAAAAGCCGGCAGCGGTGCGGCCACGTTAGGCTTGCCCGATAGCCCGGGCGTGCCTAGCGAAGTGGCCGTCAATACCCTAACGGCCACCTTTAATAATGCAGATAGTGTGAAAGCGCTATTAGAGGCCAACACTGGTGAGATTGCCGCTATTTTAGTAGAACCCGTGGCAGGTAATATGGGGTGTATTCCGCCCCAGCAAGGCTTTTTGGAATCGCTCCGTGCGCTGGCCGACGAACATGGTTGTGTGCTGGTATTTGATGAAGTGATGACCGGGTTCCGGGTGGCCTATGGTGGTGCGCAAAGCCACTATGGCGTAACCCCAGATTTGAGCTGCTTTGGCAAAGTGATTGGTGGCGGACTGCCGGTAGGGGCGTATGGTGGTAAGACCGATATTATGGCCATGGTAGCGCCAGAAGGGCCCATGTATCAGGCAGGCACGCTAAGTGGTAACCCATTGGCCATGGCCGCAGGCATAGAAACCTTAACTCAGCTAAAACAACCCGGCGTATACGAACAGTTATCCGCTACATCGGCTCGCTTAGCAGAAGGTTTGCAAGTCGTATTTACCAAGCATAACTTGCCTGTTCAAACTGCTGCAGTGGGTGGCATGCTAGGCTTTGCCCAAACCGCCACCCCTATTACCGGTTACGATGACATGCTAACCGTAGACCGCGATGTGTTTACTAAGCTATTTTGGGCGTTACTGCAAGAAGGCGTATACCTAGCCCCCAGCCCTTTTGAAGCCATGTTTGTATCCACCACCCATACGGATGTGGTGATTGACGAAACGATGGCGGCCTTTGACCGAGTACTGAGCACACTATAAGTTTTTTTGCCATAAACACACCAAAACACCCGCTGCCGGGTAAGGCAAACGGGTGTGTGGTGAGAGTATTTATAACTTAGACGAAATTGCTGGGGCGAAAGCCAGTGTTGTGCCCACCGCCGATATTGAAGCTGCCTGGGCCAGGGTAACCAAAGTTACTAGGGTTAAAGCGTCCGTTATGAACTACAGGGCCACGACGGCGAGGTGCGCGACGACGGGCGAACGGAATAGGGCCATTGGCGCCGTTTTTGAGGTCATCAAGTTGCTTTTGTAGCTTTTCATTTGTTTCTTCAAGTTTATCAAGTTTGGTTTCTTTAACTAGATCTTTATTTTTATCGGTTATGCTTTTTTCTAATAGTGCTTTAAGCTCGTCAATTTCTTTGCCTTGGCTTTCAATTTTTGCATCCCGGGCAGCCGTTTTGGCTTTAACTTCTTTAATTTTTTTGCCAGCAAATAATGTAAATAATCCTTTTAATAACATGGTTTTATCCTCACACAGGTTGTTTTTTAGTTACACACATTGCGAGTGGTCAGGAGGGTCACACAGTTTCCTGTCTCGCAATTATATAAAAACAATTAAATGGATTGTTGGAACAGTTTGTAATGAAATATTAAGTGATACCGAGATCAAAGAAAGCCTTTCCTAGGTTGATTTTCAGGATTTTCCTAAAATAATGCTACACACGCCAACACACCCGCTGCCGGGTAAGGCAAACGGGTATGTGGTGAGAGTGTTCTACAGCTTAGATGTGGCGAGCGGGGCGAAAGCCAGTGCTATTGCTGGTATCGAAGCTACTGGGGCCAAAAGCGTTGGTATAGGGGTATTTTACGGGTTGGGGGTAAGTTGTTACCGGGCGGCGACCATAAGGGGTATTGGTAAAGCGGTTGGTAGCCAACGTTTGTTTCTTTTCCAGTTCTTCGTTTTTCTCAAGTAATGCTTCGATTTGCTTTTGCATCTCTGCAATTTTTTGAGAATCTAACGATTCAGATTTTTTGGCTTCTGCCGCTTCTTTGGCTTTTCTAGCGTCTTCAATAATTTGTTTACTGAAAATTGATGGCGTGGCTTCTTCAGCATTGCTATTACCAGATTGGTTTGCTTCAAGCGCCTGAGCTCTTTCTTGGTTTTTAATTTCACCTTTTTTGATTTCGTTATCGATAGCTTTGAAAATTAGATGGGATAGTACCATTGGTTTATTCCTCACACACAGTTTGTTTTTTAGTTACACACACTTGCGAGTGGTCAGGAGGGTCACACAGTTTCCTGTCTCGCAATTATATAAAAACAATTAAATGGATTGTTGGAACAGTTTGTAATGAAATATTAAGTGATACCGAGATCAAAGAAAGCCTTTCCTAGGTTGATTTTCAGGATTTTCCTAAAATAATGCTACACACGCCAACACACCCGCTGCCGGGTAAGGCAAACGGGTATGTGGTGAGAGTGTTCTACAGCTTAGATGTGGCGAGCGGGGCGAAAGCCAGTGCTATTGCTGGTATCGAAGCTACTGGGGCCAAAAGCGTTGGTATAGGGGTATTTTACGGGTTGGGGGTAAGTTGTTACCGGGCGGCGACCATAAGGGGTATTGGTAAAGCGGTTGGTAGCCAACGTTTGTTTCTTTTCCAGTTCTTCGTTTTTCTCAAGTAATGCTTCGATTTGCTTTTGCATCTCTGCAATTTTTTGAGAATCTAACGATTCAGATTTTTTGGCTTCTGCCGCTTCTTTGGCTTTTCTAGCGTCTTCAATAATTTGTTTACTGAAAATTGATGGCGTGGCTTCTTCAGCATTGCTATTACCAGATTGGTTTGCTTCAAGCGCCTGAGCTCTTTCTTGGTTTTTAATTTCACCTTTTTTGATTTCGTTATCGATAGCTTTGAAAATTAGATGGGATAGTACCATTGGTTTATTCCTCACACACAGTTTGTTTTTTAGTTACACACACTTGCGAGTGGTCAGGAGGGTCACACAGTTTCCTGTCTCGCAATTATATAAAAACAATTAAATGGATTGTTGGAACAGTTTGTAACGAAGTGTAATGTTATCGGCGTGTAGGGTTATCCAGCATAGGGGTAAAAGCCGTTGCCAGTGTAGGGGTTTGGGGTTGGGTAGCTAGGGGAATTAAAAGGTGTGCCATAGGGTGTATTGAGTCCATACGGCGGTAGGGCCAACAGTGGCGGCAAGGGTAACCAGGCTTGGTTGCCCACCACCATGGGGGTGATGTTGCTGGGGGCATAAGGCAGTGCAGTCGGTGGTATTACCCGCGGTGGAATAGTGCTGATGGCGGGCACAGCAGCGGCGTGTGGTGTTGGGGTGGGTAGCGGCATGGTAACCACGGTAGGCGTGATAGCTGGTGTTGTAGGCACTGCTGCGGGTGTGGGTGTTGTGGGTGCGGTGTTGGCCACCGGGTTGGGTGGCTGGGCGCCTTGTTGTTTGCTTTGGTAAATTTCTGGCCATACCATTTCTTCCCACCCGTTCATGGGTTGCTCTTGGGTTACGGTAATGGGGTCAAAGTTGGCGCGGTCGGTATTATCCGGCAGGTAAAATTTTTGGTAGTGGGTATTAATGGTGTCTTCTATTTTTTTTGCCATGCCATAGGGGTAGCCCACGTGGTGCAGCTTGGGGATGAGTTCTCTGGCTGCGCGCCAAACGGGTTTAGGGTTATCGTCATCCGTATCGTGCACCTTGTAATACACTTGGTCGCCTTTGGTGGTGTAATCCGTTACCAGCACTTCGTGGGCCATATCAATTTTGCCTTGGGCGTCGGTTTCTACAAAGCCAACCACCGGGTCCCAGCCAAGGTCTAAGGCTAATTTTAGGTGATTCATGGTATCGGCAAAGGGGACGGTGTAGCCAAACAGGTAGCTGCCGCCATCATCGCTATGTTGTTTGCCGGTGGCAATTTGGTATTGCACACTGTGGAGAGATTTTCCATCAGCAATGGCGTTTTCCAGCACGGTTTTTTCAATAGCATTTAGCCCAATGCTTAGTTTTTGAGAGGGATCCCACCGTTTGCCTAGCAAGCCGTTGTACTGCTTGGCGGTGCCTTGGTAGGCCAACGTGCCCTGGTAACCGCCTTCAATAGGGGATTGCTCTTGGCCGGGTTTGTTGCGGGTGTGGGCAGCCATCATGCGGAGTTTAACGCTTTCTGGGGTGATGAAGCGCACGTTGTAGGCGCCAGGTTGCCCTGCCTTGGGGGTGTATGTCCAGTGCCATTCTTTCATCACGTCTTCTGCTTCGGCAGGGTTTTTAGGCCAAATTTCGTTAGCCGTGACGGTTTCGTTAAAGTAGCCCAGGCCAGTAATTTCGTTGATTTGGCGCGTTAATTCGGCGGGGTGGCTAATGGCTTGGCGGCCCATAATGCTGGCAGGCACACAATCGGCGCTGTAGCTTTGCAAATAATCTAATTGGCTAATGCTGGTTTTGCCCTTGGGTAAATCGCTAGGGTGCAAATTAAATTGGTGCAGTAGGCGTTGGGCATGTTGGGGTAGCAGGCTAACAAAGGTTTGCACAATGGTTTGGGGGGCATCCAGTATCCGAATCAAATCCGCCGCTGCTCGTTTGCCGTTAATGCCGTTTAGCCTGGGGCTGTTGGCCATGGCATACAGGTGGTACAGGGTTGTGTGCTGGTCTTCGGCACCGTTTTCCATTAGTTTGCCGTTGCTTAGTAGCCTTTTTAGTCGGTTTTTGCCATCATCATCCAGCTCGTTGTAGAGGTTGAAAAACATGGCTAGGCGCTGGGTGTCGCTTTCATTAGCGATGGTGGGGGTGGCGTTGGTGGCGGCCGCTTTTTGCACTTGCCCGTATAGCGCTGGGTGTTTTAGCCGTAGGGTGTTGCTGGCTTGTGGTGCCGCCGGCCGAATGCGTTGCTGATCCATGGAATCGCTGTTGGGTGCGGCGGTTATGGCGGGTGGTGTAACGGTGGTTGCGGCATAAGGGGTACCAACCGGCCCGGTAGGGGTGGGCGGTGCAATAGGCGCAACAGGCCTGCTAATAGTGGTATTGGGGGCAGTACTCATTTACACAAGGCAATAGCTAAGGGGCAGTGGTGGTGTCTGTAAAATCCGCACGGGGGTGTGGGCTACAGATACGAAATAGGGGTTGTCTCTACCAGCATTAAACCGCGCCAGGCGGTTTTGTTGATAGGCCATGACTCTGCCCAATAGAACTGTTACATGGCATGTGAACTCTAGAATACGCTGGGGTTAGGGTGGCTTTATAAGGCTATTTTTCGGGGTGGTCTAGCAGTAATTGCTGCTGCAAGCCGCGGATGCTGGCCATAATGGTGGCGGTGAGCTCATCCATATCTGCTTTTTTAGCCACGGGTATCGGGGCCCCAATGCGCACCCAGGCGGTTTTTTTAGGCCATAACCACCCGGTTTTTTGGGTGCTGTAATGTACCGCAATGGGCAGCACGGGTTGGCCAATGGTTTTGGCTAAAAAGGCGGCGCCGCGTTTGGCGTTAGTCTCGTTGGCGTCATCCGTGTCTGTGGTGGTATCGGTAGGGGCTTTTTGGCGTGTCCCTTCCGGGAAGAGGCTAACCACCCAATCGGTTTTAGCGGCAATGTTTTTGGCGCTTTTAATGCTGGTTACACCTACATTGTCGCGGTCAATGGCAATGCAGCCCACGCTTTCTAATGCCCAGCTTACAATAGGGTGTGTTTCAAATAGTTCTCGTTTGGCGATAAAGGCTAAGGAAAATCGCCCTAGCGCGTGGGAAACGACGGGGGGATCCCAGTTGCTGGCGTGGTTGGCCACGGCAATAAAATTGGCGTGGTTAGGGATGTTCTCTTGCCCTGAAATACGAATATGGTGGCCCCACCAAGCGCTGATAACGGTGCCGGTTTGTATGGTTCGGTATACAAACTTTCGCCACCAGCCGTAGGTTTCTGGCTGGCGTTGCATGGCACGTTGCAGTACAGGGTTAATGGGCTTGCTGGTGGGCGCTTGTGTGGGTGGGGTGGGGGTGGTTTGGGTTGTTGTCACGGCAAAATAAGGGGGTGGTTAAGGGTGGGTCAACTGGGTTAATACGGTGTCAAAATCAGGAAAGGATACGGTAACACAATGGGGGTCATCTAAGGGCCAGGGGGTGTTAGGGCAAACGGCATGGTTTAGTACCCGCAAGGCCATGGCAATGCGGTGGTCGCCAGCGGTAATAAGGGGGTGGTTGGGCAGGGTGCCCTGCCACGATTGGTTGCCGGGCAGGGTAAACCCGTCAGGGTGCTCGGTAATGGTGTAGCCCAGGTGCTGTAGGGCTTGGGCCAGCACACTAATGCGGTCGCTTTCTTTGTGGCGAAGTTCTTCTGCACCGCGCACGGTTAGCCCGCCAGTACTAAACAACCCAGCCATGGCTAAAATAGGGATTTCATCAATCAGGTTGGCAATAATATCGCCCTGTAGGGTGCAGTGGCCCTGGAGGGGCTGGTGGGTAATGGTTAGGTCGCCAACAGGCTCGCCTTGTAGGGTGTGCTGGTTGGATTGAGGGCATTTGACGCCCCACTGCGCTAAGGCGGTTAAAACCCCGGTGCGGCTAGGGTTTAGCAGCACGTTGCGTAGGGTTAGGCGAGAACCGGGGGTAATTAGGGCGGCTACTGTTAAAAAGGCGGCAGACGATATATCGCCAGGGATGGCCCATTGTGGTGATTGCGGCAAGGGCGGGCGAGTATAGTCACCCGGCACGGTGTGGTGGGTGTGGCCGGTGGCTTGGGTGCTGCTGCTTAGGGGGATGCCCATATGCTGGAAAAGCCGTTCGGTATGGTCGCGGGTGGGGGTGGGTTCGGTAAGGGTGGTTGGGCCGTGGGCAAAAGTGGCAGCCAGCAGCAAGGCAGATTTTACCTGGGCCGAGGCAACGGCAAGTTGGTGGGTTTGGCCAGATAATGGCGCGGGGCTAATACGAATAGGGGCGGTTACCGGGTTCGGTGTTGTGCCGGTACCCGTAATTGTTGCCCCAAAGCCGTGTAAGGGCTTAATCACTCGCCCCATGGGCCGGGCAGAAAGGGAGGCATCCCCTATTAGGGTGGCGGGTTGCTGCAAGCCTGCCAGTAGCCCGCACAGTAGGCGCATGGTGGTGCCGCTGTTGTGGCAATCTATGGGGTGGGTGGGCGCGCTTGGCTGCACCGGCGAGGTAATGATCCACTCATCTGGGTGGGGTTGTTCAATACGGGCCCCAAGCTGGGTAATGGCGGCGGCACTGGCGGCCACATCTGCATTGGTGGCTATGTTGCTAAGGTGGTAGGTGCCTGGGCGTAGCAGGCTAAACAGCACGGCGCGGTGGCTAATGGATTTATCGCCAGGGAGGGTGCAGGTGCCGGTTAAGGGCGCCGGGTGTGGGGTGTGGGGTGCAGTAGAAGACATCCCCCTATTGTAGCCAAAAGGCGGCCATGGCCTAAAGGTGTGCCTGCCCCGTATAATACAGGGGAGGAATAGCCCCTTCATCTTCCACGTTTTACCTGTTTTGCCCTCTGTAACTTAGTCGTAAAGCCCTTCTCATGGTTCAGCCTATTACCATCCCCACAACGGAAGCCTTTCAGGCGCTGTTGTTAGAAACCGTTAGCCAGCAGCAGCATTTGGTGGCTAGTGTGCCATGGGCCATATCGCCCCTTAACTTGTATGCCTTTGCCGCCCTTAGTATGCAGGGGGTTGCCCTAGCCGTGTGCCTGGATAGCGACATGCTGCGCCTGAATATGGATATTTTGCAGCATAGCGGGTTTGCCGCCCCAGAAGTGATGATGCTGGATACGGTGCTAATGCCCCACGAAGAGCGCAGCGTGTTAGAGGCGCTAAATCGTGGGCGAGTACGCTTGTTGCTAACCACCCCAGAAAGTTTTGCCAGTTTGCGCCTGCTAAGCGCCTTGGCCCGGCTGGATTTAAGCATGATTTTGATTGAGGATGCCCACCATCTGCTGCCAGGGGGGTGGGGCGATACCCGCTACCGCAAGCTAGCGGCCACCCTAAGGCGATTTAAAGACCTCCCCAGCATGGTGTTGTTGACGGGCCCCTTAGGGCCTATCCGTATGGTTAGCTTGGCAGAGCAGTTGGCCTTATCGCCTGTGCAGTTGTGCCAGTTCCCTATTAGTTTGGATGGGTTGGCCTTGCATGTGCATAAACCTTTAACCCGCCACCAGCAGTTGGGCCAGCTTAGCGATTTACTGGCAGGGCGCAGCGGGGCAGATGGCAAACCGTCTGTATTGCCGTCACCGGTAGAGGCTGGGGCGGTGATTATTCGGGTGCGCGACCCAAAAGAAGCCTTTCGGATTTCTGCGGTGCTGGATCAACTGGCCATTGAGCCGGTGTGGTTATACCCGGCAAGCGCCACTGGCGGGGGCAGCAACACCCTAACCCACCCAGACCCGCGCGAACTGCGCCACCATATACGGCAGGCCAAAACCGGGGTATTGGTGGATGCTAGCCCACCAGGGCGGTTTTTGAGTTTATCGCCAGAGGCAGGGCAGCACACCATTATTTATTGGGATTTGCCGCCCCAGTTGGATGCCTTGTTGATGGACGGGGTCACCACGCGGAATGACGCAGAAATCCACGTGTTTTATAACCGAGAATTACTCGATGAGGCGAGCCGGGGCCTACTTCCGCGTAAATTCCACAACCGAGAGCAGCCTGAAATGGTGTTTGACCCGGCCCAACAAGCCCGGCAAGCCCTAATGGATATGAAAAACTGGTGCCTAACCGATGAATGCCGCACGGTTACTTTGGCTCGGCTAACGGGGCTACCGGTACCGGGGCCTTGTGGCCAGTGCGATGCCTGCACCCATCACCCTACCCCAGCCAGAGGATTTATGAATAAAGTCCTCAAACACCTGCTGTATTCTTAGCCGCTAGCCCAACCACCACAGGCGCTAATCCTTATAATAAGGGTCGATGCGATTAACGAGCTGTTTTTAGATGCTTAGCATGTATAACGGTGTGTTGTTAGGGGTTTGCCATGGTGGTAGCCAAGGCGCCCTAAACAAAGCCGTATAAAAATAGCTAATTAAGGGTTTATTACTGTGGATATTACCTCAATTCTTGGTTTGGCACTGGCCATTGGCGCGGTACTGATTGGCGCTGTATTAGAGGGCCTAGAGCCGGATGCGCTGATTCAACCGACGGCCTTTCTGATTGTAATTGTGGGCACGGTTGGGGCGGTACTGTTGTGCCACCGGGCGGATGAGATTGTTCACTTTGGCCAATGGTCGATTAAGTGCTTTCTCGGTAACCAAGAAAACTCCTTAGAAGCGGCAAAATCCTTAATGACGATGGCCAATAAAGCCCGTAAAGAAGGCATTTTAGCTCTTCAAAATGATATTAAAGATATTGCTAGCCCCTTTATGCGCAAAGGCATGGAGCTAATGACAGACGGGACGGACCCTAATTTATTGCGAGATTTGCTGGAGACGGAACTCCACATGTTCCAAGAAGAAATTACCCACAGTGCCAAAGTAGGCGAAGATTTTGGCGCCCTGGCCCCTTGTGTTGGGATTATTGGGGCGGTACTGGGCCTTATCCACGTTATGGGTAACCTAAACGACCCTTCCAAGCTGGGGGGCGGTATTGCGGTAGCCTTTGTGGCCACGGTATACGGGGTAGGGGCGGCTAACCTAATTGCCCTACCATTGGCGGGAAAAATTAAGTTTAAGGGGAAAGCTTCTGTGGTGGCTAGAGAAATGATGATTGAAGCGATTCTATCCATCCAGGCTGGCGAAAGCCCTAACTTTATTAAAGAAAAGCTCAAAGTATTTATGTCGCCAGGGGATGCGGCAAAACTAGAAGAAATGTAATCCCTCTTACCTATTTTGAATGGCAGACAAACAAAGAACGTAACTTGTTATGGCACCCAAAAAGGGACATCCCGAACACGAAAACCTGGAACGCTGGGTCGTTTCGTATGCGGATTTTATGACCCTGTTGTTTGCCACCTTTACCGCCCTGTTTGCTATTACCCAAGCCAAGCTGGATAAGGTTAAAGAGGAAGAAGTCCTAGAACAAATCCGCACCGGCTTCCAAAGCCAAAGCTTAATGGCGGGTATTAAATCTATTTTGCAGGGCAACTCTCCCCCGGCAGAAACCACCAACCCTGCCTCGCCAGAAAAAGGCGCCGATGGCGATGGGGTGATGGGCGATTTTAAACAGCTAACCCCCAGCAGGGGGGTGGAAGGCGGCAACGAAGAGCTGGAAGGTGAAGAAGGCCTGAAGCAGTTGGTTGCGTACTTTCAGCAAGCCTTGGATGATATTGAGCATAATATGCGGGCCCAAATGGAGGCCGAATTAAACGCCCAGCAGGCGGCTAACGCTAAGGCAGCAGGTTCTGGTGCTGGCCAAGGGCAAGGAAAAGGTGCTGGCAAAGGCGGTGCTGGTGGTGGTAAAGGCAACGGCCAAGGCGAAGGCACCGGTGGCAATAGCTTAGCGGTGGATGCTAAGGCGGCTAAAAAAACCAGTTTAGAGGTAATGAATGACCCCCAAGGGGCGCGCATTCGGCTAAACAGCCAGTTGTTGTTTGCTAGTGGCACCGCCGTGTTGCGGCCAGAAGCTAAAAAAGCGTTACATACGCTAGCAGAATCCTTAAAAGATAAATCTAAAAACTACCTTATTCAGGTGGAAGGCCATACGGATAGTGAGAAAATCCATTCGGTGCAATTCCCCTCTAATTGGGAGCTAAGCACGGCGCGGGCCAGTGCCGTAGTGCGCTATTTAGTTCAGCAAGAAAAATTTGATCGTGACCACATGTCTGCGGCTGGGTATGCCGCCACCCGCCCGGTGGATACCAACAAAACGGCCAAGGGCCGTGCGAATAATCGCCGGATTGAGTTTTTGCTGTACACCGACCCTAAGGATAAGCCGACGAAACCCACTACCCCAACACCGCCTCGCCAAGCGGCGGCTAAAACGCCTAACCAAATTGTGATTACCCCCGTTAGTAGCCATTCATCAGAGATGCCTGGCGATGTTACCCATAATCAGGGGCCTTCGGGGCAGTTTTCGCCAGATAGCCACCATAAAAGTCATGGCTTACCGGTGGTGAAGAGTGCCACGACGATTAAGCCTAAAAGCGGCCCGGTAAAGGTTATTTTGCAGCGTACGGATGCGAGTACAGGTGAGGAAACCCAGCAGGTGGTACCGGTTACCCCTGTTGCAAAAAGCGGCCACGATTTTATTAAGCCTATTGTAACCAAGCATAGCGGCCACCATTAGGCGCTAGGGTTGCTTGGCCTGGGCCTTCATGTATTTTTTTTCTAGCTTTTGGTAGGCCTTGGCGAAGCGTTTGCCGCTTAAATAAGCTGGGTTAAGTTGCACGGCGGTGCGGTAGGCCACAAAGGCTTGGTTGGGCTGTTTGGCGGCGGTGTAGGCATCGCCAAGCCGCAAGTAGGCCACATCCCAATCGGGGTATAGGGTGCGGGCATCGCTATAATGATTAATGGCCTGCTGGTATTGACTGTTTTGGTAGGCTCGGTTGCCTTCTTCCACGCGTTGCTCGGCTAGGTGTCGTTTATCCTGAATAATGGTTTGCCCTTCGGCCAGCTCTGGTAGTGGTTCTAATTCATATCCGCGCTGGTACATAACACTGGCGGCGGTTAGCGCGTGTAGGGCTAACAATCGGTCACCTAAGGCTAGGTACCCGCGGGCGGTTTCGCCATCGGCGGCGTCCAGCGTATCGTTGGCGGTGGGGTATTGGCGCAGCAGGTATTGGGCTTCGCCAGCGATAATAGGGCTAGGGTGGTGGGCTTGTTGTTGCAGGGCGGCCAGTATGGGCCCTTGTGGTGGGCCTCCGCCCTGGGCTAACCAATCGAGCTTAATGGCATCGTTGGTGAGTAACGGTGCTTGGTGGGCCTGTTGCTGGTATAAACGGCGTACCTCTGCTGGGATAGGCTGGGTGCCTTGCTGATAGTAGGCATCCATCACCACCGTGTTGGCTAACCCGTGGAGGGCTTGGGCCTGCATGGTGGGGTAACGGTTACTTAGTTGGATAATTTTTAGGTATTGCTGATGGGCGGCGTGGGTGTTTTCTTGCCGAAGGGCGGTATGGGCTTCGTTTAGCAGGTTTTCTAATATGGTTGGGTTTTGGGCAATGGCGGTTTGGTAGTAGGCTTGGCTGCCTGCTATATTGCCGCTGCCAATGCTAAGTTCGCCTAAGGCAATTAGGGTGGGTTCGTGGTGGGGGGCAATGGCCACCACTTGCTCGTAGGCGCGCAGGGCGTTCACACTATCGCCAATGCGTTGGTATTGCTGGGCGAGGAAGAATAAATTTTCTGGGTTGGGGGTATCGCTTTGTTGTTGGGCCAGTAGGGCATATTCCAAGGCCTTGCCAGGCTGGTTGTTGCGGGCAAAATAGCGGGCCAGCAAGTCCAAGGATTCGGGCTGTTTTGGGTGTAAGTCCACGGTGTGGAGCAATAAGGGGTACACTTGCTGGGTTAGCTGGCTAGGGGTGGTTCGGGGCGATTGTAGGGTAAGCCGAAGCCAAGCCAAGGTGTGGTCGTTGCTAATATCAACAGGAGAAACGGCTGTGTTGGGGGCGTTTTCTAGTTCACTTAGCCAGTGGCGGGCGGCAGCGTCATCTTGCCGGTGGTTGGCCCATTGGGCCTGGCGCAAGTAATAGTTTTTGGGCAGGGGATGGTTATGTTGTTGGGCCAGGGTGCGGGCTTGGGCAAAATATTCTTCGGCACGTTGGTTGGCGGTGGGGTGCCCGCTAACAAAATCGTTATCGCTTTGTTGGGCAAAGGTATAGGCCAGCTCGGTAATGGTCCAAATATCGTTTGGGTTTAGGGCCAGGGCTTGGTCTAAATGGCGGCGGGCAGTGTTAATATCGTGTTGGTTGTTGGCAATATGGGCAAGCAATTGGTGGGCCGCCATGGTGCTGGTTGTGTTTAGCCCGGCGGCATAAGGGTTACCAACGGCGGTGTTTAATAAGGCTTGGGCGCTGTGCCAGTTGCCCTGTTGTATTAACCCTTGGGCCTGCTGTATTAAGGGGTGAATTGTCGGTGTAGTGCCCTGCCCAGCATAATGTAGCGGCCTTTTGGGCTGAAAAAAGGGGGCGGGGGTAATGGTTTGTTGGGCTAGGGCTGGGGGTTGGCTTGTGGCCCATAGCATCCCTAAGGTGGCGCTAAGCAGGGCGCTATATAAAGCTGCCTTTGATAAAAAAACGGTGTAACGAGGCGTTGATAGGTGGTGTGGCGATATTGGCATGGCGGTATGCGTTGACCCTTTTGGCCCTTTCCGGTTAAATATAGCCATAGATTACCGCATTGTTGGCCCTTGTGCATACTCAATTTGCCTGGCTGCCCTTTTGCTTTTCATGTCTGTGTCAATTTTTTGGTGTACCGCCCATGTTGCCTATGGCAGCCCAAACCCATTTCCACCTAACTGGCTACCCGGTGTTGTTTGTACTGCTGATTGGTGGCATTGCCTTACCTTTTTTGCTGATGACCATTGCCCAAATTGTGCAATTTAAAAACCCAACGGCCACTAAATACACCACGTATGAAAGTGGTATGCCCACCTTTGGTGATGCCCATATTCAGTTTGACGTTAAATTTTACCTGTATGCCCTGCTGTTTATTCTGTTTGATATAGAGACAGCTTTTTTATTCCCGTGGGCGGTAAGTTACGAAGACCTGGGCCTGCGTGGCTTGGTGATTATGTACCTGTTTGTTGATATTTTGTTGCTGGGTGTGATTTATGCCTGGCGCAAGGGTGCGCTGCGTTGGCAGTAGCCCCTTGGCAATTTGTGTAGGACGGTAACCCGGATTATGGCGACAGAAGCCCCTAACATTGAATCAAATGCCTTCAACCCATCCTTGGATGCGGCGGATGCTCAGCAGAATACGGTGTTTACCTCGTTGCAAAACCTGCTAGAGAGCGCCGGGGTGCTAACCACCACCATTGATGCGGTGTATAACTGGGCACGCTCTAACTCGGTGTGGCCTATGGTGTTTGCCACCTCGTGCTGCGGTATTGAAATGATGTCCTCGTCGGCCTCTAACTACGATATTAGCCGTTTTGGCTCGGAAGTATTTCGTGCCACGCCTCGACAATCGGATTTGATGATTACCGCCGGTACCATTACCCATAAAATGGCGCCTGCCTTGGTGCGCTTGTACGAGCAAATGCCAGAGCCTAAGTATGTGATTGCCATGGGTGCCTGCACGGTAACCGGTGGTATGTACGAAAATGACAGCTATTCGGTAGTGCGTGGTGTAGACCGCCTAGTGCCGGTGGATGTGTATGTGCCGGGTTGCCCCCCTCGGCCAGAAGCGTTGTTGGATGCACTCATTCAGCTACAGAAAAAAATCCGCATGGAATCGATTGCCGGCCGCCGCGATTTGGCTAAAACCCACGAGCCATACGTGGTGTTTGGCGAAGGCGAAGTGTTATTGCCCCGCGATGGCATGGAAGAAAAAGTGCGCTGGGGCGTACAAAAAGAAGGGTATAACCTGGATACCTTAAAATCCCAGGGCCGTTTGGTTAGAGGAAATAATAAATTCCGCCATGAGCGACGCATCCCCACCAGCTAATAAAGCAGATAAAACGCCTGCTGACGACGCCCCCGAGCCAATTCAACATGGCCCGTTAGGCAAGGCATTGGCCGATAAAGGTTTAACCCTAGAAGCCCTTGGTGATGATGCCGTGGGGAACGAAACCTTGGGTGTGGCCTGCGCCGACTTGTTGGGCGTTGCCAAAGCCCTGCGTGATGATGGCTTTGACTTGCTGCTGTCTGTTAGTGGCATGGATTATAAAGAATATCGCCAGTCGGTAACCCATTTGTATTCCACTAAAACGTATCAAACCGTAACCCTAAAAACCGATGCGGGTGGCGATGATACGGTGCCAAGTTTGGTGCCTATATGGCCTGCGGCAGACTGGCACGAGCGCGAAAGCTACGATTTGATGGGTATCCATTACGAAGGTCACCCAGATTTGCGTCGTATTTTGATGCCGATTGACTGGATTGGCCACCCACTGCGCAAGGATTACAAAGAAGAAGACCCGCGCTTGGTGTGGAACCGTCGATAGAAATTACCCTGCTGATTTAACCCTGTTACTGAGATTTTAAAATGACCACTGCTTCCCCAGCCCCAGAACTAAGCTTGCGCGACAAGCCTGGCTTTTCCGACCTTCAAGGTGTGACGGTAGAGCATGGCCTGAATACGCAAGATATGGTGGTTAATATTGGCCCCCAGCACCCTAGTACCCACGGTGTATTGCGGTTGGTAACCACCATTAATGGCGAAATTGTGAAAGACATGGAGCCGGTGATTGGCTACCTGCACCGTAGCAAAGAAAAAATGGCAGAAGGCCGGTCGTACTTTCAGTACCAGCCTACCATTGACCGGGTTGAGTACCTGTCGTCGTTTTATGATCACTACGTGTATGTGACGGCGATTGAGGCCTTGGCGGATTTAAAAGTGCCGAAGCGGGTAGAATATATCCGCATGATTTGCATGGAGCTAAACCGCATTACCTCTCACTTGCTGTGGTTTGGTACCTTTTTGCTAGATTTGGGCGCCACCAGCCCGTTTTTCTATGCCTTCCGCGAACGTGAGGCCATCTTTAAGTTGTTTGAAGATATTACCGGCGCGCGGATGATGTATAACTACTTCCGTTTTGGTGGGGTGAATGCCGATGCGCCTCCTGGGTGGCTGGATGATGTGCGCAAGGTGATTAACGAGCTACCCTTCCGCTTTGATGAATACGAAGCCATTGCCAATAAAAATCCGATTGTGATGGATCGGTGTATTGGTGTTGGCGTTACCAGCTACCAGGATTTGCTGGATTATGGCGTTACGGGCCCCAGTATGCGCGCCTGTGGTGTAGCGCAGGATATGCGTAAAACCAATCCCTACTCTTGCTATAATGAAGTTGAATTTGATGTGCCGACTGCCACGGAAGGCGATGTGTATGCCCGCTATAAAGTGCGCATGGCAGAAATGCGTGAATCTATCCGCATTGTGCACCAGCTGTTGGATAATATGCCGGGTGGCGATAGTGCCGAGCTGCGCAAGCTGGAAAAAGAGCATGCCAAAGTGGCAGAAGAGATTGCTGCGGCTAAAAAACGCGTGACGGTGGCGAAGAAAAATGAAGAAGCGCCTAATGCGGCTGACGTGGCCAAAATGGCAGAAAAAGCCCCTGAATTACCCTTTGATTATCGTACGACGGGCCAAAAAGTAAACTTAATGGTATTTAAGCCCCCGGCAGGCGAGGCCTTCTCTATGGTGGAATCGCCGCGTGGTATGTTGGGCTGCTACTTGGTGAGTGATGGTACCCCCAAGGCGTATCGTGTTAAGTGGCGTGGGGCGTCGTTTTCCAACCTTACTATTTTGCCCAGCATGATGATTGGTAACTTGTACCCTGATTTGATGGCTATTTTTGGTAGCCTGGATATTATTTTGCCGGAAGTTGACCGTTGATTCGGTTGGTTTGTTGTCTTTTTTTCTTGTGTTTAGCGTAACTATTCTGGAGCCCGTTGTCCCTAATGAATCCGTATAACCTTCCAAACTGGTTTGTTTGGCTACATGCCCAACTGGGCTTTAATGTGGCCGATCCGGGCGTTCAGGTATTGTTGGTGCTGGCCTGGGGCGTTACTTTGTTTACCTTAATTGCAGTGGTGGCCAAGGCTGCTGTTGTGTTTATGGTGTTGATGGAGCGTAAGGTGCTGGCGTGGGTTACCCAGCGTAAGGGCCCTAACCGGGTTGGGCCGTTTGGCTTGCTTCAAACCTTGGCAGATGGTGTTAAACTCCTCTTTAAAGAAGATGTGATGACGCCCCAGCAGGATAAGTTTCTGTTCACCCTGGCCCCGGCTATTTTTATCTTTCCGGTGTTTGTATTGTTTGCCTTTGTGCCTTTTACCGACTTTTTGTTTGGTGTGGCGTTGCCGGTAGGCGCCTTGCTGGTGTTTGCCCTGTCGTCAATTTCCGTTATTGGCATGGTGCTGGCTGGTTGGGCCAGTAACAATAAATACTCCTTGCTTGGGGGTATGCGGAGTGCTGCCCAGGCCATTAGTTATGAAATCCCCTTGGTGCTGGCGGTGTTGGCCGTGGTGCTGTTTGCGGGTTCTATGAATTTGCTGGATATTGTAGAAGCCCAGCGCGGCCCCTTAGGCCCCTTAAGCTGGTACTGGTTCTACATTACGCCGCTCGCGTTTATCGTATTCCTCATCTCGTCCATTGCAGAAGTAAACCGCATCCCCTTTGATTTGCCGGAGGCGGAAAGCGAGTTGGTAAGTGGTTACAACACGGAATACAGCGGTATGAAATTTGCCATGTTCTTTTTGGCCGAGTATGCCGCCTTGTTTGTGATGTGCGCACTCACGGTGGTGTTTTTCTTTGGTGGGTATAACTCGTTGCTGGCGGGTGTAGCTCTTCCTTGGGGCGGTACGATGGAAGCCACCCTGATTAGTACGCCGATGATTCCGATGGATGGTGAAATGATGCCGCTGGGCGTTTGGCTGCAGCAAACCTTGCATGTACCTAACCTATCCTGGCTGTTGGATCAGCTAGAAAAAATTAGCTGGATGGTGTTGAAAATTTACACCTTTATCTTCTTTGCAATGTGGTTGCGCGGTACCTTGCCTCGCTTAAAGCCAGACCAGTTGATGGGCTTTAGCTGGAAGTTTTTGATTCCTCTATCGCTGATTAATTTGTTTGCGGTGGGTGTGCAGCGCTTTTGGGCTTACCCAAACAATTCGCTGGATACCTTATTTAATAGTATTACGACTCATATACCCTTCTTAATTGTGTGGGCTGTGATTGTGTTTGGTGGCGTGGGTGTGTTTTGCATGCTGATGAGCCGCCAGCTAAATGCCAAAACCCGTAAGCGTTTTGCAGCGCCCTCTGCTTAGTGTCCTCCTTTTGATTCTGGATAGTCTTTGATTCTTATGACGAATGAACCTTCTAAATCCCAACATATCGAAGCACCTGCTGATGACAATCGGGTACTGAGTGGCCTGCTGGAAATTGGCCGCGGTTTAAAAACAGTGCTGTCTCACGTAGGCCGCGAAGCTGTTACCCTGGAGTATCCAGAAGTATTGCCGGATTTAAGCGTTCGTTTCCATGGCCGCCTGTGCTTGCTGACGAAAAGCGATGGTACGGATTTGTGCATTGGCTGTAAGGCTTGTGCGCGTGTTTGCCCGTGCGATGACTTGATTCAGATTGAAATGCACCGCGATGGTGATAAAAAGCCGGTGATTGATCAGTTCACCATTGATATGGGCCGTTGTATTTTTTGCGGCAACTGTACAGAGGTTTGCCCGGTAGATTGTATTAAAATGCTACCAGACTTTGAATTAGCGGATTACAGCCGTGAAGCCTTGGTGCTGGATAAATACGACCTAACCCTGAAGGGCGAAGACGCTGACGAATGGCGCCGCACCCATGGCCTGGCCCCTAGCGTGACGTAAGTTACTTTTGTTATTTAGTTTTGTTGTTTCTGGTTTAACCCAATAAAGGCATCGCACACATCATGATGGAATCCATAATATTCTGGGTTTTTGCCACGTTCTCGGTGGTGGCAGCACTGGGTGTGGTGTTTCATAAAAGCATTATCTATTCCGCCCTGTTTTTAATTGCTGCATTCCTCTCCATTGCCGGTATTTTTGTTCTCAATAATGCGGATTTTTTGGCCGTGGCCCAAACGGTGGTGTACGGCGTTGGCCTTACCATTGTTATTTTGTTTGGAATTATGTTTACCGGCGACCAGTTTTTTAACGATAGCGCCGTTACCAAGCGCCAGCTGCTCGCCTACCTAATTGTAAGCTTAATGACGTTTGGTGTGTTGTTGCCTGCGGCTCAGTTTGCTTATAGCGTTATTCCTACCCCCCCTATGTTGCGAGAGATTTTGATTACAGACGGCAGTACTCGCTTGCTAGGCTTTGCCATGTTTAATCAATACGCTTTACCCTTTGAGGTGGCCAGTGTACTGCTACTCGCTGCGATGGTAGGGGCCATTCTAATTTCTAAAAAACGCTTTGAAGGTGAAGAAGAGTCTTCTATTAAATACACGCCTTCCGATAGTGCGTTGACAGACGAAGCCCGCGGGTTAATGGAATCCACGCTAACATCCCTTGCCGCCTCTAAGCCGGCAGATGAGCTGGATGCCGATGGCGACGACGCGTCTACAGATAATGTTCCCCGTGAAACGGTGGAGGTATAGGTATCATGGATTTTTTAACCGCACACATTGGCTTAAGCCACTATCTTATTTTAGCGGCCCTTTTGTTTACTATTGGCTTGCTGGGTGTTATCACCAGCCGCAATGTTATTCGGGTGTTGATGTCGTTAGAATTAATGCTAAACGCCGTTAACATTAACTTTGTGGCCTTTAATAATTTTTTAGCCCCCATGTACGGCGATCACTTTTTGTTTTCTGGGCAGGCCTTTGCCATTTTTATTTTAACGGTATCTGCGGCGGAAGCAGCGGTGGGCCTTGCCATTGTGATTGCCTTGTACCGACGTTACAGCACCGTGGATATGGAACGCTTTACTGCCCTGAACGGGTAAACAGTTTACTTAGTACGATTTTTTGATTTTTGGATAAAGGATAACGGGTTATGTTTGATACCGCTTGGTGGACACAGAATGTGGCGCTAATCCCCGTGTATCCTTTGTTGGCCTTTTTTTTGGTGGTGTTTATGCGGGGCGCATTGCCCGCCATTTTTGGCGCGGATTCTGCGACCTGGAAAAGTATAGAAGGCCCCACAAAAACCCTCTCCATGTTAGCAACGGTTACTGCTACCTTTATGGGCTTATTGCACACGTGGCCGCTGGTTATGCAGCTCCTCCACGGAAATTTGCTGCCTTACCAGGTTAATGAACCTTGGTTGCAGGCAGGTCAATTTGTACTCTCCATTGGTTATTTGATTGATCCTCTTTCCGTGATGATGTTGTTTGTCGTCACCTTTATCAGCTTGTTCATTCAAATTTATACCCACGGGTATATGGGCCACGATGATGGTTATGCGAAATTTTACGGCTACTTGGCCTTGTTTAATTTTTCCATGTTGGGTTTGGTGCTCAGTACCAACTTGTTTCAAATGTATGTATTTTGGGAGCTGGTGGGCGTATCCAGTTATCTGCTGATTGGCTTTTGGTACACCAAAAAAGATGCGGCGGATGCCTCTATTAAAGCCTTTTTAATGAACCGTGTCGGCGACTTTGGCCTGCTGTTGGGCATACTTGGCTTTTTGTATGTTAGCTACGGCTGGTGGCAGGATTTACTGCTTACCAACCCAGATGAAGTATTGTTGTCCTTTACGGGTATTGAAGCCTTAGTAACCGGTTCGCCAGCGGTATTGGCCGCGGCGCCCATGGGTGTGATTGCCTTTCTTATCTTTATGGGGCCCATGGCCAAAAGTGCCCAAGTGCCTTTGCACACGTGGTTGCCGGATGCGATGGCTGGCCCGACGCCGATTAGTGCTCTTATTCATGCGGCCACCATGGTTGCTGCCGGTATTTACTTAGTAGGCCGGGTCTACCCTATTTTCCAACTTTCGCCAGAGGCGATGGGTGCGGTAGCCATTATTGGTACCATTACGGCAGTGATTGCCGCCAGTATTGCCTTTGTTCAGTACGATATTAAAAAAGCGCTGGCCTATTCTACCTGCTCTCAGCTTGGGTTTATGATGGCGGCGATGGGCTGTGGTGCCTTTGCGGCAGGACTCTTCCACCTGTTTACCCATGCGTTTTTTAAGGCCATGTTGTTCCTTTGCTCGGGTAGCGTTATCCATGCGTGTGAAGATGAGCAAGATATGCGGAAGATGGGCGGTTTGTGGAACAAGCTTCCCGTTACAGCCTGGACGTACTTAATCGGTACTATCTCTATTTCGGGTATGTTTTGGACAAGTGGTTTTTGGAGTAAAGATGAAATTCTGGTTGGTGCGCAAAACTTTGCCATGCCTATCTTTTGGATTTTAGCTGTTACCGCAGGCGCAACGGCCTTCTACATGTTCCGCTCCTTCTTTATGACCTTTGCTGGCTCTTACCGCGGCGAGGCTCATGTGCACAAAGAAATTCCAGCGATGGTATTACCGCTTGCGGTGCTTGCGGTGCCATCTATATTTATTGGCTTTTTGTTGTCGGGTAGCCCGCTGCTGGCCAATATTGGTTGGACGTTTCCAGGGTTTGTTGAGCTGATTACCCCAGGTTACTTAACCCATGCGGCCCATGGGGCTGCTCACCACGGGCCGTTTAGCCACGGTGATATTGCCAACATTTCTATGGCCTTTGGCTTTGGCGGCTTTGCATTAGCCTTTATGTTTTATGTTAAACCTTTAAACACGGTACCTGGCAAAATCAAAACAATGTTTTCCCCGCTATTCACCTTGTTTGCCAACAAATGGTACTTCGACGAGCTGTATAACAATTTCTTAAAGCTGATTTACCTGCCCTTTGCTAACTTTACCTCTCGCTTTGATAAAGGTTTTGTGGATGGCATCGTCAACCTGGTTGGTGGCGGTATTTGGACAGGCGGCGGCGCGGCCCAAGCGCTGCAATCTGGCCGAGTGCAAAGCTATATTGCCACCATCTTTTTTGGTGTTGTGGTACTGGCCTTGCTTGGCATGGTATGGTGGCTGCCGTAAATTATGGCTACCCTGGATTTTTTTAAAACTGTAACCCGTTAAGGAACGACCCCCGTGTTTGATTATTACCTAACCATATTGCTAATTTTGCCGCTGCTTGCAGCGTTGGCGGTAGCAATATTCCCAGAGGGTGAGAATGGTAAAACCTCGCACCGTGTGGCAACCATTGGGTCTGTTATTATTTTTGGTTATTCGCTTATTGCCTGGCTTGGCGGTAATTTGCCGTTGTTTGAAATTCAGACATGGCTACCCTCACTGGGCATTACCTATGTTGTCGGCGCGGATGGTTTATCCTTAACCATGGTGATTTTAACCACCTATTTGTTGCTAATGGCAGTTATTGCAAGCTGGAGCAGCATTACCAAGCGCTTTAAGCTGTATTACAGTATGCTGTTTATCCTTACCACCGCAGTACTTGGGGTGTTTATTGCTCGGGACTTATTCCTGTTCTTCCTCTTTTATGAGCTGGAACTCATCCCGATGTATTTCCTTATTGCTATTTGGGGCGGCGCTAATCGTAAGTATGCTTCCGTTAAATTTGTGCTGTACACCTTGTTTGGTTCAGTCTTTTTGCTGGCGGGTATTTTGGGCATCTTTGCGGTTACCCAAGCCCAAGGCGCTCCGCTGGATAGTATCTTTCAGTTTAGTGCCGTTAAGGCCAATATGACGACAGTGTCTTTAGGCATGCAATCGTTGATTTTTGTGGCCATGTTTGTGGGCTTTGCGGTTAAGTTACCCGTTGTGCCCGTGCACACGTGGTTACCCGATGCCCACGTGGAAGCGCCAACCCCCGTATCCATGTTGTTGGCAGGGATACTATTAAAAATGGGCGCCTACGGGATGCTGCGTTTTTGTTATGAGTTTTTACCAGAAGCGGCGATTCAATGGTCGCCGTGGGTGGCTTTACTGGCCGTTATTAATATTGTGTACACCGCCGGCATTGCCTTGGTACAAAAAGATTTGAAAAAGCTGATTGCCTACAGCAGCGTTAGCCACATGGGCTTTGTACTCCTTGGGCTCGCCGCCATGAACCCGGCTGGCTTTAACGGCGCGGTGTTTGTGATGTTTGCCCACGGCATTGTGAGTGCGGCTTTGTTTATGTGTGTTGGCGTGGTGTATGTGCGTACCCACACCCGAATGATTGCAGACTTTGGCGGCCTGGGCAAAATTATGCCAGCCTACTTTTTCTTCTTTATGTTGATGACGATGGCCAGCCTTGGGCTACCCTTCCTAATTAGCTTTGCTAGTGAAACCCTGGTGTTCTACGGCGCCTACACGTCGAACCTCTTTGATGTTTTCTTATCCGGGGCGATGGGTAGTATGCACTGGAACATGCAATTGGCCACCATGTTGTCTGCCATTGGTGTGGTGCTAGGTGCTGCCTATCTGTTGTGGATGCTGAAACGCGTGTTCTTTGGCGAGCTAGATGCCAAGTGGGCCAAACTGCCGGATCTTCGCACGAGTGAGGTGATGGTGTTAGCCTCGTTAAGCGTGTTGGTGTTGGTGTGCGGCTTTCAACCTCAGCTATTAATCCAAAAGTTTGAACCTTGGGTAACTGAAATGGCGATGCCGTACAGAATGTTTGATAAGCGCATGATTACGGTAGGCGAGGGCGATGTGACGGTGACAAAAGACGCCATGACAGCCACTAACAATCCTGCTGACCCGGCCATGACCCTTGTGATGATGGCCAATGATGAGGCTCGCCACTAGTACTCACCCCTTTATCGCACCCCACTCCCTTTTATAATTTTTAGACAAACCAAAGGCAACCAACGCCATGACAGACTGGATACAGGCTTTTTTACATACCCCCTTTATGCGCTTTATTGTGGTTGAAAATATCCACTACTTGCTGCCAGAACTTATTTTGCTGGTAACCATTAGCATTGGGCTGTTTCAGGCAAGCGGTCGTAGCAAGCAATCCCATGATGATGCGTGGTCTACCGCGTTGTGGGGCAGCTTTTTTGCCATAGCGGTGGCTAAGGTACTGGCCTTCCATCTTCATGTAGACCCTGAAACCCTAACGCTGTACAGCACCCCCGTTAATTTGCCGGTGTTTTACGATGTGATACGTATTGATTTGCTGTACTCCATTGTGCGCACCTTTGTACTGGGTGGTACTTTTTTGGTGTTGCTATTCTCGCGTGCGTATCTGGAAAAACATTCCAGCACGGCGGCGGAATTCCCCATGCTGGTGCTAACGGCTAGCTTGGGTGCTAGCTTACTGGCCGGTGCTAACGACCTTATTATGCTGTTTGTGGCCTTGGAAACCCTGGGTATCCCTAGCTTTATTTTAGCCGGCTACTTTAGAAATGATGCCAAGTGCGCCGAAGCGGGGCTAAAGTATCTGCTGTATGGCGGTGCTAGCACGGCGGTTATTCTGTTTGGTATTTCCTTAATTTACGGCCTTAGTGGCGGGTACACCCAATTCCCTATGATTACGGCCAAGTTGCAACTGTTGGAAACCACCCTTTCTGGCGGTTTTCAGCCGGTGTTGATGATTGCGATGGTGATGTTGCTGGGCGGGATTGCCTTTAAGTTATCGGCGGCTCCCTTCCATCAGTGGACCCCAGATGTATATGAAGGCGCCCCACTGCCTGTAACCGCTTATTTATCGGTGGTGTCTAAGGTGGCGGCCTTTGCCTTGCTTATTCGTGTCTGTGCCAACTTTTTGTTTGCCCTTAGCCCGGCGGACGCGGGCACCGGCATTGCCGTATTAAGCGGCCTGTTTGTCGTGCTATCCGTACTCTCTATGATATTGGGGAACGTGGCGGCCCTGCGCCAAAACAACATTAAGCGGATGATGGCCTACAGTACGGTGGCCCATGTTGGCTACCTGCTACTCGGCTTTGTTGTTTTTAGAGAAGCAGCCTTGGCCAGTGTGTTGTATTACTTGCTTGCCTACGTGTACATGAATTTAGGTGCCTTTGCGGTTATTACCCTTATTTCCTTGCAAACCGGGCGCGATGATATCCAGGCGTATTCTGGCCTTATCCGTAAAAAACCCTTCTATACCCTGGCGTTGAGTATTTTCTTATTGTCGCTGGCGGGTATCCCGATTACGGCGGGCTTCTTTGCCAAGTTCTTCCTCTTCCAGTCGGTTATTCAGGCGGATAGCAACACCTTGTGGCTCATTGTGTTGGCCTTGCTCAACAGCACGGTAAGCTTGTACTACTACCTAAACGTTATTCGGGTCATGGTGGTTAATGAACCATCTGATATGGTGCAATCCCTTACACGCCGTGTGGATGCGCCCCAAACACTGCCTATTTTGCTAAGTGTGGTGGCCTGTTTAATTGGCACATTGGTGCTAGGTTTTTATGCCGACCCAGCCATGATGTATACCCGTGGCGCGATGGCCCAGTTGAATCAACCGGACCCTACTTCTATTCAGGCGCTAAACCAGGAGATCCACATGGCGACTATGGCAGGTGATTCGGCAGATGTGTTGGCGTTACCGGCTGTCGTTCATCAGCGGTAGGGGTGCGTTGGGCGCCTACCATCGCCTTAACCAGTACGTGTAATGCGAGTAGGTGACCTAATCAGGTAACTTCGTCGCTATTGGCTTGTAGGTACTCCCAAATGGTTTGGGCTAGCGCTGCGCTAATGTTGGCTTTTCGGCGAATGGCTTCGGCACTGGCGGAACGAAGATTTTCCATACTGCCAAAAGCGTGGAGAAGTTGGGCTTGCCGTTTTTTACCCACCCCTGAGATATCGTTTAGCACAGAGGTGGTGGCTGCCTTACCGCGGCGCTTACGGTGGCTGGTAATGGCAAAGCGGTGGGCTTCATCACGAAGATGCTGAAGGAGATATAAGCTCTCGTCGTCTCTAGGTAGGCGCAAGGGCGTGGATTGGCCTGGCATAAACACTTCTTCTAAGCGTTTGGCCAAGGAAATGGTGGGGATATCCCCCATACCGGCGGCTTCCATGGCGCTGCGCGCGGCAGATAACTGCCCTTTGCCACCATCAATTACAATTAAATCTGGGGTGGGCCAACAGGTGGCTAAATCGGCGCCGTTGGGTAAGTTTTCTGGTAAGTGGTTGGCCCGGCGCAGTAAGGCTTCGTGCATGCTGGCAAAATCATCGGGGGCGCCTTCTGCGGTTTTAATGTTAAAGCGGCGGTATTGGCTGGGGGCTGCTTTGCCGTGGGTAAACACCACCATGCTGGCCACGGTGTGGGTGCCCTGCACGTGAGAAATGTCATAACATTCCATGCGGTTAGGCAGGGTGGGTAAGTTTAGGTGCTGTTGCAGCTTGGCCAGTACCTTGGTAGTATCCCGGCGAATGTCTTCTTTTTGGTCGTGTTGTGCCAGGGTTAGGGCGGCTTGGGCATTGTGGTTGGCTTGCTGTAATAGGGTGGCTTTATCGCCCCGTTGCGGGTGGTGCCATTGCAAGCGTTTTTGCTGGGGGCGGGTTTGGTGGAGCCATTCGTTTAACAAGTCCCAGTCTTCGGCATGTTCATCGCTAAGGGTGGCCGTAGTTGGCACCGGGGTGGGGAGTAAAATATCGTCAGGCAGGTTATCGGGCTCTTGCATGGCATAGTATTGGGGTAAAAATGCCAATAAGGTGCTCACTTGGCTGCTGCCAGCTTCCGCGGGTAATCGGTGGGTGGTTGTGCCTACCACACGGCCTTTGCGCACTTGCCATACCACCAGTAGGGCTTGGGTATCGTCGTGGGCTAGGCCAATAACATCCATGCGGTTAGTGGGTTGGGGCAAGTGTACCACTTGCTGCATGGCTTGCAGGTTGCTAACGGCAGTATGGCGGTCACGCAGTTGGGCGGCCCACTCAAAGTTAAGGGTGTCGCTGGCGTGGTGCATATCAGCATTGAGTTTATCCAACAAGGTGCTGAGCTGGCCTTTAAGCAGTAAAGCTATTTGTTGGATGGTTTTTTCGTAATCTTCTTCCGTAATTAGCTTTTGGCAGGGGCCCGGGCAGGTGTTAATGGAATAATTCATGCAGGGGCGGTCGGTAAACAGGGGTGTTTTCCGCTGCCGAACGGGGAAGTGTTGGCGAATAATGCGTAGCAAATCATACATATCGCTGCTGCGGCTATAGGGGCCAAAGTATCGAGCCTTACGACGGTGCTGTTGGCGGGGTTTCTTTTTGGCGGGTGTGGCGCTGGTGGTGCTGTGTTGTTTGTAGCTTACCCCGCGGGTAACCACCACACGAGGGTAGGGCTCGCCAGTAATGCACACCCAGGGGTAGCGCTTATCATCGCGCAGGCAAATGTTATAGGGCGGTAGGTGGGCCTTAATTAGGTTGTCTTCTAAAATCAGGGCCTCGTGCTCGGTGGGCACAATAGTTATAGCCATGGTGTGGAGTTGGCTAACCAGGCGCTCGGTTTTAGGTGAGCTATGTTTGCCTTTGTTGTGGAAGTAACTACTCACCCGCTTTTTTAGGCATTTGGATTTACCCACATAGAGCAAATTACCGGCTTTATCAAAAAAGCGGTAAACCCCAGGCTTGTTAGGTAACTGGGCCAGGCTTTCTGTAAGGCGTTGTTGGGGGGTTGTGGGTAACAAACCCGCCGTGCTTAGGGTGGGTGGGGTGTTGTCCATAAAGGGGTGGGTAAATAGGCTTAGGCGATTGTGTTATCTCGCGTCTCACCGTATCATAACTGGGTGAATTGATGGGATGAATGGGCTTATGTCTTCCGAATTATTTAGCGAAATGACCACTGAATCCGCCAAAATAGAGGTGGTAACAGCAACCCATAAACTACTGGGCACCGTGTTCTTGCCTCGTGCCATGAAAGAAAATCGGCGCCTGACAAACCTGCTAAACAGCGATAAACGCTTTATGGCCTTAACCAATGTTACGGTTACTGATAGACTCTCTGGTCAGCAAGAGCCCGATACCTACGGTTTTTTGCAGGTAAATTTGCTAAGCATAGAGCTGGTTAAACCCGTTAAAGATTAACCGCCATGACCTTTTCTATAGAGACCTGGCAGCCAGGGACAAGCCATGGCTGCTTGCGGTATGGCTTGCTGGCCCCACAAGGTTACCCCACCCCTGACGATGAAATTGCGACCGTATTGCTGTTTTGGCCCGGGCTGGGGGGCACGGTTAAAAACGCTTTAGGCTTTTTTAATAGGCTATTGCCTACGGTGCAGCGCATTGCCGTGCCGGATTTACAAGGCTTTGGCCTAAACGATGCCGTGCCGTTACCCTCGCTTCAGGTACATCAACAGCAGGCCGCGGCATTTTTACAGCACATATTGGCCCGTTACCCTAAGGCAAAGGTGGTGGTTGGGGGCATTAGCCTGGGGGCCTTGTTGCAGGCGTCTGCTGTGGCCACGCCATTGCCAAGCCGTGTGGTGGGCCAGTGTTGGGTGGCCCCGGCCTTTAAGGCGCACCCAGGGTCGTTTTCGCTTCAATATCAGTTGCAATCGGCCATTAAGGCTATGCTAGGCAAGCCGATTAGCTTGCCCTACCGGTTAGAGCAACTTACCCGTAACCCGCAAGTATTAGCCGATGAGCGACACCACGCCCACAGCCGAAATTTTAGAGTACCCATGGGCTATTTATGGCAAATTCGCGCCTTGGGTAACCGGGTGAGGCAACAATTGTGTCAGCGCCCTGCCGTGGTGCCTACCTTTGTGGCCCTCCCTGGACAGGATGTGGTGTGTTGCCCCGATACCATGGGGCAGGTGGCGTGGCAGATGATTGATAATAGTGCCCCAAATGTAGTGAAATTGGTTGCTTATAACAACATGTACCATGATATGTTGCTAGAGCCTGATATGCCTATCATGGCCGATGAGGTTGTCTGTTGGATAGAGTCGTTATTGTTACAAAAATAATGTTTTTTTGACAAGTGTTGAAAAATTGCTACAATAAATAGAGTGATTGCTGGCTTTTGGCAGGTTACCAGTATATTTAGGTGCCCCAGCAATACCACGGTTGATGGGTTTAATATAATGGCGTGATGAAGGCGCGCCAGGTGTAAGCTACCTGCATAAGGTAGCCAGCGGGTTAGGAACAGCTGAGGATCGTACAATGACAGGTGGTATGCAGGCATCCGCAACACTTCGATGGGGCCGTCATGGTGTGCCATCACATATGGCGCCGCGGTTTAGCTTGGCTGGGGTTACCTTGGAATCGCTAGAACATTCGCTTAATCGGTGGGCATCTGTGCCTACTCATCCGTCAACCCCAACCTTTAACCAATCCACCACCACCGCTATCTTTAGTGGGGATGAGATGGCGACCCAACGCCTTTTGGCGACGGCCCAGCGGTGGGCGGCAGGCCACCAGGCAGGCCCGCTTAGGCAGCACCCCCCGCAGACGACAGGCCCGCGCAGTTGGCTAGCTTAGCCTACGAGTAAGCAATAAGGTGGCTTTAGGGGGCTTTATTGGGGTAACCCGGCCCACTAAGGGGCTGGTTACTGGTTTGTTACTATGCCTCAATCGTTTACCCCTGTAGCTTCTTTGGGTGTGCCTAACCCTAGGTTGGCGGCCCCTGTTGTGCCACCAGTGGATACTGCCCCCAGCAATCGTAGTATTGGGTTTCCACGAGAAAATTTTTTAGAAGAATCCTTTATTGGCCCTGCCGCCATGTTGGTGAAGCCTCGCCAAAATAAAAAAGTATTTTTATCTGGCGATGGCCGCCTGTACGAAAAACACGGTAAAAAGGCCCATTATAATTATGTCGGCCAGGTGCAGCCAAATGGGTGGTTTCAGTTGGTTACCGGGTATAAAGGGTTTTTATTCCATAACCCTGTACTGCGGTTTAACCCTTATGCGCTAGGGGGTTCGCTAGGCAAGGCCCTTCAGTCAGCGCAGGATACCTTGTTTCAGAAAAGCTCGGAAACAGCGTATATTCGTCAACATCTTACTAGTCGTGGTATCGATGGCCGCGGTACCCGCATGTTTTTTATCGAACCAGGGATAAAGGATGTGAAGGGTCGATTCCAAGCCTTAGACCACACCCGTTTGGTGCGCGCTACGGTAAACGACCCTACCCACGGGTATGCCCCTGGGGTGGAAGGGCAAACCGCCGTGTTTTTAGTAGAAGAAAGCGGCTTGCAGCTTACCCCCAAGCTGGATACACCCGAAACGGCCCAGGTTAAATTTATAACGGATATGGCCAATAGCTTCCATCGGGTGGCGGCCTTGGTGGATAGTGTGGCCAATCAAGCGATGGTTCAGTCGCAATATGGGGGTGTTCCGCAGCGGCAAATTATTAACATGTCTATTGGCTTAAACCCGTTGGTAATGGCAGAAATTATGTACACGGTGTTGGAGGATAAAACCTCGGAAGGCGGCTACCAGTTTGAAACCGTTCGGCAAGCGTTGTATGGCCCCACCCATAAGGATTTAAAGCAGGTGGATAAGTTAAATACCCTTATCCAAAAATCGGTGGATTGGTTCCAGAACGACCCACGCCTTCAGCAGGGGTATCAGCATTATCAGCAGGCGGTGGCCAGGGCTACCCAGGCAGGCATACCGGTGGTGGTGGCAGCCGGTAACGAGCAAAATACCTTTCCGACAGAAACCAACATCCCACCGATAGCTCGGTTTAATTGGTTGGCCTTGCCAGATGATGTGATTTGCGTGGCAGCCAGTAACAACAATCAAACCCCTGGTGATGTTCGTGACGACACCATTAGCGATTTTTCTAACCAGGGCGATACGACAGTAAAACAACCCACCGTGGCCGCCACTGGCGAAAATGTGTACTTGGGCAAATTTTATAGCGGGGTTGCCCCTGGTGGCGCAGCCAGTGGTACTTCCTTTGCCACGCCTATTGTAGCGGCAACCATGGCCATGTTGTTTCAGCTGGCCCCTAATATGTCGGTGCAGCAGGCCAAAGGGGTGTTGCAGCAGGCGGCCTACCGTGGCCACACCACCCTAGCCCAGGCAGGGGCCGGTATTGTAGACCCTGTAGCGGCTATCCATACTCTTCAGCAAGGCATGGCTGTTGCCCCGGCTCGTCCTTCTGGGGCCGTTTTTCCGCCGTTGCCGCCACCTCCATTTAGGGCCATGGCATAGCCGGATGCAGTGCGTTGTTATATTTGGTAACATAACCCGGTTTGGTGGCATGGATTTGGGTTGAGGAGGCTTTAACGGCTTATGGACCCTTTACTACCAGCTTCGTCGCCGCCTATACGGCCAACAAACCCAGCGTATGCGTCGTCAGTAATGGATGTGGCCTCTGGGCTAACCCAGCGCAGTGTGCTGGAAGAGCAGTTTGCCCACCCTAAAGACGCTTACTTTACCCTGCGTGGGCAGGATAAAAACCAACGGGTATGGATGGATAACCATGGGGTGTTGTTTACCAAGGCAGAAAGCAGCCCCGCCCCAGGTTTGCCTAAACAGTACCAGGCTATTGGGCAAGTGCTTAAAAATGGGTGGTTTAAGCTGTGGAATGGTATGCAGGGCAGCATTTTTAACACCCCCATGCTGCGGGTATCCCCTAATGTGTTAAGTGGCCCCATGGGCGAAACCCTTCGCCTGGCAGAGCGCCAATTAACCCAGCAAAGCAACGAAATTCCTTATATCCGCCAACAGTTAACCAACTGCGGTATTGATGGCCGTGGCGTGACGATTTATTGCCTAGAGTTTTTACAGCGCAATAAAGATGGCGAGCCCGAGCCTGGCGACCACCTGAAGTTGATTACATCCACCTTAAGCGACCCACAACAAGGGTATGCGCCAGGGGCAAACGCCCAAATGTTGTTGTACCAGGCCCCTAAAGATTACGATATTGCCGATACGGACACCCCCCAAAGTATTTTGGGCAAAATGGTGGCCAACCAAGTTAAAGGCACGGATGCCCTGGCGCAGCGTATCCAGTGGGTTGCCCAGCACGGCCAGCGTCCTTCGGTGGTGTCTTTTTCTGTGGGTACCAACCCTATGGAAGAGGCCTTGGGCTTGTATGGTAAGCTAAAACAGCGTGATGAAGAAACCGGTGCTTACAAATACCCACAGTTGCGCCAAAAGCTCTACGGTGCCCAGGCGGATACGTTGACGGATGCCAAAAAAATGGGTCATCTGATTAATTGGATGACCACCGTGTGGCAGAAAAACCCGGATATTCAGTCGGCGTTTGGCCGTTATAGCCAGGCCTGCCAGCAGCTAAACCAAGCAGGCATTACCTTGGCCATTGCCATGGGCAATGATGAAGATCGCCTGCCGTTAGGCTTAACGGTAGGCAAAGAAATCCCTCGTATGGCACTGTTTAACTGGTATTGCCTGCCGCCAAGTGTGGTGCGGGTAGCGGCAGCTAACAATAATGCCACCCCTGGTAATGTTAGCGATGACACCGTGACGACGTTTAGCACCCATGGGGACAATGGTGCCTTGGCGCCAACGGTGGCGGCTACGGGCCAGCGTGTGTTTATTGATAAATACTTTGCCCCTGGCGGCCAGGCTGGCGGCTGGAGCGGTACCAGTGTGGCCACGCCTATTGTGGCGGCTACCATGGCATTAATGCTGCAACAGCGCCCTGACCTAACCCCTGAACAGTTACGCACCACTTTGCAACAAAGCGCCAGCCGAGCCAATACCACGGTAGAACAAACCGGTGCCGGCATTATTGACCCCGTTAAGGCGGCACTTAGCGTACCCAGCTAATGCCTGTTTAGCTGTTAGCAGGGTATCAGGTAATCTAATGTAGCTGAACGAATGGGTTGGTAAAGCTTATACTTGGGTGCTATCTGCCACGTGTTTTAGGCGCTTGTAAAAGTTTTCGTGGGGGCCAATTAGCAAAATCACAATAGCATCGATGGTTTCGGCGTTTTTTTGCTGGATAAGGTAGGCAATGCGGTACTCTCGCCCCTGGTACTTAAGGTGATGAGAATAAATACCGGTTAATGGCATGGATAGCTTTTCGCCCACGGATTCGGGGTTGCTGGCAATATGCAGCAAGGATTGCTTGATGCGTTTCCGTAACGGGGTATCTAGCCGTTTTTGGCTTTTGTTGGCGGTGCGGGTTAATAGTAATGGGTATAGCGGACTACAGGCGGCGTTGTGGGCTTTTTCTGCCTTTTCGTCCTGTCGTGATAATGCGTGTTGGGCGGTGTTACTCATGGCTCTCTCTTTGTCCGTGTGTCTAGCTCAGTCTTTTCTAAGGTAGGTGGGCTCTAGCAGTCGTCAAAAGCGTCTGAAAAATCGACGGTGTGGCCTTGTTGGGCGTCTCGTAGGCTGGTGAGTAGGTCATCGCACTGGTCGTCATCCATAAGGATGGCCAAGGTACTGGCGGATTGCTGAATATTGGCCTGCAAGGCAGGTATCCAGGCGGCCCAAGGCGCAGAAGAATAGTCGTTTAATAGGCTACTAAAAGGTGTACTGTAGGCACCGCTCATACGTTGTCTCCAAATAATCTCTCGCTAAAACCGTTTGTATAGGCGTAAACGTGCTTGTAGGGCTGTTTTGTGACGATTTGTAACCCCTTGCGGGTGGGTTGTTACAAACCCTGTGGGGCATAGCGGCCTCTCCCCCATTTGTTGGAGGCGGCCTACAAGGGCTAAATGCTACGTTGATATTGCCGATACCTGTAGTACACCGTGCGGCTGGGCGTGCTTTTTAGTGCCCTGGTTCTACGGCTCCATATCGGTACCGTCCTTACGAGAGACCTGTTGTAATGAGTGCAAACCCCTACGCCGCTAAACAGTTGGCGAAACAATACAAAACCCAGCAAATTCAAACGTCTTCGCAAGAGGAAATCCTTATTTTGCTGTATGAAGGGGCGATTCGCTTTTGCAAAATTGCTAAAAAGGCCATGCTGGCCAAAGATATTGAAAAAACCCATAACCACCTGATTAAGGCCCAACGCATTATTAGTGAGTTTATGTTGAGCCTGGATATGGAAGTGGGGGGCGATATTGCCCAAAATTTATACCAGTTGTACGACTATTTGCACCACCAACTGGTACAAGCCAACATTAAAAAAGACCCTGCCCTAGTAGACGAGGTGCTTGGCCACCTTCAATCCTTAAAAACCACCTGGGAAGAAGCGATTAAAAACACCGCTGGCGAGCGGGCTGCCCGTACTAACCAAGGCTCAGTAGCGCTTTCCGGTGGTAATACAGATACCCGGCGAGTTTAGGCACGTTAAATAACGTGTGTTGTGGCGGTAACACCCTAATGGCACACAGAACAAAAGAGTAGAGAGAGACGATGTCCCCTTCATTGCCGAACCCCCAGCCTTTATCCCTATCCGATGAGGCGTTGACCCGCGAACTGACCGAGTGTACGAATGAGTGTCATTCTGCTTTGCAGGCCAATGACTATGCGGCAGCTTACCAGTGTTTGTTGCACCGGGCCCCCTTAATCCAAGAGGCGGTGGCACGAAAGTTAAGCCTTTCTGCTGAATTACACCACCGTATTGCCGACGAAATGGCGATGCAACGATCCGTGGATATGGCGATGCGAGCGGTTGAAGGCAAAATAGGTCAGCTAAAGCAGTCCAAGCACAAGGTATCTCAGTATAAAACCTCACCAACGCCAACAGGCATTGTAACGCGCGGCTTTGCTTAGCTAATTTCTATGCAGAATGTCAAGTAGCGATGTCGCTACAGTATCGATTGTGCGGTAATAACCACCTAGGTGCCATGGTAGTATGGGGTTAGCTAACCATGGCTGTTGTTCTTGTAGAGAGTCATTCCTTTAGCCTTGTGGGTTAGCGGTTATACCGTTTAATGCTAAATTTGCCGCTTAAAGGATGCGGTTGTTGTGCGTGTACTGCTTGTAGAAGATGAGCCCTTGTGGCAAAACGCTATTCGTCAACTGGTAGCTATGCAGCCAGGCTGGCAGGTGGTTGCGGTAGCCGTGCACTATGCAGAAGCGATAAAATACTACGATGAGCTTTCGCCTGATGTGGTATTGCTGGATTGGAATATTATTGGCCCTAAAGATGGCCATGCGGTGGGCGAGGCATTGCTAGAAAAAGGCCACCCTGTTGCTTATATGGCCATGATTAGTGGTGCAGACCCGGCCATGTTGCCGGATGTACCCTATGCCAAGGTACCTAAAAACCGTATGGCTACTGATTTACCACCCGTGTTGTCCGCTATGGCAGATAGCGCAGCGGCTTTGTAAGGGGTGTGGGTTGCAGGTAAGGTTCTGCCAACTGGCTACGTTTGTGCCCCAATCCTGTAAAAGCACTTTACAAGCCATGTTTTTCTTTTATGATGATTAGCCATCGTTAATCCTTGTGGCATGTTGGTTTTTCTTTAATATCATGCTCTGGCAGGGTTTAACCGGCTCCGTGCTTGGTGCGGGCTGATTCTAACGCTATATTCGATAACTTTTAATAATGAAAGGGTCTGCGCTGTGGGCGGCCTATTACAGAAGAAAGAAACCGTTGCTGAGCTAAAAAAGCGTCTTAAAGATGCTGCTGTGGCTTATGTTGTGGACTACCGTGACCTGTCGGTTGCGGAGCTTACCACCATTCGTCGGGATTTTTATAAAAATGCCGATGCCGAGCTGACGGTGATGAAAAACACCTTGCTAAAACGTGCCATTGAAGGCACGGATATGGCTGGTATGGAGCCATTTTTGTCTGGGCCTACTGCCTTGGCGATTGGTCGTTCGGACCAAGTGGCGCCGTTAAAAATTCTTAAAAAGTTTTTTAAAGATAATAAAAAAACCAACGCCGTTCGTGGCGCAGTAATGGATGGTAATGCTTTGGCGCCTGCGGAAGTGGATGCTATGGCAAGTCTACCATCGTTGGAAGAGCTGCGTGGCAAGTTGGTTGGCGGGATTGCTTCTCCCCTGAATGGCATTGTTGCCGCCATCAGTGGCCCGCAGCGGGGCTTGGTTAATGTGCTGGACCAGTACGCCAAGCAAAAGCAGCAACAAGAATCCTAGCTTAAGGCCGTTTGGCTGTAGGCTGCCCTGTTATATACCCCTATTTAAGATAAAGAAGGAACTCCGACATGCCGGTTGAATTAGATGATAAAACAACAAAGATTTTTGATGAAATTAAAGGGTTAACCTTTTTGCAGACCGCTGGTTTGGTAAAAGCATTTGAAGATGAATTTGGTATTACTGCTGCAGCTGCCCCTGTTGCTGTTGCTGCCGCTGGTGGCGGTGGTGATGCTGGTGGCGACGATGCTTCCTCTGAAGTGTCCGTTATTCTTAAGAGTGCTGGCGGCAATAAAATTGCTGTACTTAAAGAAGTGCGTGCTATCACCGGCCTTGGCTTAAAAGAAGCCAAAGAATTGGTTGACAGTGCCCCTAAAGAAATTAAAGAAGGCATTGAGAAAAAAGAAGCTGACGAAATTGCTGAAAAGCTAAAAGCTGCCGGCGCTGACGTTGAAGTAAAATAGTTTTATGGACTGTTGGTGCGCTTAACCCTGTTGCTTAGGGATTTTTGGTGCACTGGCAGTCCTTCCCCTCTTGTTGGCCTTTGTGGTTGATGGGTGGGTTCTATTTATTTTGGGTTTGCCTTGTGATATTGTCAACATCCCTTGTAGCGTCACATAGGCACCTTTTGCTCCCGCCCCGCTGCCGTTTGTATGGGTTGGCGGCTTTTACTTCATTTTTTCAGTATTTATCGGAATTCCGCCTGCGTTATGCGTCTTTTATTAGCTAGCATCCAAGCCCACGCCCACATTGTATGGTAGGCGTGGTTTTGCCTGTTTTGGCGAACTGTCTGTGCGGCATATTCATTCGTGGCGCCAATGCCACCAAAAATCACGTCCACAAAGGTTAATCACACAAAAGGAACTGTTGCGATTATGGGTGACACACCAAACAAGTATAAACAACGGGTTACATTGCCGGGCGTAGAGCCGCTACCGTTGGCTGAATTGCACGATTTGGCCGAAATTCAGAAAAAATCTTTCCAATGGTTTATGGATGAAGGGCTCAAGGAAGAGCTGCTGGCTTTTTCCCCGGTTCGGGATTATACCGGGCGTTTAGAGCTGTACTTTTTGCCGGATTATCAGTTTGAGCCCCCAAAGCACACGGTAACCGAGGCGCGCACCAACGAGGCGACGTATTCTCGCCAGTTGCGGATTATGATGCGCTTGGTGAACCGTGATACGGGCGAAATTAAAGAGCAAGAAGCCTATATCGGCGAGATCCCTATGATGACGGATCGCGGCACCTTTTTAATTAATGGTGTAGAGCGGGTTATCGTTAGCCAAATTGTGCGTTCGCCAGGTATCTATTACAAAAAAGATATCGCCTTAAGTGGTAAGCGTACGTTTAACGCGACTTTGATCCCTAACCGTGGGGCATGGTTGAAATTTGAAACTGATAGCAATGATGTTGTCCACGTTAAGATTGACAAAAACCGGAAAATCCCGGTAACCACTTTGTTGCGCGCTTTGGGTATTTCCATTAGTGAGATGGAAAACCGCTTCCGCCATTTTGACTTTTTGAAGAAGACCTTGGATAAAGACACTACCAAAACCACGGAAGAGGCCTTGATTGAAGTGTACAAAAAGCTTCGTCCAGGGGATCCGCCAAGCGTAAGTGGTGGCCGTGCGTTGCTGGAAAGCCGTTTCTTTGATGATAAGCGCTACGATATTGGTAAAGTGGGCCGTTACAAGCTGAACAAAAAGCTAGGTCTTTCTACCCCAGATGCGACCCGTACCTTGACGACGGAAGACATGCTGGCGGCTGTGGATTACCTGATTAACCTTCACTACGATGAAGGCGAAGAGGATGATATCGATCACTTGGGGAATCGTCGGATTCGCTCGGTGGGTGAATTGCTGCAAAACCAATTCCGTGTGGGTTTTACCCGCTTAGAGCGGATTGTTAAAGAGCGGATGACGTTGCAGGATAACGAAACCTTATCCCCTAGTAACTTGCTGAACCCGAAACCGTTGTTGGCAGCTATTCGTGAGTTCTATGGCTCGTCTCAGTTATCCCAGTTTATGGATCAAACCAACCCGCTGTCAGAACTGACGCACAAGCGTCGTTTATCGGCCCTTGGGCCTGGCGGCTTGGCGCGGGAGCGTGCTGGCTTTGCGGTTCGGGATATTCACCCGAGTCATTACGGTCGTATTTGCCCTGTAGAGACTCCTGAGGGCCCTAACGCGGGTCTGATTGGTAGTTTGGCCACCTATGCTACCGTGAACGAGTATGGTTTTTTAGAAACGCCTTACCGTAAGGTGGAAGATGGTGTGGTTACGGGTGAAATTCGTTTCTTGTCTGCGGATGAAGAGCACCGCCACCGGATTGCCCCTGGCGATACCCGTCGTAGCAAAAAAGGCGAAGTAACGGGCCCGCAAGTCGCTGTACGTTACCGTGGCGAATTTACCGTGGCCGAGCCAAAGAACGTGGATTACCTGGGTATTTCACCGATTCAGATTGTGTCTATCGGAACCGCCTTGATTCCTTTCTTGGAGCATGATGATGCGAACCGTGCCCTGATGGGCTCCAACATGCAACGGCAAAGTGTGCCGTTGGTTAACACAGAGCGCCCCATGGTGGGTACCGGGCTGGAAAGCCGGGTTGCTCAGGATAGCGGTATGTCCTTGTCCTCAACTGTGGATGGCGAAGTGGTTTACGTCAGCGGTGACGAAATCCAGGTGAAAGATAGCAAGGGTGTTATCCACAAGCATGAGCAAATTAAGTACTTGCGGAGCAACCAAGATACCTGCATGAATCAACGGGCTGTTGTAAAACAAGGCCAGAAGGTAAAGGCAGGCGATGTACTGGCAGATGGTGCGGCTACCTGTAATGGTGAGCTCTCACTCGGCCGAAACATCCAAGTGGCCTTTATGCCGTGGGAGGGTTACAACTATGAGGATGCTATCCTTATTAGTGAGCGCTTGATTCACGAAGACGTGTATACCAGCATCCATATTGAAAAACTGGAAATTGATGCACGCCAAACCAAGCTAGGGCCGGAAGAAATTACCCGTGAAGTGCCCAATGTAGGCGAAGATGCGCTGCGCCACCTTGATGATCGCGGTATTGTTCGTATTGGTGCCCGGGTGTATGCCGATGACATTTTGGTGGGTAAGATTACCCCTAAAGGTGAATCGGAACGTCCGCCAGAAGAAAAGCTGCTGCGCGCTATTTTTGCGGAAAAAGCGCAAGATGTGCGTGATAACTCCTTGAAGGTGCCCCATGGTGAGGGTGGCCGTGTTGTAGACGTGAAAGTGTTTGAGCGTGAAAAAGGCGATGAATTGCCGCCAGGCGCCAACATGGTTGTGCGTGTCTACATTGCCCAGCGCCGTAAAATTAGCGTGGGTGACAAAGTAGCGGGCCGCCACGGTAACAAAGGTATTGTGTCTCGTATTTTGGCTGTTGAAGATATGCCGTACATGGCAGACGGCACCCCGGTTGATATCGTGCTGAACCCACTGGGTGTACCATCACGTATGAACGTGGGCCAAACCTTCGAAACCTTGTTGGGCTTGACTGCTTGGCTGAATGGCAACATTTACGAAGTGCCCCCATTTGATGAAATGTACGAAGATGAGGCGTCCAGCAAGTCGATTCATAAGGCGTTAAAACTCGCCATTGAAACCTCTGGCAAGAGCTTTATTCGTGAAGATGGTAAGACCATTTTGTATGATGGCCGTACCGGTGATCCCTTTGATAACCCTGTGGCTGTCGGCAAAATCTACATGATGAAGCTGGTCCACTTGGTGGATGATAAAATCCACGCGCGGAGTACCGGCCCTTACAGCTTGGTTACCCAGCAACCGCTGGGTGGTAAGGCTCAGTTTGGTGGTCAGCGCTTTGGAGAAATGGAAGTATGGGCGTTGGAAGCCTATGGTGCGTCTTACTCCTTGCAAGAAATGCTGACCATTAAGTCGGATGATGTGTCCGGTCGTAGCCGAGCGTATGAAAATATCGTTAAAGGCGAAAACCTGAGCCGTCCTGGCATTCCTGAATCCTTTAAAGTGCTGGTGCGAGAACTGCAAAGCATTGGTTTGGATTTACAGGTAGCCCGCACGAATGAAGAAGGCGAAATGGTGGAAATCGATCTGATGCAAGACGTTTCTGCTGCTAAGCGCAAAAAACTAACGGGCGGCCCTGATGGTAGCAACATGATGAGCTACTTTATGGCTGGCTCCGAATAACACTTGAAGATTAGGCACAGTGGCCTCGGTTGCTGTGCCTACCCTTTACCCTCTTTATCTTTCCCAATTTTCAATTTTTAACTGCTAGGAGATTCGTCTCGTGTCTTCCAAAAAAAATGCCTCCATCGTGGATCAATTTGATTTTATCCGAGTTGGAATTGCGGCCCCTAACCGTGTACTGGATTTATCCCACGGTGAAGTGGAAAAACCAGAAACCATTAACTACCGTACTTTAAAGGCGGAAATGGGTGGGTTGTTCTGCGAACGGATTTTTGGCCCCACCAAGGATTGGGAATGTTTCTGCGGCAAGTATAAGCGTGTCCGTCACCGTGGTATTATCTGCGAGCGTTGCGGCGTCGAAGTTACTGAGGCCAAAGTGCGCCGTGTGCGTATGGGCCACATTGATTTGGCAGCCCCAGTCACCCATATCTGGTTCCTAAAGGGTATCCCTAGTTACCTTGGCCTGATTATGAACATGTCCTTGAAGGACTTAGAGCAGGTTATTTACTTTAATGCCTACATCGTACTAGACCCAGGTGATACCGAACTAAAGCCAAACCAACTGCTTACCGATGAAGAGTACGACCGCATTCTGGAAGATAACGAAGAAGCCCAGTTTGAAGTAGGTATTGGTGCAGAAGCGATTCAAACCATTTTGCAAAAAATGGACCTATCTGAATTGCGCGATGAAGTAACCGCTGAAGTGGGACTGGCCAAAGGGTCAGCTCAAAAACGGGCTAAATTGCTGAAGCGCTTGCGCTTGATTGAAGCCTTGCTTGGTAGCAAGACCAACCCATCTTGGATGGTGATGGATTCGTTGCCTGTTATTCCGCCTGATTTGCGCCCCATGGTGCAATTGGATGGTGGCCGTTTTGCGACGAGTGATTTGAACGACCTGTACCGACGGGTGATTAACCGGAACAACCGTTTGCGCCGCTTGTTGGATATGGGTGCGCCCGAAATTATCGTGCGGAACGAAAAACGGATGCTGCAAGAAGCGGTGGATGCGTTGATTGATAACGGGCGCCGTGGGCGTACCGTGGTTGGCCCTAACAACCGTCCGCTAAAATCCCTTAGTAACATTATTGAAGGTAAGCAAGGTCGTTTCCGTCAAAACCTATTGGGTAAACGGGTCGATTATTCTGGCCGTTCTGTAATTGTTGTAGGCCCATCGCTAAAACTACACCAGTGTGGCTTGCCTAAAGAAATGGCCTTAGAGCTGTTCAAACCCCATGTGATTAATCGCCTGATTGAACTAGGCGAAAGCCAGAATATTAAATCAGCTAAAAAACGCATTGAGCGTGGCGAAACCATCGTGTGGGACGTGCTGGAAGAAGTGATTCAGGGCCACCCTGTAATGCTGAACCGGGCGCCTACCCTTCACCGTTTGGGTATCCAAGCCTTTGAACCCGTGTTGGTAGAAGGCCGTGCGATTCAGCTGCACCCATTGGTTTGCCCTGCGTTTAACGCCGACTTTGATGGTGACCAAATGGCGGTCCACGTGCCGTTGTCTGTGGAAGCTCAATCGGAAGCGCGTTTGTTGATGTTGGCCACCAATAACATTTTGGCCCCAGCCACTGGCGACCCCATTATTACCCCGTCTCAGGATATGGTATTGGGTATTTACTACCTCACCATTGATAACCCGAATGCGAAAAAGGGTGCGGGCATGACCTTCTATAACTATGGTGATGCCATGTCTGCCTTTGAATCCGGGTTGCTTGCCCTGCACGCCAAAATTTTGGTGCGCGATGATGAGGGTGACCTGATGGAAACCACGGCGGGCCGAATTTTGTTTAACAGCACTATTCGCCAATGCGTCAATGCGGTGTAGCCTGACGGCCCCCATTTACGAGTATTACTTTTAACCAAACGATTTACGAGGATGCCTTCGGTGAGCGTTTTAACCCAAAAAAAATCCAAAGCCAAAACCTTCCCTTTTATTAACGAAAAAGTAGATAAAAAAGGGCTGCGTAAGCTGCTGTCTAAAATTTATGATGATTACGGCGCAGCCAAAACAGGCCTACTGGCCAACTCGTTAAAGGATTTAGGTTTCCACTATGCCACCAAGGCAGGGGTCACCATTTCTATTGAAGATTTGACGATTCCAGAAGGCAAAAAAGACTTGCTGGCCAAGGCCGAAGACGAAATTGCCCGTTCTACACAACGGTTTGAGCGCGGCGAAATTACCGAAGTAGAACGTTACACCAAGGTTATTGACACCTGGAGTGATACCACTGAAAAGCTAACCCAGATGGTGGTAGATGGCTTTGATCGTTTAAACCCTGTGTACATGATGGCCTTCTCTGGGGCTCGGGGTAACATTTCCCAGGTACGTCAGCTGGTTGGTATGCGGGGCCTGATGGCGGATTCGCAAGGTCAGATTATTGACATGCCGATTACCACCAACTTTAAAGAAGGCTTGAGTGTTACCGAGTACATTATTTCTAGCTATGGTGCACGTAAGGGCTTGGTAGATACCGCCCTAAAAACAGCGGATAGTGGGTACTTAACCCGCCGCTTGGTAGACGTTGCCCAAGACGTGATTATTTCGGAAGAAGATTGTGGCACCAGCAATGGTATTCCGTTGCGCTCCATTAAAGAAGGCGACAAAGTACTGGTTGCTTTGGAAGATCGGATTATTAGCCGGACGTCTGCGGAGACCATTAAACACCCAGAAACCAAATCTACGTTGGTGAAAAAAGGTGAAATCTTTAACGGCGATTCTGCCCGCATTGTGATTGATGCCGGCATTGAGCAAGTGGTGGTGCGTAGCGCCCTAACCTGCGATACCGTGTTTGGTGTGTGCCAACAGTGCTATGGTTGGTCGCTAACCACCAATAAAAAAGTAAACGTGGGGGAAGCGATTGGGATTATGGCCGCCCAAAGTATTGGCGAGCCAGGCACCCAGCTCACCATGCGTACCTTCCACACGGGGGGTGCGGTAAGCAGCTCTGCTGGCCGTGAGCAAATGATGTCGCCAGTAACGGGTATTTTGACAAAAGACGTGCCGGTGCGGGATTACCGTACTCGCCACGGGGATGTGGTAAACATTACCAGCACCGATACCCAAATCGTGATTAAAGGCGAAAAGGGCGAAAAGAAAATTAAAGTACCGGTCAACACCACCGTGTTTGTTTCCAAAAAAGGCGACAGCGTTGTTAAGGGCGAGCCCATCTCTGAAGTGGATCCCTTTATTGCCCGTGCGGGTGCGCGCCGTTTGACGGAACGTGTGACCAAAGACGTAAACGCTTTATTTGGCGGCGAAGTGACGTATGAAGGTTTTGACGCCGATGAAAAACGGGACCGCCAGGGTAACATTACCCGTACGGCCAATCGTTCGGGCACCATTTGGGTGCTGGGCGGGGATGTCTATTCCTTGCCTGCCGGTGCAAAGCACCTGGTAAACGATGGCGACGAGGTGAAAGTAAATCAGGTAATGGCGGAAAGTACCCTGATTAGTGAGCATGGTGGTACGGTACGTATCCCAGAAAGCTTAACCACAGAAACTGTTAAATCGGGTAAAAAATCCGTCGAAAAAATTGTAGATGGTAAAGAACTCACCATCATTATTGCCTCTATTCAGCCTGGTAATGCCAAGCTGGTGCAAACTAAAAAAGAGCGTCTGTGGGAAGTAAACAAAACCGATGAAACCTACGTTATTAAAGCGCCGGATAAAACCTTGGTGGAAAACGGTAGTATTGTTGCTGAATTAATTGATGACACCACCACCACGCCAAGCAGCGGTGTGATTATTTATGATGATGTTGAAGTTGATGACCAACGCATTATTACCAAGCCGGGTACCGTGTACTTTGTGCCGGAAGAAATGCACCAAATCAGCAAAGATATTTCCTTAAAAGTGCCTGGCATTGAAACCGGCGACTTTGTGGAAGCGGGCACGGAAGTGGTAAAGGGTATTATTACCCGCATGTCTGGCAACATTGAGTTTGTTGAAGAAAACGACGTTATCCGCGAAGTGAACATTCGTCCAGGCGAACGCTTCCGCGTGGATGAAGTGACCGACTTAAACGTAGATGATGGCGCGATTGTAGACGCTGGTACAGAAGTGGCCCCTGGCATTACCGCAAGCGAAAAATGCTTAGTGACGGTTAACTTCCAAATGGATGAACCTGGCGACGACGTTGATGTGGCCAGCTTGGACGATACCAGTGAATTTGAATACGCCGAAGTTATTCTGCGCCCTGCCCAAGCCTTTGATGTGGCTCCTCGTGATGTGGCCGTTACCTTTGACTCGTCGGCGAATGATGACATCCGCTTGGTGCCTGTTACCCAGGTACAGTTTGCTGATGGTGATCGTGTTCGCCAAATTGAAGGTGCCGCTTTATTACGGACAAGCTTAGTATTGCAAATGAGCGGGCCTTTAGAGCACTTGCGTGGTTTAGTAGAAATTGCCGGTGCGGATAAAAAAGCTCAGCTTCGCGTCGTAGTGCTAGAGAATTTACTGATTCGTCATGACTCTACGAGCGAAATGTTGTCTCTGTCTCAAGCAGCGGTGCAAACCCACTTATTGGTAGCCGATGGCGAAGAAATTAAAGAAAACACCCCGCTGGTTAAAACCCAGGTAACCGCTCAATCCCCAGGTCAAGTTAGCTTGGGCGATGTTGAAGAAGGCCGTGGTGTTCGTCGGATTCTGTTAATTACTGACGATTACTTGGAAGAAGTTAAAACCAGCGCTAAGCCCAAGCTGAAAAAAGGCGACACTATTCGCGAAGGCGAAGTGTTGGATGCCAAAACCGAATCCGATTGTTCGGGTACTGTTGTGGCGGTGGGTGCCAAAAGTGTTACGGTTCGCCGTGGCCGTCCATACCTTATTGGTGCTGGTGCGCAATTACAAGTGGATAATCGCGCCTTAATTCAACGGGGCGACCTGATTGCATCTCTGATTTTTGAACGTCAAAAAACCGGGGATATTGTACAGGGTCTACCAAGAGTAGAAGAACTGTTAGAAGGCCGTAAGCCTAAAGATGTTGCGGTGATTGCCCAAAATGATGGTAAGGTAGAACTGAAATATGAAGAAGATGGCACCAAAGTCTTCATTCATGCGGAAGATATTAAAGAAGAAATCCAACTGCCTTTAGGCGCTAACATTCTGTTGGAAGATGGCCAATTTGTAGAAGCTGGCCAACCTATTACCGATGGTTCGGTAAACCCACATGAATTGTTGGAAGTTAAAGGCATTGTGGCGGTGCGTAAATACTTGGTGGACGAAGTCCAGCGGGTATACCGTTCTCAGGGCGTAGATATTTCTGATAAGCACATTGAAGTTATCGTTCGCCAGATGTCTAAAAAAGTAAAAGTGGTTGATGGTGGTGATACCAAACTCATCCCAGGCGAGATGATTGAAGAAAAAGAACTGCACCGCTTAAATGGCGAGCTTGAGAAAAAGAAAGTTAAGGCGGAAGCCGACTCCGTATTGCTGGGTATTACTAAAGCCAGCCTAAATACGGAAAGCTTTATCTCAGCGGCGAGTTTCCAAGAAACGACTCGTGTGCTGACAGAAGCGGCGGTAAATGGTAAGCAAGATTACCTCCGTGGCCTGAAAGAGAACGTTATTATTGGGCGCCTCATTCCAGCAGGTACAGGCTTCCCAGACTTCATTAAAGAGAACGAGGAAAAAGGCCAAACCCACGTTACGCCGTCTCGTTCCAGTTCTCGCAAACCATCGGCTATTCTGGAAGAAATCGAAAGCATGTTTGGTGCGCCAGAAATTTCTGAAGAAACCCTCGGTCAGTTTTTGATTGATGATGGTTCCGTAAAAACAGCTAAAAAAGACGACGCTAAAGACGACAAGTAATTGTTTGTTTAAGCACGTTATACAGGATTTGCCACCATGCCTCCCGTAAGCCTTTGGCTCTACAACATCGGTATGGTGGCTTTTCTGTGCTTAGGGTGGCCAGTGGTGTTGGTGTGGCTAGCCTTGGTGCCAAAGCACCGGGCCGGGTGGCGCCAAAAAATGGGCTGGTATACGGGGGCAGAAAAACAATGGTTTGCCACCTTACCTTCTGCAAATCATCGGCGGGTTTGGCTCCACGCGGTAAGTGTGGGGGAATTTAACGCTATTCGCCCTGTGGTGAAAGCCTTACTAGAGGACGGCCACCAAGTGGTGGTTACTACCACCACTAAAACAGGCCAAGGGTTAGCACAGCAACTATTGGGCCATCAGTCGCAGGCGTGTGTGGTGTATTGCCCGTGGGATACGCGCCTATCTGTTCAGTTGGCGGTGAATACCATTCGCCCGGATGTGTTGCTGATTGCGGAAACGGAACTGTGGCCTAATTTAATTGATGTGGCTCAATCCCACTGCCCGGTGCTGCTAATAAATGCACGGCTTTCTCAAAACTCTTACCAGGGGTACCGATGGTTACGCTGGCTGGTTAGCCCCATGTTGCGGCAACTAACGGCTATATTGGCCCAGTCTGATGGCGATGCGGAACGCTATCGCCAGTTAGGGGCGCCTTCGGTTCAGGTGATGGGCAATTTGAAATTGGACGTTGGCCAAACTGTCATGGATGAGGCTCGGCTAGGGGGCGTGGCAACTGCCATGGGGCTGTCTATTCGTGTGCCGCAGGATAAGCCGAATACGTTAGCACCGGTGGTGGTGCTGGCCAGTACCCACCCAGGGGAAGAAGCACTATTTATTCCGTGGCTAACCGCCTTTTTTAAGCGCTACCCGCAAGGCCGATGCATTGTAGCCCCCCGCCACCCAGAACGTGCGGATGATGTTGCACAGTTGTTAGTTGGGTGCTTTTCGCCACAGACTGTTGCCTGTAGGAGCGCCGCTAAGCCAGGGGTTAGCGTGACAACCCCCTTGGTGGTTTTAGATACTATTGGCGAATTGGTGGCCGCCTATGCGTTAGCCGATGTGGCTATTATTGGGGGGAGTTTTACCCCAAAACGGGGTGGGCAAAACCCGTTAGAAGCTATTGGTCAAACTATTCCTGTGGTGTATGGGCCGTATATGGCAAATTTTAAGCCTGTTGTGGCTTTATTGCAGGCGGGCCGTGCAGGTGTCCAAGTGGAATCGGCCCAGCAAGCGGGCGAAAAGGTATTGGCCTGGCTGGGTGATAGTGCCGCGTACCGTCAACAGACGGCTTGGGGCTCGGCGTTGTTAGCCCAACACCAAGGGGTTACACAGCAGCTATTGGCCAAGCTTGACCCGTATTTAGGGCAGTAGCGCTTGCAGTTGGGGGATAAGTTGCTTAACCGCGTCTTCTGGGGTGGTGTTGGTTAAGGTGCAGCCTGCTGCCATGGTGTGGCCGCCGCCGCCCAGTTGGGTGGCAATGGTGCCCACGTCCATGGTGTCTTCTTCACTGCGAAGGCTAACCTTAACGCCCCCATCCGGGTTTTCTTTAATAAGGGCAGCAATGCGTACTTCGTGCATTTGCCGCAGGGCGTCTACAATGCCTTCGGTATGCTCATCAGTCGCACCCCAATGGGCTTTTTGTTGGCAGGTAATTACCGTCCAGGCCACGCGTTTATCGCTAGAAAATTCGGCGTTTAACAGGGCGTCAGCCAGTAGGTGCCATTGAGCAATGGGGCGCCGCTCGTAAATTTGCCGGTAAATAGAAACGTGAGGAATGCCCGCTTTTAGGCATTCGTTTGCCAAGCGGTGGGTGTAAGGCTGGGTGTTGGAAAAACGAAACCCGCCGGTATCCGTCACAATAGTGGTGTAAATAGCGTTGGCTAAATCAGGGTGCTTGGCAATATCAATGTTTAGGCTTTCTGCCCACAAGGCCACCACCGAACCACTTGCTGCGGCATCGGTTAGCACAATATTAATATCAGCAAAGCGAGTGTTAGATTTATGATGATCCAAGTTGACGCTGGTGCTGGCGTTGGTAAATAAGGTTTGGCAGGCCCCTAAACGGTCAATGCTGCCGCTATCACAGGCAATAGCCACATCGTATTGGGTCAGCGCTGTATTACCTGCGGTGTGGATATCCATCACGGTATCGTAGCCGGGTAAGCCGTTTAGGTAACTGGCGGCAGGGCCATCGATGATACCGTGGATGGTGGTAATGTTGGGGTAGGCCAGCTGAATAATTTCGCGGCAAGCAATAAGCGAGCCTAGGGCGTCGCCATCCGGGTTAATGTGTACGCTTAGTAACACACTGTTAGCCTGGCTTAAGGCTTGGTGGAGAGGCGCAAACAAGGTGGTTAAATCGGCGCCTATTGGGGGGTAAGTTGTGGGGTGGCCCATGGGTGTGTCAGTTTTCACTAATCGTATAATGCCATTATACCCTGTGGTAACCTAAAGTACCACGCTGTGGCGCTGTGCTCCTGTAGGTGTAGGATGCGTAGCGCCGTGGTTAATAGTGTTGTATACAACCTGATGGAAAGCGATAACGTGATGGGCACCGTGTCTTCAGAATCTACCAAAATTGAAAAAGCGATGGAAGGCCTCACCGAAGTGGTTTCTGCCCTTAGAGACCCAGTAACCGGCTGCCCGTGGGATTTAAAGCAAACCCACGACAGTTTAAAGCCCTATTTGTTGGAGGAAACTTACGAGGCTTTGGATGCCATTGATACTTTGCAGGCCACACCTGGTAGTGACGAAGCCCAGGCGGCATTGTGCGATGAACTAGGGGACGTGTTATTGCAGGTGTTACTGCATAGCCAGTTGGCCAGCGAGCGCGGGGAATTTTCAATCGTGGATGTGGCCAGCAACTTGAAAGAAAAATTGGTACGGCGCCACCCCCATGTGTTTGAGGAGAGCAGTGCCGTGGTGGATAGCCCAGAGGCGGTAAACCAGCAGTGGGATGCGATAAAAGCGACTGAAAAAAAGGGTGGCAGTGGCGATAAGGATAGTATTTTAGCCAGTGTGCCAAGGGCGACGCCAGCATTAATGCGGGCTACAAAACTAAGTAAAAAAGCGGTAAAACACGGCTTTGCCTGGCCTAACGATGATAGCTTATGGGCCTGTGTGATGAGTGAACTAGACGAATTTAAAGCAGAAACCAAACCGGCCATCCCCAGCCCAGATAGGCTAGAAGACGAACTAGGGGATATTTTGTTTGCCTTAACCAGTTTGGCTAACCATTATGGGGTGGATAGTGAAACGGCTTTAGCACGGGCCAACACTAAGTTTACCCGCCGTTTTATGGCCATGGAAAAACACGCCGATAAGCCGCTAAAAGAGCTCTCTTTTGATGAGTGGGATGACTTGTGGCGCGCGGCAAAAAAGGCGACTAATCGTTAAGGGGGCCATCCAGGTTGGCGCTGTTAAACTGGTGGGCGTAGGGGTCATTTGAGTTTTTTAACTCGCTAGGGGTGCCCTGCCAAACAATGTTGCCTTCGTGGAGTAGGCAGATTGTATCAGCCAGCCTGTGGATGGTGGAATGTTGGTGGGTTACCACCACGCTGGCCGCTCCAAGCTCATCTCTTAGGCGCAAAATGTCATCTTCTAGCTGGGTAGAGGCAATGGGGTCTAGCCCGGCGGTGGGTTCATCGTAAAACATAATGTGGGGGTTGCTTACAATGGCGCGGGCAAAGCTTACCCGTTTTTTCATGCCACCACTTAGTTGGCTCGGGAAACGGTCGGCAGATTCATCCATGCCTACAATGGCTAGTTTTTCCATCACAATATCGTGGAGTTCCTCTTGGCTAAGTTTGCCCATCGGTAGGTCGCCGTCGTCGTTTTTTTCCACCAGTGGAAAGGCCACATTGTCGAACACACTCATGGAGTCAAATAAGGCGGAGTATTGAAAAACAAAACTGAAGTTATCATCAATAAGGCTTACAGTGCCTTCGTCAGGCTTTTCTAGCCCACTAAGTAGGCGCAGCAGGGTGCTTTTACCACACCCACTAATGCCAATAATTACCACAATCTCTCCGTTATGCACCGTTAAATCCACACCATTAATCACGGTGCGGCCATCGTAGGCCTTGGTTAAGCCTTCGGCAGTAATCATGGTTTGGTGCTGGGTGGCGGTGGGCATGGGTTATCCTGTGGGGCCATACATAACAAAGGTAAGCAAATAATCCAGTAAGGCGGTTAATACAAAACCTACCACGACGGCTCGGGTAGTGGCTAGGCCAACATCTCGTGCGCCCCCTTTACTATGGCGCCCAATTGTGGTGGATACCAAGGCAACAAGTAGCCCAAAACTAGCCCCTTTAATCAGCAGCTTTATCACGTCAGCACCTTCGGTAAATTGGTTGACGCTATTCCAAAAGCTGGCGGGGGTTATATCGGTGGTTAAGGCGCATACCCCCATGGCCGCTAAAATAGAGGCGGTAGTGGCCACTATTGTCACCATAGGGGTGGCCAGCATACCGGCTAGTAATCGTGGCAATATTAAAAACCGACTGGGAGACACATGCATCATTTGGAGGGCAGGGGTTTGCTCGGTGTTGTTCATGGTGGTTAGTTCGGCGGCATAGGTGGTACCCACTACCGAAATTAAGGCCACGGCTGTCATTACCGGGCCAAGCTCGCGCACCATGGCCATGCTTATTAGGGCACCCACGTAGGCTTCGCCCCCTTGCTTCACCATTTCGCCTGCCATTTGTACGGTAATAACCATGGCAGAAAATACTACCAAGATAAGCGCCATCCATAAGGCATCCCAACTAATTAACGACATTTGCCGCACGAGCTGAGGCAGGTGGAGTTTACCTTTTATCAGCCACCGTGCTGCCGATTGTAGCTCTGCAATAAGTTGGCCAAGTAAAGCGAGTGCGTCGGTTGCAATGTGGCCGCATTGCCGTGCCATGGCACGGGTAACAGGGAAGGGTGCCGAGGGCTTATCCAGATAGTAGGCGGCCAGTCGAAGGGCTTTTGTTGGCATATTAGCTGCCCCCTATAAGGCCGGTGGCAATACTGTGGGCCAGCAGTATGCACCCCAACACGCCCATGCTAATTTGGCCGTTGGTGGTAAAAAAGGCAGCGTCTATCTGGCTTAGGTTTTGGGGCGATACTAATCGGTGCTCGTAGATTAAAAAGCCTGCCATTAGTAGGGCGGCAGCCCCTAGCCCAATGGCATGGGTGGCGCTGGCTGGTAAACCGCTGTTAAACAAAATAATCGCTGCCATGGCTATACAAATAACGGTGGCCAGGTGGCATAGCTTACTTACCTTTAGCGCAGTAGCTACCCCCAGTTTGGCTGGGATGCTGTGCAAGCCAGCGGTGCGGTCAAAATTCGTATCTTGGCAGGCGTAAATTAAATCAAACCCGGCCACCCAACAAGTGACACCCAGCCCTATCCAAATAGGTGTGGGGTGCAACGCGCCGGTAATGGCTACCCAGCCCCCCACGGCGCTACAACCCAAGGCAAAGCCTAATACCCAGTGGGCCAGTACCGTAAAACGCTTGGCTAAGGAGTAGCCTGTAAGTACCACCAACGCAATGGGGAGAAGCTGCCTGCACAGGATAGGCAGTTGCCATGTGGCGACAACCAGGGCCAGTAGGCTAATTATAGCCAGGCCCCAGGCTTCTAGCCGTTGTACGCGCCCACTAGGGATGCCCCGGCCTTGGGTGCGTGGGTTTTGGGCGTCAATGTTGGCGTCTAGTAGGCGGTTTAAGGCCATGGCATAGGTTCGGCCCCCTACCATGGCCAACAATACCCAGCCCAGTGTGGCCAAGCTTGGCCAGTAAACGCCACTGGCTAGCAATACGGTGCTTAGGGCAAAGGGCAGGGCAAAAATAGTATGCTCAAAGGCCACCAGCTCGGCGTAGTCGTCAATTTTATCAATGGCAGTGGCAAACGGGCAGGGCATATAGGGGGAGTATTCCAAGTTTAGTGACCGAGCGTAAAAAAATCCTGCATGTGTGGCATGGTCACCATGGGGGGCTCTCCGTTATAATAAATCAAACGTACGGTTTTTGGCCCCTGCTTTGGTGTGGGGCAAGCGCAGCAACCTCGCCGTTGCATGGCGTCACTCAGGAGAATCCCCATTATGGCAAAGATTGTTGCCGTTGACGATGATGTGGCCATTTTAGAACTAGTCAAAATTAACTTGGAAATCCAAGGCCACGAAGTACACACTGCCAATGAAGGCGTGACAGGCTTTGCCCTGGTGCAGCAAGAGCTGCCCCAGCTGGCCATACTGGATGTGATGATGCCAGGCGTGGATGGTTATACCGTCTGCCAGCGCATCCGAAAAAACGAAGATACCAAAGATATCCCTGTACTAATGCTGACCGCCCTAGGCGTGATTGACGACAAGGTAAAGGGTTTTGACGTTGGGGCGGATGATTACCTGACGAAACCTTTTGAAATCCCCGAGTTATTAGTACGAGTACGGGCGTTATTGCGCCGCAGTGGGGATGTACCGGCCAGTAGCACCTTGCCAGAAATTTTATCGGTAGGGGATGTTACGTTGGTGCCAGAAAATTTGGAAGTGAAAATTGGCGAAGGCCTATCTAAGCTAACCCCTACGGAATTTGAGATTTTGAACTGCCTGGTGCAAAACCATGGCCAAACCATTGGCTTGGGTAAGTTGTTGCAAGATGTGTGGGGCTACAACCCAGATGATGATGTAGAAACCATCCGCGTGCATGTGCGCCACCTGCGCACCAAGCTGGATAAGGTGTCCCACGGTAAAAAATATATCGAAACTATTTATGGCGGCGGGTATCGCTTCCACCCAGAAGGGGTGCCAGCTAAATAGTGCCGCTGGGTTTTGGTTTTAAGCCTAAGGCGCCTTGTGGTTAAAGGGCGTGTATTTGGGTATTTCTAAAGATACCCAGCCACCCTCTGGGTTGGCAGTAGAAGGTGTGGTGGTGTCGTTGTTTTCTACGGCAGGGGCTGCAACAACGGTAGTGTCATCTTCTATAGTGGTATCGCTAGGGTGGCTGCCTTCTAACTGGGCGATGCGTTGCTTAAGGGTGGCAATGTGTTGTTGTGCCTTCGAAAGTTCAGCATCCAGGTAGGTTTGCTGATCCAGCGAGGAAATATTAACGCCTTGCTTCATTTCCGCCACATGCTGCTTTAAGGTTTGGATGGCTTGGTTTTGCTGGTTAATCGTGGCCACCGACGTAGACAGGGCGGCTTTGGATTTTTCTAGCGCAGCCCGTAGGGCTTGCAAATGTTGCTGAGAAACAGCACTCGCAGGGGTTTCGGTGGGTGTGGTGGGTGCGTCCATTTGGGCTTGCTTGGCGCGGGTTATTTCTGTTTTAAGGTGAGAAACGGTTTGGGCCAGGGTGCTATTTTGTTGCTGAGTGTGGGCCAAGCGTTGCTCTGCCGTGGCCAGTTGCTGGGTAAGGTTGCTCACTTGTTTTTGTAAATGTGCGGTATGGGCTGTGTGCTTAGAGGTACTTAGGCGTGGTGGCGCGGGTTGAGTGGGGGTGCGTGTTGGCAGCACGGTCTGTTGGCGCTCCGGTGGGGGCGGCGTGGCGGCGGAAGCAGAGCTAAATGTAATTGTGTTGTTGGTGTTGCGCGTTGTTGTGGCGTTAATGCTGCGTTGGGCCACGTGGTGTTGCAAGGCCGCGGTGCTAGGTACGGTTGCAGCAGTGCTGGTGGGCCGTGCCTTAAGTAGCAGCACATGGTTTCGTTGGCTGGTTTCGGGGGCGTTGTTGGTGCGAATGGTGTTGCCTAGCGGGGTAGGTATTTCCACCACTAAGCGCACCACAGGCCCGGTGGTGTTGCTGGCTGGGTAACGGGTAATGCGAGCGGGGGTATCAATGCCCATGTGCTGTAGCTGTTGGTTAAGTTTGGAGATAGAGACCATGGGGCCGAGATTAACGTCGTTAAAATCCCATACCATGCGGGTGGTTTGCCCACTAGGGGCAGACATTATATGCAGTTGGCTATGGGTGGCGCGGCTGGTTTTGGCGGTTAGCTTTTGGTGCGGGATAAGAGAAAGCTCTGTTAGGGTGCCTGCAGGGGGGCGCCCAGCACTGTGGGCTGCGGGTAACACACCCACGAGCCAAACCAACACTGCTAGCAATGCAATGCGGCCAATGCCCCTAACTGAACGAACCATCATGTGTCAATATCCCTGACGAAAGCACTAACGTTGGGTTTTATTATAGCGGTTGTGGATCGGTAGGGTAATAGCTGGGCGAAAGGCGTTTTGGTCAATAAAAAAACCGACGGTTACCAAGCAAAAGGGTAAACCGTCGGTTTAATGTGGTGTAAAGGTGGCTTACTGGGCGGTGTTTAAACGGGCCAGTACTTCATTGGTTAGGTCGGTGCCGCCTTCAAAAATAGCTTGGCTGCTCAGCACAACATCTACCTGCTTTTGGGTAGCGGCGGCTTTTACGGCCGTTTGTAAGTTATTATCAATGGTTTTTTGTTGGCTGGTGCTCCAGTCGCGGTACTCACGCACTTTTACACTCAGTTGGTCATTTAATGATTTTTCTAACTGGTTAGCAGATACAGGGTTTTTAGGGTTCGCCTTGCGGGTTTCTTCAATCTGCTTAACGTAGTCGGCTTGCAGTTTGCGCAGCTCGGCTTCGCGTACTTTGCTGTCGGCTAAAAAGCTTTGGGCATTGTCATACTCGCCCATTAATTTTTCAAAATCAACGTAGCCAATAGCATCTGCAAAAGCAGCACTAACGCTCATGGTGGTGGCTAATACAGCGCCAAGTGCGCCAGCAATTAATTTGTTTGTCATCGTTTGGGGGTCTCCTCAATAGGTACGGTATTAACAGGTTACAAAATAAACGGATTTTTTAAAACGGTTAAGCCTTAAAATTTTTGGCCCACGCCAAAGTTCATGCGGCGGTAGTACTTGCTGTTGCCACCGGCAACAGGCAGGGCGTAATCCACACGGATGGGCCCAACACCAGGGATGTTAAACCGCAGGCCTGCGCCCACGGAAATACCAAAGCCGCTTTTGGCATAATCGCCGCTGGTAAATTCGGCTTGGTCTAACACTTGGCCGGCATCAGCAAAAAAGGCGGTGCTGGCCGTGTTTAGGATGGGGATATCTTTTAACTTGCCCCATAGGGGTAATTTGCTACGCAGTTCTGCACTACCCATTAAAAAGCCGTTGCCAATGCCTAGGCCACCTTCTTGGAAGCCCCGTACGGAGTACGAGCCCCCCATACGGAACATGTTAAAGGCAGGCACATCGCCGATTAGGCTGTTACCGGCTTGGGCGTTTAGGGCCAGTACAATGCCATCGCGGATTTTGGTGTACTTACGAATATTAGCCGAAGCGGTGCCGTAAGAGGCGCCATCCAGGCCAGCGGCCCCAGTTAACGAGTAGGTGTTTAACCAACCTTTGGTGGGGTCAAAACGGTTGTCTCGCGTATCAAAGGCAATGGTGGGGGTCACGTTTAAGAAGGTGCCGCCTTCTAACTGGGTGTTACGGCCGGTAATGCCCAAGTCGCTTAAGTCGCCACTGGTGCCGCCTTCGCGTAGGCTAACCCGTTCGCCACCAAAGCCAAGGCTAAAGGCGGTGTTATCAAAGCTTTTTATCGGGCGAGACCACGTTACGTTAGCCCCAATGCGGCGTTCAATGCCCAATGGCACGTTAATGCTAGCCATATCTCGCCCGTAAAGAGACGTCCCTAGGGCGTTATCCGTTTGGCGAAGGCTTGGCGTCGACCAGCCCACTTCAAACTGGTAGGTGCGCGCATCAGCTAGGCTATCGCCCCGGCCAATAACCCCAGTACCCACACTGGCAATAGAACTAAAGTTTTCGCCACGCCCGCGGAAGTTAGGGTCGGTGTAGCCCACGCTACCAAAAATACCGGTACCGGTATCCAAACCACCCCCTAGCGAAATGGCGCCGGTTTTCTTTTCGTCTAGTTCAACGGTTAGGTCGTACTTATCGGGCTCATCAGGGCTGGCGGTAATAACGCGTCGCACATCGCTAAAGCTTTGGGTACCAAAAATGCGTTTTAAATCTTCGCTAAGTATTTTTTCATTGTAAATATCGCCAGATTTCATCCGCATGAGGCGTTCCACCACATAATCTTTGGTTTTGCGGTTGCCCACAAAGTGGATGTTTTCAATGCGGCCTTCGTTAATATCCAGGTTAATCATGCCGTCAGGGTCATCGCTAATGTTTTTAACCCGGGCTAAAATGTAGCCTTTTTCGGCGTACAGCTTTTCGATTTTTTCAATGCTCTCGTTTAGCTGCTTAATGTTTTGGGGTAAGCCGGTTTGGGGGCTAAATATTTCCATCAGCTCGGCATCGGTTACAATTTGGTTGCCGTTTACTTGCACACCGGTTACAGGGGCGTTTTCTTCCACTTCAATCCGAAGGTGGATGCCATCACGGGTGGCAATGGGCACGGCGCGGATTTTTTCCGTAAAGTAGCCCATGTCGTAAATGCGGCGCAAATCGCTTTGCAGGGTGCCTTTTTTGTACAAACTGCCAGAGCGCATCACCATGGTGTCTTTAATCTGGTAGTCATCAATAAGCCGGTTGCCGTTTACGCTAATTTTGTTAATGGTTAAGGCTTCATCGTAGCGGGTGTTGGGGCTGCTGGTGGCAGAATCGGGGGCAAATTCGCTTACCGGGGTGGGTTGGGCTTCTTCCTCATCAACAGGCAGTAAGGGGGTTACCTCTTTGGCCCAGCCTAAGGGGCTGCTACACACCACAAGGGCAAGTAGTAGTGCTAATTGGTGGATTGTTGGGCGGAAAGAATAAAGAGGCATACCGGTCACAACCTTGGTAAAACAGGAAAACGTCGCTTGCAGTAAGGGTTACCGCCTAGCCAGTGTAGCATGAAGGCAGGCAAAAAATCGACAGCCAAGCGAATGGGGTGCGTGTACTGTAACGATGCGGTGCGCAGAGAAAGTTCCCGCCGTGTATGATGGTGCACTAGAGATGAGTTTACCGGTGGGCAACTGGCGTGGCGAATAACGCAGCAGCTTTACAACCAAACAGGCAACAGGCTTGGCCGGGCTGGGTGGCGAAGGCTTTAGCTCAGTCCGAAGAAACATGGGTAGTGGTGCCGAATCGGTTGTGGCACCAGTGGCTAACAATGCCTGGCGTGGTAACAGCGCTAGGCTGGCCAACAATGGTGGCACCAACGCGCGTTATTACCCCGAGTGGGTGGGTTCGGCAGTGTTGGCAGGCGGTGTTTAAAGAGGAATCTTTGCCCCAGTTGGCTAGCCCGTGGCAGTGCCAGTGGGCGTGGCAGCACGCCTTGCAGCAAGAGATTAACGCATTACCCCCTTCCGCACCCAAGGATGAACATGTGGTGCTAACGGGGGCCAATACCCCGGCCGGTGCCCGTTGGTTAATGACGCTGTGGGAAGAAGCCCAATATACGGGCCAATCCTTTAGTATGGTGGTGCAGCAGGCACAGGGGTGGTTTGCTGGCGATGAACCCGATGATGCTATAGAGTATGCGGCCCCATTAGGGCGTGTGGCTAACCGGTTTAATGATTTGGTAAGGGCTCAATCGGCGCGGCCGGTGACCTGGTATTGGCAGGCCTTGGTGGCGGCGTTGCGCAACCCTAATAACGCTGTAAAAGCACTCCTCCCAACGGTATGGCTAACCACAGAAGATGCCTCCTATTGGCCAGAGGCTTTGGCCACCTTGCCTACAGAAACGAACGTTACCTGTGTGCCAGTAATCGATACATCGCTGGTGGCGGCGGGTAATGCTAACAGGGTGACGGCCCAAGTGTTTGATACGGCTGATAACGAAGCGTGCGGCATTGCCCAGCAGTTGGTTAACCACTCTGGTGCATTGGCAGCCAAGGAAAATGGCCTTCGGGCGGTGGTGGTGCCCCCCACGCCGATGGGCCGTGCCATGGTGCCGTATTTGGTAGCAACCTTGCGGCAAGCAGGGCTAGCGGTATGGGATGGTGGTGGCCAAACGGTAACCACAACGGCGGAAAGGTCCCCTGCCTCTTTGGAGTGGTATCGCCCCTTATTTTGGAGTGTGACCTTACTACAGCAGGCGGTTATGACTCGCCTGGCCATGGATAACCCGGATGAAGGTGACGCGCTGGTGGAGTCGGCGGGGATGCCTGTGCCAGAGGTGGTGAGCAGTTTGCTGCCAGAGTGGTGGTTGGCGATAGGGGGTCAAGCTAATGCGGGTGATGCCCCCACCACGCCAAAAGCTGCCCAAACTTTGTGGCACGCTATGCTGCTTGGTCCTGAAGAAAACAAGACCAATAACACACTGGTAGGCGAGTTTGCTGTATTGGTTAGTGCCGCTTTAGAGCAGCCTCCTCAGCACGTTATCCCTAGGGCCGTGCAAGGTTTTTCTCAGCAACTCAACATATCAGGGCCGGTTGCCACTGCACTTATTAATGCGGCACGGTTTTTGCTTGCGTCGTCGTGGGGGGTTACCACGGTGTTGGCTGGGTTGCTAACCTATTATGATGAGTGGGTAGAGGCGGCAGCCAGTAGCGTTGCGCCTGATACGCCCGCAGAAACAACAGAAGCGGAATCATCGCCTGTGGTGGTAGCTCCATGGCCAACCGTTGCGGGGTTACCCTTGCAGCAGGTGTGGGCGGCAGGGCTTACCCAGCAACAGTGTCAGCAATCGATTGGTAACGATGGGCCTAAACGGGGTGGCGCGTCGTTGATAAGCAGTTTTAACGCAGTGGTTACAGGGGCAGCGCAAGCGGTGGTGTCGTATCATCGTGCTGGGGCGGTACCCGTGGGTGACGCTGATACCCATAGCCGCCATCAATCGGCCCAACAGGTGTGGCCCTGGTTGGTACAGCAAGGGTGGTTTAATGCTACCGGGCAGCCTATTACGGAGACTGGGGTGGCGTCGCAGGCGTTTAACCAGACGGACAATGCGCATGGTTTAGGTGGGGCTGAACCTGTGCCAACGGAACCGGCCCACCCGTGGTCGGTGTTGCCTGTGCAGGCCCCGGCGCCTATTTGGCCACAAGGCAGCCCCATCCCACTCAGTGCAACGGGCATAAAAACCTATATGCGTTGCCCGCGCCAATTTTTTTACAAACAGTGGTTGCAGTTACCATCGGTGGGGTCGGCGGCCATGGTGTTTGGTCGCATTCTGCACACCTTGTTAGAAGTATTTCATCGGTATTATGCCGAACAAAAAGTGGCCTATACGGCCGCCGCCATGGAAGACGTGTGGCAGCAGTGGCACCAATTGGCAGAAGAATGGGAGCAATCGGGCGAGCAAGCGGCTATTCCAGCACCGTTTACGGCTAACATATACACCCAGTGGCTGTGGGAGCCCGCATTGGTACAGGCAGAATTAAATCAGCTGGTGGGCCAAACCATCGAGGCGATGGCGCATAGTGGTTACTTTAGTCGCCCTCCCCAGGTGGTGGTGCCAGAGGTTTCCGTTAAGTTTACGTGGCCTACCGTTCCTAATGCAGAGTGGATTGGCACGATTGATGCCCTATTCGGGTATGACTCTAACCAAAAGATAACGTGGGATGTGATTGATTTTAAGCACGATAACCCTGCCCAATGGCGCCAGGTAAGGGCTGCCAGCCGAGAGAAATCCTTGGCGGCGGCATTAGCACCCCTGCCACAAGCAGGTCCAGATGCCCCCCACGCGAAGCGGTTTAAGGATGTAGACAAACGAAATTATCAAATGCCCTTGTACTATGCCGCCACCCAGGCGGATACGGCGTTACACGAAACCTTACAACAAGCGGTGCAAGCCCAGGCAGGCAAGGCGGGTAACGGGCCAGTGCCGCCAGTGGTATCTGCGGTAGGGCTGCAAATTGTGCGGGCCCCTATTGGCGAGCAAAATGCGGCGGCGGCAGCCCAAGTGGCGTGTTTACAGGTTATGTTACCTGCCGCCGTGGTAACAAGCGCGCTAGAAGACTGCTTAACCGAGGTAGGGGATGCAGTGGTTCAGCCCTTAGTTGTGGCCAGCCACTTGGCAGCCAATCCCCACAGTCGCTGCCAACAGTGCGATTATCGTTACCTGTGCCCAGAAGGGTTGGCGGCCCGTAACGAGGATGCGGATAGCGTTGGAGGGTCCGAATGATGGTTACCGTACCTGCCGAAAGACTGAACGTGGACGCCCCCTTACCTGTAGAGGGTGAGGCCTGGTTAAGCCACTTAAACCCGGCCCAGCGCCAGGCTGTTGGGGCACCCGTCGGGGGTGCTATTAACATTATGGCGGGGGCGGGCACAGGTAAAACCACGGTTATGGCCCACCGGGTGGTGGCGGTTTGGTTGGCGGCTATTCGGCAGGCCATGGCAACGGCTCCGCACGGGCGGCTGGATGACGATGCCTTGTTTGCTATTGGCCAGCAGGTATTGGCGGTAACCTTTACCATTAAAGCTGCGGAAGAAATGCGCACCCGAGTGCAACATTTAATTGCTACCCATGCGGCAATGTATACCGATGACCCGGCTTGGCAGGCCTTGCAAGCCATGATGATGACCCACGGGGATGCCGTGTGGATTCACCATTTCCATGGGGTGGGGCGGCGATTGTTATTGCGCCATGGCGCCAGCATGGGGTGGGGGCCAGGGTTTACGGTATTGGAACCAACCCAGCAAAAACAATGCTTAGCCGCATTATTGTTGGATTGTCAGCAAGGGCGTTTGGATGATTGTAGTGATGCCTTGCACCATGCGGGCTTGCAGGATGAAATATCGCCTTTGGTATTGTCGCCAAAGGTGTTGCAACGCACTATTCCACGCCAAATTAACCAAGTGTTAGACGATGCCCTACAGTTAATTGGTCGCATTAAAAGTGCTGGCTTGGGCCCAAAAGGGTTTTTCCATACGGTGGGGCAGCAAACCCATGCCTTCACACAGCACATTATGGCCACGCCTCAGCAAGGGGCACTGGATGCGGGGTTTGATGATTACACCGATTATGGTCACGCGATACAGCAGCATTGGCAGCCGTATGCCACCCCCGGTTGGCAAAGCACCGGCACGGCCACCGAGCGCCACCAAGCAATGGAAAGACGCCTGAAGAACACCCCAACAGCAGACCCTAGTGATTGGGCGCCTATTGATAAAGAATTGGTGGATGCTTGTACGGCAGGCCCTCGGTTTATGATGGGGGGCGAAGCGGTAGAGCCTTTTGGTAAGTTTAACCGCAAACGTTGGGTGCCCGGCATGCCTGCCGCGGCGTTACAGCACCAACTATTGCACATTGATGCTGAAGAACAAGCCTTGGTGCCGGTGGTGGCGGCGCTGTATGCTGTGTTGCAGTATCGGTTGTATGTAGCGCGCGCTTGCGATTTTGATGACCTGATTTTGCACCCTATCCAATTGTTGCAACGCTCGCCCAAGTTGCAGGCAGCCTACCACCAGCAGTTTTGCACACGGGTCGTGGATGAATTTCAGGATACGAATGGCTCCCAATTAACCTTGGTGCGCTTATTAACGCCGCCCCAACACCCTGGCTTAATGGTGGTGGGCGATATTAAGCAGGCGATTTACGGCTTTCGGTATGCCCAGCCAGAAAATATGACCCATGTGTTTAAAGGTGTGCAGCCCGCACCTCAATGTATCCACTTAAGCGAGAATTATCGCAGCAGCCCGTCTATTTTGGCCGTGGCTAATGGCGCTGCCAATCAACTTGCCATGCCTAACCCGGTGGCGCTAACCACCTCTAAAACAGAAGCAATGGCCGTTCAGCATGTGCTTTTAATACCGCAGGTAGATGACAGTGCCGATGATGCGGAAGACAACGATGCGCCAGAGCCGGTTATGGCGGATTACCAGCAAGCGGAAGCGCGTTGGATAGCGAGTACAATTCGTCAGTTGCGCGATGACGAGAAGGTGCCTTTGCGCGATGTGGCAATATTGGCCCGTAGCCATGCAGCAGGTTTGCGCATGGCCCGAGCCTTGCAGCAGGTGGGGGTGGCCAGCAACCGAGAACAAGGCGATGCCAGTTTGTGGCATACACCGGCCTTACGTCAGTTAATGGCCTTGCTAGGGGTGTTATCAAACCCTAGTAGTGATGCGGACTGGGTGTGCTTGTTGCAAGAAAAATTAAACCATGCCCAACTACGAGAGTTAGCGCGCCTTAAAAAAAACCTAGAGCAGCAGCAGGTGAATGCGTCGCCTAAAAACAGTACCCGTACCGATTGGCGCCATACCTTACAAACTGTTGCCGATACAACCACGCTGCCCCATTGGCCCGTGCCCCTGCGCACGGCCGTGGTGGGCTTGGTAGAAACAGTGTTGGCGGCCCGAATAGAATTAACCCACGGCGATTGGTTGCCCCAGGTGTTGGCGTTGGCAGAAACGCTTGGCGTGTGGCCAGCAGAGTGTGTGCCAGAGGCGATAAGCATTTGGCGAGACTGGGTAACCGCCTTGCAGGTCTCGTTACCGTATAAGCGGTTTACCTTGCGGCAATGGGTGGCCACCTTTACCCAGTGCCGAGAGGATGGCATGGGTTTGCCAACCCCGCCCCCGCCGACGGATGAGGCAGTAACCATCTTAACCATGCATGCGGCCAAGGGGTTAGAATACCCGGTGGTGTTTGTTTCTGCCGTGGATTTATTTAGAAAGCGCGGCGGCGAAGGCCTGATTGATATGGAGCCTCGGTTTACCACTGGCGAGGCCACCCAAAAGGATAATACGAGCAATGGGTTTGGCTTGTTTTGGCGAAAGCACCACCGTTATTGGCACAGCAAAACCCAATTAACCACCCTTAAAAAGCACTTGGTGGATACGATTTGGCGTAGCCCGCGCCAAGCGGAAGAAACTCGCCGTTTATTTTATGTGGCCTTAACTCGGGCCAAACAGCGTTTAACCATATTGCGCTGCCCTAAATCACCAGTGTGGACAAACCCAGAAACCTTGGTGGCCAGCACCAGTGCGGCCGTTTATACGGTACAAGTAGCTGTTTCTGCTAGTAACTCGCCGGTAGAAGAACCTGATAACCAGGCCGAAAAAGGCTGATTGGATTGCTGCGGGTTGGTTACCCCGTGTTGGGTGATGATGCCGGTAATTAAATGGGCTGGGGTAACGTCAAAGGCGGGGTTTAGGTAGCTAACGCCACTGGCTAGTGGTCCGCCGTAGGCCTGCCATAGTTCGTCGTGGCTGCGTTCTTCAATAGGGATATCGGCGCCGGTGGCCATGGTGCTATCTATAGTAGACATGGGGGCGGCAATATAAAACGGAATGGTGTGGGCACGGGCGGCTAGGGCGTGGCTATAGGTGCCAATTTTGTTGGCGCTATCGCCATTGGCGGCAATGCGGTCGGCGCCGGTTACCACGGCATTAATGCGACCCTGCTGCATCAGGTGGGCTACCATGTTATCGCTCACCACGGTAACGGGTATGCCCGCCTTGGCTAGTTCCCAGGCCGTAAGCTTGGCGCCTTGCAGGCGGGGGCGGGTTTCGCTGGCAATTACTTGTATGGTGGGGTCGGCGTCATAAGCGGCTTGGATAACCCCTAAGGCGGTGCCGTAGCCGGCGGTGGCCAGTGGCCCAGCGTTACAGTGGGTTAAAATAGTAGCCCCAGCAGGGAGGTGTGCTGCCATGGCCTTGGCGCCATAGCGGCCAATGGCTAGGCATGCTTCCAGCTCTTGGCGGTGTAAGGCCACAGCATAGGTTTCCATGGCCGCAGAAAAATCGCCCCAAGGCCGGTGGGCAAGCTGTTTGGCTTGGGTATTCATTTGCGTAAGCGCCCACGCCAGGTTTACAGCGGTAGGGCGGCTGGCGTTTAAGGTGGCTAAATCCATGCCCCACTGTTGCCAAAACCCCTTACTAGGGGGCGCGTTATTGGGTTCAGGCGTGTGATTTCGTATGCACAGTACCATGCCGTAGGCGGCCGCCATGCCAATGGTGGGGGCACCGCGTACCACCATGGTGGCAATTGCATCCACCATTGCAGGCACGGTGGTTAGGGTTAGCCAGGTTTCGTTGGCAGGGAGCAAGCGTTGGTCCATAGCCAACACCCCCTCGGCGGTCAACGTCAAGGGGGTGAAGTATGGTAAATCGTCAGAAAAAAGAGTCATTGCAATTGTGTGGGTCGACTGTTATCTAGGGCGAAGAAAATCAGGTAAGTCGAGCAAGCCACGGGCTTTTTCGGACAAGTTTTTATTTTCTTCTTTCAGCGCACCCATGGCCACACGGCTGGTTTTGCTAGCAGTACCGTTAATTTTAGGGGGCATCATGGCGGTGCGAGGGTCTGCGCTAGACATCGGCATAGGGGCTGGCGCCGGTGCGCTGGTGGGGGAATACCCGCCAATGCGTTCTAGGCGTTGCTCTAGGCCAAGCCCGCCACCTTGAGGTTGCAAGCTGTTGGCAGGGTCAAAGGGGGTTTGTACCCCAATACCGCGTTGCATGGCCAGTTGTTGCTGGTGCTTTAGTTGGAAGCCCGTGGCAATAACGGTAATTTGCAACTCGCCCTGTAAACGTTCATCAATTACACTACCAAAGATGATGTTGGCATCTTTATCCACACATTCGTAAACCACTTCGGCGGCTTCGTTTACTTCGTGTAGGGTCATATCTGGGCCACCCGTTACGTTAAAGATAACGCCGCTGGCGCCTTCGATGCTGGTTTCGAGCAATGGTGAATTCATGGCCATGTGGGCCGCTTCCATGGCACGGCCTTCGCCAGTGGCACGGCCTACGCCCATAATGGCGCTGCCGGCTTGGTTCATCACGGTTTTAACATCCGCAAAATCCACGTTAATTAAGCCGGGCACGGTAATAATATCGCTAATCCCTTGCACACCGCGCATCAGCACGTCATCGGCAATGCGGAAAGATTCCTGCATGCTGGTGCGGCGTTCCACCACTTCCAGCAGCTTATCGTTCGGAATCACAATTAAGGTATCCACGGCTTCGCTAATGGCTTCTAAGCCTTGGCCAGCTTGTTGTTGGCGGCGGCGGCCTTCAAAGGTAAAGGGCTTGGTTACAATCCCTACGGTTAGGGCGCCTAAGTCACGGGCAATATCGGCCACAACGGCGGCGGCTCCGGTGCCGGTACCACCGCCCATACCGGCGGTAATAAACACCATATCGGCGCCTTCTAGGGCAGCCATAATATCGTCACGGCTTTCTTCTGCGGCTTTTTGGCCAACGGCAGGGTTACCACCGGCGCCTAGCCCGCGGGTAATTTTTTGGCCCAGTTGCAAGCGGTTAGGGGTGGCTGCCATATCCAGTACTTGCTGGTCAGTATTCATCACCCAAAACTCAATGCCGTTCATGCCGTGGGCAATCATGCGGTTTACGGCGTTACCGCCACCGCCGCCAACGCCAACCACTTTAATATTGGCCATTAAGTGCTGGGGTAGCTGCTGTTGTGGGTCATTCATGGAAACGGGTCCTGTTACTGAAGATGCGGTGAAGGGGGTGGCTTCTTCCGGTGGTGGGGCAAAAATATCCTTGTTTCTGGGCGCGTTTTTGTCGCTACCAGAGGAAGGGTTAGACGGGGTTTGAGAAAACATGTTCAACTGTGCCACTCTATCAAACAACCATTTTGGTAAAAACCAGCCGTATTACCAAGGTTTATATGCTGGAACGTTGTACCGCAACCTACCGTACTTATCAGTGTGTTGCTCATTACTCCGCCCTATTATGCGGTGTGCCTACCGGTTTTGAAAACCCCAAACCCCGGATTGCTATACGAAACGTAATATATGGGCTTTTATAATTGGCTAAATAGGGGTACGGCGGGAGTAAGATTGTTGCCGGTTTCTGGCTTGTTTGGCGGATGTTGGTGTTACGGATGCCCGCAAACCAGAAGATTAATCGTACAATAGCTATAATAACGATTATGATGCAGTAATGCGCAACACGATAGAGTAATGTGCCATATGAACGGACTTAAGCCCTTATCCTTGGCTGACTTAAAAACGTTGGCCGAAAAAATGGAACGCCCCCCCGAGGTGGCCATTCAGCTAAACCGCTTGCTGCATAGCCCTAATGTTAATGCAGAAGCCCTGGCCACGGTTATTAAAATGGATAGCCGCATGACGGCCCAGGTGCTACGGCTCTGTAACAGCGCGGCATATGGCCTAAAGCGAGAAATCACCACCGTAAAAGAGGCGGTGGCCATGCTGGGCACCAATGCCCTGGTGAGCATGGTGTATGCTATCTTGGCCAAAGTATCCTTGGATAAGGATGTGAGTGGCTACGGGCTAGAAAAAGGCCAGTTGTTCCGCAATGCCTTAACAGGTGCCCTGTACAGCCGCTACTTGGCAGGCCGCATGCGAGGCGATGAGCCTGTGGATGGCGAGCAAGCCTTTACTGGGGCCATTTTGCGCGATATTGGCAAGGTGCTACTTGGCGATTACGTGGGCGATGCCTATGGTGATATTGAGCACGTGGCTATGGAACGGCAAATTAGCTTCCCCCAAGCGGAAAAAGAGATTTTGGGCGTTAGCCATTTAGAGGCAGGCCATTACATGGCCAAAGTGTGGGGTCTGCCGGATATGTTGGTTAAATCCATACGCTACAAAACCGAACCCAGCGCCATGCCCACCAGCGACCCCTTTCGGAAGCAACACTTCCCGGTGGTGGCGGCGGTGCACTTAGGCGATGCCTTTGTGCGGATGAATGGTATTGGTATTGGGGTAGATGGCTTGATGTACCTGCTGGATGAAGCCGCCCTTCGCTTACTGCCAGAAAGCCAAACCGATGCCGGGATGGAAGGCCTGATGGCCGGGCTAATTGCCCTGCACCCCCAAGTGGATGACATGCTTTCCTTTTTAGAAAAAGAAGGTGCCTAAGCCGAAGCGTTATGCCTAAAAAGCCTACCACGCCAAAAAATGTTATTGCGGTTGCCCCTGGGCAATGGCAATTGTCTCAATCTGCGTATCAGGTGTTTCGTGCCGAGCGTGTTTCCGCCGGGTTGGTAATGGTGGTGCATTTTAACGGCGCGGATGAAGGGGACGGCATGGGGGCGATAGCCCACGTGCAGTTGCCCCAAAGCAGTACAGAAAATAGCGGTATGCTGGCCGTGGATACCGCCTTACAAACGATGGAAACCGAATTACTCGCCCTGGCCCAGCAAAAAGAGATTGCGGTAGCCAGTATTAGCGAAATGCAAGTGTTTTTAGCCGGTGGTGCCCAGTTGTTCGCTTTTGGCGGGGGTAATAATGCCCTTAATATTGGGTCTCGTAATGTGGAAGCGGCCCACCGTTGGCTGCAAAGCCACCATGCGTTAGTAACGGCAGAGGCGGTTGGCGAGAACCGTGCCCGCAACGTGGAATATTATGTATCCATGGGGCAGGTGTGGGTAACACCCCTTGGCGGCGAGGATGCGGTGCTTGCTGGGCCAGAAACCGATTAATGATGGCGGTGTATTAGGCAATTTTGCCTTGTGTTCAGGTGTTTGTCTTATGATAGACCGTGATTATCTGATCGTATGTTGATACTGATGCAACCCAGCCAGTTATCTCAATTGAATCCGACTTTACCCCATCCACGACACGTTTTAAGTGTGTTGTTGGCATGGTGTGTGGTGGTGTTGGCGTGTATGGGCACGGTGTGGGCCCAACCGGCCGATACCAATGAACTGGTGCTGCATGCCAATGGCGAATTAACCCCTTATGCCATTGATACCCAACCTTACGATACTGTGGATGACGAGCCTGCGAACCCTGGTAGCGATGATGTAGGCCTGTTATTAGATAAGGTGGATGTGGATACAACGGGTGAGGGTATACCTGTATCGCCAGATGTATTAGAGAATACTGGCCCTGTAGTGGATTCCACCCCGTTAGAAACCCTGTTTGCCAGAACTGCCCCTGTGATTACCCAGGCGGCGATGGTGCGGGTCGCCATTGGCTTTGTGGTGGTAATGGTGCTTTTGTTGGTGTTTTTTCGGTGGGGGCTGCCATGGGTGCTGCGGTTGCCTTCTGTACAGCAGCGCATGAACAATAGCGCCTACAAGCCCTCTACATTGCATCAGGCTTCGCCACAGAACCAGCAGCCGGTTGCACAATACCCGTATGTTGAGCCACCCCAATCCATGCCACCCCACCCAACAACTGGCGTGCCTGCGGGTTCATCGGTGGCCCCCGACCCTTTGCCTACCGGGCTAGGCGACCCGTTGGCCCCTTTGCCAGCAGAGATGAATGCCGCTATGCCTATGACGGTGGTGAAACGCTTCCAGCTTAATCGGCATGATGGAGTGGAGCTGGTTACCATTTGGGATAGATACTTTTTGGTGGCTAATAGCCGCTTGGGCTCGGTATTACTGGCAGAATTTGCCAAAACCGAGGTGATGGACGCCCCTTATGGGTATAACGGCCAGGCACACAGCCAGGGCGGTGGGCACCCGTGGCAACCCTATGGCGATACGGCGACTCCTTCGGCGGCGATGACTCATCAGTGGGTGTGCCAACCGTCGGATATGCCAATGCGCCACCCCAGTGCCCAATGGCTACGCCAATACCCCCAAATTGTGGAAGAATCGCTGGCTATGTTAAACCAGCCAGCCCCAGCTGCCACAGAACTTTCTCCCCCTCAACTTCAGCAACAGCCACAATACCCGCCACCCACCCCTGCAGGGTGGGCGCCTGCGCCCCAGCCCGCTGCCCCCATCGCGGAACCTGCCCCCTTGCAGCGCCAATCCGGCGGAACACGGCTTGGCCAATTGTTGCGTAAGTATGCACCCAGTGTGGGGCAATCAGCTCAGTGGGCGGCGCCTAGTACGGGTAACCCACCTGCTACAGCGGCCACGGCGTATCAACATGCCGTACAGCAGCTAGTACAACAAGAAACCGCCCAGTGGGCTGCTCCGTCATCCCCAAGCCTGCCGCCTAGTGGACCGCCCTCGTTTTCGCCAGATATCCATAGCCAGGTGCCCCATCAACAGGGCGGGCGGCCTAGCCCAGCACCAGCACCCTCGCCACGGTTTAGCACCAAGCTTTCTGCCAGTGCCCCTCAGGCCGTAGAACGACTAAAGCAGTTGCGCCGCCAGCCAGCCCCACCGGCTAAAACGGTAGCCAACAAGGAGGCTAATGTGCACCAGCCAGATTCGGATGCGGTAACCCAACGTAACGTGCTGGATACCTTGCTTGGGCCTGCGCCTCGTAAGGCGGCCCAAGCATCGGCATCGTCGTTGTATCGGCCAGATGACATTAAGGGCACCCGCCTGCCGGATGGGGCCAGTTTGTCTCAGCCGCTGGTGGCTAAAACCGTATCGCCTGTGGCAGCCCACCCGGTGGAAGAAGCCATTGAAGTGTACGACGATTACGACGACACCTTTTAATGCGGTAAATAAAGTAGCATTGCCTAGGTAAGGCGGTGTTACTATACAAACGTAACGTATTGCAAGTATTCGGTCAGTTGGCGGTTGTCAGAAATAAAAAGCATGGGTACAATGGAGTATAAGTATATATATGCTGATATAATTTTTTAAGGAATGGGACATATGGCTGCGCGTTCTTCATCGGTTGCCCCAAAAACTACGGCTAAAAAAGCTGCTGTGCCATTGGCGATAGATACGGCCTTGGGCATGATGGGGGATAAGTACACCCTGGCTATTATTGAGCGGATTTACCAAAACAACGCCATGCGCTTTTTAGGGCTAGAGCAAGGTATCCCCGGTATTTCGCCGCGCACTTTGTCTATCCGGTTAAAACAGTTAGAAAAAGACGGCCTTATCCATCGGCAGGCCTTTGCCCAAAAGCCACCCAAAGTAGAATATACCCTGACAGAAAAAGGCATTGCCTTGGCCCATGCCATACAGCCTTTATCTCGTTGGGCGGTGCAATACCACCAGCCTGTTGCCGAACCAGAACTCGCCCTTGTGTAATTAAGGGATGCAAGGGGTGGTGTTATCCTAAGCTCCGTTCTGTTTAAGGCACTTCAAATAAAGATGAATCCACAGTCTCTGGGCTGGATGTTGCCTGCCCGCGTGCTCCTGGGCTGATGGGTTGGATGTCTTCAATCTCTAAATCTGGGCTGTTCATTTGGCCAAAGGCCACGCGGCTTTTGCCCAGCCGTTGGGCGTTAATTTTAAACAGGGCCGTGTATACCTTTTTAACCTGGCCGTTGCGGTCGGTTAATACATAGGTGTGGGTGGTGGTGCCCGCCATTTGGTTGCCGTTTACACTCACGGTGGGGCGCTCCACCAGGTATTGGCGGCCGGGCTTCATCACCACGCGATGGTGAAAGGTGGCGGTGTTGCCTTCCACTTGGTCCACCGTAATGGTGGCAAAGGCGCCGGTATTTGGGTTGCTTAAGGATACTTTGTCAGAAGATTGGTTGAGTTCCCACACATCGTATACCCGCTGGCTGATGTTTTGGGGCATGTTGGTTTTCATTAGGGTGGCAATAACCGTCCACTGGCCGTACATGTCTTTGGGTAGGGTGTAGCTTTCGGTGGCCCGTAGCTTAAAAGGGGTGCGTTCGGGGGCGGCTGCCGGTGCCGTTGGTGTGGTGGTGGCGGCGGGGTTTACGGTGGGGTCTGTGTCTAAGGATTGGGCCTGGGTTGTGCCAAGCACGCCCATAGCCAGTAAGCCGCTAAGGGTAACGGCAGTGCAAAGGTATCGGCGAGCGGCATTAGTAAAAAGCATACGGGTATTATAGGCGAGACATACAATGTGAGGGACGGCTAGGGTTTGGTCGAGTTCCGGTTTGAGGTGGGCCAACCCCTGCGGTAGACTGGTGGTACCTTTTAGTATGGTTGGTAACGGTTAGGAATAGTATGGTTCTGGCAGCAGATATTACCCAGTTAGTGGGCAACACCCCTTTGGTTAAACTCAACAAGGTTACCGCTGGCTGCGGGGGCACGGTGCTGGCTAAGTTAGAAAGTATGCAGCCGTGCAGCAGCGTTAAAGACCGCATTGGCATGCACATGATATTAGCCGCCGAGCAACGCGGCGATATTACCCCCGGCACCACCACCCTAATTGAGCCCACCAGTGGTAATACGGGTATTGGCTTGGCCTGCATGGCGGCTGCCCGTGGTTATACATTAATACTAACCATGCCAGAAACCATGAGCCTAGAGCGCCGCATGGTATTACTCGCCTTTGGTGCCACCTTAGTGCTAACCCCCGGCCCAGAAGGCATGAAGGGTGCTGTGGTCAAGGCAGAAGAATTGCTAAGCGCTACTGATAATGCGGTTATGCTTCAGCAGTTTGCCAACCCAGATAATCCGGCGATTCACGAAAGCACCACCGGCCCAGAAATTTGGATGGATACGGCCGGCGATATCGCTGCCTTTGTGGCCGGCGTGGGCACCGGTGGTACCATTACGGGCACTAGCCGGTATTTAAAGCGTAAACAGCCCAGTACTTGGTGTGTAGCGGTAGAACCCTGCGAAAGCCCTGTTTTAAGTGGCGGCCAACCGGGCCCCCATGCCATACAAGGCATTGGCGCAGGCTTTGTGCCCGATGTTTTGGATACCAGCGTGATTGACGAGGTTATCCAAGTTAATAGCGAGGATGCCATGGCCATGACGCGACGCTTGGCCAAAGAAGAAGGCCTGCTGTGTGGGGTATCTAGTGGTGCGGCGGTTACGGCAGCGGTGCGCCTAGCTAAACGCCCAGAATTTACCGATAAACGCATTGTGGTTATTATCCCCAGTTTTGGCGAGCGGTATTTAAGCAGCCCGGTGTTTGCCGATGTTAAAGCGGAAGCGCTGGCCTTATCGGTGCAATCCACACCGCTGTCTGCGCCTGTATCGTAAAGCGCGTTTATGATGACTACAGCTGCCCCAGACGTTATTAACATCGCCACGCAGGCTGCCAGCCAGTGGGTCGATATTAGCGTGCCCATCACCTCCAGTTTGCCCGTATGGCCCGGCGACCCCCCGGTAGGGTGCACGGCGGCCATGCACCTAAATAATGGCGATGATGCCACGGTATCTCGGTTAGCTATGGGCGCCCATACCGGCACCCATGTGGATAGCCCGGCCCATTTTATTAAAGGCGGCCAACAGCTAGAAGCGATGCCCCTAACCGGTTGGTTAGGGCCGTGTGTCGTTGTAGACATCCCTGCTGCCGAAGCGTTAATTACGGTAGAAGTGTTAGAAAACCACGCGCCACTAACCGACGCATTAGCCGCCGGTATAACACGGGTGCTGTTTAAAACCAGTAATTCGGCACAGCCTTGGTATTGCCAGCCCTTTAATACCCGTTTTGTGGCCATTTGCCCCAAAGCCGCCCAATGGTTGGTGGCTAACGGTGTTACCTTAGTGGGCGCCGATTATTTATCGGTAGAAGCCTATGGCGATGCTGCCCAAGGTGCCCCCACACACCACGCCCTGCTTGGGGCTGGGGTGCGCATTGTAGAAGGGTTATACTTAGGCAAACTATCGCCCGGTATGTATGATTTATGCTGCCTGCCCCTGCGTTTAGCCTTTGATGAAACTGGCGATGGTGCCCCGGCGCGTGTGATTATTCGCCCCTTATTTTAAACTAGCGAAGCAATCATAGAATTTTTCTAACCCTTTATTACCTAAAAGAAAGCCAGCGCTGTCCATGACATTATCCACCGTCGCCAAACCTGATATCCCTGAATCGATCACTCGGCTTTGTGCCGAAAAATTGGTGCCTGTTGTTCGTGCTAGCAATGGCCCCGATGCGTTATGGGCCGCCGAGCAACTTATTGAGGCAGGCCTAACGGTGATAGAAATTGGCTGGACGGTGCCCAATGCGGCCATGGTAGTCGATGCCTTGGTGCAGCGATACCCCAAGGTTAGCGTGGGGGCGGGTACTATTTTAAGCTGGGAACAATACCAAGAGGCTCAACAGGCAGGCGCCCAATGGTTTGTTAGCCCCATGCTAAACGAAACCCTGGCCTGCGATATTTTAGCCAATGGTGGGGCGTATATTCCGGCTGTGGCTACCCCTACCGAACTGTACCGAGCGTGCTTGCTGGGTGTGCCGGTTATTAAATGGTTTCCTGCCAAAGCCATGGGCGGGGTTAGCGGCCTAAAAACGCTAATGGGGCCCTTTAATACCGCTAAACTATTACCTACTGGCGGCATAGAACTAGACGACATCAACGATTACCTAGATGCTGGCGCTGTTGCGGTTGGCCTAGGCAGTGCGCTAGTTTCATCCGATGTGTTGGCAGAGCGTGATGGAGAAACCTTGCAAAACCGCGCTAAAGAAGCCCAATTTTTTAGAGATAAAGCCGCTGTTACGGTTTATGATACGGACGCCTAATTGGCCATGGCAGAACTACGCAGCACCCAGCGCCGAAAACAAGCCCCAGAAGCCGATGCCTTGCGCATGGGCTGTGGCTGGAGCGAAGAAGATACCCATAAGCCGTGGGTCCTTATCGAATCGGCTCAAGGCGATTCTCATCCTAGCTCAGTGCATTTAGATAAGGTGGCCCAAAGTGTGGCCAAGGGTGTGCTGGTAGCAGGCGGTATTAGTGCCACCTATAGCTGTACCGATATTTGCGATGGCATAGCCCAAGGTACCGTGGGCATGGATTACTCGTTGGCCTCGCGAGAAGTGATGCTAATGGCGACTGAAATGCATTTGCAGGGCGGCCATTTTGATGGCATTTGTTTTCTATCCAGCGGTGATAAAGCGGTGCCAGCACACCTGCTGGCGGCCTTGCGGTTAAACGTGCCTAGCATTGTGGTGCCCGGCGGATTGATGGATAGTGGCCCCGATGGGCTAACACTAGAAGGCATTGGCACCGCTGCTGCCGAACGTCGGCGCGGCAAGTTAGGCGAACCTGAATTTAGGCACCAGCAAATATCCGCCTGCCCCAGTGTGGGGGCCTGCGCCTTTTTTGGTACGGCTAGTACCATGCAGTTATTGGCAGAAGGGTTGGGCATGGCCTTGCCTAATGGCGCATTGGTACCGGCCCATTTGCACGCCCTACAAAACAGCGCCAGAAAATCGGGCCAGCAGCTACTAAACTTAATTCAATCTAACTTGTGCCCGCGCGATATTGTGACCCAAGCGGCGTTAGATAATGCGCTTATGTTGCATGCGGCCACAGGGGGCAGTACCAATGCCCTGCTGCACTTGGCTGCCATTGCCCAAGTGGCCGAATTAGACTTTAGCTACCAGCGCGTTAATGAGATTAATCAACACATCCCCTTTTTGCTAAACGTTAAACCCAGCGGGCGCTTAAACGCCAACATGATTTGGTACGCCGGTGGGGTGTACCGCATTTTAAAAGAATTACGCCACGATATTGATACTACCGTGATGACGGTAACCGGCCGCACGCTAGGCGAAAATTTAGACGCCTTAGACGACGATGGCTGGTTTGAGCGCCAACCATTATTGCTGGCTAATTACCAAGCCACGGTAGAAGATATTATTGCGCCACGACAGACTCCTTTCCGAGAGAAAGGCGCGTTGCAGGTGTTGTTTGGCAATATTGCCCCGCAAGGTGCCGTTATTAAAACCTCGGCGATACCTGAAAACTTGCGCCAGTTTACCGGTACGGTAAAAGTATTTGAAAAATCTAGCGATGCCCTAGAGGCGATTTTAAGCGATGCGATTGTGCCTGGCGATGCGGTGGTTATTCGGTACGAAGGCCCGGCAGCCAACGGTATGCCAGAACAATTTTATGTCACAGAGGCTATTGCATCTCATCCCAAATTGGCTACCACGGTGGCGCTAATAACGGATGGCCGATTTAGCGGTGCTAGCCGCGGCCCGGTTATTGGCCACGTATGCCCAGAAGCTGCCCATGGCGGCCCGCTGGCGGTTGTTCAAACCGGCGATACAGTGTCCTTTGATTTGGACGCGGGCACCTTAAACGTGGTGGGCACGGCAGATAATACCGACCTAAGCCCAGAACAAATAACAACCGTGCTTGCCGAACGTTTAACCCGGTGGCATGCTCCTGCTAAACATTACAACAGCGGGTTGCTTGGCCATTACACACGCTGCGCCCAGCCTGCTTACCAAGGTGGGTTAATGGCGGTGCCGACGGTGTAGCGGTGCCGTGTTCGTTTTTACGTTTTTATGCCATGGAGCTTGTATGACAGACCTTTCTTATTCCGACGCCGAAGCGAAGCAAACCGTGCTGGTTATTGGCGAGCCGATGGTGGAGCTTACTGCCACAGGTGGCCAAAACATGCCGTTGTATTTAGCCAGCGGTTTTAGCAAATCCTTTGGGGGCGATGCCCTTATTACGGCATGTGCCCTGGCTAATATTATGGATAAACAAATCCAGGTAGAGCTACTAACCGGCCTGGCGGATGATGCCTTTGGCCATGAGTTAATGGATTTATGCCGCAAGCAGCAGGTGGGCTTAACCCACAGCCCGGTATTGCCAGAGACCATCACTGGGCTATACATGGTTGGCGCCCCGACGGAAGGCATGACCACCCAACAGCACCACCCGGCCCCGGCGCCAGGTAGCCCCAATCCAGACGATCCTCCGCGTTGGCAAACCCAGCGGGTAGGGTATTACCGCTCGGGGTCTGCGGCTAGCCAGTTGGGGTTAAAGCACGTGCCCCCTAATCTGTTGGATAATGTGGCAATGGTGGTGGCAAGCGGCATTGGGCTAGGGGTATCGCCTAGTATGCAGCAGGTTATCCGTAAGGTGTTTACTGACGCTCGTAAGCGCGGCATAACCACGGTGTTGGATCCTAACTATCGCCCAGCCCTGTGGGCCCAACCCAGCGATGCCCTGGACGCGTTAAAACAGGTATTGCCACTGGTGGATGTGGTGTTGCCTTCCATGCCAGACGATACAATGGCGCTGCTGGGGCTGGAAGACCCCTACCGTTGTATGGATATGTTCCATGTGTATGGGGCAAAATTGGTGGTATTAAAGGCTGGCAAGGGCGGCTGTTACCTTGGCTTTAAGCGTCAAGCACAGCATATCCCAGCGTTGGAAGTACGCGGCGCGATCCAAAATACCATTGGTGCTGGCGATGTGTTTAATGCGGGTTTTTTGGCAGGCATGCTGAGTAAACAACCCCTCACCCTGTGCGCTAAATGGGCCAATACGGTGGCTGGGCTTAAATGCCAGCAGGCAGGTACCATTGCAGGCATACCCACCAGCGATGCCTTTGAACGACAACTTGCGCTGGTATAAGCCTGCTTGTAGCTGGCTTTAGTGGACGATGAGTTGCCAGATATCGTTGGCAAACACAAAGCCCATTAGCAGTAGCAGTACTGCAAACCCAAGTTGGGTGACCGTCTCTTGGAAGCGTTTATTAACGGGCGAGCCTTTCAGGGCTTCGATAAAGAGGAAGAGCAGGTGCCCGCCATCCAGCGCTGGTATGGGCAGTAAATTCATTACCGCTAAAATAACGCTTAAAATGGCGGCAATAACCAAGCCGTTTTGGATGCCTTGGTCGTGGATAACCTTACCGCCTTGTTCGATGATACGAATGGGGCCCGAGAGTTGGTCTCCGCTTACTTGGCCGGTAATTAGCCCGCCCAATGCCTGAAAGTTTTGCACCACAAAGCCGCCTAAAAAGGAGACGGAATCGTTAAGGGCGACGAGGGGGTTGCTGTAGGTGGTGGTGGCGCCACCGGTGGGGGCTAGCTTAATGCCTAGCATGCCTTTGGCGTTGGGGGTGGCCACCAGGTCAATTTCTTGGGTTAAAGCTTCTTCAGCACCTTTATCAAAGGCGCTGACCGCTTGTTGGTCTTTGGGTAACGCTTCGCCGGGTTCTACGGTGGCATCATCAGGCACGGTGCTTACGGCGCGTTCCACGGTTAGGGGTAGGGCCATGCTGGCGTGTTGCTTAATGGTATCTAGCACCAAAGCCATGCGCTGGTGGGGTGGTTGCTCGCTTAGGCGTTGGTTATCCACCGCCACAATGGTATCGCCAGCCTGAAGGCCAGCGTCTTGGGCCAGGGTCATGTTTTCTACCAGGCCCATAATCTTAATGCCTTCTATGCCGGGCATGCCCCATACCATGGCCACGCTAAACATTAGGGCAACGCCTACAATAGCGTTGACGACAATGCCTGCAATGGCAACGGCAAATCGCTCCCACCAACCGGCGTTTTCAAAACGCTCGGGGCTGTCTTTCGGAATGTCGCTATCTGGGTTGTCATCCGGAAAAGCCACATACCCGCCAAACAGGGCCGCATGGAGGCAGTATTCAGTATCGCCAATTTTTTTGCTCCATAGGGTGGGGCCAAAGGGCAGGCCCATACCAAAGCGCTCTACCCGAATACCGCATTTTTTGGCCACCCAAAAATGGCCTAATTCATGCAGAATAATCAGTAAGCTGACGAGGCCAAGCATGACCAGGGTAGACAGTGCGTGATCCATAGTGAAAGGTGCCCTAAAAAATGGTTAATGAATGTAAGTTAGTATAACGGTTGTAGGGTGTGTGATGCAAAGCAATCCCGTAGGTTCCAACCGATGGTGGACGGAGAATAGGCGCCCATTAAAAAACGCCGACCCTGTAACATGGCCATGGGCAACAAAGGGTTGCCATGGTTTATTCGGTATCGGCGTTAATTAAAATTTATTGAAAGGGGCTGTTAAGCGCTTACGCATCCGCCACTAGGGGGGCAATAAGGCCAGCAGAACGGGCGCGTTTAACGGCCGTGGCGAGCTTTCGTTGGTAAAAAGCACTAACGCCGGTAATACGGCGGGGTAAAATTTTGCCACGGTCGGTGAGGAATCGTTTCAACAGGTTCACATCCTTGTAATCAATAAATTGGATGTTGTTGGTAACGAAATAGCATGTTTTTTTGCGACGTTCGCGAGCCATTAGGGCCATTCCTTATAGTAAGCAGGTCAATTAAATAAATTGGGGTAAAGAGGGAACACGTTACCACAAACAGTGGTAAATCTAGAAGGGGATGTCATCTTCCGTAAAGGCCGGTTGGGCAGAAGCGGCTGGCGCTGGGGCGTTACCCGCCATGGCCATTTGGGGTTGGGCAGCTTGCTGTGGTTGGGCTGGCGCCGGTGCAGCAGTGTTGCCGCCCATGGCAGCAGCGGCCACTACATCCTGTAACTGGCCAGTTACAATAGAAACTTGCCCCGCTTCAATCTCAAACGATTTTTTGTTGGTGCCGTCAGGGGTGGTTTCGGTCACGGCTTGCAGGCGGCCTTCTACCAGTACGGTTTGCCCGTGCTGCACCGTTTCAGCAACGGTTTCTGCCAAGCGGGCCCAGCAGGTAATTTTTACCTGGTATGGGTTGCTAGGGGCATTACCACGCGGGGGCGGGGTAATTTCTAGCATAAAGCTGGTAACAGCCGTGTTGTTTTGGGTAAAGCGTTTTTCTGGCTGGCTGGCAACAGTACCAGACAGGGTGGCGCGAGCAAAGGTCATAAAAGGGTAAGTTCCAAACGAGGTTAGGGCGTTTTAAGGCTTATTCAGCAGCAGGGGCTTCGGCTGGGGTTGCGTCAGCAGCGGGGGCGGGGGCATTATCCCGGTTGCCAGCGGGGCGAGGGCCACGGCTATCGCGGTTGTTGTTATCGCGGGGGCCACGACGGTGGCTGTTGTTGCGGTCTTGTGGGCCGCCACGGCCTTGGGTACGCAGTTGGGCGCTTTTGTGGATGGCTTCAATATCACTCTCAGATACTTGCACCATGGTTACCCGTAGCACGTCATCATTCAGTTTAAAGGCGCGGCGTAGGTTGTCTAGCTCGGTGGCAGGAATATCCGCAATGATGGAGACCATCATGCCGTCTTTTTGCTTATCAATCATGTAAGGCAAACGGCGGCGGCCCATTTTATCCACGTTGGCCACGGTGGCGCCAACTTTGGCAAGGGCGTCTTCTACACTTTTGCTGGGGCTGTTGTTGGCATCGGTTTCCACAACGGGCTTTAAAATCACCAGCAGTTCGTAGGTGTTTTTGGTTTCAACAGGCTTGGGTAATAACGTTTTGGCGGCCATCGGGGGCTCCTTTTAAAAAATAAGTGGGTTAATAAAAGCTGTGTAGGGGTTGCCGTAACCGGCAAATAGCGTAAAGAAATGAAGACGGTTGCAGGCAGGGTGACGTTTAGGGCCAATAACCTGTGGTACAGTAGGGGTATGCCAGTGTTTGGAATAGGCAACCACAGAAGGCTGTTAATGTAGCATATCCATCACAGGATGCAAAAACAGGCACCCCTCTTGCAGTATCCCTTGTTACATTTTGATGGGCAAACACATCGCTGGCCCGTAGGCAGCGGGTTGGTTTTTGGTTGCTTACAGGGGGTAACGCCTAGCGCTATGGTGGGTGGTGTGCTGTTTGCCGTGTTATGGGGTGCCCTGTTGGTACCGAGTACTGTGGCCCAAACGGCAACCCAACCAACAACACCGACGGCAGCAACCAATGGTAGTTTGCACCCGCCCATGTTCCACTCTAGTGTGGGCACTAGCCGAGATGTGGACCAACACCCCCAGGCCGCCAGCGCTCCCACTAATAAAGTGCATACCCAAATGCGCTTAGAGTTTTTAGAACGACTATTCTCGCCAGATACGCGGGGCAGCTTAACAGAGCAGCAGCGCCAGCAGGTAGGCACGATAGAAACAGCTTTGTACGGCAAGGCGTACGCTAAGCAAAAATTAGGCAAGCGTCTGCAACGGGTAGAAGCAAGCTTGTTTGGCGATGAGGTAGACCCCCAGGCATTATCGCGCCAGCCGGTAGGCGAGCGACTAACCCACATTGTGGCCGCGGTGCAGCAAAACCCGGCCCTTATTGCCTACCCGGTAACAGGTAGCGAAACATTACAGCCCCACTCTTTAACCGCCTTGCCTAAAGATGCCACCGTGGCCTTGGGCTACATGGAAGAACGTTTGTACCATCTTCGCCATGAAGAAGAGGCCAATGAGGCCCGCATTGGCCGGATAGAAACCACCTTGTACGGTAAACCTACCCCGTCTACCGCCCTGGCAACCCGTTTTTCTCGTCTGCAAGAGCGCTTTCCGCTATCGGCAAAGGGGGTAAAGGTGCACACCACGGGCCAACCCACCATGACTATCCTGCCGATTCAACGTGCGAATGATACGCCGTTCAATGAGCCAACGCCGGTGTTTTCGGCAACCTCGCCGCCGCCTGCCCCTGAGCCACGCGTTGCCCCGCGCCCGGTTGAATTTAGCGCCGCTCCACCGGCACTAACCCCGGCGCCTTACGGTGCCCCGGCAAGGCAGGCAGAAAAACGCTTACCCCTGCCAGTGGTGGCCTTACCGGCAATGGTGCCTGTGCCAACACCGCCTAAAATTATATTTACCCGCACGGTGCCGCGGGGGCTGGGACCAAAATACTAAGCCCCAAAATGCTAGGCGTTTATGTGGGCCTTATGTGTTAAGGCGCGTTGCGTTGGTAGTCATCTTGCAGGCGCACAATGTCGTCTTCGCCAAAGTAGCTGCCCAGTTGTACTTCAATAATCTCAACAGGCTCGGTGTCTTCGTTGCCTAGGCGGTGCTTGGCCCCTTGGGGGATGTGGATTGTTTCGCCAACAGGGGCCTGCCAGGTGCGGTCGTCTACAGTAACGGTGGCTACCCCAGCGATAACGAGCCAGTACTCTTGCCGGTGGTGGTGGTATTGCAGGCTAAGGCGCTCGCCAGGGGTTACTTGCAAGCGTTTTACCTTGTGGGTAGGGGCATCTTCCAGCACCCAGTAGGCTCCCCAGGGGCGAACATCATCAGGGGCGTTGGTGGGTGTGGTAGACGGGGTGGTGGGGTTATCAGCAGGCATGGGGGTAAGGTGTGGGGTGTTTAGGGCGGCGTATGTATAATAGTAAGCGGCAAATGAGCCATTGGGATTAGGGGTGACTGACACTTTACCTACATCATTTAGAGGAAATCAACTCCAACAGGCGAGGGATATAGGCTTACCAAATGGCAATAATAGCTGGAAAATCGTCTATTGTAAAAGCATTGCAACACAGCTAAAAACCCTTGCTGCCATTGTGCATTACCGGATAGAGAAGCAAGGCGTTTAAAGGCCACGTGTTGGGTGCCGAAACCTTTAATGTGATCCTCCCATCTTTTAGTGTGTGACAACGGATGAGGGGCAACTATCACAACGCTGTCCATATAATTTTGTGTAGGTTGGTATGCTGCTTTTAAACTGTTTTCTAAGCTTATGGCAAGCAATAGCTCGTCAGCTTACGGGTGCCCAACCCACGCGGTTAGTGGCCCAGGTGGTGGCTATCCGCCATACCGTAACCACGGTGTTGTTGGTGGTAGCGGTTATTTGCGGCTTAACCGTACAAGCCATGCCGCTAAGCTCTACCTTAAATACTCACACCGGGCAGCCTGCCCTCTCGCCATGGCATTCGCCAGATTTACCTTACCTGTTTACGCCGGTTAAAAATGCGTCGCTATCGTCTAAATTTGGCTACCGAACCGACCCAATGAATGGCCGTAAGCGCTTGCATAGTGGCATGGATATTGCGGCCCCCAGCGGCTCTGATATTGTGGTGCCCCAAGCGGGTGTGGTGGTATTTGCCGGTAAAAAAGGCGGCTACGGCAACGTGGTGGTGGTGCAACATCATCCTTTTTTCCACACCTTGTATGCCCATGCTAGCAAAATTTTAGTAAAGCGCGGCCAAACGGTATACAGTGGCCAAACTATTGCCCAGGTAGGTACCACAGGCCGTTCTACAGGCCCCCACTTGCACTTTGAAACCATTGTAAACCGCCAGTACACCAACCCGGCGGATTACCTGGCCTTTTTAAACCAGCACCCCCCTGTACACCCGGCCCAGTATATTGCCGCGGTGCAAGGCAAGCCAATGCCTCAACAGGTTGTTGCTGCGCCTCAACTGGCTCGTTCTGTAGCGCCAGCGGCGGTACAAACGGTGCCCCAACAACAGCAACGCCGACGTGTTCGTCGAGCGGTACCCAACGGATTATCTGCCCCAGTTCCCTCTATTGGCGGGCCAGAAACACCCCAAAACCGGGTGGTAATGCAGGTTCGCTCGGCAGAGAATGCCGCACCGCCGGTGCCTGTCTCGTAATAGCGGGTAAATGCGCAGGGTAGTTTCGGTGTCTGGCCAATCGGTCTATAATGCCAATGCATAGAGTATGGCAGCTGCTGATGATACAGCACGGCTGTGTAGCGTTGGAGCGGTGGTGTTGTGTCTGGCAGCGTAGTTATTAAGGCCCCCCATTGGAGCGAAAGCTGGCTAATGCAGTGGGTGGTATTGTTGGTGTTATTTGCGGTGGCCTTTGCCTTGTGGCAGTTTGCCCCCATCCCCCCCCAAGCCAGTGCCTGGCTGGCCAGCGAACATTATTTATCCGTTGCGCAAGAGCTTGCCCAAGGCCATGGATTTACCTTGGTGGCCAACCCTATACTGGCCCAATCCGTGGCAGATACGCCCCCCTTGTACCCGCTATTGGTGGCGGCGTTAATGCAGGCCACAGGCCATGCCACCTGGGCAGCCGCTATGCCTGTAATTATGGGGGTTCAGTTGGGCCTGTACCTGGTGGGCATACTGCTGGTGTTTATGTTTACGCGGGTTCGGTTAAAGGGGGCCCGTGCGTTGTTACTGGCTAGCTGGTTTACCCTGTGGCCATCTGTGTGGGGGGCAGCTAAGGTGCCTGGCCCAGAAATGTTGGCCCTGGTGTGTGTGCTAATGGCCTTGTGGGTTACGGATAAATATTTTGCCAAAACTGGCGATAAAATTAAGCCTGCCCACGTGCTGCATTGTGCCGTTTGGTGCGTGGCCAGTGTGTTGGCGTTTCCGATGGTGGGGTTGGTGCTTATGCTGGCCTTTGTGCTGGTGGGCTACGTTAAACTGGGGGTAAAGCGGGGCAGTAACGCGGTTATTGGCATGGCCGTAGCCTTGCTGCCGTGGTTTTTGTGGTTTGTCTCTCGCCATGCGGCAAGTTGGCAAATGGCGGCGAATTACCTCTTCCCAGAGCAACATTACTTGGCCGGTGGCGGGGTGTTTACCACCCCTGTAGATACCGCCCTGGATTGGATAGCTGCCCATAGTGCCCAAGGCCTGTGGGGCAGCATTGCGGTAGCCAACATCCCTATTATTGGCCCGTGGCTGGCGCCCCAGTTTGCTATTAGCCAGTGGGCTTGGGGGGCCGTAGGCTTGGTGCGGTGGGTGTCGTTACTGGGTATTGTGTTTGGTGCCTTGGTGGGGCTTAGTCAATTTTCTGGCGTGGCGGGGGGGGTAGTGCTGTTATTGGTATTGCTGGCCTTGGCTACCGGCCAGGTGGATATACTGGCCCACCCAGTGGTGCTGCCCTTTACAGGGCTGTGTACCTTAACCGGCCTGCATTGGGTGGCCCTAGGCCTTAAAGAAGTACAACTGCAACCCATTGGCAAAATGCTGATTAATGCCGCTACCTTGTTGGTGGTGCTACAAACGGTGACCCTGTTGCCGGTGGTTAGTGTGGGGGTTAATGGCCTAACCGCTTATGCGAGGCAGCCTTTTTACCATGCCCACAATGGGTTTGCTAAACCGTATGATTCTGTGATGACGGCCTTGCCTAGTGATATGGCGGTATTGGAAGCGCTGGTTAATTGGCGCCACCGAACGCTGCCAGCGGGGGCGGCCACGGGGCAGGTTTGGTTTAGTAATACGGCGGATTTACTGGGCTTGTATGCCGCGGTGCCTGTGGTAAAGGCCTTGCCGGCCCTTGATGCTAACCTGGCGGAAGGGGTTCGGCAGTTGGGCCATTATTATTGTTGGTTCTCACCTAGCGAAAAAGCCGGTGGTGGGGCGGCCAGCACTATGGGTAGTGCATCCGATGTGATGCTGCCCGCCGGGCTACCGAGGGGTTCCACCTTGGTGTTTCAGCGGCGAGGGGTGCGCGTGTGGGCTTGGCGGTAGGGCCGGCTTTTTTATCAATTCGCCCCCGTTGTTTGAGGCAGGCTAGGTATTGGGTATGATGGGGTAGCAATATCCCCCACCAAGGAGCCTGACGGTGCCTGCGCCAACGCTAACTAAACCAACCACACCCCCCGCAGAACAACCCTCTGCTCAGCCTAATTGTGGCACGGCCTGCGGCATTGGCAGTGGCAGTAACGGTTTGTCTGAATGGGTGATGCCCCCAGAGGCCACCACGGAAGCCATGAAACGGGTGATGGCGGCAGTTAATTCGCCAGAACCGTTGCCTTACGATACCCCGCCAGAAGCCGACCCGGCCAACCCATGGTTAGCCCGTCAATTGGCGGGTGGGTTTTATACCGCCCTGCAACTGTGTTTTGAACAATTGCCAGCGGAGCCTAAACATATTATTCATATTGGTGGGTGCCAGCAGGCGGATTTAGCCCGCCGGTTAGGGTTTTTACTGCCCTTTGCCGGTATAACGGTAACGGATACCGATGCCGACGTGGTGCGCGTGACGGAAGAAGCTATCCACTGCCGCCTAGGCTTTGAACACGCCCCACTGCCTACTTTACCCATGGCGACTGATAGTGCTGATGTGATTGTGATGCCCAACATGGGCCAAGCCCCCCTTAGCGCCCAAGATTGGCCTGCCTTGGTAACGGAATGTCGCCGCGTGTTGCGCCCCAGTGGCGCTTTGATTATGTCGGCTTATCGCCCTGTGGTGGGCGGTTTGTTACACGCCTTGCCTGGTGGCAAACACACCCACCGTTTGCTGCAAATGGTGCCTGTGGCCCCGCCACTGCCGTGGCAGGCCATGCTAAGCGTGGCCAAGCAGTATGGTGGCTCGCTACAACTGGCCTTGCGCCCACTGCCGTGGCACATGGCCATGGTTACCATGGCCTAATTTACCGCTTGGCCAAGGGCTAAATGGCAATAGCGTCAAGCAGCTTAAAATCAGGGCGTTTAATAATAAGCTGAATGGCGGCCAGGGTGGTGGTGCATTCAATACGGTCGCCAAGCAACGTGCCTTGGCTTAGGCCGGTTTGGGTTTTTAGTAGGTCAAACATCTCGCTGGCGGCGCTGTCGCTATCGGCTTCTATGCGGGCGCGCACCTGTTGGGTGTTAAAGGCATCCATGTTGTTACGCACGTTTAAAAACACATCCCACGCACGGCGGGTGCAACGGCGGGTGCTTTGGGTAAAGGCATCGCAGTTTTCTGCACGGTGTGTGCCGGGGGCGGCGCTGTCGGGGGCAGCTTCTGGGGCAGGTGCTTCAGTGGTGGTCATGGATAAATGTATCTCCCAAAAATAAGAAACCAGTTATCCTAGTGTATCAGGTATCGCCGTCCACTGACAAGCATTGCCCGTGTTTGGCCCATTTTTAGTGGGTTGTTATAACCAAAAGGCCATAATCATTAAGCCTTGCAATTGGGTGGCTGGCGGCTGAATGGCTTGGACAAACTGTTGCTGGGTAAGGGGTTGGCCAAACAGGGTATCGGTTAGGCCGGTTTCGGTGGCTTCGGTGTGTAGGGTTTGGGGGGTTACGGGGGCGGCAATGGCTGGGTGCCCGTCTTGCTGAATCCACTGTTGGGCGCGTAGCACCACTGCCAGTACATCGCTGACGCTGATGGGGGTATCGGGGGCTATGGCAATGGGGGTATCAGGGGTGGGGGCAGTGCTGCCTGGCAGCAGTAACCAGTGGGCGCTGGTGGCCACGCGCAGGGCGGATAATTGGGGGCTATCCAAGGGTACATCTGTAAAGGGAGAGGCCTTTATGGCTGGTAGGGTCGGTAGGCTTTTTTGGGGCTCTACCCAGCGGGCCAGCCATTGGGCCAGTTGCCCCTGGGTTAGGGGGGCGGCTTGCCAACTAGGGGATTGCAAGGCCTGGGCATCAGCAAGGCCCAGGGCCAGGGCTTCGCTGGTGGCGGTATCCATTAACACGGGGTCGGCGTGTAAATCGTTTGGGTCGGTGGGGCTGGTATCGTTTAGGGCCACCGCATGGGGCGAGGGGATTTCTGGTGGCAGGGCAATGCCATGGCCAGGGGTGGCCGGGGTGGGTTCGGTAGTGTTACTGGCTTGGGCGGGGGCTGGCTTGGTGGCGCTTTGTGGGGGCGTTTTGCCTAACCATTGGTTTACCGTATCAGAAAGCTCATTCCAGCCACACCCGGTGGTAACCAAACACATAGCCATCGCCACTAATAAAGGGGTGGCCGTCCGAAATAATAGAAATAACACAGGTGGGCGCCTATTTTACAAACAGTACGGTATCTTCCCAGTAACTGGTGGTGACATCCACCTTGTGTAAGTTGTCGCCCACAAAGGGTTCCATGGCTGTTAGCATGGCTAATTCTTCGGCAGGCTTTAGCCCGTTTTCGCCATACAGGCATAGGTAAAACTGGCATTTATCCAGCGGCGGGGCAGGCAGGGGATGCTTATCGGCCAGCTCGGCTAATTCGGTAAATTTGGTTTGGTAGTGGTCCCATTCGGGGGCAGCGGTATCCATGATTCTGGCTCGTTATATTAAAGAAGGGCGGTTAGGATAGTATAAAGGCAAAAGGCGCTTAAGGTAGTTTGGCGATAAACGCAACGAGGAGATCCGTGTTTTTGAGTGACAGCTGTTGTTGCTGCTGAATAGCGGTGGGGTTGGCACGGTGTTGCCACTGGTGGGTAGAAAAATCCTTGGGGGAGGGCAGTTGGCCGGGGTGAATGGCAGGCAAATCAACCTTGTGGCAAAGGTCGGCTACTTTGGGGTCGTACACAAGCCCAATGGTAGGAATAGCTGCTGTAGCGGCTGCCATGAGTACATGGAAGCGCATGGCGACGACTTGCTGGCAGGTGGTTAGGGCCTGGGGAATCTCTGCGCAATCCACCCATTCCACCTTTAGGTTAGGGTGTTGGTGTTGCAGGGTATCGCCAGCGTGGGTTAGGGGCGTTATATCCAGTTGGGGGTGGGCGTTAAGCAGTTTAACCACCACGGCTGGGTGTGGGGCGAGCTGTTGGGTCAGTATGGCTAAAAAGGCGTTAAGGGTATCTGGTGGCCAGGTGGGCGTGGGCCGTAGGGATAGACCCACGACAAAGGCGCCATTGGGTTTGTGGGTTTGTAGGGCCGGTTGGGGCTGGGGTGCCGCATGGTGCTGGAACCCCCACACCGCATCCGTGCTGGGGGCAGGGGCGCGGCCCACGTGGCGTCGTACCCAGTGGGCGCTGGCAGCATCGCGCACACCAATAGGGTTAGCGAGTTTAAGGGCACGGGTGGTTAGCCATTGGCCAAGTGCCGTGTGTAGCGGCCCAATGCCCTGGCCCCAGTAGGCCACATGGCACCTAAGTAGCCGTGCTAGGGCGGTTAATCCACCATAATAAACAGGGCTGCCCAGGCCGCTCACATCCTGGAATAGGCCACCGCCGCCCACAATCAGGCCGTCTGCCTGTAACAATAGTGGCAGCAAGGCCAATAGGTTAAACCGGTGGGCGGTGCGGATAGTAAGGTGACCTTGATAAGGGGCCACCCATTGGCGGGTTTGGGCTGGGTTGGCGCTGAGTATGGTGAGGGTAAGCGGTTGAGATGCGGCCTTGCTGACCTGGGCCAGTTGCTGAACTAGGGTGGCAATAAGGAGCTCATCGCCAAAGTTGTTAAAGCCGGTGTAGCCACACACTATAATGTGTTTTTCAGGGATATGTTTGTTGTGCTGACCCACGAGTTAGGCGCCTGCTTGGTTGGGTGGATGCGGGTCGGCAAAGTATTGGGTAAGGTAGGCCGCCAGCGAGGTTTCCCAGTGGGGCATGGCCAGTGGGGCACAATCCAGCGGGGTGTAGGCGGGGCGGGGGGCGTCAAAGCTTAGGGTGCTGGCGCTAACCGGGCTAATATGGCGATGGCTTAGGCCAGCCGCCTTGCAAATGGCCACGGCTTGCTCGTATTTGCTGACGGTGCCTTGATCTGCGGTGTGGTAGGTGCCGAATGCGCCGCTTGTCATCACGGTTTCTATGGTATGGGCCAAACTGCCTGTCCAGGTGGGGGTGCCGTGCCAATCGTTTACCACATTAATGGGCTGGCCTTGCTTGGCGCTAGCCAGCACCCACTGTACAAAGTTGTTGCGCCCCATACCGTATAGCCAGCTGGTGCGCAGTATGTAATGGGTGTCTAATAGCTCGCTTACCATTAATTCGCCGTAAAATTTGCTTTGGCCGTACATGTTAATGGGGTGGGGTTTGTCATCGGTGGTTAGGGGGCGATTGGTGGTGCCATCAAACACGTAATCCGTACTAATGTATACCAGTATGGCGCCAATATCTCGGGCAGCTACGGCAATTTTTCGGGTGCCATCCTTATTAATGGCCATGGCCAGTTCCGGGTCGCGTTCGGCACCGTCAACATCGGTATAGGCCGCCGCATGGATAATGATTTCTGGCTGGGTGGCCGCGAGTTCGGTGGTAATGCGTTCTACATCGTGGAGCACATTAACCTGGCCGATGGTGGGTGCGCTAACTTGGTAGCCGCAACTGCTTAGGTGGGGCACTAAATCCTGCCCCAGCATGCCGCTTCCGCCAATAACCGTTACGCGTTTAAAGCCCATGGTGTGGTAGCTCCTTACACGCCAGCCGGTGCTTTAGCCGTATGGATGCCTTGTTCTAGCTGTTGTTGTTGTTGCGCACACCGTTGCTGAATGGCGGCCACCCACTCGGGGTGTTGTTGGTACCAAGCAATGGTTTGTTGAAGGCCATCTTTAAAGGTGTGTTGGGGTTGCCAGCCAAGTTGCTGTTTGGCTTTGGAGGAATCAATAGCGTAGCGGCGGTCGTGGCCAGGGCGATCCTGAACATACGTAATCAGGCTTTCTGGCTTGTTTAGGGTGGCCAGTAGTTGTTTTACCAAATCGATGTTGGCCAGCTCGTGGCTGGCGCCAAAGTTGTAGGTTTCGCCAGGTTGGCCAGCTTCCATAGTGCGGATAATCCCGGCCACGTGGTCTTCTACATGGATCCAATCCCGCACGTTTAGCCCATCGCCATATACCGGTAGCGATTCATCGTTACTGGCTTTGTGAATCATGAGAGGGATCAGCTTTTCTGGGTATTGGTAGGGCCCGTAGTTGTTAGAACAACGGGTAATGCAGGCGTTAAACCCGTAGGTTTTGTGGTAGCTCTGTACCAGTAAATCGCCCCCGGCTTTGCTGGCGGAATAGGGGCTGTTGGGCTGTATCGGTGAGTTTTCCGTAAATTCGCCGGTTTTAATACTGCCGTACACTTCATCCGTGCTTACTTGCACATATTTGGTAATGCCAGCGTCATTGTGGGCGGTTCGGGCGGCTTCTAGCAGTACTTGGGTGCCCATGGTGTTGGTTTCTGTAAATATGCCGGGGCCGCTAATGCTGCGGTCTACATGGGTTTGGGCGGCCACATTCACGCAAACATCCGTTTGTTTCATTAATTCGTTTACAAGGTTGGCATCCGTAATATCGCCGTGCACAAAGGTGTAATGTGGGTTACTGGCTACATCATCTAAATTAGCCAAATTACCTGCATAGGTTAGGGCATCCAGGTTGGTAATGCGGGCTTGCGGGTAGCGGGCTAGCAAGGTGCGAATCAGCCAGCTGCCAATAAATCCGGCGCCACCGGTGATTAAAATGTGGTGTTGGTTTAGGTCAAGGGTTGTCATGCTGCCTATTGTACCGTAACCAGTGGTGGGGCCAAAAAATCCAACAGGTAAGGGGGGCCAAACCGTGGGCCGTCTGCCATAATGGTAAATGGATTTTACCCTTGCTAACCCAACAAAAGGTAGCCATGAAAGGCGAACCCCATAAACTTGCGCGGCATTTTTACTCGTCACTGATGCAAAATCAGTGCCATGTAAGCTGGAAATTATTTAGTAAGAAGAGCCAAGATAAATTTTTGCAGTGGACGCTGAATGACATCTATGCCCGTAATAAAAAAGCGGCAGAATTTGCCAATATGGGCCTAACCGAAGTGCGTATGATGTTTGAAAACAATGATACTGGCATTATGAAAAGCTTTTGGAAACGCTTCTTTTTTGCCAGCAATGCCAACTTTTTATTCCGCTTTGGGTACTTTGATACCAAAAAGATAGAAGGCGCTAAGGCTGTCGTTATCTGCACCATGAAATTCCCTGACGGTCGCCAAGCGGAAGCCAAAATGCTGATGGTAAACGAGCGTGGAGGCTGGAAATTGGGGTATGTGGAAAGCGGCCTGCCGTTTTAGGAGGTTATAGGCTACGTACCATGCCAAATCATATTACCAGGCCTTAAATTGTCGGTATTAGATATACCTGCCTTTTGTAAGTATTCAATTTGTTTTTTGTATATAGCCTGTTCAAAATTATCGAATGAACCTGCCTCCTCAATGAGTCTTTCTCTCTCCTCTTGAGTAAAGGCAACTATTTTTTGATTAGTTGTATTTAATTTTGTTGGGTAAAAGGTTTTCTCTCGATTAGTAATCCCTTCCTCTTTCTTGGATAGAATTTCCCTTGCTAATTTGGCATTACCTTTAAGATTAATAATTTTTCCAGGTTTTTGCGTAGTATGTGGAGGCTTTCTAAATTGAATCATTCCAAACGTAGGGCTAGTATATTAAGCGACACTATTTTAAGCCTCCTTAGGATTAAGTTTTGTGAAAAGTTACATTACGGCGTGTGTTGCTTAATAAACCACCCAGATTTTTAAAAATTGCTACCTGACGTTTGTTGCCCTTATTCCTTTACCTCTTTAAACTTGTTTTTATTATTTTTTGTAAATGGTTTTTAACATAATAACAACAAAACTGTTTAATTAGGGTTTTATCCCAATGGATGAAATAATCCACTTTTTAATAGGCTGACTTACAACAAAAAACCGAACATACTTACTAATAGCAATTGGGTTGCTGAGCAGGTAAGCAATGTTCCACAAATCAAAACAAATTTTATTTAGGCTAACAACTTAACTTGCTGGGGGAAATGAACGATGTGCGCAATGTACGCATACAATGGCGGTAATCCATACGGATATAATCCGATGATGATGAACATGATGCAGTATGGCCATGGTGCCCAACCGCAAAAAACCGATTTGATGAGCAGTAAAGACCCGATGGTATTAATTGGGGGCTCGTTGGTGGTGTTTATGCTGCTAAAGGCCTTGTTTGGCGATAAGCAAAACCTGCTAAGTAAGTTGGGCCTAGGGGGCAATAACAACCAACAGGCGGATACTAGCCAACAGCAGCAACAGGCGGCCTACGACCCTAGCGCGGCAGCCATGAACCAACTGCTACAACAACTACTGGCAGAAGAAGCTGCTAATAGCGGTGGTGATAACGAAGGCGCTGGCACTGTTGTTAATGATGAAATAGAAAAACTGAAGACAGAAAACGAAGAACTCAGGGAACAGCTGGAAGGTACTGAGGATGAAGATGCTCTTTCTGTTTATGATAGACACGGAGCCCTTACTGGGCTACATGCGCCACTAGGTGCGGCAAAGTTATACCACCACTTTAATAAAGGCAAATTAGTGGCAGAAGCTACTGAAGAAGCAGGTGAAGCGGCGGCAAAATCATTAACCAAAACAGTGGCGGGTAAAAAAGGTATTTCACCCATCAGCCATGCGGGTAAAATTTCTACCCAAGCGGGTAAAATTTCATCTAACACCACCAAGGCTATTTCAGCTGCAGAAAAGCAGTTAAAAACCTTGGGCCCTGCTGCTCAAAAAGCAGCAAAGGCTAATATAACAGCTGCCAAAACGGCACAAGCAAATGCAGATAAAGCTGCAAAAGCAGCTGTGGCATTGAAGAAGGATGTATCTAAGGCGAGTAAAGAGCTTAGAGCAGCTACAAAAGCTGGCAATAAAGGCCAAATTACTTCTGCTCGGGCTGCTTTAAATAAGGCTAATAAGGCTATGAAGTCTCAGCTGACACTGGCTGAAAAACAAGCCAATGCTGCTGCTAGAAAAATAAGTGCCATTGATGGTGTACTCAAGAAAGCGAAGATAACATCACCAGCTAAAAAGTTTGGTGCAATTGGCGATGGCTTAAAAGCGAGTACGGCTACTTCTAAAAAAGCTGGTACTGCTGCCTTTGATGCGGCAAGTACAGCCACTAAAGAATTGGCTGCAGGTAAGCACCTAGCCAAAGAAGTGACCGAAGAAGTCGCGGAAACTGGTATAAAAGCGGGTGCTAAGCGTATTGCAAAGGCAGGCGGAAAATCACTGCTTAAAAAGATACCTGGAATTGGTTTACTTGCGGGTATTGGTTTTGCCATTGAGCGTGGTATGAACGGTGACTTCGTTGGTGCTGGCATGGAAGTTCTTTCTGGTGCGGCAAGTATTGTTCCTGGACCAGGCACCGCGATTAGTGCTGGTATTGATGCCGTTATTATTGGTAAAGATATGTACTACAACACGTAAGTTTCATTCCCAGCAAACCCAAACGCTTTGGCGGGGGTACCCATGTGTACAGCACGTGCGGTTACCACAAATCCTGCCAAGGCGTTTCTTTTTGCAGAAAAATATTTAGCGGTTAAACAATGCCGCAGGCTTCGGTAAGGGTGGGCAAGGTAATGGCGCTTGGGTCAAATGTGGCGTGGGGTAAAAAGCGTTGTATGTAGCCACCGCCCCACAACTCGTTGCCATCCACGCTGTAAAACCCACAAATTTGCCCTGGGCTAACGGCGCTGGCAGGCACATCCATGGTTATGGTTAAGGTATCGGCTTCTGGGCCGGGCGTTACTGTGGCTAGTGTGGCCGGGCTGTTATACCGAATTTGTGCCATTACCTGTAGCGGGGTGTCATCACTAATAGTTTCGCCAATATCCGGCCGAACCCAGCTGGGCTGCTGCACGGTAAAGGTGGCGCATTCTAAGTGTTGCTTGTCGCCCACAAACACGGTGTTGGTTTTGGGGTCAATTTTAATCACATACACAGGCCTATCTGCACCGCCACCCAGGCCTTTGCGTTGGCCCACGGTAAAGTTAAAAAACCCATCGTGCTCGGTAATGGTTTTATTATCGCGGTCAATATCCACAATAGGGCCGCGCTGTTTGCCAAATACTTGCCCCATGTAGGTCGCGTGGCCATCCAGCACAAAGCAAATATCTTGGCTTTCTTTGCCGTCTGCTTCGGGTAAATTGGCCTTGCGGGCAATCTCGCGCACCTCGGGTTTCGTCATGCCACCTAGCGGAAATAACGCATATTTAAAATCGTCTGGCCGAACGCGGGCCATCATATAGGTTTGGTCTTTGGCGGTATCGGTGGCGGCTAGCACGCGCACGCTGCCGTCGGCTTCTAAGGTGCGTTGGGCGTAGTGGCCCGTGGCCACGTAATCGGCGCCCAGTTCTTTGCGGGCGTAATCCACCAGCGCTTCCCATTTTACGTGGCGATTACATTCCACACACGGGTTAGGGGTGAGGCCTTCCGCGTAGCTGTTATTGTAATAATTCAGCACGTAGTGGGCAAATTCGGCGCGTAAATCCACCGTATCGTACGGTATTCCGAGTTGCTCGCACACGCGGCCTGCGTTGATGAGTGCATCGTTGCAACATTTGCCGGGACCGTTAAGTGTCCACGCCGTAAAACCAATCACCTTGTAGCCCATATCATGCAAAATGTAGGCGGTGGCATTACTATCCACACCACCACTCATCCCCACGGCAATGGTGGGTGGATTGGCCGGATCGGTTATGGGTGGTAGGTAATTGGTAGAGGCGGTTGGCATAACATTACAAGTATAACCGCACAATAAAACTGCGTCTCGTAAAAGTTGTTTACGGTGGCAGCGCTTATTGCATAAAGCCTAGGCTAAAAAATTGAGTGACGCACCAACACCATTAGCCTGACTATTGTCGCCAGATTTTGCTGCCTGTGCGGCTTGAATAGCAGCTAAATCCCCTTCTGCAGAGCCGGTAGGCTTAATGTCTAACGCCTGAAGTTGATCGTGGTAAGGCGAGCGTGGTGGTGGCTTGGCTTTTCCAGCTTGTGGGGGCGCGTGTAAACCACCACTGGATTGAACGGATACCATAGAGCATTACTCTCTTTTGCTTGTTTGTATATGAGGGCTATGGTTTTATGATACCATTTTTAATATAAAAACATTCAATAAATTAAAGTATCTTAATATTGTGTAGCCAACTGGCTGATTAAGTCAGAAAGCTGCTATAAAGGGTTAAAGCGGGTGGGTTATAAACCGCAGGTGGGGGCCATGCCTTTTTTGGCAAAATACTGCTGATGGTACTCTTCTGCAGGCCAAAAAGTGGCGGCAGGGCGAAGTTGAGTGGCAATGGGTTGTTCGTAATCATCCGCCGCGTCGTCTAAAATTTCTTGAGCTATCGCCATTTGGTCATCGGTGTGGGTAAAAATAGCGCTGCGATATTGGGTGCCAACATCTGGGCCTTGGCGGTTTAGTTGGGTAGGGTCGTGCAACTTTAAAAACACGCTAACCAAATATTCGTAGCTAATATTGTCTGGGTCGTAGGTAATTTCGACGGCTTCCGCGTGGTTGGTGGTGCCGCTGCATACTTGCTCGTAGCTAGGAAATTCCGTATTGCCGCCAATGTAGCCCACGCGGGTAGATTGCACCCCAGGGAGTTGGTCAAACGTATGTTGCACGCCCCAAAAGCAGCCGGCAGCAAAGGTGGCAAGGTGTTGGCTGGTCATAGGTGTAAGGCTCTTGATACGACGAGGGTGATACACTAATCCTAACAAAAGTGGTGGTTGAGTGTAAATTTTAGTGAGGCTTTAGGGCAATTGCTCGTATGAGACGTTTTCACAGTAGTACAATGTTTGTAAATTTATAATATGGAATAAACAGGTTAATGTTGGTTTGTAGCATGGTATTTGTTATACTGTTTTAGCTTTAAGTAAGAAGGATTTTATGCTCGCTATGGGTTCGTTTTATGGAGTAGCACCATCGGCTTTTTCTACGGTTAGTTTTGGGAAAAATGCTCCGAGCTTAGCTGGCACAGAAGTTGTGCTAAAGGAACAAGCGCTTGTTCCGCCAAAAATACCGCGTAATGCGTCTCGCGGGAGTGGTTCCCGGAAAATAGAAATCCTTGCCCAGCAAGGTGATGGTGCAGATACGCTTGGTGCTTTAACTATCCTTAAAAGCCCGTTTGTTACATCGGCAGCGTTGATTAATCACCTTACTGAAAAACTGCCTTTTCTCAAAGGTCATGAGCCTCGTGTGGGGGAAAAAGGTGTTGTGCAAGTGCCTTGGGGTAAGTATTCGCCAGATGCTTTGTACCGTACAATGACAGGTAAGCAGCCAGGAAATGCTACTTTCCGTGGTGAAGACCTTAAAGAAGGCATTACCTTCTCGTATGCAGCTTAATAACAGCAGCGATAGAGACCCGAATTGTTAGTGATATTGATGAGCACGGCTGCCATATTGTACACGTGTTAGGCGAGGGTGAAATGCCGCCCTTTTCGTATTCTATTGGTATTTGGCAAACCCAAAAAGCCCCTGAAGCCATGGTGATTGGCTTAAATAATGAAGTGGCCCACACCCTGCTAAATGATTACCATGCTATGGTGTGCCAGGGGCAAAAAATACAGGCAGAATCAGTACGTGATGATTTTATTGAGGATTACGACGTTTGCTTTAAACCGGTGGCTAAACAGTTTTACAGTGACTACCTAAATTGGGCTATGTGGTATTACAAAGGCGATAATTTTGAGGTGCTGCAGTTGGTGTACTCATCTAACGCAGGGGTGTGGCCATGGGACGATGCTGCTACCGAACCGTTTAAAGTTGAGCAGCCAGTGTTGCATGCTTAATTAAACGGCAACGGCCAAGTTGCGCTTTTCGGATTCTTCCAGAATCATGGCGAGGAGCTCTTCTACTTGTTGCAAGCTGCTTACTTGGGTTAGCTGGCCCCTAAACGTGCTAGCACCGGGAAAGCCCTTCACGTAAAAAGGCAGGTGGCCGCGCATTTCTTTAATGCCAATTTCTTCGCCACGGTACTCGCAATGCGCAGTGGCGTGCTCTAGGCAAATGGCCAGTTTTTCTTGTAGTGGCCGTTCGGCTTGTGGAGAACCGTGTTTTAAGGCGTTATCAATATCGCCAATAATCCATGGTTTGCCTTGGGCGCCGCGGCCAATCATCACGCCGTCCACGCCGTAGGTGGTCATCACATGGAAGGCATCTTCTACGGTTAAAATATCGCCATTGGCAATCACAGGGATGTTAACGGCTTGCTTTAGCACGCCAAGCGCATCCCAATCTACGCCCGGCTTGTAGCCTTGGGCGCGGGTGCGGGTATGCATGGTTACCATTTTGGCCCCAGCACTTTCCGCCATTTGGCCAAATTCTTTGTAGTTTTTGCTCTCGTTATCCCACCCTAGGCGAAATTTTACCGTTACCGGTTTATCCACATGGGCCACCAACGAGCTAATTAACTGGTGGGCGTGGTCCAAGTCTTTCATCAGGGCGCAGCCTTCAAAATTACCGGTAATTTTTTTAACCGGGCAGCCCATATTTAAATCAATGGTATCTGGGTTTTTATCTTCAACAATCCAGTCAGCGGCTTGCTTTAGTACATCTATGCGGCTGGCGGCTAGTTGGTAAGCAATGGGATTATCTTGCTCGTTTTTATCCAGTATGCGTGCGTCTCGGCGCTTGCTGTACACCATGCCATTGCTGCTAATCATCTCGGTGCAAATCAAACTCTCTGGCGCATACCGGCGCACAATTTTACGAAACACCACATCGGTGACGCCAGCCATGGGGGCTAGCATCACACGGCTATTAACCGTGGTGGGGCCAATGGTAAGGGGTGTGTTAAAGGGCGATGGTGTGTGAGACATAGGCAACGAACTGTAATAAATGATGGCGGGGTAACTTGGTGTTGGGGCAGGGGCTTTGTTACTATTATACCTGTTACATATATCAACCCCAATTGAGCAAAGGAATTGCCATGAATACCGCCACACTGGTAGGCCGCGTGGGCCAAGACCCCGAATTAAAATATTTTGACAGCGGCAGCGTGAAGGCGCGCTTTTCCCTTGCCGTGGATAGCGGTTTTGGCCAAAATAAAACCACCCATTGGTTTAATATTGAAGTGTGGGGCAAGCAGGCGGAAAGCGCTGGCCAGTGGATTAAAAAAGGTGCCCTAGTAGGCGTTAGTGGCAGCATCGACCATAATGTGTGGACGGATAACAACGGCATGCAGCGCGAAATGTTTAGCATTAAAGCCATGAATTGGCAGTTTGTGGGCAGCAAAAAAGACGCCCAACAATCTGGCGGCGGCGGTGGTGGTGGTAGCTACGGCAACGAACCAGCCATGACCTTTTAAAAACAGCTAAGGCAATTGCAAATGGGGGTGCGTCTTTATTTATAATGAACAGGCTGCTGTTGGTTTGAATTGCTGTGTGAATAAGGATTTGGTGTGATGCATCACGCGTTACCGTTGTGCTTAACCTTGGGAGACCCTACCGGGATTGGCCCGGATATTGTGGCGCGCTGGTTGGGTGGCGATTATATGGAAAACCCAGTGCCCTTAAGGGTGTTTGGTAATATCGATCATTTAGAAGCCACGGCAGCCCACTATAATGGCTTGCTTCCCCAGCCAGAAGATTTTCCCGTGGTGTACCACCACATTCAAGCAGAGTTACCCGGACGCATTGCTTATGACAGTGTGGTGCGGGCCATCAAACGGATTCATCAGGGTGAAGGGTGCGCCTTGGTAACGGGCCCTATTAATAAACAACAGTTATGGCAGGCAGGTGTTGCCTACCCTGGCCATACAGAAATGTTGGCCGCCCTAGCCAATAAGCTCTATGCGGCAGAGCGCGAGGGTGTTTATGAATCGGACATGTTGTTTCAGTACCATCAATTTAGGGTGTTATTGCTAACGCGCCACATCCCCCTGCATAGCGTCAGCGAGCATTTAACCGTACCCGGTGTGGTGGCCAGCTTAAAACGCTTGGTGGCCTATTTGCAGCAGGTAGAAGGAATTGCTACACCACGCCTGTGTTTGCTGGGGGTTAATCCTCATGCGGGCGAAATTGGCGGCACGGAAGAGGCCAACATTTTAATGCCAGCCCGCGCGCAAGTAATGCGGGATACGAATGCGTATATTACCGAGCCCATGGCGGCAGACGGGGTGTTTCGTGGGTTTAATGCGGCCTCGCCAGAGTACCACGCCTATATTGCCCCCACCCATGACCAAGGCTTAATCCCCATGAAGATGGCGGGTGGTTTGGATGCCGTTAATGTGACGATTGGCCTGCCCTTTATTCGTACCAGTGTTAGCCATGGTACCGCGATGGATTTAGTGGGCACGGGTAAGGCTAGCATTCGGGGGATGACCTCGGCGGTGGCCTTGGCCCAACATTTGGTGCAACGCCAGCAATTGGCTGCGCCTGCGCTGCAACTGGTGGGTGTGTTATAGCCCCATGCAGGCCAATACCCCCGGCAGAGAAACTACCAAGGGTATCAACGGGTGTTCGCCCAAAACAAAGGGGCGTTATGCTGTTAAAGCCATTAGGCGGTAATGTTAATACTGCCTAAGTTGCCAAATAAGGCTTGGTTGGTTTGGGCCATGGTGTCGTTTGCCACTAAGTTGCCATTGGTATCCGCACCGTGGAATTGCTTGCTCTGGCTTTCCATTTGATGTTGCAGCTCTAAAATCTTGTGAATTAGGCTTTTAACTTCGCTGCTAGCGTCTTTACCTTTGGCCTGCATTGCTTCTGCTAACGAAATAATGCCGTTGCCGTCGGTATCCACATCGGCTTTTTGGCTTAGTATTTGTTTGGTTACGGCAGTATTAGTATCTTCTTGGTTTCGTTCAGCGAGTGCTTCGGCCTTTTCTTGGCGTTGTTGCTCGCCTCGCACCATTTCTGCCACGCTGGGGCCTTGCTGCGGGGGTTGTTGCCGCTGCGGTTGCCCGTAGGGGTGCGCATGACCCAGTTGGGTTTGCATTGTTTGCATCACAGTATCTCCTCACACGCTAAAAAGCAGCTTGCTGCTTCGCGTTGTTTTTGCTCCACACATTAGAGACAGGAATCCCACACAGATTTAAGTCTCTAAATAAATAAAAACATTATTTATGGGAGAATTGCGTGGACGCTGGCGATTTTAAGATTTTGTTACATTATGGCAGTCTGTAATGGGTGTATATGGTGCCGTGGCTATTGCCGCCATGCCCATGGCTGTAAGACAATAGTGGGGTATATTGTTTTTAGTTAAGATTGCCCTGTCGTATGTCGGCCCCTGCCCACGAAAATAACCACGCCTTATTAGAAATTGGTACGGAAGAACTGCCCCCTGGCTTTTTAGCAGGCTTGCCTGCCTGCTTAACCGAGCTTACGACCAAGCTGCTAGCAGATGCGCGCTTAAGCGCAGGCAATATTACGGTGTGGACGACCCCACGACGCATTGCCTTGTTGTTAGCCGATATGCCTGCCACCCAGCCAGATGACACGGTGGCACACAAAGGCCCGCCAGTGCGCATTGCCTTTGATGCAGATGGTAAACCAACCAAACCTGCCGAAGCTTTTGCCAAAAAAGTGGGCGTTTCGGTAAGCAAGCTGGCTACCGACGATAGCGGTAAAGAACCGACGCTAACTTATACCGAAGAGGTAACGGGCCAGCCCACGCAGCAGGTATTGGGCGAGGTGTTTGCCGCCATTATTAACGGGTTGCAAGGCCCTCGGTTTATGCGTTGGGGCGAGTATGACTTGCGGTTTCCGCGGCCTATCCACTGGCTTGTGGGCTTATGGAACGAGTCGCCGCTAGAATTTTCTGTAGGGCACTTGCGGGCCGGCACCCAAACGCGTGGCCACCGTTTGTACGCCCCAATCCCTATTGCTATTCCATCCGTTAGCGCTTACGAGGCAACCTTGCGAGATGAGGGCCACGTGGTGGTAAACCCAGCCAAGCGCCGCACCATTATTTTGGAGGCCCTGGCCGAGCAAGAGAAAAAGCACCAAGGCCAGCTAATACAAAACGATGCCCTGTTAAGCGAAGTGGTTAGTATTACCGAGTGGCCCTGGGTGTTTGCAGGCAAATTTAGTGCAGATTATCTGACCCTACCCAAGGCGGTGATTACCACGGTGATGGCCTCTCATCAGCGGTATTTTGCCTTAGAAAATAATGCAGGCGATTTGTTGCCTGTGTTTTTAGGGGCGTCTAATGGCGACCCGGCTGCGGTAGATAACATTGTGGTGGGTAACCAAAAGGTGCTTAAAGCCCGCTTAAACGATGCACAATTCTTTTTAGAAGCGGATATGAACACCCCGTTGACGGAGAGAAACGAGCAGCTCTGCGGCATGACTTTTCAAAAAGGTTTGGGCACGATGGCCCAAAAAGGTGAGCGTTTGTTGGCCTTGGTGCCTACGATTGCCCAGGATTTAGGTATTGCTAAAGGCGATATAGGACTTGTTGAAGTGGCCGCCAAAGTGGCTAAAGCAGATTTAACCACCCACATGGTAACGGAATTTACCGAGCTAGAAGGCCACATTGGTCAGGCGTATGCCACGCGCCAAGGGTTGCCAACGGCGGTGGCGGTAGCCATCCGAGAGCATTACCAGCCTCGTTTCCAGGGGGATGAATTGCCCCAAACCCCAGCAGGCACCGTGGTGAGCTTGGCGGATAAAATAGATACGCTGGTGTGTGTATTGGCCCAACCCAACGTTAAAATGCCCACCGGCTCTAGCGACCCTTTAGGGTTGCGTCGTTTAGTAAACGGCGTGTTGCTGATGCTGATGGAAGACGGCCGCCCGGTTATTTCTGTTGAGCAGTGGTGCAACGTGGCCTATGCCCAAGCCCCCTTGGCGGAAAAAGCCGATTGGCAAACCGTGTGGGCGGAACGCTTGGTGCCCTTTGTGGTGCAGCGCTTACGCAGCCTGTGGCAAGAAACCGCCTTGCCCCATGATGTGCAGGATGCTTTGTTGGCAGATACTTTGCCTGGTGTGCCCCACGTGCTAGAACGCTTGGCTACCTTGCCTGCCCATGCCGAGAGCTTGGCTGCGATGGCGACGGATTCGGAGCAATACACGGCGTTGGTGGTACCAGCTACACGGATGAAGAAAATTTTGGGTACGCATTACAATGCGTCTGCCGCGGTAAGGGATATTAACGATGCCTTGCTGGTGGAAACGGCGGAAAAAAATGTGTATAACGCCCTAACCAAAGCCGTTGCCGGTATGGAGCCATCTTGGGGGCTGCTAACCGGTGCCCAGCAAACGGCGGTGGCTGCCATGGCCCCTGCGGTGGATGCCTTTTTTGAAGACGTGATGGTAAACGCCGATGATGCTAAGGTAAAAGAGAATCGCCAGCTGTTGTTGAGTGTGGCGTTACAAGCCTATAGCCGGTTGGGGGATATTACCCAATTGCAGGAACCTGCCGTGCCAGCACACACAACACCTGGGGCCAAATTGGCCGCCAGTTCGGTTTAGTGGTTTAGAAACGATTTGCCCATGCCTACCCATCGCGATTTTGAACTGCCGGTGGACATCCCTAAAAAAAGCGAACTAGTGCAGCAAAAAATGCGCTGGATGGTGCTGCTTGTCTTTTTAGCCATTACGGCTTTTGTGGTGTTTTTGCTTTCTATTCAGTTGGGGGTGGTGTTGGCGGATGGGGCTAAAAGCCTGCCGGATATTCGTATTTTAGAAAACTATCACCCTAACCAAAGCACCCAAATTTTCGATCGCCACAATAACTTATTAGCCAACATTCATGGGGATGAAGACCGCGTGGTGGTGCCGTTAAAAGATATTTCGCCTAATATCCAACGCGCCGTAATGGCTATTGAAGATAACCGTTTTTATCAGCATAACGGGGTGGATGTGCGCGGGACGGTTCGGGCCTTTGCCACCAACTTAAAAGGTGGCGAAATCCAAGGCGGTAGTACCCTAACCCAACAGCTAGTGAAGAATTTATTTTTAAGCCCAGAACGAAGCTACAGCCGTAAGATTGCGGAAGCGGTACTCTCGTTGCGAGTGGAACGCCATTACACCAAAGATAAAATTATGCAGATGTACCTTAACCAAGTGTATTGGGGTAACCATGCCTATGGAATTGAAAAGGCGGCCAAGCGCTACTTTAAAAAACCAGCAAAAGAGCTCACCGTGGCGGAAGCGGCATTGTTGGCTGGGTTGCTTAAAGCCCCGGAAGGGCTTTCGCCGTACCGCTACCCAGAAGCGGCCCGTAAGCGGCAGTTAGCGGTGCTGGAAAAAATGCACCACTATGGCTATATTACCGATGCTCAGCAACAGGATGCCATTGATACCGAAGTAGAGCTAAAGGGCCAGGGGGTTAAAGCCAGTAAGCACCCGTACTTTGTGGCCCATGTTATTCAGGAGCTGATGCGCCTGTATGGCGAGGATGTGGTGCGCCGGGGTGGGTTAAAAGTGTTTACCACGGTGGATAGTGATATTCAGGGCGCGGCAGAAAAAGCTTTGGAAGAGCACGTTAAAAAACTGCCTAACTATACCCATGTAACCAATGGTGCCTTGGTGGCAATCGATGTGCCCACTGGCGAAATTATTTCGTTAGTTGGGGGCGTGGATTTTAGTAAAAGCCAATTTAACAGCGCCACCCAAGCTTACCGGGCGGCAGGCAGCCAGTTTAAACCCTTTGTGTACTTAACCGGGTTTCGGTTAGGGATGATTACCCCAGAGAGCCCCATTAGCGACAAGCCTATTAGTTTTAATACCGGCGTAAGCATTTGGCGCCCTAAAAACTGGGATGGCCGCTTTATGGGCCCCATGACGATTCGCAAGGCGTTGACGCTCTCGCGGAATACGCCGACGGTGCAAATTGGCATGCGGGTGGGCATTGATGAAGTGATGCGTACGGCGCGACTAGCGGGTATTGAGTCGAAGATTGACCCGAATTTTTCTAGTTTGCTGGGCAGTAGTGGTATGCCGCCTATCGAAATGGCGACTGCTTTTTCTACCTTTGCCCGTAATGGGGTGCGGCTAAAGCCAACGGCCATTCGGCGGGTAGAAAACGTGGCGGGTGAATCGTTGCCCTTTAATAAGCCTGTGCCAAAACGCACCTTGGATGGGGGCAGTGTGGCCCAACTCAATAGCATTTTGGTGGATGTGGTGGAAAAAGGTACGGGCCGTAGCGCCCGTTTGCCAGGCCGTACTGTGGCGGGTAAAACCGGCACCACGGATAAAGTACGGGATATTTGGTTTACCGGTTACACGCCGGATATGGTGGCCACCGTGTGGATGGGCAACGATAAATACGTGCCCCTAAAAGGGGTGTTTAGTAGCAATGCCGCCAAGGTATGGCATGAGTTTGCCGATGCGTATTACAAACAAAAGCCTGTAAAAGCCAGCGGGTTTTTAGCGGCAGGCGGTAGTAAAAAAGTAAAATCAAAAGGGGTTATGGTGCTGGATTTAAGCCCCCCTCGCCCTACACCCGAGCTGCCTGAACTGCAACCTGACACCCCCAGTGCTTCGGCCCCTGTGCCGCCGGTGCCGGTGGGCCCTGCGCCCCCTAAAAAGGTGGCCCCTAAGGCGCCGGTTGGGCCGCCAGCCCCCACGGCTAAAAAGGCAGGGTAACCCTTTAATCGCCGTAACAATAGGTGTGGCCTGGTAACGGGTATGTTGCGGCACGGCTGGTAGCGCGCCTGGTTTTTTGCTTGAATACCGTGTGTAGCCCTGTGTTATTTGTGAGAAAGGCTGTTTATTATGCAGCATTCCTTGTTTGGTGCCGTTGCAGAAACCCCGAAGACGACGGATACCGTGTTTCGGCAAACCCACCGGGATACCCCCATTAGTGAGGCCTTGCTAACAGTATTTGATTTGGAAACCACTGGTTTGCAACCGCGCCGCAATGCCATTACCGAGCTTACTGCCATTCAGTATGTGGATTTAACAGAAGCAGATCGCTATTCCACGTTGGTTAATCCAACGGAAGCCATTCCAGAAGAAATTACCGCCATTACCGGCATTACCCAAGCCATGGTAGCCAATGCGCCCCCACCTGTGGTGGTACTAAGCGAATTTAGCCGCTTAATTGGCGAGACCCCGTTGTTGGTAGGCCATAACGTTAGCTTTGATGTGAACTTTGTGCGCGTAAAGCTGGAAGAAGTGGGCCTGGAGGCTTTTATCCCCCGCATCGACCCGGCCCGCGCATTATGCACCAAGGTGCTGGCCCAAAAATTAATCCCCGGCCTGCCTAGTTATGCAGGTGTAGCGGTGGCCAACCATTTTGGCATTGTAAACCCCAATGCCCACCGGGCAGAATACGATGTGAAAATGACGGCAGAAATTATTTATGCGCTGTTTAAAGTGCTGGTCGAAAAAGACCCCAGCATTAAAACCATTGGCGATGTGCTGGAGTATCAAGGTGGCATTGGTTTGTAGCCAGGCTAACGTGGCAAAAACGCTGTAATTAGCCTATAGATCGAAAAAACAGCTTTTTGATTAGGCCGTTGACGATCGCTGAAGCCCGGTGATAGTAAAGATTCTTTACGATCGACAACAAACTCGTTAATACTACAAATAAATAGTGTACACTTTTCTTCGATGGCATCGGTTGATGGTTCTATCCTAGCTAGGCTTAACGGTTTTGGCGGGTAGGTTATTTGTGCAGGTGCCAAAAAATGACATGCGTTTTTTGTGCGTTTCGGTTTTGCCGAACAGCTCTTGTGTAGCCCTTGGTAACCAAGGGCGGATAGGTGTTAGTAGCAACATGGCCACCAAAGCCTTATACCCTGGCAGCTTTGACCCCATTACTTATGGGCACCTTGATATTGTTAAACGTGCCGCCCAGCTGTTTGACGAGTTGGTGGTGGCCGTGGCCGTAAACCCGAACAAACAATCGTGCTTAAGTGTGGCCACGCGCATTGGCCTGATTGAAGACTGTGTCGCCCCCCTGAAAAATGTGGTGGTGCAGCAGTTTGAGGGGCTGACCATTGATTATGCCAAAGCCACTAGCGCGGGCGTGTTGGTTCGGGGCTTGCGCGCTGTTTCCGATTTTGAGTTTGAGTTTAAGATGTCTCAAATGAACAAAACATTGGATGCCAGTGTGGAAACGGTGTTTATGATGGCAGGCCTAGAATACCAATTTTTATCCTCTAGCGTGGTAAAAGAAGTGGCCCGTTACGGCGGCAGTGTGGATAAGGCGGTGCCCCCTATGGTGGCCCGCGCATTGACAGACCATTTTGCTAGTACGGCAAACGTTTGTTCCGCCTAGCGCGTTAGCCAACGGTGTTGGCCTTGTCATTTTCTTGTTTGTTTTCTCTCGTTTTTTATTCAGTTTTGTTTTAACCCCCACAAAGGAACTCTCCCCATGATGAAAGGTGAATCCGCCATCCATGCGTTTATGAAAGCCATGGAGCGCATTGAAGATTTGGTGTTGGCTGGCTTTAACATGCCACTAACCCCATGGACTGTGGTGAATGGGGACCAGTTATTACCCCTGCTAGACCACGTGCGAGAAGTGTTGCCTGAAGAAGTGGTGCAGGCGCGCTTAATTTTAGAACGCCGTGATGACATTATTGCGGACGCCCAGCGCAAGGGTGGCTACACCTTGGAAGAAGCCAAGCGCCAGGCGGAAGTGATGCTAAACAACAGCGCCTTAATGCGCGCTGTGGAAGAAGAAGCGGTAAAAATTCGCCACCAGCTAATGACGGAAATGGAAGCCTACCGTAAGCAAGCCACGGAAGATGCGGATGCCATCTGTCGCCAAGCGGTAGAAGATGCTCGCCGAATTCGCGAAGGGGCCGATAGTTATGCTGGCCAAGTGCTCGGTAGCTTGGATAAGGATTTACATAGCTTCCAACAAGTGGTTAAAACGGGCCAACAACACTTGCGCCAAGTGCAGCATGAGGCTAGTCGCAATATGCGCCAAGCTACCATGGCGGCCAATAATGGCGGCATAGTAAATGCCCAAACCATGGGTATGGAGGCCCAACAAGGCCAAGCTCACCTGCAACAGCAGCAACAGGCAGGCACGGTCGATCCGCGCTCTTCCATGATGCCACCGGATTTGCAGCAGGGCTACGGCGATGCCAGCCGTGCTAACCCTTCTGCACGCCCACGTCGTGCGCCTCGTCGGGCACCGGCCCCTAAAATGGAACGCCGCACGGATAAGCGCCGTATGAGTGAGGCGTTGCGCGAGCAAATGCTAAACCCATTAAGTTAAGGTCACCCTATCTAGGAGCTGTGCACCATTAACGTTATGGCTGGCATTTTCTGTGGTAAATCTGTACTCGTTCAGCCATGTATTTTGGATACACTCCTTCACTGCGTGCGGATTAGCTTTGAAACTGCGGCGCTCTTCCACTAATTGTCCATACTCCAAAAAACCATTGCTGTTAAGCACCCGCCAAAGGCCTGAATTGTTGCAACTGCTGTTACACTTCTGGCCTTTGGCGCTATGGCCGCCCTACAATAAGCAACGAACAGATGTGATATGCCATATGTAGATGAATTTGGTCTTCGGCGGCTAGCCACACTGTTTTGTTGTTCAACATGCATGAGAGGTTTAGAGCCTCAACCATCTTTTACAGTGTTAGGTGTGTCCACCGTGCAGGTTTGTGGTGATGTGTAAGGAGTTAGTGTCGTGAACGACACATCCGCCCCCTTTTTTAGCGTGTCTAATCCCTCAACGGCGTCCAGCATTGCGGCTGAATTGTTGTCGTCGGGTTATGACCATACGGCATCTTCAGCTCCTCGCCCAGATATGGCGAACGCGGCTGACCGTGACCCGGTGGCCTTTGTGGCGGATGTTACGTCGGCACTCTCGCCCATGGATGCCTACCGCTTGCTAGAAGGCACCCTAAGCGCCATGGTGCGCCAGCTGGAAGAGCGCAATGAATCGCCGCCTAAAAACTGCCCGGTCGGCGTGGATTGCGGCATATTGGTGCTAACGCCAAAGCTGTTGCAAAAAATGGTGGTGATTTTACGCCGTTATCAGTGCACGTTAGCCATGGTGTATGCCCGCTTGCCCCAAACGCAACAGGCGGCTTTAGGGATGGGTCTGTTAGTAAAAGAAGCCCCCGAACCGACGGCCACCTTTGACGTGCAGCAATGGATGGATTTTCGCCCCGCCCCTTCTGATGAGGAGCCTGCGGATAATGCGCCTGCCCTGAACGAAGCAATGCCTACCCATTATACGGATGTCGGTGAACACCCCACCCGTGCCCCGGAGTGGCAATCGGCCACCACCACAATGACGGACACCCCACAGCGGCCATCCTCATTGTCGGATCGAATTTTGGCGCCGTCTATCCCCTTGCCTATAGAGCTTGACGCCCCAACAACCAAGACGGTGGATATTGATTCTTACCAGGCCTTACCGACGGAGTGGGTGGGTGACGGCGAAGAATCCCACGTGCTGCCTATGGCCAGCGCGGTAGCGGCTACCCCAGGTGTGGCCTCAACAACGGCGGCGGTGGAAAGCGCCCCAGAGCGTCGCGCCTCTACTCCGATGGAAACCACGTTTCAGCCAGCGGATATTACCCAGGCCCTTGTGGCGGCCCACACGTTACCTACGCGGTTGGTGCAGGGTTCATTGCGTTCTGGCCAAACCATTGCCAGTGATGGCCACCTGATTGTTTTAGGCGATGTGCATGGTGGCAGCGAAATTGTGGCCGCTGGCCATATTATTGTGTGGGGCGAATTGCGTGGCGTGGCCCATGCAGGTGCCTTGGTTAAACCTACCGTGGCTCTGCTAGATTCTGCCCAAGATAATACAGAAACCATTCCTACCCTGGGTGAAACGGGCACTATTCGTGCCTTGGCTATCCATGCGGTGCAATTACGGGTGGGGCGTTACATTGCCCGCCGCCCAGACAGAGTGGATAACCATAAACCAGAACGCCCGCTGGATGCGGCAACCCCCATTTCGCCAGAGATTGCCCGTGTGGTTGATGGTGAAATTCGTATTTACGAAGCGTTGGCATAGCCACCGTTTTTTGATGAGATAGTACTTTCCCCCGTTGTTTTAAATTTAACTAGAATCCCTATTTTGTAAGGAGACCGGCTGCGATGAGCGCAACCACAGTTGATACCAAGGCCCCAACAGAAACCAGCCCTGCCCCCCAAGCCAAATCATCCACGCCTACAAAAGGTCGTGTGGTGGTGGTTACCTCGGGTAAAGGTGGCGTGGGTAAAACCACAGCGTCCGCCAATGTGGGTACCGGCTTAGCCCGCTTAGGGTACACCGTTATTTTGGTGGATACGGATATTGGCCTGCGTAACCTGGATATTTTGATGGGCTTAGAAAATCGCATCGTTTACAACATTATTGATGTGATTGAAGAGCGCTGTAAGCTAAACCAAGCGTTGGTTAAGGATAAGCGCCTGCCAAACCTGTCGTTATTACCGGCGGCCCAAACCCGCGATAAAAGCGCCCTGAATGCCGAGTATATGATGAAGTTGGTTAATGAAATGCGCGAAAAGGCGGATTTTGTGGTGATTGATAGCCCGGCGGGCATCGAGCAAGGCTTCCAAAATGCGGTTGTGGCTGCGGATGAAGCCATTGTAGTGTGTAACCCAGAAATGTCGTCGATTCGGGATGCGGACCGCATTATTGGCCTGCTTGAAGCCAATGATAATGTGCAAACCTATAAACTGATTGTGAACCGGGTGCGCCCCGGCATGATGAAAAACAACGACATGATGGACATTGATGATGTGTTGGATATTTTGAACATTAAGTTGCTGGGCATTGTGCCAGAAGACCAAGACATTATTATTAGCACCAATCGTGGCGAGCCTATCGTCAGTGTGGATCAATCCATGGCGGGGCAGGCCTACCGTAATATTGCCCGCCGTGTGGCTGGCGAAGATGTGCCTTTCCTTGATTTAGAAGCCCCTACGGGCTTTATGGATAAGATGAAAAACTTGTTTAAGGTGGCCAAAGCATCGGTTTTTTAAGTGCTTTGTATGTATATGTGTTTAACGTTGTGTTTTACAACAACCTGCAGGAGATAAACGGCTATGGGCTGGCTGAGTAAACTGTTTAACCTGGAAGCCTTCGAGGAGAAATCCGCCTACAGTGGCAACGGAGCAACCCAGGATTTAAAAAACTCTCGGGATGATGCCCGTAACCGGCTTAAGCTGGTATTGATGCATGACCGCAGTAAGTTAGCTCCGCAGACCTTGGAAAAAATGCGGGATGAGCTGATTGCCGTGATTACCAAGTATGTGGAAATTGATGGCGAGGCCCTGCGCCTAAACTTTGAAACCGAATCGAACACGATTGCCTTGATGGCCAACATTCCTGTGTTGCGGCAAAAAGAAACAGACGAGTCTGAGGGTGGCCCTGCGGCTACCACCACGGACAAATCCGGCAAAACGGATAAGCCCACCAAGGCTGACAAGGCGGTAAAACCAACAAAAGATAAATCATCACCAGCGGCCCTTAAGGAAGAACCTTCCTTGGTGTAATGGCTGGCGTTGCGTCTTTGGCCCCGTTTGTTTTTCGTGCCCGTTTTTTGGCGCATTAGGCTGTCATGGTTTTTCCGTTTCTTTCTTCCTTTGTTTTAATACTGCTGGCTGTGGGCTTGGTGTACCGACGAGAACCGGCGTTGCACATCCCGTTAATGCTTTCCGCTTTTGGGGTGGATTTGGGCATGGTGCTGTGGTTAGAATTTAACCGCGCGGCGGTAGAACAAGTGGTAACAGGGGTTACAGGTTTGCTCGCCTTTCATGTGGTGGTCTCTACCTTGGTTATGGTGCTGTACATGGTGCTTATTTGGAGTGGGCGTCGCCTATGGTTAGGGCAGGAAAGGTCGCGTGGTTTCCACCGCACAGTGGCGGCTATATTTATTGTGGGTCGGTTAATTAACTATGTAACCGCCTTTTTTGTGGGCAGTGCTTAGCTACCTAGGGTCGTCATGGTGTGGTTGCACTGATGACGTGCTACCCTGTAAGCGTTGAGTGACAGCAGGTTGCAAAGGCTTTTTTCTATGACGACCCCATTGGTGACGTTGAACCCTACAGGTGTGTGTTCCACGGTTATTGGCGAAGCACACGGCTTACCTACCGCTGCTACCGTGCAGGCATATACGCCACAGGTAGCCGCCGCGGTTGAAACATTAGTGGCGAATGCGGAGAAGCCTGGTGCGTGGTGCCGATGGCTAACACTGGGCACCCAGCCACAATTATTGGCGGATATTAGTACCTATACCCAAGGGGTTGCTGGCCAGTTTGATGACGTGGTGGTGCTGGGCATTGGGGGTAGTGCGCTGGGGGCTAAGGCTTTATTTGCTGCTTTGTGCCACCCTTTGTGGAATGTGGTAGACGCCACCCGAAAGGGGGCACCCCGTTTGCATGTGGTGGATAACGTGGATACGGATTACGTCCACGGATTGCTGGATACCTTAACCCTAAAGCGCACCCTTGTGGTGGCCATTAGTAAAAGTGGCTCCACTATCGAACCCATGAGCGCGTTGCTGTTAGTGATGCAGGCCTGGGAACAGGCAGGCATTACCCAGGCCGAGTGGGCCAAGTACTTGGTGATGGTGACCGACCCGGAAAAAGGCTTGTTTCGGCCTTTTGCTGAAGAGCATAACATTCCGTGTTTTGATGTGCCTGATGATGTGGGTGGTCGGTTTTCCGTATTTAGTGCGGTGGGCTTGTTGCCCTTAGCCTTGCTTGGTGTGGATGTTAAAGGGCTGTTAGATGGTATTCAAACCGTGTACCCCGCCGTAACGGACACTCGTTTAGCGGCTAACCCTGCGGGCCAATTGGCGGCCATGTTGGTGGCGTATTATCGCCAGGGCAAACCGAATACAGTGATTATGCCGTACGCCCGTGGCTTAGAATTTGTGGCCGACTGGTTTGTCCAGCTGTGGGCAGAATCGTTAGGTAAGGCCACGGACGTGGATGGCAACACAGTAAACCTTGGCCCCACCCCGATTAAGGCGGTAGGTGCCACCGACCAGCACAGCCAATTGCAGCTATTTGCCCAAGGCACCACCGATAAAGTGGTGCTGTTTATAGAGGTTGCCAACGCGGCGGAAACCCTAACCATTACCGATGTGCCGGCGGCGTTTAGTGCGATGGGGTATTTAAAAGGGCATTGTTTGCACCATATTTTAAATGCCGAATTAAACGGTACCCAGCAAAGCCTAACGGAAGCAGGTCGCCCCACCCTGCGGCTAACCTTGCCGGAGATTTCGCCCCAAAGTATAGGCGCTTTGTTATTTATGCTGGAAGTAACCACCGCCCTGGCGGGTTACTTGCTCAACATCGATCCCTTTGATCAACCCGGCGTGGAAGCCAGTAAAATAATTACCAAAGCCATTTTGCGTGGCGAGCAGGCCGCCGCTGAACCGGCTGCCCCTGTTGGGGCGTGTGGTGTATAGGCCAGTTTTTTTACTCAGGTAACCCAGTGGATACGCTGAGCCGGGTCGCCGTTTAGGCAGCCATGGCAAGCGCCATAGCAGCAATTGGTTTCCATGGGGCTGGCCGTCACGTCAATCTCTCGCTTTAGGGGCGCCAATACGGTTTGGATTTCGTCACGAATAATCGCCATATCCGCATTGGGTAGCGCGGTGGTATCCACCAATATAGACAGACTGGTGTGGCCGGTTTGCTTACCAGCACGGATTGTCCAGATAATAACCCCGGCAGCTTTTAGCGTTTCTACAATACCACTGGCCCGTAAATGCTTACGAGCGTAGGCTTCGGCCCGGTAGTCATCTATAGTCGTCATGGCAAAAAGGGCGGTGGGTTAGCTGGCTGTTGCTTGGGTGTTAGCGTTGGCACAGCAGCTAATGGCGCTAAGGTATTGAAAACTGCTAATCACCAGCCCGACGCCAACGGCAATATTAACGTAGCCGCGGATAAGCATGGGGGCAGCAAACCAAGTAAGGGCAGCGCTAAGTAGTAGCATTAGCTCGATGATGACCCAGCTGCGGATGCTGTAGACCTGAAAGAGGGATTGGGGTTCATCGTTAAAGGATTGAATCCGATCGATGTTACGCTGCGAGGTTTTACTAAGGATGAATTTACCTTTGGCTAAGCCGACGGCCACGGCAATGGTAAGGCCAATCATAAAGCCAGGGCTGGTAATGTTGGGGTCTATGCCACCCAGGCGGCCAGCGCCGGTAATAAGTAGCATGCCGCCACCAATAACCCACAGCACAAAGGCAAGCTTTAGCAGGGTTTTGGGCGCTACCTTAATAGGGAAGAGCCAAAACAGAACGGCTAGGATGGGGGCGCTAAAGGCGCGCATAAAGGTGGTGGTTAATGGAGGCATTATAAATATCCCTTAAGGGTGTGTTGCAAAATACCCTGTCACCATGCACGAAGGGGTACCTTAAAGTCAAACCTAAGGCCTTGCGGGCACTAAAAAACCGGTGCCTGCAGGTTACTTAGGAACACCGGTTGATGAGGTTTTTCCCTGGGGGGCCGTGGGTTTCCATGAGCTGGTTTACGGCCAAATGCATTTTGCAATCGTAGGGCTTATCACTAAAAAAGTGCTTGTAATAACAACCGTTGCAATTGGCTTCGCGTAGGTAGCATTCTACGGCGCTGGCGCTCCAGCGCTTAAAGGTACCAATAACCACGTCGCCACTGGCGGCATCTTTTGGGGTAGGTACGGCGGTGGGGTGGTCAACTTCTTTTAAAAACCGACGCTCCAGCGTATCTAAGGTGTGGCTATCGGGCGCTACGGATGGTTTGGTTGTTTTTTTGTTTGTTGCAGGGGGTGCCATAAATCCAGTTTCTCCTCTATCCTATTAGGGTGATGGTTTTTGCTTTGGCCGGGTTGTTTGCTCTAGTGGGCTTGCTCAACGCCCAACTGTAGGGTGGCTTTTGTACAAAAACCGTTGTGCTCGGGCTCTATCCATTGTGCCATTGGGTAATGTTGTAGGCCGCAACAGTATAGGTGGTTACAGGCCACAAATTATTAGAAACCATTGACACTTGTGTTACAAAAAAGCAACGCAAATAAACCCTCTAAGATCGCCGTTTTTACGGGCGGGCAGAGGCTTTTTAATGCTCCCTAACAATGCATAAAATAAGTATACCAATTATTTGTAGAATATCTTCCCTTAATTTTTAAATTGTGCTTGCGTGGCCCCGAAACCCAGATCAAGCACGAAAAAATGTCTATTTACATTTCTTAATAAATGGATTGATCAGAACATTTGGGCTTGCTCTAGGCGATCCAAACCCTCTTTTTTATGGCTTGGCCTCGGGATCCGTTTTTAGGTTTCGGATCTCTCAATCCCAGTGCTGATGATCGCCTAAAACGCTGTGTGGAGATCGTTTTGCGGGTTTTTAGCCTGTTATGGGTATGTTTGGTTTTTAATAGGTAAGGGCAATATGCCATTGCCTTTGTGTTGGGTGTGCAACGGCGCAACCCCTATTGTTGGTTATTCAGTGAGATAATTGTGCCAGGGATTCCATATTTACACTTTACCCGGATAGGCGGTTGGCAATGAGTTTGCTGACCTTGTGGCAAGCGGTTAGCGGGCAACATTGCGCTGTAGATAGTAGCGATGAGTGCAGCGGTGCGCTGGGCAAGTTAGATGCGGCCTTAGCCAAGCAACCCAACACCTTGCAGGCCAGCCAAGTGCTGCTGGGCTTGTGTGGCTGGTTGCGCCAACAATCGGATGCGGATTTATTTATGCGCGGCTTTGCCATATTAGAGCGTTTTAAGCCGGTGTGCTGTGTGGATTTGTTGGTGGCAATTATCTATACTGGTGGGGCAGAAATTGATGGGGAGCACGAGCCGGTGGCGTTGTTGGTGGCTTCGGAGCCGGCTAAAAAGCGTAAAAAATCGGAAAACGACGAACCTACCTTTCTCTCCTTGCGGGTGCGGGCCATTAAATTACTGGGCCGCATTGGCGATACCCATGCCGTAGTGCCTCTGATTCAATTATTAAACGAGCCCAGCAACCATTACCGCCTGCGCATGGCGGCGGCAGAAAGCCTGGGCCGCTTAGGCGATACCCATGCGGTGGATAGTTTGGTTGGGGTGCTACGCAACGAAGACGAAACCAGCGTCTATCTGCGCGAATCGTCGGCACGGGCCTTGGGCATGTTGGGCGATTTGCGTGCCGCGGATGCCTTGCTAGAAGTGTTGCACAGCAAAAAAGGGCTGCGCAATAAAATGGATTTTCTAAAAGAGCGCGTTATCCAAGCCATTGGGCATTTGTTTAAAGAGCAACCTGCCGAACATAGCGTGGTGGATAGTTTGGTGTTGGCCTTAAACGATGATGCGGCCAGTATTCGCCAGGCCAGTGCAGAAGCTATTGGTGCCCTGGGCGACCCGCGGTGGATTAGTGTACTGATGCCGCGATTGTTAGACCCGAACCCAATGGTGGCGGAAGCGGTGGTGGCCAGCTTGTATGAATTAGGCGGTGAAGATGCCTTGGAAGATATTTTAACCATGAGCGATCTGCCAGAGGCGGTTCGGGAAGATGTGGCCTCTTATCTTGGGGATGATGACGACGAGGAAGATGATTGGGACGACGATGCTCCTTTAGAGGCACCCTCGTGGGATATCCCTACCCGGTTAGAGGATGACCATGACGACGATGCGTAAGTCGGTGGTGCTGCTTAGTGGCGGGCTAGATAGTTTACTAGGGTTGTGGCTGGCTAAGCAGCAGGGCCAAGTGGTGTTGGCCGTATTGGCAAACTATGGCCAACGGGCGTTTAAAAAAGAGTGCAGCGCGGCACAACACATTGCAGATTGGGCGGAGGTGCCCTTGCAAATAATAGCATTGCCCTGGCTAAGCCAGTGGTTACCTGTGGGCATGGTTGCCGATAATGAATCGCCCAAGCAGGCGGCAACAGCGGATGTGTGGGTGCCTAACCGTAATGGGGTGCTGCTAAACGTGGCGGCCGCCGCTGCAGAAGCCATGGGCGCTAGCCATGTGGTGTTTGGTGCCAACCTGGATGAAGCGGCTGGCTTTAGTGATAACACCCAACAATTTGTCGATGATACCAATGCCGCTTTGCAACTCTCTACCCAAACGGGGGTGCAGGTATGGGCACCGGTGGCGGGCATGACGAAAGCTGATATGGTGGCCCTTGCTTTGGAAAACAACCTGCCACTACAGCATATTTGGAGCTGTTATAACGCAGGCGCGCAGCATTGCGGGGTGTGCCTGAGTTGTCAGCATTTAAAACAGGCCTTAAGGGGGCATAACAGCGCGGCTATTTTATTTGAAAAATAATCGGCTCGCCCTTTGCGGGTTGTTGCCGTTACAATAAGGCCATGCTTTGGCTGATTGTTATTTGTAAACGCTTGTTATGGGCGCTGCCTACTTTGTTGGCGGTTTCCATCATTGGCTTTACCCTAATGCGCTACGATGTGGATTTAGGGGTATGGCCTGTGCCTGCTCTTAAAAATGGTGGCGTGGTAATTGAGCAAACCCATATCCATTTTAAAAACCCGATTGACCCGTTAGCGGAACTTAAAAATAACCCCCAAATAACCCCGGCGGTGTATGAATCTGAAAAAAAACGCCTGGGCTTAGATCGCCCCTTCCACGAGCAGTATTTGCGTTGGCTAAGCCATTTGTTTGAAGTAAACGATGGTGTTTGGCAACCCAATATGGGGAAGAGTTTTAGCGGCGAAGATGTGTTTACCCAGCTGAAGATCCGCGCCGGTAATACCTTACTGCTGAACTGTATTGTGATTTTACTCACCTGGTTGATTGCCCTGCCCCTTGGGGTGTTTGGTGCCTTGCGGTGGCGCAGCACGACTGACCGCTTACTGACCCTATTGGCCTCCGTTGGTATGGCGGCACCTAGCTTTGTGGTGGCCTTAGTGCTGGCGGTGGTGTGTGTTAAATTTCGGTTGTTACCGGTGGGTGGGCTAACCAGTATTAACCATGGGTTGTTGCCGTGGTGGCAACAAATAGGGGATGTGGCGGCCCACTTGGTGCTGCCGGTTGTTGTGCTGATGATTGGTGGCTTAGCCAGTTTGCAACGGCAAATGCGCGGTAATTTGCTGGATGTATTGCAGGCCGAATATGTGCGGATGGCCCGGGCTAAGGGCTTGCCCGAGCATAAAGTCGTTTACAAACATGCGGTGCGTACCGCTATTAACCCACTGGTTACCTTGCTGGGCTACGAGCTGGCGGCCTTGTTAAGTGGGTCGTTGTTGGTGGAAATGATTTTGAATTATCCGGGCTTGGGCCAGTACACCTACCAGGCGGTACTGCAAACGGATACCAATGTGGTGATGGCGAGTTTGGTGTTGTCTGCCACGTTGTTAGTGGCAGGTAATGTGATGGCGGATTTATTGCTGACGGTGGTGGATCCGCGCATTAGTTTATCCGCTATAGAGCAACGGGGTTAGGCCATGGCAGATTTATCAAACTCGGTTAATACCGCCGCCCTGCAACAGGGGGGCTGGCTTGGTGCCCTAAAGCGGATTTTATCGGATCCTGCTGCATCGGCTGCGTTGTGGGTACTTATTATTTTATATGCCGCCATTGCACTGGCTGGGTTTTTAGCACCTTACGGCCAGTATTGGCGAGATCGCACACTTGCTGGCGCCCCACCCACGCCCGTTTATATGCGCACGGTAGAAACAGGGGCGCTAACCTGGCCCTATGTATTGCCCCAACAGCGCCACTTTAACCCCACCACCCTTAGCTACCATTACAGCGAAGATACGGCCCACCCAATACCGATACGGTTTTTTGTGCGTGGCGATGAGTATCCGTTGCTAGGGTTGTTTAACACCAATGTACATTTGTTTGGTGTGGATAACACCAAGCAGGATGGTGCGCAAATAAACTTGCTAGGCACGGATATGAATGGGCGCGATATTTTTAGTCGCCTGTTATATGGGGGCCAAATTAGCCTGACGATTGGCTTTATTAGTTTGCTGGTGGCCTTTCCGCTGGGGCTGTTGTATGGGGGCATTAGCGGTTACTTTGGCGGTTGGGTGGATACCCTGATGATGCGCGTGAGCGAAGTGTTGATGTCGATACCGAGCTTGTATTTGCTGATTACGTTGGCAGCCATTATTCCGGCCAGTGTGAGCAGTAGCCAGCGCTTTGCTTTGGTCGTCGTCAGCTTGGCGCTGATTGGCTGGGCGGGGTTTAGCCGGATTATCCGTGGGATGGTGCTGAGCATTAAGCAGCAAGAGTATGTGGATGCCGCCCGCGCGCTAGGTAAGCCCAGTCTGGGCATTATTACCCAGCATGTGTTGCCCCAAACCTTTAGTTTTGTGGTGGTAGCCATTACCCTTAGTGTGCCGGGCTATATTTTAATGGAAAGTGGGCTTAGCTTTTTGGGCCTGGGGATTCAACAGCCGGATGCCAGTTGGGGCAATATGTTAAAAGAAGCCCAGACGTTGACCAATGTGTTGTATGCCCCGTGGATGCTGGCCCCCGGTGCGCTGATTTTTGTGGCTGTGCTCGCCTTTAACGTGTTGGGCGATGCGGTGCGCGATTACTTAGACCCGAAAACGGCTTAGTCGTCTTTTTCTTTTGGGGTGAGGTTTAGCGCTTTTTGGTTAATTAGGTCTTTAACGACTTCTCTTCCTAAGAAAAAAGGTGTAGCGATACTATTCCCGATACCGGTATACCACGGGTTTGGGTGTAAAATTTCGGCATCGTTGTCTGCATCTATGTCATACCCTTGCAAATCTTCTGGGTAGATTCCTGATAAAGCGCTACTTTCACTTACAGAAATATCATGGATGGTATTAAACCGGGTTGTGTCGCAAACAATATGTAAGTTTTTTTGGTATTGGTCACAAAACATGGTTGGATTATAAGTAAAGAAGTTTGAGTTGTTGCCACCTGTGTACACAGGGGTGTTTTTAGCAACGGTGCTTAATTTCTTATAAAGTGGGTACTTATCATAGAGTGCCTTAGCCCCTTCTGTGGTTTTAGAGCTATAGGCTAAACTAAAATTAAGGTAATCTAGCTTGCCAAATTTACCACTAATGACATCGTCTAAAATCCGATCAGTATTTCTTGGAGGAACCTCTTCTATTTCAATGGTTGGATCGCTGTCTTTTATGCCATTTATACCAATTATTTCTATATCGCACGTGCCATTGTTGTCTAAGTCAAGCCGGTGAATTTCATCGGTACAACCGTCTTCGTTAATATCTTTGTACTCTACGCCTAGCGATGAAATATTACTCGGATAGCCGAAATGCTCTAGGAGTTCTTTCCTTATCCCCTTTGCTAGGCCCGCCATAACTTGACTACCATGAGGATTGAAACGGGTTTTACCAAATGAATCTAATACACCAATACGAATAGGATCGGACATATCTATCCCTTTAAAATTAAACAATAATTTATAAAAACATTAAATAAGAAATTGGTGATAATTTATGTCACTTTAGTTACCATTCTTTAGTGATTAAGTCTTTGGGATATACGGGCTGATGCCGCGGCGTACATCGTGGATTTGGGGCGACATAATTTCCACGTTAGCGGCGTTAAAGGTATCTAAAATATGCTGGTGCAAATCGCTATAAATGCGAGGCATTTGGCCCGGTTTATCGGTAGCGGCGTTCAGCTCGTAATGCACGTATAAATCATCTAGCTTGGTTTGCAGTACAAAGGGCGCGGGGGATTCCAACACAAAGGGCGTATTGGCTGCCGCTTCTTTTAGTAACCCGTGCACCGTTTCCCATGGTACATCGTAGCCAATGGTTACGGTGGTGTGGAGCAGAATACCCATGGCTTCGGCGTTTTCGCTATGGTTGGTAATGGGGGCCGTTAGTAGCAAACTATTGGGCAACACCACATCCACCATCTTGGGGGTGCGGATGCGGGTGGTCAGTAGGTTTTTGCTGACGACGGTGCCAAAGGTCTCGTTAAAGGTAATCACATCGCCAATGGTATAGGCGCGGTTGTAAATCAGCAGTACCCCGGCCACTAAGTTGGCAATGGCCCCACTGGCCCCGAAGGAAATAAGCGCCCCGATAAATAACCCCATGGCCTTAAAGGCGGGCGAATCGTACACAGGTAGGTACGGAAACGACATGGTGATAACCGAAACCACCACAAACACACGCAGTAGCTGAAAGGTGGGCCGGGCCCAATCCGCATGAAACCCCTGAATAACCAAACTATGGTTACCGATAGCGCGGGTAATGGCATGGATGATTTTTAATGCTCCCCACCCCAGTAGGCAAATTAGCCCAATGCTCAGTAGGTTGGGGAAAAAAGCCACAAATAGCCAAAACCATTTGGTTAGGGTGTGGCCCATAAAGGCTAGCAGCCCTAGCACAGGCTTGCGGGTATCCGGCACCACGGAAAATAGAATAATGAGGGTAATGCCTAGGACCAACACCTGCAGCACCACGCGGAACAAGGCGACTAGGCTGCGGGTCACTTGTTGCATCACTGCCTGTGGCACCAGCTCGGCGCCTTTGATGGTAAGGCCTTGGTTAAGCCACGGGTGGAGCAAGGCCCACTGAAATGCCGCAATAAGGGTGAGTTGGGCAATGCGGTTTAGGATGATATATGCCAGTACCGCCACCAGTACGGCTACCGCAATGTGGGCCAGTAAGGAGACAAGCCCGGCATCATCCCAGATGAAGAGAAAGGTGTTGGTTAGGGTTTCTAGCATGGGCTTTAGTGTACGCCAGTCGGGGTAAAGGGGGTAGCTGTTATCTAGGGCTTATGGGCAATGGCCTAAGGGCAAGGGTAGGTGTACTGGGCGTGGACGCGCTCGATGGCCTCAAAACATTCGGCGGGGAGTGTGATGGTGGCGCTATCGATGTTCTCGTGTAGTTGGTCTAGGGTGGTGGCGCCAATAATGTTACTGGTAACAAAGGGCTGTTGGTTAATAAACGCCAGTGATAGATGGGTGAGAGAAACCCCAAAATCATCGGCAATGCAGGCGTAGGCTTCCACGGCCTCTCGGGCGTTGGCGTTATTGTAGCGGCTCATCACCGGGTACAGGCTAATGCGCCCTTTGGGGGTTTGCCCGTGGCGGTACTTGCCGGTTAGCAACCCAAACGCCAGTGGCGAGTATGCTAACAATCCGCAGCCTTCCCGTAAGGATACTTCCGATAGGCCTACTTCGTAGCTGCGGTTAAGTAGGCTATACGGGTTTTGAATACTCACCACTTCGGGTAGGCCTTTTTGGCGGGCAATGCGAATGTACTCCATAGTGCCCCACGCAGTTTCGTTGCTTAGGCCAATATGGCGGATTTTTCCTTGCTGGATAAAGTCTTGCAGTACTTCTAAGGTGTCTTCAAAAGCCGTCCAGTCATCATCCGCATCCGGGTTGGTTTGCATGGGCGAGCAATCGTTACGTAGGCCGGGGTAGCCCACGTGGCCGTAGCCCAGGTAGCCAAAGTTGTTGGCCAAACGCTCGGGCCAGTGGAGTTGGTATAAATCCACATGGTCGGTTTGCAGGCGCTTTAGGCTGCCTTCCAAGGCTTCGGTAATATGTTGCCGATTAAATTTCCGAAATCCGCAACCAATCCACGGGCGGCCCGGGCCACTGATTTTGGTGGCTAAAATCACGTCGTCTCGTTTGCCGGTTTTGGCAAACCAGGTGCCAATCATCTCTTCGGTTTTGCCGTAGGTTTCTTGTTTGGGGGGCACGGCATATAGCTCGGCGGTATCCCAAAAGTTTACGCCCCGGTCTAGGGCCACATCCATTTGGGCGTGGGCCTCGGCTTCTGTGTTTTGTTCGCCCCACGTCATGGTGCCAAGGCTAATTAGGCTGACCTTTAGGCCGGTTTTTCCAAGGGCGCGATATTCCATGGGGGCAACTTTCGTTAATTCAATATGGTATGTTGAAAATTAGTGTAGCGATGATAAGCCAGTTTGGCGAGTGTTCGATAGTCTACTTGAAATCATAAAGTACTCATGATTATATACCTTGTCTCTTATTGAGAATTATTCTCAAAATAACCTAATCTTTTAAAAACCAATGATATCGCTTACTTCTAATTTGAAAATTAATGCTATTACCTATTATCAGCCTCATGCTGCCCACTCTACACGGTTCTCTGCGCAAGAAAAAAAAACCGATGTGCCGATGAGCACCTATGTTAAGGATTGGTCCTTAATCTCTGAAAAGCCATTATTGTTATTTAAAAAAGCCTTTGGACACCCAAAGCTTTGGTATGATTTTGCCGGCGATAATTTAGGCCCTGCTAATCCTCTTTTCCTAAAAGCTCAGGCCTTAGCCTTATCTATCCCGCATGGTACATATCAAACCAAGGGGCCATTATTTGAACGGATGAGAGACAATTTTAAAACAGCATTTACAAACGACCCCGCGGAACCGTTTTTAGTAATGTTAGCCCCTACAGGCACTGCGGCAAACCGTTTAGGCTTTAGCCCTTTTACTCGCTCTATTGATAAAATTATTATGAGCGATGTATCCCATGCATACACACGTGAAGCAGGAGGGTACCATTTTCTAAACAAAGCCTCTGCCTATCCACTAAAGCATAATAAAGGGAAAATTTTGGCTGCGCAGCTTAAGGACATGCTTAACACATTTAACAAAGCTGAAGGGAAAAGCTACTCGGGTTATAGTAAGCCTCGAGCTGTTTCGATTAGCCAGCCTACCGAATATGGCACATACTACCGAGCCGATGAAGTAAAAGAAATAGCCAAGCTATGCCATGATAATGGCATGTTGCTCCAGATGGATGGTTCACGGTTATTTTACCTACCTAAAACTCTCGATAAATCTTTAAAGAAACTAACGACAGACTTAGGAGTAGACATCGTTTTTCTTGGAGGGTCTAAAAATGGCATGGTAATGTCCGAGTCTATTGTGTTTACGCCCAATTTTTTTGAAAACAGTAAGTCGCTAGGGCTTACCATAACGCCCGAAAATCTATACAACACAATGCGTTCACTCAGTAAGCAATCCGGTACTCTTGTTGGGCAATCTGCCGCTGCTGCTGCTCAATTTTCAGTAGCGCTAGAAAATGATTACCTTATTAATAAGGTACATAACGCTACTAAAAAGGCAAAAGAACTAGAACAAATACTCACGAAGATCCCGAACAGTGCTTTGGTTTGCCCTGTAGAAACTAATTTGGTTTTATTGTCGTTGCCAGAAAAGGCTGCGAAAACGATCAAACAGCATTATAAAGTGATGATTTTTCCTCAGCCTGACCTAGAACAGCCAGGTAATCGGATTGTGCGGTTTATGACCAATTATTCGACAACAGGCAAACAGATTAATAATTTTGAGAAGTTTCTAAAAGAAAAAAAGATAATTGAGTAGAAAAGGTTAAACGGGCTGGCTAAGTGCGTGGCGTTGTGGCTGCGGCGTTTCTTGTTGGCCCCAGCGGGTATGTAGGTTGTGGGGGATGCGGAGTAAATCCAGTACCTTGCCCAACACATAGCGGATTTGCCCGTCCATGTCGTCAAAATCGGGCAAGTAAAAGGTCAGCATGGGGGGCACCAGCTTGGCGCCAGCTTGGCTTAGGGCCAGCATGTTTTTAAGATGAATTTGATTGAAAGGGCTTTCGCGGGGCACAAGGATGAGCGGGCGGTTTTCTTTTAGGGTTACATCCGCGCTGCGGGCTACCAAATTATCGCCAATACCGGCGGCAATGCGGCCCATGGTGCCCATGCTGCACGGTATAATCACCATGCCACGGGTTAGGTGGGTGCCGCTGGCTGGCGGGGCATCCAGGCGGTGGTTTCCGTAAAACCGAAACAGGGGGCTGTATGTATCAACATCCAGGCCAATTTCAGTCAAAATGCTGGCCGCCTTGGCGGCTTCATTCGCGCCACTAACCTTGTAGCCCAGTTCGTCATGGGTTACCTGTAGGGATTTTTCCGTCATGACGAGCTCTACCGGGATGCCGAGTTGCAGTAGTACTTTAATAAACCGAAAACCAATAATACTGCCGCTGGCACCCGTAATGCCTACCACCACAGGGGCAGTATCGGCAGGGTTGGGGGCGGGTAGGTGAGGGTGCATAATGCCTATTGTAGTTAAAACACGGCGGTTAGATCGAGAATCTATTAACGGGGTGGGTTCCAAATTTGGGGCATATTAGCGTATAATCAGGGGATACAACCTGTTTTGGCATGGATTATTATTCACTATTTTGGAGAGGATACGGCTATGGCCGAGCAACCCAACCCCGCCCACGACCCCTTTGAAGATGAAGATGAGCAAAGTCGCGGCCAGTTTATTAGCGAGTTTTTTCATCATTATTGGCCCATGGTGTTATTTGGCGGCTGCTTTTTGGCCACCTTTTCGTTGCCACTAATTTTGGCAGGCGGCGGAGACTACCTTATCCCTGCCCTGGTAATGTTAGCTGTGTTTGGCATCGCCCTTACCTTAACCTTCACCTTCCCGGCGATTTTGCCTATTTTTGTACTACTCATTGTGGGCGGTATTTTTATGGCCGCACCAGAAAGGCTGTATAACAAAGCAGGCTTTATGCTGAGTGTTGGTATTTTGGGCATGGCCACCTTGGGCGGGCTAGTGTTCTTCCGTAAAATTCGCGAAGGCCAAGCTGATAAAGAGTTAGAGCCTGACGATGCCTTAAAAATTGCCCCTATCGAAACATCCGCGACCAGTGACTTGGAAAAGGCGGCGGTGCCCTCTGCCGAAGAAAAAGCAGCCCCTAAAGGCCCTAAACCTATTGCGTTTGATGTGGGGATTGCGGCCAAAGGCGTTAGCATTATTTTTGGAACGGAAAGCGGCAACGCAGAAGGCCTGGCGGAAGTGGCCCAACAACAGCTGGAAAAAGATGGCCACCCTGTCCAGGTGTTGGATGCTGGCGTGATTGATGGCCGCCACCTGAAAGCCTTTGCCAACTTGCTTATTATTACCAGCACTTGGGGCGAAGGTGACCCCCCCAGCAATGCACTAGAGCTGGTAGCCGATATTAAAAACGACGAGCTGGGCCTGGATACCACCGGCATTCAGTTTAGTGTGTGCAGCTTGGGCGATACCAGCTACGAGCTGTTTTGCCAGTGCGGTAAAGATTTTGACAGTAAGCTAGAGCAGTTTGGCGGCAAGCGTTTGCATGCCCGCATGGATTGCGATGTGGACTTTGAACAGCCCTTTGATGACTGGCTGCAAGGGGTGAAGGGTGCTTTAAAAGGTGGCCTAAACACCACGGCAGAATACAGCCAAGAAGCGACCCCAGAACCGGTGGGCGCTGCGTAACCCATGCCCACCAACCCTATGCTGTTAATGGCAAACCCATCCCAATGGTTGGCCAGCGCCACAGGTGTGCCGCCGGTTAGCCAGCTTAAACTGTTGCTAACCTTGGGCATTGTGGTGGCGGTTTGGGTGGTGCAACAGCTTGTTACGGCTATTTTGGTGCGCCAAATAAAAGATGTTAAAACCCTGTACCACTCTAAAAAGTTTGCCGGTTATGTTACGGCAGGGGTAGGGTTAATTTTTATGCTGCGCCTATGGTTTGAGGGCGTGGGTGATTTGGCTACCTTTTTTGGTCTGCTTTCTGCCGGTTTAGCCATTGCGTTTAAAGACCCTTTGACCAACCTGGCGGGCTGGGCGTTTATTTTGTGGCGTCGCCCCTTTATGGTGGGCGATAGAATCCAGCTAGCGAACCACCGAGGCGATGTGATTGACCAACGCCTGTTTGCTTTTAGCCTAATGGAAATTGGCGAATGGGTGGATGCAGACCACAGTACCGGGCGGGTGGTAAGCATCCCCAATGGTAAAATTTTTACGGAATCGTTGGCGAATTACAGCAGCGGGTTTAGCTATATTTGGATAGAAGTACCCGTGCTGATTACCTTTGAAAGTGATTGGCAACAGGCCAAAACAATTTTAAAGGATGTGGCTGACGAGAAGGCCTTGCACCTATCCAAGGCGGCGGAAAAGCGCTTGCGCGAAGCCAGCCGTAAGATGATGATTTTTTACAGCAAGCTAACCCCGGTGGTGTATACCAGCGTTAAAGATAGTGGCGTGATGCTTACCATCCGCTGTTTGTGCGAACCCCGCCAACGGCGTGGCATGGAGCAAACCCTGTGGGAAGCCATTTTGCTAAAGTTTGCCGACGCCGATAATATTGATTTTGCCTACCCAAGCCAGCGCGTGTTTTTTAACCCAATGGAAGGGAAGCCGGAAGCTCGTGCGGAATTGGGGCTGCAAGGCGACGCGTTGCCAGCTGCTTCTCATTCTAAAGTGCCGTCGCCATAGTTAACCCTTTGTAAAGCCAACCCTACAGGGGATTGACGGGCTAAAGGCTTGAAAGGATGGGCAACATCTGGCATACTAATAGTATCCCCGGATGTGGCGTTTTCATTTATTCTCTACATCGTGCTTAAAGGGAACTTAGCTCGGAGTTTGGCGCTGAAGTATGCCAGCCGTTTGCGCAAGATACTTGTACAAGCGTAGCGATATTTTCTGAAATAGTGGAAATCCCTCGCGCTGGAAATGGATGTGTCACGGCGGGTACCCACCTGGGATAACCAGGAGCAATAAATGCACGCCACACCTAAAATCCGGGGATTTTAGACTTTAGGGGCGTTTCTATTTTATAGCGTTACCCGACAATTAAACCAACCCCCCTTTAGAGTAGCGGTTGAAGCCGGTGCGGGGGGTACAATGCGGAACGCATACACCCCAGCAGACCAATCAGCGGGTGAGCATTGCCCGAGATACTAATATATTGGCAAGCGCCCTGAATAACCTATCCACCCTTTAGGAGGGTTTGGGAACATCTTGTTCCCAATGGGAGTGAAGAGGGCTAGCCCTCTTCAAACAAAAAATAATGGTGGATTAACCCTAGTCGTCGTGGTCGTTTAGTGCGCTGCCGATGGCGCTAAAGTACAGGCGACAATAGGTTTCGCGTACCCCGTCAATGGTATCCAGGTTTTTAATTAGCTGGTTTACCAACACGTCTCGGTTCACCATATCAATCACGTAGGCCATCTGTAACAGGTCGCCTGGCTGATGAATATCTTGGCTTAGGTTATCGCTGCTATCCAGGTGGCGGGTTTTTACTTCTAGCACATGGCCTCTAAAATGGTCGTCTACCCAGGTTTGTACGGGCAATATAGCGGCGGATTGTAGCGTAATATTAAGCTTAAGGCGGTTGTAGGGCTTTTGGTTTTTTCGGTTAATAAAGCGCCCCACCTTACGAAACCCTAGCAATACAATAAGCGTTAATAGGGTGCTGGTAACGGCCAGGCTAACGTAGCCACTGCCCACTAGCATGCCAATACTGGCCACCATCCATAGGCTGGCGGCGGTGGTTAAACCACGGATGGTTGCGCCATGGCGCAGCACCACACCACCACCAATAAAACCAATCCCGGTAACCACTTGGGCGGCTATTCGGGCAGGGTCGCGTACCACGCGCAAATCCACTCCTTCAGGTATCGCAATAAGCAAATCTTCTGCCCCGGTGGGGCTAAGCAAGCTGTGGAGAGACAGCAGGGTAAACACGGTAGACCCCATGCATACCAAAATGTGGGTGCGCAACCCAGCAGGGTGGCGGCTTACTTCTCGCTCTAGGCCCACAAGGGCGCCTAGCACTAGCGCCAGCAATAGGCGAAGGGTTAGGGGGTCTAGTAGGGTGGATAGTAAAGGTGAGGCCACGAGGGTTGGGTCAACACAACAAAACAATGAACAAAATAGGTGGTAGGGGTGCTACACGCGCTTGGCCTTAGGTGGCATCGCGTTGCAAACGAAAGTAATTTTCTGCCAGGTTGTTAATGCTGCTGGAGAGGAATTTATTGCGTTCCAGCAATCGATTGGCTTGGTCTTTTGCCATTTCATCCAGGCGGGCCGTGGCCAGTAGGCTGTTTACCGCATCCGTGGTTACTAGCTTGCTAGAAAGGTGTTGGAAGGGGGTGGTAGATGGCGCGGGCATGGCAGGCAGCGGGCGGGCTTGGGCGGCAAACAAATCGTTTTCAGGCACAGAAGGAGACGCCTTAGGTTGAGGTGTGGGGGTGGGGTGTGTGGTGATTTGAGCCACGGGCTGGGGGCTGTAAGCCGGGGCCTTAATAAGTTGGGCCTCCAGGCGCTGGATTGTTTCTGGGATATGCCATTCCATCCGCTTTTTAGGGGCTGGTTTTTCCATAATGGTAGCGGGGTTGGTTTGGCTAATGCTGGGTAAGGTGCGTAGCCGCCGCCATAAGCCTTTAAAGGGGGCATCGCTGGCGGTGGTTGCAGTGGCAGGGGTGGCGGTACGCCGCACTTTGGTAACAGACGGTGTGGTGGCGGATGGCTTTAGGGTAGGGTGCATGGCGGCGGTGGTGGCCAGGGCGTTGGTGTCATCGCCGTTTATTTGGGCCAGTTCTCGCTCAGAAAAAATGCGTAGGCTATTGCTGCGCCCTTTAGGGAACAGGGTTTCCATCACGTCATCAACAATAGGTAAGGTAAAAGGGGGTGTCATAAGGCCAATCCTGTACATTTGTGGGGATTTATTCAGGGCCGCCTAGGTGGGGCGGTATTTAGCATAATGGTGTGGCCAATGCTGGCAACAGCGTAAGAGGGGGCTGTTATGTTGTTGCCGTTGCCACAGGGTGGCGGTGGGGGTCTAACTATCACTCCTCTATGCCTTTTTAGTGTAGCGTATTGTGGTGTATTTGGCCTTAACCACCTGGTGGATTCTCTATACACCGATCCATCAATCTTTGTGGCCACCTAGTAGGGGGGTAACGCGCTGGGTGGATGGTTTATTATATCACTTGGCGGGGGTTTCGGGGGCTAAGGGCCGTGCAATTTTAGCGTGTTCTCGCTACACTACATGGGTTTCCCCATTATGTATGGAGCATGTTGATGCTGTACTTTTCCATGATTTATGGCCTGTTTACCATTGTAGGCGGCGTTATTGGGTTTATTAAAGCCGGTAGCGTGGTTTCCTTAGTGGCAGGGTTAGCCAGTGGCTTGGCGATTATTACCAGCACGTTGGCCTATATTCGTGGCCAAATGATAGGCTTTTTTCTGCTGGTGGGTATTTCCCTAATACTGGGCGGCTGGTTCTTTAACGGCTACTTGGCCACCGGTAAGGTAATGCCCCAGCTGCTTATGGTGGTGTTAAGCGTGGGTAACCTTATTGGGTTGCTGCTATTAAAGCGCCCCAGCCAGCATACGGCACTGCGCTAAGGCAACAGGTTATGGGGGTGTGGGTTGACCCACACCACTGGAGTTGCTACATTAGCCAGACTTTTTAAATCTTTTTTGCGAGTTTAGCTCAGCTGGTAGAGCAATCCCCTTTTAAGGGATGGGTCCAGAGTTCGAATCTCTGAACTCGCACACCGCCGGAAGTTCTTGTGACTATCCGGCGGTTTTATTATGTGGAGGTGTGTGTGGGGTGGGTTTGTCATGGCTACGGGTAGCCGTTACAATTAAAGGTGTACCATTATTCTGCTTACATGATGATTGCATGCCTACGCTAACCCCCACTGCTATTGACGATGTGCTGCTGGTAACCCCCAGCCGTTTTGAGGACGACCGAGGGTTTTTCTCGACCGTGCGGAATGACGATGAATTGAAAGAGGCGGGGTTAAATACCACGTGGGTTCAGGGCAACTTGTCTCATAACATTCGGGCGGGTACTTTGCGGGGCCTGCATTACCAGTCCGCTCCCCATGGCGAGGTTAAGCTGGTGCGCTGTGTAAAAGGCGCTATTTGGGATGTGGCCGTGGATGTTCGGCCCAGTTCGCCGACCTTTAAGCAATGGGTGGGGGTAGAACTGAACGAGGAAAACCGCGAGCAGCTGTATATACCAGAAGGGTTTGCCCATGGGTTTATTACCCTGTGCAATGATACAGATGTCCACTACGATATTTCTTACCGGTATATGCCGGAAGCGGCACGCTCGTTGCAGTGGAACGACCCGGCTTTGGCCATTAAGTGGCCTGTGCCTCCAGTGGTGCTCTCGGAAAAAGATGCTAACGCTAATTTGCTTAGTGATTTACTCCCTGAACTAATGCGAGCCCCCTTACCGGGCGGCGCTAGCGCTTAGGGTAACCCCGTGTTGTAAGTGGTTAATGTGGGTGCGCATGGCGGTTACGGCGGATTCTGGGCTAAGTACCTGGCAATAGGGCCCGTATTTTAACAGGCGGTGCAGCACCACCGGTATTTCGCTAATGGTAGAGAGTACCTCGATAGAGGGTTGTTGCTCCGTGGTGAAAGGGTACGCGGTAGAAGGCACCATGGCCTCGCCTGGGTACAACCGGTAGCTGGTGGCTAGCTTGCCAAACAGTTTAAAGCGTACTCGCTTGGGTTGGTGGCGCCCTTGCCGCCTGAGAGGGAGTTGCTGTACGTGGGTAATGTTGCCTAGGTGTAGTAGGCGGGTTTTGCCGGTTTGTCGGTTGGTGCCCACCAGTAAGGTGCCCCATTGGCGGGTAATGAGTTTTTCGGGGTCCAGGCACAGGGTTTCTTCGTGGCCGGTGGTGGGGCAGTAGGTTAAGGTTAGGGCTTGGTTATCATCGCAATACTGCTGCCATTGGGTTAATAAAGGCGTCGTTTTTTCCTGAATGGGGGAGGGCTGAGTTAGTGGCGGCACGGGTTGGTGGGCCCCGTCGGACTTGGGTTTTAAGGCAGGGTGGTTCAGGCTGCCTAACAGGTAGTTAATATCCGCTAGGGATTGAGAATCCGGGCAATGGACAGACCATAACACTTGCTGCCAGGTCGTAATCCAGGCGGCACAACACGCTGGGTTTGCCAGGGTGGTGGTAATAACCTTGGCCAGTAAATCGCCCTCGTTATGCGTTAAGTGCACGCTTAGGGGCAGGTGGGTTACTTCGTACCTAAACTGGTTGGCGTTGGTGGCGCGCGGTATATCGCTGCCTAAATAGCGCAGGGTATTCATATATTTGGTTAGGGTTTCGCTGCCAAACCCCCGTTGTATGCCTGGTGTTTGCAGTAGCAGGGCATTAAGGGCCTGAGAGGTCAGCGGCCCAAAGTGGAGTAAGTATCGCAGCACGGTAAGCACACGAAAAGCGGTGACATTGATGTTTTTAGGCGTTGTGGGTGGGGTAGGCATAAGGCGTGGATGGTGCTTTAGTGTAGGGCCGGGGTTGGTGCAGGTGTGTGGTAACGGCGGGCCATGGCGGCCAGGGCCGTGGTGTAACGCTCTGCCCAGTGGCTTGGGGTTAGTATTTTTACAGGGTAAGGGGCCTGAAAGAGGGCTTGTTCTAGTAAAAAATCATCGGTGCAGTGGCCCGTAACTTGGATGCAGGGCAGGCTGTTTGCCATGGTGCCACTAACGGTGTGGGGTTGGGGCAGTATCATTTCGTGGGTAAACACATCCATTAGTATCCCTTGGCGAGAAAGCGACGTGAGCCAGTCTTTCCAAGTCGCGGATTCTGGGATGGGGGAAAGGTCGTCGTGGGCGGGGGCGTAACGGGAAAGCAGCAATTGAAAGGAAATAATGGTGACTGGGGTCTCTACCGAAAGCACAGGCGCGTTTTCCGTTGACGGGGCTGTAGGGGTTAATTCGTTGGGGGGTGGCGTGGTTCGCTCGCAGTGGCGAATGCGATCCACTCGAAGGCGAGCTAAATGGGCGGTGCTTCCTAGCCTTGTGCCCAGCAAGTACAGTGCCCCGCCTTGGTACTGCAACGCCCTTGGCTGAACGTAATAGCTGGGGTGCGTATCGGTGGGGCTGGTGGCTTTAGGCGAGGCGTAGGTAATAAACAACCAGGCATCGTTGTCGTTTAGGGCGTCTTCCAGCTGGGCGATAAGCGCTTGGTGGGGTTGGTAATCAATACAGCGGGCCTGATGAAATAGAAGGGCCTGCCCGGCCGATGGGCCGGTTGGCGCTAGGTGGGGTTGGGGGCTGTTGTGTAGCAGCCTTACCAATAAACCATCTAGCGTTAGGTGCTCGCCGTGGGTTAGGTGGTCGCCCATGGATTCTTTAAAGGCGGCTACCTGCTGAATTAAATGTTCTGCCGTATAGTCGGTGGGGTTGTGTTGTGTGGCGGTATCCGTGGGGGGTGAAGGGGGCTCGGGTAAGTAAAACCGGTGGAACGGGTGGCTGTGTAGTTGGTACCGGTGCTGGTTAGAAGGGGCTGGTCGGCGAATATCGCAGCCTAACTGCCGCAGGGTGTTTATGTATAGGCACACGGTATCGTCGGAAAAACTCTTGCCCACGTCTGGGCAGGTTAAAAATCGCTGGTTAATATCATCCATGCTTAGCCCGGCAGGGGTTTCTCGTAGCCACCAAAATAAGTGGTAGGTACGCACAGCCGAAAGGTTCACTTCTTGTGGGTTGGCGGCGGCGGTGTTATTTGGTTGGCAAGTGGGCATAGGCACATCAGGGTGGCTAGTGGGGGCATCTGTAATTACAGTAATCTACACGCCTTTATTCTAACCGAATATATTTTCGGATTTATGAATTGTTACCCAACTGTAGCGTTAGGGCTAGTACGTGGCCAACATCGCTTCCCGCTTGTATCTTGCCGTTGTGAAGGATAAAGTAGGAGAACTCTATTTCTTCCAATATATTTTTAAGTATTAACGAAAGACGCTTGCCCCATGACTGCTACTGCCACCCCAGCCACCGCTGTTAAAACCGATACCTTGGCCCACCGCTTTGCCAGCTACGCTTTTAATTTAGATATTAACGCCATTCCGCAACCGTGTATGGATGAGGCTAAGCGCCGGATTATTGATAGCCTGGGTTGCGCCATGGGAGCCATGAATAGTCAGCCCGCCACCATTGCCCGCACGCTGGCTAAACAAGCCGCCCCCGTTGGCCATAAAGGTGGCACCGTTATTGGTACAACACACGCTAGCACGTTAGAATCGGCTGCGTTTGCTAACGGTGTGTTGTTTCGGTACTTAGATTTTAACGATACATACTTAAGCAAAGAGCCTGCCCACCCTAGCGATAACATTGCTGCGATTTTAGCGATTGCCGAAATGAATGGTAACAGCGGTAAAGAAATCCTTGCAGCCATTGTGCTGGCGTATGAAATTCAGTGCCGCCTGTGCGACGCGTACAGTATCCGCTCTCGTGGTTGGGACCACGTGACCTACGGTGCCATTAGCAGCGTGATTGCCTGCGGTAAGTTGCTTGGTTTTAACGAGCAACAATATGTGCATGCTATTGGCCTAGCCGCCACCCCAAATAACGCCATGCGCCAAACCCGCGTAGGCGAGCTAAGCAATTGGAAGGGCTGTGCCTTTGCTAATGCTGCCCGCAATGGTGTGTTTGCCGCCTTGCTAGCCAACGAAGGTATGACTGGCCCAAGCGAAATTTTTGAAGGTGAGATGGGCTTTTTCGCCCAAATTTGCCGTGGCGATAGCTTTGAAGTGGCGCCTATGGGAGGCGAGAAGAATAACGCGCCCGCCGCTGATGATTTTATGATGCTGAAAACCTACATTAAGCACTTCCCTGCCGAATACCATTCGCAAAGCACGATTGAGGCGGCTCTAAAAATTCGTCCTAACGTGCCGGATTGGAAAGAAGTAGACACCATTTTGCTAGAAACCTTTGACGCCGCTGTAGAAATTATTGCAGGCTTTAAAGAACACTGGGCGCCAACATCGCGCGAAACCGCCGACCACAGCATGCCTTACATTGTGGCCGCTACCTTAATGGATGGCAAAATTGATTTGGATAGCTTTACCCACGAGCGTATCCACTGCCCCGAGCTTCGCGAATTGATTCAAACCGTTAAAGTGGCCGCTGCGGATGATATGAACGCAGGCTACCCTAAGGGCATCCCCAACCGTGTGACGGTAACCTTGAAAAACGGCCAAAGCTTTACGGAAACCGTGACCTACCCGCTAGGCCACGCTGGCAACCCCATGAAAGATAGCGATGTGGAAGCCAAGTTCCGCCCATTGGCCAGCCGCTTGTTTGATGACGCCACCGTAACCAAGCAATACGAAACCTTCCAAGGGTTCCAAAACTTTAGCGCAGAAGACGTGACTAACGCTTTGCGCATGTTTGTAAAGTAGGCCCCACGGATGACCACCACCGAACCTCTCCTAAGTCCTATTACGGGTAGGGAAAAAGCGGCTAAACTCCGCGAACTGCTTACCCGTAGCTTGGCTAGCGGTGAGGCGATACCTGTACCCGGTGCCTTTAATGCTATGGTGGCCAAACTGGCAGAACAAGCCGGGTTTGACGCCGTGTATGTAAGTGGTGCTGGGCTAAACAATGGTGCAGCCGCCTACCCAGATATTGGCATGCTGACCCAAACGGAAATGGCCCAGCTAAGCGGCTACATTGCTAAAGCGGTAACCATTCCTACCATTGCGGATGTGGACACCGGCTTTGGCGAAGCCATGAATGCGCTGCGCACCACCCAAATGTATGCTGATGCGGGTGTGGCAGGCGTGCATATGGAAGACCAAATTTTCCCTAAGCGGTGTGGGCATATTGCCGGTAAAGCGGTGATAGACAAAGACCACATGGTGCAGAAAATCCGTGCGGCGGTGGCGGGTAAACCCTACCCAGAGTTTTTGCTGATTGCTCGCGTGGATAGCAAGGGTATCCATGGCTACGATGACGCGCTAGACCGAGCGCGGGCTTATTTGGATGCCGGTGCGGAAATGATTTTTCCGGAAGCGCTGACGACGGAAGACGAGTTTGAGCAATTTGCCAAAGACCTGCGCCAAACTCACCCAAAGGCATGGCTACTGGCTAACATGACGGAATTTGGTAAAACGCCCATTATCCCTACCCAACGCTTTGGCGAGCTGGGCTACAACATTGTTATTTACCCTATGACCATGTTTCGGGTGATGATGAAATCTATGGCGGATAGCTTGGCCACGTTAAAAGCGGAAGGTAGCCAACAAAATTTACTGGCCGATATGACCACCCGCGAAGATCTCTATAAAGTGTTGAATTATCCAGCCTATAGCGATTTTGACAAGACTCTCGCCACCTCAGCACCAGCGGTAATCCATTAAGAGAGCGTTATGACTTGCATTTTTGGCGTTAAACACGTGCTCTCTCAGTTACGTACTATTTGTACGCGCCTTCGTTGCGCGCGCGTTTGCCTTAAAACTGCGGCGCCCTTCCACTCTCTTGGCAGCGGGCGTATTTGGTAGTGGTAGTATCGTCTTCAGCGTGGCAAAGTCAATGGGCTGCCCTAAAGCCAGAATATGCCAAGGCAATTAAACTAGCGTTGCAGGCCACTTTAGTGGCTTTATGGGAAGAAACCCCAGCAGCTATGCGTGTGGGTAAATCGGCCCCCACCTCTAAAAAAGAATGGCAACAATGGCTGGCAAACTGGCAACAGGCGGGGGTACTTTCGCCTAAAACTACCCAAGGTTGGCAAACGTTATTAACCGAAACGCTTGCCAAACCAGTCGCTCAATCGCTTAAACAAATAGAAGCCAATAAGCAGCAATCCGAGTGTGGTCAGTGCGGGGTGTGTTGCAGGTTAGCCAGCACCGAGCATGATGTTGCCACCCTACAAGCCATGGCGGATGCGGGCGATGAGTTTGCCAAACAGTTTGTTAGCGTCATGCTGCCGTACGAAAATACCGATAAAGCCCGCCAGCGCTTTCCAGATTTGGTGGTTTCGGTAGAAAAAAGTACGCCAGAAGGGCAACCTATTCATTTTTACCACTGCCCGTACGTGCAAGAAAATCATAAATGCGGTTTATGGGGCAGCCCAAAACGCCCCGCCATGTGCGCAACGTATCCAGATACCCCCTTGGTTTGGATGCAACCGGATTGTGGGTGGGCCGATTGGAAAAGTGAATCGCTAACCACTACCCTGCAGGCCCACGCCACACTGGCCGTGTTAGATGTGTTGCTAAGTACCCTACCATCCACTGCTTAACAGCCATAACACGCCGCCCCGATCCTCCATATAGAGGAACCGGACGTAATCTCCTCTATATAGGCGGAATTGCCTTGTATAAAGGCTAAAACCGTGCCGCAAATCCGTATAATAAGCTAACGGCATAGGTGCCTACAGGCGCTAACCGTATTGCTTGGCCCATTTTTTCTCTGGAGCTCCCAACGTGGCGGAACCCAATTTATCTGAACAACTTGCCTCGACTGATGAGGCTGATACCACCAACACAGCGGACTTTAGCCAAGGCAAAGCACTGACGGATGCTGGTGATACCAAAGATACTGGCAACGACGATGCCCATGTAGACGATGCTGCTGATGCGGTAGAGCTAGATGACGACAGCGATGATGGCGGCAGTGATGACGACGATAGCCCATCGGCGATAAGTATGGCCAAACGCATGCAGGTAGAAAACGTGTACACCGATGATTCGGTGAAGATGTATTTGCAGCAAATTGGCAAAGTAAAACTATTAAAGGCAGATGACGAGCGCGAGCTTGCCAAGCGTGTGCAAGAAGGCGACGAAAAAGCCAAAGATGAGTTGGTGCAAGCCAATCTTCGGTTGGTGGTTAGCATTGCCAAAAAATATGTAGGCCGTGGTTTATCCCTGCTAGATTTAATTCAAGAAGGTAATCTGGGGTTAATTCGGGCGGTAGAAAAATTTGATTATAAGCGTGGGTTCCGTTTTAGCACCTATGCTACTTGGTGGATTCAGCAAGCGATTACCCGCGGTATTGCGGATAAAAGCCGGACGATTCGCCTGCCAGTGCATATGATTGAAACCATTGGTAAGCTAAAAAAGGCCACCACCGAGCTCACCGAAAAAACCGGTAAGGCCCCTACACGGCAGGAATTAGCCACCCATTTGGGTATTAGTTTATCTAAGTTGCGTTTGGCAATTAAGGCCACCCAAAGCACCATTAGTTTGGAAACACCGCTGTATAACAAAGAAGAAGAGGCTCGCATTAGCGATACGTTGGTAGACCCTAATACGGAAAGCCCGGATGCGCGTGTAAGCGAAGAAAACCTAACCAGCGATATTGAAAAGATTTTAAAAACTCTGCGCACCCGAGAAAAAGACGTGCTAGAGCTTCGTTTTGGCTTAAAAGATGGTAATCGCCGCACCCTAGAAGAAATTGGCCAGCTGTTTGGTGTTAGCCGAGAGCGTGTCCGCCAGATTGAAAATCGGGCGCTTAATAAACTTCGCAAACTATGCCGCAGTAACCAAGATATCCGGAGTTTAAAAAACTATTTAGCCGCCGAGTAAATATAGTCTTGCTTAATAATTAGTTTGATTACCTTGTTTTCTGAGGTAAGTATTAGCATAGTTTTAGCGGCTGAAGCCGGTGCGGGGTGTAGAATGCAAAGCATGAACACCCCAGCAGACCAATCAGCGGGTGAGCATTGCCCGTGATGCAAATAAGCTGGCAAGCGCAGCCGCTGTTGGGAAGGCGAACAGCAAGCGAATCAATTGTTTTCAATCCCTTGGGAGGGTTTGGGAACACCACTGTTCCCAATGGGGGTGACGGGGGCTAGCCCCTGTCAAAATAAATAGCTGTTGGCTTGTTATATTTGTTGCTAGTTCAAACTAGGCCACGTAGGCGTGTTGTTTCAGTTGGGCTAGGGTGGCAAATTCTAGGGTGTATTCGTGGGTGGCTTCTAACACCACTTGGGGGGCACAACCGGCCTCATAAGCCTCTACCCAGCGCATGGCGCACAGGCACCATTTATCACCAGCCTTCAACCCAGGGAATTCCCACTCGGGATGCGGCGTACTTAAATCGTTGCCGCGTTGCTTAGAAAAAGCGAGGAAGGCCTCCGTCATAATAACGCATACCGTATGTTTGCCTTGGTCGTCGCCATCGGTACGGCATAACCCATCGCGGTAAAAGCCAGTCATAGGGTTGCAGCTACAGGTTTGTAGTTCGGTGCCCAATACATTGTAGGGTTGGGGCGGGGTGTTGGTTGGCATGGGTGGAGGCCCTTATTTCAAGGTGTGTATGGTGTTAACCGTAGTGTAACACCAAAAAGCCGATACTCTGTTGAAGGTATCGGCTTTAGGAAAAATAGTGAGTAGCGGTTAGCTACAGGCCGCCACAGCCTCGTTTAAATCATGCTTAATGGTTAGCACCTTATCCAAGCGGGTAATTTCTATTAGCTTAACCACGTAGGCTTGCGGGTTTAGAAATACCACAGGACATTGCTTATCGCCACAGCGCTTGTATACGGCCACTAGGGCACCAAGGCCGCTACTTTCAATAAAATCAATGCTGGCCAAGTCTAAAATAATGCCGCTAACGTCGCCGTTATCGGTAAACACGCCATCTACCGTTTGGTGTAGCGTTTGAGAATCCACAGGGGTTTGCACTTCGATACGGAATAATCCGGCGGTGGGGGTATCGTGTACGGGGTAGGTCACGGGGGTGTCCTCTTGTTAGAAATTGGGGCAAACATGCCACCTAGTACGATGAGATACCCTCTATTGTAACGGATTTGTAAGGTCTGTCTATCACAGGGGGATAGATCTCCCCTGCCCAGTGGAGGAGGAACAACCAGGGGGTGGCCATCGTCTCTACAGGCGGGGGCTTTACCTATAGGTAAAGGCGTCTTTAGGGTATAACTCTACCGGGCGCTGCCCCACTTTATCTTACTAAGGATGATATCAACGCTGTCATGGTTGCCGTTTCTTCTCCGTGTTCCAATCCCCCGCTACCTGCCTGCACGCCGGTACCGTCATCCAATGCCTCTAAAAAGCCGCTGCTTACTTATGCGGCAGATAAAGCCGAGCCCCATTGGCAGGATTGGAAGTGGCAATTTCGTAACCGGGTAACCACATTGGCAGGTATAGAGCAGTACTTGCACCTAACCGATGACGAGCGCGCCGCCTTTGCCGCCGCCGGTACCAATATTCCGTTTGCCATTACGCCCCATTATTTAGATGTAATTCAATCCACGCCAGAGTGCTCTGCCCTGCGAAAAACTGTGGTGCCCCGCATGGCAGAACTAACCAGCACCGCTAGCGAAATGGTAGACCCCTGCGGCGAAGATGCCGATATGGTAGCGCCTGGGTTGGTGCACCGCTACCCAGATAGAGTGCTGTTTTTGGTAAACGAAACATGCAGCGTGTATTGCCGCTATTGCACCCGTAGCCGCGTGGTAGGCAGCGGCCAGCATAGCGTGGATTTTGACGCCGCCTACGAATACCTAGAAAAAACGCCCCAAGTGCGCGATGTACTGATTAGTGGCGGCGACCCGCTGGTGATGGCCGACCACAAGCTAGAAGGTATTATTAGCCGGCTGCATAGTATCCCTCATATTGATTTGGTGCGGATAGGTAGCAAAATACCGGTAGTATTGCCCCAGCGCATTACCGATGATTTTGTGGCCATGCTGAAAAAGTACCCGCCCTTTTATATGAGTATCCACTTTTTGCACCCGGATGAAATTACCCCCGAAGTAGAAGCAGCGTGTAATAAGCTGGCCGATGCGGGGATTCCCACCTTTAGCCAAACCGTATTGCTAAAAGGTGTAAACGATGATCCCGAAGTAATGAAAGCGCTAATGCTTAAGTTGCTTAAAATCCGTGTGCGGCCATACTATATCTATCAATGCGACCCGGTGCAGGGCACTAGCCATTTTCGTACCCAAGTGCAAACGGGGCTAGATATTATGCAGCACTTGCGCGGCCATATGACGGGTTACGGCGTGCCAACTTATGTTATTGATGCCCCTGGTGGTGGCGGTAAGGTGCCTATTCACCCAGAAACGGTAGTTAGCCATGCTGATGGTACGTGGACCATTAAAAACTTTGAAGGCAACGAATACCAGTACATTGATGGTTAAGATGGATTTACAAAACCGCACAATATAGTAAAAACATTTTTTAGGGCTTAATAGGGAATCTTTTTATAAATTAACTAAATAGTTTGGGGGTAACTAACTATGGCCAATATATTTTTTGGCATGCTAGGCCAAGGGGCCAGTTTTAACACAGGCCGAGCTAATGAGCGGAAAGCCGTTAGTGATGGTGTGCAACTCGCACGTGCGTTAGCACCGTTATTATTAACGGGTAATACAGCTAAGGCGTTTTCTGCAGGGCAGGGGCAAGCCGCTACTATTGCCGGTGATTATGTGGCGTCTGGCACCCAAGGCGAAGGCCCGTTTGTAGGCGATGGTTTGGCTAAAAATACCGCACGAAAGGTAACAACGCAGTTTGTAAATAACATGAAGCCCGGCGATGTGTCATCGCGGGACGTTACGGCGGCCACCAATATTGGGGTTTCAGCGGCCTCGCAGGGGTTTGCAGCTTATACCCAATCGGGCGGTAATGTGGATGCAGCCATTAATGCCTTTTTAGAATCTGGTGCAGATGGCGCCGTACGTTATGTAGCCGGAGAAAAAATGGGCTTTACCGTAACCTAGCTACAAAGTAATAACACTACTACCAGCCTGTATAACCTGCAGGCTGGTTTTTGTCGTGTGTTCGTCTATGGTACAGTTTGGCCTTACCCCGCATACGTTTACTTTGTTATTAAGGAATAAATCCCATGACCACAGCTATTGAAAATGTTAAAGCTAGCCACATTTTGGTAGAGACTGAAGCCAAAGCGGCTGAACTAAAAACCGCTATTGAAGCCGGCGACACCACCTTTGCCGATGCGGCTAAAGAAAACAGCAAATGCCCCAGCGGTGCCAATGGCGGCGACCTTGGCTTTTTTGGCCGTGGCCAAATGGTTAAAGAATTTGAAACCGTGTGCTTTGACGATACCGTTGAAGTGGGCGCTGTTTCTCCGCCTATCCAAACCCAGTTTGGTTACCACCTAATCCAAATTACGGACCGAGTATAAGCGTCTATACCTTAAGTGGTATATCCAACCGATTTGCTTTTGATAGCGCCTGTTATGCCATTACGCACCAGCAGGCGCTATTTTTAATGGCCACCGTAACAAAATGTAACGGGTATGTGTTAAAAAGCAATTATTAACGCAATCTTAATTAACTATTTGTTTTTATTTTAATGTAGAGGTTATAGATCTCTACCCAAGAGAGTTTGAGAGTAAAACAAAGAGAGTTGAGACCTACGCCATGAGCGTTATTCAAAACACATTTATTACCGCTGCCGCGCATACCAGTAATGCGCAAAAAGCCACGGCTAAAAAAGCCGCCCAACAGCAGCCTGTTATCGCACAGCCTGCCGCTAAAGCGCAGCCATCGGTATCGACTACTTTTTCGTTAAACTTGTACCGACAATTACCACAACAACAGCCCCAACAAGTGGTATTACAGCAACAGCAGCAATTAGTACAACAGCAGTCTCAACAGGCAGATGTTAAAGATAAACTTGCTAAGTTTACCGGCGTATCCTTTGCCCAGGTGGCAAGCCAAGCCAAAGGTGCAGAAGGGTCTAAATCGATAAAAACCAACAGCCGCCAGCAGGCCCAGCGCCCAGCTGCCCGCCAACAAGCCAACCCCTTCTTCTTAGGTTTGGATTCTATTAGCGATAGCTAGGGCATTGGTAACAACAATAGCGGCTAACTAGCACAAAAACCTGGCTAGTTGTTTTTATATATATAGTTACAGCTAGCTAGCCTAATCTTGTGCGGGGGCATAAGGTGTTTTTTCTACGGTTGGTACAGTTATGTAACTGGGATTTTTTTAAACAGCACCGCTGGCTGGTGGTGCATGTTGTTACTAGGCACTCATTTTTTATACGGGGAATAAAGCAAACATTATGGTTTGGGGGAATACCACTTATTCAGCTTGCTATGGCTGCGCGCCACCGGCACCGCCTATGGCGGGGTTTGCTGGCATGGGGCCTGCAACCATGGGCATGGGTAACGTGCCTACAGGGTTAGTAAACCCAGGGTTCGGTGGTATAGGGCCTTCGCCAACGGCGTTTAATGTGGGTAATCCGTTTAACTTACCAACCGCAGGGCTGGGTAATATGCCAAGCATGGGGTTGGGTGGTAACCCGTTTATGCCAACTTTGGGTGGCTTTGGTAATGGCTTTGGCGCCAGTGGTGGTTTTCCGCTAGGGTCGCCAGGCATTGTACCGGGTGGTGGCGGCGGGCCAATATCTGCCAAGCAAGCCCAAAATGCGCTGTTGGTAGACCAACTGTTTAGCGGGGTTGTTCAGGCGTTGATTCGTACGTTTATGATGAAGCAACAACAAAAACAGATTAAGGCGGCCCAAGATGCTAAACAAGCTAAGATTGATGAACAGAAACAATTGGACTTACAGAAGAGGCAGGAAAAAATAGAGCTTCAAAAACGCCGTGCGATGGCAAAAGAATTATCCAAGGTGCTTCATAAATTACCAGAAGAAAGCCAGGATTTGGCGAAGGCGCTAATTGCAGAAATAAATGCAGGTGGCGACGTAGGCAATCTGCCGGATGAGTTTCAGCAGCGTTTGGCTTCTTTAAACGGTGGCGCACCTGGTGCCCAAGTAACCGGTACAGGCATCGACCAAACTATTGGTGTAAGTGGTGTGCCGCCAAGCTATGAAACAATGATGGCGAACTTAAACAATATGAATGACGGCCCGGCAGGCAGTGTGGAGCAGGCCCGTGAATATATTGTTAAAAGTGCAATTAACACGGCGAACCAAATGAACACCACAGGCAAGTGCGCCAAAGGGGTAGGTGACGCCTTACGCGCTGTTGGTATTAACGTGAAAAATATGAGTGCTTATAATGAGGATTTAGGGGCCTACAATATGTCTGAAGCGTTGGAAGAACAAGGCGCCTTTGAAGAAATTGATTTGGAGGATGAAGAACTGCTGCCAGGCGATGTGTTGGTGTACGGGGCAACGGATAAAAAAGAACATGGCCATACCAGCATTTATTTAGGCAACGGTAAAGAGGCCAGTGACCATGTGCAGGCCCTTACCGACCCAAGCAAATATGATGGTGTGCAAGCCTACCGTTATGTAAGCTAACTGCATTAAAAGTGGGGCACTTCTTTTTCTGTTTTCTCTAACGATATTAGGCGCTAGTTTTTATTTGCCTGGTGTCTGGTCAGCTTTAGTAATTCCGAAGATATGCACCGTGTGTTTTTTAATAGCTCTGCTAAACTAGTATTCATGAACAAGCGAAACATATTTATCGGCCTATCTGCTATTGCAACGATCGCTGCTATTATTATTTTTTCGGACTTTTTTCAGGCTGTTTTTGGACTAATTTATTTTTTCATTCTTGTAGCATTTGACTGCTTGTTTATGAATGATTGCTTTCGCTTCCATTAATATCTGCTCCATTATATTATGGGTTAATCGACTGAACCTGAAATTTCATATTCATCCCACTCGGAAATAACAAAGTAAATGGATGGTTTGTCTGCCTTCTTTTTTGAAAAGCCAATAAACCACCGGTATTTATCATCTGGATCGGGATTTTTTTTATTTCTCAAAATCGTTGTATCATTATATTGGCTACAGTCAATACCCTCTTCATCGCATTCACGCTGTAACTGCCACTTTGCAAAAGCCACAGCAGATTCGTCACTAGTAATTGTTTTAGGGTTTTCCTGAGTTAAAACAAACCAACCAATCAATAAAAAACTAATAAGAGCCGCTATCTTCATAGTGTTTTATTCCTTCAAATAGGATTTTATATTTTTTACCTGGAATTTTTCGACCAACGGTTGTGGAATGCTCAGCTAAGTCATCTCGATGAGTAGATTTATTAAAATCGTAGGTGTCAGGTGCACCCTGTCTAATACTGCCCTCAAAGCGCCAACGGTCATTTCCATCTAATCGTATTGTACCTGAAAGTTCAATTGTAATATTGCCGAGAGAAGCAGCATCTAAGCCACCGGCTTTCGTATCAATCGTCCTCGCATCGATAACAATTCCCTTTAGTTTATGTGTTTTCATCATCTCGGTATATTTAGAAAAGTTAGGGTAATTACGATGGTTTTTAATATTAGGTAGATTAACGTTCCTAATATCAACTGTTAGTGGCTCACCATTACCAAACATATAATGAAATAAAGCTTTGGCAGGGTGTAAGGCTTCTGATGGTTTATAGGGTACCTGATTGTTCTTCGTCATAAACTGATAAATATTCGGATTTTCATTTAGCGGGCGAGTATTTACTAATTTTGTCGCTTGCTGGGTGTTTTGCAACATGGCTATATCGGGTTTGTCTCATCATGGGGCATTCTTTTTTTGCAGGTTGGGTGTCATCGTCACTAGGCCCAGTTTGGGCAAAAGGAGGCGCGATGCGTTAAGGATGGCAGGTGTTACGAGAAATCCATAGCGAAGGAAATTTACGATGACCTGACAACGGGCATTGTTAGCAGGTACACTGGGTGGTTAATAGGCGCTAATGTTGGCTCTGTAGTTCAGCAGGATAGAACGTCGCCCTCCTAAGGCGAATGTCGGGGGTTCGACTCCCTCCAGGGCCAATTTAGCCGTTATTTTTCCGCAAGCTGGCGGCGAAGCATAGCCTCGATAAAGGGGGTTAAATCGCCATCCATCACCTGTTGCACGTTGCTGGTTTCCACATGGGTGCGGTGGTCTTTTACCATGCTGTAGGGGTGAAAAACATAGCTGCGAATTTGGCTGCCAAAATCAATGGCCATGCTGTTGCCTTTAACGGCGGCCAGTTCAGCGTCTTGCTCTTGTAGTTTTATGGCGAGTAATCGGGCGCGGAGCATGGCCAAGGCAATCTCTCGGTTTTGTTGTTGGCTGCGCTCTTGTTGGCAGCGGATGGCAATGCCGGTGGGCTTGTGGGTTAGCCTTACCGCACTTTCCACCTTGTTAACATTTTGCCCGCCTGCGCCGCCACTGCGCATGGTATCCCACTCAATATCGTCGGGTAATATGTCCACATCGGCGCGGGTTACATCGCGCACCACTGGGCTAACATCCACGCTGGCAAAACTGGTTTGCCGTTTGCCGCTGGCATTAAAGGGCGAAATTCGTACCAGCCGATGCACCCCTTGTTCTTGCTTGGCATAGCCAAAGGCATGGGTGCCGGCTAGTTTTAATGTGGTGCTTTTTATGCCCGCTTCGTCGCCGTCGTTACTATCTAACACGCTAACGGCAAAGCCTTGTTGCTCTGCCCAGCGGGTGTACATGCGCAGCAACATGCTGGCCCAGTCCTGGGCGTCGGTTCCCCCAGCGCCGGCATTAATGCTTAACAGGGCGTCGTCGGCATCATAATCACCGCTGAGGAGTTGCTGTAACTCCCATGTGTTTACGGCGCTTTCCAATGTGTCTAATACGGTAATTATTTCGGGTAGCACGGCAGGGTCGTCGGCCTCTTGCCCTAGGGTGATGAGGACTTCGACATCATCCAGGTGCTGTTGCCATTGGGCGGCGGCATCGGCATCGGCCTTAAGGTGGTTAAGCTCTTGCAGAATGGTTTGGGCGGTGTCGTTGTCATCCCAAAAAGTAGGGGTGGTGCTGCGGGCTTCTAGTGCGGCAATGCGGTCTTGGCGGTCGTCGGTGTCAAAGGTACCTCCGGGCGCTGGCTACCCGTTGGCCCAGGTGTTGCCAACGGTGCTGAAGATCGGGAAAAGTGGGGTCCATGGGTAGGGTGTGCCTTACAAAAAAGGTGGCAAGTTAGTAATGGTGCCCAATAGTTGGGGGATTTAAGCTATTTTAGCCCAAAAACCCCCTGGCTAGTGGAGGTGGTTGCCACCAGTATCGGTCACATTAATCTTAGGGCACCCCTGCTTGCAGGGCGTTCCGTTTAACAGCCTAAATGCATGAATGATAGAGAGTGGTACTGCCCCATGCTTGCCCAGTTATTTAATCAACTTACCGGTCAACCAACCAAGCCGCCAACGTTGCCCCATGGTGGTATGCCGCCTTATGCGCAGCACCCTGCCGCGGCAAATAGTGCCAGTTATTGGGCTAACCCAGCCTTGTTGGCCAACACGCCCCATAACCCGGTGTTGCAGGTTAATTCGCCCTATGCCACGGATACTTTGGATGGGGTACAGGCCTTTGGTGCTTCGGTAGCCAGTGGTGCCGGTGGCGGGTATGCCGGGTCTCCTCAGTTATTGCACAAGCGCTTGCCGGCGGATTACGGGGTAAACAAGCCTTTAAAACGCCCCATGTTTTTAGGTTACCACCACGATAAACCCATGTATGTGGGTGAAAAACTATTTATTAGCTGCTAGCGCATCGTACACCCTGCACCGGCTTCAGCCGCTGCCTTGGTTTTATGATAGAAGCCCTAAACCTTCCCCCTTGTAGATAGAAATAGAATGTGTCGGTTCTGTTTTATTTAGAGGGCTTGTTGAAGGGTGGGGGCAGGTCGTCGCCGTCATCCATGGATTTAAGCTCGAAGACAATTTCTGGCTTAAAGATAATTTTAAAGGTAAGTAGCGCCATTAGCCACAGCAGTAACCCTTGGTGTAGGGCAATTTCTGGGCCGCCAAAACCTTCAAAGGCCACCGCATTCCACAGCACCATTAAAAAAGCAGAAGGTAGCGCCACCACAATGGCCAGGGTGGCAATAAGGCCTACCAAAAAGGTAAATAGGCCAGAGAGTCCTTTGATTTCGTATATCTTCATGGGCAGTGTGGGTAACCCTAATTAAGGCAATGTTGCTGGTCAGTATAGCACAGACGACGGCTGTCATACGGGAACGTTCCTCGCCTTGGGGGCGAAGGGTTTTTGTGCCAGGTGGAAACCCGTGTTGGGAGCGGCTTACCGTTTGGTATATGTGGACTTGTAACAAAATTGAGTACTGTAAGGGCTTATCCAATGGGTGCTAAACAAGCCCTAAACGATTACGGTGTGTGGGGTTTTGCCATTTTTCTAGCTGGCATGTGCTTTGCTATACTGTTACCCGTCAATAAATTTGGTTGGGAATACAAGACAAGCGCAGAGGGCGCCCTCTATCGCCAACACCGTGGTTTGGGTGGTGGTGTCGTTTAGGTTTGGTTCGGTGTTGCGCGTGTATGGCAGGTTAAGGCCATAGGGCTGTCGCCCCTAAAGATTATCCATTACCTACATTAACGGACGCTGTATTGTTTGCCTATGCTGGTTAAATCACCCCCTAACGTGCCCAATGCCCACCTGGTGTTGCTGGTTCATAGCCGCCAGCCGGATGGTATTATGCAGCCGTTGTTGTGCCGCCTTGCCCAACACCTGGATGAACGCCGGTTGTGGATGGCTGTGGTGGCTTGTAATGGCCATGCTCGGTTCGGTAACAGCTTGCTGTACCAAGGCATACGGGCCATGCAAAGGGGCGCTGGCGGCGTGTTGATATTGCCCCTATTTGAGCCTGTGGGCCACGTGCGCCATGTTATGGCCTTGCAGGTAATGCAGCTAAACCACCGGTATGGCGAGGGAGCGGTAACCTTGTTGCCCCCAGTGAGTGGGCGACGATTGCATAGCCATACCTTGGCGCGGGTGATTCGGCGGAGCTTATGTCGGGCCTCTTTCTCCCCTTAATACTGATATTGGCCCAATGGCCCACTGTGTAACAAAGCATCACAAGGATGGCGGTAAAATGCCATCCTACGGTACAATACAGCTGTTGCATGTGTGATTTTAAAAGGATATGGCTGTGGATGCCTTGGGCTCCTCGTTAATGTCGGCAATGGCACTGGCTAAAAATGCCGCACTGGGTTACCAAGCTAGTTTTGGTAGCACGGGTGCTGGTGTGGGTACCGGGCTGGCCAGCGGCGTGGGCACAGCCAGTATGGCGGCTACAGAAAATGCGGTGGCCAATACCCAGCGGGTAGGCGCGGCACTTGGGTTGCAGGCCCAAATGGGGCTGCGGCAAGCGGCGGAAGGGAACTATCAACACGCCCTGCAATTTGCCATGGGCCGCCAGGCAGAAGTAATGACCCACGAAGCGGCCCATAAAAGTGGCCTAGGGGCGTATGGCGGTGGTATTAACTACGGCTATAGCCAAATGCAGGTGCCAATGGGGAATGGGCAGTTTAAAACCATCCAGTACATAAATTCTGGCCATGTGCCTGTTGCTATGCCTGGGTTTGCTGGTGGCGCCACGCCAACCACACCCCAGCAGGCGCTGGCCATGCAGGCCAAATATCAGCACTTAACACAGGCGTATAAAACCATTGGTTCGGCTGCATCTGCTCCCCACAGTATGTCTGGGGCTGATGCTTCTGTGGCTATAACGGCAGCGGTGCGAGGTGGTGTTGCGGCCCAAAAAATAGCCCAAATGCAGCAATTTGCCGCTAAACTAAGTGCCAAGCAGCAAAAAACTGGGCCAAAAGCCCATACTGCTGTGGGTAAACGGCTCAGCCTAAACGCATAAAGGCGTGTTGGCTCCCGTATATGGATGAAGTGGTATGGTTTTGTGCCAATATGGCGGCAGCATAGTGGCGGGTGCGGTATACTGGCAAGGTAGATAATAGGATAGAGTGTGCATGTCACAATCATCGTCTTCTAAGCCCCCTAAGCCTACGGCGCCAAAATCCAGCAAGCCCCCTGCTAATGGTGGGGCCGGTAAAAAGCCGATGGTGGATAAAGCCTTGGCGGCCAAGCGCGTGAGCCGCTTGCCAGAAGATGCCGATGATATCCTAACCCTAAAAGAGCGCCTGCTGGCTTTTTGGCAAATACTGTCTACCCCGCGTATGCTAACCAGTTTGCTGGGGGTGTTAATGTTTGCCTTGCTCACCTTTGCCCTTAGCTTTGGCTATTTGGCGGTGGATACGGTGATTAACGACCACGGTATTAGCAAACGGAATTTTAGGGCCCCTTATGCCATTGAAGTGGAGGACGTGGAAGAAACCCAACGCCGAAAGGATGAAGCCCGCCTAAAGGTGGATGCCGACCCGGTGTATTTGGCCACCCGCCCTTTTAACGAAACCATTGAAACCAACCTGTACCGCCTGCTGGATCAAGTCTCTGATTTTAGAAAAGACGTGCAGGATTTTGATGCAAAAACCAAAGAAGGCCCGGATAAAAAGTTACCCGCGGCTAAAAAAAAGGCGTGGTTTAAACAACGCATTAAACAGCGCGATGGGTTACTGGATAGCCAGATAGACCAGCTGGTAATGAGCGATAACCCAGGGGTAGAGCTGGTTCGTAACCGTATTTTAGCGGTGCCTATTAGTAATAACGCGTGGTACAAAATAAAATCTGCGGTGGAATACACCGTAGTGGATAAGCTGGTGGCCCAAGGCATTACCAGCGAAGATTACCTGGTGCGTTTTAAGCCCATGATTAATGAGGCCATGCCGCCATCATTATCTCCGAATGAAAAAGAATTGGTCTCGACGTTGGTGGCATCCGTGGTGGTGCCTAACAAACGGCTCGATGATGATGAAATGGCTCGTCGGCGGAACCAGGCGGCCAGTAGCGTTAGCCCGGTGGTGCGTAAATTCCGCAAGGGCGAAAAAATTATTAACGAAGGCGAACGTGCTACCCCTATTACCGTTCGGGCTCTAGAGGCTATTGGCCAGCAAGTACAAGGTGTTAATTGGACGGCGTGTATTGGTGTGGCCATACTGGCTGGCTTTTTTAGCCTGTTGGCGTGGTTGTACTTAACCCAGTGCGAAGGAGGCAAGTTTTTTACCCCTAACTATGCCGGCATGATTGTAACCGCTACCTGCCTGTTTGCTGCCATGTTTGTGGGTGTGGCTCGGCTATCATCGATAGAAGGGTACATGTTTTCCCTGTATTTGTTTCCGTTGTCTTGCTATGCCTTGCTGCTCACGATTTTTACCTCTCAGCGTTTGGGTATTGCCTTTACCACCTTGCTCGTCTTTTTACTGGTGATGACGCTGAAAGTGCCTGTGTACCCCATGGGGGTGATGCTGTTTAGCAGCTATGTGGCGGTGTATGTGCTAACCACGCGCCAGTATTTAACGGATCGGGGCCAATTGCTGTGGGTGGGCATTTGCGCCAGTGCTAGCCATATTTTGCTAGTTGGCGCTATCGAGCTGATTATGAATAATCATGCCTGGCAGCAAAGCCACCACATGACGCAAGTACTGGTGGAGATGGCGATTGGGGGCATTAAAGGCCTGTTTATTACCATCCTTACCTTGGGCATGTTGCCTATTTTTGAGAGTTCCTTTGGTATGGTAACGCCGTATATGCTGATGGAGCTGGCCAACCACGATAAGCCCTTGCTAAAACGCATGCAGTTTGAAGCGCCGGGTACTTTCCACCATAGTTTAATGGTGGCCAGCTTAAGCGAGGCGGCGGCAGAATCCATTGGGGCCAATGCCATGCTAACCCGTGTGGGTAGCCTGTACCATGATATTGGTAAGATGAAACGCCCTCTGTTTTTTATTGAAAACCAAGCCTACTTTGGGGTGGAAAACCCGCACGATAAACTCTCGCCGCGGTTGAGCAAAATGGTGATTACTGCCCACCCACGCGATAGCTTGGAAATGGCTCGCCACCACCGTTTGCCGGTGTGTATCCAAGATTTTATGACGGAACACCACGGCACCATGATAACGGCCTATTTCTATAATCAGGCCTGCGCGCAAGAAGGCGAAGATAACGTCAGTAAGGATCAATTTCGGTATGCGGGCCCCCGCCCCCAGCGGAAGGAAACCGCGATTGTGATGATGGCGGATGCGTGCGAATCGGCTGTGCGGGCACTAAAAAACCCTACTCCAGGCCAAATTGAAGAACGCATTGATAAAATTGTGCAGGCTCGCATTGATGATGGCCAATTTGATGAATGCCCCATTACCTTTGAAGATATTGCCACCGTTAAGCTTACTTTTTTACGGGTACTGCGCGGTATCCAGCATAACCGGATTGAATACCAACAGAATTTGCTGAAGGATTTAGGCAAGCGCCTACCCGAGCCCGGTAAGCCTAATTTAGCCCGGTTGCAGCAAGCGCTCGTTGGTGGTGTAGCGCCTGCGGATGGTGCAGCTGCCCCAACACCCAAACCTGCGGATAGTAAAAAACAGCCCCCGGCATCAGCCTAACTAATAAAATTTTCAGAAAGAAGCGGCTGAAACCGGTGCGGGGTGTACAATACGTTAGCATTAACACCCTTGCAGACCACTCTGCGAGTGAGCATTGCCTCTAATGCAAATTAATTGGCAAGCGCAGCCGCAGGTGGGAAGGTGCCCAGCAAGCGTACTTAACACCTTGGCTCCTTTCGAAAGGGGTATGGGGAAACGTCAGGTTTCCCCATGGGGGCGACGGGGGCTGGCCCCCCCGTCAAACATACTGCTTACACTTTTGCTATTCTGTTAATCATGCTGAACTCATTCCCAGGCGATCCTATTATTTTAGCCCACGGCAACCATGCCTTGTGGGTTGTGGATGACGTGGGTGCGTTGGCGACGATTGGAGGGCTAGAAAACGCTTTAGATAACGCTTTTTGTTACCTTTGCGATAGTTTGTGGGCCGCCGTCGGCCGCGGGCTTGTGGTAGAGCTAACCTTGGTGGATGACGCGGCCATGCAGGCCCTTAACTGGGAGCATCGCCAGCAGGATAAACCCACGGACGTGTTGACCTTTCCTCAGTTTGAATCCTTGGCTTCGGTGGCGACGGCCTTTCCGCCTGACCCAGAGCCGGTTACGCTGGGCAATAGTGTGGTTTCAGTGACGTATGCCAAGGCCCATTGCGCGAGCGAAACACGGGTGGCCACGTACCCTAACCCGCTGCTGGCTTATATTACCGACCGCGTGTGCCATAGTGCACTGCATTTATCGGGCCGCCACCATACGACTATGCCAGATTATGAGGCTGTTGTTGCCTTCCAGGATGCGCTATTGCAACAGGTATTGGCCGAGGGGGTTGCATGAGCCAACCCACGTATACCTTTTGGCAAAGTGTCGGTTTTGCTATGGCAGGCCTGCGTACCCTGTGGGCCAGCGAGCGACATTTTCGCATTCATTGTGGCATTGCGCTGTTGGTAGTGGCGCTGTCGGTGGTTGTACACCTTCGCCCGTGGGCGTGGTGCGTAGTGCTGCTTACCATTGGGGGCATGCTGGTGACAGAAGCCCTAAACACCGCCATTGAAAAACTGGTAGACCGCATCGATACTTTGGATGCGCCTGAAAATAGAGGGTGCCACCCTCTGGGCAAACACGCTAAAGACGTGGCGGCGGCAGCCTGCTTGGTGTGGGCTATCGTTTCCGTTGGGGTGGGTATGGTGGTGCTAGGGCCGCCAGTGTGGCAATGGGCTGTGTCACTAACCCTGTAATAGTTATCCTGTAACAGTTTGCCAGTTGTAGACTGCTGGGGCATTGGCCCTAACCGCCATTAACGCTAAACTGGTATAGCCCACCTTGCTGCTGGCTGGGTTTTGATTGAATTAAAGGCTGTGTTGCACCCTTATGTGGTTCCAAACCCTACTTATTATTGTTGCTATTGGCTTGTTTGCTTGGCAAACCGCTATGGTGGTGGCCGCAGAGCGGGGCCGCCGCAAGGATTTGGTGCGTCGCCGTACTAGCAAGCGCCACGATTTTAACATCACCTTTTTGGTGCCGTATATCGACCCCACCGCCTTGCCCGATGTGCAGCATTTGCTGCGGAGTGTTAATAGTCAAAGCTACCCCAAAAGCCGCCTGCGGGTGATGTTGGGGTGTGTGCCTAAAACCATTGAAGATGTCCACAATGGGATGCTAACCCTGCCGGTGGATGCGGCGTGTTACACCGGGGAAGAAGCCAACCCTAGTGTCGAAGATGTCCGTGCTTGGTTGATAGACAGGGCCCTGGCAGCAGGCCATAGCGATTTGCTGGTGATGCTAAACGCCACGGATGTGATTAAGCCGGATTTTTGCGGCAATGTGGCCACCACAGCCTACCAAGTACCGGTATTTCAGGGGTATGTGGCTACCCGTAACGCCACCAGTGCGTTGGAAAAACAACAGGCCTTATCTAACCGGTTGCGTAATCGGGTGGAGTTGGCTGGGCGTTACCACCTGGGCTTAAGTTGCGTGTTGCAAAACACAGGCTGGGTTATTCAGCCAGATATTTTAGAGCGGGTGCCCTACGGCGGCGACCCCATGACCTTTACCCTGCGCCTGATGCTAAGCGGCCAGCGGGTTACCTGGGCCCCTAGTGCCACTGTGTTTGAGCGCCGCCCCTTGCGGATGTTCGATGTTCTCCATGAGGCGCTGTTTAATGTGGCCCAACGCATTGAGCACTTGTGGCAGTTTAGCGGCCCGGCCATGTTGCTGGCCTTTACAGAAGCGCGCTTTAGCTTGCTTGCCGAATGGGCCTTGCTGCTGCGGATGCCCGCCTTTGCCATTGGGGTACTGCTAAGTACCTTTGCCTTGGCGGATATGACCATGGGTGGTACTACCGGCGTGTTATGGGCAGCCTTTGTGGTGGGCATGGTGGCAATACACGTGCTTACCTTAACAGTGGCCCGTTGCAAAATGGGCGAAATTATCCATAGCTTGGTGTGGACGCCGATACTAAGCCTGGCCGGGGTGTGTTTGCTACCCCTGGTGTTAATTAACTTGGTATTGCGCACCGTTATGTCGGTTACTAAAAAAATGCCGGGCATTGGTGGCCTAGGTAAGCGTAACAAGGCAGAACCGCGCTACCAACGGGAGGCGAGCACCCGTCTAAACGAAGAGCTCCCTGCCCTCCAATCCATGATGGAAGGGCCCGAAAGCGCCGAGCAGCGTGTGGTTAATTTTTTAACTGGTGACGAAGCCCTCGCGCCTGATGACAATAACATGCCTAGCCACCCTAGCCCTGTGCTGCAAGAATTAACCGAGCAAGTGACCCAACATGCCGTGGCCTTTGACGATGACGCCCCCCGGCGAGCGACCCGCGTGGCGGAAAAAATTGTCCCTATTTCTAACGGGCGTCAACAGGTGGATGCTCACCTGCAAGTGCATACCAGCTTTACAGAGGCGGGTGAAGAGCGCTATAGCATGTCGCTGGTGTATCGTTCCGTTAGCTTTAGCACGGAAGCCTACCGTATATTAGACCAAGCCTTTTACGAGTTGGAAAGCAAGCTAATGGGCCGTGGGCTAACCATTGTTAGCTGCGGTAGCTGCGGGTATTTTTACCACCCTACCGTGGATGTGGCTGACCGGATTGAAAGCCAGGGTGTGTGCCTGTTTGGTAAGCAAGGCATTGAGGTAGACTTGGATACGGATGCGGTAACGGTGGTAAGCGACGCCTGCCATTACCATGCCCCCTTAACCGAGCGCGAGGCGATTGTTAGCCACTGGCAAGAAAGTTTGGCCGTGGCCGCTGAAGCTTAGGTTATTAAAAAAAGTTACGTAACTCCATACAAGTGCCCGTTGGGCAATATATGGGTTACTTTTCCTGAATTTTTTTCGTCAAAAAGGATGACATTAAGCCGTTTGTTTTGTTCAGCAAGGTGTTTAAGCTTTTTTAAGGGGAATTCTGTTGGGCAATATGGTTGAGATTTAGAAGCAATATAGACCCCATCACCATTTGGGTTTGAGGTATACAACTGTATTTTATTTATAGGGTATATAGGCTCACCATAGAAATGAGTAGGCTTTTTTCTTCGTTTAGTTAATTGGCCTAACGTTACCCCGAACTGGGTATGTACCATTTTCATTTGCAGGGGATACTTTCGTGAGTACTGTTAATTTTGTAATTCTAATTAAAACTGAACCATAGAAATTATTTCCTGTGGGGCAGTGTTTTGGGTAAAATAAAGGCCATTATTCCGTTTGGGCTAGTAGAGAACCTTAAACATTATGGCCGGTAAGCAAAACACCTTTTTTGGCGATGGTACCATCCTCCCCATTACCATCCGCGAGGAAATGAAACGCAGTTATATTGATTACGCCATGAGCGTGATTGTGGGCCGTGCCCTACCGGATGTGCGCGATGGCCTAAAGCCGGTCCACCGCCGTATTTTATACGCCATGAACGAAATTGGCCTGGCCCCGGAAAAACCCTTTAAAAAATGCGCCAAAGTCGTCGGGGAAGTGTTGGGTAAATACCACCCCCACGGCGATACCGCCGTGTACGATGCCTTGGTGCGCTTGGCCCAAGATTTTAGTAGCCGCTACCCGCTGGTAAACGGCCACGGCAACTTTGGTAGCGTGGAAGGCGATAACGCCGCCGCCATGCGGTACACGGAATGTAAGCTAACCCCTGTGGCCACCACCATGCTACAGGATATTGAGCAAGACACCGTCGATTTTATCCCCAACTATGATGGCAGCGAAGAAGAGCCAGAAGTGCTCCCTACCCGCCTGCCTATGCTGTTGTTAAACGGCTCTAGCGGGATTGCGGTAGGAATGGCCACCAATATCCCCCCTCACAACTTAAGCGAAGTGGTGGATGGAACCTGTGCCCTGATTGACGACCCAGATTTGGGCGTGGATGGGTTAATGCGCCACATCAAAGGCCCGGATTTCCCAACCGGTGGGCAAATTGTGGGCATGCGCGGTATCCGCGATGCGTACACCACTGGCCGCGGCAGCGTGATGATGCGCGCCGTTACCACTATTGAGCAAATCCCCGGGGGCCATGGCCGCCAAGAACGTACCGCCATTGTGGTGAACGAAATCCCCTACCAGGTGAACTTGACGAACCTGACGGAAAAAATTGCTGACTTGGTGCGCGATAAAAAAGTAGAGGGCATTAGCGACCTACGCAACGAAAGTGACCGTGACGGCCTGCGCTTGGTGATTGAACTAAAGCGCGATGCTAAGCCCCAGGTGGTGTTGCGCAACCTGTACAAGCATACCCAATTGCAGCAAAGCTTTGGCGTTAATACCTTGGCGCTGGTGAATAACCAGCCTCGCTTGATGGGTCTGCCGGATATTCTGAACGAATTTATCGAGCACCGCGTGACGGTGGTAGAGCGCCGTACCCGCTTCGAACTCCGCAAGGCCCAAGCCCGTGCCCATATTTTAGCCGGTTTAATGATTGCCATTGGCGACTTAGACAAGGTGATTGAACTCATCCGTGCGGCGGAAAGCTCGGAAGTGGCCCGCACCCAGCTGATGAAAAGCTACAGCTTGGATGTGGACCAGGCCAACGCTATTTTGGAAATGCAACTGCGCCGCTTAACTGGCCTGGAACGCGAAAAAATCAATGCGGAATATCAAGAACTGCAAGCCCGCATTGCTGACTTGAAGGACATTTTGGCGAGCCGCGCCCGCGTGCTGCAAATTATTAAAGATGAACTGCAAGCCCTGAAAGAAAAGCATGGCGATGTGCGCCGCAGTAATATTGTGCCGGATGAAGACGATGGCTTTAGCATTGAGGACTTAACCCCCAATGATGCGATGGCCGTGTTTATTACGGATAAGGGCTATATTAAACGCACCACCTTGGATACCTTTGAACGCCAAAACCGTGCCACCCGCGGTAAAGGCGGCATGAAAACCCGCGATGAAGATGTGCTATCTCACTTCTTTACGGCAGGGATGCATGATCGCGTCTTGTTCTTTACCAGCCGTGGTATTGCCCACGATTTAAAAGTGTACGAATTCCCGGAAGGGGGCCGTGCCAGTAAAGGGTTGGCCCTGGTAAACTTGCTGCCCTTAGAGCAAGACGAAACCATTACCGCTGTGGTGCCCGTGCGCAAAAACCGGGATAATGGCCAGTTTTTACTAATGCTAACCCGTAAGGGCTGGATTAAGAAAATTGAGCTTCAGCACTTTGATAATATTCGTCGTAATGGCTTGCGAGCAGTTGGCTTGGAAGATGACGATGCGTTGAACTGGGTCTCCATGTGCGATGATACCGACCAAATTTTGATTGGTACCAGCCTGGGTATGGCCATTCGCTTCCCTGTATCCGATCTTCGGCCCATGGGCCGCACCGCCCGTGGTGTTACCAGTATGAAGCTGCGTACCGGCGACTCCTTGGTTGATTTTGGGATTATCCCTGCGGATAGTATGGGCATTGATTTGCTAATTGCCACTAATGACGGGTATGGCAAGCGGACGCCGGTGACGGAATTCCGTAGCCAAAACCGTGGTGGCTTGGGGCTGATTGCCACCAAGTTTAAATCCGCCAGTAGCCGCATGGTAAGCACCAGCATTGTGTTGGATGATGATGAGCTGATGCTGATTACCGAGCAAGGCGTGGTGGTTCGCCAAGAGGTGGCCAATATTTCTCGCCAAGGGCGCGCCGCAACGGGTGTGCGTGTGCAAAACTTGGATAACGGCGATAGTGTGGCCTCGGTTACCAAAATTGTAACGCCGGAGCAGGCCGAAAAAATCTCGCAAGAAGATAGCCAAAACCTGCCTGCCCCAAAGGGTGCAAGTAGTGCTACAGACGAACCCACTGCGGATACCCCTGCGACGGAATAATAGCGGCCATTTTTAATTGGCTTTTTGCATGTAACAGTATGGCAATAGTGTGTTTAGCGCTTGGCTGCTAGGCCGATACTGAGGGTAAACCCTTTTTTATTATGGCGAGCCGTTATGCGTACTTTTTTATCCTTTGCTTTGTTTGTGGTGGCTGTGTTTAGCGCAGTGGTGGCGCTAGAGATGCTCTACCACCCGGGCGCTTGGGCGGTGCCAGGGGTGGATACCACTACCTTGCAAGGGGCATACCAGCATGCCGACCAAATGGCCTTGCCCCACACGCGCACGATGATGATTGATGTGGTGGCTAGCCTGGGCCACTCTTTTGGGGATGCTAGCCAGTTTATGGCTGGGTTGGGCAATGGGGCTGCGGGCGCTATGGCAACTGCGCTAACAGCGGCGGGCATAAACCCTGGCCCTGTTATGGCGGCCATAACTCAACTGTTGAACGCCCCTGCGGCCTTGTTGGCCGGTATTAGCGCTGCCCTAGAGCAGGCTGTTCGGTAAGAGGTTTCTTTTAAAACCAAATCTTCTTTAATTCCGTTAAGCAATTACCGTTATTGAGGTGTGTTTAAGGGTGAAAGGCTTTAAATGTTGTTTGGAAGGGAATAAGTTTATGATAACGGCAATGATGACTTCTATGGTTGGGTTTTCTGGAAAGAGTAACCGTAGACGAATGCGAGATGCAGGGCTTATTGATTGGTTACAGCCTGGCGTGCCTGGTTATCAAGGTGATTCCTTTAAAGGTAAATCTACCCTTAAAACTTTAGAAATTGAGAAAATTAATGTTCCGTCAAAAATATATCGAGTTTTAGCTGCGGTTGAAAAAATTCGGGGTGATAAGAGAGAGAAAATGAAAAATTGGAAGCTACAAGATTTAGTTATTAAGCATAATACGTTAAGAAACTGGGCTTACCAAAATGACGTTAAACTTACGGCGACTGCGTCATTACCGGCTTTTGTTGGACAAACAAAGGATGTTGATTTACAGCCGGATAAATTGATAGACCCTATACTAGAGTTTACGGAGAAATATGGAGCTATTCTTAAATAGTAGCCTTTAAAATTGTTAGGCGTTGGTGATTTGGTCTACGGTGTTGAGTAGGGCGATGAGCTCGAAGGGTTTGGGTAGGTAAATATCCGCACCGCTTTGCATGGCCTTATGCCTATCGTGGATGGTGGCCAGCATAATTACGGTGGCGGCGGGGTGCACGGTTTTTAGGGTTTGGCATAACTGCCAACCTTCTGGGGCGTCATCATGGGCGGTGCCGCCTTCTAACACCACATCCATTAGCACCAAGGTGGGCGGTGTGGCGGTAGCGTATTCTAATGCCTTGGGGGCGTTTTGGGCCCAATCCACGGTAAAGCCCTGCATCTCTAGGGTGCTTTGCAGCAAAAAGGCAAGGGCGTCATCAGGCTCTACTACTAGCACGTGGGGGGTCTCTTTGGTGGGTATGGCGGTGTTATCCGTGTTGCCCGCCAGTTTGGCGGTTTCGCTAATCCAATTGTTACTAACACTGCGCTGGGCTAGGCTGGCCAGGTGGGTGGCTTCTGCAAAGGCCTGTTTGTAATTGGTGTAGGCTTGCCCGGCGTGGTGTACCAACCCCATGCTTAAGCTCATTAAGGGCACCCGGCGGCTGACTCGGTAATCATCTTGGGCGACTAAATACCCACGCTTCCGGTCTGTGGCGGAATAAAACTGGGGGGCGGCTTCTTCAAACTGGCGGCACAGTAGTTGGGCCACGCGTTCTATTTTTTTAGCCGGGGTAATCATAATTAAGGTGTTGGTTTCGGTGGCATGGCCTAAAAAATCCGGCGGATGAACCAGCCCGGCCAGCAGTTGGGTAATGGTGCTGAGTACTTGGCCGGTCGCCATTTCGCCGTATACTTCTTCGTACACGTTTAGGTTGTCTACCCGAATTAGCCCAAGGGCCCAGGTGCGTTCTGGTTCAATGGCGTATAGGTTTATCCAGCGTTGTAAAACACGGTTGGCAATATCCAGGTTGGGTAGGCGCGTAACAGGGTTAGAGAGCATCTCTAAGTTGCGGCGAATTTGTACCAGTAATCGCACGCGTAGCTCTTCCACGCTCATGGCTTGGTTTAGGGTGTCGTCAGCCCCTTCAATCATGTAGCGTAGGCGGGTTTGCTCGGTGGTATTTTCGCTGTGGATGATGATGATGGGGCGGTGTTTTTCCGTGCTTAGGTGGGGGGATTGACGCAGTTGTTTGCAAAAATCCACCACCTGGGGCTCGGCGTCATCCTGTGTTAGTAGTTCGCTACCGGTGTCGTCTGGGTTTACCAAACCATCGGCATACACCAAAATAAGGTCGGGTAAGATGATGTCTAAAAATTGGCGTGCATCGGCCAGGGTTTCTACGGGCAAGCAATCCACGTAGGGCTCTTGCCCAATCAGCTCCACCAAATCTTCCGCCCATGAGGGCGGTCGGCCAACCAACATCATTACCTGGGCACTCATGGTTATTCAGCGCCTTCGTCGTTAGCATCGTCGGCTTCGCGCTGCTTGTGCCAATCGGCTTGGCGTTGGGCAGTGGCGGCCGGGATGTGGATGGTAAAGGTGGTGGATTGGTTGGGGGTGCTATCGACGGTAATATCGCCGTTCATGGCGGTAATCAGGTTTCGGGTAATGTATAGGCCCAGCCCGGTACCTTCTACCTGGCGGGTTAGGGGGTTATCCGCCCGGCTAAAGCGCTTAAAGATTTTAGGCAGTTGGTCTTTGCCAATGCCATCGCCATTGTTGGTAACGGCCACGTGCAACATGTCGCCGTCATCCGCTTCAGATACATTCACCGCCACTTCTGTGTTGGTGTAGGCGTACTTTACGGCATTATCAATAATATTGGTAAGCACTTGCTCTAGTTTATCGGGGTCTGCCCAACTGGCGGTAATGGTATCTGGGGTGTGTAGGGCAATTGTACGGTTTGCGTATAGGGGGTCTTGGCTGGCCTTGGCCTTAATATTTTCAATAACGCGTTCGAGCATGGGGGCTAGCGGCAGGGTGCGGCATTCCACTTGCACGGTACCCTCGCCCAGTTTGCTAACGGTTAGCAGGTTTTCTACCATGCGGGTTAGGCGGTCGGCTTGCTCTTTAATGGTGGTGATAAATTTAGTGCGTTGCTCGGGCTTTAGGTTATCGCTGTAGCGTAATAAAGTATCGGCAAAGCCTTTAATGCTGGTAAGGGGGGTGCGAAACTCATGGCTAACCACGCTCACAAAATCTTGGTGGCGCTTTTGCAGGTCGGCAATATCGGCGGCGTCTTCTGATTCCGGCGCTGGAATTACCATGGCCCATAAAAGCCCGTCGTTGTCGGTACCTGGCCACAAGCGGCATAATATGGGTTGTTGGTTGTGGGCCAGGGTGCCGGTAAACCACTCGGTGGGGGTGGTAATGGTGGCCATATCTGGGGCGGTGGCCTCCAAGGCAATACTCTGTTTAAAGGAGGCACCCTGTTTAATGCCGGCAAGGGCTGGGCTGCACCACCCAATGGCCAGGCTATGTTTATCCATGGCCAGTAGCGGCCACTGTTGCAGGGGTAGGCCGAGTTGGTTGGGTGGAGTAAAGGGGCTTTCAGGTGCCGCCATTTAAGGGGCTCCTTGTATCAACCTGTTTATTATGCCAAAGGACCCCCCTTTTCGACCACCTCTTAAGGAAGGATTTAGACTTAAATGTGGATACTACTAAGCAATTATAAATAATGAGCAGGTTTTTAAGATTGATGTGTCGATAGAATCTATATTCTTTAAAGAGGGTAAATACATGGTAATTTCAGCACAGGGTAACGTGCATAACTTAGCAGTGCTATTGTCGGGTAAGCCCCAAGTACAAAAACCTATTACCTGGCGGCAATTTGCCCAACAAGATACAGTGAGCTTTGGCAAAGCACTAGAACCCCGCTTTGAGATACCTTATAGTGGCCCGGTGGTAACAAAGGCCTTAAAAACAAGTATTAATGCTGCCAATCCAGAGTGGCAAGGGTTAAAAGATATGACCTCTGGGGAAAATATGTTTCCAACGCCTAAGGCTTTTTTAAGTGCATTTCATTCTGCCAATCGCCATTATTTAAACGATTTTACCGGTGAACTTCAGGCGAAGGCCGTTATCGCTAAGGCGTATAGCGATGATAAGACAACCATAAAGCCAGAAAATGTGCTTATTTCGGCAGGTACCTATGCGGCGGCATCTAATCTGTTTAATGCGGTAAAAGGGGATATTTTAATCCCTGCCCCAAGTTGGTATATGTTTGAACCGATGGTGGCCAGTAGTAATAAAAAGCATACTTGGGTGGCTGTATCTAAAGAAAACAACTATATCCCCACACCAAAAACTATTCAGGCTGCTATTCAACAGGCTAAAGCGGCTGGCCAAGACCCTAAAATATTAGCACTAACCAACCCTCATAACCCAACCGGTGGGCAGTATACGAAACAACAATGCCAAGAGATTGCAGACGTGTGCCGGAAAGAAGGCTTGACGGTGATTAGCGATGAAATTTATAGAAACTTGCTTTATCCTGGCACCGAATTCCACAGTGTGCGCGATTTTTACCCTGAAGGGACGATGTTGATTAGTGGCCCGAGTAAAGAGGCCAGCATGCCAGGTTGGCGAATTGGGTGGACAATCTTTCCAGAGACCAACGATGGTGAGGCGTTGCGAGACCACCTAAACCGCTACCAAGAAGGGCTGGGTAGTATGACGAACTCGCCTGCCCAAAGTGCCCTAATGAATTACTTTGAAAGCTCGGATATTCAGGAGCATGTGCAACGGGTAACTGCCCTGCATGCCCAACGCATGCATACTGTGCAACAGGGGCTTACAAAACTAGGCCTAGAAGTACCCAAACCGGATGCGGGTTACTTTTTATATGTGGATTTTGAACCTTTGCGCCCACAGTTAGCGAAAGTAGGTGTTAAAACCAGCGCAGACTTGCAACAGTACCTGTATGAGAAAAAAGGCATTGTGGCCATTGCGGGTTCGGATATGGGCTTGCCAAAGGATAGCCTGGGGCTTCGGGTGGGAACCTCTAAGCTGGATGCTAAAAACGATGCCTCAGGTGAAGCCACCTTTAAGCGTTATGCGGAGGCTGGATTCCCGGCGGAAGGCTTTGTAACGCCTAAAACCCAGCCAGAGCTGTTTGCCTTTTTGGATGATATGACAGCCATTGTAGACGAGTTGAAAAAGTAATCGCCAGTTTTTGTTAAGCAGGCACAGCGTCTTTTTTAAGCAACGGGTAACCCAGTGCTTCTCGTTGGGCGACGTAGGCGTGGGCTACTTTTTCCGCTAATCGGCGGATGCGTAAAATGTATTGAGTGCGTTCATCCTTGCTAATCACCCCGCGGGCATCCAGCAAGTTAAAGGTATGGCTGCATTTCAGCACATAATCGTAGGCGGGTAGCACCAGCTCTTTGCCTAGGCAGGTGGCTACTTCATCGCTGTATAAATCAAAGGCAGCGGTCAGGCGCGTGGCATCGCTTACTTCAAAATTGTAGGTGGATTGCTGAATTTCATTTTGTAGGTACAAATCGCCGTAGCTCAGGCTTTCATTCCAGCGGATATCGTACACGCTATCTACATTTTGCAGGTACATGGCAATGCGTTCTATGCCGTAGGTTAGCTCCACGCTAACGGGTTTTAGCTCTAGCCCGCCGGCTTGCTGAAAATAGGTAAACTGGGTAATCTCCATGCCGTCTAGCCATACTTCCCAGCCGGTGCCCCAGGCCCCCAACGTGGGCGATTCCCAATTATCTTCCACAAAGCGTACATCGTGGGCGCGCAGGTCAATGCCCAGGGCTTCTAAGCTTTGTAAGTACAAGTCCTGCACGTTATCTGGGCTGGGTTTTAAAATAACTTGGTACTGAAAATAATGCTGAAGCCGGTTGGGGTTTTCGCCGTAGCGGCCATCGGTGGGGCGTCGGCAGGGCTCCACATTGGCTAGTTTCCATGGCTCGGGGCCCAGTACCCGCAAAAAGGTGGCGGGGTTCATGGTGCTGGCGCCTTTTTCCGTGTCGTAGGGCATCATTACGGCGCAGCCTTGCTGGGCCCAGTAATGGTTCAGTTGTTCAATCATTTGCTGAAAAGTGAGGCCCGCCATGGCAATTGTGCTCGCTTCGTTAAACTAACGTTGGAAAGGCCTACTATTATACGCAAAATGATGGCGATAGGCGCGTTTAAAAGGGGCTAACATCGCTAAACATGAATAGGGACAGGAAAAAATCGGTGATGATCAGCACAATGGCGCTCCAAATAGCGGCATAGCGGCAGGCTTGGCCTACTTGGGGTGCCCCGCCGCGGGTATGCAGGCCAATGGTGCCACATATTAGGCTAATTAAGGTGCCAAACACCAAGGACTTAATAAACGCCATTTGGATGTCGTAAGGGCGCAGCATAATCCAAATGGAATCGATGAACTTCCAGTAATGCAAATCGCCTACCACCTGGGCTACCATCATGCCGCCAAACACGGCCACCAGGGTGGCTAGGGCGGCCACTAGAGGTAGGGCCAGCACACTGCCCACCACACGGGGGGCCAGTAAATACCGCACGGGGTTAATGTGGAGCATCCGCAGGGCATCGAGTTGTTCGCTTACTGACATGTTGCCGAGTTCGGCGGCCATGGCGGTACCGTTTCGGCAGGCGATAGCGAGGGCGGTAAACATGGGGCCAATTTCTCGCACAAGCGCTAAGGTGACGAGCCCGCCAACATAATCATTTGCCCCTGTTTGGATAAACCGCAAGGTAACTTGCAGCGAAATGACCGAACCTGCCGTTAGGCAAATCAGCAGGGCCATGGGGGCGGCATCCACGCCCATAGACGATGCCTGTTGGATGGCCTGGGGCACGTGGAGTTTGCCTTTGAGTAAGGCGCCAAATACTTGCCGTGCGTTAATAACCGTGCTGCCCATAAGGGCAAGGCCGGTGGCAATAATAGAAGGCGACGAGGTGGACGCAGTGGTCATAAGTACCTGTTACGATGAAGCGGTATAGGGTACTACCGTACACCAATGTTGATATTGGGGTAAATGGCCGTGCACAGCCTTAAAATACAGGGCTTGCAGTTGTTTAGCGATGGGGCCAGGGGTGCCGTCGCCTACGGGGCGATTATCAATGTGGCCAATGGGGGCTACCTGTGCCCCTGTCCCGCAAAAGAAGGCTTCATCTGCCATGTACAATTCGGTTCTATCCACGGTGCGCTGCTGGGTGGCTAGCCCCAGTTCGTTGGCGGCCAGGGCCATAATACTATCGCGGGTAATGCCTTCTAAAATATTGTCCGTATTGCCGGGGGTAATTAGGGTGTTATCCCTAATTAAAAACAGGTTCATGGCGCTGCCCTCGCTTACCGTGCCGTCGTGGTTTAGGGCAATGGCATCGTCAAAGCCCATTTGGCGGCTATCGGTTACCATTAGGGCGGTGTTCATATAAGCGCCGCCAGCCTTGGTGCGGGGGGGGATGGCATTATCATCCACACGGCGCCAGTTGCTTACGCACACGTTTAGGCCCTTGGTGGTATCCAGGTAGTTGCCCAGTGGGTGGGTCCATAGGCAAAAGGCGGTATCGGTGGTATCCATGCGGGGGGTAATATTAACGCCGGTTTTGTACAAGGTGGGGCGAATATAGGTATCGGTTTGGGGTTGGTTACGGGTAATTAGCTCGGTGGTAATGGCGCACAGGTCATCTAACGAGAGCGCTGGCTGTAGGTAAAATATTTTGGCGTTGGCCAGCATGCGCTTGTAGTGGCAATTGGCCCTAAATAACACCATATCATTGGTTTCGGCGCGGTAGTACCCGCGGATACCTTCGAAAATACTGGTGCCATACAAAAAGGCATGGGTTTTAATGTTGATGTTGGCCTCGGCAAGGGGGGTAAATCCGCCGTTAAAGTAGGCCATATCGGTAGTGGGGGTAGGCATAATGGGGGTATAGTAATAACAAACACCTGCCAGTGTACCACTTTAATGGTTGTTTTTGGTTTTCATTATGGTGCTGTTACAGGTAGGCTAGGCCTTACATCCGCCCAAAAGAGCGAACCACATTGCTGGTGGGTTCACTTGGGTTGGTGTTTTGTAAAAACACATTCCTCACCGAATCCTTCATGATGGTGCTGTTGGCGGTGGCCATAACAGCTAGTACCAACACACTTACCACAACAGCATATTCCACCATACCAATGCCTCGGGCGGTTTTTGGGGTGTGGTGGTTAGGGCCTGCGGCTGGCTGTATCCGTATGTTGGCATGGTTTGGCATAGTACTGGAGGTATCGGCCAAAAGGGCATAAGCTTAAGGGCAGGGCGTTACCAAGGGTTATTTTTGGTGATAAATGCTATCCAACAGCATGTAGGTAATCATACCCACGGCCACTTCCTTACCGTTGGCATCCGTAATGCGGGTGTGGGTGGGGCATAGGGTGCGGCCCATTTTAATCACCTGGGCGTGGATAGTAATATCCGTTAGGCAGGGCCGTAAAAACCGCATGGATAAATCCGTGGTGGTTAGGGCGTGGTCTGGGTCGGTTTGGGTTAGCACGGCAAAACAGGCCGCCATATCGGCGGCGGTGGTTAGTAGCCCGCCATGGTAGGAGTGAAAGGCGCCGTCTAGCTCGTGCTTTTGGGGCATGGTGGCAATGCATTCGCCCTGGTTTAGGGTAATGGCGGTAAAGGCTAAGGTTTGCACGGCAGGTATGGCATTAATGCGTGCCTGTAACCGCTGAACATGGGGTTCTGGCAGTGGGGGGGCAGGTGTAGAAGTGGGTTGGGGCATGGTGCGGCACAGTATATCGTAAATTCAGGGTAGGATGGTTTGGGTAATCTACAGGGTATAGTATTTACCTGGATTGGGGTATTGCGCTACAGTACATCCTTTAACTGTATACAAGCGTACCCAAGTATAGGCGATTTAGGTTATGGCACAGCGTTATTTTTCAGCAGTATCCTCTCGGTGGGCTTTGGGGGCCCTTACCACAGCCATGGTAATGGCTTCGGTGGCGTTTACAGGCTGCCAGCTAATGCCGGATAGTTTAAAATCCATGCTGGGACTCTCTTCGCAACCTGTGGTGGATGACGCTACCCCGTTGGTAGAAAAACAGGCGGCGGCCCAAGCCCTGTTTGATAAAGGCATCGCTGCCGCAGATGCTGGCCAGCGAGATAAAGCGATTGAGGCTTTTGAACAGGTATTAGAGATTTTCCCTAAGCATGTGGCGGCAAATACCAACTTAGGTTTGGCCTATGCCAACCAGCAGCAGTGGGCCAAAGCCAAACATGCCTTTGCCCTGGTGCTAAACGAAGAGCCAGACAACCCAGATGCCAATGCGAATTTGGCATGGGTATTGGCCGAGCAACATCAATGGCCACAGGCTTTAGAGCGGGGCTTAAAGGCGGGGCGCCTTTCCCCAGAAAATCCGTATGTGTTTAATACCCTGGGCTGGGTGTATGCCCAAACAGAGCAGTACGACGAAGCCATTGGTGCTTACGATAAAGCCATTGCCTTAAACCCTGCCTTGGTAGACGCCCAAAAAGCCAAAGGGCTACTGTATTGCCAGCTAGGCAAGGCAGAGCAGGCCCAAGCCACGTTGGCCGCCTTGCCGGCAGACACGGAGGCCCACACCGCCTTAGCTACGGCTATTGGCCAAGGGTGCGTGGCACAATAGGGCTTACCCCCTCTCTTTTTTTAGACTTTAGACTAGTGGGTATCGTTAGCGCATTGTTGATGACATGAGGGCAATTTTTTGATTGAGTGGCGTTGGTTATAGTGCGCCTGTAAATGGTGGCGCTGCCTTGCTGGTTGGGCTATTTGCCGCCGTTGGGTAACAGATGTTTACAATGTAGGCCCCTAATTCGGTTAATGTCATCGCAATGTCACTAAAAGCGTGGATAATACACCCAACAACAGTCTGTACTAAATTTCATTGCACACTATTTTAAGAGAAGCTTTTTCTATATGTCTCTTTCAGTTGCTTTAGAGCGTACCACCCCACCTTCCTTCAGCGCCCAGGCAGTGGCGGCTAGGCCCCCCATCAAGGGTAAGGTGCCTGAATCTACCCCTTCTTTTGGTACACAGGGCACCCAAAAACTGTTAGCGCCCCTTAAGGCAGATACCTTTACCCCAGCTCGTACTCGCCAACATTCGCCAGCCTTTGGCAGAACGGCAGCCTCTGATAATAAAAAAATAAGAACCTTAGAAACCATTGTGGTGCGGCGCTTAACCAAAATGGATGATGAGTTAGCCGATTCTAGGGATTTTGAAGAGTATATGGATGGCAGCAAGCCCTTTTTGCGGACGCTGAAAAAACGCTATGAATACTTGCCACGTAATATAAGAGATAGCTTGGTTGGCCCCCATGCAACGGCGTATAACATTCGTAACCGTGTAAAACGTGGTAAAGATAGCGGCATTATCTATAAAGAAGAAGAACTGTCTGATATTTTGTTCTTTTTATACGAAGCGAATAAACGAGCAGAGCAAGGCGATAAGCGTTTTGCAAATTACCCTAAGCTTAACTTGCAGCTGCCAGAAAAACTGGTGCAGCAACTTGATTTAATGGTGGCTACCAAACCCTTACCAGAAGACCAGCAGTTTTATGATGAAATTGCTGAATTTTTGGAAGAATTAACCATTTCTGGTAAGCGAAAGAATCAGCTTAATAATTTGTTTCTCCACTCTGATGTGATTGATGAAAAAGCCCTAGACAAAATAGCAAAATTAGCTGATTTACCGGAGCTGAACGAAAAAGAGTTATACCAGTTTAATTATTTAAAAATGTCCATGCGGGATTCGTTGTGGAAAGAGCTGCCTGGGCAAGCTAACTATGATTACCGAAAGCTAATTACCAAGCCCTTAGAGCGCTTGCTTGCCGCCGAATTTTTTACTCCTAAAACGGCCACAGAAAAAATGATAACCGGGCTTCAGTATGCACTGTGGAGCAAACTGATTGCACCGGTAGATCAAGTACCACCACCATCGGCAAATTAATAATTAAAAAGCCTGGCTGTTTAGCCAGGCGTTGATAATCAGTTGCAGGGGTATGGTGTGGGTGTTACTCGGGTGTAATCTCCATCTCAAAGCTAATTTCTACGGGGGCATTTAGGGGTAGGCTGGCCATGCCTACAGCAGCCCGCGTATGTCGGCCACGGTCGCCTAATGTTTCGACTAGGTAATCGCTGGCGCCGTTAATCACTTTGGGGTGGTCGGTAAACCCGGGGGTAGAAGCGACGTAGCCTGTTACTGTAGTCACTTTCTTGATTCTATCCAGGCTGCCCAGTTCTTGTTCTGCTAGGGCTAAGGCGTTTTGGGCACACAGTTTAGCGGCTTCGTAGCCTTGCTCCTGAGTAACCGTATCACCCACAATGCCGGTGTAAATCAGTTTGCCGTCTTTCATGGGCAAGGTGCCGCTTGTTTTAAAGGTGTGGCCGTTATTAGTAATTAGGCTGGGCAAGTAATTCCCAATCGGGGCAGCAGATGAAAAATTCACGGTATCGGCACCTAATGTGTTGGTAGATAATATGCTAGGCGCTACAGCATTAGGAGTGATGCTAGAAAAATGCTGTGCATGTGCAGGTAGTGTAACGGAAAAAGACATGATACAGGTTCCTCTCGCTAAATATAGTTCATTTAAGGGCACCGCAATCATTGCAGCAGATTCCTTATCCCTATTACAATGCTGTGGATAAATAAGAATTAAGGTAGGTGACTAGGTTTGTATGAAATCTGTTACACTCGATTTAATGGTGGTCTTATCGAAGAATCCGTGTCCATTGTTCCCATAGGCTGGCGTTGGCCAGCTGATCTTCTAGCTGGGTAATGCGGGCCGTTAGGTTGTCGTAGGTGGTTAGGATGTCGGCCAGCTCTTGGGCGGTGGTGGTGGGGTCGGTTAGGCGTTTTTCCGTAAGCTGGGCAATATGCTGCAATTTTTTATTGGCGTTGGCCATGGCTTTTCGGGTGGGGTCTAGCCGATGTAGCCAATACAAGGGGTTAATCCATTGTGCCGTGGTGTTGGTGCTTCGGGTAAACCAGCCGGTTAGGTACTGCCAGCGGGCTACCCAGCTAAACCCAACAGTGCGTTGGGTAAATAGGGCGGCCAGTTGGGCGTCCACCTTGGTTTCGTGGCGGCGAAGGGTGTAGAGCTTTTGCCGTATTTGCTGGGCCTGCTTGCGGGCACTGGGGGTGGGTAGGGCCAGGTAGTGGGCCAGCTCGTTATCTAGTTCGGCTCCCTCGCGAATTAGGCGCTCTTTCATAACCCGTAAGCGAAAAATAGGCGTGGGCAGCATTTGCTCAATCCCAGCAGCCCATTCTGTATCGATGGCATTCAGCTGGTTGCCGTTGGGGGCCAGAGCAGAGGGGGGCGCCTTGGCAGCGGCTATGTTAAAGGTGGGGCGTTGTTGTATCCCGCTCTTCATGGGGGGTGCTGGCAAAGGGGGGGCGTCCGGTTGGGCCATGCGCTGCTGCACCAGTTGTTGCAAGCTTAACCCGTTTTGGGCGGGCGCGGCATCGTCAAACGGCGGCGGGGTATCTGGGTGCTGGGGGGTGTTAGGCATAACGGGGGCGGTGGCTTGCGGTATACTGGGGTGGTTTTATCGGTGTTGTTGGCTGTTTCTTCTACGGTAGGTATCGGCGGCAATAGGACATTTCTGTAACGGATTGGCCATTAACACCGCAATTTGGCGGAGAACCCCCCTATCGTGGCTGATGCCATTACCATTCTGGATGCGTATACCCATAACCTTAAGCATATTTCGCTTACCATTCCTCGCAACGCTTTGGTTGTGTTTACTGGCGTGTCGGGCTCGGGTAAATCGACGCTGGCGTTTGATACCCTGTTTGCCGAAGGTCAGCGCCGGTATATGGAACGCTTAAGTGCGTACGCCAAGCAGTACATGCAGCCTTTTACCAAGCCAGATGTGACGGCCATTGAGGGGTTATCGCCAACCATTGCCATTGACCAAAAAACCACTCAAGGCAACCCGCGCAGCACGGTGGGTACTCTGACTGAGATTGCCGATTACTTGCGCCTGCTGTATGCCCGCATTGGGGTGGCCCACTGCCCGGTGTGTGCGGCCCAAGTGCAGGCCCAAACCCCTAGCCAAGTGATTGAGAAGCTAGAAAACGCGGTAGATGATTTTCCGGATCGGGCTAAGGTGCAACTATTTTCGCCTATGGTGCGGGGGCGCAAAGGGGTGTACACCGAATTGTTTGCGCGCTTACGTAAGCAGGGGTTTAGCCGTGTGCGCATTGATGGTGAGGAAAAATTACTCGAAGATTTGCCGGAAGATTACCGACTATCGCGCCAGCATACCCACGATATTGATGTGGTGATGGACCGCGTGGTGCTTAAGCGCGGCGATAGCGGTGCATTAGAAGATGACCAGCGCCAGCGCCTAGCCATGGCAGTAGATAAGGCCATGAAGGCGGCAGATGGGTATGTGCGCGTGCAAAACATGGGTGGCGCAGAATGGTTTTGTAGCCGCATGTTGGCCTGCCCCAACGGCCACGAGCTACAGGGTCAAGAAGAAATGGCGCCGCGGCTGTTTAGCTTTAATAGCCCTTATGGGGCGTGCCCGGCCTGCGGTGGCCTTGGTATTTACTGGGATGTAGACGAAACCCGATTGGTAGACGACCCTAGCAAAAATTTGATCGGTAAGAGTAAATACGAAGGCGGCATTCCCAAAGATGTGGCCATGGTGGTGCTGCAAAAGTTTTTAGGCCGTTATGCAACACCGTTTATTACGGATGTCTGCGACTCGTTGGGGGTGGCACCCGATACGCCCTGGAAAAAGTGGCCGAAAAAAGCCCAACAATTCTTTATCCATGGTAGCGATGGAAACAACACCCACAATTTTAGCGATGCGGCTGGCTACGCCGAAGGCTTTGATGGGGTTATACCGTGGTTGCGGCAAAAGTACGACGAAGGCACCCCCTCTGCTCAGCGTTTTATCCAACACCTTATGCGGCCTATTACTTGCCCAGATTGCTCTGGCCAACGGCTAAAGCCGCTGCCGCTATCGGTCTCTATTGGGGGTAATAATATTGCAGAATTTTCTCAGTTAACGGTAAACGCCGCCCTAACGTGGGTACGAGAATTACTGCCCACCCTTAGCGCTAACCATCGTACCATTGGCCAGCAGGCCTTGGCTTCGGTAGAAAAACGCTTACTGTTTTTACAAGAAGTGGGCCTTGGCTATCTAACCCTCGATCGTCGTGCTAGTACCCTTAGTGGCGGAGAGAGTCAGCGAATCCGTTTGGCCAGCCAGCTGGGTAGCGGCCTTAGTGGCGTGCTGTATGTGCTGGATGAACCTAGCATTGGGCTGCATCCGCACAACACCCAACAACTGATTGAAACCCTAAAAGGCCTGCGCGATAAGGGCAACAGCGTGCTAGTGGTAGAGCACGATGAAGACACCATTCGGGCCGCCGATTGGCTGGTGGATATTGGCCCCGCCGCCGGTAAGCATGGTGGCGCCATTGTGGCAGAAGGCCCCGTAACCGAGCTGCTTAACAAGCCGTCTAAAAAAATCCTGAAAGAATCCTCTACCCTTGGGTATTTAACGGGCAGCAAGCAAATTAATCTGCCTGCTCAGCGCCGCCAACCGAGTGGCGATAAAAACACTGGCTGGCTAACCCTAGCAGATTGCAACCGTCATAACTTAAAAAACCAAACGGTGTCTTTTCCCTTGGGTTGCTTAATAACAGTAACCGGCCTTAGTGGTAGCGGTAAATCGACGTTGATGTTTGATTTGCTATTTCCGGCCTTGCAGCACGCCCTAAAAGATTTAACCATCGCCCCAGAAGGCTGCGGCACCCTAACTGGCGCCGATGAATTGTATACCGTGGTAGAAATGGATCAATCCCCTATTGGTCGAACCTCTCGTAGTATGCCGGCCACGTACCTTGGCGTCATGGACGATATTCGGCTGGTGTTTTCTGCCACGGAGCTGGCTCAAATGTATGGCTATGGGCCCGGCTTTTTTAGTTTTAACAGTGTTAAAGGTGGCCGTTGTGCCAATTGCAAAGGCAGTGGCACCATTAAGTTGGAAATGGGCTTATTGCCAGACGCCAAACAAACCTGCGAAGTGTGCCTTGGCCGCCGATACGGGGCGGAGGCGCTAGCCGTCACCTATGATGGGTTATCTATTGCAGATGTGTTGGAATTAACGGTAGATGAGGCGGTTGAGTTTTTCGATACCCAACCTAAAATTAAACGCCAGCTAGGGCTGTTGCAAGAAGTAGGCCTTGGGTATTTGCATCTTGGCCAAGCAGCACCAACCCTAAGCGGCGGCGAAGCCCAACGTCTAAAACTGGCCAGCGAATTTGTGAAACGCCGTGGCGGTAACACGGTATACTTGCTAGATGAACCCACCGTGGGGCTCCACTGGCAAGATGTAGACCACTTGCTGGCGCTACTCAACCGGCTTGTGGATAAAGGCCATACCGTGATGGTGATTGAGCACCACTTGGATGTGGTAGCGGCGAGCGATTGGGTTATCGACCTTGGCCCCGGCGCCGGTAAAGATGGCGGCCGCGTGGTGGCGGAAGGCCCACCTAGTGTTATTGCCGAAGAACCACTCTCGTTAACGGGCCGGTATCTAAAACCACTACTTAAATTGTAGCCCCTTAAACCGAAGCCTTGCGTGCGGTAGGGTGTACTTGCCAACCTTGTTGTTTAGGATTAACCCCATGTCGTTTGAAACAGCCACCCCCACCACTATTCCAGCCGATGGTATGGCACGTGTGTGGGCTAGCGTGCTGGATTGGGCCATTTTAGGCCTGTTTTTTTGCATGTTGTGGGCGCTCCTGTTTATCATTACCCTACCGCTCGAAATAGTGCTTACCCTGTTTGGCCTGCCGGGTGTGATGACCAGTGGGGCCGTAAGTATACTTAGCATTGTGATTTTAGCCGCCTTTTATGCCAGCCCTTGGCAAGCCACCCCCGGTAAACGGATGATGAATTTACGCGTGACGAATGCGGATGGCGAACGCCTGAACTTTGTACAAGCGCTCATTAGAGTGATGGCTAAAGCGCTAAGTATGCCTATGTTTATTGTGTTTTTAATTAGCGGGGTGATGTTATTTATTCACCCAGAAAAACGCGCGATACATGATTTGGTGGCCAGCACCCGCGTGTTAAAAGGTAAAGCTATTACTGGAGATTATGCGTAATGACGATTTGGCCAAACGATGTAACGCACTTGGATACCGTGATTACGGGCGGGCAGGTAATGCTACCCGGCGGCGACTTAGTAACGACGGATGTGGGCATTGTGGGCCACCAAATCGCCGCCATTGGCGATTTGAAAAACGTGCCAGCTAAACACACCATCGATGCTACCGGCTTACATGTGCTGCCCGGGTTTATCGATTCTCAAGTGCACCTGCGCGAACCGGGCCTAGACCATAAAGAAGATTTACACACCGGTACCAAGGGGGCCGTGCTAGGCGGGGTAACCACCGTGTTTGAAATGCCAAACACCAAACCGGCCACCTTAACCGGGCAAGATTTGGAAGATAAATTTACCCGCGCTAAAAACCGCGCCTTTACCAACGTGGCCTTTTTTATTGGCGCCGCTGCAGAAAATGTGGAGAGCTTGGGCCATCTAGAAAATCACCCCGGATGCAGCGGGGTTAAGTTATTTATGGGCAGTTCCACCGGCGGATTGTTGGTAGACCGCGACGATACCATCGAAGCCGTGTTGCGCAACGGTCGTCGCCGGGTGGCCATCCACGCGGAAGATGAGCCGCGCCTGATTGAACGTAAACATATCGCCGAAGCCGCTGGCAGTGCCCACGGTCACCCAGAATGGCGTGATGTAGAAACCGCCCTGCGTGCCACCCAACGCATTTTAGCACTAGCCGATAAAACCAAACGCCCCGTGCATGTGCTGCACATTACCACGGCGGATGAAATGGCATTGCTGGCTAAAAATAAGCACCTTGCCACCGTGGAAGTATTACCCCAGCATCTAACGCTCGCTTCGCCAGAATGTTACGACCGCTTGGGCAGCTACGCCCAAATGAACCCACCCATCCGTGAACAACGCCACCAAGGTGCCTTATGGCAAGCCGTTAACGCTGGCGTGGTGGATGCAATGGGTAGCGACCATGCACCCCACACCAAAGAAGAAAAAGCCAAGCCATACCCACAAAGCCCAAGTGGGTTAACGGGTGTGCAAACCATGGTGCCGCTAATGCTAAACCATGTAAACGCTGGCCGACTCAGTTTGCAGCGTTTGGTAGATTTATTATGTGCGGCACCACAACGGGTGCACGGGCTAAAAAACAAGGGCCGCCTTGTGGTGGGCTACGATGCCGATATAACCCTAGTGGATATGAAGGCCACACACACCTTTACCCACGCAGAAATGGCCACCAAAAGCGGTTGGACGCCTTTTGACGGCATGACGGTGACCGGATTCCCTGTGGCTACTATGGTGCGCGGCCAGCTAATGATGCGCGATGGCGAGGTTATTGGCACCCCCGAAGGCGAACGCTGCCAATTTTGGTAGAAGTTTGTAACAGAGTTGTATAAAAACAACACATTAATTAAAAAACATTATTTAATGCACCTGTAATAATCCCCTCCCCTACTCAATTATTAAAAACTAAATAAAAAGGCTAAATTATATGAGCGATATTCAATTAATGAATAAATTTTTGCAGTCTTATCTTAAAAAAAGTGATGCTAAATTGGTTGGTAGTAAGCATGTTGTTGACCCAAGCAAAAATGAATTTTCCTATTTTCAGGAGACGTATAAGACTCCTGCCGGGGATCTAATATTAAAAAACTATGGCGACTATACGGTTGTTAAGAAAGAGGTTAACGGTAAGGAAAGATCGTTTATTTTGCATGACTTTAGCGGTGATGAGGATAATCAATTTGGTGTTATTGCTGGCGCAGATGTTGGTGATGTTATCTATAATGGTGTTGAGTACCAAGGTGCACATTACAGTTTTAGTTCTTATCTTAATGCTAACTTTGATAGTTATTTTGATAAATTGATGACGTTTATGGATTCTGATAAGGCGGTACCGAGTTTAGTAAAAGAGCCCGATGGTATTTCTTTTTCGTCGAGTAGTGATGACGATAAGTATGCTGGGGTTCTATATAAAGCTGCAGCATGGCTACAAGACAAATATCCAGACAAGATAGAATGGCTTCAAAATACATTTCCATGGCTTTTTAGCTAAGAAAAAAAATGAATTGATACGAATTAAACGGGAAGAATAAATTATGTCTGATATTGTTATGGTGAAATCGTTTATAAATAAATATATTAAACACTCTGGCGCAAAATTGACTAAATCAGAGAAAAAACTGGAGGATGTGCATGGAAATAAAGAAATTGTTGTAACAGCAACTTATAAAAACCCGGATACAGGGAAAGAGTTCGTTATTCGCTATTTTACGGAGGATAATCAGTATCTTATTTTAGCAGATAAGGGACGTTTTACTCTAAAAGATGGTAACGATAGTAATGATGGTAGTATCCATCTTTCAATGGATGATGATACGAGCAATTTGGGCAACTTTTTAGGGTTTGATTTTAGTAATGTTGACTTGGCTTCAGATTTATCAGCTCAATTTATCAACAACGATATAACCCTTAAAGAATTTTTTAATAGATTTAAAGATGACCCAGGTAATGATAGTGCAAATTATCTTACGAGAGAAGAAATGGATGCTAACCATAAAGCATTAAATGCGCCATGGCCAACGTTCTTACGCATCCTGGAAAATATTTTTAGCTGAACAATTTATTTGCATGCAGTGAATTTTTAACCATAAAAAAGCCCCTGGTAACTGATGTGGTTGGCCAGGGGCTTTAGCTTGTGTAGGCTAGTTAAGCAGCTTACTTAACAGGCACGATGAGTTGAATGGGGTCATTCAGTTTAACCATGCGTTTTTCGCCGGTAGGTAGGGTGGTTAGGCTATCCGTGCCACCTTTTACCTTAAGGGTTTTGCCGGTGGTGGTGACCAACTCTTTAAACTGCACTTTAATGGTGGGGGTGCTGTCTAAAGCGCTTGGGGCAATCACATCAACCACTTGGCCAACAAACTTACTGCCTTGTGGGGCAATTAGGATGTTGCTTTTGCTGGAAATAGCGTTATCGGTGGTTAGGGTAATCATGTCGCCAACATTGGTGTTGTAGGCGTCAATCGGTTGAGCCAAGGTGGCGCTAAAGTTGGTTTCCGGAATGGTCACAAACTCTTCGGTAGGCACATGCTCACCTAAGTAGTAAGGGCGAAGGTTACCATCGGCATATTTAGCCACATAGTAGTTATCGGTTACTTTGGTTTCAGGCATGGTGTAGTTCATGTTGCTTAGCAAATTGCTCATCAACGCGGCTACTTCACCACGGGTGGCGTCACGCTGGGGTTGCAGTAATGCACCGTAGGTTGGGTTGTTAGCAAAAATTTCGTATTCAACGGTTTCTGCTACAGCGGTCTTTGCGTCGGTAGGGATGGCAGCCATATCTACAAAGCGCTCTAGCATAGCGTCCACTTTTTGTGGGGTGGCTTGCTTAGGGTAAGCCTTGGCAATAGCCTTAATCACGGTTAGGCGGTCTACAGGCTCGTTAGGGGCAAATATCTCGTCAGAGTGGCCAATCATGTAGCCGTTGGCTTTAACGGTGCTAATGGCGTTAGCGGCCCAGTGGTATTCAGGTACATCGCTGTAGTTAGCCATGGTGCTTGGCGAAAGTTTTAAGGCTTTTACCAGCAGGGCAGCAAATTCGCCGCGGGTAATGGTTTCTTCTGGCATAAAATAGCCGCTTGGGTAGCCGCTCATCACGTCATATTTTGCCAATGCTTCAATTTGAGGTTGGGCCCAGTAGCCGTCAACATCACTAAAGTTGGTGGTGGCGGCCATAGCGCCGGCGCCCAGTTGTACGGTTACTGCCATTGCAAATGCGGCAGAAAGCATGCGTTTCATACGGTGTTCTCCTTGGTTTGTAATCACTCAATAGTACGGTTCTAACCCTAGGGGGGCCTGGTTAAGGCGCAGGTCAGAACGAATCGATTCTATAGTAACAGGCGCTATTTGGCTTGCAATATGCAACTTGGGTAGAACCTGCCTATCATTCCCACCCGTTACTATACGCCAAACATAGCCACCGCCAAGTGTTAGGGCCACAAAAAGTAGGCGCCAAACATGTGGATATGAGGATGATTCTCATCTGCGGCAAGGTGGAAATGTCGTGGTAGACTGGGTTTTGTCTGCACAGCCTGGTGGTGCTACATGCCACACCTAGGCTATTAATTTATACTTAGCTTTGGAGGAAACCCCATGGATTATGATTTTGACCGTGATGCGGTGATTGGCATTTTAAACAAGATTTTGGAAAATGAGATGGCTGGTGTGGTGCGCTACACCCACTACAGCTTAATGGTGTTTGGCCCTCATCGTATTCCGCTAGTAGAGTGGATGCGCGGCCAGGCGAGCGAGAGCTTGCTTCATTCTCAAGAGAGTGGCGAGCTGATTACCCATTTGGGCGGTCATCCATCCTTAAAAATTGGTAACCTGTTAGAAACCCACCAACACGATATTGACACCATTTTACAAGAAGCCCTAGCCCACGAAACCGCCCAGGTCGGTTTGTACCGGGATTTATTACAGGCGGTGGAAGGCAAAAGCGTGATGATTGAAGAGTTTGCCCGCAAACTGATTGCTGAAGAAGAGCAGCATGTAGGCGAAATCCGTAAAATGTTACGCCCTACCTGTAGCCGTTAGGTTTAAACTAAAAAAGTAAAAGTCTGCTGAGCCATATCACTGATTGCCGTACCAACATCTGTAACGCTTACTGTTGTTGCCTGGGAAAGTTGTTCCATAACATTCGGTATGGTTTCTGTGGCAGGTTTTAAATTGTTTCTCCCAATAACGTTAGGCTTATGGGCTATAGCAGCCCAAATTGTATCCACACCTTTTCCAATAGCCTTGTAGGTTCTATCAATTACTGGGCTTGCTACTTGTGCCGTCATTAAGCCCAATGGTTCCCCTTGAGCACTGGGCTTAAGGCTTATTTTGCCTTTTTTTGTAATTCTATTGGTTGTGGCATGGGTTACTTGTTTAATGGCTGTTTGTGCCTTTAAAAGGCTTTTACCAACGGTTAAAGCTACTTTGCCACTTGTTTCTTTTACCTTGCCCGAAAATATACGGATGCTATTTCCCCCTATAGCTACCATAGCTCTCACTCGATCCTATATGTTTGTTTAATGCTTTCTATCTCTATAAGTATTAATAAAAATTTCGAATTAGTTTTTGCTATTTTTGTAATGATACTTTACTGAGGTGGTATCGAAATAATTTAAATTGGTCCAAAAGAGGTTTTTTCGATTGTTATAAAAACTTAATCAAATATTTTGAATGGGGGATAGTAAGCCAGGCCAAGCAATGCTACACTATAGGTATATAAGCCCCTAACTACGAAACCATAAACCCCGTTTATGACACTCTGATTTTAAACCACTATGATTGATCTACATCTCCACACCACCTGGTCTGATGGTGTGTCGGAGGTGGCAGATATTATCCGCGAAGCCGTAGACTTTGGCCTAGAAGCCATTGCCATTACGGACCACGATAATACCGGCAGCTATGCCTTAGCTGTGGACGCCGCTAAAGATACACCCCTGGAAGTTATCCCCGGTATTGAAATTAATACCGTGTGGGAAGAATACCACCAAGAAGTCCACGTGTTGGGCTATTACATAGACCCCTACGAAACCAATTTGCAGCAGGTGATTGAAACCCACCGAAAAAACCGCTTTGCCCAAATTGAAATTTTTGCGGAGAAGCTAAAAGAAAAGGGCATTGATATCACGTATGAGGATATTTTGGCCCAAAGCCGCGCAGAAGGTAGCCTGGGCCGCCCCCACATTGCCCGTGCCTTAATTGCCACCGGCAAAGTAGCCACCATTAGCGATGCCTTTAACCAGTACCTCACCCGTAATTGCGATACCTACGTTAAGCGTAAAACCGTATCGCCCCACGAGGCGGTGGAAGCCATTTACGAAAGTGGCGGCATACCCGTTATTGCCCATCCTGGCGAAATGCAGCAAATAGAGCAGCTGGTAGAAGAGTTGTTAAATTATGGCCTGCGTGGGCTAGAGGCCTACCATAAGAGCCACCGAAGCGCGATTATTGAGTACCACTGCACCTTGGCCGAGCGGTATAACTTACTGGTAACCGGCGGCACGGATTACCATGGCGAGGCCGCCGGGTATAAAAAAGCCTTGGGTCGGTTGTGTATCCCTAGTTATGTGTTGCCAAAGCTAAAGGCCGAGCGCGATAGCCGTGGTATGGCCAGCTTTAAAGTCAGTTAAACAACAAACCTTACCTAGCCTAGGTCTTTTTTAAACTGACGTAGGGTTTGGGCTACTTTAAACAGCTCTGGCGATGTGTCTGGGGTAATTAAGGCACCATCATCGGCTTCCTTACCCTCTGTGGCAGCTTGGCTAAAGGCGGTAAAGCGCTCGTCGGCCTCTTTGTTGCTGCCTAAATCCAACTGAAATAAGCTAAGGCGAAGGGTCAACGGGGGGTCTACGGCTTGGCTGCCGCCGGGTACAAATTTACCGCCCGGCACCCCAACAATGCCGTATTGCTTGCCCAGGTGGCTCATTAGCTCATCGCTGTTGGTAATGCCTTTGGCTTGTAGCTGTGCCCGTTGGGGGCTAAAATCCAACCAAATGTAGGGGGCGGCGGGCTGTATGGTGTTTTCTGCCAAGGATGGGGTGTCGGTGCCATCTTTGGCCAGCACGTTGTAAAACGCCTGGGTGCGGGCAGCATAAAACCGCCGAACAATCGCCTGGTGGGCTTTGTTCTCCGGGTTGTCAAACCATTCTGTTGCTAACCGTTGTATCGGCACGGCGCCACTGACGGTATCTTGAGAGCTGAGTTGCTTCATCTTTTTGTACAGGGCCTTGCCGCCATCGGTATTGGGCGTGATGACCCAGCCAATACTATCGCCCTGGCGGGCAAACCCCTTGGTTAGGCTGCTGGTAATAATGGTTTCTTCTGGGTGCTGGGCCACAATGTTGGGTGGGTGGGTTACCAATAGTTCGTAGGCTTGGTCGCTAATAATGCCTAGGTCCAGCTCCTTGGCTTTTGCCACCAGGGCATCTACTTTTGCTTGGTTGGGCATGGCACCGGTGGGGTTGTTAATAGTGTTTAGTAGCAGTACCTGAGGGTTTTTGCCAAACTCTTTGGCGTGGTGGTAGGTTTCTTCCAGCGCTTCTGGGGTAGGGAAGTGGCCGTTGGTAAACTCGGTAGGCACGGGCAAAATGGGTTTGCCTGCCAGCTTAATTTGTTCTTCGTAGCTTACCCACGCAATATCTGGGATAAGGATATCGCCATCCACCGCCCGGAAAAGGTCGGCCAGGCCCTGCTTGCTGCCGTGGGTAATCAGTACTTGGTCTGGGTCGATGGGGGTACCGTAGGTTTGGCTAACAAAGTTGGCCACTTGGCTGCGCAGTTCTGGCTGGCCGTTGGCGGCGGCATACTTAGAAAATTTGAAGGCGTGGTTGACCCGTTTTACCACCGCATCTAAAAAGCTTTGTGGTGCTGGGATGTTGGGCTGGCCTACGGTGCAATCGTGGACGGTTTGACCGGAGTTGGCGAGCTGGCCAGCCAGTTCTTTAGCGGCAAAGGTGGCAGAAGGGGCAATTTGCAGGGTATCGTTGGTACCCACCTTGCCAAATTGGATGGGCATGGCAGATAGGTTAGGCGTTATAGGGCGTTTTGTAACGCGGTGGCGGCTAAGCACGGCAGGCGCAATCGTATTCATGTGGTGGGGGCCCCTTCTTCAGAACGTGTATACAGACAAAAATCTCCCTCTACCCACACAAAACCACTGGCGAGGTAAAATTGCCTACCTTAGTTGTTAGCGGCCTAGCGTAAGGTATTTTTGCCAAGCCATTCCAATTTTTAAACGGTTTTGGGACAATACCCATCTATTGTTTGCCGATTTTTATTGATTTGTTGCCCTATGACCACCGTTGCCCCTACCCAATCCGCCACTAGTTTTACCCCCCGCACCCATTGGTGCGGCGAGTTTACCCAAACCACTATTGACCAAACCGCCACCATTAACGGCTGGGTGCAGGTTCGGCGGGATTTAGGCGGCATCGTTTTTGTAGAGATTAGGGATCGTACAGGGCTGATCCAACTGGTCAGCGACCCAACCAAAAACCCTGCGGCCCACGCGGTGATGGAAACCCTGCGCAGCGAAGATGTGATTTGCGCCACAGGCCCTGTGACCCATCGCCCAGCTGATACCCTGAATGCGAATTTGCCCACTGGCGAGGTGGAAATTTACCCAGAAACATTAACGGTGCTTAGCCGCAGTGCGGTGCTGCCCTTTGCGATTGAGGACGACACCGACGCAGTAGATGAGAACCTTCGTCTTAAGTATCGGTACCTGGATTTGCGCCGCCCCCGCATGGCCAAAACCCTAACCTTGCGCCATCGCATTACCCAAACCATCCGTACCTACTTGGATGAGCACGGCTTTGTGGATGTAGAAACCCCGGTGCTGGTAAAAGCCACGCCAGAAGGCGCCCGCGATTACTTAGTGCCTAGCCGCGTGCACCCGGGCCATACCTTTGCCTTGCCGCAATCCCCCCAAATTTTTAAGCAGTTGCTGATGCTAAGTGGTGTGGAACGCTACTACCAAGTGGCCCGCTGCTTCCGCGATGAAGACCTGCGCTCTGACCGCCAGCCTGAATTTACGCAAGTGGATTTGGAGATGTCGTTTGTTAATCAGGATGACGTGCTGACCTTGGTGGAAGGCCTGGTAGGCAAGGTGTTTGAAAGCGTGGGCGTGACCGTTAGCCTGCCTTTAAAGCGCATGACGTGGCATGAGGCCATGAATACCTATGGTAGCGATAAGCCGGATTGTCGCTACGACCTAAAATTTACAGACCTTAGCGAGACCTTTGCCACTAGCGAGTTTAAGGCTTTTCGTGGGGCGGTGGATAACGGTGGTGTGGTAAAGGCCCTGCGCGTGGAAGGCGCGGCCAGCTACGCCCGCAAAGAATTAGACGATTTACAAAGTATGGCCAAACAGTTTGGTGCCAAGGGCTTAGCCTACATTGTGTATGGGGAAGAAGGCCCTAAATCGCCTATCCTTAAATTTTTAAGCGATGCCGAACAACAGGCCATTGTGGAAAAAACCGGTGCCCAAACCGGCGATGTGGTGTTTTTTATGGCGGATAGCTTTGTGAAAGGCTGCACCGTGCTGGGTCGGTTCCGAGAGCACTTTGCCAAGCGCCACAACCTGATTGATACCAATCGCCATGAGCTGTTTTGGTTGGTGGATTTTCCGATGTTTGACCACGACGTGGAAACCGGTCACTTATCGCCGAACCACCACCCCTTTACCGCCCCTCGGCCAGAGGATGTGGACCTGCTAAACACCGAGCCCCACAAGGCCAAAGCGGTGGCGTATGATCTCGTCTACAACGGCAACGAGCTAGGCGGTGGGTCTATTCGTATCCACGATAAGCACCTGCAACGGCACATTTTTGAATTGCTGAAATTAAGCGATGATGAAATCACCCAAAAATTTGGCTTTTTATTGCGCGCGTTTGAGTACGGTGTGCCGCCCCATGGTGGCTTGGCCCTTGGCTTAGACCGCTTGGTGGCGCTACTGTCTGGGTGCGACAGCATCCGTGACGTGATTGCCTTCCCTAAGACCAATCAGGCGGTGTGCCCCTTAACGGAAGCCCCTAGCGAGCCGAGCAAAACCCAGCTAGACGAGTTATACATGGCCTGGAACTTGCCCGAGCCAGAGGAAAAATAATTAGGTTATCTACCGTAAGAAGCATAAAACTCACGAAATGGAGCCAAAAAATCTGTTCCCACCTTTTTCCTTGGGGAAGGCAGGTGATGGTGAGTTGTAGAGCTGTTACGTTGTGCCTGCTCTTCTTGCCAGGCAGCAAGTTTAGCAAGTAATTTATGCCCTTCTGGTTTTTGGCCAAAGCGGGTTTGGGCCGCGGGGCGACGATTAGAATAAGCAGCAAAAAGGGGGTCAGAAACAGGGTATAAGGGGTAAGGCATAATTTAGTACTATCTATAGTTAGGAGGAAATAAATACCATAGTATTATGCGCGTAAAACAAGTCGTGTCAATACGACACGAAGTTGATGTAACCGGTCGTTTACGGGGCTTTAACAGGCCTTAGCTGGTGGTTAAAAACCCAACCAGTTGTTGTAAGGCCTTCCCCCGGTGGCTAATGGTGTTTTTGGTGGCGGTATCCAGCTCTTTTAAGGTGTGGTGGGGTGGCAGGCCGTTAGCGTCGGCGGGCTTGGCAAGGCCATCGTAGCCAAAGCCATGGGGGCCTTGGGGAGTACCTTGGGGCACCAGCACTAAATCCAGTTGGCCTTCCGCTTTAAAGCAGGGGGTTACTTCGCCAGCAGGCACCACCACCACGGCGCTGGTGTAATAGGCTAAGGTGCTTTGTGGCGGCAGGTTGGCGTGTGTTAGTAGGGCGTAAATACCGGCATCCAGGGCGGCCTGCCGGGTAGAGAATGCGGCATTGCCGAGCAAAGCGTGCTGCCGCGCCGGGGTTAGCCAACGGTTAGAGTACACCCCGGGGAAGGGATCTAACTCATACGTACCCGCCAATGCCGGGATGCTAAAGCCAGAATCTTCTGCCACGATGTAGTGGTTGGGCGTGGCGGCCACGGTGGCAGCGTGGGCGGTGGCCTTTAAGGTGGCGTTGCCTAAAAAGGTGGTTTCCGTTTCGTCTACATCCGCCAAGGTGGCAGGCAGCACAACCCGGATGTTGGGCAACCCAGCGGCGGTAAAAAAGGCCTGCATTTCCGCCTGTTTACCGGTGTTGGTGGTGGCTAATTCTAGTGTGATGGTGGTGGTTTGGGTCATGGGGTGGTGGGGGACATGGGTTTGGTAATGCGCCAGCCAAAGCGGGGGTATTCGTAATTGATAAAACTGCTGGGTAGCTTGCCGTGCCAGGCGATGATGGCATCGGGCAGGGTGTTTAGCAAGGCCTGTTGGGCATCGGCTTCATCTCGGCCTTGGTTAATAATCAGCAGGTGGCCGCCGGGGGCCAATTGTTGCCACGCGTGGTGTAGTAGCCGCTTGGGCTGAAAGGATTCTAGGGGGAGGCCCCACAGCAAGCAGGGTTCTGGCACTACAAAGGGTAAAAAGTGGCTGATTACATGGTAGTGGCTGGTGTGGGCCAGCGCATCGCCTTCCACATACGTGGCGGTGGTGTTATCCAATAGCAGGGTGTTGGTAAAGGTGCGAGCATAGGCCCCACGGGTAAACCCATCGCGGTACAGGCGGTTTGGGTCAATTTCAATGCCGGTAAATTTCCAGGGGGCGGTTGCCTGGGTGGGTAATCGGTTGGCCGTGGTGGTCAGGGCCTCTAAATAAGCCCAGTTCTTTGCGCCAACATCCAGCCAACGGTAGGCGTCTTGCAGAGGAGGGATGGCAGTGTTCCAACTGCTTTTGGGCAGTAAATTATCTAAAAAATGCAGGTGGGTTAGGGTCTCCATGTAGCGTTGCTGGCTACAAAACCGCCTAAACTCGCCAAGGTGGGGGTAGCGTTGTAATAACGATTGCTCCAAGGCGGTGAGTTCATCTGCATTATGGCGTTGCTGCCACAAGGCGCCAATGGCGGTATGAGACACTTCCGCAGGTTCGGTATAGGTGCGGCGGTTGGCGGTTTTAGCGGCCAAGCTGGCACCGTTTCGCCACCAAAACCCAAGCTTGCACCACACCGATGCCCACCGTTGGGCCGGGGTTGGGTCGTTTGTTAAGGAGGATGGGGATGCATGCGGCATAGGGGGCATAGAAAAAAGTGACCATAAACCAAAAGGCTTGTTTACGATGATGCGCCTGAGGTGGCGGCCGACATAGCGGAAGGAAGGGGGCGGTGCATGGCCATACAATCGGCAATAATGCCTTCAATCGTCCAGTTGGGGGCCATGTGGATGTGGGGTAGTAACTCGCTGCCAGCGGCTTGGAGGAGCTGATGAAGTTTTTCTGAGCCACCGCCGGTTAAAATAAGAGGGTGGTTTGGGTTTATGGCAAAGGGCCCGCGGGCCAGGTTGGCTTCTACCATGCCCACATACCCGGTGGATAACCCGGCCTGAATGCAATGTTGGGTGCTATCGCCTGGGAATTGGGTTTGCCACTGAATAGATACCCGTGGCAGGCGGGCGGTGGCTTGTTGCAAGCCGGCGCTTAACGTCATGGGGCCAGGCAAAATAACCCCGCCTAAAAATTGGCCGTCGTCATCAATCCAATCAATGGTGGTGGCGGTGCCTACATCGCAAATAATGGTGGGTTGGTTGGGGCGGCAGGTAATGGCGGTTAGCAGGTTGGCAAAGCGGTCTGCCCCCAATTGGGCTGGGTTATAGGGGTGCAAGGTAACCAGCGGGTGGCCGTATGGGGTTACCGTATGGCAAGAGTCTCGGGCAATGCCGTAGCGCTCGCAGATGGCCTCTTTCCAGCTTTGGGTTTGGGCGGCGTTGGTAACACTGGCCAGTGCCAACCAAGGGTGAGACGTGGTGGGGGGCGATGCCCACTGGGGCCAGGGAAGGTGGTCAGGGTCTTCCAGTAGGTTTCTGTGGGCCATGCTGGTGGTGGCCACAATGCCATGGTTGGGCTGGTATAGGGCCAGCTTAATGGCGCTATTGCCCATATCCGCACATACCAGTGGGTGGGGGTAGTGTGGTGGTGGGTATTGGGGGGATGAGGAAGGGGGTGCCATCACCATACTGTCCTATAAAATAGGGACCCACGCCAGTATGCGGGCTACAATGGCCCCCATGCCAAAGGCAATGGCCCAGCTGCCCAGTAAAATAGCGGTGGCTTCACCGGGGCCGCGCTCTTTCCAAAAAATGGCGGCGCTGGCAATACAGGGTACAAATAACGTAATGGTCACTAGGGCGGTCATTACTTGGGCGGCGGTTAAGGTATCGCCCATGGCCAGCAAACCTGCCGCGCCAAAATCGCGCCGCACTAGGCCCATTACAAAGGCGGTGGCGGTTTCGCCAGGGAGTAGCAACCATTGCTCCGTTAGGGGCGACAACCAATGTTGGATAACGGTGAGGGCGCCAAACACGTGTAACACACCCACAATAGCGCTGCCCAGCACAAATAGGGGCGCCGCTTCTGCAATGAAGGCCTTGGTGCGTACCCAGGTTTTTTGGGCCACGTTGGTGAGTTGGGGTAAGCGCATGGGCGGTAAATCCAATACAAGGGGAGTGGATTTACCGGGCAGCACAAGGTTAAGGGCAGCCCCAATGGCGCAAAACAGGGCAGATAAAATAACCAGGTAAACGCCCCAGGCTTTAAACCCACCGGCTGCAGCCATTAGGGCCATAATAACCGCTAGCTGGGCAGAGCACGGAATTGTTACGGCCAGCAGGGTAGAGGCAATGGTGCGCTCTCGTTGGCTGGTGAGCACACGGGTAGATACGGTGGCCATGGTGACGCAGCCAAAGCCTAAAATCATCGGGATAATAGCGCGCCCGTTTAGCCCAATGCGGCTAAGGATGGTATCCGACAGGACGGCAATACGGGGCAGGTAACCGCTATCTTCCAGCACGGATAGGTACACATAAAAACCAAGCACCAACGGAAAAAGCACCCCATAAATGTATTGAATGCTCATGGTTAGCACGCCAAACTCGCCCGCCAGTAGTTTGTACATCCAGCTATCCGTGGCAAACACTTGGCCCACCGCCCACTGAATGGGTGGAATAACCCAGCCCAGCATAATGGTGCCTTCGGTAAAATTGACTAAATCGCCCGCCACCCACACGCCTACCACTTGGTAGAGTAACCACAGTACCCCAAGTAAGGAAACGCCCCCGATGAGTGGGTTTAAGCACCAAGTGCCTAAGCGTTGAGAGAGGGTTTGGCTAGTTGGCGTGGTGGTGCTGGGGGTGGTTTGGGTCAGGGTATTGGCCACCACGGCATTAATATGCTTGCGCCGAAGGCCGTAGGCATGCATGCGTTGGGCTGGGTTGGCTTCGGCGTTTCTGGCGGGTTGGCCGGGCACCATGCCAGGGCACGGGTTGCCAGCTTGGGTTATGGCGTTGGCTTCTAACGGCAGTTGGTTGAGTAGGGTTATGAGTGGGGTTACCCCATGGGCGTGGGTGGCCACTAAGGGCAACACGGTTACACCAAGTAGGGTTTCTAGCCGCTCAACATCTAACTGTTGCTGGGTGTTGGCTAAGCGATCCATTTGATTCACCACGACAAGCACCGTGCACCCATAATCAATTAGCTGCTGGGTAAAAAATAAATCTCGGCTTAAGGTGGTGGCGTTTACCACGTTGACGACAATATCAGCGTCGAGCACGGCGGCTTCTGTAATGGTTTCTTCATCGCTTAATCCGCTAAGGCCATACACACCCGGGGTATCTTGGATAAAAATGCGGTCGTTATGCTTACAGCGCCCGTGGGGCGTATCCACCGTGGTACCGGGAAAGTTACTTACATTGGCATACAGGCCGGTAAGGGCGTTAAACACCACGCTTTTGCCCACGTTGGGGTTGCCTGCCAGCACAACGGTTACCAAGCCTGCTTTGGAGCGAGTGGCGGCATCCATGGGGGGCGGCGTGGTTAGCGCAGCCGTGGCCACAGGGGGCAGCACGTTAGGGGGTAATACAGGGGCGGGCATAAAAAAGGCTTAGGTTAAGGAAAGGTGGGGTTGTGGTTGGGGGTGGAGCTGTTTGCAAATATCGTGGCCCAGGGCAATTTCGGTGCCGTTGCATTCAAACACCATGGGGCCGGCAGGCACTTTGCTTTTAAGGGTTAGCTGGGCGCCTTCGCTTAAGCCCATGCGCATTAGTTGGATTTGTAGGTAAGGGTTGCTGGGGGCCGCCAGGGTGGCGGTTTGGCCCACCAACAGGGTGAGTAAAGACATGAGCGTGACGCCGTAACAGAAAGGGGGTGAGGGTAACAAATGTGGTGTTAATTGAACGCCACATGAGAATAAAACGCAATAAGCACTAAAAATTGCGACGCAAGCTAACCGAATTGGTGGGTGCTTAACGGTTATAATTACGTTACAATACCCGTATAAGGGCAGGCCCTACCCTATTTTAAGGCCAGCCCGGTGAGTGTGCCCCCTAATAATGAATGGTTGTTTGCACGTATGGAGCCTATGGCCATGCTGTCAACGGTGGAACCTGTTTTTTCGGGCGCTAATCAGCTAATTGGCTGGTTAGGGGGCTTGGCCTTGGATTGGCGTATGTTGCTGCAATTGGGCATATTGCTACTTGCAGGCAGTTGGTTTTATTGGCAGGTGGTGCGCCGTAGCCGCGCGGTGCGGATGTTTAAAGGCATCTTTCTAATTCTGTTTGTAATTAGCGGGCTGTTTGCCTTGGCGGTTGCCTTGCGCCTTAGCCTGTTTGTTACCTTGCTGGGCTTTAGTATCCAGGTGTTGGTATTTACCAGTATTGTGGTCTTTCAACCGGAACTTCGTCGGCTGTTATCTCAAATTGGCCAAACCAATTTGCTGGGCCAAAATTGGCTGGATGTTAAAGTGCTCCACGATGAGCATGGCGATATTATTGCGGCCTTGGTAAAAAGCGCTGAATTTTTAGGCCGTACCCATACGGGGGCCCTAATTGTGCTAGAAGCAGGCGACGGCGCAGCGGAGCACTTTTTAGAAAGTGGCGTGCCCATGGATGCGAAGGTAACCACCGAGTTGTTGCTAACCTTGTTTCATCCTCGTACCCCGTTGCATGATGGCGCGGTGGTGGTTGGCCGACGGTTGCGGTTGCGCAGTGCCGGGGTATTGCTACCGCTAACGGAAGACCCTAAGTTAAGTTGGCAGCACGGCACCCGGCACCGGGCTGCTATTGGTATTACCGAAGTCAGCGATAGTGGGGTGTTGGTGGTATCGGAAGAAACGGGCCAGCTCAGCTGGGTTATTCGGGGCCATTTAGAAAAACTGGCCACCACGGATGCCTTGCAAGCGGCCCTAGAAGATTTTTACGGGGTGAGTGGTAACGCCAGTTCGTCTAAAGCGGATAAGGCGGATACCGAGCCTGAATCCACCCGTGATTTGTTGGGAAAAATCGGCGAACGCCTGGGAGGTATGCTCCCTGCTGTTAATCCTGTTCAGGATTAACAACTAGGCACTCAACTTAAATCTAGTGCCGAAACTCTCGGATGCCGGTGGTGAGCATGGGCAAATCGTGTTGGTCGGCCAGCGCCACCACGTCTTTGTCTTTAATGCTGCCCCCAGGCTGAATAATGGCCCCTACACGGGCTTGAATAGCGGCCTGTACATTATCTAGCGCAGGGAGGAATCCATCGCTGGCCATCACGGCACCATGGGTGGCATCGCAGGCTTGGCGTAGGGCAATTTCTAAGGCGCCAATGCGGCTGGTTTGGCCCACACCAATGCCGACCGTTTGGCCATCTTTGGCCAGCACAATGGCGTTACTCTTCACATGCTTAACCACCTTCCAGGCAAAGCGCATATCGTCTAGCTGGCTGGCAGTAGGCTTTTTTCGGGTAACGGTATTCACGTACCCTTCCGCCATTAGGGTGTCTATGGCCACGGGTTGGGTTTCGGCCAGGCGTTGGGCCAGCACGCGTTGGCCGTCTACCATGGTTAGGTGGATGGGGGGCTGGCTAGGCTCGTTCCAGGCCCGTTCAATCAGGCGAATATTCTTTTTTTGATTAAGCAAATTAATGGCGTCGTCATCAAAGCTGGGGGCAATCACCACTTCTAAAAATATGTCGGTCATTTGGTCGGCGGTGGCTTTATCCACGGGTTGGTTAAAGGCCACCACGCCACCAAAGGCGCTTAAGCTGTCGGCAAAAAAGGCACGGTGCCAGGCATCGGCCAGGGTGGTGCCGGTGGCCACGCCACAGGGGTTGTTGTGTTTAATCACCGCACACACGGGGCCGTTATCCGGGTGAAACTCTTGCACGATGCCCCAGGCGGAAAACATATCCACCAAGTTGTTATACGAGAGGGCCTTACCATGGTGCTGAATGTAGCCGCTGCCGCTGCCTTGCTCTAAGGTGTATAAGGCGGCTTGCTGGTGGGGGTTTTCGCCGTAGCGTAAATCCGTTAGTTTGGCTAAATTCAAGGTTAAGTTATCTGCCAAGGCAGGGATAACAGGGGTGGCGGTACTGGGTGGGGTGGATTGGGCAAAGTAACCATCAATGGCAGCATCGTAGCGGGCGGTTAGGTTAAAGGCGGTGGCGGCTAAATGCTTACGAAACGCCAGGGTGGTTTCGCCGTCATTCATTATTAATTGTTTGGCAAAGCCTTCGTACTGGGCTGGGGTACACAGCACGTTTACATAGCGGTGGTTTTTAGCAGCTGCCCGAATAAGGCTGGGCCCACCAATATCAATATGCTCTACCAAGGCGTCGTCATCCAGGCCTTCCGCTAGTTTTTGTTCAAAGGGGTATAGGTTTACTATCACGGTATCAATCAGGCATTTTAGCGCTTCGTCATCCCGCGGGGATAAAATACCGGCAAAAATATCCGGTTGCAGGCTTTTTACTCGGCCACCGGCCAGCTCGCCAAAGCCGGTTAATTCGGTACTGTCTATTACTGGTATGCCCGCTTCTGCTAGGTGGCGGTAGGTGCCACCGGTGGCAATGAGCTGGTAGCTAAAACGCTCCACCATGGCTTGGGCAATATCGGCTAAGCCGGTTTTGTCACTCACGCTAATAAAGGCGGTGGGAGCGTGGGGGTCAAGAAAGGTCATGGGGAGAGGGTGTCCTTGCGTAATATAGCGCCAGCTAGGATGGTGTTACGAGCAGGGCTATTGTAAGCTAAACACACGGTGGTAATACGATAATTTGATGACCGTGCCAGACGATGTGTAATGGTGATGACTGACTTTTTTGACTACTGCTGCGATGCCTGCGGTGCCCCTTTTTGCGAGCGCACCCACATTATGAATATGGCGCTGGGGTTGATTGATGTGGAGTGTTGCTTGCCTTGCCTGGCCAGCCAATACCAACGCACCGAAGCAGAGATGGCCGCCTTTTGCTACGGGTACGTGCAAGCCCGCGATTGCTTTTTAGAACCTTGGAATAAATTTAATGCCAGCGGCTGCCCCAAGCAGCCAGAACAAACCTGCCATTGCCAACAACCTGCCGAGGTGGCCTAGCGGTGGCGATGACGAATTTTCCTGCAACAGGGCCAGCGGTAGCCGAGTGGTTGGATTTAACCACCACCAAATGCCCCCTAAATTTTGTGCAAACGTGCCTAGCCTTAGAAAAACTAGAGGTTGGCCAAGTGCTCGGTGTGGTGATTGCCGCCGACGGTCAATCGGCCATGAACATCCCTAACAGCATTGCCCAAGAGGGTCACACGGTTATTCATCAGCAGGCCATGGGCACGGCACAGCTTGCCTTGTGGATAGAAAAACAGAAGGCCGATAACAATACGCTGGCTAGCTAGCTTGTTGGCCGCCTTCTGGTGGGGGCTCCCATTGGGGGAATTTGGCCAGCATGGCTTTGGCGTCCGCCATTACCTTTTTACGGCGTTGTTCTTCCGCAGTAATGTTGCCAAAGTTTAAGTGGCCCATGGAGGCCAGGTGGTCAATATCCAATACTTTTGCCACCACGCCATTACCCACCAGGGTAGACCCTATAAAGGCCAATGGGGTATGGCTAGCAGGCTTGCCGTGGTGTTGTTGGCCTGTGGGGGGTTGCCCAGGGTGAAGGGTGACGGTTTTTTGCGGCCCAATGGATTCTACGGCGATGCCAAACCGTTGCGGAATGGCGGTAATACCGGGCAGGGTAACAACCACTAGTTCGGTATCCGGGTAGGGGGTTTGGCGTCGGTCTTCATCAATGCGGGTTAGGTAGGGGCGGCCGTCGTCATGTTCATCCACTTCTGGGTGGGGCATGCGCTGGCGGCGCTCCCATATGTTTTGGCGGCGTTCTTCGTGTTGCTGTCCGGTGGTGGGGTGGGTGTAGCTTAGGGGCAGCCCCAGTAGCGTGGCCAGCCGAACCACGGGTAACAAGGCATTGTTGCGGTTAAAAATGGTGATGGGGTGGCCGGTGTCTGTCCATAGGGTTTCAAAGCGGGTGGCTACGGTGTGGGCCGGTATGCGCAGGTACTTGGCAATATGGCTTTGGGGGATGGCAAACACTTTGCCGCTAATGCCAATCAGGGTACAGGTTAGTTCTGTGGCGGAGGGGGCGGCAAAGGCACTGGTGGGGATGTGGGGGTTGATGTAGGCGTGTTGTTGCTGGGCGGCAGGCTGGGGCACGGCTACCAGGGCCGGCTGCTGCTGTAGGGATTGCTTGGCAGAGACCACCACTGGCTTGGGTGTGGCGTTGCTAGCATGGGGGTGGGGGGTATTGCGGGCTGGCGGCGAACCCTCTTGCATAATCGTCGGTGCTCCTCGGGCCAATGTGCATTACATAATGCGAGATGATGATACAGACAGTATCGGCGGCAGGGGGCGGTTTCTTTAATAGGGTAAAAACACGTTTTTTGGTGCTAGGGCAAGGTAAGGCGGGGCATTAGGGGGGTGTTTCGTCCTTCGCCTAGTGGAGGTTTACCCTAAATACCCTGGGTACTGGTTTACAAGGGCGGGGGCTGTTGGGTATAATCGCTTCACCAAATTTTACACGCCATGTGTCATACATTTGGCCACGCTCCTCAGTAGCTCAATGGTAGAGCATTCGGCTGTTAACCGAAGGGTTGTAAGTTCGAGTCTTACCTGAGGAGCATTTTTTATGCCTGTAATTAGCGCAATAATAGGGGTTTAGCTGAGTTGTATAGGTAATGGCACCTAGCATGAGGCGTGGTCGTTAATGGTAATTGCGTTTTCAGGCAGGGCAGCACCAACTATTCGGGTGGTGAGTACTGATAAATATAGGGACCTAGAGGAAAAAGCTGGGCCTTGGCAAGCTGATGAAGTTGTATTGTGGGATAATGATGGCTCGCCTGCTACTAGGTTGAAAAAGTACAGTGCGAGAACAAAACCGAAGGTCTCTTCTGATTGTGCCATGACTTGCACTATCGGTGGCTTTGGCGATAGAAAAGTAGGAGACTTATTTCATTTTGATTCGAGTGTTTTAACGGATAATGACAATGAAAATGTACCGACTTTTTTGAAGTGGTGTGAAGAAGATGGTGAAGAAATGGATCAGAGAGAAATAGGAGGGCTGGTTACTGGTGGGGTTTCTAATTATCAAACTAGTATGATTACCTTACAAGATATGCTAACTGGGTTTAAAAAGGCTGGGGTAGAAGTAGGTAAAAATTTATCTACTATATGGGGTGGCGAACCTAGTACAAGTAGTAATGCTTTTTATTTGCCAGAGAATAAAGAGTGGATTGTGAATATTAAAGATTATGCTAGTCGTGGGGATCTATTAACGTTGGATGGTCTTTTAATAAAAAAGCCAGTCCTTTATCTTGCTAAAGGGGCAAAGTTGTTCATTGATGGTAAAAAAATAAATAGCCATCAGCTTAAGCTGAATTATAAGGGTTAAATGGCGCTGTTTTACTTAGTTCCAGTTGCGGGCAATTTTTTTAATGGCCAGGCGGGCCCGCTCGTGGATTTCTGGGGCGGGGTGCTCTAAGGCTATTTTCAACGCCGCAGAAACCCCAGGGGCTTCGGTGCCAATTTCGCCTAAGGCCCAAATGGCTAAGGCGGCCACCTCATCACTGGAGTTTGGGTTTTCTAGTAATTTTAATAACGGGGGTATGGCTTCGCCGTAACCCATTTCGCCTAGCTTCCATGCGGCAATGCATTTGGCGTCATCGGCGCCCACGGTTAGTTGTTCAATCAGGTGGGGCACGGCGGCACGGTCAAAGCGGCCCAGGGCTTCTGCCGCATTATGGAATACTTTTAAATCCGGGTCTTTTAGGGCGGCCACAATGGTGGTAATTGCGTCTTTTCGCCCACTCATGCCTAGGGCCGTAATCACATAGCCACGTACCACCTCGTTGGGTTCGGTTTGGGCAAGGTGTTGCAGGGCCTCCATTACCCTGGTGGTGCGCTCGTCTAACACACTTTGGTCTACATACTGGTTAATTAGTTTGCCAAAGCACATGGCCACCGCACTGCGGATTTCGGTATCTTCGTTGTCGTTGGTTAGCAGGCTAAGCAGGGGGTCAAAATACTCGGGCTGGTAGTCATCCACCAAGCCAAACAAGGCGGCCAAGCGTTGGGGCTTGGGGGTGTCGGCGGTTAATACCAGGGTAATAGCAGCGGTAGGGTTGTCTGGCGTGTTGGTCATGGGTTGTTTAGGGGGTAAGGCGGTTTGGGGCAACAAAACAGGGTAGCTAGGGTAACATGAATGGTGTATTAAGTTTGGCGATATTGAATAGGTGGTAAATAGGCTTGTAGAACGCTTTTCCGCCTACCGTGGATGGGGGAGCTTGGCGGCAATACCCTGCACAGATGCGCCGATATTGCGTACACTGGTAAGGTACCTAATATTGCCGCATTGAGATATTGTTGTGCCTGCTGCCCACCATAACACGCCATCGTCTAATCCCATGCTGGGCCAGTCATCCTCTGTTTTGGCGGGTGCTGTTGCCCCCTATGGCCATGATGGACTAGGGGATGGTGCGGACAATACCCGCACAGGGCTGTGGGGCGAAGCGGCCCACACCAAGGTATTTAATGCTTTAACCAAGGCCTTGCACGGGGGCAAGCCTTTCTCCTTTAACGAGGCTTTTTATGGCCCTGCCATGCTGCCGATTAGTAGCAGCCAGGCGGCCTTGTTGGCAAATTGGCTTATGGATTGTGTGGAGCAGGCTGCCAGTACCGCCCCGGCAGCCCAACGTACCCGAGAGTGGGTACCCAAAACCTCGGCAGCGTTAATTGAAGGGGCTGAATTGCACCAGTTGGCCTTTACGATGGCCAGTATTAAGGCATATTGGATTAATCATTACCGGCTGTGTAAGCCCTTGGCTTATCAAACCTTTCCGCCCCAAACGGCAGAAGCACTGATAGAGAGCGATACCTTGCCAATGTTGCAAGAGCTTGCCACCAGTGTGTGCCTGTTGCATCGCTGCACGGTGGGGCTGCTGGGTTGGCCACAGGCGTTGTGGCGCGTGTTGCTCCATTGGATTTGCCTAACCACCCCGGTGCTCTATGGCTTGGGGTATCACGAATCAGTAACCCACGGGGCCCAAGTAGCCCGTTGGTGTGTGCTATCGGCCCAGTTAAAAGCCCCTGGGGATATATGGCTACAGCTACAGGCGGCCATGGTGGGTTGGTTCCACGACCCTAAACTCCACGTACGCCTTTCCATTGATAATGTGGCCACCCACCCCATCTTGGCCAGTATTATGGCACGCCATAATTTAATGCACCCGTGGATGCATAACGTGTTTTACGATGCTTGGCGGCAGCACCCGCCGCAGACCTTGGGGGCCACCTTGTCTGGTGTGGGGGTGCCGGATAAATTGGTAGAGGTGTACCAAAGTATTGAAGAAGCCTTGGCCATTAATAGCGATTCTCGCTTTGTGATGGATACCTTTATTGTGCCGGCCATTCAGCGGCGCTTACCTACCCAAGAGTTACAAGATGAGCTAACCACCTTTTTAAACCACTGGCATGATTCTGCGGATGTGGGTTTTGTGGGCGAAAAAATGGGCGCTCTAAAATCCGCCGTAAGCGAACCACTGTGGGAGGCTTTAAGCGAAACGACCTTGTATAGCGGGCTGCTGGCCATTAAAAATGAATCCTGGGCACAGGCCTACCAATGGCTAAAAGCGACGCGAGGTATTGGCGACGGGGTGTCTGCCGAGCGGTTTTACCAGCGGGTGCTGCAAGGCCAGGTTGATACCCACGATGCGGTGCAATCCATGCAGCATTGGATGCGGCAGGCAGAGCTTATGGAAGAGACCCCCTTTGTAAAGTGGGCAATCCCTGCCACCTTGTTGCTTACCCATCATCAGCGGGTATGTAACCCAGTATTGGCAGAGTGTTTGGCAGCAGCAGACCCGCTAATGCTAAGCCCTCATAAAATTTTACAAGCCCGCCCAGTAGAAGAACCCTTGGTCCAGCGGGTTAAATCGTATCTTGCTTCGTTGCAAGATAATATGCAAGATATTTTGGACGATAACCGCCTACCCAAAGGCATGGTGGATGGCTGGCATCGACAGGTACTGATGCTATTGGTGCGAGTTGCCACGCGTTTTAACCCACAGGCCGCCCTGGGGGGTATCCATGCAGAGCGCAGCCTGGCGGAATGGCATGAGGTGCTAAGCAAGCCCGAAACCTGGGGCAGTGTGGCCTGGGTGGATGACTGCACGGAAAAGGGCACCTGCCTAATTGAACATATGACGGACACCTTAAAAACAGAGTTTGATGAAGCGGAGTACCATTATTTGGTAGCCAGCTTGCAAGGTGCGTAAACAAACCAACGTTTTGTAAACACGTGGGGCACCTTTTGGGTGGGCTGCCGTCATTTAGGGGTAATTGGTGTATGGTAGGGGCAGTAATGTGCCAGTCATTGCCACGTTGTTGTTGCCTGTAAAGGATTTGAGTATGTTTCTGCGTCACGGTTTGCTAGCGGTTTTTATGGCTGTGATGGTGGCTTTTTCTGCCTTACCGGCCTTTGCGGCGCCCTTGTCGTTGGGCTCGGCTACTTTCCATGTGCCGCAGGGCACGTTGCTGCCGGTGGTGATGGAAACCCCCTTGGATGCCCGCGAAAGTGATGAAGGCGACCCTGTTACAGCCCGCTTAAATCAGGATTTGTTTTACCGGGCCCAACCCAACGACCCATTGCAGGTTATTTTGCCCAAGGGTTCTACCCTGCGGGGGCGGGTTACCCATGTTAAGCGCCCCAAGTGGTTTAGCAAGGGTGGCTGGTTGGCTTGGCAGTTTGACCAAGTGATTTTACCCACCGGCGAATTACAGTTGATTCGACTGGATATTGCTGCCAATAACGATGATGCCAAAGCCCTGCCAGCGGTGGCGGCGCCTGCCCTGGCAACAGAGGATACCACTGGTAATACAGCCTTGTACCAAGACCCTGGCGTGGCACCCAAGCTGCGTAACAGCGTGTCGGAAGGGGCCACGTCTTTTCAAACCTTAACCAAGGCGGGTATGCAAACCGGCGAGCGCTTGGGTGGCACGACGGGCAAAGTGATTGCCGCCCCCTTAGCCGTGATTGGTGGCGCTGTGGTGGGTGCCGGTACCGTGGCCCGAGAAGGGGTAAAATCCTTGGTATTACCGGGCGAATCTGTGGTGATAGACCCTGGCTACCAATTGCTAGTGGATTTTGGTGGCGCCTTTGATATTGCGGCTCAGTAGCAAGGGTAATACACTGGGTACATATCATTAGGGCACCCGTGCCGTTGGCTAGGCAATAGCCACAGGGCAGGTGCGTCTTTCGGCTTTGGAGTGAATCCACCCCCATGGATGCGGATACATCATTGATTACCCCTGTTACCCCACCAACAGAAACAACGGGCGTGGTGGCCTGCCTAGAGTTTATGCTGCCCGACAGGTTGCCTTTAGCCAGCGCAGAACCGGCCTTGGCCCAATGGGCCACCAAGCTAGCGTCGCGGGTAGGCCAGTTCAGTGGCCGCTTAGATGTGGTTCAACCTAATGTGTTGTGGTTGTTTTTTGACGAAGCCGACACGAGCTTGGCCTTGCGCCGGTGTTTAAAAGCCCTGTGGCCGGTAATGGCAAAGCCCTTATTGTTAAATAACCAGTGGGTAACGCCCCGGCTTGGCTTGGCCAAAGGCAAGCAAGGCGACCCGTACGTGCCCCGTTCCATGGCGTTGGCTAGCCAGTGTGTGTTGCCTGCAGCTATGGCAGCTTTGCTGCCCAATGGGGTTTCCTCGCGCCCGTTAATAGATGAGAGTGGCCTGCCGGATAGTGACTGGGCGGTTATTGGCTTTGCGGTAGAGCCGCCTGTAGAAGCGCCTGCGCCACCTTCAGCGTTACCTGTAGAACCTGTTTTGGCACCGGTGGCACCAGCGGATACCAGTGCGGTGGTAGATAGGCCGCCGAGCCCTTCTGTAGAACCGGCCCCCATGCCGCTTGTTTCTGAAGTGGTGGCGGATGAAACGATACCCGCACCAGAGCCCCTGGCTGTGGCGCCCCCGGAACCTGCCTTACCCCCAGATATTGCCCTGGCAGCCGCTACGGCTGACGCGGTGCACCCTGCCCGGCCTGCGCAGCCTGTGGTGGATGATGCACCCCCAGCCTTCCCCAACCGTTTTGATGTGGCCATTCGTCAATACAGCGCTCCCGTTGTAGAGGCCCCCGAAGCCCCGGTGGCTGGCGCCGATGACGATTCGTTGGCCGATTTATCGGAGTCCACCTCCTCTACCCAGTTTGGGCTAACGGCCCCGGCTAGCGAACCCATTATCCCGGAAGTGGTGTCTAATCGGTACAGCGTTAATTTGCCGCAAGAGCCGGTAGCCAGTGGGTTGCCCGTCTTCCCAGAGCTGACCGAACGCGCCACGGCCCTGCCGTCTCATGTGGCGGCTAAGTTGTCTTCTGCGCGCCAAGCGGGCGGTGGCATGGCAACGGTGGTACCCTTTCCGCGTAAGGCGGCCCAAATGGGGGCCCCCATCCCAATAACATCTCCCTTTATGGCAGCGCCCCAGGCCCCAGTACCCACCCATACCTACAGCCAGGTTTTTCCGGCGTTGGTTAGTGCGGTAACGGCAGGCCTGCAACCGGGTAATAATGTGCCCCGATTGGTAACGCTGGCTGCCCCACGCGGGGTGGGCAAAAGCGTGTGGCTCAACCACATGCTGCTGCAAGAGCTCGTTCCTAACCCAGAAGAACCCTCGGTGATTTGGTTTTCTGCCCAGGCTGCGTGCGGCTTGGCAGATGCGGGTACCCCGTTAGGGTTATGGACAGATCTCTTCCAAAAGGCGGTGCCTGTGCCGCCGGATGGGGTGGATGGCGATGAATTAGAAAAGTGGATCCAGCAATCAGTAGACCAAGTATTTGGCAAGCAAGCTGGCGAACCCCACTTTGCCCTGGTAGAGGCCTTGTTATACGCCAATACCCTGCAAAATACCCCCACGGTGCCCATGGTTACGGATAGCCATATGGCGGCCCCGGCACTGCTGGCTGATTTTTACGAAAAAATGGCCCAAAAAATGCCGGTGGTGATTGTATTAGACGATTTGCACCGGGCGGATGCGGCATCCATACAGTTGCTAACCCAGGTATGGCAGGCGATAGACCCAGCGGCGCCTGTGGTATGGGTGGCCAGTTGGGATGCTACCCAAGCCCCTACAGGGGTACTGGCGGGCGGGCTAGCCATGGTGGCAGAAACCGGCAACGCCGTTATGCTAACCGCTGGCGGTGTGGATGAAAGTGCCTACGACGCCTTGTTTACCCAAGGCCCCTTTGCAGGGATGCAATCGGCGTTGTTGCCTACCCTGCGCCAGCAAATTTTTGAATATGCCCGACAGCAGGATGGTTGCCAGGGCTCTTTGCTGTATATTAGCGAGGTGCTGACGTGGCTGCACGCCCAGGGCGCCTTGCATATGGATAATGCCAGTGGCGAGATTGCCGCTAACCCCGAGGTGGATCAAACCACGTTATCCGTGCCGCCTACCTTAGAGGCCATTTACGAAAATCGTCTAGGTTGGCTAAGCCCAGAACAACAAGACGTGTTGGCGTGGTGCGCCACCATGGGCGAGCGCTTTAGTGTGCCCCTGCTTAGCCAATGTTGCAGCGAAACCGGCGGCCTTGGCGGCGATGAATTTCAGCAAGCCTTACATACTTTGGCGGCCCAGCAGTGGGTACTCACGGATTTCCAACAATCCGGCCAGTTTAGGCATCCTAGTTTGTGGGCCTTTGCCTACCAACTGCTCCACGATACCAGCCGAAAAGAACGCCACCAGGCCATTGCTGCCGCATTAGAGCATGTGGGCCGTTACCAGCACCAAGCGGTGCCCATGGGCTGGTTGGCATGGCAGGCCACCCAAGCCGGCCAAACGGAAACCGCCCGTAACCTGTGGCAGCGTGTGGCCGCCACCTTATCGCCCTTAAATATGCCTGCTGCCCAAGCCTTGGCCTTGCAACAATCCTTAGGGGCCGTGCAACAGGCGGCTTATCAGTACGAGGCTCAATCACCCGATAAATCCGGCACGGTGATTCCGCAAAGCTTAATTGCTGATGAAATGGCGTTAAAAACCCAATTGGCCCAAACCCAATTACAAGCCACCAGCCTTACCGTTGGCGATACTACGGATGCTGAGCATGCGGCTAAGCTACTGCCGGATGTGGTGGCCTTTTATCAACACACGGGCAACCGCCCCGCCTTGGTAGAAGCTTTGGGTTACCTAATGGTGGCCTTTGAGCGCATTGGCCATGTGCAAGGGGCCTTGGAAGTGCTAGACGCCTGCCTAGACCAATTGGGCGAGGATGCTGACCCGACGGCCTGGGTGGCTTTGCAAGCCCAGCGGGCGTGTATTTTGTACCAATTAGGGCAATATCGCGCCACCCAACAATTGTTGGATGAACCCCTGATTGACGAGATTTTATCAGACACGTCGCAGGCGGAACTGTCTCGTTTGCGGGATAAAACCGCCCATGTGCGTGCCGGGTTAGCCTGGCGGTTGTGTATGCCCCAACCGTTAGAAGCGATTCAGGCGTTGTCGTCTCGGGTATCGCCTAACTACCAGCCCGTTATGCGGGTGCAGCAGGCCCAGGCCCAGTTGGTTGTGGGGGATGATACCGGTTGTGAGCAAACCTTACAGCATGTATTGCCCACCATTCAGCAGCACGAGCGCTCTGTACGGTTGTTGGGGCAGTGGGGCAAGGTGGCCTTGCAGCGCCACCGCATAACCGGCAATACCGCCGAAGCTGAACCCATGGTGCTACCGGCTTTGCAACAGGCCCACACCGCCCGCGATTACCCTACCTGGATTTTACTCAACCTGGAGGCGGCTCGCCTAGCCTTAGCCGAGCAACGCTTTGATGATGCCATGGATATAGCCGAGCGCATGGCAGAAGAAAGCGGCCAACGCCGCTTAGCCGGGTGCGCCTTGCAAAGTTGGCACACGTTGGCCAGTATTTTTATGGCGCCAAATTACCCCGCTTACGATACGGTTCAGGCCCAGCGGATTGCCCAGCGGGCGTTGGATATTGCCCAAAAACCGAATATTGGCTACACCCATATGGCGTGGCGATTAACGTTACTGGTGGCCCAGTGCCAGTTAGCCAATGGTGCCTTGCAGGATGCTGGCAATAACTTGCAGCCCTTATGGCCCCACATAAAGGCCAGCGGGTATGCGCCACTGGTTAGCGAGGCTGCCCGTTGCATTAGCCAGCTGTATAGCACCATGGCGAGCCAGCAAGCCAACCCAGAAAAACGCGCCCAGCAAGAGGCCCGCGCCCAGGAGTTTGCTGCACTGGCTACGTAAATTTAAAATAAATTATCCACAGTAGGGTCTGGTTTGCCCTTATAGTTTTTTTTAGTTGAATCCATAAACAACCCTCGAACCCCACCTTTTGGGCCTTCCGGATCATTTATGTCGTTCTTATATCGAGGGATAACGTGAATATGACAACGCCCTCGTGTTTGGCCTGCTTTTTGCCCCACATTAATACCAATATTAAAATCAGGTTCTTCGTATCGATGGCCATACTTTGCTTTTAGTGTCGTTTTCAATCTTTCGATATACATAGTAATAGATTTAAAAACATCTTGAACTTCTTCAGATGTTAAATTAAAAAATGAACTAACGGGCCGCTTAGGGAAAACCAGTGCATGCCCTTCACTAACTGGCGCACCATCCAACAAAACAGCGCTTTTTGGGTTATCTATAATAAGTTTTCGTTGGGTTTTTCCATCAATAACCGTTTGAAAAAAATCAATATCACCGGTTGCATCTTTACCGTAAGAAGCGATGAGATCTTTTTCATTACTGCTACTAAATTGTTGTAGTGTAAGGTAAGAAGGGAATACGGTATTTATTAAAGCTTGCATTGCTATACCACGTAGTTGGTGGCGGCCTTGGCGCCATCATCCAGTTGGTTTAGGCTGCGCTCTAATAAATCTTTAATGGTTACTTTACTGCTGTTATGTAGGTACAGGGGCCCACTATCCCGCTGGCAGGCTTGGCGCAGTTGTTCGTATTGTTCTGCTAAACCCTTGGTAGAAACAGGGTGCTTGGGGTGGCTGCGGTTGTAGGCTAGCACTTCGTCTTGTAGCTCTTGTAATGAAATTTTGGGAAAAGGCGTTATAAAGTTAGCCCCCTGGCCAAGTTTTCTGGCCAGTAAGAGTAAAAAATCCACATGTTGGAGTAAGGGTTTGGTGCGGTGGGCCATGGGCCAGCTTTCTACAATGGGGTATGCATAATACAGTAACGCTCAAACATGGCGGTTTAGTGCGCCGGTGTTGGGTTAAGAGGGCTGTTTGGCGATGGGAATGGGGATATCCGTACTGACGAACACTGTACGGCGTGTGCCGGGTAATACGCCTTTGGGGCCCTTAATAATGCGAAGGAGCGGGTATAGCGTTTTGCTAAGGCTGCGTTTAACCGAGTGGTGGTTAAAGGTAACCCGCAGCGGTATGTACGTGCCGTTTACAGCCGGGATGCCTAACCCAGAGATAACCAATACAGGCGGCTGGCTGGGTTGTTCTGGGTAGCTGGTAATGGTGGCCAGGCCAGGGGTGCCCTGCCGCGCAATAACGTGGCCATTTACTCGCACATCTTCTGCCACCTTAAACCGAAGGCGACCAGCCGTGCTGGTGGTGTTATTGTTGGGGTGGGTGGGGGTCGCATCCAAAAAGGTAAGAATGAGTGGCGTGCCCTTACGCAAGGTGACATAGGGGGCAGGCAAGGCCTTGGCCACAGCTTGGCCAGGGTAGGTAAATCGCACGTGGGCATGGGGATGCTCATGCACCCAGTGGGCCAGGGTTTTTTCAAAAGGTTGGGCGGCAAACACCAGTGGGGCCCCCAGCAGCACCAGCAGTAGGGGGGTGATAACACCCATAACGATAGGTTGTACGCGGCTCACCAAAAAACGATTCCACCCAATCCGTGACATACCAACATAGGGGGTAGTATACCTAAAATAGGGGCGGCCTAGTGTGGAGGATAACCTGGGCTGGCATCTGCTGGGCTGCGGTGGTGCCCATGGTGTCCTGCATTTGGAGGAACTATGGTTGAAATAGCCTGTTAAAATGCAGAATCAAGGCTACACTTAACCATAAGCAATGGTGGGTGACGTGCGTGTAGCCCGTGGCACCCTACCACGAGAGAGATAACAACAAAAAAGGGTAATCCATGTCTATACGACGACGCAGACGCGTGTTAGTTACTGGCGGCGCCGGCTTTATTGGCTCTCACCTTGTAGAGTACCTATTGGCGCAAGGCAACGAAGTACTGTGCGTGGATAACTTTTTTACGGGCAGCAAAGAAAATATTTTGCCCTTTATGAATCAGCCGTACTTTGAGCTGATTCGTCATGACGTGGCGATGCCCTTGTTTGTAGAAGTGGATGATATTTATCATCTGGCCTGCCCGGCATCCCCTATCCACTACCAAATTAATCCGGTACAAACCGTAAAAACCAGCGTTATGGGTACTATTAACATGCTAGGCCTAGCCAAACGTACCGGTGCGCGTCTATTGCTGGCCAGCACCAGCGAAGTGTACGGTGAGCCAGAAGTACACCCCCAGCGCGAAGATTATTGGGGTAACGTCAACCCTATTGGCCCCCGCAGTTGCTACGATGAAGGTAAACGCGTGGCCGAAACATTATGCATGGATTACCACCGCCAGCACGGCGTGCAGGTAAAAATTGCCCGCTTGTTTAATACCTATGGCCCCCGCATGGCAGAGTATGATGGCCGTGTGGTCAGCAATTTTGTTATCCAAGCCCTAAAAAACGAGCCTATTACGATTTATGGCAAAGGCGAGCAAACCCGCAGCTTTGGGTATGTAGATGACCTATTATGCGGCCTAGTAGCCTTGCTAGAAGACACCGAGCCTGGCTTTGCTGGCCCGGTAAACTTGGGTAACCCCCACGAAATTACCGTAATGGAGCTGGCCCAAGAGATTATTCGGCAAACCGGCAGCAGCAGCGAAATTATGCACTTGCCCCTACCGCAAGATGACCCCACCCGTCGCAAGCCAGATATTACCCTAGCCAAAGAAAAACTAGACTGGCAGCCCGCCACTACTCTGCAAGAAGGCATTGCCCAAACCATTGCCTACTTTAAGCCTCGTGTGCTGGGTAAAAGCAGAACGCTAGCGTAAACGGTTTAGCGCCGAAATTAGTACGTCTACATCCGCTTGGCTGGTGGTTGCACCAATGCTGGCACGCAATGTGCCGCCATGGGGCACGCTGCCAATGGCTTCGTGGGCCATGGGCGCACAATGGAATCCACCGCGCAGAGCAATGCCAGCCTCGTCAAACAAGGTATTACCAAGCTCTTTAGGGTGATGACCCGCTAGGTTAAAGCTAACCACCGGGGTTTTATGTGCCACGTTTTGGTGGCCGTAAATTGTAATGCCCTCAATGGTGTTAAGCCCGTCTAGCAAGTGTTGTAGCAGGGTACACTCGTGGGTGTGGATAGTGCTAATGCCGCGCTCGGTAACCCAGTTAGCACCTTCTGCCATGGCCAGCATTAGTGGCAGGGGCAGGGTGCCTACTTCGGCACCATCAGGTAGGTTGATGTGGCCTTGCTCATTGGTCATGGGGTGTTTGCCGCTATCGCCGCCGGTGCCACCTTCTGCAAAGCTACCTAAGGGCACGCCTTCGGCTACATACAACATCCCCACGCCGGGTGGGCCGTATAGCCCCTTATGGCCGGGCACGGCCAGCATATCAATGTGATCATCAATAACGTTTATGGGCAACACTCCGGCGGATTGAGCGGCATCTAGCACGGTGGTTTTGCCGTGTTGGTGGGCCAGGGTAAAAATATCGTGGATAGGTAAAATGCTGCCAATAACATTGCTGGCGTGGGTTACCGCCACCATGCGGATGGTTGAATGAGTTTCTAGCAGGGTTTTATAGGCGGCCATATCAAAGGGCACGTCATCGGTATAGGGCACCACGTGGAAGGTTACACCACGCTCGCGGGCTAGTTTACGGATAGGGCGGGATAAGGCATGGTGCTCAATGGCGCTCATCACCACGGCATCGCCAGCTTGCCATGGGTAGCCTTGGGTGGCGGCGTTTAGGGCATAGGTAGCGCCGGGGGTAAAGGCAATGCGCTGGGGGTTGGTTATACCAAACAGGGTAGCTAAGGTTTGGCGGGCATTATCTAGCTTTTGGCCACCGGCTCGGCTGGCCTTGTGGCTACCGCGTTTGGGGCTAAATAGGGCTCTAAACGTCTCGTCTGCCGTGGTGTAAACACTCTCTGGTTTGGGCCAAGTGGTGGCGGCGTTATCTAGGTAATGCATAAAAAAATCCGGTGGGGTTAATCTTATATGGTGTAGGCCAGCTCGTTAAGCGCTTTTTGGGTGTTATTACACGCCATCACAATGCGGATGGCCTCATCGCTTAGCTGAATATCGTGGGTTTCTACATCGTTAGCGTAGCCTAAGTCTGGGTTGCGGTACTCATCGCCTAGGGGTGGGGCGTAAAAATGTAGGGTAATGGCGGGTTTATCGCTAACATTGTGCATGCGGTGCTGGCAGCCCACAGGGGTATGGCATACATCGCCGGGGCCATGTACCTTGCTAACGTGTTTTCCGCCGCTGGCATGGCTGGCGGGGTAAATATTGGTGTTTTGCATGTGCCCTTCTAGCACCGTAATCACGCCATCGGTGGGGCCATGGCCGTGGGTGGCGGTCACTTGGCCGGGCGCCCAGCACACCACCAATATTTCCATATTAGGGGTTTTTAGCACCAAGTGCCGGGTGTAGGCGTTTTCGGTAAATTGGTTAAAATCGCTTAAATTAGGCATGGGTTACGGTACGGCACCTTGCAGTGGTTAATGGTTGGAGGGCTTGTTCAGTGTATCAAAAAGTCAAATTAGGTAGGGCAACAGGCAATTTGCTAGCGGCAGGGGCCTTGTAGAGGTTCTACCTAATGTTTAAGATGATACAGTATGCTTTCTTCCCTTCAATTTTCTAGCGCAGTGGCAGTGGCCCCTAGGCCAGCCCCACCGTTGGCGGCCAAGTCAACCACCCTAATTGCCTTGGATGCCGATGATTCTGCCATTGTGTGGAAGCTGTTTAACCGCGTGTTAGACCCAGACCCAGAACTGATTGAGCAAAACGCTCAGGCTATTAATCAATCGCCCCAGTCTACCTTGGCAATGGTTACCGGTAGGGGGATTCTGATGTCAAAAGAGTTGCTAAAGCATTTGGGCAACTATGGCAAAAAGCTAATGGCCTGGGTGGGCAATAACGGCCAAACTATTTTCTATCGCCCTTTGGGTAAGCCGGTAAAAGAGTGGTTATCCGGCTTGCGGCCTAGCGATGCCGATAAAGATTGGGCCGCCCATGTAAAGGAAAAAACCGGGTGGTCTCATCAACGTGTTACGGAAATTGTGCGCACCAGTATTGAAAAACAGGGTTTTAAAAAGGTGAATAGTGTGGCCTTCCATAAGTCGTATTCGCCCTCGTGTGTGTTGTATGCCAAAGAGTATGCCGGCAATAAGGTGGTGCTTATAGAAATGGTGCCGGATGAAACCGCCTTTACCATTCAGCCCAATAACTTTGGCGATACGGTGGCCATGCAAAAGGCCTTTAACGATGGGGTGAAAATATCGGGGGCCATTACTAAAACCATGCAGGCGGAAGGCATCCGCTATGACATGATGACCAAAGATTACCCCCACATCCTGATGCATTACATGTACACGCCGGAAGGCATCCAAAAGGGAGAAGCCCTTGAGTGGATGTTGGCTAAAAATGAACGGTTAAAGCAGGTGGATAAGGTTATCCCGATTGGGGATAGTGATAATGATGCCAGTATGTTGGTTAAAGATGCCTTTTACCTATCTGCCCACGATGACAACCGCGTTATACCGGCGTTTCCTATTTTATCCGGCAATGTGCCCAAGTTGTTTAAGCGCATGGTGGGTGTGAACAAATCGGCTATTAACACCACGCGCCGTGGCGATTTGGCGGATGCCATAACCACCCAGCTTGCCCAACAGCCTGCCTAGGGCCTACGTTTTATTAGTTTGGCTTTAGTAAAAGAACGTTAATGTTACTGCCTTTCGTTTTTTTAGGTGGCCTTGTGGCGCCGCAGTCTGTTCAGCAGGATGAGTTTAAAAGAATGGTAGCTCCTTCATTAGTGCCCGATTCAGGACTGGATGGCATCCCTACAATTGAGAGTTTGATGGAACGGCAGCTTTTGCCACAGAGTAAATCCCCTCAAGGTAATGATCTCGTCCTGCAACAGGGTGATGTTGGTAACCCGCAGGCAAATAATGGTTCGCCGAGTGACCCAGGGCAGCCGGGCAGTATGCCTCGATTAGTGGGTATGTTACCTATTTCTATTGGTGAAACGCGAAAAAAAGCACCTAAGAGTAAAAAGAAAGTGGAATAATGATGGATAAGGGCCTAGAAGTTGACTAGTCCTTAGTATGGAACTTAATCAGGTAATCCGCGAACAAGAGGCCGTGAAGATGGCAGAAGGGTAATAAATTAAGGATTAGTACGGATTAACCTACCCCGTTGAGTTTAGGCTAGGTTTTAGGTTGAATAGGGGCATAATAAATCCAACTAATTTTTTAAGCTAACTAACCTAAAGGAACCCCCATGACCGTGGCTACCCCTCCTCAAACCTCCCTAATGCCCAACGATGTTAAAGATTTAAGCTTGGCCCCCCAAGGCAAAAAGCAAATTGAATGGGCCAATAGCGATATGCCCGTGCTGGAAGCGATTCGTCAGCGTTTTGAAAAAGAACAGCCCTTTAAGGGCGTTCGGATTGTCTCTTGCAACCACATTACCAAAGAAACCGCCAACCTATGCCGCGCGCTAAAAGCCGGTGGTGCGGATAGTATTTTAATTGCCAGCAACCCGCTAAGCACCCAAGATGACGTGGCTGCCAGCCTAGTAGCCGATTACGGCATTGCCGTGTACGGCCAAAAGGGCGAAGATAACGCCACCTACACCAAGCACGTTAATTTGGCGCTAGACTTTAAGCCTAACGTGATTATTGATGACGGTAGCGATGTGGTTGCCGAGTTGGTGCAAAACCGCCCCGAGCAAATTGGCGATATGATTGGCAGCACCGAAGAAACCACTACCGGTATTGTGCGCCTAAACGCCATGGTTAACGATAACCGCCTACCTTGGCCTGCGATGGCTGTAAACAATGCCCAAACCAAGCACTTTTTTGATAACCGCTACGGCACCGGCCAAAGCACCTTGGATGGCATTATCCGTGCGACAAACACCCTGATTGCCGGTAAAAACGTGGTGGTTGTTGGCTACGGCTGGTGTGGCAAAGGTACCGCTATGCGGGCCCGCGGCCTAGGTGCCAACGTTTTGGTAACCGAAGTTGACCCAGTACGCGCTCTAGAGGCCGTAATGGATGGCTTCCGTGTGATGCCGATGAACGAAGCTGCCCCTATTGGCGATATTTTTGTAACCGTTACCGGCAACCGCCACGTGATTGATTGGCCACACTTTGAAATGATGAAAGATGGCGCCATGGTCGCTAACAGCGGCCACTTTGACCTAGAGCTAAACCTGGCTAAATTGGCAGAAGAAGCTACCGACCGCAACCAAATTCGTCCGTTTATGGAAGCCTTTACCTTAAAAAGCGGTAAAAAGATTATGGTATTGGGCGAAGGCCGCCTAATTAACCTAGCTGCTGCCGAAGGCCACCCAGCAAGCGTGATGGATATGAGTTTTGCTAACCAAGCCTTAGCGGTAGAGTTTTTGGTAAAAAACAAAGGCACGTTAGAAAATCGCGTGTACGACATCCCTGAAGATGTGGATGCCATGATTGCCAAGCTAAAGCTAGACAGCATGGATGTAGCCATTGATGTGCTAACCCCAGCCATGGTGGAATACCAAAACAGCTGGAACATTGGCACGTAATTTAGCGTGATAGCTTGTATTTCCTGTGTTAAACCCGTACTCGTTTCGGTCACGTATTTTAATACGCTCCCTTACTCTGTGCGGGTTTGCCTAGGAACTACGGCGCTCTTCCACTAAATAGCCTTGTTGGTATAAATACTCCGGGTCGACTTGCCTCGAAATGCCATCACCCTGATACCCAATAAACCATTTCTACCCTATGCGCTTTCACCCAATGGCCTATTTTCACACTAGGCTAGGGCACTAAATTTAATCCGCATGTAGCCTTAACCGGTTGGGTGCGGATTTTTTTATGGGTAACCCTACCCCAACCAGCTAGTGGTGGCGTGCGAATGGTTGCGCTATGGTTAATCCATACTTTTTAAAATAGTTAATAAGGAATTTACCCAATGACTGTTGTTACCCCTACCGAAAATCAAAAAGCACTGGGCGCTGCCCTAGGTAAAATTGCCAGCGGCGTGCACATTGTTACCGCCAGCCAGGGCGATAAGCAGGGTGGCATGATTGCGAGTTGGGTAATGCAGGCTGGGTTTGAACCACCCTCTGTAACCCTGGCCATGACGCCTGACCGCTATGTGGCTGAATTAATTCAGCAGAGTGGCCGCTGCGTGGTAAACGTGTTGGCTGATAAACAGTACGGCCTTATGAAGCCTTTTGGTAAGGGCACCGATGACGCCTTTGCTGAACTCGATACACAATCTTCTCAGCATGGCATTATTTTAAAAGAGGCGGTGGCGTATTTAGAGCTGGTGGTGGTAGATAAGCTCACCGGTAAAACGGATCATGACGTGTACCTGACCCATGTGGTGGGGGGTGCCGTGCTCAACGCCGATGCCAAACCCATGACCCATACGCGTCCATCGGGCTTTCAGTACTAAAGCCTACCTAGCTGCGTGCCGCGGTAATGTTAAGGTTAAGTGGCGTGTTGTAATGGGGCGGCGCAGAATTGAGCCCAATGCCCTGTACAATGCTGCCAATGCGTTGCTTTAGCAGGTGTGGCTGCAGGGTTAATGCTGGTAAATCTTTGGCCAGTTGGGCCAGTTGCACTTGCAGCCAGGCCACCTCCGCGCCCTTCATTAGGCGGGTGCCTAAATCCTGCCATAGGTAGCGCTGGTAGGTTAGCTCGGTGCGGGTGTTTTCTTCGGTAACGGCAATTTCGCGTAGGGCGTCTATGCCCAATTTGCCAGCGGTAATTAACCCCACCGCTAGCCCGTAGGTTAGTAGCAGCAGGGGGGCTTCCAGCTGTTTGGCCAGTACCGCCAGGGCTTCTGTGTTTTTAACAAATAAGCCGGTTACGGCTTCGTGTTTAGTCACGCCCATAGTGGCCCGCTGCACTAGGCCCTGCATTTGGCTGGCGGTGTTTTTTACCCCAGCCAGCGTTAAGCCAGTGGCGGCACCTGCCACGCCGCTTAAGGCAGGCAGCCATTGGCTGGGGGAAACAGCGCTTAGCCTTGCCTGCGCGGGGTTGGTGGGGGCAAAAAAGCCAGAATCTGCTGGGGCGTTGCTGGCCATATGGCCACTAAAATTGGCGAGGGGCCGCTGGCGCGGTTCTAGCAAATAATTGGTGTGTAGGCGGCGCTGCCATGTGTCGTGCTTATCCGCCGGGGGGGTGCTGTTAAGGTGGCCTGTGTAGGGGTTAAAGTTATCGGGCTGGGCAATGCCTGCTTCCGTAAGCCAGGTGCGAATGGTGTGCCAGGTGCGCTGTTTAAGGGTGGCCAGGGTTTGGTTTCGCTGGTGGACGCTGTGCTGGTAGGTGGTGGCCATGGCATCCATGCCCCGCATGCGGATGGCGGTTTCTTCTGCGCGTACCCAGGCTTCTTGCAGGCCGGCTAGGGCTTGCCCGCCAATGTAGCCCACGGCGCTGCTAAGGCCAAACCAGCCCAACACTCCGCGCAACTCTTTGCGTTGGCTTAAAAAGGCCAGGGTTAATAGGGGCGAATCGATATTGCGGTAGGTGGTGAAGCTTTGCTCTGCCTTGGTTTGGGGGGCTGTTATTTGCTTGGCGGTGTTGGTAAGGGTGGTGGTTAGGTGCTTTGGGCGAAATAAACGCTTACCAGCCACCAGGCCTAGTACGGTGGTTAGGCCAAACAAGCCCAGGCTTAGGGCACGGGTTTTGGTGGCCCATGGGGCCCTGGGGCGAATGGGAGCAGGGGCGTCCGTGTTGGTGGGGGCATCCGTATTGGCAAACAGCATAGGGGTGGCCGCGGTAGTGTAAGGCGCGGCAGGCGTTGCTGGGGTATTGGCCATGGCGCTAAAGCGCCAGTGTGGGCCAGTGGAAGGATCCATGGAAGAAGTATCGTGTTAGGGGGCTAGCCGTTGTGCGCGCAACGGGGCAACGTGTATAAAGCTCACTGGATGTCGTTTTCTGGCTGCTGATGCGTGAAGGTTGCAAGCATCAGGTTACAGTGGCGGCACCGCTGCGGAGTTTCACCGCATTTCCTGTATCCGTGAGGTGTGTAGTATATCCGAAACATAATGGATTCGTGGCCTAACTTTATGGCACAGTAGGGGGCATGAAAAGCATGATTAAATTACTCCTTAGTGCCCTGTTTCTTTGGCTGTTGGTTTCCATTACCGGGGTAGAGAAAATCTGGTTGGCCATTCAGTCGGCTAATTTGGCGTGGTTATTGCCGTGTGTGGCAGTGTACTTGTTTGGCCAGTGGGTTAGCGCAGTGCGCTGGCGGTATTTGGCCAGGGTGCTTGGGTTTAATCAGCCCTTAGCGGATTATGTGGATTTGTACTTTTTAGGCATGGTGGCCAGCCTGTTTTTGCCCGGTGCTATGGGGGGTGATGCGGTGCGAACCCTGCTGCTGGCCCAGTGGAGCGGTAAGCGCAAGCGAGAGGCGGTACTAACCCTGCTCGCCGAGCGTGGGGTGGGTTTGCTCACCCTGCTGTGGATGGCGGCCATGGTGTGTGCGCTACCAGTGACAGATACGTTTCCGTTGGCGATTAAGCAGCCGGTGTGGGCATTGGCTGGATTTAGCGTGGTGGGGTGGTTGGCCGCCTTGGTGTTACCGGTAGAGGCCATGGCAGAAAAATTTAAACCCTTGCAACTGGTGGTGATGGCAAAACCCTATTGGGGCAACCTAAAGGTGGTGGCGGTATCGCTAGGGTTATCCGCGATTGTGCAGGGCGGCATGGTGGTTATCCACTGGTTGATGGCGTTGGCCACCGGGGTGGACGCCCACCCGTTGGTATTGGTGGCGGTGTACTGCTTAGTAACCATTGTAAGCGCGTTACCCATTGCCTTTGCTGGTTTTGGGGTGCGAGAAGGCGCCTACCAAGCCTTGTTAGGGTTTGTGGGCGTGGCCAGCGGTATAGGGCTTGCGTATGGGTTGTATTGGGCCATGATTTTACTAATCACCACCGCGGTGGCAGGGGCCTGGGTATTGTGGAAACGCCCTGGCTTACTGGCGTGGGCACGATCCACATCGCCTAAAACACAGGGGGATGACGCCCCGAGTACCCACATGGAAACGGACCCTACACCAATGGGTGGAGAATTAGGTGCCCCATCGCCCTAAAAGCCCCACCATTTATTGGAGGGAAAGGACCGCCATCTAGGTTTACACTAAAACCAGATGGATAGAACGTTAGCCGACCGTTTTTCAGTTGGAAAAACGTTTAAATTATCAATGTTCAAGGGTATGGAATTAGAGCCATTTCGTCAGAGAGAGATTGCCATAACGGCCAAGCATACACACCAGAAAGGGTGGTTTATCTGTGGAATTTAGAGAGTTTATTGCCACTAACAAAGAATTGGATAGCCACATTGTAGAACTGGCCGATGGGGGCCTGGGCTTTAACAAACTGGGTATTTTAAGTCCGGTAATGAAATTTTGGCTGGTGGCCATGCTGGTTAATTTAGGCGTCCTTGCCGTTTTATTTTAGGCCTTTTAATGTAACCCTACAGGGTAAGCCGTACCCTGCATAGCGAATAATATTTACGATTGGGGGACGGCCGTTGTTTGCAACGGTGTGTAATAAGCCCCTGCGCTGGGCTTTTGTTTACCCCATGCCCCACTTACAATATCGGTTGTACGGTTTGAGCATTTTAGTGTGGGATCGCAGTGACGCAGGGATTGATTCAATTGTGTAAAGGACGGACCTGGCTAGTGGCCGCTATTGCCCTAGGGTTGGTGTTGGCCATGGCATGGGTAGCCCTTCCGATGGGTGCGCAAGCCCAAGGCCTGAATGGGTACGAGTATAAGCCGCCACCACCCAAACCCATCCCGGTAGAGATTGCCAGCATCCAGGTCATTCAACCGGCTATGGCGTTTCATCCGTTGGCCCCTAAGGTGGTTACCTTAACCCGGTATGGCGGCGATAAGTTGCCTAAAGTAACCTTGTTTAATACCAAAGCCCCTGGGTTTTTGCCCGGCATGATGGGCAAAACCGTGTATAAAGATGCCAAGCTAACCTTGGTGACGGTGCCTAGCCCCAAGGGTGTGGGTCCGGCCATCCGTGGTATTAAGGTGGATTTTAGCGAATTTTCTGAAAGTGGCACCTACGAATTGCGGGTAGATAACATACCCGTGGGCAACCCGGTGGCTATTAATGCCTATACCTATTGGGATGCCATGGTGCCAAGCCTGCAAAGCTTATACCTAATGCGCAGTGGCAGCCCTGTCATGTTAGAGGCGGCTAGTATCGAGCGCCCGCCAAGCCATCGCAAGGATGCGTATGTAGAAACCTACTTGGCGAGCGGCAGGCAAACGTTGTATAAAAACGTGGTGGGCGGCTGGTACAACGGGGGCGATACTTACGCCAAATACAGCCCTACCACAGCCTTTACCATTGGGGCGTGGCTTAGTGCCTTTATGCAAAGCCCCCAGCCCTGGAAGCCTTTTAAGCTAGGGTATGGGTTTGGCGAGCCAAACCAGGGCGATGTGCGCGATATTTTGCATGAGTTAAAACACGGGCTAAATTGGTTGCTGGCCATGCAGCGCAGCGATGGACGCGTGTACCATATGGTGGATGGGCGCACCCTGCCGGGGGATATTCGCCCAGAAGATGATACCCAACCGCGCTATATTACCGGCTTGTATGCCCAAGATACCGCTATGGCCACGGCGGCCTTTGCCATGGCCTCGGTGGCCTTTCAGCAGAGTGATGTAGGGTACTCGGTAAAATGTTTGCTAGCGGCCCAACGGGGTTGGCATGCCTTGCAACAGGTACCTAGCCGCCCGGTGGCAGCCAGTATTACTCGTCGGGTGCCGTATGTGGCCAGCGATGACACCCCTATGCGATTGTGGGCCGCTATGTCGTTGTACTATGCGACGGGGGATAAGCAGTATGTGGATGTGGCCAAGGCCTTGCTGCCTCAGTTTTCGGCAGGCCCACTAGGGTGGGAAAACCCGGCCCTGCTAATTGGCCTGCAACATGATGTGATGAACCACGTGCCTGTACCGAACCAGATATTACAAGCCTTATCATCAGCCACCAGTATGCGTGGTAATTACATGTTGGTAACAACGTGGTTAAACTCGGCGCCCTTGCAGTTGTTTAACGCGCCCAACCATTCCATCCGCCTGCAAAAAGACGAACCCCAAGGCCCGAATGTGGCCTTGTCTCGGGCGTTATCCGTGTTGTTGGCACAACCAACATTAAGCGAATCGTTATTGTCGGTGGCCTCTCGGGCGGTGGCCAATGCCATGGGTGCTAACCACCATCGCACGGCCTTTGTTTCTGGTAGTGATGATGGCTGGGTCAACCACCCTGGCTCGTTGTTGGGGCAAACCTTGCGCAAACCATTGCCGGGGTTGTTGGTGCCAGGGCCGTTGCCTAATCAGCCGTATGTGGATGGTAGCTTACAACCGGCTAATGCTACCGATTTGGTTACCACCGCCCGCTGGGGCTGGATACTGGCCCGCCTAAATTGGGGCTTTAATCAGCTAGAAGCGGAAATGGCAAAGCAGGCGGAGGCTAACCGGTAACCCGTTATGTACGCGCCCCTTACCGTCCACTCCCACTTTAGTTTGTTAGAATCCGCCGTAAAAATTCCGGCGTTAATTAAGCACGCTAAAGCCCAAGGCCATACCCACTTGGGTATTACAGATAGTGGCGTGATGTACGGCTGCGTAGAGTTTTACAACGGCTGCAAGGCGGCAGGCATTCACCCTGTGGTAGGCGCCGAACTGTTTTTAATTGATGGCGATATTACAGAAAAAAATCGGGCACCGCTGCACCATATAACCTTGCTGTGCGAAAATTTAACTGGCTACCAAAACTTGGTTAAGCTAATTAGTACCGCCCAGTTAGACGGCTTTTATTATAAACCGCGGATTAATTGGGAACTGCTAAAGCAGCACAACGAAGGCTTGCTGGCACTAACCGGCGATTTAAGTGGCGTGGCAGGCCGCCCACTACTGCGGGGCGATAAGGATGCGGCGTGGGATAACGTGCGTAAACTCCACACCATTTTTGCAGAAAAAGAGGGCGCCCCTCGCTGTTGGTTAGAACTGCAAGACCACGGCAAAGAAGGCGAGCACCGGTTAAATACTGAACTGCACGCCATGAGCGAATCGCTAAATATACCGATGGTGGTTACCAATAACGAGCGATTTTTAAACCCGGGCGAAGATAACGTGCACCATATTTTGCTGTGCATGCAAGAAGGTAAAACCTTAGAAGAAAGCAGCCGCGGCGCTTTTTTTGGCCCCGATTATTTTTTAAAAACCGAACAACAGCTAGCAGAAAAATTTACTAATTTACCCAACGATGTTGTGGAAAAAGCCCTGGCAGAAAGTGGCATTATTGCCGAACGCTGCCAGCAATTAGAGATTCCACAAGGGCAATCTATTTTGCCCCAATACCCATTGCCAGATGGCGTGACAGAAGAACAAGAACTGTACCGCGTGGTGGTGGAGCACGCTAAGGGTAAGTACTGCCAATCGCAAAGCGAAGACCTGCCCGCCGAGGTAACCGAACGGCTGGATTACGAGCTGGGCATTATTAACCAAATGGGATTCCCGGCGTATTTTTTAATCACGTGGGAATTTATCCACTGGGCTAAAGAAAACGGCATCCCCGTTGGGCCGGGCCGGGGTAGTGCCGCCGGCAGCTTGGTCGCCTATGTACTCGGCATTACTAATTTAGATCCGCTCGAGCACAAACTGCTGTTTGAACGCTTTCTAAATCCGGAACGGGTCAGCATGCCCGATATCGATATCGATTTTTGTATCGAGCGCCGCGAAGACGTTATTAACCACGTGCGCGAATTGTACGGTGCCGATAAAGTGTGTCAAATTATTACCTTCGGCACGTTAGCTGCCCGCGCCGCACTAAAAGCGGTTGGGCGAGTACTCGATATTCCTTTTTCAGAAAGTGACCGACTCGCTAAAATGATTCCGGCTGTACCGGGCACCAAATTAAAGGATGCCCTAGAAAAAGGCCAGCCGCTAAAAGCAGAAGTAGACGGTAATCCGGATGTAAAACATTTGGTGGATTTAGCCCTAAAGCTAGAAGGTACCGCCTGTAACGTAGGCGTGCACGCGGCAGGCATTGTTATTGCTAAAGACCCCCTGATGGAAACCGTGCCCATTGGCCGCAGCAAAGATGGACAAGTGGTAAGCCAGTACCCCATGGGCGATTTGGAGAAACTGGGCCTGCTAAAAATGGATTTTTTAGGCCTGCGAAATTTAACCATTATTCGCAATACCTGCGATATGGCCGCGGAAAAAGATGGCAAAGCGCCAGATATGGATGCTATTCCGCTGGATGATGCCGCCGTGTATGCCATGCTAACCGCCGGCGATACGGATGGGGTGTTTCAGCTAGAAAGCGCCGGTATGAAGGCGCTAGAGCGGGATTTAAAACCCTCTACTTTTGAAGATATTAACGCGCTGGTGGCCTTGTTTCGTCCCGGCCCGCTAAACAGCGGCATGGCCAAAAGCTTTGTGGATAGAAAACATGGGCGCGAAAAAATAGAAGTGGCCCACCCGGATATTGCCCCCGTGTTAGAAAGTACCTACGGCACTATTGTGTACCAAGAGCAAATTATGCAGGTGGCTCAAATATTGGCGGGCTATAGCCTTGGCCGGGCGGATCTGTTGCGCCGTGCCATGGGTAAAAAAAAAGCCGAAGTGATGGAAAAAGAGCGCGAAGGGTTTGTGCAGGGCTGTATTAGTAATGGCGTGGATGACAACATTGCCAATAGCCTGTTTGATACCATGAGTGAGTTTGCGGCGTATTGTTTTAACCGAAGCCACAGTGCGGCTTATGCGTTTGTAGCCTACCAAACCGCATGGCTAAAAGTGCATTATCCTGTTGAATATATGTCTGCGCTACTTAGTAGTGTGCGCAACGATTTGGATAAAATTCAGTTTTATATTTTAGCGTCGCGGCGCATGGGTATCCAAATTTTACCGCCAGATGTGCGCAGTAGTGGTAGCCAATTTACGCCAGATTATTCGTTAAAAAATGAGGAAACAGGCGAGCACCAACAAGCTTTGCGCTTTGGTTTGGCCAGCATTAAAAATGTGGGCAGCGGTGTGGTAGACGATATTATTGCTGCCCGCAGCGAACAACCCTTTGAAAATTTGGACGACTTTTTTAAACGGGCAGGCCATGCGGTAAATAATAGTAAAACGCTAGAATCGTTGATTCACGCTGGGGCGTTAGATGGCTTTGGTATTAGCCGAAAACAGTTGGCAGACAATATTAATGAACTGCTAAACTTTAGCCAGCAACATGTGCAGCGCCAACAAACGGGCCAAAATAGTTTGTTTGAATTACTGGCGGCCCCTGCTGCCGGTGATGATGCCAGCCCTAACTTTGCAGGCATATTATTAAGTGGTAGCGAAGACGAGTACCCTGATGAAGAACTGCAAACCTTAGAAAAAGCCTTGCTTGGCTTTTATGTAAGCAGCCACCCGCTAGATAGTTTGACGGAAACGCTACACCTGATTGTTAGCCAAATGATTGCCGAGTTAAAAGATAAAAAAGACCAAACACCTGTGCGGATTGGTGGCTTGCTAGGCATGGTGCAATCTCGGCAAACACGCAAGGGTAAGGCTATGCTGCTTGGCCAGTTAGAAGATTTTAGCGGCACGGTAGAAATTGTGGCTTTTGGTAAAACCGCCGAAGGACTAATGGATACTTTTGTAGATGGTAAACGCGTGCTGATTAACGGCAAGCTAAGTTACCGGGGGGATGATAGCTTTAGCGTGATTGCCGATACGGTAACGCCTATTGCGGCCGTGGAGCCAGTAACCCTAGAGCTGATGAAACCCCCCACCTACGAAGAAATAGATTTGTTGCGCCAAATGTTGCAAGAACACCGCGGTGAGCAGCCCGTGGTGATGAGTTTCCCGGATGGGACACGGATGAAATTGGGTAAGGCGTTTTGGGTGGGTGATGTGGATTCGTTAAAACCGAATTTGCAAAAAGAGTTGGTAACGATTGTTTAGGGCTATTATAGAAGGCACTTTTATTTTTGGGTTGTAAATTTGTTTTTCAAAAGTTCGTAAAAACCTACACTTGTTACTGCCTGACCGATAGTCTGGTTGTCCTCAACAGGGAAAGAGATTTCTATATTAGGTGTTTTCGATTTTCTACCTTCTGAATAGACACCTGTTATAGATACACTGTTTTCTCTTATTTCACAACCAACTTTTAAGTTTCCTTTTAATTTTTTAGCGCCCTGTTTATTGCAAAGGCTTGCTAACCTTCCAGATAGTTTGTTTTGTTGAGTGCTGTCAAGCTTATTCTTTAGGCCACCAGTTATAGTGGCTTTTAGGCCGAAATTAATAGTGGTAGTTGAGTGTAGGTCGTAAGAGAAACGGGATACATAAGGGTAAGCCTTATAGGTCGCTATAACAGGGTTCTTTTTATATAACGATCAGGCTTATTAAAAATTGCTTACTGTTGGCCAAAGAGTTCGGCGGCTTGTTGGTTGTGGACAAAATTGACCACGCGGTGAGCTAACGCGGGCAAGCCTAGCCACCACCCCGGGTTTAGGTTGTTGGGTACAGGTACCTGCTGTGTGTGCTTGGTGGGGTGATCTGGTGTGTTGATGGGCAGCACCCCATATTTTAGGGCAATGCGGCGCACCAAGGCGGCTTTTTGTGGGTCTGGGTCTTTAAAAAACAGCTGGGTATACAAGGCCACCCCGTTGCTGAGCAGCTCGCTTTGCTGGGTGGTGTTGGCGTAGTTCGGGTCTTGTTGTTGGTGGAATAAGTTGGCCCAGGCGTTTAAAAACAGGCAGTTGGTTTCTTCCTGGATGCTGGATTGGTTATCGCCATTGCGGGCCGCATGCCCGGCCTCGTGGAAAATCGCCTCGCTAAGGGCGTACACCATGGCTGGGCTGGTATTGCCACGGTATTTTTGGTTAATCATAATGAGGTTTTGGTCGGCAATCCACTGGGCGTGGGCGGTGGTGTTACCCATATCGCCAAAGGCCACGGTAATGTTTTTATCCTGGATTAGCTTCAGGGCTTCTGCGCCGTTGTTAAAAATAAGGTCTATCCCTAACGAGTCGGCATAGGCCTGAAGGCCAGGAAGGGGTTGAATGCCTTTTAAAACGCCGAGGGCCTTCGTAATTTCTGGCGGCATAACGGGCTGGGTAGGGGCCACGGGCTGGGGGGCAAAGGTATCTTTGGTGGTGTGGTGTAGGCTGGGGTGTTCGGCAGGGGGCTTTGGCATGGCAGTAAGCGCAGGCACGGCTGGTAGTGCGCGGCTAGGCGCAGGGGGGGCCGGGTTAGGCCAATAAGGATTAGGGGCAGGTAAAGGGGCAGGGCCAACGGCCATGGGTGTGGGTCTCTATCGCAGGGGAGTGTGAGGTGTGGTTATTATAAGGGGTATTGGAGTATTAAATGGCCATGAAGGCGCCAATGTGCCGGGTTGTTTCTAAACGTAACACTGGGGAAACGTGGCCCAGTAACCGTACTATTGTGGCGCGTACCATGGGTGGGCCGGTGATGGTTTGGCATTTTTTGCGAAATGGCGGTGCTTTCGCCATAATAGGGGGAGTATTGGCCCCTATGTTGTAAACTGTATAAGAGTATCCTCCATGCCTTGTTCTGCCCCCGCTGCCACTTCGTCTAATGCCATAACGGTTGACCACCCCTTGGTGGGCCATTGGCTGGCCAGTATTCGGGATAAATCTACCTCCCTGTATGAGTTTCGGTATGCCATGCACCATGTGGGGCGCTTGCTTATGGTGGAGGCGGCCAAATGTATCCCTACGCGGGCCCACGATGTGGAAACCCCTTTGGAAGTAACCACCGAGCAAGTGGTGGGTAACGACCAAAAAGTATGGTTGTGCCCTATTTTGCGCGCCGGGCTGGCCTTAAGCGATGCTGCCTTGGAAGTGCTGCCCATGGCCTCGGTGTATCACTTAGGTTTGTACCGAGATGAGGCGACCCTAAAGCCGGTAACCTATTACGAAAATTTGCCCGAAAAATTACCCAACCCTTTGCCCCTAACCTTTTTGCTAGACCCTATGCTGGCCACCGGCGGTAGCGCTATTGCTGCCATAGAACGGCTGGAATCGGTGGGCTTATCCCCTAAGCAAATTATATTTGTGTGCATTATTGCTTCGCCAGAAGGGGTGGCGGCGGTTAAAACAGCCTACCCAGATGTGGCCATTATTACTGCGAGTGTGGATCGGCAACTCAACGAAAACGGCTATATTTTGCCAGGTTTAGGCGATGCTGGCGACCGTATGTTTGGCACCACCGGCGAGTAACCCGCCACAGGCTTAGGAAACGAGGACTGCTGTGGGTGTGCCAACGCAATCATTTTTTCGTAAGGCCTGGCATGGGGTGGTACATAACCCCCAGCTGCGCAGTACGGAAATGTGGCTGATTTGGATGATCCCTACCGTGATGGTGCCCACCTTGCGGTTTATGGAAGATACTCACCGAGAGGTGCGCGACCGGCTTAAATTATCCGCGCGGGATTTGTTTGCCTATATGGGCGGTACGGCCATTAATTTTTCGTTAATGCCCTTAAGCGCTGTGGTGTTTAATCAGTTTAAGGCGACTAAAAAACGGGCAGGTATTTTATCGGTGGTAACAGGGTCCATGGCTTCGGCCACCTATAGTGGTATTTTTGCCAATAAATTTGCAGGCCGTATTAATCAACGGTTGTTTGGCGGTACTAATAAGGCAGCGTCGTCAGGCGATGTGTTCCATGCTGGTAAACCACCAGAGGCTTATACCCTGCAAGACAGCCAAGGTAACCCTGCCTTTGCCCGCCTGTTGAATAAATCGCCTAGGGGTAACCCCATGGTGGTTGGGGGTAATGGCAGTGGCCTTAACCCGGTTGGTTTGCTAAACGCAGGCATGCCGCCGCTAGCCATGCGGGCCCAATGGTTACCACGTTCGTCTAGGGCACTTGGGTTGTTACCCTAAAAGCTGTTGTTAAATACAGCTTCGTTAATATCAATACTGCCGCCCCGTGGTTTGGCAGGTTCGGTGGCCTTGCCAATTGGTATCATCATGGTGATGATGTGATGGTCGGGCAGGTTAATAATGCTGCCGATGGCATCGGGGTCAAAGCCAATCATAGGGCAAGTATCGTAACCTAAGGCTTTGGCGCCTAGCATAATGGTTTGGGCGGCAATGCCACAACTGCGGATGGCTTCATCGCGGGCTAGTTCAGGTTTGCCATCGTAAAAGGGTTGTATCATGGGCACCAACATATCTTGGATGGCCTTGGGGGCGTTGCGCCAGTAGCGCTCGGGTTGTTTATTCCAGGCGTTTAAATCGGCACACAGTACCAGCACAGCGCTGGCCTCGCCCACATGGGCTTGGTTCCAGGCGGCGGCTTGTAGCTGTTGTTGGATGGCCTTATCCGTTACCCATACAAAACGCCAGTGTTGGATATTAAAAGACGTGGGCGAGTGCATGGCCCAGCGGGTTAGGGTCTCTAAATCGGCCTGGGGGATTGGGTGGGTAGGGTCGTAATGCTTAACGGCGCGGCGGTCGTTTACCAGGGTGTCAAAGGTGTGGGCGGCGGTTTCTGGGGTTAGGGTTGGCATGATGAGGGTAGGCTTTATCAGTAACTGTACCCTTACAGTTTAGATGAAATAAGGCCCGTTGTGATTGATGGCGGCTCAAATCTTAAGTGAATCTTAAGTATAGCCAATAGAGGTCAATTTTCCTTAAAAGGGTGTTTTTATATATATAACAGAGGGTTTGAAATAATACAGCCCGATGACATTTCTAAATGAGTGGATTGATGAACCCCACCCATCACGGAAATGAGAGAGAAAAGAGAGACAACATCACACACAGTAACATCACACTCATACTCAATAAACACACCTACACACCACACACAGAGACGATTACCGATTTAAGACCCCATTTAACTTGGCTGAATAACTCACCTTAAATTATACCGTATCGTTTACCCCAAACGGCCCTGCTTTATCAAAAGCAGGGCCGTTTGTTTGGCATATTGGTGGCGATGGTTATTAACTAACCTTAGCTCAGTTGTTGGATAAGTTGGCGGCTAATCACAATCCGTTGGATTTCGCTGGTGCCTTCGCCAATTTCGCATAGTTTAGCATCGCGCAGGTAACGCTCTACCGGGAAATCCTTGGTGTAGCCGTAGCCACCATGGATTTGAACGGCTTCATTACACACGCGGCTGCTCACTTCGCTGGCAAACAGTTTGGCCATGCTGGCTTCTTTGGTAAAGGGCAGGCCGGCCATTCGTAAGCGGGCGGCGTTGTAAATCAGGTGGCGGGCGGCTTCAATTTCGGTGGCCATATCCGCTAACTTAAATTGGATGGCCTGGAATTGGGTGAGCGGTTTATCGAATTGCTCGCGCTCGCTGGCGTATTTTAGGGCTTTATCCAACGCGCCTTGGGCAATACCTAGGGCCATGGCGCCAATACTAATGCGGCCACTGTCCAGGGTTTTCATAAAGTATTTAAAGCCCATGCCCTCTTCACCAATCAGGTTTTCTGCAGGGATGCGCATGTTATCAAACTGTAGGGTGCCCCAGTCGCTACCGCGGGTGCCCAGTTTGTCATCCTTGCTGCCTAGGCTAAAGCCTGGGGTATCTTTTTCAAAAATAAAGGCGCTAATGCCTTTGGTGCCTTTGGCGTTTTTATCGGTAACGGCAGTGGCAATAAAGGTGCTGGCATAGTTGGCGTTGGTAATAAAAATTTTGGTGCCGTTTAGCACGTAGTGGTCGCCATCTTTCACGGCGGTGGTTTCGGTGCCGCCACTATCGCTACCGGCGTTGGGTTCGGTTAAGCCGTAGGCGCCTAGTTTGCGTCCGCTAGCTAAATCCGGCAGGTATTTGGCTTTTTGGGCATCGTTACCAAACATAAAAATAGGCAGGCAAATTAGGCTGGTGTGGGCGGCAATGCCTAGCGCTGTAGAGCCACACACGCGAGAGACTTCTTCAATGGCAATGGCGTAACTTAGGTAATCGGCATCACCACCATCGTATTGCTCTGGGATGGGTAGGCCAAGTAAGCCCATTTCTGCCATTTCGGCAAAGGTTTCGGTTGGGAATCGGGCATCTCGGTCAATCTCAGCGGCCCGAGGCTCGATGGTGGATACCGCATATTCCCGCACCATATCGCGGATCATTTGTTGGGATTCGGTTAATCCCCATTTGTCAGTAGAAACATCTAACGTCAGCGTCATAAGCCCCGTTCCTTGGTTATAATAAATAGGCACAGCTTACTGGTAAGTAGGCTAAGCCAGATTATACGATGAACAGGGGGTAATAAAAACTAGTCCTTGGCGCGTCTAAATCCAGCGCTCTCTGCGTTACTGCTGGGTGGCGCACTGCTACGCAGCTTGGAAAGCAAATCCATACGGTTTTGCTCTTTTTGGCCTTCGGTAACCGCTTCTCTAGAGCGAATGGTTACCCCTGCTTCGCTAGAGACACTGGCCCGGCAATTGCTGCAGTAAGCGGCATGGCCTTCTTTGCCAGAATATTCGGCAGTACACTTTTTGCAGGTAAAATTTAAAAACTCAGAGGCTGTGCCCAGCTTACCTTCAATATAATATTCTTCTAAAACGGATTCAGACATGCCGACTTCACGCGACAGTGTGGTGATGTGGATGCCGTTGTTAGCGCGAGAGGCCTGCAATAGGCGGAACACTTCCGAGAACTGGTCTTGTTCTCGTGCAGCGCAACTGGGGCACTTATCGCTAATGGTTTTTTTAAACAACCGTTTGCAGCGGATGCAGTTGGTAAGATTTTCTGCCATTGAAATATACCCAAAGATAAAATTAAGCTACAACAATAATTATACAGTATAGAAGAGGGTGGATAATTTGAATAGGAGCCTGCCTACAAACTACAGTATCGGTAGGAAGCCATACAAACTTAATAGTGCATAAACACTATGGCGTTGGGTGTATCCATAAGCTGTAGCTGTTGTGGGTGGTGCCCCCAAGGGGAGATGGAAAGGCATTATGCACCCGCCGGTGCACCGCACTAAGGGATAATGGCGTGATGAGGTAAATAAAGGGGTGCTCTTTGGCCACAATGGCTTGGTATTGCTGGTAAATGGCTTTGCGATCTTCCAAGGCGAAGGTTTGGGCGCCTTGTTCAAAAATGGTATCCAGTTGGGCCTCCCACGGGTAGCGGTCGTTAATATCCACCTTGCCGTTTTTGCCTGGTTTGCGTTGGTTAAACATGTGGAGTGCTGCATCGCTCTTCCACACGTTAGCCCCGTCGTGGGGCTCTAAGGGGCTACCGCCGCCTAGGCCCATAATGCTGGCCTCCCATTCGCCGGTATCGTAGCGGCCAATCAGCACGTTAAATTCTACGGGCCTAAAATCTACCTGCATGCCTAGTTGGGCTAAGTCTTCGGCAATCATCACGCCCAGGTTTTCGCGTTGGTCGTTGCCGCTGTTGGTCAACAATTCAAAGCGCACTGGGTTGCCCTTGGCATCGTGTAGGGTGTTGTTGCTATCCCAGCTAAACCCGCCTTCTTTCAGCAATGCTCTTGCATGTTCGATATCTTGCGGGTGGCCTTTGGCAAGCTCGGCATCCACAAAGGGAGAAGCCGGGCTTTCTGCAATGTAGGCGGGTTGGCCCACGCCTTTTAAAATATTGGCCACCATGTCATCGCGGTTTACGGCCCAATCCACCGCTTGCCTAAAGTGGCGATTTTGAAACCAGGCGGCATGAATAGGGGTCACAATCGGTTGGCCGGAACTGGGGTTAGTGCGGTTGTTTAGGTTGAAAAACAGAAAGGTTTTGGTATCGCTAGGGCCCAGGTTGTATAGGGTAAAATCGGGTTCGGTTAGGTGGCGCACGTGGCTAACATATTGGCCTGGCACGGGGTAAATATCCAGGGCGCCTTGTTCAAACAATAGGGCCATGGCATTCATATCGTTTACAAAACGCACGGTGTAGCCGTGTAGGTAGGGGAGTTGCTGCCCGTCCGTATCCACCATGGCAAAGTGGGGGTTGGGGGCAAAGGTTACCTGCTGGTTGGCGGCATCGTATTGCTTAAGTACCCATTGCCCGCAGCTAATCAGTTGTTCGGGGTGGGTCATGGCGGCGTCCACGCCCCAGCTGGCGTTAAAGGCAGCGTCGCCATTGGGTTGGTTAATAATCGGCCCAAAAATATGCTTGGGGGCAATGGGCATGCCTAATTGCCGGGCAAACGGGGCAAAGGGTTTGGCGGTGGTAAAGCGGATGGTGTGGCTATCTAGCTGCCGAACAGCAGGAAATTTGCCGTCTACCAAGGTGTTATCTCGTAAGCTGGCATTGCCTAGGCCGCGCTTAATAATGGTGTTCCACGTAAAGGTCACGTCGGCGGCGGTTAGGGGGTGGCCATCGCTCCAGGTTAGGCCTTGGCGCAGGGTAACGGTGTAGGTGGTGTGGTTGGGAGAAATAACCACGGTTTTTGCCAAATCCGGGATAACTTGGCCGGTGACGGCATGGCTAGTAACCAGCCCTGCCGTTAGCATGCCCCCCATGCTGGAGGAGGTGCTATCTTTAGCCACCCAGGGGTTGAAGGTTTTGGGCCCTTGCCCAATGCTGGCCACGCGCAAAGTGCCGCCGGGCTGACCTACAGGGTACGGGCTTACCTGCATATCCGTGCCATTTAGTTGACGAATGGTAAGCGGGCCCGTTGGTAGGGTGCTTAGGGTGGTTGCCACATCCATTACTGGGCGTCCGCCATCATCCGCAGGGGGTGAGGTGGTGGGTGTAGGGCGGCAACCCGTAAGGCTACAGGCCAGTACTAAGGCTAGTAAGCTGCTAAACAGGGTGCTTAAGAGGTGGAGCGGGGGGGCTAAAACAAAGGGGTTTCTCATAGTAGCTATTATGCCGAAAGGGCCGCGGCAGGGGTAGGGTGTGTTTGGCAATAGTGGTATGCTGGGCACCGGGTTACCTTGCCTGTGTGTCGTGTTATTGATGGCTACCCTTGTGTCTGCTCCTTGCCCACCTGCTAAAACAACCACTATTGCAGAACAATTATCCACCTTGGATGCCTGTATCCATTGTGGGCTGTGTTTGCCAGCTTGCCCTACTTATCAGGTAACGGGCAGCGAGGCTGAATCCCCGCGGGGGCGCTTGTACCTGATGAAGGGGATGTTGGAAGGCGACGCCCGCATGACGCCAGACGCTGTACAGCCCTATATCGACCAATGCTTGGGGTGTGTGGCCTGCCAAACCGCCTGCCCCAGTGGGGTGCCCTACGGCAGCTTGCTGGAAACAACCCGTCAGCATTTGCTTACCCATACCCAGCCCTCTTGGGGGGGCAAGGTTAAACGGTGGCTTCGGCGGGCGGTATACCAGTGGGTGCTGCCTAACCGTGGCTTAGTGCGCCTGGGCACCTGGGGTATTACCGTGGCAGAAACACTGGGCCTTTCGGCACTGGCGGCATCTTCGCTAAATCCGGTGGCGGCGTTGCGGCGTTTGGCTACCATGCGGCCTAATGTGGCTAACTTACACGCGGGTGTAGAGAACAACCCGGCGTGGCACGCCTATCAGCAGGCCTTAACAACCGGGGGTGTTATTACCCCGCAGGGTAAACCTGTCGATGATTGCCCACTGGTGGCCTTGTTTGCTGGGTGCGTGATGGATGCGTGGTTTGCCCGGGTGCATGCCGCTACTATTACGGCATTGGTGGTTAATGGGTATGCGGTGTGGGTGCCACCGGCCCAAACCTGTTGTGGGGCCCTGGCCCACCATGCCGGCGAAATGGATATTGCCCATACATTAGAAGCCCGAAATACGGCGGTGTTTAACCACCCTAGGCTAACGGCTGTGGTGGTGAATGCGGCGGGATGTGGGTCTACCATGGCCCACTGGTCTATACCCACTACGGATGTGTTGGCCTTGCTGGCCCAAAAATCGCTAACCCCTACCCAAAATACCTTGGCGAGTGGGAATGAACGCCCCTTGCGGGTGGCCTACCATGCTGCCTGCCATTTGCACCATGCCCAAGGGGTGCAGCAGCAGCCCTACACAGTATTGGCCCAATTGCCGGGGGTGGCGATGGTGCCCTTAAAGGATGCCGACTTATGTTGTGGTAGTGCCGGGGTGTATAACGTGGCTAACCCCGTGTTGGCGGATGCCATATTGGCTGAAAAGCTGGCCACCCTTAACCCTGCGGAGGTGGATGTGTTGGCCACCGCTAACCCAGGGTGTGTGTTGCAATGGCAGGCAGGCTTGCGAGCTAAGGGCGTCCATTTGCCGGTGCTGCACCCTGTAGAGTTGGTGGCACAGGCCTACGGAGAGGTGCCAATGCGGGTGTTGCCCTTGCCAGCCGGGGGTGCAGGGGCCTAGGTGGGGAGCCGCTTGGTGTGGGTTGCCTCCTCTATTTGTGTTAGCCGGTGGGTCAGCCGTGGCCAGAACCCTAAAAAAACGTTACAATATGGCTTAAATAGCTCCGTGTTGGCTAAGTTGCCTTTTAGCGCTTACCGCATGCGGGCCACCCACGTTTAAACTGCTTTAGGGGAATGGGCTTTATGTCCGACATACGCACGATTGAAACCAGCCGCTTTGGCAACATTGAGATTGCCGAAGAGCGCGTTTTAACCATGATTAGCCCAATATTGGGTTTTGAAGATATTAACGAATTTGTACTGCTGGAACATGCGGATGAATCGCCCTTCCATTGGCTGCAAGCCATTGGTATGCCAGATTTGGCCTTTGTGGTGACCAACCCCCAATTGTTTGGCATTACCTACGAGTTTGAATTGCCTGATGAGGCCACAGGGGCCTTAAACTTAACCCGCGCAGAAGATGCGTTGGTGTTTACCATCGTCAACATCCCTGGGGAAAACCCTAAGGCCATGACGGCCAACTTGCTGGGCCCTATTGTGATTAACAAAGGCAACCAACAAGCGGCGCAGGTGATTTTAAGCGAAACAGACTTTAGTACGAAAACACCCTTGTTGCAGGATGCTGACGAAGCGCAAAAACCTGACAACGTAACGCCTATCCACACGAACTCTTAAAGTTTAGGGCGGTCTGGGCAAGGCACCTGGGCACGAATGACATTCGTTTTTACTATGGTTGCTCCCTTATCGTACTTGCTTGGCTATAAGCATTCCCACTGTGTTACTCCCCTTACTTTGTTGCTGAAAGATAACGCCCCATGCTGGTGCTAACTCGCAAAACTGGACAAAAACTCCTTATCGGCAACGATATTGAGGTTAAGGTGCTGGAAACCCACGGGGATAGCGTCAAAATTGGTATTTCTGCGCCACGGCACGTTAGCATTTACCGAGAAGAACTGTACCTAGAAATTAAAAAGGCGAACCAGCAACAGGCGGCCACCCCTACAGATATGTCTGCCTTGGATATGGCGGTAAGCGCGGCTAATGCGGCAAAAGCGTCGCCTAAAAAGCCAACAAGCTAGCGGCAGGCGGCGTTTATTATGGCGGCTGCAGAACCCTTCCCTTCTCAACCCAGGCTATTAGGTACGCCGCCGCGTGATGATAGAGCCATTGCCCGTTGGATGCGTCAGTTAAGCCCTATCCGAGATATGTTATGGCAGCAAGGTAGCGCGCGCACAGCCCACCAACAGTTAGCTGCCTTGCAGGCCACCTTGCCTAAGGTAATGGGCGATGACCCTGTGGCCATAGGGGCTAACCATGCGTATTGGGAGCTGGTTGGCTATGCCTGCTGGCACCGTAAAAATTACCGCAAGGCGGCAGAAGCCTTTGAACGAGCGGATAACCCTTTTTTGTGTGGGTATGTCCATCTGCTGGAAGGGCAGTTGGCTAAGGCGTTTGATGCCCTGGCTACCTTGCCGAACGACGGGGTGGTGACCCCCAACCTAACCCATTGGGGGCGAATATTGTTAGGGCTAGTGAGCGGTCAATTGCAAACCCTGCCTACCGTATTACAAGTGCGCCAAAATTTAGAACGTGACGTGGCCCACCTGGCCATTGCCGGCCAACAACGGATGATTAATCAATTGTGCCAGTATGCCCCGGTGTTGGCGCAAGTAAATACAGAAACGTATAAGTTTATTGGCCGTGGTTTATTAAATAGTGGTTTTGCCCCCCAAAGCGAAAGTTGGCTGCTTATGGCCCACCAACTGAATATTAGCGACCCAGAACTGTATTACCACTTAGGCGAATTGTATGTGGCCAAGCAAGAATATGCTTCTGCTAAGCGCGCATTACAACAGTGCCTAATGATGACAGACCAGTACCCGCCAGCCCGTTATTTGTTGGCAGCGATGGCAAAGGATTAAGACGATGCAACGGTGGCTGCATGGCATACGGCAACAACTACACACGGCTTGTAATGCGGTGTGGGGCTACTGCAAAAACAACCCGCAACAGGTATTGCTGTATGCCCTAATTGTGCTGGTGGTGCTAGAAAGTTCGTCGGTACTGGGTACCTATTTAGAAGATATTGAACAATGGTATGTGGTGCAGTATCAAAAACGGGTAGAAGAAACCCGCGAAGACAGCCGCATACAATTGGTTACCTTTAACGAGGATACGATGGCGACCCCGGCCATGCGCCAGGTTTTTGGCCGGTGGCCTTTTCCGCGGAATTTATATGGCTACGTGGTGCGCTATTTTAGCCGCGCCAAGGCAGAAGTGGTGTTTATGGATTTGGCCTTTGATGGCGGCAAGGATGAAGAACACCCCGAGCACGATGCCTTTTTTGTAGACGAGGTAGCCCAATCAACCACACCGGTGCTATCCGCCCTGATGGGTACGGTGCGGAAGGAAGAAACCTTGTCTGAACCAGACGAAAATAAGTTGTTGTTTGATTGGCAAACCGTGCCGATTGCCAATGGGCTAGACCCTAAAAAAGGGCAATTTGCCTATTCTTGCACCACTAATTTTACGCACCCGCTGTATGGGTTACTTCATAGCCCCATGCGTTTTTCCTATGTAAACGATATGTTGCCGGATAGTAATGGCAAGGCACGGTATGGCATTTTGTTCCAAGGTAGTCATCAGTGCGTCCAGCCATGGGTGGTGCCGACTGCCCCGGTGGTGCTTACCCATTATCGGTTAATGCGCCGCTTGGGGTTAAATGCCCTTAATGTCCCCTTAATGCCTCTTCGTATGACGGAACAAGGCAACGATAAACGGTACCAGCTCCAGTTTTTGCACCCCCACACCAAGGATGTGGTGCACCAGGTTAATTTATATGCCTTTACCCCCTTGGTGCGCTGGTATGGCGATCAACACCAAGGTACCCGCTCGGTCAACAAAGCTACTACTAGCTGCACAGGCCGGTATAAGGGCAAAATGATGGGCCCAGTGTTGGGGTATGTGTCTACCCAGTTGTGCCGGGCCGGTTTTTTAGGCGCGCATGATGAATCCTCTCAAGGCATGCAATATACCAGTAGGGGCCGTATGCAAAAACCTTATATGGAAACGGCCTTGTGGAATGTGGTGTACACCGAGCTTACCCATAGCTGTGCCCAACTTGGCCATGCCAACGAGCCCGCTTGCCAGCGATTTAATGCTCTGAAGCAAACCACCACTATCCCTGGCGAATTGGTGCCACTGGAACGCTTTACCGATAGCACCATTATTATTGGCACGTCATACCAAAACGCATCCTCGCGAGATGTGCATACCAGTATTTACGGCGCCACCAAATACCCTGGCGTTTATATTTTAGCCAACCTGTTTGATAACGTCCTCCATAACGATTTTGTGATTCGACTGCCGAGTATGACGAAGTGGCTGGTGGCTGTGGCAATGTCTGTGGTGGTGGCCTGGGTGTGTTTTTATCGCCCGGTGGTGTTTTCTTCCTTTTTTGCAGCGGTGTTGTTGGGTACTTACTCTGCCTTGGTGATGTGGTTATATGTGCACCACAATATATGGCTGTATTGGGCAGTGCCTGTGGTTTCGGCGGCGGTGGTGTATATGCTGTCTTTCGGGATTAGGTATTGGACGAGTGAGCATAAAAAGCGGCAACTGCGGTTCGCCTTTGGTAAGTATGTCTCTAAAAATGTAATGCAAACCATCGAACAAAACCCAGAGGCGGTTAGCCTGGGGGGGCAGCGTAAGCGCCTAACCATGATGTTTACCGACATCCGTGGGTTTACCAGTTATTCTGAAGAAAACCCACCAGAAGAGGTGCAGGCGGTACTGACGCGGTACTTTAAAGTAATGCACAGCATCATTTTGCAAAAACACCGTGGGGTAATTAACAAGCTTATTGGCGATGCGATTATGGCCTATTGGGGCTTCCCGTTGGCTCGGTCCGATGACCCGCTGGATGCCGTGCGAGCAGCCATGGCCATGCAAGGGGCGATGGCTACCTTCCAAGCAGACCCGAACAACCCACCCTTGCGCATTGGGGTAGGGCTGCACACCGGGGATGCGGTGATTGGTAACGTGGGTAGTGATGATTTTATGGATTTTACTGTGATTGGGGATGCCGTTAATGTGGCCGCTCGGTTAGAAAGTGAAACCAAGGCTCGCCTGCCGGAGCAACCGTGCGCTATTTTAATTTCGGAAACGACCTACGAGGCGGTGAAGCATGCCATTCACTGCCGAGATTTAGGCGAGATTACGGTTAAGGGTAAAACTCAATCGGTGCGCATTTACGAACCCTTGAGCGAAATAGCCGTCGATTAATCGATTGACGACGCGCGATGACTGGCGTTTCCAGCCCGTGCCGCTTACAATCAGGGTGTCTTGTAAGGGGTTGTGCCTGTGGCCCCCAAAATAAGGTTTTAAACCGTATGAGCGATGGTACGCCACCCACAAAACTTTCTCACGATGTGCGAGAGATGCTGTATATGGCAGAGTATGTGGCCAATAAGCGGCAGGCCACAGCACCAACAAGCGTACCATTAACCACGGCAGATTTATGGTGGGCACTGGCGGCCACGGCCCGTCCGTTTTCTGTACCAGCTCAGGTTATTAAAGGCCTAGGGCTAAGTAGTAAACAGGTTAAGCGGGCGGTTAAGCCTGCGGTAGAAGCAACAGCATCATCAACCATGCCTGGTAAATCGGTTGGGTATACTTCAGAGCAATGGCTAACCCTGGCCGCGCCCCATAGCCAACATACTGGTGACGACACGCCAAATATTACCTTGGCGGCCTTGCTTGCGGCCATGTTGGCTAACCCAGATGGCACCTCGGATGAGATTACCCAGCAACCTGGTGTGGACCAGGCGGCACTGCAACACACGTGGCAAAACCTGCACGCTAAAACCGCTGGTTTGCCGACTACCTGGTGGTTTGGCCTAGGGTTTTACCTACGAGAAACCCTTGAAATTATTATTGTGATGCTATTGTTTTTGGTGGTGATTAAGGAAGGGCTCGGCGAGCTTCGGTTGATCCCGTCAGAATCCATGGTGCCTACCCTACAAATTGGCGATAGGTTGCTGATTGAGAAGGTAAGCCGCTGGTATCGCCCCTTGCACCGCGGCGATATTATGGTGTTTTACCCACCAGAACCCGAGGCTGTGCTGCACGACGACCCCGTGAGTTGGGTATTACGTGCCACCGGGTTTAGTAGTTTGTTTCATAATTCGCCAAGTGACCCGGTGGATAAGGCCTATATTAAACGGCTTATTGGTTTACCAGGCGATACGGTATGGATGATTAATAACGAAGGCGTGATGGTAAACGGCAAGCTGCTAACCGAACCCTACGTGAACGAAATTGCTTACGGGTGTGGCAATGCGTGTGCCCCTATTAAAATCCCTAATGGGTATTACCTAATGCTGGGGGATAACCGTAACCAAAGCAAGGATGGGCGTTACTTTGGCCTGGTGCCAAAATCGCGCATTATGGGGCGGGCCGTGTTGCGGGTGTGGCCGGCGAACCGTTTTGGTTTGTTAGGCCCGATTCCGTATTATTTAGAAAAATAACCTTGTCTGTGGCGAGTATCTCCGCAAAATGAGGGGTTTTCCGTGTGCCTCCCTTTATGAAAACCCCTTGGGGCGGTATAATAAAAGCCCCTGATTATATGGTTTAGTGCGCCAATAGATTTACTGATTGGCGTAGGGAATATGAGTTCGATGACTGCTCCAATTTTGGTGGAACTTTATGTAATGGGCATAGCCCTGGATTCCCGCACCGGGACGCCTATTATGGTGCTGAATGATAAGGAAAATCGTCGTGCTTTGCCTATTTGGATAGGGACTGCGGAAGCCAGCGCCATTATTCGGCAGTTGGAAGGTATCCAAACCAGCCGCCCCATGACCCATGACTTGGTGTATGACATCCTTAAAAAAACGGGGTACACCGTTACCCAGGTAGAAATTAACGACTTGGATAGCGATACCTATTTTGCCAGCATTGTGACAGAAGATGCTGACGGTGAAAGCATGACCATTGATGCCCGCCCTTCAGACGCGGTGGCCATTGCCTTAAAATGCGACTGCCCTATTTATGCTACTTCGCCGGTGATTGCGGAGGGCACTATTACCACGGACCGCGAGCGGGACGAAGAAGAAGCCGAAGAATTCCGCGAATTTATCCAAAATATTACCCCCAGCGATTTTAAAAAATACGGGCTGGATGACGAATCTGCCCATTAAGTTGGCTGCAGTATAGTAAGCCCAGTGGGGTGCGGCTTAAGAGGGGTTTGTTGCGTGCCTGTTGTTGCGTGGGCACTTTTAAATATTGCTATGTTTAGGGTTAGTATGCCCTATAGCCCTACATCATGGTGGCAAAGGTATCCATAATTTGAATCATGGCGGGCCCTAAGATGATAATAAAGAGGGGCGGAAAGATAAGTAACACTAGTGGAAACATCATTTTAACGGCGGCTTTTTGGGCCAGCTCTTCGGCATGTTGGCGCCGTTTGGTACGGAGTTCTTTGGCATAGGTGCGTAGGGCGTTGGCAATGCTAACCCCCAGTTTGTCGCTTTGTACAATCATGGTGCATAACGAACGAAGCTCTTCTACCGTGGTGCGTTTACCCAGGTTGGTTAGGGCGTTACCCCGCGGAATACCGGCATTAATTTCGCCTAGGGTGCGTTTTAAATCGTAGCCAATTTCTGGGGCCAGTTGGTCGCACTCTTGCCCTACCCGTTGCATGGCAGCATCAATACTCATGCCAGATTCTACACAAACAATAAGCAGGTCGAGTACATCTGGCAGGGTGTAATAAATTTCGGTTTGTCGCCGCTGGGCTTTTTGTTTTAGCAAAATGCGCGGAAACAATAACCCAATAAGGGCTAAAATAATGGCGTATAATGCAATGCTGGTTAGCATTCCATCTGGGTCGGCTAGGCCGTTGTTAAACCCAAGCACGGCACCCACAATGCTGGCCCCGCAGGCAATAATAAGGTGTTGTGTAATTACTTGCCACACGGCTTCTTCATGGGCGGGTTTGCCGCAATACACTAAATTTTCGCGTATTTCTTGGATAAATTTGGTATTGGAGCCGTACAGTTTTTCTGAAATAGGGCGAATTTTAGGAACAATAGTATTCATCACATGGTAGAGAAACCGATCTACCGGTGGCCCGTTGGGGGCGGCTTCGCTGGGTACTAATCTATCTTTTAAGTAGCCTTCTACAGGCAAGGCTAAGGCTAAAATACCATACACCGCCATGGATACCCCGAGGGCAATAAACAGCGCAATGATTAAAATGGGGGCGAGTAATTCCATGCGCTTAAATCCGTATGTTTACGATTTGTCGCATGACTAAAAACCCAAGGATGTTGACGACAACACAGGCGCCAATAACAAGGGGCCCCAGTGCGTGGTTTTCTAAGGTTTGGGTATAGCCCGGCATAATAAATTGCATTATCACGTACATCAACACAGGGCCTGCGGCCACAATGTAGGCGGATAGGCGGGTTTGAGAGGTAAGTACCCCAATTTGCCGTTTCATTTTGGCGCGGTCTCGGATGGTGGTGGCCAATTGGTCCATAATTTCGGCCAGGTTACCGCCGGTTTCTCGTTGCACAATAACGGCGGTGGCAAAAATTTGGTAATCGGCTATGCGCACTTCTTCCGTCATTTTCCGTAAGGATTCTGATACAGGGATGCCCAGTTGCATATCATTCGATACGTTTTGTAGAATAGGCTTAATGGGCGCTACCATTTCAGTGGCCATCATACTAATAGCGCTGGCAAAGGCATGCCCTGCCCGCAGCGATCCTGTCATAATGTTAAGGGCATCGGGCAGTTGTTGTTCTAATAACTTGTAGCGCCCGGATTTTTTCATTAGCAGGTAGCCAATGGCTAACCCAGGGCTAATGGATACCATAATGGCGGCTAAAAATGGAACGCTGGGTTGGCTAAATAAAAACAACCCAATAATTAGCGGCACAATCATAAACAAGGTAACGTATTTGGTAATGTCCGTTTCCACGCCAGCTTGGGCCATAAGGCGGGCTAAACCATATTTTTTGCCCAATGCTTGAATAATGCTTTTTTGATTTTCGGTAGCGGCATCCGCATCGGCTTGTTCTTCTAGCCATTGAGAAAAGGCATCGTCTTTACGGGTTTTTTTGCCCAGTATTTTTTTAATCCGCGTTTGAGATTCACTCGGCTGTGGATTAAGAGCGCCTACCACCATCCATATACCGGCCATAACGAATAGTAGGCCCAATAGTATGAGCCCGGCAATGAGTAGTATGGTATTGAGTAGTGACATGGGGTTATAGAGGGTTACAGAGGGGGTGAGGTTATCGTAATCGCTTCCGAAGTTTATCTGTTGCTGAAGACCCACTGGAAGGTTTGTTGGTGGGTGATGGCGCGGGTGCGGTATTAGGGGTGGGCTCTTTTGTGGTTAAGGCCGATTTAAGGTGGGTTTGGTTAAAGGGGCTAGCTTCCAATGGCGGGGCCGTATCCCCTAAGGCATTACTGCTGGGGGTGCTATCGGTGGTAAGGCCTCCAGGTTTATTCCCTGGTTTTTTGCCTGCTTCTGATGGAACAAACATGCCGTTGGGTAGGCTTAGCCCACGGGCTTTGAGTGAATCGGCAAATTTTGGCCGTACCCCGGTAGCCGTAAAATGGCCAATAACTTTGTGGTCTTCCGTAATGCCGGTTTGCTCAAATTTAAAAATTTCTTGCATAACAATAGTGTCGCCTTCCATGCCGGTAATTTCCGTCACGCTGGTGGTTTTACGGCTACCATCGGTTAGGCGGCTAACTTGTACAATCAAATGCACGGCGCTGGCAATTTGTTGCCGAATCGCTTTTTCTGGCAGGGTATGGTCATTCATTAAACACATGGTTTCAATCCGAGATAAGGCATCTCGAGGCGAGTTGGCGTGTAAGGTGGTTAGCGATCCATCGTGGCCCGTGTTCATGGCTTGCAGCATGTCTAGGGTTTCGCCCCCCCGGCATTCCCCTACAATAATGCGGTCGGGTCGCATCCGCAGGGCGTTCATTAATAGTTTTCGGATGGGTATAGACCCCTCGCCCTCGATGTTTGGTGGGCGCGATTCTAGCCGTACCACATGGGGTTGCTGCATTTGTAATTCCGCTGCATCTTCAATGGTTACAATGCGCTCGTCAGACCGAATCAGTGACGAGAGGGAATTCAGCATGGTGGTTTTACCCGAGCCTGTACCGCCGCTAATAATAATGTTGAGGTGGCTTTTAACCGCCAGCTGCAACAGGTCGCTCATGGTATCGGAAAGGGCGCCCCAGCCAAGTAATTTATCTAGGGTGCCAGCATCTTTTTTAAATTTTCGAATGGTAACGGAGGCGCCATCCAGGGCGAGTGGGGCAATAATGGCATTAAATCGAGACCCATCATAAGGCTTTCCAGGGGCTTTAATGCGGGCATCCACCATGGGGGTTTTTTCATCTACCCGGCGCCCAACCAAGGAGACAATCCGCTCGATAACGTGCATTAAATGCTTGTCATCTTTAAAGGTAACGTGGGTTTGTTCTAACAAGCCATCCCGCTCAATGTACACCTGCTTGGGGCCGTTTACCATAATTTCACTAATGGTCTCATCGTGGAGTAACGGTTCAATAGGCCCAAAGCCTAAAATTTCTTCAATGAGTTCCTTAACCAAGCGCTCCCGTTCGCTAACGCTCATGGGGAGTTTTTCTTCGTTAATAATTTTTTCTAGCAATTGTAAGGCCGCTAACGAGATTTCATGTTCTTCCATGGCCTGAATAGAAGATAAGGACAGCCCTTCTACTAAGCGGTTGTGGACCTTGCTTTTAAGTTGCTCAAAGTGTTGGCTTTTTTCTACAGCGGGTGCGTTTAGTGCGGCGCCTGCTTTTACCGGGGCGCCCATAGCCTTAGCCACCCGAGAGGAGGGTAGTGCGGATTCTTTGTTAAGGCGGTCGCGAAGAGACATGGGGTAAGGTGATGGTGCGGGGTTGGTTAGTGAGTAAATAGTGGCAGGTGGGGCTTAGCTATTAGATTTAGAGGTAACCTTGCCAAGGGTTTGGCCAATGACGCCCCACAGACTGGGGGCCTTGGCATCGCCGTTATTGGCAGCGCTAGCTTGGTTACTGTGTTCTACCATTTGGGTGAGGTTTTTATTGGGGGCATTTTTAGGGCCGCTTATCCCCAGTAGGTTGCGGGTAAAGGTAATAAAACTGCTAAACAATTCTTTGCCATTTTCCAATTGGGGTAACGGGATGCCTCGGTTGACGCTGGCGATAACAGCAAAATAATTGTTAGGGAATTTCCAAAACACTTCATACTCTAGGGTGTCTTCCACGTCATCCAAGGTAATTTCATCGCTGGGCACGTAGCGATTAACCACCAGTTTTACTTTGTGGCTGTCATACCCTAGGCGTTTGCAAAGTTCTAGCATGCGTTGGGTGTTACGAATGCACGGTAAGTTCATCATGCTTACCATCACGATGAGATCGGATTGATCCAAAATAGTGATGCTGCGTTGGTCAATGGAGCTATCCATATCCACCACCACATACGGAAAGGTGGCTTTTAGCATGGCAAGTAGGGTGGAAATATCTTCTGGGGTAATATCTTCTGATTCTTCCACATCGACGGGGTCGGCGAGTACATACACCCCCGGGTTATTGGGGTTGTTGCTGCTTTGGTAATGGGCCAGCGATGTTTTTAAATAGGCTTCATCCACGCGGCTTAGGTTGCGCATAATATCGCTAACAGTTTGCCGGGGTTGGATATCTAAAAAGGTGCTTACATCACCTAGCTGTAAATTTAAATCAACTAAGGCAACAGGCTGATTAGTGGTTTGGCTAATGGCCAGTGCGGTGTTTACAGCAATGGTGGTTTTGCCAAGGCCGCCTTTGTTGCTGTACACGCTAATAATTCGCCCGCTTTTATCCCCCTGGTTGCCTTGGCCTAGGCTGGCACGGTGGCGGCGGTACAAATTGATAACTTCATCTGAGTTAAATGGGCGACGAAGGTATTCTCTAGCACCGGCCTGCATGCAGGTCATAATGGTGTTCATATCCAGGGCTTGGCCACTGGCCACTACCATAATATCTTTAAAATACACCCCAATGCGCCGAATGATTTCTAGCCCACGGTTGTTGCCGGCGTCGTCATCCCTAAGGTCAACAAACACTAAATCCGGGTGATGCTGACGGATCATTTCGTAGCCATACACCAGGTTATCCGTTTCCGTCACGATGCTAACATCACCCATGGTGAGTAAGGCATCCCGAATTACCGCCCGAATGGCGGGGTCTTCATCAATTAATATGGCGCGTATGGGCTCTGCCATGGGGAGGGGGTTCTCGTGTGTTAATTACGGTGTGGGTGGTTTAGCGGCGACTTGCAGTACGAAAGGCACCTTGGGTTTGTATGATTTTTGGCTGTACCACAACAATTAATTCGGTATCTTGCTTACTCGTGCTGGGGTTTTTAAACAAGTTGCCAATAATGGGGATGTCTGCAATAAAGGGCACCTTGGCAAAGTTTTCTTCTTCTCGCTTAGACAGGATGCCGCTAATCATTAGGCTTTCGCCATCTTGGAGTTGAACAGTGGTTTCTGTGGCACGTTTGATAAGACCACATACATTACCGGTGGCAATAACAACACAGTTGGAAGAATCCAGCGAGCTAACTTCCGGGGCAATGTTTAGTTCAATCATGCCCGTACGAACGTTTACCCAAGGGGTAAAATTAAGGATGACGCCGTACTCTTTAAACTCTAAAATAGGGCTGCCGTTAAAGTTAATGCCAGAGACAAAGGGGAATTCGCCGCCCGCGAGGAACGATGCTTGGCGCCCGTGGGTAGATACCAGTTTAGGTTCCGCCAGGGTAGATAGCTTGCCTTGGTTTTCTAAAATATCCCAGGAAAAACCAACGGGTGTATTGTTAAACCCTAGTAACGACCCTGTAATGCCTCCTAGGTTAGAGGCTTGTTGTGTTACGGATAAAGGCCGTGCCGGGATAATACCATTGGTTGCACGACTAATCGCACCCGCGCTGGAGAACTGACTAACAGGTCGGGCTTGACTTCTAAAAAAGGTTGAATCGCCCCCTTCTAGGTTGTTGGCCAGCCTGGTTAAAGAAAATGAGTTTCCAGCATCGGTGAAGAAAGAGGTTTTAATATCCCGAGCAGTACTACGGCCCATTTCTACAATTTTTACGCTAAGCACCACTTGTGGAATAGGAGTTTCTGTTAAGTCGACAAAGTTTTCATCTCGGTAGCCGTAGGCCCCAGCCAGTTGGCGGATTTCATCGAGAATAACGCTACTGCTGGCCTGCCCACTAACAACAAAACTGTCATCTGTAATGCGCAGTTGGATGTCTTCATCAGGGGCGATTTCGTTAATGGCGTTTCGTAGTTCGCTGGTATCGTTATTAATGTTCAGGTCAAAAATGCCTTCGCGGCCAAATTCATCCCACACAATTAGGCTGGTAACGCCGCGTTGCAGGCCGTTTACCATTAGTTGTTCTGGTTCTAGGGGGATAATATCCGCCAGCTGTGGGTCTGCGATAGAAACCCGCTGGAGGGGTTGGGCAAATTTAATAATTTTAGAGCGGCCCTTGGTTAGGTTAATAGGGGTTGGGCGGCGCATGTCAAAGGTCGGTGCATCTGCCGACCCTGTTTTGGTTAGTGCTTCTGGCGATTGAATGGCGGCCATTAATACAGGGATGTCATCTATCTCGGTAGATGGATCCGCAGAGGTGTTGTCGTCTACATCTGCAACGGCAGGCACGCTAATATATCCGCTGGGGGTGGTGCCTAATAGGTTGGGCACGTCCGCGTTAAGGGTGTGCTCTAGTTGGGCATACGGGTTGCTGTATTGGTAGCCCGCCGTGGCGGCTACCGCCTGGGGTGCTAAGCAAGTGGTAGTGGCCAACAGTAGCCCTAAGGTGGCCATAGCAGCGCCTAGGGTGATGGTGCGTTGGGGTGAAATATGGTGTGCCATGTTAAGGGTGCCTTGTGTTTATTGGGTGGCGCCAATGCGCTCAAACTCTTGGGATTCATTGGCGGTGCCCCGAAAAATTTCCATGGTGAATTTATCGGCATTGGGGGCTGGGGTAATGGTGGGTGGGTTTAGCTCGCCGTTACCAGCAACACTGGCGTTACTGGCGCTATTGCTACTCGCCGAGCGTCCAAGCAAACCTTCGGCCAGTTGGGTGGTATCCACGCCTGCGGTGGTGGGGCTGTCGGTTTCGCCAAAAGGCCTAAGGGTAAAATGGAGTTGGGTTTTTAGGCTGGCCAAGGCCAACACTTCTGCCTGCTGCGGGGTTACTTCCAAGGTTACTCTAAAGTTACCGGCCACCCGTTTAGAGGTGGAGCTGGATTCTTCACCATCGGTGCCGGGTACTTTTATAACCCTAACATTGCTAAGCAAGGTTCGGGTTAGTTTTTGCTCGTCAAAGGTGCCCAGTACATCAATCATGGCGCCTTCAAACACGGCTCCATCCACCATGGTAACGGGGTTCATTTGTAGGGTAATGGCTCGCTTACCATGCTCTAACGGCAGCATCTCATCCGTATTAATGAGCTTGGCGTTGGTAACCACTTCGCCGGGGAAGAGATTCCGTTTGGGTACTTTGCCTATAACGTTGGCAATGCTGGTAAAGCTACCGCTCGCGGCTTGTTCGCCTTCGGGCAGTTCTACCACGGTTAAGGCATTAGCATCAATGGGGATGCCTGCATTAATGGCGGCAGAGACTTCTACTTGTTTTGGGCGAAGCTCTGGCGCTTTTTTGTTGAGCTCTTCGTTGAGTTCGGCGACTTTTTGTTCCAGTTTTTCTTTTTCACTTAAAAACTGGCCTTTAAGGGTTTGGTTTTGGCTGTTTAGCCCGCTAAACACCATAAAAATAACCACCACAGCTACCACTAGCACAATGGCGCCAATGGCGAGGGCGATACCAAACTGTATCCATGCTTTACGGGAGCGCTTAGGAAGGGCCATAACGATGGTTCTCGATACTCTTTCGGTTGCTGGTCTCTCTCTATACAAGCCTTATAACGGGTGGGCTTGGCGTTATTTAGCGGCATGGCCGCTGACACTACACCACCAGATAATAGGTTTGCCTTAGCATACCAAGTGTTGCGCCCGCCCTGCTCACCTATATAGCCCAAATTGCCACCAAAGCATCAGGGTAGGCCTACCCTGAATAGATGACTATAGTGCCCTCTTACTGAATTAAGCGGAGGGCCTCTTCCAGTAGGTTTTTGTTGGTGCTGATAATTTTGGCGGTGACATCCAACTGAAGCTTAGCCTGTTGCAGGTAAGAGACATTGGCCCGCAAATCCACGTTGGACTGTTCTACCAGCCCAGCACGAATTTCGCCAGTACCCGCTAGGGGTTGGCCGCTGGCATCGCTGGCGGTATACATATGGTTTTCTACTTCTCGTAAGGCGCCTGGGTTTACAAAGTTGGCTAATGCCACACGATACAAGGGGGTAACGGTTTTGCCGTTGTTGGCCATCCCTACTACGGTGCCATCGCTTTGTACTTTGTATTCATCGTATTTGCCAAAATATTTGCCGTTGCTGGGGTCTACCCACAGGTTAATTTCGGTGGTGGGGGTTTGCCCAGGGCCACCGTTGGCTAGGCTTGGGTTGGCTGGGTTAGCGCTATTGCTATTGCCCCCAACAGGGAGCACTTGGCCATTTTCGCCCAATAGGTAACCTTGTACCTTCCAACCGTAGCTGTTTACCAGGCTGCCTTCTGCGCTAAATTCAAAATCGCCTAGGCGGGTATAACGCACTTGGTTATCATCGGTGCGCACCATAAAGTGGCCATCGCCTTCAATAAAAAGGTTGCTAGGGGCGCGGCCCGGCATGGATTTACCTTGTTTGGATTTTCGGTGGACGTTGTGCTGCTGCACACCGTTTATAAAATCGCTAAAGTGTACCTCGTGGGAGCGGTACCCAGGGGTGTAGATGTTTCCCAAATTTTCCGAAAGCTGGCCAAACCAGCCAAGGGCGGATTTTTGGGTGTTAAGTGCGGTTATAAACGGGTCTTGCATGTGGGCGTAAGCCTCCTCCTGTGTAGTGAAGGTATCGGCAGTAGGTGGGGCTAGGTTCAATGGAGCCGGTTAAACATCATGCGGTTTGCACCCAAATCTCCTTCATATAGAGGAGACCCCCGAAGTGCGTGGCATGAATAGCGTTGTGCTTGAGGAGAGTGTAATGCCGACGGGTTTGGTAGCAACCTTAGGCGGGTTCGTCAGGCTCGTGGTGCTCTTGCGGGTGTTTTTGCTTGGGTTCGTCGTCTCGGTAGCCAATATCGCCAATGGGCAGGTGGTGCTTGTTGGCTAGGTGGCGTTTTAAATCGGCGACGGTTTGCTGCAAGGTGTTGGCCATGGCCGCGTTATTTGCAATAAATTCAGCAGATACTTTATCTTGATGGATTTTTAAAATCAGTTCCGTTTGGTTTTGCAAGGGCACCCGAATAGCGCGGCCTGTTTTGTAGGCTTGCTTTACCAGTGCCACCATATCTTGGCTAAGCTGGCTGGTTAGCCCCGTAAAAGTGGATTGCCGTTGCTGATTAAAGGTGCTGTTAGCCACCCAGGCAGGTAAAGGCAGTCCGTTGGGTAACACCACAGGGGGTTCGTTGGCGCTGTGGATAAGCCATTCTAAAAAGCGTTCGTCTTCGTTTGTTAGAGCCCCGTTAAGTTGGAGGGGTGTATCGGTTTTTGCGTCTGTTTTAGTTACGGCGCTACTGCTGGTATCGCTGCCTACCACGGCTGTGGTTGTGGTAGCGGTTGTTTCTTTATGGGTGGTGATATCGATGCCAGGTTCCGTGGTGGCGACCGTGACAGCCACGCCACCTTGTAGCGGTTGGCGAGCTGGGCTGCCGGTTTGTAGCTGCTGAAAAAAGTTCCAAAAGGCGAGTTCGGCCACATCCCCCTTAAAGGCATTGGCTTGCCGGTTTGGGGTGGCGTTGGTGTTAGCCGCGTTTTGTGGGCTAACGGTAGGGATAGTGGGTTGATTCATAGCGGTGGGCTCGGTTGCGGGTGTGGTGGTTAGTGGGGTTGCTCGTGGGCGTTGGCATCTTGTTCGGCTTCCAACTTGGCGCGGAAATATCGTTGGGTGGCCACTTCGTCTAAGATGCGCATTTCTTTTTGCTTTTCTTCTTCTTTCCACACGTCTAGGGCTTTTTCTTTGTGCTTTTCCAGCGCTTCTACTTCCGCTTGGTATTGGGTTAATAGCTGGGCTTCTTCTAACACGCGTTGTTCTGCTTGTTTGCGTTCATCAAATAGGGCTTCTAGTTTTTCAAACCCGTGGTGGATAAAATCATCATGGCTGCCAAGTAACATGTGGCTGGTGGTGCGCATGCTTTGTTGGGCGAGTTTAATTTCGCGCTTTTGTTTGGCAATGCGCTCGTCTACTTCGGCCAACGCACGTTTGGCTTCAATCACGCGCTGCTCTTGCTCTTTTACCCGGCGCTCGCGGATTTCTACCACTTTTTGCAAACGGTATTTAAATTTGGCCATGTCGCTCCCCAGCGGGTTGGTGCCTGTGTAGTATACAGTATGGGCGTGTTTATAGTATCGGCAAGGCGGCCTGGGTATTAAATGGTGGGCGGCTGGGCCTGGTACAAGCTTTGTATGTAAAACGCCCCCACGAAAGCTATTTCGTAAGGGCGAATAATAGGATTTGGGATGAACCCCTTGGGGCTATAACTCGGGCTGCTCCCAAGTTGGAGCAAAGTTATAAAAACTGGCCATTTCGTCAATATCAATATCACCTGTTCCGTTCGTATCGATGGCATCAAAATTACTGCTGATACCATTGAATTGAGCCATCCGGTTTTGGTTACTTTCTAATATGTTTTCCAGGTTTTCCCGCTCATCTTCGGTTAGGTTAGGGTTGTCTAATTGCGCTTCAATATTCTCAATACCTTCTTTAACGCGCTCTATTTGTTTACTTATTTCACTTTGGGTTACCAAATAATCAGCATCTGCATTACTTTCAATCTGGTAAAAGGCTCGCTCATGCTTGTTCATCATCATTTGTTGAAGTTTGCTAGGGTTAAGCCTTCTGTTTCTACGACGTTTTTTAATAGAGGGTTGCTCGTTGCTGGTTGTCGTTGCTTCACTGGTTAAATCGGGTTGTTCCCAAGTGGCCTTAAAATTATAGAATGCTTCAAATTCTTCGATACTGGCATCACCAGAGTTATCTGCATCAATCTTATCGAAGTGTTCGCTAATGTCGCCGTATTGCTCAATACGTTGCTGACTGCCTTCTATAATGGTGGTTAAGGCTTCTCGGTCTTCGGCGCTTAGGTCATCGCTTTCCAGCTGTTCTTTAACCGAATCAATGCCTTGGTTAATAATGCTAACTTGGCGGTCTATGTCCGCTTCTGTTAATAGAAAATCTTTATCGCGCTTGCTCTCCGTTTGATAGAAAAGACGTTCAAATGTTGGCATTTGAATTAAGTCGAATTTTCTGGGGTGATTCCGTTTGGATTTGGCTGAGCCTGTAAAGGGAGCACGGGCTCTCTTAATGCTACCGTCATTATTTTTTTTAATGCGGTTAAATTTATTGCTTGGGTTAGATAAGCCACTGATAGGCATACACACACTCTCCTTAAATTTGGTTACACACACGTTTCTTAACTCTTTCTTCTTTAATAATAAAAACATTCTTAAGGGCGTTATTGCTAAAAATCCTTGGTTAAAGTTACAAAAAAATATACTAAAAAGTGGTGCTACCACAGGTAAAAAGGCAGAAAAACACCCGCGCTGTATCAAACAGTGCGGGTGAACTCATTGCATCGTTACACGGAGAAATCGATTAAGTTTTGTTTATACCTAGCTTAGGTATGACTGTGGCTTTGCTAGTCTTTCAAAAACACTTTGGTAGAAGGCAATTCGCGTTTTAATATGCCCGAGGTTGGATTCCATCTCAGAGCGTTCGTCTGCGGTTAAATACTCTTCGTTCAAGGCCGTTACAGTTGCTTCAAATTCGTTTTGGCTTTTGTGGATTTTAGCTGCTGCTTGTAACGTTGTTAATACAAGCTCTTTGCCATCAGCGTTACGAATGCTTTCTTCTTCACGCTCTTTTACTTGTGCAATAAAGGTTTCAGAAAAATTATCGCCAACTAATAGCACGCCAGACATTTGCTTTTTAAGCAGCTTGGCCGTTTTGGGGGGCTCTGGGGTATGTTTAACAACAGGGGTAAGCTCTGGCTGTTTTAAGGTAGGCAGGGGCTCTTTCCGTGTTGGTAATGTCCGTACGGGCTTAGAAGACGGCTGCTCTAAGATAGGAGAGCGGTCATCGGTAGAGGGTTTGCCGAGTACGGGGGGTAGGTCTTTTGTGGGCCTTCCAATGATAGGGGAGGTATCTTTGGTGGGCGGCTTACTTAAGATAGGAGCCCGGTCAGTGGTAGAGGGTTTGATAGATGGCTTACCAAAAACAGGGGGTTTGATATCTTTAATGGAGGGGGTTAAATCAATATTAGGCCGAGTATTTGTTTGCTTGGGTACAGAATGTTTCCCCTTGCTGGGTGGCTTAATAGGGGGTAGGCTTACTTGGCCAAACTGAGGCCCTTCCGAAGGCAGTTGTTTGGGGGTGGTGTTTACAGGGGGGCGAACCACGCCTGATGACACATTGCCGATTTCTCTAGGGGTAGGGGCGGGGTTATCATTAAAGCTAACAACAGGTAAGTTTCTACCGGTTTGCGTGCGGGGTGCTGGCGGGGCAGTATAAGTGGCACCCGATTGCGTTGGCGCTCCGTTGGTAGCAGCAGGTATTGTATTATGGGTGGTGCTGGCGCTAGGTGTCGCGTTAGGCTCGCTGCCCATGTTTTGAAAATTCATACTTACGTTGGCGCTAGGCACATTGCTGGGGGTTGTTGTTGGCGCAGCAGTAGTGTTGCTTGCGGCTGCAGCGGTTTGCTGGCTAGCGGCAGGGGTGGGGGTATTGGTCTGCGGTTTTTTATTAGGTGCAGAGTGGTTAATGCCTGTAATAGACATGGTGCTCTCTCCTGGTTTTGCTCTCTGGTTGATTACTAGTTTAAGTTGATGAAAGGATTACTATAAAAAATAATCTTAATATAATAAAAACATTAAAAAAATCTATATTGTCTAAAATAAATCCAAAGGATATACGAAGTGTTTCAATTCTTAACAAAACCATAGCAAAAGGTGGGTTTAAGGGGCGATTTTGCCAATATTATGTATTTCTGCTGTAGGTGCCTTGCCACTGTTGTTGTGAAATAATACCCCTGTTTTTGTTGCTAGAACCGTTGATTGCCCTTATGTCTAAGCCCCTTACTGCCCCTGCCACTATTATGATTACTTTGCCGGACGGCACCCAAAAAGAACTGCCCCACGGTGCAACGGGTTATGATTTAGCGGCCAGTATTGGCCCTGGGCTGGCCAAAGCCGCCTTGGCGGTGGTGGTTACCAACGCCGAGCACCCAGAGGGCAAAATTTTTGATTTTAACCATGCCCTGCAAGATGGCGATACCATTCGGTTGTTGACGAAAAAAGACCCCGAATCCTTAGAGGTGCTGCGCCACACGTGCGCCCATGTGCTGGCCCAAGCCGTCCAAAATTTATACCCTAGCGCTAAAATTGCCATTGGCCCGGCCATTGAAGATGGCTTTTACTACGATTTTGACATCCCAGAGCATACCCTCACGCCTGAGGACTTTCCTAAAATTGAAACCGAAATGAAGAACATTGCTCGGGTTGGCCAAAAACTGCAGCAGCGCCCTGCTGAAGATGCGGCTGCTTTGGTGCAAAAAATCCGTGGGGAAGGCGAAATTTACAAAGCGGATATTCTGGAAAAATACCAAGACAATGCCACGCTATACTATTGTGTGGACCAAAAATCTGGCGAAGACATTTGGTTTGATGTGTGCGAAGGCCCCCACGTGCCAGATACTAGCTGGATTAAGGCCTTTAAATTGCTTAGCGTGGCGGGGGCTTACTGGCGAGGCGATGAGAGTAACCAACAGCTGCAACGGGTCTATGCTACGGCTTTTTGGAGCAAAGATGACCTGAATGCCTTTATCGAGCGCCGCAAAGAAGCGGAACGCCGCGACCACCGAAAACTGGCCAAAGAGCTGGATTTATTCAGCATTAAGGATGAAATTGGCCCTGGCTTGGTGTTGTGGCACCCTAATTTGGGGGTGGTGCGCCAGCAGCTAGAAGAAATGTTGAAGAAAAAGCTACGCCAAGGTGGCTATGATGTGGTGTACACGCCCCATTTGGCCAAACGCGACTTGTGGGATATTAGCGGCCACACCAGCCATTATTTAGAAAACATGTTCCATATGGAGATTGAGGGCCAAGAGTACCTGCTAAAGCCCATGAACTGCCCCATGCACACCATGATTTTTAAATCGAACCTGCATAGCTACCGAGAGCTGCCTATTCGATTAGCAGAACTAGGTACCGTGTACCGCTACGAAAAAAGCGGCGTGATGCACGGGCTAAACCGTGTGCGTGGCTTTACCCAAGATGACGCCCATATTTTTTGCCGCCCCGACCAAATTAAAACCGAAATCATTGATGTAATACAACTCATCGATGATATTTTTAAGTGCTTTGGTATGGCATTTGACCAAGTCGAACTGTCCACTCGCCCTGAAAAATACGTAGGTGATATTGACGATTGGAATAATGCCGAAGCCGCCCTGCAAGACGCCCTAAAAGAATATGGGCTTGATTATGAAGTAAACGAAGGCGATGGCGCCTTTTATGGCCCAAAAATCGATTTTAAAATTAAAGACGCCTTGGGTCGTAGTTGGCAGTGCAGCACCGTGCAACTCGATTTTAACCTGCCCACCCGCTTTGGCCTTAAGTTTAAAGATAGTGACGGCACTGATAAGCAGCCGATTATGATCCACCGTGCCATTTTTGGTAGCTTAGAGCGCTTTGCCGGTATTTTAATCGAGCATTATGCCGGGGCCTTCCCGCTGTGGTTAGCACCAACACAGGTGGCTATTTTGCCGATTGCAGACCGCCATATTGAGGCGGCGGACGCCTTAGCGAAGCAACTAAAGGCAGGCGATGTGCGCGTGACGGTGGATACCGGTAGCGATAAAATTGGTGCCAAGATAAGACGTGCAGAGCTGGCCAAAATACCCGCCATGGTGGTGTTGGGCGATAAAGAAGCCGAATCCGGCACCGTTTCTGTACGGTGGAAGGGCACGGATAAAACCGATGAAACTCTAACTACGGAAGCCTTTATCCAGCATATTGCCACCACCGTTGGTAACGCATTTTAGTAACATCTGTTTAATGTATAAGAGGACTTTCTCATGATGGCGAACCGTGTACTACCTTTGTTATGTGCTGCTTTAGTCTCTGGCCAATTGGGTTTAGTGGCTTTAGCCCAAGCGGATACAACCAGTGTTGTTAGCGATGTTGATTTAACCACCGCAACCGAGGTAACGACTGAAGTGAACACCACCCCTGTTGTGGTAGATACTGGTAATGAGGGCCCTGTGGCCACCCCGCTAAGCCCGGCCCAAACCCCCATGGCCATGCCGCAGCAATCGGTACCGGCACTAACCACCGCTGTGCCTATTGAAACGCAAGAAGAAGCCGCTCGCCCGGAAGAGTACTGGACCTTGTCTGCAGCAGGCACCAAGTTAGAAAGTTACTCTAAACGTAAGTATAAGGCGGTGGCCATTACCTTAACCAATGCCACCCCAGTCCATGTAGAGCTAATGAGCGGCGAAGTAATAAACGCCCTAAACGAACAGCAATTGGCCAGCGAAAAAGCCCAGAAAAAAGGCTTTGGCCGTAGCATGCGTGGCTTGGGCCTTGGCTTAGCCGGTGCGGCTACCAGCTTTGTGCCTGGTGTGGGTGGTTATGCAGCCCACCGTAGCGTTAGTGCGGCCAGCTCGGTTAATAACCAAGTAAACCGGTTTAACGATAGCAACGTGATGCCGACGGGCCAGTACACCCAGCGCCTTGGCCAAATGGTGTTGCAACCCAACCAAAGCGTTACCTTTAACGTGGTGCTGCCCAAGGGCCAAACCCCCAATATGCGCATGGTGTTTAAAAACCTAGAAACCAACCAAATTTTGGATCTCAATCAACCCATTCAATAAAGTATGCTGGAACCTGATAGTCTTTCAAACCGTCTGTGGCGCTATGGTATAGTAACCAAGCCGCAGGCGGTTTTGTTTTAGGGCATAGTGTTATGATTCAGTTGTTTGGCCACAGGGTTTACACGCACGTGTTGCGGCTAGGGTTGGCCGCCATATTACTAGGCAGCCTTATTACCCCTACCGCCCACGCCAAAAAGGCAGATGAACACGCCGAATGCAGCGTGCTAAAAGGCGCCCTTACCCAAGCATGGCAGGGCTACAAAACAAACTACGTTCAAGTCGATGGCCGTGTGCGCGACCCCTTTGCCCAGGATATTTCCACCAGCGAAAGTCAAGCCTACGGCATGCTGCGCGCCGTGTGGATGGACGACCGCACCACCTTCGATAGTATTTACGAATGGGCCCGCAATAACCTGCGCGTGCGCGGCGATAAACTGATGGCCTGGAAGTGGGGGCGCAGGCAGAGCCTGCCTGCATTGGGCTCAGGGGTTGTTTCTAAACATAATGGAGGTGAGATAAACAAGCCAGAAAAAGCACAACCTGAATGGGGTGTGCTGGATACGACTAGTGCCAGTGATGCCGATGAGGACATGGCGCTGGCGTTGATTTTGGCCCACCAACGCTGGGGTAATGCTGCGTATTTAGAGGATGCCCAGCTGGTATTAACGGATATTTGGGAAAAGCAGGTAACCAAAACCAAGTATTATGGCCATGTATTGCTGCCGGGCGATTTTAAGCATGAAGAAAATTTTTGGCTAATTAACCCCAGTTATTTTTGGCCCCTGGCCTACCGGGTGTTTGCAGAAGTAGACCCTAAGCATGTAGCCGGCCACGATTGGGAAGCCCTCATCGAGAGTACCTACGAGATTTTGAATGAATCCGTGGGGAAAAGCCGCACGGGCTTGCCGCCCAATTGGCTAAAAGTGGCTAAATCGGGCGCGCCAAAAAACCAGCGCGTGGATTTGTTTTGGGAGGCCGATAACGAACGCAGCGATTATGGCTACGATGCCATCCGTACCCATTGGCGGGTGGGCATGGATTACATGCTAACCGGCTCGCGCCAGGCAAAATCCATGTTGTATGCCACCAATTTTTTAGAGCGCTACTGGTGGATTCGCCGGGCGTTGCCCAGCCCACTGTCGATAGATGGGATTTTGCGGGTCTTCCCTAACGATGTGCCGCCATCGCATGCGATTTATGGGGCCACCTTGCCCCACCTTATGCTGGCCTATCCTACCATTGGCCACGCCATTGTTAACGATTATATTTTAGACCCGCTAGGCAATGACGGGATTTGGCAGCCCAAGTTTGATTATTATGCCCAAAATTGGTTGTGGTTAGGGCTGTGGACCTACACCGGCCAACATTGCGGCAGCGAAGAACTTCGCCAAAGCCGCTCGCTACGCGATAATTTACTCCACTGGGTTAGCTGGGGTGCGGCCAGCTAACATTTTCGGTGTTAGGGGTTGTTGGTTAGCCAGGCCATTATCTCGGCTAAGCAGGCGTCAATGGTGTTGTTTTCAAAGCAGGCGTCAAAGGCGTCTTGTTGGGTTAGCTCTTTGGCAGAAATAGCAAGGCGGTGTTCAATATCCAGGGCGGTATCGGTGCCGCGGCCCGTGAGGCGTTCTTTTAACACGGCCATGCTGGGGGGGGTAATAAATAGTAGGTTAGCTTGGGGGCATCGCCGCTTTACTTGCAGGGCGCCCTGTACTTCTATTTCCATAAGGATGGTGTTGCCCTGTTGCAGGGCGTCTAACACGGGCATAACGGGGGTGCCGTATAAATTGCCATTGTATTCGGCCCATTCAAAAAAACCGCCTTGGGCAATTTGGCTTTGGAAATCGCGAGGGCTGTAAAAATGGTAATGCTGGCCGTTGGTTTCGCCGTCTCGTGGAGGGCGACTAGTAGCGGATACCGACCATTGCCAGTGGGGGTGCTGCTTTAGCAAGGCTTTGCACAATGTCCCTTTGCCTACCCCGCTGGGGCCACTAATCACAATAAGTCGGCCGGTGCTGCCAGGTGTGCGGTTGGGGGGGGTATCAGTGGGGGGTAAAGGGGGCATCGGCGAATTATCACATTAGCGTTATAATGAGGAGGTAACTGTTTAGCCAGTATAGGGATGATATGCCCCCCCAGCAAGCGACCCCAGAAGGACACAACACGGTGGCCTCGTCAGCCCACCCCCGCCCCACTCGCCAGGTGGTGTTTGTGGTGGATGATGACCCGTTAGTGACCAGTAGTGTGGAAGCGTTTTTATCGTTGACGTTTGATGATGTGGAAATCCATACCTTTAATAACCCGGAAACGGTCCTGGCCACCTTGGTAGAAACCCCGCCTCGGTTAGTGATTAGTGATTTTTTAATGCCCCAGATGGATGGTATTGCTTTGCTGTCTGCCGTGCGAGAAAAACACCCAGAAACCACCACTATTTTGCTGACCGGCTATGCCGATAAAGAAAATGCCATTGCGGCGGTAAACCAGGCAGGCATTTTTAAATATTTAGAAAAGCCCTGGCGGAACGAGGATTTACAGCTAGCCGTAGAAAATGGCTTAGAGCGCGCCCAACTGTTAGAAGACTTGCGCACCACCGTTACCCAGCTGCAAGACGCCCAGGATGCCTTAACCCAGTATAACCAGCAGTTAGAAGGCATTGTGGAAGAGCGCACCCAGGACGTGCAGCAGGCCTTAGCCCATTTAGATGCCATTGTACGCGGCAGTGGGGATGGCATTGTGACGGTAACAGAGCATGGCCAGGTGTTGAGTGTAAACCCCACTATGGCAGAGTGGGTTAGCGGTGCTGGCGAGGCATTTCCGCATATTAATGGTTGGCTAACCCCTGTAAAACATGACGCTGCCCAGGCGGATTTTTGGACAATCGCCCGCACTGGCGAGGAAGATTTAATAGAAGCGCGCATTGGCGAGCGCCCGGTGGAAGTGGGGTTATCCTGCTTGGCGAATGCGGCCCAGGTAAAGGCCAACGGTACCCAAGTGCCAGAATCCCCGGCGTGGGTGCTTATTGTGCGAGATCTCACTCGCCGAAAGGCAGAAGAACGCCTACGGGAAGATTTTGTCGCCACCTTAACCCATGATTTGCGGGTCCCTATTTTGGCGGCCATCCAAACCTTAGAGCTAATGGCCAATGGGGCAGTAGGCCCTATGAATGAGAAACAACTTGAACTGGCCCGCATGCTGGTGACCAATAACCAGGACCTCCTCTCGTTGGTGAACACGCTGTTGGATATTTATAAGTACGAGAGTGGCCAAAAACAGTTGCTACGGTTGCCAGTACCGATGGCAGCGGTATGCCAGCAGGTGCTTAATCAGTTGCAGGCCATGGCAACCAGTAAAGAAAAATCCCTGACGTTGCTGGCGCCGAAGGAGCTGCCGCCTGTTACGGGGGATAAGCAAGAGCTGCAACGTGTGATTACGAATTTGGTGGGCAATGCCATCCAACATACCCCGGCAAACGGTTCCGTTACGCTTCGGGTAGACGTTGCCCCGCACCCTTTTAACCCTAAAACCACCCCGGCAGGTATTGCCATTGCGGTGGAAGATACAGGCCGCGGCATCCCGCCAGACGATATCCCCAAGCTGTTTATGCGTTTTGCCCAAGGTACGCGGCAAGTGCGCAGTAGTGGTAGCGGGTTGGGGCTATACCTATCTCGGCAAATTGTAGCCCGCCACAAGGGCGAGCTAACCGTTACCAGTACAGTAGGCCAAGGAAGCTGCTTTACGGTGTGGTTACCCACCTAACGGCTACCTACGCATCGCATGAAATTCACCTGAATGTGTGCTAAGCTTGTATTAGCGCTAAGCCAATCATATCAAACGTTTCGGAGACTATATACCATGCCCGCCCACTCATCGCCTAAATCACCACATACGTCATCGGTGGGTAAAACCATTTCTCGGTTAGCGTTGGTGCTAATGGGCAGTAGCGTGTTATTTGGCTTAGTGGCCATGTGGTTGCAACAACCTAAGGTGCCCACCAAACCAGAGGTAACCACCGCCACCACCGCTTCCACAGCGCCTGGCACCACGGCGGTAGCGGGCCAGCCGGTACAGGTGGCCTTTAGCCAGCTAGCGGGAGAAAAAGTAGTCACCGTTAATGTTACCCGCGCCATGCCGCAAGATTATGCCCCGATTAGTGTGGAATATGCTTTGCAAGAGCTTCTAAAAGGCCCAAATCGGGCAGAATCCGAACAAGGGCTGTACAGCGAAATCCCTAAAGGGACACGTTTGCTAGGGGTAACCAAGGCGGATGATGGTAGCGTTATTGTAAACCTGTCTAAGCAATTTACCACGGGTGGCGGCGCTAATAGCGTGATCCATCGCTTAGAAGAGGTGAAAAACACCCTAAACGAGCGAGTCGGTAACTTTCCTGTGGCCATCCATGTGGAAGGCGACGTATTAAAGGTGCTAGGGCCGGAAGGGCTAGAGCTGGATACGCCTGATACGGCGGCACCGCCACAAACCCCTGAAGCCAAGGTCACAACACCCTCGGTATAGAGTGTGCCACGAGTCAAAAATTCTATCGTTTACGAGATGTTACATCTTGTGTATGATGAAGCATCCCTTATTCTTCGCTAGGATAGGGTGGCAACCAGTCCATGAAAACTTGCCTGAATTGCCACGTTGTACCCCGTAATGGTTGATTCATCCATCGGGTTTAATGATAGGAAATTGGAACCTTGAGCCCTGCCGCTTCTGATAAAACCATCGACGCCAAGCAACCCTCGTTTGCTGGCAAAAAAGTACTCATTGTGGATGATGAGGCCAGCATCCGCCGGATTTTGGAAACCCGCTTTAAAATGCTGGGCTACGAAATTCAAACCGCTGGTGATGGTGAAGAGGCCGTTGAGGTGTTTAACAAGTTTTCGCCAGATTTGGTTATTTTAGACATTATGATGCCTAAAATGGATGGGTATGGCGTAACAAAAGAGATTCGCCAAGGCCATGAAACCCCCATTATTATTTTAACCGCCCTAGGCGATGTGGCCGAGCGCATTACCGGCTTAGAGCTGGGCGCCGATGATTACGTGGTAAAGCCTTTTAGCCCTAAAGAGCTAGAAGCCCGCGTTAAAGCTATTTTGCGCCGTATGGCCAATGCTGGCAGCAGCAATGGTGCCGGTAAAGATAATAACGTGCTGGTGGTGGGCAATATTAAAATTGACCGCAGCAAGCGCCAAGTATTTAAGAAAAACGAGCGCATCCGCTTAACCGGCATGGAATTTAGCCTGTTAGAACTGCTAATGGGCAGTAGCGGTACCCCCTTTTCGCGTAGCGAGATTTTGCAGCACGTGTGGTCTTACCCACCGGATCATCGCATTGATACCCGTGTGGTGGATGTACACGTGAGCCGCCTGCGTGCCAAGCTGGAAAACGACATTACCAACCCAGAGCTGATTTTAACCGCTCGCGGTATAGGTTACATGTTCCAAAAAATCGACTAACTTGCTTAAGCGAGTTGAAGGTAATGGCGTTAAGGTTGTTATTATTTAATGTCTTATGCTTGCCATGCTAATTTTAGTAGCGGCTGAAGCCGGTGCAGGGTGTAATATTGCGGCAGCAATACACCCCAGCAGACCAATCAGCGGGTGAGCATTGCCCGAGATGCTAATACATTGGCAAGCGCAGCCGCTGTTGGGCAGGCGCCCAGCAAGCGTCCTTAAATTACCTGTCAACCCTTAAGGAGGGTTTGGGAACATCTTGTTCCCAATGGGGGTGACGGGGGCTAGCCCCCGTCAAAATATACACATAATCTTTAGTACATTATTAAATATCCAGTGGTTTTGATTTACGTTACCCCATTGCTGTTAATGCTTGCTTAGGCGAAAATAGCAATACTTTATTGTGTGTGCGGGAAAGGCCACAGGCGCAACAACGCTTATGCTGGCGGCAGAAAATCGGGTTTCCATCATCCTTATTAGCTTGGTTTCGCTACTGTTTTTGGTAGTGGCCTGGTTTTTGTATGGCCAATATACCCGTTCCCTTAACACCCATTACGATAAATTTGGCTCGTTAGTGGCAGAAATTGTGGCCAGTGGCGCCGTGGACCGAGTTAATTCCCCGCTTAGTCCTCAAATAAAAATTAAACAATTTGTGGACCGCATGCTAGACGAGCACAGCGATTTGGTGTCGGTAGAATTTTACGATACCGAAGGCAACCTTATTTACGAAAACCGGGATATCCAGGCCAGTGCCCGGGATAAGGCCCAACAGCGTACCTTTACAGCGCGCCTTCAGTTGCCCAGTACCCAGGCCATGCGCCCCCAATACCTGGGTACGGTTAGCATCACCATGACGGGCGACACGGTGGATGATATTTCTACCAGTACCCGCACCATGCTGCTGATTGTGTTTTTCAGCGCTTGGTTGCTAACCGTGTTGGCGGTATTTGTTAATAGCGTGTTTTTGCAAAAGCACCTACAACGCTTGCTGCAGGGGGTTCAGCGTTTATCCACCGGGGATTTTGGTTTTCGGATTAATGAAAAAAACCTGTGGGGCGAATTGCGTGAGCTGGCCAAAAGTTTTAATGATATGAGCATGCGCCTGCGGATTTATGAAGACCAAAACCTGGATACCATTGCCATTGAGCGCAATAAATTTGAGGCAGTACTGCTAAGTATTGCGGATGGCACGGTGGTGGTAAACCACGCCGGCGATATTATGATGATGAATCCGAGTGGGTGCCAGCACTTATCCGTTACCAGCGAGGACGCCTTGCTGGGCCGAAACTTAAGCGAATACGTGAGCGAGGACGGGCAACAATCCTTTGAAACCTTGCTAGATGACTATAAACGCCATATTCGCCAGCCGGATGCCCCCGTGTTTGCCCATCAGGTGGAGATGCCGGAGCGGACGCTGAATGTGTCTGTGGCCACTATTCAGGATGCGGACGGGAACGACCTAGGCTTTGTGCTGACCACCCGAGATATTACGAAAGAGGCGGAAGTAGACCGTCTAAAAACCCACTTTATTAGCAATGTTAGCCATGAACTGCGCACCCCAGTAACCACGATCCAAAGTTATGTGGACACCTTGTACCACCATAGCGATGACTTAGACGAAGATACCCGCATTGAGTTTATGGATACCCTGTATACCGAAACCGATCGCCTGAAGAAAATGGTGAACGATATCCTGGATTTCTCTCGCTTGGAAGAAGGCGACGAGCTAATCAAGGATGAGCAGGATATTACCCCGATTATTAACTTAACGGTGCAAAGCTTTAAGGTGTTGGCTCAGCAAAAAGAGCTGACTATGAGCACCAATATTGAAAGTAATTTGCCCCAGGTGTGGGTGCACAGCGAAAGTATTGAGCGTGTGATGCGCAATTTGTTAAGCAATGCTGTAAAATATACGGAACAGGGCGGCAAAATTAAGGTGCGCGCCGAAATGGTGGATACGGCCGACAATGGCCCTGCTATTGAAGTTCGGGTAGAGGATAACGGCATTGGCATCCCCAAGGCGTATTTGCCTAAAATTTTCGATCGCTTTTTTAGGGTGGAAAATGACGTGCATACGATTAAAGGCACGGGCCTAGGCCTGCACTTGGTAAAAACCGCTATTGAAAAACACCACGATGGCGAAGTATTTGTAGACAGCACCGAAGCCGAAGGCAGTACCTTCGGCTTTAGACTGTTTACCACTAGTCATAATGATAATTAGACTTAGACGGTGTTAAGTTTTAATTAGTAGCATGAGTATTGCTAGCTGGGCTTACAGCAGCATCAATAGCAGTGGTAGAACTGGTTAGGGCATCATCGACGCCTGTAGCTAGGTTTTGCAGGGCCACAATAGAGCCGACGGCCACCAGGGCAATGATTAGGGCGTATTCCACAAGGCCTTGGCCTTTAGCGGGTTTTTTAGTTTGCTTAGACTGGCGCATAGTGCGGGACCTTTCGTGAATGAGGGTAAGAACAAATAAGTAAGATTGGTTATGGGGTGGGTGGCGGTTGGGCCATCCGGTAATTGTTACCAGCGGTTGTTGCGGATGTTATGGCGCTTGTGGATTGTGTAAAGGTGGTATCCACGCTTTGGCTTAGGGATTGTAGGGCTAAGATGGAACCAACACCGATGAGGGCAATAATCAGGGCGTATTCTACCAATGCTTGGCCACGGGGCCGGTAAGGCTTACTGGTAGAATGATAGGGCATAAGGGCCGCCTATAGGTTGTGCTTGCTTAGGCAGGGTATCGGTGGGTTAAACCAACAATTAAATTTTTGTTACAAGTGTTTATATATGGCTACAAAAAGTGGCTAGGGTGCCGATACCCACACCATGTAACCCCTTAAACCCTAGACGAGGCCTACCCCATGGTGACCCTATTACCGATTGCCCAGCCCCTAGCAATGCCCCGTGTGCGGGCCAGTATGGGCCAAACCATGGCAGAGTATGCCCTGGTGCTGGCTTTAGTAAGTGTGGGGGTTATGGCTGCTATTAACACCTTTGGTGGCAGCGTGGATACCGCCGTAACCACGATGAAAGCCGATGTAGCTACCCAAGCCGAGCCCACCACGGTGGCCTATGTGGCCCCAGATACCATGACGGCCAGTGGTGCAGGCAACAGTTACATTGGTGCCCAAGCCGGCGGCGTTGGCGCCGCTAGTGGTAGTACACAAAATAATGGCTGTACTCCTGCTCAAACTTTGCAAGGTTGCCCATGGTAGTAAATTAACTTTAACTATTATTGTAAGTTTTTATTAAATGGTATACAGAATTTTTTGTCATCAAAGAAATGATGAACAGCGCCAATAGCATCGTTTAGGCTTTGCGTGTTATAGCCACCATTATGGGGTTGGTGTCCTACAAAAGTGTTATATAACGCTTTACCAAAGCTGCCGTAGTTTTGATGAGAGACGTTAGGGTGACTTGGGTTGGTTGCACTAACATTTTCTATATAAGTGTTAATATGCCCATATTGTCCAGCAGGGGGGCTTAATGCAAGGCCATCATTATAGTATTTGCCACCTAAGGTATTTTCAATGGTATCCGTATTAAAGGCACCATTATGGTAAATACCAACCATTTCGTTATTTTCAACATTTCCGAGCGGTGTTCCATCTCTAACTACTTCAGGGAAGCCGGCGGAATTGGATAATTGATATAGGTCGCCTAATACCAGCTGAGAATCTTGTCCAGATCTGCCAGTAACAGGTGATGGTGCTTCCGCTTCTAACATTTCATTAATGAGGGTGGGGTAAAAGTTTACGCCGGATGTTTTTTGGAAGATTGGCTTAAATACAAGCACATCTTCTCCGTTAGGGCCAGCGCCACGGTATGTCTGGGCTAAATTACCACCAGTGCTAATATTGTAGGTCTTATTCCCAAGCTGATCACCCTCCCAAAGAAGAACCATATTATCATTCTCTAGTTTGTCTAAAATAAGCTCACCAGCTTCTTTAGACATTTCAGACAAGTGACTTTGCCCGGCAATAAGCTGCTGCATCATTAATGGGTCATTGTTAACCACGTTTTGTAGTTTAGTGTCTGTCGCAATACCTCTAGCAAATGTAGTAGGGTTATTAATGCCTTGGTGATCTAGTTGAGTGGCTACGTTTGTAATAACTTTGCTTCGAACAGCTTCATTAGCGATAGTAGCGTTATTACCATAATCATTAGCAGGTGGCATACCCCCTGAGGTACTGTAACCATCGGCAAGGCCAGAATCACTAATATCGTCTCTTGCGTAATCTTCTATAGTTAATGGGTAGCCAGAACTATGAGGGGCATGGGTTGTATCCACGGGTACTACGGTTGTGTCTACCGGACTAATAACGCTGTCTGGCGGGCAACCTTCTAGACCAGAGCCTATTTCGCATGGGTTAGGGTTGTCACCACAAGCGGTGGCAAGCATCATTGTGCCTATACCTAAGACAGGTAATGCATACGGCGCTCCATTCTGTTTTTTAGTAGTAACAGTTGCAGGTAACAAGGTAGTTTTTCCTGCTAGGTGATTAATCGATGCAATGGTTGGTTTTACAAGGTTTTCGTCAACCAACGTAGCCCCTTTTTTAATAACGTTTGCCCCTTTGGTTAACAAAGTAAATAGGCCGTTCCCAAAGCCAGCGCTGGCTTCATCAAACGTTACGTTTGCCTTATCACCAATTATTGCAACTTTATCTGCAGTGGTTGGAAAAAACTTTCGTCTAACGGGTTTGAGTTTTTTAAATGCCGCTTGTACATTTTTGTTATCGCTTAATTCCTCGATATTAACGAAGATGGGGGAGCGTGAGTCGGGGGTTGCAGAAACAATAGGAGTATGTTTTTTTCTTGTCCTCTTAATTCCTAGCTGATGTCTAAGCTTAGGGTTTCTTTTTAGTTCCTTATTATTAATGGCAAGAATAGCATCTGTTTTACCATCATTTGTTTCTACTAACCTACTTGTGGCAACAGGTATTGGCTTCTTGCTAGTTCTCTTTCGCTTTTCCTTTTTTACAGGCCCTTTAAGCTCTAGCTCTTTAGAAGTTTTTCCAAAACGAACCGTATCCATGCTGGCCATGTTAACGGTGGCGCTAAAGGCGGGGGCAGCCGTGGGGCTGGTGGTTGCTGTGGTGCTGGTTTTTTGGTCGGCGCGTGTGGCTATGGCAGTAATCATGGGCAAACCTTGCAGGGGGTTGAGTTAAGGGGAGAGCAAAAATTAAGGGAGTTTATGTAGAGAAGGTGGATTAAGTGTAGTTAGTACAAGAACTAGCGACTTGGCTATTGGCAATGGCCAGGGTGGCCTTGTATGCTAGGGCTGGACAAAAGACACCTAAATTAAACCTTAACAACATAAACAGTAGGCGGCCACTTAAAGCGGATGGCGTTACATGGCGACTTGGGTTATAGAAAACCCCTGAAGCCATATTGTTGCGCATACAATTATACACTGTTAATTAAAGGGTAAATGGGGGCATGTGGCAATGGCATATTTACAAAGAATCGTTATAGTAATGATGAATGAATGCTATTTTTGATACTATTTATATAATATGTATTTGTTTTTAGGCTAAAACTGTTTCTTTCCTGTTACATCTGTCGCCTGGGCAGGGCAATGGGCTGCAGCGCCAGGATTGTAACTAATTTGTAATGTTTGTAGGGCGGGCTGGCATCAAAATCCTTGCCTTGGGTTTTATCCACACAGCACACCGTAGTTGGCTTGCCGCTTTCGGCAAACAGGTTCAGTTAGAGGGGAGCCTAGCAATCTACACCGTGCCAGGAGACAACACACGAGATACACACTTGGGGGAGTAACGCGATGAGCGTTTTAGGCCTAGCAGCATTAGGCGCATTAAATGCCGTAAACGGATATGGGGTTAATCCTTATATGGGCGGTTTCGGCGGCGGATTGCTACCAGGGCAGTTTGGCGGTGGCTTGTTTGCAGGCAATGTAGGTGGCTTTGGCGGCCTGGGTGCCGGTAATATGGCGGCTAACCCGTTTATGGCAAACAATGCCTTTGTAAGAGACCCGCGTGAGCCTTATAGCCCGTTTACGGTAACGGCAACCCTGCGAGATAATCAGGATTTTTTCATGTGGGGTGCCCCAAACGAGTTTCAGGCCAGCGTGTTTCGGGATAATCCGGAGCTTTATGGCCACGTTTACGACCAATACCCACACCCAGGTTATCTGTATACTCGGCCTAGTTGGGCTGGTGGGGTACCCGGTGGCGGTAGGTTAAACCTTCTAGGGTAAGTGTTACAGGGTTAATTACCATTAATTTATATGGAATCTTGATGGATTGGAGCCATCACGGAGAGAGAGACACACATCGGTTAGTAGAGAGAACAAGGAGAGGTTAGGATAATGGGAAATATTGTCGAAGGGGGCGGCATTAATACAGGCCATACCCGGTCTACCGTTAGTCATAGCCCTGCTATAGGGGCAGGTTCGGTAGCACGGAACATGCTTGGTGTTAATGCATACGATAACCGTACCCAAAACTATTTTGGCGGTGGCGATATGTTCGTTGGACCTAATGGCATGGCTGCCGGCGGCGTTCAGGATTTATTGCTGCTAAGCCTGTTGGCGCAAGCCAAAGGCAAAAAGGCAAAACGAAAAAAGAAGTGCAAAGACGGCCATGGCGAAAAAATGGAAGCCTTTGTTAAAAAAACGTATGAAAAGCAGCCACCCCACAGTGGTGTGGGCGAAGTGCTAAACCAAATGCGCACTAATAAAGCGTTTTTAAATGACTTGAGAGAGGAAACGAATGGCGGCTTTTTAGGCTTTGGTAAAAAGTTAGACGAGGCGAAAGTACGTTCTATTGCCAGTCATCATTTTGGTAAAGATTATGATGGCGACCAAATCCAACGTGCTTCAGATATTTTGGTAGAAAACTATAGTCATAAGCACGATAATCATTCTAAATGGGCGTGGATTATCGGGGTGCCCTTGGCAATTGCCGGTGCCTTTGCCCTGCCTGCCATTATTGGTGGCGCCATGACAACCGCATTAGGCGCAGGTGGCGCAGCAGCCTTTAGTTCGCTGGGTCTATCCAGTGCCGCAGGCGCAACAGCCGCCGGTGCTGTAACGGCTGGCGGAACGGCCTGGGGTGCTACCTTGCTGGCTGGTTTGGCTGGTGCGACAGGTGCAGGTGCAGCGGGTGCTGCCCTTGGTAATGCCATTGATGATGGCGGTGATGCGGGCCTATCTCGAGAAGATATTGACGGTGCCGCCAAGGATTTTGATGCCGAGCACCTAAGCCGAGAGGGAGCAGAAAAATATTTTGCGAATGTTCACTATGGTAAAAAGCACGATGCCTACAAGCATAAAAAACACCGTGGTAGCGATTGCGACCCGTGCATTAGTTAAAGGCTTTGGTTGCTAATGTTGTTAATAGGCTAAAACAATCTAAACATTGGGCGTGTAAGCCCTATAGCAACCTGCCTTAACACTAACCACTACCGTCACTATTTATGCCCCGTGGGCTTATGCCGTGGCTAAGCGATACCGGAGATAAAGAGTACATCGACTATTTGAGAATGAGAGAGACAACGCCACCCGTGGCGGGGCCCCTGCTTGGCTACTGGCTAGCGGTAGATGCCTAAACACTTAAACACGCTAAGACACCTTGATAAATGTGTTTAGCGAGACAACCGAGAATTTTAAACATACCGACAACACCCAATTAAATCCCAAATAACCTCCACTATACCGACCGACACACCCGGGCGGCTACCGTACCTGTATTGTTTGCAGTGTACCTTGGCCCTCGGGTTTTTTTTATGGGTTGTAACACAAGGCTGTTAGGCGCTAAGGCTGGTATGTTTAGCTAGCCTAAATAAAATAAGTGGATGAGATTCCGTCAATTCCTCCCCCCTTTGCGGTTTGGTTGGTATAATGCCCAGATTAGTGGGTTTTTATTAACGTATAGTGATAGGCGCAGCCGCTGTTATGAATCGACCATGGTACCTACCGTTTACTTGGCTAGTGATTGTACTAACCGCTGTTGCCGCGTGGGTTACAGCACCTGCGAATGCCCTAACGAAGGCCCTGCCCTTAAAACAGCTGGCAATAGAAGATGTTATTTACTTGCCGACGGTGTCGTCTCAACGAGAGATAGCCTTTACCGTGCCCCAAAGTTGGCGGGTTAGCCAATCTAACTTGGCGTTAGTTTTTCAGCATTCGGCGCAACTTATTCCACATCGCTCTCATTTAGAAGTGATTTTGAATGACAAACAGCTAAGGCGCATCTCCTTAACCCGTGCCAATGCCGAGCAAAGCACCCTTACCATCCCCTTAAGTGGCTTAAGACGAGACAATATTCTTAAATTCCGTGTAGAACAGCACTATACGGATAAATGCGAAGACCCGGTGGATGCATCGTTATGGACAAATGTGCTAAACGATACCGCCATTAACTTTACCTATCAACGCCAACCCTTGGCGCTATCTTTGGCGGATTTTCCGAATCCACTGATTGATGGCAAAGCTTTTGATGAACCGGCTATTCACTATGTGGTGCCTACCCAGCAGGTGGATGACGCCACGGTAACCGCTGCTGCGCGCTTGCAAGCAGCGTTGGGCCAAGCTGGCCGAGATTTAGAGCTGACCCCTCAGGTTCACACGGCGGTGGATACTGCTTTAAATACCCCTGGCCATGTCATTATGATGGCGACCCCTGGCCAATTACCCGCCATTGCAGATTGGGGCAAGGCCGTGCGCGGCGCCACTTTGCAGGGTAACCAATGGGTGGGCAGTAATGGCCAAGCGTTGAGTGGTAAGCAAGCGGTTGTGCGTTTGGTGGCCAAACCTGGCGAGCCGGGTTACGGCATTTTGCTGATTAGTGCCAACACGTCGGAAGGGCTATTAAATGCGGTTAATTACTTGGCCCATAGCGGCACTGCTACCGAGCGAGACGCAGAAGAACTATTGGTGCCCGCTAATTGGCAGGCCAATGCCCCTTCCGTACCTAAACCACGTTACATTAATACCCAAAGCCAATCCTTTGCCGAGCTAGGCTTTGGCGACCAGTATGTCGAAAAACTATTTGCGCCGCCTATTCAATTTGATATCCCGGTGGTGAGTGATTTACAGGCAGGTGGTGCGACGGCTAATTTACAGGTGGCGTATGGCTACGCGCCTGGGCTTAACCCTCGGTACTCGTCTTTAGAATGGCGCTTGAACGATCGCTCTATTGCCAATATTCCGCTAACCAACCAAGCTGGTGCAGAAAAAACACATGCCACCATTGCCATCCCTACAGAATTGCTAAAGCCCCACAATACCCTTATTGCCCAGTTCCACATGATGCCGGATAAGTACGGTTTTTGCGTGGACACCTTTGTGGATAACGCTTGGGGCAAAATTTTTACCGACGATACCCGTTTTGAGATTAATGGCAGCCCGGCGAGCCGCTTGCCCAGCGTTGGTTTGCTTAATAGCACAGGGTTTCCTTACACCCACCAAATGGATATGAAAGATACGCATTTGGTGTTTGCCGATAATGCACCGAGTGCATCGGCCTGGCAGGCGTGGTTGGCGCTGGCTAACCGTTTGGGCCGCATGGGCGATGCCCCCGCAGGCTACCAATTTAATGCGAGCCTTAATGGAGACGATGTGCTGCCGAATAGCGGCCCTATACTAGCACTGGGTAAATTAACCGCTTCCGGAACGATGGAAACGTTGCCGGTGCAGTGGAGTGAGGGCAATACGGTTCGTTTGCTGCACCCTGCTCAGGGCAACTCTACCGTGTTAATGGGTGGTGGCCTTGCGCCGGAGTGGCAACAGGGCGGCAAAATACCCAGCACAGCGGTTGGTTTGTTGGCCGTTAATAATGATGCAGGCTATGACACCTTGGCGGCGATGCTAACGAGCGACGATCGGTTTGCTGATATTGAATCCGCCCAAATTATCCATAGCGCTAACGCCCCTGTGGGTGGTAACCATGGTATTGCCTTGGCCTTTGCCAATATGCATAACACCTTTGGTGCCGGGCCTTCGGCAGCAACGCCAGCCAGTGGTTGTGTGTTTTCGTTTTTAACTTGGCCTATTTTCGCCCCCTTAAACTGGGTATTAGATATTATCCGCGGTGTGATTACTTGGTTTGTAGGCCTACCCGTTATTAGCCACGTTATTGGCTTTGTATTTGGCTTAATTTGGCCGGTGCTTACCTTTGGCCCGCTGGCTTCTGTTACGGCCTGGGTACAGATGCACACCATTATCTCGTTTGTGGTGGGTAGCATCCTCTTTTGGATAATCGTCTCCATTCTATTTGGCCTGCTGCGGTGGCTGTTTGGTTTGTTTGGCGGCAATAAAGGCTAGCCCTGCGGGTTGCTCGCTACAGTGTTTTGTTTTTCTTTCTCTCACGGTTTTTAAGGATATTTTCCATGATGCGTTTTCCATCATTCACGTCTCTCGTTTTTGCCCCCATGGTGCGTCGGGTTTATGCGGCCGCCATGTTACTGCTGTTTACGGCACTAACCCTGTTACCGGCCATGCTGGCCCCAACGGCCAATGCCCAGCTTATGGCAGGCAATATTGACCGCAACGTGACAGGCGCCAAAGAGGCAGACGTGGTGGCGACCAGTAGCAGTAGCGGTCAATTACAGTTGGGCTTAAAGCACTTGGGCGATAAAGAAGGCTACACCTTAAAAACCGTGCGTAGTTTTCGTAACTACAGTTTTACCAAACCTAAGGCGTGGGATATTAAATCCAGCTCCCATGTCATGGTTACCTTTCAGCATTCGCCAGGCTTATTACCAGAGCGCTCTAGCCTGAATGTGTCGGTTAATAACCGCATTGTAAAAACCATTCGCTTAGATGCCAGCAATATTGAGCCCACTACCTTTAAAGTGCCTATCCCTACGGATATTTTAAAGGATTACAACACCTTAACCTTTGATGTAAATCAGCATTACACTTATAAGTGTGAAGACCCTTTTAGCGCGGAATTGTGGACGACCCTATTGCCAGAAACCAAATTGGCCCTGGATTACCAACTGAAGAAAAGCACCCCTAACTTCACCTTATACCCATACCCCTTTTTAGATGACTTGGCCTATGGTGCCTTAAATGTGGCCTATGATGTGCCCACCAATGCGTCTGCTGCTACCTTGCGGGCGGCAGCTACTGTGGCTACATCTTTAGGTCAGGCGGCTAGTTGGCGCAGCATGGATGCCCACTTGGCCAGTGGTGGCCTTAACCAAAACAATAACCTGGTGGTGGTAGGTACCCCTACCGAAAATGCCGATGTAACGAGCTTGCCTTTGCAAGTACAGTGGAGCGGCAGCCAGTTTACCTTGCCTAATGGCCAAGCGGTGGCCCCAGAAGATGGCGTGCTGCAATTACTGCCCCACCCCAGCCATGCGGATAAAACGGTACTAGTGGTTACGGGTGCCACCCCAGAGGCGGTGCTTAAGGCAGCCCAAATGGTCTCTCGTAAGCCCCACCACCAATTGCTAACCGGCAACTATGTGGTGGTAAAACAGTTGCCTGGCCAAAACCCAAGCCAGTACCGCAACTGGCCTGGCTTTATTGCTGCTACAGGCGAAACCAGCCTGCAACAGCTTGGTTTAGAAACCCTCACCAGCCGAGGCTTTACCGCACAACCCATTATCCACAAAGTAAAGCGCATGCCGGATGTGTTGGTGGCGGGTAAAGACACCATTAAGCTGCATTTGGTGTATAGCTATAGTTCTCAGCTAAGCAGCGAGCAAAGCAAGCTGGAAGTGAAGCTGAATGGTAATAGCTTAAAAAGCCTGCCCCTAAGTAACCGAAATGGCGAAAACATGGTAGAAACCGTGGTGGAAATACCTGCTGGCGAGTTGTTTACCTATAACGATTTGGAATTTCAGTACTACTTATTCCCCGATAAAGTAGACCTATGTAAGTTTGTCACCGATGTCCACGTGTGGGGCACGGTGCATAACACCAGCTATTTTGAAGTACCCGGCCAATTAAAGGCGGCCTTGCCAGATGTGGGCCTGATTAATGATGGTGCCTTTCCCTTTGCCTTGCACCCGGATTTTCGGGATGTGACCTTGGTACTGCCTAATAACCCTATCGATGCCGATGTGAACTTGATGCTTGCTATCGCTAATCGCTTTGGCCGTGTATCGGATAGTCAGCATGGTATTTTGCTAGATGTGGCCACGGCAGATACCCTGACGGATGCCCAGAAGAAAAACCACCTGGTGGTGGTGGGCAGTGGCCAGCGCCAACCCTTGTTGGATGAGCTGGATACCAAAACCAAACGCTTGGTACAAAATGGCAACTTAACCCCTGCGGATGATGAGCAGGCGGCCCCGGATATTGCCAACGTGATGTATGCCAGCCACCAGGGCGTTATGGAAGAACTGATTAACCCGTGGAATACGGATAAAGTTATCCTTACCTTGTATGGGGTAACGGATAATGGCCTGTTACAAACAACGGCCCTGTTAAATGACGATAAGGCGTTTGGTAAAATGACCCCCGGTAACATTGCGGTTATTAACGACGACCTTTCCATTAGCAGTGGCATTTTGGTAAAAGATGGCCAAGCTAAATTTATGGAGCCTGGCGAAGCCAAGCTGGTAAAAAGTACCGATTTACCCATGTGGGCCTGGATTGCCATTGGTATCCTTGCCTTTATGGGCTTAATTTCCTTTATCCGCTTCCTCTTTGTAAGGTAGCCTTTGGCTTAACGATTCTGTTGGATGCCTGCAACGTGTGTTGTGGGCATTCGGCTTTTTGGCAGTGTTTTTTCTTCGTTTTGCTTATAATGCACTGATGTTTTAAGGAAGATACCGTAGCAATGACGACAACAGGGCAACCACAACGGCAACGAATTATGAGTGGCATGCGACCCACAGGGCGCCTGCACTTGGGCCATTATATGGGGGTGTTGCGCAATTGGGTGGCCATGCAGCCTACCTACGATTGCTACTTTATGGTGGCCGATTGGCATGCCTTAACAACGAAGTATGACCAAACCGATAGCCTGGTGGAGAACCGCATTGAGATGGTGCTGGATTGGCTGGCCTGTGGCGTCGACCCCGAGCAATCTACTATTTACGTGCAGTCTCAAATCCCAGAAATTGCCGAACTACATTTGCTGCTAAGCATGTTGGTGCCCTTGCCGTGGGTAGAAAATGACCCCACCTTAAAAGACATGGTGAAAGACCCCAGCGCCGATTTACACTACGGCTTGTTGGGTTACCCGATTTTACAAACCGCCGATATCCTTGCCATGTTGGGGGATAAGGTGCCGGTGGGTAAAGACCAATTAGCCCATTTAGAAATTAGCCGCGATATTGCCCGACGCTTTAACCACGTGTATCAAACAGATTTATTCCCCGAACCTCGCCCGTTACTAACGGAAACCCCCTTATTAATGGGTTTAGATGGCAACAAAATGGGTAAATCTAACAATAATGGCATTTTACTTAGCGATACAGCGGAAGAAACGGCTAAAAAGCTAAAAGGCGCCATTACGGATACAGCCCGTGTCAAACTATCCGACCCGGGCGACCCCACTGCTTGCCAGGTGGTGTACCCGTATTATCAGCTTTTTGCCGATGCCGAGGTACAAGCCCTTGTGGCGAAGGAATGCCAGGCGGCAGAGCGCGGGTGTATGGCATGTAAAAAACAGCTCACTGAGGTTATCAATGAGCTGTTAAAACCGATTCGAGAGCGCCGGGCTACCTTTGCCAATGATAAGGGCCAGGTAATGGCCGTGTTGGCAGAAGGCCAACAAAAGGCGAGGGCCCAAGCCGCTGATGTGCTAGCGACGGTGCGCCAAGCGGTTAAGCTGGTATAAAATTTTGTGGCTAGTGTTTAGCCAAATTGCCTTGGGAAGCCACCGAATTGACCGGGGAAACCGCCGAATTGCTGTCCGCCGAAACCACCAAATCCGCCGAATTGTTGCCCGCCGAACTGGCCAGGGAACCCGCCAAACTGTTGGTTACCAAAGTTTAAGGCAAAGGGTGGTGGCCCGCCGAATTGTTGGAATTGCGGTATGGAAGGGTTGCCAAAAATCCCTTGCGAATTAAAGAACCCGGCAATACCTGGGGTTTGCAATAGGTTAGACGGTGGTTGAATATTGGTTGGCGACGCCCCAAAAGGTAAAAACAATACGTTGGGGTAATTGATAGAGGCTGGCATGTTGTTAAACGCGCCAGAAAATGGATTACCGCCCCACATTTGGGTGCTGTTAAAAATATTGTTTACGGGGGCTGCATAGGGTATTAGCGGCCCAAAGCCAGACATCATCGACACTCTCAAAATCCTCGTTTTGTTCTTATCAAAATAAAAACAAAATAAGGGAAAGAGTTGCTATAATCGGATGCATTGCAACGGTATTGTTACCCAGCACAGGCAAAACAATATCGGTTGTATATGCGCAGTGTAAGCGTTGTTATTCAAATCGGTTGGTGGGCACTGGGCGCTATAGTGGGTTTAGGGGTGCCCTAAAACTGACCGTGGAACCCGCCAAAGTGGCCAGGGAAACCGCCGAACTGCTGGCCGCCGAATCCACCGAATTGCTGGCCGCCGAAACCGCCGAACTGTTGTCCACCGAATCCACCGAACTGCTGGCCGCCGAAACCGCCGAACTGTTGTCCACCGAATCCTGCGGCGCCAAAGTTTAGGGTAAAGGGTGGTGGGCCACCAAATTGTTGTGATTGCGGTATAAAGGGGCTGCCAAAAATGCCAGGGCTACCAAGGAAAGGCCCAACGCCAGGGGTTTGCAGTAGGTTAGCTGGTGGTTGTAGGTTTACTGGCGAGCCGCCAAAGGGTAAAAACAATACATTAGGGTAGTTAATGGTGGCGGGCATTTGGTTAAATGGCCCGGAAAATGGGTTACTGCCCCACATTTGGGTGCTGTTAAAAACATTGTTTACGGGAGCTGCATACGGAATCAGTGGCCCAAAATTGCCAAAGTTCATAACCATTGTCTCTTCTCCGTGTTTATTAAAAAAATAAGTTATATTAAAATAAAAACAATATACTTAGTATAATTTACTAATTGTAACTAACCAGTAACAAACCATACGGGTTATATGGGTTTATGGGCTGTATGGCTATGCCCCAAAAAATAGGTTGACCCATTGCTTAGCACCACGGATAATGACAGGTTCCAATCGCTTGGTGGAGCAGTGTCCGAGTGGTTTAAGGTGCAGACCTGGAAAGTCTGTGTTGGTTTATAGCCAACCGAGAGTTCGAATCTCTCCTGCTCCGCCAGTTTTTTAGCCTAAAGGTTTTTCCATTTAATAGAGCAGCCCATGCTGGGTACTTGCTGTGTAGGGCCGTTGCCGGTTTGTGCTACTTGCAGCATCGCCTCTAGTAGTTCCGCTTGCCGATGGGTGGCGTCCCCCATCTTGGCGTCATCTAACCGCCCGCGGTACTGCAGCTCGCCGTTAGCGTTAAATCCAAAAAAATCGGGCGTGCATACCGCCCCGTATGCTTTAGCTACCGCTTGGTCCTCGTCAACAAGGTAAGGAAACGTCATGGTGTGTTGTGCGGCAAACTGGCGCATGTTTTCGGGGCTATCGTCGGGGTAATGGGTGTAATCGTTGGGCATAATCGCCACCACGTTAATGCCCTCTGCTTGTAGCGTGTTAGCATCGCTAACCAAACGGCTAATAATGGCTTTTACATAGGGGCAGTGGTTACAAATAAAGCAAACCAGCAGGCCTTTATCTCCCATTAGGCTACTTAAACTGTGCTGCGTGCCATCAACATCAGCCAGCGAAAAATCGGGGGCTTTCCAACCAAAGTCACAAATAGGGGTATCTAACAGCATAATTAGGCGGTTACCTTAGTTAATGGGTTACATAATGCGGGTAACTCTACCATATCTTTGCGTTATGATGCGCCTCTATACGTTTCTGTTTAGATACTTACCTAATTTTACAGGAGGTACACCCCCCAATGAGCATGATGCAAGAATTTAAAGAATTTGCCCTAAAAGGTAATGTGATGGACATGGCCGTCGGTATTATTATCGGTGCATCGTTTAAAACCATTGTTAGTAGTTTGGTAGATGACGTGATTATGCCCCCTGTTGGCCTAGCTATGGGTGGTATGGATTTTAGCAAACTTAGCTTTCCGCTAGCTACCACTACCTTAGAAGATGGCACGCTAGAAACCGTGGCGATTAACTACGGTGCCTTTATTCAAACGGCCTTTGATTTTGTGATTTTGGCCTTTGTTATCTTTATGATGGTGCGCGCCATTAATAACATGCGCAAAGAAGAAGAGGCTGTGCCAGAAGCCCCTGCGGAACCGCCTAAAGAGGAAGTACTGCTTACCGAAATCCGCGACTTGCTAAAAACTAAAACCGCTGTTTAGTAAGCTTTTTATGCGCTAAAAATTTGGGTGCTTTCATCACCGTCTAACATGCCAATAGCGGTTAAAAAGGTATTGTCATATTGCACGTTTGAATCATCCATACATTGAAGAAGGGTGTCTTGTTCGCCAGTACTGAGAGCAATAAAGGCTTGGTTGTATTTGGGGTATTTATCAACTGGGATTAGGTTGAATTGTTTAGCTAGGCTATTTCGCGTTGCTGTATTGCCATTAACATACCGTCTCATGGTGTTTTCTAAAGCTGTAGGGCGATGATGAGGTCTAAAACGAACTGCCTGTTGTGCCTCGTTACTTTTAAAAGGCATCCCAAACTGAGGAGAGGAGCAATTAGTGTATAAATTAAGCATATTAATGCCTTTAAATGGTATGCAGGGCTTTTAAAAAATAACGTTGGGCATACCCTATAACAAGGCTGAAGCGTTAAAATTGCCAAATTGGTGTTAGCTACCCACTTTGCGGTAAAAGCCAAAGCCGGTGGATTTAAAGCAGCCCATTTCATATTCCAGGGTTTCGTTGCGTTCCGCCAGGTTTGCTATTTTTTGCTTTAGGGCGTCATTCTCGCTTTTGCAACGGATGAGCTCCACAATCACTTCATCCAGCCCGGCCAGTTTATCGTCCATTAGGCGGGCCACTTCGCTTAAAATATCGTTGCGGGCATTGGCAATGCTATCTACCACCACAGCCAAGTTGCTTTTGCCGCCTTGTTTTAGGGTGGTGGCATGTTGGGTTACCCGCTGTTGGGGGGTGTTTGCCATAGCCGTGGGTTGGGCTACCATGGCTGCTGGGCTGTTATCGGCCTCATTCACGCCAAAAAAGTCTTGGATGGATTTCAAACTATCGCCCCGGCGGTATAGCTCCATAGCTTTGCGCAGGGTTTGGGCCTCTCGGTAGGTAAAGGCCATTTGGCCGGTGTCGGGCTCTTTAAAGGGCTCCATTCGCAAGGTGCTGGCCAAGGCCATCACTTCGCTGTCATCCGCCTGCAAGGATTCTTTTAAATAGGCCAGCGTGTAGGGCATGGCCGTCATGCTGCTGGCGGGGCCAGCGGCTGGGGGCTCGGTTAAGGCGTAGGGGTCGTTACTAGATGAAAAGGCAGCGGCCATGGGCGCACAGTCTCCAAAACAGGAATAAACATGTGTAAGTACCCTTGTATTGTATGCAATATGGCCAGTGGGGGCAATGTAAGGGGGCATATTGGGGGCGCCGACCCCCCATATTGGCCGTGTGCAGGCATGTTCGCCGGGTATCGTCCGCTAAATAGGGGAACCCTGCGCCTGGTTGTGTCGCCTTAGGCCAAAGTATGGCACAATAGAGACTGCGGAAATTGTCTTTATGTCATTTGTTTTTGTTAGCGGATAGCCCCTTGCGATGAAAAGTTCTCATAAAACCGGTGTATGGATTTTAGCCCTGTTATTGGTGACGGCATTGTTTATGTCTACGCTAATGTTTAGTGGCGAAAGTGCCACCAAAATTATTAGCTACAGCGATTTGCTGGAAAAGGTGGAAACCGGCGAAATTGCCAGTGTTACCATTAGTGGCAACGTGGCCAAGGCCAAGCCCATTGCCAGTGCGGCCAGCGAAGAGCCCAGCTTTGGGTTTTATAAGGTGCAGTTGCCAGAGTTAGGCCGCGAGCAATACTTACTGCCTAAGCTGGAAGAGAAAAACATTGCCATTAACTTCCAAGAGCCTCAGGCTCAGGGCCAGTGGCTGCAAATACTCACCTTTGCCTTTTTGCCGTTGCTGCTGATTGTGTTCTTCTTTGTGCTGTTCCGAAACGTCCAATCGGGTGGGTCGCAAGCCATGAGCTTTGGTAAATCCAAAGCCAAGATGAACATGGATAGCAAAGTTAAAATTACCTTTGGCGATGTGGCCGGTATTGATGAGGCCAAAGAAGAATTGGAAGAAGTGGTTGATTTTTTAAAAAACCCAGAGCGCTACCAAAAATTGGGCGCCCGTGTGCCCAAAGGTGTGTTGTTGGTAGGTAGCCCCGGTACCGGTAAAACCTTGCTAGCCAAGGCGGTTGCTGGCGAAGCTGGCGTGCCGTTTTTTACCATTAGTGGTAGTGATTTTGTTGAAATGTTTGTAGGTGTTGGTGCTAGCCGTGTTCGGGATTTATTTGAACAGGCTAAAAAGCATGCCCCCTGTATTGTGTTTGTAGATGAAATTGATGCCGTGGGTCGCCAGCGTGGCGCGGGCATGGGTGGCGGACACGATGAGCGTGAGCAAACCCTAAACCAGTTGCTGGTAGAAATGGATGGCTTTGATGCCACCACCGGCATTATTATTTTGGCGGCCACGAACCGCCCTGATATTTTGGATAACGCCTTGTTGCGCCCCGGTCGTTTCGACCGCCAGGTGATGATCGATCGCCCGGATTTAAAAGGCCGCGAGAGTATTTTAAAGGTGCATTCGCAAAACAAGCCATTGGCTAAAGATGTCAACTTAAAAAAGCTGGCTAAAACCACCCCTGGCTTTACAGGCGCGGATTTATCTAACCTGTTGAACGAAGGCGCCCTACATGCAGCACGGAAGCACCAGGAAGAAATTTTTCAATCCGACATTGAGCAGGCCATTGAAAAAGTGCTGGCTGGGGTTGAGAAAAAATCGCGGATGATTAACGAAAAAGATAAAGAGCTAACCGCCTACCATGAAGTGGGCCATGCCTTGGTGGCTTTGCTGAATGATAAATGCGACCCGCTGCGTAAGGTGAGTATTATCCCCCGTGGGATGGCGTTGGGCTTAACGTGGACCATGCCGGATGACGAAAAAGTCCACACCAGCCGAAAAGAGTTGCTGGCCCGCATTGCCATGATTTTAGGTGGCCGTGCTGCCGAGCAGATGATTTACGATGACTGCTATACTGGTGCCAGCGATGACTTGAACAAAGCCAGCGATTTGGCCCGAAAAATTGTGACCCGTTTTGGCATGAGCGATGAATTGGGCCCAGTTGTCTTTGGCCAGCAAAACGAGCATGTGTTTATGGGCCGTGATTTTGGTAGCGAGCGCAATTATGGCGAAGATGTGGCTGCCGCCATTGATAAAGAAGTAAAACGCATTATTGAAGAGCAATACCACTACACCCGTGGCCTGCTAGAAGACAACCAAGACGTGATGGAAGCCGTAGTCAAAGAACTGCTGGAAAAAGAAACCTTGGACCACGATGAAGTGGAAGATATTTACGAGCGCATTTTAGCCAAGCGCGAAGGCCGTGAGTACATCCCGAAAGAGCGCCCCTCTTTGGATGATGACGACGAGTCTGATGCCGTTACCAAAGCAGAGGACGCCAGTGATGCTGATGCCTCCGCTGAAGCAGAATTGGATGACGATGCTGCTAAAACGAAAGACGACGAAGCGCCCGTACCCTCATCTGCTTCTTAGGTGTGGTGTTAATGGCATTACCATTAGCTATAACCTGCTTGCCAGATACTTACTTTGTAGCGCAGTGGTTGCCCGGCCAATTGCCTGCGGAAGATATGGTTCGGTTGAACGATAGTTCTCGTTTTATGTCGATTACGGTTACGCCAGATGAAATATCTGGTGTGATGACGAGTGCTGCTTTAACACAGGTTAGTCGGCCCGCTAAACAGGAAGGGCCCTTTGCCTTGCTTAAGGTAGAAGGTGTGCTGGATTTTAGTTTGACGGGCATTCTGTCTTGCCTGCTTCAGCCTTTGGCGAAAGCAACAATACCTGTCTTTACCTTGTCTACCTATAATACGGATTACATTTTAGTGCCAAGTGACAACGCTAGCACGGCGATGCAGGTGTTGGGTGAGGTTGACGGGGTAACCCTTTCGCCATAATGGCCGCCATTACCTGGGTGTGCAGCTCATCGATGGGTTGGGTGGCATCCAGCTGGATAACGCGCTTGGGGTTGGCGGCGGCAATGGCGGCAAATCCATCGTGGACGCGGTGGTAAAAATCCAGTTTTTCTTGCTCTAATCGGTCGGCTTGCTGGTTTGGGTTGCGGCGTTGTTGGGCGCGGCTTAGTAGGGTTGTTACGGTGCCTGCAAACCAAAAGGTAAGCGTGGGCTGAATGTTACCTAGCAGGTGTTTATGGAGCTCGTCAATTAGGATGCGAGGGATGCCGCGTCCGTAGCCTTGGTAGGCCAGGGTGCTATCAGCAAAACGGTCGCATAATACAATTTGGTTGTTATCCAATGCCGGTTGTACCACATGGGCCATGTGCTGCACACGGTCGGCAATATACAGCAGTAGTTCCGCCTTATCATCCACGGGGCCTTGGTGGTGGAGCAAAATTTGGCGTAGTTCTTGCCCTAGCGGTGTGCCCCCTGGGTTTAGGGTTAGCAGGTTAGGGATAGACTGGGTGGTTAAGGCATCCGCGGCCAATTGGCTTTGGGTACTTTTGCCGCATCCATCAATGCCTTCAAAGGTAATAAACATGGTTTAGGGTTACCCCTGTGTGCCGTGGGTAACACGGCCAAACGCAATAATAATAGGGCTACCATACCTAAAACACGGCGTAAATTAACGGCGGCTAGTGGCCGAGGGATTAGGTGTTTTTCGGTAATATTTTTAGGCGACGGTGGGGTTCTCGGCCCACGCTAACGCTTTGGTAGCCTTCGGTTTCTACCAGTTCGTGTTGCAAGCGCCGAATGTAGCTTCGTTGAGGGGCCATTTCGGTGGCTTGGCTGGTGTTTTGCACAGTGCTTAGGGTGGTTCTAGCGTCCTCTAGAGCGGCCTGTACTTCGCCTTGGGTGCCGCTAGGGGCCTTTGTGCTGCTTGGGTTGACTTTGTCGGCGGCGCTGCCTTGTTGGTCGCCATCCAGTAAATCGAGTAAGGGGGTATCCAAGCCAAGGGCATCGCGCAGGCCCTTTTGGATGTGGGGCATGGCGTTGGCTTTAACAAAAGTAACCGGCACCCGGTAATCGTTGGCCAGCGTCATCATTTTACTGCCGGGGCGTGCACTGCCTTGCAAGGCCAACATGGCGTTGGCCTCGTGGATAGACCCGGTAACCACCACATGGTTTAGGTTAAGCCGCTCGCAAATACGGGTAATGTAATCTTTGCTTAGGCCGTAGGGGTATACCCTAAAGGCGTTGGCAGGGGCTTGGCCAGTAAGGGTTTGGGTAACGCGTTGGCCATTAATATTTGGCGAATTAAGTTCAATGGGGGGGATGTCTTCTGGGGGGAGGGCGTTAACACTGCTGCTGAGCACAACGGTGCTGCCAGATTGTTCGTCAACCTCGCGCACTTCAGGGAAAATCGTCCAGCCCTGGAGAATATGATCCACCGCTTCGGCCACATCGGGGTAAACGGCAAGCCGTTTTAGGTCGCGGATTTCAATACATACATCAAAGGTGGGGGCCTTGGCGCGTTCTAGCACGGTTTTTTGGCTGTTGCGTCGCTTGGCTTCATCATCGCCCAGGGTTACGGTTTGGATACCCCCAATGAGATCGCTGAGCATGGGGTTTTTAATCACGTTTTCCAGGCTGCCTCCGTGGGCCGTGGCAACCAAAATAACGCCGCGCTCTGCAATGGTGCGGGCGGCCATGGCTTCATCTTCCGTGCCAATTTCATCTACCAAAATTACTTCTGGCGTGTGGTTTTCCACCGCTTCAATCATCACGTCTTTTTGTCGCTCTGGGCCGCTTACCTGCATGCGGCGGGCCCGCCCAACGGAGGGGTGGGGGATATCGCCATCACCGGCAATTTCGTTACTGGTATCTACAATCACTACCCGCTGTTGCTGGTGGTTTGCCAAATGGCGGGCGATTTCTCGCAATTTGGTGGTTTTGCCCACGCCTGGGGGGCCGAGTAACAACACGCTTTTGCCACTTTCAATCAAATCCAGCATGGGTTCGATAGTACCGCTTAGGGCCTTGCCCACGCGGCAGGTCAGGCCAACCACGTCGCCGGCGCGATTGCGCATGGCGCTAATGCGGTGGAGGGTGGCGGGTATGCCGGCCCGATTATCGCTGGTAAAGGCGCCAATTTGATTGACCACGGTTTGTAGGTCATCCGTATTGACGGGGTGCTCGCTGAGCTCAATGTAGCGGCGTCCGCGGAAACGGGCTTCTGGTGGGCGGCCTAAATCCAGGGTAATTTCGATGAGATCGTTTAGGTGTTGCCCGTGTAGTGCGGTGGCATAGCCTGGGGGCAAAATGGCAATTAGTTTCTGAATTTCGCCAGCCAAATCGCCCAGTGGGTGGGGGGTAGGGCCAGCAGGTTGCTTGGGTGGCGCCGCTGAATGCGGGTTTTTGGTGTGTGGGGTGGGGGTGGCGTCAGCAGCAGGGTGGGCAGACAATAGCCGGATTCCTCATCTCGATAGCAGCGATAGTGGGGGTAAAAGGTTGCTGCCCTTATTCTTTCAATAATACTACCAGTTTTTAGGGGTCTCGAACAGGGCAGCAGCTGAAGAGGGAGTAGGGTTGTTACACGTTAATGATTATTGGTTACCTACCGCCTTAATTCCGCGGTGGGTAACTGGAGTATCGGCTATCAGCGTGGATTCTTTAGTGGGTTACCTTTGCTAAGCCTTTGGTGGTAAAGGTTTTAAAAAAATAAAAAAATAGCAATAATGAGTATTGAGGCGTTTATATTATGATATTCATCATACGAAGTATCTAGAAAAGAGTATTGGTATGACAGTAACTTTTGGAAAGACGATAAATCCAGATAACCTAGCTAAAATTGCTGGGTTAGATATAACAGATGAAAAAAGTGGCCAAAAATCTGTTACTTCGCCTAAAATTGAGGGAAGAAAGTTAGGTAAAAAGCACCAGCCTTTAATAGATAAATATATAAAAACTGAAGAAAAGATTGCGCGTATTCAGGGGGATGTGTACCAAGGGGGAGGATTATATACCCCTGTTAAATATGGAACGACTGAAGAATTAACAGAGGCACAACAGGGGTATAGAGCGGTGTATGAAGGTCTTTTGGATGGTAAGTATCGTTTACCTGAAATTGATATAGGGCTTTTGGGTAAAACCAGTGTAGGGAGCAAAATTAAAAATGGTATACAAAACGTGTTTCTTTCGAAAGAAGCGAATAAAAAAATAAAAAAGAAAAGAAGGCTTACAAGATTTCACCGTGTTGAAGAAACATTGCAGCGCCGTGCTGGATTAGGGAATCCTGATGCTGGGGAACCTGCTATTCCTTATGATGAGCTAACCCAAGATCAAAAGAAGTACCGGCACCTGTGTATGGATTTGTACAACGGTAAGTACCAATGGTTCGATCCGAGCGTTGGGGTTTCAGAAGCATGGCGCCCGACGGAATATGATGTAATGCTGCGTAGGGGAGACGGGTTTGAACTAGAACCGAAGAAAAATGCTAGAGTCATTAGAAATCTTACTCGAGTGGAAACCATGGAAGATCGTCAACCCTGGGAAATGTTGCCGAGCACAACGTTGTTATTTCAAACCCCAGGTGAGAAAGGTCGTTCAGGTAGCTGGTATGTAGAAGATCTAGGTGACTTTATTCCCGGCGTGTTTGGTCAACAAAAGAACGTTGTAATGGCACCTTAATGATTGGCGAATGTGTTAACCAATAAATGGGCTTGTTGCACGGCCTGAGAAGGACTGTTTAAGTGATGCCATACCCATTGGCGGGCAACGGTGCCCACGCCAATGCCAGCTACCACCTTATTAACTGGGTGATTTGCCAGCAGGGGGCCGGTGTGTTGGTTCATGCCGCCGGATAAGGTGATAAAACCGTCAAAGGTGGGGTATTGGTCTTTTAACACTTGGTGGCACTGCCATGCGGCTTGGATGGCGGCCACGGGGGCTTCGTTAGCGCCAAAACCATTGTGGGTGCCGCTCATGGGGTTGCCATCCACCTGAATCACTAAGGGGGCGGGGCTGTGTTGGGCTACCCAGGTTTGCCAGTGTTGTATAAAGGGCAGCCACAGGGCTGGTGCCATCGCCTGGGGGCGGAAACAAATGGCAATAAGCTTGCCTTTCAGGGCGTCGCCATACACGCCTAAAAATTCGGGCAGTAGGGCAGGGTCTGCATGGGTGGTGTGGATTTCGACGGCGGTGATGGCGGGGTTGGCCAGTAAATCCAGGGTGGGTTGCGGGTTGGGGTGGTTGGGCAGCAGCGAGAGGGCCTCTGTGGGGCACAGGGGTAGGCAGCGCCCGCAGCCGTAGCACAGGGGCTGGTTAATGGTTAAGGGTGGGTCTGTGGGGGCCACCGGTAGCCCCAGGGCCTGGGTGGGGCATATGGGGATGCAGGCCCCGCAGGTAATGCAGTCGGGCTCGGCAAGCTTTATTTTTTGAAAATGGGGGTCTGGGTCCAGTGGTAGCGAGACCATAAGGCTGGGTTGTTGGGCGGTTGGTAAGGCTTCCATGGCCTTTACCACCGCTAGGGCAACGTCGTTGTCTGGGGCCATATCTATACAGGTGGCCCCGGCTTTGGCGTAAATAGTGGCTAGCTGGGCGGCTTTAGCGGCATCCGTAAAGCTGCCACCAATAATTAGCTTAAAGGCCTGGCGGCGTTGCAGGGCGTGCAAAAAGGGCATGGTGGCGGTGGGTATGGTGGTTGTCACGGGGTAGTGGTAGCAATGGTAGGGCCTACAATACCGGATGGTACACCGAATAAGCGCCTTATGCCCACAGGCTTAGGCGTTGTGGGCGGTTGCTGGCAAAGGCCACTTGGCTACTAATGGCCTTGTTGTTTTTAAGAGGTTTAATTTTTAGTTGGGGTAACCGGCGGGCTATTAAGGGTTGTTTATTGCTCTCTTTTATAGGGAAAAATTGAGCTTGCTCCCAATTTATTTTTGTTTCTTTTTTTTTCTTCTTTTTCTTGTAATGTTCCAGTAGAGGGTGTTCCTTAACGGCAGGGAGGGTAGCCTCTTTTTTAAAGTTAAAGGCAAGCTGTGGCCCATGGCTTGCTGGGGGTGGTTTAGCTTTTTTCCGCTTATGGCGTTTTTTGGTACTAGTTGTAAGGGGAGGTGAGTCAAAAAGTTTGTATTGTTTGTCGGTGTTATCAATAACAACTGGCCCGCCTGTTTCTAGCGAGCGTTGAACACGAATATGGGGCCGTATAGGAGGGCTGCTGCACTTCGCAGCCTCTTGGTTTTCCTCTATTACTTTTTGTTCTAGTAATTGGAGTTGTTCGGTGACGATGTGGGCGCCTTTGTTGGATAAGGCCGAATTACCTGGGTGAGCTGTTTGAAGAATGCACGCATCACCAGTTTTTCCTTGTTTTAATAAGATGTTTATACCGCGTTGAGCCGAGGATCCGAGGGCTACAATAACGCTTGGTTTTATGGCTAGGATTTGCTTGTACATGTGGTCTAAGTCAGGGGCGCGGGTGTGGCCAGAGCCACTTGTTTCGATATCGCGTGTGGCATTTCTGTAAAAAATAGGCCCAATATGCCATCCGTTTTCAAACATTTCTTTTGCTCTCTGGCCAGTTCGGGCTTCTAAAAATCGTTCTTTCCATTTTGGCAGTGTTTCTTGGCAAAAACGTGGGTTTTTTGAAATGATTTTATTAAATTTTTCTTTGGATACGGGTGTTTTACCTTTCTTTTTTATTAAAGAGAGATACTGTTTGTATGTGATTATGTAACTACAATGAAAAAAGCTGAGGAGGCTACTTGGTTTGCTGGGCATGCTGGTACATCCCCTTGGCAATACCAAGCGGGGTGGTGTATAAACGTGAATAGCTTGTGATGCTGTCATTCAATTTATAACCCACAGGAAATAAGCATTAATGTGTTAAACCTACTAAATGCGTAGTTTTGCCTTTTGCCTTGGCCTTTAGGCTTGTGGTGGGTATGCCCTTGGGGTATAACCATGGGCCTAGCCTGTTTCTGGGGCTGATGTAGCTCAGTTGGTAGAGCAACGGTTTCGTAAACCGTAGGTCGTCGGTTCAAATCCGATCATCAGCTCCAGGTATATATTGAAATTCAAGGGTTCCTTAGAAAAGTTTTTGGTTGTATGGGACACTGGTGGGACAATTCTGTTCAGCAAAAGCTCTTTGAGAGGTATGTTTTAGGGTGTGAGAATCCTAGTTAGATTTTGTTACCCCCTCCCCCTTTAAAGATACCGATCCCCCCAGAGAGAGTAAAGATATACATTTATGGAGCCCCAGCTTAAAAAGCTACAACAAAAAAATATTCAAAAAAATACTTATTGTTAATAATATTATATAAAAACAAGGTTAAAATTTATTAATTGTACTTATCTAGATTGGTAGGTGTCTAAGCATAGAGAATACCTGTAATAAAGCGGTTGGAAATAAGCCTAGAGGCTAATAGAGCAACCTCTCTAACGATAAGGGCAACCTAGATGGGAGAAAGTTCTCCAGACATATAGTTGGAGATACCGATAATCCAAATCATTTCAACGGAAAATATCCATGATTGAATGGTGATTAATAGGTGGGTTTTTAATTTCTGTGTTACCGATGAATAATTTGTCACCTTTTGAAATTTTAAACATCTCTAACCCGTTTATAAGCTCCGATAAAGACAGCCAATCTTTTCCAGCTTCATTAAAGTTTATTACCCACTTATTACCGTCCACGGTATAAAAAGCACTTTTATCAACGTTTTTATCCTTATCTGTACCCCACAACCACGATATGTTTTCGCCTTTAACCTTGGCGGCCCTAAATCCTTGTAGTATCTCTCCTAGCGCCAGTAAAGACCCATTCATTAGTAACTTATGTTTTCCCCGCAGGGAAACCTCATTTGCTGATTTACCTCCTGTTAGCAGTCCTCTTAAGGGGCGGCTTGTCATTTTCCTCGCATCCGTCTGGCATAATGTTTTAATAGGAGTGATGTCTTTTTTCTCATAAGGATATTTTTCTAATTCAGTGCCGTCATAGTGGAAAAAATCAACAGCATTATGTGTATCTGTTAAGCCAGCTATTGTGCATGTTTTCGACTCTCTTGTTAGTGCTTTTCGCTGCATATGAGCAACATGTTTGTCTAATGAATTAGCAGGTCCCCAATGGACAATTTCTTGTTTTTTCCATGGACCGGCTTCCGCCTGACGTTCTTGGAACTCATCTTGCCCTACAATATATATTTTAGAAGAAAAATAAATAGAATTAGCTTGCATCGTTAATAAGGCTTTTATAGATAGTTTCGTTAACTGGCAAGCATTAAAAAAACTGTAAAACCTAAAAATTTCCTATATTTTAGATTTTCTTTTAAATAGAGGCTTATTGATGTCTGTAGGACTTGGCTGTTTTATACTCTTTGTCCATAGCAGATAGCTTATCAGGGAAGCAAATACGGTTATCGACACTATGCTTATTCTCACGAATTATGTTGGCGTAATGGCGGGTGTCTGGTTCATGGAAGATCTTTGAATGAGTGTTACCTACAATAGGGTATTCTTTTGGCGTAAAGTCCTTCGCCCATGATGGAGAAACTAAGGTTATTGCCAATGTTAGTAACAATAGGTATTTCATTAGTATTAGTCTCCAAACATAAAGTTAACCCATTATACTCGAGATCAGCCCCTATTTTGGGTTTGCCCAGGTAGTGACATCCCAATTAGAGTCGATGGTTTGCAGCCACACTTTAACAAGTTTGTCTTCATCTGCATTATAGGTTGGGATAAACGTGCCCGTTGTTGGGCGATTCTTATGGGGGGATGAATCATGTACCCTAATTTACCTTCAGCACTCCCATCTGCCACACGAGGAGAAGGGTGTGTGGATTTTCTTTAACACAGTGCCTTATATCTAATTGTTAATATAATTATGATCAAACGTTGTTTATGACGCGGAATGAATCATTAAATGAGCCTTGGTTTGTATAAGCAGATATGGGAGAAAGAGTACTTACAGAATAAAACAGGGGAATAAAACAAAATTGCCCTTCCTACTCATTGTACCCAATGGGTAGGCTATACAGCTTATCAACAAGGTTTCGATATCAACTTCTAGCCGGCTTCCTGTTGCTTTGGATTAGTAGTTTTTAAGTGCGCAGTTCGTAATTACTTGTTATGTTATGATTGGCTTGTAACTAATTCATAACGGCTGTATCTTCCTCTGCACTAATGGTTAAAATTACTGCCGTATTATTGCTCTTCCCAGAGACAATTTTTACCCGCTTCCCTTAGATTAATAAATGGGGAGCCTTCTACTTTACGCGGGGAAGTGTCTTTGATTGCGTTCATTCGGCCAGCTAGTCGAGGTATTTCAATGCGTTTAGTAGTATGTCGGTTACTACTCTTGTCTGATACAAAAACATTACCAAACTGGGGGGGGTATGTGGCTTTGGTTGCACGCGGGCTTGTGGGAGGGAATAGGTATAGTTAGTACTAATCATTAGGGGGTGGAAAAATTAAGTGGTATTGGGGCATCTAAGTATCTTTGTTATTTAACTAAGTTTGCCCAATATAAAAATTGCCTTAATCTACCGAAAATGATGATTTTGCCATGTTTCAATCCGTTTAGAGAATCGTTAGCAATTTAGTGCTGTGTGGAGCGTTATCTATAGCGTAAGCACTTATTCGTTTAGCTTTAAAAGAGAACTAATTATGATACCCCCCCCCCCTCGTTTCTCTGGTATTTATTTTCGTAAATTTAGCGAAGGGGAGGATTACGTGAATGCAAAAACGAAGCTCCCTGTTACAGATAGCTATATTGCAGGGTGCGGAAGTGATCCCTATTATTTTTATGAACAAACGGTTCAAAATGGGATAACATACGAATTGGTATTTACTGCAGGGGAAGGGGACGTTTACCATCAGGTTAGCAAGAAAACTAGAACTAATTATAGAAAAACGATTGTCAACGGCCATATTCCCAACCGCCTGAAAGATCTCAGTTAACTCATTTTCAATCAGGCTATCATGGATTAACAGGCAGGCTAGACAGCTTATTCACTAAGTTGTCTATCTCGTCTTCTGGTTCTTGCTGCTCTTTTGTATCAGTAGTCTTTAAGCGCTCATCTACCTTGGCCTCAATGGCTTGCCTGGTTGCCTAAATGTCTATGGTCTTAATCATAAGGACATCTCATCGCGGTTTAAGTAATCTTTTATATCTTGTTTAAGCCCGGTATGCTGTACATTAGAAAAATAGGTATCGAAATTCTTTAAAATAACAGGGGCTTGTCCGCTTGAAAGAGCTAATTGACCTAAATCACTTAACAAGGCAGATGGTGGGTGTCCATTAAGAATACTATCATCTAACTTTAAATGTGCTGCTATATTTAAAGCTTTCCCTAAGTCCTTAATAGGAAAGATTTTATCTTCAGATTGAGGTGGAATAACCATAGGGAGAAATTCGCTATCAATATCGGCTGCAGGCTGTAATGTGTTAAATAATATTGTTTTATAATCACGAGACCCCATTGGGGTAACTATATTAAGCCTTTCTAGCTCTTGGATTACCTCAGCTTGTTCATGCGGGCTTAGGTAGTGCTTGTATAACCCTAAGGCAACAGATGCTGTAGGGATAAGGTTTAGCCGATCAGTAGAGGTGCCGCCTCTACGATGAGCTCGGTTTTCCCAATCTTTACGAACAGTTTCTTCTTTCAAGTCATTAAACCATTCGGGCAAACGGTAAGCACGCCTCATTAAGTCCGGTCTTGGAGGGATTGGGGCCTTCCTTCTACCAGAGAAAAGAACGTTTGAGTTTACTAGTGATGTGTTAAAAATAAAATTAGATACTGACACGATAAGTATTTCCCAGATTAATATTGTTTTTAGCTACCTTTGTTTTAGTCAATCTAGATTAAATAAGTTTGTAAAAATAATAAATTGCCCCTTCTATTCATGGGGCCTAATAGGTAAGCTGTAGAGCTCATCAACCAAGTTTTTGATATCAACTTCTAGTTATTGTTGCTTAGATCCTACCGTTTGTGCCTAATACGTCTTTATTTTTATAAATTTTCTTATCACCTTTATTGTTACATTTTGTTGCTTTGAAAAAAAAGGGGGGGGGGGGGGGTATTGCCACCTTAAAATGTTACTCTCACTTTCTATACCCACATAATGTCATAAACTAGCCCGAAATTTTTTTTAAATGTAAAGAATCGACTTAAAGAGATCAATTAACATTATTTTAATGTTTTTATAAAAATATAGGAATAATGGCTCGGAAACTTTTTATCGCACATTATGGAAGAGAGAATTAGGCATGATAAATCTTAGCGCAAATTTTGTTGATCAAAGTATTAACCAAAGCTTACTTTACAACCAAGTTGCCCAAAACATTGTCCAATACCATATGCAAGGTAGCGGCAATAGAGGAAGCTTAACGCAGCAAGCAAGACATGCTTTTGCACATTTTAATGGACAAAACAACAGAATAAACCTTAATCAAAATGCCACCACTGACGGGTATGTTTCTCTTGCCAACACTACCCAAAACCTTACACTAAATGCAGTACTAGAAAGCGGCCGAGCGACAGCGTTTCAGGCACACGGTGCCAAAGATTCCTCTATTAATCTCAATGCAAAACTTACAAAGGGTCTTGGTTACAATAGTTTAGGAAATGCGGACAATTTAGATGTCGATATTATTGGTTCCAGCCTTGGGCGAAATAATTTTTCCATTACGGATACCAATAGCCGGTACAGTATTAGCGCCGGCCATGTATTATCTCTCGGTGTCCACCAAGCATCTGATAATGTCACTTTTGACAACCTACTTTCCGGTGATCAAAATGACAGTTTCACCTTTTCTGGAACGCGTTCCCATGTAAAACAGATCCAAGCGGGCAATGGCAGGGATTACTTTACCACCGGAACCCAATCTGCAGGGAACGTTTTTGATAACGTCGAGCTTGGTAACGGCGGTGATGTTGCCTTTATGTACGGTAGAAGAAACCATTACAAAAATATCGACCTGGGTAATGGTGATGATGGTGCCAAATTTAGAGATGTGAGTAACAATCGAATTGATAGTTTAAACTTTGGAGATGGTAATGATGCTATGTACCTCGGACAAAATGTATTCAATTCGACGGGCAATCTTAAAGGTGGCAATGGACAAGACACAATCACTATTGGTATTAATGGCGGTTATCGATTAACCCAAATCGCTAGTAATACTTACAACTATATCGATAGCAATGGAAACAACTTTGTCCTTACCGATTTTGAAACAGCTTATGATCGACGCACCGGCCAAAGTATTACCCTCTAGGATTCATCGCTAGATCCATTCAATACGCATAATATGTAAGACAGTCTGTGGCTTTTCGTCCAGACTGTCTATGTTTATATAGTTTAGGTTAGCAATGCCAAAATAGTTAGTTATGACACCATTAGCAGCCCTGACCTCAAATGCCCAAGAAACGATGAATTCGTTTGTCGTTTTTATCACTAGAAGCATCGTTGTCTTTTTAATAAACCACTCTATGATACTGGCACATGGATAAATCCTAACCCACGAGAATCCGATTTTATTGCTGTTTTATAACACCTTAACTCATACTTAGGCCTATAGCAGAAGCATTGAAAAGGCTCACTGAATACTACTAACAGTGTGTTAACAGGTGTATAATGGTGCTATGGGAACCAACGAACACACGAGCAATAAAAAGCCACGGCATACTGGGATGTTTAAGCCCGGTCAATCGGGTAATCCATCTGGTCGTCCAAAGTCAGATGCGACCATAAAAGAACTGGCAAAAAGTCATACCCAGGAAGCCATTGAAACGTTGGTTGAAATTGCGAGTAACAAAAAAGCCTCTGCTAATGCTCGTGTATCGGCAGCCACGGCATTGCTCGACCGCGGTTGGGGACGACCACACCAATATGTTGAAAGCGTTAGTATTGGGCTGTCCTATACGGATTTTCTTGAGGAGTCCGCAAAGCAGGCAGAAGAAGAATCCCTACAATCCATACTTACCATTGCCACAACCTCAAACGAGACCTTGCTCGAAGGTGTGTAAAACCGCACAAAGACGTACTAAACATCATTAAACTACTTATGCCACCGTATTTTTTTAAGAGAATCAAGGGCGTCGTTTGAGTGGGTTAGTGGAGGCTGTGGTAATGTTTCTTTAGATTGCACAGCACCGTTTTTTGGCTTTTTTCGCAATAGCATGTAGCAAAACGTCGCAACAAGTGGTAACGAATACCCTTGTGTCCCCAAAAACGCTTTAAAAAATACGACGTTAAAAAACCATAAACCGGCTGTTATGAAGAAGGACTGTAGCCTGGATAAACGTCGCCTTACCCAGTAATAACGGATGAACCAAGGAGGTAGTAATCCAATCGTCCAGGTCACAACACCAGAGATAACCAGCACTACAGGCCAGTAATCACCGTATAATAGAGAAAATGGATTCATTGTTTCGTCCTCAAAATCTTGCCTTGAACGGACATGATGGCGCCATCGACATCAATTCGAGCACAGCCCAAGGTTTCCCTAAGTGCATTTACCCGGGTTACCGCCTCTTTCGCCGTGTGCCCAAAGGTAAATTGGTAATGGTCACCCCATGTGTCTTCAGCGGTTCCTTGTCCTACCGTGCAACTGGATGATGTGACCGTCCAATTGCCTTCAATAAAGCGTCCATCGGAACAATTGGTGTAGACACCACCACGCTGACCAATACAGCCTCCGCCAGGTGGGTAGTAATTTACGCTAGAATATCCTTCGCATTCGGAGCCACTTGGGAAGTAAAACCGAGTTGTGGCCGTACCGTTAGAAAGATTATGGCTCACTTTTCCTGAAAACAGGTCGCAACTATTAATGTTTTGCGCGACGAAATGGTAGTGAACCTTGCAGGCTAAGCCGAGTGTCAGGAGACACTTAAATATCGTTCCAATCATGTCAACCTCTCCTAGTAAGCGTAAGGGCTATTTAGGAAGTTGTTTCGACGAGGACGGCTATAGTTGGGTTGGTAGGCAGGTGCTCGGTTACCTTGGCGATTCACCCATTCACCACCCAGATTTTGCCGTGGCGTATACAGTGGAGAACGATTTTGCTGTTGAAGGGTGGAGTATTCTGACGAGCGTCGCGCTTGTTGTTCTGGGTAGGTTTCGAGTAAGCTTTGCGCGTTGGCGGTTAAGCTGAGCATTAATCCGGTAGTAATCACGGCTGTGAGTAGGTGTTTCATGGCATCGTCCTTTTGCGTACGTAACAAAAAAGGCCACCCAAATGGGTAGCCGGGATCTGAAAAGTCGCTTTAAGACGACTACGACACTCTTTAGCCGAAGCTTGGACATACAGTGCCGTATCCCGGCTAAAGCCAGGAATGCGCTATCTGTTTCGGTCGATGTTAACCGCTTAAAGCGAGCTTTTCAGAACTCGGCTGTAGCAACCGCTACAACAGCCTTACCATAACTCCATGTTAGTTTATTTGCAATTGAGGTTGCTGTGGCTGATGAATTAAACAAACTTGGGTAATGCCCACGTACACAAGGGTTGCAACGGTAACAATTCCATGGGGGTATTCTCTTCTACTGCTTCCGTAGTGAAATATAAAAACCTAAGATAGAGTACAGACCTTGTAACGTTAATTTACCAAGATATGTAACAAAAGTATCACTCTAAACAATGCGCTACTATGTTGGATGAATTATGGTGTCACAAAGTGATTACTTATTACGAATGGCTTTAAAAGCTTACTCTGTAATGGTTTTCGAAAGTAATATCTTATGTTGTGTTTATGCTTACTATTACTTTTAAAGTAATTTGTAACTTCTTGGTGTCATGGGGTGTTACTTTTATGAATATAGGCAGAGGTATGGCTTTAGGAGTTTAGTTATCGAAGATATCGCTAGGTTGAATACCGCGGTACTTGCCGCGAGACTCTTTAAATATTTGGCCTCGTTCTGCCATCTTTGGCATGATGACCTTGATATTATCGTAGGGTAGCCCTAGCTTTTCTGCGACTTGCTTGGGACTGATGGTGCCTTCTATACCAGCTAGAAGGGCAATGATCGTTTGGCGTTCTTTGCTAATTTCCAGACTCGCCCCTTTCTCTGTGGCTGACCAGAAGCCTTGGGAAGGGCTAAATGCTAAAGGGTAATCCTCTTCTTCTACTTCTCTCCCCGTAACGTATAGAGATCCATGGTTGTTAATACGCTTTTTCTTAAGTGTCCAGATTGTGTCGGCAGCACCGGTCATCGCAGTGCTACCCATAACTTTATGGAGGATATCATCAGACCCCTCTTTACGGTGGTGGGTGACAATAATGATTGCTAAGCGGTATTTCATAGCCAACTTTTGTATCGGCCCTAAGATATTGTAGTCATTATCGTATGCGTTTTTATTGCCTTTCGAGTCAGGTGTTACCTTAGAGTAGGTGTCAAAAATAATAAGTCTGCAGTCAGGATTAGATTTAATGGTTTCTTCAAGATGACTAATACCAGCTTCATTTAAAACAGGATGCTCGTACTGGACAAAAAGGTTTGTTAGGCCTTCGTCTAGTGATTCTATCTTCAGTAATCGATCCTTGATTCTGCGAGGGCTATCTTCCAAGGCATAATAAATTACCTTCCCTTGCTCTGTGGGGAAGGAGCCTAGTGCCTCACTGCCAGTTGAAACAGCTACGGCTATATTTAAGCACATACAGGACTTACCAGCCTTGGGTGGAGCTGCAAATGTGCAAAGCCCTTCTGGTAGAATATCTCCGATAATCCAACGTAGTGGTGGGAAATTTGTCTTAAGTAGCTCTAAAGCGTTGATAGGCTTAGTGGTTTTTTCTTTAAATACCGCTTTGGGGTTTCGATAACCTAGAGGGGATTTAGCGTATTTGTAAGCATTGTTTACCTTTTTAGCTAAGGCATCATATTCCCACGGCGGAGAGCACTCGATATTCCAGTGTTTTTCCATTAGTTCAAGGGTTATTTCAGGCGGTAGCCCATAATCATGTCCATGCATGGCAACGTTTATAGTTGTACTATCCCCATTCGCACCCTGGACAGCTAAAGGAGCGAACTGTAAAAAATCAATAAAGAGGTTTTGTGTGTATTCGTCGTCTTGGTAAGTATCGAGAGAAGGCAGTTCCTTAGAAGTGTTTCTTTTTTTTAACACCTCAACAAGTGCTGGTGGTGCATCCTGTAAATTATTAGGTGAACCATACAAAACTTCGTATTCTTGCTTTGTGTCAGGGTGAATGGAATAAGGCCCCACTACTTGGCAGCCCTTTGTTTTAAACTCAAGCCCGATGTAGCTTTTGTGCTTAGCAGCAACCTTAATCTTAGGGGGTTTTTTAAGATAAAGGTGGAATCCACCCCCGCCAGTCTTTACGCACAGAGTTTTTTTAAGGTCGATTTTGTAATCTTCAATAATACGACTAAAAGGGTCATCGTCTTCTTTATAGTTTCGAGGGTCTGCGTCTATAACAAGGTGATTGTTCTGTAATACAACACCGTAGTTTTCGGGAAAGGTTGGTATAGGGAGAGAAGAGTTAGGCTTAAGTTGAGTCCAGCCACGTATGAAAGCCTTTTTGCCTACAAGTGGGATTAATGGGAACCCGTTTAACCAATATTTCTCAATAATTTCTTTTTTAATTGTATTGAGCTCCTTTTTGTCGAACATTGGTATTAGCCTTTCGATTTGTTTTGAAGGCTAATAGTGTTCTGTTCTTCCAGCCAGTTGAAAAAGGCTGTTTCATCAATCAATACACGTCCTCTTACACGAACGATGCATTTTTCAAAATCCATAGTGTCGGCAAAAAACACCCGATAACGGAGTCCTGCTGGGCTGGGCCATGGGTGGTATTTATTCCACTCAGGAATAGGAATTTTACGGGTCTGTTTGTTGTCCATTACTTATACTCCTTCAAGTTAATGGGTAACTGTTGCATGGAGTTGTAATGGTTATAGAAACCTTTATGCGGTATCAACAGGATAGAATTACCGCATATAAGATTTTGATTAATTAGGTATCTCGGATAGGAAATCTTTGTAGTAGTCATCCCACAGCTGTTGGTCGGTTAGGTTGAATTTTTCTTTTAAACCTCTAGCCATAATATTCATAACGGCAACAATATTATTGCCTTTGCCTAGGCCTTCTTTAGTTTCCATATATCGGCGCCATAACGTAGATTCATCATATCCATGAAATTCTTTTTGATGTCGAATTATCTGGGGGATACAGCTTAATTCAGATTCAAACCCTTTCTCGTGGAGGCATTGCTGTACTAATAGAAACAGTCTTACTCCTAGCCAGCCTCCGCCAGTGAATTCGCTAGGACGCCCAGTTTTTTTATTCTCAACAGAAAATCCAGGGACATGCTGGTTTGCTAAGGCTAGTACCAGAGCTAATGGAGCAGAGTGTGAAGGGATAATTCCATAATGTTTATAAAGCTCAGGGAGCTTTTTCAATCTTTCATTATCGATAATTTTTGATCTTTCCTCCTCATTATTAAGGGTGTTAGGTTTTGGGATGGGTCTTGCCAATAGCCCTTTGTAGGAGGTTTCTTTTTTTGCGCTCATTACTTCACCATGCTTTTAAATTGTTGGTCATTCATTCGCTCTAAGATACCAGCGGTGTGCTGTTCGGTAATATGACTGTAGCGTTTTACCATTGCTAATGTTTTATGGCCAAGTATGGCAGAGATTTCGAGGAGGGTTGCTCCTTGTTTTGCTAGGTAGCTGGCGCAAGTATGGCGAAGGTCGTGAAAGCGAAAATCCTGGAGCTCTGATTGTTTCACAGCTTTCTCCCATTTTTTACGTATTTCTTTAGGCTTTTTCCCGTCTTCTCGGGCAAAAACGTAAGGAGAGTTAATACGACGGACTTTATTTAGTTCATGTAGAAGATCTAAGCTATGCCCTGAGACGTGAACAGAACGACGCTCATCGTTTTTTGTTTTGTGAAATGTGAGTAATGAACGCTTAAAATCAATATGCCCCCACTCCAGATGGAGGATTTCGCCTAAGCGACATCCAGTAGAAAGTGCCAGTATGACAATGGGGTAAAGGTACTTCTCATCGACAGTACGGCAGGCTTCTAATAACCGTTGGTGTTCATCATCACTCAAATGTCTCACCCGTCCCCTGGGCTCTGATGGTTTGCGAACCTTGAACATAGGGTTTTCATCCATCCACCCCCATTCTTTTACAGCATACGACATCACAACGGATAGTGAGGTCATATAACGAACTACGGTGCCGGGCTGACGCTTTTTAGATTGGTTTTTTGCTTTAGGCGCAGGGTCGCTTAAAAGTTTGTCCCGGTGTTCAGCTATAAGTGGGGGGCGGAGGTCGCATAGTCGGTAGTGGCCTAACTGTTCTTTCCACCACTCTAGGTGCCGCTTTACGTTTGCTTTGTCAGAACGCCTTGTAGGTAGCACGTCACGGAGGTAGCGATCAATCATATCGGTAACAGAACGTTTTTTAGATTCAGTGGTGCCGAAATACTGCCCCTCTCTAATAGCAGCTTCAGTTTTTTGTGCCCAACGCTTAGCATCCGTCTTTCTGGCAAAGGTGGCACTAATCGGAGGATGCCCTTTAACGCGGATTTTGACCCGGATAGACGCTTTACCGTCCTTATCCACTCGTTTTTCGATAGTGGCCATCTGATAGCCTTTTTCTTGGTTGTGGGACAGTCATGGGACACTGTGGGACAATAAACTTAAAATATCTTCCACAAGTATCAACAATTGAATGCTACCATAACCTTGTAGAGATAGGGATTTATGTTATTTAAGATTGTTGAGGCTTGTTGACGGTGACAGATTCGTAAACCGTAGGTCGTCGGTTCAAATCCGATCATCAGCTCCAGTATTATTGACAACAGCTAAAATTATAGAGGCAAGCGATTATTGTGCTTAGTGCAACACCCCCCTATGGTGTACTTATTCGAACACAGCCAGCTTTTGGGCAAATGACAATAAAACAGTCGAAAAAATTAACACGGTATATTTTAGGTCTGCCCCATAAAGAAAAACAGCGAATGATTAGGCAGTTAAATGTGTGGCGAAGGGAAGGCGAAGGAAAACTTAAACTACGAAAAAGCTGGTGGAGCGGTGATATTTTTGGTACCTATCATGGAACGTCTACAAAGTACTATGTTCGGGATAATACTTTACGTGGGTTGTTGGAAAAGCTGCCAGAAAAAATGCTGAAGTACGGGCAGTTTGGCGAGGTGTTTAATAAGCGTTAATTTAGGTTGTTTTAGAAATATTGGTTAAGGTGCGCACGGGTTTTTGGAAATACCGATTGGATAATTTTAGGAGGGAATAGGTGTGCGTCACCCTCGTTTAAAATAATACCGGTTACGGCCTCCATACCTGGGTTCCATTGTGGCCTGTGTTGTTTGTAGGCTTCTTCCGGTTCGGTAGGAAATAAATAAGAAATGGCCGGCACAGGAAATGACGGTTTTGGCATTGCTAACAAGGTATCTCTGCCCTTCATCCCTTCTTCCCAAACGAGCTCTCTATAGTCGGGGTCTATCTGCGAAAAGGCGGAAGCCTTTGGGCCATAATGGCTTTTACCCACAAAAGTATCTTTAACATGACATATTTCATGCGTTAAATAGGCTGGCAAGCCAAGTTCGGCTTTCTCTTTCGGAAGAAACGCTTTTGTTGCCCTATTATTTGCCAAAATTATTTTTAAATCTGGGTAAAAGAACAGTGGAATATTTTTTCTAGAGGTTTCTGTTACTAAATTGGGGAAAAATTTCCCCTGCTTCCTTTTAAAATGCTCTAAATAGCCGTCTTTATCAGATGCTGTAAGTAGTCCTCTTTCCTCAGCATTATTAAAGTTTCTTAGCAAAATTGTGTCTAAAAGGGTTTCTGCTTCAGCTTTTGTTTCATTACCATTAATACAAGCCACATTAATGCCATTGCCTCTAAGGTTGTTTTCCCATTCAGGAGATAAGGTTTTTAATTGTTTGTCATAATGACCTTCAATATTAGTAACGAAGTCTTTCGGCACCTGGGAGCCTTTGATAACAATAATGTTTGAGGTGGGTGCTGTGGGTTGGCCTGCGTCAGCTTTTGGTTTGTCGGGCAGGGCTTTAGCTGCTTTGGGTGGGTTACTTGCAGTAAAGGAATCGCCACCTGTCTTTTCTTTTTTCTTTTTTAAACTAAATTTTAGTTTTTTCCCCAGATCTTTGATGCCGCCAAATTGGGTGTGTGCCACGGGTGTTGTTGAATAAATCATGTTGAAATAAATTGATGGTTAAAACCGTAAAATGAACTGACTTAATGTTTTCTAATTATACTAAAATCACTGACCCAGTAAAATTGCGTGGCTCTACCAATGATTGCTACAACCGTGATTTGTAACGGCTAGGTAACGCAACAAACGTTTTTTAAAAAAGTGCTTGACGCCCAAGGTTGATGAACTATAGTTACAAGTCCTGAAGCGCAGGTGACACCGGTTGCCAGTCGCTGTAAGGCACGCTCTGAACCTTGATAACCGAATATCGAAACAAGTATCTAACCAAGTCATCAACAGCTTGGTTGGAAACAAACCTCGTTAAATTTTGAACAATTGCCAGCTAGTGACCAACTCTGATAAGCGAAGAAACCTTTAAGATTCTTTTTAAAGAATTTCCAAGTTTTGTCATGGAGAGTTTGATCCTGGCTCAGGACGAACGCTGGCGGTGCGCTTCATACATGCAAGTCGAGCGCCCCTTCGGGGGAGCGGCGGACGGGTGAGTAACGCGTAGGTAACATGCCTTATACTGGGGGATAACAGTGGGAAACCGCTGCTAATACCGCATAAGATGCAGCTTGAAATAGCTGTCTTTAAAACTCCGGTGGTATAAGATTGGCCTGCGTCTGATTAGTTTGTTGGTGGGGTAAAGGCCTACCAAGACGATGATCAGTAGTTGGTCTGAGAGGATGATCAGCCACAGTGGGACTGAGACACGGCCCACACTCCTACGGGAGGCAGCAGTAGGGAATTTTGCGCAATGGGCGAAAGCCTGACGCAGCGACACCGCGTGGAGGACGACAGTCTTAGGATTGTAAACTCCTTTCGGCAGGGAAGATAATGACGGTACCTGCAAAAGAAGCACCGGCTAACTACGTGCCAGCAGCCGCGGTAATACGTAGGGTGCAAGCGTTGTCCGGATTTATTGGGCGTAAAGCGTCCGTAGGTGGTTTGTTAAGTCTGATGTTAAAGACCGGCGCTCAACGCCGATATGGCATTGGATACTGGCAAACTAGAGTGCGGTAGAGGTCAAGGGAATTCCCGGTGTAGCGGTGAAATGCGTAGATATCGGGAGGAACACCAGTGGCGAAAGCGCTTGACTGGACCGTAACTGACACTGAGGGACGAAAGCCTGGGTAGCGAAAGGGATTAGATACCCCTGTAGTCCAGGCCGTAAACGATGGATACTAGGTGTTGGGGGAATCGACCCCTTCAGTACCGTAGCTAACGCGTTAAGTATCCCGCCTGGGGAGTACGACCGCAAGGTTGAAACTCAAAGGAATTGACGGGGGCCCGCACAAGCGGTGGAACATGTGGTTTAATTCGATGCAACGCGAAGAACCTTACCTGGGCTTGACATCTAGCGAATCTCACAGAGATGTGAGAGTGCCTTCGGGAACGCTAAGACAGGTGGTGCACGGTTGTCGTCAGCTCGTGTCGTGAGATGTTGGGTTAAGTCCCGCAACGAGCGCAACCCTCGTCGTCTGTTGGTACAGGCAGCAATGTGCTGACCACTCAGGCGAGACTGCCGGTGATAAACCGGAGGAAGGTGGGGATGACGTCAAATCATCACGCCCCTTATGTCCAGGGCTACACACGTGTTACAATGGGTAACGGACAATGGGATGCTATGTGGCGACACACGGCCAATCCTTAAACCGTCCCTCAGTTCGGATCGGAGTCTGCAACTCGACTCCGTGAAGTAGGAATCGCTAGTAAACGCCAATCAGCAACGCGGCGTTGAATACGTTCCCGGGCCTTGTACACACCGCCCGTCACACCACGAAAGAAGGTAATGCCCGAAGTCGGTAGACCAACCCTCTGGGAGGTCGCCGCCTAAGGTGGTACTTTTGATTGGGGTGAAGTCGTAACAAGGTAGCCGTACCGGAAGGTGCGGCTGGATCACCTCCTTTCTAAGGATACTGAGAACTTTAGTTCTCCAGTTCCAGGTCGACATCGCATCTCCCTATAGTAGATGCTAGCCAAAGTTTGGTAACACACGGGTCACACCGGCAGCCAAGCTTTGTTGACGATGCAAAACTAACAAGGTGTTTCGATATTTCGGTTATCAGGGTTTCCCTGTAATCAAAACCTCGCTCTCTAATCAGATGGCGGGGTTTTTTTGTCTCCTAGCATCAAATATGGTTTTTGGGGTTTAATGTGATAGATAGAAGCTAGGTTAGAGGAGAGAACCGTTTATGAGATGCTTAGTACCAACAAAGATGTTTACTACCCCCTCTCGGCAAACCCTTCGAAGAAAAATATTACAGGATGCGGAGAAGCGTATTGGTGAGTGGCTGAATAGACGACTTACTAGACTTCCAGGTATTAGGGCTAACTCAGGTAATAAAACTCTTGGTTATGGCTAGTTAGGTAAAATGCTGTTTTGGTATAGCTGCGCAATTAAATTATTGTGGGGTGTTTATTAACGTACCAATTAATTTTTTAGTGGACTATTGATGACCCAACGACGACGATAAGCCCGTTTTTATACTGCCCCTAGTACGGGCAGGTTTTTGTCGTTACTTAATTTATAAAGGTCGTTTGGTTATGGTGGGTGCTGTTTACCCACAATCTCAATCTATTTCTCCTGCTTTTGCTGGCGGGCGGTTTAGTTTTCGCAATTTTGAAAATGAAGCCATCCAAAATGAAGTATTGAACCGAAGCTTGATTGATATTATAGGTTACGAGCCTTGGGTCATTGGGTTTAGCCGTAACGGGACAGAGCGGTTAGAAAAATTGATGGATGGGGTAGCCTGGTTTACCATTGGTTTGGGCTTGCCATTGCTATTACAGCGCCCGCTAAGCAAGTTTTACGAACGTGCCTTAAAAAATAAATTTAACTTATCGAGCCAAACTAAGGGTTTATTAAATACCAGCTTTACAAAGCTGGAAAAATCCCACTGGCAGGGTGATGCTACCCAATCTGCCAGGTTAGCCAAAAAATTAGGGTTAGCTAATGCTAATAAACTGGGCGGATTGGTTAAATGGGTAGTAGGGGCAAAATTAGCCATCGTGTTGGTGGATTTGTTTTTTATGGCGGCCAAAGGCGAAATTTATTTTTGGGGCCGAAATTTACTGACTGAAAAACGCACCCATAAAAAAGGCTTTAGTGGTGAAATGGGGATGGCAACAAGTACTCAGTTAGAAAATAATGCCAAGGAGTACAATGAGTCCAAAACACTAAAACAACGGTTGTCTATGGTGTTTAGTGGTGTCGCCGTAGCAGGGTTGCCGTTGGTGTTGCTTGGGCTATTGCGGAGCAAAGCGACTGTAGGAAAAGGGGTGGTAGGCAAAACCAAAAAATTGCTAAAATCCTTTGATTATCACAACACTATTTATATGAGTAAATGGGTGATGTTTTGGAGTAATTTGTTTTCATGGAATTTGGTTGGCTACTTAGCGGCGCGTAGTAAAAATGAAAAACGAGAACAAGTCGTTAAAAGTGTAATTTCGGATGTTATGGTGTTTATGGGTGATGCGGTGTTTGCAGGCCTGGCGGGCAAGTGGCTACAGAAAAAATATAAGGGCAAGCTGGCAGGTGTTAAGCTATTTAACCGTGGTTGGTTGGGTGTGCCCATCGAGCGAAAATTGGGTGATATTAAAACGGAAGCAAACAAGGTGAAGATGACTAAACCTGCCAAAGCCGGGTTAATCCAAATGGTGGACAAGCTGGCCCGTTGGCAGTTTCGGATTGGTATTTTATCTACCTCTTTAATTTTAGGCATTGCCACCACGTTGGCTAATAATGTGTACACCAAAAAGAAACTACTCGACCAACAAGCAGACATGGCTAAACACTATGGTGGTCTGTTTAAACAACCGCTAAGCAGTGTTCGTCGGGCGTGAATTGAGCTTGTCCAGCCATTGGCTAACGTGGGCGGCTTGTTTGGTTTGCTGAGCTTGGATTTTTTTTCGGGTAAACCAGTTGTTAATCAGTGTGGTACTAATGCCTAGCCCCAAGGCGGTGGTGATAATACCTGTCCAAAAGTTAGAGCGCCCCAGTTTCATGATTTCTTTTTTTACGTGGGGGCGTAATGTTTGGGATTGCTGCTGAATGTTATGCAGTGGCACCCCCCACGGAATACGCAGTGGCCCTAATGTTACGTGCTTATAGAGGGGGATATTAGGTAGCGTTTGTTGGAGCTTTTTGCCAAAACGTTTGGCAGCCATGCCACTAAAAATACTATCGCCTACAAAAAAGAAAAAATATAAGGCACCCATAGAAGATAGATGTTCGCGTAGTTCATGTTTATCTCGGCTGGCAAACATGCCGGGCACCACAAAGTTGAAAAATCCATGCCAAGCAATGAGCCACTTGCTCATATAAATGGCGTCGGTGTAGTCAAAATGTGGAATCATTTTTTTAAGTTTGCCAAGCCCCGTAGCGCCTTTATGATTAAGGGTGGCGGCAAATAATAGCGGAAAGCTGGCCACCCCAATCACCCCAGAAATAAGCGAGCCCATCATGCGCCAGTTTTTCTCTTTTTTATACTGTGTGGCCTGTTTTTCCTGGAATCCGGAGGAAGTGTAGCCAATATAGCCAGAAAAGGATTCGGTGCCGGCCAGTTGCTTGGTGATCCAATTTTTGCCCCAGTTGGCCAGCTGGCCGTTTAGCCCCATAAACAGTAAATCCAACACCATAATGCCCATTTTGGTTTGGCGCACACTGGTTTTTAGCCCCTGTAAGGCGTGGTGGCTTAGGGGCCTTACAAAGCTAGCGGTGCCTGTGTTCTTTTTAGTGGCGTGGCTTACAGCGGTCTTAAAATCATGAAGTGAGGCTGCCTTACCCAGCTTGGTAAAGCTTATTTTTAGTGGCGAGGCATTATTAGAAAGGTGAAACCGTTTGGCAAGTTGCTGGGTTTTGCGCTTACGCAGGCCTAGCTGCACCAGTACGGGGATGCCTAACCCAATCACTAGCCAACAGGCGGATACCCAGGCTTTTTCTAGGCGTTCGTATTTATTTCGGGCAAAGGCTAGCTTCCACGGGTCTAGGCCCAGCAGTTCTATCACTACCCGGCTGAGTACTTGGTTTTTAGAGACATACACATCCAGCGGCACCCCATTGCTGGCGCCAAAGGTGGCGGTGGGTTTGCTTAGGGCATTATCCGTGGTTGCCCCTAACGTTGGTAATAAAACCCTGCTCATAGCTTATTAACGGTGCTTAACTTATTGGATTGCCTTTATTTTTTATAATGAAGTTTCTTGATATATTGGCAGGCCATAGGTTTAATACTGTTGGCAATAGTTAGTTTTCAGATTCTTTGTATAAGCAACCGGAGCTGTTAGTGATGTTAAGGATATTATATAAGTGATAAATAATTTAAACCCTGTTTCTTTGGCGAGGCCGAATTTTGGGCTGATTGTAGAGTGGGATAAAAAGGCAAAGAAAGACCTGTTTGGGGCAATGAACCCACTATAACAGAGATGCTTTCGAGCTCAGAAAAAGAGAAGTTCTTAAATAAGGTCAAGGAAGAAGTAAAAAAAGTGTCTGGGATTAAGCCTCATCATGTCTCTCTCTTAGATGATCCAGTAACGGGTAGCCTTATTGTTGCAACAACACAAAAACATAGGATCCCTTTGAATACTATAAGAAAAATGCATCAAGAGTTATTGGATGCTTTCTCCCCCCAGAATCTTTCTCCGAGTGCTGCCAGGAAAGAATTGGCTGCTATTAAAGATACGATTGGCCATGAAATATGTAAGCTTGTAGAGAGGGCAAGAAAAGACCATTCTTATTGTTCTTAAAAGGGGTAGTTCCATGGCAGCATGGATTTAAGCAGGTTTACGATAAGTGTACTAGTAACAATATGTGACGGGTTTTCCTCCTCTTGCCAACTAATTTTAAAAAAAAGGTTGACGCCTTTCCGTCTTTCGGAGAATATACATCTCCGCTCAACACAACGGTGTTGGTCGGACGGCAGCAATGCCACTCGTACCTTGATAATTGCATCGATCAGGTGTTATAGATTGCAAGCCCTAATGACTCTGGGCCTGCAGCCGAATCTATAACATTTGTCCTGTATAAATAACTCCTATTAAAATAAACTAAAACATTAAGGATTTTACCATGGAAAGCCGCAAGGCAGACCATGTTAAATTCACAGTTGATGTGTGATTCTCAAGTAATCTTTGCTTGGTTAATTAATCAGTTAAGCACATCTGGTAAGTAAGGCGGCAACGTTTTAACTGTCAGGTGATACTGGTGAAGTGACCAAGGGCGCATGGTGGATGCCTTGGTGTAAGCAGACGATGAAGGACGCGTCAAGCGGCGATACGCTACGGGGAGTCGCAAATGGCCTTGATCCGTAGAACTCCGAATGGGGCAACCCATCCTTCTCGTAAGGATATCTGTATCTGAATACATAGGATGCAGACGATAACCCGGTGAACTGAAACATCTTAGTAACCGGAGGAATAGAAACCAAATCAGGGATTCCCAAAGTAGCGGCGAGCGAAATGGGAACAGCCTAAACCAATCGCATGTGATAGCTTACAGGCGTTGTGTGATTGGGGTAGTGGGACACTGTAGTAGGCACTGTAATGCTTACAAGAAGTTACAAAATTGTTGTTTAGAAGAACTTACCTGGAACGGTAGGCCATAGCGGGTGACAGCCCCGTATTCGAAAGGCAACAATCTTCTTCAGTTGTTCCCGAGTAGCGTGGAGCACGTGCAATTCCGCGTGAATCTGCCGGGACCATCCGGTAAGGCTAAATACTGCTTACGACCGATAGTGAACCAGTACGGTGACGGAACGGTGAAAAGAACAGTGAAAAGCTGAGTGAAATAGAACCTGAAACCGTGTGCCTACAAGCAGTCAGAGCATGATTAATCGTGTGATGGCGTGCCTGTTGAAGAATGAGCCAGCGAGTTACAGTTTGTCGCAGGTTAAGGCCATGAGGCCGGAGCCAGAGCGAAAGCGAGTCCTAATTGGGCGATCTTTGTGGCAGGTTGTAGACCCGAACCCGGGTGATCTAACCATGAGCAGCGTGAAGCGGCGGTAACACGTCGTGGAGGTGCGAACCCACGAATGTTGAAAAATTCGGGGATGACTTGTGGTTAGGGGTGAAATGCCAATCGAACCCGGAGCTAGCTGGTTCTCCCCGAAATGTATTGAGGTACAGCGTCACGTGTTTCTTACCGGAGGTAGAGCACTATTTCGGTGCGGGCCCTAGAACGGGGTACCAAATCGAGTTAAACTCCGAATGCCGGTAATGTGAAGCGTGGCAGTGAGACTGCGGGAGATAAGTTTCGTAGTCAAAAGGGAAAGAGCCCAGACCATCGGCTAAGGTGCCTAAATGTATGCTAAGTGATTAACGAGGTGTCGTTTCATAGACAACCAGGAGGTTGGCTTAGAAGCAGCCATTCCTTGAACGAGTGCGTAATAGCTCACTGGTCAAGAGACGATGCGCGGAAAATTCACGGCGCTAAGCATACTACCGAAGCTGTGGCATATCGATTTTTTCGATGTGGGTAGGGGAGCGTTCTGTTGTAGGTTGAAGCATGACCGTAAGGACATGTGGACGACTCAGAAGTGAGAATGCTGGCTTGAGTAGCGAAAACAAAGGTGAGAATCCTTTGCACCGAAATCCTAAGGTTTCCCACGGAAGGCTCGTCCGCGTGGGGTTAGTCGGATCCTAAGGCGAGGCCGAAAGGCGTAGTCGATGGCCATCAGGTTGATATTCCTGAACCGAATTTATATCGTTATGGAGCTGCGGCGGGACGCAGGAGGTTATGCTATCTGGCGAACGGAAGTGCCAGTCCAAGCGTGTAGCTAGTTGATGTTGGAAAATCCGCATCGGCGTTAAGACGTGAGACGTGACGGGGAGCATCTACGGATGCGAAGTAGTAGACACCACACTGCCAAGAAAAGCGTCGCTAGCCAGATATAAATTTGTCCGTACCGTAAACCGCCACAGGTAGGATGGTAGAGAATACTAAGGTGCGCGAGATAACACTCTCTAAGGAACTCGGCAAAATTGCCTCGTAACTTCGGGAGAAGAGGTGCCCTGGTACCGTGTACAACCCTTGCGGTTGGAAGCGGGATAGGGTTGCAGTGAATAGATCCAGGCGACTGTTTACCAAAAACACAGGTCTCTGCGAACTCGTAAGAGGACGTATAGGGGCTGACGCCTGCCCGGTGTCGGAAGGTTACGGGGAGAGGTTAGCACTTTTGTGCGAAGCTTTGAACCTAAGCCCCGATGAACGGCGGCCGTAACTATAACGGTCCTAAGGTAGCGAAATTCCTTGTCAGGTAAGTTCTGACCCGCACGAATGGCGTAACGATCTGGATACTGTCTCGGAGAGTGACTCGGCGAAATAGGAGTGGCTGTGAAGATACGGCCTACGCATGCCAGGACAGAAAGACCCTATTGAGCTTTACTCTAACTTGCTATTGATATTTGATTTGTGTCGCGCAGGATAGGTGGGAGACGTTGAACCTTGGACTCCGGTCCTTGGGGAGTCGTCCTTGAGATACCACTCTTCATATATTGACTATCTAACAACACGCCACTAACATCTGGGTGTTGGACAGTGGCAGGCGGGGAGTTTGACTGGGGCGGTCGCCTCCTAAAATGTAACGGAGGCGCCCAAAGGTAACCTCAGACTGGATGGAAATCAGTCGTAGAGTGTAAAGGCACAAGGTTGCTTGACTGCGAGACCTACAAGTCGAGCAGAGACGAAAGTCGGGCTTAGTGATCCTGCAGTGGCGAATGGAAGCGCTGTGGCTCATCGGATAAAAGTTACCATAGGGATAACAGGCTGATCTCCCCCAAGAGTCCACATCGACGGGGAGGTTTGGCACCTCGATGTCGGCTCGTCGCATCCTGGGGCGGTAGTACGTCCCAAGGGTTGGGCTGTTCGCCCATTAAAGCGGCACGCGAGCTGGGTTCAGAACGTCGTGAGACAGTTCGGTCCATATCCGGCATGCGCGTTAGAGATTTGAAAGGAGTCATCCGTAGTACGAGAGGACCCGGATGAACAGACCGCTAGTGTACCGGTTATCCCGCCAGGGGTAAACGCCGGGTAGCTATGTCTGGAGCGGATAAGTGCTGAAAGCATCTAAGTACGAAGCCCACCTTAAGATGAGATCTCTCATTCCTTTAAGGAAGTAAGACCCCTGGAAGAACACCAGGTTGATAGGCAGCAAGTGGAAGTGTGGCAACACATGTAGCTGAGCTGTACTAATCGGTCGAGGACTTCACCTGTTGCTTAACGCCTTTTTACGAAGGCGCGGTTAAGTGACTAAGTGAAGATTACGAATCACATAAATAGTTTATTGCGTAGTTTATACAAACATTAACCTGATCGATTCAGTTATCCAGTTTGCGAGATAACCCTAGCATTCTTGGTGGTTAAGACCTGAGGTTCCACCCGTTCCCATACCGAACACGGCCGTTAAGCTCAACGTCAGCGACAATACTCGGCGGGCCACCGCCCGGAAAGATAGCCCTCTGCCAAGGTTTTTTTAACTAAAGCCCCTATTGATAATATCGATACGGGGCTTTTTTCATTAGTATATTTTTTGTTGAACGGAAGACGGATGAGATGACGGCGTTACCTTTTTATCAAGTGGATGCCTTTGCCGAAGAAGTGTTTACGGGGAACCCGGCGGTGGTGATTCCTTTAGAGGCTTGGTTGCCGGACGACACATTACTGGCCATTGCAGCAGAGCACAATCTATCGGAAACGGCCTTTATCGTTCGTAATACGGTGGATACCACGTCTGATTATGAGTTGCGCTGGTTTACCCCAACGTGCGAAGTGACCTTGTGTGGCCATGCCACGTTAGCCGCAGCCCACACCCTGTTTGAAGAACTTCATTGGCATCATCCTCACGTTACCTTTAGTACCCGCCATGCTGGCAATTTAACGGTTTTGAAACAAGAAAACACGTATTGGATGGATTTCCCTGCCCGCCCTGTTATTGAGCCGTTGCCACTGGAACGCTTGGGTGAGGCGCTAAACGGTATCGACGCCCCGGCCTTTTGCTCTGAAGAAGATTGGCTAGTCGAATTACCCAACGAAGCCACTGTTCGCGATTTTGAGCCTAATGCTGCCGCCATTGCCGGCTTGCCTTGTCGTGGCTTAATTGTGACGGCCAAAGCGGATATCGCCCAGCCTTATGATGTGGTGTCTCGTTTCTTTTGCCCAAGCGTGGGCATTAATGAAGACCCGGTGACAGGTTCTGCCCACTGTGTGATTGCGCCTTATTGGGCAGATAAATTAGGTAAAGCCATCCTTCATTGCTTTCAGGCCTCTGCGCGTGGGGGCAATGTGATGACTCGGCTGGTGGGCCCGCGTGTGCAGCTGGGCGGCCAAGCGGTGACGTATAGTATGGGCCAATGCCACGTGCCTGTTGCCTGCCCCGTTTAGTGGAACCCCCACACAAGGGAGGAACGTTTTGGCGTGCTGTGCGACAATATAACCATGAAACGTTTTTTACCGATTGTCTTGCTGACGGTGGCGGTGGCCTTGCTGGGTGTTATGCTGCCAGCTTGGGCTATGCAGCCTGGCCTGCAACCCAAGCGGTTTAGCGATGCCCGAAGTTATGGTATTGGTGTGTATTTCGCCCCTTCGGTGATGCCGCTGTATGCCCACCCAGACCCCGCCTCTGAACCCATGGACGTGTGGACGTGGAAGCCGGATAGCCGCGGTATGTATGTTAAATCGGAAGCCAAACGACTCTCAGAACCGGCAGGTCGGCGATTTTTAGCGTTTTACCCTACCCTTAAAATGGCAGTGCTGCCGGTAGTGGGCGATAACGGCGAAGGTTGGGTAGAGGTACTGATTGAGCCGCGCCGCGGCGCCAACGATCCAAAGGCCACCGCTTGGGTGCCCTTGCGAGAAAAATTTAACCCCGATGACACCACGGAATGGCCACGTCACTGGGCGCGGTTTCAGCCGTGGTTGGATTTTATGCGCGCCAATGCACGGGCCACGGGCATTGTGTGGTTAAGTGGGGTGCCAGAATACCAACGGAGCTTACGCCAGCAGCCTAAAGATGATGCGGAGCTGTTGGATTTGACCTTGATACGCCAACTAAAGGTGCACCATGCACGCGGTAATTGGCTGTTGGTAGAAGCGTGGGATTTTAACCGCGAAAGCCCGATTGGCTGGGTGCGCTGGCGCGATAAAGAAGGCAAGCTGTTGGTGTTCCCTAATTTTGCCCAAAAGCGCGATGCCATGATACCCGGGCTGTTTTAAGGTTTAACCGTTGTCACTCGGAGTAGAATCTGCCGCGTGTTGAGCTTGGCTATTTTTCACGGCTTGGGCTATCGCATCTGCTGTGGGCTTAAAGCTGGCATAGTTACCTAGGCCAAGCGGGCTAAAGTCATTGTTACTTTCTGCTAGCTCGCCTTCTAATTGGGCAACTTCTTTTTTTGCGGTGGCGAGTTTATCTTTCAGCGTAGGTAACTGGCTTGCAGGCAAGCTGCCTGCCGTCCCTTTGTTTGATGCAGTGATGCTGTTGGCAAGGCTCATATTACTAAGGCGCGCTCGGAGAGCTTGCTTATCTACAAAAATGCGTTGAAGTTCACCATATTCGCCTTCGCTAATATGGTGAATATCGCCATCAGTATTGGTATCAGTAATGGCAGATTGCTCTCCTTTTAGCATCAATTTATATTGGCTAAACAGGTATTCTTTAAAGGCGGTATTTAGGTTAGCAGGGGGCATTGCAGTTGTTTCTATAATTTATAGTGGGTAGGGGTAATGGCATAAACGGGCACTAAGCCTACTTAGTGATAGTTTGTTGCAAAATAAAAACAAATGAATTTGCTGTAAAAAAAGCGGCTGTACCGTTGGGTATAGCCGCTTTCGCTTATTTTTTTTGGTAACCGAATGACTAAAACTGGCCAGACAAGCTACCGATTTGCCCGCAGCCTACGTTGTGGCCTAAAAAGCCGCTGCGGCTAATGTGGTTATTGGTATCCACCCAAAACAAGCCAAAGCCGTTTACTTGGGGCTGGGGCTTGGTCATAAACGGGCTGCGGGCCTGGTTTAAATTGGCCTCGTACAAAAACCCAAGGGTATGACGATCCGACACGGTAGAGGGGTTGTAGGTTAGGGTTTTTAGTTGCCCAGGTGTGGTGCAAGGGTCAATGGTCACGCTTACTTTATCCGCCACGGTTTTGTTGGCCAGGGTAATTTTTTCGTGGCTAACATTCACAATTTTGCCACCAATGGGGGTTATTTCGGCCTGGGCGGTGGCCACGGTGCAGCAAGCAGCCAACATAACGGCCAGCCCTAGCTGCAGGCTTTTGCCAATAAGGGATGTGTTTAAAAACATGGGTAAACTCCTTTTAAATGAGGAATACAAATACAGGTGGGGCAACAGCCTTAGCCTAGCGGCCAAAGCGGCCAAATTTGCCGAAGCGTTTTAGCGGGTTAGCGCTAGCGGGGGCGGCGGCTGGTGTTGCTTGTGGGCTAGTGGTATTGCCCGCAGCAGGCATGCTGCTACTGCCGGTAGACGCCACACTGCCTTGGCTTAGGTTGGTGCCACATTCCCAGTTGTAGCCCCATAAGGTGGTTTTGGTAATCTCTTTGCTGGTATCGTTTAGGGTTAGGGTAGCGTGGCCGTTTACCAGTTGCATGTACTGGTTTTTGGTGGTGTTGGCCCGCGCGGCATTACCCGTGTTGCGGAACAAACTACCGGGGGCGTTGCTATCGCTAACGTGGCCGGGGGCATAGTGGCCGGTGACGAACTGGTTGGTTTTGCAATCGTGCACGGTTACGGATACTTTGTCATAGGTTTTTTGGCTAATTACCACCGGCTCGTGGAAAATAGCCACAATTTTACCGGTATGCTCGGCGGCATGGCTGGCAGGGGCCAGCAAGGCGGTAGCACTGGCAAACATAACGGCGGCCACCATGGTGGTGCTTGCTGTTATATGGGCCCAACGTTTGGAATAAAACATAAGGGGGATCCTCCTCAACACAAAATACGACCCCTTATTCATACCCCACTTGTGGGCTGGATTCAAATGGGGTTTTAATTAATGCCTTTTGCTGTTAATGCATTTGAAAGCATCTTCTGGATATATTTGCCACGATCGGTTTCTTCTATAAAAATTTGCTTATGGTCATTTTCGATTTCTTCCTCAAATAATCCTTTATTATGGGATATTTTACGGATGAGGTTTAAACTTTTAATTTCTCGAATGGGTATTTGCCTACCCGTCTTTTCATTTTTTCCGAAGATCTCAAAAGTATTGTCGCTTTTTCTGGCCGTTAATGAGATTTCATCTTTATTAGCATTAAGTTTTTTGAGCAATCGATCGTATTGCTTTTTGCTTTGCCCATTAATTTGAATAGCGATTGTTGCACTTTCCGTGGTGCCATCGTCTGATTTACTGCGGCCTAAGCCGATGGTTTTTAAGGTGCCAAACGTGGTGTAAGACTGGGGGGGAGATAAGCGATTAATCATTACTACTTAGGCCTTTGTAAAATGATAAAAATTAACAGAATTAATAAACGTGCCTAAATATTAGGTATTGCCTAATACCCGGTATAGGGGTTTTGTGGGGCGGTGCGGGGCAACCGGCTAGGGCGGTGGCGGTGGGGGCGCTGGCTACTAAAATCGCACTTATGGACAATGGCATAACGAAGGCAATCCATCACATCTTCAAACGGGTGCTCTTCCATTGGTAGTTCGTGTTGTTCGCTGGCATACCGGTAGCCGCCTTCAAAGGCATCTATTAAATTTTTGCAATGGCGGCGGTCAATCAGCAGGTGGGGCGTGCCGTTGTTGCCCAATAGTTTTGTGCGTATAAGCGCCAGCCCTCGCAAAATACGGGTGGGTTTATAAAAGGGGTATACCCCCAAGCTGTTTAAAATATCAATGCTGGTGCGGTCGCCCTTATCGTTTTTTTGGCCACCGGCAGGGTCGCAAATATCATCAAATTCTGCATGGGGGTAGTGTTGTTGGCACAGCTCTAACACCCCTTGGGCAAAGGTGGTTAGCACGGTTTGGTGGCCTAATATTTCTCGTAATACTCGCACCACGCCGTCATCATCTATTTGCAGTAGCACTACAGCAGGGCAGTGGTAGCCAAAATCCCAGGTGCGCACAATCCGGCGGTTGGGCAGCACGTCTAGTTGTTCCACACTATGTTGGGGGCCAAAATCGGCAAACACCCGGTTGCTAACGCTTAGGTTGTAGTTCATGTCTAGCTCGCGGGCCACGGCATCGGCGCCCATGCGTTGGCATTGCTGTTGGTACCAGGCGTCATCTTTGTGGGGGTGCAATTGCCAATGCAGCGCCAGCACAGGGATGCATTTAGAAAACCGGAGCCGCGCAAAGGCGTTGTGCTTGCCGTAAGGGGTGCCCACTAAAATTCGGCAGGGGGTGGATTGTCCGGCGGCTGCATAAGCACTATCGTCGTGGGGCCAAAAGGGGAATTCATCCATCAATATCGCCTTATAACGCCCGCCCCGGCTAAACTGGGCATTGCTGCTTTCGCCCACAATGGTGTTGCCATTGGCAGGGTTAATCAGCTTGAGTAGGGGGGCATGTTTGCTCAGGTTAAACCCGGCAGGCAGTAACCACGGAGGCAGGTGGGCCAGGGCAAAACGAAGTTTTTCAAACAAGGTGGCGCGGTCGCCTTTGTTATCCACATAATCTTGCTTGCGGCTACCCACTAAACAATGGGCGCCCGGTTCAAATAACCAGGCATGCAAAAAGGTGTGAAGCACTAACCAGCTCGCCCCCATGTCTCGGCTTTTTTCAATCAACAAATCCGTGCCGGTATGGATAGATGTTTGAATGGTTTTTAGGGCGTTTTGCTGAAACGGGTAGAGGATGAAAGGCCGTGTGTGGGGCGCGGTTCTGGGGTCAAAGGTCCAGGCCACCAGGGCAAACCATGCATGGATATCCCGGCGTAGCCACTCGCGAAGCAAGGCCTGCAAGGGGGGCGAATGGGCTGCCATAGACAGCAACGCCAGGCGGTGGCGCCACGGGTGTTGCTGCATAAAGGCTTGCACTTGCGCTAAGGAGGAGGGTGGCGTGGTCGTCATCGGGGGCAGCGCGCTCTACGATTCGTTTGAGCCGCTGGGGATTTTACTATCAATAAATTTGGTAATATTTAACCCAGAGTTAAGCAGTTGAGACACGCCGTTTAGGCTGGGTCGGCTGCCTAAATCTAGCCGGGTTTGTTGTTGTAGGCGGCCTAAAAAACGACGGGTGGCCAAGCTGGCCTCTTGGCTCAAGGTGCTATCGCCCAAGGTGGCAAAGGTTTTGGCGTTGTTGTTGTAACTGTTTAACACATTCTGAAATGCGCCCAACCGCTGTAATCGTCCGCGGTCATCGGCGCGTAAGCGGTCGTCTACCATTAGGTCGGCGCGTAGGCGTTCATCTATCAGGCTGTTTAGGCCAGCGGTTTCTACCTGGGCAAGTAGGGTGTTGCCAAAGGTGCTGTTGCCGCTGCGGCCAAAGCGTTGGGCCAGTCGTCCGCGGGCCTTGGCACGGATGCGATCCGTTTGTTGTTGCAAGGCGCGGGCCTGGCGGTTAAATTGCCTGTCTGCCAATTGTTGTAATTGGTTTTGCCGCTGTTGGGGCGATGCGTTGAGTTCTCGTAATAAAGTTTGGCTGCCTTGCAGGCTTTGGTTGACTAAGTTTTGGCTAGGGCCAGAGAGTTGGGTACTAAAGCTTTGCTTGCTACCGCGCCGCACGGATTTAAACACATCGCCCAGGGCATTGCTGTAAAAGGCTTTGGTAATGTTGGTGGGGTTGCTTGGGCTAGATGACGGCGAGGACGAGGAAGAAGAACGACGACCGAAAGGCATGGGGGGTAGGCTCCGTAGATAAAGGTGGGCTAAAGAAACGTGGGCTAAATAAATGTTAAACAGTGCTTGGCAATGCCGGTTAGGTAATGGCGTGTTGGCATTGGGCCAGCAGGTGTTGGCGGGTGGTGGAAAAATACCGCTGGGCAGAGAGGGTGTAGGTGTACACCGGTATGCTGCGCCCGCCAATAATAATGGGCTGTTGCGGTTGGGCGGGGGTGGTGTTGCGGGTAAAGCCAGTGTTCCAGCAAAAGCCGCGGGCCCCAGCGTGGGAGTGCGGCACGTGGGCCAGCACGGTTTGGGCGCGGTGTTCGGTAAAGGCTGCCTCTAAGGCGGCTAAGGAAACAGCGGCAATGGCCGCTTGCTTGGTGGGTTTTTCTACCGTGGTTTGTTGGTGGCTAATGCCGTGGAGCACCGCTGTTTGGTTGGCCACAATATCGCTGATACTGCTGGCGGCCAAGGTGGTGTTGCCCTGGGTGCACACCCACACGTTGGGGCGTTGGGCGGCTAAATTATCCAGCACGTTGGCCGCCGTTAATGGGCAGCAATCCGTGCTAAGCCACGGCAAGGCAGAGTGAACACAACGTTGCAACCCGCTAGGCCAGGGTTGGTGGCCATGGCGTGGGCGATGAATACGCAGCGATGCGGTGGTGGTGTGTGTGGGTGCGGGCATGGGTTACTCCTCTTGGTGAGTGCTGGAGGACAGCAGGGTGAGGAGGCGACGTTCTAGCTCATCGGCAGGCAGTTTGGCCAACTCGGTGTTGGTGGTGCTGGTGGGGGCCTTAGGCTTTTTGTTAGAAGCGGAAGAGGAGGTAAGGACATCCAGCTTAAGCCGTTTTAAGAGCTGTTCTACCGCCCAAATGCGGTCTTTTAAATTATCAGAATGCAGGGCGTCATCAATCACAGCCACAATATGGTGCAGGCGTTGAGTAAGGGCACCCACCAGTTTGGCAACCGGGTTGGGTGGCTTGCTACTTTTTTTACGAGGGTTGGGTGGCGAGGTAGACATACGGCCAGTGTGCCATGGCGCCCCCGGTACGTCATAGCGAAAGATATTTACGATGCCCCGGCATCATCGGCAGTTACGGGCCTGGCGGTTGGTCGGCTTCTGTTAAAAAGGCCACCAATGGCGCGTGAAGGGTGACGGTGCGGGCGGCCCAATCCACCGTTGGAAAAAACGTGGTGTTAAAGGGCACCATTACCGTGTTGTTTGTGGTGGGGGCTTTACCGGCGGGGGTAATTTCTACAAAGGTTTGCCCCGCAGATTCGCTCCACGCAGTGATGCGCCCGAGTGGTGTGTTGGTGTCGCCTTCTGGTAACACGTTTAGGCCAACCAAGTCGTCTAGGTAAAATTCGCCTTCGGTTAGGGGGGGCAAATCCGCTAGGGTGGCCCATAATTCGCCCTTGCCAATGTTGGCTTTTTCTAAGGCGGTGCGGCTGGCAAACCCTTGCAAGCGAAGGCGCCACAGGGTGTCGTGTTGGTGCTGCCATTTATCGACGGTAAGGGGCGTGGTGGTTTGGGCATCGCCCTTGCCGCTGACTAACCATAGGGTGCGAATGGCGGGTAACCAATCGGCAGCATCCGACTGATGGAAGGTGGCTTTAAGGTGGCCGTGCAGGCCAACGGGCCCCGCACTACGGCCAATGCAGCGGTGCAGGGTGGGGTCTAGGGTGGCAGGGGTGTTGGGGGTGCTCATAATAGGGGTACACGGAAACGTTGCCCATGGGGCCGTTTGTTAGGCGTTTTCAAACCCTTGCACCACACCATCTTTTACAATAACCACGGTGTTGCGCACACGGTCGTAAATGTTATCGCCCACGTGTAACTCTACCGTGCTTTCCAGCATGCCAGTAATTACGGTGTCGCCATCGGTTACAGTATCCAGGTTGCCCAGTTGCTTGGTTACTTCTTGTTTTAGGCCCATCATTTGGTTGCGCTTGCCTTGCATGTCTTGCTCTAGTTGGGCGCGGGGCTGTAGCACGTTTTGCCCTTCGTTAGAAAGTTGCTCTAACTGTTGTAGGCCGTTGTTGTAGGCCATCTCTAGCTGCTCTAGTTGGTGGTCAATTTGCTCCACTTCTTTGCTTAGCTCGCTGGTGGCGCGGGTACGAAATTCTTCGGTAACCACGGTTTTTACCTTTACTTGCCGTTTTACGGAAACACTGGTGGGCATGTTGCCTTGTATTGTTTCGCCGGTGGCTTTATCGGTTACCGTCCAGGTGTTATCGGTAGAGGTGGTCATAATCAAATCAATCCTTGGGGTTGTATAACGTTTCCGAGTGAGGAAAGGGGTAAATGCCGCCCTACTGTAGCACAAGCACGGCGGTGGTTTAGGGGGCTGCTGGCATGGGCTGGCGAGAAAACACATCGGCGGCGAGTGGGTCGCCGGTGACAGGTAGGGGCGAAAAATAGGCGGCGGCAGCCACCATGGCCGCGTTATCCGTGCAGGCCCCAATGGTGGGCACATGCAAGGCTAGGCCGTGCTGCTGGCAGGCGGTGGCCATGGCCTGACGCAGGCCGCTGTTGGCGCTAACCCCACCGCACACAGTAATGGTGTGGTGGTTATGTTGCTGGGCATAGGCTACGGTTTTATTGACGAGTGGGGTAATGGCCGCCTGCTGAAAACTAGCGCACAAGTTGGCGCGTTGCGTTTCGGTAAGGTGGCCGCTAGGGTTGGCGGCGGCTTCTTTGGTGACTAATCGGTTCATGGCGGTTTTTAGCCCGCTGTAGCTAAAATCCCAGGGGTGTTGGGTGCTGGCCATGGGCAGGGGGTAGGTGGTTGGGTTGCCGCTGCTGGCCAGTTTGTCTACCTGTGGCCCACCCGGAAAGGGCAACCCCAGTATGCGCCCCACTTTGTCGTAGGCCTCACCAATGGCGTCATCTAAGGTTTCGCCCACAATGGCAGCCTTGTAGTCGGCATCAATTGTCATGAGTTGGGTGTGGCCGCCGCTGACTAGTAGGCATAAAAACGGTGGGGTAAGGTTGTTGCCGAGCACGTTGGCGCACACATGGGCCACCAAATGGTGCACCGGGATAAAAGGCTTGCCAGTGGCGAAACTGATACTTTTAGCCGCACTAACCCCCACCACCAACGATCCAATAAGCCCTGGGCCCAGGGTGGCGGCAATGGCGTCAATATCATCTAGCGTGCAGTTGGCCTCGGTTAGGGCGCGTGTAATTACCTCGTTGACAGCCACCATATGTTGGCGAGCAGCCACTTCGGGTACCACGCCGCCGGTTACGGCATGCAGCCGGTTTTGGTGCTGCACCACGTTGGCCAACACGTGGCGGCCATTGTCCACAATGGCGCATGCGGTGTCGTCGCAACTGGTTTCTAAGGCTAAAATTCGCATGGGTAATGGGGTGTGGGCTGGGGTAACGCTTTTAATACGGCACATTAATGGTAAGATAATACCCCCAACACGCCGTTAAAAAAGCTGTATACAAGGATACTTGCATGACCTTCCGCACTGGCCACCATTATTTGCGATTGTTGGGAGTAGCTATGGGAGCGGTGTTATTGGCCGGTTCTGTGGTGTGCACCAATGCTGTTGCCGGGGTTACGGCTCTGCCGGCCACCCCGCCCACCCAGCGCTGGGCCACGTTGTATGGCACCATGGGGATGCAAATGGCGGCCAATGGCCACCTAATTGCCGCGGATGCATTTTTAGGCCGCGCCTTGGTGTTTAAGCCAGAAAAAGCCTCTTGGCATGGTATCCACGGCATGGTGTTGCAAGGGTTAGATAAAGACGACGAAGCCATTGCTGCCTTTACCCAAGCCATTACCTTGTTGCCGGATGATTCCCCCCGCCGTGCGGAAGGCTATTACAAATTAGGATTGCTGCACAGTAAACAAGGGGATGTGGATACCGCCATACGGTGGATTAACAAGGCAATTGCCTTAGCGCCGGATGAAGCCATGCTGCATTATGATGCCGGTGTGTTTTATGCCAGCCAAAATAATTATGCGGCGGCTGCCAAGGCTACCCAGCGCGCCACCGAATTGGACCCAGAGTTTGCCGAAGCGTGGAATAACCATGCTTATGCCTTGGCCAACCTAGGGCGATACGATGAGGCCCTGACGGCGGTAGAACAATCCTTAGAAAAATCCCCCACCAATGCGGCGGCCTTGGATACCAAAGGCTTTGCCTTGCAAGGGCTAAAACGCTACGACGAAGCCTTGGATGTGTATGAGGCGGCCCTTAAGTTAAACGCTAATATTGGCGAAATACACCTGCACAAAGCCCAAACCTTAGAAGCGTTGGACCGATTGCCAGAAGCCTTAATTGCCTACGAGCATTTTGCCATGCTAAGCCCTAGCGCCCCAGAGGCCCCTATGGTGGCCAAAAAAATTAAGGCCTTGCGCCAACAAGTGGGCGACTTTATGCCGGATAATACGACCAGTGATGAAACGGCCACCGACGCCGATGGCGCAGCATCGGGAACCGATGAGGGTGGGGCAACGTCTTTATTGTTGCAGGATGATTTTCGCCCAGCGGCGCCCTCGCCCCAGTTGAAATTGCTGTTTAGTAAACAGTGGCACGGTATTGCTTTGCCTTCTTTGGGGGCACCAAAGCAACCCCACTAGGTGTTTCGTTGTGTGTGGTTTGTCCTAATGTTAAACAGGTAGGAGTTTGGCGGCGTATGGTTTTGGAACGGCATCATCATAATATTGCATTGGCGGCGGTGCTTACCTTGGCCAGTACCTTGGTGGTGGCCAGTGTGTCGGTGGTGGCGGCTCAGTCTGGCAAGGATGGCGACGACCCGTTTAAAAGTTTGCTGGATGCAATGAAGCAAGACAATAACAAAAGCACCAGCGTGTTTAGCGATACCAAACTACCCAAAACCTGTGGTGGAGACGATCAAAAAAGCGGCTCGTCGGATGACGATAAGGCATCGGCCAAACAATATGCATCCCCCGTAACGCCGCGCATGTGCATTCGTCCGCGGCGGCCCATACAGCCCCGCCCCCGGTAATCCGTTTATCGCCCCTTTGTAAGGGTGGGCCTGCTTGGCTTACAATACAGCCATGGAACCTGCTGAACCCACCCAACCACCGACGAATACCCCTGCCAATACAGCGGCGGTGCCTGCCCCGCCCCGCTTGGTACTAACGGGTTATATGGGGGCCGGTAAATCCACCGTAGGGCGAAAACTAGCCTACCGGTTGGGGTACCGCTTTATGGATACCGACCGCGAGCTGATCAAACGCTACGGTAAATCCATGACCCAGATTTTTAAAGAAGACGGCGAAGCGGCCTTTCGGCAGGCAGAATATGATGTGCTGGCGGAATGGGCCACCCAACCTGGCTGGGTGATTAGTACGGGTGGCGGCACCTTAACGCGCCAGCCTATGGTGGATTTAGCCAAAACAATGGGGTGTGTGGTGTACTTGCAGGCCGATGTAGCGATGCTGTTTGAGCGGGTTATTTTTAGCCCTAAAGATCGCCCCATGATTGATGTGCCCAATGCCGAACAGGTGTTTACCGAGCGCTTTAAGGCGAGAGAACCGTTTTATACCCAGGCCCACCTAACCGTAACCAGCGATGGCCACCGGCCCCAGCGGGTGGTGGATGCCATTATAGACGGCTTGCCTGCCATGATGGCGGCCCATAATTGGTGTACAGAGTAAGTTTGCCATGGCTACCACACAACAGCTTGAGGTTGCAGCCCCCGGCCCAGCGCAACATTACCCCGTAACTATTGCCCACGACGCCCTGAAGAATGCGACCTATTGGCAACCGGTGTTGGCTACCGTTAATACGGTGCTGTTGGTTAGCGATGCCATGGTTTCGCCTTTGTACCAAGCAGAGTTGGTGGCCACCTTGCAGCAGGCTAAACCAGGTGTGGTGGTAATACCGTATACCTTGCCAGTAGGCGAAGGGGCTAAACAATGGCACCATGCCCACGCCTTGCTAACGTTAGCGGCGGAGCATAACCTTACCCGCCAAGATGCGGTGTTGGCCTTAGGCGGCGGGGTGGTGAGCGATTTGGCTGGGTTAGTGGCGGCCTTGCACCACCGAGGGTGTCGGTTTTTAGTGGCCCCGACCACTGTGCTGGCCATGGTGGATGCCAGTGTGGGCGGTAAGGTGGCGGTTAATCACACCTTGGCGAATAACCAACTGCGCAAAAATGCCCACGGTACCTTTTATTCGCCCCATGCGGTGGTAATGGATACGGCCACGCTAAGTACCTTGGCGCCTGCGGTTCGTCGGGCGGGCTTGGCAGAAGTGCTTAAAACCGCCTTGTTGGAATCCACGGCGCGGCATACTAGCGGGGCGGTTCATCCGTGGCTTAACCGTGCATCTTCTATGTTGTTAAACACCCTTGCCACCAGTGGCATTACCGATGAGGGCATGCCGGATACCATTGCCCACTGTGTGGCCATTAAAGCCACGGTGGTGGCTTTAGATCCCACCGAAAGTCCTACCGAGACTCCTGCCGAAGCCCTTACGGAATTGGGCGATGGCGGCAGTAGTGCAGGCAGCCCGCGCATGTGGCTAAACCTGGGCCACACCTTTGCCCATGCCTACGAAACCTTAACGGAAGGCGCCTTATCCCACGGGGATGCGGTGGCCCTAGGGCTGTTGGATGCGGCGGCGGTGAGCGTGGCCATGGGGTATTTGCCCAACAGCCAGGCGGATGCCTTGGCGGCTTTACACCAACAATTGGGCCTAAATCATAGGTTGCCTAGCGGGTGCGCCATAACCCCAGCTGCCATGTTACAGGCCATGGCCCACGATAAAAAACAGGCGGGGGCGACCCGCCGTTTGGTGCTGCCCATGAATACCCTTGGCGAGGTAACCGTTACCAGCCAGGTACCCGATGGGCTGCTAACCGAGGTGTTGACGGCGCAACTACATAGGCATGCCCGTGGTTAGCACTAGCCCCACGCCTACATTCATTGGGTGCTTGGCCGCCAGTATTGATGGGGTGATCCATCCTGTGCGGACGCCAGGGTATGCCCAGTTGGGGAGCGATACTGATATTGCCCACTTGCTCACCTTGCGCGATGGCGCCGATGGGGTGCTGGTGGGCGGCGAAACCTTTCGAGAATACCCGTCTCATCATCAGGGGCATAATAAAAACCATGTCCCTATCGTGGGGGTAATGACGCGCGGCAACAATATTCATCAATCCATTTCGCCGAATGCGCCGTTGTTTACCCAGCGCCAAAACTACCCTGCCCCTACCCTTATCTTTACCAAAACAATGCCCACCGAGGCAGAAAAAGCCCCCTACCCAGCCACTGTTGAGTGGGTACAGCTGAGCGATAGCGAGGCGGATAATGCGGCCCTAGTTGCCCGCTGTTTCCAAGCCAAACAGGCCAAGCGGGTGTTATGCGAAGGGGGCGGCGAGCTAATTGGTTGGTTGTTGCGGCAGGCCTTGCTAAATGAATTGTACTTAACCCAGTGCCCCTTGTTGCTGGGCGGGGTGGCTAGTGGGCAGGTGGATACGGCGCGGCCCTTGGTGGGTGGCCCTGGCTTTAATAAAGGGGAATCGCCCCAAATGACGCTGCTTTCCAATAATTGTTACGAAACGACACACGGTACGGAGTGTATCCAACACTGGCAAATAAGATATAACAAAGGCCAATAAAAAGCGTTTTGTATATAAAAAAGATATATTTGTAACGATTTGATGGATACCTGCCGCTTTTTTGGCAATTGTTTCCGTTTAGATGTGTTTTAAACTGTAGTATGTCTTATGTTCACCTGCCCCAAGTGTGGCATGATCTATTCAACCTTTGGCTGAAGTGACTATTTTTTACCGGTGTATTACGGTATACCGAACAACTTTTTTAACGGTTCATTTTAATTTTCTTCCCCCTACGATAAGGATATCGATTTATGCGTCTCCGCTCTTTCCATTTTGCAGCATTGCTGGCATGTGGTGTAGCTGTTGCTACCCTCGCCGCTGGTTCCGCCCAGGCTCAAAAAATGGTTCGGTATGAAACAACCCAACCTGTGTATGCTACCCCTGCCATTGCCACGGATTTACCGGCTAACTTTCAACAAATTAGCCCCACCGTTCCTAACGCAGAATTAAACTTTAACGATGACAGCAACAACAGCTGCTGTACTCGTATCCCTGGTAAGCAACGTGCTTACTACCGCATCCAAAAAAATGACCCTTCTACCAATACTCGCATGGCGGTTACCAATATTGATGCTAGCGGCCCCCAAATTTTGGTGGAATGCAACAAGTATGCCAACCTGTCTAGCGTGGTGGCCAACCAAGTAGCCCCCCCTACCAACGTGACGGTAAACCGTCAGTTATCCATTTACCCTCGTCGGGCGTTTAAGGTGGATGACCCTAATGTGTTAATTAGCAATGCAAAGCACCGTACAGCGCGCAACACCGCCACGGAAGCTTTCCATGTTTCTAGCATTAGCGGTAACAACCGTGTGGCCTTTACCGATGTTAAAAACTACAGCGTGTGCATGGCCCGTGGTAGCAACGTGTTAGAAGTACGCAACACAGAAAATGGCAGCTTGCTAAGCTACGAAGGTGCTGACTATGTACGCATGGCAGGTGATAACACCAACATGCTAACCCGTACCGGTGGCGGTAACGATGTGATTGAAATTGAACAAGCCGACCCGCTACCCTTAAGCGACCAAACCGGCGCCACCTTCCGTGGTGAAAAATGGAGCGCTAACAACGTGTACCGTACCGCCGTTAGTGGCCGCGAAGGCGTGGATACCTTGGTACTGGCTAACACCCCACTGGGTACCAAGTGGTGCCACATTGGCGACTCCCACGTGTTTGGCGAAACCTTCCACATTGTAGAGTTTGCCCTAAGCCCCAGCGTGGTTAAAGGCCCTCGTCGTCAACGCATTAGCATTGCGAGCTCCATGGAGTACGTGATTTACAACGGCCGTAAGTTTAGCCTAGAGCAGTTTTTAAACAACGGCTATGCGGAAGGTGAACTGGAAATGGCCCAAAGCCAATATGGTGATGGGATTGCCGCGGTGGGTTACAGCCCAACCGATGCTCACTACCGTGGTACGTCTGCCATTACCCCTGGCGAGTATGCTGGCCAACCAGTAGCCATGCCAGTAGTGACTGAAGGCACCCCCGTTCGCGGCTTATTCTAGGCCACAGAGCGACACGATATTTGGCCTGGTGAATTGTTTCTAAAGCAGCAAGCAACCAAGCTAAATACATAATCAAATTTAAAAGCGCTCACCAATTCGGTGGGCGCTTTTTGTATCTTCCTTTCTTGTGTTTTTTGTTTTGACGGGGGCTTGCCCCCGTCACCCCCATTGAGGGCAGGGTGCCCTCAAACGCCCCCCATGGTTAAGTGGTGGTTTGGGACGCTTGCTGTGCGCCTGCCCAACAGCCGCTAGCTGATACGTCATAATATTATAGGGCTGCCACTGCGGTTAGAAACCCCGATACCACCGGCGGAATTGGACGGCCGGTTGGCGTAGTAGTTTCCCGGCAGGGGTGCAGGGTTCAATAAGCGTGGCTTGGTAAGCCATGGCCACTAACCCAATCATAGAAATCACCCCAATGGCCACCAGGCCCCAACCGTAGTTAAAGTAAAAGCCCAGGCTGGCCATCACAATGTTGCCTATGGCAATGCCGGTATCGGCAAACACGCTAAACGTGGCCAGGGCAGTGCTTTGGCTGGTATCGTCTACTTGCTCGCTAACCAGGGCCATAATGCTGGGCTGCACGGCGCCTGCGGCAAAGCCATAGCACACGGTTAAGGCTAAAAAGGCCCAGTCATTGGGGGCCCAAGCCAGGCAAAACACGCTTAGGCTAACCATGGCCATGCTGGGCAGTAACACGGTGGTGCGGCCGTGGGTATCGCTCCAACTGCCGCTAATAAACCGGGTGGCCATCAGCGAGAGGGCATACAAGGCGTAAAACCAGCCGCCGTGCTCAAAGCCGCGTTCGTCGCTTAGCAAGGGCACAAAGGGGATAAGCGCCCCAAAAATGGCGCTTTGAGTCACCATAATCAGGCTTAGGGGCAGGGCCTTGGGCAGCAGGCCAAACACGGTTTTAGGGGGTGTGGCCTGGGCCTGGGTAGCGGTATCGCTGGGGGATGGGGGCACTGGCGATAGGGGCAACGGGGCTAGCACCACCACGCCAAGTAAGGTCATGGCGGCGGTGGCCATAAAGGCCCAATCCATATGCCCGGTAGAGAGCACCCAAATGGCAATGCCGGGGGTAAAGGCCATGGCAAACTTAACGGCGTTGCTGTAATAGCTAATGGCTTCTGCCTTGTACTGGCTAGGCACACTGCGCACCAAATACCCAGTAGCGGCGGTATAAAACAATGCAAACGATATGCCGTGCAGGGCACGAACCCCCCACAATAACCACGGCATGGTAGCCACCCACCAATAGCTAGCCGCCGCCACGCTGCCCAGCACCACGCCTAGCATCATTAGGTGCTTGGGCGGGATGATGGTTTGAGTATCGCTTTGGCGGCCTACCCACGGGCGCAGCAATAGGCTACTGACGAGAAAGGTGCCTAGCAACATGCCCAGTTCGGCGCCTTTAAACCCTAGCCCTGTTAAAAATACAGGCACCACAGGTGTTAAAAAATGGAGCCCCGCAAAAAATAGAAACACTGCAATACACAGGCGTTTATAGGTGGGGGTAAAAATATGGTGTAGGTGGGTGCTCACGTCAGGGGGGTTGGCTTAATTAAGGGTATATCAGTAGGCAAGCCCATATAATACCCCAGCAGGCAGGGGTTAGTGCCGGTTAGTCCCATTTATTTAAGAATCGCCCCTAGGGTGAAGGATGGTGCTGGTCTAGGAGCTGTGGGCAATTAACGTTGTTTGCTGGCATTTTCTGCGTTAAATCCGTACTCGTTCAGTCATGTATTTTGGATACACTTCTTCACGGCGTGCGAACTTGCCTTGAGACTGTGGCGCTCGCCCACTAATTGTCCACACTCCCTAGTTATCGCTAGGGGAATTTACCAAAATCGCTTCAATGGCATCGGCATCGGCGGTGTAGCGCGCCGCCCGTTGATTAGTGGTGCGTCGCATGTACAGGCGCAAGGCTTCTCTAATCAGCTCACTGCGAGAGCGTTGTTCTTTAACGGCAATATCATCCACCTGCTCTAAGAACTCGTCTTTCATAGAAATTAGTACACGGGCCATGGGCAAAAGCGCCTCCTGCTAGCGTTCGGGTAATCTCACATCCCAATAAGTTAGTGGTGGCGGGCTCCCCTAATACTGGAACACCTAACCACGCCATTGATTATATAAGGCTGCCATACGTTGTGTCGATATTGGATCGACACTTTGTAACGGGTTGTTACTCCTCGGGAACCTTCAATTATTAAGAAACGTCTTAAAAGGTAGGCTGATAGGTTATACTATATTTCCGTCAGGTTAGCGGTTTATGCCGCTGTGTGTTTGGCGCCCCTGTTGATTAACCATGTGTGGTTGTGTCGGTAGGGTGGTCGTTAAGCGGTTTGGTCATCATCACTGTGGAGAACAACTGAATATGAGCTTAGTATCCAGAACAATTGGATTAATGCAGACGACAGCAATGCGTCATAACGCTAGCTTTGCTTCGCAAAATGCGTCTCAACAAATGATGGGTTTAGCCAATGGTCGTGCCATGGATGTGGCCATGATGGGTGATGCGGCGTATGCACCTTCGCCTCAGTTTGGTGGCATGAGCCCTATGGCGGCCTTGGCCCAACAAGATAAAACATTAATGATGAATAAAGTCCGTTCTGATATTCAGTTTGCAGCGGCAAGCGCATGGTACGATTCTATTGCTAAGGGCGCCAAAGAGGATATTAAAAAGGACTTTAGTACCTTTGCCTAAAGGTGTCGTTGGGCGGGCTAACCGCCGGGTATAAGGTTGTGGTACCGTGGGCCCATGTCTAAACCCGCCAGCCAACACCATACTGCCGATTTTCTGTTAAGTGCCCCAACCTTGGCCCACTGCCCAGATTTAAACGGCCTGCCAGAAGTAGCCTGGGTGGGCCGAAGCAACGTGGGTAAAAGCACGTGTATTAATGCCTTGCTTAACCGTAAAAATTTGGCCAAAACCAGCAACACCCCCGGTAAAACCCGGCTAATGAATTTTTACCGCGTGGATTTAGACACCCCCAAGGCCATGGCCTTTGTGGATTTGCCTGGCTACGGGTATGCCAAGGTATCCAAGGCAGAGCAAGCCGCTTGGCGCAAACAATTGGAAGCCTACCTTACCCAACGAGAAACCCTACAGCTGATTATTCAGCTGATTGATGCGCGGGTGGGGGCGCAAGAGAACGACCAACAAATGCTGGCCTGGCTGCAACACCACGCTTTGCCGGTACAAGTGGTGGTTACCAAATGGGATAAACTGAAGCAAAAGCAGCAACATGGCACCTTAAACACCATTGCTGCCCAGTTGGCCCTGCCCCCAGAAGCCTTGCTGGTTATTAGTGGCGAAACCGGCAAAGGCGTTAAAGAACTATGGAACCGCATCCATGAAGTGGCCTTGTAGCCACCCTGCTTGTTAAATACTCTATAACAAAACGGTTACATACTAGAATCAATCTTTAAAATATTGTTTTTATAAAAATAATTATAAATTTGAAAGTGTGTAAGTGTTAACTATGGATATTGGTAAACAATTCCGTTTGTTTTTAAAGCAGAATTTTGATAAATACGATAACGCCCCCTTCCCTAAAAATAGTAGGAGAAGAACTAGCATAACAGGGGTTTTAGAGCCGTATGAGATCCAGGCAGCGATGGTTGATTTTTTTGGCTCGTGTGTGGGTGGTTGTGACGATAATGTTTATGACTCTCAAGTTTTTGTGGTTCGTGACATTTTGGTTAAAAACGTTAAAAACATGTTAGCTTCTGAGGTAGATACTTTTGGGGTTTATCGTAATGATTTGGATAGCAGTAAAGGGGATAAAGCTTTATCCAAATATTTCAATACAACACGCATTGCCAATAACGTGACGTTTGGTTTGAATACCAATACCCCTAACCCATTATGGAATAATGCTAAAAACCGGCCTTACCGTTTAGCCGTGGTAGGTGATTATGTAGGGGCAGCGGCAGATACTAAAATACCAGAAGTGCCCCATGAAGAAGATGTCGCCGGGGTAGCCCTGGGTGTTTTTCCTGAATTAGATATTGTAGCCTATAATGACGATTATACCCCATATCGAGGGACGAATCGGCAAAACTACTGGGACCAATTATTAATAGATGCGAAGGCAGGCAAAATAGATGCCGTTAATTACAGCGCAGTGGTTTCGGCCGAAGATAATATTGGTGCAGGGAAGCAAAATGACTCGAAATTTTGTAACCCTGCAGTTAGGCAAAAACGAGTTGACTATATTGCCAACCTTAATGAAGAAAATAAAAAAGCGATAGAAACCATTAGGGAATTGGTTGCTATGGGTATTCCCGTATTTGTGGCGGCAGGCAATGGGCCACATGAAATGAATACGCTTGGCTTAATTGATGGCGTAACAACAGTATCTGGCACAAAAAAGAACGGCAAGCTGGATAATCATTTGTCTCAGCACGACTGTATTACCGATGTTAGTGTACCCCATGAATACAAAGTAAAACGCGTTAAATATAATGGTAAAATAGGGATGGATTATAACCATGACAGAAAGCCTGAAGTGCTGGTTGATGGGGTTAAATTGGCTAAGACTCGTAAAATTGGTGGGTCATCGCTAGCGTCATCAGCGGCAGCGGCGGCGTATTTAAAAGGCTTGGCAGAATCTCAGGTGCCTAAAACCAATTAGGCAACATTAGGCCTTTAGCAATGTTTAATATAGTAGGTTGGTTCATCCTATTGATTGTTAGGGTTGTTTGGTTGAGAATCATTCTCAACTTAAGTGAGAACGGTTCTCAATTAAATTTTTATTTAATCCTTTTAATGTTTCCTCATCACCTCTCCCCCTGTTTACCATGTCTACTGCCAGTCCATCCGCTTTATCTACCCCTGCACCCCTAAGCCAGCAGGCCATTACCCAGCTTAAGCAACGCCGGGGTAGTTTTGGCTATGGGCTTACCAATGTAGCCCGCGCTATTGATAAAGGGCCCTTTGTCCACGGGTTGCGCCGATGGGTCGTGCCTTCGGTGTTGCTTTCTAGTGCGGCATGGGTGGTAGGCGCCAGTTTAAACGCCCCCACCGCAGAAGAGCGGAAACGACGGTTTACCAAGTACGGCATGGGTGCCTTGGGCACCATTGGTGCCGCCATTTATGGCTTTAAGTATATTTTAAAGCCTGCCCCCAACACAGCAGGCAAATTGGGCCAGCTCGCCTTAAAACATTTAGGCGAGTTGCTGCCCGCGGCCCAGCGGGCCAAGCTACCCAAACAGGGCGAAGAACTGTTGGAGGCCAAATTATCTCAGTTAGGGTTGGGGGATAAGTACCCCAAGTGGGCGGATGAAGAGTTAGGCCACGTGCTGGAAGAAGAGCTTACCCAGGCCAGTGATGTGTTGGACGTGCTGGAGCACCTAAAGCTACCCTTAGGCGAGTTTAAACAGCGCCTAACCCACTGGGCTAAACAGGCGGAAGCAACGGGCGAGAAGGGCTTAAACCCCAAGGATGTTCAGATTTTCCGTAATGAGTTGCTGGGCCATGTGTTTAAGCAACACGGCGTTGCCATGGAAAACCCCACCAAACAAGCACTCGCTAGGATGAAAAGCCGCCTGCTAAACGTGGGTGCTGTGCGGCAGGCCCGCCAGGGGTTGGAAGACGCCTTACACCAGTTTACGGGGTTTAAGGATGATATTGCGGAAGCTGCCCAAGCCTTGGTTAAAGAAGGAAAATCGCCGCTAAAGGCCAGTAAAAAAGCCCACAGCGAGCAAGCCACCAAGCTGCTTAATGCGGTGGTGGATGGGCCAGGGGGTATTTCTTCCGCGGATATGAAAGAAGAAATTTGGGATCTCTCCAAAATGGGGCTGCTGCCTGTGGTGGGTGGCGTGGCCGGTGGTGCCTTAGGCGATGCCATTGCCGGAGAAAATTGGCGCCAAACCATTAAGGCCAAGGGCAAAGAAGGGCTGTTTCAGTATTTAGCCAATATTATGTTGTGTAACGTCGGTGCCATGGCCTTTATTGGCGCCACGGAAAAAATCCACGAGAATAATACCTTTGGTTTGGGCAAGTGGGCCGGTAAGTATGCCACCCGTGTGGGCGCCATGACGGCAGGTATTTTAGCCATTGGGGTGTTGGGTGGCAGTTTTATTGCCAACTTTTTAGGCGAAAATATCCTAAACCCCCTGATTGATGGCGGCCCTGGTGGTATGGCCCGCCATTTAAAAGAGCGGGTACAAGAAGACGGCCCCTTGGGGCTGTTCAAAAAACTGTATGCCCATCGGGTGCCAGAGCCCTTGGATGTGATGCTGCACGTGGATGACTTTGCTACTGGTGCTGCTATTAGCGGCTTGGCCTTTGTAGAGCCCTTCCTAGCCCTGTTTTACACCCTGAGTGGTATTCGGGCGGGTATGGGCTACCGCAACCGAAAACCCGATGAACCGCCTGAAGCCAATGCCAATAGGCGTTTACCCGAAGGGGTAAACCAACAACCTGCGCTGGCCACGGTGCCGGTTACGGGCGCGCGCATGGCTAAAGCGGTGCTACCTGTGTTGCGTACCCCGGCGGTTAAGGCACTCACCAGCCAAACCACCCTGCCGGTAACCCAAATAGCTACCACGGTGCAGCAATCGATGGGGGGGCAACTAAAGCCTGCCGCGGTGGCGGCCAACCCCTTTGCAAACCAGGCCATGGGCCGCGTGGCCTTGGATGACACCTTATCTGCAGGTACCCCAACCGGCCGCCAATGGCAGCGCTACACCCGCTGGCAGTAACGTAACAAAAGGGAGAGAAATGGTTTAAGCGTTTAACGCGAGTTTTTTGGCATCTTCTTTTTGCCGGAAGGCATTTGCGGTGGCTTCAATAATTTCTGCTGGGACATCAACACCCGTTAAATCATAAAATTTAGACAGACCAGGTGAGCCATTTACTTCACAGACTAGCCAGCCTCGGTCGGATTTAATTAGGTCAATACCTGCACCAATAGAGAGGTTGGTTGCTTTGGCAGCAGCTACGGATAAACGATCGATTTCTTCAAGTTCTTCTGGAGGCAACTCAACCTTAGTGGTGTATTTTTCGGATTTGCCGGATTGACTGTTGCTTTTGAACTCGCCTTTTTTATGAGTCCCAATTAGTTTGCGTGCTACAACTTTATCGCCAATAACGATGGTGCGAATACTTTGTGCAGCTGATTCGTTAATGAACTCCTGCATAAAGTATCTAGTTTCTTTTTCTCGAAGTTTATCAACTTCGTTGTTTACCTTGTTAAAAGGCACTTTCCAAACTTGTTCGCCTAGGCGGCCGTCAGGTTCTTTAAAAATAACAGCGGTTTTTCGGTCGTCTCTAAATTCATTAAGGGTGGGTTGCTTATCGGCTTTGGAAGATAAGAAAAACGTATCGGGCTGGGCAATGCCGTGTTTGGCCATGGCAATGCTGGCCATGGTCTTATCTAGCTGAACAATACCGGCTAAGGTATCCGTTACAGTAAATTGCCCAGAATCTTCTAGTGCCTTAAGCAAAATATTCATCTGGTACTGCTCTAATGGGCTTTCATTTGAGCCGATAAAGGGAAAGACAACATCAAATTTGTTGAGTGGCTTATTATTATGCAGAATTTCCAATTTGCCATCTTTAATGTGAACGGCACAGCGTTGTGCACGAATGGCTTCCACGGAGTACCCTTTTTTTTCGGCGGCTTCCAGTAGGAGTTTAACGCTGGTAACATCGTAACCTTTGCCGAGGGGCTTGTCGGTTAAAATACCAATCACCGGTTTTTCGTAAGAACCAAAACCTAATTGCTTAAAGGGTTTAGTATTAGCGATTGCCTGAGTATGGCTTAGGGTGGGTGCTTGTTGAATAGTAAGCATGATTATTGAGCCTAGTTGTAGCGATTGGTGCGTATGGCTACAAAAAACCCATCACATCATAGAATTGCGTTGTGGCAAAACACTTACTCAAACATGCGGCTGACGGATTCGTCGTCGTGGATGCGGCGGATGGCTTCGCCCAAAATGGGGGCCACGGATAGCTGTACAATTTTTTGGCTGCCTTCTGCTTCTGGTTGCAGCGGGATGGTGTTGGTGACGATGACTTCTTCAAAGCAGCTGTTGTTTAGCCGCTCAATAGCCGGGCCGCTAAACACGGCATGGGCCGCAGCAGCACGGACGCTTTTAGCGCCTTCGTCAATCAGTAGCTGTGCGCCAGCACACATGGTGCCGCCGGTATCAATCATGTCATCCACAATCACGGCGTGGCGGTCTTTCACATCCCCAATAATGTGGAACACCTGGGCCTGGTTATGAGCACTGCGGCGTTTATCAATAATGGCAATGGGGGCATTTAGCTTTTTAGCGTAGGCGCGGGCACGTTCTACACCGCCTGCATCGGGCGATACAATCACCACATCTTCGTTTTTGGGTAGCTGGCGCTTTAGGTAATTTAAAATAACGGGGGTTACATACAAGTGGTCGGTAAGAATGTTGAAAAAGCCTTGCAGCTGGCCGGTGTGTAAATCCATGGCCAACACGCGGTGGGCGCCAGCGGTGGCAATAAGGTCTGCCACTAGTTTGGCGCTAATGGCTTCGCGGCCTACGGTTTTTCTATCTTGGCGGGCATACCCAAAATACGGAATAACGGCGGTAATGCTATTCGCGCTAGCGCGCTTCATGGCATCTACCATAATTAGCATTTCCATCAAATTATCGTTTACCGGGCTACAGGTAGATTGAATAATAAACACGTCCGCCCCACGGATACTCTCGTTAATGCGCACGTACACTTCGCCGTCGGCAAAGTTTTTCACATCCGCCTCGCCCAGCCGGGTGCCTAAGTAGGTGGCAATTTCTTCCGCCAGCCCCAGGTTGCCTCGGCCGCCAAACAGCTTAATTTTACTGTCGCACGGGCCTTTGGCCAGGGGTTCAATTTCGGGAAGATCCAAGGTAACGGCAACCATCAGTAAAACGCTCCAGCAATCAGGTGAGATAATAACAATGCGATGAAATAAGGATACGGCGAAAAAGCTTCGGATCCTAGCCACTTCTATCTATAACAACGCCCCAACACACGGAATAACGGCGGTTACCGGGGCCTTGCCGTAACGAATTGTTACCTGCTGGGGCCAATAACTCCCCTGTTTACCGCATGTTGCCCGTTGTAAACAGGCGTATACTAAAGGATACGTTTGAGAACTGGGGATAGAGTAACTGGTATGGATATACGCGCACAGCACCGTGGCCGACATCATTGGCCTGCCCTTGCAATAGTGGCGATGGTTGCCCTGTGGGCAAGTGTTTCCGTGGCCATGGCGCAACCCTCAGAATCGCTAGACCCTGACGCTAAGACGGAGAATTTGGCACCGCCGGTTAGGCTATCCGTGGTGGTAGACCCTGGTGTGGTGTTGGCACGCAGGCCTGTTGTTGCTGTTGCTACCCTAACGGCGGATAAACCCACCACCGTCTGCTTAATGGCCGACCCAAACGTGCAATTTGAATTACTACTTACCAATGCCCACGGCAAGGCCGTGCCCAGCCGCCCGGTAGTGGCTACCCTGCCAGATGCCGAAACTGTGTCGCCTTTTCGGACCGAAGGGGTATTTCATCGGTTAATGCCGCTTAAAGCGGGGCAATCCATGGCGTTGCGCCTCAATGTATCTCGTCATATTGGGTGGAATACGCTACCTGTGGGCGAGTACCAGATAAAAAGCACCTTTAACTTGTGTAACCCGGCTATTTTTGAAAAACACCCGATTGACCAACGCACCGCCTTAAGCGATTACCCGGTGGAGTCGGTAGCGGTAACGGATACAGCAGTGGCCCGCTTTTACCAAAGCGATTAAGGGCCGGGTGGGTGCATTTGGGTGGCGTGGCCCGGTAGTATCGTTTAAAAAACATTACAAACCCATTACAAACCCCTTGCCATGGGGCGTCTAGCCCGCCACAATTCAATTTAGTGCCCATGTGGGTAACGTTAATCAGGAGTGAACCATGAGTTTTTCGCCCCAACTGCCTTTTTTAAAACCGGCTGCCCAGGCAAGCAATGGCCAAGCCCCCTTGTTCGGTGCCCCCAATGCCGTGGGTGGGTTTGGGGCGCCACAGGCATCACAGCAACCTTATGGGCAAGCGCCTGCGGCTAACGAACCTTCGTTATACCAAGCGGTGGTGGTGGTATCGGATGGTTCGTTAAATATTTATCAGCAAATGGTCAATGTGATTCAGCTGCGCCAACAACCCATTGTGGAATTGTCGCCTCAGCAACTATCGCCCAGCCAGTTGCCAGAGCTAGGCCTGCTGGTGTTGGCCTGCGGCCAGCACGACCCGACTACGTGGCTAAAAAGCGTGGTGGCCACCATCCCAGAAGAACAACGCCCCCCCATTGTGGCGGTGCTTAGCGAATGGCGGGACGATGTGGCGGTAAACCTGTTTGATGCCGGCGTACAAGATATTTTGCTAGCCCCCGTGCCGGATGTGTATTTGGCAGCCCGTATGCTGCTGGCCTTAGAATCTGGTGCGGAGCAGCGCCAATTGCAGCAGGCGTATCGGGTACTCTCTGCCCACCGGTTGCGGGCCCATAGTGGGGTGTGGTCGCCAGAAGGTTGGAAACCCATTGTGTACCAGTGGTTTGCCGATAGTTTAGGCTTCCCGGTGAGTGTGGTGCGCTGGCAGTCGGATCATATGTCGCCCCAAACCGTGCAGCATTTAGAAAACGCCATTGTGCAATTGTGTCGCACCGCCGATATTGTGGGCACCGAGGCCACGGGCCGGTTGCTCACCATTTTACCGGCTACCGATGATGCGGCGTGCCGTGGGTTCCTGCAACGGATTCATGAATCCGTGCCTGGGTTGCAGCAAAGCCAGTACCAAATGGCCACCTTGCACGCCCAACCCACCCAGTGGAACCACCTGGCCACCTTGTTGGCAGAGTAGATAAGTCTTAAACCCCCACCGTGTGGGTGGTTCACAGTGGGGTAAAAAGTCGCTATGATGGAGGCGTATTAGTGCACCGTTGCCAACGCGCAGGTGGCTGTTGTTAGGGGAGATTGAATCCATGGTGTTATCGCAAGAGCAGGTGGCCGCCGCGCCGCAAATTAATACGGCGTTACCGGGCCCTAAGGCCGCCGCCATTATTGAGCGGGATAAGAAAGTGATTTCGCCAAGCTATACGCGGGGTTACCCCTTTGTGATTGGTGATGGCAATGGCGCTGTGGCCGCCGATGTGGATGGCAACACCTTTTTAGATTACTGCGCTGGCATTGCGGTGTGCGCCACCGGGCATAACCATCCCCATCTGGTAAAAAAGGTACAAGAGCAGGCCGGCCAGTTTTTCCACATGAGCGGGACGGATTTTTACTACGAGCACATGCCAGAATTGGCCGAGCGCTTGGGTGCCACCATGCCAGAATACATCGATGACAAGGGCAACCGTAGCAAGGCCTACCGTACGTTTTTCTGTAATAGTGGCGCAGAAGCCGTGGAAGGCGCCCTAAAATTGGCACGCTACCACACGGGCCGCCAAACCATTATTAGCTTTTATCGTAGTTTCCATGGGCGCACCTATGGGGCCATGTCGGTTACCGCCAGTAAATCGGTGCAAAAAAAGCGTTTTCGTCCGTTGGTGCCTAGTGTGCACCACGCCCACTACCCCTACCATTATCGCGAGCCCCATGGCGCCACGCCCGAAGAAACCGCGGCTTACTGCCTAAAATACATTGAAGAAAACCTGTTTGGCAAAGTGGTGCAGCCAGACGAAGTGGCCGCCATATTGGTAGAACCCATCCAAGGTGAGGGCGGCTATGTAGTGCCCCCCGATGGCTTTTTGCTAGGCTTGCAGGCCATGGCCAAACAGCACGGCTTTTTAATTATTGCGGACGAAGTGCAGGCAGGCATGGGCCGAACCGGCGATTATTGGGCCAGTAACCAGGTGCCTGGCTTTGAACCGGATATTTTAACCAGCGCCAAGGGCCTGGCAAGCGGCTTGCCGTTAGGGGCTATATTGGCCAAACACCACGTGATGAATTGGCCACCCGGCGTGCATGCCAGCACCTTTGGGGGCAACCCGGTGGCGTGTGCGGCTGCTTTGGCCACGTTGGATTTGCTGGATGACGGCCTGTGCGACCATGCCAAACAGCAGGGCGAGTACCTAATGGCGAAGCTAAAAACCCTGCAAAGCAAATTTGCCTGCATTGGCGATATCCGTGGCCGTGGGCTGATGGTGGGCATGGAGCTAATTACCGATGCCGCCACCAAAGGCAAGGCCAAGGCCCTGCGCGATGATATTGTGGACACCGCCTTTTACCACGGGCTGATTATTTTGGGTTGTGGCGAAAATTCCATTCGTTTTAGCCCACCGCTGGTCATTACCAACGAACAAACCGACAAAGCCATCGATATCCTTGCCACTGTAATGACGGAGTGCCTTGCCAAGCAAAAACAACCTGTTGGTGTGTAGCGCCATAACCGTTATTAATTTTAGCAACATTAATGCGTACTTAGACTTAATAGGTATGTAAGGTATTCTAACGGTTTAAATTAGTGAAAGTGGTGCATTTAATGTTGACTAATTCTATTTATCTATCGATTCCACCTAAAAATTACCCAAGGCTATCTCATACTAAATTTAGTGGTGATATTACCTATGACCAAAACGCTTCAAGGCTTTTGGAGGGTAGACTTAAGGGCAAATTGGAACAAATGAATGGGGAATACGATTCAGGAAATGACTGGAAAATTACTGCCACAATGGCTAAAAACCCCCGCGCTCAAAAAAGTCGCTTTACAAAATATGCTTTGCAAGTAGGTGATGAAGTTGTTGCTGCCGGAAAAAATGGTGGCTTTGCTGAGTTGAGCAAAGCGATTGAAAGTTACTTTAAATTTTAACCTAGCGTTGGTTATTATATTTGCGCGATAATGTGGCTACTTTGTTTTTATAAGCCACACCTGTATTTATGGCCACGCCAACCTATTCTAATCAACCCGGCGATATTGCGGTGCAAACCGTGGATTTGGTGCGCCGGTTTGGCGAGCGTGCCGCAGTAGATAATTTAAACCTTTCCATTGAGCGCGGCGAAATTTTTGGCTTTTTGGGCCCCAATGGCAGCGGCAAAAGCACCACTATTAAAATGCTGTGCGGCTTGCTCTCGCCCACTAGCGGCAGCGCTACCGTGTGCGGCATGGATGTAGCCACCGACCCAGAGCTGATTCGGAGCCGCATTGGCTACATGCCCCAAAAATTCAGCCTGTACGAAGATTTAACCGTGCAGGAGAATTTGGATTTTTACGCCCACTTGTACGGCGTTAACGGGGCAGAAGGTAAGCGCCGTAAGCAAGAAGTGATTGATCTCGTCGGCATTGGGCCGTACCAGCGGTACTTAGGCCGGCAGCTTAGTGGTGGGTGGAAACAACGCCTGGCCTTGTGTTGCGCGTTGGTGCATGAGCCAGAAATTATCTTTTTAGATGAACCGACGGCGGCCATGGACCCGGTAGCGCGCCGCGAGCTGTGGGATTTGTTGTTTTCGTTAGCCAGCAGCGGGGTGACGCTATTTGTTACCACGCATTATATGGATGAAGCCGAACGATGCAGCAGTGTGGGGTATATCTACAACAGCCGCCTAATTGTAAGTGGTGGGCCCGATGAACTAAAACAAGCCCGCGAGGTAGTGGGCCAAGGCCAAGTGCGCTACGAGCTAATGTGCCGCCCACTGGTGGCCAGCTTTAATAAACTAAAGCAGCTGCAATATGTAAACGATGTGACGATTTTTGGCCAAGCTCTGCACGTGGTAGGCGATAACGCCCTAACGGCAGACTTGCTGCGCACCCAGTGCGCGGAAGCCGGCATTGATGCCCGCGACATCCGTAAGATTGAACCCAGCTTGGAAGATGTGTTTGTGGCGCTCACCAAGGCCCACGAAGCGCAATCGACGTTGCCGGATGTACGCCCCCCGGAAACGGTGTTGACTAAAACGTGGGATGTAATTCAGCCCGTGCTTCGGCCTATTATTCAAAAATTTAGTGCCACTACCGCGGCTTCGCCAGAGGAGGCGCCCCCGAATGGCTAACCTGTTTAGTAGTATTGTTCAGGCGGTGCGCAATGTGGCCGGGTTCCTTTCTAGCGCCACGTGGAGCGGTATCCAGTCTGTGGTGAAGAAAGAGCTGATTCAGCTCTTTCGTGACCCGTTTTTGGTGGCCTTTATTGTGCTGCTGCCCATTGCGCAACTGTTGGTAACGGGCCTGGCCATTAGTAAAGATTTAAAACACATCCCTGTGGTGGTGTGTAATTACGATAACCGCAACGATAGCTTGGAGCTGGTGAAGACCTTCCAAAATAGCGTGTTTTTTACCGTGGGCGCCGATGACTTTGTGGATTCGGAAACCGAGCTGGATAGATTAATCCGTAAGGGGGCCTACCGGGTGGGCTTGGTTATTCCGCCGGATTATAGCCGCAGCCTGCTAAAACCTAACGATACCCCGACGGTGCGCATTGCCATTGATGGTAGCAATGCCAATATTGCGCGCTCTATTCAGGCCATGAGTAATTTGGTGTTGTCGTACCATACGGCCTTGGTGGCGAGCCAAAACCCGCTGGCGGCAACGGTGTCTGCACTGCAAAAAACGCCTATCGAATCGGTAGTGCACGTGCTGTATAACCCAGATTTAAAAACGGCGTACTTTTTAATACCCGGCATTTTAGCCCTTATTATGCACATGATGACGATTCTGTTTACCAGTTTTGCCATTGTGCGAGAGCGCGAAAGCGGCACCTTAGAGCAATTGATGGCCACCCCTATCCGTGTAAGCGACCTAATGATTGGTAAGGTGATTCCGTATGCCATTATTGGCTTGGCAGATATGTTGCTGACGCTTGGGGTGATGGTGTGGTTTTTCAACATTAGTATTAGCGGTAGTTTTTGGCTGCTGTTGATTAATTCGCTGGTGTTTATTGTTACCTCGCTTACTATTGGGCTGTTGATTTCCACCACGTGTAAATCGCAGGTGCAGGCGGTACAGCTAACGCTAGCGTTGCTGCTGCCCAGCATGATGATTAGTGGCTTTGTGTTCCCGCTAGAGCCCATGCCGTGGTTTGTGAAGATTTTTAGTTATTTGCTGCCCATTACCCACTACCTCGAAATTATCCGCGGGGTGGTTATTAAAGGCAGCGGGTTTGCCGAATTGTGGGGCTATACGGTGGTGCTGCTGGCACTTTCTGCCGTACTGCTCGCCACTAGTATGATGCGGTTTAAAAAGCAGGTAGCGTAGTTATGCGGTTAACAAGCAAAATGTTGTGGGCGGTGCTGCTAGCAGCGGCTATTATGGTGCCTAGTGGCTTACCTGCCATGGCGCAGGCACAAGATGCCGCGAAAGAGTCGCCGCCAACCACAGAGGCCACTGCCTCGTTAGCGATGGCACTAGATGCCATGGTGGCGGAAGCGCGAGAGGCCACATGGCAGTGGAAGCCGGATGAATCCGTCTCTATTAAGTTGCGGCCACTGCTTAAAAAAGCAGAAAGCCACCACCCGTTAGTGCTGCACGCCAAAAGCCGCTTGGCAGAAACCGAGGCTAAGCAGGATGGGGTGGAAAGCAAGCGGGTGCTGTTTTTCTTTAAGTATTTTGATGCACGGTATTTAGAAGGCAGTGCAGAGTTAGATGTGCAAGCCGCCCAAGCTCAAGTTCGGGCTGCACGTCAGCAGGCCCTTCGTCTAACGGTTAGTGATTATTTGGCCTTGGTTAAAGCCACGGTAAATAGCGCCGTTGCCCATGCCGATTGGCAGTATCAGGCGGGTTTGGTTAATCAGGCCCAACAGCAATTTGTAGCTGGCGATATTACCGGCTTGCAGTTAAACACGGTGGCCCACCAGTTATTGGCTGCTAAACAATCGGCCTTAGCCGCTAGGGTGCAGCAGGCAGCCGCGTGCCGGCCACTGCGGGTATTGCTGCAAAAATCGCCTAAGGGCACCTGCCATATTACCGATGTTAGCATCCGTGCCACCGATGTATTGCCATTAACCGATGACTGGCAAGCGTTAGAGGCGACTGTGGCCCGAGCAGTACCGACCCACTGGGAGTTTGCCCAGCTTAACCCCTTACTGCCTATTGGTGGCGAACTGCGCGACCATGTTGATGAGCGCCCAGACGTGCAGGCCTTAGCCTACCGCGTGGACGCGTTAGAAAAACTGGTAAAAGCCAGCAGCGTTAAGATGGATGTAACGCAGGCCAAGGTGCTAAAGGCCACCATAGATTCTGGCCAGTTGCACCATAAACAACAGATTGAAAAAGCGATGATTCAGCTAGAAGATGCCTTGCTAGCCAGCGAATTAAGCCAGCCTGCCGTTACTACCGCCCATTTGTTGTGGCAGTTAGCGGCGCGTAATCTTCATCAAACCCGGGTAAGCCTAACAGCAGGTTTTGCTAGCCAGTTAGAAGCTGAAGCGGCCCGTTTAGCCTATATAAAGGCCCAACAGGTGTGGGTGCAAGCCCAAGCGACTGCTGCCCAAACCCAAGTAGATGTACTGGCCGCCAGCGGCCTGCTAACCACCACAATGCTATCGCCCCAAGACTAGGGCAGTTTTTAATGTAAGGTGCCTCTGGCATCAAAAAAAAGCTGTCGATCGAGGAAGATCGACAGCGCCATCATTTGGGGAGGAGGTTGAGGAAACAGATAGCAGACAGATGTCTGCCCTGTTAATAGGGGTGTCGGCAATAATATATACTAATTTAATAAAAACAGGTAAATGTAACGTATCTTAACGAGATTTATCAAAAAGATGAATAACACCCTGGTAGCAGGGTATACCGCAGGGAGGAATAAATAAGAACCGCAAGGGCTAGGCTTTAAAGTTGGTACCGAGTACTTTTTGGCGCAATTTGATTAGGTTGTGGCCGTAAACGCCAACAATTTCGTCGTGTAGCTCGCGCTCTACATCTAAAAAGCAAATATTGTGGGTAATTAGCTCTTTAATAATAAAAACGACGCCCTGATTTTGGGTATATACCAGTTTGGGTATCTTTTCATTGGCGGGGGTGTTGCAAATTACCCCATCGGTGTCATCTACCGACATCACCATCCAGCGGCCCCCAAATAGGCGGTGGATGGTTTCATCCAATTCGTGCTGGTACACATCGCAAAAACTGTAATCCACCCCGTCATACCCCACCACGTTTAGGTGCACGCCTCGTTTGGCGGCGGCTTCTAAGGCCCCGGCAAATTTATAGGCTTCGTCTCGCCAAATTTCCAAGTAAATCACGTCTTGGGCGTTGTTTATCAGTTCTTCAATATGGCGGGTGCAGTGGGCTTCGCCGTGGATGTTTAGGATGGGTTCCACGGTTTCCTGGCTCATGTTGGGCAGGGCGTCTTTTAAAAAGGTCATGGAGCCCTGGAAGGCGTTTTCCCAGGTTTGCAGTAATTTGTCTGGCGAAATAGGCAGGTAGGTCACAGGTTTGCCTGCTGTAGAAATAACCACGCCCCGGTTTTCTAAGGTTTTTAAGGTGTCGTAGGCACGTGCCTGGGGCACCCCGCTGTCTTTGCTTACTTCGTACCCGGTGGCTGGGTGGTTGGTGAGCAGGCTAAGGTACACCTTGGATTCGTAGGTGTTTAACCCGAGTTCCTTTAAGTGGGCGATGATTTCGTCCATAATGGTGGTGTGTATCCCTGCTAAACCGGTGGTTATTGTGCCTTAGGTATCATACCCAAATTTTGCCAAATTGACGAGGCACGGGCGGTGTGTTCACTGATTTGTTACCTGGTGTGGTGTTTTATGGTGGGGTTGTGCTATAAATGGTGGCTCGGTATTTTTAGGGCGACCAAACTAAACCGCCTGCTGACCTGATTAATTGCTGTTTTAACCCATTGAGAATGGATAGCTGACATGAAAGTTATTTTAACCAAAGATGTAGACACCCTAGGTGAAATTGGGGACGTTAAAGACGTGGCCGAAGGCTACGCCCTGAACTACTTGTTCAACAAAAAGCTGGCCATTCGGGCAACCACTGGCGCCATGCGCGATTTGGAAGCACGCCAAAGCCAAATTCAAAAACAGCTTGAGAAAAAACGTGCCGATGACCAAGCCAAAGCCGACAAGGTGGCTGCTATTAGCCCCGTTACCATTACGGCGAACGCCCACCCTGATACGGGCAAGCTGTACGGTACCATCACCACCAAAGAGCTTAGCGGCATTATTTCTCAAAAAACCGGCCTAGAAGTGGAACGCAAGCAAATTAACGTTAGCGATGCTATTAATGCCGTGGGCGAGTACTCGGTATACGTAAAGTTCTCATCTAAAATTTCCACCGAATTTACCGTGGTGGTTAAGCCAGAAGCCGATGCCGAACCTCAAGAGTTATTCGAAGAGCCAGAAGCCGCTACGGAAGACGCCGCTGCTGAGTAATATCTCGGCTAGCTAGTTTTTTCAGCCCTGGGTTCATACTTGGTCATAATAGCCTTAACGTAATGTTGGGTTTCTCTTATGTTGGGTATCTGGCCCGCTTTAATATCTTTTCGGTAAGGCCCTGCGTTATAAGAAGCTAACGTTAGTGGGATATCGCCATCTCGCATGTCGAGGATTTTGGCTAAGTATTTGATGCCGCCTTCTAAGTTTTCTTCAGGGTCGTAGGGGTTCTTTACCCCAAGTTCTTGGGCTGTGCCTGGCATTAGTTGCATTAGCCCCATTGCACCCGCGTGTGACTTGGCGGTTTCTTTAAAAGCAGACTCTTGGCGAATAACTTCTGCCACTAAGTGTGGGCTTACATTGTATTTAGCACATAGCCGTATAATGGCGGGAATATATTGGTGCCCTAATGCAGGGATTTGTTGTTGAAGTTGTAGTTCAGAAATACTGGAATCCATGGCGTGGGTTGCTTGGGCTTTCCAAAGGCGAGCTACGTCGGCTTCCTCTTCATTGTTAGTACCAGTTAACCTTTCTAGTAGTGTTTGTTTTTGTTGCGGGGTAAGGGTGGTCAGTAGGTTGGCCGTTGTTGGGCTAGCAGGCCGCCGTGTAGGGTTAGCCGCGGTAGTAGGCCGCGCCTTAACAGAACGATGCGTCGATGGTGATTCGACAAAATTCCCCATAATATTTTTATTCCCAGCAAAAAAGTGTATTATTCCCAGCAGTACTGGCAATGGCCAATACATATCTATAAAAACTGTTTATATAATATAGTGTGCAATTTGTGTGGATATTGTTACACCCAAGGGCCAGAAATTTGTCTAGGGTACCCTTGCTTGGCTAATCGGTAGCGGTCTCTGGGGGCTCGTTTTCCTGGGCAATTTTCTTTAACAAGTCGTTTACCCGGTTGCCCCGTTCCAAAGAGTCATCGGCATAAAAGCTAAGCTTGGTGGTGTTGCGCAGCTTTAGCCGTCGCCCAATAATGCCTTGCAGTTTGGGGGCCGACTCTTGGATGACCTCAAGCAGAGGGGTTTTATCCGTGTTGGGTTGGGTTAAAAAACTAAGATATACCTTGGCAAAGCTAAAATCTTTGCTCAAATCAATATCCGTAATAGAAATAATCTGATGATCCAGCAGGGGGTGTTTTATGTCGGTGGCCAAGGCTTCGCCAATTTCTTTCATCAGGGCTTTCTTCACCCGGTCTTGCCGAGAAAAGCCTTTATCGCCGGGCTGGTAAGAATAATTTGCTGGAGACATAGATGAGTACCAAAAAATGTGTGACGTGGGTAGGGCCGCTTAACGCGCCAGGGCCCTGTGTGGTGCAAGGCGATGTTGTGGGGGGCGGCCCCTATTTGGAAGACGTTGCTTCTTGGGCTTGTTTTAAATCGGCCAGGGTGCGTTGTTTGGTTTCGCTCACCATAAACACCAACACGTCACCAACAGCCAGTTGGTCAAATTTCTCCAACTGAAGGCCGCATTCAAAGCCGCTGGCCACTTCTTGCACGTTTTCTTTAAAACGCTTTAGGTTTAGCGGTTTGCCACTGAACACGACTTCGCCATCGCGCTCTACCTGTACCCGAGCAGATTTTAACGCTTTGCCTTCGGTTACCATACAGCCGGCAATCACCCGGTTGCTAATGGTAAACAGGTCGCGGACTTCGGCACGGCCTTTTTCCACATCCTGTACATCCGGCGACATCTCGCCCACCATGATTTTTTCCACATCTTCGGTAATGTGGTAAATCACATCGTAGTTTCGGATTTGCACGCTGGTTCGGTCAGAGGCATTTTCAACGCCGCTTTCGTTACCCACATTAAAGCCAATCACCACGGCGTTACTGGCGGCGGCCAGCATAATGTCGGCTTCCGTAATATTACCCGTGCCGCTGTGGATAATTTTAATTTTTACTTCATCCGTAGAGAGCGCCGTAATGGATTCGTTGACCGCTTCCGTGGAGCCTTGGCTATCCGCCTTAACAATAAAGTGAACAAAAGTTTCGCGCTCGTTGTCGCCATCTTCTGGCGCTTGTAGGCCAGGCATAATTTGGCGACGGTCTAGCGTGGCTTGCTTTTCGTTAGCCTTGGCTTCGGCCAGTTGGCGCTTAAATTCTTTGTCGTCGGTAATCACTTTTAAGTTGTCGCCGGCGTTGGGCACATCGCTCATCCCCAAAATTTCTACCGGGGTGGCCGGGCCAGCCGCTTTAATGTGGTTGCCGTGGTCATCAATCAGGGCGCGCACACGGCCACCCACAGAACCGGTTAAAATATTGTCGCCAACACGCAAGGTGCCGTTTTGTACCAGGGCCGTCATTAACGGGCCGCGGCGCTTGTCTAGTTTGGCTTCAATCACCACACCTTCGGCAGGTACGGTGGGGTCTGCCTTAAGGTTAAGCAGCTCGCTAACCAGTAAAATTTGGTCTAGTAGGTCATCTAGGCCGGTTTTTTCAATGGCGCTCACCTTGGCAGAAAGCACATCGCCGCCCATTTCTTCTAGGTTTACTTCGTGTTGCATCAGCTCTGCCATCACCTTGTACGGGTCGGCGTCTGGCTTGTCCACTTTGTTAATGGCCACAATCATGGGGATATTAGCGGCTTTGGCGTGGTTAATGGCCTCAATGGTTTGGGGCATCACACCGTCATCGGCAGCCACTACCAAAATGGCAATGTTGGTGGATTGGGCACCACGCATCCGCATGGCGGTAAAGGCTTCGTGGCCAGGGGTATCCAAAAAGACGACTTTACGATCGTCTTTTTCCACGGTGTAGGCACCAATGCTTTGGGTAATACCGCCTGCTTCGGTTTTGGTAATCTCGTGGCGGCTAGCACGGATAGCGTCTAGCAAAGAGGTTTTACCGTGGTCTACGTGGCCCATGATAGAAACAACCGGCCATTTGGGTTCTAGGTTTTTGTAGACGGTATCGTCCATTTCCTTTTCGCCCATGGCTTCCGTGGCATCGTAGGTATCTTCTTTTACCTCGGTTTCCAGCACGGTAATTTCAAATTCTTCCGCAATACTGCGGGCAAAGCTTACTTCTAGCGTCTGGTTTACGGTAACCATCATGCCTTTCATAAACACGTGGCGAATAATGTCGGTATCCGTTTTGCCCAGTTTTTCGGCCAATTCACGCACGCTCAGTTGCTCGTCAATGCGCACTTCCGTAATTTCGACAACTTCTTCTTCGCGCTTTTGCTTGTGCTTTTTCTTGGCGTTTAGCAGCTTGGCCAAGTTATCGTCATCGGGGGCTTTGTAGGTACGGTTGCGCAGGTGGGGCGGAATGGTATTTACCTTGCCGCGGCCCGCATCGCCGGTACGGCTAAAGTTGTCATCGCCAGGTTTTTTATCGCCACCCACATTGCGTTTGTAGCGGTTGTCGCCACTTTGTTGTTGGCGCTCGCCGGTAGAGAGCTTTACCGGGGCTTTACCTAAAATCGTAGGCTCTACTAGCTTTTTATCCACCGGTTTAATAATTTTTAGGCCAGGCATTTCTGGCACGGCGGCTTGTATGCGCCCCCGAGAAGGAGAATCGCTGGTGTCGTCGCTAGCCGTAACCGTTGTACCGTCGCTCGTATCATCATCGGTGCTGGGTGCTGCTGCGTCGCTGGCGTCGGTGGGTGCATCGGCCTCTACCGTTGCTGCCGCGGCCTCGGCAGGTTGTTCTGTTTCTGCCGCTGGGGTTTCTGGGGCGGCCTCTGGCGTGGCGCTTACCGCTGGGGCATCGTCGTCTTCACCGTGGACTTTCCGGTGATATTCTTTGCTGGCTTGCTCGGTTTCGGCCCGTAGGGCAGAGAGGCCTTTGAGGCTGGGTTCAGGCTCATCAATGGCGACGGGCTTGACCCGGTCTTTTTTCTTAATAAGAGACACGCGCAAAACGGGCTGCTCGCCGCCATCGCCTGTGGCGGTGGTGGTCACAGGTTTGAGGGTGTCGTCTTTTTTTGCTTTTTTCTTTAGGGTAACGCCACCGCTGCTGGCTGGGGGGGTGCCGCCGCCTTTAACAAAGGCCACCAGCTTGTCGGCGACAGGTTGGTCTACCGAGCTAGAGTGGCTTTTGACGCTGACGCCAAATTCGGCCTCTAGGATGGCCATGATTTCTTTGTTTTCGTGGCCAAGGGTTTTGGCTAGTTCGTAAATTCGGACGCGAGCTACCACAGTGATAAGTTACCTGACGATTGAAAAAAATAGGGGGATAACTGCCCGGCCTGCCCCGGTAACACGTGCGGTTTGGGCGCATAGCAGTAATGCACTATTGAACCAAAGACGCGGCAAAAATGCCACCTTTAATATCGGTGAAATTGCCTATTTTTCGGTAATTTTGGCTTGTATGGCCAGTAGGCTGGCCTCTGGTACGGGGCAGCGCAGGGCGCGGGCAAACTGTTTGCCTTTAATAGCCGTGGTTAGGCAGGTATGGGTTGGGCAGCACCAGGCGGAGCGCCCGTTGTAGGCCACGCCTTCTGTAGTGGTTTTTTGATTAAGGCCTAGTGCCGCTGGGTAAACCACGTGGAGTGGTGGGGGTGCTTTGGCAGGTAGCGGGTTTGCCGGGGTGCTGCTTTGGCGAACAAGCCGGAGCAAGGTGGCCGGCACAAAATAGCCACGGCACCCGACGCATTGGCGCAACCCTTTTCGGTTGGGCTTTTGGGGCGTGGGGCGCTTAGGCATAAGTGGTTCGTTGCTACCGTGTGCTTAGGCCGTCGGTACGTTTTCGGGGGTTTCTTCGGCGGTGGCGGTTTCAGCAGGTTCGTCCGTAGTAGGGGCATCGGCGCCGGCAACAGGTGCATCGTCCGCTGCTTTGGGTGTTTCAGCGTCCGTGTCTGTTGTATCTGTGTCGTTCGCCTGTTGGGCAGCTTGTTGGGCTTCGGCTCTGGCTTCCACGGCGTCGGTGTCGGTGGGCACCTCAGCGCCTTCCGTCATGGCGCCTGCTTCTGCGGGTACAGCGTCTTCAGCAGGTAGGTCGGTAGCAACCGCATCACCAGCGCCTTCGGGCGCAACAACTTCTTGGCCGCCGCTTTCTTCAGCCACTTCATCCGGTGTGCCGTAGTATTGCTCGTAAATGTGGAGGGGCAGGCCTTCGGTTTCGATAATTTCTAGCCCTTTAATATCCAGCTTGTAGCCGGTTAATTTGCTGGCTAGGCGTACATTTTGCCCACTGCGGCCAATCGCAAGAGAAAGCTGATCATCCGGCACCACCACTAAGGCTTGCTTGTATTCTGGGTCGCTGTAATCAATATAAATATTCACAATGCGAGCCGGGGCCAAGGCGTTGCCAATAAAGGTTACCGGGTCTTCGTCAAAGCGGATAATATCGATTTTTTCGTTTTTAAGCTCGTTGACGATGGCTTGGATACGGCTACCACGCGAGCCAATACACGCGCCCTGTGGGTCCACGTCGGGGTCGTTGGTGTGCACGGCAACCTTGGTGCGGTGGCCCGCTTCGCGGGCAATGGCTTTTAGCTCAATAATGCCATCTTCAATCTCGGGCACTTCCAGTTCAAACACTTCTCGCACCATGGCAGGGTGAGATTGCGACACGATAATTTGGGGTACGCGGCCACTTTCGCGGATATCGCTAACAAACACGCGCAGCTTGTTGCCCACCCGGTAGTATTCGCCAGCCAATTGCTCGCGTGGGGGCAGTACGGCTTCGCTTTTGCCAATGTTTACCACAATATTGCGGCCTTCTACCCGTTGCACAATGGCGGTGGTTACTTGGCCTTTTTTGTCTTCAAACTCTTTCAAAATTAGCAGTTTTTCAGCTTCGCGAATGCGCTGGGTAATCACCTGCTTGGCGCTTTGGGCGGCAATACGGCCAAAATCGTTGGGGGTTACTTCAAATTCTAAAATATCGCCAACTTCAGCATCTGGCTTTAGTTTGCGGGCTTCTTCTAACAAAATAACGGTGTGTTCCAGCTCTTCTTCGGTAATTTCTTCTGGGATGCTTTCCACAATTTCGCGCTGTTGAAAAATCCCAATTTCGCCGCTGCGCTCGATAAGGTGGCACACAAAGCCTTCGGTGGTGTGGAACTTAGCATAGCGCTTGTAGGCCGCCACCATGGCTTCGCGCAACGCATCCAAGGTTACATCCTTGGGGATGCCGCGTTCGCGCTCGAGGAGTTCGGCGTTTTCTAGCAGGGCGGGGCCAATTTTAATCATGGTGGGGGTCTCCGTAAATTTTCGTAAAAGGGGGTGGGTTCAATAAAAAGTAAAAAGAGGAAAAGTAACCGTGCGCAAGGGATGGGCGCCGTGCTATGTGGCCTTGGGTAGGGTGGGGTTTAGGGCCAGCACCATGGTGCCTGCGTCCAGGTCATCCAGGGCGAGGGGGTGCTCGGTGCCATCGGCATTAACCAGGGTGGCGGAGGTGCTTAAGTGGCCGTTAATGGGTTTGGCTTTGTTGCCGCTTTTTTTGCTGGGTGTTAGGGTCACGGGCCAGTGGCTGTAAAAGGCCAACTCGTGGGCGGTGGTTAGCTGACGAAACGCCCCTGGCGAGCCCACATCCAGGTGGTAGGCGACTTGGGCCAGTTCCGGCAGGGCGTCTACCGCATCGTCTATGGCGCGGCTAATGTCAGCGCAGGTTTCTAACGAAATATAAGGCAGGGCGCGCAGGGCGTCTGGGGTGGGTTGCTCGGTTAAGTTGCCGCAGGCAGTGTTTTCTACCGCAATGTACACGTGGGTTTGGTTGTGTTCGGTAAACCAATCCACCCCTACCAGGGTAACCGCTGGGAATTGCGCTGCCAGCACTGGGCCAATGGCGGTGGCCACGGCGGGGCAAATAATGGCTGGGTTTAGGGGCGAGGTGGTGGGCATGGCGATAAAAAAGGGCCTAACAAGCAAAAAAGCGGGCGCCGATAAAACAGCATCCCACTTTGTAAAAAGTGATTCAGATTAACTACTAATTTAGGTTAAAAACTTAATTGCGTCAAGATTCTTGGCTTGATGTAAATGCATTGAAATTGTAGCTGTCTGCAAGAGTATCTTGGTCTTCTAGCCAAGTTAATAAAGTTTCATCTTCTTCGCTGTTAGCGGTGGAAATAGCGGCTCCTCGGCCATCACGGCTTTTTTGTATTCTAAAGCGAAGATCATCACTGTCTCTAAGTCTATTTATCCCTAATTCTTCAACTGTAGTTGTAAAATCAGAAATATTAAATGGTTTGGTAGAGTTTGAGTTCTTTGGTTTGGCAAAAACCATACCAAAACGTACGCCGTTTATCATATAGGGTGGCTCCTTGTAAAAAATAAGCTTAATTACTATAGCTACCTATGTATAAAACGGTTGCCCCTATAACATTGCCTATTTCACTTGGCCGGCGGCTACCATTTGCAAAATGCTGGCAATGGTGCGCATGGCCTCTGGGTTTAGGGGGCGGTTATGCCGAAACAAGGGCACCCCATCCGTATCCATTAGGGCGTAATACACCCCGGCTTTGGCATCGTAGGGTTTTTCTGTGGCGGTAATTTGCTTAAAGTAGGTGGCCTGCTTTGCGGTATCCATTTGCCAAATGTTGGTTTTGTAAGGCCATAACCCCAACTGTTGCTGAAAATACGCAAACTTTTTTGAATCTTTTTTACAATAGCTGGTATTACATTGGTTGGCGGTAAACCGCACCAGGTGGGCAATGGGGTTTTTGCGCTTAATTTCAGGGGTCGCCATGCCGGTGGGGAAGGGAATCGCCTTGCGAAGGCCCGCCAGCTTGTATACCTGGTGTTGTAACATCCCAGGGCTAACGCGGCCCGATAGGGAAAAATCAGGTTGGCCATCCGCTTTAAACAGCAGGTAGCTGGGGGTGGAGTGGATATCATACCGGTAGCCAAGGACTTTGCCGTCGCGGGTATCTACATCTACATGGTGCCAGGTAACGGTGGTATGGGTTTTGTCTTCCAGCATGGTTTCTAGTGGTTTTATTTGCTTGCAACCGCTGCACCAGGGGGCATAAAACGCCAGCACGGTGGGGTGGCCTGCCTTAGCATACTGGGGGGGCAGGGTTTTATCCTTGCTGGCGGCGGTGCCAGCAGGTGCCCACAGCAACGTTAGTACAAGTAAGGTAGTGGCCAGCAAGGTGCGAAGCAACGGCATGGAAAAGGGTATCCTAGTAAAAAGTGCAAAGGTGCTGGTGAAAAAGCGGCACCGTAGGATAACGATACCAGTAGGATGAACCTGCCTGCAACCCGCAGGCGAATGAGTAAGGATGGTTGGGGTTGCGTAAAGTTCCGTTACTGCTGCGCCCGTAGGCCAGTGGGGGGTGGGGGCGTGTTAATGGTATGCTAGGGCCATTAGTAATACTGTTTGGGCAGTACCCATAGCAACGACCATAAGGGCTACCATCACCATGACGACCCCCACGCCAACGGAAGCACAGCGCGTCCAGATTTTTGATACCACCTTGAGAGACGGTGAACAAAGCGCCGGGGCCGCCCTTACCCACGACGAAAAAATGCAAATCGCCCACAAATTGGCCGATTTAAACGTGGATGTGATTGAAGCAGGTTTTCCGTTTAGTAGCCCTGGCGATTTTAAAAGCGTGCAAGAGATTGCCCGTGTTATTAGCACCCCCACGGGCCCTCGTGTGGCGGGGTTGGCCCGCACCATGACAGGCGATATTGATGCCACCTGGGATGCGGTTAAAGTGGCGTCTCGGCCTCGTATCCACACCTTTGTGGCCACCAGTGATATCCACATTAATGCCAAATTTGGCAAACCGCGGCAAGACATTTTAGACATGGCCCGTGCCATGGTGGCCTATGCGGTGGATAAAACCAAGGGCCATGTAGATGCGGATGTGGAATTTAGCGCGGAAGATGCTGGGCGCACCGACCCCGAGTTTTTATACCAAGTGGTAGAAGCCGTGATTGACGCGGGCGCCAAGGTGGTCAACATCCCCGATACGGTGGGCTATACCATCCCTAATGAGTTTGGCGGCTTGATTGCCGGCATTATGAAGCATGTGCCCAACGTGGAGAAAGCCATTATTTCCACCCATTGCCATAACGATTTAGGCTTGGCCACCGCCAACAGTTTGGCTGGCGTACAAAATGGGGCCCGGCAAATAGAATGCACCATTAATGGTATTGGCGAGCGCGCCGGTAATGCGGCCATGGAAGAAGTGGTGATGGCCATGAAGGTTCGCCCTGATTATTTTGGCGGCCTGCATACCACCATTAACACCCAGCATTTTTACGAAACCAGCGTGATGGTGAGCGAACTGACCAGCATGACGGTGCAGCATAACAAGGCGGTGGTGGGCAGTAATGCCTTTGCCCACGAATCTGGCATCCACCAAGCGGGGCACTTAAAAGATAGCCGTACCTACGAAATTATGGTGCCGGAGTGGATTGGCCTAACGGGCAGCAAGTTACCGCTGGGCCCCCGTAGCGGGCGTGCGGCGGTTAAGCAACGCCTAAAACAAATTGGCATAGAACCCGAAAATGCCGAGATGGTGGCCTTTTTTGAGGCCTTTAAACAGCTGGCCGACACCCAAAAACGGGTAGAAGACGACGACCTGAAAGCCCTGTTTGACAAGATTCAATCGGCGCCCGTATCGTAGCCTTGTAGAAAGGTACTAACCGGTATGGTAGCGGGGTGTTGGCAACAGTGCAGGGCCTATGTGGCAGGCGTGGTGGCCGGGCTGGGTACCGGCGCGTGGTGGCGCCAGCACTGGGATGCCGCGATGTTGGTGGTTAGCGGAGCCCTGGTGGCAGGTATGCTGGGGGGTGCCTGGTTATTCCCAGCCAGACTGGTAATGCCTGTGGTGGTTAGTGGCACTACGGCTGCCGGGCCATTGGCACCTTATTGCCCGCTACCAACAGAGGTGTTGTCGGCAGCAGGGTCTCCGGTGGTGGCCATGGCAACGGTAGCCGCCCTAGGCGGCGCACCCATTATAGAACCCAACACAGGGTTGGTGGCCACGACCACCGCCGTTACACCCGCCCCCAAGCGCCATGCCGCTAAAAAGCAGCCCATGGTGGGTACACTTAACCTAAACACGGCCAGTAGCACGGCCTTGCAGCGCTTGCCAGGCATAGGCCCTGCCCTTGCTGGCCGCATAGTGGCTTACCGAAAAACCCACGGCCCTTTTGCCCGTGTGGCCCACATTACCCGTGTTAAAGGCATTGGTGCTAAAACCTTGCAGGCCCTTCAGCCCCACCTAAGCCTGTAGCAACGCAGGCGGCAGTGTTGTAATATTTCGTAATATTGATAGAGGGGGGCACACACTTTAGCCTTTAGGGGGCTTATATATCGTAGGGTCCGCACCCGTTTTAGCCATACCACCACGGGGTGGTGTGTACCATCTTTCTCTACCACGCCTTAAGGGGCTCCCTTATTGGTTTGTTGGGCAGGTGGTGCCTATTGTGGGCGTTTGGTGCGGAATGCCCGGCTTAACCTTTTTTTCTGACACACGTTTAACTTTATTTCCCTCTCTTTCGATTTTTGTTAATGCCCTCTGTCCGCACAACGTTTGGCTTCAATGCAGGCACCGTTCCTTTATCGGCCCCCCCTGCGGCCCCGGCTGTGGCAACTAATAGCAACCCACCTGGGTTAAAAACCCAAGCAACAAGGCCCCAACCGGCCTTTGGTAATATACTGGCCTCGCCCATTATTGGTGGCATTGTTAATACGGTGGGGCGCATCCAGCAAGACCCTATTTTAGAGCTAATGTCCATTGATTTGGCCGGGTTTATTGTGCCCCGTACCGCCATGGAGCTGGAAGAACGCGGCTACGATATGGGACTGGAAACCGGCATTCGAGAGAGCAGCGGGCTGTTTAGCATTGTGTTTTTATCTGGCTGGCTGGCCTGGGGCAGCACTCGTATTGCCCAGGCGCTAACCCGCCGCAAAGCCGCCAAGCAAACGAAACAAGGCCTCATTCCTGCTATCCGTTGGTACAAAAACCACATCCACGGCGAAACCTTGGAGATTTTGGGCAACCAATTTTCAGAAGCCTTAAGTCGCTCCAAGGGCAAAACCTTAGGAGAGTTACAGCACGCTTTTTACGATGGCATGCTGCGCCGGGTGCAATCCACTAGCGGGCACGTGGCCCCCACTCTTATTACCGAGCTGGAAAACAAGGTAGCCATTGCCCAGGCGCAACGCCCTGGTATGGCCCCCATTGTTAGCGGCACCCTGGATAGTGCCCAGCGAAACCGACTGGTGGGCCTGTTGGCTAAAACGGAAGCCACTACTAAAGAGGCCATGGCCCCAGTGGTGGACTTTGCCAAGGGCCCCCACAGTAACCTAACCACCCAAGTGCATGTGTGGAAAAACCCAACCACCAAATTAAGTGATAAATCCCTACCGCTATTGCTGCAAGAGATGCGGACCTTTTGGCAGCAGTACGTTAAGGGCGTGGCGATGAAGGAGTACGGGCACGTGCTTGCCGGCACTAACGCTGGCCAAGCGCAGGCGCGCCAACATCGCCACATTTTTTCTTCTAAACTAACGGCGCCGTTTATTACCCAAGTACACAACCGTTTGTTTGGCCCGGTGGGCCCAATGGTGGGCAAGGGTAAGCCTTCGGCGTTAAAACGCGTGTGGCAAAATCTGTTCCCCTCCATAAAACAAGGGGTGCTGCCTTATGTGCTAAAACGCCGCACCTTGCTAACCGCCTTGCCGTACGGCCTTACCTTGGTGCTGGCCAGTGGCGTTGCCTTTTTAAACAATTGGCTAACGGCGCGTCGTCATCACGGCAAGGTGTACTTCCCCGGGTTGGGCGATGTTGAGAAAAACGGCCTGGTGGCTGCCAGTCAGCATTTCCGGCGGATGCAACAATCTCAGCAGGTGGGTGCTACGGCAGGTAACACTCAGGCTGGCACCGTAGGCGCTATCCATGGGGGGCGCGCATTATGATGACACCGTCCTCCTCTCCATCCACCACCACTACCACGGCGGCCACCCCGCTGTATGCCACGCCTGCGGCAAATCGTTTGGGTGGTGTTGCGGCTAAGCCTTTGCCTAAATTATTAAAAGTAAACGGGTTTGTTAAAAAGCTGGATTACCAAAAACTGCTAACCACCCCCCGTGGGCAAAGCCACTTTATTTATGTGGCCATGATATTAAGCCGGTTGGTGGCGGCGGGTGTGCGAGGCGCCCAAATTGATAATTACCGAGAAGTGTATGAGCATGCCTTGCGGGATACCATTGGCTTTACCATGTTCTTTTTTGGGTCCAACTTTTTGCTACGGTTTTTTACCAAGGCCATCTTTCCTAACACATGGAACCAGTTAATGACGGCACCACAGGCCGACACCATTAAGCGCCCCTTTATGGGCAAGGCGATTGGTGACTCAGGGTCTCGGGTGGCCAAGGTGGTGCGGGGCGTCCGCCGGTGGAAGTATGCTTTGGTCAACAGTGATTTGTTATCCAGCAGCCAGGTAAAGGAGTTGGGCGATAAACGCCTGGCCCAATTGCGGGCGGGTGGGCATGTTTCCACCGCTAAAATAGAAAATTTAGCCAAAGAATTTAAACGCATGGTCACCAAACGAAATGCCATGAGCACACTGGGCTTGGTGGTAAACATTGCCTTGCTGGGGATTGGCATCCCCTTGCTTAATATTGTAATGACGAAAAACTCGGTGAAGGCGCATAAGGGTGGCACCGGTAAGGATGCCTTCCCTCAAATTCGTCGTGGGTTAAACCCTCAGGTATCGCCCTATGGGGCAGATTACCAACACCATTCGCCCTATAACGCCCAAGCTTAGTAGATAGGTGTTTTACCGAATACCGGTAGAATAAGGAAACGCCAACAAGCACCACAGTGTGGGCCTATTGGCGTTATGGGCTCCTCTATTTTGAGAGAATATAAGGGGGGGGGTAACGCCTAAGCGGCTTGGTTTTGTTTAACAGTTACTTTTTTTGTTGTGTTGCTTGCAGGGGCTTCGGTTGCTGGGGTGGCCTTGGTGTCGTCGGTGCTTGTGTCTTTATCTGTGTTTTTCGTGTCGCTGTCCGTGTCTTTGGCCTCGTCACTTTTTTTGTCGTCGTTGGTTTTTTCGGCTTCGGTTTTTTCTGCTATAGAGCTATCTATCGTTTTTTCAAAAATTCTTTCTAGTACTTTCGCCATCAGTTCTAGTACTTTGTCGCTGGTGCTTTGGGCTTGCTCGGCACCCGCACTAGGGGCAGCGGTGGGGGCTTCTCCACCACTAGGGGGGGCGCTTGCTGCGGGCGGCGCAGCAGCGGCACTAGGGGCTGCGCCACCGGCGGGGGCAGGGCCTTGCGCTGCTTGGGGTGAACCATTTCCTTGGCCACTTTGTAGCTGGGCCAATTCGGTTTTAAGGTGATTAATTTCAGGCTGAAGGGCTTGTGCTTCGTCGTTTTTTCCTTGGGCGGAAAACTGTTGTTGTTTCAGCTCTAGTTTGGCTATCTCCGCTTTTAAGGTTTGCTCTTTTATTTGTTGCAGCATTTGCTCCATTTGTTGCATATCCACTGGGCCACCTTGGGCGGTGGCGCCAAAGGCGTTGCCTTGCTGGGTAAACCCGTTAATGCCTTGTTGAGGGGCGCTGAGTAGGCTGGTACCTGTTTGCGGGGTAGGGGCCGAAAAAGTGGCACCGCCACGCTGAGGTGCCTGAAGAGCACCCAGGGTTAATCCAGGGATATTCATATAGTTAGTTCTCTCTCTGTGTGGTGTTGCAATGATGGTGTGGGGAAGGGTTTCTCTCTGGGTGTATAAATTAAGGGGGATAGTTTAAGTGGGATAAATTAAGGGATAAGTGAACGCAATAGGTTGAGGGGATAAGTGAACAGTAATTAAGCGGGGGTGATAAGTTAAGTGTTTCTCTCTTGATTAAATAAAAACATTAAATTAGACGTAATTGCTAGAAAAAACCTTAAGAGAAACCAAAGACATCCTTAAGAAAACCTTAAGGCGGCCTGTTTTTGTGGATAATTGGTAATAATTAGGCAGGAATAATTAAAAATAAGAGGAAAAGGTTGGAATTTTGGTTTTAGTCGTTCATTTTAAGTACGGCCATAAAGGCCTCTTGGGGGATTTCCACGCTACCAATGGCCTTCATCCGCTTTTTACCCTTCTTTTGCTTCTCTAATAGTTTTCGTTTACGGGTAATATCGCCGCCATAGCACTTGTCTAATACGTTTTTGCGCATGGCCTTAACGTTGGTACGGGCTAATACCTTGCCCCCAATCGCTGCTTGGATGGGTATTTCAAACATTTGGCGGGGGATAATATCTTTTAACTTTTGGGCAAGCAATAGCCCAACCCCACGGGCTTTGCTACGGTGAACAATAGCGCTAAGGGCATCTACCGGCTCGCTATTAACCAATACATCCAGCTTTACCAAGTCGCTTTTTTCGTACTTGCTAAAGTGATAATCCATGCTGGCATAGCCTTTGCTTCGGCTTTTTAAGTGGTCGTAAAAGTCGCTCACAATTTCGTTTAGGGGCAGCTCGTATTTTAGGTTAACGCGCTGAGGGTCAATGTAATCCATGCCAATAAACACGCCGCGGCGGTCTTGGCTAAGCTCCATTAAGGTGCCCACATATTCTTTGGGCACAATAATATCCACACGCACCCACGGTTCTTCAATAAATTCGCGGTAGGTGGGTTCTGGCAATCGGGCAGGGTTATCAATGGCTAGCATTTTGCCATCATTCGTATGCACGTGGTATACCACGCTTGGGGCGGTGGTAATTAGGTCTAGGTCGTATTCGCGCTCTAGCCGCTCTTGGATAATTTCCATGTGCAGCAGGCCCAAAAATCCGCAGCGGAATCCGTGGCCCAAGGCCTCGCTGCTTTCTGGCTCAAAGGTTAGGCTGGCATCGTTTAGCTTTAACTTTTCTAACGAATCAGTAAAATCGCCGTAATCATCATTATCTACCGGGTACATGCCGCAAAACACCATGGGTACCGCTTTTTTGTAACCCGGCAGAGGCTCTGTGGCACCGTTGGTTTTGGTGGTAATGGTATCGCCTACAAAGTAGCCCATTTCTTTAATGCTGGCGGCCACGTAGCCAACTTCGCCGCTGTTTAGCTCGGTGCCTTGGTTTCGGGCGGGGCTCATGGTTCCAATTTCCGTCACATCATAGGTGCGGTCGTTTTCCATAAACCGGATGCGGTCGCCTTTTTTTAGCTGCCCGTCAATCACTCTTATATAGGCGATAATGCCAAGGTATTGGTCAAAATAGCTATCAAACACCAGGGCCCGTAGGGGTTTATCAGGCTCTACCACGGGCTGGGGTACGCGTTCTACAATGGCTGCTAAAATATCATCAATGCCTAGGCCGCTTTTAGCGCTGCACATAATGGCATTGCTGCAATCAATGCCTAGGGCGTCTTCAATTTCTTTCATTACTCGCTCGGGTTCAGCTGCTGGCAAATCAATTTTGTTAATCACCGGGATAATTTCTAAATCGTTCTCGATGGCCATGTACACGTTGGCGATGGTTTGGGCTTCCACACCTTGGGCGGCATCCACTACCAATAGGGCGCCTTCGCAGGCTTGTAGGCTGCGGCTTACTTCGTAGCTAAAATCCACGTGGCCGGGGGTATCAATCAGGTTTAGGGTATAGGTTTGGCCATCGGTATGGGTGTGCTGCATGCGGGCGGCTTGCAGCTTAATGGTAATGCCGCGCTCTTGTTCTAAATCCAGCGTATCCATCACCTGCTCTTTCATTAGGCGTTTTTCGATGGTTTGGGTGGTTTCTAGCAAGCGGTCGGCGATGGTGGATTTACCATGGTCGATATGGGCAATAATGCAAAAATTACGAAGCAGGTTTGGGGTAGACATAAGGCCAGAAGGCTCAATCAGTTTAGGGTATAAGGTGTGATGTCTTCCATTGTAGCTAAAAGACCAGCCTTGTGGCGATCATTACAAAAATAACCCCCAGCCATCGTGGCCAGGGGGTGGGAATGATTAGGGCGTTATACCGTTTTATAGCGGGCCCTTTACTCTTTATGGGCTAAGGCACTGACGGTGCGGGCAAACACAATGCCTTGCTTTACCGCCTCTTGTAGTTCTTTTTCGGTGGCGGGGCCGTGGGGGGCCACCCATGTTTTAGGCAGTAGGGGGTAAATTTCTTTAATCAGGTGTTTGGTGTTGCCACTATCGCGGGCATCCACAATCACACTCATTAGGTGCATGGCCATGATGGTGCTTTTACCCGCCAGCAGGCGAATAACACCAAACCGGTTGAGCCACGGTAGCAGTTTGTTGGCTAGCCCAAGCAGGGCAGGCAGTTTAAACGAAAGGTTAAAAGGGTTAATCATAAGACATCATCTCCGGTTGGGTGCAGGGCCGGATGCGTGATAGACAACTATTTGAGTCCACCAAACAAGGTGGTAATCGTCCAGCCTTGCAGTTCTATGGGCGTATCCGCCGCATTGCCGCCCGCTACCATTGGGGGATAGGGCCACAATGGCAACCCCAGCCAGGCCGTAGGTATCGCTACCATAGGTGGCTGTACCAAACAGGGCACTCCCCACATCGGGGGTGGTGGCCAATTGGCGGGTTTCTTGGGCGGCGGTGTTGCGGCGGATGTCCCACGCCGAGGTGACGGTCAGGGTCGCCTGGGTGAGTTGCTTTAGGTATAGCTCCACTTCTCGGATGCGTTTGCGTTGCCGAGGGGCGCCAAAATCGTAAAAAGGGGTGCGGTAGGTCCAGTCAATGGGGTCGCCATCGTAATTACTACCCACCAATTGTTGCTGAAGAAAGCCTGTATAGGTACCGGTGTATAGGGTGTTGTTTAGCACAACGGCACTGGCGGCGGTAATGCCGCTGCGGCGGCTCCAGATGGGTTTGTTCTCGCCATAATTCATCACGAGTATGCGTTGGTTTTGGGTGTTGCCGCCATCGGGCACGCACCACCACACTTCATTACGGTGGCGCAAATGGATGGCCACACTGTGGTGTAATTGGTAACTATTGAGTCGGTTAATTTGGGGCTGTAAATTGCGAGATACAAACTGAGTGGTTAGGTTACCCTGCAAGGTGGCGGTAGACAAGCTGGTAATACCTTCGGCGCTGAGAAACATCACATCATTGCCTACTAGCACAATACTGTTGTGATTAACGGCGTCAAACTCGCTGGATATTTGGCTAATGGTAAACTCGCTGGCGGTGGTGCCGGTTAGCATGTAGGTGGAAAACTCTTTAAAAACGAGCAACACTTCCTGGTTTTCTAGCGGCAAATACAGGGTTTTTAGGCCGGTAATGTGCTGCCCGTCTCCGGGCGAAACTTGGATGGCCCCAGCGCTGGCATCCGTGGGGATACTTTCTGGGGTAAATCGCTCCGGGTTTTCCAGTTCGCTAATATACAGCATGCTAGGGTTATCGCTATCGCCGGCGACCACTAAGCGGTTGGCATACACGGCCCCAAAACTGGGTTTGCCGACGCTTAGCCCGGTAATGGCGGGCGACCAACCATTTAACGACACAGGGTCGTTAATGCCATCCCAGGTAATGGGGGTATCTTGCCCATTAAAGCCAATTAAAATTCCCTGAAAAGTCACAAAGGTCATGGGGGTGGTGGTGGTGGTTAGGCCAGTATGGCGTTGGGTTAGGGTGCCATCGCCAGGGCTAATGGTATACAGCTTGGTGCCCGCAGCAGCCACCAGGTGGGATTGGACGGTTTCCGTTTTAAACTGTACCAACCCGGTGACGGTGGCCCCTGTGGCCATGGGCGAGGTGTTTAAGGTGCGGTACCCCACGTCGTGGCTGCTCCAGGCGCCGTTGCTGGTAAAATGCAGATTCTCAATTTCTTCGGCGTCGGTATCCGCCAGTAGGGTGTCGTGGTAGCGCAGGTTCAGGCCACCGGTGTTGTCAAAAAATCGAAAGAGTTTGGTAGGCATGGCGGCATGGGTCTCTCTGGTTCGGCGTATCTAAAAACAATGGGAGGGGGGGGTAGAACAGGGTAAGGTTAGGTTAGGCTTGGTAACCTTTGTAAGGCCCTTGCATACGAGGTTGGCGGTGGGTAGGGGCATGGGTTTTAAGGCGAAGCAAATGCTCTTGGTATAATTGGTAGGTTACGGGGTAGTCTTTTTCCCCTAAAAATTTTTCTAGCAGGGCTTGGGCCCCAATGGCAATGGTGGGTACCCAGGGCTCGGGGATGGGTAAGGTGTCTGCATCGGCGGAGAGTTCTGTTGGCAGTTGGTGGTATTGGTAGTGCAGGGTGTCGTTGGCGTCTGGCGTGGGCAGCAGGGTTAGGGTATCGCCTTGGCGGGTAAACCAGGTAGGGTTACCGGTAAGCCCGGCAATGGTGGTTTGGGTAACCCGTGGGTGGTTGGCGTTAATTTCTAACAATGGGTGCTGGTTACTTTCCACCACTAAAGAATCACCCACTAAGGTATCGATGCTGGCATCGCTGGCTAGGGTAACGGTAGCGCTGCCACTGGTAATGCTGGCCGTTGATGATTTGAGTAGTCGGCTGCTATCCACGGTGTGCATGACACTTAACAACACATGGTTTACTAAGGTCATGGTTTGGGTCACAGGGGTATCGGCGCCCACCAATGTGGTTACCTGCCGTTGGCCGGTTTGCTGCAAAATGCGGTTTACCAGTTGCAAAAAAGTAGTGGTGCTGGGCATGGCAGGGGTCTCTCTGTTAAGGGCGGGTGTAAAACGTGGTGTAAAAAACGGGTAGAGTGCTTGGTTTTTTTCGGCGGTAAGCCTTAGCCAAACCAACGATTGCTGGGGCGTTCGGTGCCTAAAAAAGTAAGTTGGTAGTCGTTGGGGTAGCGGTTTAAAATTTGTGCCAATGGGCCGTGGATGGTGTGGACACGCCCGCTGGTATTGTTTTGGCATCGCCATACGGCGCGCTGGCCGTAATGGGCCTTGGTCGATTTGTTAGCAGGGGCAGCATAACCGTTGGCGGCATAGGCGCGAGACGGATGAGGGTGGGGTTGCGAAGCAGACATAGGCGTTGAGGGTTCCGTTAAGGTGAATACAGCAAAGGACAAAAGCAGAAAGGGACAATTAAAAAAAATCGGCGGCAGTGCCCATGCCTGCGGCAAGGTGTACCAAGGCATTGTGGAAGGGCAAGGGGGTGTGTCAGGGAGGTGGCAAAGCGTGGGCAACAGGTTAATCAGGGTGATAATGGGGCATCATCATCCAGGCGCAGGCCATGCCGGGCTACCGCCGATAATGGGGACGGGAGTATCGCTGTGGAGAGGGTTATACGGTATCCGTTTTTAGTACGGCGCAAGCGGTAGGGTGGAAGGCTTTAGAACCGTACATGTACAGGCCCTTTACCGCATCGGCAAACATATCGTAGGGGCGCACATGCTCAATATTATTCACTTGGCTGGCCAAGGAAACGAAATCCGGAGTAAAGGCCATTAGGTTGGCCACGCCACTAACGGGGCTTAGGTTGGTGGATACATGCACAGAGAACCCAGCCACGTTGCCGATGTAGCCGTTTTGCACCACTTGGTCGCCCAAGCTGCTGGCGCGGGTAAACTCATCGGATTTAAGTAGCAAGGTTTTAATCTTAGGGGTAATCACCAAGTTGCGGTCTTCGCTGGGGATGCTATTGCCATCTAACAGCTCGCCCATATCAGCAATGTAGCCATAAATATTGCTGCTGGTTAAGGCAATTGGGCTCACGTCGGTGCCAATCACGTTGCCTGCATCGGCATCGGTATAGTGGGCCAGTAGGTGGCTATCAATCACATTGCGGATGCCAATGGCGGCACGCTTGGTGTAGCCTTCTAAAATATCCACATTGGCTTGGGCTTTGTCCAAGTCATCCACTTTAAAGGCAAAATATTTTTGCTGATCAATGGTGAGTTCCTGCATGGGGTCTGTTAGCGCTTGGAAAGACAGCGTCATGTCGCGGGTATAGTCGCTAATGGTTACATCGCCAAAGGTGCGCACTTTTACCACGTCGCCAGCGGATTGAATGTCGCCTTCGTAGTCTCGGTTTACCAGGTTTGCCATGACGGCATTGTTATCAAAAATTTTCAGGAGTTTTTGGCTCCACACTTCAGGGATAAAGTTACTGACGGCCATGGTCAGGCTCCTTATAGGGTTAGGGGGTGTGCTTTGGTAGGGGTGTCTGTAAAGGGTGGTTAGGGGTTACCCTTGGTGGGGGTTAAGGGCGAATTCGTCCGTGCTTTAGGGCGGCTTCAATAGCCGCTTCGTGCTTAGTAAATTCTGCGGGGGTCATGCGGGCAATTTGTTTTCGGGTATAGGTGGGTAGGGCTTGGGGCATGTTTCGTTGGGTGCTGCCTTCCATGTGGGGAGGCGATGCTTCCGTGGTAACCGCTCCGCCGCTGGTCGGCGCTTTGGCCGGTGCCGTGTCGAGTTGCTTTAGGGTGTCTTTAAAGGTGGCCTGAAAATTGGTGTAGGCGGTGGCGAGTAATTCATCCCACGGGGCCAGTACACCATCGTCATCAGCATCGATGAGCCTGGCCACTTCTTGCATAATAAAGGGTTCAAAGGGCACGGCGTCGGGGTGCTCTTTACGAAACACACGTAGGTGACCGTTCAGCTCAGCTTCATCTCGCATGGTGCTGAGTTGTAGGCTCATGTGCTCGGTAAAGGTGGATTCGATGGCGTTTTCTACCGCTTGGGTTGCCACGGTTTGGGCCACTTGCTCGGCAATGGTACCGGCCACCGTTTCTGCTACTTGTTGGCTAATGGCCTGTATGGCGGCCAGTGGGTCGGTGGCTAGTAAGGCGCTGTAGTCGGGGGCGTCTATGGTTTCGGTAATGGTATTTCCTACATTGGGCGTGTCGCCAGCATTTGGGTTTGGGCTGGGTTGGGCCACGTTTTCGGCGGGGGGTGCAGGGTCTACACCAGGGGTTTCTGGTGGCAGGTAAGGGCTGAGTGATAGTGAGGAAGGTGGCTGCATAAGTCGGGCCTCGCAAGGGGTGGTGTGGGCGTTAGGGGGGTATTCGGTTTAAGGGTGTCCGTTTTCGCTGGGGGCGCCAGGGTTACTGTTGGGCGCTGGGTAGTGTTGCTGGTGCTGCTTAATAATTTTGGCTGGCAGTTGTAGCACCTCCATAATGGCTTGCGCCCGAATCGCTTCGTATAAAAATGCCTCGCGATCGTCGGTATCCATAATGCGGGTTTTGATACTGGGCTTACTTATTTTTTTAACCATTTTCCAGCCAGGGTGTTGCAGTAAGCTGGCCATGGTTTCGGCGTGGTGCTTAAATTGTATGCGTGCCTCCACGCTGGTTTGGTCGTCATCACTGCGGGGGAATTCACTACTTAGGCTAGTGGCAGCTTGGCGTGGGGAATCGTTGTGGTGGTGGGGCCAATGTTGCATGGCATGGGGTCTCTCTCATCTCGCTTGGGTGTATACGTTATGTGGTGTTTTTGTGGGTGGGCGGGGTTGTAAAAATACTGTCTTCATCTTTAAAGCCAAGGCGCCGATAAATCTTTTTGAGTAACGGAATAATGTTGATGTGGCTTTTCAGTTCTGGGGCCTGCTGCACTAGCTGAATAAACCCGATGAGGGTTTCAAGCTCTTGGTTTTTTAGACTGGCTGCTTGGCTGCCATCAATCCGAAACTGGCATTGGGATTGCTGTAAAACCTCGGGCAGCAATTCAACAAACTCTAGGCTGCCATCGTGTTTAGACAGGCGAAGGGTATGGGGTTCGGTTAAAAACTGCTTGGCGTTTTCAAACACCATTTCTAAAAAAGGCTCTAAGGCGGTGTTTTCTAAATGGCTAATTAAGGTGTTGAATTTTTGGGCGCCACCAGTAATCAGGGCATCAATTTCTGTGGCTGTTTTTTTGTGTTGCCGTGGTTGAGCCACCCCATTAAATAGGTTTAGCGCACCGGTGGCTTCCTGTATTTCCGATTTCAAATCGGCAATTTCGGTAAATGCAATGGTAAAATCGTTGAGGTATTGCAGGGGTTTTAAGGTTTCGTGGCTTTTTACAGGAATAAGCGCCCCAGGGCGAGTCACAATGCTTGCCGGGTCAAACACGTCATCATTAATCAGGTAGGTAAAAGGGCTGTTGATGGATAAATTAATGAGATCCAATTTTTGGTTGGTGAGGGTGTTAATGGCGTGTTGTAACCCTAAGGATTTTTCTATGGCTCCAATCCCATAAATTTCATTCGGCACGGGAATTAAATTCGTAAACACGAAGGGCTTCATGCCGTGGTCGTAGGGGTTGGGTTCAAACCGTAGCACATGCTGGCCGTTGGCAATTACACAAACATAGTTGGTGTAAGTGGTGCCATCGTTTAGTTTAAAATCGCCCCATACTTCTAGCAGGGTTACATCCTGTTGGGTGGCCTTTTTTTCGGTGTTGTTTAGGCCAAAGGCAGATTTTCGGGCACGTTTGTGGCCTTCGGTATCATCCTCATTGGCGCTATCAATTTGGATGTTATCCGTATTGTGATACGTCTGTTTGTGTTGTTTTAAATAAGCTAACGGACGTGTTACCCGGTGGATAACGGTGGCGTTTTCAAAGCGATCAGCATCCGGGTCCATTACAAAGTCAAACATATCAATCACGTCAAACTCTGGCCCGTGGAATACGAGTTGCTGTTGGGTGGTGGTGCGCTGGTGGATGGGCATACCGAACACTTCCACCGGTTGCTTAACCCGCCGGGTGCGCCAGCGTTGCTGCCATGGTACGGCGGCCACCGTGTTACCGGTAATTAATGCTTGCTTTAAAAACATGGCAAACTTTTCACTAAAGCCGGTTGCTTCTAATTTTGTGCGCAAAAAATTCTCTATGGTGCTGGCGTTGGCATGGTCTTTTTCTGTTTTCCCCACCACGCTAAAAAACCGTTCATCGCTGGGGAATAGGGCATTCATTAGGTTGGATTGAATACCTTCCACCGCTTCGTACAGTACGGGTCGGCTAACGCGGCTTCGGTCTGGGCCTTCGTTGTAGGCATCGGTGCTAAGGGGGTTAAGCTCGCATAAATAAGCCTGCCAACATTCGCCCCATTTGTTTTCCAGGCCTTGTCGGGCCTGTTTCCACTGGCTGAATTGTTGAGAAAGATGGGTTGCTAACTGCTGTTGTTGGTCGGCGGTTAGGGGCAACGGGTCGCACAGGGTGGGGCTAGTGTGTGGCAGTGGTAAGGCGGATGTAGAGGCAGGTGTGGATGACATAGTAGCCAGAACCTTTGTAACTAAGGGGTGGGATACATGGCTATTATGGGGTTTGTGTGTCGCTTTCCATAGCGAAGGATATTTACGATTCGCCGGAAATCAGGTAAAAAGGTGTCGTCTATCGGGTGTATTTTTTTGCCAGTTGGCTGCCGTTTGTCTTTATTCGCGTAGGTTATAGTCAGGCTATCGGGTGTCAACTACGTGGTAATGGCGTTTTCAACATGGTGGATGCGCGGTGGGGTGGCGCTCATATCAATGGCAATCACATCCACACGGCTGGTATGCCCTTGGGGGGAAGGGTTTTCTGCTAAGTAATGCTCGGCAATATTAAACAGTTGTTGTTGCTTGTGTGGGGTAATGGCGGCGAGGGCTTTTTCCAAGGCGTCTTTTCCACGGCGGCTTTTTACCTCTACAAACACAACAGTGTGTTGGTGCTGGGCAATAATATCTATTTCGCCTAAGCGGCCAGCGCGCCAATTGGTGGCTATAATATGGTAGCCCTGTTGTTGTAAATAGTCGGTGGCTAACTGCTCACCTGTGTTGCCCAGTTGTTTGGTATCGTGGGTCATGGCTTAGGGGCTTTGTTGCTTGGGGTTTGCGCGACTACCATGCGTGGCAGGCCAGCATAATCCGCATGGGTGGTAACTTGTTGCCAACCGTGTTGGCTGAACAGTGTTGTAATAGCTTTGGTTTGGTCGGTGCCAAATTCGCCAATAAACCACCCGCCGGGCACAAGCCATTGAAGTAGGTTTTTGGCAAACCAGTTGTAAAATAACAAGCCGTTTTCTTCCGCATGGAGGGCTTGCTTAGGCTCGTGATTATGGATGTGCGGTGGGAGGGCGTCGTATTCCACCGTATTAATATAAGGAGGGTTAGAGACAATAAGATGATAGGGTTGCGTTGGCGTGGGCGCCGTTAATAGGTTGCAGATTTTAAACTGAACGGACGCCTGATGGGTGTGTGCATTGTGTTGGGCTAGCGTAATGGCCTCTGGCGAAATATCCATGGCGGATACATGGATAGCAGCAGTGGAGGATGTTTCTAACGCTAGTGTGGTGGCAATGCAGCCTGTGCCGGTGCCAATATCTAACACGCGGGCAGGCGATGTGGATGCCGCTAGTGTGTTAATCAGGGGTAGGGCTAGGGTGATGATGTATTCTGTTTCTGGGCGAGGGATAAGAGCAGCAGGGCTACACGTAAAAGGGCGCCCGTAAAAATAGGTATGCCCAAGCAAGTACTGCAAAGGGGTATGGTGCTGGCAGCGTTGCTGAAGAAGATCTTGTAGGGTTTGCCATTGGGCAGGGGTCAGGGGGGCTTCTGGGTGGGCTAATAAATAGGCTGTGGATTGCCCTGTGATATGGGTGAGGAGTAACCGTGCTTCTGCCTGGCATTGTTCGGGGGGGTAGCCTTGGTGTTTAAGGGCTAAGGAACAATGGCGCTGAGCTTGGGTAAGGCTAGGTGGGGTGGGGAGAGTCATATAAATAGTGTAGATGTTACAAACAGGCCTGCCAATGTTCAAGAAATCCACTGAACGGACGATAACCCGAATAAGGCGCAATTTAGCTGGGCTAGATTGTGCAGATTGCCATCATAGTAACACTGTTACAAGCAATCGTTTGCGCGAGGAAACACTGAGGAAACACCTGGACGCCATGTCCGCAAAGCAACCCCCTAAACCATCTGCCTTTCGGGCCCCATTTAATAATGGCCCTGCGAATGCACCGCCAACTGCCAACCCAATGGCAGCGGGATTTGGCATGGGGTATACACCTGGCGAAACCCCCATGGTGGCTACAACGCCATCCAAAGTCCCAGAGGCCCCTAAAGCCGCTTCTCGGGCGGATGATAATGCGGTTCTTGTTCAGAAGAAAGCCAGTAGCAAAGGTGTGTTGCGCCTAGGCGAATTGTTGATACAAGAAGGCCGCCTAACGGAAGATCAGCTTAAAAAGGCCCTCTCGCAGTCTAAGGCGTCTAAACGCCCGTTGGGTACCACCCTGGTTAGGATGGGCATACTAACGGAGGAAGAGTTGGGCAAGTGCCTGGCCACCTTGCACCACTTGGATTACTTAAGCCTAGCCAATATCTCCATCCCGGATGAGGTATTGACGGTACTGCCAGAAGACTTTATTAAGCAGCACTTAGTGCTGCCTATTTGCGTTCATAAGGAATTAAAGCGCATTGAAGTAACCATGGCACGGCCCGATAAAATGGCTGTGCTGGATGAGATTGCCTTAATTACTGGTTACCGTGCGGTACCCAAGGTATCTACCCATACCGAAATTTTGGAATTTATTGATACGCGTTTTCGGCAGGCTATTTCTGGCGATGAGGCGTTAAAAAAACTACAGGAAAACCACGCTAATTCTGGCAATACAGGCATTAGTGAGCTTTATGCCCCTAATGTAGAAGATTTGGATGCTGACGTAGATGTGGATGATGCGCCTGTTGTCATGTTGGTTAATTCCTTGTTGATGAATGCCATTGAACAAGGAGCCAGCGATATCCATGTGGAGCCACAAAATGCCCAGTTGCTAATTCGGTACCGGATTGACGGTATTCTTAAAGAGATTAGAAGCATCCCTAAAAACAATGCGGCGGCTATTGTGTCTCGTATTAAGGTATCTTCTGGTATGGATATTGCCGAACGCCGAAAGCCGCAAGATGGCCGTATGCGGGTTAAAATTGGTTCGCAAGAAGTGGATATGCGGGTCAGTAGTATTCCTGTGCAATTTGGCGAAAAAATCTGTATTCGGATTTTGCGCGGTAATGTGATGACGGGGGGTACGGCCCAACTTGGCCTAACAGAGTACGAGTTGGATACCTTAACCCGTATGGTTAAGGCCCCCAATGGTATTGTATTGGTTACGGGCCCAACGGGTTCTGGTAAAACCACTACCTTATATGCCTGCTTGCGAGAAATTAATAGCCCTGAAATTAATATCTCTACCGTAGAAGACCCTATAGAATACCCCTTGGCGGGCATTAACCAAACCCCCATGAACCCTAAGGCTGGGGTAACCTTTGCCTCCACACTTCGGGCCTTGTTACGGCAAGATCCTGACGTTATTTTGGTAGGGGAAATTCGGGATGAAGAAACCTTAGAAGCGGGTATTCATGCTGCATTAACGGGTCACTTGGTATTTAGTACCCTACACACCAATAGTGCTGCTAAAACCGTTAACCGACTTTTAGAAATGGGTGCCCCTAACTATATGGTAAGTTCTGCGGTGGTTGGCATATTGGCGCAACGCTTGGTGCGTACTATTTGCAACGGGTGCAAAACAGAAATTGCACCGACCGCTGAGGACCGTGTAGCGCTGGAATATTCGCCTGACGAACCTTTGACTTTGTACCAGGGCGCTGGATGCCAAAAGTGCAATAACACGGGGTATAGTGGCCGAACTGCCGTGTATGAAATTATGAAAATTTCGCGAGAAATTCAAGAGCTTGTAGAAAAAAATGCCCCCACATTTGAAATTCAGGATATGGCGGTAAAACAAGGTATGTCTACCTTAGCCATGTCTGCTAAACGAAAAATACTAGAAGGAAAAACCACTGTTGAAGAAGTAAACCGTATCCTTGGGGTGGATTGGGAAGGCTAGCCTAGTCTTTTTATTCTTACTCTAACTATTAAACCCGCTAAGCCTTTTGTCCGATAGAGACTGATAAAGAGAACCGTATTATGCCTATTTATGTATACAACGCCATTGATTCCAACTCTCATAGCAGTATTGAGGGAAAAATTGACGCGATGGATCAACGCCATGCGAAGGAATTGATTCGTAATTTAGGCCATATCCCTACCGAGGTTATTGAGTTTCGTGAAGAAATGACCATGGGGAAGGTGTTTAAAACGGTTCCATTGCTAAGCATGTTTACCTTGCCAAGTACCAAGGACAAACTGATTTTTACGGAACAAGTTCACACCTTGCTAGATTCAGGTGTGCCCCTGGTCGATGGCCTATACATGATGGAATCCCAGTCGGAGAATAAGGTAATGTCTAGTGCGGTTAAAAAAATCCGCGAGGATGTTATTGCTGGTGATTCCTTTAGTAATGCCATGCGCCAGTTCCCCGAAATTTTTGATACCTTATACCTAAACCTTATTCGTGCCGGCGAAACCAGCGGCCAACTGTCTGGGATTACCAAACGCCTAGCAGAATTGATTGATGCCCAGATGGAGATTGATACGAAAATTCGTGGGGCCATGTTAATGCCTATTATTACGGCATTGGTGGTATCGTTGGTTACCATGGGCGTGGTGGTGTTTTTGGTACCCCAGTTTGAGCCTATCTTCTCTGGTGCGGGTAATGCCATGCCGTTGCCAACCATTATCCTTATTGCTATCAGCGATTTTCTTATTGGTTATTGGTGGGCTGGCCTTATTGCGTTAGGTGCTTTGGCTTTTTGGTTTAATGTATTCCGCCAGTCTGAAACGGGCAAGGCGGTGGTAGACCAATGGCTGTTGAGTATACCGGTTATTGGTACGGTGGTGCTTAAATCGTGTACTAGCTCGTTTATCTTAACGTTGGGCACCTTGCAGTCCTCAGGTGTGCCTCTTACCGATGCCATTTCTGTGGCGGCAGAGACGGTGGACAACGAGGTGTTAAACGAGCACCTGAAGTTTGTTAAAGATAAAATTTTAGCAGGTGCCAGCTTGTCTAAACCGTTAGAAGAGACGAAGGCCTTCCCGCCCATGGTGATTAAAATGATTAGCATTGGCGAAGAGACTGGTAACCTAGAGCATATGCTAAAAAAGGCGTCTGCCCAGCTAAACCGAGAAGTAGACGAATCCATCAAGGCGATGACGGAAATGATTCAGCCCGCCCTGACGTTAATTATTGGTGCTGTGCTAACCTTTGTACTGCTTGGCCTATACTTGCCTATCTTCCAGATGAGCCAGCAATTCGGATAGCGCGTCTCGACATATTTCTTAAGATGGGCCACCCATAATAGAAGAAATGTTTTTGATGACGACCATGCCGAGTGGGCCAAAAATTGCCACAAAAATCGCCGGAAATAAAAATACATAAATAGGCGGTACCATTTTTACCGGCACCTTTTGGGCAGTTTCTTCAGCGCGTTGCATGCGTTTGTTTCGTAAGGTATCGCACTGTACCCGCAGTGTGTGGCCAACGCTAGAACCCATTTCGTAGGCCAGCAGTAGGGCGCTGATTAACACTTTTAAGTCTTCGTTCCCCGATCGAGTCGATATCCCCATGAGGGCTTCGCGGCGTGGGTTGCCAAACTCTACATCGCTTAGGTAGCGGGTCCATTCTTCGCGTAGGGGTTTGGTGTCTTCGCTTTCTTTTTGGCATTGCACAATTTTCTGTATGGCCACATCTAGGCCTAGGCCGCTTTCTACACAAATTACCAACAGCTCTAAAAAATCGGGTAGGCTACGCTGAATAGACGCTTGCCGTTTTTGGGCCTTGGTAGAGAGGACGAGAAGAGGGATGTAAAATCCGCCGAACCCGGCCGCTAAAATTAAAAATAGAACGGGTAAACCAACCGGCAGCCTAAGCAATAATACCCCGTAAAAAACGGCAATAGCAGGGAAGGACAGCATGCACAGCAGCTGGATGCCGTAATACATTTTAAGGTACTTGGGGTGGGTATACCCGGCGTGGATTAGTTTTTTAGCTGCCCAGGAATCCTTGCCCATGGGGATAAAGTTTTTAAAGGTTTCCGAGAGTTTTAAGGCGGCAGGCATAATAACGCGGTCGGTAAAACTGCCTTGCAGGGTCATTTGCTTGTACAGTTCGTTCTTTTTTTGGTCCAATGGCGTCATGGATTCTAAGCGTTGCTCTAATATTTTTTTAGATTCTTGCTTAGAAGAAACCAACTGAATTACCAGGTAAAACCCAATAAAGCTGGCAATGCCAATCATCCATACGGGAGAAAATTCCATGCTGTGTGTTCCTCCCTATACCTGAATCTGTACAATTTTAAAGAGTACGAAGATGCCCATGGCCATCCAAATACTAGCTAATACAATAATAATAATGCCGATGGGGTTGGTGACAAACTCTAGGCAAGCCTCTGGCATGGCTAACGACATAATGCCTGCAATAACAAAAGGCACCAAAATAATAATCATGGCAGAAAGCTTGCCCTGTGCCGATAAAGTGCTGACCTTGCGAAGCAATTTGTAGCGGGTACGAATGGTTACGCTTAGGTTGCCAAGTAGTTCCACCAAATTGCCGCCGGTTTCGCTGTAAATTTGCATGGCGGTGACGAACATTTCCACATCTGGGTTGGGCAGCCGTGTGTAAAGGTTATTCAATACCTCTTTTTGGGTTAGGCCCATGCTGGTTTCCACACTTACCTTGCCAAATTCCGTGCCCCAAGGGTCGCCAAAATTTTCGGTTACTGTGTTTACGGATTGACTAAACCCAAGGCCTGTTTTTAGGCAGCTCACCATACTATCTAGCACATCGCTAAATTGTTCTTCTGCCTTTGCCATGCGAAAGTGGGTTTTTATGCCCATGTACCAATGCGGAAATTGAAACCCGAGGAATAAGGCAATCACACCAAAAATAATATTTTGGCTAAAGGCCCACGTTAATAACCCAGTGATAACGGCACAAACCATACATATCATGCTGAACTCGCCAGGTTGAATCATCATATTGGCGCGTTCTAGCTTTACTTCCATGGCCATTGATTTATTACTGGCCTTGCCCTTGCGCTGTTTTAAAATATTGTCGTTGTGGGTTTCTTGTATTTTTCGCCGCCGGGCTTCGGTGGGGTCTTCCGTCTGTTGCTCAAAACGGTCTCTTACTTTAACGCGCTTGGCAAAAAAGCTTTGGTAGATGCCGACCGCCAGAAAAAAGGTGGTGGCCCCTGCGCAGAGGATGAGTAAGGTAAAGGTATCCATGGGGGGTGCTAATGCTCTCTCAATAATGTGGGTGGGTTGCTCTCTTAAGCGTTTAAAAAGGTGCTTTGCTGTTTAGCCAAAGTTGCCCTTAAACATGTTTTCGTCAATCTCTACACCGTGGGCAATCATGGCATCTAAAAATTTGGGGCGAATGCCGGTGTGCATAAACTCGCCAATTACTTTTTTGTTTTCATCTAAGCCTTTTTGCTGAAATTTAAAAATATCTTGCAAGAGGATAACATCGCCTTCCATGCCCACCACTTCTGTCACGTTCATTACTCGGCGAGAACCATCACTTAAGCGAGATACCTGGATGATGACGTGTACGGCAGAGGCGGTTTGCTCTCGAATGGCTCGAGCAGGCAAGTCGTAACCGGCCATCATCACCATGGTTTCTAGTCGTCGTAGCGCATCGCGCGGGTTGTTGGCGTGTAGTGTGGTTAAGGATCCATCGTGGCCGGTGTTCATGGCTTGCAACATGTCTAAGGATTCACCACCACGGCATTCCCCAACCACTACGCGTTCTGGCCGCATACGCAGGGCGTTTTTAAATAGGTCGCGCATGGTTATTTCGCCCTTGCCTTCAATGTTAGGGGGCCGAGTTTCCATCCGTGCCAGGTGGGGTTTGCGCAATTGTAGTTCGGCAGCATCTTCGATAGTAACAATCCGTTCGTCATCGGGGATAAAGCTGCTGAGAATATTCAGCATGGTGGTTTTACCCGAACCGGTACTGCCAGAAATAATAATGTTGAGTCGCGCTTCTACAAACCCGTGGAGCAAGTTGGCGCACTCTTGGGTCATGGTGCCAAAGCGTACCAGGTCTTCAATTTGCAGCGGATCCGACGAAAATTTACGAATAGAAACTAAGGCGCCATCCAAAGCTAGCGGTGGGATAACACAGTTAAATCGTGACCCATCAAGGAGGCGGGCATCGCACAAGGGTTGGCTTTCATCCACACGGCGCCCAACGGCGGCCACAATTCTATCGATAATTTGCAGCAGGTGTTTGTCATCTTTAAATACCACGGGGCTTAGGACAAGCTTACCGCTTTTTTCCACGTACACTTGTTGCGGGCCGTTAATCAAAATATCGCTAACGGTGTCATCGCTTAGCAATGTTTCTAGCGGGCCTAGGCCTAATATTTCGTTGTATAGTTCTTCTATTAGCTGGTCTTTGTCGCCTCGGCTTAACAAGGCATCTTCCATATCGAGCAATTGCTCTAAGGCTAGGCGAACTTGTTTTTGGGTGTCTTCCGAATTCAGGGCCAGCAGGCGTGTCATATCAAGCTCTTCAATCAGCTTACGATGCACGTTTAGTTTAATGGCCTCAAAGGCGCTGTTTTGTTTGGCTACAGCAGGGGGTTCTGCGGGTTTTTCGGCCTTTGCCTCCTCTGTGGGTGGCTTAGTGTCAGGGGCATCGTTGGTATGCTCGGGTGCGGCGGTGTCATGGGTCGCTTGTTCGTTTTCGATATTTTTAGCAGGAGTATCCGCATCCGAGTCGGATTTTTTAATGCCCCAATTTTTTTTCAAAATGCCCATGGGTTCGTTTCCTACTATTTTACCAGTTGCTTTAGTTTGGCTAGCAAGCCATCAGTGGTGCCGTTTTGCTCGTCGTCATCGCCGGTGAGTCGTTCTGCTAGCTTTTGAATATCTTTTGCGAGTGGTGAGTTCCCTTTGGTTTCGCTAAGGAACTGCCCTAAGGAGGTTGAGTCGATGCAGGTTTGCCAGTCATTACTTAAGCGAGAAAATACGGGGTAGTGGAAGGCATCTTCTAGCTTTTGGTAACTAATATTGGTAACAGACGCCAAGTTGTACCGATTTAGGAGTAATTTGGTATTTTCTAAATTAAGGTACTTTTTCGCTAAATCTAAGTATTGGCGTGTGCGGGATAGGCTGGGTAAATCCATCATAGAAACCAATAAATTAACGCTGCCAAGTTGGTTAATCACTTGGTGAAAGCCATCCACTACCTGGCTTGGGCAATCTACAATAATCCAATCGTAATGCTGTTTTAGGGTGTTTAGAATAGCTTCCCACTGTTCATCAGTGGGTGGCACACTATCACTAGTCACGTCATTACAGCACACCATGGTTTTTAAACCGTTATCGTGGCTAAGGGTTAGTTTTTCTAGCAAGGCATTTTCCACATCGGCGCCGTCGCCTAAATCCATATCGTTAATACCGTAACGGAATTCCAAATTGAGTTGGTTGCCTAGCGTGTTGTATTGGGGGTTGGCGTCAATCACAATAACGCGCTGGCCTGTTTTTTGGAGCAATTGCTCGGCCAGGTTAATGGCAATAATGCTGCTGCCACCACCACCTTTTGGCGAAAATAAACTAATAATTTGGCCAGAGAGTGACTTGTTGTGCTTGGCGTCTTGTTCTCTGGTTTTAATAAGCCGCTGAAATTGTTGGCTTAATATACGCTCGATAGAGCCACTATCCTGGGGGTATTGAACAAATTCATCGGCGCCACTGCGGATGGCGGATAAAATGATTTCCGCATCCATATCCTCGTGGAGGGCCACAATCATGGGGGCGGGGTTTAGGGCATCTAATTTGCTGATGATTTCTTGGCCTTTGTTGGCATCTTCGCCCATATCCACAAGCACCACATCAATCATCATGGGTGGGCTGGTGGTATTGCTAGCGCATCCGGCAATATCTACAAAGTTCAACTCTCCCAGCTGAGCTTTTAGCTCGTTGGCAGTGTCGTCTGCAGCAATAATGTAAACGCGTAAGTTGGCCATAGGGAAGGGGTAAACAATCTGTAGATACGGTTAGGGAGAAATAACACTAGGGCCGTATTTTCCCATTAATCAGGTAGATTGCCTTCCACTAGCTGGTGGGTTTTTGCGTATACCTATAAAAATAATCCACCATATTCAGTAGCTGGGGGCTTGGGTAGAGGCGGTAAGGCTCTCTAGCGTTGGCGGCTACTCATCACCCGAAAGACCCAATAGGCCAGCTGCATTAGTGAGTATAGCGCGGTGGCCACATAGGTAGCGGCAGCAGCGGTTAATACCTTTTTTGCACCAGGTAATTCGTCTTCTTTTAAATAGTAGCCTACTTTTAGCGCTTCCATCGCCCGTGTGCTGGCGTCAATTTCTACCGGTAGGGTGACTAAATGGAAGGCCACGGACATGGCGAACACAATAACGCCTGCCCAAGCTAACATCCACGCCAAGTCAGGCATGGCACCGCTCATGGCGGCAAGGCCGAGTGAAATCATGACGAGCATGGGCCCGAATTGGCTGCCTAAATTGGCTAGCGGGAATAATTTGCCCCGAATAACCACAGGAATGTAGCCTTGGTTGTGCTGAATGGCGTGGCCAACCTCGTGGGCGGCAATGGCTAGCCCGGCGATAGAGTGGCCGTGATAATTGGGCTCGCTTAGGCGTACTTTTTTAACGCTGGGGTCGTAATGGTCGCTTAGTTCGCCGGGGGTAGATTCTACTTCAACATCGTGGATGTTATTTTTGCGTAGCATTTCGCGCGCTAAATCGGCGCCACTAATACCAAGGCGTGCAGGTACCTCGCGGTATTCTTTAACGGTGTTTTTAACCCATAGTTGGGGCAAAAATACTAAGCCCATACCCACCACGGTTAATATCATGTAGCCAGGGTCGTAAAAAAACATGGGGATATCTCCAAAACCAGAACATCCCTATTTTACCAAGCACAGGGCTATTTTTCAGATTCGTTCAGAAAGCTTTAATAAAAACGTAGGCAAACAATTGTGTGGCAGGCTATTTTTTGCCCGTAGAGCCAAACCCGCCGGTGCGTTGCAATAGCGCCTTGCTACTCTCTACAGAGTGCTCGCTAACTGCATCCCATAAGGCTAGGGTTACAGGGGCAAATACCAGCTGGGCTACCCGCTCGCCGGGCTCTAAGGTATAAGCGGTTTGGGATAAATTGACGATAGGCACTTTTACTTCGTCGCGGTAATCGCTATCTACCGTGCCTATGCAGTTAATTAAGGTAATGCCATGTTTAATTGATAGCCCACTGCGTGGACGAATTTGGCACTCGTAACCTTCCGGTATCATCAACCGAAACCCGGTTGGGATGAGGTGGCGGGCAAATGGCTCAATCGTCATGGCCTCGGTAATGGCGGCGCGCACATCCATACCAGCGCTGCCGGGGGTGGCGTATGCTGGCAAGTGTTCGGGCGCGTGGGCTAGTGCATGGATGCCCACACGGATAATGGGCTGAGCAAGCGTTGCAGGCATGATAATATCCTTAATAAGTAGCTGTACTTAACGGTTAAACAGAGCAGGCCGTTTGGGTTAAGCCGGCGGTGGCTTTGGCAATATCGGTGTAATCGGTTGCCTTTAGGCTAGCGCCACCAATTAGGCCGCCATCAATATCGGGTAGGCCAAATAGTTCGGCCGCATTGCCGGGCTTTACGCTGCCGCCGTACAAAATACGCACGCCATTGGCAACATCATCGCCTAGTAGGCGAGCTACTGTAGCGCGAATAACACCGCATACTCGGTTTGCTTCGGCGCTATCGCAGGTTTTGCCGGTGCCAATGGCCCATACTGGCTCGTAGGCAATAACCAGTTTGCTAGGGCAGGTGCCTTTCGGTACACGGCTTAGGGCGTGCTGGGTTTGAGTCGTCACAATGGTATCGGCTTGGCCAGCATCGCGCTCGTCAAGCGTTTCGCCAACGCAGGCAATGGGGATTAGCCCGGCATTTATGGCGGCTTCTACTTTTTGGCTAACCGTATCATCGGTTTCATTGTAATACTGGCGACGTTCGCTGTGGCCAATAATAGCGTGGGTAGCGCCTGTTTCTAAAATCATATCGGTGCTAAGCTCGCCGGTGTAGGCGCCGCTCTCATGGTAATCCATGGTTTGGCTGCCAGTAGCGATAGGTAACTTTTGGCCGCTAATAGCATCCTGGGCGGTATGCAAACAGGTGGCAGGCGGGCAAATCAGGTAATCGGCAGATTGGGTGCAGAAATCGGCAGGGTTAAGCGAGTTGAAGAACTCGGTGGTGCTGGCTTGGGTGCCATTCATTTTCCAGTTGCCAGCAATAAGGTGTTTACGAGTGGTCATGAAAAGGGGCCTGTGCGTTGATAATAGTAGGCACACTTTACCAAGAGCGCAGGGGCGAATAAAGTAGAGCCCCCTGTCAGGCAAACTAACAGGGGGCTCCAAAAGGGTTGGTTGTTATTTAGTTTAGGCGCTAACGGGTAGTTGGCTAACCACCAGTTGGGCCAGTTCGGCTAGGCGGTTGCTGTAACCCCATTCGTTATCGTACCAGCTAACCAGTTTTACATGGTTTTCACCCATCACGCGGGTTAGTTCTGGGTCAAAAATAGAACTATGCGGGTTACCAATAAAGTCGGTGCTTACTAGCGGCACATCAGAATATTCTAAAATACCTTTTAGTTCGCCACTGGCAGCCATTTTCATCGCATCGTTAACAGCATCTACGGTAACGGGCTTTTCGGTAACCAAGGTTAAATCCACCATGCTTACGTCTGGTGTGGGTACGCGTACGGCAAACCCATCTAGTTTACCTTCTAGTTGGGGCATAACTAAGGCAATGGCTTTAGCAGCGCCGGTGCTGGTGGGCACAATGTTTAGGGCCGCACTACGCGCACGACGCAAGTCTTTGTGGGGGGCATCCAGCAGGCGTTGGTCGCCGGTGTAGCTGTGGATGGTATTCATTAAGCCGCTTTTAATGCCAAAGGTTTGGTGCATAATTTTGGCAATAGGGGCCAAGCAGTTGGTGGTACAGCTAGCGTTGCTAATAATGTGGTGTTCGCTAGGGTTGTACTGGTAGGCGTTAATGCCAAGGGCCACGGTAATATCTTCGTTTTTACCGGGGGCAGAAATAATTACCTTTTTAGCGCCGGCGGTAATGTGCTTTTTGGCATCGTTACCATCGGTAAAAAAGCCGGTGCATTCTAGTACCACGTCTACCTTTAGTTCGGCCCAAGGTAGGTTGGCAGGGTCGCGCTCGGCGGTAACTTTAATGGCAGTGCCATTAATAATAATGCTGTCGTCGGTGGCATCTACGGTGCCGCTAAATTGGCCCATGGTGCTGTCATACTTAAATAAATGCGCCAGTTGTTTAGGGGGCATTAAATCGTTAATAGCTACCACGTTTACCTTAACGTTAGGGTTGTCGTAAATGGCACGAAGGGTCATGCGGCCAATGCGGCCAAACCCGTTAATTGCAACAGCAGTCATTTATAGTGTCTCCTTGGCACATTAAATAATTAGGTTAAACCAAGCATACCAACAATATAAGGCAATTGCGAACACCTTAATATTATATGACGGGCCTTCAATCTTATTTGTACTTTTGGCGGTTTACTCTTTGGTACTGTCAGAAAGGTTAAATTTTACTAGTCCAGTTTTAGTAAAGCTATCTAAGTTAGAAGCTTTCTTCGCCATATCGCTGGGGTCACCTAGTGGCAATTCGTTATATATGTATTGCGTGTTTAAGAAAGCTTGTGCCGTTTGTCGCTTATCGTCTGGTGTCTCAGGTACGTTAACGTCAAGCACCTTAACATCAAGTACTTCAACATAATGAACACCTGTATTTAAAAAGCGACTTTTACATTCTTGAGGGCTGCTTAGGTTAGGACGATGACTTCATCGTTGCGAGTAAAGCCATGTTCTTTAAGTAACTTGGCCCCTTCATAACTTGTTTTAAGCCAATTGAGACCAAACTTTGGGTAGATAGCAATATTCATCATTTATAAGTTTCAAGATTGTTATTACCCTAAATTAAAACAAATTGTCGATTAAATTGCTTACATCCTAAAGACGCCCTGCTTGTGCTCTTCTATGGGGCCATTGGCGCAGGTGGCCAGCGATAAACCAAGCACGGTGCGGCTGTCTTTGGGGTCGATAATACCGTCATCCCATAGGCGGGCGGTGCTGTAATAAGCGCTGCTTTCGGCCTCGTATTTATCCAAAATCGGTTGTTTAAAGGCAGCTTCTTCCTCAGGCGTCATGGCGGGTTTGCCTTTAGCAGCCAGTTGATCTCGTTTAACGGTTAGCAGTACATTGGCGGCTTGTTCGCCCCCCATCACGCTAATGCGGGCATTGGGCCACATCCACAAAAAGCGAGGATTGTACGCGCGGCCGCACATGCCGTAGTTACCGGCGCCGTAACTGCCGCCAATAATCATGGTGAGTTTGGGCACGTTGGCGTTACTAACGGCCATCACAAACTTGGCGCCATCTTTGGCAATGCCGCCATGCTCGTACTGTTTGCCCACCATAAAGCCAGTAATATTTTGTAAAAACACTAGCGGAATATTGCGCTGACAGCACAGTTCTACAAAGTGGGCGCCTTTTTGGGCACTTTCGCTAAATAGCACGCCGTTGTTGGCAATAATACCGACGGGGTAGCCCCAAATTTTGGCAAAACCGCACACCAGCGTGCTGCCGTACAGAGCTTTAAATTCGTGGAATTCACTGCCATCGACGAGGCGCGCAATTACATCATGGATATCGAAGGGCTTTTTGGTATCCGCATTCACAATGCTATACAAGTCATCTGCCGGAAAAGCAGGCTCTTGCGGGGCAGAACGGTTTAGCCAATGTTGCTTGGGGCGGTTTAAGTTTTCTACAATGTTGCGGGTAATGGCTAGGGCGTCTTCGTCATCCATGGCGTAGTGGTCGCTAACGCCACTAATACGGCAGTGGGTATCGGCCCCGCCCAGCTCTTCGGCGCTTACTTCTTCGCCCGTAGCGGCTTTTACTAGGGGTGGGCCACCGAGGAAAATAGTGCCTTGCTCTTTCACAATAATAGTTTCATCGCACATGGCGGGCACGTAGGCCCCACCGGCGGTACAGCTGCCCATTACCACTGCAATTTGCGGAATCTTTTTAGCACTCATCTGGGCCTGATTATAGAAAATCCGTCCAAAATGTTCTTTATCGGGGAAAACCTCTGCCTGAAGCGGCAAAAACGCGCCGCCGCTATCTACCAAGTAAATACACGGCAGGTGGTTTTGTTCGGCAATCTCTTGGGCGCGCAGGTGTTTTTTTACCGTCATGGGGAAATACGTGCCGCCTTTTACGGTGGCATCATTGGCCACAATCATGCAGGGGGTGCCGTGCACCGTGCCCACACCAGCCACCACACCGGCGCCGGGGGCAGCACCTTCGTACATATCCCATGCGGCTAGGGCGCTAATTTCTAAAAAAGGGCTACCTTCGTCTAGCAGGGTGTTAATACGGTCTCGTACAAACAGTTTGCCGCGTTTTTGGTGTTTGGCTATCAGGGTGTCGCCGCCGCCTTGGTGCACTTGGGTTAGCCGTTCTTTTAATAGGTTAACGTGCTCGTCCATAGCCGTGGTATTTTCGGTAAATAGCTCGCTGCCAGGCTGAAGGGTGCTGGTTAAGGTATCCATGGGGCGGTGGCTCCTACTTGCCAATAATCCAATTAATAAGTGGCCATATTGTGCCATAAGCACAGCAAGGCTGCCTGTTTGGTAGACGCAGACCTATGAGGGCTTACAATAGGGGCATTCTTTACTAATTTAATAATAGAGATAGCCCCTATGCCTACTGCTGCTTCCGATCGAAAATTATCGCCCACCGGTGCCCCGCAAAATAGCGATATTACTAAAATTTGCCCAGTAACCACCCCCGAGGCTATGCAGTTTAGCCCCATTGAAGCATGGGAAAACACGAATGCCGACCGCGATTACACCATTACCATCCGCTGCCCAGAATTTACCGCCGTGTGCCCCATGACAGGCCTGCCTGATTTTGGCGACATTACCGTAGAGTACCAACCTGATACCCATGTAATAGAGCTAAAAGCCTTTAAATATTACATGTTGGGTTACCGTAATGTAGGTATTTTTTACGAAAATGCGGTTAATAAAGTGCGCGATGATATTATTGCCGCCATTAACCCAAAATACCTAAAAGTTAGCGCCGTTATGACCCCCCGTGGCGGCATTAGCACCGATGTGACCGTTGAATATCGTAAATAGTTTAGAATTACTTTTTTACGACGGTTAGATTTTTTTGGAGAGGACTAGCCCTCTCCACTCCCATTGGAGACAGGGTGTCTCCAAACCTCTCCCTAACGTTAGTTATGTGACGGTACGCTTGCTATGCGCCTTTCCAACGGCGGCTGCGCTTGCCAATTTTTTAGCATCACGGGCAATGCTTACCCGCCGATTGGTCTGCTGGGGTGTTCATGCGTCGCATTCTACACCCCGCACCGGCTTTAGCCGCTGAATTGTCCTTTATAGAGTGGAGCGTATTCTTTTAGGCTGGGACAGCAAGGTTTTTTAGTTGGCTTACCACCATGGCTGGGCCACGGCTAGGGTATAGCATGGTATCTTCTGGCAAGGTTAGCAGGCGTTGCTCAATGGAATCACGCAGGTTTTTGGCGCTGGTGTAGGGTAAATCCAGCGGCCCCAACCCACCATCGCGGATAACATCACCGACAAAGGCGGCGTTCGCTTCGGGTACATAGTAGGTAATACTGCCAGGGCTAATGCCAGGGGTTTCAATCACGTGCACGTCTAGCCCAGCGCAGGTCAGTACATCATCATGAAGTACTTGTTGGTCGACAAAGGCTTGGGGCACGGTCTCTACGCTTAATACAATGGCTTGGGTATCCAAGTGCGCTAGCCAAAATTCATCCATGGGGCTCATGTGGGCAATTAGGTCATCGGTTTCGCGCAGGGTGGGTTGGCCTTCTAGGCACTCAATAAAGGCGTGGGTATGTAACACGTCTTCGTATTCTAAGTTGTTGGTATTTAAATACTGTTTAATGGCGCGGCAGTCGCGCCCGCAATCCACTAAAAACGCATCGGTGCTGCCTTGCTTATGGATAATATAGCTGTTGGCGTTAAAGGGGGCGTGGGTAATCGTTTCAATCGTAATTGTCATAAATTTGCTCTGGCATTAATTTGGTAAAAAAGCAGATACCTTGTGGGGGTATTAATCCATGGGCTGGGCATCATAACGCAAGGCAGGCATGGGCGCCACAGGGGTGGGGTCAGCAGTAACTTCGGTGGCGGGGGCACTAATGGCAGCAGGCATGTGGATCTCGTTCACATTCAGGCGAATATTAATCGGTTTTTTGCCACCAATGGTAAAATTCATAGGCTGGCCGGGGATAACATTGGTCGCCGGCGCCGCGTTAATGGGTTCAGTCACTATAGTGTTTTGAGGGTTGGCAGCTGGTGTAACACTGGCTGAAGGCTGCTTTGGCGCTATAGGCGCTGGGGTTTTGGGCACGGTTTTTAGCAAAGCAGTTAAGCGCTGTTTAGATACATCAGCATAATCGGCATTGCCGCTGGTAAGGTAGGCTTGGTACTGGGGGATAGCCAGCGCAGGCTGCTTAAGTTGCTCGTAGGTAACGGCTAGCCCGTATAAGGCGGTAGGGGCGTTTGGCTGGGCGTGTAGGGCCTGTTGGTAGGCTGCCTTGGCCTGCTCCCATTGTTTGTTTTGGGCGTGTAGGGTGGCCAGGTTTGTCCAAGCCGCCACATTGGTATCGTCTAATTCGGTGGCACGTTGGGTGGCATTTAACACATTATTAGGCTGTTTGGCAGCTTGGTACCATTGGGCCAAGGTTAGCCAATGGGCAGCTTGTTCGTTGGCAGTAAGGTTAATGTTGGGGTGGTTAAGATAGTTTTGGTACTGGTTAGTGGCGTCCGACAGGCTGTTTTCGGCGTAGGCTAGCTGGGCTTTGGCCAGCAATAAGGGCGCCGGAAGCATGGATTTATCGGTATCATCCGCCAGCATATAGTCGTCTACAGCGCTGCGCAGTAATTGCTGGGTGGCGGTTAGCGTATCTTTAGAGGGGTCGCCTGTTTCGCTAGGGTTGTTTAGTAATAATTCTACCCGCTGTTGGATAAGATTGGGTTCGTTGGGCCAGTGAACCAAGGCTTGGTGATTGGCAGCTAGGGCTTGGTGGTACCGTACCGAAGGCGTTGCTAGTAAGGGGGCTGGCACAGGGCTTGCCGATGCGTTTGTGGTGTTGTCATTGTTTAGGGTGTGGTGATAGTCCGACAGGGCAATGCTGGCGTTGAGTAAGCTAATTTCTGGGATGGGTTGTTGGGCATGGGTAGATAGGGTGTTGGCCTGTTGTAACCATGTTTTGGCAGTTTGGGTATCGTTGTTGGCTAAGGCGGTGTTGGCGGCAGCCACCATGGCGCGGGCGGCATCGCCTTTTAAGGTGGCGTGGGTGGCGGTATCCGGTTGGTTAAGTAGTGCTTGGTATAGGGTTAGGGCTTGGGGCAGCTGGCCTTGTTGGTGGTAGGCCAGCGCCAGGTTGGTTAGGGTGGCCCAGTCTTGCTGTTGGGCGGCTTCTTCGCCAATGCGTTCGTATAGGGCAATGGCCTGCTGTAGGTGCTGGGGGGCGGGTTGCTCGGGGGTATCTAATTGTTGGTGGGCCAAGGCAATGTTGCTGCGCAGCCAGTATAGGGTTTCGTTGGTATTGGTGGGGTTGTCTAATAGGGGGGTTAGGGTGCTAATGGCGCGTTCTAACTGTTGGGTTTGCAGGTAGGCCTGCCCCAGTTGTTGCTGGGCGTGGAGATCACTCGGGTGTTCGATGGTGTAGCTTAAAAATAAGGGGATGGCGCTATCTGCCTGGTGGGTTTGTAGGTAGGCTTGGGCCAGCCCAAGCTGGGTGGCCGGGTTGTCTGGCGATTGTTGAAAGGCTTGCACAAAGGCATCGCGGGCAAAGCCAGCATTGCCTAGGGCTAGGTGGGCGTAGCCTTGCTCGTTTAATACTTCTGGCGAAGCAAACCCGGTTTTAACGCTGTCTTGCTGAAGTATTTGTAAGGCCTTTTGGTGTTGTTGGCTGGCATTTAGGGCGCGGGCCAAGGGCAGGCGGTCGGTAAATTCCGTAGGAAAATCCGAAGACAACTGCTCATATACCTCTACCGCCTTTTTAGGCTGGCCATTGGCTTTGTAAGCGTTGGCCAGTTGGCGCCGTGCTTGTAGGTGTTGGGGGTAGGTTTGCAAAAACCGCTGTAGGGCACTAATGGCCATGGGCCAATGCTGCTGCTTTAGCTCTACTTGGGCAATGGCATAGTGGGCAAAGGCGTAATCGGGCTGGCGTTGCAGCACGGTGGCGTAGGCGTCTAGGGCTTTGGCAGGTTCGTTTAACGCTTCCCATTCGCGGCCAATGCTTAATAGGGCACCTGTATCGCGGGGGTGGAGTTGCAGTACTTGCGTATAGTGGTTAAGCGCGGCTTGGTGTTGGCCTAGTTGGCTGTAAGTTTCGCCCATTACCTGATGCAGTACAGCATCGTTGGGGGTTTTGCTTAAAGCGGATTCAAAGGCATTGAGGGCCTGGGTCGGTTGGTTATCGCGCAGGGCAGCCATGCCGGTTTGGTACAACTTTAATGCCGCTGGCGACATGGCCAGTACAGGTTGGGCCAGCAGTACAAGCGCCAGCAGTAGGCCTAAGGGCAGGGCGAGTAAATAACGATGACGAGTGAACAAGGGCGTATCTCCACAGTGAACAAGCCTATTATAGCAGGATATATTAAAGACTAGACGTGGTTTTGCCGATACGTTCCATAGAGAGATGTGTTATTTGACGTGATGACTTGTATTTTCGGTGTCATCCTCAATCCTCGCTCAGTCACGTATGTGTTTATACGCTCCTGTCGCTACGTTTAAGGCTTCCTAGAAACTACGGCGTCCTTCCGCCAAATAACCCACTCTCTGCTGGTTATTGCTTTATTGAGACTTGAGGAACGGTTGTGAAAATTGATGCCATACTGGCGGAAAATTTATTGGCGGCCATGGCGGCGAAACAGGTTAGCTATATTGATTTGAAAAAATTGAATGGCGTTGCCTTAGAAAAAGACTTAGACCCAGCCAAAAGCACGGATGGCACCCGGTTTTTAAAAGAGAATAACTGGCGCCTGCAAGATGCCCGCGAGATTTTAAAACTACTGGATTTAAGTAAAAACGCCCCCATGATTTTAAAGCTGTTGCGTCGCCCCGATTGGTTGCGCATTATGGCCCAAATGCCTAAAGAAACGTTATTGCGAGGCTTACGGTTTTTTAGCCGAGAAAAATTGCTACGCCTGGTATGGATGCTCCCCATGCATATTCAAGTGAAGTTGTTGCTTAAAATGTTTGGCTTAAAGCATTTGGTAGAAAAAATGCGCATGCCAGAGATGATCCACATGTTAAAAAGCCACCAGCTACCCATGGGCTTGCTGGCTAAACGGCTAATGCAGCTGGATAAAAAGTTTTTATTACTATTAATGGGAAAAATTACAGGCCAAAAAATAGAGCACCTAAGTAAACGAGAAATGCTGCCCATGCTACAGCGCATGAAAAAGGGCCAGGTATTAGAGGGATTGAAATTTTTGCCTTACAAGGCCATGCACCCGTTAATGATTCATATATTTAAAAAACAGCCCGAACTGCTGATGCGGATGAGTGACGCCTTTTTAGCTCACGCCTACCAACGGGTAACCATGCCAGAATTGCTACGGGCCAGTGTGGTTTTTCCAAAGGGCATTGTGCTAAAGCTGTTGGAACAATTAAGCGATGATTTTTTAGTGATGGTGCCTGCCATGGCGGATGAGGGCTTGCTGACGGAAATGTTGCTCTCTGAGCATCCGGATATGTTGCTTTCCTTAGGGGCGGCGTTATTGGCGGCCTAACAATCCGTGCTTTGCAGGGGCGTTGTTAGGGGTATGGTATTGGGTTGTAATACGGTCCTGTGCAAGCGTTATCCTCATCTCCTAAACCTGCCATGGGCACTCAGGCTGGGCCGTCAGGCCAACCGCCGGGCTTTGGGGTGCGCAGTGGACTGCCCTTTTCGGTGGCGTTTCATAATAACGATGTGTTAAACCGCTCCTTTATTGAGCTGTTTGGCCTGATGCCGTCCGGCATGTTGGTGGCGCGTAATGTTTATGAACGGTTGGAAGTGGCCTGGGTTTCTGTGCCGTGGCTGTTGCTTGCTATTGCTGGGCCTATTATTTTAGAAAAACGCATTAACCACCGCTCGGAAGATGGCTTTAGGAAAGATTTTGCCCATTATTTTAATAAAAAACCGGTATTTAAGCCGCATGGCCAGGGGTGGTTTAATCGGTTAAACCATCGAATTGCTAACCTGGGTAGAACCTCGCCCTTGCGGGTACCTTGGGGGGCGTTAAACGGCAGTGCCTTGGCGTCGGTATCCGCGGAAAAAGCGGCCCAGTTGGTAAAAGATGTGGGCTTTAAATCGGTAGAAGCCTTAACCACCGCCCTGAAAGATACCGCTTTTAGGAAGCGGTTGCTAAAAACAAAAATGCGGATTGTGGCCTTGGATGTGGCGTTAATTGCCTTTGCGAACCTGTCGTCGGTATGGGGTAAAAAGGAAATGACAGAGAGACTTTCTGGCCGAAAGGGGTTTAGCGGCGAGTTTAACTACACCACCGAAACTTTTTTAGAAGAAAAATCCAAAGAGTACGACACCAATAAGCGGAAAAAATTTATTACCTCGGTGCTTTCTGTATTGGCGGTGGATACGACCTTACCACTGATTATACTAGCTGGGGTTAAAAGCAAAGGTAAATCCCTAGTAGGTAAAGCGCTGCGCAAGCTAAACAAGGCCTTTGATTATAATAATGGTATTTTTATGAGCAAATGGATTGTGGCGTGGGGTGGGTTTGCTGGCTGGATGTTGGCAGAGGTGTTGTCGGCAAGGGATAACCACGAGCGGCGGGAATCCATTATTAAAACCAGTGTAATGGCGGTAACCTATACCGTTGGCGATGATTTGTTTGGCGGCGTGTTGGGGCGGTTATTCCAAAAAAAGCGGTGGGGCCTACCCATTGTGGAAAAAGGTTGGCTGGGGCTACCCGCCCTTAAAAAACTAAACCGAGTGTATAACGCAGTTAATGGGGATACCCAGCACGGGGCTTACCGTGCCGCTAAACAAGCCAGTTGGCTGGGGCTGTTGGGGGCCACGGCGCTAACAGGGCTTATTTCGCCACTAATGAATAACTGGTACACCCGTAAAAAGGCCACAGCAGAGCAAGAGCAGTTTGCCCAGCGTTATAGCAGGTTATTTAAACAGCCTTTGCCGCGGGCAACATCCGCCATTAATGGCTAAAGGGTTAAAGCCTAGGTACTTTGCTCGGCTAGCTTTTCCAGCTTGGCTTTTTGGTCGGCAGTAACAAGGGCGGTAATCACGGTTTCTAAATCCCCTTCAATGGCGGGGGATAACGCAAAGTTTTGCCCAATGCGGTGGTCGGTAAGCCTATCTTGAGGAAAGTTATACGTGCGGATGCGTTCGCTTCTATCGCCGGTGCCCACTTGGCTGCGGCGTAAATCGGTTATTTCTTTGTTTTGCTTTTCCAGCTCCATTTCGTATAGGCGAGATTGCAGCATCTTCATGGCCAGTTCGCGGTTTTGGTGCTGGCTGCGTTCTTTTGTCACGTGGATTTGGATGCCAGTGGGTTTGTGGAATAGGCGTACGGCGGTTTCTACCTTGTTTACGTTTTGGCCGCCAGCGCCCCCACTGCGGATGGTCATAATCTCAATTTCAGATGGGTCGATTTTTACTTCCACGTCTTCCACTTCAGGCATTACCGCAACGGTGGCTGTACTGGTGTGTATGCGCCCTTGGGATTCGGTTACAGGCACACGTTGCACGCGGTGGACTCCACTTTCGTATTTCATTACCCGGTACACATCGGTACCTTTAATGGAAATACTGGCCTCGCTTACGCCGCCTTGGTCGCTGTCGTTCATGTTTAGCACGTCGGTTTTCCAACCCACGCGTTCTGCATAGCGCAAGTACATGCGTACCAAATCGCCGGCAAAAATGTTGGCCTCGTCGCCGCCAGCACTCCCACGGATTTCCACAATAATATCGCGGTCATCGTTAGGGTCTTTAGGAAGCAACATTATTTGCAGCGTGTCTTCCAACTCGGTAAGCAATGCGGTCAGGCGTTCTACTTCGCCACTAAGGTAGGCCCGCATGTCTTCATCTGCTTCGTTTTTTAGCAGGCTGGTGCTGTCGTCTAAATCCTGGGTGGCCTGCTTCCATTGGTTAAATTTTTCAATGGTGCCTTCTAAGGCGGCGCGCTTTTTAGATAGTTCGCACAGCAGGTCGCTATCGCTTAGTACCTCTGGGCTGCCCAGTTGCTCGCCAAGCTCGTTGAAGGAGGTTTCCAGCGATTCCAGTTTGATGATAAGGGATTCCATGAGACGGGGGTTGTTCCAAATGTTAATGGGATGAAGATAGGGTAAGCCTGTTTAGTGTACATGGAAGCGAGGTAAAAATCGCTAAAAAAATCGCTGCGAGGAATACATCCAGCGCAGCGAATTGTAGAAAGGAGAACCTAACCAAGGGTTAAGCTCTCGGAGGAGAACGAGGGTACACGGATGCCATAAGGCATACATAAAGCTGGCCTAGGGGTTAGGCTGCCAGGGTTGTACCGTAATGCCGGTTATTTTTTGCCGTAGCGCTTGTTGAATTTCTCAACGCGGCCTTCGGTATCGATAATTTTTTGCTGGCCGGTAAAGAAGGGGTGGCAGGCCGAGCAGATTTCAATGTTAATGCTTTCCAACACGCTGCCGGTTTCAATGGTATTGCCACACACACACACGGCGGTAACTTTGTTATAGGTAGGATGAATATCTTGTTTCATGTCGGTAATCTCGATAAATCAAAATTTGGGCGGGCGTGGGGCCTTAAATAAAGCCCGTAAATTAAACCGGAAATATAATTTCACGGTCGGCTAGCATACCTTCCGCGTGGCGTAAAATCAAGCGCCTGGATTTGCACAGGCGCAGGTGGCTAGTATGCCGTTACACAATAAAACCAATGTAAATAGTTGGTAAAAATGGGCTTTTGCACGGCCCCTTATATGGGGGTATTCGTTGTGTAGGGCGGGTAACTATGCTATTTCACTATAGGCTTAACTGTTTGTACAGTATTACTTCAACTTTATTTGGTTTCGTAATTAGGCTGCCTCACTGTCAAATTACCGTGCCTACTAGCCTTTTTCCATGTGTTTAAGGGGGGTAGCACCGTTTAAGTAAACATCTCGTAACCTACTGTAACTGTGCTAGGCCGTTAATCCGCACAAAGTTTAGGGGTCTTACGTTTATGTAGTTGTCCTCCCTTGTGCCTCTTTGGCGCCTTATATCTAGCCTTTATAGCCTTCGGTCCCTTACCTTTGTTGGCTTGTTTAACTCAACCCCACCCCCATTACCATTGTTAGCACACACACCACTTACACCCAGCCAGGCACCCCCACGGCCTGAACACCCCCCTCGCTTTGCCGGCGGGGAATCTAAGGTGGTGTCTGCGGTGGCCAATGCCGCCCGTAATGTGCCGGTTACCAATATGAATACGGTGTATTCCTTTTTGCCTTCTCGGCGGTTAAACCTGCTTACTAAAGTGAATGAGGCGAGTGCTAAGGGCTTTTTTAAACCGGTGATTGAAGATTTTTTAATGGGCATTATGGCCATTGATTTTATTGCTTTGTGGTTGCCGCGGGCCTGGTCGGCTTTATTTAGGGGGGCCTTTGATTACAGCCCGCAAAAAGACCCCATTGCCCGTGCCAAAACTGGCTTGGATGAAAAAAAATATGTGTTTAAAGAGCGCTTTAAGCGCTTGAATTGGCCTAACTTTTTTGAAGAATGGTGGCGAGAATTTGCCAGTGGCCCAGGCATGTTTGTTTGGCCAACCATCGCTTACATGGGCTTTAGGCGGTATTCGCCTCACCGAAACTCGTTGCAGTTGCCGCGCACTGCCTTTAAAAACATGGCCCGCTTTACGGAAGACCATGCCAACCGCCATGGATTAACTAGCCCCAAACAGCTAAAAATGAAGCCCTTGATGGAAGAAATGATTGATTGGGATAGGTTGTTTGGTAAACGGGTGCCCCAGCAACGGCAGGCTTCTTGGCGACGAGAGTTTGGGGCCATGATAAGCAATTTTGAAAAGGCGACGGAAGAGAAGTTGGCCTTATTAAACAAAAACCCGAATGCGTGGTTCTTTTGGTCTAAAGACCGAAAAGCCTTTAACCAAAAATTTGAAGCCGTTACCCATGCAAAGAAGGCGCTGACGGATAAGGTTCATTCCGTTAATAGCCGCTATGCCGGTAGCCGACATATGCAGCATGATTGGCTGCCGCTAAAAATGCCGTGGGGCATTGGTGGCGCTAAAGAGGTAGGGGCGGGTAACTTCTTCCAGCGCATGGATGAGTTTTCGTATTTTGTGGATACGTTAAAGAAAGACGCTAGCAAAGCGGTCGGGGCTGTTAGGCGGCCTTTGCCAGCCATGATTAAAGCGGGTAAGGATAGGTTGTTGCGAGCCAAGGGGGCTACGGCCGTGGCGGCCACCGGCCTAACCTTAATGTTTTTGTTTAAACTAGTGGATTGGACCCAATCTAATGAAGGGTATGTGGCCAACCGTAACCAAGATATTTTGGATTTACTGCCTTCCAGTTCCGCTAAGCCTAAGGCCACATTAACGCCAGCAATGCCCCGCTCTGGGTTGCCAGAAGCTAATGCTGCTGGGCTTGCTCATCCGGCAACCATTCCTACAACAACCCCCTTGCCAGAGGCATTATTTAGGGCGCGTCAATGGGCCACTGGCCGTTTGCCACAAGCCTATGTACCGGCTGAAACGGTCGCTAGAGGGGGCGCCTAATGAGTATTTTCTCGACATCTCCAAAGAAACCGGTAAATACAGTGGTAACGGCGGCTAAAAAAAGAAAAGGCCCGGATATGACCTGGGTGTTGGATGGCAAAGCTTATGCCCACAAACGGTACACCCCTCGTTTGGAAAAAGTAGCCGAAGAAATAAAAACGGTTGCTAAAAACACAGGCTCGGAGCCATTGCCATGGCACCGTTTAAACATTAAAAAACGGCTGTTAGGCTTGCGTAAAATGCTAACAGGCCAGTTTTTGGATTATGACTTTTCTAACTTTAACTACTATGACAAATTTAAGGTGGGTAAATTAAAGGTACCTTTTAAAACCACTTTTAGTACCACGCCTATAGGGGCATTAATTTTAATTGCCTATGGCGGCTTAGAAGGAGCCCGTGCTCTGAAAGCCTGGAAACGAAGTTGGGTAAAGGATTCGGCGGGTAATAAAATTAAGCGCGATTTGCGCGAGGTTAGGGATGTACTCATTAGAGATACCTGGGCCATTACTATTTATATTTGGGGCTTGGGTGTGGTGAATAATTGGCTGGTGAAGCGTGGCCAAAAAGCAGGTGGTATTAAGTTGGCGTCTAAAGCAGGGGATGCTTTTGGCTTTAGTGCTCATGAAGTAAATCGTAACTTTATGGATAGCAAAGGCCGAATTCGTACCCGTAACTATATTGCCAATATTTTGCATGGCAATGGCGAGGGTATTTTGCGGGCGGTAGAAAATAACGCTTACTTTGGTATTCCACGTCATATTTATCATCGGGCTCGGGTAGCGTCTCAGCCAGTGCGGGTAAAAATGTTGCAATTAGCAGATAAACTGGCCCAATTCCGTAATTCCCAAAAAGATTTTTACCGAAAAGCCCAAGCCTTTATTCCAGGTATTGCGGATAAAAATCCTGATTTTGAGGCCTTGGTAGATGGGGTGTTAAAAAACCATGGTGGCGAAGCTAACAAACTATTAGGTGGCACGGACGCCAAGCCCGGCTTGCTTCGCCAGGTAGAAACCTTGCGAGAAGAGTTGATAGACGACTTGGCGCGAGAAGGCGGCAAGGTGGATAGTAAGCTGAAAACCCGCTTGAATAAGGGTTGGAAAAAATACAGCGACTTTTTGGTGCGGGCAGCCAAAGGCCGAAGAACAGGCATTGATGCCATGAGCTTTACCTTTATTCTGTTTTTAATTGGGTACCTGCCTGTTAAATTTAACGAGTGGTACACCAACCAAGAGTATAAACGCCTAAAAACGGAGCACCGCCGTATGCAGGGCATGTTCCATATGGTAAACAACACCCAGCAGCGCCTGCACCCACAGCGTTATACCTAAATATACCTAGTGTTAGGGTTTTTCGGGGTTTAGAATGCTTTTTTTAGCTTACTGTGGCTGGGGTTCGGCAGGTAGGGCAAAATCTTTAGTTAGCCAGGGGGTGAATCTTCTGGGGGCGATAATTCCACCAAATGGTGAATGTATTGGGGGCTGTCCTCCTCTATACTAAGGATATGGTTACAGATTGAGGTGCAACCGGCGATAGTGGCGCCGTCACAACACAACCTCCAGAGAATTATGGGAATTTAACGATTATGGTGGATCAAATCAACAACTCCGGTGTTAATCACTTAGCGGCCAATGTACTGGCTAAGGCCAACCAGGCCCAAGCGTTAGAAGCCAGCGATACCCAAGCTGCCAAGCAGGTTAAGGGTTACGATAATGCCAATGACGGCAGCACCAAAACTAGTATTAGTGCTAAGGCTCGTTTGCTTGCCCAGGCGGTAGCTTTTGGCCGCCAAGTACCCGAATCCGCCAGTGTGATTGCCGATACCCGCGTCAGCGAACTGAAAGCCCTGTTTGAAAGCGGTGGCCCTGGTGCCTTGCTAGAGCAATACAACACAGAGGATGTGGCTGATAGCCTGCTGAAAAGCCCTTTGGCCGCTTTTTTAAGATAGTAGTGGCTATGGCCTAGTTTGTCATTATTGGCTTGGCGGTAGTTTTCGTTTTGACGGGGCTAACCCCCGTCACCCCCATTGGGAACAGGGTGTTCCCAAACCCTCCCAATGGGTTGGAAGGTAACCACGACGCTTGCTGTTCGCCTTCCAACATGCGGCTGCGCTTGCCCGTTGGTTCGTATTTTGGGCAATGCTCACCCGCAGAGTGGTCTGCTGGGGTGTGATGCGTTCCGCATTGTACACCCCGCACCGGCTCCAGCCGCTTCTCCCTGAATGATTTGGTAAATCGGTGTCAAATATAGAGCAACGGATTTAATGGCCAAATACCTTTCTACTATAGGTACTTTTTCGGGTTGACGGGCTTACCATTTTCACGGGTTTCAAAGTGGAGGTGGGGGCCAGTGGCATAGCCTGTACTGCCTACCTTGCCCACGGTTTGCCCCTTGCTAACACTGGCACCCTTACGGGTTAAAATGCTGCTCATGTGGGCGTATAAGGTCACCACGTTTTTGCCGCGGATGTTACCGTGGTTAATCATAACGGTTTTGCCGTAGCCGCCGCGCCAGCCCGCATAAATAACCGTACCGCCGTTGCTGGCCTTAATAGGGTAGCCGTGGGGCCGAGAAATATCTAACCCGGTGTGCATTAGCCGTTTGCGGTGGATAGGGTGGCGACGGTAGCCAAAGGGCGAGGTGATGGTACCGCGCAGTGGCCAACTAAACCCGCCAGTGGCCTTAGCAGGCGCTGTTTTAATGGTGCTGGCTTTAGTCAGCTTTTTAATTTCTTGCTCTACCTTGCGCGATTCTGCCAATAGCTCGCGCTCGGCGCGTTCGTAGGATTTGGCATCTTTCCAGTAGCGCTCGCGTAGCTTCTTATCGTGCATTAGGCGAGAAGAAATAGAGGTACGCAGGGTTTCAATGGATTTGATGGATTGGCCAATAATGTTTTCTTTGCGTTGTTGGTCTGCCAATTGCTTTTTTAGCTGGGATTCTTTAGCCGCCAAAGCGTCGATCACGTCTTTGTCATGGTGAACCAAGTAGCGCTTGTAGGTTAGCCGGTCCATAAAGGTGGGGATGTCTTCGGCATCGAGCAGCATTTGCAGCATATTGGTGCGGCCACTGGTGTAAATGCGCCGTACCCGCATGCGGGCCTCTTTTTTTAGGGCTTCATACTCTTGTTTGGTGTGGTTAATGTTGTATTCCAGCTCGCCTAGCTGGCTGCGGGTTTGGGTTAAGGTGCTTTGGTTTTTCTTTAAAATGTATTGGGCATTGTCTAGTTTGCGTTGATTGGTCAGGATTTGGCTTGTCATGCTGCGGGCTTGGCGCAGGTTCTCTTCCTTTTTTCTTCGTAGGTAGTTGCGTTTGGATTGCAAGGATTGTTTGCGGTTGTGCAGGGTGGATGTGCTTTGCTGGGCGTGGGTAACGGGGGCCATTACCGCAATGGTGGTGCTGGCCACCACACAGCAAGCTATCGCAACAGAGAGCACGGTGCGAACCAAGGCGGATAGCAGTGGGGTGTGGCGGGTTGAAGTCACGCTAAAACAGGCCAGCCAATATAAAAAACACGCTGCACACCGTAACAGCCACTAAGGCTATCCAGCGGGCATAAGTACGAAAAAACCCCATCATTGTCGTCGGTGGGCCTTAACTAAGCTTAACAAAACCAATAGGGCCTATTGTAAAGGGGGCGATGACGCGGCGCAACCGGTATGTTGGCGGGGTGCATGCATGGGTAGGGAGAGCAAAACGGGGGGTATCCCCATTGGATAGGGGAGGAAAGCCCCTGCTGGTTTAAAGGTTTTCTGCAACCATGCCGATACATATTTTAACTGCGGGATAAAACGATACAACAGGCATTTGGCCTGATTATTGACAGGAGCTGGAACGACCATGAGCCATACCGACCAAACCACCACCGGTACCTATGCCAGTGTTAAGGGTATGTTTGTCAAGCGCACCCCTATGCGGAACCGTAGTTATGCGGTGCAGTTTATTGTTAAGGGCGCCAACAAACGCCGCCAGCTAGCCTACGACCGTGCCCGCGATCTTCAGCAAGAAATGGGCGTGTTACCCGCACTGCGCTGCGTTAAGTAACAACAGCCTACAGATTTAGACTTACTCTCCTCTCTCATTTTTTATATGCCCCTGGCGTTGTGACCGCTTGGGGCATATTGTTTTGGCGGATTTAGCCGGTGTTTTGCCTATAATCGTTGGGTATTTGTAAGTAATAAAGACGATTTGGCTTATGCCTTTACCCACGGTTTCGTGCCCTTTAAACAATATGGCGGCGGCCCTAACCACTGCCGAGCAAGCCTTAGCAGAGCGATTTGCCAGTATTCACGCCACAGAATATACCGTGTTTGAGCGGGTGCTGTCTGCTTTTCGTGCCCATAAGGTAAGCGAAAGCCACTTTTACTCCGTTAGTGGGTATGGCCACGATGATATTGGCCGAGAAACCTTAGATAAGGTGGCTGCGGATTGCTTTATGGCAGAAGCGGCCATGGTAAGGCCCCATTGGGTTAGTGGTACCCATGCCATTGCTACCGCCTTGCGCGGGTGTTTGCAACCGGGCCAGCATATGCTGTGTCTAACCGGTCGCCCCTACGATACGCTGGAAGAGGTGATTGGCTTACGTGGCAAAAGCAGCCAATCGCTGACGGCGTGGGGCGTAACCTACGAAGAAATAGCGCCGTTTGATGATGACGGTGCGCTAGAACTAGCCCAGTTAGCCACAGAGAAAGCCAAGGCCAGCATGGCTAAAGCCAATATGCTGTATATTCAACGCTCGTGTGGGTATGCCACATGGCGGCAATCGGTTAGTGTGGCCGATATACAGGCCATGGTGGCCTACGCCAAAACCATTAACCCAACCGCCGTGGTGGTGGTAGATAACTGTTATGGCGAATTTGTCGAAGCCACCGAGCCAACGGCTGTGGGCGCCGATATTGTGGTGGGTTCGTTAATTAAAAACCCAGGGGCCGGCTTGGCAGAAAGTGGCGGCTATATTGCGGGCAAAACCGAATGGGTAAATCGTTGCGCCGATGCGTGGACAGCCCCCGGTGTGGGCGCCAAGGGTGGGGCTATGCAAAACACCACGCGCACATTGCTGCAAGGCCTGTTTTTAGCGCCAAGCGTGGTGGCCAGTGCGGTTAAAGGCATGGTGCTGGCGGCGCATTTGTTTAACCAAGCAGGGTATAAGGTTTCACCGGTGGCGGCAGCCAGCCGTACAGATATTATTCAAACCATAGAGCTTGGCAGCGGCGATGCCCTAAAAACCTTTTGTAAGGTGTTGCAAGCCAATAGCCCGGTAGATAGCCACTTAACCCCTCAACCAGACCAATTACCCGGTTACCAAGACCCGGTGTTAATGGCCGGCGGCACCTTTGTGCAAGGCAGCACTATTGAATTAAGCGCCGATGGGCCCATGCGGCCCCCGTATGCCGCCTTTATGCAGGGTGGGCTAAGTTATGCCCACGTACGCACCGTGCTAGCAGCTATGTTGCCAGAATTGGTTAAGCTCCATTAGTTCATGCGTAACCCCTACCGTGTAACAAGGCTGTGATGCTTTAGCACCAAACGGTGCTGGGGGCACTTTATGCGTGTACAAGCCTGTCGTGTGCCTATAGGGCAGATGGGCTGGCGATACGGCCAGAGAGAAACCAAGCAACATAACCAGAGAAGAGATTCTATGTCCATTAGCTTTGCAGGTAGCACGTTGGCAAATACCTATACCAATAGGTTGCAACACGCCAATATGGCCGCCCTTAATTTGGCAGGGCAAGCAACACCACAACAGGCGGGCGATCCAGCCTTTGCCTTAAAATCTAAAAATGTGGCCATGGACCAAGCCTTTTTTGGTGCCATGAGCTTGGCCGCCGGGTATATGGCAGAAAATGATAAAGCCAATGCTAAAAAGTGGGCCAGTAGCTTTAATGTGATGGCCTAGCCTGCCGTATTATGGCCACCGTTACAATAAAAAATGTAGGATGTATTTGTCGAGAGAGAGGGAACAGAACCAATGGTAGTACCGGTTAATTTAGCTCAACAAGTGTTCAATCGCCTTAATATCATGCCGGATGTCCGTATCCTGTTGAGCCAGTGCGTGCACCTTTTGGCACGCATGCAGCACCGTGCTGTGTTGGCGCCCGCCTATGTGGTGGCCAATGTCCGTCAAACTCGCCGGCGTTAATTGGCGCATACAATGCATGGCCAGTTGCCTCGCATGGGCAATCGGTTTGCTGCGCTGTGGCCCGGTAATGGCCTCTATACTAATATTGCAGTGGGCACTAACGGCACCCAATACTTGGTTAGGGGTGGGCACATTGGCGTGTTTTTTAGCCACGTGGCCTGTCAGGCTTTCCATAACGGCTAGGCTGGGCAGCTTGTGTTGTAGTTCGGTGTAGGCGGCCACTGTGTTTAGGCCACCTTCTAACTGTCGAACATTATCGTAAAAGGCGTCTACCAAGTAGTCGGCTAGCTCGGGTGTTAAAAATAGCTGCGCATCTTCGGCTTTTTTGGTTAAAATCGCGCGGCGGGTATCATCATCTGGCGAGGTTACCTTTACTAGCAGCCCCATATCAAAGCGGCTGCGTAGGCGTTCATCCAGCCCTTGCAGTTCGGCAGGGCAGCGGTCGCTGGTTAGTACAACCTGTTTGCCGGTTTCCGTTAGGGTGTTTAGGGTGTGGAAAAACTCTTGTTGGGTGCGCTCTTTGCCGCCTAAAAATTGCACGTCATCAATCAGCAGCACATCGGCTTGGCGGTAGCGGTTACGGAAGGGCTGCCACTGTTTTTTGTTAACGGCGTTAATCAGCTCGTTGGTAAATTGCTCGGCGGTAACCACGCACACGCTGGCGTCGTCTCTGTGGCGTTGTATGTGGTGGCCAATGGCGTGCAGCAGGTGGGTTTTACCCAGGCCGGTGCCGCCGTAAATCATTAGCGGGTTGTAGCGTTGGCCGGGTTGTTGGGCCAGTAGCTGGGCGGCCGCCACGGCAAATTCGTTGTGTTGGCCGGTTACCAATGTATCAAAGGTGTACTTTGGGTTTAACGAGCGGCTGTTATAGGCCAGTTGCCGTAGCGATGGGTGTAGGGTTTGGTGGCTTTCTGGCGCATGTAGGTAGTGGCGCTCGCTGGCGTTTAATTGGGGTGGGGCTGCCGTGTGGGCAGGGGTGTCGTCTTCGGCGGCCAGTAGCTGGGTTTGGGCCGCGTTGGGGGCTTGGACTGTAATGGCCAGTTGCCAGTTGGGCATGCCGGTGGCATCCGTTAGGGCGTTGCCAATAGCGGTGGCGTAGTGCTTGCTAACCCAATCGCGTTTAAAGGCACTGTCGGTGCCTAGGGTTAGGGTGCAGGGGGCCGTGTATTGGATGTCTACCGCCTGGAGGGGGATAAGCCAGGTGTGTACCGTTGCGGCAGACAAACTGCTAGAGAGGGCCTCGCAGAGCTGGGGCCATAAGGCGTGCACGGGGGGATGGCCTAACGCCGGGGGCGCTTGGGCGGCCATGGCATTATTAGGGGTTAGGTGGCCTTGAGAAAAGCCCTGGGAAAAGGACACTTCTCCATCGCGTGGATCGAGGAGGGGGGGCTGGTAGTGATCGTCTATAGGTGCCGTGGCAGGGTGTGGCAGGGTGTAGGCAGCAACGGGCATGGACAAAAGTAGGGACCAAAAAAACCAGATAAAACAGAATAAGCCACGCCAGGGGCACGCCATCTACCACTGTTGCTGGCGCGTGGGCCAGGTTATAGGGCCATAGGCCGAATAAGTGTTAGGAAAGGCGGATGACAATGTTGGGTTGGCGTCTAACCAGGGGGTGCAAGGGGCCTATCGCTACGGGTGCTCACTAAACCTAATGTTTTGGCCGTAGGGGGAGGGATTGCATGTTCTTTCTTACTACCGTTTTAGCGGTCTCGTGTCACAACAACAAATCTTGGGTGCCGATGGCGTCTAACCAGTGTGCAGGCGTGGGGTGGGAGTGAACTCTCTACCCAAATAAGGTGATTGATGTGGGTTGATTGGCTTGCGCCCCAAAGGGGGTACAGCGATAGTTTGGATACAGTAGCACAAGGCCAAAAAACGACGATCATCACACTGGGGTACTTGTTACATACGACAGCCCTCGAATTGTTATACGGTGTTGGGCCAAGGGGTCAGACATCGGTAAAGGCTTGGGTGGATAGAAATAGAGTCGCTTGTCAATGTCTTGTAACGGTTTGTTACAACTTACAGGTGTCGTAGGCGGGCTAAGGGGCTAAACCGCCTTGATTCCAGGCGTGTCTTGCGTAGGATGAAGGGGCGTTACAGACTGAGCCATTTGTCGTTAGCCGTGCCTTACTTCTCCACTGATTCGTTATTATCCTTGCCTGCCCCCTTGGTGTGGGTGGATGGGGTGCCAGTGGCCACCGGGTACGACGATGTGTATTACAGCCGCGTTGATGGCTTGGCGGAAAGCCAGTATGTGTATGTGGCTGGGGTGGGTTGGCCTTATGCTTATACAGGAACGCACACCGCCACGGTAGGCGAATTAGGCTTTGGTACGGGGCTTAATTTGGTGGCAACTTGGCAGGCGTGGCAAGCGGCCGACCCTGCCCACCGCCCGGCACATTGGCATTATGTGGCGGTGGAAGGCCACCCGCTGTCGCCCCAAGACTTTTCTGCTGTGGCGGCCAAAACGGTGGAACAGTGGCCCGTATTGGCCCCGTATTATCAGGCTTTAGTGGCAGCCTACCACGTGCCAGGCAGTGCCGTGTCGGGTGCGTTTTCAGGGGTGGTTTCCGTGGCGTTGACCCCGCAGATAAGGCTAACCTTGTTGTGCCAGCCTGTGGCCCAGGCAATGACCCATATGCCTACTGCTATGGATGCCTGGTACCTGGATGGTTTTGCCCCCGCTAAAAACCTGACCATGTGGGCCCCCGAAGTGCTAGCGGCTGTTGGGCGCCATAGCACTGAAGAGGCCAAGCTGGCCACCTTTACGGTAGCCCGCCCAGTGCGCGATGGCTTGGCAGCAGCTGGGTTTGACTGGGAAAAGCGCCCAGGCTATGGTAAAAAGCGCCATTGCTTGGTGGCTGTAAAATCCTTGTAATAGGATGTGGGGCCCAGCGTTGCCATGGCGGTATGTTTTGCCTATTATGCCAAGCTCTGTAGTAATGTGGTTGTTGCCGCATTGCTCTATCGCTTTTAACCCCCTGTTTTGGAGATATTAATTATGAAACGCACTTTAGGCGGCACCAATCGCAAGCGCCTTCGCGTCAGTGGCTTTCGTACCCGTATGCGTACTGCTACCGGGCGTCGTACCCTCAACCGTCGTCGTGCCAAAGGGCGCCACAAGGTTGCTATTTAAGCCATAAAGTAACGCCTTTATGTTGGCTAAACGGTATCGCCTGCGTCATCGCACGGCCTTTGCCAAAGCATTAACTCAACAGCCGATGGCCCGCCATCGGCTGTTGGTGTGTTTACCCGTACCCTTAACTGGTCAGGCGCCGCCGTTATCGCCCCCGCCCATTGGCTTTGTAATTAGCCGAAAAGTCCACAAATCTGCCGTGGTGCGCAACCGGTTAAAACGCCAACTACGAGAGTGGTGCCGAAGGGTGGGTTACCCAACCTTGGCAGCATCTGGGGTTACCTTTGCCCAGGCAGGCTGGGTTGTGGTGGTGAGAAAATTGGCGGTGGGTCAGCCTTATTCGGCATTGTCGTCTGCCTTGGCAGGCGCCTTAGGCAAGGTTACGGGGGTGTCCTTTCCCAAAGCATCCACTGTGCCTAAATCAGTTGTGGCGGGGGGCTTGGTTTAATGGCTCTGTCTACCATCCTTAGCCGTTTATGTATTGCTGCCATTCGTGTGTATCAGGCTTGCTCTTATTTATGGCCTGCCCAGTGCCGGTTTACCCCCACGTGTTCTCACTACATGGTGGGCGCTATACAGCAGCACGGGGTATTGAAAGGGGGATGGTTGGGTGCCAAACGCATTGGCCGCTGCCACCCGTGGCACCCCGGTGGTGTGGATGCCGTGCCACCTTCTGCCAAAATAACTTGAAACCGCCCAGTGCTTTGGGGATAGTAGGGAGCTGATTGGCCCAAATTGTACTAACTTGTGTGGCCGCTTTTGTGGAGATTAAACACCCGTGGATATTATTAACAACGCTTTATTTTATTTATTGCAACTGATTAAAGAGTTTCAGGATAACCTGGGCTTGGCCGGTGGGTATGCCTTGGCCATTGTGCTGCTAACCATGGGTATCCGCTTAATATTGTGGCCCCTAAACAATACCCAAACCCGTAGCATGAAAAAGATGCAGGAATTGCAGCCCAAGCTAAAGCAGCTGCAAGAAAAATTTAAAGATAGCCCGCAGCAAATGCAGGCAGAAATGATGAAATTTTACGCCGAGCACAAGTTTAATCCGCTGGCGGGCTGCCTGCCCATGTTAATTCAACTGCCTATTTTTATTGGCTTGTATGGCATGCTTATTAGCCCTAACTTTTTAGCGGTTGCCGGTCACGAAACAATTTTTGGCTTTGGCCACCTGTCTCAAACCCTTACCAGCCATGCTGGGGCGGCGAACGATAACATTATGGATGTAGAAGCCAACGATAAATTTGTAACGGCCAATACCTTAACCGTGGATTTTGACTCGGGCACCACGGCTGAATACCCGATTCGGGATGCCCGCAAGGTACTGCAGGTTAATCCGCAGCCTTTAATTCCTGGCGAACCGATGACGATAACCTTAAATGCCCGCCACTTGGGCAAAGATGGGTTTGCTGAAAGCTTTGTTAAGTTAATTAAATCTGCCCAACTTGTTATGGTGAACGACGGAACCAAAGAAGTAGAAACCTTGCACTTTGCCCCGACGGATATGGCGGCAGCAGCAGCGGATAACCCTTCTGCCCAAGGCTGGACACTGGCTTCTACCGTGCCGACCCAATTGGGCGAAAAAGAAGTCCATAAAGGCATGCTGTTACTTATTGGCCTGTATGCCTTGGTTACGGTGTTGTATCAGCAAGTCATGCAATCGGGTGCTGCGGTGGCGGATAACCCCCAAGCCAAGCTGATGAAATTTATGCCTTTAATGTTTGTGGGCGTATTGTTTTTTATTCCCATCCCTGCTGGGGTAATGTTGTATCTTATCGTCACCATGGTGATGATGTTTTTACAAACCTTGTGGGTGAAAGTCACAGACGATAAAGCCAAAGCTGCGCTTGGCCCTAGTGCTGGCAGCCAAGTGGTGGATATTACCCCCAAAGGCGCGTAAGCAAGCCTGTAAAACAGTAGAGGGTTCTACTGGGTTAGGCCAAAGGCGCGCAACCACCCGGTAAGGTTAAAGGTGGTTATTAGGCGGCCCAGCGTTTGGTTAACGTGCTGGGGTTGGTTAAACATGGCTGTGTGGTGGGCATTGCGTTGTTGGGGGGTGCTATAGCCCGTGCTTTGGTAAAAGGTGCTGGCTTGCTCGGCGGGGGTGGAGCCGTTTAAATACCCACTGGCATTGGTATCCAGCAGTACACTGGCGGTATGTTCGGTTAGGTCAATCTGCTTATCGTTGTTTACATCGTGGCTGTTTAACCATTGGTGGGCTAATTTGGCAGCGGTTTGGGGGTGTTGGCTAATGTTACCAAACCAGTGGGTAAGCTCTTTTATACAAATAGCGCCATTTTGGTTGCTATCGTTGGCCTTAAAATCTTCAGCACTGTAGCCTAACAGGTTGGCCATAAAGGCTTGAGGGTTCTGTTTTACCGGGGCAGGGGTTAGCTGGATGGTTGCTTGCCCGATGGCGGTAGGGTTTTGGCGGTATACCTGCCAGGTGCGCACGGCGGCATTGGCCCCGTAGCTGCCGGGGTAGGTGGCGTTGTAGGGGCCGGGGTGGTTTCCAGTAATGACGTCTGGGCCAAGCATGGGTGCGATTACACTTTATCGTTATACGGTATTTATACAGTCGATACAGCTATAACGTCCGTCAAGGCGATAGGTTGCGCGGTGGCAGGGTGTTGGTGTGGGTTCGCCTTATGAGATACTAGGTGGTATGACCTTATCTTCTCCATTGACGCCTGATATGGTGGCCTTTTGGCAGGGCCGCTATGATACAAAGCAAACCCCGTGGGATTTAGGTGCCCCGGCGCCGCCGTTTATTGGCGTGCTGCAAGCCCATCGTGCGTTGTTGCCTTCACCAGGGGCTAAGGTGGCGGTGGTAGGGGCCGGCCGAGGCCACGATGCCGCCCTATTTGCCAGTGCCGGGTATGCGATAACGGCCATGGATTTTTCTGCGGGGGCCAATGCAGAAGCCACCCGCTTGTACCCTGGCCATTTTGCCACGGCCCAAATAGATGTTTTACAACAGGATACGCTACCCCACGGCGACTTTGCCATGGTGGTGGAACACACCTGTTTTTGCGCCATTCCACCCCGTTGCCGGGGTGATTATGTGGCCAATACGGCAGCCATGTTGCAACCTGGCGGTGTGTTACTGGGCTTGTTTTGGACGGAAATCCCCATTGAGGCTGGCGGCCCGCCCTATGGCACGGCTTACGACACCTTGCTGGATACCTTTGCTCCCTGCTTTAAGCCGGTGTGGGCTGTGGGGTGCTTAAATTCGGTGGCGTCTCGTCAGCGGCAAGAAACCCTGGTGGTGTTTGAGAAACACTAGGGGCACGGCCAGTTAGCGGCCCTGCTTTAGTAAGCGGTTCATGGTGGCCACGGCCTCGCCCATACCCATCACCACGGCATCGGCCACAATGGCGTGGCCAATGTTTAACTCGTACAGGCCGGGTAAACTAAGCACGGGGCCCACATTATCTTGGGTTAGGCCATGGCCAGCGTTTACAATAACCCCGCTGTCTACCGCATATTGGGCGGCGGCATGCAGGCGTTGTAGCTCGCTGCCGGTGGGGTCGCCAGCCAGGTGTTGGTGGCAGTATTTACCGGTATGAAATTCCACCAACTCCGCGCCAATCGCCTTGCTGGCATCCACTTGGGCGTTATCGGGCTCAATAAATAAGCTTACCCGAATCCCGGCATCCGTTAGGGCTTGGGTGCTGCGGGTTAAGGCGGCTTGGTGGGTAATCACGTCTAGCCCGCCTTCAGTGGTTAGCTCTTCTCGGCGTTCTGGCACCAACGTTACCATATGGGGTTGAAGCGTTAAGGCAATGGCTACCATTTCATCGGTGTTGGCCATTTCCATGTTTAGGGGCAAACTAATGGCGGCCTTCAGGTCAAACAGGTCGGCGTCTTTTACATGGCGGCGGTCTTCGCGCAGGTGGGCGGTAATGCCATCGGCACCGTTGGCCTGGGAGGCCAACGCGGCGGCCACCACGCTGGGGTAGGGCGTGCCACGGGCATTCCGCAGGGTGGCAATATGGTCAATATTCACCCCTAAACGGATGGCAGCGGTATCGGCAGTTGGCATGGTGGTTTATCTTTATGACGTTACGGATGAGTGGGTAAGGAACTTGTTGCCCTGTTTAGCAGCTACAAGGCCTGATGCAATACGATTTTAGACCAACCATTTTAGACCAACCAATAGTGCCAGAAACACCCGTATAACAAAACCATGGCGGGGGTGAGTTTAAATACCTGGTATTGCAAATGTAACAACTGGTGATGATGGCTCCCTATTTTGCTGACAGGGCACCATTATTCTTGTTAGATCCTTAGTACTCCTAAGACATTTACACACACACCTGACTTAACTTACGTTTTTTATAGAGATGATGATGATTGTTCGATTGATAGCTAATGTGGCACCCAATGCGGTACTCAGGCCCTTAGCCCTGCGTTTAGTAATTTTAACCTGCGCCCTGCTTACCATGATGGCAAGTATCGGTGGCACCCCGGCGGCTCAAGCGGCGGTAGGGTCTGCGGCAACGGCGTTGGCCGAGCACCCAGCAGTGACCCAACAGCGATTAAAAGATGCCCTACTGCAAGAAGTAGCAGTACTGCCCCTTGGAGCGGCGATTTCGCCATTTATGGGGGAGGATGCCGATTTAATGCCGGTGTTGTATTTTAAAGCCCCTGTGGAAGAAACCACAGCCCCAGCGTCAACTGCCCCTCCAGAGCCAGTGGAAACCCTGCAATGGCACTTTTGGGATGACCCTGCCTTTGATGCCCGCGGTAGTATGGCGTGGCCTTTAAAAACGTATCGCTTAAGCAGTGGCTTTGGTTACCGTTGGGGCCGCCTGCACCGTGGCTTAGATTTAACGACCCCTATGGGCACCCCGGTACACAGTGCTCGTAAGGGTGTGGTTACCTTTGTGGGCTTTAAGCAAGGCTACGGGCGCACGGTGCTGATTCGCCATGGCAATGGCGTGGTAACCAAATACGCCCATTTGCGCAGTGCCCGTGTACGCGTTGGCCAACTGGTAGAACGCACCCAGGTTATAGGCCGTGTGGGCATGACGGGGAATACCAGTGGCCCCCACCTGCATTTTGAAGTGCTAAACCACGGCGTGGTTAAAAACCCACGTGGCTTTTTGCCCGCTTAAAGGTAACGTGTTTTCTCCCCTAGTGGGCCACTTATGCTAGGCTGGCTAGGTTAGTTCTTCCTTGGCAACACTTCTTATGGCCAACGCCGATCCGAATCATCAACCGCCTGATTGGTATGCGGTGTTGCAAGTGGCACCGGATGCTAGCGATGAGGTGATCCACGGGGCGTATCGGGCGTTGGTTAAGCAACACCACCCGGATCGTTACCGCGGGGCGTCATCTACTCAACATGCAGAAGAACGGATGAAAGCCATTAACCAGGCCTATAACGTGCTAGGCGATGCCACTAAACGTGCCTGCTATGACCGTGAACGGCAATGGGCTAGCGATGGCACCTTTACCCCTGCTACTGGTAGTAGCCACCCAATAAACCGTATAGTGAAGCGCTTGTTTGGTAACGTGCCCTGGTGGTTGTGGCTAATGCTGTGGATCGTCGTGTTTCCGCGCTTGCTGCGAGTGTTGATGATAACAACATTGGGCCAAATTTTGTTAGGGCTAGCCACCGTGTTTGTTTTTTGGCGCCTGATGCCTAAGGTGCCGGTTCAGCGGCAGTAATGGAGACATGGTCGTTAGCAACGCATCTATTACCTCTCAATCAGCCGTATTGCTGGTGCCCCTGCGTTTTGTGGGGGATACCGTACTGACCCTGCCCATGGCGGCCCACATTAAGGCGGCCTTTGCAGCCGCTGGGGAGCAGCCCCCCACCATTACCATGTTATGCAGCCCGGCAACTGCCAGCCTGGCCCAAGCCCACCCGGCTATCGATACTGTTATTGTGGAAGCGGATGATTGGCCTGCGAAGATAAAGGCGGGACCGTTTACCCATGCGTGTATTTTCAGAAAATCCGCCACCATGGCCCACCGCTGCAAGGTGGCGGGCATCCCTGTTCGGGTGGGGTATGACATGCAGCGGTTGTTTGCCCCGATTGGGTTCCAACGGTGGGGTTTGCACTTAACCTACACTGCCCCCTACCCGCCATCGGATACCCGCATTCATCAAGTTATTCATCACTGGGGGGTGATTAAGGCGGTGGGGCTAAGTGTGCCTAATCCTGGCCCGCCCACAAGCTTGTCTCTCCATACAACAGAGGCCGACAAGGTGGCCATGGCCGCCTTAGCCGATACTCAGCCTCCTGGGTTTGGCAATAAGCCGGTGGTGGTGTTTCATACGGCGAGTGCCTCTGCCAGTAAACAATTGCCCTTGGCGGTGTTTACCCCTGCGTTACAGTGGTTGGGGGCCAATGGGTTTAGCGTGATGGCTACGGGTCTGGCGCAGGATAGAGAGGGCTTAGACGATTTGGCCCACAATGCGGGGGTGCTGGTATGGAATGTGGCGGGCCAAACGACCTTAACCCAGCTACCCCCTTTATTGCAGCAGGCGGTGGCCTATGTGGGGGTGGATAGTGGGCCGTTACATATGGCGGCAGCAGCAGGGGTGCGGCGTTTTGTGGCCTTGTATGGGCCTACCAATGCAGAGCAGTGGGGGCCGTATGGTGTGGGGGTTCAGGCAACGCCCGTGTTTTACACCCCTGCCGATACAACCGAGGCCATGGCCACCCGACTGCAACAGGCGGTTACCATGGCATTACAGGCGTTTTAGGTTTTTTCTCCTCTGCTTAGTGCGTTTTTAGGGGTAATTGCCACCAGGGGTGGACACCTAGGGTACAATAGGGATTCCTAATTTAACCCCCTAACTTTTCGGTTTTACTGTTTTAGCCTATGTCTCAACAGCCTTCGCCTTCCGAACCCGCCCCTGATACCTCGTCAGTGCCCAAACCGTCGTTGTCTGCCCAACCCCCCCAAACGGTGGCAGGTAAGCCGTTAAAAGAAGACGAGCTGTTTGTTGAACTCCAAGCCATGCTGCGTGGGCTAAATTACACATCAGAGCAGTTGAGCCAGGTAAAGGCTGCCTTTGAATACGCCCGACAAATGCACGACGGACAAGTGCGCAAAAATGGCGAAAACTACATTGTGCACCCCGTTAATGTGGCCATGATTGTGGCGGAATTTACCCAAGATACCTTTGCCATTATGGCTGCCTTGCTCCACGATACCATTGAGGATACCGAGGCCACCAAAGAGACTTTAACCAAGCAGTTTGGCGAAGAAACTGCCGCCTTGGTTGAAGGGGTTACTAAGCTGGGTAAATTTGCCTTTTCCTCTAGCGAAGATCGGCAGGCAGAAAACTTTAGGCGTATGTTTTTGGCCATGGCTAAAGATATCCGTGTGATTGTGGTGAAGTTGAGCGACCGGCTCCACAATATGCGCACCTTGCACCACCTGCGGCCAGAAAAACAACAGCGCATTGCCAAAGAAACCTTAGAAATTTTTGCCCCCCTGGCTAACCGGTTGGGTATTGGTAAGCTAAAGGCAGAGCTGGAAGATCTCTCCCTAAAGTATATGGATGCAGATGCCTACGCCGCTATTGACAACAACTTGATGGATACGCGAGACAGCCGTCAAAAAACTTTGGAATATGTGATTGACCGTATTGGCCACCAGCTACAGGCCCTAAATATTGATGCCACCATTACGGGCCGGTTGAAGAATCACTATAGTATTTTTTGCAAAATAGATGGCCAGAAAAAAGAAATTAAAGATATTTACGATATTAGTGCTGTGCGCGTTATTGTACCGACAGAAGGCGATTGCTATAGCGTGTTGGGGATTGTGCACAACACCTTTGCCCCGATGCCAGGCCGCTTTAAAGATTATATTGCCATGCCCAAAAGCAACCTGTACCGCAGTTTGCATACCACGGTTATGGGCCCTATGGCGCGCCCGTTAGAAGTACAAATCCGTACCACGGAGATGCACCAAGTAGCGGAATATGGGATTGCCGCCCACTGGAAGTACAAAGAAGGGGATTCTGGCGGCCGTAAATTGGATGAATCCAGCGATGATAAACTTTCGTTATTGCGGCAAATGTTGAATGCCCAAGACGACGTGGAAGATGCCAGCGGCTATGTGGAGCTGGTTAAGTTGGATCTCTTCCAAGATGATGTATTTGTGTTTAGCCCCAAGGGCCATGTGGTGGACTTGCCGGTGGGCAGCACGTGTGTGGATTTTGCGTATCGCATCCATACAGAAGTGGGCCATACCACCAGTGGGGCGGTGGTAAACAGTAAAATGGTGCCCCTAAATTACCAGCTAAGCAATGGCGATATTGTAGAAATTATTCGTCGTAAAAATGCCCAACCTCGGCTGGATTGGCTCCACTTTGTTAAAACCCAGGCGGCTAAAAATAAAATTCGCCAATGGTTTAAATTCCACATGAGGGATGAACACGCCACAGGCGGGCGCCGTTTGTTAGAAGAAAAACTAAGCCGCGCTGCATACGATGATGCGGTGCAAAGTGGCGAACTGCTAAAAGTGGCCAATGAGCTGAACTATGAAACCGCCGATGATTTGCTGGTTGCTGTGGGGTATGGCGAGCTTAACTTAACCCGGGTGGTCAATCGCCTTAAAAAAATGCAGGCGGTGGCCCCACAAGAAGATGTGCTGGAGCAGATTAAAAAATTCCAAAAGCATCGCATCCGCACCCCCGGAAAAAAATCGCCTATTCCTGCGTTGGCGGGTATGTTGTACCACTTGGCCCGCTGCTGTACGCCCGTGCCTGGCGAAGATATTGTGGGCGTGGTGACGCGTAGCCGTGGGGTAATGGTCCACCGAAGCGATTGTAAGAACCTGGACCATGTGACCGTTGAGCGAAAAATGGCCCTGTTTTGGGAAGAAGACGTGGAAGCCTTCCACCAAACCCACACGGTGCGGCTAGAAGTACATGTGATTGACCGCGTGGGCGTGATGAAAGATATTTTGGCCCGCATTGCCGATACCCACACCAACATTAGCAACGTGCGGGTAAAAATGAGTGCCGATGGGACCGCCACCATTGAATTAACGGTGGATGTGACCAATGCCCACCATGTGGAGCGTGTTAAAAATGCCATTAAGCGCATCCCCGATGTGATGGGGGTGAAACGCCAACAATTCCGCGTAGGTGGCAACAGTGGCCGCGGGGATAAAAACGACGGTTAATAACGTGCCTTACTTATTCTAAAAGTTCTTTTATCGAAAATAATGGAATAGATTTTTTCCTTGTGAGTCGTTCGTTTTTATAAAAACGTTTAAGATACTTAGCCCAAAGCGTATCAGAAATTTTTTCAGTTCTAAATGCTTGGAGTTCTTTTGTTTTATTTAATGCTTTTTTCCCAGCTTTTCCTGTGTGTACAATTAAATCATTGTATGTATATTGGTTGGAATCATGTATATCCAAATATGGAACCTTGGCGACATGAATATTGTGTTTATCAGTTAGTTTTTTGGTAATTGGGCAATTGTTTCCACCAAATTTATCATCTCGTGTGAGTATTGTTACTAGAGACTCCTTACCAATGCCTTTGAGCGCTTTAGCGATTCCGTTTACAGTCTCTTCAACACTGCCTTTGACCTTACCATGTCTATTCGATTTCGGTGAATTTTCATCCTCATAAAACGGAGTAACAATAAATTTGGACATACTAAATTGGGGTAATGGGGGCAAAGACGATATGGGCATAGTAAACTTCCTAAGTGTTTTTTAACTGAGTAGGTGTAATCTTAGAAAATCTCTAAACAAAGAAAATTGCGTTTGTGTAACCGTTAACGTGTTGGTTAGGCAGCGTGTTTTGCGTGCTTTTGGTTTAGGTAATGGCTAATGGCGGTAAACACCCCCACGTTAATGGCCACACCTTGGTTGGCTTTGGTTTTTAACCAATCCATAATGCCTTTAACGGGTACAATAATCCGCTTAAGCCCGTTTAATTGTTCATCAATTTCCAGTTCGCGGGCGTCATCTTTAAATTGGGTGGTTTCTTTGGGTAGGGTAATGCTAAACAAATGCCACCATTGCGGCATTTTAGACACCAGCGCCATAGGAAAGGGCAAAGGTTCGAGTTTAGACTGTTGGCCTTTACTTAACGCCAAGCCAAATTCTTCTTTTAATTCTTTGGCGGCAGCCTCTTCAGGGGTTTCGCCTGGTTCAACACAGCCCCCCACCAATTCAATGTTTTGCCCGGTGTCATTAAGGGTGCCTTTGTAACTGTGCCGCTTTTGGTTAGCCAACACCACAAAGTCATCGCCGTGTTTATCTTTTAAAATGGGCAAAATACCCACATAACCGCTTTTTTCCTGTAAATAATACCGTGCGTCTGTATTTTGGTTGGGCCCCACGTAATACTTCATCACCTTTAAATACGGCTTTTGGTTGGCTTCAGGTGCCTCGTAAAACAAAAACGGCTTGCTAGGGTAAGACGAAGGTTGTGAGGAGGGGGTAAGTGGCGTCATTTAAAAGAGGTTAGCTAAGGTTAAGGTGCCAGGTTATTGTTAAAGTTACCTGGCTGACATAATAAAGGCGGGTGATTATTATAAATTTACTGGCCCTTACAGGCGTTGTTCACTTTCGTAGCCGGCCAAGTCAATTTCGCAGTAGCTTCGGATTTTTTGTACCCGGTGCATTTTACCCAGCACCAGCTTTAGCAATAGGGGCGAAATCATGGCGGTGGTGGCAATTACAATAATTAGTATGGCAAACCAATCGCTATCTATTAAGCTGGCGGCCAGGCCTAGCTGGGCAAAAATAAGCACCACCTCGCCTCGTGGGGCCATGGATACCCCTACCATTAATTTTCGGATACCTTTGCCATAGGCGGCAAACCCGCTGATAATTTTGGTACCAAAGGCCACCGTAGACGCCCCAAGGGCGATAAGCAAAATATGATGATTGTCTGCATTAAAGGGGTTCAGCAATTGGATGTTCATGGCGGCGCCAATGCTGACAAAGAAAATAGGCGTAAACACGTCAGAAATGGGCTTAAGCTGTTGCTCAATGGCATCGGCACGGTGGGTGCGGGCGAGAATAAGCCCGGCGGCAAAGGCGCCAATAATGGGCGAGGTGCCAAATAGGCTGGCTAGCCACGCAAAACCCAAGGCCATCACCAACGACACAATCACAATGGCACCGCGGACGGTCATCCGGTCTACCCAGTACAGCAGCGGCTTGGTTAAGGTAACCCCTAAAATAAAGGCTACCACTGGGAAGGATAACGTCAGCAGGATAACCTGCATTAGGTTTTGAGAATTACCGGCACCCCCGCTTTGTTGGGCCATTAGGGCGGTAATAACGGAGAGCAGCAATAGGCCGATGACGTCATCAATGAGGGCGGCGCCCAGTACAATTTGGCCTTCTGTGCTTTTTTGCTCGCCTAGTTCTGCCAAAGCCCGTACGGAAATACCAATGCTGGTAGCGCTAAAGGCCCCACCAATAAGGAGCGCCGCCAAAGGGGGCAGCCCAACGGCCTGGGCAAAAAAGTAACCGCCAGCCAGTGGCACAATAATACCAACGGCAGCCACCGCCATGCTGCGCGGGCCAAGCTTTACCAGTTCGGCAATGTCCGTTTCTAGCCCAATTTCAAACAGCAAAATAATAAGGCCGATTTGCCCAAGGAGGTGGATAATGGGGCTGATATCTAAAAAGCCTAGCCCGTAAACGCCAATAATGGCCCCGCCAAGGAGTTCGCCCAGTACAACAGGGATGCCTACCCGCTTGGCCACATCGCCAAACACTTTGGCGGTGAACAAGATAATAATGAGATCCAGCAAAAAGGGCTCTAGGGCCCAATCGGCAGTGTGGGTATCGGCAGCTTGTGCCATTAAGGCAAGTGGAGAGCTCACGGCGGCCCCTCTGTCCAAACACTAAACGAACTATCACCAGTTAATCTAAAGGGTAAAAAACAGCAATAGAACTAGCCATTATACGTGGATTGGCCTGGAAGCACTATTCTTGGATTGGCCCAGGTTTACATAGTAATAAAAACGCGCTTAGGCAGCTAGGTTTGGCTAATTTGTTGGGTTAAATGCCCCATCCAGGCGGCTAAATGCTCTGGGGGGATAACTTCTTCAATACCCTGCTGCAATAGAGTGTTAATGTCATCGTGGAGATTAACAGCGGCATCGACTTTGGCATTGCTGCCCGTTACATAGGCGCCAATGTTAATCAGGTCTTCATTTTTTTGGTAGGTGGCCATCATGTCTTTAATTTTGCTGGCGGCCTGTTGGTGCTCTTTAGCGGTAATGTGGGGGAATACCCGACTCACGGATTTGAGTACATCAATGGCCGGGAAGTGGTTCTGCTCGGCCAGTTCTCGGGTTAGCAGTATGTGGCCATCCAGCAGGCCGCGGGTCATATCCGCCACAGGCTCATTAAAATCGTCGCCTTCTACCAGTACGGTGTACAGGCCGGTAATGCTGCCTTGCTCGCCCATGCCAGCGCGTTCTAACAATTTAGGCATAAAGGCAAACACACTGGGGGTGTAGCCTTTGGTGGTGGGGGGTTCGCCAATGGCTAGGCCTACTTCGCGCAGGGCCATGGCCACACGGGTTACGCTGTCCATCATCAGCACCACGTCTCGGCCTTGTTCCCTAAAATATTCTGCAATGCTGGTGGCTACCAGGGCGGCTTTAATTTTAATCAGGGCGGGCTGGTCGGAGGTGGCCACAATGACGATGCTTTTTTTCATGCCCTCGTCGCCCAGGCTGTTATCGATAAAATCCTGCACTTCCCGGCCCCGTTCACCGATGAGGGCAATCACGTTAATATCCGCGCTGGCGTTTCGGGCAATCATGCCCATAGTAGTACTTTTACCCACACCAGAGCCTGCAAAAATACCAACCCGTTGGCCTTTGCCTACGGTGGTAAAGGCATCAATGGCTTTAACGCCTAGGTACAAACTATCTTTAATATCTTTTCGCTTTAAGGGGTGAGGCGAACGGCTATCAATACGGTATTTGGTATTGGTAGATAGGGGGTAACGGTCATCAATGGGGGTGCCTAGGCCATCTAAAATGCGGCCTTTAAGCTCTGGCCCTACATGGATTTTAAAACTATCCCCGGTGGCTTCTACCCGGCAGCCAGGGGCGATATGGGTCATTTCGCCAAGTGGCATAAGCAGTAAGCTGTTCTCGCGGAATCCCACCACTTCTGCCGGTAAAATAGGTTGGTGGGGGCTGCCGGTATGGATGTGGCAGAGTTCGCCCATTTGGGCACCGAGCCCACGGGCTTGTATTACCAGGCCAATCACTTCTTCTACCCGACCTAAGGAGCGGTAGGGGCGCGTTTTGTTTAGGGCGGCCTCTACGGGTGTGGGCAGCGCTGGGGTGATGGGGGGTAGGGATAAATCCAGGGTCATGGGGGGAGGTCTATAAGGTTAATGGGGTGCGTAGGGGCGGGGTTTTTTGGGCCTACAGATCAATGTCGCCAAAGCCGTCAAAATCCAGGGCTTCTTGGGGGGCTTCGATTTTCCCGAGGGGGTCATCCGGTAGGGCAGATGAACTGTCCGATGCGGGCTCCGCAGTTGGTAGTGGGGGGAGTGCAGGGGGTGGTGGAGCGGCTTGGTTTGCTTCGGTGGTTGCCGGGCCATTGGTTGGGTCTGGCAACGGTGTTTCTGATTCGTTGGGTGCCATGGTTGGCAACGGTGCTGGTGGTAAGGGTTCTTCCGGTTGGGGCGCAGGTGCTGTTGTTGGCTCGGCCGTTTGAGGGGCGTTGTTTACTGGTGCGTTATCGTTTTGATTGGGGTCAGTTGCTTCTGTGGGGGGCAGGTGGCGTTGTTGGTACTGGTTAAAAAACCCTTCTCTAATTTGGTTAAGCTGTTCGGTTTCGTCATCTGGGTTAATGGTTTCTGGGGTAATTTCGGTAATATTTAATTGTGGAATAACCGCCTTAAGCAACTCTTCGGCCTGCGAGCCGGGCGAAATATCTACCGTGCCTTCATCACTAATCACATACATTTCATGCACAGCCAGTTGGTCATCCACATCAACCACTAATCGGGTGCCATCATCAAAGGCTTTGGCAATGCGGGGGCTGAGTTCTTTAAATTGCTTGTAGGCTTCGGCGCTTACCACCAGTCGGTATTGGCTGCTTTCCGTTAGCTCGCATAAAATGCTGGTTAGCAGTGTTTCCCAGTGTTGGTTGGTGTATTGGTTAAGGGTGGTGTGTAGGGCTTGTTCTAATATGGCTTTAAGAATGGTGGCGGCTTGGGGGGTAAAATTATCTAATATTTGGTGCTGGGCCTGGTAGGCGCGCTCTATTAAAATGTTGCTACTGAGTAACAAGGTTTCTGTATCATCTTCCGCTTGCTCGCGGCCTTCGCGGTACCCATCTTCGTACCCTTGTGTGTGGCCTTGTTGCACACCTTCATCATAGGCCTGTTGTTTTTCGTCTTCGCCGCTGGCCACAATACCGGCAGCTTGTTGGTGGGCTTCAGCAATCAGAGCCTCTGCTTCCGCCTTGGCACGGGCCAATATATCGGCGACTTCCGCTTCTGCCTGGGTAATTTTTTCATTGCGCAACCGTTCCAGCGTTTGACGAATGTACGCCTCGCGGTCGGTGGGGCCAGCAACTTGTACAGTATCGCCTAGCTGGATTTGGTTTGGGTTTAGTCGGCTCATCAGTCAGTGGGGGTTACAGGGGTAAACAATAGGGTGGGGGTAGGTGTTTTGTTAGTGTGGGGGATTATTCGATGAGCTCATCATCCTCGCCGCCGCGGGCAACGGTAATTTCGCCGCTGGCTTCTAAGGCGCGGATAATGCCAACAATAAAGCTTTGTTTTTCCTGTACATCACGAGAACGAACAGGCCCCATGAATTCCATATCTTCCATCAGCATTTCGGCGGCACGTTCACTCATGTTTTTCAGTACTTTATCCTGTACGGTAGAATCCACCCCTTTAAGCGACATGCCTAAATCTTTGGTTTCTACTTCGCGCAGGACGCGCTGAATGGAACGATCGTCTAGGTAGATAATATCTTCGAATACGAACATGAGGTTGCGCACTTCTTCGCTCATTTCGGGGTCGCTTACTTCGAAGTGATCCAAAATCCCTTTTTCCGTGGTGCGGTCGGAACGGTTGAGGATTTCTGCCAAGGCTTCCACACCGCCAGCCAGGGTAAAATCGGCGGCCATTAGGCTAGAGAATTTGCCTTCTAAAATGCGTTCTACTTCTCGCAATACTTCTGGGTTGGTGCGGTCCATTTTTGCAATACGGGTGGCCACATCCAATTGGATATCTGGGTTTAGGTTACCCAGAATAGCGGCGGAAACATCCGGCTTTAAGTAGGCCAAAATTAAGGAAATAAGTTGAGGGTTCTCGTTTTGAAACGACGTGGCCAGTTGTTGAGGATCCGCGTTATTAAAAAACTGGAAGGGGTTGGTTTGCATGGTAGAAACCAGGCGTTCCAAAATATTATCCGCTTCGTTATCGCCATAGGCGTTTTTTAAGAGTTGTTTGGCATAGTTTACACCACCGGTGCTAATGTAGCCGGTGGCTTGGAATAAGGAGTAAAATTCTTCCATGATGGCGTTCACTACTTCGGGTGACACCTTGTTCATGGAGGCAATTTCCATGGCAATGGCTTCTACTTCGCCTTCATCCGGGATGCTGCGCAAAATTTCGGAGGCTTTTTCTGGGCCCATGGCAATTAGCAAGGCAGCTACTTTTTGCTGCTTGCTCATTAGGTTTGCGTTTGTTACTTCTGCCATGGCGCTTTAAAATCTCTCTCTTTTAAATCGTGTGGTTAGTTTTGTTTAGGGGCTGTTTTGCTGGTATTGGTTATTAGCCATCTCGCATGTAAGCGGTGAGTAGTCGGGCTGCTTCATTGGCATCCTGGTCAATGGCGCCACCAATGGCGTCTCTCATTTGTTCAATTTCAGGGTCTAGTTGGGTTTCTACAATGGGCAGCGGTGGTGGGGGTGCTTCCATCTCTAGTTCTGGGGGCGCTTCAATCACAATGGGTTCTGGTGGGGCAACATCTTGTGGGATGTGAACAATTTGTCCGCGAGTGGCAGGCGCTTTAATAAGGTTGTAGAAGAGGATGCTGGCAACCAGTACCACGATGCTAACCGAGATAATGGTGGCTAGCTGAATCCAGAAGGCCCGCTGTTGGGCTTCTTCTGCGGCGAGTAATTGTTTGGCGGCATCGGCACCCAGTACTTCCGTAAACTGGAAGCCTTTAATATCAACCGAATCGCCACGGGCATAATCTAACCCACCGGCGTTGGCCACCAACTCTTTTATTTCAGTGGTTTCTTGGGCGGTGAGTACTTTGTTAAGCACCACAGCCACACTTAACCGTTGGATTTGCCCAGGGGCATAGACAATGGTTTTATCTTCTTTGCTCACTTCAAAATTGGTGGTGGTTTTACCAAAGGCATAGTTTTTATCTTTATTGCCGTTGGCATTGTCATCCACACCGCTATAGGTGGGCAGGTTAGTATCGGCGCCGGCTTGGCCGCCTACCTTGTCTTTATCGCCACTGTAATTTTCGGTTTGGGTTTGCTGGCTAATGGCTACGCCAACGGGTCGGCTGCCATCGGTACCGGTTGGTATGATTCGGTGGATATGGCTTTTGGATTGGTCAAAGTTTAAATCCGCGCTAACGGTAACCACCACATTTTCTTTACCCACCACAGGGGCTAGCATGTTGCGGATTTTGCTGGCGGCTTCTTTTTCAAAATGCTTTTTGCGTAAATCGGCGCTAGAAATAACCGACCCCATCGAACCAGGCCCTTCTAACGAGTTGCCGGCGTTATCGGCCACGGCCACATTCTCGGGTAATAAGCCAGGTACGGCATGGGCCACTAAGGATTTTATGGTTTTAATTTGCTCATCGCGCAGTCGCAGGCCAGGTTCCACCATTAGCATAACGCTGGCGCGTGGGGGCTCTTCCTCTTCGGTAAACAGGGTTTCTTCTGGCTGAGATACGATAACCTTGGCGTTTTTAACCCCACGGATGGTTTTTAATACCGATACAATGGCGTTGCTGTTTAGGGTTTTAATCCACTCTTTTTGGATGTCGCCACTAACCACGGGCGGGATTTGGGTTAGGTTAATGGCGGATTCGCCACTTAGGTCGCTAACCGTATCCAATACCAGGCCATTTTTACGGCTGGCGGGTACTAAAATGGTGCTGCCGCCATCGGCAAGTTTAAAAGGCTGTTTTTCATCTTTTAATTTAGCCACCACGCTGGCCGCATCGCTTAAGTTTAGGTTGGAGTACAGCACGTCATAATCGTTGTTAGATTGCTGAAAGAGAAAGAACCCAGCAAAACCAATGGCTACAATAATGGTACCCATGGTTATTTTTTGGGCAAAACTAAGTACAATCCACCGCTCAAAAAATTCTTCTAGTGCAAATTTAAGTTTATCCATCTGGTTCTGCCAATCTCTGTCCCACTATTGAGTAAGTCCACAATCCACCGGGAGGTGATGGTTTTTGGTATAAATCTCTCTGATAACGCTGTTAATTAACTGTCACACCAATGGTGCTGGCCACATTGTAGCAATGCGGCTGTATTTACTACACCTGCATACGACTGATTTCTTGGTAGGCGCCTACCAGTTTGTTGCGCACTTGGCTGGCCATCTTTAAGGCCATATCCGCTTTCTCTACCGACATAATCACTTGGTGGAGGGGTACATCGCCGCCAGCCGCATAATTTTGCACGTTGGCTCGGGCGTCGGCATCTAGCACGTTAATCTTATCCATCTCTTTGGTGAGGAGGCTGCCAAAGCTGTTTAAAGTTTCGCCAAGGGGCGATTCAGGGCTGTCTGGCCCTTTAATACCCAGCCCACGGCTAACCGATTGGCTGGATTGCATTTGGTTCATGGTGGTATCTAACGCACCGGCTAGGTTAGCAATATCCATGATGGGGGTCTCTCTCTGTATAAGTGTGGTGTTAAAAAAGGTGTGTAATGCTTGGGTTAGGGGGGTTACATGTTATCGATGGTGGCTTGTTGCATGGCCTTGTAGGATTGGAAGGCGGTGACGTTGGCTTCGTAGGCGCGGCTGGCAGAAATAAGGTCGATCATCTCGTTCACCACGTTGACGTTAGGCAGTTCCACATAGCCTGTATCGTCAGAATCGGGGTGGGATGGGTCGTAGACTTTCCGCATGGGGTTGTCGGTGTCATCGGTAATTTCCATTACCTGTACGCCTTCGCCCACTTGCTCGCTGTGGAATACACCGGCTTGCATATAGGGGCGGCCATCGGCGGTTAGACTGCGGCTACTGTTGCCGCGCAGGGCCATATCGCCCTTGTTGGTATGTTTGGTAAATTTGCTAGCGTCTGCGCTGTTGCCGGTAATGGGGGTAAACACCACGTTTTTACGGTGGTAGGCACCGGGGGTACCATCCGCTTGGCGGGTGGTGTTGGCATTGGCTAGGTTGCCACTAATCACGTTCATTCTTAGGCGTTGGGCAGTTAGTGCGCTGGCGGTTATGGAATAACTATCCATGGGACGGGCTCTCTCTTAGGTTAAATCTGGGTTAGGGGGGCTGTGCTAGCGGCGCTAGGTTATATCGTGCAGAACGCTTTTGGCGCTGCGTAGTAAGCGGCCTTGGATGTTGCTTAAGGCCAGGTAGTGCTCGGTGTTTTGAGCCAGGGTGACCATTTCAACTTCTACATCCACGCCGTTGTCATCGGGGCGGGTGCTGTAGTTTTCATCCACCACTAGGGTGGGTTCCACGTCGTTAATTCTGCTGCTGGTGGCCCCTATTTGGGCATGGGAAGGGTGGCTGCCCTTCATGGCTAGGGGTTCATCACCAATGCCGTTACTACCACGGTTGCCGCGGTGTTGGGCAATGGCCTTAGATAGTTTGCCTTCAAAGTGGACATGCTTGCGCTTGTAACCGGGGGTTTCCACGTTGGCCAGGTTACTGCTAATAGCCTCGTGTCTGGCCCAGTGGCCGTTTAGCGCCTTGGCTAGCACGTTGTTGGTAAAATCAAATCCCATTGGCATGGCAATAATGCTCTTTCGTTTCCCCGCCAGTAAGTTAGGGCGGGTTAAGGGTCTCTCTTACAAGTTTTAGTGCTGGTCCCAAACAAGTTGGTCCACCACAACAATCCACTTCTATCATACGGTGGTGTGGTGTCCGGCTCCTCCAATAAACAGGGGATATTGGGGCCCTAGTACCGGTAAGTTCCTCTATCTGGTGGAGAAGGAGGCGCTTAACCGCTGGTTTGTGTGGCCTGTATCGCTATAAGGGTATGTTTTGTTTACCGTAGGCACACGATGCGTATCCCCATACACCCCACCCAATACCCCTACCATTTTTGGCGCCGTGCTGTGGTGCACCCCCTGTGCTTAGTGCTGTTTTTTTGTGCCCCTGCCTTAGGCTTGCTTCGGGTGGATGTGGTTAGCCAGCAGGTGGTTTATGTTGGCCAGGCCTACCCCTTTAGCTGGTGGAGCTTAGCGCCTATCCCCATTGGGTTTTATGCTTTGGTGCTGGCCATTGCGGCTGTTACCTGGCAAAAAGGCCGCGTGTTTTGCGGGTGGGTGTGCCCCCATAATAGTTTAACGGAAGCCACCCGTGCTTTTAGGGGTGCTCTGGGCATAGAACCTATGCCCCATAACGTGCAACGTGTACTTAATCGTGCCCCTGCCATAACGGTGCCAGTAAAAATAGCGGTAGTGTTGGTGGGGCTAGGGTTGTGCTGGGGGCTGGCTGTGTTGTTGCTCCACTATGTGGTGGATTGGCCCGTGATATTGGGCGATTTTAAGGGGCAGCCTGCTCATCCTGCTGCCTTGTTAGGCCAAGGGTTGCTTACCTTTATTGGGTTGTTTGCCTTATGTATGGGGCACCTGTTTTGCAAAACCACGTGCCCGTATGGCATGGCGCAATCGGCCATGGCCTTTGTGCAGGGCAAGCACCCCCCCATGACGATTGCCTACCAGGGCGACGCAGACCAGCAAGCATGCGGCACCTGCACAGGATGCTTGCAGATATGCCCTGTTACCATTGACCCACGGGCGGTGGATAAGGTGGGTGAATTTAAGGGGTGTTGGAATTGCGGCGAATGCATTGATGCGTGCCACACGGTAAAAGCACCTGTAGGTAAGCAGGGCATTTTGGCGTTTACCCAGTAGTTGGAAACGGCAAGCAGGGTTTGGTTCGCTAGGCAGCGTGCCGTTGGTATTTATTTTCGAGACCGCATACCACTGCCAGACGATGGCGGTGGGGCTGGGGTGGGATCTGGTTCGGCAGGGGCGGGGGCAGGTTCTACAGGGGCCTCTGGCATAACGTGTAGGCCCGTGGTTATTTCTGCTAGCAGGGCGTTTAATCCGTTATTGCCGCCACGGCGGTATTCATCGGTGATGCGGTGAATATCGGAAATTTTAGGCGATACACCATTATCCACGCAGGCTTTAAGGTACAAACGAGTGCCGTTTACCATGGCCACCGTATGGCCTATCATCACATTTCGTAGGTTGGTGGGTAGGGCTTTTAGCCGGTTTAAAAACCGAAACACTTCGGGTTCTTTATCGGATGAGCGACGGCGCAGACGAGATTGGTACATAGACATCACTTTGTCTGCACCCAGGGATTTAACGCTGGAATCGTCTTCCAGTTGTTGGTGCTGGTGTTCCGTCATGTTTAGGAGGGGTTGCGCCAAGGCAATAATCACTGCCTTAGGAAAAGCCAATAGCCAACCAACCGCATTGGCGGTGGTAGGGTCTTCGTCCGTCCAGCGGTTACGGGCGCCGGAATCGTTGGGATTACTCGGCGGTGTTGGGCTGTTATAGGGGTTATTTAAGTCGTTTGTCATGGTTATAGCTAAATAGAAGCATTATGCCGAGTAAAGTTCCTGCTAGTGGACTGTTACAAAACTCTGTCTAAGAACGATCTCGGCTGCGCATGCCAATAGTACCGGTAGGAGCTGCTGGAGAAGACTTTTCTGGTGAGGACGGAGGCGATGGCTGCCGGGATTCAAATTTGCCTTTTAGCTCACCTAAGGCGCTCATCATGCTGGCGTGGCCTTCTTGCCGGTATGTTTCTATTAACGAGCGAATGTCTGCCGTGCGCGGGGTCATGCTCATTTCAAAACACACTCCATGGTATAAGCGGATGCCACTAATAATAAGGTGTAGGTGGTGCACAACAGCATCTCGGTCACTATCGCCCAAGGTTTTAATTTTGCTTAGCATTTTAAAGGTTTCTTGGCGCTGGTCACAATCTCGGCGCTTTTGCTGCGCCTGATACAGAGACAAAACCTTTTCTGACCCCATGGATTTAAGCCACTCGGTTTCTTGGCGTTGTTTTTTATACAGTTCGATAATAGGGACGAGGTAACCGCACAACGTATGTTGGATGGAAGGGCTAAAGGAGAGCATCCACCCAATGGCGTTAAAGGCCATGGGGGTGTTGTCGTACCAACGGTTACGGGCGCCAGTATCGCCAGGGAGTGGGGGCGCTGTTTCGCTTGCAAAGGGGTTATCCGTAGAAAGTAAAGAAGCCATGGCCAGTTTTGGGTACTCGGGTAATGGGCATTGGGGTAATGCTGTTTAGTGTAGAGGCCCGCACCCGGTTATGACAAGTGGGTAACCACCATATTCCACCATATGCCGCATACGGTGCCGTGGGCCTTGGTAACAGTTGCTTAGGCTGTTTACTAAATACCCTAAAGTTTTACCCCCACTGCCCGATACCGGATCTGAGGTAGTTTTTGCCTGCGTGTTGGAAACACTGCTAAAACCGCCTTATTGCCATCCATCTGGCACTGATGAGGAAACACTGTTGGAAACGAATACCCCCCTTGCGGACGTTAATAACGTTGTTTTTGCCAGGTATGGCTTTATGACCTTACCCTTTACTAACCATAGGATGATTGACTCGTGGGCCTAGCCGCCAGCCAAGCACGATTTTTACTCCTCACGGCTCGCAAAAGTGACCTTGAGCTAGAGGGGCAATTTATCAATCAATCTCGTATGTATTTGGCTAACATTACCAGCCAGTTGTTTACCGTTACCAGTAATTTAGAGCCCGATTCGCCAGGGGCAGTGCAAATTCAAATGCGGATTCAGGCCCTTCAGCTGATTGATAAGCAACTGGAACTGCAACTGCGGCGTGTGGATAGCCAACGCGAAGCCGTGCAGGCCGAAATGGATGCGGTACGAAAAGTAATTTCAAAAAACATCGAATCCACCTTTAAAACCTTCGGGTAAGTAAGGTAGCAGACGACCGTCGTGCGTTGTGATTATTTTTTTGGGTGATGATAAATCGGGTTGATGATGGGGACGATCGTAAATAAGTTTCGCTATGAGGGTGCCGTGGGCAGGCTTTACCATGGGGGCTAAGGCACTTTTTAGTTAAAGGATTGTTGACGATGGAGCCACAGCAAGGACACGTGGAACACACTGATGATAACGGCGGTGGATTTTGGCATGCGATAGGTAATGCGATTAAAGCAGTTGCTGGCGGTGTGGTTAAAGCGGTAAGCCATATAGATTGGCAGGCCACTGCAGATGCCTTGGATAATTACCGGGCGGCGCAACCGTTGGTTCCTCAACTAAATGATTATGCGGCATGGAAAACAGGCCTACCCCAGTATCACCCACCAGAAATGCTGGATGGTTGGGCATACGAGGATGACTATACCGGTCCCCGGCCGGATGCTCGTTTGTTGTATGTAAATGCCGCTGGCACTCTCTCTGGTTTTGCAAAGAGAAACAATAGGAATGTATGGACCAGAGTTTATTTACCGTCCTCCATCACCACTATCAACTTGGGATGGTGGGTACCTTGGAATTAAATAAGGCCGTTAAGTGCCACGGAAAGAAAAAATAAGAACCCATACCAATAAGCAAAAATTCCCCATATAAAAATTGAAATGATTTTTATAGACCATTTTTTATTTAGAGTAATTGAAGCAATAAGGAGTTGAAAAAGGATTAAAAAGTAAACGTTTACTATATTTTCAGGATGTTTTAGTAGGCTTAAGTCAATATTGAAATAGGTTGTGATGAAAGGCAGGGCAGAAAAAAAAAGACTGATAAAAAATATGGCAATAGGCCCGTATTGTTTAATGTTGGCCCATAGGTTTATGTAAAATGCTTTGTTGTCAGATATCATCAGGGGTGCCCTTAATTAGCTATGGCTACACCAACAGCATCATACTAGCAGGTTAAAAGATGATTAACCGGATAAATATTAGGATTAAATAGCAGCAATTAAAGGCCTGTTAGGCAGATACCGGTTGCTCGACGGCGATTTCTATTTTGCTGCGGAAGAGCAGGTTCACCGTTTCGCGTTGGATCTCATACGTTAACCCCTGAAACATATCAAAGGCTTCGCGCTTGTATTCCAGCAAGGGGTCTTTTTGCCCGTAGGCACGCAAGCCAATGCCGTCGCGTAGGGCGTCTAAATTGTGCAGGTAATCAATCCATTTTTTATCAATCACGCTTAGCAAAATTTCGCGCTCCACACGGCGCATGGGGTGGTTGGGGTTTTCGCCATACACCTCTGGGTCTAGCTCCTTAGGCTGGTCACCCGTCATTTCATCCGGGTCATCGGCAATGCCTACCAGGCTAATACCATGCTCTGCTTTTAAATCGGCAGCGGCCTTGGTTAAGGCTTCTTCCATGGTGCTGTAAACGTTCCGGGCTTCCGTTTGAAACAGTTCCACCACGCCAAAGCCGTTGGCTTGCTCCATGATGGTATCCACCGTGATTTTTTCCGCCAGCTGAGGTAGGGTGGCGTGGAGTTGGTCCACCATGTCTTTGACGGATTCGTCTTCCCAGTCTTGGGGGTCGCCTTCAAAAGGGATGTGATTAGCCACCATGCGTTCCATCACGGCATCCACCATGGAGAGAAAGCTGGCCCGAAGTCGGATACCTTCTAGCACTTGGTTGCGTTGGTCGTAAATTAGTTTGCGTTGCTCGGTCAGCACGTCATCGTACTTTAGTACGTTTTTCCGCATGTCAAAGTGGAAGGATTCTACTCGCCGTTGGGCGGTTTCAATCACGCCGCTTACCATTTTGGCGGCAATGGGCATGGTTTCATCCACGTTTAGCATATCCATTAGCCCGGCCACGCGGTCGCCACCAAAAATGCGCATTAGGTGGTCGCCTAGCGAGAGATAAAACCGGGTGCTGCCGGGGTCGCCTTGGCGCGCGGCCCGCCCGCGGAGTTGGTTATCAATTCGGCGGCTTTCGTGGCGTTCGGTGCCCATAATATGCAGCCCGCCCAGGTCAATCACTTCTGCTTTTTCAGCATCCGTAATTACTTTTTTGGCAGCTACTAAATCCAGGTAGTCTTGCTCGGGTACTTCGCGCCAATCGGTGCCTTTGGCGGCTAGTTCTTCTCGGGCTAAAAACTCTGGGTTACCGCCCAGCAAAATATCCGTACCACGGCCCGCCATGTTGGTGGCAATGGTAATGGCGCCTTTTCGCCCGGCTTGGGCCACAATGTAGGCTTCGCGCTCGTGGTGCTTGGCGTTTAGCACATGGTGGGGGATGCCCTGTTGGATGGCTTCTAAGGTGCGTTTGCTGCGGGCCAGTTGTTGGAGATACAGGGCCACATCGCCTTTAACGCCATCTTGGTTGCTTAGGGCTTTAATGGCATCACTGGTTAAGGATTCTGGGTTTTTGATGAGCTTGGCAACGGTGGGGTCTTTTTTGAGCTCTTCAGGTAAAAACTTTTCAATGTAAGCCATTTTTTTGTGCATGTGCTTAATAAAAGCCATGGGTTTGCTGAGCAGGGTGCCTAGCAATTCAGATTTTTCAATACTGGCTGTACCTACCAGTACCGGGCGGCCTTCTTGGTGATATTCCACCAAATCTTCAATGGCTTGCAGGTACTTCACATCTTCTGTTTTATAAATGGTGTCGGCCATGTCTTTGCGTTGGTCTGGCCGGTTGGTGGGGATGGCGGTAACGCCCAGGTTATAAATTTTGCCAAATTCCGCTTCTTCCGTCATGGCTGTACCCGTCATGCCGCTTAGCTTAGGGTACAAGCGGAATAGGTTTTGATAGGTAATGCTGGCCAGGGTTTGGGTTTCATCCTGAATGTGGACCCCTTCCTTGGCTTCTACCGCTTGATGCAGGCCTTCGCTCCAACGGCGTCCGTCCATCATGCGGCCGGTAAATTCATCCACAATCACCACTTTGTTATCTTTCACCACGTAGTGTTGGTCGGCTACAAATAGCTCTTGGGCTTTTAGGGCTTGCAGCAGGTGATGGGCATAGTTGGTTTGGATATCAAAGAGATCGTCTACCTTTAATAAGCCTTGGGCACGGTCAATGCCTTCTTCCGTCAGGATGATGTTGCGGGCTTTTTCATCCACGGTGTAGTCAATATCTGCTTTAAATTGGGGCGCTAACCGGGCCATGGTGTTGTATAGCTCGGCGCTTTGGGCCACGCGGCCACTAATAATAAGCGGTGTTCGGGCTTCATCAATCAAGATGCTGTCCACTTCATCAATAATGGCGTAGTGGTAGGGGCGTTGCACCCGGTCGCTTTTGGTGGTGGCCATGTTATCGCGTAGGTAATCAAAGCCAAACTCGTTGTTGGTGCCGTAGGTAATATGGGCTCGGTACGCTTGCCGTTTGGCGGCCATGGCCTCTGGCCCGTGCTGGCCACTGAGCACGACGCCCACATCCAGCCCTAAAAAGGTGTACAGTTGCCCCATCCATTCGGCATCGCGGCGGGCCAGGTAATCGTTTACCGTAATTACATGCACGCCTTTGCCGGTAAGGGCATTAAGGTAGGCCGGCAAGGTGGCCACCAGGGTTTTTCCTTCGCCGGTGCGCATTTCGGCAATGCCACCATTGTGCAGCACCATGCCGCCTACAAGCTGCATATCGTAGTGGCGCATATTCAGCACCCGTTTACCCGCTTCTCGCACCACGGCAAAGGCTTCGGGTAATAAAAAGTCTAGCGTTTCTTTTTCCAGCTTTCGGTCTTTGGTAGGGTTGGGGTCGGTGGGGCGATTGGCCAGTTCTTCCATAAACCACTGGGTTTTGGCGCGTAGCTCGTCATCGCTAAGGGTTTCCATGTCTGTTTCTAGGTGGTTAATCATATCCACCGTAGGCATGAGTTTGCGCACTTTGCGTTGGTTAGGGTCGCCGAGGATTTTATTAACAAGTTGGAGCATGGCCAAAAAAGCTTCTATGGAAGGAAAATATAAACCTACTCAGGATAATGCATTCCGGCTGGGATGGAAAGAAAGCACTGCAATTTTAATGGTACGGCTACATTAAATGGTGTAAGGCCGCGGGCACACTATCCGGCAGGAATCCCATAGATAGTGGGTGAGATTGCCAGGGTTACAGGCCATACTAGGGGTATCTAGTCTGCCCGTAATCTGCCGGATTATGGGCCGTGACCCCACACTTACGTATTACCCATGACAGAAAGTACGCCCTATGAGTTCCGGCCCCGTTTTTTCAGCCAGCGGTTTGGCCAGTGGTTTGGATACTGCCAGCTTGATTGAGCAGTTGATTGCTATTGAGCGTCGCCCTGCCACCTTGTTGCAGCAACGCATCACCCAACTAAACATTACCAAGGCGCAGGTGGATAATATTGCGGGCCGGGCCAATACCTTGCTGGGCTCTACAAATGCGTTATTGGCAGATAGTGTGCTGGATGACAATTTGTTTCGTTCTAAGCAGGCCAGCGTACCGGAGGATGCCCAGTCCATCCTTTCCGTGGATGTGACGGAAAGTGCTGCCCCGCAAACCCTACAGGTGGAAGTGCTTCAGCTAGCCACGGCTACCAAGGCCACTGGCCAGGGCGAACTAGGTGCCTTGGCAACCAGTGCCAGCACCATTAGCGAACTGGCGGGTGGCGCCTTTACCGATGGGGACTTTACCATGTTTGTGGATGGTACCGCCCACACCATTACGGTGGATACCACCCAGCCCTTAAGCGATGTACTCAACCAAATTACCGCCATTGGGGGCGGCATTACGGGTGCCAGTGTGGTGGGTGGGGCCATTAGTATTGATTTTACTGGCGGCACCAATGTGCAAATGGGGGCCCAAAACGATAGCAGCAACTTTGCCAACATGGCCCGATTAACCACCGGCAACAAAACCGCCACCAATATTACAGGCAGCCAACCTTTAACCCACCTTAATACAGCGGCAGAAATCAGCGATGTTGCCAGTGGTATGAATACTGCTGTAACGGATGGCACCTTTACCATTAACGGCGTGGAGTTTGATACCACCGGCCAAAGCTTAACGGATTTAGTGGCAGAGATTAACAACGACCCTGCCGTTGGGGTAACGGCCAGCATTAACCGTACAACGAATCGACTAGAGCTAAAAAGTACGGATACAGGCAGCGAGTTGATTCAGCTGGCGGATGGTACCGGTAACTTTTTAACCGCTACCGGCCTAATTGTAGGCGCCGATACCACCATTAGCCAAACGGCGGGCCAAAATGCCAGTTTTAATTTAAATGGCAGCTTGCTTTACAGCACCAGCAATAACGTTACCAATGCAATTACAGGGCTAGAGGGCGTTACCCTCAATTTAGAATCTGCCGATGTGGGCAACACTATTGAAATTGCCATTAGCCGAGATAATGAACCCTTAACCGGTAAGGTGGATGAGTTTGTTAAGCATATTAACAGTGTGTTTGCCCTTATTAACGAGCAAACCGACCCTCAAGGGAATGGCTACCTAAAGGGCGAATCCAGCATGACCCGCTTTAAAAGCGATATTCGAGGGGTGTTGTCGTCTTCTATTGATGGGCTGGGCCTAACCGAATTTAACAACCTGGCGGCCATTGGCATTAGCACCGGGGCGGTAGGGTCTACCAATGGCGAAGGGGTATCTGCGGTGTACACGGTGGATAGCGCCAAGCTAGAAGAAGCCTTAAACACCAACCCTGCCGAAGTGGAACTGCTGATGACAGGCACCGGCGGCATGTTAGAGCAATTGCAAAGCCTATTAGAGCAAGCCACTAAAGATGACCCCGACCCTACGGAAGACGGGCTGTTTGTGGGGAAAACCAACTCTATTGATAGCCAGGTAGAGAGCTTGAATGACCGAATAGAGGCGATGGAGCGCCGCTTAGAATCCAGGGAGCAGTTGCTACGGCAGCAGTTTACCCAAATGGAGCGGGTGTACAGCCAAATGCAAAACCAGGGTAATGCCTTAAACGGCCTGGTGGCTCAGCTCAATGCCAACCAAGGTTAAACAATATCGTTACGGTGTGTTTTAGGAGCGCAGGGTTTGGCAGCCGTTTTGGTAGGTAAATTGGGGCGTGTGGCCAGGGGCCCCATACCACTGAATCAGCACCCGTACACAATGGCTTGGGTAAGTGGCCTGGGGGGTGTCTTCCACGGTGGGTTCGGTGGCACACAGCATGGCCACGTGCTCCCAGCCAGGCAGGTGGGTGCGGGCAATGCGGGCTGGGTTATCGCAGGTTAAATCCGGGGTAACCGTAAACCACACCGCCACAATAGCCGGTGGGGTAATGTGGTTGGCTTGGCACAGGGTGGTTAATAGGGCCACTAGGTGGGTGGTGTAGGCCTTAGGGGTGTGGGGGGCAACGGTGGTGGCCCCGCGGGCGGCATAAAGCTGTTGGGGTAATGTTTGGGTGTTCATGGGGTTTATTATAGAGGAATTCTGGAAACCGGGGCCAGACTGGCTTATAATGTAAACCCATTGTCTGCAGTAGCAGCCCCCAACCCCGCGAAATAGGAACCTGGCCATGGTACGCATATTGGTAGTCGATGATGACCCGGAAATTACCGACCTGCTAAAATTGGATTTAGAACTGATGCGCTTTGACGTGCACACAGCAGCGGACGGGGCCGCGGCGGTTAAAAAAGTGACGGAAACCGCCTACGACTTGATGATTATTGATGTGATGATGCCCCGCATGGATGGGTACGAGGCCTGCCAAAAAATCCGGCACCTGCCCAATGGTAAGGAATTGCCCATTATTATGCTAACCGCCAAAGGCACCTTGGCGGATAAGGTGCGCGGGTTTAACGCCGGGGTAGATGATTACCTGGTAAAGCCTTTTGAATTCCAAGAGCTAATGGTGCGGATGCGGGCTTTGTTTCGGCGAACAGGGGCCCTTAACCGAGAGGCGGGTAAGGGAACCCAAAACCCGATTGAGGCGGATGTGTTGCCTAAAACACCAGAGCGCCTGGAAGCTGGCGATATTCGCTTGCTGCCTACTTCGTTAGAAGTGTGCGTGAACGACGAGCGCATTAAGCTAACCCCTACCGAGTTTGAAATTTTATACTGCCTTATGCAAAACGCCAACGAACCCGTACGTTTGGCCACTCTACTAAAAGATGTGTGGGGCTATGATGCCGACGAAGATGTGCGCATGTTACGGGTCCATATGGGTGGGTTGCGTCAAAAAATAGAAGACGATGCCAAGAAACCCATTTATGTGGAAACGGTTACCAATGTGGGTTACCGGCTTAACCCTTACCAACAGGCCAGCCCCCAGGATGATACGGTCACCCCATCCATGGATGCCCCTTCGCCGGAACCGGCCGCCCAACGGTAGAACCTATTACTATGGCCCTTAAGGCAATTTCTAAAAAGCTACCCGCCCTGCGGTTGTACGAGCAAATTTTGCTGTACGTGGCCCTGGTGGTGTTTATCCCCCTGCTTACCCTTAGTTTTATTATTTATGGCATTAACCAAAAAGCCTTAAAAAAAGAACTGGTGCGCTTTACCGAGCATACTGCCGAAATTATCTACACGGATATTTCTGCCCAAATGGCCAGCCAGCAAGCCCAGGCCAGGCTTATTGGCAAGGTGGTCGCCGATGGGTTGCGAGACGACCGATCGGCCAGTGACGTGTTGAAACAGGTGTTGGCCTTGCCTAACGAGGTGGATGCCATTGGCCTGTATTCGGCGGGGGGCGAGCGGCTCATTTCGCTAACCCGGCCAGAGATTCCTTTGGGGAAGGCGGGTGGTTTGCTGCCTGCGGTTATGTCTGCCGGTGCTACCCAACCTAACCCGGTGGTGCGCTTGCAGGCCGTACCAGAAGGCAAGAAAGCGGTGCGTTATGTGTTGCAATTGCAGCAAGCCCTGCCAGATAAGCATTTAACAGACAGCACTAATGGCCCAGCCGTTATGGTGCTGAGAACACAGGCCAACTACTTAACCAGTGTGGTGCATGCCCAAAATGCCAAGCTAGATAAGGGGTTCTTTTTGGTGGATGCCCACGGCAATTTAATTGCAGGGCCGGATGCGGTGATGCGCGAACGCTTAAAGGCGCTAGCCAACAAGGCCACCACTTCGGCAACGCCTTTTATGGATGATGGTGATGATTGGCAGCAGGCGCTTACCTCCTTGCGGCCAGGGGTTAGCCAAGTACTGGCCCGCCCAGAAAAACCTTTGTGGTTTAAACGCGTGGCAGAATGGCTTTCGCCAGTGACGGGCTCGGTGCAGCAGGCGGCCTATTGGGTGTGGGAAAAGCTGCCGTTGCCCGCTAAATGGCGCCAAGAGATTAAAGACGAGGTGGTGGATGAAGACGATGCCCGCCCCCCGGTAGAAAAAGTATTAATGAAGCTGCCCAATGGCTGGGGCGTGGTGGTGGAATCGCCCTATGAGGTGCGGCAAAAGTATGTAAAACGGGCCCGTACCCAAACCTTGTTGCTTATTTTGGCCCATTTATTATTGGTGGGCACTTTCACCTTTGTGTATACCTCTAGTATTCGGCGTAACTTTCGGCAGCTTATTAAAGGTATCCAGGCTTTGGCAGAAGGGCGCTATTCTCGCCGAATCCGTTTGATTACCAATTGGTTTACCCCCTTTGAGATTATCTTTTTAACCGGCGAATTTAACCGAATGAGCCGCCGCCGCGAAGAAGCCTGGGAAGAAAGCGAAACCCTAACCCAAGAGCTACGCACCGCAAACGATAAATTAGCCGAACTGGATAAGATGAAAAGCAACCTGATTGATACGGTAAGCCACGAGCTGCGGACCCCCCTTACCAGCATTAAAGGGTACACCTCTCGGTTAATCCGTTATGACGATACCCTGGATGGAGACATGCGGCTAAAGAGCTTAAAAACCATTAAGCGCCAAGCGGATAGGCTAAACCGGCTAGTGGATGACTTGCTGGTGATTCCAGAGCTGGAGCAGCACCACCTGCGCATAGCGTTGGCACCGGTTAAGTTGCGCCCTATTATGGAACGCTCTCGGGCGTTGGTGTTGCAAAGCCAGCGAGATGAAGCCCCCATGGGGATTACCCTGGATTTCCCTGAGGTTGACCCAGTGGATGCCAGTAAGGATGATGATGACGCCCTGGACGATGCCCCTGCCCCTATGGTGCTGGCGGATAGCGACCGACTAGAACAAGTGTTGGTGAATTTGCTGGATAATGCCATGAAATACGGCACCCCCAACGAAACCATTACCGTTGCTGTTGCCCCACAATCGGATAATCCAGAAGAGACCAATGGTTGGGCCATATCGGTGGCAAACCCTTGCCCGCCAGAAACCTTGCCCGCCAGTACGGAAGCCGTGGCCAGCCTGTTTGAAAAATTTAAGCGGATGGATGATACCACTACCCGTACCACGCGTGGTACGGGCTTGGGCCTGTTTATTACCCGCGGCCTAGTAGAGGCGATGGGTGGTACCATTACGGCATCGGTAACGGGCGAACAATTTATGGTGACCTTTTGGCTGCCAGCCGCCACGGCTGCCCATAACGATATGGCTCTACTAGAGATGGATCCGTCCGCCCTGTCTGCGCCATAAGGGTTTAGAATCCCTCCCCCTTCCTCTTCTTCTGCCTATTATACCAACTGCCCTAACCCTGGTACCCCTTACCCCATGCCTACGTTAAACCCTGCCACTGAACCCATCGATACGGCCCCCCATACCTTGCCAAGCAATCATCGGTTGGTGGTGGTTACTAACCGAGAGCCGTATGAGTTGGTGCAGGAGAATAACCACTACCGGCTAAACATGACAACCGGCGGCTTGGTGACGGCGTTAGAGCCCGTACTAAATACGGATAGCAGCACTACCGCCGTGCAAGGCTTATGGATTAGCTGGGAAGGGGCCACCCCCTTGCAGCCAGAACAACGCACTGCGTTGGAAGAACATAAGGGCGAGCTGCCCTATACGGTGGCCACGGTACCCCTTACTAAAAAAGAAATTACCTATTATTACAATGGCTTTGCCAATGATTTGTTGTGGCCCTTGTTCCATTATTTTGTAAGCCAGTGTAACTTTACAGAAAGCCGAAACTGGCCCAACTATGTTAGCGCTAACCAAAAATTTGCCGATGCGGTGATGGCCAATGCCCAGCCTGGCGATTGGACGTGGGTACATGATTACCAGTTACTGTTGGTGCCTCAGTTAATCAGGGAAGCATCGCCCCAACACCGGATTGGTTTTTTTAATCATATCCCCTTCCCTAGTTACGAGTTATTCCGTACCTTGCCCTACCGCCGCGAGTTGTTGCGCGGGATGCTGGGGAGCGACTTAATTGGCTTCCATACCCGCGATTATGCCAACCACTTTTTAAAATGTGTGGCTAAATTGCTACCTAACGAGGCCACCGTGGATATGGCCACTAGCCAGGTGCGAACGGATGGGCGTGTGATTACGGTGGGCGCCTTCCCGATTAGTTTGGATGTGGCGACCTTGCAGCAGCAGGCCAGCCAACCCGCCATGCAAGCCCAGGCCGAAGCACTTCGGGCGAATTACGAGCGCTTAGGCGTTAGTTTTTTAGGCATTGGGGTGGACCGGCTGGATTACACCAAGGGCATTATTGAGCGCTTGGAAGCTTTGGAAGCCTTTTTTATAAAATACCCAGAATTTAAGCGGCGGGTGCAGTTTGTGCAAATTGCGGCCCCAAGTCGTGCCAAGGTAGGCACCTACCAAACCCTGCGGGATGATGTGGAGCAAACCGTGGGCCGCATCAACGGGCGACTGGCGGAAGGCACGTGGACGCCGATTCAGTTTTTCTGCCGCAATTTTACGAAAGATGAATTGCTGCCGTACTTTATGGCTGCCGATTTTGCCATGGTTACCCCTATCCGCGATGGCATGAACCTGGTGGCTAAGGAGTATTGCGCCATCCAGCAAGAGAACCGGGGCGCCTTAATTTTAAGCGAATTGGCAGGCGCTGCCGATGAACTGCCCGAGGCCTTTGTGGTAAACCCATACAGCCAACACCGTATGGAAGAAGCCATTTATAATGTACTTACCCTACCGAGTGATGAAAAGCAATCGCGGATGGCAGCCTGCCGAGAGCAGGTGGAATCGCGAGACATCCATTATTGGGTCAATAGCTACTTGGCTGCTTTTCAGCAGGCGGTGGTGGCCCGGCAAGCCGTGTAACCTGTACTTGTTCATTTTGTCAGTATAGATAAGCCCCCACTCCTTATGACCATTACCGTACCCACCGATGCCCTGCCCCCTGTGCAGAGTGACACCTTCCCTGCTCCCAGTAAGGATAGCCCCTTGTGGTTGGTGTTGGATTATGACGGTACCCTCACCCCCATTGTGGCTCGCCCAGAAGACGCGATGTTGGATGACACGATGGCGGCGACCTTAGCCAATCTTTCTGCCCATGAGCATATCCGTTGGGCATTGCTGAGTGGCCGTAATATTGCCCAGCTACAGGGGTTTATGGCCCCACATGCCTTAACCCCGGATGTATTGTGTGGGTTGCATGGTGGCGAAATGCAAGTATGGCAGGCTAACAGCAAGGCGTATACCTGGGCGGAGAAACCATCGGATTCGTACCCGGTGCTTTCTAACGCGTTTATGGCCCATGTTACCCAGGCTTTGGGTAAGGCGTATCCGCCGGAGCAATGGTTAGGCCTAGGTTTAGCCATTGAAGAAAAACATCATTGTTTTGCGCTCCATTATCGGCAGGCGGCAGATGATGTGGCCCAACAGGCAGAAGCTATTTTTCGTCAACATTACCAAGAATCGCCGGAGATACAGGCCCAGTTTAGGTTGCAAGCCGGTAAAAAAGTAATTGAGATTGTCCCCACAGCCTTTAACAAAGGCGCGGGCATTGAAAAAATTACTTCCTACTGGCAGCCCTTTGTGGCGGGTAACGCCCAACCCACGTTGTTATTTGTAGGCGATGACAAAACAGATGATGCTGGCTTTACGACGGTTGCGCGCATGGGCGGGGCAGGTATACACGTTGGCGGGCAGGCTACAACGGGTGCCCAGTACGGGTTAGCAGATGTGGCTGCAGTGGGCAAGTGGTTGCATGCGATTATTGGCTAGCTGACGATGAAACATCGCCATTTTTCTAATATTCAAAAATAAAACAAATTATTTTTGAATATGCTATTTCAATCGTATAGATTCTCTGTTACAATCCATTTACTTTCCTAAGAAAACTCTTGGAAACCCTTGGCAGGCAAGATGTTTACATTCTGTTAGAGCTAAGTAATTTGTTACAAACATCATTCTGCTAGATAGATATTGACGACACCTTGTTGAATGGTTTGCCCGCACAATATGCAGTGTGGGTGGTGTTTTAACCTTGTTATTTTTATTGATGTGTTTAAGGACTAGAAAAACGGATGATCACTGCTGTTCGGTCTGGATTTGCTATCCAAAAAAAATCTGTCTCTGACGCGAAAGAAACCTCGTTGCTGGGCTTGCTAACCCCGGTAGAAGATATGACGCAATTAAGCGACGAAGGTGAGAAAAAGCGCCAGAATGCCCAGCACGAAGCGGCTGAAAATGCCCTAAAAGAGCTGGATGAAAAATATAGCGAAATGCTAGACGCTATTGAAACGGACAATATTAACCTGGAAGAAAACTATGTGAAGGGTTACATTACCCGCATGGAAAAACGCCGCGGCGGCCCTTACAGCAAAAGCCAACGCCAACGCTTTTTGGCCATGGCCCGCCAAGCACGAGAAACCAACGATAAAGAGCTGATTAAAATTTTGGCCCTGGAGTTGTGCATTGGTATTTCTCCAAAAATGGAGAACGCCGTATTAGCAGCCTTTGGTAATGTGTTTATCCACCACCGAGATGCTACTAATATTTTGGAAGAGTTTGCTGGTGGCGAAAAATGCAATGCCAACCTGGCCGCCTATGCTAAAAGCTTAATGATGCTAAACCGGGTGGAAGCCTGGATGGGCAAAGTGGAAACGGTAAAACATCGCCTAAAAATGGCGTTTTCACCAGAGCAATGGTTAAAAGCATCCACTAACTAATTACCTATAACTTATTTTTTAATTTCCCATACCGAACATCATCACTGGGGTAGGCAGACTGGTGCCTGCCCCTTTTTTTCATTGTTACAAATAAGCCAACTAGGGGCACAATTGGGGGCGTTGGCGTCTTAATACTGGTATCACCCCCTGTGTTTCGTGTGTTTACCATATTCATGCGTTTAGCACATTAACGGTTACTGTGCGATTGATACTGTTGTTTTGATAGTGTCCTCGGTATACTGATGGGGTTTGATGCTGGCTTAACATTTTTTGGGATTGTATTTTATGACACCACCTGCGCGTACTGCTGCTGCCGATACAACACTAGGCAAATTGCCCCCTAAACGCTGGTGGCAACAAAAGCCATCGCTAACATTACAGGTGTTTATGGCCTTGGTGTTGGGTGTTGTTGTAGGGGTGGCCGTACCGGAGTTTGCGGTGCAATTGCAGCCATTGGCTACCTTATTCCTGCACCTGATTAAAATGCTTATTGCCCCGTTGATTTTTGCCACCCTGGTAATTGGTATTGCTAGCCACGGCGACCCTAAAACCTTGGGGCGCATTGGGTTAAAAACCATTATTTATTTTGAAGTGGCCACGACCATTGCCTTGGCCATTGGCCTGTTTGTGGGTAATGTGTTTCAGCCCGGGGCGGGTGTGTTACTAAGTGCTAGCGAAGCCGCCACAGGCGAGCTGGCCACCATTGCCAGTAACGCACACACGGTACAGCAGGGTAATTTTTGGGATGTTATTTTGCATATGGTGCCCACCAGTGTGGTGGATGCTATGGCTCGTGGCGATATTTTGCAGATTGTGGTGTTTGCCACCTTTTTCGCCTTGGCGGTTATTGCCGCTGGGGATAAAGCCAAACCCATGCTGGTAACCCTAGATAGCCTGGCGGAAGTGATGTTTAAGTTCGTCAACTTGGTGATGGCCTTTGCCCCCTTGGGTGTGTTTGGTGCACTGGCGGCTACCATTGGCCAAAATGGCCTGGGTATTTTGTATGTGTACGCCAAACTAGTGGGCAGCCTGTACTTTGCGTTACTGCTGTTTGTTATGTTGGTGTTGGTGAGCGTGTGCGCCATCATCAAAATTCCGTTTATCCGCATGGTGCAAGCGGTTAAAGACCCATTTTTACTGGCTTTTAGTACCGCCAGCAGCGAGGCGGCCTTGCCCCAAGCCATGGAGCGGATGGAGCGCTTTGGGGTACCTAAAAGTATTGTAAGCTTTGTAATGCCCACAGGGTACAGCTTCAACTTGGATGGCTCCACCTTGTATTTGTCGTTAGCGGCTTTGTTTGTGGCCCAAATGGCGGGGGTAGAACTCTCCCTACAGCAACAGCTGGTGATGGTGCTGACCTTGATGATTACCAGTAAGGGCGTGGCGGCAGTGCCGCGGGCCTCGTTGGTGATTTTGGCGGGTACCTTAACCACCTTTGGCCTACCGTTAGAGGGCATTGCCGTGATTTTAGGGATTGACCACATTTTAGATATGGCCCGCACGAGTGTGAACCTGTTAGGTAACTGCGTGGCAACAGCGGTAGTGGCCCGCTGGGAAGGTATGTTTGACGACGATAAAATGCGGGCCTTCGACCCGGATTTTATTGAGGCTGAAGCGATGCCACCTGTGACGCCCGCTTCGGCCTAAATCCTTTCGTTGGTTCCGTTTTCCGTTGGGTTTTAACTACCTTTTGGCTACACTGCTGCTATTGGGTTTGTTTTAGCCTGTTAAGGCATGGGTTTTGTTATGGCATCCACGCAAGCAACTGGTCAAATTCTCGATGGCAAAGCCGTCTCGCAGCAACGTTTGGCCGAATTGGCGACGGTATTGCAGCGCTTAAGCGCGGAACGTGCAACAGACGAGCACCCCCCTAAGCTGGTGGTGGTACTGGTAGGCGATGACCCGGCAAGCCAGGTGTATACCCGCCGAAAAACCACGGTGGCCCAGGAGATTGGCCTTGAATCTGAACTCATTACCTTGCCGGGCAACACGACCGAAGCCGATGTGTTAGCCCTCATTGCCACACTTAATGCGGATGCCACGGTGCATGGCATATTAGTGCAGTTGCCCTTGCCTCGCCATATTAATCAACAAACCGTGCTGCATTCAGTGGCCCCCCATAAAGATGTGGATGGCTTCCATCCGTACAATTTGGGTTGCTTGCTGGCAGGGGATGATATCCCTTACCAAGCCTTACCCTGCACACCGGCCGGCATGATGAGTATTTTAAAGCACTATGATATTGAGATTGCTGGACAGCATGCGGTGGTGATTGGCCGAAGCACCATTGTGGGCAAGCCCATGGCCCAGTTGTTGTTGGCGGCCAATGCCACGGTTACCTTATGCCATAGCCGCACGGCAAATTTAGCTAGCCATACACAGCAAGCCGATATTGTGGTGGCGGCCGTAGGCCAACCGAATATGGTAACGGCTAGTATGCTAAAGCCCGGCGCCGTAGTGCTGGATGTGGGCATTAACCGCTTGCCAGATGGACGGCTATGCGGCGATGTTGATTTTGACAGTGCCAAAACCGTGGCCAGCTATATTACCCCCGTGCCTGGTGGCGTCGGCCCCATGACGATTGCCACATTGATGGAGAATACAGTAAATCTCTATCAACGTTCTTTAGGCAAGAAATAGCCGGTTGTTTTAGCGATAAAACATTTTTAGAACGGCACGAGTCATATCTTGGGCTAGGTGCCAGCCGTTCAGGGTGCCAAATTGGTTTACATCGCGCCCAACTAGGGTTTGGAAGTAATTTTTTAAGCCGGGTACCCCTTGGGTATTGGCATAATCTGGGTGTAAGGGGTGATTCATGGCATTGATTAAGGTGCTGCCGTTAAAGTTGAGATCATCTAAGGGGTTAGGTAGAAAGTCATGTCCACCGGTAACCAGGGCGCCAAGTTCGTTATTGCTTAATCCCATCCATTCGGCTTGAATCCTGAAGCCCTCTGGATTGCCGTTATCTACATTGGGGCGTTGTAAGGCGGCCCAACTTAAATCCGCATTGCGCAGGGGTGCTTGGTGCAATTGTTGTTTAATATTAATACCAGTGCCGTAGTACATTACATCAGAAAAAATTTGGCGAGCAGGCGAACCGTTAATTTGGTAATCATCCATGATATCCCACTTGGTGTAGTCAATCAGGGCCTGTCTTAAGTAAGGGCGTTCTAAAATTGGTTTAACAGCCGGGTCATCCGGAAAGAATAACGCCTTAATACCAAGGTCTCCATCTATATAGCTGTGGCCGTATTGGTCCACACCACTGTAAGCATCGTGGGCCGCTACACGGAACAGGGCCGATAAATCATCGGGGATTTGGCCTAGTCCGTAGGGCACCCAGTTAGCGGCTTGGCCACTACCGTATGCTTGGGGGGCACCATGTTGGGCTTGTGAGCCACCATAATAACCACTAATACCTTGTGCATGTGGGTTGCCTGCAGCTGCGGCAGCATTACCCGTCATAATGGGATGCGACGTCATAACGATAAACTCTCGATTGTCTCGAACAATAATACTTATAATAATAAAAACAATCTTAATAGAAGAATTGCTAATAGATAGGATGTTTTTGTTACAATTTAGGGGAATGCCTGCCCTGTAAACGTTTTTTAGCGTTATCTAAACGATAGTTTTTGCAGGGCAAACCCCATCTGTTAGATATTAAAGCGAGGCTGTTTGGTATGTTTTCATCCCCCCATTGGCAATCCGAGCGTGTGCTATCGTCTATTGTGGTGGGGCTGGCCATTATGCTGGCGGTGCTGTTGCTAGGCTGGGCGGTTGGTAACGTTAAGGCTGCAGAAAATCAGCGCATTGTGGTTACCGGGGCGTATAGCCAGCCAGTGCAATCTAATCGGGCGGTATGGCGCGGCCGGTTAGAAGCCACGGCCCCCACGCGCCAGGCGGCGTATGCGGCGTTGAATAAAGATAAAGCGGCCTTAAAAGCCTGGCTTACGAAGCAAGGCATCGATGCTAAGGCTACCGAAGTGGGCGCAGTGGATATTATGCCGATTTACCACCGAGAGTATAACCATACGGATTACGCCAAGGTGAATGCCTTTCGCTTAAGCCAAAGCCTAACGGTTACCAGCGATGATGTGGCCAAGGTGCAAACCATTGCTCAACAAGTGGGCGAACTGCTGAGCACCGGGGTTAATGTACAAGGTGAATCGCCCCAGTACTTATACACCAAGTTAGATGAACTTAAGGTTGATGCTTTAGGTAAGGCCACCCAAAATGCCAAGGCTCGTGCCCAAAGCATGGCCAGCGCAACCGGGGCCCGTGTGGGTGCTTTGCGGTCTGTCAATATGGGGGTGTTTCAAATTACCCCAACGGATAGCACCGATGTGAGCGACTATGGCATGAACGATACCAGCACTATCGATAAAAAAGTGACGGCGGTGGTGAATGCTGTCTTCCAACTTAAGTAGGATGACGTTACCAGAAACCGTACTGTATACCCCGGCTGTACCTAACAAGGATGCCTTGCCTATTGCCTGGTGCTACCCTGCCCCGCGCAATGTGGCCATGTCTAGCTTGGGGTATTTGGCCTTGTTTCGTCAATTGGATGAAGCCCCCACCGTGAACCCAACCCGTGTGTATGGTGATACGGTAGAGACCTTTGACCCACGTGGTGTGGCCATGATGGGGTTTAGTTTTAGCTTTGAACTAGACGGCCCCGAAATTTTACGAATGCTGGATGCCTGCGGGGTGCCCTTGTACCAAGCCCAACGAGGCGACGCCGAACCACTGATATTTGCCGGCGGGCCCGTTACCATGACGAACGCCGAACCCTTCGCTGATTTTTTCGACTTTTTTTTAATTGGCGAAGGCGAAGAGGTACTGATGGAGTGCGTGGCGGCTATTCAGCAATTATCGGCGTCTAGCTTGTCTCGCCAGGAAAAATTGCGCTATTTGGCGGCTAACATTGCGGGCTGTTACGTGCCCAGTATGTATACGGTGGCCTACCACGGGCCAGAGGCTGGGGTGGCTACCATCAACCCGCTTTATGATGACGTGCCCGCCACCGTGACGAAGCGCATGTTGAGTGCGGCACAAATGCAAAACACCATTGCCAGCAGCCCTATACTGAGTGACGACAGCGTGTTTGGGAATACGTTTTTGGTGGAAGTGATGCGGGGCTGCTCGCATCGGTGCCGGTTTTGTATGGCCAGCTATGCCATGTTACCGGCGCGTGGTAGCAGTGCAGCAACCATTTTAAACACTATTGATGCAGGCCTAACCCATACCCACAAAATAGGTTTGCTGGGGGCCCTTATCGCGGATCACCCCGAGTTTGACGCCATTTGCGATGGGTTGCACCAACGCATGGATAAACGCGATGCCGACGGTGGCGACCCTATTCGGTTAAATGCGGCGGCCTTGCGGGTAGACCGTATTACGGAGCGCATTGTAACCACCTTTATGCGGGGCGGCCAACAACAACTAACCCTGGCCATAGAAAGCGGCAGCGAGCGGTTGCGCCAACGCATTAACAAGCACCTTAAACAGGATAAGATTTTTGACGCCATGGAAACCGTGAGCAAGGCAGGGCTAAAAGGCATCAAATTTTACGGCATGGTGGGCCTGCCTGATGAAACCGACGATGATGTGCAAGCCACCATTGACTTGTTGGCTGAGATTAAAGCCCAGCACCCAAAACTAAAGCTGGTGTTTGGGTGCAGTAGTTTTGTCCCTAAGGGGGGTACCCCCTTCCAGTGGATGCCACGCACGGCCCGTGGGGATATTAAGCGCCGGTTTGCCATGTTAGAAAAAGGGTTAAAGCCTAAGGGCAAGCTTATTGCCGAATTTCGCCCCAGTAGCGCCAAGTGGGATGAGGTGCAGGCGGTGTTTTCTCGTGGCGATAGACGCCTGGCCCCATTGGTGGAACGGTTTTACCGGCACGGGGGTAGTGTAGGCAGTTTAAAGCGGGCGGATAAAGAACTACGCGAAGAAGGTGTGGCCGAATACCCCCCACTGGATTGGATTATCCACCAACCTCTTGCCCAAGCGGATACCCTTCCCTGGCAGCACATTTCGTTAGGTATTAGCCATGATATTTTGTGGGAAGAATCGGGTATTACTTTGTAAAAAACGAATGGTTTACTAGCACAGTTTTTTTGTTTTAAGCGTTTATCAACTTAGCCCAAAGTAGTATTAAGAGAGAGTTGAGAGCATAATGAGGCTTCAGGCAGCCAAAAAAATATTTAAAAAGCAGCTTATTGCTGGCTTGAAGAGAGGGCGCCCTCACATCAGTAAAGCACAGTTAAAAAAATCAAAACCTGTTAAAGAGATGGTGTTAATCACCAAGATGAAGTTCTTTTTCGTAAAAGTATGAAGGAAACTATTGAAACAGAACCTAAAAGTACTGTGGGCTTAATACAAGGTACTAAAAATAGAAAAAAAGCGATTAAACAAACCAACAAGGATGTTCTACAGTTTCATAAAGATAATCCGACGATTGAGAAAAAATTAAAAGGACTTAAGCAGGAAGGTGTCGAAGTTATTAATCTGGACGATTTTCCTGAGGGCATTAGAAAAAAGATTTTAAATGAAATGGAAGAAAGTAATATAGCTGCTTGTTTTTTGCCTCTTTCTCCTAAGTCGTTTGTTTATAGAAAAGCTCGAAAAGGAAGAATCAATCTTTTAGAAGCAAAAAGTTATAATGAATTAATGGAAATGGCTTCTGACTTAAAGCGCCCTGTTATTATTAAGGGGGGTGCAGTTAATAGTAACAAAGCTTCGAAAAAAGCAATGGAAGCCCAACTTCTCCATGAAATTCATCATTATTTTCAGACTAAAAATGGATTGTTTCCTATAGAAATGTTTGCTAAAACGGGCAACTTTCGTACACAGTTTACAGATATATTATTCAATAATACTGAATCAACTCTACAGTACCTAAATGCCGAAAAACCCCACTTAGAAAGACGCTATTACAAGAATCTTCTTCATACGCTGGCTTTAGATTTTAAGCGTAAGTATCCCTTGCCAGGAAAATATACTTTAGAAACGATTCTGCCAAAGGAATTTCAGTTGGAAAAGCATACATCTGGGTTTATGTTTAATAATTCAAAATGGTTTTCTAAAAAGTATAAATTCGATAATCTAAGGGATAAAAATATAGGGCTAACTCTAAATCAACGGCTAAAACAACCATTAAATGAAAGGTTAAAACAGTTCAAAAAATGGAAGTTTGAACAAACCATTGAGTCGTTTAATGAAAACAACTATTTGTTCTGGCAAATTATGAAGGATACGGCAGCTTATTTAATGAAGTAATGCTTTTGGTATCATAATCCTCTTTTATTAATCGTTGATTAGGATATCTAATTTGTCATGCCTGCTGCTTTTCTCGGAGGCCATCTCCACGCCGAAACCACCCCTTACCCAGCCATGGCGCTGGATTTAAGCATTCTTAATCGCCACGCATTGGTGGCGGGGGCTACAGGCACCGGCAAAACCATTAGCGCCAAAGTACTGGCCGAGCAATGCAGCAAAGCAGGCGTGCCCGTGTTAATGACGGATATTAAAGGCGACTTAAGCGGCACTGGTGCTGCAGGGGCGCCCCACCCCAAAATTACAGAACGTTTGGCAAAATTAGGGTTAACCGATTTTAGCTTTACGGCCATGCCCATGGTGGCGTGGGATGTGTTTGGCACCAAGGGGCACCCGTTCCGTACCACGGTTAGCGAGGTGGGCCCCAATTTGCTAAGCCTGCTGATGGATTTAAACAGCACCCAACACAGCGTGCTACTAGCGCTATTTAAGCTAGCCGATGATAACGGCTTTTTGTTGCTGAATTGGGATGATTTTAAAACCCTAATTGAATTTGCCATCGAAGGTGACGATGAACTGCTTGCCGAATACGGCAACCTGCCGAAAAATACCTTGCAGGCGATTCAGCGGCGGATGATTGCCTTGGAGGCGGATGGGGTGCCCCAATTGTTTGGCGAGCCTGCCATTGACTTGTTTGACCTGATGCAACGGGGCGCCAATGGTTACGGCACCATTAACATGCTGGATGCTACGGAGCTATTTAACCGGCCGCGCTTGTATGCGGCGTTAATGCTGTGGTTGCTGGCAGAATTGTATGAAACCCTGCCAGAAGTAGGCGACCTAGAGGCCCCCCGCATGGTAGTGATGGTGGATGAAGCCCACCTGCTGTTTGCCGACTTGCCTAAAGATTTAACGGAAGAAGTGGTGCGCATTGTCCGGCTGATTCGTTCCAAAGGGGTTGGCTTGGTGTTTATTAGCCAAAACCCAAGCGATATTCCGCAAAAAGTGTTGGGCCAACTCGGTAGCCGCATCCAACATGCGTTGCGGGTAACCACGGAGCGAGACCAGGATGCGTTAAACGCCTTAGTAAAAGGCATGCCCATGCATCCAGATCTGGATCTTCGTCAAACCATTCCTCAGTTGGGCGTGGGCGAAGCGCTGGTGAGTGTGCTGGATGCGGACGGTCGCCCTACCTTGCCCCAACCCACGTTAATGGCCCCCCCCCAAAGCCGTATGGGGCCACTAACGGATCCCGAGCGCCAAAAAATGGTGCAAAGCAGCCGGTTGTTTGGCCAGTACGAGCGCGACATTGACCGCGAGAGTGCCCACGAGCGCTTGGAAAAGCGGATGGCGGATGCCCGTGCTGAGCAGGCTGATGAGGTGGCCGATAAACAAGCCGCCAAAGAGGCTAAAAAACAGCCTGGCCGAAAAAGTACCCGCCAAACCCCAATGGAAGCCATGATTAAAAGCATGGTGCGCAGTATTGGCTCGCAGGTGGGGCGCCAACTAATGCGTGGTGTAATGGGGGCTTTAAAGCCATAACCAACGTTTGATTTTAAGATTGAGATTGCAAGTATTGTTCTAGCCGCTCAATACGTTCTTTATCCGTTGGGTGGGTGGATAGAATGGAGGTGCTGCCATCGTTTCGGATGCTGGAGAGGACGTTAAAAAAGGTAATGCCTTTAGCGGGGTCTAGGCCTTGTTGTTGTAATAAATCCACGCTGGTGGTGTCGGCTTCGTATTCTTGGTCTCTAGAATAATTCAACATGCCCACGTTTAGTAATTGGCCAATGCCATCCCCAACGGCGTTACTATTAGGGAAAAGGATACCCAGGGCTGCGCCAATAATAACTCCTTTACTCATGCTTCGTATCACGTGGCGGTGTTTGGCATGGCCTAGCTCATGGCCCAATACAAAGGCCAACTGCTCGTTGGTGTGGAGCTTTTTAGCCAGGCCAGTAAACAGGTAAATATGCCCGCCTGGGGTAGTTAAGGCATTGATGGTGTCGTCATCGTTTACCAAGTGTAAGGTGTAGGCGTTGGGGTTAGGTAGGGGGTGGGTAAGGCCGTTAAATAATTGCTGGGTGTTGTCATCCGTTGGTATAACGTCATATTCAGCAGCGATAAGGGGCTGTAGGGTATCTGCGAGTTGGGCTTCTAATTTTTCTGGTACTAATAATATGGCGGCATCCACCACCAAGCTGGTTACTAGTATAAAGGTAAGCACAATGGCAATAAGGCCGCCCACCAGCTTTAAAAATTCCGTTAGGGGGGCATTATTACTAACATTAACGTTAGGGGATTCTGACAAATCCACAGGTTGAAAATTCACCATGGCCCAGGTGCCTTAATCTAAAAACAAGCTGTTTTGTTTTGTGGGTATTGAAATGTTGTTGAAATCAATACTACCACTTGCGGTGTTGTTAGGTGGGGCGGTATAGGGGAGTTGATCGCCTAATAGGGTGTCTTCTGTTGCCGAAGTATCGGTTATATCAGCGGTGTGGTTAGGGGCCGCTAAGGGGCTAGACCCTGGCGATACGGTCGACGGAGATGACGTGGGCGCTGCCACAGAAGAAGGCTCTAAGGTAATGGTTTCTGGGGTGTTGTGGGTGGCCGTGCTGGCTTGCTGGGGTGTTGCCGAACGGGCGGCGTTGGCAGAAAAAGAGACGGCGGTGCCAAAGGCCAGTACTTCAATGGTGGTGGGCACATCGTTTTTACCCCCACGAGACATATTAATACAGGAGGTTTCAATGCGGGTGTTTACAATCATATCCGCCCCAATGGCCTGGGCTTTCATCCGCAGTAGGGCCTCGCGTCGGGCGCGGTCTACAATGGTTTCGTAGCTGGCAATGTTGCCGCCAAATATGCTCCGAATACTGGCCAGGGTTTTTTTAAATTTATCATCAGAGAGTACCACAGAGCCTGCCACCATGTAGGCACTTTCTACCTGTTGTTGTTGTTCTGGGGTGGTAACATGCTTTAGTTTGCTGGTAACGCACGGCAGGTGTAGGTGCTGTTTTTCTCGCTTTTTTATAGAGGCCCAATGGCGCCCTTCGTTAAAGCGGCCACCCACATACCCAACCAATAAAATACCTAGCCCAAAAAAGATGTAGAAGCCGTAACCAAGTATGTTGGCCAGTAGTTCAAGGCCCATGCCAGGTTCTTCAACATCGCTGTATCGGTACCCAGGGTCATACTGGAAGCCATTAATAAAGGTGTTTGTTACTTGCTTGGCGGTTTGTGGCCCGTTGGCAGGCACAGAAACAAATAACCTAACCACTCGGTTGTTGCCATAAATAAGTGCCGCTACTTCGCTAAATCCCTCGTTGGGGTCGTCTATTTTTAGTATGGCTGCGGCCGATTTTTTACGGAAAGTCATGCCAGGGTTGCCTTTAAATAGCTCCCCTTCTAATACGCTAAAATCTTGCGGAAACCCACTGTAATCATCGTCGTAAAATACTTGGATTTCGGCGTTAAGGTTGTTTTCACGTAAAAAGTAGCCCGCTAATACTTCAGAGTCGTGAGGGCTTTGGGTTTGTTGGGCAAGCTGGTTAAACGTGGCATTGCTGGCAGGGGCCCACTGGGTGGGTAAATCCACACTAAACCCAAGCTCTGGGAATGCGTGGTTTACCGTGTTGGTGGATTGGGCATGAGCAAGCGGCGCATGGCCACCCAGGGCAATGGCTAAGGCAAACCACACCATGGCCGTTACAGCCACTAATCGTTTTAGGTGGAGTAAGTAACCCATTTATTCAACTCGTACTGCGGTGCCATACACATATAGTTCTGCGGCACCAGCCGCTACCGAAGAGGTAGAAAAACGAACATTAACCACGGCATTGGCCCCGAGTTGTTGGGCTTGTTGCACCATTCGGCTAATGGATTCCTGGCGGGTTTCATCCAGCAGCTTGGTATAGCCTTGGATCTCTCCCCCCACTAGGTTTTTTAGCCCAGCCATCATATCGCTGCCAATGTGTTTGGCACGCACGTTACTGCCGCTTACAAGGCCGTAGTGTTGGGTTACTTGTTTACCAGGGACGCTTTCCACATTGGTAAGCACTATCCCGTTAATATCGCCGTAATGTTGGCCAGCCATGGGTATACCTCTATATGCTGTAAAGGGTACGAATGAATGGTTCTACTGTACGGAATTATCAGCAAAAGAAGATCGGGCAGATGGCCTAAGTTACCATGCTAAATAAGCGAGAGTGCCTTGGCTTTTTCCAGGGCAGCTTCTGCCGTTGGGGATTCTAGTTTTTGGTAAAGGTGTTGTAGGCGGTACTCGCATTCATCTTTTTCAATATGGAAGATGTTGGCAATTTCTGCTACCGGTTTGTCGGCCCCGAGTAGGCGAAGCATTTGGGTATCCATATAGGTGATGGGTTGGGGGCGAGCCGGCCAGGTGTGTTGGTGCACATTAGGCTGCAACGCCATGGGCGCCGTGGTTGTTGGAAAGGGCGCTGCCGAAGACGGTGGGTTGTTCGGGGTGTTGGGGGGTGGTGTGGTCATGGCAGGGGGGATGCTCCGTAATTTGTGTGGCCAGTAATGGCCCATTTGTACCATTATGGCGGAATACCTATGGTATTGCCTCCATTGGTTGGTGGAGGTATAGTCCATTGTCTTAATTATAATAGCCCCCCTAACCTTATTGCTGAATTAAACCCCATGTTGTTTAAATCCCTATTTATCTATGCCATTGGTTCGTATGTGTCGCTTATTTCGGTGGCTAACCCGCTTATTGCTGCCCCGGTGTTTGTTACCTTAACCCAAGGCTTTACCCACAAAGAGCGGGCTACCTTAGCCCGGCAAACCAGCGGTAATGTGTTGGCTATTTTGCTGGCCTTTTTTATTGCGGGCAGCTTTATTCTGTCCTTCTTTGGTATTTCTATCCATGCCATGCGTATTGCGGGCGGGTTGATGATTTTACTCTCTGCCCTGGAGCGGTTAAATAAAAGCGACCGCCTAACGGATGAAGAAAAAGAAGAGGCGGTGGATAAGGATAGTATGGCTTTTTCGCCGTTGGCCATGCCGTTGCTAAGCGGGCCAGGGGCCATTGCCGTTATTATCGGTATGACGACTGACGCCAATACCGCCAAGCACTATTTGATCATCTTTTTTGTTATTTTTGCCGTGGCCTTAACGTGTTACCTAACCCTAAAACTGGCCCCTGTTATTTTAGAAAAACTGGGCCCCACCTTGCTAAAAGCTTTTGGCCGAATAATGGGTTTTATTTTGTTGTGCGTGGGCGTACAGTTAATGATCAACGGTATTTTAGGGCTTATGCCGTAAGTTACGCTTTGGTCCGTTTGCCTAGCCAGGGGCGGGTGGCATAGTAGGTTGTTAGGCCTGCCATCATCCCAGGAAAAATCTCAAAGCATAAGCTACCCAACGGAGAAAAACGCCACCCTAAGTGGATAGCCACGCCAATTAACATCATGGCAAAGCATTGGGCCTGGGTTACACGCTGGTTACAGGCCAACACAATAATAATGGGGGCAAACACGGTGGCCAAGGTACCGGCGGATAGTATGACTAAATCAAACACATTGGCGCTGGCATTTAGGGCAATCAATAGGGCGATACCCGTAACGGCCACGGTGGCTACTTTAGGCCACCATTGGCTGTTGCTTTGCAGGTTAAACACATCCTTGGTTAGGGCGGCGCTGCACACCAAAATAATAGAATCGGCTGTGGACATGGTGGCGGCAAACAACCCGGCCAGTACTAACCCAGTCCCCACAGAGGGCAGCAATTGTTGGCTGAGTAGGGGCAGGGCTAGTTCGGCATCAAAGGTGGCTACATCCGGCAGGTGCAAGCGGGCTGTCATGGCAACAAGTAACGTCATCACATAAAACACGGTGTACCAGCTGTAATAGTACAGTCGGGTACGGGGGATGTCTTTATCGTTGGCCAGGGTCATAAAGCGCACCATTACTTGGGGTTGGCCCAGTACCCCGGCGCCACCAAACACCCACCCCATAATAAATAAGCCAGGAGCCAGTATGCCCCCCAAGCTGCCCAGTTGGCTAGCCCACTGCTGGGTGGCGGGTTTAAACCACGCCATATAGGTGGGCGAAACCCCGTGTAGTTGATGGATAAAATCGCCCCAGCCGCCGGTGGCTTGAATACCCACAAAAGCCATGAGTACCATGGCGCTTAGCATCACCACCGATTGGGCAGCATCCGTCCAAATGGATGCCCGAATACCCCCAGCTAGGCAATACACAAGCACTATAATGCTGCCCAGTACCATACCAATGGCAGGGGGCCAGCCAAACAGTACCAATAGGGCTTTGCTACCGGCGGCAAATTGGGCGGCGGCATAACCCCCCAGTAGCAACACCACAATCAGGCCGCCAATGCGCCTAAACCATAGCATGGGGCCGTCGTTAATCCAGTTGGCCAGGGTTTCTACATAAGATAGACTGCCGGATTGAGAGGCCACTTGTTGCAATCGCCGGTGTACGGCCAGGGTGGCGATGTAATCGCCGCCAATATAACCGAGTAATAACCAAATAGAGGACAACCCAAATAGGTAGGCATAGCCAATTTGCCCAATAAACATAAAGCCACTGTTGTAGGTGGCAATGGCAGAGAGACCGGCCAGCCATGGCGGGATGTTTTGACTGGCCAACAGATAATCCGAGGCCGTGTTTTGCTTTTGGCTAGAGGAGGCTAACCCTATACCAATAAACAGGGCGAGCGAGGCTAAAAAGCTGAATAAAACCAAAGGGGGCCAACTATTCGTGTGTTGTGGGTGTGTGTTGTGGGGGCGTTATTACCGTAGAATGCTCGGCGTGGTTGCTGCCTTCTAGGGTGAGTTGTTGGCCGTTGTATTCACCAGTTAGGGATTCTAAAAAGGCGACAATGGCGGCCGTGTCTGCCTTGCTAAGGGTTTTGCCCAGTTGGTGTGTTGCCATTGTGGTTACCGCATTGCTTAAGGTCGCGGTATTGCCATCGTGGAAATAGGGCCCTGTTAAGGCAATGTTTCGCAAGGTGGGTACCTTAAAGTAGTGGGTATCCAAGGCGTTTTTGGTTACGTTGGCGCGGCCCTGGTCTACATCGGTTAGCTGGGTGCCGCGGGCGGCAAAGTAGCTGCTGCGTTGGCCCATTTTTTTAAACCCTTGGCCCCCTAAGGCAATACCGGCATGGCATTGGGTACACCCAATGGATTTAAACACCTCGTAGCCACGGATTTGCTTGTTGGTTAAGGCGGTGGTGTTGCCGCGCAGGTATTGGTCAAAGGGGCTATTGGGGGTAATTAGGCTGGCTTCAAAGGCGGCAATGGTATCGGCCACCATGGTTTTGGTAATGGTCACATTGGCGGAAGACGCCTCACCGGTAGGTTTGGAAGGTGCAGGGTTGTTGCCGTAAAGGGTGGCAAAGGCCTTGGCATAATCCGGGTTGGCTGCCAGCTTGGGTAAAATTTCATCCCAATGGCCGCCCATTTCAATAGGGTTGGTTACGGGGCCTAGGGCTTGTTCGTGAAGATCCGCAGCACGGCCATCCCAAAACTGGTGGCTGTTAAACACGGCGTTAAACACGGTGGGGGCATTAATGGGGCCCACTTGCCCACGGATACCTGTCGAACTAACGCCGCCATCCACGCCTCCACTGCCCAGCCCATGGCAGCTAGCACAGGATAAGGTTCCGTCGCCAGACAGCGCCGTATCGTGGAAGAGTTTATTGCCTAGCCATATTTTTTGCTGGGCCTTGGTGCTGTTGGGGTTATTTACACCCACGGCTAACAAGTTAGTGGGTATAGGGCTGACGGGCTCATTTAAAAAATCATCGGCCACGCCCAGTTGGGCGTTTTTTGTGGCGCGCTCGTCGGCTATCCATTGCAGCATCGCGGCTTTTTCGTTGCCGTTTACCATGGCCTTCCAGTGCATAGCGGTGTAGCGCAGGGGGGGCATTTCATCACTATTCAGCACGTGCTCTATTTGGGCAAGGGTTGCCATGGTGGGTGTGGTGCCAGGCGTCAACAGGGTGGTTTCCATGTTTAGGGCATGGCGGCCTTGGGCCATGTCATCGCCAATAATATCCCGAGCAATCGGCATGTTGGCATACCAGGGCAACACGGTGGTGCTGCTGTGGCAGGCCATACAACTACTGGCAAATACCTTGCTGGCATCTGCAAACGAGGCTGCCTTACCGTCCAGCGCTTGAGGGGTAATGGCGGCGGGCTTATCTACCACATAATTAATAATGGGGGGTATTAGTGCAGCAATAATGCCTGCCGATAGCAATACAGGTAGCCAGTGTTTGGTGGCCATGCGGTAGTGTCCCTTCCTCAACCCAGTAACACAGTGGTGGGTACGGTGGTATTGTCTCAAATAAGGGGGATTACTGCAAAGTGGTGTTGGCGCGGGCCCGTATGGTGTTGCATGCCGCTAAAACATGCGCGCTTGCCGTTGGGCGATACAGAAATTGCTGCCGTGGCTGGCTTATACCGCCAGCATACGGTGGTGTGTGTAGTGTGCCGGCTAAATGGTAATGGGTGTTTAGCGCTGCACCAAATTCGGCCAGGTGGGTAGACGACAATTTGCGCGGGCCGTTGGGCTCCACGAGTACCCAGGCGCGGGCTAGTTGTGTACAGGTGGGGCGTTTTAGCATGGCGGTGGCCAGTGGTTCGCTGCCAGGGTAGCCGCCAATCATCCAGGGGTGGCCTACGGGGTTACCGCCAAGTAGGGTAATGGCCCCGGTGGAGTGGCCGGTTAAATCTAATAAAGGTGTGCCTGCTTGCCAGCCCTGGGGGGTAGCGATGGCCCTTAGTTGCTGTTGGTAGGTTACCCAATTGGGGTGAACCATAAGCTGCGAGTTACTGCCAAGTAGCGTTAGGGTGGCTGTGTTGCTCCATAGCGGGCCAGGTTGGCGGTAGGGGTATACCCACGCCACAGAAAGTACCAGTAAGGTTAGTACCTGAGAGACAATAACCCCATGCCATATTAACCGTGGGTGGTGGGCTACAAAGGCAATGCCTGCCAAGGCCAAAAATATGCTGGCAGCAATATTGTGGTGCCACATATTATCCCCAGTGCCGAATGAAAAGACGCACGGGAGCACAAAACACAATAGCAATAAGGGCCATTGGCGTTTTAGGGGGTGTATACCATTGGGTTGCTTGGTAAGCCATAGCCCGAGTAAAGCGCAGGTAATGGGGGCTGCCCAAAATAAAGCCCCGGCCATTTTGGTAGAAAAGGCCAAGGCTTTACCAAAGCCAACAAAACAGCTAACCGAAAGCGCCAGTACCACGGCAGCGTAAACGCTTACCCATTGGCGCGAGACCTTTTGTTGTGCCGCTAATGACCGACCGACCATACCCCCCAAGGCGGTTAGCCCAAGCAGCCATAAAGGCAACAGGTGGGGTAAGCGCAGCGGGTCTGGCTGGAGTAAATCCCATAGGCTGTGGTTGGTTTTAGCCACTTGCAATAAGGCCAACCCATCGCCCATGCGGCTGGCAAAGCCCGCCAAACTACCGCCAATTAAAAAAGCCGATAGGATGACAAGAATGAGGGCAACCAAGGCACTGCCTGCTAAGTGCTGCCACTTAACCGCAGGGCGAACCGCACCATAGAATAAGCACACCACCGCCAGCACGGCGGCGCTGCTTATTTTGGCTAAAAAGGTAATAACGCCACCGGTGCCAATGAGTACGCAAGGCACTAACCACTTGGCCTTATTGTTTTTGGGTTGTTCGGTGTGGAGTAACCCAAGGAGGGTGAGGAGTACCCCCTGTAAGCAAAGGATGTTGTAGTTGGGGGTAATTAGCCACGCATGGGCATATAATAAGGCGCTGCACCCTAGCCCCGCTGCCAACAGTACCTGGTTGTACAATGGTGGCGAATTACCCTGGGATTGCCTGTGTTGTATAACGCCTAAAAAGCGATAACTAACCCACGTGCCTAGTGCCATGGTGAGCAGCATAACCACCTGCCGAATGCTAACAATGTTTTGGCCTAGCCCGTTAAACAGGGGGTGGTACACAGGGCCAAATTGGGTTACGGATTCGGTGTAGGCAAAGGGGGCGCGTATGGATTCAATATAAAAACTGTCATCAGTAAAATCGAAGCCATAGCCGCACAGCCACCACAGCCCCCCCAGGGTAAGCAAGGTTAAGGTCAAGGATAGGAGTGGGAAGGCCTTTATTGGCGTGGGTGTGGCGTGGGGTGATGGTGTCGTCATACGGTGGGGGCCAGTTGTAGTGTTTGGATGTTGATAGCCGGGGTGTGCTTGGCTGGGCACAGGCCAAGAGCCGGTTGGGCCATGGCCTTAGGTAGGGCCAATTGGCTGTAAAATACTTGTTGTTGCCCAGGGGGCACAATATGGTGCCACAGCTGTTGCTGGTGGGTAGGGTCGGTGTCGGCCAAGTCTGCCAACACCATATCCACGCTGCCGGTGGCTAAGCCAGATACCAGCAAAGGGGTGCCGTTGGTGGCCCACTCGGCGGGGATATCGGGGGTAAGGGCCCACAGGTAACAGGTGCGGTTACCAGATTGTACCGCTTTGGCCAAGGTAGAAGGTTGCACGGGCTTGAAGAACTGGGAAGGTTGATAAGTATCGCTAACCCGTTGATATAGGCGCATTTTGCCTTGTTGGGCAATGGGGGTAAACACGTTGGGGTTGGCCAGTAATGGCCCCCACCATGTGTTACCGTGGAGTGAGTGGAACACCTTAGGGTAGTAGGCCACATACCGAATGCCTAAATCCGTGAGGACGTTAAAGGCGGCTTTGTCATTGGCGGCGTTGTAAAAGGGCAGCAGTTGGTTGCCAGATTCGTTAATGGCCGGGATGCCCAGGTAGTAAATGGTGGCTTCTGCGGCAGAACTCACCATAAATTCGCCAGGGGTAAGGTTGGGTGTAACGTGCTTATCCACCAAGGCAAGGGATTGAAAGGTGGTTTCGGTGGGGTGGGTTTTCCAGGTCTCTAGGGGGGAGCCAAACACGGTGGCATACCCATCGCGGATAAAGGCGCTTTGGTGCCACAAGGTGCTGGCAGCAACCCCAACACTGCCAATAACCATTAGGCTGCTAATGAGTGTGGCGATAACGCGTTGTTGCTGGTGCTGGCACCAGGCCCACAATTGTTGCAAGCCAATGGCAGTTATTATTATAAAAAAGCCAATGGTCACTAATCCGTAGCGAGGGTTAATGGCCAAAATGCAAAATCGGCCACGGGCAAACAGATTAGAAATACCCAGTAGCAGAACAAAAAACAACACAATAACGGCGCAGGCCCGCAGGGTTTTATGCTGCCAAAATGCTTTCCAACGGGTTAAGGCGATGGCTGTGGCCACCCAGGCCACCCAGCCAAAGTAGGGCAGGTAACTCCATTGCCGAAACACCCCGTGGAGTAGGCTATCGGTAACCGTGCCCATTTGCACATGGATGCGCCGGGTTACGTAGTATTGGATTTGGTCAATGGTATCCAATAGTGGCAGGCTGGTGCCAATGGCTTGCCCGTGGGTTAGCAGGTTTGCCACAAACCCAAGGCACCCAAAAGGAAGCGCCCCTAAGGCCACCCAACCAGCGGCGCTAAGCCATTGCGGCCTGGTTATGGTTTTCCAAAGGCCGGCGGTGTATAGCAAACATAGGGTGGGTAGCATTAACAGGCCAATTAGGTTGTGGGTTAGCATGGCCAGCCCACCGAATAAGCCGCTTATCATCAGCTTTTTATTGGTGGGGTTGGGCAACACGTCTACCAGCATCCATAGGCTGGCGGCGGTGTAGGCGGCAATCATAAAAGTATCAATGCTGTGGTAGAGCGACAGCCCTAGTAGGGCAGGCACACTGAATACCAATAGCCCGCCTAGCCCGGCGGCTACCCAGCCAAAAGGCAGTAACCCCGCCCATAACCCCACCCCTAGGTTGGTTAGCATAAGGGGCTCAATCACTTTGCTAATACCAGCGTGTTGCCCATCGCTTTGTAATAGGTAGTGCCAAATTTTTAGCATGTAATAGGTGGGGGGATGATCCGAGGTATCGGCGAATTGGGTGACGGGGTCGGGTTCAATCAGCGGGTAAAAATCCCAGCGGGCTTCCGTATACCCTTTGTTGGCAACCATGGCGTACTGGGCGCTATCGCTCCCAATAATGGGGTGCTGCACGGCAACGGTTAGTTGGCATAGTAGGGCAATTAAGGCTAACCCGCTTAATAGCACGCCTATTGTTTGGGGTTTATCTTGCCACCCATCGCGTAGTTGGTCTCGTAGGCTGCGGGCCATGGTGGTGGTGTAGCACACCCCTTGCCGCTTGGCTTGAATAACCAACACAACCAGCAATGCGGCAAAGGTACTGCCTACGCTGCTTAAATAAAAGGTATCCGAATGGCCTGGAAAAAACGTATACAGCCCCCATAGCAACACACTAATAACGATTGGCCCAAAGGGAAGATGCAGGGCAAACCAACGGGGCAAGCATTGTTTATCGGTGGGTTGTAGCCACTGGCAGGTGGCTAGGTAAAGCAGGTAGGGCGTCACCAAAAAAGTAAATATAACGCCAGCAATTAATCCTAGCCCGGTTATCCAGTTGGTTTCCATGGCACTACCTCTCTAACAATCGTAAAGGTAGTATATGATAAATGGGACGTGTTGGGATTATGGAAAGAATGGAACAGAAGCAATCACCATGACGTATCACGACCACACTGTTGCGATGGTAGTGCCTGCCTATAACGAGGCCACCCAGATTGAAGGGGTGGTGGCTGGTGCGCCGGATTTTATCGATACCATTGTGATTATTGACGATGCCAGCACAGATGATACGGTAGCGGTGGTAGAAAGTTTAAAAACGACTTACCCAAAGGTAACGTTGTTGCGCCACGAAACGAACCAGGGGGTAGGTGGTGCCATTGCTACAGGCTATGTATGGTGCCGAGAAAATGCTTTGGATGTGGTGGTAAAAATGGATGGCGACGGGCAAATGAACCCGGATGATTTGCCCGCATTACTCGACCCGATTGTGGCAGGCGAGGTGGAGTATACCAAGGGCAATCGGTTGGTGTACCAAAAATCCAGTCGGCTTATTCCGCCGGTGCGGTTTTTGGGTAATTCGGTACTATCCTTGTTGACTAAAATTGCCAGTGGGTATTGGCATGTGGCGGATAGCCAAAGTGGGTATACCGCCATTAGCAAAAAGGCTTTGCAGGTGATTCGTTGGACGAACATGTACAAACGCTACGGCCAGCCGAATGATTTGTTGGTGCGCTTAAACGTGCACAATTTTAAAGTGCGCGATATCCCCATGAAGCCGGTGTACCATGTGGGCGAAACCAGCAAAATGCGGATACCCAAGGTATTGCTGCCTATCAGCACCATGTTGGTGCGTGGCTTTTTATGGCGCTTGTGGACGAAATACATCGTGCGCGATTTTCACCCTTTGGTGTTTTTCTATGCATTGGGCGCGCTGTTTACTGTGTTTTGGATTGGGTTGAGCATTCGGTTTGTGTACCTGTGGGCACTGTTTGGCCATGCCCCGCCCATGACCACCCTGGCCATGCTGTTTTGCTTTGCGATGGCCATGCAATTCCTATTATTCGCCATGCTGTTTGATATGGAAGCCAACCGGGATCTTCGCTAATTAAGTAATTTTTTGAATATTTGATTATGGGGTATTGCATACCATACACCCGGCTAAATTTACGATTTTCTATAGGTAGCGGCTGAAGCCGTTGCGGGGTGTAACATGCGAAGCATCAACACCCCAGAAGACCAGTCAGCGAGTGAGCATTGCCCGTGGCGAAAATTAATTGGCAAGCGCAGCCGCTGTTGGGAAGGCGAACAGCAAGCGTATCGTCTGTAAGTCAGTATCTGGGAGAGGTTTGGAGACACCTTGTCTCCAATGGGAGTGAAGAGGGTTAGCCCTCTTCAAAGAAAAAAATTATATAGGAAGACTCTTATTATTAAATAGGTTTAACATGGCTTTTTTTAATTTTTTTGTAAGCAAGGCGAAGCAGCACAACCAGGCTAAGGTGGGCCAGGGTGGTGCCTATAGCCGCCCCCCATAACCCGTAATGCGGAATAAGCAGGGCATTGCCTATGCCGTTAATAATGGCCACTGTGCCAATAAGCGCGGATTGCTTGCTAGGGTGGCCGCATTGTTGCAGTAATCGGTCAAAGGGCAGGGTGCTGGCGGCCAGGGTAATACCGGTAAGCAGTAAGGCTAAAATTGGCCATGCCTGCGCGTAAGCCGCAGGGATACCCAATACCTTTAACCCATGGGGGTAAGCCCATAACCCTAGCCCGCATAATACGGCCATTACTGGGATAAGCTTGTGGCTCCGCCTCATGAGGGCATCCAGCGGGGTAAAATCGCCGTGTTTGGCCACCTTGGCAATTACGGGGTCCACCACCACGCGCAATACCAATAGTAGTTGTATGGCACCTTCGGCAATCATGGCCATAAAACTGTAAATGCCCACCACACTATCGGCCATAAACAGGCCCAGCATTAGCACATCCATGCGGGTGTTTAAATCGCTTAGCATGCCGGCGGGCAGGCTTTTCAGGCCAAATGTTCCGTGGGTGCGCCACCATGGTGCCCATGCGGTGTTGTTGGCGCTGCCAGGCACCAAGTGGGGCCAGCATTGCCATAACAAGGCAATAAACACGCCGGTTTCTGCCAGGGTTAGCCCAATGGTTAGTTGGTAGGGCGATTGTCCCATCCACAGCCACAGCACAATACTAATGGGGATAAGCCCGTAACGCAGGCTGTTGCACAAGGCATAGGCGGCCATGCGCTCTTGGGCATTAAGGGCGCAGAGCAACACCTTGTTTAGGGGGAATAACCACACCCCCGGCAGCATGGCCGTTAGCGATAACGCCAGTGGGTTGCTATCAAAGGCGTGGGCTAGCCAGGGGCGTGCTAGCCATAGTAAGGCCACCACACCGGTGGCGGTGGCAATAACGCGCACTACCGCCGATTGAATGCAGGTGACGGCGGTGGCAGCATCGTCGATGACAGGGAGGTGGCGCAGTACACTGTAATGCACGCCCATGGTGGCCAGTTGGGCGGCAAAGGTATACAACGCCAAGGATTGAAAAAACACGCCCAAGGCATCCGGGGTGGCCATGGCGGCAATTAGGCCGTTTATGGCCAGGCCACTGACCCCCATCACGCCGTAGCTTACCAAATTCCAGCGGATGCCAGACAGGAGCGAGCGAAAGGTAAGGGTAGGTTGGGCAGTCATTAGAGCGGGGTATTGTCCAGTAAATAGCGGGTATTATACAGTTGCTCCCAGTGCGCGGGTGCATCTCTGGTATGATAACAGCACTGGTACTGTGTGTGTTGAGGGATTTTTTGGGATGAGCAAACGGCTAAAGGTATTAATCAGTAACGATGATGGCATCCACGCCCAGGGGATAAACACCTTGGCGGAGTGGTTGTGCAAGTTTTACGATGTGGTGATTGCTGCCCCAGACCGAGAGCGCAGCGCCATGGGCCATGCGATTTCGCTCCATAAGCCGCTACGGGTAGAAGAAGTAACCGTGCCCTACCCGGTGGAAAAAGCCTATGCGGTTACGGGCACCCCCAGCGATTGTGTGAAGATTGCCCTAAACGCGGTGCTGGATTTTCGGCCCGATATTGTGGTGAGCGGCATTAACCACGGGCCTAATTTAGGCAACGATGTGTTGTACAGCGGCACCGTTAGCGCGGCATTAGAGGGCATTATTAATGGCATCCCCAGTGTGGCCATTAGCCAAATGAACGGGAACGAAAAATTTGCCGATTTTAACGCCAGTGCCGAGTTTTTATGCAATTATCTGCCCAAAATACTAGAGGCGAACTTACCCCCTAAAACCATGCTAAACATTAATACTCCGGCGGTTAGCACCCACGAGATTGCTGGGGTGCGCATTACCCAGCTAGGCCACCGTATGTATAGCGATACCTATGAAAAACGGGTGGACCCGCGCGGCGGGGTGTATTACTGGCTGGCGGGCGAAATCGTCAATACCGATGACCATGAGCACAGCGATGTGATTGCCCTACGGAATAACTGTGTTTCCGTCACACCGATTCAGTTTGATTTAACCAACCACACGGTGCTGGCGGATGAAGCCACTTTGGCCCGCCTAAAGCACGAGTAGTGGCGCGGGCCACGTTTGTGCAAAAAATGGTTTTGGCCCATGCCTTGCCAGTGGTGGCCTGCCTTGTGTATGCTAGCCCCCACAAATATCCCTTTATGCATGGTGGAAGTGAGCCGAATGGTTAGGGAGCTGCTTCGAAAGCAGTCGCCTCGCAAGGGGTTGCAGGTTCGAATCCTGTCACTTCCGCCACTTATTTTAAGGGTTATCCGTATTGGTAATATATCTTTACCTCGGTGCTGCGAGAAGGGTTTGCAGGGTTGTTTGATGGGCTCCGTATCTCTACAGCAGCCATTCGCCCTGCTTCAATAGACCTAATAATTGGCTCTAAAAAGTTAGGTTCGTTTGCTAAATAACTTAAGTCTAGCCCATCATTATTTTCAACCTTACGTTTAATGACCTTTTTATTGGGAGCCTTATCAAGGGCAGCTTTAATTTGTTGTTGTACCTTTTTTTCGGCGTTTGTCATTTCCACGCCAAATTGTATGGTGGCGAGAGAGAAAAGGCGTGCGTGTGAGTATGCTGGCATGCTGATGGGCATAGGCTATATCTGTTTTAGGCAGTGGGTTGGATAGTTAATAAACGTTGCTAATACTTTAAACATGCGGCCTATTTAAACCACATTAAGGAGTCGCCATTTTAACAGGTTAGGCAATTTAAGTTATGGAGGCGTGTTTTAGTGGGCACTATAATTTTTGATGTTGATAACAAGGTATTTAATGATGTTTAGTAATAGTGTGGCTTTTCGCTCGTTTTCCCCTTTGTTTGGAAATACTTATGGCTCACAAAAAAAACGTGTCCGTACTTCACAGGGCACTTATGTAGACCCGGATAAAGTAGTAGACAAGGATAAAAAAGGTGGTAACGGAGGAACTGGCACTGCTAGTACCTATAAACCCAAATCTTAATCGTATAGCCAAAATAGGTGGGCCTGGGTGCTTGGGGCGGCTTGTGGGGCAGGCGCTTTAGGCACGGGCACCATGCCGGGCGCATCGTTGGGCTCGGGGGGCATATCGTTTGCCAGTAGGGCAAAGCCAGCGTCGGCGTTGGTAACGGTTACCAGGTTAATGGCGTAAGCCTCGTCGCTGGCGGTCATATCATAGGGTAGGGGCACCATATCACTGTGGGCGGGGCTAAATAGGGCGCCAATGCTCCAGGCAATGGTGGCTAGGGCAATCATGGTGCGGTTGGCAGTGTACATAATAATTTGATCCTTAGGGGTGGTAAATTGTTTAATTAGTTATATATTTAAATTAACATTATTTTAGGGTGGTTTCCTTGGCCGTTAGGTTAAGTTTTGCCTACACCCATGGGTTAATAGGCTGGTTTGGTTTACACTACTGCCCATGATTCAACGACGCCAAAGCAAGCAAATACACGTGGGTAACGTGCCGGTAGGCGGCAATGCCCCTATTAGTGTGCAAAGCATGCTGGTAAACGATACCTGCGATACCGCCGAAAGCATTACCCAAATTAAGCGCCTAGCCGAAGCAGGCTGTGATATTGTGCGCCTGGCCGTACCCAACAAAGAGGCCGCCGAGGCGCTGAAGGTGATTGTGCCTCAATCGCCTATCCCTGTGGTGGCGGATATCCATTTTGACTACCGCCTAGCCCTGATGGCGGCCGATAGTGGTGTCCATTGCTTGCGGGTAAACCCAGGCAACATTGGCAATAAAGACTACCTAAAAAAGGTCGTCGCCAAGGCTAAGGAGCGCCACATCCCCATCCGTGTGGGGGTAAACGGTGGCAGTGTGGAAAAACCCATTAAGCTACAATACCCGGATGATGTGGTGACCCAACTGGTAGAAAGCGCCAAATTAAACGTGCGCTTATTGGAAGAGGAAGACTTTGACCAAATTAAGGTTTCCGTAAAGGCTAGCGACCCCATGCAGGCGGTGCAGGCTTACCAGCGGGTGGCAACAGAAATCCCGTATGCGTTGCATTTAGGCGTAACGGAAGCGGGCACCCTGAAGCGGGGCCTGGTTAAAAGCAGTGTGGCCTTGGGTATGCTGTTGAGCCAAGGCATTGGCGATACCATCCGCATTAGTTTAACGGCGGATAGTATTGAAGAAGTGTTTGCGGGCCACGAAATTTTACGCAGCCTAGGCCTGCGAGAAAGTGGCAGCAACTTGGTAAGCTGCCCGGCTTGCGGGCGCTGCGCGATAGATTTGCACGGCATTACCGCCAAAGTGGAGGCCATGGTGGCCAAATACGACCGCGTGTACAAGATGGAAACCCCCTTGCATATTGCGGTAATGGGCTGCTTTGTCAACGGCCCTGGCGAGTGCGGCCGGGCGGATTTAGGCATTAGTGGGGGCCGCGGCAACTACTTTGTGTTTAAGGGCGAAGAAAAAGTGGCGGTGATTCCGACGGAAGACGAAGCACTGGTATTTTTTGAGCAAGAGTTGATTAAGGCTTACCAGGGGGCCACCCAACTGTCTGGGGGAACGACCCTGATGGATGCCGACGCCTTGGTAGAGCAGTTATTGGCGGATGAGAACACCTCGTTTGATGAGAAGCAGCCCGTCCCCCTTGCATAGGACTTCTGTAAGGCGAACCTACCAAACTGGGCCCAATAGGCTACAATAGGATGGTTTATCAGCCTAACGGATGGCTTGGCCAAACGTGCTTCGATTATTACTCACATTACTAATACTGGGTGCCATTGCCGTAGGCGTGGCCCTGTATGTACCGCCTGTAAACGGCTATACCAACCAATGGCTTGGCGAGCGGGCAGGCCAGCGGCTGGTGAATAATCAGCAGTGGGCAGACGCGGAGGCCACCCTGGCGCCCTTGGTGGATGAGTTTCCTCACAATGCAACCATTGGCCGCTTGTATGCCGAATCCTTATCCCACCCACCTAAGCAGGGCAAGGCATTAGCATCGCCCCCAGACAATGCGGTGGCTACCTGGCAGCGCTTGCGAGAGCAATTCCCAAAAGATAGTGATATTGCCTTAGGGTATGCCAAATTGTTAGCCCATTACCCAGGCCAGCGGAGTGATGCGGTTTCTATTTACCGTGGGTTGTTGGCCCAGGGTAGCGATGAACCGGACCCAGCGCTGTTAAACAGCTTGGCCCACACGTTTTTACAAGCCGCAGGCCAAGAAACCAACCCAAATGTGCGCCATTGGCTAATGCAGTGGGCAGGGTATTACTATCAGGCTTCCTTAGGTAAGGATGGGGCCCAATTTAAGCCACGGTTCCAGTTGGGGGTTATCCATCAACAGTTGGCCGGTCAGCTTAAGGGGGTTCGTCCGCAGGTGCAGTTGGCCAATGCTGCCCGGCATTATTGCAATGCTATTCTTATTCGCCCTAACCACGTGGATGCTCGGTTTAATATGGGCTTGGCGTTAATGAATGCCAAAGCGGTGGAAGCGGGCGTGGCCCAGATGACAACGGCGATTAATCTGCTAATGGCGGATAACCGGGTGGAGCGGGCCCAGGCATTGTCTCAGCAGGCCCAGGCCGTTAAAAACAGCCTGTTTTATATTAGCCCTAACGAGCGGCGCACCCCGCAGGATTTAGACGAGCTGTTGGCCCAGTGCTTGGCGGATCCTCGCCTGGCGGTGGGTGCGACGCCTACAGAATAGCCTAGGTAGCATTAAGATTTGGCTAAGAAGTGGTGGTATAGCTAGGCGCAGGGGGATTTACCGCATAAAATAGGCTTAATTTACCCCTGATTTTGTAAAGTGAGCTTGTTGCCATGTGCGGTATTGTTGGATTTGTTGGGCGCCAAAACCCGGTGCCATTGATTTTAGAGAGCCTAAAGTGCTTGGAATACCGTGGCTACGATAGTAGTGGCATTGCCGTGCTGGATAAGGGCCAACAGCTAAACGTGGTTAAGGCTAGCGGTAAATTGCAAAATTTGGTAGACCGCTTGGATGCTAACTTAACCAGCGATACCGGCGAGGCGATTCAGGTAGGGATGGGGCACATTCGTTGGGCTACCCACGGGGCAGCGACGGATGCGAATGCTCACCCCCATTTGGGCACGAATAGGCAAATTGCGGTGGTGCATAACGGCATTATCGAGAATTATTATCTACTGCGCGAAACCTTGATGGCTGAAGGCCGCCAGTTTGTTAGCGAAACCGATACCGAGTGTGTGGCCCAATTGGTAGAGCATTTGTGGGAAAAACAAACGGAACAGACGCTAGAAGCCTTCCGAGGTGTTATCCGCGAAACGGTAGACCAACTCCAGGGCGCCTTTGCCTTGGTTATCCTTAACAAAGCTTTCCCCGAGCATTTGTTTGTCGTGCGTCGCCATGCGCCGTTAGTGGTGGGCCAACGCCCACAGGCCGGTAACCAAATGGAATATGTGGTAGCCAGCGATACGGTGGCTATTATCCCCCACACTAACCAGGTGGTGTTTTTAAATGATGACGAAGTGGTGGAGCTAAGCCCAGAAGGCATGGTGCTAATGACGGTGGCTGGCGACATCCTAGAGCCTAAAGTCACCATTGTGGATGCTAGCCCCTTGCAGATTGATAAAAAGGGGTATCGCCACTTTATGCTAAAGGAAATCCACGAGCAGCCAGATGTTATCCGTAACTCGTTAAGTGGGCGGCTCCTCCATCCAGAAGCGCCTATCGAGCTCGTGGCATCGGATCAATCGGCTAAGGCAAAGCAGTTGCTAAGCCAGGCAAACCACTTGGTGGTGATTGGTTGCGGCACCAGCCTAAATGCAGGCTTGGTGGGTAAGTATTTTATTGAATCGTTGGCCAAGGTGCCTGTTTCGGTAGAATCCGCCGGCGAGTACCGCTACCGCGAGCCGATTATTGATGAACACACCCTGGTGGTGGCTATTTCTCAATCGGGCGAAACCGCTGACACCTTGGAGGCGGTACGATTGGCCGAATCCAAAGGGGCCAAAGTTCTCACCATTACGAATCGAGAAGATTCTACCCTAGCCCGAGAGAGTGACGTGGTACTGCCCGTGCGCGCTGGCGTGGAAGTAAGCGTGTGTGCTACCAAAAGTTTTAGCGCCCAAGTGGTGGTGTTTTACTTGTTGGGCATTGCCTTGGCAGAAACTCGCAACACGGTGGACGCTGCCCGCTTAACCGAGCTAAAAGGCGAGTTAATGCGTTTGCCTACTCAGTTAGATGCCTATTTGGCCACTGCCCCAGAACCCATGCAGGATGTGGCCCGCCAGTTTAGCCACCATACCAGCTTGTTGTTTATGGCCCGCGGTATTAACTACCCCGTAGCGCTAGAAGGCGCCCTAAAGCTGAAGGAAATTAGCTACATCCATGCCGAAGGGTATAGCGCCAGCGAGTTAAAGCACGGCCCTATTGCCATGTTGGATGACACCATGCCGGTGGCAGCTATTTTAACCCCTGGGCCATTGTTTGAAAAAGTAATGACTAATTGCCAAGAGGCCAAGGCCCGTGATGCCCGTATGTTGGCCTTTACCAGTGCCACATTGGATGACAGCATGGTGGATATGTTTGACGCGGTGGTGCCTTTCCCAGATACGGACGAGCTACTGTCGCCCTTGTTTGCCACGGTGCCGTTGCAGTTGTTTGCCTACTATATTGCCGAGCATTTAGGCAAAGATGTGGATCAACCCCGCAACCTAGCCAAAAGCGTCACCGTAGAGTAAATATGGGTTATGCCTATTCAACCCTTTCGGTGTGATATTGCGGTAGAGACCTTGCCGCCCCAGGTGGAGCAGGTAGAAAAAGCTCTGTTGGCGGCCTTAACCCAGCAAGGGGTGGTTAAGCCCGCCTTGTTGCGTTGGGCCATTATGGAGCGTACGGCACAGTCGTTGGTGTGCGAAGGGGCGTATACAACCCCTGCCGAAACTCACGATGCTTCTGTACCCAATTCTTAAAACACCCTTAAGCCGGTGGCCAAGGTGGGGTAGGGTTCCTTATAATGAAGGGGCCCACACTGTATGTTAGTTAATTGGTTTGTAAAAAAATGACTGATACCGCCCCAGAATCCATGGCCCCCCCGGCTGATGACATGGCTGCCCCCGAAACCCCTGTTGCAGATGCTGCCCCTGATGCCCCTGTAGAAAAAGATTGGGAGGCAGAATACAACACATTGCACGATACCTATTTAAGGCTGGCTGCGGATTTTGAAAATTTTCGTAAGCGGATGAATACCGACCGTGAAGCGCTGTTAAAATACGGCGCCCAAAACACGGTAGAAATGTTGCTGCCCGTGCTCGATAACCTAGAGCTAGGCAGTGCCAGCTTAAGCGAAGCCAGCGACCCAAAAATGCTGTACCAAAGCTTTACCATGCTAAGCCAACAGCTCCAAACTGCGCTGGAAGATGCGGGCCTAAAACGGCAAACCCCTACTCACCAACCGTTTGACCCGGCCATCCATGATGCCATTGCCCAAGAGCCTAGCACTGATGTGGCGGAAAATATGATTATTCGGGTGCAAAAAAGTGGTTACCAACTGCATGATAGGGTGTTACGCCCTGCCCAGGTCGTGGTTTCTGCGGCCCCTGTTACGGAGCCGACCCCCGTTGAATTTGACGCGGTGGGTAGTAACCCATTTGCAGGTGCGGATACGCCGAGCGAATAAGACGGCTACCTACCTCTCCCTTTATTGGGCTAACCCAGCTATGATACGGTTTTAGTATGGGTTTTCCTGTTTCCTTTCCTTCATTCCCTTTCCTTCGCCTTTAGAGCTTTTTTTGATGACCACTGATGCCAACCGCGATTACTATGATGTTTTGGGTGTAGAACGCAGCGCTACGCCTGAAGAAATCAAAAAGGCTTTTCGTAAAAAAGCTAAGCAATACCACCCAGATATTAACAAAAGCCCCGATGCTGAAGGCATGTTTAAAGAGTTGGGCGAAGCGGCAGAAGTATTAACCGACCCAGAAAAGCGCCAGGTTTACGATACATATGGCAAAGATGGCTTGCGCGGTAGTGGCCACCAAACCAACTGGGATTTTATGCAAGGTTACCCAGATTTAGGCGATATTTTTTCCACCTTTTTTGGGGGCGATGTTGGCTTTGGCGGCGGTGGCGGCCGCCGAGATCCTTTCCAAGGTGAGCATTTGCGCATGGAACTGCCCGTGGAGTTTATGGATGCCGCCTTTGGTGCGGAGCAAGAAGTAACCGTGCATCGCTTGGGTATGTGCGACCCGTGCGACGGTAGCGGCAGTGCGGATGGCAGCGGCCCCAGTGCTTGCCCAACGTGTGGCGGTGCCGGGCAAGTGCGGCAAACTACCCAAACTATTTTGGGCCATTTTACCCAAGTGGGCACCTGCCCTGGTTGCCGCGGTATGGGCAAAACCATTACCAACCCGTGCCGAAAATGTAACGGCGAAGGCCGTACCCATACCGAAAAAAAATTAGAAGTATCGGTGCCTGCGGGTGTGGATAGTGGCACCCAGTTGCGTGTGGGCGGGGCAGGCCACCAAGGGCCTTTTAATGGGCCTGCGGGTGATTTGTTTTTAGTGATTATGGTGCAAGAGCACGATACCTTTCAGCGTGAAGGTGCCGATGTGGTTTCTACCCAGTGGGTGCCGTATAGCACCTTGGTGCTGGGGGGCACGGTAGAAACAGACGGCTTGAAAGAGCCCCTTAAACTAACCATACCGGCAGGCACGGAAAGTGGCCATGTGTTTCCTATGCGGGATAAGGGTATCCCTCACCTGAATCACCCTAGCCGCCGTGGCGACCATTTTGTGCAGGTAAAGGTCACCATCCCTAAAAAGCCTAGCCGAGATCACCGAAAAATGTTGGAACAGTTACACGATGTAGAAGCCGGTAAGCCGACAAAAGCCACTGCCATGCAGGATGACACCATGGATGCCAGTGTGGTGGATCGTTTTAAAAAGGTACTTAGTGGCAGTTTTGCCTAAAAAGTAGCTTTTAAGCCCGGTGGCTTAGGGGTTTTCGTCAGGCATTATATTGTTATTGGGGAATGCAATAATACGATCATTGCTATAGAGATCTCTAATAACCTCAAATAAAAATGCGGTGCTCCAACCAAACAGTAGCAGGCCGTTGGTGGCTTCAAAACTACCCAGCAATCGCCATTGATGACCAAGAACAATATCGCCTAGGCCTAGGGTGGTAAAAGTAGAAGCAGAAAAATAAAGCGCGGATTCGATGGTATTAACGGCGGGTTCGCCAGTGGCCATAAAAAACAATGCCCACATCCACATTTCTAAAATTAAGGCAGTAAGGGTGCCCATAACGGCAACAACAATGGTGGGGATTTTCCACAGGCGTTTTAATCGTCGGCCTAAAATAGGGGCAAGCCATTCTAACACGTGGATTAATTGCTCATGAATAATGGCGTGGATGATCACGGTAGTGGTGACGAGTAAGGTGCCAAGGATTAGTTCGTTAAACATCGTGAACGTGGAGCCCTTGTTACATTGATACCTTATTAGTGTAGCAAGAACGACATGACGGACGAATCCCTATAGATAAAAAGAAACACCAGGCGCTGTCCATGGCCCGGTGTTGTGTGTGTGAATGGTAGTTTCCCGTGGTGTGTGTGTGAGTTGGTCGTGTCAGCGGGAAACCACCGCTTGTCCGCGGAGGATAAGGTGTGTGTGAATAATATTGAACGTTAAAAGCTTGGCGCCCTATGCTTAGGCCGCACCCCAGGTTTATGTGTATTAGGTGTGATAAAAGTAAATAGTTTCTATAAATTAGTATCGTCGTGCGTTAAGTAATTTATGTAAATATTATTGGCCCATCGCCGAAAAGTAGTTATGACAGGCAATGTCTAAGCTATCAGGCGTCATGGTGGCGGGCTCTCGGTGGTAATTAGACATGTTGACCACTTGGTCGAGTAAATCCCGAGGCTGGCACGAGCGAAACGGCCGCTTACCGGTGTAGTGATTATCCACCAGGTACTTAAAGGCTTCGTCGCAAAACTCTATACCGTATTTTTTCGTCATTATTTTCATAATGGCTTTGTATTCTTCTTCGCGCGGGTTTTTAATGTGGATTTTATACGGAATCCGACGAAGGAAGGCATCATCGACGAGTTGGCTAGGTTCTAGGTTGGTAGAAAAAATAATAAAGGCGGCAAACGGTACTTCTAGTTTTTGCCCGTTGGGTAAGCTTAAGTAATCAATCCGCTTTTCTAACGGCACAATCCATCGGTTAAGCAAGGCTTCTGGCTGTACTTGTTGCCGGCCAAAGTCATCAATTAAGAAGATGCCTCCGTTGGCTTTCATTTGCAGAGGCGCTTCGCTAATGTTGAGGGTTTTATTAAATTGAATATCCAGTGATTCTAATACCAGTTCACCACCGACGATAACGGCAGGTCGCTCGACGCACACCCAGCGTTTATCCACATTGCTGTGTGTGCTGGTGGCCGGTAAGTGGCACTGCTCATCGTGGAATTTAATGACTTGCCCGTCTACTAAAAGGCAGTGGGGCACATAAATGTTGGCGTCGTAGCAGCGGCAAATGCGTTCTGCAATACTGGTTTTACCATTGCCGGGTTCGCCAAATAAAAATAATCCTTTACCGCTACTAACGGCAGGCCCTAAGGTATCGAAAAGGTCGTCGTTAATGAGCAAATCGCTAAAGGCATTTCGCAAGCGAGGCTCATCGGGCGATTCGTTACGAATCGATTGGGCATGGACGCTATCAATGTACTCTGCAATGCTGACGGGTAACGGCCCAACATAGGCAGATTCTTCGCGGGCGTCTAAGGCTTTTTGGCGGCCTTCATCGGTAAGCACGTATTCAAAATCGCCTAGGGCAGCGGCACATTTGTGGCCTACCCGCATTTGGGCTTTAAAATCGTGGAGCAATTTATTAACAATGGCATAAGGCACACATAGCACATTGGCTAACTCCTGGCCGGTAATCGAGCCTCGTGCCAGTATCCATTTTAAAACCAGGCCTTCCATAAACACCATGGGGATGCCCAAGTCTTCAAAGTCTTCTGCCATTTTGGGGTAAAAACTCTCGCCTGCTGCCATGGATGTATCGTTGGTTAATGCTTCTAAGGCAGGGCTGGGGGCAGGCTCTTTTTTAGCCGGTGCCGCAGCAGGGCCTTGGAAGGGGTTGTTAGGCAATGCACTTAAGGTGCCTGTGTTAAAAGCATTGTCTACGGATTGGCTGCCATCGAGTGTGTTGATAGATTGCTTTAGCTGAGATAAGGCATTGCTCGACATAGAAAAACTCCCGGTTATATAAGTTTATTTTGATAAGGGGAGATAATTTTTCGTATTCAAGGTGCCTGTTGCCACTATTCCCACAATAGCGCCAAGGGGTATGTATTATTGATTAAACCCACAGGTTGATGAACACGTTTCCCAAAATCAAATGTCACGACCACTGTGTATAACATCGGGTTAGGGCTGGCGTTTCTGTAGGGATTGGTTACATTTGGTTACAACAAAATAAAAACAGTAGAATAAAATCTACACCTGAATTTGGGTGATTTTATCGTAAGCCTGTACAATTTTAGTGGTGAACTGGGCGGCAATGTTGACGGTTAATTCGGCTTTACTGTTGGCCATCATCACATCATGTATTTCGTGGGTGCCGTGCATCACATGTTCTTCCATCATTTGGGTGGGGGCAGCCATTGTGGCATTAACGTTGTTGGCCAAACCGCTTAGCAGGTTTTTAAAATTACTGCCCCCTGTTTGTTGCACGTTGCCCAAGGCCGGTAGCTGGCTTGTGGCACCGGCAATAGGGCTGCCGCCAATGGCGCCGACTTTAAAGACGTTGTTATAACCGTGTTGCATGGGGGTGCTCCAAAAATGTTAGGGGTAAAGTTGAGAGGGTTGCTTAACTGGCCTGGGTTGCGCTGTTGCCGTTGGCCTGCATGTAGTTGGCCAGCACGGTGCGCACGTAGTGTTGGGTTTCTTTGTACGGGGGGATGCCGTTGTATTTGGCAACGGCCCCGCTGCCGGCGTTGTAGGCGGCTAGTGCCAGGGGGATGTTGCCGTGATACTGGGTTAGTTTTTGCTTTAGGTAGCGGATGCCGCCATCCAGGTTTTGGGCGGGGTCCATGGTGTTGGTTACACCAAGTTCTTTGGCGGTGGCGGGCATGAGTTGCATTAGGCCTTGGGCGCCAGCGGGGCTGGTAACGGTGGGGTTAAAGCCGCTTTCTTGTTTTACTAGGGCGTTTACTAAGTGTTTGTTTACGCCATGGTGCTGGCTCAGTTTATCCACCAGTTGGTTAATATGGGCACGGCTTGTTGGGTGGGTAGCGCTGGGGGCAGTAGAGGGTTGTACCTGTTGGGCGTGGTGCAAGGTTTGGGTAAACGGGGTGCCGCTCACTTTTTCTGTGGCGGTGGTGGTATGGGGTAATTGGCTTGCTGGCCGCGCGGTTTGGACTTGCTTAATCATGCTTTCCAGTTGGGTAATGCGGGCCTGCATTTGGGCAGCCCCACCTGTGCGCCGCATGGCGCTGACGCTAAAGTTGTGGGCTGGGTTAAAGCTAGAAAGGGTCATAGGGTAGGTATCGACGACTAGGGTTTCTGTGGGTATCCACTGGCCAGTGTGGGTTTTAGGCACATTGGCTAGAAAAATCACCTACTTAGAGTACGGTTAGTGGCTTATGCCTACTGGCCTCGGCCAATATCAACCGCTTTGTTGGCCATGGTTTTGGTAATGTTAAATACCGCCACGTTGGCTTCGTATAACCGCTGGGTTAGTAGGGCATCACTCATATCCGTTAGCACGTTCACGTTGCTGTAGGTCACGTAGCCATCGGCATCGGCATCGGGGTGGCCAGGCTGGTAGGTGCGCTTGCCGGGGGTAACATCTTCGGCCATGCCCGCCAACTCTACACCGCCGGGGGCGCTGCTAACGCCGGTTTTCATTACCCCGTTTTGCATTTCGCTAATTAGGCTGGCAAAGCTAACGGCATGGTTTTCTACCACGACGGGTATTTTGCGTTTGTAGTTAGGGGTGTTTAGGTTGGCAATGTTGTTGGCGTGTACCTTTAGGCGTTCGCCAGCTACATCCATGCCTTGGGCAGCAATATCAAAAGAATCGTGAAAACTCATGGGCTTTAACTCGTGGTTGGTGGGGGTGGGGTTCTGCTAGTTAGTGGTGGGCGCTATGCCTGGGCTTATCGGCCTGCTTGGCTGGCGGTTCTAATGGCACTGATCATGCTGTTTAGGCGCCGTGTGGCCATGTTGTATAGCATCATGTTTTTTTGCATCGTTACTAATTCGTGCTGGATGGTGACAGGCTTGCCGGTATCCACACTGGCGCTATTAATTAGGCTGTTACCAAATTGGGCAGACATGTTGGTTTCAAACGGGTTTTGGGCACCAAACAACACATCGCTAAACTCGGCAGATTTTGCCGTGTAGCCTGGTGTTTGCGCATTGGCCACATTACTGGTGGTAATGGATTGGCTTTTGCTAATGGCACCAAGGATGCCTTGGATGGCGTTAAAGCTAGGGTCGCTGAATAACATGAGAGAGGTTCCGTGGTTACAAATTTAAGCGTGGGATTATTGGCGCAGGTTGACGGATTGTCTAAAGAGATCGTCGGTGTACTTGGCCACCCGAAGGTTGGAAATAACGCTGGCATTTAGCCGCAAAATTTGGTCTACCTGGTGGTACATGCTAATGTTGGCGCGCTCTAGGTAGCCTTGTTTAAAGTTACCTGTGGCCAACGAGCCTTCTTCGCCCAGGTCTAACAATTCTGGTGGGCCACTGGCGGTGGTGGGGATGAGTTTATTGCCGCCAATGCTTTCCAGGCCTTCTGGGTTAGTAAAGGCCACCAGTTTTAACTGGCCAATTGTGTTTAGTTCATCGCCGGCGTTTAGCTGGAGTTTGATGTTGCCGTTGGGGTGGACAAATACCTTGTGGTAGTAAGGGGGCAATTGGATACCACTACCCACCAAGTCGCCTCGAACGGTCACTAGGTATCCATCGGCGTTTTTGGTAAAGCTGCCATCGCGGGTATAGGCGGTGGTCCCATCGGGTTGGGTAACGGGTAAATACCCTGGGCCTTCAATAGCCACATCCAAGGGGCGTTGGGTCATTAGGGGGGCACCTTGGGCGGTATCTGTGCGGGTAACGCCACCAATGTTGCCGTCCACGCGTAGGTATTGTTCAAACCGTTGGCCTTTGTAGCCTGCGGTGTTGACGTTGGCCACGTTGTTGCTGATTTTATCCAATTGGTTGAATTGAATCAGGGCGCTATCGGCGGCTTGGTGAAGGATATGCTGTAGCATGATTAAGCTCTCCGGTTAGGTTGTTTTAGAAGGGTATTGATAGTGGCTAGCTCATCGCTGCTGATGTGTTGGTCATTACTAATTTCTTGGAGAATAGCTAATTTTTTAGTTGGGTAATTGATCGTGAATTTAGGGAGAAGAAGATTGATGGCCCCTAGACCTGAATTATTGTGGGATCCTGCACGATATCTTTTGTTTTCAAATTTCTTTGTCGCGATATTTTTATCCAAATTTGTAAGAATATTTTGGATGGTTTCATCTTTGGAGTTACCGTTGAATTCCTCAAAAGTGCTTATTTGTAATGACTCTTCTAACGCTAGCTTTTGTTTGTCATAGTTGACACTCTTTTTGTGATTTGCGTATATAAATAAGCCCCATATTGAGCCAACGGTAAGAAGGAGTGCGGCAACCATTCCAACAGCTATTTTTTGTTGGGTGGGGGTTAGTTGTTTAGTTTTAGTCGCCATGAGGTTGTTCCTGAGAGAGTGAAAATGGGTGTGGTATTAGGTTGATTTGAGGTGGCTTTCAGAAGCAGCGCATCAGCTCAAATACAGTGGCGCCACTGCGCCTTATTGGACTCGGCCTAGCTCTTGGATGGTTCGCGAAAGCGCATCGCTTTGGATAAGGAAGAGTTGCCGGTTGGCTTCGAACTGTCGCCGCAAGGGCAGTAACCGAGAGAATTCGTTTTGGAGAAAAACATTGCTGTCTTCCACGTGGCCTTGTTGCATGTTGATGTCTTTGACGGGTTGCCCATCGGGGGTAACCACGTTAATGCTGGCCACCTCGGTGGTTAGGCCGGACTCTCGGTTCAGCAGGCTAATGGTGCCGGTATCCGATATTTTTAAATCGTCTTTAATGGCCACAGGCTGATGAGGCAGCTGGATGGGGGTGCCTTCAATGGATAAGATGGGTTTGCCATCTAATGAGAGCAGGTTGCCGTTTTTATCCAGGCTCATGCGCCCATCGCGGGTTAGGTCAATGCGGCCTGTGTTGGGGTCTACTTTTTGTAAGTAGCCAGGGGTGTTTAGGGCAACATCCAGTGGGTTATCACTGCGGCGTATGCGTCCAATTTCTTCGCTGGTGCTTTCGTCAATACCGTTAGCGCCCAGGTATTCGGCAAACTGGGTAACAATCGGGTCTTTGCGATGGTAGCCTGGCACACCAAAGTGAGAAATATTGTCGGTATGCATGCTCATTTGGAAGAGGTTGGCATTCATGCCGCGGCTGCTAATGGCAAGCCCAGGCCCATGAGAGTTTAGGTAACCGTGGAGCACCGTAGGCTGAACGGTTTGGACGGGCTGTGTGGCAGCGCGTTGAATACTGCTATTGGGCGGTATGGCGTTGTTGTTGGCCATGGCCGGGTGTCCTCGCAAAGTGTGGTATTGGTGGGCGGCATCGTTGAGTAGAGCATGATGGTGGCTCGGGAAACGACAACGCCTCACCCACGGGTATCGGCGAGGATGTTACAAAACTTCATAACAATAGCCTGCTTTCAGGCTAAATTGGCCAAAATGTCCTCCAGGTGGTGGAGTATGGCTTACGGGTGGCTGTTACTGCTGTTTTACAAAGTGGCATAAAAGTTAAAATAGGTGTTTTTATATATTTAATTGGGGGAATAATAAAAATGACATGGCTGACGCCACTACAACCGGAACGATTACTAAATCAGCCAGCTTTGGGTACCAAAGGGCTAGGGGAAAACCCACTGGAGAAAATTACCTTTGCTATGGTGGATGATTTTACACCACCGAATGAAGCTAAGGCGGTTTTTCAGTACCATAAGTATGATACCTGGCGTACAAAAACGTACTTATCCCATGGCGAAATGGTAGAACTGGCTTGCAAGGATGCGTGCCACCAGTATTTTGGTGATGCCTTTTCAACGGTAGTTTCGTTCAGCCCGTTTAATGTTAGCCATCGTAATGGCCGTTTAGATGAGGCTAAATTAGAGGGTGTTATTAATGCGGTTAGCCAGCCGGGCTTTGGGGTGGATTATGTGAACACCAGTTTTTCAGAGAAATCTAAAAAGGCGATGAACCAGTATGACTTACCGGATACCCTTATTGATAATAGCCGAGCGAACATTAAGAGGAAACGGCCTTATTTTGTAACCCTGTTAAACCGTTTTGAAGACCGTTGGTATACTGCAGCCCCAAATAGAGATGACCGTTTTAGTGATTATTGCGCCCTAAAAGGCAATACCTGTGTTGGCGCTGACAGAGACGGCAGTGATGGAAAACCTTATAGCGAAAGTGAGCTAGTGGATGAAACCAACGACCCACGACTCCATTTAATTGTCTATGACAAAGAAGGAGATGGTAATAGCCAACTATTTTGGGGGGTGGACCGTAATTGCGATGGGTTTCTCCAGGCAGATGAATACCATTCTGACAAACCTGTGGATAGCCGAGCAACGTTAAACAGTCAGCCGCTAAGTATAGGCGATGTGGTTACGGGGGAAGACAAGACTATATTTGAAGGGAATTCTTTTGCAACACCGCGGGCCATGGTAAAGCGTGCGTATCAGGATAATATCCAAGGCCGGGCCCAACATACTAAAGAGTAACGTGGGGGCTGGTTGTATTACGCCGTATTAATAGGAATGCCGGTATAAGGGTTGTTGACAGGGAGCAAACCACGGTTTATGGCTTGTAGGCCGTTGTGTAGGGCGTAATGTTTCCGTTCTGCTTTAACCCGCGCCCGGGTAAGGATGACATTGAGTACCGCTGGGGTGGTGGCCAGCATCACAATACTAATGGCCAGTAAGCTTAAATCTCGGTTAGTGCGCAGGCGGGCCAGGTGGTGGTAGGCATTGGGGTTGGTTTTTTCTAGGTTGGCGATAGCTTGCCAGCCGGGTACCCATTTGGGCAGTTGGCTTTGGTGCTTAACCCAGGCCCCTAACTTGGCCAAGCCTTTTTTTCTGGCCCCTGCCGTGTTTTTAAATAGTGTTGGCCCCTTGGCTAAGGTAACGCCTAAGCGTTTTTGGGCCGTGCGGAATAGCTTGCCAAAATGAGGCTTGGTAAAAATACGGTTAAAAATAGTAAACCACAGTAAGGAATTAACGGTTTTAATAATGTTTTCGCGGCGCTCGTGCTTACCCCGAGAGGCTAAAATATAACCGGTATACGCGGGGAGTAGCCACCATATAAATACGCTGAGATCCCCCGTGATTTGGTTGGCGTTATTGCCAGAAAGGTGGAAGGCATTAAATAGTTTGTTAATGGTTTTATGGGCCACCTTGGCACCGGCCTTACGGCTTTTTGCGGCAAGGTTTCGGGCCTTTAAGCCAAGGAGTATGGTGGTTACTGCCCCAAGCCCTACGCCAATTAGGTTTAAATCTCGCACTTTGCCAAGTTGAAAGGCGAGTTCTTCTTTATAGCTTCTGTCGTTGTGGTGCCCTTTCGGGCTTTTCCCTAGGCCGATGATTTCTTCAAAATTGGCGGTGCCTGCTTGTTTTAGGGTTATCCAGTTACGAAGGTAGGGGGTGCTGGCAAAGGCAAAGGCAAAGGGTACTAAAAAACCCAAGCTGCCCGCCAGGTGGCCCATTTTTTGGGCAGCGGTGGCCGTTTTCCGAAGGGTGGCATCGTGGCCTAATTTTTTTAAGGTTTTTTGGGGCATACCAGAGACCATGGCTGCCAAATGCCGCATAAAAAAGGGCACGGTAAGCGACCCCAACACGGTGACGGAAGTGTTGGAAAGCTCCATGCGGGTGGTATCTAAAAAATCCCCGGTGCTGCGCATGGCGGCTACCGTCATGCGGGGCATGTTAAAGCCTAGCAAATCCTTAATCAGGATATCACTAAGCTGGTTGCGTTCCATCCAGTAAAGAGAACGGGGCATAAGGCCCATGCTAGGGGGGATAACAGGTTTCATTAAGTAGGGGTAATTAATGTAAAAATCGGGTTGAAATAAGGGGGTTCACTGCGCCTAGGGTAAAGTAGGTATCCTAAATAAAACAACAGGCACAAATTGCCGTAATTAGGTAACGTGCGTGAATAGGTAGAATTAACCAGCGAGTGGGTGGGCGGCTACCTGTACCAGGGTAGGGTAACTGTGCCACAATGGGGGTGTCTGTAAATTGCTGTAAGGTTGCAGCTGTTGGATACGGGAGATTTTGAACCATGATAACCACCCCTTTTGTTGATGACGCGACTGTGGATAACGATGAGGCTGCCTTGTCGGTATCTCGGCGAGATGTATTAAAAATGGCGGGCGCCGCTGGCGGTGCGCTAGGGTTAAGTGCTTTGTTGGCTGCTAGCCCAGTGGCCCCACTGGTAGAAGCCTGTGGCATGGCGAAGGATACGATTCTGTTGCCAGCCCCCACAACCCAACCCATTACCCCCAAAGATTTTACGCCGTTGAAAGACCGAGTAAGCGGTATATCGTGGAAGCAGCTATCCCAACACGTGGGCTTGTACGAAGGCTATGTGAAAAAACTAAACGCCAGTAATGCCGCGCTACAGGCTGGTAAGGCCACGGATATGCGCACGCTACAGCATAAGCATAGTTATGCCCTAAACGGGGCGTTGCTCCACGATTGGTATTTTAGCAACCTAGGCGAAGACCAACCCAATATGGGTACCTTAATGCGTCGTTTGGTGATGCGAGATTTTGGTAGCCACGAGCAGTATTTTGCAGATATGACCAATGTGGGCAAAAGCATGCGCGGTTGGGTGGTAACGGGCCTTAGCCTGTTGGATAACCGGGTATACAACTATGGCCTAGACGCCCACGATGGCGGTACCCCATTGTGGTTCCACCCCTTGGTGGTGCTGGATGTGTATGAGCATGCCTACATGATTGATTTTGGCACCAATAAGGGTGATTATTTAACCGTGTTTGGTAATGCGATCCGTTGGGATGTGGTGGAAACCCGCGTTAAGCAGGCGTTAGCCTTGCGAAAAGCACTTAATGCATAACCGTTACAGGTGTATGCCATGAGTTAGGGGCGATAAATGTCCGTTTTTATGTCCAAACCAACACCTCCCCGAAAATCTATTTTGGGGCGGGTGCCCCGTTGGCTAAACCAACTGTCTCAGCTTGTTTCACCTAATGCCTCTCGGCAGGCGGCCGCCCAAGAGCTCCACTTGTTTTTTGCCCCTAATGCTACCTGTGGTGCGCAAACGTTTTGGCGCGGGGCACCATGGCAGCCCACCCATCCGTTGCTTAGCCATATTCAACCCCAGCCGGATGATAAGCTTGAGTTGGCATCCTTTCAGTTTGCCTTAGACCAAGTGCCGGAAGTGCAAACCATGACCTTTTCCGGTTGGGGCGAGCCCATTAACAACCCGGTATTGCCAGAGATGATTCAGGCGGCGGCTGAGTATAACAACCCGGTAACACGGGTGTATAGCCACGGCCAGTGCGAGTTTTCTGATGTGCTGCGTCTGTTAGAATCATCCTTGGATCATCTTACCTTTCAGTTGGTGGCGCCCACGCCATCCGCCTTTAGTGCCGCCTTTAACGGCCAATGCAACTTGCACCAGTACTTGCAACGACGAAAACTGATATTGGATGTGCTGCGTTACCGCCAGCAAGCGAAGCTGGGGGGCAACACGTTTGTAGAGGTGGCCATGGTGGTGGATACCTTGTCAGTCTTCCATATGCCTGAGTTGATTCAAAAAGCGGCAGAGTGGGGGGCAGATGGCATTGCCTTTGAAACGCGCCTAATGCTACCAGATCCAAATGATACCCGTCGGCAGGCGGACACCCTGGATGTGGCCGATGGCCTGGGGGCGACCGTACCGGATGAATGGCTTTCTACTTTGTTCGACGACGACATGATTACCCTGTATGGGCATCACCAGGAGGTGGCCACCTTTATTAAGGCCTGCCAACAGCAACCCTGGCCTATTGCGGTGCAGTGGCCGGTGGTGTATCACGCCCAGCCCCGCCAGGGCTGCCCCGCCGTGAATGAGACATTAAGCGTTCGGGCGGATTTACGGGCTTCTAATTGCCCGCGGCAATTGGCCATACCCGTGCCCCAAAACAATGTATGGGAGCACCATGCGTGGCAACACCCTGAGTGCCAAACATTACGCCACCGGCATTCGGCCCAAGCAACACAACCCCTGCCAGTTGCCTGCCACTGGTGCCCAAGGCACCCGTAAAAGAGGGTATTGCTAGGGGTGTAATGGTGGAAATGTGGGGCTGCATTGTTTTTTGCCATGTAGAAAAAAGGCAACAAAATCACGGATTTCTGCCTTTTTGTAAACAAATGTAACGTTACGGGATTTTACTTCGTGTAGAGTTGACACAGCTCTAGTTGTGTCCATAATACACATATAGAAAGTGTAATAAGACACTATGACAATTCGATGACATCGTCGCTTTGTTATGGTTCATGTCTTAGCCCTTTCTGTTGTGATGATTCTAACCAGACAAACGGTTAAACCGTTCGACCTCATGAACCCCCTATTTGCTGCAACGTCTGTAGCCCGCCCTCAATTCCCTGGTATTGCTGCTAACCGTGCCCATCGCGTGCAAGCGACGCCAGCACAACCCCAGTTCAGTGCCCTTAAAAATAGTAACCCCCAAATGTGGACGCCGTTTGCAGGCGCTTACCCTTTTAGCGCTCAGCGTCAACAGGCTACCCCACAGGTCAGTACTAACTGTACGGGTTGCCGCTTTAGCGCCTTGGCCTAAGCTTACCTACATACCCTCTCCCTTCAATTATTACTCTGTTAAGCCCCTTACCAAGTCTTTTAGACTTTTTTAGAAGACTTGCCCCCTGCCCCTCGCACTTATGAGTGGGCAGGGTTTTTCTTTTTATAGGCTTTTTGGGGCGGGCTTACGGCAGGCTTGTATCGGCTTGTCGCCCTTTTAATCTGTTAATCTGCTACCGCTAGGCCGTGGTGGTCGGTTTTGCCCCAGTCAAATTCAGGGTCGCCGCGCAGCAGCAGTTTAAGCACAACCCACAGGGTTACCGGCACCCATACGGTTACCAGGTATACTGCCGTGGCACCGGCCCACCATAGGGCACTAAACCACGGAATCGTTGGTTCAAATCGGCGCAGGGCGGCCATAAGCAGGCCGTAGAAAAACAAGCCCAGCACTGGCAGCAGCATTAGCGATGATAAAATATGGATGGTGTGGGGGTCGCCAATAATAGAACCAATGACCAAGTAGGTGTAATCAATCAGCAGCCATAGGGGGAAGAGAAATTCGATAATGTAGGCCACCAAATCGGCCTTGGCCCGTAAAGACACATTATTGGCTGTCAGCACGCTAGGGGCGTATTCCAAGTAGCGCACCAGGCTGCCTTCTGCCCAGCGGCGGCGCTGGCGGTATAGGGCGGCCAGCCTGGGGATGGCTTCTTCAAACACGGGGGTGGTGGCGGCAAAGCGTATTTCCCACCCAGAAAGGTGGAAGCGGGTGGAGAGGTCGAGATCGTCGGTCAGGCTGTGGTCGTTCCAACCGCCTACGGCCATAACGGCGCTGCGGCGTACCACTTGCCCGTTGCCGCGCAGTTCTGCGGCGCCACCAATGCTATCGCGCCCGGTTTGGATGTAGCTATCCATGGCCATTTCAAAATACTGGGTGCGGGTAAGCAGGTTAGTGGCTGGGTTGCTCACTACCTTGCGGGCTTGTACGGCCCCAACGCAGTCATCGATAAAGTAGGCCGCCATTTGAATGAGGAAATCTTGAGGTACCTGGGCATCGGCGTCAAACACGGCAATGAGCTCGCCTTGGGTTAGGCCCAGGGCTTCGTTTAACACGGCGGATTTGCCCGGGGTGGTGTGGGCGGCACGGCTAACCACTTGCAGGGCTGTTAAGCCTTTTTCTTGGGCCTGTTGGACCGCTGGGCTATCGGCAATGGTTTGGGCAATGGCGGCGGTGCCATCGGTGCTCCGGTCATCCATAATGCAAATATCGTAGCGGGGGTAGTTTAGGGCCAGCAGGTTTTTTAGCAGGGCGCCGATAACGGCGGCTTCGTTGTGGGCGGCCACCACAATAGAAATATGGGGGAGGTCATCCGGGTGTAGGGCTGTGGGTTGGGGTTTGCTGTGGCCCCGCCATAACCGGATAGATACCAGGGTGAAGTAGCCAAACATAATGGCAAACAGTAAGGTTAGCGCGCTAGCCCATGGCAATAGCTTGCCTAGCCCAATAATCATCACCCAGGCGGCAATAATAATAACCAGTACCAGGGTACGGTTGCTTGGGGTAAAAAGCCGCTGGCGTAGCCGCGCCAATAGGCGTGGTCGGGTGGGCTCGGTGGTGTTGGTAGGCTGTGCGGATGGCAACGGCATGCAATAAGTAACCCGTAGCGTGTCATCAAACCGCCACTATGCCATAAAGGCGCTGGCAACGGTATGCCTTGGCCGCCTATTCGTAACTTTTGGTAGGGGTGGGGGCGTAGGGCCTAGTAAGCCAGCAAGCGTTGGCTATACTCCGTTAATAGTTTGGCGGCCTGCTGGGCGCCAGGGTATTGGGCGGCTAGTTTGCCCATATGGCGGGCATTGTGCCACACATCCGGCGAGTGAAACACGGCGCTAAGGGCCAGGGCCAAGCGTTGAGGTAAATCTGCCCCGTGGGGGACACAACGGCTAACGCCAAGGCCTTCTAGGCGGCGGGCGTTGTTTTCTTGTTCAATTTGTTGGGCGTCTGGCACAACCACACTGGGTTTGCCTAGGCTAAGTAGTTCCATGGCGGTGCTGTGGCCGCCTTGGGTTACCACAATATCGGCGGCCTTAAAGTAGGCGGCGGCATCTTTAGGAGGTGGGCAGCGGTGCACGTTGGGCAGGTCTTTGGCGGATTTTGGCATTTCAAAATCCGTTAAAATAATAACATTCCACTCGCTTTGGCTGGCGGCCACGGTCAACATGGCGTCAAATAGGGGCTTTCGGTAGCTGTGGCCCCCTAAGGAAAGCACAATCAGCGGCTTGTCATCATCCCAGCCAAAGTCAGCGCGATTAACGGGCACCACGGCGTCAGGGTCAAAGCCAACCATGGGGCCCACAAAGCGGGTGCGCTTTTTGACCTGGGGGTCATCCGATAAGTTGGGCAGGCACACGGTGTATGGGGGCGGAAAATCGGGGATAACGATTTCTTCGGCACTGCTAAGCCACCACTGCATCACCCGTTCAAAGCTTCGGCCAAACAGCTGCACTAGCGGAGAATCCTGCTCGAAAAATGGGTAAAACGCGCTTTGGTTGGTAATTACCACGCAGGGCAGCTTTAGGCGGCTGGCGGCCAGTACTGGGGCAATGCGGCCATCGGCCACCACCATGCTAATGCCGTACTGCTGCATGGTTTCCATTTCTCGTTGCACAATTTGGTTAAGCTGTAAGGGTCGGTTATGGTTTTTAACTAGGGTTTTACTAATATCCACTTTGCCGGCATCGCCAATAAGCTCGTACTCTTGGGGTACGGCGACCACGGGGTAGCCAAAGGCCTCTACACGATTAAGGGCATAGTGGTAGCTGCCAATAAGAATGTTGCCTTCGTTTAAGTGGCGCGCCATGGCCAACGCACGGCTAGAGTGGCCAAAGCCTTCGCTGCTGATACTAAAGTAAATGCGGTGCTGGCTGGGGGGGCGGTAGCTAGGCTTTACCGGGAATAGCTGCCCAAACAGGGCGCTCCAGTCATCTGTTTCTGGCTGGGGCGATTGCTTGCCGCCAAACCATCGTTGCCACAAGGTGGGTGTGGGCGGGGTGTCGGGCAAGGTGGGTAACGGGTTGGGTGGAGGAAGGGTGTCAGGGGCCATAAGGTATTAAAAACCAAACGAAATCTAAGGGCGGCGTAGGCTCCATAAACCAGTGGCAGCCAGTAATACGGCAATGGCCAATAGCATGGGGGGTAGGCCAATAACAGTAACGCCAAGGCCTGCAATCACAATAGGTAAGGTAGAAGAGGTGCTAAGCAGGGTAAATTGAATGCCCATCATTTTACCACGCATGGCGGGCTCGATGGCTTGATGGATGGCGGTTTGCAACGGAATAGCAGCCAACGCGGCGCTGGTGCCCATTAGTAGGCTTAACAAATAGGTCCAGCCAATACGGTCCGTTATGATAAACGGCCAATCTGCCCATGGGGTATTGGCCAAGGTGGGTGTAAATAGCAGTAAACCAAGAAAAATACCGCAGGTTATTAACCCAGTGGCAATCAATTTGTTTTCTGCCATTTTTTTGCTTAGTGGGCTGGCCAGTAGCGCGCCCCCAGCCAAGCCAATGCCGCTAACCGAAATAATATAGGCAAACTTGCGCACGGCAACATTGGGGTCTTCGTATAAATATTGTTTGGCAAAGGTAATAAATAAAATACACAGGGCCACTAACGCAGAAAACACCACGGCCAGTTGGGCCATAAGCCTAAACAGGTTAGGGTGGCTTATTAGGTACTGCCAACCCTCGGCAAGTTCGGTAAATACGGCCTTAATTTCGTTGCTTATGCTGCTGTGGTTGTTGGTATGCTCGGCTACTTCTTTTTTAGGAATGGTAACGCGGGTAAGCAGTAGGGCGGCTACAATAAACAGCCCCACAATGGCCCAGTGCACATTGTCTAAGCCAAATTGTTCGATGAGGGGATCGCCAAGGGCAAAGCCAAAAATAACACTGGCCATCATGGTAGTGGTAAACAGGGCATTGGCCTGAATAAGGTTTTGCTTTTCTACAATGGCCGGTATGGTGGCAGATTCTGCCGGTACAAAAAACTGGGTGGCGGCGCTAATGGCAAAAGCTTCGGTGTAAATGGCTAGCAAGCCTAAGGGCGCTAGCACCGGCAGCACGGCTACCACCGCTGCCCGAATAAGGTTGGTAACCACTAACACGCGCTGGCGGGGCCATCTATCGACAAACACGCCGGCAATAGCGGTTAGGCAAATGGCGGGGATGGTAAAGGCAATGTACAGCCAGCTATTGTAGCTATCATTATCGCCATAGTAGGCGGTTATTAGCGTCACAAAAATAACAAATACAATGCGATCGCCTAATTGGCTAGCAATTTGACCTAGCCATAAAAATAAAAAGGTGGGATTTTTTAGCACGGCGGCATAGCTGCCGTGGGCGGCCTCGTCTACTTGGTTAGTAGTGGGGATATCCACAATGTGGGTGTCGGTGGGGGTGTGGGTCATTGCTCTAAAAATCCAACAGGGATGTAATGACGTGACCCTAGTAACCTACCATAAGGTAAGGGGCGGTGTGGCGGATACATCAGCTGGGCCTAAGTGGCTTCATCCAATAACTGCAGCGCAAAGGTAAAGGCGGTGAGGGGTTGGCGTTTTTCGGCTATATGGGCAATAAAATGCTGATAAAACGAGAGCAATTTAGCCGGGTTGGGGTGATTAGAAATGGTATCTACTGTAGGGGTTTGCAAGGCCTGCCACGTGGGCCGGGTTAGGTTTACCAGTAATCCGCGGGTAGGCGCTTCTGTTAAAGGCACTAGGTGGACGCCGCCATCATGCATATCAAAAGGGATGGGGTCTAGATTAGTTGGTATGGCCTGCTGGCTATGGATGCATTGATGCCATTGAGGCGCATGCCCACTGGCCTGGCATAGCCCCCCAAGGCTAATTAGCGCCGGCAACAAGGACTGTTGTAGGGGTACCGCTGCTGGGCTGGAGTGGGTGCGCGCCACATGGTTAAGCTGTTGCAGGCCGGTGTATAAGGGTTCATAGAGTTCGGCGCTGTCCGTACCCTCGGCTTCTTGGTTGGCATTGGGGCCCGCTAGGGCTTCTGCAGCAGCGAGCAGGCAGGTGGCCAACGCATTGGCCATTAGTTCGTGCTGCAAGTGGTCAAAGCCTTCGGCACCGCGGCATTGGGTAACCAAGTGCAAGTTGGCCTTTGCCAAAAATTGCACATTATTTACCATAAACGGGTAACACGCCCCGGCTAGCGCGCTGCCTTTGCCCCCTTTGCGGATACCCTTGGCCATGGCTCGAATAGCCCCATGGGTCGGGCTAAGCCACACGCCCACTTTACTGGTATCGCTCGTGTTCCACGTGCGCAGGCAAATGGCTTGGGTGGTATAGGCTTTGGCTGGGGTGGCAGTGGGCATACCGCCTATTATGCCATAGCGGGTTCGGGCTTGGCATCCGTGGGGTTAATAGTGTTACCGGGCTGGGTATTGTTAACACCCATGGCGCATACTTGGGCCACTACCTGGTGGGCAATTTGCTTAAAGATGTTTGCCGCAATGCTATCCGGTTCGGCGACCACAATGGGTTTGCCAGCATCGGCATTTAGCCTAACCGCAGGCGCAATGGGTACTTGGCCTAAAAAGGGTACTTGCAGTTCGTTGGCTGCGTTTTTACCGCCGTTGTGGCCAAAAATAGCTTCTTCGTGGTTGCAGTTAGGGCAAATATACAGGCTCATGTTTTCTACAATGCCTAAAATTGGGATTTTAGCACCGGTAAACATGGCCAAGCCTTTGCGGCTATCTAGCAGGGCCACATCTTGCGGGGTGGTTACAATCACGGCACCTACAACAGGGGTAGCTTGTACAATGGTGAGTTGCGCGTCGCCCGTGCCGGGGGGTAAATCGATAATGAGGTAATCCAGCGGATCCGCTTCGGTGCCCCATTCCGTATCCGTTAAAAATTGACGAATCACTTTATCTAGCAAGGGGCCGCGCCATACAACGGGTTGGTCTTTTTTTACCAAAAAGCCCATGCTCATTACCTTAACGCCGTGGTTTTGGGGCGGAATCATCCGGCCGCTTTCGGTGGCGCTATCTGGCTTGGTGTTATCTAGGCCCATCATAATAGGCACGTTGGGGCCGTAAATATCGGCATCTAAAATGCCCACTTTGCTGCCCAGCTGGGCCAGTGCGCACGCTAAATTAGTGCTAACCGTGCTTTTACCCACGCCGCCTTTACCGCTACTAACCGCAATAATGTTTTTAATGCCTGCGATAGGTGCGCGCGCTGGGGTGCCTGCTTGCAGGGTTACGGTATCTTTCGAAAAATCGGCATTAACCGCTTCAACGCCTTCTACCGCTTTTACGGCATCAATAGCATCGTTTTTAATTTTATCTTTTAGCGGGCAGGCGGTGGTGGTTAGTTTAATTTCAAAGCTAACGTGACCTTCGCATACCACCAACTTATCAATCATGCCTAAATCGGTTAGGGGTTTGTTTAGGTCGGGGTCGTTAACGGTGGTAAGGGCCTGCCAAACGGCGTCTTTTAAATCAGTCATGGGGAATAAGCTTTATTGGGTAATTTAGCGTACAGACAATCCTACTGTAGCAAAAACACCTAATGGCTACGAGTTTACTGGGCGGGGGTTTCTCGTGGCCCGTCCCAGGCATGCATGCCTTCGGTGTGGTTATACACGGTGGCAAAGCCTTGTTGGGCTAGGTAAAAGGCGGCATCCCAACTGCGTACCCCATGCTCGCAAATAACGGCGGTGGGGGCACTTTTATCTAATTCGCCTAGTCGCGCCATTAGCTCTTGTATCGGTAGTAGGGTGGCGCCGGGTATGGCGCCTAGGGCCTGCCATTCCATGGGGGTGCGCACGTCTAATACCACGGTGTTGCCAGCGTCTAATAGGGCTTGTAGTTGGGCGTTATTAATGTGTTTAATGGCGTTATAAGGTGGGGGTAGGTCTGTCATGGGGGTTGCAAAATAGTAGTGGGTCGGAACTTGCCAGTCAGTAGGGCATCTACCTATGATAACTAAATAGATAGCGCCGCACACCGAGAAATCTAATTGAGCTTGCTGAACCGATTATTGCCTAACTTGCCTGCCGTCAGCCCGCAGGCAATAGATCCGCGTGTGGTGCAATTGGTGCTGCTAAGCGGGTTTTTGCTGTATGGCATTGCCGCCTTAGGCTTTGGTATTACGCCGTTGTGGGTAGCGGCCACCTTGCTCGCGGCGACGGTAACCCAATGGGTTTGCTGCCGGTGGATTGCCAACATCCCCTTCGATCCTCGCAGCGCTGGGATTTCCGCCTTATCTATATTGTTGCTACTTAGGGTGGCTAACCCGTTGTGGTGGCCGTTAACCGCGGTGCTGGCCGTGGCAAGTAAATTTACTTTGCGAGATAACACCCATGGCCACTGGTTTAACCCGGCTAATGTGGCTATTGCTGTTGTTATTTTGTTTAGCGGTCAGGCGTGGTTATCTCCGGGGCAGTGGGGCTACGGGGCCTTTTGGGTGCTGTTGTTATTATGTGCCGGTATTTGGCATACCCACCGGGCGTTTAGGGCAGATATTGCCTTGATGTTTTTGGGCTTTATGGCGGCAGGTTATGTTCTGCGTGCCCTTTGGCTGGGCGATCCGTGGGCGATTCCGCTGCACCAGTTGCATAACGGCGCGTTGCTGTTGTTTGCATTTTTTATGATTTCTGACCCAAAAACCACACCCCAACGCTGGGAACATCGCGGCTTTTTCGCCTTCTGTGTAGCCATGCTAACGCTCTACGGGCAGTTTGTTGTATTCCGTGCCGATAGTGTGATGTTTGCGCTGGTAGCGGTTTCTGCCGGGTGGCGGTTGTTTTCGGTTTGCCGTGGCGTGGGTCGTGTTAGGCCGGCAGTTTCGGTACAGTAAGATTTATCCATGTTTGTAGGAGAAAAACATATGTTTGGTTTTGGACAACGATGGCTATCATCCATGCTCGCACTGGTGCTTACCGGTGGCTTGGTGTGGGGCCTGCCGCTAGTGGCCCAAGCCTTTTGTGGCTTTTATGTAGGCAAGGCAGATGCTGATTTGTTTAATGAAGCCAGCAAGGTTATTTTGGCTCGCCACGACGGTAAAACCGTGATTACCATGGCCAACGATTACAAAGGCGAATTAACCGAATTTGCCATGGTGGTGCCCGTGCCTACCGTGGTTACCAAACAACAAGTGCATGTAACCGATAACGCCATTGTGAACCATCTAGATGCTTACACCGCGCCACGATTAGTAGAATATTTTGATAGCAACCCGTGCGAGCGCATTATGTACGAAAGCATGATGCGGAAAACGGCGGCCCCCATGGCGGCAGATATGGCCGGTGGCGGTGCCGCGAGTAGCGCCAAGGCAATGGGTGTAACCATAGAAGACCAGTACACTGTGGGCGAGTACGACATTTTGGTGCTTAGCGCTAAGCACAGCAACGGCCTGCAACAATGGCTAGATACTAACGGCTACAAAGTACCTGTTAAGGCGCGCAATGTGCTAAGCAGCTACATTAAACAAGGCGTCAAATTTTTTGTAGCTAAAATCAATTTAAGCGAACAAGAAAAAACCGGCCGTACCTACTTGCGCCCCCTACAAGTAGCGTTTGAGAGCGAGAAGTTTATGCTGCCCATTCGCTTGGGTACTGTTAATGCTAACGGCCCGCAAGATCTCATTTTATATACGCTAACCAAAGAAGGCCGTGTAGAAACTAGTAACTACCGCACGGTTAAGCTGCCTACTGGCATGGATATTCCGCTATTTGTAGAAGATGATTTTGGCGACTTTTACAAAGATATGTTTAAGCACCAAGTAAAAAAAGAAAACATGAGTACCGTGTTTACCGAGTATGCATGGGATATGGGCTGGTGCGACCCCTGCGCTGCCGACCCGCTTAGCTTTAACGAGTTGCGCGAACTGGGCGTGTACTGGCTACAAGACCATCAACAACCTCAGCCACAACCGTGGATCCGCCGCGGACGAACATCGCAAAAAATGGCTCCGCAGCGTATTATGCCGCCACGCCGCCCGCAACGGGTGCAAAATGTGTTTGTTACTCGCTTGCATGTTCGCTACGATGCCGACCATTTCCCCGAAGATTTAATGCTGCACGAAACCCAAGACCGCACCAACTTCCAATCGCGCTATGTGTTGCGCCACCCTTGGACGGGCGATGATAGCTGCGAAGCGGGTCGTAATTACCGCGCGCAACTACCCAAGCGCTTTGATAAAGAAGCCCAAACGCTGGCCAACTTAACCGGCTGGGATATTGGTGATATCCGCCATAAAATGGCGAATAACGGCCAAGCCCAAGTAACGGAAGCCCCGGCCCCAAAGCCTTGGTACCAGTGGATGTGGCAAAACAATAAGTAAGCCAATTATTCTAAGTCCCCCAAAGTCTATCTGGCTTGGGGGATTTTTTGTAAGGAAAAATACGGTGGCAATTTTAGAAACTATTTCAATTGAAACCATTATATTTTATAAGGGTGAGGGGGTTTTAAAGCCAAAAAAATCAATAGAATTTAAGCATATTGGGCGTTTTGAACCGGGCAAAAAACATCCAAAGTATCCAAAGAAATACAGTGTTTACTTAAATGCGAATGATGGTAGTTTCCCTGATGATAAAGGGTTATATCTGTTTATACCTAGCGCTAATATCAGTAAGAAAGTTTCAGCCGCAGATGTTTTATATGTGGGTAAGGCTGAAGGGAAAAATGGTGTAAAGGGTCGTTTAGCTAAGTACCAAAGTAATTTTATAGTTGGAAAAGAAGGAAAAGGACGACATAGCCACCATGTTATACTAGATTACTATAGCCAGCGGCGAAAAGAAGAAAAATATATTCACATTTATTCGGTTAAAACGAAATTGATTTCTATAAAAAAAGGCTACCATGATGCCGAAACAAGTATTATTCTGCCGTTTTGCAACGCTTCGGTAAGAATTAAAGCAAAGTAGTGTTATTCGCTGGATAAAAGCGTCTTTGCTACTAAAAAGCCTAGGGTAATGGCTTTAACACTAAGCCCTTGGCTGGGGAAGGTTAAAATGCGTGGGGCTAAGGGGGCGTCGTCTATGGTGTTGGGGTGCTCGGGGTCGATGCTGCTGTGCACGGGTAAGGCGGCCCATGTGGGGGTAATGGGCTGGTTGGTGCTAGCGGCTAGGGTGCTTAACAAATTAGCTTGCAAGGTGCTTAGGCTGGGTAAGGCGGCTTGGGGGTAGCCAATATGGATAATAGATTCTGGCGTGGTGTTGGCCCCAGTGGTTACCCCGGCAAGCAATATGGTAATTCTAAAGGTGCCTAGTGTGGGTACGGTTACCGCTAACATTAGGGCGTCATCGCTGTTTTGCCCGCCTGCCGCTTGGCTGTGCTCGCCATCGTTGGTACTACCGGGCTGAAACCATGCCCTTAGCGGCGCTTGTGGCTGTATGGGTAAGTACAGCACCATTAACGTTTGGAGGGCGGCCATGGGTTCGGCTTGTACCTGGCTGCCTAGCTGCCCAAGCACGCTGGCGAGCTGTTGCAAACTTTCTTGCTGCCCGGCGGCGGGTTGTTGGGCCAGTAGCTTACCCAGTTGCTGATTGGCATTGCCTAATTGTTGGCCCAGTAGGGTTTGTAGTTTAGCTTGGTCTAAGTTGGTGCCCATGTTGGCCAATAATTGCTGCATAAGGGCGTGCATGGTTTTAGCGGTAGGCGCTTGGCCGGTAGGGCTGTTACCTTTGCCGGGGGCTTGGGTTAACCATTGCAGCAGCTCTAAAAAATTATCCGGTAGGCCTAGTAGTTTGCGTAGCAACTGTTGGAGCTGCACGTCGTTCATGGGTTGGGTGCCACCTACCATTCCTTGCAATAGGGCGCCTAAAATAGCCTCGCCCATGGCCGGGTTGCCGCCCACCATGGTTTGCGATGGCTGTGCATTAACGGTGCCTAGTTGGCCAACCCCGCCAGCCGAAAGTTGGCCGCCAGCCTGCTGGTTAGCCGGCGATCCGTAAGGGTTGGATTGAAAGGGAGTTCCGCCACCACCGATGGACATGATGATTCCTATTGCGTTGGGTTATGGGGCACCCTGTTAGTATAAGGGGTTAATCCAAATCGGCAGGGTTACTGTAGCGGTCGATGGGGTTGTTGGGCATACCGGGGCCATTGGCAGCACGAAGGCCTAACTCATCATGGCTAACAATAATACGGTGGATTTGGCTGGTGCCCTCGTACAGGCTTAGCACACGGGCATCGCGGTAAATGCGGGCCACGGGGTATTCTTCGCTAAAGCCATAGCCGCCAAATACTTGCACGGCGTTGTAGGCGGCACGGTTAGCAGCATCGGCGCAAAACAGTTTGGCCATGCTGGTTTCTCGGGTGTTGCGCACACCTTGGTCTTTTTTATGGGCGGCGCGCAGTACTAATAAACGTCCACATTCGCAATCCACGGCCATATCAGCAATCATGCTTTGCACCATTTGGAACTCGCCAATTTTTTGACCAAAGGCTTCGCGTTCCATGGCGTACTCAGTCGATACATCTATGCAGGCTTGCATAACACCCACACCACCGCAGGCCACACTAAAGCGGCCTTGGTCTAAGCAGTACATGGCTACTTTAAACCCTTCGCCGGGCTTGCCTAGCATGGCGCTTTCGGGCACCCGCACGTTATCGAGGAATAATTCGGCGGTATCGCTGCTTTTTAGGCCTAGCTTGTTGCCCATTTTTTGGCTGGTAAACCCTTTGGTATCGGTATCTACCAAAAAGGCGCACATGCCTTTGTGGCCTTTGCTAGGGTCGGTTTGGGCAATAATAATGGCCACATGGGCAATGGTACCGTTACTAATCCATGTTTTTTGGCCGTTTAGCACGTAGTGGTCGCCATCTTTAACGGCGCGGGTTTGCTGATTACCAGCATCGCTACCGGCGTTGGGTTCCGTTAAGCCAAAGCAGCCAATCATTTCGCCACTGGCCAGCTTGGGTAGGTAATGCTTTTTTTGCGCCTCACTGCCCCACTCCATAATGGGTTTTTCTACTAGGCTAATTTGCACACTAAATAACGTGCGGGTGCTGCTATCCACGCGGGCAATTTCTTCCGTCATTAGCGCGTAGCTAATATGGTCCATGGCTTGGCCGCCGTATTCTTCTGGCAAAATAGCGGCAAAAAAGCCGTTATCGGCAATTTTTTTCATCAAGTCAAAATCAAATTGGGCTTTTTGGTCGTTTTCTTCTACCTTGGGGGCAATTTCTTTATCGGCAAAATCCCGTGCCCATTGCCATACGGCGCGTTGATCGCTGGTTAAATTAAAATCCATGGCTCTATAATCCCCTCAGGTAAAAACAATGCTTCCTTATTATAGCGGTTTTAAGCGATTCTGGTGGCTTGAAACGGTATTGTGGTCAATTTGATGGAATTAGGTGACTTTATATTAAGAATAGGCCTTTACTTCCATTAATAGATCTATAATACAGCCATGCTTTCTATCAATCCATACAGCCCCATGGTTAAGGATCCATCATCAGCGTACTCGTTTGCTGGTGTGACTTCTCCACTTTTTAGCGCGAAGCAACGTTCGCGTAAATCTACCAAAGTACAGAATAGAAAGGAACCAGAACTGAACTTTTATTGGGTAAGAGAGAAGGATACTTTCGTGCCGAGTGAGAGTAAAAAGGTGTCTTTAAAGAGAATGCCGATAGCGCTTCAAACAGCTGTTAGTGGCTTTAGAGCTACTAACGCAAACAGTAGTGATAAGAACATTCCGATTACATTGGATTTTTTCGTGCAACCAGAACCTAAGGTAAAAGGAAAAAAGAGAACGTATAAATTTAAGGTGTGTGGCGCTCATACAGGGCTTACAGGAGAGCCAAAAGGAGATTATCATTACGAAAGCAATCCTTATCATGGCCTTCCAGCTCTTTCCACTGAATACAAAAGAAGGCTGAATGAAGGACTGGCTTCAGTAAGGCAAAAGTACAATACTGTGATTAAGTATATTGCAGTAAGTAAAAATGAAGCGGCGTAAACCCACCACATGATGGAGGAGAAGGGGGGCGCGGCACCGTATGATAGGTAGTAGAGAGATACTGGTGTACCTGCTAGAGCGGTATACCGATGAAATTTTTTTGAGAGCATTAACCAGATAAGGGCGACGCACGTGCAACAACGACTGGATGGGAGTACATGGATAGGCCTAGGCCTGGGGGTAACCGTACTGGTTAGCTGCCTATTACTGGGGCATATGCCTTTGCACATGGTGTTGCAGCCAGAAGCATTGATTATTGTACTGGGGGGCACCCTCACGGCGGTGATGATTCAGTTTGCCGGGCAGGCTTTACCGCTATTAACCAGTGGCTTGCAGCGCTGCCTGTTTAGTACCACCACCGAGGTGGCCACCATTGTGGACTATATTACCGATATGGCGAATTACATCCGTGCGGAAGGCATGCTGGCGGTACAACCCATGTTAGAGGATATCCCTTGGCCTATGTTGCGCAACGGTGTGCAGCTAATGATTGATAACCGCCCAGATGATTTAATCCACAGCACCTTAAGTACCGAAATGGAAATTGGCTACCGTAAGGCGATGGATCAATCCCGATTGTTTGAAGCCGCCGGTGGCTTTGCCCCCACCATGGGGATTATTGGCGCCGTTGTTGGCCTGGTGCAGGTGGTGGGTGCCTTTGAATCGCCCCAACAGCTAACCCAGGGTATTGCCAGTGCTTTTATTGCCACCTTGTATGGCGTGGCCTTGGCCAACTTGTTTTTGTTGCCATTGGCAGGCCGGTTGCGCCAAAAAGCCCGTGATACGTGGTTTGAAAAAACCGTGATTTTAGAAGGTGTGATGAGCTTGTATGCCGGTGACCACCCCATGGTAACGGAAGAAAAGCTGACTAATTTTTTACACGCCACTGGTAAAGATGCGGGCGTGAACCGCCGTTCTGCAGTAGCACCGATGGCGGGGCAATCGCGCCGAAGCAATGGGGGCGATACCCGTTTAACCAGCATGCGTGCGGCCCACTCAGGCCATGGTAACCATAACGCCTATGCCGAGGATGACGTTGTGCTGACAGGCGAACTGACGGATGACACCTTCGAATCTAGCATGGATGCCTTATACCCCACGGCGATTAGTCAAGCGCCCCCTGGCAGTAACGCAAGCGGCCTAAGCATGGCAGACAGAGCAGCGAGCAGTGCCCGCAAGGTACAGGGGATGGGGCGCCGCCGCCGGTAGGCCACCGTTGGCTTATCCCCCCAGAATATTAATAAGTTTTCAGTCGATTAGTAACCAATACCGAGCAAGAGAGAGAATGGCATGAGCCCGAATGGTACGCCGTATGGCACCGATTCTAACCCCCAGCATCATTACCGGCGCCGTCAGCATGCCCGTAAGCAGTCTCAGTCTCGTATTTCACGCGACCCCTATTTAAACCCTACGGCCACCAGCAACCCGAAAGATCGCTACCAGGCAGCGACACGGCCCCCCTTGGCCACATCGCCTACCAATAGTAGTTTTAATAGCCGTAAGCAGCCCATTCAGCCAAAGGGCCTTAACCCTCAAGGTGCCCAATCGGCAGGCCAGGCCTATGCCACCAAGCCCAAGTTTCGTAGTAAGCGTCGGTCGGTATCGGCTATTCATCCGGGTATCCACCCCATGCAGCAGCTAGAAGCCTTGGACAATGAGCTGGAATCTAGCCATGGTGCTACCGGCGCCACCCGTTGGTTGGTGCCCTATGCCGATTTGCTGACCTTGTTGCTTGGCCTGTTTTTGGTGCTTATGGCGTTGGCCACCCAGCAAGCTAACTGGTTAGAAGGGGTTACCAGTACCCTAATGACAGACCTGGAACATAAAAACCAGCAAGTGGAGCAACAACAAGCTGAATTAGACAACGTTAAAGAGGCCATGGCGGCTTTAAATTTGGAACTGGCAGATATTTTAGCCCCAGAAGCTACGGAACCGACTGTGGATGCGAATGGCAATTTGTTGATTGGCCCTGAGATGGATGCGGCAGACAATACTAGCTTTACCGTAACGCAAGATGACCGTGGTTTGGTAATTACCCTGCTGGATAGTGTGCTGTTTGCCCCCGGCCAGGCAGAACTATCGCCAGCGGCTAAAAAGGCATTGGATGCGGTGGTGAAAGAAATTCAGCCTTTACCGAATGATATTCGCGTAGAAGGCCACACGGATAATACGCCCATTAAAACAAGCGACTTCCCTAATAATTGGTACTTATCCACAGCGCGGTCTACCACTATTGTGGAATATTTTGTTAAATCTCACCAGTTTAACCCAACGCGCCTATCGGCGGCGGGGTACGGGCAGTACCACCCTGTGGCGGAAAACACCACCGTGGAAGGTAAGCAAAAAAACCGACGTGTGGATATTATTGTGCTGAATTCTCCGGATATCAAGGCAGCGGGTAAGGCGGTCGCTAACAATTTAAAGCACACAGCCAAGCCACCCAAGGGGGCATCGGCTTTGTCTGGGGCACCTCAACCCGCGTCAACGGATGCTGGCGCCATCCACCAATTGGCGGATTCCTCGGCAACAGGGTCTCCAGGAATGTAAAACCCGTGTAAGATAGTACGGTGAGCCTTAAAAAACCTGACAGTAGGGGGCTTGTGATTGAGAGTAGTGGAAACCAACAACCATGGCCCGACCAACCCAAGCCAAGGACATTAAACCTGATGATATTGAAGCCGATTTGGCCGCAGAAGCGGGCGATGGCGGCGGAGCAAAGGCTAGCGCGTTAGATTTAAAGTTTATTATTACGATTTTGGCTATATTTATTGCCGGTATTGGCGGTAGTGTGGCAACCACCATGTTTTTAGCCCCCATGGTCTTGGGGCCTGTTATCCAAGAGCAAGTTATTGCCGCCAGTGGCGCCGACCCGACTGCCCATGGTGGCGAGCATGGCGATGAACACGGTGGTGGTAGCCACGGTGGCCACCCTAGCCAAACCATTGGTATGTTGCTGGATTTAGAAGAATTTACTGTCAACTTAAAAAACGACCCCACCTTGCGGGGTAATCAGTTTTTGCGCACCAAGCTTTCCTTAAGCATTGCCTTGCCAGAAGAAGAATATTGCGACCCAACCGGTGGCGGCCACCATGCAAATGCCGGTACCCCCGGTGGTATGTATGCGAGTGCACCGATGGGGCCATCGTTTGTGATGGCGGCCATTGCCTCGCCAGTGTTGCAGGCTAGCCCTAACGAGCCGGTTATTGCCAGTGGCGGCAGTGCCCCAGACCCTTTTGTGGTGTGCACCCAAACCTTTGGTAAGCATATGTCGCCGTATACCCCTACCATGCGAGATATTATTAACCAGGCCCTAATGAAGCGGACGGCAGGCACCTTGGCGACTATTGAAGGCCAGGAAATGCTGAAAGATGAAATTAAAACCCAGGTTAATAGCCTGTTGGGTGGCCATTACGCTGTTATTCGGGTTAATTTCTCCGATTTTATTATTCAGTACTAATGGCACTACCCCGCACTAACCGATAATTTATTTTAACCTTGATGACTCCCTTTAAACGAGCAATGCAGAGACAGAGATAGGATGACAGCCCAGGACGACAACACGACTTTGTTTGATAATTTGCCAGCACCCACTGGCGATGCTGCGGCGTTGGCGGCCTTGGGGGGCGATGGGTTAAGTAGCGAAGAGTTAGACCAGCTAAGTTACAAGCTGTATAACTTTCGTCGGCCAGATAAATTTTCCAAAGATCATCTGCGGGCTCTGCAAACCATCCACGAGAGTTTTTGTCGCCAGTTTGGCTTGGTGCTAACCACCTACTTGCGTAGCCATGTCGAGCTTAGCGTCGTATCGGTGGATCAGCTTACCTACGAAGAATTTGTGCGCTCTATGCCGAGCCCGCTAACCATTGCCATTTTAGAGTTACAGCCCTTGCCTGGCCAAGCCTTGCTTGGGTATGGCTACGAGGTAACCAGCGCTATTATCGACCGGATGCTGGGTGGCCGTGGTGCTGGGGATATTATCCCCAGAGAACTAACCGATATTGAGCAAGCCCTGATTAAACGGGTGATTGAGCGGACGTTGACGAGCTTGGAAGAAGCTTGGCAATCCATGATGAATGTTCAGTTTTTTATGGTGGATACGGAAGATAACTACAACATGATCCAGGTAGTAACGCCTGGCGAAATTGTGGCCTTGGTTACCTTTGAAATTAGCATTGCCAATAAAGATGGCGGCTTAATTAGCCTGTGTGTGCCGTACCCTATGTTAGAAGAAGTGATTGACCAGCTGAGCGCCCAGCGGATTTTCCGTGGGCAAGTGGCTCAATCCACACCGGATAGCCAAGAAAAACTGCTAAGCAAAATGGATTTTGCCAAAGTGCCTGTCCAGGTACACCTTGGCGGTGCGGATACGACCATGCGAGAGATACTGGCCTTACAAACAGGCGATGTTATCCAATTAGACCGCATGACGAACCAAAACATGCTGATGTGCGTGAATAATAAGCCTAAGTTTTACTGCCGCCCAGGCACGCTACGCAAAAAAATGGCCGTATATATTGTGGAAGATGTGGGCAATGTGGAATCGGTAGAAGGCTTTGGGCTATGACGATAGCGTCTACTTCTAGCGTTCTTCCCCCTCTAACTGGCTTAAATTGCCAGCCGAATCCCCCACTTGCCTGTTAAAACAGCGTAAAATAATATCAAAGCCCTGTAAACGTAAACACTCACCCCCGGTACAAGGAATTCCCCCATGGCACAACTGGCCGATAACCTTCAGGATAATTTAAGCGCCCTTGGGCAAGTGGTTTTTCAAACCGCTGCCACTAACCTTAAACTCATGTTGAATCAGGAGGTTAGTTCCGGTGCTATAGAAGGCCAGCAGTTTGACGTGGTGACTGAGATTATGGGCACGGAAATAGAGCCCTTTGGCCAAGACCAGGCTAAAACCGTGGTGGTCTCCTCCGCCACAGGAGATATCCCCTTTAATGGTGGTTTTGTACTGTGCACCCAAGATGCCCGCTACTTTGCGAACACCATGCTAGGTAATGATGATGGCACCGACGGCGAACTCGACGAACTGCAAGTAAGCGCTATTGGCGAAATTTTTAGTCAGTTTTTAACCGCCGCTGCCCCAGGTATGGCCTCTATGGCGGGGGTAAACGAACTAACTTTTGGCCCGCCCAGTATTGGCCCCTTTAGTGAGGATACCTTTCGTGAGCATTTGCCGGAACTACTGGCCCTGCCCATTGTAACCTTGCAGTGCGACTTGACCATTGGCGACCGTGTTGTGCCCATGCAATTGTGGTTAAGCGAGGAAGAAGCCCAGCAACTGTCGATTGCGGTGGCGTCTTCCGATACGAATATTGACGATACCCCTGCCGACGACCCTGCCGTTGAGGATGCCGGTGGTGGCGTTGTGGTTGGCGCTGATGCAGCGGCACCCAGTGATGCAGCCCAAACCCCGGTGACGGTCCAGCCTGTTCAGTTTGCGTCTTTTGATAATCAACCGGAAGTGACGGGCGAATCCAACCGAAACCTGGATTTGCTGATGGACGTTAAGATGAGCCTATCGGTACGGTTAGGCGATACTGAATTAGCCTTAAAACAAATTTTAGAGCTAACCCGCGGCAGCGTGGTAGAACTAAACCGCCTGGCGGGCGAAGCGGTGGATTTGTATGCCAATGGTAAGCTAATTGCCCGTGGCGAAGTGGTGGTGATTGAAGATAACTTTGGTCTCCGCATCACCAGTATTGTATCGCCGCAAGAGCGCCTGCGCGAATTGGCAAACGTGTAACTGGCTTAATTGTATAAGGCCTGTGGTTATTCGCAGGCCTGTGCCACTACTTGGTGGCGGTAGGCAAATAGCTTGGTTAGTTTTTGGCGCACAAACCAGCCAGCCACCCAGTGGCTAATAGGGCTTAGGGGTAGGGCATACACAATGTGGTCCGTGTACTGGCAGGTGGTTTCTGTTAGGGGGGTAACGCTGTGGGTATGGTGCCAGCAGGCAAAAGGCCCGCTAATTTGGGTGTCGCAAAACTGTTGGCCGGCAATGGTGTGGTTGTGCTGGGCCACCCACCGTATGGGTAGCACCCCTAGTGCCTTAATAATAATAGTGGTGCGGCTGCCAGGCTCAGTAATGTTGCCCGGTGGGCCTTGCAGGCTAACCGGCTCCCAAGGCGGGGTAAGCTGGCTAAAAGCTTGTGGCTTAGTGTGCCAGTTAAACACGGTATTGGCAGGGGCTAAAATGGTAGACTGATATGTAAAAACAGGCATTAGAAAGTCTTCTATTTCTATTTTCCATGTGGTATAAAGTAAGGTATAACGGTTAAGGGGCTTTTCTCTTATACTACCGCACTATTGTTATTAATTATGGATATACCCCGATGGAAGCTTCCCTTCAATCCCCTGCCACTCCAAAGCTTTCGGCTATTTCTGCCGAACCAGCCACTATGCGGGATAAAATTTTACATGCGGCCATCCGCCTGTTTCGGCAAAAAGGCTTTGCGGCGGTTTCCATCCAAGAGATTGTGAGCGAGGTTGGCATTACCAAGCCTGCTTTATACTATTACTTTACGGATAAAGATGCCCTGTATACCCAGGCGCTAATTACCATGATGGCGAACGGGTACGCCTACATTGATGCTTTTTTACCCAAAAACGATCCCTTGCAGGCTCAGCTGGTGGTATTAACCCGCGGGTATTTTGAATTTTCGCCAACATCCTTAGGGGCGATGCTGCGGGACGGGCGAGACAAGCTAAAGGCGGAGAGCTTTAAGCAGGTTATTACCGCTAACGAGCGGTATATGATTGACCCCTTTGCCCAGCTGTTTAACCGCGCCATGGAGCGAGGCGATATAGCCGGCGAGAGTGGCAAAGAGCTGGCCCTAATGTTTATTAGCCTGATGGATACCTACGTGCTGAAGCGGGCCCTAAATGATGGCCGCACGTTTGATTACCAAGGCTATGCCGAGCGTGTGGTGGATGTGTTTTTAAACGGCGTGGCTGTTAAGTAAGTTTTAAACGACATTTATGGGGGGGGGTAGTTAAACTTGTGCTATAGCACGGTTTACGTTGGCCATAAAAAAACGCCTGACCGGTAAAAAAACGCCTGACCGGTGGGCCAGGCGTTAAGGGTGTCTTTGGGTATAGCTGTTTAAAAGTCATCCCATTCGAGGGCGCCACCGGTTTGGTATTCAATCACGCGAGTCTCGAAGAAGTTTTTGCTTTTGCTTAAATCCACCTGTTCGCTCATCCACGGAAAGGGGTTTTTAACCTTGTGGCGTGGGCTTAGGTTAATGGAGGTTAAGCGACGATCCGCAATATACTGGGTGTAATCCCGGAAGCTTTCGGCGTTTAGCCCTAGGATGCCGCGTGGCATTAAGGCGTGGGCGTAAGCTTCTTCCAGTTCTGCCGCGGTGCATAGCTTGTTGCTAATGCGCTTTTGGAAGGTCTCTGTCCACAGTTCGGGCTGCTCTTCCACCATTTGGTTAATCAGGTCAATACCAAAGTTCATGTGCATGGATTCATCGCGCATAATGTATTGGAATTGCTCTGCGGTGCCGGGTAGCAAATTACGACGACGGAAGCTTAGCATGGCAGCAAAGCTACTGTAGAAGAAGATGCCTTCCATAATGACGTAGAAATCGATGAGGTTTTCTAAGAATTTTTGGTCGCTGGCAAAGGTGCCGGTTTTAAAGTCGGGCTCTAAAATTTCGCCTACCAGTTCTGCCACAAAGTTATCTTTGTTGTAGATGGTATCCAAACGCTTGTACATGGTAAAAATTTCAGCTTCGTTCAAGCCCAAGGATTCTACGATGTGCTGATACGAATGGGTATGAATAGCTTCTTCATACGCCTGGCGCAATAGGTACATGCGGCATTCTGGCGAGGTGATGTGCTTGTATACGGCCAGTACTAGGTTGTTGGCCACAATGCTATCAGCGGTGGTAAAAAAGCCAAGGGCCATCTTTACCACATGGCGTTCGTCTTCGGTTAGCACGCTATCGCTGCGCCACTGCTCAATATCTTTTTGCATGGAAATTTCCGTGGGCAGCCAGTGGTTGGCGTTGCCGGCGGTGTAGGATTCCCAGGCAAATTTGTGAACGATGGGGTACAACTGCACCACGTCGTCATCGCCATTGATGATGCGACGGTTGTTAATGTTGTTGGCGTAGGCGATTGCTTCTTGTGCCATAAGGACGAACCTCTCTATCAGTGGGGGAAGGGTATAATACGATTGACCGGGGACGGAGCGGTTAGCCAATTGGCGACGCGCGGTAGGGTATAGCGGGGGGCTACACTCTAGAGACGCCACACCCTAGCAAGGGTGCCTGGCATGCCAGCCTGTTGCCTGGATACCAATGAACGCGCAAATTGTTTAAGCCGATATTTTTTCTCTATCCTGATGCCGTTACCCTGACGATGGGCGAGTGACATGTTACCAGTTTGGGTAATAGATTGTTTTGTTCTCGGCGCTCCTGTATTGCGGATCGTATTAAACAACATTTTTAGTACTTTGCAAATAGCAATACTCTACATTTATATTACCATAGCCTCCGTTTTTGGGGTAGAGAGGGATATTAGAGGATCCTTAAGATTTAGTCAGAATTATTTACAGGATTTTATAAACCCTTGAAAATCAATAAAAATAGGTTTTTTTAGGTTCTTAATTCCACAAAAGCTTGTTAACCCTAGTATTTTTCTAGATGGTGTTTCGGAAACCTAAGCATAGTATCGGATTTATAGGATATATTCTTTAATATATACCCTGCCACGCTATTGACCCTTTTTCATGTTCGATGCCTGTCGCACACCAAAGCGTCGTTTCCAAAGTCATAAAAAGCGCGAATGTAACGCCTGTATAATAATTAAATAGGGAGTAAGCTTTTGGCCTTGTTGTTGGCATCCACCAGCACAATGGCGGGCTCCCAGGTGGCGGCTTCGGCATGCGGTAGCTCGCAGTAAGCGGCAATAATCACTAAATCGCCAATATTACTGTGGTGGGCGGCGGCACCGTTGGCCTGAATAACCCCACTGCCGGCGGGCCCTTCGATGGCATAGGTTTGGTAACGCGAGCCATTGGTCACGTTATACACTTCGATTTTTTGAAAGGGCACCATATTGGATGCGGCCATCAAATCGGTATCAATGGTTAGGCTGCCTTCGTAATGTAAATCGGCGGCGGTAACGGTGGCGCGGTGGATTTTGCTATACAGCATGGGCACCGTTAGTTGGGGCACGGTGGCCGGGTTGCTAGGCTGGTGGTGGTCGTTAGGCTCGTGGGATAATGAAGGGGCCATCGTGTCAGTGTCTCGTTACTGTAAAACGGGCTTATTATGCCGGAAACACAGCCACAACCCAACGTTAAGCCCTTATCCAACGGTATGGGCTGGTTGTTTGGTACGTTTAATCCTATCCACAATGGCCATGTGGCGATGGCGCGGGCGGCTATAACGGGGGGACATTGCCAGCAGGTGATGCTGGTACCCTCGGCGGTATCGCCGTGGAAAAAGGACGACCCGGATTTGTTGCCGTATGACGTGCGTTGCGCGATGGCACAGTTGGCGGTAGCGAATGAGCCGGATATCCACGTTAGTTTAGTAGAAGGTGAGTGGGCCGCGCAGCACCCAGGCCAACCCACAATCTCGTGGGAGATTGTGTTGTACCTTCACCATCAGGCTCAACTGGTATGGCCAGCCACCCTTATTATGGGGCAGGATTCGGTGGCAGGCTTAGGGCGCTGGGCTAAGGCCGAAGAAATGATCAATCATTGCCACTTTTTACAGGCCCCCCGGCTAACGGCAGACGGCGCCCCTGTGCCGTTGCTAGCCAATGTAAGCCTGCCAGATGGTACTCAACTACCTTTAAGCACAACCTTGATGGCTATGGCGCCGGTAACGGTGTCTTCGTCGGATATTCGGCAGCAGGTGAAAGCTGGGCAAACAACACAATGGCGACCCCAGGTGCATCCCGGCGCCGCCAAAGTAATTGTAGAAAATAAGTATTGGTCTATCGGTTAGTGAACGATAGAGGCGGCCACTTCTTTTTTCGCTTCGTTGTCTTTGCTCATTACCAAAAACTCAATGTTTAAAATGTCTTGGCGAATGGGGTCTACTTGCAGTTGGTGAGCTTTCACAGTTGCGTCAGCGCTTAGGCCTTCTAGCTTAAAAAAGCGGGCGCCCTTGCGGAACATTTGGGTAAACTCGTGGCTGCGTACTTGGATGTTTTGGGCATCCAGGCCTTTACCGTACATGGTGGCAGGGATAAATCCGGCAGAGCGTAATTCGCGGGGGTTTAGGGTGGTATCCCGTTCGGTTACGGCAATAGGGTGGATATCTTGGCTTGTCATCGTTATTGTCTCCAATAGAAAAGATAAGTTAAGTGGGCCACATGCCCACGACAAGGCTACTTTACCCCAAAGGCAAAGGATGACCAACAGTAAGCCGGTGGGCGGCTACTAGCGAATGGCGGCTGCCATGGTTTCGCCAATCACGGCTGGGCTTTCTACCACAGCAATGCCAGCAGCTTTAAGGGCTGCCATTTTTTCTGCCGCGGTGCCTTTGCCGCCGCTAATAATGGCGCCAGCGTGGCCCATGCGTTTGCCGGGGGGAGCTGTTTGGCCTGCAATAAAGCACACAATGGGCTTGGTTACATGCTCTTTAGCATAGGCAGCCGCTTCTTCTTCCGCCGTACCACCAATTTCGCCAATCATTACAATGGCATCAGTCTCGGGGTCGTTTTGGAAAAGCTCTAGGCAATCGATAAAGTTGGTGCCATTCACCGGGTCGCCACCAATACCAATACAGGTGCTTTGGCCAATACCCAGCTGGGTGAGTTGGTCCACGGCTTCGTAGGTTAGGGTGCCACTACGCGATACAATGCCGACGGGGCCTTTTTTGTGGATATGGCCGGGCATAATGCCAATTTTAGCAATATCTGGGCTAATAACGCCGGGGCAGTTGGGGCCAATTAGGCGTGTGTCGGGGTAATCCTTCATAAAGGCTTTAACTTTTACCATATCGGTAACGGGGATGCCTTCGGTAATGCAAATAACTAGGGCAATGCCAGCTTCGGTGGCTTCCATAATGGCATCGGCGGCAAATGGGGGTGGCACAAAAATAACGGTAGCGTTGGCGCCGGTTTTGGTCACCGCTTCTTTTACGGTATCAAACACGGGCACGGTTTTACCGCTTAGTTCTACGGTTTGGCCGCCCTTGCCGGGGGTAACGCCACCCACCAGTTGGGTGCCATAGGCCATGCATTGTTCGCCGTGGAACTGGCCTTCTTTGCCGGTAATACCTTGGATAATGAGTTTGGTGTTGTTATCAACCAATACAGCCATGGGGGATGAGTTCCTGTGGTTAACGGGTCTAAAAAATAGGGTAAATGCTAGGGTTCGATGACGGTGTCGTCGGCAACATCGTTTAGCAGCTGGCCAACGGAGGCGTGGAATTGCTGCATGCCTTGGTGCACGGTGGCTTTATCAAAATGTTCTAGGGCGGTGCGCCAGTACTTGGCGGCCATTAGCAATAACGTGTACTGAATTACATCGTGGCGAAGCTCGCCGCTTTGAGTAAGCGAATCGTTAATAGCGCCAATGCCGTGGTCGCTGGCTAGGTTGGCACGTTCAAAGAATTCTTGATCGAATTCAGCCTGTTGCTCTTGCGATGGTTGTTGCGGGTCGCTCATAACTAAAGCTACACACCTACGGGTTGTTTAAGGAATTGAACCACTTTTTCTGCGGCTTCCGTCATGGTCTCAGCTACCGCAAATTCCAAGTCGCTATTGGCAAGTATTTCTTTGCCTTTTTCTACGTTGGTACCTTTCATGCGGATCACCATGGGCAGGTCCATTTTTAAGCTTTTAGCAGCCGCAACTACACCTTCGGCCAGTAAGTCGCACCGAAGGATGCCGCCGAAAATATTAATCAGTAGCACTTCTACGTTTTTATCGCTCATCAAAATGCGGAAGGCATTTTCTAAGGATTCTTTATTAGCACTACCACCTACATCTAAAAAGTTAGCGGGCGCTTCGCCGTGCAGCTTAATAATATCCATGGTTGCCATGGCTAAGCCGGCACCGTTAACCATGCAGGCCACGTTGCCATCTAGCTTAATGTAGTTTAGGCCGTACTTGCTGGCCTCTACTTCTAGTGGGTCTTCTTCGTCAGTGTCGCGTAGTTCCACAATATCTTTTTGGCGGTACAGGGCGTTGCTATCGAAGTTGATTTTGCCGTCTAGGGCAATCATATTATTTTCTGCAGTAAGTACTAGGGGGTTAATTTCTAGCAGGCTGCAATCTTTTTCCATGTACAGCTTGTATAGGTTAGCCACCATTTTCATGGCTTCTTTTTGGGCTTCTTTTGGCAGGCCTAAAAAGGTAACCACTTGCCGCAATTGGAAAGGTTGAATACCGACCGCTGGGCTAACGGGTAGCTTTAGCAGGCGCTCAGGGGTTTTTTCGGCTACTTCTTCAATATCCATGCCGCCATCAGGGCTGGCCATTACAATTACCTTGTCGGTAGCGCGGTCTAAAATCAGGCTTAGGTAGTATTCTTTGGCAATGTTGCTGCCCGCTTCTACCAATACGGTTTTTACTTTTTGGCCTTCTGGGTCGGTTTGGTGAGTAATAAGCTGCATGCCTAAAATTTGGTTGGCGGTTTCTTTTACCGCGCTTTTATCCACCACTTTTACACCGCCGCCTTTGCCACGGCCGCCAGCATGGATTTGACCTTTTACTACCACTTTGCCGTCAGGCAGTTCGTTAGCAATGCTTACGGCTTCATCAGCAGTGGTGGCTACTTTGCCAGGAGGCACAGGGATATCAAACTCGCGGAATAGGGCTTTGGCTTGGTATTCATGAATTTTCATAGCGCGGTGGGTGTCCTTCTAGCCGTCTACCAGTAGCGGCAGTAACAATTGATGAAGGTACGGTAACACAAGGCGGAGTGCTTGTCATAGGCCCAATGGGTAATATTGTGCGAATTAAAACAGCCCCACCAAACATACTGGCGGGGCTGTTTAAAAAGGTAAGGCTAGGGGGCGATTAGTTATTGCTAACGGGCTCGTCGTCTAGTAGTTCAAAGGGCAGTTCGCCGTTCTCGCTCATGGCTTCAATGGCGCTTACCACGGTTTCAAACTCGGCATCGTCTTCAATGGCTTCAAAAATATCGTCGCCGTCTTCATCGGTTACCAAGCGCATAATCACCAGCTCTTCGTCGTAGCCTTCATCGTCGCCATCGGCATCGTGGCCGTGGTTGCAGTTTGGCCCGTGTACATGGGGCTCAACCGCTGCTTTGGCGTCTTCTGGGGTATGGTGGCCGTTGCCATTACCATTACCGTTGCTGCCCATATCTTCGGTAAGTTGTTGGGCCAGTTGGCGAGCGGCTTGCTCTAAGGTGCTGCCTTCTTCTTGCTCGCCTACATAAATCATTAAGGCGTAGCGCTGACCTTCGATGTCGTATTCTTCTAGTTTTTCAAATACATGGGTATTGCCATCTTCATCGGTGGTTTCAATCAGGTGAGAAGCGGGCATTTCTGGTGTGGCTTGGTCAGACATGTGGAGGCATCCTTTTAAATACAGAGGGGGTGGGTAAATTGAAGGGTTGGGGTGAGATTAATTTACTATCGACACAGTGTCGCTAAAGGGCGCGAGTAAGTCAATCAGCGGTTTTTCCGGCACGGGTAAAGAGGTAAAAAAGGGGTGACAGAGGAGAGGGGGCTTTGGGTTGGCGGGTAAATGTTACAAGTTTTTCAAAAAACTTGGCAAACTATCACAAAACAATGGGTAAGATGGCTTTATGCACCTACAGTAAATAGAGACGGGACGCTGGCCATTATTGCCAGCCTTAGACAATCGATACGAGAACGCACACAAGAGACCACATGGGGGATGACGCACGTATGAGTCAACCACAGGAAAAACCATCGGAGCCCACCACCACCGGTTCGGCGCCAGATACACCTGAGAAAAAAACCTTAAAGCTAAACGCCACACCGCCCAAACCCACCATGCTGATTACCAGCCACGGTAAAATTGTAATGCTGGGCAGTTGTAAACAAGGCGGCCTGGTGAAACAAGGCCTGGATGGCGCTGGCTACCACCTAATGGAAACCCGCGGTGGCCTGCAAGCCCTACGGCAATTTAGCCGCATGGGGGCCATGCAGCCGCTCTATATCAACCAGTTGTTTTTTGACGATGGCGCCGGGGGCGACCCTACCAGCCAATCGGCTTAAACAAGTAGAGATTAAATAGGCGAGGGTTGCCGAAGTACCACGAGGTGCTACTAAGTGCCACTGGCATCATAAACCGGGTTTATGATTACCTATAGTGTAATGGCGACTCCACCCACTACGTTTAACCACCACCGCTACCAACACCTGTGCCAACAGGCAACGGCTGCCAAGGCCCAGGTAGTGGTGGTAACCAAAACCGTTGATGCCCCGATGATGGCACAACTGGCAACCCATGGTGTACAACACGTGGGCGAAAATAGAGTGGCCACTGCCTTGGAGAAACAAACCTGGCTAGCCACACACCCACCGCCAGTAGGTGCCCAATACCCCAACCCCAACCAACACACTGCTGCCACACCTCTAACACAAGATGGAGGAACCGGCGGCAGAGGGTTGGATTATGGCCAGGTGCCCTACCAATGGCATTTTATGGGCCATTTGCAGCGCAAAAAAGTGGCCAAAACCGTGGGCCGTTTTGCGTTAATCCACAGTGTGGATAGTGTTGCGTTGGCTGAAAAGTTGAGTGACGCTAACCAGGCCGCTGGGTTGGTGCAACCTGTGTTGTTGCAGGTAAACCAGGCAAACGAAGCCCAAAAACATGGCTTTACACCGACGGCACTTGCGGAAAACTTTGCGGTGATGGCGGCGTTGCCAGGCATCCAGGTGCAGGGAGTAATGGCCATGGCGCCCTATGGGGTGGATGATGCCCAACTGGCCCAGGTGTTTGGTGGGGTAAAAACCCTGCGCGATAGACTAGAGGACACCCACCAACAAGCTCTGCCAACCCTTTCCATGGGGATGACCAACGATTACCACGTGGCCTTACAGCATGGGGCCACCTTTATTCGCATTGGCCGCGCGTTGTTTTCAGTATGACGGTTAGCAATATTAGAACAGGCAAATCAGTAATGCATCGGTGGTGGTGTTTTCTTGGTGTGGCGTGTTTGTTAATTGTTCTGGTGCTGGGGCTACTGTGGGTGCCCAACTCTAAACCCTTATTGCGTGTAGGTACAACGGGTGATTATCCACCATTCACGTTACTCTTACCCAGTGGTCGCTATATAGGTAGTGATGTGGCTGCTGCACAACAGTTTGCTAATGATGCTAGTTACCAGTTGATACTGGTGCCCACGACTTGGCAAACGTGGGTTAGCGATTTAACCCAAAAACGATTTGATGTGGCCATGGGTGGGATTAACGTTACCCCAAAACGGCAACAGCAGGTTTTGTTTAGCCAGCCCTATGCGGTAGGTGGAAAAACCACAGTAACCCATTGCAAATATCATTTACCAATAGATTTAAACACCCCAACTAGCCATATTATTACCAATATAGGTGGTACGAATGAAGCATTTGTACGGCAACATTACCCTAATGCGATGAAACAGTGGGTTAGCGATAACACCCAGTTGTTTACCACACTGTTGGCCGCCCCCAATGCTATTATTATTACGGATGCCCACGAAGCCTATTATTATGCGAGTACTCATCCTAAATTATGCGTGGGAGAAACCTTATTATCTCATCATGTTATGGCGTATGCTGTTGCTAATGACAACCCTGAATTACTTTCTTTACTAAATAATTGGTTAGCTAAATAAGAAAAGCATTAGTTTTGGACTTTTTTTAAATAGGTGGTATCGATAAAGCTGATGGGCTTTTCCACCGTTACTTGTGGGGTTTTGCCTTGGCGTTTTTCTAGCGCAATAATGGTATTGGCCCCAAAAATGGCCAGGCACCCGTAAAACAGCAGCACAAACACCGCCACCGCCACGCTAATCTTCACCTCTTTAGACATATGGAATGGCGTGGTATTGATAGGTTTTTGGTTTTCCACCTGCTGGGCCAGTAGGGGCGGCTCGCCGGTAATGGGGTCGGGCATAATGGCAACCGGGGGGTTGTCTACGGTTTGGTAAAAATCTCTCGTGGGCATGGGGGCTCTTTCCAAATTAAAAGGTGGCCAATAAACGTGGCTAAGCGGTTACAGGGGCTTTATCTAGCAGGGCTACTCCGGCGGGCAGTAATTCTGCCGGTAGGTTACTGGCCTTAGGCACGGCAGATTTAAGCAAGCCCGTGTTGGCGCCTTGGGGGGTGCCGTAAGGGTAAAACACCAGGCCGGTTAGCAGCTTTGGGTAAAAGTAGGTAGATTTTTGGGGCATGAGCAACCCGCTTTTGCAGATATTATCCACCAGGCTGACGGGTGGGGCGTGTAGTTCAAAGGCCAGTAGGGCATGGCCTCCGCTTAGCTGGGTAAGCATCTGTTTTTTACTGCGCTCAAAGCCAAGCAGGCCACTGGTTTTTAAATCTTGGGCCTCCGTGTTTAGCAGGCCGGTAAATACCAAATGGTCTAAAATAGCGGCGTCCAGCTTGCGGAGGGGGGCGGCTAAATCTGCCAAATGTTTGTCAGGGTCGCCTAGGCGCAGCACCTTGGTGGTGCCCCCCACATGCAAACGAATGGTGCTAGCATCCTTGGTGAACTCGCCGTCATCCACGGTTTTAAACATCACGCTAAGGCGCTCTAGCAGGCGTTCTTTTGTCCAGCCAGCGGGTAGGCTGTGTAACACGCGGTGGGTAGGGTATACCACCAGGCCAGGGTCTGCCATGTTGGTGACAAAGGCCATGAGGTAGTCGGTAGGTAGTTCGCCTAAGGGGGGTTCGGTGCCGTGTTGCTGGGCGTAGGCTTTGCGGGCTTGTTGCTTTAGGGTCAGCGCCGTGCGGAATCGGTGATGCCCGTCTGCAATTAGTAGGCGTTGTTCAATCATCACTTGCAGTATCAGCTCTATGGCGTTGCCATCGGTAACGGCAGCAAACCGATGGATGACCCCATCATCATCCGTTACTTTGTGCCACGATTGCTTTTTGGCAAAATCACCCTCAAATAGCTCAGTTTCAATGGTGCAGGTCGGGTCGTTGCCCATTAAAAAAATAGGGCTTAGGTTGGCGTTGGTATCGGCATACAGGTTAATGCGTTCGGTAATGTACTGGTGGATGGTGCGCTCGTGGGGCAAAATGGTGGCGGCTTTTGTGGTGTGGCCGTCGCTCAAGGTGTCGGCGTCATCATCCAGTAAAATGGCGCCAATAATGCCCTTGCGGATAATGGTATGGCCTTTTTCCACCCACTCCTGGCTGTACAGGTAATAGGCCGGGGTATCATCTTGGGCTAAGGTGCCATCGCCCAGCCATTGGCCCATGAGCTGTTGGGCGGCGGTGTGGTTGGTTTTTTGGCAGTTGGGGTTAAAATCCAGCCCTACCGAATTGTGGGCATGGCGCGCCATAAGCTCGGCTTGGAGCTCGGGGCTAATTACATCGTACGGCGGGGCGACGAGCTGTTGCAGGGGTAGCTTGCTGTTGTAGCGAACACCGCGGAAAGGGCGCATGCGAAGGGGCATAATTAGGGGGCTCCATTATGGCAAGGCAATACAGCACCTCGCCAATCTAACGGCCCTACTATAGCATGGGGAAGCGGGGGGTTAAACCGGTGGAAAGGCGTTGGCCGCTAACCGTATGGGGGGTATTTGGGGCGGGTGGCCTAAACCACGGTGCCGCCATCAATCGTCACTACTTCGCCCGTCATGTAGGTGTTGCGGTCCGATACCATAAAGCTGGCAAATTCGGCTAAATCCTGGGCAGACCCTAAACGGCCTTTGCTGCACCATTTTTGGTAAATGGCCAGGAATTGATCCGGCAGGGCGTTACCCAAGTCGGTATCTAAAATACCGCTGGCAATCGAGTTGACGGTGATGCCAAAGGGGGCTGCTTCGCGAGACAGGCACTTGGTAAAGCCAATGGTGGCTGCTTTAGCGGTGGAGTAGTGTACCGAGGTGGGTACAGCACGAATACCAGCAATAGAGCTAATGTTGAGGACGGAACCTTTGCGTTGGCGCATCATGTTTTTGAAGAAAGGCTTGGTAATGTAAAATAAGCCGTTGACGTTGACGTTAATCACGTCTAGCCAGGCTTCTTCCGTCATGGTGGCAAAACTATCGCCACGGTTCATGGCGGCGTTGTTTACCAAAATATCCACGGTGCCAAATTTTTCAATCACTTCTTTGGCCATTTCGCGGGTTTTATCGCGGTCTGTAATGCTGACCTTGTAGCTCATGGCTTGGCGGCCAAAGCCTTCAATCAGTTCTTTGGTTTTTTCGGCACCGGCATCGTTGGTGGCATAGTTAAAGGCAATATCGGCACCTTCGCGGGCAAACACGCCGCATAGGGCTTGGCCTAACCCACGAGACCCACCACTAATAAATACTTTTTTACCGGCTAACAAACCGGCGGCAGGGAACTGACGAAGGGTTTCGCTAAGGGGTGGGGCGGAACCATTGGTTTCTGCGGTGGTTTGGGCGGGGGGCTGGGTGGTAACAGACACGAGCATGTACCTTCTTAGGTTGCTATTAAAATAAGTGGAAAGGTTGTGGGCTACCAAACAGCTTGGTAGGGCCAGCCTACAGATAGACGTGCTACCATAGCCAAAGCACGGAGTGGAATCAATGAAAAAATGCAGACCGCAGGCTGGTTTTGCCTGCTTGCTTGCCAAAAAAGCGGGAAAGCACCATGCAGGGGGACTTAAGCAGCAGGCGCGTTGCTTGGGGTGGTGTTAATCAATTGCAATATATTTTGGGCAATATCGCTGGCGCCAAAGGTGGTATGGCTGGCGGCACACTGGCGCATGGCGGCGCATTGGTCTGGCGAGGCAGCCAATAACGAGATTAATTCGCTAATATGGTTAGGTTTGTACACCATAATCCCCGCGCCAGAGGTTTCTAAAAATTCGGCGGTTTCAGCTTCTTGGGGCATGGGGCGAGTGGTGCAATCGCCAATAATAGGCAAGTGGCAGGCCATGGCTTCAAAGGTGGTTAGGCCTCCCAGTTTAGATATCATCACATCCGAGGCATTCATCCAGTCTTCCACATCTCGGCGAAAACCGAGCACATGGACTGGAAAACTAGCCCGGTGGGCAAATCGGTGGCCTTCTGCAATAAATTCTTGGTTGTGGCCGCATAGGTATACCACTTGTATGGGCAGGTTTTTACCCACCATGGCATCTAGTAACCTGGGGATGTTGCCGCCCCCTACCCAGCCAGCGTTTACAAATACAGTAAACCGTTCGGGCAATAACCCTAGTTGGGCCCGTAGTTCCGGGCGATAATCTTGGCTGATGGGCTGGAAGCGTGGGTGCACTGGCATGCCTACCACGCTTATTTTTTCATCCGGCACGTTGTAGGCCACCAATTGGTGGCGGGCCGCTTGGGTGGCCACATAGTATTGCTGTACTTCATCGCAGGCCCAACCGCGCCAAAAGCCGCCGCAGGGGTCGGTTACTACCGTTACAATAGGGATTTTTTCAATCAACCCCAGGCGCTTAAGCAAGTAAGAGAAAAAATGGTGGGTCATGGGGTGAACCGAGACCACCACATCGGGGGTAAAGCGGCCAACCAGTTCTTTGCCGTAGTGGTACGCCCCTTTTAAAATCATTTTGGATTCGTTTAGGCGAAACCGGTTAACAACCCAGTAATAATATTGCATCCAATCTTGGTGGTGGCGTAGCAAGTAGTTGTATACTTCGCCTAGGCGGCGTGGCACCGTACCAGCTTCTTCCAGCACTTGGGTAATTTTAACCAAAATGTTGCCAGCGGATTGATCCGTAAAGCAGGTTTGTAGCGCTGCTGCCGCACTGGCATGCCCCCCGCCGGTGCGGGATGATAAAATTAGGATTTGTTGAGCGCTGGCCAAGGTGGGGTGGTTACCTAGATTATGCGAGGGAGACGCGAGAGTAAGCCGTTATTATATTAAAGACGCTTACTTAGCCGACACGATTGTGCCCGTTCTCATGGGTGCTAACGTGTGGCGATGGTACCCCACTGTTATAGCACAGGCTGGCCTTTAGGGTTTATTTATTAATGGGCCCATGCTGGTGGAGAAAAATGGTTAAATGGGCGAGTGGAAAGCACTTACCTGCGTTATAAGGAAAAGATAAGGCGGTTAGGGTTATTACCGGCACCGGCACGTTTGGCATCTTTTAGCATGGTGCCCCCTTCGGCGTTGGTTTTCATGGAGAGTTTGGTAATAATTTTGTATGGGGATGCTTGGTGGTTACCGAAGACAAACTCTTTTAGTTTGTCTTCGTGCCAGTGGCCTTGCCATACCCGAGAAAGAATAATCTTAGCCATTACGTCGTCTTGGTTGTTCAGTATGGCTTTTAACCGAGTGTCGGATTCGGCCTGGGTGTTTAGGGTAGCGAGTTCTGCTTTTATACTAGGCAGGGTCTCTGTATTTTCTTCAATAAAGGCCTTAACCCCTTCAATAACGGTGCCGGTTAGTACAAATTTTTGGTGGTATCGCAAACTGTTTTGATTGATGACGACGGCTAGGGCATCTAATACGGGGTTAATGGCACTTATGGCGGCTTGGCGGTGCTGTTCTTCCGTCAGGTTGGGGATAATACTTTGCGCTTCGGCCAGTACGGTAACCGCTTTTCCGTTGCTTTTTAACGCCTCTTTTTGCTCTGCGCTAAGCGAAATACCTTGCTTGGCCAAGCCCTGTTTAAAGTTATGAACAAAGGCTCGAACACTGGCAGCTCGTTGCTCTAGCGAGAGATCCCCAGCATCTAATACAGCGTTACCATCTTCAGCTGCCACAATTTCTACTTGGGCAGGTTGGTTGCCATTGGCTGGGAAATGCCGCATATGAGAAATCCCAAAACCACCCCCAATCATCATTAGGGTGATTTGGTCGCCATCGGTCATACCATATTTTTCTGGGGCGGCGTATAGGGTTTTGGCAGCGCTGGCAGCAGCACCCACCATATCGTTGCTAAACTCTAGGGCAATATCACTGCCACCACCTTTAAGCAGCTCGGTAGGGACCAGCTCTTTTAGGTACTTTACAATATCGGTCATCTTAATAAGTTTTAAGGTGCTGCCATCGGTTTTTGTCATGTTACCGATTTCGCTAATGATGGGGCTGCCACTTTGGTACATGGCACTGCCGGGTGTCATACCGCGGATAAGACGTAAGGGGTCTTTTTTAATGGTGGTGGCATGCTTGTTTAGCAGTTCTGCCACGTTTATGGCGATACCACGGGTAAAGTCATTTTCAGTTTCAAAGGGTTTTTGGCTTATTTTGCTGTTGGTAAAGCCTAGTAGCTGGTCATTTTCCGTATACAGTAAGGTGCGGATGTGGCCATGCTCGGCGTCGCTGGCGCCTACATCGCTAACGGTATAGCTGGCAAAACGGGGGCGGGCAGTGGTGGAGGCAAAAGTAGATGTCATGAGCGGAGGGGTACCATGCAAACAGTTACAACAAATCATGCGGCAGGTTAATGACCATAAAAAGAGGCTGCCGACTAACAAGGTAACGTGCGTACAGTATGTAAATTGCCTGTTACCAACTAACATCAGATGGTAAGCAATGGGTTTAATGCTTGTGAGGTAGAGAATTAGCGCGTTTTGTCGCGGTTGTACGGCCTGTTTCGGTAGGGCTAAACAAGGTAGTCGCGTTGTATTGCACGGCGTTACAATGGTTCACACACGAGTTGAGAGATTATTAGGAACAGTTACTGATGATGGGCATGACCCAACAATCTACTGCTACAGCTGCTATTCCAGATACCTGGAGCGGTTTGTTTGTACACCTAGCTAAGGGTGCAGTACATGGCGTGCAACGCTGGTATGCCCAGTGGATTAAGGTGTTGGTGCTAAATCGTGTAGAACAAATGGCCGAAATGGAAGCCCAATGCCATGGCGATACCTTTGGAAACGCTGCCCAGGTGTTGTATGGCAACCTTCGCCCTACAGAAACCCAACAAAAAGCGGCAACTAAACAGGCGTGGGGGCGGGTGCAGCACACCAGTAACCCTACCCAGCAGAGCAAGCTAAAGCAGCAAATGAATGATATGTACATGCTGCAACACCGTATGCAGCAGCAATTACGCAACCGAAACGCCAATGCTAACAGCCCCTTTTAGCAGGGGTAATGCTTAGCGCCCTGTGGTTTGGTGCTGTGTGGCCTGCCAAAAAGCCAAAACAGACTGATGAATAGCCGGGTTATGAACGCGCAAATGGGTAACGCCGTGTTGCAGGGCCACCAGGTGGGCTGCGGCGGTTAAGGGTTCGCGTTCGGTTGGTGGTAGGGGGTGGTTAAGGGTTAGGAATGATTTTCGGGATAAGCCGGCCCACACGGGGGTACCGTGCTGGGTAAAGGCGGATAAATTATTGAGCAACTGCAGGTTATGTTCTACGGTTTTGCCAAAGCCAAAGCCCACATCCCAGTGGATGGCGTTTTTACCAATACCGGCGTGTAAGGCAACTTGGGTTTGGCGTTTCAAAAAGGCTAGTACTTCGCCTACCACGTTGGTATAGGTGGGGTTGGCTTGCATGGTGTGCGGGTCGCCCTGGCTGTGCATAAGCACCACCCCGGCATTGGCACTGGCAATAACGCTAGCCATGGCAGGGTCGTAGGTTAGGCCGCTAACATCGTTAATTATAGTGGCGCCAGCGCGCAGGGCGGCACGGGCCACAGAAGCTTTGCGGGTATCCACGCTAATGGGTGTGGTGGGCAGAGCCGCACAAATAGCGGTTAATGCGGGTAGCAAGCGCTGTGTTTCTTCGTTTGCCGGTATGGTATGGGCGCCTGGGCGGGTGGATTCGGCACCAATATCGAGAATGGTTGCGCCGTTGTTTACTAGCCACTGGGCATGGGCCACGGCAGTGGCTACCGTGGGGTGTTGGCCGCCATCGCTAAAACTATCGGGGGTTAGGTTAATTATGCCAACGAGTGTGGGGTCTGTAGCCATTAAGGTGTTATTGTCCTGTCATACAGATGCTGTTACGTGTATTTGTTGGTAAAACCCTTATGGCTAAAGGAAACTAGCCCCTTGCCGATAATAAGGTTAGCCCCCATAATAACAAATAGGTAGGGATACAACATGAGGATGTTGTGGTGAATCGACTGGGAATAGCCAACGATCCGTCGGAAGCAACCGATAGGCAAAATCGGGTACTGTACCGATTGTTAGAATTTTACGGCCCGTGCCCCTTGGTGGGTAAAATTTTTAGGCGATACCTGCGCCATTGCGAGCGTGAAAAACACCGCCAGGCCCAGTTAGCAGAACGCCCTAAACTAATGGCCAAGCACGGGTTAGACCGTGGCAAACGCAGCGAGCACAAAGTGGCCAGCGTGTTGGCCTATTTGGCCGACCGAGACATTATTGATACCTACCAACATACCGCCCCTGCCCACCCTGGCGCGGATTTTGTGGTGACCATGCAAGACGGTAATACGGTAATGTTAGAGGTAAAAAGCAGCCCGGGTGCTATCCGTAAGCATTTTAAAACCTACTTTAGCAAGGGCCAAGGTGGCCACCCCGTCAACGGGCGTAAATCTCGTAAAAAAGTATTTCGCCAAGTACTGCGGGTGCTTAGCCGTTAGCCCATATTGCCTAGTAACCCATCTATAGCTCCATCAGCGTTATCTTCATCCTCGTTACTACTACCGCCAATTAAAGTAGGATCAATACCATCTGTGTCATCCTTTTCGTCTTTTTCACTTTGGCCGAATTGCACAATATCACCATTAACATTACCGAATTTTATGGTCTGTAATTTGGGCTGAACAGAATTGAGGGTTTGTGATTTTGCAGCGTAGGAAAAACGGAGCATTGGCATTAAAGACATCATTAGAAGGAATCCTTTTTCTATTTAGATAACGAGAGTTTTTCGCCGCGGGGGACGCGCATCATACTTTCTATACAATGCGTGGCAGGTTCTGCAATTGCGGGGTCAATTTCCATAGGGATGTTATCGCCAAGTAAACTTTTGCGTACGTTTTCCAGGCGGGTTAGTTTCATGTTGGGGCACACGGCACTGGCACGGGTGGGGGTAAAAAATAGCTTTTCTGGGCAATCCGCACTTAGGCGCTGGCTTACGCCATCTTCGGTGCAAATAATAAATACGTCTTCCGTGCTGTCTTTGGCGGCTTTAACAATGGCGGTGGTACTGCCAATAAAATCAGCCAAATCTTTCATGTCGTCATCGCACTCGGGGTGTACCAAAATTTTAGCGTGGGGGTGCTCTTTTTTAAGCTTATGTACATCGGCCACTTCCATGCGCATATGGGTGGGGCAAAAGCCTTCGTAGTAGGTTATTTTTACATCGGGTACTTGGGTTTGCACGTAGCGGGCTAGGTTTCTGTCTGGCACAAATAAAATTTCATCTACGCCGCGTTCGTTAGCCGCAAAACGGGCTACATCACAGGCGTTAGCGCTGGTGCAGCAGTAATCGCTTAGGGCTTTTACTTCCGCACTAGTGTTTACATAAGCCAAAACGGGCAGCTCTTTACCAGCACGGGTGCGCTCTTTTTCTATAAACGCTTTCAGGTCATCGGCGGTAATCATATCCGCCATAGGGCAGCCGGCATTGGGGTTAGCCAAGTACACGGTTTTGCTGGGGTTTAGCAGCTTAGCGGTTTCTGCCATAAAGTGGACGCCGCAAAAAATAATTAAATCCGCATCGGTTTGGGCCGCTTGTTGGGCTAGGCCAAGGCTATCGCCCCATACATCGGCCACGTCTTGCACGTCTACGCGCTCGTATAAGTGGGCCAGTATTAAGGCGTTTTTTTCTTTTTTAAGCCGCTTAATATCGTCCATTAATTCTTGTTTGCGGGCGTGGGCTTGGGCCAGCATATCCGCCGATGTAACAGGCGCGGGGGGCGTGGGTGTAGAAGAAGCAGTCATGAGGGGGGTGAGCCAATTAGTAATAAATAATACAGGGGTGTAGGCATTATAAGCCAAGCATAGTGGCGGCACACACCTTGTAAGACAGGTGTCGTAGGAAGGGTGTTGGTAAAAGGCGTTTGGGGGCGGTATTTGCCACCCTAGATAAACGAGTTTTTGGATCAGGACTTGCCAAAATCGAAAAAAGGGGTACTATAACCCCTAACTGTCGTACATCGGTACGTTTCAGTCGCGCTATACAGGATCAGGCGCGGGCTTTTCGTCCTTATTGGCATCCATCGTATATCATTTGTGGGTTTTTAAGCACTCAAATTCGGTATCCGCGGGCCAGTAAAGAAAAAATCCTTGCAATGTTCGGTATAGCCTGTATAATTCAACTGTCCCCATTGTGGAAAGGAGAACCATTATGAACAAAGAAGAATTGGTACAAGAGGTCGCTAAAAAGACCCGTCAGACCAACAAAAACGTAAAAGAAATCCTGGATGCTGCTTTAGAAGCCATCACCAAAACCGTATCCAAAGGTAAAAAAGTTACCTTGGTTGGTTTCGGTACCTTCGAAAGCCGTAAGCGCGCTGCCCGTATTGGCCGCAACCCGCAAACCGGTAAAGAACTCAAAATCCCAGCTAAGAAAGTTCCTGCTTTCTCCGCTGGTAAAAAGTTCAAAGAAGCTGTTGCTAAAAAGTAAGCGCCAGATTTCTTAGCTTTAACACCTCGTCAGCAATGGCGGGGTGTTTTTGTTTTTACTGCTAATTTTATTTAATACTTTATTTCATCATGGACGTTATTCAAATAGTAGATTTCCACGTGCTAACGGCTGATAATAGTAAGGTTATTTTCTAATCGTAAATATTGTTCGCTATGACTTCCAAACAAATCGCTGTATTTTTAGACCGTGATGGCACCCTAAATATTGAACGGGGCTACCTGCGCAACGTGGATGATTTAGAGTTGTACCCCGGCGCGGCCAACGCGATTAAACAGCTAAATGATGCGGGCATACTGGCCATTTTAACCACCAATCAAAGCGGCCCGGCGCGCGGTTTTTACGATGAAGCCCACGTGCAAGCCTTGTTGGCTCGCCTAGAAACATTACTAATGGATGAAGCGGGCGCCACAATGGACGCGCTGTACTATTGCCCCCACTTGCCCCACGGCACGGTTGAACCCTACAACACACCCTGCACCTGCCGTAAGCCAGAAATCGGCATGATTGAGTGGGCCTGCGAGAAATTCCCACAAATAGATTTAAAGCAAAGCTATGTGGTGGGCGACAAAGCAAGCGATGTTGCCTTAGGCCATAACGCGGGCGCTAACAGTATTTTGCTAAAAACGGGCTACGGCCAACGCGTGCTGGAGGGTAAATACCAATCGCTAGACCATACCCCCACCCATGTGTGCGACAACATTACCGATGCTGTGGCCACCATTTTGGCCAACGTTAAGCAACCTGCATAACGTCACATCATAAACGCAATTTACGATTACCAGCGAATATGCACCCAGTTGGGGTGAAGTTCGGGCGGATTAGCGTTTTTTAACACCCCACTTTGTAGGTGTGGGTTTTGCCATAGTTTCCCGGGCCGGTTAGGGCGGGCCCACCACACCACAGCGCATTGGTGGGTGTGGTTGTATGTTGGTGTGGCGCTAAACAGGCAGGTATCTTTGGCGGTTAAGGTGTAGTCGTTTTGTAGGGCGCGCATGCGGTAGGGGCCTGTGGTGGTGTTGGGGTGCTTTTGCAAAGAGATAAGTTGAACGTTGCTGCCCGTGCCCCCGCCGTGGAATTGGGCCAGTTGGGTAAGCTGCCGTTGCTGCCAGTGGTTTACGGTGCCGGGTACCCAGCCAATGTACTGGTTTTGGTTGGGTTGCCGTGCCAGTAGGGCCCACTGGCTGCCAGGTTGTGGCCTACCGGCCAGTACCCAGACATCGCTGCCGTTTAGGTGGAGTGTCCACCAGCCGGCATAGGCGGCACCCCATAGGGCGAGTAAGCCAACCCACACTGCAATGCGTTGGCGTGGGCGGCTAAACCAGGTGTGGGGGTGCTGGCTGGGTTGGTTTAGCCACCAGGCCGCCAGCAGGGCTATGCCGTAATACCCCAGTACCCACCAGGTGGGTAGACTGGGCGGGTGCCACACCAGGGCAGAAAACTGTTCCCCTAACTTGTTACCTACTTTGGCCAGCCATAGCAACCCGGTGGCAAAGGGCCATGCCAATAACCCTAACCACCCCACCACAGTGCTTACCAAGGGTACCCACCCTAACACGCTGGCCACAAAGGCCATGGTAAACCCAATAACGGTGAGGGGGGTGACACAGGCCACAGCCACCACGTTTAGCGCTACGGAATGCCACGCCACCGAATGAAACACACTACCAATAAGGGGGATAACCCAAGCCTGGGCTACGATGGGTACCAATATTAGGGCGGCACCCCATTGGGTTAGGTAGTGGCCCAAATGGCGTTGTAGCGGGGGCACCATGGTTAAAATGCCAAAGGTAGTCACAAGAGAAAGCTGGAAGCCTAAGTTATCCAGCAGGGTGGGTTGCCAGGTAACCAGTAAGGCCAGGGCCATGCAAAACAACATAACGGGCGTTAGGCTTTGCCGCCACCATCGAAAACCAAGGGCCAGTAATAGCATGCTACTGGCGCGCACCACGCTAGGGGCCCAGCCTGCCAAAAACCCATAGGCTACCACTGCCCCCATGGCCCAGGGTAGGGCCCATCGTTCTGGCAGGCGGAGTAATGCCCCTAGGCCCAGTACGGCCCCCGCCACAATGCCTACATTTAGCCCGCTGGCTGCCAAAAAGTGGATTAACCCGGTGCGGGCAAACTGGGTGCGGGTAATTTCATCTATAGGGGCGGCCCGGCTACCGAGCACCACCCCGGCCAGCATATCGCCTTGTTTTTTGGGCAGGTGGGCATAAAAGGTGTGGGTGAGGGACTGTTGGAAATCCCCGAATTGAAGGGAGAGGCGTTGCTGCCACTGTTGGCCATGGAAGGCGATTTTTTGCCACCATGGTGCGGAGGTTGTGGGGGTGGGGGTAGGCAGTACGGCGATGTGGTTTAGGCGGCTGGCTACCGCATGGATGCCGCTGGATTGAAGAATGCGCTGCTCGTTAAAACCACCTGGGGCGTTGGGGGGGTGAGATGCGCGAAGGGTTGCCGTGGCGGTAAAAGGTTGGCCGGTGGCCGGTAGGGCGGCGGTTGTTTTCCACACGCGGGCGTTGCCGGTTACCAGCTGGGCATTAATTGTGTGTAGGGATAACGTGGCCCGTTGGGCGTGGGCGTCTCTGGGGTGGGGCTGTTGCTGAATGATGGTGGCCGTTAGGGTGACGGGTGTGTTTATTGCGCCAATGGCCTGGTGGATGTGGTTAGGGGGTAGGTGCTGGGTGCGCCAGTGGGCATGGGCTAGGCCGGCTAGTAAGGCCAGCGCAATAATGCCGCCCCGTACCCGCCACTTGGCTTGGCACCGAATAATCACCACCAGGCTGGTAAGCCCCAGCACAGCCAATACCCCCAAGGTGCTGGTTAAGCCGTTGGCTAGGCCAGTACTAGCGCTGTTTAGGGCTAAGGCATTGCCAGCTACCCAGGCCAGTAGGGCCCCTACCGCCATGGTGCGGTAACGGTGTTTAAGCTGTGTTGCCACCTTGTTTAGCCCTTGGGCCACGATTGCTGCCTCCCAGCCTGTGCTACATATGCTATTGTTGCCCAAACCTTGGCGCGTAAAAAGCCTTGGCGTGTTTGCGTTACCGGGTGTGTTCCCGGTACAATAACCCCTATTCTAAATGGACTGGGCACGGCGTAACATGCCGCTAGCCTAGTAATTTTTTAACTTAAGGAAGGCCCACATGACCACCCCTATCGTGAATCATTTTTCCTGGACGATTGGCGGCCCGCAAGGGACTGGCGTCGATTCGTCTGCCAACCTGTTTTTGCGCTCCGTCGCTGCTGCCGGGCTGTATGCCTACGGCAAACGGGAATATCACTCCACCATTAAAACTGGCCACAGCTACACCCAAGTTCGGGTTAGCGGCACACCAATTAATTCGCACGTCGACCCTGTCCACTTGTTAACTACGTTTGAAAAAACCGCCCCCATTGAGCATGCCGATGAAGTAGTACCCGGTGGTGCCTTTATTTACGACCCTGCGGTAACCAACCCAGACGAGTTGAACCTGCACCCTGAGGTGCTAAAAATTGCGCTGCCTTACGATCAAATTTTAGACGAACTGGCTAAAGAACTTGGCCAGCCTGCCGCTAAAGTAAAGATTATGAAAAACACGCTGGCTGTTGGTGCCTCTCTTGCCTTGGTTGATTTTGATGATCAATACATTGAAAAAGCCTTAGGTAGCATTTTTAAGGGCCGCAAAGCCAAGCTGGTACCCAGCAACATGCGCGCCGTTAAAAAAGGCATTGAATATGTTCGCGCCATGCAGATTGATGGCAAATCCGTGGTGGATTTATTCCCCTACCGCTTAGATGCCCAGCCTGAAGCGCCTGCCCAAATGATTATGGTAGGCACCACCGCTGTTGCTTTAGGTAAATTAAAAGCCGGCTGTACCTTCCAAACCTACTACCCCATTACCCCCGCAAGCGATGAGAGCGTGTACCTCGAATCCATGCAAGGCCAGTACGGCATTAACGTGGTACAAGCAGAAGATGAAATTTCTAGCGCTTGTATGACGGTTGGCGGCGCCCTAACCGGTGCCCGTAGCGCTACTAGCACCAGCTGCCCCGGGTTTGGCCTAATGGCCGAAGCCATTGGCTGGGCGGCTATTAACGAAGTGCCTAGCGTGTTTGTAGATTACCAACGCGGTGGCCCTTCCACAGGCTTGCCTACCCGCCACGAGCAAGGCGACTTGTTGTTTGGCGCCTTCATTTCTCACGGTCATCCACCACGCATGGTAATGGCCCCTAGCGATATGAACGAGTACTTTGAGCATACCTTTGATGCCTTTAACTACGCGGACCAATATCAAACCCCCGTTATTATGATTACCGATAAGTGCCTTGGTAATAACACCATGACGGTGGATCCGTTTAAAGAAGACCACTTACGCATTAACCGCGGTAAACTGGCCAGCCAAACCGAACTAGACCGTTTGGCAGAGCTGAACCCCGAGCTGCGTGGTCAATTCCCTCGCTACGATTTTGTCGATGATGGCGTTTCGCCCCGCACCAATTTGGGCCAGAAAAACGGCCTGTACTGGAACACCGGTGACGAGCGCGATATTTACGGCCACATTACCGAAGACCCAGAAAATCGCCTAAAGATGCTATCGAAGCGTCAACAAAAACTGGAAACGGCGCTGAAAGAAATTCCTCAAGATAAGCAGTTTAAACTGTATGGCCCAGCTGATGCTGATATGACCATTCTATGTTGGGGTAGCACCAAAGGCCCATTGCTAGATGCGATGGATCAACTGGCCAGCGATGGCATTACCTACAACGTGCTTGTTGTAAAAATGATGAGCCCATTCCCAGTTGAAGGTGTAAGCGATATTTTAAACCGCGCCAAAATGAAGGTTGGTTTTGAAATGAACGCCACTGGCCAACTGGCCCAACTAACCCGCATGGAAACGGGCATTGCTATGGACCACCAAGTGAAAAAGTGGACCGGACGCCCCATTAGCGAAACAGAGGCTGTACAAGCCATTCGCGATATTGTTAAAGAAAAAGCTAACGAGGTGGTATTGACCTATGGCAAATAATTCAGCAGTTCAAGACGCGCCTAAAAAGCTAACCATGCGCGATTATAAAACCGATGTGGTATCCGACTGGTGCCCCGGTTGCGGCGATTTTGGTATCGTGGCTGCCGTGCAATCTGTGTATGCCGATATGGCCGTACCCAACCACGAAATCGTGTCCTACTCTGGTGTGGGTTGTTCATCCAAATCGCCTCACCTAATGCAAACCTATGGTGTGCATACCCTTCACGGGCGTTCCATTCCTTTCTCTACCGGTACTGCCTTGTGCAACCCGGATATGAAGGTTGTGGTTACGGGTGGAGACGGTGATGGCTACGGTATTGGTGCGGGCCACTTTATGCACGCTGGCCGACGCAACGTGGATATGACCTACCTTGTGTACAACAACGGTGTGTACGGCCTAACCAAAGGCCAAGCTAGTCCAACCCTAAAATTGGGTGAGCAGCCAAAATCCTTGCCGGCGCCTAACCCTAATGCCAACGTAGATCCATTAGCACTGGCCATTAGCGCTGGGTATACCTTTGTGGCCCGCAGCTATGCTTACAATCGCAAGCACTTGCAAGCCACCATCAAACGGGCTATCGAGCACCGTGGTATGGCCTTAGTTGATATTCTTCAGCCTTGCCCCACCTACAACAACTTGCATACCAAAGAGTGGTATGGCGAAGAGTTGGAAATTGATGGCAGCATGTTCCCCCGTACCTATGATATGGAAGCCGAAGGCTACAATGGTATGGTGCAGAACCCTAATGACCCCGACGAAGTAACCGCCAAAGAAGTAGCGGCGCTCACCAAAATCCGTACCAAAGAAGAGCGGATTCCGTTAGGCGTGTTTTGGCAGGTAGAAATGCCGACCTTTATGGACCGTTTGGAAGCTGGCAATCCCATTATGGCGAAGACCCCTAGCTATAAAATGAACATTGCGGATGCCGACGGCAAACCCACCATGGATCTTTCCGATACGTATGCCGAACTACTTACCAAGTAGGCATTTGTTATCGCCCTAAACGTTTAAAACCGGTTGCATTCTGTAGCCGGTTTTTTCGTTTTAAAAATTGATTCTGCACAATGTGGCTGTGTTGTGTAAAATAGTGTGCATCGGTTTACCCTAGTTTTCTCATGATTCGCTTTTTAAACGTCACCCAAAAATATGGCACCATTACCGCCCTGCGCGACGCCAGCTTTGATATTGATATCGGCGAGTTTGTGTTTTTTGTAGGCCCGTCTGGTGCGGGTAAATCCACCATTATGAAGCTGATTTACCGCGAAGAAGTGGTAACCGGCGGCATGGTACTGGTTGGCCGTGTGGATGTAAGCAAGCTTAAGCCGCACCAGGTGCCACGTTTGCGCCGCCGTATGGGGATTGTGTTCCAAGATTTTAAGCTACTGCCCGGCCAAAGCGCCTACGATAACGTGGCCTATGTGCTTCGGGCCCTTGGCGTGGCCCCGACGGAAATCCGTAAGCGGGTACTGGGCGCCCTAAAAGTGGTGGGCTTGATTGATAAGGTGGACGCTAAGCCGGAAGAGCTTAGCGGCGGCGAGCAGCAACGGGTGGGTATTGCCCGTGCCATTGTTAATGGCCCCAGCTTGGTGATTGCCGATGAGCCTACCGGTAACCTAGACCCCCAAACCAGCATTGAAATTATGAACCTGCTAGAGCAAATTAACCAGCGCGGCACCACTATTATGGTGTGTACCCACAACCAGCAAGTGGTTAATACCATGCGTAAGCGGGTTATCCAGTTAAGTGATGGCAATATTGTGCGCGATGTGCCGCTAGGAGCCTACAATGCCTAGTTGCCCCGTAACACAATGCAGCCTGCGGCAGGGGGATTGGCAATGAGCCTGACTGTTGCTGACGCTATTTCTACCGAACTACGCATTACGGCTCGCATTTTCCAGGAAACCTGGGGCGGGATTCTGCGTAGCGGGTGGATGAACCTGGTTATTATTGTGACGATGGCCGCCATTTTAAGCATTTTTGGCACCTTACTTGCTTTTGTCATCGAAACAGAACTGCTGTTTGAGCATATGGGCACCGGCTTTGAGATTAGTGCCTACCTAAAGCCAGAAGCGAAATTAGAGACGGTTAAAGCCAATGTGCTGCGTCAGCCGGGTGTGGCCCGCATACAGGTGGTTACCCGAGAAAGCGCCTGGAATGAGATGAAGCAGGCCCTTGATATTTCTAATATGGATAACCCCCTGCCGGATACCATTCATATTAAATCCAATGCGCCGGAACGCTTGGCCACCTTGGCGAGCCAAATTGAGCAGCTAGACGGTGTGGAAGAAGTCAACTATGCCAAGCAGCTTATCCAACGGTTGCGGAGTTTTTCTAATTTAATTAGCGCCATTGGCTTGGTTATTGCGCTTTTTCTTGGAGCGATGACGTTATTTGTGATTAGTAATACCATCCACTTGTTGATTGAAGCCCGCAGCCGAGAAATTGAGATTTTACGGATGATGGGCGTGGGCAACTGGTTTATTCGTTTGCCGCTGTTGTTTCAGGGTTCTTTTTACGGGCTAAGTGGTGCCTTAATAGCCTACTTGCCGTTGCTGGGGGCCGTGTACACCATTGGCGAATTATTTGGCAAATTGCAATTTAGCACAAGCGGTTACAGCCTCAACATTGTGTTCGTCATTATGTTGATTATGGGCGTAACGGTGGGTGCTGGTGGTGCTGCCAATTCCATCCGTAAATACTTACGGGTGTAAGTAACCCAAGGGTTGCTGCTGGTAATGGCCGGGGCTTGTGGTGTTAGCCCAGCTCAAAGTAGCGGGCGTTGCCTACGCCAGGCAGGGCCTTAAGTTGGGCTAGGCATTCAGCTGGGATTTCACTATCCACGTTGTAGGCCATCATGCTGGTGTTAAAATCGCCCTGGGCAACGGCCAAACTGCTAATGTTAATGTTGGCATTGCCAAGCACACTGGCCACAATGCCCACCATGCCGGGCTTGTTTTCGTGAGGAATAAGCACCACATAGGGGCTTGGCGCCAGTGAGAGAACATAGCCATCTACGCTCATAATGCGGTAGGTGTGTTTATCAAACACGGTCCCCATCAGCGAGAGCGCTTCGCCACTGCCGGGGGTTACCACCACTTCAATCCAGTTTTGGTATTGCTTGGCTTTTTCCACATGGACGGTTTGCACTTGTAGGCCATGCTCTTCGGCCAGCAGGGTGGCGTTTACATAGTTGACCCCTTCGCAATGGTTGGCCAGCAAGCCTTTAAGCACGGCCAAGGTAATGGGCTGGGTGTTGTGCTTGGCAAGCTCGCCGCCACAGGTAATGTGGATGTGCCGCCATTGGGTGTTGGCTGCTGTGTTTGTTGGGGTGCTCGGCTGCCAGCGGCTGTGCCATTGGCCGGCAATGGTGCCCAGGGCTTCGGCTAGGGGCAGGTAGGCTTGCACGGGTTCCATAATATCTCGGCGAAGGGCGGGCATGTTAACCGCGCTTTGGGCCACCCCTGTTTTAAAATAGGTGGCTATTTGCTGGGCCACATCCAGGGCCACCTGTTCTTGGGCCTCTTTGGTGCTGGCGCCCAAATGGGGGGTCAGCACCATGCGCTTGGCATAATCGGGGTTTTGCGCCAGTTTTACCAAGGCAGAGTCTGGGCTGAGGGGTTCGGGGTCAAATACATCCAAGGCCACGGAGGTTAGCTGTCCGCTTTCCAGCGCTGCGACGACCGAAGTCTCGTCAATTAAGGCGCCGCGGGCACAGTTAATCAGTCGGCTGCCTGGCTTAAAGGTGGCCAGGGTGTCGGCATTAATCAGCTTTTCGGTTTCTTTGGTTTTGGGGGTATGCAGGGTCACAACATCCGCTTGGGCAAACAGCTCGGCCAAAGGTACGGAGGTAACATGCAGTTGCTTGGCCCGCTCGTCAGAGAGGAAGGGGTCGTAGGCTAACAGTTTCATGCCTAGGGCGTGGGCAATGGTGGCCACGTGGCTACCAATTTTACCCAGGCCGACAATGCCTAGGGTTTTGCCGTAGGCTTCGGTGCCTAGTAAGTCTTTGCGTTTCCATTCGCCAGCCGCTAAAGAGCGGTGCCCTTCTGGGATGTTGCGGAGTAACGACAGCATAAGGGAGACGGTATGCTCGGCGGCGGCAATGGTGTTGCCTTCTGGCGAATTAACCACCACCACACCGGCGCGGGTGGCGGCGGCTAAATCTACATTATCCACGCCTACACCGGCGCGGCCTACAATCTTTAGGGTGGGGCAGGCGTCAAAAATACTGGCATCTAACGAGGTAGCACTGCGGATAATAATGCCATCCACGCCTTGCAGTTGTTGGATAAGCTCGTCCTTACTTTTGGCGGTGGGCAAGGTGCGTACATCGGCCCCACCGGTTAAAAATTCTTCTGCTTGGGGATTAACGTTATCTGTTAGCACCACCACCGGCTTGGCAGTGGGTTGCTTTAGGGTGGCGGCGGCCATGGAAGGAGAGGTCATCATAGTGAGTGAGCATCGCTTATTAATTAAGGAGTAAAGTAAGGGAGGAGGGGAGATAAACAGGGAGAAGGTAGGGTTTAATTAGGGGGTTAAAACCTGCTGAAGGGCCGATAGTACCATGGTGGCCTCTCGTTGGGTTTGGTAGCCCAAGTGGCCAATACGGATGATTGTATCTTTCAACTCTTTTTGGCCGTTGGCTACCACAATGCCGTGGGTGTTTTTTAACCCAGCACGAATAGTAGGCACATCCATATGAGTAGGCGCTTTAATAGAGGTCACCGCATCGCTGGCATGGTGGTCATCGCTAACCAATAGCTCCAGGCCCAGTTGGGTGGCCCCTTGGCGAATGGTGTTTCGTAGCCCGCGGTGGCGCGCCCACACATTGGGCATGCCTTCCGTCAACATTATTTGCAGGGCTTCATCCAGGGCCATGTACAGGTGGGTGGCCGGGGTATAGGGGGTAGAAAAGGCATCCTGGGCTTTTTTGTAGGCACCAAAATCAAAGTATAGGCCGGGGTAATCGCAGCGCTCGTATGCGGCCCAGGCGTTTTGGCTAACGGAAAGAAAGGATAGGCCTGGTGGCATCATAAAGCCTTTTTGGCTGCCGCTCATCACTAAGTCGGCGCCCCAGGTATCTACAGGAAAGGGGGTGGCCCCCATGCTGGTAACGGCATCCACCATGGATAAGGCGCCATAGCCGCTAATAGCGGCCAGCATGGGCTCAATATCGTTGAGCACGCCGGTGCTGGTTTCGCTGTGGGTAAGCACCACGGCTTTGTAGTGGTTGGGCTTGTTTGCTAGGGCGTGTTGTAGGCTGGTTAAGGTGTTGGCTTCGCCGGGGGGCACGGTAATGGTATCCACGGCCATGCCAAGTTTGGTGGCCATGGTGGCCCAGCGGCCACTAAACACACCACACACCAATACCAACACGGCATCGCCACGGTTTAGGGTGTTGACCATGGCGGCTTCCATGGCGGCAGTACCGCTGGCGGTAAATACAAATACGGGTTGGGTGGTACCAAACACGGTTTGTAGGGCAGGGTAAACGCGTTCTAACACTTGGCCAAACTCTGGGCTGCGGTGGCCAATGCCAGGGCGCCCCATGGCTAACCGAACACTTTCTGGCAGCGGGGTGGGGCCAGGAATCATTAAATGAGGTGTGGGCGGTAGGGTGGTGGCTTGGGTGGCAGGCATTGGTAAAGTGTTGTTGGGCATGGGTGGGGCCGTTTATTAAGAGAAGAGGCTAATATAATAGGTGTTATCCTAGCAAAAACCAGGCTAGGCTTACAGATACTAAGAGTGCTTAATGGCGGATGCGGTATGGCGATACGGCGAGAGATGGTTGGGTTTGTAACACAGGCGAGAGTAATACTAAGTGGCTTAGGCAATTATTGGCTGGGCGAGGCGTTGATTACAAGGTACACCAGTTGTTTCTCCCTCTCTACGGCGGTTGTATATAACTATTTTCTGCTATCTTTCTCTTTCTTTTTTGATTATTTGTTGAGCCTTATTAATTTTTATGACGGTTATTGCTTCTACCCCTGATTTTAAGCGGCCATTGGTGCCTTCCGCTGTTGCGCCTGCTAATCGGCGGCACGTGTTGTCTGCCCCTGGGCTGGATACACTTACGCTATCTTTATCGAACCCTGCCGTGCAGTTTGGTAAAGAGACCAAGATTGCCGAAACAGATACCCCCTCTGGCCAAGCTGTGGATGTCGGCGAGCTTAACCCAGAAGCTATTATTAACCGTATTAAAAAATTACCGGCGGTGCACCTTACGGCCGAGCACCAAAAAGACCTTAAAAGCTTGGAGTTGTTATTACAAAACCACGCTACAGTGGATGGCTCGCCTAACTTAAACGGTAGTGCCGCTAAGTTGGCCCAAAACGAACCCTTTGTACGCGCCTTAATGACCCGCGCATTGAAAATGAGCTTTAAGGGCTTAGAGCAATTACGCCCTTACCAGGAAGCCCACCGCTTGTGGGATAAGGTACCCTATGCCGAGCAACGCAAAAACCACTGGGGTGCGGTAGGTGTGTTAGAAGGCACTAAAAACGGTAAAAAAGTTCAGTATATGCTGGAATCCTTTAACTGGTTTGTACCCACAGGGTACGGCCACGTGGTGGATACCGTGTGTAGTGAAAAACAACTGCTCCTTCAGGCCACGCGCCTTATCCACAAAGAGCAGTTGGAATACCCCGAATTTAAGGCCATGGGCTTTATTAATAACACCTTTGATGTGTTCCCCCAGAAAGAGGCCGTTCCGTCGGATATGACCCCGTGCGGCAAATGCTTAAATGATTTTCAATCCTTGATGTTGCCGCGCCACATTACCCTGGATGATGATGCCAACAAACAGCCAGGCTTGTCTAAATCCCACTTACGGATTCGACCAGATATGCCGTTTTTCTATATGCGGCGTAATGAGCCTGATGAACAAAAACCCTTTAGCATGACGGTGCTGCCGATTAGCGATTTTGGTAAAAATCTGGGCCGCCGTGTGGATAGCCGCTTCCAAGGGGCAGTGGATACGGATAACCTTAAAATTACCAGCCTAAGCCGTAGTACCGAGCAGTTAGATAGCACCCTTGTTAAAAACCTAGAAAATTTTATGCCTGCGGAAGAGGCGAAGGCGAAAGTAAAAGGCTTGCGCGAGTTATTACCAAGTGTGTTTACCCAAGCCAAAGCGATTTATGATGCTAAACGCCTACGAGATGATAAAAAAGACCCAATCGTGGCCTTTGTGGTGTTTTTACAAAAACGGGGAGATGCTTACCAGTGGGGTGTGCGCCATAACACCATGTATTCTCCTAAAACCCGCCACTTCTATTACCCAGAATTGCGTGCCGCGGCTCGGGTAAATTCGCCGATTATGATGGTGGGGTATTACGGGCAAAATGTGCCTATTAACCCAGAAACCATGGAAATTTTAATGAATAAGCACGATACGGTGCCTAACCCGTATGTGGCTACCCTGCAAAACAACCAAATTGTGGTAGAACCTATTAAAGAAGAACTACCCCGGCTATATGTGAGTGCAGGCTAAGTAATAGTATAGGGGGTGGGGTTATAGGGTGTTTTCCACGCGTAGCCAGCCTTTGGGGCTAGCCCACAGCCACAGGCTTACCAGCACTAGCCCTGTATTTTCGGCTAGTTTTGGCCAGCCAACAGGTTGGTTGTTGCCCCCAATCAGGCAACCACAGTTAATATCTAAGCCATGGGCCATGGCCCAGCCAATGGCCAGCATAAATACCACCAGCAACCCGGCAGACCCTAAAGCCGCCCAGCGCACCCACGCACCGGCTAGTAAGTAGCCACCCAGTAATAATTCGATGGGGGGCACCATAAAGCTAAATATGGTGGCCACGGGCACGGGTAACAATTGGTAGTCATACACGCTGCGCTGAAAGGTGTCAAAATCATCAAACTTGGCCCAGCCGCTGCTTAGCCATATAGTGGCCAGCAGTAACCTAAAGCCAATTTCTAGGGTTTTCCATACCATGGGCCGCTGGTAGGCCCATGCAATAAGGGGGAGCTGTTGCCAGTAACGAGGGGATAAAAAAAGGAGGGGGGTGCCCATAGGGGTGGGGCCTTTGTCTTGGTTATCATCTTAGGTATGATAGGTGGGTTTATTGGGTTCGTTTTTTTTGGAGCAATGAAGGTTATGCGTCCTGCATTAATGATACTGTCTATTTTACTCGTGATTGGCTTGGCGGGTAGCCTGTTTTTTAAGCAGCAGGGCAATAAGGCAGAAGCGAGAGTGGCCCTGGCGGAAGAAGCCCCTCTGTGTGCCCCCCGTGCCGATAACCCTCAGCGGACCATTTTACCGGTAGGCGCCACCGTGGTGGATTTTGAATTGCGCAATATGGAAGGCCGCCCAGTGCGCCTTTCCGAGCAGTTGGCCCAGCAGCCGGTGGTGTTAGAAATGTTTGCGACTTGGTGCCCCCACTGCCAAGAGAGCGCCCCCGTGGCCAAGGCCTTGCATGAACAGTACGCCGATTCGGTGCGGTTTTTGGCCATTAATGCTGGCGATCGCCCTGGCGAAGCCTCTACTAGTGCTGCCTTTAAAAAAGAGCACGGCTTAACCTACCCCATTTTAGAAGCCCCTAGCGAAACCATGATGCAGGCCTATTGCTTGGAAAGTTTTCCGTTGTTTTATGTGATAGACCAAGGGGGCGTTGTGCGGTTTAACCATGCGGGCACCCTAAAAGGTAAGCCAGAGGTGGAAAAAGCCTTTAAAGCCGCTCTGGATTTATTGGCAAAAACGCCTACTGCGACAGATAACAGTTAGTTGTTGTTGCTATCTATTGTGCATCTATTGAAGATTCAAAATAATGCTGGCGGGGCGCTCGTATAGGGCCATTAGGGTGGCCACGTCGGCGTCGCTAACGGGTTTTTCGGTAGTGGCGGCCACGGTGCCAGGGTGCATAATGTCGTCTTCGTTGGGGCTAGCGCCTTTTAGGCCTAGGGCATGGCCAAATTCGTAGGCGGCAATATTGGCCACTTGCACTGGGCTGTGCAATACATTCCACCCTAGGGTAATTTCAGATTCCTTCCGAACACGGTCGATTTTTTGGGCTTCTTTATACTGCAAGGCCGCCGCCCCCACCCGTGGGGCCATGCCGTAGTAACCGGGTACAAACATGCTAGCTAGTCCTAAGGCTTTGGCTAATTTGCTGGCTTTGGGCAGGGTGTAATTGGGCAGCACGGCCACGTTGGTGTCTGCAAAACGGTCGCTATAGGTGTCATTCACTAGGTGAAAAATAACATCTGCCTCGTTCGGGTTGCTAACCCACACCACGGAAACATATTCTTTGGTGGCCCATACCCAGCGTTCCACACCGGCGCGTAAGGCTTCCATAACGGCGGGGGCAGGCAGAGGCGATTGCCAATCCTTCATCTCCTGGGGGCCATCCAGGTATACATTAATAGGGAAGCGCCCCCAGCGAATAACGCGCCCATCGGTGGCATTTAAAATACTCGCTAAATAAGTGCCTTCCGTGGTTTGGACGTTCGGGGTAATGGTTAGGTTAGGGGCGCTGTGCTCCAAGGTTTGGCCTGCCCCCAACAGGCTTTGGTAAGCGGTATCCACGCGTTGGTTTAGGGGGCCATCTTGGTCTTTGCCGTAGAGTTGCTCTTCGATAGCGGCAATTTGTTTAGGTATGGGGTGGGTGGTATCGATAGGGTGGCCTAAGGCTTGTTGCATGGCTGCCAGTTTTTCTTGCATAGAAAGATTCGGGGCGTGGTATACATTTTGGGTATCCACGCTGTGGGCGGCTTTAATACTGGCGGATTCGCCACGTTTTACCTGCTTGGCCAGTTGTTTTATCTCATCGCTGGTATCGGTGGTTTGGGCCAGGGTTAGCCGTTGTTTTTGTGCGTCGCTGCCGTTGGGGTGCTGCTTTGCCTGTTGAATATACACATTGGCCAGTGAGCGGGTGACAATGGTGCGGGTGGGGCTATCGGCACCCAGTAAGGCCAAGGATTTTTTTAAGCGAGCTTCGGCGGCGGGTAATTCGCCTCGGTTGGCCAGTGCGGCGCCTTCGCTGGCCAACAGGTGGGCCAGGCCATCGGTGTAGGCGGGCTGGGTAGGGTCTAGCTGGCGGGCCTGTTGAATAAGGCTGCGGTAGGTTTCCCAATCGGGGGTGGTATCGTTCCGGCGCAACCATTGGGCCTCGTTAAAATAGCTAACTGCCAGGGCTTGCTTGGGTTGGGGGCTATCGGGTTGGAGTTGCTGGGCGCCTTCTAACCAGTGGCGGGCTTGGCTAAATTGCTTGGTGTTGTTTAGGCTCATGGCGTGGTTAAACATCAACACGGCCAGGTTGTTTTTAAGGGTGGTATCGTTGGGGAGTTTTTCTAGCACCACTTGGTAACGGCAAATGGCCTCCAGGGTGTTGCCGGCATCCGCTTGCATGTTGGCGGTGTTAATCACCGTTTGCGCAGATTCTGCCTGCCATTGGGCCACAGAAGCAGGGGCACAGGCGGGCGAAATAGCCGCCTGGGCGGTGGGTGCCCACCCTAGGTGGACAATAACAATGGCAATAAAAATAACAAGCAAAGGGCGGTACCGTAGGTGGAGGAGTAATATAGGTGCTGTATAAGGCGGCAGCCCCAAACGGCAGTGCGGGTAACCCGTATTATACTTAATTGGCTACAGGTTAAATAGGCCTGTGTACCAAACCGCATACTAGGTTAAGGTTTATAGAGATGATTAACATTGAATTTGTGCCCACATTGGGCAATTTAGTAACAGCGGCCAAGCTGTACCACTTGCGTAGCCCCTTTAGGTTTGTGGATAGAGTGGTGGGGGCCTTGCTGCTGATTGTGGGTGCGGTACACCTGTGGGCCACCCGTGGTGGCGATTGGCTAGGCTGGGTATTTATTGCCGTTGGGGTGTTAGAACTGTTGGACCGAGTGCCCCATTATGCCATTAGTGCGCTAGTAGAATATTGGGTTCGCCCGATGAGTAAAGCGCCACGGGCCATGCAGGTGTATGACGATTATTTCCAGTGCCAGATAAATGGGCTGGATTCTAAGATTGAGTGGTCTTTTTACGATAATTATATTGAAGGAGACACCATGATGTTGCTGGTGTATCAAGGCCAGCAGTATTCGGCCATCCCTCAATCGGGGTGTGCTTCGGAAGACGATTGGCAGGCCTTTACCGCCTTGGTGCGTCGTAATTTGCCAGCTAAATAACCCACCACGCTTTTACTAACCCTATGGGGTTGAGCGTGGGCATTACTACCCAAGGAGCCACGCCAAGGTGGCCCCCTTTAGGGGCCAGCGGCGCATCCGCTCTGGGAAGACAGGTTGGTGGCCTGTGTAGTAACGCTCTACCACCCGAAAGGCCAGCACCACTTCGTTGCTAGTCACTGTGGCGTTGTTTACCGGTTGCCTGGCGGCCTGGGCTGCCATTAAGGCAAAAATTCTGGCATACCATTGCACTAGCCCTAGGGCTACGGTGCACAGTAGCAATTGGCTTTTTAGGCTGTGGCCGTACACGATAGGCATTTTGCGTTGCATTAGGGTAAACAAAAAATGGCAGGCGGCCTGGTTAAGGGCCGGGTTGTGCTGGGGGGTGGGCCATGCCACATGGGCTAACCCAGCTAAGGAAACCCCTCGTTTACCAAATACCCGTGGGTCGCAAATATCCTCGTTGCACCACACCCCGTAGCGCGTCCATATGCCATAGGGGGCCCGGCCAAACAGGGTGGGCAGCAGCCTTTCCACAAAGGGGCGAAAGGGCGCGGGGGATATTGCGGCTATGGGGTGCTGGGGATTGTTTTTTGGTAAGGCGGTGTGTAGCCAACGAAGGGCCTGGGTTGGCGACGGTGCACTAGGGGTATCGCACCATTGGGCGCGAATGGCCGCCATCCATTGGGTGTAGGTGGCCTGGGTTAGGGTGGTGCCGTACCCGGTGGGGATGCGTTGGGGTAGCTCTGCCTGGGTAGGGTTTAAGGTGGATATTTCATCAGGTTGCCAATGGTGGGTACCGGCAAGTAGCCCACCGGCCACGGTTTGGCAGGCGGCACTGGTATCCACCGTGCTTACGCCAGTGATACGTTTGCTAAAAGGGAAGTATTTGCAGTCTGGGGGTTTGGCATCGTAGCCATCGTGCTGCTGAATTAAGCACATTTGGGCGTCATCTAGAAACACGCAGGTGCCATCGCTTTTTAAGGGCAGGCCCCAGTGCTCTTTATCAATCTTTTCTAAAGTAAGGACGTGTTGGGCCAGGTGCTCTTGTATCCAGGGGCGGGCGAGTAGGGCATTTTTTTGGGTGGCGTTTACCAGTACGGTGATGTTGCTGCAACAGCCGCCGCACTGCTGGCAGGTAAATACAGGGGGCGTGGGCTCGGTAAGCTGGGGAGGTGTTGCGGTTTGGGGTACACTCATAACCCGTATTTTACTCTAATCCCGTGGGTCTTTATGCATCCTATTTTATGGCAGTTCGGCAATGTGTCTATCCCCGCCTTTGGGGTGTTATTGGCCATGGGCTTTTTAGCGGCTATTGCCATGGGGGTGTGGCAAGCCAAGCGCTATGCCTTGCCCGCAGAAGCCATGCTGCAACTAGCTCCACTATTAATGCTGGGCGGCCTGCTCGGCGGGAAACTATTATACCTGCTGTACTTCCCCGATTTGTTTTTGGCAGAGCCACTAGCCACTGTGTTGTACCCAGGCGGCTTGGTGTGGTACGGGGGGGTGGCGGGTGCCGCTGTGGTGGTGTGGGTGTGGGCTTCTCTTAATCAGCGACCCTTGCTTAGGGTGATGGATTGGTTGGCGCCCAGTGCCTTGGTAGGCCTGGCCTTTGGGCGTGTGGGCTGTTTTTTGTCTGGGTGTTGTTTTGGGGCGCCTTGCGTGTTGCCGTGGGCCGTACAGTACCCGGTAGGGCACCCTACCCACCCGGCGTTGGTGCATCCCGCCCCGTTGTATGAATCGGCCTTGGCGTTGCTGGGTGTGCTGGTACTGCTAGGCATTAGCCGTGGGCCTAAGGTTAGTAATCGGCGAGGGCTTCGGGCGGGCGTGTTGCTGGTGTGGTTGGGCATGGTGCGCTTTGTGATGGAACATGTCCGCGGGGATACCATCCAACCCATAGAGGCGGTAGCGCTGAGTGCCAGCCAGTGGATGAGTTTACTGGCGGTTATAACCGGTGGTGTGTTGGTGTGGTGGGCACTTAAGCAACCCGAACAACACCAATCCGCATAGGGCTAACAGGCCAACTGGTGGTACAATGCCTTTTTGGAATAACGATTTTAAAGGATGATGGAATGACGTTGGCAACCACGTTTAATGCGGCTTTAATCACGATATTAATGGCAACCCTGCTGGTGGGGTGCGGCGCGCCAACCACAGAATCGGTGGTGCCTTCTGTTGTGGAAGATGAAGCCAGCGTGCCATCGGTGGTGGGGATTAATGCCCTAGCCCCCGCAGAAGTAACCACGGTGTTGCCCCAAGCCGCTACCCAGCCCACGGTGGTGGCCTTTAAAACCAAGTATTGCCACGATTGCCAAGAAATGGCCCCCCACATTGCCGCCATGAAAGACCAACACCCCGGCGTGAGCGTGATTAGCGTGGACGTGCAGTACGACAAAGAGACTTACGGCCATATTATTGAGGCCTTTAAACCCAGTACGGTGCCCACGGTGGTGTATATTAAGCAAGGGGGTGCGGTGCACCAAACCTTGTTGGGCCGCCAAGAGCGAGTCACCCTTCAGGCTAGTTTAGAAGCCATTTTATCTACCCCTGAAGCGGCCCCTGCGGTGTTATAACGCATTGGCGTTACTGCTTTGGCGATAACACTAAGGGGTTAGAAAAACTTTGATGGCCTCGCCGCTTTGGTATTGCTGCAGGCCGATGTTGGCCTGGGAAAATGGGTAGGTGTGGGTGTATAAGGCCTCCACGGGGGTGGCGCCGGTAAAAATCCACTGGGCAGCTTGCTGTAAATCCGCCAAGTTGGGCGAATAACTGGGCACAATGGCAATCTCTCGGTAATACACATCGTTGGCGGCAAAGGTGGCCGCGTTATCCACGGCTCGGCTAAAGGGGATGATGACGCCCCCTTCGCGTACGTGGGCCATGGCAACATCCACAGTGGGCTGGGCTACCACAGAAACAAATACCTGATCGGCCTGGGTGGTGGGGGCATGGGTGATGTCGTCGGCGCTAAGTAGGGTATTTGGGGCGGCAGGGCCTAACAACGTGGTGGCGTGTTGTAGGCGGTCGGGGCGTTTATCCACCCCAACAAGGGTAATGGTATCGTTATACAGGGCCCGGTAGGCCAGGCAGGCCAGCAGGCCAATGTACCCCAGGCCAATAATCACTACGGTGGCGCCGGGTTGTAGGGGTTGGGTAAGGGCGTTGGCACGGCGCAACGCTTTGGCCACGCAGGCCAGGGGTTCGGTGGCACTAGCGGCAATATCGCTAACATCATCCGGCACAGGGATAACCGTGTGGGCTAGGTGCCCAGCGGTAATGGCAAAATGCTGGGTAAAACCGCCAGGGGCAAGGTTGCTGGCTTTAAAGGCTCGGCACATACTTTCGCTGCCGTGTTGGCAATAGTGGCAGGTGCCGCAGGGCACATGGTGGCTGGTAATAATGCGTTGGCCTATGGCTAGTTTGGTGGTGGCGTTGGGGCCGAGCTCGGCAATGCGCCCCACCACTTCATGGCCTAATATTTGGCCTGGTTTGGCTTTGCCCAAGGCTAGCTTTTCCACGTCGCTGCCGCATAACCCGGCACCCAATAAGGAAATAATCGCACCATCCGGCGGGCATGGTGGCACGGGTGTCGTCTCTACAGAAAACTGCCCATTAGCGGTGGCAGCTAATGCAACCATGGTGGCAGGGGTAATCGGGGGTGTGGTGGGTGTGGGCATGGGTATGGGTGGGGCGGGTATTGGGCTTGGGGTTGGATTTCACTGCCATCGTAGTATGATGGGCCATCATCTTTCAACAGTATTTATTGAACCTTGTGGCCTGCGATGACGGATATATCGACCCCTTTAACTGAACCTGTGCCCCCCACCTTGCCGGATACGGTGCTGGTACAGCAATGGCTAGAAGCCTTTAACGAGAACCCTAAGCAGGTGTTGGATTACCACGGTACCTATCAGTTTGCCGCCGCCGATGATGTGGTGGATAGCAGCATTGCCACTGAGCAGCCTGATAATGTGTACGTGATTAATGTGATGTGCCAGGTGGGCCACAGCGGTATGGGCTTTAGGGTGCGCGGGCATATTACAGGCACCCTGCCCTTTGTGTGCGATAGAACTTTAGACATTTTTACCCAGCCTGTGGATATTAGTGTGGAAGAGCGCTTTTTAATTACGGATAACCTGCCCAAGGAATACCATAACGAAGAGTGGGTCACCCAATATGCCGATGAGGCGGATGCTTATGGCAAAGATGACCTGTTTGAGCTGCGAGACTGGGTGCGCCAGTGGTTGGTGTTAGAAACGACGGGCCGCCATATAAAAGACGCCAGTGATTAGCACGATAACTCGCATCTTTGGCGTCAAATCCGTGCTCGCTCAGTCACGTATTGTTTATACGCTCCTGTCGCTGCGTTCGGCTTTTCCTAAAATTTGCGTCGTTCTAGCACTAATCCTTTGCCGCTTTTAGGCTGTAGGGGGATGGATTTTATCGAAGATGACGCTGGCCCGTTTCATATTAGGGGTGGTTTTGCTACAATCCTGCGATGGCTGTTTACTTGCTTGGTTAAGGCAGGCGAGCACGCCCCGCATACCCCATTTTACTTAACGATTTTTGAATAAGGAACTGCCACAGTGACTGTGACGAGCAATGTTGAAAAAATTGAAAATAATGAAGCGACCCTAGCCATCGATATTTCGGCGGATTATGCCAGCCAGGAATACAACAAAGCCTGCCGTCGCTTAGGCCAACGGATGAACATCCCCGGGTTCCGCCGTGGCAAGGCCCCCCGTGCTGTGATTGAAAAAAACGTGGGCGCCGAGCGCATTAAGCAAGAAGCCCTGGATAAGATTTTACCCCCTGTCTTTGCCGACTGCATTACAGAAAACCAATTGGATGTGGTGGCCTCGCCCCGTATCCAACAAATGGATTTTGATACCGAAAAAGGCATTAAGGTTTCGGCCAGCATTGAGTTGCGCCCAGCAGTGAAGCTAAAGCCTTACGACAAACTAAAAGTGTCTTACCAGGCCTTTAAAGCCCCAGCAGATGCGATGGACAAAGAGCTAGACGCCATTCAGCGCCGTTACACAACGCTAGAGCCTGTGATTGACCGTGCGGCCAAAGCCGACGATATGGTGATTATGGATTTCACCGGCAAAGTGGATGGCAAACTGATTGAAGGTGGCACGGCCAAAAACTACCAGCTGGATTTAGAAAATAACCACTTTATCCCTGGGTTTGCCGAGCAATTAGTGGGCCACAAACTGGCAGAAACCTTCACCATTAAGGTAACCTTTCCAACGGATTACCACGATAAAGAGATTGCGGGCAAAGATGCCGAATTTGATATCACCATCAACGAAATTAAAACCCGTGTGCAGCCTGCCTTAGATGATAACTTGGCCCAGCAAGCAGGGGATTTTAAAACCTTGGATGAGCTTAAAGAAGCCATTCAAAAGGGCTTGGATAACATGACGGAGCAGGATAATTTGTTCCGCAAGCAAAAAGCCGTTGTGGATGTATTGCTTGAGCATGCCGACCTGGAACTATCGGAAGCCATGGTAAGCCGTGAGCTGAACTACATGGTGAGCGAAGTAAAAGAACGACTGCAACAGCAAGGCCTAAAATGGGAGCACTTTATTGCTGCCCAGGGCGAGGAGAACGTGATTGGTGGTATGCGCGGAGATGCTGAAAACCGTGTAAAAACCAGCCTTATCTTTGGTCAAATTGCTAAGGATAAAGACTTGGCCGTTACCCCACAAGAGTTTAGCGACCAAGTGGGCGAACTGGCTAAAATGGCCCGCGTGGATGAAAAAACCGTGTTGCGCCAACTGGCCAACAATGCCGGTGCTACCCAAAGTATGAACGACCAATTGCTAAGCCAAAAGGTGATGGATTACTTGCTAACCCGCGCAGAATTTGACGTGACGGGGACGACAGAGGTGCTTTCTAGCGAAGAAGGTCAGCAAGAGCACGTGCATGACGAAAACTGTAACCACGACCATGACCACGGCGACGCCAAGGCGGATAAACCTGCTAAAAAGCCAGCCAAAAAGGGTAAAGCCAGCGCTAAAAAACACGACGCTGCTGACGATATGCCAGCAGAAGATAAGGCTGCAGCAGAAGCCGTTACCGGCGAGCCGGTTAAAGACGCCGACGAGAAAGCCTAAGCGTAGGTCTTAACGACGTATTTGTTAAGGCGATGCCCACGGGCTGGGCTATGTATTTGCAAAATCCCTCCATTTGGGGGGATTTTTGCTTGTAAGGGTGTGCTGTGGCTTGCATTTACCCGCTAACCACGCTACATTACCGGTAATTATCTCGGTACTTTGGCGGAACCCAACGAGGAGGGGCACGTCTTAACCCATCGAGAAAAATAGTGTAGTATGGGCTGTAACCCTATGGCCTAACTGCCTTTACTGTTTTTTGTGGTAGGAGAGTCCCCACATGCCTAACGATATCATTTCGTCGATTTCGCCAGAAGCCTATGTGCCGGTGGTTATTGAGCAATCCAGCCGCGGCGAACGCTCTTTTGATATTTTTTCTCGCCTTATGCGCGAGCGTATCATCTTTTTAGGCACCCCGGTTGATGACCAGATTGCCAACATTATTGTGGCCCAGTTGCTGCTGCTAGACAGTGAGAACCCTGAAAAAGATATTATGCTGTACATTAACAGCCCCGGCGGCAGTGTTACGGCAGGCCTAGCTATTTTTGACACCATGCAGCACGTGCGCGCCGATGTGGCCACCATTTGCATGGGCCAAGCGGCCAGTATGGGGGCGTTTTTGCTTTCTGCAGGCGCTAAAGGCAAGCGTATGGCGTTGCCTAGCTCTAGAATCCTGATTCACCAGCCTTTAGGTGGTGCCCAAGGCCAAGCCACGGATATCGAAATCCAGGCGGCTGAAATTAACCGCTTGAAGAAGATGCTGAACGAAACCTTGGCCAACAACACGGGTCAAACCTTCAAAAAAATTGAGAAGGATACCGACCGTGATTACATTATGTCTGCTGCCGAAGGTGTTGAGTACGGCATTGTGGATAAAGTGGTTACCAAGTTGGAAGACGCTAAAAAAGAGTCGAAGTAACGTTCAATCTTTAAGCTTTCGTTAATGGTGGCCGCTGTTTTGGCCACACAATGCTATAGTGGTGGGTAAACCACCCCACGGAGAAACGGTCTGCCCCATGTCTAAGTCTGAAGAACCCCGCCTACGCTGCTCTTTTTGCGGCAAAAATCAGGATCAAGTCAAAAAGCTGATTGCTGGCCCTGATGTGTATGTGTGCGATGAATGCGTTGAGCTGTGTAACGAAATCCTAGATGAGGAATTTTACGAGGGCGACGGCGAAAAAAAGGCAGAAGGCGAGACCAAAGAGCCAGAAGTGGTTACCAATGTGCCCAAGCCTGCAGAAATTAAGGCTTACATGGATGAGCATATCGTGGGCCAGGAAGACGCTAAGAAAATCCTTTCTGTGGCGGTGTATAACCACTACAAGCGTGTAAACCACAAAATTACCAATAGCAGCAATAAAGATAGCGTTGAAATTGCCAAAAGTAACATTTTGCTTATTGGCCCAACCGGGTGTGGTAAAACCTTGCTGGCCCAAACCTTGGCTAAAATGCTGGATGTGCCCTTTGCCGTTGCTGATGCGACAACCCTAACAGAAGCGGGCTATGTGGGCGATGACGTGGAAAATATTTTGCTGCGCCTGTACCAAGCTGCAGATTATGATGCTTCTAAGGCGGAACGCGGCATTATTTACATTGATGAGATTGATAAAATTGCCCGAAAAAGCGAAAACCCTAGTATTACCCGCGATGTAAGTGGCGAAGGGGTTCAGCAGGCCTTGCTAAAAATGATTGAAGGCACGGTGGCCAATGTACCGCCGCAAGGTGGGCGTAAGCATCCGCACCAAGAGTTCATTCAAATTGATACCAGCAACATCCTTTTTGTGTGTGGTGGTGCTTTTGTCGGCTTGGATAAAGTGGTAGAAAGCCGTGTGGCGACAGGCCAGGGCCTTGGTTTTGGTAACTCTGCACCTAAGTCTAAATTAGAGCGCGAGCTGGAAACAGCCCGCAGCTTGAAAGAACTTCAGCCAGATGATTTGATGAAGTTTGGCCTCATCCCCGAATTTATCGGCCGGGTGCCCGTTAATGCGGTGCTAGACCCATTGGATGAAGAAGCTTTGATTATGATTTTAACCAAGCCGAAAAATGCCTTGTTTAAGCAGTACAAAGAGCTGCTGAGCATGGATGATGTTACCTTGGAATTTGCGGATGGGGCTGCCGAAGCCATTGCGAAGGAAGCCATTAAGCGAAAAACCGGCGCCCGTGCCCTGCGTAGCATTGTGGAAGAATTGATGATGGACATTATGTATGATGTACCATCCCGTGATGATATCGATAAAGTGGTGGTCACCAAGGAAATGGTGGAAAAAAAGCAGTCGGATCTCGCGGAAATTATTCAGTTGCCGAATACAAAACCTAAAACAGAATCTGCCTAAGGGTAGCGTTGTTGGGTTTTAGCGGGTAGTAGTTGCATGTCTTTACACCAACGGGCCACTGTTTTGGGGTTTGACATTGATGTTGCCGATAAGGCGACGGTGGTTTCGGCCTGCGTGGATGCTGTGACACGTGGCCACCATACCCGAATTGTGACGGCTAACCCAGAAATGTTGATGCGTGCCAGCAACGAGGCCAACTTTGCGGCCGTATTGCGCCAAGTCCAGTGGGTTATCCCGGATGGGGCGGGTGTGGTGTGGGCCTTAAACGTGCTCCACAACCGTTGTGTGCCCCGCCTGCCTGGCATTGAACTATCTGAAGCATTAGTGGCCACGGCAGCCCAGCAAGGTTGGCAGGTGGCCTTGGTGGGGGGCGCCCCAAGCATTGCCCAACAAGCGTCGGATACCCTTACCCAGCGTTTCCCTGGCCTAACGGTGGCCTTGGTGGCCGATGGGTTTGGTGATTTGGATGCGGTGGCGGCGGATATTCAGCGAATTAAGCCCCAGTTGGTGCTGGCCGCCTTAGGGGTACCCCAGCAAGAGTATTGGCTGCAGAGCTTACTGGCGGCTTGGCCACAAGGCGATGGACTAGGCTGTATTGGCGTGGGGGTGGGCGGCAGCTTTGATGTGTGGAGCGGTACTAAAAAACGGGCCCCTGCTTTGTTTTGCAATTTAAACCTGGAATGGCTATACCGCATTACCAGTGAGCCGTGGCGGATCAGCCGGGTGGCTAAACCCTTGCCCCTGTTTGTGTGGCGGGTGGTGCAGCAAAAACTAGGGTGGTGCCGTTAGCTTATTGCAGCCGTTGGCTGGCTTGCTCTAGCATGGCCACAATTTCGCGGGCATGGTGGGCATCCGTGTTGGGGGCTTGGTTTTGTTGGATGCTGTTTAGGAAGTGCTGACATTCCATGGCCAGGGGTTCAATATCCAGCACATCGGTAATGGGGATGGGCTCTGCTAGGGTGGCCGGTGGTGGGCTAGCCGTCGGGTTAGGGTATAGGGTTAGCTTTTGGCCTAGGGGTTGGGTGTCATCCAACACGGCAATTTTGTTACTGCCGTATACCATTAGCTGTACTTGCTTTAGCGGGTGTACCCAACTGTTTACCACTTCGCCCTGGATGGTATCGCCAAAACGAACATGCATGCGGGCGCGGTCTATTTTGCCATCGGGGCCTGTGCTGGTGCCGGCCACGTTAATTAACTCGGTGGGCTCTTGGTCAATCACCACGCTCATCATGGAAAGATCATGGGGGGCTAAATCCCATAGTACGTGGTCATCGGGCCGAAACCGGTTGGTATTTAGGCGGGTGCTTTCTAGCCAATAAATCTCGCCCAATGCGCCTTCAGCAATCAGTTGCTTTAACCGAATCACCGCTGGGTGGTAAATGAGCAAATGCCCCACCATAAGCTGCACATCCATTTTATCCGCCACGGCAATTAGGTCATCCACTTCTTGCACGGTGGTGGCCAAGGGTTTTTCTACATACACGTGCTTACCGGCGGCAATGGCGGCACAGGCCAAGCCAAAATGGGTGTGGCTAGGGGTGGCAATCACAATGGCATGGATACCGGGGTGATTAATCACGTCATTGGCATCGTTGGTGGTGTTTAAATCCGGGTATTGCTCGGCAAGGGCGCTGCAATGTTGGGGGCTTAAATCGCACACGGTATGCAGGGCGTGGAGCTGATAAAAATTGCGGATTAGGTTTTTACCCCAGCGGCCTGCGCCAATCACACCAATAGAAGGTACATCCGGCCAGCGGCCTGCCTTGGGCAGGGGCAAGGGGTGCACAGTAGCGTTAGACGAAGAAGCAGAGGGAGAGGTCATGGGGGTCGATACGGATAACAAGCAAGGGTTATAAGGGTATTTACGCTATCATAAAGCGGTGTATCCCGCAGTGGGTGTTTATATAACGCTTACCTGCCTTACGTTGGTTGTATTTACCGTGAAATTGACACGATCCTTACCTACCCAACCCCACCGCGATGCCTGGTGCGATATTAACCTGGCAGCCTTGGAGCATAACACCATGGTGTTGCGCCAACAGGTAGCGGATGACATGAGCTTGATGGCCATTGTTAAGGCAGATGCCTACGGCCATGGGGCGGTGATGTGCTTGCCTACCTTGTTAGGTGCTGGGGTAACGGAATTGGGCGTGGCCAGCATTGATGAAGCCCTGCAAATACGCGAGGCGGGCTTTAGCGATGTGCCCCTATTGGTCATTGGGCCTACCCCGGCCTGGGCTGTGGAGGCTGCCCTTCGTAAAAATATTGCCCTAAGCGTGTATGACCAAGCCCAGTGTGAGCATATTATTCGTGTGTGTCAGCAACAAAAACTGCCGCCAGCCACCGTGCAAGTTAAGGTGGATACAGGCATGCACCGAATTGGCGTCCACTGGGAAGAGGCGGCTGCCTTTACGGAGTGGTGTCAGCAGCAGGCAGCTGTTACGGTGGCGGGTATTTTTTCTCATTTGGCGTGGGCAGAAAATACGGATTTTAGCCATACCCAGCATCAGCGGTTTCAATCGGTGTTGCAGCAACTGGCCACCCTGCCGCCAAAGCGCCACTTGCTTAATTCGGCAGGTACCTTGCTATACCCGGCCATGGTTGGCGCTACTGATATTTCTTATACCGGGGTTCGGGTGGGCTTGGCCTTGTGGGGCTATACCGAATGTGAGACGACCCAGCACCAGTTGCGGCCTGTTATGCAGTTAAAGGCCCGTGTCGCTGCTTTGCAAACCGTGCCAGCTAGCGACGGGGTGAGTTATAACCACACCAATACCACCGCGCCTACCCTTAACGCTAACCGCCGTATTGCAACCTTGCCTGTTGGCTATGCCGATGGGGTGCCTAGAGGGTTGTCTAACCGCATGACGGTGTGGGCCAAGGGGGTGCACTGCCCGCAGGTGGGTAACATTACCATGGATCAACTCATGGTGGATGTGAGTGCGGCGGAAGGCTTGCTGGTGGGAGAATCCATTACATTGTTTGGTGGCGAAGGGGGCATTACCCTAAGCGACTGGGCGGCCATGCTAAACACCATTGAGTATGAGCTAATGTGCGCCTTGCGGGTGCGCTTGCCCCGCACCTACACCCGGTAACGCAGGTGGGCAGGTAGGGGAGTATATGTATTCACGCCAAAAAATCCCCGTTACCCAGTGGTAACGTGGTAATACGAACGGCCCCCATGGTGGCCATGGCGGTTAAATAATAGTTGGCAATGCAGTGGCTGGCCTTATAAACCCTTGGCCCACAATGGTTGTGGTGGGTTGGCTCATAGCCGTGGCACCGCGCCGAATGGTTGTTCTAACTCTCTTTTCGAAGCAATTGCGGTTGCTAGCCTTGGTTTAGCGTTATGTGTTACGCCACGCCAGACATTTGGAATGTTTTTGCACCTTGCTGTACTTGCTTTTGCACCCCTTGTAGCTGTTGCTCAATGGCTTGCAATTGGGCATTAACCAGGTTTACCCGCATGTCTAGTGCTTTTTCATATTGCTGTACCATAATACGGTACCGCTCAAGTTGTTGGTGTTTGCGCGTTCCGGCTCTACTGGCGCTAGGGTCTTGGTTAGCCATCATGGTAACTTTACCCATTACGCTGGCCCAGTATTGTTTCTGGGTCAAAATGTTCTGCATCTCAAAGGTCAAATTGCTTCTTCGAGCTGTCAGGTAGAGCTGTAGCGCGACACTTGCTGCAAACATGTCGCTTGTTCCCCTCTATGTTCTCTCGTGTGTGTAACCAATGCCATCATAAGGATGAGCCGTATGGCTTACTCCCCCTAATGGTTTAAAAACTCTCCAGTTCAATAGCATTAAGGCTAACCCACTGGTATTTTGTGTTACCGCCACTGCTATTTATTACAACATTGTAATAATAAAAGGCCATCCACAGGGCCTAATACAGGTTTGGTAAATGCGGCCGATACCTAGGTAGAACATTAGGTATACCCCCAAACATGACAGAGGAACGAGTGACCCCCATGAGTTTATCATTACACCATCACCAACAGGCATTAGACGATTCGGTGGTTTTGCTGGATTACCAAACCTTTGTGGGTTACCTAGGCGGCGATACCGAATTGGCGGACGAGTTGCTAGATGTGTTTGTAAGCACGGGCGACAGTGTACTGAATGAAATAGAAGAAGCCTATAACACGGGCAGCGAAGAAGATTTAAAACGCTTAGCCCATGGGTTTAAGGGGGCATGTGCCAATATTCATGCGCCAGGGTGCCGTCAGGCGGCTTTGCAGTTAGAAGAAGCAGTTCATGCTAATAATGTATCCGCTACGGCACAAAGTATTAATGGGCTAAAACAGGCGTATAATGAGGTAAAACACCATATTGCCTCTCTTAAGGCGTAGTATAGGTTAAATAGCCCCCACCCTTTAGCCACTGAATCCTTCTCCCCATCATGAAAATTTTGGTTGTGGATGACGTTCAATTTACCTGTATTTATCTCCAGCGAGTGCTGGAGCATTTTCAGCATACGGTATTGGTGGCCTACGATGCCGGCGAGGCCATCCGAACCCTTCATAAACACCCTGATATTGATATTGTGATTACGGACCAATATATGCCGGATATGAAGGGCACAGAGCTGTACCAACATGTATTGGGCTTTGATATTTATAACGGCATTGATGCGGTGGCATTTCCGCCGTTTATTTTAATAACGGCGAATTGGGAAAAAGACCTAGCCGAGCATGCCTTAACCATTGGTATTAAACGGGTGTTTGAAAAACCCCTGCTGCCCACCGAGTTAATGGATTGTATTGACTCGTTAAAATCCATTGGCGAACCAGAAAACGCCCTCCACCTATATGTTGCCGACCCTAAAGGCCAAACCCACCGATTGGTGGCCAGTATGTTGGATGATACGGAGCACCAGGTGCATCAGGTATCGTATGGATCCGAAATATTGCAAGCAATAGATGAAGGCAGCACCATTAGTGTGGTATTGGCAGAGTATGATTTAGAAGATATGTCTGGCCCTAAGCTGTATAAGCGCATGCGGGCCCTGCAATACAAAATTTTAGGGGACCAAAAAGCCGGTAACCTTATCCCTTTTTTACTGGTAGTGGAAGAGCTAACCCCCGAGCAAACCACCGTGATTAGAGATGCTGGCATTAGAGATGTACTGACAAAACCGCTGGATATGACTACCATGGCGGAAAAATTGTCCACGCTTAACAATAGGAATAGCATGATGAGTAGCCAACGTAAAAAAGACCCCGATGCCGTACTGGTAATTGACGATGTGGGCTTTAACCAAGTGATGATAGAGCGCAGTATTCGTCACTTAAATTATGCGGTGTTTAAAGCCGGTTCGGCGTATGAGGCCATGGATATTTTTAAGCAAAAAAGCAATATTAAAGCGGTGGTATGCGATTTGATGTTGCCAGGGCTGGATGGTATTGATTTTTACCGGTACTTAAAAAGTAATGCAGAATTTGACGTACCCGAGTTTTTGCTAGTGACTGCATGCGAGGATAAAGCTCGGTTGAGCGAAGCGCGACGCACCGGCTTTTTTGATGTGTTGCCCAAGCCCATTGACCCTATTCGATTGGTGGATTTGGTCTCTCGGATGGTGGGTGGGCAAACGGCGGCCCAATACCAGGATGAAATTACGGAAGCCACGGCTCCAAAGCTGCCTGCTGCAGAGGATGAACAAGCTGTGGAAGATGGCTCGATAGTAACGTAGCTTGATAATGCAATGGATTACGTTGTTTTTGTATCGCTTGCCGGTGTGTTGGGGGCGTCAAAAATGGCCCATTCTTTCATGGCATGGTCTAGCTGGGTGTTGGTTAAGGTGGCCCCAGTAAAGTCGGCATCGTTTAGGTTGGCATGCTTAAAACTGGCGCGGGTTAGGTTACTTTCTGTAAAATTGCTTTGGGTGCAGGTGGCTTTGTCAAAAATAGCCTCGGTGGCATCCACGCAGTTTAAATTAGCATGGGCTAGGTTAGCGCCGGTAAAATCGGCTTCTTCCAGGCTGGCCATGTAAAAATCGCAGCCTTCAAAATTGCTATGGTGGGCGTGGGCAAACACCAGCTTGGCGTTTTCTAAATAGCAGTGTACAAATACACAGTTGTTTAGGGTGGCATTGCTTAGGTTAATGCCTTTTAAATCCATGTGCTCAAAGCGAACCCCACTTAAATCCAAAATTTCGTAGCCACTATCGCGGCGGTATTGGTTAAAGGCCTCCACGCCATCTTCGTTTAGCAGTTGGATTAAGGCCGGGGTATCGAGGGGTTGGGTTAGCGACATGGTATAAAGTCTTTGTTTAAGTGTACGTATTGGGCGAAACCAGTTTACGTCGTTTGCTGTTAAAAATACAGTAGGGTAGCGGCTGTAGCCGGTGCGGGGTGTAAAATGCAACGCATGAACACCCCAGCAGACCAATCAGCGGGTGAGCATTGCCCGGGATACCAAGTAGCTGGCAAGCGCAGCCGCTGTTGGGAAGGCGCACAGCAAGCGTCTCTATAATTCATTAACCTTTGGGGAGGGTTTGGGAACACCCCTGTTCCCAATGGGGGTGATGGGGGTTAGCCCCCGTCAAAAAGAAACATGTAACTGGCCTGAATTTAAGTCATCCATAACCACAAAAAATTGAAGCCCTGCCACCTTTTTGCCACAATAGGAGAAACATTTTCACCGTTTATAGGTGGTTTTTATGCCTGCTGCTACTCTGTCTCCCGCCAAATTATCTGCTGTTTACCCGCCACTTACAGAATTGCAGGCACACAATGCGCTACCTGGCTTTAACCTAACCGCCAGCGAATATGCCCTGATTGACGCCGGGATGCAACAGGCCTTAGGCCGGGCCCCCAACATGAACGAACTGGCCATGTTTAGTGTGCTGTGGAGCGAGCATTGCTGCTATAAACACTCTAAGCACTTACTAAAAACCTTGCCGACCGAAGGCGAGCGTATTTTGCAGGGCCCGGGCGAAAATGCTGGTGTGGTCAGCCTTGGTAAGGATAGTACCGGCGAAACCTTAGGGCTGGCCTTTAAAATAGAAAGCCACAATCACCCTACGGCGATAGAACCCCACCAAGGCGCGGCCACGGGTGTGGGGGGCATTTTGCGCGATATTTTTACCATGAACGCCCGCCCCATTGCCAGCCTTAATGCGCTTCGGTTTGGCTCTTTGCAGCCGAATGAGACCACCACCGAGGCCCAGGCGGCGCGAAACAGGTACTTGTTGCGCCATGCGGTAGAAGGCATTGCCCATTACGGTAATTGCGTGGGGGTACCCACTATTGGTGGCGAAATAAGCCTGGACGCTCGGTATAATGGTAATCCGCTGGTTAATGCCATGGCCATTGGCCTGGTGTACGGCGATACCCTAATGCAAAGCGGCATGCCTGCTGATGCGGCAGGGATTGGTAACCCTGTTATTTATGTGGGTAGCGATACGGGTAAGGACGGTATGGGTGGCGCTGCCTTTGCCAGTAAAGAGCTGGATGAATCCAGCGCCGATGACCGCCCTGCGGTACAGGTGGGAGACCCCTTTTTAGAAAAACTGCTGATTGAAGCCTGTTTGGAGGCCTTTGCCACCGGGTATGTGGTTTCTGCCCAAGATATGGGGGCGGCAGGCTTAACGTGTAGTGGGGCGGAAATGAGCGCCAAAAACAACTTGGGCATGACGATAGACTTAGATAAAGTGCCGGCCCGCGAGCCGGGCATGTTGCCCCACGAGTATTTATTAAGCGAATCTCAAGAGCGGATGCTGTTTGTGGTGGCGCGTGGCCACGAAGCGGATGTGATGGCGATTTTTGAGAAATGGGATTTGGCTGCCAGTGTGGTGGGCACTGTGGTTGCAGAGCCGGTGCTGACCTTTACCCATCAGGGCGAGGTGGTGGCCCAAGTGCCCCCGCGCTTGCTAACCGATGATGCTCCCTTGTACGAAGAAGCCCTGTCGCCCCCAGAGCCAGAAACCTTGCGAGCGCGCCGCGAAAAGAACTGGGATGATGCGGCGTGGCCGGATATTCAACCGAATGAGGTGGGTCATTGGCTGAAAACCTTGCTAGGCCACCCCAATATGGCAAACCCTTCGCCCATTTACCAGCAATACGACCGCCATGTGCGCAATAATACCCGCCTAAGTAGCGAAACCAATACCAGCGGGGTCATTCGGATACGAGATAAACAGGGGAAACCCACGGGGAAGGCCATTGCTGCCACTGTGGATGGGCGAAGCTGGGATGTTCTGCTCAACCCACACGCTGGCGCCGCGGGTACGGTGGCCGAAGCCGCCCGAAACCTGGTGTGTGTGGGGGCCGAACCTTTGGCGGTGACCAATAACCTTAATTTTGGCGACCCTGAAAAACCGGATAATTATTACCACATGGCCATGGCGGTAAAGGGCATGGGGCAAGCGTGTGTCGCGTTTAATACACCCGTCACCGGTGGTAATGTTAGCCTGTATAACGAGCATGGCGGCGCCCCTATTTTGCCCAGCCCGGTGATTGGTATGGTGGGCTTGCTGGAAGATGACGCCCAAACCTGTGGTGCATCCTTTACCCAGCCAGGGGATGTGATTGCCTTATTGGGTGGCTTTAACCCTGGGTTGGGTGCTAGCCAGTACCAGTTAGCACGATGCGGCACCGTCTTTGGCGAACCCCCTGCCGTGGACTTGGCGATGGAAAAAGCCCTTCAAGCGCTGATGCTGACGGGGCACCACGGTGCTTGGTGGCATAGCGCGACGGATGTTTCGCTGGGTGGGCTGGCGGTAACCGTGGCAGAAGGGTGTATGCCCACCAGCTTAACCAGTGCGAAACACCCCGTGCTAGGGGCCAGCATTGATGTGGCTGTGCTAGATACGAATGACCGACGACTCGATACGCTACTGTTTGGCGAAACCCACGGCGCCATTGTGGTGTCTTTTTCACCAGAAAAACACGCCGCTGTAGAGGCTGCTTGCCAAGCGGCGGGGGTAGGCTGCACGGTGCTAGGAACAGTCACTGAATCGCCGACCTTAACCCTAAGTAAGGGCGACACGTCCTTAGTTTCTGCCGATATGACGGAGTTGTTTAATGTGTGGTCCACAGCCTTTGGCCATGCATTAGAGAGGACACATTAATGGACGTCTTCACCCACACTGTACTACCCCCTGCTGATTTTTGGTCAGAGTCTGAAAAATCCATGCGCGAAAAATGCGGCGTGTTGGGCGTGGTAATGCCACCGGCAGCCAGCAGCGAGTGGAGCGCCATGGGCCAATGGTTGTATTACGGGTTGTATGCCTTGCAACATCGCGGGCAAGAAAGCTGTGGCATGGCCGTGTTTGACCACGAACAACTGCGCCTTCACCGAGATATGGGCCTGGTAAACCAAGTGTTTGATGCCACTACACTGGCCAGCATGGTGGGGCAAATTGGCGTGGGGCACACGCGGTATAGCACCACCGGCAGTAGTGATGTAGGCAACGCCCAGCCCTTGGTTGTGCGTACCCATAACGGCCCATTGGTGATGGCCCACAATGGTAACCTGGTTAATACAGACGCCTTGCAAGCCACCTTGGATAGTGCGGTGCGCCCGGCGGATGGCTGTAGCGATACCCTGGTGATGGCAGAAAAGATACGGGCGGCGCTTAAGGGTGTCCCCTTCCCTCAAATTGCGGATTTGGTGCGGGTACTCCACGAGTTGTTACCCACCTTTGAAGGGGCCTTCTCGTTGGTGATGGCCTTTGGGAACTGCCTGATTGCAGCCAGAGACCCAGTCGGGTTTCGGCCGCTAAGCATGGGCACCGTAACCACAGGCAAGGCGGCAGGCACCGTGGTGGTGGCCAGCGAAACCAGTGCACTGGATATTATTGGCGCCGAGTGGGAGAGTGACATTGCCCCTGGCGAATTTGTGGTGATTGCCCAAGATGGCCATGTGATAAAAGAGCGCTACACGCCCCCCAAGCCAGAAAAATTTTGCTTTTTTGAGCTGGTGTACTTTGCCCGCCCGGATAGTCGTATCCGTAATGGGTTAGTGTATGAATACCGGATGGCCTTAGGCCAGCAGTTGGCCAAGCAATCCATGGCCCGTTTCCCCCAGGCCCAACAGGCGGATGTGGTAATACCGGTGCCGGATAGCGGCAACGTGGCTGCCGTTGGGTACAGCCAAGCCAGTGGCATCCCCTATATGGAAGGCCTTATTAAAAACCGCTATGTGGGCCGTACCTTTATCCACCCCACCCAATCCCTGCGCGAGCGAAGCATCCAAATTAAGCTAAACCCCATGGAAAAGTTGCTGCGGGGTAAAAACATTGTGGTGGTGGATGACAGTATTGTGCGCGGCAATACCAGTAAAAAACTGGTGGCCATGCTTAAGGCCTGTGGGGTCAATCAAATTCACCTACGGATTTCATCGGCACCGGTAAAGCACCCCTGCTATTACGGCATTGATATGTCGACGCCCGACCAACTGATTGCCAATAAAATGACGACAGACGATATTGTCGAGTGGTTAGGCGTGGATAGCTTGCTGTACCTGTCAGAAGAGGACATGAGTGCGGCAGCAACCAGCGTGGGCGATGAAAACTCCTTTTGTATGGCCTGTTTTAATGGCCATTACCCCACCGCTATTCCAGCAGCAGAGGTGTCTGTGGCCTTATCTCAGCCTGTGGTGGTTGGGTAACCGGTGGCCTCTTCGGTTTTGTTAGTACTAACCATAGGTAGGTGCACCCTATGGCTAAAGCCCCTCTAGGCTTGGGTTTGGCTTGACAGGCGGCGGGTATAATGATAATATAAAGGCCAATGTTGTTAGGGGTGATGAACAGATGGTGTTGTCGCTCCCTCCCAGGTAGGTCTCGTTGTAAAATCAGGAGAATGGGTATGGTTCGTCCATCTGCAGCGGCATTGGTTCAGTACTCTGCACCCCAGTATGGGGCATGGGCTACTGCGCAACAAAGCGGTGCAAATCAATCATTTGGTACGGTACCTTTTTCTCGAACATTCGCAAAAAATGTTGTTAAGTCTGTTAAGCAAACAACGCACGATCGTTGCGGGATTTTTCACTCGTTTTTTGAGAGGGTAGGCAATTGGGTGCAGCATCATATGCAGCAGGCTGTACCTTCAACAAAAATTGCCCCAGCCACATGGGTGGGGTAATACGGCCCTAAATATTTTTACATTAGGTTGTGCTTGCTTCGGTTAGCCATGGTAGAGATGTTATTGCCGCTTATTTTGTGTTGCTGGGTTATGTAAGGCAAACAAAATAGGTGGCTTTTTGTTAGGGGTGGTTTTTTAAAAACCTACTAACCACAGGCAGGTGCAAAGTTGTGTAAAACCCTTGGTACGATTGGGTTTTAGGGGTTGCAATTCATTCGTTTCCAAGTAGAATACTGTTGGTTGTGAGGTTACCGATCGCCCCGATGCAGGGCTAGGAGTCTATTTGTTATGTTACATTCGTCTTCGGTTGGAAGTACCACCTTGGTTAAAAATGTTTTGGCCCGTGGTCAAAACACAGTAAGCTTGGCGAAAAATGAAATTCAAAAGGCTGTATACACCCCGTCTGCAATGGATTTTTCGCCAGTCTTCGGTAAAACAGGCTCGGCTAGCGGCGGTTACAACTGTTGTGGTAACACTGGTAAAGCTAAAAAAAGCTGGACAGCGTAACCCTAACCTTCCCGCAAGCTAGTCTGTAGGCGGTTGTGCCTCGTTTAGCGTAGGGTACTTATTGGGGTAGGCAAAGTTAAAAAAGCTCATAGATAAGCTGGCGTCTAGCGCTTGCACCCGGTGCCACCAAGTAACGGGTAAAAATATGGCGTCGCCCGGCTCTAGTAGTAACTCTACACCGTGGGTTTTAAAAAAATCTGGGTGCTGGTCAGGGTCTGGCTGGGTAAAGTTTACGCTGGTAAATAGCTGGTGCATGGGGTACATGGCTTCGTAATAAAAATACGGAAACAGCCATATTTTTTTGCGGCCAATCAGTTGCACGAGTAAGCCATTCTTCATATCTATGTGTGCACGGGTAATGGTATTGGCGGGCCCTATCCACGGGTAAGCATCTTTATAGAGTTTTTCTCTGCATATATATTCTGGTAAGGCGTCCACAGTGCCTTTAATAAAAGCATCGATAAAGGGGCGGTTAATGTCTCCGTCGTAGGCGGTGGCATAATAATCGGGGTAGGTAGCCGCCTTAATGTGGTGGATAAATTTAGCCACGGTGGTTACCATGTGCTCGTAATCCATGCCTACTTTTTGTTGCTGGGTATTTTTTTTAGCTTTAAGGTCATGCTGTCCGTAGTGCTGTTCTATCGCATCCCAGCTAAAGGCTTCTGGTTTAAAAATGCTATTAGCCAGCCCTTTAAACACCACTGGCCGATTCATCCGGTAGTAATGGTTATAAAAATATTCATCCGGCAGCCACTCGGTAAATTGCTCTACAGCAACATTACCATCGCGCCCTAAAAATAGTGCTTCTTGTACAGAAAGCAGCCATTGCAAGCGCCGGTATCGGGCCTCATAGGTAGTGTTGTCACTAGTCATTGTGTTGCCCTGCTTAGTGTAGGGTGCCGTTGTTAGTAAGTTTAATTACTACTGTTATCGGCCATAATGCTTAACAAGTAACTGGATTAACTGGATGAGTTTTTGAAATATAGGGGGTTGCTGCCCTTGATGAGGCCGACGACCGCCGTGTTGGGGGCCTCGTGGTGGGCCAACAGGGCCGTTGCCGGGGAATCCAGCAATATATGGGCTGTAGGGTTCGCCTGCAATACCTTCTGGAAAGCCAGCAATCATGGGTGGGTAGCTAGGTTCGCCAACCGCAATTTCTGGAAAGCCAGCAATCATGGGTGGGTAGCTAGGTTCGCCAACCGCAATTTCTGGAAAGCCAGCAATCATGGGTGGGTAGCTAGGTTCGCCAACCGCAATTTCTGGAAAGCCAGCAAAGTAGGGCTCGCCTTGGGCACCTTCAGGGAATCCGGCCACCATGGGTGGGTAAGGATTATTTTGGTGATTTTGGGGCCGATACGACTGGCCAGTGTATTGGCCGGTATAAAAATTGGTCATGCTCTCTGTCCGGATTATTTGTGGATATACTATATATAAAAACAAATAATTAGAGAGAATTGCGTTTTGCTTAATACAGCGTTAAATTACAGCGCGCATAAAACCTTCAAATAAATAGGTGCTATCGTGGGGCCCAGGGCTGGCTTCGGGGTGAAATTGCACACTGGCCATCGCCTTAGTGTTATGCCGAATGCCAGCAATGGTGTTGTCGTTTAAATTAACGTGGGTTACCGTCAGCACATCGCTAGGGAAGTTATCTGGCATGGTGGCAAAGTTGTGGTTTTGGCTGGTTATGGATATCTTTTTAGTCTCGGTATCTTGTACGGGGTGGTTACCACCGTGGTGGCCAAAGGGCAGCTTAGCCACGTTGGCGCCACACGCCAATGATAATATTTGATGCCCCAAGCAAATACCAAAGGTGGGGATATCCTTTGCCAATAGCTGTTTGGCGAGCGCTACGGCATGGGGTACGTTTTCCGGGTCGCCAGGGCCGTTACTCAGCAATACCGCTTGGGGCTGGTAAGCCATTACCGCACTTAAATCCGACTGGTGGGGCATTACGGTAATAACGCGCACTAAGGTTTTTAGGTAATTTAAAATGCTGTGCTTAACGCCATAATCCATCACCACCAGCCTATCCACAAGGTAATTTAGGCCGTCTTGCTTTAGTTGGTAGGGTTGCGGGGTGCTCACTTGGTTTACCAAGCCCTCGCTTTCAATGGCGGGCTGCTCCCGGATTAGGGCTAAAAAATCGGAATCGCTGAGCAGGTTTGCAGTGGTAATGCCGCATTTTATGGTGCCTTTATCGCGCACGCGGCGGGTTAGGGCGCGGGTATCCACCCCGCTAATACCCACAATATTTTGCTGGCGGAGGTAACCTTCTAGGCTGCCATTGGCCCGCCAGTTGCTGGTGGTGGGGCTAATGCGTCGTGCAATAAACCCACGCACATGGGCGGCTTGCGACTCTACATCTTGGGGGTTAATGCCGTAGTTGCCAATCTCGGGGTGAGTCATTAGCACCACTTGCCCCTTGTAGCTGGGGTCGGTCAAAATCTCTTGGTAGCCCGTCATGCAGGTGTTAAACACCAGTTCGCCAAAGGTGGTGCCTTCGGCCCCCATGGCGGCGCCGTGCCAGGTGGTGCCATCTTCTAAAATTAATCGTGCGGGGGTGGTTGCTGTCATCTAGAATAACCTTTGAAAAATTTTCTTACTCATTTTTTCAATATCTTCGGCGGTTTGATTTGCATAAAACATATCAGGTTGGAAGCGCTGTGCTCGAACACGAATACTATAGTTTGGATTCTCTTTATCGGGATCAAATAGCACTAATCCAATGCCAAACAACATAGCCAAGGATTCAATCCGGCTTAAGTCAATAGAAGTGATGGTATTGGGCAATACCAAGTATACTTTATTGCTAAATAGCCGATAAGCAACAGCTTGTCCAAAAGCTGTGATAGTACTTTCCGAGGCTAGTTTTACTTCGGCGGAGATTATCTCTGTTGTGAATTGAATCACATCTCTTCTGCCTGCTTTGTATGTACCAATTACATCTGGTGTACCCCATTTCCCACCAAAAAATCGCCCGCCTACTGCGCATGCTTCGGTACATTCATTTAGATCGTCTACTAGCCATTCAGCAAATGATTCATAAAAATCTTGTTCTTTTAACTTTGGTTCTATAGGTTCGTAAATAGGGTCACTATTTTGTTGGTTGGATGTTAGTACATATAGGCCCCGCTCTGGTTTTGATATGTCTGAATTAATTTGATTAATAATACGGAGTGTTCCCTGTATGGTTCCTCTTTTAACTTTGGGCATAGCCTCAATGACAGCTCGTCGAAGCTCTGCATATCTCATGCCGTTAGGGTTCTCTTGTAATAGTTTGGTTACAACCCTTGTGATTTGTTCGCGTTTGGTTGTCATAGCATGTATCTACCAACTAAATTCTGTGTATAAGTGTCCGATCTTTATGGCGCTCTGTAAACTGTTGCACTGTAACGATATTCAGTGGGGTTCGCTTTTGGTAACGTAATAGCAATTTGTTTTTAAGAGTTAGCGGAAGCGAGCAACGATGCCAAAGCGGTCGGATATACAACGGATTTTAATGGTGGGGGCGGGGCCCATTGTTATTGGCCAAGCCTGCGAGTTTGATTATAGTGGCAGCCAAGCCTGCCGAGCCTTGCTGGATGAAGGCTACGAGGTGATCCTCATTAACTCAAATCCGGCCACCATTATGACGGATCCGCAGATGGCCACCCACACCTATATCGAGCCCATTACCCCAGATGTGGTGACGCGGATTATTAAACAAGATAAACCGGATGCCATTTTGCCCACTATGGGTGGCCAAACCGCGTTGAATATTGCCCACACCTTGTACGAAACAGGCGTGCTTGCCGAGCACAACGTGCAGTTGATTGGCGCTAATTTTAATGCCATCCATACTGCCGAAGACCGTGATGCCTTTAAAGATATTGTGGCCCAGTGCGGCTTAGAGTCGTTGCTTTCTAAAACCGTCACCACGTTAGAAGAGGCCAATGTGGTGGCCGAAGAGCTGGGATTCCCTATTATTATTAGGCCTGCCTTTACCATGGGCGGCAGCGGGGGCGGTATTGTCCATAACCCGGCTGAATTTGAAGCAGCCATATTGCACGGGCTAGAGCTTAGCCCTATTAATCAAATTTTGCTAGAAGAAAGCGCCCTGGGCTGGAAAGAATACGAGTATGAAGTGATGCGCGATTCCCACGATAATGTGGTGATTGTGAGCAGTGTGGAAAATGTGGACCCAATGGGCATCCATACCGGCGATAGCGTGACGGTGGCCCCGGCCCAAACCCTTAGCGATAAGGAATACCATATGCTGCGCGATGCCAGCATTAAAATTATCCGTGCCGTGGGCGTGGATGCGGGCGGCTGTAACATTCAGTTTGCGGTGCACCCCAAAAGTGGCCGCGTGATTGTGATTGAAATGAACCCGCGGGTGAGCCGCAGTAGCGCGCTGGTCAGTAAAGCCACGGGTGTGCCCATTGCCAAAATTAGCGCCAAGCTAGCCGTAGGTTACACGCTGGATGAAATCCAGAACGATATTACCAAGGTAACCCCGGCGTGTTTTGAACCCAGCTTAGATTATGTGGTGACGAAGATTCCTCGCTTTGCCTTTGAAAAATTCCCCGGCGCAGACGACACCCTAAGCCCGCAGATGAAAAGCGTGGGCGAAGTAATGGCCATTGGCACCACCTTTCAAGAATCCTTCCAAAAAGCCCTGCGCGGGTTAGAAGTAGGCTTAACTGGCTTTAGTTTTCCTCATCCTGCCGCGCCGCTGACCAAAGACGAACTTTCAGAAAAATTACAATCGCCTAAAGAACACCGCCTGCGGTGGATTTACCAAGCCCTATGGCAACAACTACCACTGGATACGGTGGGCGATTTAACCGACTTAGACCCGTGGTTTTTGCACCAACTGCAAGATTTAGTAGCCACAGAACGTGCGTTTAGAGAATTTAGCGATGCTAGTGCGGTTGAAAAAACCGTGTGGCGAGAGGCCAAAATTAAAGGTTTTAGTAACGCCCAGCTAGCGGATTTTTTAAATACCACGGCAGAAACGGTTGCTAATACCCATGGGCTAAACCCTGTTTACAAGGCGGTGGATACTTGTGCCGGCGAATTTAAAGCGGAAACACCGTATTTTTACAGCACGTATGATGGCGTTGAAAATGAAGCCGATGGCGATACGGATAATCGGCAAAAGGTGGTTATTCTAGGCGGCGGCCCCAACCGTATTGGCCAAGGCATTGAGTTTGATTATTGCTGCGTTCATGCGGCATTGTCGTTAGAAAAACTGGGTTATGCGCCCATTATGGTAAACAGTAATCCAGAGACGGTTTCTACCGATTATGACTTAAGCCACCGACTGTACTTCGACCCCATGACCCCAGAGGATGTGACCAATATTTTGGTGCAAGAACAACCGCTTGGCATGATTGCCCAACTGGGCGGCCAAACCCCGTTAGCCCTTTCTCAAGCATTAAAGCATGGTAATACCCCATTTTTAGGCACCACGCCAGATAGCATTGATGCCGCAGAAGATCGCGATCGGTTTAGCCAGATTTTGGTGGACTTGAACTTGAATGCACCAGAAAGCGGCTTTGCCACCAACGAAGCTGAGGCCCTGACGGTGGCTAATCGTATTGGGTACCCGGTTATTGTGCGCCCTAGTTATGTGCTGGGTGGCCGTGCCATGAAAATTGTATACAGCGACGATAGCTTAAAGCAGTATGTGGTGGATGCCGTGGACTTGGCGCCGGATAAACCCGTACTGATTGAACGCTTTTTAGATAGCGCGCTAGAGCTAGACGTGGATGCGGTAAGCGATAGCAAAAGCACGTTTATTGGCGGCATTATGGAACACGTGGAGCATGCCGGTGTGCACAGTGGCGATAGTGTGTGCGTGTTGCCCACCCAAACCGTTGCCCCTGCCATGCTGGCCCAAATAGAAACCGCTACAGCAGCATTGGCTAAAGCGCTGCAAGTAAAGGGCCTGCTAAATATTCAGTTTGCCGTGCAAGATGACACCTTATATGTGTTGGAAGTGAACCCGCGCGCCAGCCGCACCGTGCCCTTTGTGTGCAAGGCCACTGGCATTAACTTGGTGCACCTTGCTGTGCAGGTAATGCTGGGCGAACCACTGGCGAGCATTGTGCCCAAGGTAAAACCGCAACCCCATGTTGCCGTTAAAGCACCGGTGTTTCCCTTTATTAAGTTTAAAGGCGCCGATCCGGTACTAGGGCCAGAAATGCGCAGCACGGGCGAAGTAATGGGCATGGATACGGATTTTGCCCTAGCCTTTGCCAAGGCCCTGCAAGGTGCAGGCATGAAAATGCCTACCAGCGGTGATGTGTTTATTAGCGTTAATAATAGTGATAAACCTGAAGCGGTGACCGTGGCCAAAGACCTAATTACCATGGGTTACGGGCTAATTGCCACTGGCGGTACGGCTAAATATTTAAGCCAGCAAGGCATTAAAGTGGCCACCATTGCCAAAAAACACGAAGGTGGCGAGTCTATCGAGAGCCTGATTCAGCAAGATAAAATTGCACTGGTTATTAACACCCCCATGGGCGAAGCGGCCCTGACCGATGATAGCTACATCCGCAAGGCGGCGGTGCTGCGCAACGTGCCTATGATGACTACAATGCCGGGCGCAAAAGCCTTGATTCAAGCCATGGAAAGACTGCAAGATGGTGAATTTTCGTTAACCAGCTTGCAGAGTATGGCCAACAAAGCCGTTGCTAAAGAGGTGTGCCATGTCTAATGTAATGACTTTTGTGGACGAGCGTAGCTATGCGTACATGCTGGCTAAAAGTAGCTCTGAGCATCCACTGCTTGCAGCGCTTAGGGAGCAAACAAACGCCACCATGGGTACGGCAGCCGTTATGCAAATTTGCCCAGAACAAGGCCAGTTTATGGCAATGCTGGTGCAGTTAATGGGCGCCAAACGCATTGTAGAAGTGGGCACTTTTACCGGCTACAGCAGTTTGGCCATGGCACTAGCCATGCCGAAAGAGGCGGAAATGCTGTGCTGCGATGTCAGCGAACCCAATACAGCCCTCGCCCGAGAATATTGGGAAAAAGCAGGCGTGGCAGGTAGCATTAACCTAGTGCTGGCCCCGGCATTACAAACGATGGATGCCAAGCTAGATGAGGGCTGGGCAGGCACGGTAGACCTTGTGTTTATTGATGCCGACAAAGCGAACTACCTGAATTATTACGAAAAAGCGGTAGACTTGCTTAAGCCAAACGGTGTGGTGCTGGTGGATAATGTGCTGTGGGATGGCCATGTGGCCGACCCGGCTAATGCCGATAAACAAACCATCTCTATCCGTGCCGTTAACGACCGCATTGCTACGGACGACCGTATGGATGCCGTGATGCTAGCCGTAGGGGATGGGTTAACCTTGGCCCGCAAAAAATAGTGTTGATGTGTTTTTAAGTGGTAATAAGTAATAATTTGAGTGCTATATAGAGTAATGAGCGTTAATTATCTTAATAACTATCAAAAAGACATCCTGTTTTCTGGAAAAAATAAAAAAAAGAAGGCCTCAAAAAGAAAAAATAAAAAGGAGAGTCGAAAGTTAGTATTGAACCAGGCAAAAGAGCTTGTTGAGTATCCAGGTATTTATCTTGCTATGGGCGCTTGTATCTCGGATGTTAGTCGTATTGCCACGACGTGTGGCACGAAAAAAGGGTTAATTAATTTTATTGATTGTGCCTCGGAGCCAAATTTACAAAAATTATCCTTTGTTCTGGGCTTGGGGTTGGTATGTGTTCAAGGTTTATACAAGCTTGGTAAACGGCAAAAAAAATAACTTTTGTTTTGGCTATAATGGCTAAATATGAGTCTGTGTATTGGGAAGACAGCTATGGGTAAGGGTTTAAACAAAGTAGTAAGCAGTTACGATGATGCGCTGGCAGGCCTGACGGATGGCATGACGGTGATGTCTGGCGGGTTTGGCTTATGCGGCATAGCCGAAGGGCTAATTGCCCAAGTGGCTAAAATGGGGGTTAAAAACCTAACCTGCATTAGTAATAACGCCGGCGTGGATGACTTTGGCCTAGGGATTTTGCTGAAAAATCGGCAAATGAAAACCATGATTGCCAGCTATGTTGGCGAAAATGATGAGTTTGAACGTCAGTTTTTAAGCGGCGAGCTAGACGTGATTTTAACCCCACAAGGTACCTTGGCAGAAAAAATCCGTGCGGGTGGGGCGGGCATTCCGGCGTTTTACACCCCAACCGGCTACGGTACCCAAGTTGCAGAAGGAAAAGAAACCCGTGAGTATACCGATATCCACGGCACTAAAAAGCACTATGTGTTAGAAGAAAGCCTAACCGCCGATTTTGCCCTAGTAAAAGCGTGGAAAGCGGATACCTACGGCAATCTCATCTTTAAAAAAACCGCTGCTAATTTTAACCCCATGATGGCGACGGCTGGCCGCATTACGGTGGCCGAAGTAGAAGAAATTGTGCAGCCCGGCGAGCTAGACCCAGACCAAATCCACACCACGGGTATTTATGTAGACCGTGTGATTGTAGGCAATTTTGAAAAACGTATTGAGCAACGCACCTTAAAAACGGCCGCTGCTGTTTAACTTTAACGAATTAGGAGAATACTTATGTGTGCAAAAACGGTTGTTAAAGGCGCCTTGCTGGGCGGCATTACCCTGTTTGTGGTGATGATGATTTCGTGGATGGCGCTGCCGTTCCACATGCAATCGTTCCATAAACTACCCAATCCAGAAGCGTCGGTTACGGCAATTCAATCGATGGCGACAGAAGGGTCTGGCGTGTATATTGCCCCCTGCTCAGAAGATCACCCCGAACTGGCGTCGCGTCTACCATTTGTGTTTATGTCGTTTAATGCAAAAGGCGCCATGCAACGCAATATGGCCCAATATATGATGATTGAATTTGCAATGGATGTGGTGATGGCGGGCTTGCTAACCATCTTGTTGCTAGGCCTTAAACCAGGTAGCCCTAAAGCAGTAGCGGGTTACGGACTGGCCATTGGCGCCATGTTGGCCATTGCTGAATTGGTGCCGCAGTGGAACTGGTGGTATTTCCCGCTAGAGTTTTTATGGCCTACCGCGCTGGACTTAATTATTGGCTTTGCTATCGCTGCATTAGTTGTGGGTAAATTTGTGGTTTGCTCCTACCTAAAAAACCAGCCCAAAACGGTTTAGCTGTTATCCATTAATTTTTAGAAGGAGCCACCCTGATGGCCTTAACTCGTGACCAAATTGCCCAGCGTATTGCGCAAGAAATGACGGATGGGGCTAGCGTTAATTTGGGTATTGGTATCCCCACGCTGGTGGCTAATTACATCCCTAAGGGCATAGAAGTAATGCTACAAAGCGAAAACGGCATTTGGGGCATGGGCGAATTCCCTACCGAAGATACCATTGACCCTGACTTGATTAACGCTGGCAAGCAAACCGTAACCACAGTGCCGGGCGCTAACTTTTTTAGCAGCGCCGAAAGCTTTGCCATGATTCGTGGTGGGCATGTGGATTTAACCGTGTTAGGCGCCTTTGAAGTAGACGAAGCGGGTAATATAGCCAGTTGGATGATACCGGGCAAGCTGGTTAAGGGGATGGGCGGTGCTATGGATTTGGTGGCCAGTGCGCGTAATATTATTGTGGCCATGCAGCATGCCAATAAAAAAGGCGACTCTAAAATATTAAAAGAGTGCACTTTACCCTTAACGGGCGTTAATTGTGTGACCAAAGTGGTGACGGATTTAGCAGTGCTAGAGCGCCGTGAAGATGGCTTCCACCTACTAGAGCGTGCCCCTGGCGTCAGTGTGGATGAGATCCGCGAGAAAACCCAGGCCACATTGGTTGTGCCAAACACCGTACCAGAGATGACCTTTGGGCAAGGTGTTTGTGCTGCTGCAGTCTAGCAAACCCTGTGTGTCAGGGCCTTCGTTCCAAGTGGAAAAGATTCTTAGAGGCCTGGGCTTGACCTCTCGTTTTTCGTCTGTCAAGCGGAAAAGCCGGAATAGCTTGATAAAATGTTACAGCAAGAATTGTTAAATCCCATTGATTTGTACCGGTAGTTTTCCCTATACTTCTAAGTCTAAGCACATTACATTCTCTTGGTGCTAAAGCGTTTTCGCTAATGGCAACAAGTCAATGTTACCCCGGTGTTGTTCTCATCAGAAGGTACCGCTGGGCATTGTGCTCGTACAAGGTTTGTTTTTAGTGGAAGACTCGTTACCCCGTAACTAAATCAACCCATTGTGCACCAAGTATTATATGCGGAGCGTCAGGGTGTCTTAACAGCCCTGCAGTTTTCTGTACCGTTGGTTTTATTTTTTTCTGGAGAAGCCATTCTAATGGATCTAAAACAAGGCGATTTAGAAAACATCATCCTCAATGCTCTATGGGATTTAGAGCATGTAGGGGCTGAAAAAGTATTTGTGGGTGATGTGCAGGTGCGCATCAACTCATCTAAAAAAACATGGGCCTATACCACTGTTAAAACCGTGTTGGATAGACTGGTGGATAAGCGCATGGCCAGCCGCCGTAAGGATGGCAAAAAGTACCTGTATGCCACCATCTTAAAACGAGATGAGGCGGGCATGGTGGCACTCTCCAAAGTGTTGCACCAGTACTTTCAGGGTGATGTAACCAAGCTAACCACCTGCTTGCAGCGCTTAAGCCCGGGCAGCAACGTGGCAGAAATTACCGCAGAATCCATGTTTGAACGTACTCGTTCGCTAAACCAAATGCGAGAAATTCAGGGGCTAACGGCGGCTACCACCGTTTAGCTTTACCCTTTTAACCTTTTAAAAGCAGCCGCAGGTTACCCGCCTAGCGGCTGTTTTTGTTAGGATTCTATTAGAGTAACGATGATATTTATTGTAGAAAGTAACCCTGTGGCCGTGGCAACTAAACCCCAATCTCACCCCACCTTGGAAGGGTGGCTTAAGGCAACCGTACACACCGCACTTGCCGCCAGTGATTTTTTTACCGGCAGCGCTATTGACGAACTATTGGCGGCGACCCGCATAGAACGCCCCCGCGATAAGGCCCACGGGCATTATGCTTTAAATGTATCGCCGTGGGCACGCCAGCTTAAAAAAGCCCCGCCCCTGATTGCTGAGGCATTGGCGGATGCCTTGCGTAGCACGGTTGGGATGGAAGCGTTATTCTCTGTGGCGACGGTGGCGGGCTTTGTAAACGTGACGCTGAAGCCCATTGTGTTTACACGCGCCCTGCAACAGATGCTAAGCACCCCGGACTTGGGTAAAAACACGGCCATGGCCCACGAGGCCATGCTGCTGGAATATGTGTCTGCCAACCCAACGGGGCCGTTGCACATTGGCCACGGCCGCTGGGCCGCCTTGGGCGATAGTTTGGTGCGGATTTTGCGCCATTGTGGGGCAACGGTTACGCCAGAGTTTTATGTGAATGACGCCGGCAGCCAAATGCAGAAGATCGCGATTTCTTTATGGTTGCGGACGCGAGAACCGCTAATTGAGGCTGGCAAGCTGCCGGATGTGCCCTTGGCGATGGAGTACCCGTACCCAGGCGCTTATGTCACGGACCTTGCTCGTGGGTATTTAGCCCAGGCCAGTGATGCGGATGTACAAGCCCTGCTGGGGATTTGGCAACAACTCCCCAACACAGGCCCGCTGGCGGAAGACAATACGTATGGTTTGCAGGCCAGCCATCTGGCGTGGATAACGCAGCATGTACAGCCTTTCGCCCACCAAACCTTAATGGTAGAGCAGCAACAATTGCTCGCCAGCTTGGATGTGAACTTTGAAGCCTGGTTTAGCGAAAAAGAGATGCTGTACGACCGCGGTGCGGTGGAGGTCATGTTGCAGCGGCTTAAAACCACCGGCTTTGCCTACGAGCAAGATGGCGCCCTATGGTTAAAATCCGAAGCCTTGGGCGATGAAAAAGACCGGGTGTTGGTTAAATCCGGTGGTCAAAAAACCTATTTGGCTGCGGATATTGCTTACCACGACCAAAAATACCTACGCCAAGATGATAACGGCCAACCCCAATACAACCGCATTGTTAATATTTGGGGGGCAGACCACCACGGTTACATAGCTCGCCTGCGGGCGGCGATGGTGGCCTTGGGCCACTTAACCGACAACGCAGACCCTAAGTTTGAAATTGTGTTGGGCCAATTGGTGAATTTGGTGATTGATGGCGAACGTGAGCGTATGGGTAAACGCCGAAAAATGCTAACCCTGGCTGATGTGGTGGATGACGTAGGTGCGGATGCCGTTCGGTTTTGGATGGTAAAGCAAAGTGCGGATACAGCCCTGGATTTTGATGTGGATTTGGCCAAAAGTGCCAATAATGATAACCCGGTGTTTTATGTGCAGTATGCCCATGCCCGCTGTGCCAGTATTGTGCGCAATGCCTTACACCCGCCCCAAACCAGCGATACACCTACCCCGCCTTGGATTACCGAAGACGCCTTGGCGGCCTTAACAGCAAACCCAACGGAGGCACTGTTGGCGCCCCTGTTTGCGGACGACGACGACACCGCCAATGCGGAAATTGCCGAGCTATTGGTGCTGCTGGATAGATTAGAACCCACCGTTATTTATGCGGCCCAAACCCGCTCGCCCCATGGGGTGGCCCGTTATGTGCAAGAGGTGGCGGCCCAGTTCCATAAGGTGTATAATGCGTGCCGCATTTTAGGCGAGGATACGGCCCGTACCCATGCCCGATTGGCGTTGGTATTAGCGGTGCAGCGCACCCTGGCCCAGGGCTTGGCCCTGCTTGGCGTAAGTGCTCCCAATAGCATGTAAAGGCAATAATTATAATGGTTTTGCTTTTTAAATGAGTAACTTGAATTTTTCTAATTAATAGTGGGAATATAATGATGTTAGTAATGACAAATGTATCCCCTTTGTTCAAAGGTACTTCTACTATCTCTTCCTCCGATTCAGAAAATAAGCCAAGCTTATTAGATAAGGCGAAAGGGCGTCAACAGTATTTAGACGGTCGAAAATTTCAAGATTTATCAATAGAAGATCAACTAAAATTAGTAAATGCTACTCGCTTAAGGCCGCGCCGAACAAAGCCAAATACTAACCAATAAGCTTAGAAAAAAGGTAATCCTTTGGCCAATATAGGGCGTTGTTGCTATTGCCGATACAATGACTATACCCAGTGAGGTGAACCACCACCGGGTATCGTTTTACTTTTTGATAGCTTTCTTTCCCTCTCCCTCCTTTCTATAAACGAACAACCCAATACACCAGTGCATAAAACCCATCAATGCCCCGGCTGTAGAACACAGTCGAGGCATTGATTCCCAAAAGAACACCAAATTGTTAGATAATTTAACCCACTTACGTTTAAATAATTGACGATAATGTTTAATAATTGAGATAAGTTGAACTAAGTTGCGTTAATTTAAATAATTAAAGGTTGAATAATTGAACTTGATTTACCCACTTACAGTAATGTTTAAACGGTACGGAAAACGAGACGGTTGGCCTTAGGGTCAATGGTTAGCTGAAAGTTACGAATGAAGCTTAAGCCCAGTAGGCCATCAAACTTGCCGCCTTTGTGTAGGTCAATAATGGTGGCTTCTACATTGCGGGCCACCAGGCCGTTAATGTTTACTTCTTTAATCAGTACCTTGGGTACTTCAATTTGGCCGTTGGCGGTGGTAATCCGCACGTGGCCAATGGTGCGTAGCTGGCCTTTTAACTGGCGAGCCATTTCGCTGCTAATGCTGGTGTAGGTGGCGCCGGTATCCACAATAAAGGTACCGCTTACCTCGTTGTTAATGCTGGCGTTTACCATTAGGGCGTTTTGCTGGCCCATTAATGGTATGGCCACCGCCATGGTGGATTCGTTGGCACCCAGTGTGTTTACATTTTGGGCCACGACGGTGTGGTTATCCGGTAAATTCATGGCTACTTTTAAATCGCGTAAGCGCTGGCGGGCATAGCCGGTAATGCGGTTTTCGGTGCCAAATTCGCTTACCAAGGCATAGTACTTGGCGGCTTCTTGGCCGCGGGCCAGTTTGTCTAGCACAATGGCTAAGTAGTATTGGGTGTTTACATGGCCTGGGCTTAGGTCTTCGGCTTCTTGCAGGTTGTTTAGCGCCTTGCTGTAATCCCCATTACGATACGCCAACACCCCTTGGCGATAGGTGCTTTCAAACCCCTGTGGGTAACCGTTGCTGGCATCTGCCCCTACAATAAACATGCCGGCGGTTAAGGTAACGGCTACAGCGATACTAAGTAGGCTGGCCACCCGTTTGTTTAAAAAATTAGCATGACAAAACACACGACCCATGAGTAAGACACTCCCAATAAGCTTGTTTTAAAAGTAAATGTTGATTGCTTTAACACGACCTTCTGATGATTACAGTGTCGGAGGTTGGGACGGGATTCTGAATAAATCTGTTACATTAATTGTTATTTCCGTAACATAGTATGCTGTTTTAGTATACCAATGGCTATATACTGTAGTCGGTTGGAAATCGGCACAATGTAACGAATTAAACTGCTTTTTTGGGGGTAACTGTCACAAAACGCTAGTAAATGGGTTTTATCCACACAAGCTAATAGTGCTATAGGCCAAAACCGAATGGTTACTATGGTTTGGAGAGAATAGGTAAGGTATATGCCCTTACCCTAAGAAGAGAGTCACCAACTGTTTCCAATGTACTTAAGTAAATTAGGTATTACGGAATATAGAGAGATTTAGGACACGTTCGCCACATGGCAGCCGATGCTACCAGTATGCTGAATCAATTTGCCGGTAACCCGTATGGGGTTGGGCACGGCATGGGCGTGAATCCAAGTGCTAGCCTGGGGGCAAGTATGGGCCCAGGGTTTGGCCAGCCGGCCGTTTCTGGGCCTGCTATGTCCGCTGGTGGTGATTTGTATGGTGGCACACACTTTGCGTCTAACATCCCGATGATGCCACCCCCGAACCCAGAAATGTTTTTACACGGGCTGGCTAGCAGTGGTCGCGCTGGGGTGCATGGTGGCATGGATGCCTACGGCAACCCGGTAGGGGCACCTCAAGCATTAGGTGGTAGTGCCATGGGTATGGCGGGCCATGCCGCCAACCATAAAAAAGAGCCCACTACGCTATTTGGCAAGTTTTTTAAGAAGTTTTACGACTTGCAGATGTGGATTTTTATGCCCGGGTTATTGTTATTCCCAGCGGCGTTTATTGGCAAGAACTCAGCGGGTGGGTCGTTAATGGCGCGCTTATCTAATGGAGTTGGTGCTAAGGGCCTAACAGGCTGGAAAAAACCCATGTTTGGTTTAACCAAACTGGTCAATAATTATGATAAAAAGATGTGGGACTGGGGTACTAAAATCAGTAACACGGTGAAGAATAAATGGGGCTTAAAAGCCAAGCCCGGCAGCTTTTTAAATAAATTATGGACAGGTGGCATTAACCTGTCTGGTAGCGCTACTTCTAAATGGGGCAAAGCACTAGGCTGGCTTAAATCCATGGGCCAACCGGTGCGCAATGCGGCACCGGCGGTAGCCAATGCGGCGGGTAAAATTATCACTAAGTTTTCCTTGCGCAGTGTGCTAACCGGCCTTGGTTTCGCTGGCCCATTGGGCTGGATAACTGGTGCGTTGGCCCTAGGCCTTACCGCGTTTTCACTCGGTAAAAAACTATTTGGCGGCGGTGGTAACCAAGCCCAACTCGCCCAACAACAACAATTAATGGCGATGCAAAGCCAAGGCAGCAACCCATACGGGCAAGTGGGCTACGGCATGGATCCGACCATGGCCTCGTTAGGAGCAAACCCAATGGCGGCCACTAACCCAAGCGCTGGCCTTAGCGGCATGGGTGCCATGGGCGGCATACCCAGCCCCATGGATGCCTACCACAGTTTAAACATGGGCATGCCGGGTGGCGGCGGCGCCCCAACGGATTATACCTCTATGGCTTATAGTGCCGGGACACCTTACACAGGCATGAATACCTACTAGCCAAGCTTTTGCCACTATAACGATTGACCCATGAATTAACACGAAACGACTACACCACACCCAATGACACATTACCGACCACACCATACCAATTTTCCATTCCCCTAGATCCCCCTCCTACACACACAGAAGGGACGCACCCATGGTGTGCCCCTTTTCCAATCCTCGCGGTAGACCTTCCCCCTCTTCCTACCGCGATTTTTTTTGTGAAGGGCAATTTTATGTATGGGTATTTTCACCTTCACCTCGCACCAGCCTCAGCCGCTAGTGACGATATGCAATTTCTTAACCTTACGCTTGGGCCAGCAGCTGACGGGCCAGTTGGTCAGCGTCATCGGTGGTGGCTTCGCCGGTGGTTAGGGTGGCTAGTATGGCGCGGCGGGCGTCGTCATTACCGTGGTAGGTATGCACAATAACGGTTACATGGTTGTCATGTAGTTGTTTTTCTACATGCAAATGGTGCTGGCCAGCAGCCGCTACTAATGGCTGGTGGGTAATGCACAGTACTTGTAAACCATGGGCGGCCAGCGCTTTTAGCTTGTTGGCCACGGCTTTGGCGGTGGGGCCGCTAATGCCAGTATCAATTTCATCAAATACTAGGGTGCCCACGTGGGCGTGGCGGGCAGCCAATACTTTTAGCCCCAGCAGCACACGGCTTAATTCGCCGCCGCTGGCCACCGCTTGTAAGGGTCGGATAGGTTCGCCGGGGTTAGCGCTAAAACCAAACTCTACCGCATCGCTGCCATGCTCGTGCCGGTGGGTTGTTGGGGCCACCATCACGTCAAAACGGGCGGCGGGCAGGGCCAGCTCTTTTAGTTGGGGGGTCATGTCATCTGCAAGCTGCTTGGCCAGTGTTTGGCGAGTGGCCGATAGCGTTGCGCTTAAACCATCTAGCTGCCTGGCCAGCTTGCCGGCTTGTTGCTCTAGCAAGGCCAGTTCGTCATCGCTGTCTTCGGCATCGCCCAGCAAGCCAGCAAGGCGGTCGCGTTCTGCAATGGCATGGTGCAGGGTGGGGCCGAATTTTCGGCGAATTTTTTCTAACGTATCCAGCCGTTCTACTGCGGTATCTAATTCGGCAGGGCTTAGGCTAACGGCGTGCTGGGTTTTGGCAACATCATCGGCAAGGGTGCGCAGTTCGGCGGTTAAATTACTTAGGCGTTGGTGGTAGGCATCAAAATCAGCTTCGCCGCTGGCGGATAATTTTCGGTATTGGCCGCCTAAATTTTCGAGTGCATCTACCATGCTGCCGCTGCTATCTGTGCCATAAAGCAGGGCTTGTTGCGTGTTATCGCACGCCGTAATAACATGCTCGGCGTTCTTCATGCGGGCGAGTTGGTCGCGTAAGGTGTGGTCTTCTTCCGCATCGCCAAGGTTGGCGGCTTTTAGCTCGTTGTACTGGAATTTAAAAAATTCTTGCTGCTTTTCAAATTCGGCCCGTTGGGTATGGATGGCCTCAATTTGTCGTTGCAGTAGGCGCCACTGGCCGTAGATAGTTTTGTGCTCGGCTAGTGTGGATTGAAAATCATTATCGCCTAAACTGTCCAGTAGTTTTCGGTGATGTTCTGGCTCAAACAGGCTGGTAAGGTCGTGCTGGCCGTGTAAATCTACCAAATAGGGCCGTAACTGGCTGGCCACATCGGCGGTAACGGGGGTGCCTTCTACCCGGTAGCGGCTGGTGGTGGGGCTAAATTCTCGCCGAATGACCAATTCATCCGGCTGGCTGTCTAACCCAAGGGCTTCTACTAATTTAGCCGGTAGCGTGGGTACATGGGTAAATTGCAGTTCTACAAACCCACGTTCCGTGCCGTGGCGAAGGATGGTTTTTGGTGATATTTTTTGCCCAAAGGCCAGCGCAATGGATTCAATCAGGATGCTTTTGCCGCTGCCGGTTTCGCCCGTAATCACGGTTAATTCTGGCTGAAACTCAACGGAGACTTCATCCAGAATAGCTATATTGTGTACCGATACCGACGACAGCATGTAAGAAACCAAAAGGTTGGGGGTAGAGAGACTGGCTACCCACCATTATACGCCAGATGTGGCGATTTATACCACACAGCCCTATGGTGCTATGTATTGTTTTTTTTATTTCTTCTTATTGCGTTAGCAACCTTTGAACTTAGGTTAGAAACCTGGGCTGAAACGTCAGGCCCCTTCCAGCCAATTTGTTTACCTATGTCCTTAAATCTTAAACCTGTTACGTCATTATTTAATAAATACTCTAATACGATTTTCTGGTTAGCATTTGGTGTTTTAACTCCGGGTGGTTGGTATAAGCCCTTAAGCGCTTCTGCTAGCCCTTCGGGGTCGTTGTTATAGGTAGCCTTAAGTCCTGCAAGGTAATCAAGAACAATAGGTAAATGCTTTTTTTTTTGCTGAAAACGTTGGGGAGATCGGATGGATTTGTGGTGGCAGTGATACGAGTGGCATAATCTAGCAGGAGTCCTCTGTGGTGGTAGCTCTAAGTACTGCTCCAAATCTGTAGCAATGCGGTGTTAAAGGGGGATTAGGGCATGGCTATTTAGGTAATCTGTTGGCAATGCGTGTAATAGCTTTTCTGACGGTTGAAAAACTAACATAATACCTTTTTGCAATTGCTCCATACCCTAGATCTTCAATAAGGTGGGCGCGTATAAATTGACGTTGACGGTAACCTTTGGCAAGAGCTATGATTTCCTTGGTCTTTTTGCCACTATTGAGAACTTTTTGGTTTATTCCAAATTTTGGTGAAAGAGGTAATGGTTGGGCGGGCCTAATGGCTTGAAAGGCAGTTGTTGTGTACATAAGAGTGATCTCACAGGGTTATTGTCTAGGGGCGTTTTCTATACAACGGGTGTCCAGTGTTTAAATTGATCCATGGCCCAGGTAAGGGTATCGGCTACGGTGCGGTCGGTGGCCTTGGCTTCGTCGCGCATTTTGCACTCTAGCTGACCTTCTGCCGCTTTTTTACCGGCAATAATACGGATGGGGTAGCCCACCAAATCGGCATCTTTAAACTTAACACCGGCGCGCTCGTCGCGGTCATCAAGCACCACTTCTAGCCCTTTGGCTTGCAGTTGCTCGTAAATATCCTTGGCCAGCGCCCACTGGGCGTCATCGCTAGGGTTAGCGGGGATAACCACCGCATGGTACGGTGCAATAGCCATGGGCCAAATAATGCCCCATTTATCGTGGTAGCGTTCTACAGCGGCGGCGGCGGTGCGGGTAGTGCCAATGCCATAACAGCCCATAATAAAGTGCTGCTCGGTGCCGTCTTCCGCCGTGTAAGTTGCATCCATATCCTTGCTGTATTTATCGCCCAGCTGAAAGATATTACCGACTTCGATGCCGCGGGTTTGCTTTAGGGTGTGGCCGCTGCCAGGTTCGCTAATAGGGCATAGGTCGCCAGCGCGGGCCAAACGAATATCGGCCACATGCTGCGGGGTAGGGATGTCCGTGCCCCAGTTGGCGCGTATGCGGTGCTTACCGGGCTGGTTAATGGCCACATAAAAGTTTTTTAGCTCCATCACAGATTTATCCGCAATGACGGTAAAGCTCTCTGGTAAATCGATGGGGCCCACAAAGCCTTTTTTGGTTTTAAGTAAGTCCCAAATTTCGTCGGCTTCCGCCATGCGGATATCGTTAGCCACTAGGCCAGTCTGTTGGGCAGCGTTTTGTAGCTTAATGGGCTCTACATCGGTATCGCCACGCAGTAGGGCCATAATGGGCTGGTTATTTTCCGTAATAAACACCAGTGTTTTAACAATCAGGCTGGGTTCAAAACCGTGGGCTTTTTCTAACCCAATAATGCTGGTGGCGTTGGGGGTATCAATAATCTCGCTTTCGCCTGCGTCGCCTTCGGTTTTAGCCGGGGGCAAAATACTTTCAGCCCGGTCGGCATTGGCAGAATAGTTGCTGTCGTCGCAGTAAAACACCACGTTTTCGCCGCTTTCTTGTTCGCCTTCCGCAATATTAGTCAGCACCATAAACTCGTGGCTAACGCTGCCGCCAATGGCGCCGCTATCGCTGCGTACCATTTTGGTCCCCAGCCCGCAGCGGTCAAAAATACGGGTGTACACATCGGCCATCACGTCGTATTCGCGGTCTAGGCAGGCTTGGCTGCTGTGGAAGCTGTAGGCGTCTTTCATCATAAATTCGCGCCCGCGGAGCAAGCCAAAGCGGGGGCGGCGCTCATCGCGGTATTTCAGCTGAATTTGATACAGATTAGCCGGGAGGCTTTTATAGCTGGCTAGCTCGCGGTCGGCAATATCGGTAATCACTTCTTCATGCGTTGGGGCCAGTACACAATCACGGTCGTGGCGGTCTTTTAATCGCATTAGCTCGCCGCCGTATACATCCCAACGGCCACTTTTTTGCCATAAGTCAGCCGGCTGTAAAATGGGCATTAATAGCTCTTGGCAGCCTACCGCGTCCATTTCTTCGCGCACAATGTTGTTGACCTTGCCTACCACGCGCCACATTAGGGGCAGCAAATTATAAATGCCGCTGGCAATTTGCCGAATATACCCACCCCGCACCAGTAGCTGGTGGCTAACGACTTCGGCCTCCTTAGGGGTTTCGCGTAGGGTTTGGATAAGGAGCTTGGAGAGATGTGGCATGGCGGTTAGGGGCTTATAGGCTTACAAAAACACCCTTATTGTAGCCAAAATGCGCCCTAAAACCCATATTTCTATTGTGTGCCACCCTCGTAGGTTCTGCTTGTTTACCTACCGGACGGATAGTGGAAACCCTTGTGGTTATTGTTTACTATGTTTTCAAATAGAAAATTATAGTGTGTGGATATAAGGCGATAGAGCAATGGCAATTAACCCAGATTTGTTAAAAGAGAATTTTAGACGTGTAACGGTAGAAAATGGTGGCGCGACTGCCTTTGGTTTGCGGTTTTACGAGCGTTTGTTTGAAAAATATCCGGCGGTAAAGCCCTTGTTTAATACCCCACCAGAAGAGCAGCACAAAAAACTGATTGCTTCGGTAGGCGTGATTGTGAGTGGTGTGACCAAGCTAGACATGCTGGTGCCTTACTTGCACGCTATGGGGATACGTCACTTAAAATACAAAACAGAAACCGGCCACTACCCCGCCGTTGGCGAAAACCTGGTGGCGGTGTTGGGCGAGCACTTAAGCGCAGAAGGCGAGTTTACCGAAGACATGAGCGCTAACTGGCAAGAGGCCATTGGTGTGGTGGCCAACGTGATGATTGAGGCGGCGGAAGCGCCAGAAAAATATGCCGACGAGTTGGCCGAGCATGGCTACCAGCCTGATGGCTTTAAGGCCAGTAATCCGCAGCCGTGGTTAATGGATGCCTAAATTGTAGATACGTTTACGAACGTTTTTAAGAACTATTTTTCCGCTTACCGAGAATGATTCGGTAGGCGGTTTTTTTGCATCATAAATATCTTTTGCTATGGGGGTGGGGCGTGGGTGGCTACACTAGGGGCAGATAGAGACTTAGCGCCTGCATTTATTCAACCCCTTAGCCCTACAAGGAACCACCACCCATGGGACAAATTGCCCGCCTTAAAGCCATCCAAATTGCCAATGGCAACGTTATTAATGCTACCGATTTAGATGCCGAATACAACCAGCTCGTCAACGAATCCAATAACCAAGATATACGCATTAGCGATGTTGAAACCGGCAATATTACCCTGCAAGGCACCAAAACCTTTGCCAGTGCCCCCAAGCTAGATGCCATGGAAGAAAAAACCGCGGGCCAGGGTATTGCTGCCGAAAGCGTCACCCTTAAACAGGGAAGCATTACGCTAGGCGCGGTAATTAAGCTTAATGGCGTGGATACGGCAACCAATACTATTTCTACCAATATTGCCCACGGCTTAAGCCATGCAGATGCCGTGCAATTTACTACCGATGACACCCTGCCCAGCCCTATTGCGGCCAGCACCACCTACTATGTGTATGCCAGCAGCAGCACAGAGCTTACCCTGCATAGTAGCAGTACAGATGCTGCCACCGGTGCTAACGCCATTGATATCACCACGGCGGGCACCGGTACGCATCACTTATTGGCCGATCCTCCCACCCAAAATAACGGCCAGCTATGGTTTAATGCGGCCCAGCAACAACTCAAAGCTCGTATTAATAACCAAACGTGGAGCATGCTGACGACCCAGTTTTTAGAAAATCTACTGTCTGGCCCGGCGCCGCGCTATTCGTCTGCCAGTGCAATCGTGTTGCCGGATGGTATCCGTTGTTTGGATAGTACCAATACCCACCTGATGGAGGTCACCAGCGATATCACCCTAAATTTGGGGTCGGCTGGGGTTAACGGCCTAGATACCGGCACAGAAGCCAATGATACCTGGTATTTTGTGTACCTAATTGATGACACCACAGGTGCTAATAACCCGGCCGGGTTGTTTAGCACCGTAAACGAGGCCAGCGCCGGTAGTATTACCCTGCCCAGCGGTTACGATGCCAAACGCCAACTGCCCATTGCTGTACGCAACGATGATGGTGGGGATTTGATTCCTTTTGTGGTGGTAGGTAACCAACTAAAAGCGGGGGCCCTTATTCAGTACGATGTTACCCACGATTTGGCTGGCAGTAGCGCTACCAATGTGTTGTACGTAACCACTAGTGCCACTACCTTTACCGATGTGGATTGCAGCGCTTATGTGCCGCCAATTAGCACCATGGCTAGCCTGCATGCGGCAGTGGTGCATACGGCCAGCGGTAACCATTATGTGCGGCCTAATGGGGGCAGCCATAACGGGATGATTTTAAAAACTAATACCAACGGCAATACAGCCCAGCAATTACTAGCCATGCCTACCGATGGCAGCCAAGTGGTGGAGTATCAAGCGTCTACCTCTACGGCAGATTTTAATATTAATGTAAACGGTTACTATGTTACGGAGGTTCAATAAACCTATGACCCATTGCGTCCATTTATACGACCCAACCACCCAAATCCACTATGCTAATGGCGGCTTTATTGCTGCTAACCACCCGGTGCCTGCCGATGGCTTTGAATGGGTGCCTGGTAAGGCGCCCCAAGGTTCGCCAACGTACGAGCCGCTAACGGTGCAAGCCCAAGTAACCGCGATTGTAGAAGGCCTACCCATGGAAAGCCGCGCGAACCACTATGTGGCCATTAACACCCTAATGCTATCGCTTACTAGTAACGATGCGGCCATGGCGGCTTATATAGCCAATAATCAGCTAAGCGCCCAAACCCCAGATGAAACCACGGCCTTTGATGCGATTCAGGATCTGCTGGCAGCCTAAGTAAGCGACCCACTGATAATATTCAAATCCCGCTGCGGGTAAGGGATACCAATACGGGTGTTATCCTGTTTAATGTGAATGCTTTTTGCCTAAAGTTGGGCTTTCCTCTATTCCTCTGGTGCCACCTTGCGTACAATACAAGGTATGCGATATTTCCACCGATTATGTACCGTACGGCTGTTACGTTGGGTAGCGGCTGTAGGGCTAGGCGTATGGCCAATGCTATGGCCTAGCCACGTGCAGGCGCGCAGTGCCAACCAGTTGCCCAGTTATGCCACCCAGGCGCCTATCAATCAGGCGGCCCACACCCCTGCCAATGGTTTAACCGGCGTGGATGCCCGCAATGCCACCATTAACCTATGGCAAATTGAAGAGCGCCAGCAGACCTTTAGCCATACGGTGCTCTCGCCCAATCGTAGGGCCATGGCTTTTACCGAGGCGGTGTATTTACCCCCGACAGCCCAAGTATTGGCCCGACTGTATATGGCACCGTTAGTGGCCCCACCCAGCTTGGCTACCACCCACCAACTACCAGAGGACTATTACGTTGCCCAAATTCAGCAGGAAATTGCGGCCAAACGCCTAGCCAAGGCGGATAAAAAAGCCCGCACCACGTGCCGTTTTTGGGTGTGGTGTAAAACCGCCCCTAAACACCCTCAGCCCCACCCCACCCTTAGCCCGGCCAACCCTAATGCTCGGGTGGTCATGTCTGCCACGCCCACGCGCAGCCAGCGCCAAGGGTTTGATATGATTATCCCCGTGGATTGGGCACAAGATAGCCAAACCTTGTTGGTAAAACACACCCGTGGCCAACTATACCAGGGCATTACCTATAGCGAGCCGGTTACCCTTAACGCGGTTACTCAGCAGCCGGTGTACTACCCAGAGCTCTCTCGGGCGGTGCGGTATTACTGGCAGCAACAAGCCATCACCCCTACCCTGGACGAAATAAACTGGCTAATCGACCCTATTGGTTGGGCGCCCGGGAGTAGCACCCAAATACTGAATGAAGTGTGGGGTTACCTGCCGGATAAACGCCTGTTTTTAGGCTTGTGGGCAGTGGATATTCATAGTCGGCAGGTGTCGCGTTTATCCTTGCAATACAACTCACATTACCCGGTGGCCAGTAATGGTTCGTTAGTGTCGTCGCAATAATTGGCAGGCTGTGGTTTCATAGTAAGTATGTCTAAACCACCTCGATCGTCCTCCCGCTCTAAATCCGCCCGCCCCAATGGCAATACCGCCTTTGGCAAACCGCCTGCGCGCCCGCCAGGCAAGCCGGGTGGCAAACCCACTAGCCGCCACGGTAACAAGCCCGGTGGCCGAAAAACCGCCAAACCTTATGCCACGGGCCCCAAGCCAGAACGTGTTGCCGAACGGCCTGCCCCACGCCGAAAGCCGTTAGACGGTGGTGCACTGAAGCCTAATGGGTCGGTGGTGATGGGCCGAAATAGCGTGGCCACCCTGCTAGAAGCGTCGCCAGCGCGAGTACGTGCTTTGGTGGTAGAAGATACCCCAGGGTCGGCGCGCCGGTTAAACAAAGTGATGGATCAATGCCGCGAGCACCGGATTCGTGTGTATAAACTGCCCCGCATTGCCTTTGAACAACGCTTGCAGCGTTGGTGGGGCGATGGTGATGATGAAGGTGGCGCTCATATTGATTTAGCTCAACTGTCTCATCAGGGGGTTTTTGCAGAAGTATCGCCTAAGGCACAGCCTAGTATCTACGAGTTGGCTAAGCGCTACAAAGCGGCCATTGAGCAGGGCGAAAAGCCCTTGGTGATTGCCTTGGATAAGGTGACGGACGCACGAAATTTTGGCGCTATTTTGCGGGTAGCCGATGGGGTGGGGGCCATGGCGGTACTTACCACCAGCCGCCATAGTGCCCAGTGGAGCCCAGCGGTAGGCAAAACCGCAAGCGGCGCAGAAGCCACCGTGGATGTGGTGACGGTGCCGAACTTAGTAAATGGGCTAACCGAACTTAAAAAAGCCGGTGGTTGGGCCATTGGCACCAGCGATGCGGCTGAGGGCGACTACACCCAGTTTGCCTTTAATGCCCCCACGGTTTTGGTAATGGGCAGCGAAGACAAAGGCTTGGGCCAAGTGGTTACCAAGGCCTGCGATGGCTTGGTGAGCATCCCCATGCGGGGGGCGGTTAGCAGCCTAAATGTGGCGGTAGCCACTGCGGTTGTGGCCTATGCCGCCCAACACCAATTAAGCCAATGCTCACCTACACGCGCTGGCGAAGGTGGGCATTAATATCGGTAAATAGCTTGTCAAACATGGGTTCGGTGAGGCGTTTGGTAAAGGTGTTTTGCTGGCTGGGGTGGTAACTTAGCGCAAGCGTAAATTGTTGAGATAAAGGCGTTAGGATGCCGTGGCCAAAGGCGGGTTTTTTGGGCAATGCAACATCAGCACCCAGTACATGGGCCCGAAGGGTGTCGTGGTGCTTTAGGGTGTTCCATAAAGCGGTTAAGGCTACCCCACCCAGGCATAAAATAACTTTGGCCTTGGGCAGCAGGGGTATTTCTTCCGCCAAATAACTGCGGCAGTTGGCCAACTCATCGGCGGTAAGTTTGTTGAGTGGTGGGGCACAGCGGGCGGCAGCGCTTATCCAACAATTCTGCAATACCAGCCCGTCATCCTTACCCGTGCTGGTGGGTTGGTTGGCAAAGCCTGCTTTATGCAAGGCGCGGTATAACCAATCGCCACTGCGGTCGCCGGTAAACATGCGGCCGGTGCGGTTTGCCCCATGAGCGGCAGGGGCCAGGCCAATAATAACCAGTTCCGCGCTTGGGTCGCCCCAGGCAGGCACGGGTTTGCCCCAATAGTCGTCATCCATAAATTGCTTCCGCTTGGTGCGGGCTACGTCTTGGCGCCAGTCGACAAGTCGTGGGCAACGGGTACACTGGGTGGTGTAATCTTGCAGATCGGCCAGTTGTTTGGCAAGGGGCTTACTCATTCGGCAGGGTCGTCCAGGGGGCGTTGGTCAATGGTGTATTCTTTGCTTAGCCCCGTTTCGTTGGTTTCTGCCATCACGGCCTTAAATTTTTTAATGGCCTCAAAGGCGTAGCCACAGCCTTCGGCTAGTTCTGCGCCTAGCATAATACCGGCTTCGCTGGGGTATTGCTTACAAAAATCTGGGCGTTCCTGGTAAATGGCGCAGGCGTTGTTGGCTTGCAAATGTCGGCACCGAAAACGCACCCCGTGCTCGGTTTCATTCAAGGGGGTAAAGTATTGATACTCAGGCTCAAATTGTTTTAGGCGTTCAAATTGTTCTAAGGTTTGTACCGTGGTTTTGTTGTACACCAAGTAGATATTGGTGCAACATTTGCCGCATTGGTTGCACCCGCCGCTGCGTTGGTAAAACTGGCCAGTTTGCTCGCCATTTTGCGGAATGGGCGTTGGGTTGCCGGTTAAAAACCCGGTGACCATTTGGGTTAAAGATGATGTGGTATTAGACATGCCCCCAGTATAGAGAAGATAGAAGGGCTACGGCAAATAGTGGTTATTTGTTATGGCGGGTTTTTAGATAGTCATGCTACGCGCCTCCCCAGCAGCGGCAAAAGAAAAAGCCAGCTTACACGGGGCAAGCTGGCGGTCATCGAAAAGAGAGAGAGTTATATTCGAGAGAGAGAAATTTTAAAGTTCCACACACATTTCTCTGCCCCTATCGCCCACTAGCGATTGGTACAGTACTTCTTATCCTATAGCGTTAATCAGTAAGATCATCCCTATATTCCACATTGTTTCCACACACATTTTATATTTTTTCCACACACTAAAAATCTTATACGTTATTTGTATACACTGGCAGAAAAGTTGTAGGCTTTGGCCTGTTTGGCCTTGGTTGGTTTGCCGGGTTCTACAAATTCAAAATCATCGCGCCAAATGTTTACACCGCCAGGGGGGCGCTTGCCCATTTTTTTGGCATGGATGGTATTGGCCACGGGCTCGCTGGGGGTTTGGCTGGTTTGGCCGGCCAATAGCTTTAGTAGCCATAGGGCGCCGCGCAACCAGTTGGTGTTCATTTGTTCTTCGCGGGTTTCTTCTGGCCGAACGTAGGATTCAATCACCTCGTTGGCTAGGGATAACACATCCAGAATTTGGTCGACAAGGTTGGGGGTAAACAGGTGGCCGTTGCGCTCAGCACGGGCACTAGCCATCATGGCTTGGCGCTGTTCTTTGCGTCGTTGTCTAACGGCTCGGTTCATACCGGCTGCTTCCTTACCTTGTTGGTGTTCGTTGGCCGATGGTTGGGCCCTGCACTAGGTGGTGGGGCGGCCATTAGGCTAGAACAATTTTGGTTACACACACATTGCTTCTTACAGAAATGACCGATTCCGGCGGCGATTTCTTATTCCGTCCTGGGCTTGAAGGGGTGGCTGCCTTACCCAACTTGGGTGAGTGGGTGGCGGCTGTTGTTCAAGTCCGTATTATTACTATAGAACAGCTTAATTATAAAAACAATCTATAGATTTTGGGGCGTGTTGTGTTTGTAACGCCATCGCTATTTATCTATATAATTTGGAAATAAAAACAGCGATTTTGGAGCCGTTAGTGGCGGGTAATAGATATCCCTTAGACAGCCTGCCAGGCAACACTTGTTACGATACAACCTGTTACAAACTAGCATCATCAATCCATAGCAAAGAATAAAGGGCCTTAAACATTTGTGTTTAAGGCCCTTTTATTAAAGTAGATTGCGCTTACTCGCGGCCGGGGACGGGGGCCAGTTGAATAATGTGCTTGCCAATGAGTTCATCTTTTTCGTCTTTGGCATCTTGCAAGTCTTCCACTAACCGTGCCCGTTGCTCGGCGGTGGTGGGGTCGTCAATAACAGGGTCGGCGGTGGTGCGTTTTACAATCTCTGGCCGTAGAATGACGATCATCTCGGTTTTATCGCTATCGCGGTTTTTGCTGCGGAATAGCGCGCCCAAGATGGGGATTTGCCCTAACACAGGGAAGCGGCTGGCCACGCGGATATCTTCGTTGTTAAACAAACCAGCCAGTACAATTTGCTCGCCGTTCATTACCTCTAAGGTGGTTTGCATACGGCGTGTACGGAACCCTGGGATGTTGATGGCCCCGGCGTTTACGAATATGGTGGTATCCACCGCGCTCACTTCTGGGGCAATTTGCAGGTTAATTTGGTCATCCTTTAATACAGTAGGCACTAGGTTTAGGCGGATACCAAAATCTTTAAATTCCACGGCAATTTGCCCATTGGTGGCAGATACCGGTACCGGTACTTCGCCACCGGCCAGGAAGCTGCCTTTTTCGCCGCTTAGCATGGTTAGGGTAGGTTCTGCTAGCGAGCGTACCTGCCGTTTTTCCACCAAGGCGGTTAGGGCAAGGCGAGCATCTCGGCCCAAGGTAAAGATTTGAGTGGTGCCGTTCCCCAGCACTTCATTAACCGTGTTGGTTACTTGGCTTAGGGAGCTATTGGTCCCTGTACTTAGCGACCGGGTGCCACCAGGGTTGCTAAAGGTGCGCACGGGGTTGCCTTGCGCGCCACTAAAGCTGGCAATAGAAGCATCAGTGCCGCCAAGCAAGGCGGTAGCGCCTAGTTGGTTTAAGTCGTTACGGTTAATTTCTAAAAACTTAATGGTGCATCGAATTTGAGGCCGTTCGGCGACCGTCATTAGGCTAACCACGTTGCCGCTGGTATCGGTAATGAGGGTACCTTGTAACACGTTGTTGGCAATATTGGAGGAAAAGTTCCCTTCGTTGTGGAAGGCATCGCTGGCTTTGCTGGTTACCTGGTTGCCACCAGGGCCAGTAACCACCTTAATGCCAGGTTGGCCGTATACCACGGCGGCGGCGTTAATGGCCTGCGACACAATTTCTGCGGAAGGGACATGGCCCGTTAGCACCGCTTTAGAGGTGCCGGTAGAGCTTTTTACCACATCCAACTGAATTTTGGGGTGGATGGCTTTAAGCTTTTGCCGCACTAAGGATAACTTGCTGGTGGGTTTACCATTAACGGTAATTAAATTAACAATGGTAATGCCTTTGCTGCCCCCACCACTACTGGCAGACGGTGATGGCGAGCTACCGCCACTAGCGCCACCACTACTGGGGGCACTTTTCGCTTTACTTTGGCTACTATTAAAAAAGGCGTTGGCCAGTTCAACAGCGTATTGGGCGGTTTCGCTGTTGGCCACGTTGCCGGTTAGGGCCACGCCACCATCATCCCCACTGGGGATAACATTTAGGTTGGTATCTACGGATTTTAGCTGGCTGCGCAGTAGGCCTAAATCCCGGTGGACATTAATATCAATGACTTGTTGCTCGCCACTAAAGGAAGGCCACAAAATAAGGTTCGCCACCCCAAGGGTTTGGCCAATTACCTGGATTTCGCTAGGGGAAATAAGCTTGGCCTTGGCCACAGCGCTATTACTAATGGTTAGGCGGGCAATGGGTTCGTTTAGGTTTAAAATAACGGCGCGGCCCTGGGTTACATCTACCCGTGCCACCGAGGTGGATACCACGGAGCGCAAAATAGAACTACTGGCTACCGCAGGGGCGGCTAAGGCATCGGCAGGTACCCAGTTATTGGCGTAATCATCGTTAAAGCTGCCTGCTTGTAGGGCGCTAATAAAATCAGGGGCGGTGGCTTGGGCCAGGTACTTGGGGCGAAGGGTATTAATTAGCTCATGGGTGGCGGGTACAAAGTCATCGCTGGCGGTTGTGGCCGATAGGGCAGGGTCGTCCATATCCACCACGGCTTGGCGATGCTCGCTGGCCAGGGCGTCGGTGGTTTCTACAGCTGCCATGGTAATGGCGGCGTTATCGTTGCCCATAATAGTGGTTATTAAGGTGTCGTTGCTAGGTTCTGGGGCAATATTGGCGGGGGTAATGCTGGCAATGCGGCTTGAGCTGTTCGGTAGGCTCCACCCGGCGGATTGAAACAGGGCCGCCACAGGGGTTACAGAATAAGGCGACTCCTCAGATTCTGGCTGGGTAAAGGCAGAACCGACCACTAGGCCGCAAATAAGGGCGATGGCCAAACCGGCTTTGTGCTGGTTTAAGGTGCGCCACACTTTAAACGAGGCTACCAAGGAGGTTAGCCGGGAAATTCCAAAATCGGTGCCAATCCGCATGAGGTGTATATCCTATACCGTGTTGATGAGCCGTAGGGCACGGCCATTAATACTGCTCTAACAGAACCTACTGTGAGATGACCTGTGACATGATTCACAAACAACTATAGTACGGTAATTGTTGAGTATTGTCATCTGCTAAAACCGAACCACTTGGCGGTCGTTTCCGTCGTAAAACTCTACGGGGGTGCCACCGCGGTTGCTACCACTACCTTGTGGGGTGGCTACGGCTTGGGGGGCTGGGGCATAGCCGCCGGCCAGTTGGTTATGGGTAATGCTGGCTACGGGGCTGGTACTTTCATCCAGCTCTGCGCGCAGTACCAGGCGAAGGTTGCCCACTTCATCCGCTAAAATGGCGGTTTGGGTTTGCCCAGGAGATAAGGCCAAGGTTACGGATTTAACGATTTTGGCAGGGCCTTCTAAATCGTCAATATTATTTTCCGTAATTAGTTTTTTAATATCTTCTTCATCCAGGTTGTCGTTATCAACATCATCGTCTTCGTCAACCGTTAGGGATTCATCTATTTTGACGGGTTTGGGGGTCATCTCCTGGGCAATGGCCAGTACCTGCACATTTTGTAGCACAGTTTTAGTAGTGGTGATGTTATCACCGCCGCTATCGCCACCTGAGTTGGGGATTTCCATGGTGGAGATAACATCCACCCAACTGCCGGGCTTAACAAAACCTGCCACGCCCTTTACTTCTGTCACGCTAACGGTAACGGCACGTTTGCCTTCTGGGATAACCACAGGCAGCCCACCGCGAGAGGTTTCGCCAGCCAGTTTTAGGGCCAAAATAGGTTCGCTGGGGTAAATGCTTTCGCGCACTACACGGTTTAGCACGTCTTCTCGGTTGGTAAAAGAAAATTTAGGGTCTGGGGCATTCTCTGCAGGCCAGTCGATGGTTTTAACATCTTGGGGGCTGATGCGCTGGCCAGGTAAAATCTGTTGGGTGGCCACCAGGATGGGCACGGTTTCAATTTCTGCCATTTTAACGTTCTCAACCTCTGGCTTTTTGGCCAGTTGCCCTACCAAAATACTGGTAATAACGGCCAGCACCAAGGCTAGGCCAATATAAATAAAATTGGATGGAATGGGGGGACGTGCCATGGGGGATGGGCCTCCTGAAGGGCATCATCTCTGCTATTGGCAAAACAGAGGACTGGCTCAACTCGTATGATGGTTGGCAGATTCAATGAATGATAACGAATCTAGCATAATACAATCAACTAATAATATAACAGATTACCCCGGTTAGGGCTTATTCCTCAAGCCTCATGGTGGCGGTGGCGGCAGTATCAAAACTATCTAAGGCATCGGCAGCGCCTGTGGCCCCGTAAGAGTCTAAAAAAGCACCCACAGGTACGGGGGTGTTAATGGTGTAGGTTACGGCAACAGACATGTTGCGTTGGCCAACGGTAGCCCCTGTTGGGCCTGTAACCGTGATATTGCCACCCGGTAATGTTTGATTGGTAACCCCGTTAAAAAAGGCCTGGGTTTCGCTCACAATGGTGGCGTTATCCGCACCGGTGGCGGCAATGCGGGCACCGTGGCGGGCCGCCATAAACACATTGGCTTGGAAGAAGAGATAAACGCAGATAGCGCAAATCATGCCAAACAGCACGGTGGTAATAATAATGGCAAAAACGGATTCCACGATGGCTTGGCCTGCCTTGGCAAGCCTGCGGTGTGCTGGCCGTTGGCCAGGGTGGTGGTTACATCGGCCCATGGTGGGTTCCCCCGAGAACACGTGTGATTGCACGTTACTAAAATAAGTATAAACAGTTTAGCGCACAATGGCGCAATTTAGCGAGCTAACACCTTTTACTAAGGCATAATGGTGTCGCTAACGTTTTCTAGTACGGCGGTAAACATAGTGTTATAGCTAGGCGGTACGGCTAAAATACTGGCCACAATAACGGTGGTGGCCACCAATATGGCGCCCGCATATTCCACAATGCCTTGCCCACGCGGTTGGCGCGCAGCCTTGCAAGAGGTTGTGGAATGAGTGCTAAAAAAGTTAGGCATGATGGGGCCCTTGGCATATTTAGTGGGGCAGTTAGTTAGGGTATGGGGGTGAAAGTAAAACCGGGCCAACCTATGATTAGGCTGGCCCGGCCAATACTTGGTTTAGCTAAGCGCTAGGCTTACACACCCAAGGTGGTGCCAACGCTAGTAATTACATCGTTAAAGAAGGTGGTTAATGTTGCAGGAGCTGCAGCAACTAAAGCGGCAACAATAGCGGTGGCTACCAAAATAGCACCAGCATACTCAACAATACCTTGACCTTTTTTTGCGTTTTTCATTTAAGATTCCCCTATTTGGTTTACGAACAGTTACAGTACATTTTAAAAGTTTGGCGCTGCATCTTTTTTTTAATTGAAGATAGAGCACACTATTAGTATCGGCTTTCGCATAATTCTCTACACCCTTCAAACGGAGGGTTGTAACATATATACACATTATATAAATAATACTAGCGTATACGGTAGTATAGTTTGCTAAGGAAGACGGTACCCCAGCGCTTATACACCAAAACACCGTGCTGCTTTGGCCCAGGGTTAGGGCGAGCGCTTAGCACGGTGTATGGGTAGTAATAAGGGGTAATGATTAGGGGCTACATTAATAGTGGGGGTTGGCTTAGGTGTTAGTTAAGCAGGCGCAGTTTAAATAGCCCGCCGCCCTGGCTGCTGCCGCCGCCGCCACCGTTACATGTCATAGAGCACTCTGCACTGGTAAAGTAGCCTTCAATATACCGGCTGGATTGCTTACCGTTGGTTTTCATATTGGTAATCACAAAGCCGGTAAAGGCTTGCACTTCGCTACTGGTATTAGACCCACTGCCGCTAATGCTATTAATGAGTGGGATGCTAATCACGGTTTGGTTATCAATTAAGGCTTGCAGGGCGTTTTTAACATTGCTGCTGGCAATAGAGTTACCCGGTTGGGTGCTGTAGCTCTCGCCTACTTCTACTGCGTTATCGGTGTAACCATCAGCAAACCAGCCGCCTAGGGTGCTGTTGCCGGGGGCGCCACTGGTATCGTCTCTAAAATCGGCAAAGCCCCAGTTACCGCTAGGGTGGTCGGCACAGCCCGCTACTTGCGACCCGTTTAACGAGTGGTGGTCGCCGTATAGGCGAGCGGTTTGGTTCTCTAAATTACCGGTGGCAACGGCGGCATTATATTGGGCTAGGCAGCCATACAGTGGGCGCAACCCACCGGTAACCACATTCATGCTGTTGTCCATCATGGCCACGGCTTCGGCTTGCACATTCATGCTATCCACACCAAACAGGTTGGCCATTAGGGTAGGGAAGGCCCCGGCGGTGCTGCCAGCGGTACGGCGCACTATTACACGAACAGCGTTATAACCGCCGGTATAGGCGTAGCTAGGGTCGTTGCTGGCGGTGGTAAAGTTGTTTTCGTCGTACACGCCCCCATCGGGGTCAATGTAGCCAAAAATAACATCAGAATTGTTATCAATGGCCACGGGGTTGTTGCCGCTGTTGTATTCGCTAACCAAACTGGCTGCCTGAACACGAGAATCTGCCTGAACCTGGCTACCGCTCGCGCCATCGCTGTGGCTTAACTCTTGGGCGGCGGCAAGGGCAGCGGCGTCAGCCGCGCTTTGCAGGTGGGCATGCCCAGCGTAGGCCATACTAATATCCACGGCCACAGCAGATACCATGAGCCCGACCATGACAATCAAGACGGTGAGGATTAAACTCATGCCACGGGATGCCCGCCGCGATAGGTGCTTTGTTACGGTGGTTGGATGATGTTGATATGCCATGCCTAATACAACTCGCTAATAAAGGTGTTTAATATTATGGTGCCTGCCGCCCTAATGGTTAGGTGTGTACATTGTTTTTTATAATTTATCGGCCACGTTAACGGGGGTTAATGGGCGTTGCCTAAGGGTAGGGAGACCCCTAAAGGTTCAGTATAAAGCTGGTTTTAACGCGCTACAACCTTACCGGCTTTACAATCATTTATTCAGAGGTGAGATGGTTTGTTACACAGTTGGGCTAACGTGCTGCTGTAACCACTGTTTAGCATCGTCGGCGGTGGTTAATTCGCCCAGTAGCTGCTTTTCGCGCACCTGCTTTAGGCAGTCGCCAATGTGGCGGCCTTGAGGCAGGTTTAGTAGCTGCATAATATCCGTGCCGCTTAATAGCGGGGGCACCTGCTCTTTTTCTCTCATGGCAGGGTACTGGGTTAGCAGCCAGTTAAATTGGTCTAGTTGCTCGCTTACCATGGCATCCGTAATATCCGGCCCGCGGGTGCTTAATCTATCGGCCATGGCCAGCAGTAATACATCGGGGGTTAAATCGCCCATGCGGCGATAAAATCGCAGTAGGCTTTTTTGCGCACTTTGTGGGGTAAAAGCGCAGGGGTATAGATGCCAGCGCACCAAAAAGGCTACCTGTTTGGCAATGGTGTTGCCGGTTTTTAGCCGCTTACAAATGGCTATCGTCATCTCATCGCCCACTTTGTCATGCCCGTGGAAGGCATGACGGCCCGTCTCCAGTATCTCGTGGGTGGCGGGCTTGCCAATATCGTGCATTAGGCAGCCAAAGGTAAGCACGCCTTTTTTAGTAATGCCGGGTGCAAAGGGTTGGGTAAGATGTTGCTGCCATTCTGGCGCGGTGCTTGGGAGTACCGTTGCTTCCAGCTGCTTTACTAGTTCTAGCGTGTGGTGCCATAAATCCAGGTGATGGTGGCTGTTGGGTGGAATGGCCTTGGTGGCGGTTAGCTCGGGGATAAGGGCTTCTAGTAGGCCACATTGGCCCATGGCGCATAACCAAGGGTAGGTATTAGAGGCAGAAAGCAGCTTTAACCACTCGGTTTGGATGCGCTCGGCGGCCACGTTCCATAGGGTGTGGTTTAGTTCTGCCACCCAAGCCAACGTGTCTGGGTGGATGTTGGTGGCATCCGTTGTAGCAGCAAACCGAAACACACGTAGTAGGCGTAGAGGGTCCTCTACAAAATTAGTTTTACTAATCCCTCGGATAACCCCAGTGGTTAAATCCGAGAGCCCATCATAAGGGTCAAAGAATTGCTCGCCATTTAAGCTAACGGCCATGGCGTTTATGCTTAGGTCGCGTCGGACTAAATCCTCGCTAATACTATTGCCAACCGCATCAGAAAGATCAATATACGTGGGCGGCTCGTCCTTAACATGGCTATGCCACACCACGCGTACCATGCCCAGTTCTTCGTGTAGGGGTACTAGCGTGCTGTTTAGTTGCTTTGCTAGGGTTTGGGCTAAGGCCATGGCGTTGCCCGCGGTGGTCACCATATCTAAATCGGCGGGCAGCTGCCCCGTGGTAATGGCATCTCGCACCGCACCGCCTACGATATAAATATGTTGGCAGGCATCATCATCCAGCAATTGGCGTAGCTGGGGCAGGCGAGTATCTTGCTTTAAGGCGTTGGCTAAGGGTTGGGGGCAGTCCATCGCCCTATTTTGCCATAACGGTGGGCCAGTGCCTATCAATCAAACGCATACGCCACAGCACTAAGGGCAGCTATGGCAGCGGTTTCTGCCCGTAGTACCCGCGTGCCCAGCAGCACATTGGTGCACCCTGCGGCAATCAGGCCATCGGCTTCTGCTTGGCTTAGGCCGCCTTCTGGGCCAATAACAAGGGTGATGTGGCTTGCCGTGCCCACCAGCGGAGTAAGCACCGCATTAAAGGGCTGACGGTTGGGGCCTTGCTCCATTAGTACAAAGCCGTGGTGGTTGGGTTGGGCTAGTTGCTGGGGTAAATCACCAGTGTAAAATTCGGCTATAGGCTTGGGCGTGTGGATGGCAGGTAAAAAGCGGCCATCGCATTGGGCCACGGCGGCCTTGGTAATATCTGCCCAGCGGGCTAGCTTGTGGGTGTCGTTATTATCCCACTTAACCACGGTATGCTCGGTACTTAGGGGTTGTATTGCGCGCACGCCAAGCTCGGTGGCTTTTTGCAGTAGCCAATCCCAACGCTGACCCTTAATAAGGGCAGCGGCCAAGGTAATATGCGGCAGGGGGCTGGGCGCATCCGCGAGCTTTTTGCCTACCTGTAATACCAACTGCTTGGGGCTGCAGGCCAAAATAGTAGTGGCGTAGGCACTTTCAGTCGCTGGGTGAATCACCGTCAACGTATCGCCCACGTGCTTGCGCAACACCTTAACCACCCGGTGGCAGGCATCTCGGCAGGTAATGCTAAGTTCGGGTTCGATGGGTTGATCAAGTATCAGGCGCGTCATTTACAAGTTTCTTTTTTAATACTCCTTGCTTCCTGGTGTAGGCGTTTCCGTTCTTTTTGGTCTCGTAAAATAGTTAAAAACTCATTTAATGGGAGTTTTTTATAAAGACTTCGTGCAGCATCAGCAAACAAACCCGTTGTAAGGTTTTTGGGTGTGCCGCCGTTAGAGCAAGCCTGATCTTGATTGAAAAACTGATGGGTACCAGATTGTGGGTCATAAAAATAGAATTTATTACCATTATCTACCTTTACACTAGGCTTGCCCCCTGTATTTTTTGTAGATATTTCCCACACGTTACCAAAGCGTGGGTAGGATGACAGGATAAGCTTCATGGTATATCTCGCTCAATTTTTTTATTACCTAAACAATTAGTTTAACTAAGTTTAAATAGGGCTGTATATTGCCTTTAAACAGTACCAGTCTTCGTGTTGATGTTGGCTTTCTACGGTAAAGCCGTTGGCTTCCAAGCACTGTGTACACGGGGCCACGGATTTCTGAATTAACCCGCTAATAAGCAGCCAGCCGCCGGGCTTAAGCCGAAGGGCGCATTCGGGGATGAGGGGCGCCAGCACCGGCCAGTGGATGTTCATTAATATGCCATCCATCGGGGTCAGGCAGCGTTCGGCCAGTGGGGTGGTGGTGGCTGTTATGCAATGGCCTACCCCGTTAGCCGCGGCGTTTTTATCGGCGGCTTCCATAGACTCCGTATCAATATCTAACCCGGCGATATCTTGGCAGCCTAGCTTGGCGGCGGCTATGGTTAAAATACCGCTGCCGCAGCCGACATCTAGTAGATTTATCTGGCTAAAATCTTGCTCGCTGGCCAGCTGCTCTAGTTGTTCTAGCATTAAAGTGGTGGTGGCATGGGTGCCGGTACCAAAGGCTTGGCCGGGGTCTAGGGTAATGACTAAATCTTGTTTTAAGACAGCCTCTGGCTGCTCCCAGCTGGGGGTAACCACAAAGCGCTGACCAATGCGGGTGGGCTGCCAAAATTGTTTCCACGCATTCGCCCAGTCATCGTGGGTAATGGGGCGCACTTCGCCAACGGTAACCCCGGTTAGGGTGTGATCGGTTAGTAGAGCCAGTAGGTTTTTTTCAATGGAACCTTGGTGCTGTGGCTCAAAAAATAGGGTTAGGCCAATGGCAGGTTCGTTGCCCACGGTGCTGGTGGGGCTAGCATCCAGGCGGGTTTCTACAGTTTGGATGCCGGGTAAGGTCCACACCAGTTCTGCCAATAGTGAGTGGTTGGCATACGGCACGGTGGTATAGGTTAGGGTTAGGGCAAGGCTATCGATGACCATTTGGGTACTGGGGGCTGGCATGGACGATTGCTCCATTGAAAAGTGGGAACCAAGGGTCTATGATTCTTTTTTGCATTAAATGCTTCAATTTTTCTCCATCATGCATGGATTACTGGTTTTCTACAACCAATCTAAACGTACTGTGTTTTTTAAGGATGCCAAACTATTATGCCTAACCCTACCGCCACCTTAGCCGATTTACCCCCTTACCTATTTGCCGAACTAGATAAAAAAATTGCCGCGGCCCGTGCCAAAGGCGTGGATATTATTAGCTTGGGCGTAGGCGATCCGGATCTTCCTACTCCGCAACCCATTGTGGATGAAATGGCCAAAGCCATCCAAGACCAAGCCACCCACCAGTACCCGGCCTACCAAGGCAGTGTTAGTTTCCGTAAGGCCGCTGTGGATTGGATGCAAGAGCGCTTTAATGTGGCTGTAGACCCTAACGATGAAACCATGGCCCTAATTGGCGCGAAAGAAGGCATTGCGCATTTAATCCTTGCCTACATTCAGCCGGGGGATGTGGTGTTGTGCCCTTCGCCGGCGTACCCCGTGTACCGTAACTACACCATTATTATGGGCGGCACCCCTGTAACCGTGCCGATGAAGGCTGCCGATAATTTTCTGCCCGATTTAAATGCTATTAATGCAGACGATGCCAAAAAAGCGAAAATTCTATTTTTGAATTACCCCAATAACCCAACGGGCGCCATTGTTACCGATGAATTTATGCAAGAGGCTGTGGATTTTTGTCGCAAGTATGACATTGTGTTGTGCCACGATAATGCCTACAGCGAAATGACCTTTGATGGCTACAAGGCCCCCAGTTTTCTGCAAGTGCCGGGCGCTAAAGATGTGTGCATAGAAATGTTTAGCTTTAGCAAAATGTTTAACATGACAGGTTGGCGCTTAGGCTTTGCCGTGGGTAATGCCAAAGCTATTAAGGCCTTGGGTAGCATTAAAAATAATACGGATAGTGGCGCCTTTACCGCTATTCAAACCGCTGGCGAATTAGGTTTAGCGCAGTACAAAGAGCTGACTAAAGACTTAAACCGTATTTATGGCGCACGCCGCACCTTGTTTGTAGACGGCCTTAAACAACTCGGTTGGCCCATAGAAGCTGGCCCCGCCACTTTCTACCTATGGGCACCCGTACCCACGGGCATGACGAGCGAAGACTTTGCCACCTTGTTGCTCGAAAAATGTGGGATTGTGGTGCCCCCCGGCAATGGCTACGGGCCAGAAGGCGAAGGCTTTTTCCGTGTGGCGCTAACTCAGCCAGAAGCACGCCTAACAGAAGCGTTGCAGCGCATTAAAGATAACGGCATCACCTTTGATATGGCCAGTAACGGGGCGGCCTGTGCAACCGCTTAGATTTTTTGGCGGCTAGAGACACACCGTGACCACCCTAATAATGATGATATTTTTTCCGTTTCGCTATGCTATTGCTATGGCAAAATTGGCGGCGCGGTTAATAAAATGGTTTAAGTTAGGTAGTGGTAGTACGGTGCCGGGGCGGGTGGCCTTGGCTATTCGGCCTACCTTGCTAAGCGAATGGTTTGCCGACCAGTGCCCTAAAAACGTTATTGCCATTACGGGTACCAATGGCAAAACCACAACGGCGGGTTTGTTAGCGGCCATGTTAGAAGCCCATGGGCTAACCGTTGTGCATAACACGTTGGGGGCTAATATGCGCAACGGCATTGCCAGCGCTTTGGTAATGGCCACTGGTAAAATGGGTAAACTAAAAAATATAGATGCCATGGTGCTAGAAGTAGATGAAGCCAGCCTGCGCCACGTGGCTAAAGAGCTCCCCATTCGCGATGTGGTGGTTACTAATTTGTTTAGAGACCAACTAGACCGCTACGGCGAACTAGATACCACCGCACAATTTATTGCCGAAGGTGTTGCCGAGTGCGACCCAGAGGGCGCCCGTTATTGCAACATTCAGGATGATACGATCCGTGGGATGATGACCACACTGGCCGCCCAACAACCGAAAAGCCGCTTTATGGGCCTAGCCATGGGTGATAACGGGCAGGCCGATATTCACCCAGATGATATCCCTGCGCCAGAAAAACCATTGCCGACGTTATTACAAACAGTACCTTGCCGGTTTGAACAACCAGCGTGGGAACGCCCCATTAGGCCGCTAAAACTTAACGGGCAAACCGTACCGGTGGCCCAGTTGTATGTGACGAATTCTGAACCGGACAGAACATTAGGGCGCTTGTCGCACCCTTCTTTGGTTCAGCCAAGTAATATTACCATTCCGTTGGCTGGTAAATTTAATGGCTGCAATGCACTGGCCGCATTGGCTGTGGCGCTCGATTGGGGCGTGCCTTTGCAAACGGCCCTAGCAGCTATGGATAATTATGCCGGTGTGTTTGGCCGCAGCGAAACCTTAACCGTGCAAGGCAAAACGGTAAAGGTGTTTTTAATTAAAAATCCGGTGGGCGCCACGGAAGTTTTTCGTACCGTGGCTGCCGACCCTACTGCCCATGTGCTGCTAGGGTTAAACGATAACGATGCTGACGGGCGCGATGTAAGCTGGATTTGGGATGCTGCCTTTGAGTGGTTAGTCGATATCCCTGCCTTTACCTGCACTGGTAAACGGGCTGCTGATTTGGCCGTACGGTTAAAATATGCAGGGGTAGGGGCAGATAGTATTGCCGTGGTAGAAGACGTGGAAGGCGGCCTTACCAGTGCGTTGGTATCCATGCCACCAGATGGCACACTATACGTGTTGCCGAGTTATACTGCGTTGCTGCGTTTGCAGCAGGTGTGGGCTAAGTAGCTACCTCTCGTTCAGGCACGGAGGTTAGCAGTATAATAAGGGTGAGATGGGTTAGTTATTAAACAAGGAATTTTGTTATGCTTTGGCGCGCATTAATACTGGTTTTCTTGGTAATCCTAAGTCAGTTTTCGGTGGTATGGGCGTGCGAAGACCGCTGGATTACAGCTATCCATCATTGTGGCGAATCCATTGTGTTGGATGACGATAGCGTGTGGCTCGTGGAAACCTTTGACCGGTATAAGGTGGGTAGCTGGCAGGTGGGCGACCATGTGGATATATGCGGCCGCTTTACCCAACTAAAAAATTTAACCCGCAACGCAAAAGTCACGGTTCATGCTAAAGACGTTATCAATTACGAAGAAAAGCATGCGTCTTGCGATCGCCGGTAGCCATAATGCGTGTTGGTGTGTGCCATACACCAATAAAATATTTTTAAAACAAAGGCGGGGTAGGTGTTTTGCCGTTTGGGGATTGGGTTTGCTTCTGTCATAATAGGGCACTATACACCCCTTTTTTGCAGGAGATGATGAGCCATGAAGCCGAAGCCGAAGCTATTTACCAAGCAAATGGAATGCGACCGGATTTTCAATAATACCCTGTACCATAACCCTAGCCCGGCGTTTTTGTACGAAATGGCGATGAAGCACGAACATTACAGTGGCTCGGAATGTGTGATTGCGAGCAACGGCGCCTTAATTGCCTACAGCGGCGAAAAAACCGGCCGTAGCCCTAAAGATAAGCGCATCGTCCACGAAGAAACTACCCAAGCGGATATTAACTGGGGCGATATTAATATCCCCATGAGTGAGGCGGCCTTTCAGCGAAATTTGGATATGGCCACCGGCTTTTTAAACGGCCAAAACTACCTGTTTGTGGTGGATGGCTACGCAGGCTGGGATACCGATGAGCGGATTAAAGTACGCATTGTATGTGCCCGCCCTTACCATGCGCTGTTTATGACAAATATGCTGATTCGGCCCACCGATAAAGAATTAGAAACCTATGGTAAGCCAGATTGGGTTATTTATAACGCCGGCCAATGCCCCGCAGATCCGACCATTGAAGGTGTGGATAGTACTGCTTGTGTAAGCTTCAATTTTAAAACGCGTCAAACCACCATATTGGGTACAGAATATGCCGGCGAAATGAAAAAAGGCGTGTTTACCGTACTAAATTACCAACTGCCAAAAAAAGAAATGATGAGCATGCATTGCAGCGCCAATGTAGGCCAAAAGGGTGATACGGCGATTTTCTTTGGCTTGTCGGGTACGGGTAAAACCACCTTAAGTGCCGACCCTAATCGCGCCCTGATTGGCGATGATGAGCATGGTTGGAACGATAATGGCGTGTTTAATATTGAAGGTGGCTGCTACGCTAAAACCATTAATTTATCGCGCGAGCAAGAGCCAGAAATTTATGATGCCATCCGCTTTGGTAGCGTGCTGGAAAATGTGGTGTACGACCCCGAAACCCACATTGTGGATTATGACGATACGTCTATTACGGAAAACACGCGGGTAAGCTACCCCATTGAATTTATCCCCAATACTAAAAAGCCGTGCGTGGCCGGTCACCCAGAAAATATCATCTTTTTAACCTGCGATGCCTATGGCGTGCTACCGCCCATTAGCCAACTAAGCCCCGAGCAAGCCATGTACCACTTTATTAGTGGGTATACGGCCAAGGTGGCAGGTACGGAAATGGGCGTCGATGAGCCCCAAGCCACTTTTAGTGCCTGCTTTGGCGAAGCCTTTATGGTGTGGCACCCTATGAAGTACGCTGAATTGTTGCGCGATAAAATGGCCAAACATAATGCTAAAGCCTGGCTGGTAAATACCGGCTGGATTGGCGGTGCTTATGGTACGGGTAATCGTATAAAACTTAAGTACACCCGCGCCATGATTAATGCTGCCCTTGAAGGCAATTTAACCGATGTGGCCTACGATACTGATAGCGTGTTTGGTTTGCGGTATCCGCAAACGTGCCCTAGTGTACCGGATGAGTTGTTAAACCCACGCGAACAGTGGGCCGATAAAAACGCTTATGACAAAACCGCCGCGCGATTAGCCGATTTGTTTGTTGGCAACTTTAAACAGTATGCCGATAAAGCCCCTATAGCCTTGCTGGATGTTCAGCCAAAATCGGGTTTAGTTGTAGCGGCGGGTTAGCTGGTTTAAGCAATAGTTGCTTGCTAACAATGGCCACAAAAAAGGCCTGATGCGGCTGGTTAGGGGTATCGCCTAACCAGCGCTAAATTCATCAGGTTTATGTTGTTAAGGCTTAGCCGTATGCGCCGCCATAACCTTGGTTATGGTTGCTGTAGCTGTTGCCATAGCTTTGTTGCCCATAGTTGCCGTAGCTTTGGTGGTTGCTGTAGCTGTTGCCATAGCTTTGCTGGCCGTAGTTTACATTAAAGCCAATTTTTGGCGGGCCAGGTACGTGGCCGCTGGTGCTGTAATGCTTTTGCATTGGGTCGCGGCTATAGGTCATGCCGCCATAGGTGTAGTTCACGTTTTGGTAGTAACGGGGGGTTACATTCACGTGGTCTTTTACAATAACGTTGTAATCACGGTATAGATTCACATCGTGTTGTTGGTAGCGGTTTTGGTATGCTGTTACATAATCGTTGTAATTATGCGTCTGGTTGCTGTACGTATTTTTGTTGTAATTCTGTTGGGGTGGGTACTGCACATTGTAGTTATGTTGTTGCGGACGCTGATATTGCGGACGCTGGTATTGTTGCTGATATCCATACACGGGCATAGAAGTCATGTATTACTCTCCTCTTCTTTGGTCTCTAAATATATATATGGTTACTCTAAATCCTCTATATTAAAATAAAAACAAATTAATGGGATGAATTGATCGCGCCGTTAGAAAATATTACAAATCTAAAAACATTCTTAAGGGAATATCCCTTATCCATCCAAAGGAATTAGGGTTTTGGCTTTGGATTTAGCTATTGTTACAGTATGCTTAACGGTTAGCGCGTATACTATATAGGCGCCTTGTAACCACTGTAATGGGATTACCCCTCAATGCCTTCTGCCTTTCAGCATTCTCACGAATCTCCTCCGTCCTTTACCAAGCCGGTAAATAGCCGTGCCCGCGATTTAAAGGTGGAAGACCTAACCACCTACTTAGATGTTAATGTGGATTGGGAATGGGAGGCTGATGGTATTACCGCCACAGAGATGACGTTAATGTTGGCACCGCAAGCCAGCAGTATTAACGTGCCGTGTGGTGTCCATGCGGGCCACCCCCAAGGGATGGCCAATGCGGTGGCCTTTGCCAGCGAGCGCGGTATGGGCCTAGGGGCCTTGGTAGGCTACCCAGACCCCGCCAATGGTGGTTGGCAGCCGATGCCAGAACTGAGTGCCGATGAGTTTAAGGCCTGGGTGTGGGTGCAGCTAGGGGCACTAACCGCCTTATCCCATATCCACCGGGCAGAAGTGCAACACGTGCGGCCCCATGGCGCCTTGTACGATGCCTTTTTTGCCAAAGCCGATAGCCCAGACTGGGAGCGCTTAACCCAACTTGGCGAGGCCATTGTGGCCTATAACCCTTGGCTAGTATTAATTGGGCCCTTTGGCGATGCCTTGCAGCACTTGCAGGCCAAAACCGGCGTACGGGTGGCCCCAGAAGTGCATGTGGGCAAGCGCTATACCAATGGCGGCAAGCCTTTTTATAAAGAAACCGCTAAAGATCTCCCTGCCAAGGCGGCCAGCGAGCAAATCCACCAATTAGTAAAGCAAGGCACCTTAACCAGCCAAACAGGGGCTACGTTAACCCCAGAAGCGAAAAGCTGCCATATTAGTGCCCAGCACACAGAAGCAGAAGCGGTGGTTGCCGCCCTAACAGAGCGGATTACCCGCCCACTGCCCTTGTCTTTGGTGTTGTCGGCTAACTCTGGGTGGTTGTAATAGCACCTAATGCCAAGTAACTCTTCCATAACGCCGGCCCCCCAGGCCCAAGCAACGGCCCCACTCAATACGGTGTGGCTGATTGCCGATGAATCGACGGACCGTAGTGATGTGTTGCGGTTATTGGTGGAGTGGGGTTACCACGTTACCTTATTAACGGGCGTGGATGGCGTGATGCTAACCGGCAAGGAGCAACAAGTGGGGGTGTGTACCCTGGCAGACTGGCAATTGCCCGATTACGCTGCCTGGCTAAATGCCTGTAAAGAAACGGACGCGGCGGTGTTGGTGTTGTCTCGCCCGCCGTATACGGATGCTGTGGATTTAGAAACCGTCCATGCGGAGCTAAAGCCCCAATTCTCTACCCGGTTTTACAGCGTAAACATGGCCACCCTGCACCCGGATGAAGTGGCGGTTAAATTGGCGCTGCTATTAGGCCAGCCTGTCCCCCAAACGCCCTTAACCCTGACCATCGAAACCTTTGGTTTTCGGTACGGGGTGCCCACTGGCCATCACGATAATGAACGCCGCACCCCAGATTGGGTGATGGATGTGCGCTTTTTGCCCAACCCCTACTACGACCCAGAACTACGCAGCCAAACAGGGCATGATTTAGCTGTGACGCGGTTTTTAAACAATCAGGCCGTGTTTGCGCCCTTTATGGAACACCTTACCGGTATGGTAACCACCATGCTGCCTGCCTATTATGCCCAAGGTAAGCGCCAATTGTATATGGCTATTGGGTGTACTGGTGGCCAGCACCGCTCGGTAGCGGTGGCTAACCAACTGCATAGCGCCCTGGCCCAACATTGCCAACAGCCCACTACCCCTATGTTTCCCAATGTAACGCTATCTCTCCATCATCGAGAGGAACCCCACTGGCACAAATGATCACTGTGGATCATAATAAAAGTACCGCAATCCCTTTACTAGGTTAATGTTTTTTCACCATGTCCCCTTTATTTAACAAAATGCAATGGCTCCTCCCCGGTCTTTCTATTAAGCGGTGGTTGCTAGTGGTGTTGGTGGGGGCATTGCTTACCATTACAGGTGTGGCCCTGTTATTTGGTCTTCAACCGATTAGTGGCTTGGTGAATTTAACCAAGCAGATTGCCCTAATTGTACCGGCTAATATTAGCGGTACGGTGGCGTTATTGCTGGGTGCTGTGCTGGTATACACGGGGTTTCAGCGTTCTAGCAGAACGGTTATGGTGGCCACTGGCGCTAAGGAACCCTCCTTACTGAACGCCTTGTACCGAAAAAACAAACTCTCCCAGGGGCCACGAATTGTGGCAATTGGTGGTGGTACCGGGCTAAGCACCCTGCTGCGGGGCTTAAAAAAATACACAAACAACATCACCGCCATTGTTACGGTGGGGGATGATGGAGGCAGTAGTGGCCGTTTGCGGAAAGAGCATGGCGTTATTCCGCCTGGGGATTTGCGCAACTGTATTGCCGCCTTAGCCGATGAAGAACAGTTAATCACAGAGCTTTTCCAATACCGGTTTGCCACGGGTGACGGGCTGGAAGGCCATAGTTTTGGCAACCTGTTTATCACGGCCATGTCTCAGGTAACGGGCGATATGTTGTCTGCCATTCGCGCCTCATCGGATGTACTTAACATTTCAGGGCGGGTGCTACCTTCCACCTTGGCCATGGTGTCGCTATCGGCACAAATGGATACAGGCGAGTTGGTCCACGGCGAATCCAACATCCCCAATGCTAAAGGCAACATTCACCGAATGACTTCTATGCCGCAGGATGCGGCGGCGTTGCCAGATGCCATTGATGCCATTGAGCAAGCTGATATTATTTTGATGGGCCCAGGTAGCCTGTACACCAGTATTATCCCCAATTTGTTGATTAACGAAATTGCGGAAGCGGTGGCCCGCCGTTTGGTGCCCAAAGTATATGTGGCCAGCATGATGTCGCAATGTGGCGAGACGGATAACATGACGGTGGCAGACCATGTAGCCGCTATTCAAACCCATGGCGGCACCCTGGATGTGATTAACACGGTGCTGGTGAATGACGAAATTCCGTCCCACTTGTTGTCCCGCTACCAGCAGGCCGGTTGCCACCAAGTAGAACGGGACGACGAACGCTGCGCTGCCATGGGTATGACCATGGTGGAAGGCCACCTGATTAACGAGCAAGCCTTGGAAGCCGTTCGTCATAACCCGGTAGCGGTTGCCGATTGTGTGCTCCATTGGTACCGCAACGAATGGTTGCCTGCCAATAGCCCCGATTTTTTATGGCGCCACCGCGTGGCCCCCATGTTGCCGGCGGCCTTTGGCATCTTGCCTTCTGCGGCACCCATGCGGTAAGCTAACACTTTATTAAACTTATGTTGTGCCGATACGGCTTAAACTATTGATTTATGCTTCCCCCAAAGAGCACCACCCTTTCAGGATAGACACCCCCTTATGCTTTTATTTTTCTTTGTTCGCTGGTGCGTTAAACGGTATAAAGCCCAAAAAGCCAAAAGCAACCCAACCTTAGCCGTTTAAGCTTAATGCTGCTTGTTACGGGTTAGCTAAATCATCCGCATTATTGCTTTTAAATAACGGGGCAGGGGCTTCTACACAGCTTTGAAGATCGGCAAGTTGCTGTTGCATAACCTCTAATTGGTATTGTAGGGCGGCATCATTGGGCTCGTCATGGTTTAGGGTATCCAGGCGTTGGCCGTTATGGGTTACTACTCGGCCAGGGATACCGACTACGGTGGCATTTTCTGGGATGTTGGCTAGCACCACGCTGCTGGCACCAATCACGCTATCGTGGCCAATGGTTATGTTGCCTAAAATTTTAGCCCCGCTACCAATCACCACGCGGTTTTTGATGGTGGGGTGGCGCTTTTTGCCTTTTTCCTTACCGGTGCCCCCCAAGGTAACGCCCTGAAAAAGGGTAACGTTATCCCCCACCACTGCTGTTTCGCCAATCACCACGCCCATGCCGTGGTCGATAAAACAATGCTTACCGATGGTGGCGCCGGGGTGGATTTCAATGCCTGTCCAAAATCGGTTGGTGTTAGAGAGTATCCGTGCCAGTAAGTACCACTCGGCTTGCCATAACCCGTGTGCCAGGCGGTGCAAGGTTAAAGCATGGAAGCCGGGGTAACAGAGAATAACCTCGATAGCGTTGCGCGCGGCGGCATCCCGTTGCAGGATGGTGGCAATATCGTCTCGAAGCTGGCCAAACACAATAATGAGGTCAATCGGTCAGCGGGTTACAGCACAGCCTCAAGGGCTTCTGGTAACTCTGGGTGGATAAAGCGGTAGCCGGTTTCTTCTAGCACCAGGGGTTTAACCCGTGTGCTGCTTAAAAACAGGCCGTTAGCCATTTCGCCAAGGGGCCCTGCTTTTAGGGCAAAGCCTGGGGCAGGTAAAAAGTTGGCAAAATCCCCAAGGAAGGGCACCATAAAGGCTTTTTTGCTTAGGGTGCGGGTAAATTCTTTGTTGGTAGAAGGATTGGGCGCCACGCCATTAACAGGGCCTTTAATATCCGGGTTGTTTAGCACGTGCATGTAGGCGCTTACCAGGTCAGGTAGGCTAATCCAGCTCATGTATTGCTTGCCGCTGCCTAGTGGGCCAGCTACCCCTAGTTTGAAGGGCACTAGCATGGCCTTTAGGGCGCCCCCTTTTTTGCTTAGCACAATGCCAGTGCGCATGTGGGCCACACGAATACCGGCATTAGCGGCAGATTTGGCAGCTGCTTCCCAGGCTTGGCAGGTATCGGATAAAAAGCGCGAGCCCCATTGGTCATCCACTAAAAAGAAGGGGCGGTCACGGGGCTCTCGGTGGAGGGCGCTACCGGGTTCGCTCATTTCGGTTAAGGTTTCATCGCCGCGGTGGCCGTAAAAACCAACGGCGCTGCTAGTAATAAAGGTGTGGGGTTTATGCTCTAGCCTAGCCAGTGTGGTGGCCAATAACTGGGTGCCTTGGGTGCGGCTCTTCACAATTTTGTCTTTTTTGGCGTCGCTCCAGCCCAAGCCTACGATGGATTCGCCAGCCAGGTGAATCACAGCATCAATCTGCGCGGCTTCTAGGGCGTCTACATCCACCAAGTTCTTTTTAATATTCCAGCGAACTTCGTTAGGGCCGGCGGTTTTTTTGCGCACGAGTTTAAATACCTCGTGGCCGCTACGGGCTAAAAAATCACACAGTTCGGTACCAACTAAGCCACTGGCACCACTCACAAGCACGTTCATAGTAAGGCGTTCTCCGATGCGGGCGGGCCTTACCCATTGTGTTGGGGTGGGCAGGCGGCCCTGTCAGGATAATTATACCCCCCTATTGTGCGGCAAACCGCCCATTTGGACAACTGCTTACGGTTGGTTTGTATAAGAGGCGTTGTTAGTGGGTATGACGCTAAGACGACTTTCGTTGAATAGCTTCATCGATAATCTGATTTTCTTCCTGAACAGTGCTTTTATAGGCTTTTTGGGCTAGTGCTAATAGTTCAGATGTTGTTTCCTCAGGGTTTTTAAGGGATTGCCTTTTAAACTTGCGTAGTGCTTTTTTCTGTTGTCTTAGGTTTAGCTCATCCCCTAGCTTGTTTTCAAACATCTCAAACACTCGCGGTTCAACAGGGTTGTTCACTACCAAGTCGGAATGTTCTTTAGCTTTTCTGTAGAGCGTTCTAAGCAAGGTACCATCCTTGTAGGATTCTCCCTCTTTTAACGGTTTTCCGTCAGGCGAGTAAAAATCATAGGCGCCGATATTCCTAAGGTGTTGGTCATCAACAAAGCTGCAACCACCAGGCATTAGCCCTGCTACCCCTTCTGCTATAGTGGCATTGTTTCCCCCTTGGTCTACTTTAGTGTGGTCCTTGTCTAGAATGGTTATCATACCCATCGATTTTCTGAAAATAGCGAAGCCAAATTGAGGTGAATGGGCTGAAATACGCATGGGGAATTCTTGCCGTTGAGACTTAAAGTGGTTACTCTAAAAACCGCCTAATACTGGCCAATTGCTTGGCCAGCCTAAAAATGATGTAAAGGTGCTTGCCAGCACATATTGTGGGGGGTACGCTATGTGGGCCAATACCCTAGTACTCTAGGGCTTAATGCATATTTTGGATTGTAGAATTTTGAACCGAAATGGCTAATTTAAATGACGAATGCCAACTTTAATATTTATGTGCTGATTAAACAGGTGCCGGATACCGGCAGCAAAGCGGGTGTCAACCCGGATGGCACCATTGACCGTGCCCGCGCCAAGCGGATGATGAACCCCTTTGATAAGTTTGCCTTGCAAGCGGCATTGCATACCAAAAAAGAATATGGCGGCACCGTAACCGCTATTAGCATGGGGCCACCCCCGGCTAAAGAAATTCTGCTGGAAGCCATCGAGCACGGTGCCGATGCCGGCGTGTTGCTGTCGGATCGTCGTTTGGCGGCGAGCGATACCTTGGCCACCAGCTATGCGCTAACCAAGGTAATTGAGTACCTAAACACCGAGAAAAACCACCCTGCGGATTTAATTTTTGCTGGCCTGCAAACCACTGATGGCGATACCGCCCAAGTGGGCCCCGAAATTGCCGAGCGGCTAGGCGTGATGCAGGTAACCTACTGCGAAGACTTCAGTTTAGAAGGCACCACGCTAGTGGCTCGTCGTATTGTAGAAGGTGGCCATACGGTTGTGGCAACTCCGCTGCCTGCGTTGGTTACCGTGGCAAACGCATACACCCCACTGGCGTACAAATCGCTGCGTGGGGCTAAAAAGGTTCAGTATTTGGCCCGTACCCCCGAGGTAGAAGCCGAGTACATTAGCGTGATTGATTTAGACGTGGTAAACGCAGACCCTATGCTAGCTGGCCTAAAGGGTTCGCCCACCATTGTTGGTAAAACATGGAAAATTGGCGAAGTAGGCGGTAGCTGCGTGGTTCGCCAAGGCCAAAGCGTGGCCAATATGGTAACCGACGTGCTAGACGCCACCCCCGTTGACGAATTTTTAAACAAAAAAGAGGCGGTGCCTGTTTAAACGCCATGCAACATGGCGGCCCCGCTAGATAAACGTTGAAACACTATTTTTTAAGGTAAACAATAATGACAGACGCAGAAGCGACAAAGAAACCAGCCGAACAACCTGCAGAACCAGAATTACCCTTGTTTGAAACAAATGTGGGCGGCCAAGTAATGATTGTGGCTGAATTGACGGACGGTCAACTGGCCCCGGTAGGGCTAGAGCTTTTAAGCATGGGCCGCGAGCTTGCCGATAAATTAGGCAACCCGTTAAGCTGCGTGGTTATTGGCCATAATTTAGGCGATGTGCCTAACACGCTTGGCCATTACGGTGCCGATATTGTGTATGTGGCCGACCATGCTGAACTAGCCCAGTATCGCACCATGCCCTACAAGCGGGTTATGTGCGATCTAATGGAATCGCTAGAGCACCCGCCCCACATTGTGTTGATGGGATCGACCACCACGGGCCGCGACTTAGCCCCACGCGTGGCAGCACATTTTTTAACGGGTTTAACCGCCGATGTGATTGAAATGGATATTGGCCCCTACGAGCACACCAACAAAGCCGACCCAGAAAAAGTAGGCCTATACGAAGGCTGCTTGTATGCGGTTCGCCCCAGTTTTGGCGAAAGCTTGAAGGCTCGTATTTTAGGCCCGTGGAAAAACCCACAAATGGCCACTGCCCGCCCCGGTGTATTTGTGCCGCTTCAGCCAGATACAAACCGCAGCTTTGAAGTGAAGGCTATCCCTGTAAACTTAACGGCAGAAGATACGGCCCTCACCATTAGAGACGTTGTTGTTGAACTCAACAAAAATGTAGATTTAACGGCCGCAGACGTGGTGATTGCCGGTGGTTATGGCCTAGCTGACGCTGAAGGCTTTAAGTTGATGGAAGAATTGGCCAGCTGTTTTGATAATGCGGTTGTTGGTGCCTCGCGTAAAGCGGTAGATGCGGGCTGGATTCCGTATGTGCACCAAGTGGGCCAAACCGGTAAAACTGTTCGTCCTAAACTGTACATTGCCTGCGGCATTAGCGGCGCCATCCAGCACCGGGTGGGTATGAGCAAGGCCGATACGATTATTGCCATTAATAAAGACCCCGATGCTCCTATTTTTGGTTTTGCCGACCACGGCATTGTAGGCGATTTGTACCAAGTGGTGCCTGAAATGATTGCTCAGCTTAAGCGCCAAATTACAGCCGCCTAACGTTTTTTCTATTACTTGTTATTCATTTTATAAAATTAAAAGGACGCCTTTAACCCATGGCGAATACCACTTCTCAATCCACCGAACGCATGCAGTACGATTTGGTACTGGTGGGCGGTAGCCCATCTAACTTAGCGTTAGCTCACCGGCTGCTAGCTCGCCATACGGATGCAAGCAAGCCTATATCCATTGCCATTTTAGAAAAATCGCGCGAGTTTGGCGGACATATTTGTAGTGGTGCTGTGGTTAAGCCCCGCATCCTTAAAGAACTGTTCCCTAATTGGGAAGAAGATAAATTCCCGATTGAAGCGGTATGTGACGAAAGCCACTTTAGCGTGATGGGCGAACAAAGTATTTGGCACGCGCCAAACGCCCTGCTACCAGCCGGTCTTAAAAAACAGGGCTACTGGGTGCTAACGCTAAGCATGGTTGTGGCATGGATGGCTGATCAGCTGAAGAAAAAAGCTGCTGAGAGCGAGCATATTACCGTGGATTTATTCCCCGGCTTTGCGGCCCACGAAATTTTGTATGATGGCGACCGCGTATCCGGCGTATCTGTAGTAGAAAATAAAGACGAGCACCCAGAAGCGGCCGACAACCAAATTTTCGGTAAGTTGGTGTGCTTTGGCGATAAAGGCTTTTTAAGCGAAGACTTGGTGAAGAAATACAGCTTGCGCCCTAACCCACAAATTTGGAGCGTTGGTGTTAAAGAAGTGTGGCAGCTGCCCAAGCCTGGTAAAGATGCTACCGATGAGGAAAAAGCCACCTTTGCAAGCTATGATGGCAAAGTATGGCACACCATGGGCTATCCGCTTACTGATGGTAGCTTTGGTGGCGGCTTTATCTACGGCATGAAAAACAATCGCCTGACGATCGGCCTGATTGCGTCTTTGGATAGCCCCAACCCTAACCTTAACCCGCAGCAATTGTTGCAGGCTTATAAAAAGCACCCGTTTGTTGCCAACATGCTAAAAGATGCCACCTTATTTAAGTACGGCGCGGCCTTGCTTCCAGAAGGCGGCTACTACAGCCTACCTACCCAGTTTGGTATTGATGGTGCCCTGCTAATGGGAGACGCGCTCGGCGTGCTGGATGTAAGCAACCTAAATGGTGTAAGCAATAGTATGGAATGTGGCAAAATTGCTGCCGATATCATTACCGAACTGTTGGCTAACGGTAAAGACTTTACCATTGCTAATCTTAAACCCTATCAAACACGCGTGATGGGTAGCGCTGTTGGCGATAGCCTAAAACAGGGCCGCTACTTCCGCGATGCCTTCCAGAGTAACCCTAAGCTGCTAAAAGATTACCTGCCGGAAGTCATGGAAGGCGTGGATAAGGGCAACCCGTGGGGTGCGGTTACCAAAATGGGTACCAAGGCTACCCTAAGCGGTGAGGCCTTTACCGCCGGTGCTAAAATTTTAGGTATTATGGATTTTGGCAAAGTTAAATATGCCAAAGACCACGAGCATATTGTACCGGATTATACGGATACGTTGCCCAGTGGCGCAGCCGATGAAAATACGCCGAAAGACCTTAAGGCGATTTTGTATAGCCGTGAAGATGCCGTATTTTATGCAGGCACCAAGTATCACCACGATGTGAACCACATTGATGAGTTTAATGCGGAGACCTGCGTGGCGTGTATCTCTAAATACGACGCGCTGAACAAAGAAACGCCTTGCGTGAGTGATTGCACGGCGGAAGTGCACCGTATTGATATCCAAGAGCAAGTACGTGTGCATGGCATGAGTTTAGAAAATTGCATTCAGTGCCGTACGTGCCAAATGGTGTGCCCGCAAGAAAACCTAAAGGTACGCCCTGCCGAACAAGGCAGCGGCCCAGACTACTTAGGCCTGTAAGTTAGCTTGTGTTTACCATGTAATCCCATTGTTATTATTGGGAACTTTAGTGTTGCGCTGTAATCACTAGTATTGGTAACCCCATAGTGTATAGTAGAAATATGCAGCGTTTTATAACACGTACCTTGTTTGCCGTTTTAACGGTGCTGGTGGCCGTATGGTCATTGGCTGGCGTGTCGCATGCCTGTTGCGATAATGACTCGCAAACGGCTCCTCAGCCAACGCCGTGTCATTCAGCTCAACCAGAACCTGCGGACGATGTGCCTGTGTTGGCGCCGTGTTGTAGTGTGTCGCCTGCCGTGCTGCCTGCTAGCACGCTTAATGCCACTGATAAGACTACACAACATCTATCTGCTGCCTTACCGGCGCCTAGCACGTTAGCACAGCCGCTTATTGCTTTTAACAATAACCCTGCAAATACTCGTGTGTATCAGCAGCGTTACCAACCGAGCCATCGGTATCGGTATTTACGATTGGCCCGCCTGCTCAATTAAAGCCTTCTCCTAACCCACTATTACTGTACGACACCTTAGTATTAGGAGATTATTACGATGAAAAAATTATTAGCGACTGTTTTTGTGGCTGTTATTGCCCTAACCACGGTGCTGGTGCCAGCGGCAATGGCGGCGGGCTGCTGCCCTAGTATGTGTTGCCAAGGTAACGCGCCCTGCTGTTAGGCTACTAACACAATAATGTGTTGTTGTGCCCCTGTTAGCGGTTGTTAGCGGGGGCGCAAGATTTTAGGCCTCTAAGCTTAGTTTCCTTTTTTCTTCCCTAAGGGGATTTGGTTTGGTTTTTTCTACCAAAGAGATTGGCTTGGGCTTTTCTTTTTGTGGTGAACTAGCCTGCTCTACTACATTTGGAATTTCTGCTGCTTCTGCCTTGAGAGGAATGGATGTCTTTAATTCAACTCCCGCGAGAGTGGTACTAATCCCTTCAACTGTTTGGTTCAAATATTTTTCTAAAGCGTATAAAACACCCTGATTATGGGCGTTAGATATTTCGTGACTGACATTTTCAATCGGTCTTAAGTCAACAACGGTAGTGGGTGGATTATTACTTTGCGTTATTGGCTCGGGTTGGAAAATTCGGTGTCCGGTAGTAACGGCATCAATTTCTTTTTTAATAGGCCGCTGAGGGCCTAGAATAACTAAATATGGGGGATTAATTTGCATGCTTATAAAAAAATATGGGCTTAAAAGGGGTATCTTTACTCTATTTAAAGCTGGTACAGCGGATTTATTGCCTTTTAGGTGATAAAAGAGCCTCCGCAGCGGTGTTGGCTGGGAGGCTCTGGTCGGACCGACAGGATTTGAACCTGCGACCCCCACAACCCCAATGTGGTGCGCTACCAAGCTGCGCTACGGCCCGACAATCATTTTCTCGAACTTTCAGACAGCAGCCTGAATGTTGTGGGGAAATTTGAGTAAGAAGTGTACCGCTAGCGAACTACCGGTGCAAGTTAAAGCTATATTAGGCCCGCTTACCCGCACGAATAATGGTGGCTTGTGGGTGCAGGGTTTTGGGTTTTACGCCAACCAGCACGTTTTTCATCGCCAACATTTCCGTGGCGTTAGCCCGGTTGCCGTTGCAGGCAATGCGCCGTGGGGCAGGCAAGGTTAGCACGTCAAAGCCTAAATCGCTGTATAGCTCTAATATCCGCGGGGTGGCCTGGTTGCTAACGAGCATGGGCACGTTTTGCGCCGCAAGCCAGGTGGCCAGGCGTACTTGGTCATCCCAGGTAAAGCCACCGGCGCTGTATTGGGTAAAGTCCACGTCATAGGGCGGGTCGGCGTAAATCCAGTCGTTGGGCTTAAGGGTTAAATCTTCAAAATCCCCGCACCGAAAGGTCCAGTCATCCAAGGCGGGCTGGTACAGGCTAAAATCTTCTCGGTAATTAATGGTGTTGTACCGGCCAAAAGGCACGTTATACAGGCCTTTTTTGTTAAATCGGCACAGGCCGTTAAACCCAGTACGGTTTAGGTAATAAAAATACCCGGCGGCTTTGGCCGTGTTGGCGTTGCCTTTTACAATAAGGGCGTTAAATTTCTCGCGGGTTTCAAAGTAGGCCTCTCGGTCGTTGAGCATGGGGGTGTTAATGCGTAGCCCGGCCTGTATTTGTTGGTAAAAGTTAATAAGGTGGGGGTTCACATCATTAAGGAGGGCTTGGCTGGGTTCTAGGCCTAGGGCCACGCTGCCGCCGCCACAAAAGGGCTCTACCAGTCGGTGGTTTTCGTCAGGGTTCCAGCATTGTTGCAAAATAGGCAATAACCAGCGCTTACCGCCGGCCCACTTTAGGGGTGGGGTTAATGGGGTGCTGGTTTGGGGTGATTGCTGTTTGCCACGCCGGGGGCGTGCCATTGCCAAAACATTGGTAGTGGCCACAAAATGTGTCCTTATAGGGTTATGGTGCTCTAACCGAAGACAGGGACGCTATGGTGGGCGTTATGCCTGCTTCTATTCCTGGGGTGGTAGCGTTATTACCGGGGGTTGGGTGCTGCCGGTTGGCGAAACCCTTGAAAACCCGTATAATAGGGCTTAATTAACACTAAATAGTGTAGCCCTGTTTCCTAATGTGGGGAATCCCCCGTTAGGCCCCTTTAGGGGTAAGAAGCTAGGCAAGAATGAGTTAGCGCCGTTAGCTGTAAATTCGTAGAGAGCTAGCGCACCCGTATGGGCTTTTTACCATGTTTGATGCCATCCGTAAGACAGTTAGCAAAACCGTAGGCAATGCTGTTGCCAAGGCAGCCCAAGGACCACGTGCGCTGCGTGTGGCGCCTATGTTTAGTGTGCCGCTGGATGATTACAAAGCCACCGGTGAACGGGACGCGATTTTGGCCAGCTCTGGGATGGGGAAAAGCTATTTAACCGGTGTGTTGATGGAAGAAACCATCGAAAACAACAGCTTGCTGTGTGTGATTGACCCAGAAGGCGAGCATTTTACCCTGGCGGAACGTTACCCCATGATGATTGTGGGGGGCGAGCAGGCCAACTTGCCGCTGGAAGAAGACGCCATTGAGCTGTATGTGGATGCCATGCTAAAAACCGGTATTAGTGCTGTGTTTGATTTAAGTGAGTATGTGGACCACGAGCAACAGCATTTGTACGGCCTAATTGCCGATGCCTTGTTTACCGCCGAGCAAAAATATCGCCGAAAAATACGCATTGTGGTGGAAGAGGCCCAAATTTACGCGCCCCAAAAAACCGCGGGTATGGCGGGCAAAAAAGATAAACGAAAAGATCCGCTGCTAGAAAGCCAAAAGCTAGCCAAACGGGGCCGTAAACGCGCCATTGATAGTTTGTGGGCTACCCAACGACCGGCCAGTATTAGTAAGGATATTTTAAGCCAGTGCAACCGATTTTGGTTTGGGGGTATTAGTGCCGAGCAGGATTATAAGGCCATCCGTCCGTTTTTGAATGAGGCAGGCATTAGTTATAAAGAAATCCGTGGGCTGCAGCCTGGTGAGTTCTTCTTTTACAGTAAGGGCTTTACCAAAAAGATAAAAGTGCGAAAGCGCCACTGTAAACATGCTGGGGCTACCCCAGAAGCGGGCATGACCTTTGCGGCGGCTAAAAACGAATCGGTAGAAAGTGCCCTGCAAGGCTTGGCCAAAGCTTTGCGAGAACGGGCCACAGAAAAAGAAGACGAGCACACGGAAATTGATAAGCTGAATCACTATATTGGCCAGCTAAAAAACGAGAACGAGCGTTTAAAACGAGAACTGGAGCAAGAACGTTTGGCCACCAAAGTGATTGAACGGATCCATGGGGTGCCGGTAGAAGCAGCAGGCGACCGCGGCAAACGGAAGCGCGCTCCCAGTGAAGAGGCCACCTTATCCATGCTGCAAGATAAAATTGCCGAATCCAGCCGAAGGCTCCACCCGACGCGCATTAAAATGGATTAGCCGTAAGGGCAGCCGTACGATTTAGCGCTTATTGGCAGCAGGCCGCTTTACCAGGGCAAACCAGTAATCGCTCATTTGGGTCAGGGCGGTGGTAAACCCTTTAAAGGTAACGGGCTTGGTAATGTAGGAATTAACCCCTAGATCGTAGCTTTCAACAATATCTTTATCCGCATTGCTGGTGGTTAAAATAACCACCGGTAGGCTTTTTAGGTGTGGCTTTTTTCGGATTTCAGCCAGGGCCTCTAACCCTGTCATTCTAGGCATATTAATATCTAGCAATATTAAATCGGGCATGGGGTGCTGGGTTGGGTCGCTAAATTCGCCTTCGCGGCTTAGATATTGCAATAGCTCTTCCCCGTTGGCCACTTCGTTGACGTGGTTAATGAGCTGGTGCTTTTTTAAGGCAAGGCGGCTCAGCATCCGATCTTCTGGGTCGTCATCTACCAGTAAAATGTTAGCGGGTGTTAGGTTGGAATAGTCGGGTGGGGTGCTCATAGAGATGGGGTGGGGTGTTTCTGTAGGCGGGGTGGCAAAATATTTTGGGGGAACAAGAGAATCGGGGGCGGGGCTCATAAGGTCTCTCCGTTAGGGTAAGTATAGCAAATATTAGGGATGGTTTACCAATCGGTCAGGTTTGGGTGGGTAAATGCAGGGTAAAGGTGGCGCCATGGCCGGGGGTGCCTTTGGCGGTAATGGTGCCACCGTGTTGCTCTACAATTTTGTGGCAAATCGCTAGGCCAACGCCCGTGCCTTCGTATTCTGTTCGGGTGTGTAGGCGTTTAAAAATAGTAAAAATTTGTTTGGTATGTTTGTCTTCAAAGCCAATGCCGTTATCCGTTACCATAATGCCGATAAAGCCTGGGCGGGTATTATCCAGGGTTAGGGCCACGTGGGGCGGTACACCGGGCTTGTGGTACTTAAGCCCGTTGCCTACCAGGTTTTGGAATAACTGGTGTAGCTGGACAGGGTCGCCGTTAATGGTGGGTAGGGGCTCCCATGTAACGGTACCGTTGGCGTCGTTTAGTCGGTACTCCATATCAGAGTGTACGTCTTGCATAACGGCGTCTAGGTCTACTTGCTCAAAGGGCTTAGATCGGCTGCTAACACGAGAGTAGTTTCGCAGGTCGTGGATGAGCCGCTTCATTCGTTCGGTGGCACCCATCATGCTTTGTAGGTACCGTTGTCCTTCATCATCAAGGGCGTCGGTATAATCATCCTGCAAAATGCTGGCATAAGCGGATACCTTGCGCAGAGGCTCTTGAAGGTCGTGTGATGCGACGGATGCGAATTGTTCGAGTTCTACATTTCGGGCAAGCAGGGCTTGCTTGGCGGCTTCGCGCTCGCTGGTATCCCGAATAATACAGGTGTATGCCTGCTCTTGGCCGTAATCCAAATGCCTAACAACCACTTCCGCCGGAAAGGTGGTGTTGTTTTTTCGTTTTAGGGTGACCTCTCGCTTAATGGTATTTGTGCTGGGGGTAAATATATCGCTTAGCGTTAGGGTTTCATCGTCTGCCAGCAACATGGCTAGGGATTGCCCGCAAATTTCGGTGGGGGTGTACCCTGTAATTCGTTTGCTGGCCAGGTTGCTGGAGACTATCGTGCCGTCGTTTTCTGCGGTCATAATAATATCGGCGGCTGTATCTAAAATGGATTGAGTTTTTAGCAAGGTTTTGCGTGTGGTTTCTTCAGCTTGCTGCCGTTGGTTAATTTCAAGCTGAAGATCGTCGTAGGTTTTTAAGCTTAGTAGTTTAGGGAACAACGGCAGCAAGGCGGCCAGGGTAACCCAAGAAATACCGGCCGTTAGTAGTTTAACCACGCCAGCCAGGCGGTAGGCGGGCCACCAAAAAATGCCGGCCTCTAGCAGGTGGCCAAACCCGCAAAACAGGTGGTAAAAAATAATAAGCCCAATAATCCAGGGTTTGGGTAATTTTTTAAGCAGTAGCAGTACGATTAAAATACTGGGCACCACCATGTAGGCGGCCCATATAGCTACATCAGAACCAATATGAAGCCAGCCGGTAAAGCCGGACCATTGCCCGCAAAACCAGCGCGCTGGAAACCCGCTGGTATCCAGTAGGTGGGTAAAAAAATAGTGCGCCTGCTCGGCGGCTAAGTTTGGCATTGCTATACACTTCCTATCCTTATTCACCCTAGCATTGCTGGTCAGCAAATAGCTAGCGAGGACTGGCTACGGTTTTTCTGGTGCTTTATGACTAGTGGCGATGCCCTGTAGTCTGTTTGGTGTAGGCCAACAAACCGGCTAACCTGTCGCCACTACCATTGAATTTTGCGGCCAGCTTGCCGATACTAAGCTTACGGTTGAGCCCCCACCAAGCCCTATTATTTGCTTATGCCTCGCCATTGGACATACCTAGAACCTTGCCTTAAAGAGGGCCGCACCGTGCGCTGGCCTGACGCTGCCATGCCTTTAAAAGTGTATGTGGCGCCATTTACCTGGTACGAACAGTCTAAACAGCGCGAATCTGGCGGGTATAGGCAAATGGTACTACAGTCTTTGGATGCCTGGGTAGGTGCCACAGGTGGGCGCTTTCGTTACCAGTTGGTTAATAATGTCCACGATTCTAATATTGATCTCAGTTGGCGCCGGGTGGATCGAAGCTCGTTGGGCCATTGCGAATACTTGGTGAATGATAAATCCATTATTTATAGCGCGGAAATTAGCATTGGTATTAGCGATGGGGTACTGCATGCCCAGTATAACGATGTGGGCGAAGTGCAGCACACCATTTTGCACGAAATTGGCCATGCGTTAGGGTTGCTAGGCCATAGCGATGGCCAGGGCGATATTATGTACGTGCCTCATCAGTTTGGGGTCACGGCCTTAAGCGCCAGAGATAAAACCACCATCGAAACCTTGTATCAGCTGCCGGTGGGGTTTGATTACCGCCTGGCTGCCCAAGATTTGAAGATGGAGCACACTATCAGCTTGTATAGTGTGCTGGATAGACTGGCGGGCAAAACCTCAGCACCCGCAGGGAAAAAGGCTAAACCCAAGGCACCGCCTAAGGAAAAAAAGGTGGTGTTGGATACGCATCACGATATTTTGACCCATATGGGTAAATTCCACATGGCCACCCAAAACATACGGGTGCCTAGTAAACCTGTCGCTAAACCTAAGCCAACAGCAGGTAAACCACCCCCTAACAATTAAGGGCCTCTCACGTGGTTGGCTTTACGGTATGCTAGGGGCGATGACTACCCCTACTGATGAAACCGCCTTAAATCGTGGCCATGTGCCGGTATTGTTGCCTGCCGTGTTGGATGCGTTAGCGATAACAGGCCCCCGGGCCCATTTAACCTATGTGGATGCGACTTTAGGAGCCGGTGGCCATAGCTGGGCCATGGCCCAGCAGCTATCGGCTACGGGTACCTTGCTGGGGATAGACCAAGACAAGGGCATATTGGAGAAAACGGCCCAGTGGCTCGGCCAGCAGAGTGATGCGATGGCAGACCCGCCCACTGTCGCCTTTTGCCATGGCGCCTTTGGCGATGTTGCTACCCACGTGGGTGCCTTGCCTGCTGGGCAAATTACCGGTGGCTTATTGGCGGATATTGGGGTATCTAGCATGCAATTGGATGAGGGGGCCCGTGGCTTTAGCTTTAAGCAGGCAGCCCCCTTGGATATGCGCATGAACCCATCGACAGGGAGTACGGCTGCGGAGTTAATGGCCGATGCCGACGAGGCGACCCTGGCCCAGTGGTTTTTTGACTATGGCGAAGAACGAAAAGCCCGCCCTATTGCCCGTGCCATTGTGGCCCAGCGAGCGCTAACCCCTATTACCACCACCACCCAGTTGGCAGACTTGGTAAAAGGCGTTGTGGCCAAGGGGGCTAACCGCCAGCAACAGTGGCGTATTCACCCAGCAACACGGGTGTTCCAAGCCTTGCGTATTGTGGTGAACGATGAGTTGGGCCAACTGAATGCCCTGCTAACCACCTTGCCTACGGTGCTGGCACCAGGGGCCAGGGTGGCTATTATTAGCTTCCACTCCTTGGAAGACCGCATGGTAAAGCGGGCCTATAAGCATTGGCAACAGGAAGGGTGGGGCCGTATCCTTACCAAAAAACCAGTGGTGGCCACCGATGAGGAAATCGCTCAAAACCCACGCTCGCGGAGTGCCAAGTTGCGTGTGTTTGAGTGGGGGCCTAGAAATTAAGGCCACACACTAATAACGACAGCCTGTAAAGGCTGCCGTTAAAAAATTGAGTATAAAAAGAGGGGAACTCGCGCTGAGGCTTATTTTTTCTCTTCTTTATAAAGCACGTGCTTTTTTAGTAGTGGGTCGTACTTTTTAAGCTCTAAGCGATTGGGGTGCTTTTGCTTATTTTTCTTCGTGTGGTATTCGTGGCCGCTTTCCGTGCTTTTTAGCCGGGTGTGCTGGCCGCCTTTGCCTTTTTTAGCCATGGGTTATGGTCTCCATAATTTTGTTAAGGTAAATGCAAGTAAAACTGGTTGGTGGTTACCAATACGCCCTTATTGGGGGATGCCAATACCCAAGGATTGGGTACAATAGGAGCAAACCCGTAGCAGATAGGCCGCTTTAGTAGCACATAACTGTAGCACAAACGCCCCGCCCTGCAAGCGCTCCCCCTTGTTATATACACCTTGTTATAAAGCCCCTTTGCCATGAATCCTGATAACAACCCTATTTTGCAGAAACTCTATGCCAATGACACCCACATCGGGGTGGTTGGGGCCGGTGTTATGGGCCAAACTTTGCTAAGCGCATTGCTCACTCGGCTAGAGATTCCGCGGCAAAGTGTGTGGGCGGCGTGTAAAACCACGCGTACTAGCATGTTGGTGTCGGATAGCTTCCCTGTGCCGGTGGTTACGGATATTGCCCAGGCGCCGGTTAGCCAAACCAGCGTTGTGTTGCTGTGTGTTAAGCCTGCCCAGGCAGAAAAAGTGGTGAAACAGCTAGCAGATGCGGGGCTGCCGGATGATACCCTGATTATTAGTATTGCCGCGGGTAAAACCATTGCCACGCTGGCCCAGCATGTGGCAGACAGTGTCCCTATTATCCGTGCCATGCCGAATACCCCAGCGGTGGTAGGCCGCGGCATGACGGTGATTAGCCCAGGGCACCAAACGACAGACGCTCATGTTGCCCTGGCCCAGGCCTTGTTTGATAGCGTGGGCGAGTGTATTCAGCTAGGTGAACAGCATTTTGACGCGGTAACCGGCCTGTGCGGCAGTGGCCCGGCCTATATGTATTTAATGATGGAAGCCTTGGCCGATGGAGGTGTACGTGTGGGCCTGCCACGGGATTTGGCCATGCAAATTGTGACCCAAACCGTATTAGGGGCTGCCAGTATGGTAAAAGCCAGTGGCCGCCACCCTGCAGCCTTGCGAGATGATGTAACCACGCCTGCCGGGTGTACCATTGCCGGGTTGCTCACTTTGGAAGACGGCAAAATCCGCAGTGTGTTGGCCCGCGCCGTGGAAGAAGCCACCAACGTGGCCAAAACATTAGGCTAACGCTTATTGTCCTCAATGGGCCTTCGCTCGAAATTGAGTCGTATCCACGGTATGATGGGGTTGTATTTGTATGACTTATCGACCCTAGGAGCCCCCATGACACCCACTGCGACCACTGCCGACCACCTTATTGACCTTGAAAAAAAGTTTGGCGCTAACAACTACAAGCCGCTAGATATTATTATCGAACGCGCCGAAGGCCCATGGGTGTGGGATGTTGATGGCAATAAATTTATGGATTGCCTAAGTGCCTATAGCGCTGTTAACCAAGGCCACTGCCACCCAAAAATTCTTAAAACCATGCTAGATCAAGCCCACAAGGTTACCTTAACCTCGCGCGCTTTCCGTAACGATCAACTACCTCTGTTCTACGAAACCTTAAATAAAATGACAGGCTACGAGCAGGCCCTGCCGATGAACAGTGGTGCCGAAGCGGTAGAAAGCGCCATTAAAATGGCCCGTCGTTGGGGTTACACCGTAAAAAATATTCCGGCTAACCAAGCCGAAATTATTGTGTGTGTGGATAACTTCCACGGGCGTACCACCACCATTGTTGGTTTTAGCACCGAAGATGATTACAAAGATGGCTTTGGCCCTTTCACCCCTGGCTTTAAAGTAGTGCCATTGGGCGATATTGAGGCCCTAAAAGCGGCCATTACCCCTAACACCTGTGCCTTTATGTTCGAACCTATCCAAGGCGAAGCGGGCATTAATATTCCACCTGCTGGCTACGTAAAACAAGCCATCGAGCTATGCAAAGAGCACAACGTGCTAAGCATTGCGGATGAAATTCAGTGTGGCTTAGGCCGTGCCGGTAGCCTGTTTGCTTACCAGCTAGATTGTGGCGATACCCTTAAGCCAGACGCGGTTATTATTGGTAAGGCCCTAAGTGGTGGGTTCTACCCCGTTAGTGCCGTACTGGCCAGCAAAGAATTGTTAGGCGTGTTTAACCCCGGCACCCACGGCAGTACCTTTGGTGGTAACCCACTGGGTTGCGCTGTGGCTAAAGCCGCCTTAGAGGTTCTGACCGACGAAGGCTTAATTGAAAATTCTGCCAAGTTGGGCCCCTGGTTTGTAGAACAATTGAAAACCATTAAAAACCCTAACATCGTAGAAATTCGTGGCCGTGGGCTAATGATTGGTATTGAGATGAACGAAAAAGTTCGTCATTACTGCGAAGCCCTAAAGGCAGAAGGCCTGTTGTGCAAAGAAACCCACGATACGGTTATTCGCCTAACGCCACCATTGGTTGTTACCCAAGCCGATTTAGAATGGGCTCTGGAAAAACTGCACAAAGTACTGGGTCAATAACTAGGTACCTTGTACCATGACGGCAAAAAAAACACTCGGTATTTTAGGCGGCGGGCAACTAGCGCAAATGCTAGTGCCTGCTGCCCATACCTTGGGTTGGCACGTGCACGTGTACACGCCAGAACAACATAGCCCGGCCAGCCAAGTGGCCGACCAAACCACGGTGGCCAAGTTTACCGATGCCGCCGCGCTAGCCAGTTTTGCCCAGCGGGTGGATATGGTGACGCTAGAGTTTGAAAATATCCCGGTGCCCACGCTAGAAACCATTGCCCGCTTGGTGCCCGTTCACCCTAGCCCTAGCGTGTTGGGCGTGTCTCAAGATAGAGGTATCGAAAAATCTACCATTGCCAAGCTTGGCGTGCCGGTTACGCCCTTTTCGGTTGTTAAAAATCCACAAACATTGCTAGAGGGTTTACAAAAATTAGGCACGCCGGCCATCTTAAAAACCGCCCAACTGGGCTACGATGGCAAAGGCCAGTGGGCGATTGATGGGCCCTTAACCCTTGCCCAAGCCGAGGCAATGTTAGACGAGTGCCAACAAACCTATGCCAACCCTAGCGGTTGGGTGTTGGAAAAAAAACTAAATTTTACTGCCGAATGCAGCGTTATTGTGGCCCGTAATAAACACGGCCATATGGCCACCTTGGGCCCATTTGAAAACACCCACGACAATGCCGTATTGCATACCACGGTGTACCCGGCTAGTGGTTTGGCGCCAAACATTAAGCAACAAGCATTAGCGATGGGTAAAACGGTTGCCCAAGGTTTGGCGGTAGTGGGGTTGGTATGCATAGAAATGTTTGTAACTGGCGACGAAGCTACCCCGCTAGTGGTGAATGAAATTGCGCCGCGCCCCCACAACAGCGGCCATATTACCCAAGACTTAAACGGCCATAGCCAATTTGACCGCCATATGCAGGCGCTGCTGCTAAACGACTTTCCTCACGCAGAGGTGGTGCCACCGTATGTCGTGGGCGTGATGATGAATATTATGGGCGATATGTGGTTTGCCCCCGGTAGCGATACCCCCGCCGAACCGGACTGGACTAAGGTACAGTTATTAAAAGAGGCTACATTGCATTTGTACGGAAAGACCGAGGCGCGTAAAGGCCGAAAAATGGGGCATATTAATTGGGTTAGTGGTAAGCAATCTGCCCAACAAGGGATAGATAGTTTGCAGGCCCTACAACGAGCGCTGTCTAAGTCGGCACATTTACAGGAATCTGTTTAACCATGCCTCCCATTACTCGCCCAGCAGATGTTAAATTGCTGCGTAAGGCCGCCCAAGCCGCAGGTGCCATTACCGATGCGTTAATTCAAGCTATCCAACCCGGTGGCAATGCAGCAGAATTAGAAGAACTGGCTAATCAGCTATTAGCACAAAATCGATCGACGGCTCCTTTTAAAAGTTTTGAAGATGGCGGTAAACGCTTTGGCCATGCGTGTTGCGTTAGTATTAATGCCGATGTGGTTAATGGCCTGCCTACAGCAGACCATGTGTTTGCTACTGGCGATATGGTGAGTGTGGCCATTGCGACCAATATTCGCGGCATCCACGGCAAGGCAGCCCGCACGGTGGTGGTGGGTAACAATCCTAGCCCGCAGCAAGCTAACCTTATTAAGGCCAGCCGGCAGTTGTTTGATGAGCTACAGGCCGGCGATTTTAAACCAAGTGTAGCTGGCGAATTAAGCGTGCGGATTAATAGCATTGCCGCGCAGGCTGGCGTGGTACCTATTGATGACACGGGGGGCCACGGCATTGGTAAGCAGCATCAGCAAGATATGGCCTTAACCAATACTCCAGAAGAAGCGGAACAGGCCTATTTAGATTCGCTAAACCTAGTACACGGTATGGCGATAGTACCCATGCCCATGTTCGCCATTATGGATACCCCGGATGCCGCTGCCACCACCGAGATTGCCGACGATAGTTGGACGATGGTGCTAACAAGCCCAGGCATTGCCACCCATTGGGCAGATACCTGCTGGGTAAACGACGATGGCGTGTTAGAGGTGCTCTCTGCTGCTCAGTAGTAACCGCAATTTGTGGCCATGCGGGGCGTTATAACTGTAGTGATGCTTATGGTATCTTGCTACTTCTGCTTAATTAATGTTTGGAATGAATAATGTCTTGCGCGCCCCCATCATCTGAAACACCTATCACTAGCCCTGTACCAGCTGCGGTAGAGACGGTTACCAAGCCTGCGTTAATCGGTAAAAACTTAGAAGAATTAACGGCGTTAATGGCAGATTTAGGCGAAAAGCCCTTCCGCGCCAAGCAGCTATTTCAGTGGTTGTATGTAAAATCCGCCAGAAAATTTGAAGATATGACGGATTTGGCCAAGCCTTTCCGCCAAAAACTGGCCGATAATTTTACGGTAGGCCCCCTAACCATGGTAGAGCGCCAAGTTAGCGCAGATGGCACCCGAAAATATCTGTTTAAAACCCCCACCGGCCAAACCATCGAAAGCGTGTTGATGTATTTTGAAGACCGCGATACCTATAGCATTTGTATCAGTAGCCAAGTAGGTTGCGCGGTAGATTGTAAGTTTTGCGCCACCGGTAAATTGGGGTTTAAACAAAACCTAACGGTTGCAGATATTACGGATCAGTATTTAGCGGTGCAGGCCGATGCGGGTAAAGATATCCGCAATATTGTGATGATGGGCCAAGGCGAGCCTATGTTAAATTACGATAATGTGATTGCGGCCATCCGTTTGCTAAACACGGCTGCCGAAGTGGGCATTCGCCATATAACTTTATCCACTAGCGGTATTGTGCCCAAAATCGATGCCTTGGCGAAAGAGGGTATGCAGCTGGTATTAGCTGTTTCGCTCCATGCGCCGGATGACGAAACACGCAATAAAATTATGCCCATTAATACAAAATACCCCGTAGCCGAGCTAATGCGTTCCATTAAAGATTATATTGGCACGACGGGCCGCCGCGTAACTATAGAATACGTGATGCTAAAAGGCATTAACGATAGCCAGTGGCACGCCGAAAAACTGGCAGAGTTACTTCGCGGGGTTAAGGTAAACATTAATCTTATTCCGTATAACCCTATTGGCGATAGCTACGGGTTTGAGCGCCCGAGCAATAATACGATTATGCGCTTTATGGAGACGGTGATGGCCAGCGGCAAAAAGGTAACCGTTCGTGTCGAACGTGGCTCGGATATTGCGGCGGCGTGTGGGCAGCTAGCGAATCAGTATATTGAAAAAACATCTGCCTAAACCCCTACCAGTAAGCTTTTTTAAGCGAGATACCTTAGCGGTTGCCCGCGAATTAATGGGGCAGTACTTGGTGGTTAATCACCCACAGTACGGGCTAACGCCATTAACCATTGTAGAGGTAGAGGCCTACACCAATAACGACCCTGCCTGCCATGCTAATGGGTATACGGCCAAAACAGCTCCCAAGCGGGCGCTTAACTTATTTGGCGCGCCGGGCACCGGCTATGTGTACTTGATTTATGGCATGTACCATTGTTTGAATGTGATTACAGAGCCTAAAGGCACCGCCGGGGCCGTGTTATTTAGGGGTGTGGTGGATACCAACTCAGACGGGCCCTTTGTGGGTACTAATTTGATTGGCCCTGGGCGTTTATGCCGAGATGTAGGCATTACTACCGCCCAGCATAACGGCGTTATGTTAACCAAGCAGGATGCTGGGCTGTACTTGGCAACATCGGTACAGGGGCCAACCGAGGAAGAGCATATAAACACCACGCCGCGCATTGGTATACAACACGCCAAAGATTACCCCTGGCGCTGGATAGATACACGCTACTTAAAAAAGTAAGGCGTTTGCGCTGTTGGCCTGCTTGGATCAATCATCAATCAGCTCATCTAGGTTGCAACCCAGTAAGTGGCATACTTTTATCATCATGGGTAGGCGGGGGTAACTGCGGCCTTGGTTCCAATACATCACGGTTTGGTGGTCTACCATCAGGTGCTCGCTTAGTTCTTTCATTGTCCAACCGCGGAGGTGTTGGCTCAATTCGGATATCCGCAGGCGCAATAACATGGGGGTTTCCTCGTTCTCTGTTCTCTTTGGGGCGTCTCTGTCTTGGTGTTTCAGGATTGAAACGTTTCAAATTGTGTCTATTCATTGCTATATTGGCTTTAAATGTCGCTATGTCTTTGTATAATAGGAATATCCGTTTTTTATCTTTGTAAAACCCTTGTTCCTATTGAAATAATCGACGTTTCATAAACCTTCGATTTAAAAATGCATGTACAATAGAAATCATAGTGCAGGAACAAATCCAACCGAAAGATCATCTTTCTGGTTAGAAGATAAGGGTTTTCAAGCTAAACGACAGTAACAACACTGCTGTTACTATGGTTTGGGCCTAAAAACCCAGGAACGTTCTGAAGCGTTAACCAACCTATGTATCGTTCACGATATTAGCATTATTGAAAACTATATTTCAATAAAGAAAGATTTTATATGACAGGGTTGTTACACGCCTTCAGGTTTTTTCTTCTTAATGACTCACGTTTAAAGGATGCCCCGCTATGAAACCGGCCGCTTCGTATCTTGGCCAGGAAATACAAGTGTTTCTGCTTCGGCAGGGGCAGTTGTTGGATGCGGTGGCCCAGCAAATGGATATGTCGCCGGTGGGGTTGTCTAACTTAATCCACGGCCGCCGCCGGTTTAAAGATGCCACCTTAGAGCGCTTAGCGAATACGGCTATTTTTACAGAGGGGGGCTTTACCCTGCCTCGTTTACGCTCGTTGCGAGCGATGGATGATTACACGGTGCCAGAGCTATTGCTTGCCGTGATGGAGCAAATTAAGCGTGGCCAGCTTCAGCAGTTGTCTCCGGCAGCGTTTCAGCAGATTCGTCAGGAGCTGGTTCGCTTTGAGAACCTTTCCCCGGAGGGGGTAAGTCGGCTTTCGCCTGATATAGTACATCAGCTAGCTGAACACATTGCATTACCTGACGGATAAATTCATCCAACGTCATGCCACCATCCTTATACATCGCTTGCATTGTTGTTATTGAACGGTAGTACTGAACCATCGGTTATGGCCCACAGTAACCATAACCCCAGGGCAGTATTACCCAGGCTAGAATATTTATTGTACGGGTTTACCCGAGGGATTAACCTGCTAAATCTTCGGGTTTGTATGTGGGTTTCGGATAGATGATGGAAAACTACATGCTTTGTAACAAATGGATTAAAAAAGTGATGTTAGGGCAATGAGGGGCTTACCGGTGGCGGCGTGCTGACAAAAGAGGGCTTTGGCGGATGGTTAGGCGATTGTTTGGGGATATTAGGGTTTCGGGTGCGGTAGTGAAGTGCTACTTTTTTATCGAGTAATTGAGGGGCTTGGATAAATAGGTGGGTGGCATAGTCTAGGTTAGGGTCACTAACGGCGGGGTGGCCTGGTTGGCTGGTAAACCATTGCCAAAACTGCACCTTCTCGCGGTAGGCGTCTTGTTCTTCCGTAATACTGGTTAGGGGGTCGTTATCCTTGGCGTGGATAGATTCGTGGAGCCAATAGGCGGCCAATACGGCAGGGTGGGCAAAGGCCATGGGAGGAGAAAAACGTATACTACTGCGCTGGGGCGTTTTTCGGTGATGGTATTCGGCTAAATTGGGTACATAATCCACCTGAGTGGTTGGGTAAAACTCGGTTTGGGCCAAGGTGGGCAGTTGGTTAATGTTTATGGATAGGGGTTTACCAATGCGGCGACGGTAGGCGCCATATTGGTTGAGGAGTTGAGCGGCTTGGGTAAGGGTGTGGCTGCCTAGGGTATTAATGATGGGTTGGGTGGGTTTGCCGTATTTTTTGGCCCAGTATTGCAAGCGGTGGTACCCATTCAGTCGTCGGGCTGGGTCAAACTCGGGGTGCTTGTGTTGCAAATCATCCAGGTGGGCAATGGCCACGTTATCTTGCCCTAGGCGGAAAAGTTGCTCTACTAGCTTGATGCGGGCTTCGTTATCGTGGGGCGAATGGGCCAGTAAGGTGTAAAAAGCGGTGGCGGCAGATTTAAATTGGCCTGTATTAATGTAGGTGTGTCCCAGGTTAAACCACGCGTCCACAAAGGTGTCGTCGTAACTTAGGGCTTTTTCGTAGGCCTTAATGGCGCCGTTGTAGTCGCGGGCATAGTGGGCGTCGTTGCCTTTTTGTTTCCACGCCAGGGCTTTTTCATGGTCGACGATCCCCTGGTTGCCAAACTGAACATGATCCGTTATTGCTGGAAAAGTGGCGAGGGCGGAGCTTTTAGGGGGCTGGGATTGGCCAACGGCAATGCCGGGCCGCGATAATAGCGGCTGCATGTGGTTGGAAACCCAGGACAAATTCATGACACTCCAGTGTGAGGGTGGGCAACGGTACTACAGTTGCCAACGCTCCTGAAAAGCAAATTGTGCCTTTTGTAGAATGTAATGCGCCCTACAAATAGCGGTGCCAAATAAGTAACGCAACCCCTTTAGCGAATAGCGCTTAAGCGGGTTTGAGCACGGGCTACAGATAGTTTTGCCCGATTCACGTCAACATCTGCTGTGCGGCTTTTTAGCCGTTCTTCCGCGCGTTGTAGTGCTTCGCTGGCGCGCAGCTGGTCAATATCGTTGGCATGCTCGGCGGCAATGGTTAGTATGGTTACCGTGCTGCCATCGGTGTTAAGTACCCCACCCATCACGGCCACGGTGTGCTTGGCGTCATCCGGGGTTAGGTAGCTTACTAGGGCAACATCCAAAGCAGAAGTCATGGGGATGTGGCCGGGTAAAATGCCAAAGCCGCCATCTTCTGTGCGGGCCTGTACCGAGACAACGTTATCCATATCCACAATGGTGGCATCCGGGGTTTGAATCGTTAGTTTCATCGGGGCATCCCTTATCGTTTAAAAAAATTAAAGGCCTGCTGATAAAGGCGTTGCGTTACCAGCAGGCGATACAAATGGTTAGGCAACAGAGGCTTCTAGGTCTTTGGCCTTCTGAATCACGTCTTCAATGGCACCAGCCATGTAGAACGCTTGCTCAGGTAGGTCATCGTACTTACCATCCAAGATTTCTTTAAAGCTACGAATGGTATCTTCCAATTTAACGTAGGTACCTTTAATGCCGGTAAATTGTTCCGCCACGTGGAAGGGCTGGGATAAGAACTTCTGAATCTTACGGGCACGGGTAACCACTTGCTTATCGTCATCAGAGAGTTCGTCCATACCTAAGATGGCAATAATATCCTGAAGATCTTTGTAGCGTTGCAGGGTGGATTGAACCGCACGTGCAATGTTGTAGTGTTCTTCGCCCACAATAATGGGGTCTAGGGCGCGGCTGGTACTATCTAACGGGTCAACCGCAGGGTAAATACCCAGCTCAGCAATTTGACGAGATAGTACGGTGGTGGCATCCAAGTGACCAAAGGTGGTGGCTGGCGCAGGGTCAGTCAAGTCATCCGCAGGTACGTATACCGCCTGAATCGAGGTAATCGAGCCATCTTTTGTGGAGGTAATACGCTCTTGCAGGTCGCCCATTTCGTTTGCCAAGGTTGGCTGGTAACCTACCGCACTCGGCATCCGGCCTAGTAGGGCGGATACTTCGGAACCGGCTTGGGTGAAGCGAAAAATGTTATCAATAAACAGTAGTACGTCTTGCTTGCTCTCATCGCGGAAGTACTCAGCGGTGGTTAGCGCGGTTAGGGCTACACGCAAACGAGCACCGGGAGGTTCGTTCATTTGGCCGTACACTAGGGCTACTTTTTGCAGTACGTTGGCTTCTTTAAATTCGTAGTACAAGTCGTTCCCTTCGCGGGTACGCTCGCCTACGCCACCAAATACCGATACACCGCCGTGCTCTTGGGCAATGTTGTTAATCAGCTCTTGAATAATGACGGTTTTGCCTACACCAGCACCGCCAAACAAGCCAACCTTACCGCCTTTACTGTAGGGGGCTAGTAGGTCGACCACTTTAATGCCGGTTTCAAAAATTTCGGTTTCGGTCGAACGATCCGCTAGCGTTGGCGCTGGGCGGTGAATAGGCCAGTGGATATCGCTTTCTACAGGGCCAGCTTCATCCACAGGCTCGCCTAGTACGTTTAAAATACGACCCAAGGTGGTGGGGCCAACGGGTACAGAAATTGCGGAACCAGTGTTGGTTACTTCCATGCCGCGGGTAAGGCCATCGGTGCTATCCATAGCTACGCTACGAACGCGGTTATCGCCTAAGTGCTGTTGCACTTCGGTGGTTAGGTTAATTTGTTGGCCGTTGGGGCTGGTGGCGTTAATTTTTAACGCGTTAAAAATGTTTGGCAGTTCGCCAGGAGGAAACTCAACGTCGATAACGGGGCCAATAATTTGGGTGATTTTACCGGTAGATGTTGCAGTTGCAGTCGCCATAAGACGCTCTCCTTTAAAAAAATAATGAAAATTGCGGCAAGCAGTTGCCTATAAATACCGCCCCATTATAGGGAAAACAGAGCCAGTTGGCTCGTTTCAATCGGCATAATGGTGTAAAAATTATGTAAGGGCGGCTTAAGCGCTTCGGCTAAACAGTTTGCCCAAGGTTTGTTTGATGGGGCGGTTAGGGCCAGGTTTGGTGGTTTTGCCGCCGGTAAACACGTCTTTTTTGTGGGCGTTGTAGGCCAGCACGGCATCGGGGGCCAACCAAATGCCCAGTAACTCGGCTAGGGTTAACTTGCCGCCACTTTGGGCCGCCGCCACCAAGGCTGGGAAACGCCGCGGAAACATTAAGCCCGCCACTAGGGCTAGCATCCGCATGCTTCGTTTTTGGCTGGCAATTTTGCTTAGCTTGTAAGCGTTGTAGTACTTGGGTTTCCAGTACTGCAAAATATTTTCTAAAATTCCGTCAGGTTCGCCCACTTTTTTTTCGATGGCCTTAGAGGCAATGAGTTCTAACCCATACTTGGTTACCGGGGCATTGGCGGTTTGACGCGCCCGGCTAAACAGACCAAATAAGCCTTTTTTGGGTGTGGGTGCTGGTTTTTTGGTGGCGCTAAAGGTGGGGGCAGTAATGACGGAAACCGACATAGCGAAACTTTCTGAATGGGGAGGGATTGAAGAGCGTACCCTTATTAAGCCACAATAGAGGGGTAAATTGCCTGATGAAAACTGCCCGAATACGGGTGTTTGCCTAGGTAATTTTACCTAACCCCATTATTTATTGATGAATAAAACCATGCCACACGCCGATTTACCCCCCACTGAACCATTGGCCATGCCCCTTGCGGTGGCCACCTTTTACCGGTTTTGTCCCATGCCGGATTTGGATGCTTTGCAGCAACGTCTGTCTGCTTGTGCAGAAGCCCTTGGCCTAAAAGGCACCGTGCTGCTGGCCGAAGAAGGCCTAAATGTGACGATTGCCGGCCCGCCTGCCAACGTGGAAGCCTGGGTAAGTGCCCTGCGCGCTGACGAGCCCTTTAGCCGCATCCCGATCAATCGTATTTTATACACCACGGCTAGCGCCATGCCCTTTGGTAAGTTGGTGGTAGACATTCGCCCAGAAGTGGTGACCTTCCGCGAGGCTGGCATTCAACCGGCCCAATCTACTGGCCAGCATGTGGCCCCGGAAGAATGGAACGCGCTAGTGGATAACCCGGCCATCCCCGTGCTGGATGTGCGCAATGACTTTGAAGTGCAGGTGGGTAGCTTTGCTGGCGCCGTTAACCCTAGCACCGATAATTTTACCGCCTTTAAACAATATGTGGCGGATAATCTGGACACCCTAAAAGCAGCTCCCCAAGTGGCCATGTTTTGTACCGGTGGTATTCGGTGCGAAAAGGCGAGTGCCTATTTGCAGGCCCAAGGTGTGCCCAATGTGGCCCAGTTAGAAGGTGGCATATTAAACTACCTGCGCGCGGTGCCCCAAGCCAACACCCGCTGGCATGGCGAGTGTTTTGTGTTTGACGACCGCGTGACTTTGACCCATGAGCTGGAAGAGGGTAACTACCGCCGCGAAAAGGGTGCTGTACTGCCAAAATGCTAAAACCGCTGGTAAAGTGGTTGCACCGGCGCTGTCATAGCGATAGACTATGTAGCTTCTGGCCGGGTTGCGGCGCAGTTTGCTGGTTTAACGGTAGAATTTGCACCGCAGGTGGGCTACACTAAATTTATGATTGGCCGGGATGTGGCGCAGTTTGGTAGCGCACCTGCTTTGGGAGCAGGGGGCCGCAGGTTCGAATCCTGTCATCCCGACCAGTTTTAATAAAAAGCTATGAGCCTTTTAATTTTGCCAAACGATTGGCGGCCTCGATGAGTGGGCCGGTGTACTCGCCATTGTTGGGATTTTTGTTTAAGGGGTTGCTGCTTAAGGCAATGCGTATGTAGCCCTCGCCTGCCGTGGAACCATCCGGTGTGAGGTGTGCCCCAGGGATAACCCCTACGGAGGCTTCTTTAAAAGCCTTAATGGCAAAGTCTTCGCTACTCATGTTTTTTACCGGCACTTTGGCCCACACGTAATAAGGGCACACGCTGTTAGCGTCGCCTAGTATATCCCAACCGGATTTTTCTAAAATACCACGCACGGCATGATACTTTTCCGTGGCCAAGCGATTTTCTTTTTGTAAAAAGGCACGGTAACCCTCTTTGTCTTTTAAGGCGTCCACCAAGGATTTTTGGAAGACGTATGACGGGCCTGTGGCATCGCGGCGCTTTTTAATTTCTAATAATCCTTGAGAAAAGGCAAAGGGTTCGTCAGGGTGTTTTTCTGTTAACGCTTTAGAAAATACCGCATAGCCCGCCCGCTCACTAGGAATAAGCATGGATTTGCTAAAGGTGTGCATTTCAACAAGTTTAGCCTTTGGGTCCTTGGCGGCATCTAGTTCAAACATGCTGGCGGGGCGTGCGGTTAGGGGGGTGCCATCGGCATCTACTTGGTAGGTATCGGCATAGGCAAAATCGCGTATAACCAGCAAGCCATGTTCGTTGGCAAAACGTAGCACGTCGTTTAGGTATTCCTTGGGGGCGGTAGCGCCGGTGGGGTTGTTAGGGTAATTCAACACCAATAGCTTAATACGTGCTTGGGCATTTTTATCCATATCACCCCAGGCCTTGTTAAAATCAAACAAAAAGGGATTCCCCTTGTAGGGGTAGGGGTTTTCGTTGCTTAGGCTGTAAGTGTTAATGCCCCAGCCGCCAGCTTTACTGGCAATGTTGTAGGTATCGTACCCAGGGGATGGCAACCACGTTTGGGCGGGTTGGCCGTTAATAGTGGGGACGTCCATGTCTTTGAGTAAATCAAACAGGGCCTCGTTGCTGGCCTTGGTGGGGATAATTTGAGTATCTGCGTTGATGGTAATGTTAAAGCGGTCGTGCAGGTGTTCCGCAAGTGCTTGGCGGTAGTAGGGTTCGCCTTGGTATTTATTGTAGGCGTAGTTTTTCGGGTCAATGGCATACTTGGCTTGGGCGTCTAAAAAGGGCTGAAATGGCCGTGGTGGCGGGAAGCCTGCCGCCATTTGTTGGTATTTGTTGCCCGTTTCGGGGTGCTTTTCAGTGGGGTGATGGGCTTCTTTAAGTTGGTAATATTTACCTACGAAAAAATCACCGCATTTAGCAATCCAGTCTTTCCATTGGGGTTGCCACTGGGCGTTGCCAAAGGTGACGTGTGGTAAGCGGGGTAATTTTTTCGATAAACGTGGATGCGTGGATGAAGACTTTTTGGAAGAATGGGCCAAGGATGGCGATACGCTAGTGATAAGCACAATAAATACCCCGAGGATTAGACGTTAAGCAAGGACACACACTTGCCCATTAGGGGTTAAAACAGGTGTGAATCTGTAAAATTGCCTTAGGATAGGCAGTGGGCCTGCAAAGTAGTATAAACCCAGGTTAAATCCTGCGGAGATAGGCAAACAGGGGGCAGAAAATAGGCGGTATTGCCCCACGGGCGCAGTAGTATGCCGTTGTGTTGCGCTTGCTGGGTAAGGGTTTGGCGTAAGGGGTGGTCGTAGCGGGCGGTGGGTTGGCCCATGTTAAAGGCGGCCATGGGCCCAATGGTGCGCGGGCGGTAGATAAGGCCTTTATCGTGCAGCGCAGTGAGTTGCTCGGTATGCAGGGCCGCCATGGCGGCTATTTTTTGTAGGGTGTTGTCGTGTTCAAACAGTTGTAGGCTGGCATTGGCTACGGCGCACGCAATAGGGTTACCCGTAAAACTGTGGCCATGTAAAAACGCATGGCTGGCTTGTGGGCTCGCCCCATCGCCATGGAAGGCCTGATAGAGGCTGTTTTGCACCAATGTAACGCCCAGTGGCAACACGCCACCGGTAAGGCCCTTGCTAAGGCATACAATATGGGGGCGATTCGTCAGGTGCTCTGCGGCAAACAGTTTACCCGTACGGCCAAAACCGGTTAGCACTTCGTCAAAAATTACCACAATGTTATAGGCGGCTAGGCGTTCTAACACGGCATCCCAATACTGGGACCGAGATAATCGCATGCCTCCGGCGCCTTGTAATATGGGTTCGGCAATAAAGGCAGCGGTGTTGTGGCCGTGTTGGTCTAAGTATTTGTCTAAAGCGTCTAAGCTATCGGCTTCGGCTTGGTCAATGGCATCGTTGCCCCAGTAATGCTCGGGGTAGGGGATGCGATCCACAGGGAAGCACAAGGGGGCAAAGGGTTCGGCAAAGCCATTGCTGGTATAGTCATCATCGTTATTTACCGGGCCTTTTGTAATAGGGCCCACGCTCATGGCGCCGACGGTATCGCCGTGGTAGCCGCCTTGCATGGCTAAAAATCGGGTACGATTCGGTTCATCTGCCTGCTGCCAATATTGGTAGGCAATTTTTAGGGCTACTTCTACGGCGGTGCTGCCGTTATCGCTATAAAAGGTGCGCCAGTGGTTGCTGGCATCTTTGCAGGGTGGGCTGGGGTAATGGGCGTCTAGTTGCTTGGCTAACAACACAGCTTGTGGGTGGGTGGCGCCTGCAAACTGAATATGATCTAACTGAATGGCCTGCCGTAAGGCGGTGGTTAGTACGGGGTGCCCATGGCCGTGGATATTAACCCACCAGCTACCAATGGCATCAATATAGCGGTTGCCCTGCATATCCCACACGTAGGCGTCTTTGGCTTTAACCACAGGCAGAGGAGGCCCAGCTAAATGCGGATGCGTAAACGGGTGCCACACATAGGCGGCGTCATCAGCTAGCAGGTGGCGGGCAGCTGCATCGCATTCTTCAATGCTGCGGGCAGGGGCGTTTGCTGTACCCATTGCGCTAGGGCTAGGTTGCTTGGGGGCAAGTCTGCCGGCTTGTTTTTTAGGGGGCTTGTTGCAGTCGTGGCTGGGAAACATGGCGCAGGTGGTTCCGAGTGTAGTAGGGGTACTTGGGCCAGTATCGGCACCTTTCCATAATACTCTATGGCGGCCACATTGTGCGGGTTAGGTGGGCCGTTTAGCACCACGCCAAGGACGCTAAGCCCAGCGCCTTTAAGGGCCTGAATGGTTAAGCAGGTATGGTTAATGGTGCCCAGCGTGCTGCGCGCCACCACAATAACGGGCCAGTTTAGGTGCTCCATAATGGTCAGTAAGGTATCGCCGCTGGGATTAATAGGCACTAGCACGCCTCCGGCGCCTTCGCCGATACAAGCAGGGGTGTCCTTTATGCTGGGCGGAGTAATCGCCGATAGTGAAATAACGGTGCCCGACTGTTCTGCGGCTAAATGAGGCGATACGGCTTGGTTGAAGCTGTAATTGCTGGGCCACACCGGCTGACCCGATAAGGCCGCCACGGTATCCGCATCGGCGGGTAGCCCGCATTGGATGGGTTTGTAGTAGGTGGCCTTTAGTTGGGCGCATAGCCAAGCACTAATCAGGGTTTTGCCAATATCTGTATCGGTGCCGGTAATAAATACACGCATGGGCTTAATTTACCGTGGGTTGTTTATGGGCCAGAACAAAGGCGAGTTGATAGGTCACACTAAATGGCGTGGCTCCATTAGCATGTTGCTGCGCTAGAGTTTTTAAAAACCCATGGCTGCTTTGCTGAGTGTGCTGACTAGGTGTTGCGGCCCCAATGATGTGCAAATGTTTGGCAAAGGCCCACGGCGAGGTGTGGCTTTCGGTAACCGTATAGGATTGCTGGGTTACCTGCCAGCTATGGCCAAAGGTTTGGGTAATGGCGTTAATGCTAGGAAACACTGGCGACTTACACGGCGCATTATGTTGGGCGCACAGGGTGTACCATTCTACTAATGAACCTTCTACCATGGCCGCCAGCGCAATAGTGCTAGTGTGTTGCTGCCAGTGGGTTAGGCTGTGTTGCCAATTATCTAACCAATGCATGGCCATGCTACTAACCAGCCCGCTGGGGGTTGGGGTGGGTAAAGCGCTTAAAGGTTGGTTGGCATCCCACACGGTAAAATTTATAGAGGATGACGCGGTGTGTTGTTGGGCCATGGCCACCATATTGGGGGCGGCATCTGTCGCGGTAATGGTGCTATGTGGAAATATGGCGGGTAACTGCTGGGTTAGTAAGCCAGTGCCACAACCAACTTCTATTAGGGTGGGCAAGGCTAGCTGGCTAGCCTTGTTATTGTTTAGCCATTGGATAAAAGCAGCGGCCACTTGGGGCTGAACCCTAGCACTATTATGCGCGTGTTGTTGATAAGCGGCGGCCTGCTGATGAAACGCTTGGCAGGCAGATGGCGGCTTGGCTTCTGCTACTGGGTGGCCAACCATTGGTCGATGCTTTCTACGACGCCTGTTTCTTGCAAATACCCAAGGGCATGCTTAACACCGTTAATTTTTTTAACCGTTACCTGTGGGGCATTGCTGGCCTGAAATTCGGTAATTTTGGTGGGTACAATAAGGTCATCATCGCTGGTAATGGTGAGCACGGGGCACTCTGGCCACTCTACGCGGCATTTTTCTAGCATATCCAAATCAGCCAGTACTTGGGTGCGGTTAAGCGTTTCGGTGGTGGTTAAATCTATGCCCGCCATTTTAAAAAACGGTTTAAGGGGGGTGGGGTTAGTTACTACCGCAAACAGGCCTTTTAGCCCTACAATTTGGGCCTTGGGCACGCCGGGTAGGCCTTTTTCTGGCGAACAAAACCATGTAAAGCCTTGCAGGCACACCATGGCGTTAAAGGCAAAACCGCTTTGCACCGCATGGGTAAACCCAAGCGAGTGACAGACGGCAATGGTGGGGCGGTCAGTCTCTGGGGTGCTTCGCTCAATAGGGTTGTTGTAATAGCCGTGGTCCCACACCGTGTGGGTGGCGGTAGGGTAGTGGGTTTCGATGTAAGTTTTCATGGGCTGCCAGTACTCTGGCGTTAAGGCCCAGCCGTGGCTCCATACCCAGTGAAAATCGCCTAAGCCGAGGCCTGATAAATTATGGGTAGGCGGGCAAGCGGTTGAAGGTGAAGATGGCGTCATAAGGGGTAGGTCAGGGCGTCAGGGAGGGGGCTATATCCGCCATTATAGCGAGAACATCGGTGATGTGCGATGCTTGATGATGCACGGTAACGCTAAACCTAAGCCTAGCAGTATTATGGGGCACCGTTGGGGGCCGAATCCCAGCCACCATAACGCCGGCATGGTGCAACGTTTGTTTGGCAGCAAGTAAGGCCGAAACATCTCCCATAATGGCCGGTACTATAGGCGAGGTGCCTTCGATTGTTTGAAGGGATAAATGGTTTAGCCCCTTACGGAGTTGCTGGGCCATAGCCTGTACTCGGTCGCGTTCATCGCCAAGCGATGGTAATAGTTGCCAAGCAGCCAGCGCACCGGCGGCCAGTACAGGGCTTAAGGCCGTGCTGTACACAAAGCCGCTACAGGCATTTATCAAATAATCTTTAACAATGGCATTACACGCCACATAGGCGCCTTGCCCCCCTAGGGTTTTGCTAAAGGTGCCCATGGTTACTAAGGGCACGTTGCCCCAATCTACGGTGGTGGTTAAGCCATAGCCTTGCGGTCCGTATAGCCCGGTGGCGTGGGCTTCATCCACATACACATAGGCGCTATATTTTTTGGCTAAGCGCTGGATGGTGGCTAGGTCTTCAGTATCGCCATCCATGCTAAATACGGATTCCGTTACTATCCAGCAGGGTTGTTTGGCTTGGGCGTGCTGCTTTAGCCGCATTTCTAGGGCCGCGTAATCTTTGTGGGGGTGTCGTTTTATAGCCACACCGCTAGCCAGTAGCCCGTTTAGCATACTGGCATGGATAAGTTTATCGGCCAGCACCACGGGGGCGTATCCTAATATATTTTTATTAAGTAGCGCAGGCAGTACAGTGGCGTTGCATTGGTAGCCGCTGGCAAACAACAGGGCAGATTCTTGCCCTTTGCTGCTGGCAATCCGTTCTTCTAACTCGGTATAAACCGCGTGTCGATTGCCAGACAGTAACCGCGAACCCGTGCCCCCGGCGCCGTAATGTTTGGCGGCCTGCTGCATGGCGGTAATAACCGCCGGGTGCTGGCTTAGGCCCAAATAATCGTTACTGGTAAAATCTCGGCTTAGGGGTAACGCTGTAGGGTACTCAGGTAATTGGCGGTAAAGCTGTTCGGCCTGACGCGCGGCGAGGTAATCGGCATAGGGCTGCCAAGGGGTTGTGGTTGGTGGTGTTGTCACGCACAAGGCTCGGTGCTGGGAATTTATCTTCTTATTGTGGCAAAATAGCGCTCACCGGTCATCTACATTTATACGGAATTTACCCAACTATGCCTACGCAAGCCCCACCAACACCTGCAAAACCCAGCCAAACCACTGCCGAAAAATGGACCATGGCCGATTTGCAGGCGTTATACGATTTACCATTTTTTGATTTGATGGTTCAGGCCCAGCAAGTGCACCGAGAGAATTTTGACCCGCATCAGGTTCAGCACAGCACCTTGCTAAGCATTAAAACCGGTAAATGCCCGGAAGATTGCTCGTACTGCCCACAATCGGCCCACTTTAATACCGGGCTAGAAACCGAACCCCTAATGCCCATGGATGAGGTAATGACGGCGGCCAAAGCGGCTAAAGCACAAGGTGCAACCCGCTTTTGCATGGGCGCCGCATGGCGTGGGCCTAACCAAGGCCAATTAGAGCAAGTAAAAGACATGGTGGCCGGTGTTAAGGCCATGGGGCTAGAAACCTGTGTGACGCTGGGGCTACTAGAAGATGGCCAAGCCGAGCAACTGAAAGAGGCTGGGCTGGATTATTACAATCACAACCTAGATACCAGCGAAGAATTTTACAAAGAAATTATTACTACCCGCACCTACGATGACCGCCTAACCACGCTAAATAAAGTGCGCGACGCAGGCATTAATGTATGCTGCGGCGGTATTTTAGGCTTAGGCGAAAGTGATACCGACCGGCTAGAGATGGTTCATACCCTTGCTAATTTAGCCGAACCGCCGGAATCTGTGCCGCTAAACTTACTAATGCCCATAGAAGGTACCCCATTGGCGGACAACCAAAAAGTTGACCCCTTTGAGTTTATCCGTTTGGTGGCGGTGGCCCGCATTAGTATGCCCAAAAGCATGGTGCGTTTATCCGCAGGCCGCGAAACCATGGATGATACATGGCAAGCGTGGTGCTTTTTTGCCGGCGCCAATTCTATTTTTTATGGCGATACCTTGCTAACGGCGGATAACCCCCAGCCAGAAATGGATAAGGCGCTAATGGACAGGCTAAATATTACCAGCATGCCTGCGTAGATTCTGTAACACCGGGCAACAATTTAACGTGGATTGCTAAACCCAGTGGCTAGCCTTTGCTACCATATGGGCTGGTTGTACTGGATAGATGAGCCCCCACTGTGCCCCTAACAGAGACAGAAAAAACCTTACCCTCGGCGCCGCCGCTAACCTCTGCCACGGCGGATATTGAGCTGGCTACGCCTATGTTGCGCCAGTTTTTAGAGATTAAACGCCAGCACCCCGGTGTGTTATTGCTGTACCAAATGGGCGAATTTTACGAAACCTTTTTTGAAGACGCCCTAATTGCTGCCCGCGCCTTAGAAATTACCTTAACCGCCCGCGAAGGCGGCAAACTAGGCAAGGTGCCTATGGCGGGTATTCCTATCCATAAAGCAGATGTGTATTTGGGGCGGCTGCTTGCCAAAAATTTTCGGGTGGCCATTTGCCAACAGGTAGAAGACCCGGCCCAAGCCAAGGGCTTGGTAGAACGAAAAGTGACCCGCGTGCTGTCGCCCGGTACCGTAACAGACGATAGCTTGCTAACCGCCTGCGAGCAAACCTACTTAGCTGCGGTTATGCCGCCTAATAAAAAACAGCCCACCGTGTGGGGCCTAGCGTATTGCGATTTATCTACCGAAACCTTTTGCGCTACACAGCTAAACGAAGACCAATTATTGAGCGAGTTACAGCGCCTAAACCCACGAGAAGTACTTGGCCCGCGCCGTAAAGAACGCCGCCATGTGCTAGAAGGCGTGGACGAATGGGTGGTAGCCCTGCCAGATGCTATTGCTAATAACTACTCTTGCACGCCGTTACTGCCAGAAGCCATGGATACCATGGGTAGTGATGCGGCCTTGTGCCGGGTGTTTAATACCACTGCTACCGAAGGCTTGGGCTTAGATAACTGGCCACAGGCCAAATTAGCAGCGGGTGCTATGTCTCATACGCTGCTTGGGCAATTTCCGCAATCGGCTCCCACGTTCGAGCAACTCCACACCTACACGCTAGATGATGCGGTGCTGCTAAATGTGGCAGCGCGCCGAAACTTAGAATTGTTGGCGACGGTGCGTACCGGCCAATACCAAGGCAGCTTGTGCAGCGTGTTAGATGCCACCCACACCAGTATGGGTGGGCGGCTATTGCGTACATGGATTAGCCAGCCCCTAAAAAACCGGCTAGAAATTCAGCGCCGCCTAGACGCAGTGGATGAACTGACCCAGCACCCTAGTGTTCGTAGCACCTTGGGCCAATGTTTGCCCCGTGTGTACGATATGGAACGCTTAGCCGTGCGCCTTCGCAACGGCCAAGTGGCCCCACGAGATTTGCTGGCTCTTAAAAATAGTATCCAACAGCTACCGGCTATGTCTAATGCGCTAAAACCGTTGGGCGCTAGCTATTTAAGCTGCCTACATACCCTGCCCCAACAGGTGTTTGCGTTACTTACCGATATTGAAGCGGCGATAGATGATGCGGCCCCTATAACCTTGCAAGAAGGCGGCATTTTTAAACCGGGTTATCATGCCCAGTTGGATGAATTTCGCTCGCTTGTGGCCGACCAGCAACAATGGTTGAGTGATTACCAAGATAGTGAACGCGAACGCACCGGCATTAAAACGTTAAAAGTTAGCCACAATAATGCCTTTGGCTTTTTTATAGAAATTTCGCGGGGGCAGGCGGCTAACGCGCCAGACGATTACACCCGTAAACAGACCCTAACGAATGTAGAGCGCTTTACCACCGAGCTGCTAAAAGAACGCGAGCAACGCGTGTTGAGCGTTACCGATGAGCAGTTAACGCTGGAATATAATTTATTTATCGAATTGCGCCACCGATTAACCGCCTTTGCCCCAGATATGTTAACGCTGGCCCGCCAAGTGGCTCGGCTGGATGTGTTGGCGAGTTTTGCTAGCGTCGCGGTAGAACGCCATTACACCAAGCCACAACTGGATGATTCGTTAGAAGTCCAAATCCAAGATGGTCGCCACCCAGTGGTAGAAACTGTGGTACCCATGGGTACCTATGTGGCCAACCATTGTCACCTATCGGCTAATCCTAATCACCATCCGCTGGTGCCGCAATTTCAACTCATCACGGGCCCTAACATGGCGGGTAAATCTACCTATATGCGGCAGGTGGCTTTAATTGTATTAATGGCGCAAATGGGCAGCTTTGTGCCGGCAGAATATGCCCGCATTGGCATGGTAGATGCCGTATTTACTCGCATTGGCGCCATGGATGATTTAAGCAGTGGACAAAGTACCTTTATGGTAGAAATGCAGGAAACCGCCCAAATTATGCACGGGGCTACCCAGCGCAGCTTGGTATTGCTAGATGAAGTAGGCCGTGGTACCAGCACCAGCGATGGCATTGCCATTGCCCAAAGCGTGACAGAATTTATGGTGAACCACCTAGGGGCGCGTACGTTATTTGCTACCCACTACCACGAGTTAAACGCCTTAGAGTCTAAATTTCCGGGCATTCAAAATGTACGGGTAGGCATTGCAGAAACCGAAACAGCGACAGGGCTAGAAGTAGCTTTTTTGCACAAGGTAGAACCGGGCACTGCCCAAAAAAGTTACGGCGTGCACGTGGCCAAAATGGCGGGACTGCCCCCCAAGGTAGTGCAACGGGCCAATGCGTTGCTTAATCGCTTAGGGCAAGCCACGGCTAGCCTGCGCACAGCAAAGCCCGGTACTGATACAACCCCAACGGATGTGCCTCAGCTTAATTTGTTTTAGTTGTATTTAATTAGGGCATAGGTGGCGGTGGTGGTGGTGGCGGTGCCATGCCTGGGGTCGCGGTGGTTTCTGTTGTGGCGCTGTCTAGGCCGGCGATAATTCCTTCAAAGGTGCCACCCACTTGGCTGCTTAGCGCTTGCAATGCGCTAATGCCTGCCACGGATACCAGTGCCAGAATTAATGCATATTCTACAAGGCTTTGGCCTCGTTGCTTCCGTTTGTCTGCCATAATAAAAATAAGATACCTTGTTAGGGTATAAGCTTGTTAGTTACTTAGTTGCCCGCCCGTGTTACCGGTAGGGTCACCTGTTGGCCCACCGTTGTTGCCGCCGCAACCACCAACTCGACAGGTGGAACCGCCTGTTTCGCTGGAGGCGTTACCCATACCTAGGGTGCCGCCACCGGGCCCTTGCCCAATATGGCCAATACCACCACTTCCGGTAATACCGCCACTTCCGTTCCCGCCGGAAGTTGAGGGAGCGGATATGCTATCTAGCTCGTTGGAACTATCACCAAGTTGGCTGCTAAGCGAGGTGGATACTTGTTGCAAGGCACTAATAGAGGCAAGGCTTACGAGTACTAGCACTAGGCCGTATTCTACTAGATTTTGCCCGCGGTTGCTTTTGTGTTGGTTTAACATGGTTAGTACCTAACTATAGTAAATGGTTTAGTAAGCGCTAATTTTCTTTTATGTGCCGCCTTGTGTGTGTCCTACGCCATTTTCATCGCCTACGTTGCCGTTTCCGCCACCGTCACCACAGTTAGCAACTTTGCAGGCGGCTGCTGTTGCTTCTGAACCAGCGTTAAGATCGGCGGACATGCCGTGTAAGGAGTCATTCATGGCAGTAGCAACGTGCTGTAAGGCGTTAATAGAGGCAACGGCTACGATAACAATCGCTAGGCCGTATTCCACTAGGTTTTGGCCACGGCTGGAGGGTCGGGATAGTTTCATAGAAGCCTCTTTTAAGTACGTTTAATGCTAGGGGTAGAAAGAGGGTATCGGCAAATTAGCCTTTAAAAACAATTATTATAACAATACTGTTACTTTGCGCATAAAGCAGACTAGCCTTGTATGACAGGGGGGCATGCTTGCTTTTGACGGGCTTTAATTTATAGCGATAACGCCTATTATAGGGGCCCATTACAGGCCAAGGCTGGCCTGTGGGTTTGTTCGGTAAATATGGTGGAGGCGACAAGAATCGAACTTGCGACCTTCTGCGTGCAAAGCACCTCACCTACAGGCCCTTTGATAAGACTATGATTGAACTTTTTTAAAGGGTCACTTACTCGCTGTCCCTCAAATTTAGTAGTTTCTACACCATACTGAATTGCCAATTGGGTTACAAATAGTGGTTTGTTGCCGAGTGGGAGGAGCTGGCGGAGAGGAGGAATTCATTAACCCCTGCCCAAGTGCCCTAAATATTGAATTCCGTCTAGCTCTTCTATTGTATTCGTTAATAGCCTCTTGTTGGCGCTGTATTTCTTGCTGTTGTGCAATGCGCGCTTCTAAGTTTTGTCTCCGTTGCCTTGTTTCTAATTCATTTTTGATTTTTAAGGTAGCCTCTGGGGGTAGCAAGTCTTTATTACATAAAGACGATTCAAAATTGTTTAAGCAGAATATTTGGTTCGATAACACCTTTTTCTCTTCAAGGGTAGAAGCAGCATCATACTGTGACTTTAATTCTTCAAATGTATCTGCCCACCCCGTTTGGCATAGCATCACCGCTAAAATTAATAACCAGCGCATAAAAGCTCCCCTATAAAGGTTGGGCGGCATACACCACCTTATGGAATACAGTATCATCATCCACTTTAAACGCTTTAAACCGCTTATTGGCAGGCTCTAGCCATAAACCATCCGCCCTATCGGCTAGCCGCTTACAAGTACATTCACCGTTCACCCATGCTAGTACCACATCACCTGTTTTAGTCATTGCCTCGGTATCCACAACAATAGTGCTGCCATCATTAACAACGCCCTTCATGCTATGGCCTTTGATAATAACAGCGTAACTACCCCGCGGGTTAGGGCAATTCTTCTTAGGTACGGGGAATTGGTCTAGCACTTCTGGCTCATCCATAAATAAGCCGGGGCCAGCCGGACAATGCTCATAACGCGGCACAGAAACGGTATCACTCATGCCGTAGGCTGGGGGGCTATCTAGTAGCTGGGCTAATTCAGGGTATTCGTCAGTTGCCCGCCACTGCTTTAGTAAGCCCTCATTCGCTTTTAACTCTTTATATTTAGCCAACGCGTCAATAAACCCATCCGAAGGTAGCCGCTGCCCATTAATTACCTTATATACCAAAGAACTACTTTGCTTAGTCTCAATGGCCAAGCGATACGGGCTTATTCCAACACTTTCTAAGTGTTTAGTTAGTTGGTCACCAAAATGTGTCATATGAGACATTATTGTCACAATTCTTAAAATTTAAAGGTCAACTATTGACAGTTCCAAAAGTGTCACATATATTATTAGTGTGACATATATGGAACATACATTAATGACACTTACAAATTTACGCCTTTCAAAAAAGTTATCCCAAGAGAAGCTTGCCGCTTTAATTGGGGTTGCACGTAAAACCATTTTACGGTGGGAAGCTGGCCAAGGTACTCCTAAAGCCTTACAAGCCAAGCAACTCGCAAAAGCCCTTGGTTGCTCGATTGGTGATGTTATCACCGCTATTGAACAGGCCAAAGATAAGGGGGCGGCATAATTCCACGTCAAAGCCAAAAACCCGTAGAGGTTAAGGGCATGGAAGAAGATATTGCCTTTCTATCGTTCTTCTACCGCAATATGACCTCCTTTTCGCAGTTAGTGCGGCACGTTATACGTCAAGCGTCGCTAAGGCTGCGTGAACAACACCCCGTACTTTGGGAAGAATTCAAGGCAAACAAAAGCAACATTATTCCATTCCGTAACGGCAACACCCCGGAGGATGCAGCATGACTAACGTAGCAGGTTATAAAGGCAAGCGTCAAGCCGCTAGTGCCAGTCTAAAACAGTTCCTTAACAATAAGGGGCAAGCTGTCCTAGACAAGCGCCCACACCTCGTTGTGGAGAACGAGCCCTTCATTACCCCGGATAACGTATTCCTAGCCCTGTTTATCGTTATGGCTGCCCTGTTTATGGGCTGGGGCTTAAGCGTTGTCGGTGGCATGGATTACGACACAGCACAAATGACAGAGAGCTATATTCAGCAAACCATTACCGGCAAAAGCGAGCGACAAATGGCGCTGGATAGTGCCGCTTATTACGGATATTAAGGAGACCCCCATGCTAGTTACTTTTGAACAAGATGCACAAGAGTTAAAGACGTATATCGAGGCGTTGGTTATGGCTAGAGATAGCCATCTAATTGAGCCAAAAGAGGCTACAGCGTTAGCCGCTAATGCGTTCGGCATCAAACAAGACAAGTAGCCCTATTAAAAAAGCCACCTGCTGTTTGAAGGCGGACAGGTGGCTACAAGTGAAAGGTAAATCACTATGGATACATTATACCACGATTATCACGATGACCCACATCAATACGATACAGAGCGTTACGAGTACGACCAGATGATTGAACAAGAAAACGCTGAAATACAAGCCAGCATTAACCGAATGAATCACCACATCCATAATATTAAAACTCTGCTAGATGAGGATGCCAAGCGACGCGAGGCATTACGTAAAGAAGGCGATGCTGTTTTTGCTAAAGCGTTTGCCACGTTAGAGGCTGTTCGTCAAGAACTAGGGGAGGCAAGCTAATGACTACTTGTGAATTACACCAACAATGGGCCGATGAGTTGTACGACATCAAACGCCAGATTACCAAGCTAAAAGACCGTGAAAGCCAGATTACCGGCTTAATGAAAGAGCAATTTGATGTTGGCGACCACATACAAGCCACCAATGGCGTGCAGTATGTATTGTCTGAATCTAAAAGCCTTAAATACTCAATAGCAGCCGGCGCCATGCTTGTGGAAATGGCCCCCGATGCCGCGGCCCAACTGGTGAGCGTTACTGAAAGCAAGCTAAACACCTTGGCTAAAAAGGGCTTAATTGACCGCGGGCTAGTGGCTCACCTATCCGATGAAGCCACCGAGTCCGTCACGTTAGCCGTGCGCCCTGTGGTGCCGGTAGAAGCAAAAGTGGTGGCGTAATGAAGACTAAAACCGAAAGTATTACTGTTCGCCTAACACCACGCCTAGTCTATGCGCTAAAGCTAATTACCCGTATTCGGCACTGCTCACAGTCAAGTGTTATTTCAATCCTGTTAGAAGAACGGGCTGAATACATGCTTGAAACTGGCTTTAAAACCCTTTGGCACCCAGTGCGTGAAGAGCGCTTAAAGCTACTGAAAGAACATGAACCCTCTCTATTATCGTATGAGGAAGAAATGGAGCTTTTAAATAATGAGATTTAGCGAAACCACAACAAAACTACTAGAGGCCTTACATAAAGCCCAGTCCAACGCAGAAGCCCCCAAGAAAACCGAAAAGGCCAAGGGGGTTAATTACACCTATACCAAGCTAGAACAGGTTTTAGAGGTATTCCATAACCATTACACCCCCGAAGGGCTGGTTATTAACTTTGGTAATGGTGCCCCCCTGCAAGATGGTGGCATTACTGTTATTGCCCGTATCACCCATGCAAAATCAGGTGAATGGATGGAGGTTGACCACCACACGATTACCGACCGCCAAAACGGGCCGCAAGGTATCGGGAGCGCCACCACCTATGGCCGCCGGTATGCCTTGCTGGGTGCTATGGGGTTAAGCCCAGAAGATGACGATGGGCAAAGCGCACAAGCGGGTAATGCTACCCCAAAGGCTGCCACACCAAAACCAATTAGCCCTGCTAATCAAAAAGCGTTAGACGAGGCCAAAATAAGCGCCAATGATTGGTGTACATCGCTAGGTATTACTGCCAATCAAGCATGGCACTTAGCAGACCAGCCCAATATGGACGACCTGCAATCCGTACTGCGCTTGGTGGGCTACTTGCAAGGGCTGGATGAACGCCGCCACACGCCTAACCAACTAACCGAGGCAGAAGCTAAAGCATTAACCGTTAATCAACAAGGACACGCTGCGTAATGAGTACGAATGTTGTTGTGGTCACTGGCCACCTAACCAAAGATGTTGAACTAAAGCATGTAGGCGAGAAAAACAGCAAGGTTGCTACCGCCTCTATCGGTGTTAATAACTGGCGCCCTGCTGGCTCGGCTACCATGTGGCTCAAAGTCGAGGCATGGGGCCGAACCGCTGAATACTTTAGTAATGGCCGCAAAGGCCAAAAGGTTACCGTAACTGGCCGTATAGATGAAGACCAGTGGGAAAAAGACGGCAACACCCACAAGCAAACCAAGGTGGTGGCCACTGACGTTGAGTTACCACCTAAAGCAGAATCCAACCAACAGGGCCAACAACCTGCCCTGACCTTTTAACCCTCACGGCGGGGTAGGTAACGCTGCCCCGCTTTGTTTTGTTTAGCCCGAGGAGGGGATTCCATGGGCATCATCATCGCAGTTGACCCGGGTACCAAGGGAGGTATCTGCATTATGAAACAAGATACCATCACCTTGCTTGCCTTATCGAAGCTTACATGGCCCGATGTTGCCGCACATATCTTTAGCACTATTTCATATAGTGGCGAATTTACCTTTAAAGCTAAAGCGTACATTGAAGACGTCCACGCCATGCCTAAGCAGGGTGTCACTAGCACCTTCAAGTTTGGTGAAGCATACGGCAAGCTACAGGGCATCCTAACGGCTTACAGCATCCCTTTTGAACGGGTGCGGCCACAAGTATGGCAAAAAGCAATTGGCTTTAAGTCTAAAAAAGGGGCTACCAAAACCGAGCATAAGCGCGGGCTAAAGGAATTAGCACAGGAACTCTACCCACAACAAAAACTAACCAACGAAGTGGCAGACGCCTTGCTGATTGCTGAATATGCACGGCGTAAGGAGGGCGAGTAGTGTCATCCCTTCAATGGCTTCCATTTTTTGTTGGCGACTACATGCGCGATACTGCCGATTTAACCGCAGCAGAACATGGCCACTATCTTTTATTGCTTTTCCATTATTGGAGCAAGCAAGAACCTTTACCATGCGAAAAACGTAAATGTTACATCATCGCTAAGGCATCAACAGCAAAACAAAAGAAACTGGTTGATGCAATTTTGTGCCAATTTTTTGAACTCACAGAGAATGGTTTTTTGAATCATAAAATGTTCAAAATAATCGAAACCCAAAAAAGCAAAAGTAAGACTGCAAGGGTGAATGGCAGAAAAGGTGGTGTAGCAAAGGCTAAAGCATCCGCTAAGCAAACGCTACAGCAAAACGCTAGCAAAACGCTAGCTAACCAGAGCCATAGTATTACTTACCCTTCGGGTAAGGCGCCAAGCGCCACCCATCCAGTTTGGGGAGATGCTTTGCAAACGATGGTTTCTCAAGGGGAAGACGAGGCATCTACGCGGTCTTTTCTTGGTCGAATTATCCAGCAATACGGTGAAGACACAGTCACAGATGCTGTTGCTGATTGCATTATAAAGAATCCGGTTCAATTTAAAGCCTACCTGCAAGGCATTTTAAAAAACAAACCCAAGTTAAAGCAGGTTTCTAGCGGGGCAATAGGTCGCCTGCCGGTCACAAGACCTACCACAGCACAGAAAGGGCTATTATGAAGCAGATAATGACAGACATAGCCAAGAATTATCCAACGCCAAGCGCTGAAACGGTTGCCTCGGTGATGGATGAACTTAGCCAGTTTGAGCCGGGCAAGGTGCATCCAATCCCGATGAGTACCGGTGGCACCCACCCGGTTTACATTGCGTTATGCGAAAGTACACGCAATGTGCAGGCTAACGTGATTGCATTGGCCCGGATAATTGGCCCCGGTTTGGTTCGGCCAGTTAAAACCCCTGAACAGATTGAAGCTGAAAGCATTGCGGATGAGCGGAAGCGTACCAGCCTACTGCTGCCGGGTTCTATCTACGCTGGCATGAGTTGGAACGGGCCAGAGACGAAGGAAACCAAAGCACTGGCATTTATGGCGGTAGACTTTCACCACAGCGAAAAGCGGTCGGCGCTTCTGCTTGGCGGGGTTGGTTGCGGCAAAACGTATGCGGCTATTGGCTATGTTGGCGAACACTCCACGGTGTACACCAATGGCCAGCTAAACGCCAAATTTATCACGGCACAGGAAATGCTGGACGCTATTCAAGCCCGGAAGTATGACCTGTTAGCTAGTCTGAAAAAGGTTAAGTACCTGATTTTGGATGATATCGGCACGCAGGTAGGTGGTTACAAGGGGCAGGATTTTATTGCAGCGTTTGAGGATTTATTCACCGCACGGCATCGGCAAAACCTGTACACGATTATGACGGGCAACATTAGCCCAGAAGAATTTAAAAAGCTTTATGGCGAGCGTGTTGCTAGCCGGTTTAACGAGGTGGGTAATTACTTTTGGAGTGATGAGCCTGATTTGAGAATGAAGGAGGCCGTGTGATGACGGATGACGCTAACAAGCCATTAACGGCTGGTGATTTAGTTAAGGCTATTCAAGAACTACCCCCTGAACGTCATGGTTTTGCGCGGGCCGTTGTAGAATCCTACGCCTACCTGCGTGAAGCCCCACTGCTCGAAGAAATCAACACCCTACGCCAACAAAACGCCATGCTGGTTAAGCGGGTGCAGGGTGTGGTGGTGCCTACTGGTTGGCAGCCGATTGAAACCTACGATAAAGAAGCTGCTGAACCTGTTATTTTGGCTAACCCTTGGATGTGGGAATGGTGCGGGGCATGGCATGAAGTAGATAACAGCTGGAGTGAACAATGGGTTACGGCTAAATACGAACCCACCCATTGGATGCCACTGCCCACCCCTCCCGAAAGCGAGGGTGATAATGATGTACAGAAATAAAGACACCGGCAACCTTGTGACCGTTTCTGAAGCACCAGCCCAAGGTATTTGGAATCACCGCTATTACGTTTGGGATGCACTGGATTGCGAAAGTTATAGCCCTGAAGACTTTCATGCTCAATATGAAGCACTGGAGGGACTCAATGCTTAGCCCATGCAACATTACCGAGCGGCCTTTGCTTGGCCGGATAAAGGGGTTTCGTGAGCATATCCGCGCCTCTAACCCGACAGCCTTTGTGATGGTATCCAGCACCACAGCTAACCGACAGGGCCGGTACAGCAAGGAGATGTACACCCTGTTTAGCCAGTCAGAGTTTGCCCGGATTTTAGACCTGGCGTTAAAGGGGTTGAAAGTGTGATACCTGCCTTCCCCACCACACGCCCCCACGATACCTGCCAGCGGTTGTTAATCGGTTTAGAGGAGCGAAGGCAGTATGCCAAGGCTCAACGCGACAGGGCGCTAGTGGAGGCCCAACGGCAGCGGGTTAATAGCCAGTATCAACAGGACAAGTTTATTTTGCACAGTTATAAGGATTTGATGAAAGGAGTATGAATTGTCACTACTAAAACAGCTAAAAACCCAAATGAAAGAAGCGCAGGAAAATTATAATTATCGTAAAAAACTTGCGTCTGACGCTGCACGTGAGGCCCAAAAAGCCAAAAACATACTCGCTAGTATTAACCTTCGCCTTTCAGAATTAAAAGAGCGGGAATTGATTGTATCTGAACACGCCAAACTACGGTTTATTGAGCGTGTTATCGGTATTGATTTAACTGAAATTGAGACCCGTATTTTAACGGAGGATGTTAAGCGCATGCATGGTGAGTTAGGGAATGGCAAGTTCCCAAATGGGGAGTGCCGTGTTGTGGTTGCTGACAATGTTGTCGTAACGGTAGAGGTTCAACCCTATGTATAAAAAAGGCCAACAACTGCAAACCGCACTGGAAGCCCGCCGGTTTATGGTGGCGCATCCGGGGTGCCGGGTGAAAGATAGTTTAGGGTATCTTTGGAAGTTCGATATTCTAAGCACAGCATCATTTGTGAGGTTTGACCAAGAACAAGAACTTTGGCAGACACTAGCTTGCTTGGATAACCACGATGCCCCCTTCACCATCATCGACGAGCCACAATACCATACGGCTGATGCTTTAGGTGATGCAATAAAAAGCTCTATGGTTACAGCTGACAAGCTAAAGCAACCTGTGGAATGGGTGCGGGTAACTATAAATCCTGACTCTGGCCAAACTCATAAACCATTACAAGGCTTTGTGCCTGTTTCTAATAAACCAGCATTTATTTTTGATAACGAGAGAAGTGCCCTCCAACACATCTGCCAGCTCGCCCAGCAGGTGCGGATAACGTGGCCGGAGTGGAGTATTTATCAGGTCCCCCATGAATACACCATTGGGAAAGAAACAGAACTTTACTGGTTGATGATTATTGAATTTGCCTTACGAAACAAGGCAACCGTTGAGTATTTACCGCGAGTGAGCGAGCAACCTAAGGAGGGTTTGTAGGTGAGTCTGCTTATAGGTTTGTTTTTTATTGGCCTATCGTTTATTGAGGCTATCTTTCACGACAACCCCACAATGGGTTTAGCTTATAGCGGCATAGGCACATTGTATTTATCGAAAAGGGAACTTTTCTAATGACTAAAGTATTCAAAAAAGGCACGGTATACGAGAACTACACCCAGCTAGGGCCGGTGCTGGATGCTGTAGAATCTAAAGATTACTGGCGGGTAAATTGGTTTAGACAAAACGACGGTGAGCCTTGGCTAGGTATTCCTAAGCCTGATGACTTCCCTGTAACTTTATATATTGACATCCCCATACCCCAGCCGGAGCATTGCAGATGCGACTGCAAAGAGCCACCCAAGCCGCTGACGGTGGAGGAGATGCGCTTAACTTGGATGAGAAATCAAGGTGCTTGGTTTTGGCACGATTACAATAACTGCCCAATGCACAACAAGGCACTGACTGCCTTCGCTGCCCTCAATATCCCCTGCTACGCCACCGAGGACGACTGCAAGCGTGCGCATGCGTTAGCGCATGATATGGGGGTGGAGTGATGATAGACCCTAACCAGTATGTAGAGCTGCGCACAAGGCTTGACTTACTTGTAAAAGAAAACGCATTGCTTAAGCAGGGGATACTATCGTGGGCAGAGCCGTTTGGATACACCTGCTATCAGGATGTTATTGCCAGTCTTTATGCTAAAGACCAAGAAATAAAGCGGTTAAAAGGTGTTATTAACGACATTGTTGGAACACTAGAAAACGCCAATTATATCCATTTGGAGGTGGAGTGATGAATATTCCTAACGATGTAGATATTGAAGCTATCGTAAGATTGGCGGCTTCCGCGTTTGATTACGGGCTTGATGGTAGTCAGGCGCAAAAGACTAAGTTTTACAAGAATATTAGGTATATCGGTTGTTACCCCACTATAAAAGGGGAACTAACCCGCAGATTTTTAAATGAACATTTAGAGGAACCCCCACAATGATTGAACACAACGGCAAAACGTATGCGCCGGATAAAAATGGCTGGTATCCGCTTGAGTGTGCGCCTATGGATAGTAAATCTAAAGCACTATATGGTGCGTACAAAGATGGTAAATGGTACGAGCTTTTAGCTAAGCGCGGCAAGGGCGTTGGTGGGGCTTCTGTGAATGTGCCTACAGGGTTTCGGTCATATACAACCGCTACCCATTGGCAGCCACTACCCAAGAAACCGGAGGGCGTGTGATGAGTGACTATAAGCCTTATCCTGTTTTAGCTGTTGCTGATTACTTAATCCAGTTAGCGATTGATAAAGGCAACCCGCTTACGTTGATGAAACTACAAAAGTTGTTATTTATTGCCCATGGGTGGAATCTTGCTTTTAACAAACAACCGTTAATAAAAGAGCCTTGTATAGCAATGCAGTGGGGGCCAGCTTGGCCTAGCGTTTACGACCATTATGCTCACTACTGGGGCTCTAACCCTATTACGGTTGCCGGTATTCCTGAAAGGAAGCCCTGCATAAGCTTATGGCAACGTATTAAAACCGCATGGAACCGCCGTGATGGGGAGGAGGGGTGATGTGTAACCTGCCCACCATAACCCTGTCGTTTAAAGACTGGATTGAATTACATCGTATCCATGGCGAAATGGCAGGTGCATTACTCGCAATGTCATGGGAATTACCAAAGGACGAACGGCGCGAGCGATTAGAGAATCTTATCCAGGACTGTGATGCCCGTATGACTTCTATTAGCGAAAGGAAACAACCTAATGACCACCATTCATAAAAAACTAACTGACTGCCACCCAAGCCTACAACGTGGGCAGGTATGGTGCCGCAATTGTAGCAGTACCCAGAAAGTCGATAGCGCTAATGCCTTCCAACATGGTTGGCCTAAGTGCTGTGGCTATACCATGACCATTGACCATCCTAATACATGGAGTAAACCCAATGACCACCAACGATAACCCACCGATATCCCCCATGGTTCAGCAGGCATTAACCCGGCTAGGCTACACCTCTTACAGTGAGTACATTGCTGATTTAGAAGCCGACCACAAAGCATTAGAGAATAACCTTGAATACCAAGAGGAGCGCAAGTTATGGATAAGACGGTAAACGATAACCCACCACCACTGACGGCTGAAGATGTGGCCCTCAATATATCCGTAGGCCCGCCATTTGGTGTGACCAAGCAAGATGGCGTTTACCTTGTTGAAGCCTATACCGCCCAACAAACCGCCGCCGATAAAGCGCGGATACAGGAGCTGGAGGCCAAACTCGCTACTATTGACGTTAGAGAATACAGCCGTTTAATTGGTGAGAATGAACGCCTTAAGCGCGAACGAGACGAGACCAACGCGCAAGTGGCGATGCTGGTGGAGAAGAATAAAGAGTTAATATCTATTGGACAAGGGGTATTGTCTTCCTATGATTCATCTCTGCTATTTGCAAATAAGGATTATGCTTATATCGAGCATATAAAAAAGACGTTACTTGTTGCAAAAGAAGATATGGATACCCAACCCACCGCCGAGCAATACATGGCCGATAAGATTGAGGCAGCAGTGAAGCCTTGGCGGGAAGGGGTAGATTTGCTGCGGAGTGCCTTGGCTTACTACGCTGATTTAAAGCCAGATGGTACACGCCGATATAAAGAGTCTGCATCTTTACCAGTTGGTGAGCTTGGGAGCATCTACAGGGATTGGACAGGTTACGACCCTGATATTGCAGATGATAGATGGGGTAATAAAGCCAGAGAAGCCCTCAAAGCCACGGAGGGGTTGCTTAATGACTAGCGATATAATGAAAAGAATCGAAGCCCGTAAGGCTGCATTGCTAAAAGCAGACCTTAGCCCTTGGCGCCCTATGAGCACAGCACCAACACACCCACAAGAAAGGGTATTACTGCTGGTTCCTCTTACTATTGGCTACACTAAGTTTGGCCAAGTTGAAGGGTATTATGCGAGTGCTTGGCATGTAGGATGGCGGCATGAATTCCAAGATGGGTTTGATGCCTGTATAGAGCCGTTTGCTTGGAGGCCATTACATGAGTTGCCTGAAGCTTTTAAGGATACGGAGGGGTTGGGGTGATGTGGGAACAGGTTGAATTAGGACTAGGCCTGATACTGGTCTGTATTTTAGCCGTAGTTGGCTTTATAGGATGCTGCGTTTATATCAGCCTACTTGCGGTTATTGCATGCCTGCCTATCATTATCGTTGTGGGCGGGTTTGTATGGGGTATGATGATTATTGTGGGAGCTTTTGGGTAATGAAAGATTTTGTAGAAGTTAAGAAAATGCCAACCTGTACCGATGAGTTGGAAACGACTAATAACCGAATACATGAGTCTTGCTTGCGTGCTTACTGGATATTGGAAAACGTCAAAGAGCTTTTAAATAGGAATATTCCTTATGATATGACGCTTGAATTTATCAAAATGATGGAAGATTAAGCACAAAAATAACCCCCTCGGCATTACACCAAGGGGGTATCAGGGGGATTGGGAATGGGGGATGGAAATCTAGGTGCGCCACCAAATCCAGCCAAAAGTACGGACAGCACGGTACATGGCACGACGTTGAAACATACCAACGCCAGCCTCTCGCAGCATCCGACCAAATAATCTATCTGCTTCCTTGCGTGTCCATATAGCGGCTTCTGGGCCGTAAACATCGGCTACATCTTTCCAGCCTTCTTTGGTATGAACCTGGTAGCTGCCTGGGGGTAATGGCTTTCGTTTTCCACCTTGACGCGCAAATAGGAAGTCATGTGGGATGGCTGCGGCCCTGTGCAACCCGTCAGGGGGAATAATACTCCATAAAGCCCTAGGGACTGATGCACCATCGGTTGGCTCCCCTTCTGGGACAGTCAACCGGAATCGCTTGCCCTCTTTTATCCACTCGTATGTATACGCTTGGGCCAATACGTATCCGTGCTTCTTGTCGGGGGTTATCAGTGGCTGGGGCAGTGTCATTATCTAAATCCACATATTTCTTAAGGGGCTCGCAAATATCTTTCTTTTCACAGAGTATCTTTCGGGCTTGAAATCGCCGGGCAAAGTAATGGTCTACCTGATTGCTGACAAACGCAGCACCACCGATAGCAAAGGAAATAACCCATTCAATCACAGCACCACAAACCGGATATAAGGCTCGTACTTATGTAGCTTGTCTAAATAGGCAAACAACGCCCATGCGCTACACTCACGCTCTGGTGTATCCCATAGCAAGGCAGGGCAACCCGCCGTGCCGGGGAAACGGTTTTCTAAGTGCAGGCCGATATGCTCTCGATACTGTGGCCCGTCTGGTTGCTCTATCCGGCGGCTACCCTTGCTAGTACCCATTGGATAAAAGGGTGTGCCTTTAGGCTCAAATTGCAGGTGTTCCTGCTTGGTACTCATCCAATGCACACCCATTGGTGTTGGGCTTTTACCCTGTACCCAATCTGTGGTGGTATTGCCACGCTGCCCGCTAGAGCATGGGAAGCGTTCAAACACTTTAAAAGCCTTGCCTTTTTCTGCGCGTTGCAGGGTAAGTACGCCATAGATGCTGTCAGGCTGGCGGTCAAAGTAAATGGTATGGGTTAGTTGCATGGCATCTCCAATAGCTTTTGTAAGCCTTCTGCGTTATGGGGTTTGGCCCGTATATAAAACTTACTGGTATTTAGTTCCACTATTTCCCCGTGGGCACTCATCACATGAATGGCCCCCTTAAACTCAATCGCCTTTAAGCACTTGTATAGGTTTAACCCGTCTAGCGCTGGCATACGCGAATCTATTAGGCAGGTATCAGGGGGTAGCTTATACACTGCCTCTATCAGGGCGCCGGGGCTGTTAAAGGTTTTTACCTGATAGCCCAAGCTGGTTAGAAAACGCTTAAATATTTCCAGCGTGTGGGTATCGTCATCACAGAGATAAATACGCTTACTCATGTAGCCGCGCCTTTAATAGTTTTTCCGCTTTATGCCCATTCACCACACGGATAAATTGTGGAAGAATCCGCCACACCGTGTATGCCGATACAATGGCGGTAATCACCTTGGCTAGTGTTAATAACCGGTAGGCAGGCCACCAGAACATCAGCAAATCAAGCGCATGGGTAATGCCGCAACAAAAGATAAATACGGCAAAGTTAAAAACAATATGCCTGTGGGTATCCCATAACACCCGCTTAAGGGTTTGCAATAGTACCAGCGGAATAAGGTAGTACGATACAAAAATAACGGCATCAGCTAGTATGTGTGTCCAGCCGTGGAACTGTGTCCACACGCCACAAAACCAACGTGGGGGGAAACCGTCTGTACTCCATAGCAAGGTAATATCCATTATTTACCTGCCCCCGCTAAGCCTTTAATAATGGATTGGGCAATGTTCCATAGTAAATCCAAGGCTTTTTCGGAATACGCCCCGCATATACCTGATATAAAGAAAACCATCCCAGAAGGAGCGCCAAGGTTATAGGCAAGCACACCACCGCATAATCCGGTAAAGCCTGATACCATAAGCCCCCCGAGAAGCTTAGGCCACACCATTTCGTGTGTAGGGGTTGCATCAAACCAACGCCCAAGCCACCCCATAGTACCCAATAATGTTCCCGGTAACGCTGCCATAATATGCGCAATCTGTTCATTCTGTGGCATCCTGTGCCCGTTCTATTGGGGTAAAGGGCATAACCTATAACAACTCTTTTAACAGCGTAACCACCGCCCCGCTAGACCGCTTATAAACAACTGTATTCTGTGTTGTGCTGTAATAAAGTAGGTTGTTAGGGGCATCCCCATCGGTTAATTCTTTTAGCCCCGGCGTATCTTTTTCTATGAATTTGGCCATTATCCACTTGTATAAACGGTTACCAAAATCCGTATTCATAAAACTAGGTAATGCCATTACAAGGCACTCGCATAAATAGCAGGGCCACTGTATAGCTTCTTCACGTTGCCGCCGCTATCTTTCCAAACCACCGTGCCTTGGTCGGTGCTGTAATACATGGTGCTGTTATTCGCCGTAGCATCTGCCATGCTCGCCAACTGAATACCCCCGTTTGCATCCACCGCCTGATAGCTACTGGATAAATCAGGAATACGGGCGGCATCAAACGTGCCACTGGTTACCTTACTGGCGGGCAGGTTGCCTACATAAGTAGCGTTAATGGCTGTCCCCTGCCAAACACCTGTGCCGATGGTTCCTAGTGTAGTGACGTTAGTGGTGCCCCCCCAGGCGGATAGGGCTGTGTTTTCTACATTACCTAGGCCTACTTGGCTTTTGGTTACGCTGTGTGGGTTACTGCTACTGGCAATATGGGTATCTATTTGGGCGTGGGTGTTGGTGCCGATATTACTTAAAGCGGTATGGTCTGTGGTGTCGGTATCCGTGGCCGCAATGGTGATGGTATTCGCGCCATCATCCGGGGTAATGGTAATGTTAGCCCCTGCTGTTAGCGCGGTGCCTAGCGCATCCCGTGCCATCTCGTCTGTGTACTGGGTAATGGTACTGGCCACGGTAATTGTGTCTGCCCCATCATCCGGGGTTACTGTGATGCCTGCACCAGCCGTTAAGGCTGTGCCAATAGCATCTCTTACCTGTTCATCGGTATAGTGGCCTAAATCACTAATCTGGCTTTCAGTAATCGTTAAAGCCGCTTCGTGCTGGGTAACGTTACTTTCCGCTATTCGCGCATCGGCAAAGGTGCCACTGGTTACATCACTGGCCGCATGGGTATGGCTTGTTGCTGCCTTCCCGTCTATTTGGGTTTGTATGGCAGAGGTAACCCCATTTAGGTATTGATATTCGGTATCACTTACAGAGCCGTCTGCGAGCTTTGCAGCGTCCAAGCCGCTATCAATAGTCCAAGTAGCACCGCCACCTGACACAGTAATATCACCCTTATCGCCATCAGAGACACCCCCTGCTACTGCTGCCCACGTGTTATCGCCACGCAAGTAGGTGCTGCTACTTGGGGTGCCTGTTGCGCTTAATTCATCAAGCCCAATCGTGTCATCGTCAATCGTCCAAGTGGCCCCACTACCGCTAACGGTAATGTCCCCCTTATCACCATCGGTAACACCGCCACCACCAAGGGTGCCACGGCTTGTCCAGGTGTCGCTAACCTTTTCAAATATTTCATTGCTTGAATAATTTAAAAACTTGTCTTCGTCTCGCCCTTCTTGAGCGGTGGGGTCACTTGCCCCCATAAATAAACGGTTGCGCTGGATTTTACCACCAGCCCCGCCAAAGCTTTGGCCGTTTATCCCATCTTTGCCTTTTAGGCTTTCTAGCCATTCATCAATGTTGCCAGTAAATCCGTATTGGGTTGCAATCTCGTAAGCACTTAACCCATCCGCGCCGGGGTCGCCTTTTTCTCCCTTGTCGCCTTGGTCACCCTTTAGCCCGTCCTTACCATCCTTGCCAGGTAGGCCAGGGTACCCGCGTTCGCCACGTTCCCCTTGTTGGCCTTCTTTACCATCACGGCCACGGTCGCCTTTTTCACCACGGCGGCCTTCTTTACCTTGTTGGCCTGGGTCGCCTTTTTCTCCCTTGTCGCCTTTTTCGCCAGGGATAGAGGCTGTTTGTAAGGCCTTGGCAATCGCATCAATACTACTGTTAGGGTTAGCTATTGCTTTCCACTTACCATGGGTTTTCTGGTAAATGGTGCCGTCAGGGCCGCGCACTTCTTCACCGGACTTGCCAGGGGTAAAGCCATCGGGTGCTTTGGGTAGTTGCCGCATTACCTAGTTACGCTCCATCGCCATTAGGTTATGTCCCCACCTTTGCAAGGAATGAATAAAACCCTGCCGTTACCGAAACATTGGTTTGGTTCGCAATCGCTGTTACCTCAATATCAGAGTTTTTAGGCGCAATAAGATAAGGGGAAAACTGAACCTGGTGTAACCCCGACGCACCCCCCCCAGTGGCAACAAACCGTGTACGAAACACTTTGTTTTGCTCTCGGATTTTTAGCTTAAAATCCACCGTTGCACTGGTTTTCTTGTTTACCGAGTAATACATCGACGTAATAATGCCGTAGTCTTGATAACTAAAGCTTGTTGCCGCCTTGGTACTCTGGTTGTTTTCTGCTAAAGCCTGCAAATGGGCTTTGGCTAAATCATCCGGTACACCGCCTGTTATGGCACTATCTTGGTAAACGTATAAATCCCCAACTAAGTTGGTACCACTGTTATTATAAATCCGTGTGGCCCGTACTAAAGGTTGGGATAGCGTTACCTTGTTTTGCCCGTTTAATGTGGCCGTCTGTACACTAAATACCAAATCGGTGCCGCTTAAGTAATGGCCTTCTATTTTTACTTCTACCGAATCACTGGCACTGGATGACGAGACGGTATCAATCAGGTTAGAAGAAACGTAAGTCTCCCCGCCCAGTTCCAATACCACTTCTTCCGTAGTCCCAACTGTGGTGTTTTGTCCAAACTTTAATAACGACTTCGGCTTTACATAAACCGTATCCCCATAGGTCGATTTAATCTCGGCCTCGGCATGTTTGATTAGATATTCGCTCATTGTGTCCTACTCTCTAGTCAAATTCGGCTAAGATTTGTGGTTTTAATTGGGCTACAAGTGGGCGGTCTTCTTCTGCACTAGGCACGTATTCCTTTACCTTCTGCTGCCATAAAGCTACTTGCCCGTATCGTAAATACCGGTTGCCAATCGCTTCTAGCTGGATGATTTCATCTACAGTGGCGGCGCTTAATTGCGGGCCTACCTGCTTAAGTAATTCCTCAAACTTAACGGATAGCCGTTGCCCTATTTTGGCCTGTTTATCGGCTTTCTCCACGTCAGGCCATGCGGATTGTAGCGATTCCCATGTGGGTTTTTTTCTATCGTCGCTCCACTCTAATGCGTCATAGGCGGCTTGGGTGTTATCGGTTAAGCTGCCACGGTATTTTGCCGCCGGCACAAAACTCTCTAAAGTTAATGCAATATCCATTAGGCAACCTTCCTAAATGTAATCGACGTGTACACTGCGTTATCCCCATTTAATGCAGAGGAGCCTTCACCAAAACCGTTGGTTGATTGCGTCACAGCGCATTCATGGTGCAGCTCAAAAGCCTTGCTACTAGCAATAGTGAATCTAAAGGCTAGGCACACTGAATCAAGGTTATGTACACCACCAACACGCGACGCAAACGCTTTAGAGCCAAGCGCACCAGTCACATAGGCTGTATCAGTGGCATTGTATAAATAGGCTTGATGGTCATTACAGAACGCCCCCGGCGCTCTAAAGGAACCTTCATAGGTTCCTGCGGGCAAGGTCACTTGGTTACTACTTACCGAGGCAATCCCGTGGGTGTCGGTCACGATGGTGTTTAGGTCACGGGTGCGCATGGCCCCAGAAGTGAAGGTGCCACCATCAGACGTGCTACTTTTCTGGTCTTCTACAACAATTAACGGTACGGGGCCATCGCCACACGCCGTAAAATAATTGGAACCATCGCTGTAAATAAAGACGCTTTGCCCTGTAACTAGCTTTAAGGTGGATGCACCATCAATCGTGCTGGTGGTTGGGGTAATGGTGACTAAGCCCGCCCCAAGGTTTTTAACCGCATAACCCCAGTTACTGGCAAACCCTGTAGAGCCTGCTTGCGGGAGCGTCACGGCAATAGCAGAGGCGTTACTATGGGTTACTAGCTTATTACGGTCGCCGGTTAGTACGGTGTAAGTGGTGCCGGTTTGGGCATTAACGCCAGCACCGGATACCTTGCCGCCTTTTATTAAATCAGAGGCGATTAAGTCTGTATTGGTTGCCTCTAAATCATCAACGCGGGTTTCATGGTCGTTATGGCCATTAACGAGTTGGTCTAGTTCCGCTTCGATATCATCCGCATTAATTACATTGCCGTTGCTAATCTCGGCTGATTTCAGCCGCGATAAAGTCGCCATATTCCTTACTCCTGGTTATCTATAAACCGTCAATGGGGAACCGAACTCGACAAAGCCCGTAATCCCTAAAAACTCAATACCCGTTGCACCGGTGGTGCCTGCTATCTCCACCTCTAACTGGTTTCCTCCCCCATACGGACGTAAGGGAACCATCCGTAATTGCCCCCCACTTTCTCCGTATTCTTCAGCTCCAAATACCGCTGCGTTGTATAACGGCAAATCCCCAACCGCAATACGTTTACTTAGGTTTGTAGACTGGTTCCATAATCGGCTATTTTGCCAGCGGGTTTTTACCGTAATGTTGATGTCTTCGCGGATTTTAAACCATGCATACATCTGCTTTACTTGCTTTATTTGGGCAGGGTTACCAAACCCATGGGGGGCATAGCAATAATTAAAGTTAATGCCTGTACCGTTATAAGTGCTTACCCCAAACCACTCGTTTACATAGCCGTCACTGGTACCGGTAAATAAACGCTTATCGCCTGCTAATCCCGCAATAGTTGGGGCATTCTTTCGAACTGTCCAAAACGCTTGCTGGGTGCCAATTTGGTCGTCTGTTCTATACCGGTAAACCAGTATGGTGTCGGCCACTTGAGAGGCACCGGTCGGAATGGCAAACCAAACCTCTCGCCGCCACGGCATGTGCTGAACCCACGCTTTATGCTTATACGTCAGGTTCATGGTGGCCAGCGTTTCTTTTACCTTATCGCTGCCAAGTGCCCGTTGTTGCAACGTCCCATTTTGCAAACTGGTGGTAAAGCTGTAAACGTTGTTCTCATCTAAAAAGAATACGTCAGGGCCTACACGGGCCACACAGTTTTTATTCAGGCAACCAATGTCATCGCGTATCTGTTGAACGGAAAAGGTGCTAGGCGTTGTACCCGTTAATAGGTAAATCCCTTTTTCTTTAAAGATTACCAAGGCTTCCAGGTTGGCTGCCGCATTGTAAAAGCGTTCTGCTGCTTTTAATTCGTAACCATCCCCAGGGTTAATCTGGGTAATTAGCCCATCGGTATCGTTCGTGGTTGCGACGGTGCAGGTTTCAGGGTCAAGTAAATCACTAATGGCAATATGGCTGGTATACCCATTAAAGTTAAGCTGTACCATCCGATTCGAATAATTAATTAAAATCTCGGGGTGGTCGTAGGTATTAGAGCCATCGCTAAACGCTGTTATGGCTGCATCGGTCGTGCCGTCCCAATGGCGTACTGTGGCGGTGCCATCCCCGTAATACACCTCACCATTCATAATGGCTGCGGTTAATAATTCACCTGCCGTTAAGCCGCTGGTAATGGTGGCGGTTGTGGCACCGGTGCTGTAATTGGTATCTAATAGTTTTCCATTAACCGCTGTTAGTAGGTGTTCGCTGCCGTCTGCCTCTCGGTAATACTTAAGCCCGTCAATACCTGCCCCGCTTTCGAGCTGGCTGGTAAAGGCGGTATACCCTTGCTCATAGTTGCTTACCTGCCCATCTTTGCTGTAGTGCAGGTTGGTTATTTTTTTAGCGCTGGACGGCTGAATAAAAAAGTCACTGTCTTTTTCGTTTTGCCCTTCAAAGTTGGCTAACCAGGCAAATGGCTTTAGTTTGCGCTTGTCCTTAGCCATTACAAAGGCCTCTGTAGCGGGTCAGGGGTCAGGGCAAAGCCAGTAGATGGCTTACGGTTCCAGTGTGCGTTAAGTATTTCGTAAGCTGGGTTAGGTAAGTAGCTATTTCCTGCCCATTGGCCAGGGTTACCCTTAAACCCGTAAAAACTCTCGTTGCTAAAGGTTGGGTGCTGGGGCTTCTTATACCAGTCTGTAAAGTGCATCTGCCCGTCGTTGGGGTTGATACCCTTTTGACTCATTGGGTTGTTGTAAAACCCTCGGTAATCGTAGTCACTTGTGCCAACCATTGCGCGTAATTGGTCTAGCACCGGTATATTCATTGGCGCCCACTGCTGGAAGCCTGATTCTTGCTGTGGGCTTAACTGGGTATTGTTAAACTGGTTTGAGAGTAGTGCCATTCCAAATGGGTTATGCATTGGTATTACTCCACCCCGTGACACGGTTTGGAATCACCACACTAGAAGTAAAGGTGGCTGGTGCGGCTAATGCCTGATTCACCACAATGCGGTGCAGTATTTCTTCGCGCTCCATTAAGGTGCCTTCCCAACTCCCTAACCCATTTCGCTTTTCCCACATCAACTGGGCATGCTTTTTAATGTAATCCAGCCAATCATCCGGTATGCCAAAGGTCGCGGTTTCGCTGGTACTCTCTGTCGGTTGCTTCCGGTATTCGTAGGACACGGTATAGCTGGCATCCGGTACCGGGTAAAAGGCAACGGTATCCATATCCTCATAATAGTAATATTCCGGCTGGGCTTCGTAGGTTAGGTAATTACTGTATTGCCGGTGGATAAATTCTTTAGTCGCTGCCTTTAGGCTACTGTAGCTGTCTGTCGTGTTTTTCATTCCCCAGGTGTAAATACCATTGGGGGCCATATCACTGGCCACACTATAGGTGCGGGTGCCATCCACTAACGAGAGGGAGCCGGTGCCGTTTTCAACCACGCCATCGTTACGAATACGGCCTAGTAAATGCCGATAACCCGCGTTCATCCATTGCACAATGTCAGCGCTACCATCATTCTCGCTAAACTCGGTAATGGTGGGGTTTAGGCCAACTTCACGCGCAATGTCGGCGTATACCTGTAGAAATGTTTCAGCCATAAGAGGTGTCTTTCAATACCCCAACAAAAAAGGCCAGCCCAATGGGGCCAGCCTTTAAAGTCAGGGGAGGAGGAGCTACGCGCTCGCTTTTTTGCGAGTGCGCTTCTTGGGGGTAGGTTTTACGGGTTCGGGTTCAATGTCGGGTTCCGGCTCTACCACGTCCGGTTCGGGCTCTTTTAAAGTAAAGAACTTTTCAACCGTGGCCTTGGTGTTTTCGCCAATAAACTCAACATCGTAATCGCCGCCTAAAAAGGAACTAATGTTACCCCCAGGGCAGGGGTTCCATACTTCCGCAAAGCGACGACGAACGCGAAACAACTTGGTGTCATCAACTCGGCCAGCGCGTTTAAGCTGGTCAAGTTCTTGTTCCCGTTGTGTAATATCCATAGAATTTTCTCCCTATTAGGTACCAGAAGCCCACAGAACTGCACCACAACCATCGTGGTTGGACAGAACGTGTGCCTGGTATACATACAGACCCTTAACGGCGTTTGCGAACATGTCGTAAGGACGAACATTCTCCACGTCAACCACTTGGTCAGCGTAGGTAATAAAGTCCTTCGTTAATGCTAGCAATGGGGTGTTACCACCACTTGCGTTAAGGTTGGTAGAACAGTGAACAGTAAAGCCGCCCACGCTACCGATTTTGCCGTTTTGAATAACATCATCACCCAAGCTAGTTGCGCGGGTAAATTCGTCAGATTTCAGCAATAGTGCCTTGGTGGAAGGGTTTACCACTAGGTGGCGGCCATCCATGGGGCAGTTTTGGTCATCCATCTGCTTGCCCATATCCACGATGTAGCCGTAGATATTCGACGTGCTTAGGGTGATTGGTGAACCACTGGTACCGGTAATGTTGCTGGCATCCACATTGGCATACCCAATGGCATGAATGTGTTGGTCTTTCTTATTACGGATAGCAATAGCGGCCCGTTTTGTGTATCCCTCTAATACGTTAATGTCCTGTTGGGCCTTATCGATATCGTCCACTTTAAAAGCAAAATACTTTTGTTGGGCGATGGTGATGGTGTCCATCGGGTCGGTTAACGCTTCAAAAGAGATGGTTTGCTCTTTGGTGTAATCGTTAATCGTGATGTCACCAAAGGTGCGCACATTAACAGTATCACCGGCTTTTTTGATTTCGCCTTCATAGTCGCGGTTTACCACGTCCATAAAAACACTGTTGGGGTCAAAGATTTTCTGGAGCTTCTTACTCCAAATCTCTGGAATGAAATTGGCTGGGTAAGTCATTGCTTACTCTCCTAAAGGTTGGATTGCTAACGAATCCGCCCCTCTGCCATTGCCTTGTCGATGTCTTTCTCGTGCTTGGCATATTCCGCTCTTGTCAGCTTGTCGATTTCGGCTCGCGTCCAAATGCGTTTGGCATTAGCGGCGGGGACCTTCTTGCTAGAGACATTGGCGTCTGGTGCCGAAGGTGGCGCAGTTTTGGTGGGCCCATACTTTTGGCGAAGTTGGTCGAATGCCCCTTGCCGTTTCAGTTGTGCCGCTAAAGCCCGTTGCTTGCCATCACGGGTTAAACATTGTTGTGCGTAATTCGGGTCACTCTGCAATCGTTGTTCAATTGCCGCATTCGCCTGTGGTATAAATTGCTCTAGGCCAGGGACCTGTTTTACAAATTCTTTTTGAACCTCGTCATATTCTCGAACATGATGAAGGGTAATTAGTTGTTGCTCTTCTGCCTTGTGTTGTTCATACGCTCGTTGATATAATCCTTGGTTGCTCTGATACTGTTTAATAGCATTTGCAGCTTCCCAGTAACTTGATTGTTTACCTTGGTCCTGTAATTCAGTCAGGTATTCATCTTGTTGTTCAGTGGGCAGCTCATAAAGAGGCTTACCGTTGACAGAGATTTCCGGCAGTCCATGAGAGGGGTTAAAGTTTCGGAGAGCGGTTGTATTTTGCTGATACTTCTGCGTCATCTCCTCGTATTGCTCATCAATACTTAATGCTTTTGGCGGTTCAATATCAACATCACCAACGGACTCATCTAACCCGTCTAATGCCTTGAGAATATCGCTGTTATCGGATTCGCCAGTATCCTGTGAATCACCCGCGCCATCGGTAGGGGGTAATGCATCATCACCGGATGGAATATCACCATCGGTTGGTTGCTCGGTTTCGTCCCTATTAAAAACCCCACCGTCAGGGGTGGGGGTGTCAGCGTCGTTATTTCCTGTGTCATCGCCTTCGCTTGTCTGTACAGCATCAGGCTCTTGGGTGTCGGTTGGCTGTTGCTCTGGTTCAGCATTCGCTAAATCCTGTAGCTCATCCAATACGTCCGTGGTGGTCATTCAATGTCTCCCGTGTCTCGTTAAACTGGCGCTCAATGTCGCCCACTTTCTGAAATAGCTCTTTTAGCCCTTCCTCTCGGTCATGCTGCCGGGATATCTGCAATACCCGGTCCACCCCCGTCAAATTCTGGGGGGAGGGGCTGTCCACCAACTGGTGGTAATTGGCCGCCAGCCATTGGTAACCCGGTTGTCGGGTCAATTGCGCCAGCATCTTGTGGATTTGCTCCGAATCCTCTGGTAGCTTGTAATTCGGCGTTGGTGACATATTGTGCTACCTCCTCGGCATCAGGGAATTTCGACTGCTCTAATAGGATTTTGAAGGCCGCATTCGGGTCAAATTCGGTAACCCCATCTTCTTTGTATACAAGCCACCCTTGCTCACGACCCATTGGGCCAATCTCACCCAATAATTGCTGAATCTGTGATATATGGCGGTTACGGTTTTCGGTAGCCGTTACTCCCACCAGGTGCCACTTACAGTTCACGCCCCGTAGTAAGTCACTGGTAATGGTTTTATTGTTGTCGGCGACTTCTTCTTCACCCTCAAAGAACTGCTGTGCGTTGCTATGCACCATTTGCATAAAGGGTTCTACGCCATGCGCGTTAAATACTTCGATTAGGGTTTCAAACTGAATCGAACCCCCTTGCACATGCTGGCTTACCTGGAAGGCCGTCACATTGCTACCCTGTGGATTTTCCCCACTAAATACTGGCGTGGCCCCTGTATTGTTTTGAATAAAGGTGGTTAGCATCTCTGCCATATACTGGACAAACTGCACATTCGGCATAGGCTTGTCCATTGCCTTAACGCTGTTCATATCCTGTACAGGTATAGTCATCCCAGGACGTACAATAAGATTTTCCGATTTTTGGAAATACGTTTCACGGCTATTAACTAAATGGACATCCAGCACGCCGCGCTTACCCACATCAATGGAAATATCCACAAAGCTGTCTAACGCTTCTGCTGCCGGTATCACGTGTTTAACCGCGCTTTGGCCATACAAGCTGTTTGGCATGGGTAAATACGGGGTTACCAGTACAGGCTTACGCCCATGGTTATAATCGTTTGGCCCAAAGAACAGAACGTCTTTATCATTCAGGGTTAATAAGCAATGGTTGTAATACCGCTTCCCATCAATCACAAAATCGTCGTAGCGCACCATTAGCATGGCAAAGCGCTTGCCTTCCGTCTCCTCGTAAGTAATGGAGGGACGAATGTTATCAATGCCTAACGTCTCTTTTACCGTGTCGGTATCATCCGTTTCGTTGGATGCCCCATAGGTTGAGACACTCCCTTTCTCCAGGTTATAAGTATCTTCTACCCAGTGGGTGGGCTTGTAATACCGGCGGATAAAGAACGAATCGTCTAAATTACCCGAGGCAGGGTCACCCACCCAGTCGTTGAAGTTCAGGTTACGTAGCGTGGTAGCTTGGTATTCCACCACTTCACCCGTCTTTTCCCACGTGCCTAATCGCATGGAGGTTAGGCCAGGTAGTGAAAGAATGATAGGCTTATAGGTAGTGGTTTCGCGTGTCTTCTTTTCCCAATGGCACATACTGGCGGCTGTACCATCCACAATGGTATTCATCCGATGGAGCAACCATTTAATGTTGATGTTTTGCTCGCCAAACTGTTGTTCGTAATACCGCTCAACAACCCCCATGTTCTCTTTGCTAAACTCATCCAGGGGTTGGCCTTTAAAGAACCGGTCGTCGTTATTAAAGGTGCTACGGTGTTGGATTGACAGCAACGCCCGTACCACTTCCGGTATTTTCCCTAAACGGATTTTACGGCCAGGGGCCATTGCCGCTGCACCTGTGGCAATCTCGTTTAAGTTCCGCATCCCTTGCGGCTTGTTGTTGTTCATAAAGTCCCACGCTTCGCGGGAATCGTTGATATACTCGCTTAGCTGGTGGTCACGGGTATTGCGCCATAAATCGGCGGTTTGAGAGGCCAATAACGCTTTTTGCCCGTGGCTAAGCCGACTGGCAATGTTCTTACTGCCAATCAGGGGGGTGTCTTCGGTGTATTGCATGCTTAATATCCCGTGTACGGGCTAATATAGTGGTTAACTTTGGGTGGCTCCACGTACGTCGGGTTATTGGCTACCTGGTACAGTTCGCAAACTAAGTACCGTAGGCAGTCCATTACATCCTCGTAAGGGTGTTCTTCGTGAATGGCATCGTTATGCACCACATTGCCTTCTTTATCTGTTTTGTAGCGATAGCCAAATTCAAAGGCGGCAATCAGGTTAGGGCAGGCATCGCCCACAATCTGTATCGTTTCTTCGCCACCTATGCGCTCGCTTAATTTCAGCTTTACGAGCTGGATACCTTCTTTCCGGCGTTCACGCATTCGGCTGCTGGCATAATGGGTTGGCCGTATGCCATACCGCCCCATGATTTCTTCGTAGGTGGTATCCGTATCAAAATGGCTACGGGTAACACCGGCAGGGTCGCCAAAATCATCAAAGCCATCACACCGAATATCATTGCTAATACCCTGTATCGCTTGCGCTTGCTCTTTCGTGTTGGAATCCATTACCAGTTCACGGAAGATGGTCACGCCACCACTAGGCCGCTTCTGTGCCCATAAGCACGCATTCACCCGTCCGTAATCCACCGTGCGATACACCAGCTTGGTGGGTTCCACATCAAAGGAATTAACCACGTGAATGTCACGCTTGAACTCGCTTTTAAATACCGTACCGCTTGCCGATAGGTTATAACTAATGTCTAGCTCTCTGGCCACGGCGTCTTCTGTCATTGTGGCTGCTTTTGCTTCGTACCAGTCTTGGTCTTTTTCGGGGTGAATAGACCAGTGGAGACGAAGCTTTCTCATGCGGCTTTCAGTTCATCCGGTAATGCTATTTCGTCGGCATCCTGTGCCAAACGCGCAAAGGTGTTGGCTGCCCCAAAGGGGGTAGAGGTGACTAACCGGCAATTAGTGGATTGTGAGGTGGAGGCCATTACCAAATCGGCAAAGGGCCAGAACGCAAACTCATCTAGGAATATCGCTCTATAACGGCCAGAACGGGCAAAGTTAGCGGTGGCCGATTTCCCCACAATCGTGTTGCCATTGGCAGGGTTCATTAGTTTTAAATGGCTGTCATGGGCCTTACTGTTGTAGCCCTCTGGCTTCATCCAATGTGGTAACCATTCCAGGTTAAAGCGGATTTTCTCAAAGATGGTGGACATATCCCCGCGCTTATCGACTTCTTCTTCTCGGTAAGAACCAATCAGAAAATGCCACCCAGGGCGAAACAACCAGCAATACTGGAACATTAAAGCAATAACCCAGCTTGCGCCCATGTCTCTGCTTTTCTCAATCAGCAAATCTTCTTGCTCATCAATAGCGCGGTAGCATTCTTTTACCATCCATTCCTGGAAGGGGTACAAGTTAAACGGCATGGTGCCAGGGTCAACCCGCGGGTTAAAGGTGTAGCAAAACGTGTTAAACCAAAAGGTGATATCGTCTTTGCATTGCTCTAACAATACCGCTTGAAGACGTGCGTCATCGGCGGCTGTCACTATCAACCGCTGGCGTTGCTCTAAATCCATAAGAGCTATTCGCTAAGCTTTATACTTAGCAGTTTTGTCAAACATGAGGCATGAAGCTGAATAGAAACTACTGGGCTTCTGGGGAACCAGTGCAGCGTCCACATGGAATTAGTTTTTATCGCTTTATCAAGCTCTTCTTTAGAAACAAAATCTTCTTTTTGTTCAGGAAAATGCTTAAGGTATTCCTCTACCGTCTCGTAAGACAGTGCTTGTTCATTAAAAGATAATGAAATTGAAGAATGCTCGCCTTCAAGGGGCTTCTTCAAATATTCCTCTAGCTCTGAATAGTCTATCGCCATATCATTCAACCTTAGCGAGCTTGTACTGCTTCATCAATTCTTCTGGCATATCGCCAATATGGTTTAGGTTATCAAACGAACCATTGACTGCCGCTTTGTAGAACTTAATCGCGTTCATATTGACGCCGGGTATTCGTGCCAGCTGGGCTGCCATAATCAACCCTAACCCGCCGGTGTAAGCTGCCTCGGCAATGTCGCCTTCTAACCCTTGCTGGATAGCTTTAGGAATTTTGGACAACGCCGCCAAATCACTTGTAGCAATGTTATAACCGAGGCCAAATGCAACGCCGCCAAATGGCTGTGTGTTTTCGGCAATATCCAACCCGATAGCACCACTAATTCCTTCAAACTGTTCTAATTCTTCACGCATATCTTCTGGCAATGCTGCCCATACTGGCTTTGGTATGCTACTTGCTGTACCGGTTTGGGCTGCTGTCATCACATGGAACATGGCCAGTGACGCTGCCGCCTTCTTATTACCTTGGATAGCCTGTTTAGCCAACGAGCCATACAGCTGCATGGATTTAATACTAAACCGCATCAGCATAACCGTGGCCTTGCCTTCGTGGTTCCACATCATCTGCGGCTCATTACCTGGGCGATAAGCGAACGCAATATCTTCAATGGCCTTGGCACCTGTACCCGGCTTAATTTCTTCACCTAAATAGTAAGACATGCCCCGTAGCGGGTTCTCGGTTAAGTCAATCAGGTTATCGAAGCCAAGCTTCTTATTCATAAAGTCAGCGATTTTACCTTTAGCACGCTGACCATAAAACCCTTTAGTCTCTAGCTCTGGTATACGTTCCCAAAACTTGCCGCCGGATGCATCCATATACCGTCGCATTGCGCGACCCATTGCACTCATATCACCATTCTGATTGGCATATACCAACGCTTTTGGCAGAAACTCGAACACGTTGTATAAGGTAATGGCTGGGTTATTGGTAACCAGGTTGCCTACCGCGTTACTTGCAAACTTTGCTACAGGGTTTTTAATCCCCTTACGGAAGTAGGGGCCACCTTCTTCAATGTAGCGCAGCCAATCGTATGCTTTATTCTGGGCAATCATATCCAGGTCTTTAACCCGGTTTAATGTTTCTTGCACCAATGGCTTTATGCGACGCCGGTAACCGGCTATCGTCAGGTTAGGGTCTGCTTCCTGCATCCCTTCCAAAGCATCTAATATTGGCTTGGTAAAGTCTTCACCTAGGTACTGGGTAGGGCTGTTAAAGAATCCATTAATGCTTTGCCATTTAACACCGGTTAGTTCCTCAAAGGCTGCCGCTGTTTTAGCGTCTACACCTTTGGCGTTCTTAATACGCTGCCAGTTGATTAGCTCCTGGTCGTATTCAGCACTGTGCTTGGTATACACCTCGGCCAAGTGCGGGTCTTTGATTAATTCTGGCTCAATAGAGGCTTCATCTACATTACTGCCGATATTCTGATTCTTGGCAAACATGCCAGCACCAAAGCATTGTCCTTTAGTAGCCATTAGCAGCGTATCCTTGCTTCTTCCATGTATTGGGTGGCTGTGGCTTCATCGATGCGATTTGCTTCCGCCATCCATCGTCGTACATTCCTTGGGGTCGGCCTATCCAAAATAATCTGGGCATGACGCTTAAAGGCCGGTGACTGGTTAGGGTCATTCGCTACCCGTTGGCTAAACTCCAATAATTTCTGAATATCACTGGATTTAATAGGGCTTTCAGCAGGCAGCCTATTTAACATATCATTAACGTTAAACTGCCCCAAGCCTTTGTAAACATTGGCATACGGCCCCACATAGGGCTGTTGGTTGCTTAGTATACGGGGCTTATTGATAAACCGGCTGGTATCCGTGGCTTTAGGGATAAGCTTACGAACCCGATAGTTGCCGTCTTCGTTGTACACGGCAATCGCCAAGTCTTTGCCGCTCTTTGTAAAGCCTATTGGCGTCTCTGTGGCAATCTCACCACCACGCCCACTTGCTGTACCACTACCACTGCCGCTTATTTCTTTGGCAAACTCGGTAACCATTGGCCGATTTTCTTTCATGGCCTGCTGGGCAATGCGGGCTATTTCTTGCTCTTCTGGTGTTAGCTGGCTGTAAAGCTTTTGGATTTCAGGGTCTTCAAGTGGTAGCTCGTCCCCAAACCGCTGCTGACCGATGCCTGTTTCTGGGTCGAATTTCTCTTTCAGCAAGGCTTTAATATTCGGGTCGGTATCGTCTAGCGATGCCTTTAACCGTTTAGCATCCTCTACAGAAATTCCCATCGCCTTAGCTTTTTTGGCTAGGCCTGCCTCTGTACGAGTTGTTCCTATACCCTCTTTAGCAAACCGTGCTTCGTCCAGGTCTCGTATGCCCGATTCTTCAAAGTACCGGTTTAAGCGTTGTTGCGCGGTTTCTGGCTGGGTTCCGGATGGTTCCGGACGGTTCCGGACACTTTCGGATACTTCCGATTGTCTGGCCGCATCATCAACCTTGGCGGTCAGGTTGTCCACTTGCTTGGCGGTATCGTCTAGCCGCTCGGCTACTCGCCCTGCACGCACGCCTAAATCGTCTACCAGCTCTTGTTGAATCAGTGAGTAATTCACATCATCAAAGCGAGCCATTGCCGCATCAAACTCTGTCTGGTTTCTGGCGTTATCTAGTATGTCCAGGTTTTGCCTAAACGCCCGGTTCGCCCCATCCATTGCTGCTTCCAGCTTGGCGTCTGCGTTCTGTATATCTATTTCAGCTAACTTGTTTTGCAGGCCAAACACCTGGCCCTCGTCCATAGAGTCCGAATGATTCACAATCATATCGTCTACGACTTCTCGCAGGGAATTGATGCCGCCATTCTTGCGGATATGCCGGGCTAAAATCTGCTTACCGTTAGGGTTGGCCTCGGTTAATCTGTCCAGCAACATGCTTACAGACGCTTTTTCCTCAATGGTTACTTTCTTTTGGCCAGGTAATAACACATCAATCCAGTTCTTACCCTGTGAACTGCTTTTATTGCGCTTGGTTTTAACACCATACGACTCTAAAAAGTCTGTTGCCCGCATCTCTAACGCGGTGACACCTTGCGCCTCATCTAAAATGCCGCGTATGGCGCTAATTTCATCAGCCTTGCTTATAGTAACTTCCCCTACTTCATCAACCGGGGCTAAGTCATCCACACGCTGCTTAAACGTGGCTAAGGCATCAGCCCCACCCTGTTCGGCTTGCAAGGCTTGTTCTACCGCTTCCCGTGGCAATATGCGCACCTGGCCATCCTTGGCCCGTACTTCCACATCGCCAAACGGCTCTTTTAATACCTTAAAGGGTTGGCCCTCAATCGTAATGGTGTCGCCACGTTTAAACTGGCTTGGTATATCAGGGATGGGCTCGCCTTTAGGTAGCACTCGATAACGACCGGCATCGGACACAATCGCGTGCGTTCCTGCCCCAAGTTCTTTTAGGGCTTTGTTAGCTTCTGTTTTCCTCATAAACGTGGTGGTATTCACCCCGTCTAATGCCTCCCGTATTGGGCTTGGCATCGGGTCTGCTACCGGTGTTTCCGGTATCGCATCAAAGGCTTCGGCAGCATAGGTAGGCTGTACAGTTGGCGCATCCTCAACGGTAACGCTTTCCACCGTGCTTGGCAGGTTATCACGGGTAAAGACTCCAGGGGCCTCCCCTGCCGTGCGTTGCTCTACTGCACCTGGTAACAACCCACGTGCTTCACGACCCGCAAGCCGTGGTAAATCATCAATCGTGCCGCCGGTTAATCGTAAAGCTTCTTTAATCGCGGGTTTAACCGCTGGGGCTACTGCTGCTGCATTGCCACCCGTTAATAAACCACCGCCTAAAGCACCAATGCCAGCACCCATTAGGCCAGCATTAAGCACATCACCTGCCGTTGTTGAGGCGTTAGGGTCTGTCGCCATTTCAATAGCAACTGGAGCCGCGCCAGTAATACCACCAACGGCTGCACCACTTGCAATAGCTGCCGGTAAACTAGCACCACGGGCTGCAAAAGGAATAGGTGTTAAAGCAGCACCTAAGCCACCTTGAATAAAAGGGCTCGTTAAATTGTAACCTTGTCGTTCCCCTGCCAGCACTTCCGCTTCTTGTCGGGCAACATCAGCACCAAAACCAACAGCACCCGCCCCTGCCATTGCGCCAGGTAAGCCGCCAAACGCAGCACCGGCACCAATCGGAAATAATGACCCAACAATAGAGCCAGCACCTTGGGCCAATGCATCTTTAGGGTTTATTTCACCAGGCTTATAACCAAATGCCGTAGCCCCTTGGGCAACACCACCGGCAAAAGCACCTAATGGGTTACTATCAGGGGTATTGGCCGCACGGGCAAACTGGTCAGCAGTGCTAAAATTACCCAATTGCTTGTCTAGTGCGGCATTCTCTGCTTTAAGGCGTTTCAGTTCGCTATTAAAATCAAGCTGGGGGGCTTTAGGCTGCTGCTGTGGCGTGTTGGTATTAGCTACGTTTTGGAAATCAATATGATAATGTGGGCCACCCCATACTTTCTGCCCAGGGGGCCGGTGCCGCTCATCTAGCACACGGGCACCAATTGCTGCCGCGGCTTTTTGTAATTGACCGAAATCTACACCTTTATGGTCAATATCAATGGCACGACCTGAACCATGAAGACTGCCTGGGTTGTGTTTGCCACCTGTTGAGCTGGTCACACGGTAATGGTTAGCCTCTGCTAAGGCCATTAGCTGTTCTAAAGGCGTAGGCACCACTACATACCAAACGGACTAGTAGGGATAGGAGAAGCAGGGAATAACGCCTCTATATTCGGGTTAAACGCTTCACCACCATAGGTAGGGCCTTGTGGCACCGGAGCTTGAATACCACGTAAGTTACGTAGCTGCATTAATGCGTCTTGCTGTGCTTGGCTATTGGGTGCCGCTGTTTGTATCTGTTGCCGCAATAAGGTTGATTGTTGCTGCTGTGGGTTTGCTTGGCGAGGGCCGCTAATAAAGTTGCCGACTGCCCCTAACCCAGCATCTAGCCACCCGCCTGCTGTTGAGGGCGTTTGTGGCTTATTCTGCTCTGCCATCGTGTCAAAGGTTTTATTTAACCGACCACCAGGGCTATTCTTATCTTGCTTTTGGTCGCCGAATAGGTAATTATCCGGTACCTCACCACCAAGGCCTTGCAATTGCATATCAGAGCGCATACCCGCCAACGCTTGGGGCATGGTTAGCGAACCATCATCCACTAACCCCTTGTACTTCAATTGAATCTGTTTGCGTGCAATATCCTGCTGCATTGCTTGTAATTGTTTGTATTGGCCGGTAGACAGGTTAAACCCTGCTGTTTGGTTGGTAATCGCCTGGCCTTGGTTACCCAGTGCTTTCCCCTGGTTATCTAACTGGAGCCCACCTAAACCGGCAATCTGTTTGTTAATATCTAGTTGGGTTTGTGGGGCTGCCCCCATCACCATATGCAATAGGTTACGCGTGGCAGGGCTGTCTGGCATATTTGAGATTTGCTCAACCATCCGCATCTTTTCCTGCATCTTAGCCTGTTCCAATGCAGCATCGTATTGCTTACCTGGCATCCCCGACACATCACCCATGCGCTTACCTAATACGGTATTAAGGGTGGTTTTATCACCATAAGCAAAGCGCGGGTCAATGTTCTGTGCCTGCAAGGCCCCTTGCATCTGCTGCATCGCATAGGCGTTGGCTTCCGCTTCTCGTTGTGCCTGCTCCTGTTGGGCCGCCTGCATCTGCTGAATCATATCCATTGCGTTTTGTTGTTGGCGGCGTTGGTTACGAGCATTGGCAAAGCTCACAATCCCTTGTGCAACCGGGTTTCTAAAGTTCCCTTGTATTTGCGGGGCTTGCTGCTGCTGGAGCATCATTCGCAACATCATTAAATCTTGTGGATTAGTAGCCATTGAAGTAGCTCCCCATGAATGGGCTTGAGGATTGGGCAAAGGTGTGTGATTGCGGGTAATTTAGAGCGCCACCAAATACAGACCCACCACTGGATGATGGTGTTGGCATTGACATCCCTCCGCCACCCATACCGCCCATACCACCCATACCGCCAGCGGCACCCATAACAGCGCCTAGTATCTGGCCAAAGGAATCACTGCCAGCCTGGGCCCCATAAGGGCCAGCGATAAATTGAGAAGCCCCAGCACCAATGGGCCCGCCAAAAGTACCAAGCAAACTACCAAATGCTTGCTGCCGAGCAATTTCATCCTGACGCGCATTTTGAGCATTAAGCATGTCAAACTGGGCATTCGTCTGCATTGACTGCATCATGTTCTGGCCGGTAGGGGCAGATAACATATTCATCAAACCTGCCATGCTGCCAATAAAGTTATTGCCTAACCCAATCTTATTAGCCGTTTGCTGGTTAATGGTATCAATGGTTTGAGAACGCAACGCGTTATTCCGCAACGCCGCATCCTGATTCAATGCCGCATTGTACGCACCCATGGTGGTGCTGTTGGTTAAGCCACGACCTACCATACGGTTGTCCAGGGCACTGCGGGAGGTTTCTAAGCCCTTATTGAATAACCCTTGTTGGTAGTTAAAGAATGGGCTCTTGTCCAAATCAGCCGCCTGTTGCTGCAATGGCTGCATGTACGTCCGCATGTTGTCACGGATGCCACCACGGGCCAGTTCAATGGATTCGGTTAAATCATCAGCCAAACGCGCGGTTGTCGACACCTTCTTATCATTCCGCATGGTTTTACCGTGGCCAATACCCCACATACCATTATGGAAGTTCTTAATATCTTCAAAGGGGCTTTTCGCCTCTTTTATTTTACTTCCGCCGCCAAAACTCATCGGCTTTTTCCTTAGTTACTGTGTAAATCAATCGGTCGTTGTCATACTGAATGTTGCCGTTGCTATGGGTTAATGGCGCACCACCCATGCTGGCCATAAACCGTCGCGCCCGTGTATTGGCTTTATGTACCTTGGCAATCAGCTTGGCCTTACCAGACTTTTTAAATACCGCCTCATAAATGGCAGCGAGTACCTCGCGTTTCACGGCTCGTCGCCCATCCGCTGGTAATCGTTCATTCATGCGCTGGGGAAAAACCCCGTGCAATTCAGCAGACCGTTTACTTAATCGCAGTTCAAACCCTGCCACCAATAAGCTGTCCAGGTACACCAGCGTTAAGTAGCCTGCAACGGTATCAAACCAGGCGTTAAACAGCTCTGGTGGGTTGCCTTCTACCTGGCTATAGAGGTACTCGCAAGGCTCTCGGTAATGCTCTAAATCATCCTTTGTGCCGGGGGTGATAAATGTTAGGGCCAATTACTTACCCTCTGCCGCCCGCTTAATAATGTCTAACCGCTGCTCGGTTGTCATGTCTGCCGTGTTTACGTCAACATTCGTATTCGTGTTGTTGGTGTGTACACTGGCATCTATTTCCTGCTTATCACGGTACAGCTCAGGAAAGCGGTTTTTCATATTAAAAATATAAACCGTACTGTTTAAACTGGTACTACCTGCCCCTGGTGTGCTTTCATTTAGCAAATGGTTTATTGCCTTCTTTTCCCACCAGTAAAGATTTAGGCCAAGCCCCATTTTTTTGGCGTCGGAAAATTCAGGGTGTGTTTTTTCCCACTCATACAACGTATCAATATGGACACCAACCACACCCGCAAACGCTTGATACCTAAACCCTTGGCTTAAATGCTGAACTAAAGCCTCACAAAAGTGTGGTTCATACTTACTAGGCCGCCCAACTGGTGCAGCTTCTTCAGCTTCTTTCTTCGTCGCTTTAGCCTTGGCAGTTGCTGGCTTCTTGCCGCCCTGTTTTGGCATGGTTCATTACCTCTATAGCTTCTTTTGTTATCGTAAAAGCTGCGTACACTTTCCCCTCTGGCCCGTCGTCATAGTCTGCTTCAATGCAGGCCATCACTTTATCCCCTCTATCTTTAACGCTGGTTACTTCCACCCACTTCTTCGCGGCCCCACGCTCCCGCAATTGATTAATAAGCCGTGGGTATTGGCTGATGTTGAAACTCTTATCAAGCTTTAAAAGCGGTGTCGCGCTCAACGCTTTGGTTAAGGCATTAACCACTGTTTCATAATCAACTTTAAGCAACCCAATATCTCCAAAAAAAAGGCGGTGGGGAAAGGAGAAACCACCGCCGATGCATAGTAGGCGTGTTATTAACTTACAGTTGCGCTAAATGGGGTTGCCTCTGTACCGGAAGCATTCCCGGCCATGTGGACAAGAAAAGTACCACTTGCAATATCGGTAACAGTAACCGTATCGCCTGCAATACCACCCGTGGTAGTACCATTCATAGTTACCGTGTCATCACCAGAAGAAGCCCTAAAGGTTTCACCATCAGCGGCAATATCTGCACGGCCTACGAAACTATCAGAGGCAGAAGCAGCTTTAATCGTGGTACTATTACTGGTGACAGTCGTACCAATAACAACGGTATACACCGCACCTGTGCCAGTGGCAGCAGGCAAGGTAATGGCAGCACCATCGGCCTTGTTGACTACAACTGTACGGCCAGCATGTTCAGCCGCCGTTAAGGTTAAGTTCGCGGTAGTGGTTACAGGTTCCGGCACATGTCCGCCACCCATATAACGGGTTACGCGGTAGGTGCTATCGCCTGTGACTTGTACATATTCCGCCACATCGGTAGTCGCACTACCAATCAGCATCTTTTGGGCATCATTAGCCATTGTGTCATTTCTCCATTGCTAGCAAATAAACATTCCAGCAATAGAACGTGTCTTTGCTGTTCTTACCCGTGGGTAATTTCTTGCAAGCGCTCCAACTTCCGAAGGTATTCAGCCAACGGCATCGGGTCACCCTTGCTAATTCGTTTGGTAAACTCCCCCACAAATGCACCCACACGCGATAACGGGTTTAATGTATCCGCCGCCGTGTTCCAATGGTGCTGGTTATCTGTGGTTTGCTCTACCTTCTTTAATTCTCTATTCACAAATACATAGCGCAATACAAAGTATTCCACCACGCATCTACGACAACAAAACCGGTGTACCTCTGTGTGGGCCACCGTTTGTTTCTGTTGCTCTAAATCCCCCTTAAGGAACCGCTTGCCATTCCGTTGGTTGGGTATCTCGCAAAAGGGGCAATCGCGCTTCATTTTAGCTTACCTGCTGCCAATGACGCGCTTATCAATTTTTCTTGCCTTTCAAACTCTCTAAGAGTCATCTTTGCAATTTCTAAGCGGCCATATACAGGAAACCATTTAAAGTGTTTTGCAATAAAGCAAAGGAGAGGATAAGGAAGCCACGCTAAAAGACTAATCACCGAGGCTTTACCTCCGGCATGTCCGCCAGCATCTCTGACCCTGTGCAATCCTGAATAAAGTTACGCAGCTTTGCCTTTAACCCGTCAGTTACACCGCGCTGGTAATCATTACCTGCAAGCTTCCGCGCTGTCTCAAACCCAAGCTTGAAGTACTCCGCCTCGGGGGTCAGGTATTGCCCGTCAATAATGCCACCAACAAGCCGCTCATCTTCCATGCCATCCAAATAGCCCTCGTTATAGGCTTCTCGATGAATCCATGCAAAAAGTTTCCCGAACAAAGCTCTATCCCCTATGCCGTGGCTACCCTGTACAACCATGGTAGTTATTTTACCGGCACATCCATTGCTCTAGCCTGTCTGTGCTATCGGTGGCACGCTGCCGTTTACCCTGCGCAATACTGCCTTGGGACACGCACCCATGGAGGAGTTGTTACACCACTGTTATTATAAACAAATTGTCCCCCAAAAGCAAAACCCTGTTACATGTGGTATACTTAACCCACTCTTTGATTCTCTTCTTTTTACCCCCAACCTATGCCGCCATACCTAATAGGCCGCATTACAGGACGGGGGTTTTCTTTTAATCGTGTATAATGCAACTGTGGTGGCCACACCTTCGGCCTGTGAGTGCACGGGCGTGTAATGGTCTGGGCTAACCCGGACGGGTGCAATATGGCCACTCTTTCCCCTCTTTACCCTTAAGGTCTCCGTATGGTGTGCTGGGTAATAGCCAATCGGCGGGGGGGTTTTGTTTTGTTTGTTTAGGGCATGTACGATTTTTTCGGTACATCCCCCTACACATACCGCCACGGGTTTGGCATGGCTTGCGCTTCTTCTGCCTTCTTCACTTCTTCTACTAAAGGCGCACCCCCTCTTACCATGTATTCCACCGCCTTGCGCTCGTCTGTCATTACATAGCTTTGGGTGGTTTTAATATCCGCGTGCCCTAGTATCGCTTTTATCATGCTCCACGGCATCCCCTTATTCTCCAGGAACGTGGCACAACTCCGCCGCAACCCATGGGGGGTAATGCTAATGCCCGCCGCCTTGGCTAGCCGTTTAATGCGAAGGTATAACGCGTTGTAGGTAATCGGCACCCCTTTGGCCTGTAACACCACGTTAGTGGCCTTGGTACCCGTCTTTTCTACTATCTCCGCGCGGGTAGGCAGCCATATCTCTAGTTGTTGGCGCAATTCTGGCCATAGCCCTACCTGCCGTATCTTATTGTTTTTGCCATAAATGGTAATGATGCCATTGTCCCAGTCGATATGCTCTAGCTTGAACCGGGCGGCCTCCTCGCTCCTGAAGCCGCCAAAAATCATCATGTGGAGCAAGGTATGGGTAAGCACATAATCGAAGTACCCGCGCCCGTGTCGCCAGCTCTCGTTGAATGATAATAGGGTTTGTATACTCTTCTCGGTAGGTAGTACGGTTTTTTTCGGTGGGTATAGCCGTTTAAGGGGGACTGCCTTTAGGTCGTCAACATCCGCCGGCATTTTTAAACCTTCCAATACCAGGTACTTGGTAAAGGACAATAACGCCTTGCGTGTATGGTCTTTAGTAGCATAAAAGCATTGCCGCTCTGCGTGGTTAGGTTCCCACATGCCGTAAAACTCGCGCAACCGTTTGCCGTTGATTTCTTTTATATCCGGTTGCAGGCCCATGCGCTCCCAGTATTTGTCCAGGCTCCATATATTAGCTTTGGCCCCTTTACCCATTGGCTTACCGGTTAGGGTGCCGTTAAGCATGGCCACCTTCCAGCCGTTGTATAGGGTGGTATAGGTTATTTCGCCCTGCTTACCTAAATACTCGTTTAACACATCGGTATCTACAGCCCACACCATAAAGGTACCGCCCGGCTTTTTAGGCACCTTCACACCTTTAAGAATACCCCGCTGGCAATACTTCTTTAGCGTATCGGCAGGTATACCACTATAGCGTTCAGCTTCCACAAGTTGTATAATAGGCATGGTTTAACCAGTCTTTAGGTACGAACTAAAGATTTTTGCCCTCTCGCTCGTCACAGCGTGGGGGCTTTTTTCTTGCAGTCATTATGCCTTAAACACATTTGCGGGACAATTTGCGGGACGCGGGACAAATTAGGTCACTATACAAATTGAAGAATGGTGGAGGCGACAGGAATCGAACCTGCGACCTTCTGCGTGCAAAGCAGATGCTCTACCAATTGAGCTACGCCCCCACCAAGTATCCGAAAAAAGGGTAGGCCTTATTATAAGCGGGGCAGGCAAAAACACAATAGTAGAGACACAATTTATATGACGTATGCTGTATACATTGTTTGGTTAGGCAAACTTGCGGTCCGGCGCGTTGCTAATGGCCATATCCTCTTCGGCCCAATCGTGGCGGGGGATTTTTTGCCCGTGGTTCCAAAAAGATTCTAAATCGTAGTGCTGGCGGGTGTCTTCTCGCATTACATGGACAACCACATCGCCAAAATCGATGCAATGCCATTGGCCGTCGCTGTCATCCTCGTAGCCAAGGGGCTGGTAGTCTAAATCGCGCATGGATTTAATCACATGCTGGCAAATGGCTTTTAGTTGGGTAGGCGATTGGGCGGTGGCAATCACGAAAAAATCAGCGAGCCCAGAGATGCTCTCTACATCCAGGATGGCGGTATTTAGGGATTTCTTCCCTTCCGCTAGGTTGGCAATTAGACTGGCGAGTTCAAAGGTGGTGTTGGGGGCAGGCAACGAGGCCTCTGCGGCTGAGTCGGCTTGTTGCGTGGTATTGGGGGATGGGGTCAACAGGGGGTTTGTCTCCGGTAAACAACAATTCTAAAAGGGGCCTGCTTAGGCGGGCGTGGTTACCGCCGTGCGGGTTTTAGGGTGGGCAGCCACCCGGCCAACCCGTTGTACAAAATGGTTACGGGCCTCGTAGGTGGCGGGGTGTATCCACTGTTCGCGCTCTAGTAGGTAGCGCACCGTGTTATCCAAAATGGCTAACATGGCATCATCTAACGAATCAATGCGGCCTGTATTAATATGGCTAAACACGTGGCGGGCAAAGTCTGCATCCCGTAGGTAGGGCTCGGTTTTATCGGCAATGTAGATAATTTTTTCCACCAGGCCCATGTGGGCGCGGGCGGTGGTATGCCAACGAATGGCATCCAGCACGCTTTGTTTTTGGATACCCCATTGGTGTTGGGCCATGTGGGTACCAATAATGGCGTGCAATGTTTGGGGGCACTTTTTATCGGCTTCCGCAATGGTAATATCGTGCTGATGAGCGTACTGATACATGTCGTTTAGGGGCATGCATTTGGCGCAATCATGGAGCAGGGCGGCGGCGGTGACCGCTTCTATTTGGCTGGGCTTTAGCTGAAAGCGTAAGGCAATATCGCGGGCGGTTTCTTCTACCCCTAATGAGTGTTGGTAGCGGCGTTCGCTAAGTTGCTGGTTAAGCCACGGCAGCAGGGCCTCTGTTTTAGGCAGTGTGGTTTTGGGGTGATGGCACCCGGTGGCTTGGTTACTGTTGCTAGGCTCTGTGGGTTGGGTCACGCCAACCTCCTTACGGTAAATGGACTATTGGTGATGTGTTTGGTGCGTTGGGTAATGTTGTCCTCTAAAGAGATCCTCGGGAATGGTGAAGAACCATTGGTAGGTGGGTTTAGTGGGTGGTATACCAATTAAACCCTGGATTTACACCAAATTGCTTGACTGGAATAGGCTCATAGTGGGGTGTTTTGCCCTAATGGTAACCTCGGCAAGGTGGGTAAAACCTTTAGTGGATGGTATTACTATCTTTAGTATAGACCCTATTTTAGGGTTTTGACAAGGGGGAAACCTGACCCATAGGGGGTTAAGTGGTTATTTTAATCGTAAAAGTGGTTTATGATTGGCTTGTTTGAGGGTAGGCTATACGGCAATAGGGGCAGGGGCAACCACGGTATAAACCCGCTGTATGCCGGTGCAGGCCCCTGTTTTTTTGTTTACGGTAAAGCGCACTGCGTTTACTTGTAGGTTGCCCCCTTCAGCCACTTCTAGCCGGGTGGGTACTAGGCTCTTCATCCGCATTAGGCTGGTGTCTACACTCATGCCAATCACGCTGTGGTGGGTGCCATTAAAGCCAGCATCGGTAATGTAGCCCATTTGGTGGTCGTTGGCTGTGGCGGTAAACAGTTGGTCATCCGCCGTTTGTACGTGGGTGTGGGTGCCCACCATGGCGCTTACCCCCAACTGGCTAGCATAGTGCCCCAAGGCCAGTTTTTCGGCCGTGGCTTCGGCATGAAAATCTAAGAAAATGACGTTTGTTTCTTTTTTAAGGTCTTTGACGATAGCGTCGAGCCCTTCCCAAGGGGCGTTGTAATTAGCCATAAACACTTGGCCAATTAGGTTAATTACCCCAATGGTAACGCCGTTAATGGTAAAGGTTTTTACCCCGCTACCTGGCATACTGGCCGGCATGTTATTAGGCCGAAGCAGCTTTTCTGCGCCGCTCATGTAATGCAAAATATCTTTGCGGTCCCAAATATGGTTGCCGCTGGTAATAATATCCACGCCAGATTCGAGCAGTTCGTTATAGTGATTTTCTTGCAGGCCAAAGCCGTGGGTGGCGTTTTCGCCATTGGCAATGACAATATCTGCTTTTTCTTCTGGCGCTTGTTGCCGCAAATATTGGGCAATCGCTTGGCGGCCCGGCTTGCCCACCATATCCCCAAAAAACAGGATGGAAACATCAGATGTAGCTGGGGTAGTCATGGCAAAAAATAATCAATTAAGCGGATAATAAAAAGACCCTACCACAGCGAGGTTTCGCGTTAAAGGCAGGGTCTTTTTTAAAGTACGTGATTTAAGCAGCAACTATTCAGCGTCAGCGGGTGCTTCGTCTTTAGCTGTTTCTTCAGCAGGGGCGGCTTTACCGCTTTTTTCTGCTAGCTTTTGGCGTACTTCGCTCTCAATTTCTTCGCGGATTTGTGGGTTTTCTAGCAAGTAATCGCGGCTCTTATCGCGGCCTTGGCCCAAGCGTAAATCTTTGTAGCTAAACCAGGTACCGGCTTTATCCACAACATCCATATCCACGGCTACATCTAGTAGGCAGCCTTCACTGCTAATGCCTTCGCCAAAAATAATATCAAATTCGGCACTGCGGAATGGCGGCGCTACCTTGTTCTTTTTAATGCGTACCATAACGCGGTTGCCGTAATCTTCGCCGTCGCGCTTTAGGGTTTCCTTACGGCGAATATCCATCCGAACGCTAGAGTAAAACTTAAGCGCGTTGCCGCCAGTGGTAGTTTCTGGGTTGCCGTACATCACACCAATTTTCATGCGCAGTTGGTTAATGAAAATAATGGAGGTATCAGTTTTGCTAACAATCGCGGTTAGCTTCCGTAGGGCTTGGCTCATTAAACGGGCCTGAAGACCAACTTGGGCTTGGCCCATATCGCCTTCAATTTCGCTTTTTGGTACTAGCGCGGCCACACTATCAATCACCACCACATCAATGGCGCCACTGCGGACCAGTTGCTCGCAAATTTCTAGGGCTTGCTCGCCGGTATCTGGCTGGCTAATTAGTAGGCTGCTGGTATCCACACCAAGCTTAGCGGCGTATTCGGGGTCTAGGGCGTGCTCAGCATCAATAAAGGCGGCAATGCCACCTTGTTTTTGAGCTTCGGCTACCACGCTTAGGGTAAGGGTGGTTTTACCGCTGCTTTCTGGCCCGTAAATTTCAATAATACGGCCTTTTGGTATGCCACCAACCCCAAGGGCTACATCTAGGCTAAGCGCGCCTGTCGGAATAGAGCGAAGGCCTTCTACAGGCTTATCGCCAAGGCGCATAATGCTGCCTTTACCGTACTGCTTTTCAATGCTCTGCATGGTTAGGTCCAGCATTTTGCTGCGGTCCATACCATCGGTATCGGTTTTGGTTTCTTTGGATTTAGATTTGGTGGCCATAAGTCGGGGGGTCTCTCATATCCGAGGCTAATACGTTACACAGAATAAACAACCGTATGTTGCTTATACACATGCGTTAATACCCGTAGTATAGCGAAAGATAGTGATGAAGGTGGACGATAGGTAAGCAGGCGTATTAAATCGTAACCTTTTACATGTGTAGTGATAATTTGATGAGAGATAATACGGTTTTGTGTTTCTTATCGCCATATTTCTCGCTATATTGGCTACGTTATGCCCTTTACCTTAGCCACCCCCATTGCCGAAGCGCTTGCTCAACTCCCTAACGAACCAAGCACGTTGCCGGGCGCCGAAAAATCCTTATTAATCACCCCGCCCAATGATTCGGCCAGTTATGTGGTGTTGCCGGGGGCGTTAGCCCAAATGGCCACTATGGGCTTAACCGCCTTGCCACTAGGTGCGGTGGCTTTGCCCCAGCAACTGGCCAAATTACCTTGCCGCATTAGTGCCGAGCCCGACGTGCTGGATCTATCCAATACGCTTACCACCTATTTTTCTAGCTACTTAACAGCGGCTTTGTACGAGTTGCAATCGTTGTGTAAAAAATCCGATTTACAGGCCTATATTATTGGCGGCCAAGTACGGGATATGTTGCTGCAAACCGATAACCGGTTTGAATTTGTGGATGTAGATATTACGGTAGAAGCCAACGCTATTGAAGCCGCCCAGCGGATTGTGGCCCATAGCCGAAACTTTACGGTGGCAGAATGCTTCCCTGAGTTTGGTACCGCTACCCTGCTGTACAAAAACGATATTCGCTTTGATATGGCCAGCACCCGTGGCGAGCATTATACGGCGTGTGGTGCCCTGCCCACGGTAGATGAGCGCGGCGTGCCACTCGCCGATGATATTGGCCGCCGAGATTTTACGGTGAATACGTTGGCCATGTCTATTCATAACCTTGGCCAAGTGCAGGATTACGCCAGCGGACAAGCTGATATTACGGCCCGTACCTTGCGGATATTGCATCCGCTTTCGTTTTACGAGGACCCCAGCCGGATTTTGCGAGCGCTTAAGTTTTTAATTCGTTTGGATTTAGAGATTGACCCCTTAACCGAATACGCACTGTTGCAGTTTTTGCGCTTTGGTAATGCCGTGTATGCCGGGGGTGGCGATCGCATCCGTACCGAAATGGCAGAATTGTTTAGCCGCCCAGAAAGCCCTGTAAAACGCCGCTGGATGGCCTATTTTTATCATCACCAAGTATTTCAGCTGGCTAGTATGGCAGAGTGGCCCACGGTGGGTAATACCCAAATGTCGCCAACAACAGAGGCCCCACTGGTGAATGACGTTGATGTGCTGCCCTTTGATGTGGCCCCGATTGAAGATCAACTACTAGCCTTAGAGGCTAATGCGCCCGCTATTCAGGATATATTGCTGTCGGCTCATCCGGCTCCACCTAAGACTGATGATGATACGGACGATAGTAATGGTGCCTTGCTGCCCTACGACCACGCTAAATATTTGAGAAAACGGTTTTTATGGTTGTTCCATTTGTGGCGAAATCTATTACACAGCTTGCCAGATGAACCGGCCTTAACCGCTAAGGATGGCCGGTTCCGCCGTATTTGTAAGCGGTTAGAAATTACCAAGCAAGAACGCGAGTTACTAACCAAGGCGTGGCGCTTGCTGGCCAATGGCGAGCTGGCCAATATTCAATCCACCCTATCGCCTATTCGTTTGTATCAGCTATGCCAGCACCATGCCGCAGAATCGCTGTTAATGGCGGCCATTACGGCGTATGCCGATAAACCGGAGCGCTTAACCTTGGTGCTTAATGCCATCCACCGGTTAGAAGCCAAACTACGCCCAGTAAAGCCATTGCTTAAGGGGGATGACTTAATGGCGCTAGGCATACCGGCAGGCGAACAACTGGGCAACACGCTAGAAGCCATTTTGTTCCAAAAACTATTGGGTCGCCTGCGTACCAAAGAAGATGAGCTAACCTACGTAAAACAACAGTGCTTAACAGGCGCCTGCAAGGTGGATGACGGCCAATGACCTCTTCTAACACCGATGCTACTATGCCTACCCCCACTGCCGAAACCCCCGCCGCCACAGAAAGTATTTTTAAGGCCGCCACCTTTATTGCGGTGCTTACCCTTATTAGCAAGGCGCTGGGCTTTATTCGAGACTGGCAAATATTCCATGTGTTTGGGGCCTCGTTAGCCACAGATGCTTATTTTGCCGCCGTCCAGCTGCCGTGGTATTCGCTAATTTTAGTGGGCGGGTTAGGCGGGCCTTTCCATAGTGCGGTAGTGGCGCTGTTTAGCAAATGGGTTCAACCGGGCCAGCCGCCGGGTGCAGCGGCCATCCGTAAGGCTAACCAATTGCTGACCGTGGTAGGCCTAGTGTTTATGGCTATTGCCGTTGGGGTGTGGGTCTATGCCACCCCTATTATGCAGCTGTTTTTAGGCAGCCAGCGGCCAGAACTTTTGGCGCTATCGGCACAGCATTTGCGCATTATGGCACCGGTGCTGTTTTTTGGTGGGTGGATAGGTGTTTTTTACGGCCTGTTAAACGTAGCTCAGCACTACTTTTGGCCTAGCATGGCCCCCGCCGTTATGAATGTGGTGATGATTGGTGCACTGGCCCTAACCCCCGCCACCCCAGAAGGCACTGTGTTGGCATGGGCTACCCTTATTGGTGGCGGCTTGCAACTACTGGCACAACTGCCTACCACGTGGCTAAAAGGCTTTAACCCGCTTAAGTTTGGTAAGGCCGGGTTTGCACCGCTAGAAAAATCGGCCCTAAAAGGGTTTGGCGAGTTGGTATTCCCCATGCTGTTAGGCACCACTATTGGCCAGCTATTGGTATTTGTGGATTTGTTTTTTGTAAACCAGCTTGCCGAAGGCGGCTGGAGCGCCATTGTGTTGAGTAACCGCTTGCTGCAACTACCTATCGGGGTGCTGCAAACGGCGATGCTGGTGCCACTGTTTCCGCGGTTTGGGCGAGCTGTGGCCGATAAAAACTGGGCCGGCCTTCGCACAGACTTAGCCAACGGCGTGGTTACCCTGTGGATAATTGGTGCCCCTATGGTGGCGGTGTTGTGGTTAGCAGGCCAACCACTGGTGGCTATGGTGTTTCAGCATGGCGAATTTGATAGCAGCGATACGGCTATGGTGGCCTTGGCTCTTAGTTTCCAAGCTTTGCAAATTTTGCCATATTTTGCCCGCGATACCTTTACCCGCGTGTTCTATGCCATGGAAGATTCGTTAACGCCCTTGTGGGTTAGCCTATTGGCGATTGCCGTTAAATTTGCCTGCAACTGGGTATTTGTGGGCTGGTTTGACTTGGGCGGCATTACCCTTAGTACTAGTGTGATTACGTTGGTTAACATGGTGCTGTTGGGCGGGTTACTTTCTGCCAAGCACGGTAAACAGGTGGGTGGCTTTGGGTTGAAGTACCTAGGCAAGCGTCTGTGGCAAATTGTACTTGCCAGTGTGTTGTTTGGTGTGGGCCTGTGGGCGGGGCAAGGGGTCACACCTGTGGTGTTGGATGCGTTATCGCTAACGCTGCCAACGCTAGTGCAGTGGGGCGTTGGCTTTACAGTAGGCTTACTACTTGGTGCGGTATTGTATGTGGTGGCGCTATCGTTATTAAAGGTATCGGAAATGACCTTGGTGACCCAGCGCGTGCAGGCTATGATAGACAAACGCTAATCTTGTGATTGAGGATTTAACGGATGACCATGACCAACGCCCTAACGGATGCGGAACTGAAGGCGAAGCTGACCCCCGAGCAGTACCACGTTACCCAAGAAAAAGGCACGGAAGCCCCCTTTAGCGGCGAGTATTTAAAGGTAGATGGGGCAGGTACCTTTGCTTGCGTGTGCTGTAATGCACCGCTGTTTACGACTACCGGCAAGTACGAAAGCGGCTGCGGCTGGCCTAGTTTTTGGCAAGCGATTGATGATAAAGCGATTGCCACCGCCCCCGACCCTAGCATACCGGGGCGCCCCCGCACAGAAATTTTATGCAGCCAATGCGGTGCCCACCTAGGCCACGTGTTTGATGATGGCCCCCAGCCCACCGGGCAGCGGTATTGCGTTAATTCACTCTCGTTAACGTTTGACGCTGACGCGGATAAGTAATAGGCCGCCTATAACGCACAATTTTTAAGCATGACGCGCGTTATAGTAGTGTTGCCATTTTTGCTGCGGTTAATTATTTTCTCATGGTTTCTAACAACTTCAACGCCACGCCTTATCCACCAGTGGGTTTAATGCCCTCTGCTAGTAGCGTTATGCAACCCTACCAGCCGCTAGTACAACCCACCATCGATAGCTTTAAGCCCACGGCCCCACCGCCTAAAAAACTAACCATTCTGTATTACAACGATATCCATGGTAAACCGCGGAAAATGCCACACTATGTGACGGCGTTTAACCAATTGGCCCAGCAGGCCCAGGCGGATGGTAGCCAAGTAATCAGGCTAAGTGGTGGCGATAACCACATTGGTAAAAGCGAAAAAGATTGGGAAGTGGAACTCCAGCAGATGAACCTAATGGGCCTGGATTCTACCGCATACGGTAACCACGAGAGTGATTTGGGTATCCATAACTTTGTGGTGGGCGAGCAACATATCGATCCGCGCTTCCCCACCCTCATTAGTAACGTAACCTTGCCGCCCCAAAACGAACTGTGGAATTTGGTAAAGGTGGGTGATGTGAGCTTGCAACCTCGCCTAATGAAATACCCTGCTGGCCCTAACCAGCCCGCCCTTAACGTGGGATTGATTGGGGTCACTACGCCGGATCTTCATACCGTAAAGATGCTGGAAAGTGACTTGCAGGGGATGCAAGAGTTTAACTTGGATAAAACTATCGCGGTGGTGCAACAGCAAATAGATGCGTTAAAACGCGCTGGGGCCCAGGCGGTTATTTTAGAATCCCATATGGGCTATGACAAAGAAGCCGAATTGGCCAAGCGGACCCAGGGCCTAACGGCGATTGTGGGCGGCCATAGCCACGATGAATTGTGGGGCATGACGTTAAAAGACCCTAGCCACCAGTACCACGGGGCCAATAAGCCCAATATGGTGTTGGGCACAGATGGCAAGCCAGTGTACATTGTGCAGGCAGGCCATGCGGGTAAGTTGATTGGCCAGTTGCAGCTAACCTTGGGGCCAGATAACACGGTGGCCGAGGTGGATAACACCATGTTGCCGGTGGCAGGTTTCCCTCGAGACCCGAGGGCAGATGCGGTATTAGATAAGGCCTATGGCCATGCCAAGCAGGTGGCTACCTTTACCCGTGCTGTGGATAATACCCGCATTATGTATGAGCCTAACCCGGTGGCCCAATTTATGGCAGATGCTATGAGGCAAGAAACCGGTGCGGATATTGGCTTGTTTCGGTCGTCTATCGCACGAGATAACATTGAAGCAGGGCCGTTTTATGATCATCAGCTAGGCACCCTGTTTCCGTTTAAAGATGAATTAGTGGTGGTTAAGGCCACCGGCCAGCAAATTTTAGAGGCGTTAAATATTTCGGCGAAAGAGAGTGTGCAACGCCACGACCCCCACCCTAGTTTGTTGCAAACCAGTAAAAATCTACGCATCACCATGGATGAAAAACTGGGCAAGGTAACGAAAGCGATGTGGCAAAACCCGCAAGGCCAGTGGGAACCCCTGAATGCAAGCAAAACGTATACGGTGGCTGCCGATGATTACATGGTGAGCAATAAAAAAGAATTTACCCCGTTGGTGCTACCAATTGCCACCCATATGGGCAAGGGGATAAAGCAGGTGTTTTTAGAAACCGTGCAGAAGAAGGGCCCGCCGAATACCCCCATTACCCTTATGTTAGACGACCGTTTAACCATTAAGGCAGACCCTAGTGCGGCCACGCCGGTGCCACTGCCGGATTTACATAAATTAACCACCTTGGTTCAGCGTACTTATGGCACTCCATCGGCTAACCCCTTTGTCACAGCGTTGGGTTAAGGGCTTGGTGTAGCACTAGGTGTATTAGTGCCTGCGGTGGTGGTTGGCATGGGCTTGGTAAGTTGCCATAAGGCCACGCCGCGTTGGTGTAAGGCGGCTTTATCTGCTGGCGAAAATTGCACTTGTTGCCAGCCTTGGGCGGCTAGCTTGGCTTTGGCTTTTTTAAGGGCAGAGCCCGAGGGTTTAATCCACAGTACCCAAGCGTTATATAGGTCGGCGCCTTCAAAGCTGGGTTGGGTGGGCAGCCCTTGTTTGGGGGTAAAGGTGGCCATGGGGGTTTCCGCAGGCAGGTACCAGGCGGCGCTTAACAACCGCACATTGCCAGGCCACACATACACCGGGATTCGGCTGGGCTGCTGCCCCACCATGCGGGCGGCCAGGCGTAAATCGGGGTTGGCAAAGGTGTTGCGTTGGGCCACTTGCCAACCGTTAATGGCGGCCATACTAATTAACACGGCCATTAAGACGCTAAACAATAGGCCACGGTTGTTAAAAATAAAGCGCCCCAGGCCGTTGCCGCTTGTGCTTTGGCTGCCGTTAAGGGCCAAACCAATGTGTCTGGGTAACCAAGCCGCCATTAGGGTAACCAGCAAGGTGGTGGCAGGGGCGGCCAGCAGGGTATAGCGGCGCACGGTTAAGCTGTTGCCGTGGCTTAGCATATCCAGTATTACCTGGAAGCCAAACACCCCCACAAACCAGGCCAGGGGCCATACCCATTTGGGGCTAAGCCACTGGGGTTGCTCTTTGTAGCCTTCTTTTTGGTAGGCCCACCAGTGCTTAAAGCCTAGGGTGGCGGTTAAAATAGTCATGCCTAGTAGTAACCACTTGCTGGCATCCAGCTTGGGCATGAGGTGGTCGTTGGCCATTCTAAAGATAAGTTCTGGCAGTTTGTATAAGGGCCAGGTGGTGGCTTGGGTAAAGTGGCCGGTAGCGCCCATCCCTAAGGGCGATTGCCACTGTTGCCATAGCAGCCAACCAATGGGCAAGCTACCCAGCAGCAACACGCCCAAGGCTATCCACACGGGGGTTCGGGTGCGCCCAGGCCAGTGAAGTATCCCCATAACCCACAGGGCAGCAATGGCGGGCAGGCTAAAATAATGGGTATGAAGGGCGAGTAAACTGGCCCCAACCACGGTGGGCCACCAAAATTGTCGGTAACGGGCCTTGCCGTAAGCCAGGGGTATCCACCCCCAGGCCACCAGTAGCACTAGGCAAGTAATTAAAGTATAGGGGCGGGCATTTTGGGCTTGGAATAATTGGTAGCCAGAAAATACCCATAACAAGGTGCTAAACAGGGCAATGCGGGTGCCGGCCAGGGCACGGGCCCAAAAGGCAAATAGGGGGATGGAGATTACCCCGCAGGCATAGGCCGGCCAACGCAGGCTAAGCAGGCTTACCCCAACGGATTGTAGCCACATCCCCATCACCCCAAAAAACAAGGGCGGGTGGTTGTTATGGATAAGGACTTTCGTGGTGCGGTCTAGGCCTTCAAACAAGGAAACCGCCCGTGGCACGTACTGGAGTTTTTCTTGATAGATGGCGGCGGGTTGGAGTTGTTGGGCGTGGTTTACCCAATCCGGTACCCATTGGCCCACGGCATGGGCAATGGTGTAAATCTCATCCCCCCATAAGGGGCGTTCTGTTAAGCCTTGGGCCCGTAGCCATGCCCCCAGTAACGTCAGCACGGCAATGGCTATCCAAAACCCTAACCGAGATAGGGGCGATGCAGCAGGTTGGGTGGTGGAATCCGGGATCATGAAATGCCATAACAACTCAAAATAAGGCTACCAGTATTAACCATGCATAGCATTGGCTCAAGGGTTTGTAGCGTTAATTTGACAGTTATTTTTATCTGTTGGGGGGCTGTGCTGCTGGGTAAACCACCACCACAGCACAATGGGCAGCACCGTCATGGTTAGGGCATCTGCTATGCGGGCTTGGCCTAATACGGTAAAGCCCAGCAATTGGGCGATGGATACCCATAAAAGGGCCCCTCTTAGCGGGTGCTTGTTGGGTAGTACCATGGCGGCAGGCAGCACCATGCCTAAGTACCATGGGTAAAATTTAGGGTTTACTAGGCACAAGGCCACCACAAACACGGCAAAGGCGGTTCCCCATAGCGTGGATGCCTGTAACGATTTTTCCTTGGCCTGCGGCCATAACTGTAGGGCGGCCCACGTGCAGCCCGCACCAAACAGGGCTAGCAATCCGTAGCGCAGCCACCCGCTGGCGGCCAATAACCAATCCACAGTGTGTTGGCTGCCCCAGGGCTGGTTAAACCATTTGGCCAGTAGTTTCGCAACCTCTTTACTGCCGTATAGCAGCACACTATGCACAGAGCCATGCGATACCAAGGCATTGGTGGTTAGGCCTGTTTGGTTAAAATCGGCCAGCTCTAACCAATACGGCCACCCGATAAGTAAGCCAATAACCACAGTAATAATGGGGGCTAATACCACCTTTTTCCTGTGGTGTTGTTCAAATACCGCTTGGGCACACCACCCAATCCACAGTACGGGTACAATCACAATGCTGGCAATTTTCATTAAGGCACTGGCTACTAATGCGGCCATGGCCACGCCCCAGCGCAGGGGGCGGAGCAATGCTGGTAAGGCCGTTTTGGGTAGCGTCATTACCCCAAGGGCAACGGCGAGTAGGGCGCCTAACCATAAATCGTTGTGGCCGTTGGCAATGTGGTGCAGCAATAACAACGGGTGCCACCCAAGGGTATACACCGTGGTTAAGGTGGCTTTTATGCCATGGTGCTTGGCTTGTACCCAGCCTGCCCAACCGGTGGCCAGCCACAGCAATAACAGATGACTAGCCTTTACCCAGCCCAAGGTCGCGAGTTTATCGCCGCTGCCTAGTTGGCACAACCAGCGGGCCACGTGGGCAAAGCCAAACCCATAGGGGCAGGGGTTATTGACCCAGTGGTTCGTCAGCATAGGGTCGGTTTGCCAGCCTGGCAGTTGCCCAATGGTGGTGGTGTAGGGGTTGGTGCCGTAGCCTACCTGCTGCCAGCCTCGATTAATGTAGCCAAACACATCCGTGCTATGGAAGGGCTGAACACACCAACACAGTATGCCTAGTAGCCCCATGCCGCCCAGCACAATCCATAGGCTTTGTTTGGTGGGGGGTAATTGCCCCACGGTTCGGTAGCCCCACATATACAGCACCATTAGGCTAAGGATGTTAGGCCACAAAAAAAGCTCTCGGCTAAGGCGGCTGTGGGCGTGGGCCCCGTTGGCATACATAATCACAAAGCCGGTGTATAGGGCCGCCATTAGGCAAGCCACCGCCAGTAGGGTTCGGGTGGGCGGAAGAAGGGTTTCTTGTTTGGTGGGGGGCAACTGCTGTAACATCACACACACGCTGTTAATTAAACGAATGGATGGTTATGTTTCGTTCTGGCTTTGTAGGCTTGGTGGGTCGCCCCAATGTAGGCAAATCCACCCTGTTAAACCGATTGGTGGGCCAAAAAGTGGCCATTACCAGCCATGTGCCGCAAACCACGCGCCACCGCATTAAAGGTGTGGTTACTGTACCCAAAACCGGCCAGGTTGTCTTGTTGGATACCCCTGGTTTTAGCAAGCCCTTGGATGAGTTGGGTACTTTTTTAAACGCAGAAGGCAACGCTGCCCTGAACGAAGCGGATATGTTTATGGTGGTGGTGGATTTAAACCAAATGGCGGGTAAGGGCGATGCTTGGGTGTTAGAACAAGTGAAAGCCACGGGCAAATTTATATTTTTAGTGCTGAATAAGCTAGACCAATTGGGCAAAGATGAAAATAAAAAAGCCCGCCACCGAAAAAGCTATTTAGATTTAATGGCCGGTTACCCTACCTTTCAAAGTGTGATGGTAAGCGCGCGCACGGGTAAGCAGTGCAACCAAATTATTAAGCACCTGCTGCGCCAACTGCCCCAAGGCCCGGCCTACTATGATGAAGACGCCCTGACCGACCAGCGCCTACGGGAAATGAGTGCGGAAATTATCCGCGAAAAAGTAATGCGCCTAATGCAGGATGAATTGCCCCATAGCGTGGCGGTGATGATTGATACTTTTGATGAAAGCAACCCGGAGCGGGTGCGCATAGAGGCCACCCTGGTGGTAGACCAAGATAGCCAAAAAGGCATGGTGATTGGTAAAGGGGGCCAAATGATTAAATCCATTGGCACGGACGCCCGCAAAGATATTGAAACCCTGATAGGGAACGACTGTTTTTTAGGCTTAAACGTGATTGTGAAGAAGAACTGGCGCAAGGACCCGAAATTTCTCAAACAACTGGGTTGGGCCAGTGAAATGGGAGTAAAATAGTAATGGGCTGGAAAGATGTTTGGGATTTTTTAGTTGCAGTTTGGACATTTCTCTCGCCCCCTTGGAGAGAGGTTGCTTTTGGAGTTATAGGGATTGGGATTGGTATAAAAATCGGGCTGATTATTAATTGGTACCGAGCGCAAGAGCTTAAACGACAAAGCGAAAAAGATGAAAAGCGGAAATTAATTCAACAGTGGAAAAATAGCCTGAATTCTATTTCAGGGCAGTCAAATTTTAAAAATATTGCGAATTTTTTGCACTCTTCGGAGCGTTCGCAAATGAGTGTGCATTTTAAAAAAGAGATTATAGAAAAATTTGAACAATCCTTTAATGATGATTGGTGTAAAAATAATATGATATTTGATATTTCTCCACTACGTGACGAAATTACCCGTCTGGAAAAAGAATGGGAGCTAATCTAGAAGTATGACTGTTATTGAAAATTCGCCTAATCTCCTTTCCCTGTCTAGCTATGATTTTGAGTTGCCGCGAGAGCGGATTGCCAGTTTTCCGCTAGAACAACGCGATCACTCTAAAATGCTGGTGGTTAATCGACAAACGCGGTTGCTCTCCCATCACAACTTTTATGACTTGCCCCAGTTTTTAGCCCCCAACGATGTGATGGTACTAAACAACACCAAAGTGTTGCCCTGCCGCGTATTTGGCAACCGAATAGGGCTGGATGGCCAGCCCTGCGAAGGCGTGACGGAGATTTTCTTTTTAAACCAAGTGAGCGATGATGGTTTAACTTGGTTAGCCTTGTGCCGCCCAGCGAAGAAATTATTGCCAGGCACCAACGTTGTTTTCCCTAACTTAAATACCACTGCCGACATTGTTAGCCCTATCCAACAAGGCAAAATGCAGGTTCGGGTAAATTTAGCCGATGGGTTTGACTCCGTGGAGGATTTTATTCAAGCGGCGGGTACCATGCCTATCCCTCCGTATGTGGGCCGTAAAGCCACCAAGGCGGATATTGAGACCTACCAAACCGTGTTTGCCAAAACGCCAGGCAGCCACGCCGCCCCCACCGCTGGCCTGCACATGACCCCCGCCGTGATGGATGCCATTACAGCTAATGGCACCGCCATTACCGAACTCACCCTCAATGTCAGCACCGGTACCTTCCGCGAGGTGCTGACGGATGACATTACCGACCATGTGATGGACGCGGAAACCTACACCATGCCAGCCAGCGCTGTAAGCGCGATTAATGCGGCCAAAGCCAAGGGGGGTAGTGTGCTTGCTGTAGGCACCACCGCCTGTAAAACCATGGAAACGGTGGCCACCAATAATAGTGGCCAACTAACCGAAGAAACCGGCGCTAGCCAACTGTTTATCTACCCTGGTTACCCATTTAAAGTGGTGGATAAGCTGCTGACGAATTTCCACCTGCCCAAAAGCACGCTGATGATGCTGGTGAGTGCCTTTGCCGACCGAGACTTTATTTTAGAGGCCTACAACGAGGCCATTAACACCAATTACCGGTTTTACAGCTACGGCGACTGCATGCTGATAATTTAAACCTACAGCAATGCTACGCCGTTGCTGGTGCCAATGCGGTTGGCGCCAGCGGCTACCATGGCTTTGGCCTGGGCAGGGGTTTTAACGCCGCCACTGGCCTTAATACCAACGGCAGGGTACTTATCGCCCAAGCCTTGTTTAAAGGCGGCTATGGCGGCGACGGTGGCCCCTGTGCCGCCTTGCACATAGCCAGTGCTGGTTTTAATCATGGCTAGGCCTACCTTGGCGCATAGCTCGGCGGCCAGCGGGTGGTATAACTCTGGCAGCAGGTCTATTTCTACAATTAGTTTAATGGGGGTATCGCCTGCGGCGGCTTTGTAGGCCTTTAATTCGGCTAGGGTGCCTTCCACGCGGCCTAAATCGGCGCCGGTTAAAAAGGCGCCCACATCCCACACCACGTCTAGCTCGGTGGCGCCATCGGCAATGGCGTGCTTTATTTCGGCCAATTTGTCTTCCAGGTAAACGCTGCCAATGGTGGGGGCCTGTTGTTCATCGCCCAGGGTTACTTTGTGCTGGGGGAACCCAATCACGGTGGCCACTTGTACGGTGCTACCGCCAAGCAGGGCCACGCAAGCGGCCACATGGGCAGGCCGAACGCACACAGCAGCAAATCCGTGGGTTTTAGCTTCCGTACATAGCTGGGTTGGTTTGGTGGCTACGTCGTCATCAGACATATCCTGTAGGGGCCATTCGGGTAGCCAGGTATGATCGATAGTGGCGGCAATAGCGTGGGTGCTGGCGGGCATTGTGGCGGGTTCCTAAGTAATAAATAATGAGATTTACGAGAAAAGAGGTTGCGAGCGTGGCGCCTCTGGTTTATTGTAATCCACTCATAACGCTTGCAACAGGCATGCAGTATGACCTTAACTGGCGGAGAGGTGGCCGAGTGGCTGAAGGCGGTTCCCTGCTAAGGAATTATAGGGTTTATAGCTCTATCGTGGGTTCGAATCCCACCCTCTCTGCCAGTTTTTAATAATACTTTCAGTTTATAAAGTAGCTATATTATTTCTTTTTTACTTGGAATATAGCCACTCTAACGGGCTCATGATTACTTCTATTGGTGGTTGTTAGTTTCATGTCTACATCAAAGCTATGTTCTGTTTTCCCTTGATAGGTTTTAAGGTTTTTAGGATCTACTAATCCTTCTTTTTTAATAAGGTCGATGTTTTTATCAAAATCCTTTGAATAATTATGGCCATCTATTATGGGGCTTGATACCCAGTGATAACCTTTTTCTGGTTCTCCAAGATTTTCAGGGATGTTTATACGCCCTATCTTATAGGCGGCTTTTATAAGTTCGGCAAACGTTACTTTATCCGATAAATCGTAAAGTTCGTCCAAATGTTTATACTTTTGTATATCAGGAATACTAACGGTTTTAAGTTTACGCTGCCCAAAAGACGGTTGTGTTATGGGTGAAACATGCTGTTGGTATGATGTTGAATAACCGAAGCTTACTTTATTTAACATGTGACTGCCTTTTCTTTGGGATTATTAAGCATTAAAACAGGGTACTTTGAATAAAAGGTGCTAAAAATTATAATATTCATTAAGGTTAATAATACTTAACACTTAAGAGAATATTGATTAAACGAAAAGTGGGCCATGAATAGCAGCTACACCTACCTTAAAGTTTTATGGAAATTTATAACTCTAGTTCACTTAAACTAGGGTGGTTGTCAGGTCGGCGGCCGTTGTGGGGCTCGCGGGGCCAATGGAATTTTCGGTCGGCTTCGGTAATGGCTACATCGTTAATGCTGGCATGGCGCACGGCCATTAGCCCGTGCTCGTCAAATTCCCAGTTTTCGTTACCATAGGCGCGGAACCACTCGCCATTGGCGTTGTGGTACTCGTAGGCAAAACGCACGGCAATGCGGTTAGTACCAAAGGCCCACAGCTCTTTAATCAGGCGATAGTCCAATTCCTGCTGCCATTTGGTGGTTAAAAACGCCCGTATTTCATCGTGCCCAGTAATAAATTGGTTGCGGTTGCGCCACACGCTTGTGGGGCTATAGGCCAGGGCTACCTTGCTCGGGTTTCGCCCGTTCCACGCGTCTTCTGCCAGCCGCACCTTGGTGATGGCAGCGGCCTTTGTAAAAGGAGGCAGGGGTGGTTTCTCCACAGGGGGCACTTAGCTAATGCCTAGTTCTGTTTTTAGGTTTAGCAGGTTGTTGCGGGCGTCTTCGTGCTTGTTATCCATTTGTAGCACTTTGCGGTACAGCTTAACGGCCTTGTTTTTCTCGTCCATGCGTTCGTAGCACACCGCCAGGTTGTACACGGCATCCACGTTGCTGGGCTCTAGGTTAATGGTTTTCTTTAGGTATTCCACGCTTTTTTCTAACTCGCCCATTACCCCGTAGATGGTCCCTACCCCAAAGGCGGCTTGGCCAAACTGGCTGTTGGCGGCCAGGCAGCGCTGGTAAAAATCCAGGGCTTGGTCTAAATCGTTGCTTTTGTCGTAAATACGCCCCATTTCGTACAAACTTTCGCTGTCGTTGGGGTTTACATCAATGGCTTTGCCAAAATATTCTTTGGCTTCCGCCAATTTGTTGGTATCCACTAAAATTTTGCCGTAGTTAAAAAAGATGTCTGGGTTTTTATCGTCGTAGTTTAGGGCTTCGCGGTACAGGTGCTCGGCTTGGTCTAAATCGCCGCGGGTTTGCAGTTGGGCACCCATGTTGGATAGGCTGGCCGCATAGGATTCCTTAAGGCCATCGCGTTCTTCTAGGGCATTAGCGCCATTACTCTCTAAAACGGCTCTAAACTTTTCCACGGATTGCTCAAAATCCCGCGATTCAAAGTGGATGAGGGCACATTCCAGGTCGTATTCGGTACGGTTAGCGGGGTGTTGGGTGGCTAGCTCGCCGTAAAATTGTAGGGCCTCTTCCCAGCGTTTTTGGCGCTTTAGCTGTTGGGCATACTGTTTTTGGTAGGCCGGGTTTTGCGGAAACTGGGTCATCAGCTTTTGGAAGACTTCTTTGCTGGCCTCGGGGTCGTCTTTTTTAGTGAGCACCAAGGCCTGCATTTTTAGGGCAGATTCGTGGTTAGGGTCTACCTTAATGGCGCTGTCGGCAAAGCGTTCTGCTTCCGTAAAGTTGCCTTGCTTGGTGTGCAGCTTGGCCAGCTCTAGGTGGGGTTTAATATCGTTTGGGTTGGATTGGATTAAATCTTTAAAAAAGCCGATGGCGCGCTCGGTTTCGCCTAAGTGGCTTAGCACTTTGCCTAGCTTAAACATTACCGTAGGGTTTTCTGGGGCGGTATCGTAGGCTTTTTCTAAGGCACGTAAAGAGGCACGGTAGTCGTACTTTAATTCGGCCTCGGTGCTTTCTTTTAAATGGTCAAAAACGGATTCGCCTTCGCCATCCAAATCATCCAGGTTTAGGGGGTCATCATTAGGGCCGCCTTTGCGTTTAGCATCCACTTCTACCTTAGATATTTTAAGTAGCCCTATGACCACTGCCAATACAGCAGCGCCGCCAACAGCTAGCATAATTAGGTTTGTATTATCCACAGGTAAGCCAACCCATTCTTCACCAAAAATATATTCAACATTAGTGTACCGCAGGCTTTAGGGTTAGGCGAGGGGGTGGATAAGAATCTCCCACCGTTAGTGGGGTGGGCTTATGCTAAGCTTTTTGTCGGTTTGTTAATACAGGGTGGAACCCATTGGCACCGTCTGCCGCTAAACGCTTGCTAATCACGCGCCTCAGTGCCCATGGGGATGTTATTCAGACCTTGCCGTTATTGGGGCTGATTAAACACCATGCCCCGGATACCTTTATTGGCTGGGCAGTAGAAGCAGCTGCCGCCCCCCTGCTACAGAACCACCCCTTGATTGATGCGCTGCATGTTTCTAAGCGGAAGCAATGGCTAGCCGATGCCAAGCACCCAGGCCGTTGGGGGCAGGTATGGGGCGAATCGCAGGCTTGGCTTAAGGAGATTAAGGCCCAGCAATACACCCACAGTGTGGATGTGCAGGGCTTGCTGAAAAGTGCGGTTATTCCGTGGTTGGCGGGGGTGCCTAACCGCTGGGGCTTTAAGGCCACCCGAGAATGGGCCGACCGGTTTTACGCGGAAACGATGCCGCCCCATAATATGCAGGATGCTACCACGCCAGCGGTTATTTGGTTTGCCCGCTTTGCCAGTGTGGCAGGCGTGGATGTTGCCGCTTACGAGGCAAACCCGACCCAGCTACCCTACCCTTTGGCACCCGTACCCCAGCAAGATAGCCATTGGGTAGATGAGCGCTTGGCGTTGCTGGGCGCGCTGAACCAGCCTGTGGCGGTGGTGGCGCCTTTTACCATATGGCCGAGTAAGCAGTGGGGCTTGGCGCGATGGCGGCAGTGCATTACCACCTTGCTGGCCTATGGCTACCGCGTGGTGGTGGTGGGCAGCCCAAACGAAACGGATAGCGGTAACGCCCTGTTAGAAGGGGTGATTTCTTCCAACGGTGCACCTTTATGGAATGCCATTGGCGAGACAAGCTGGCCCCAGTTGCACGCCCTGCTAACTAAGGCTACCCGCTTTGTGGGCCACGATAGTGCCCCCATGCACTTGGCCAACGCTGTAGCGAGTAATCACCCGCAGGGGCTGCCGTGGATTACGGCTGTATTTGGCTCGACGGGCCCTATGCGTACGGGCCCTATTGGGCCACGCCATACAACCATTAACGTCAGCATGGTAGGCCAACCCTTAGCCTGCCAACCCTGTTTTAAACGGCATTGCCCCTTGGGCACCACCGAATGCCTGACGGCGCTGCCCGCTACTGCCTTAACGGCGCACATTAATACCTGGCAGGATGCCGGTACGGAGGCGCCCCTGTATGAGTAGTGTGTCTATCCAGCATCTTTTGGTTATACGGCTAGGGGCTTTAGGCGATTGTATGCATGTGCTGCCAAGCCTGGAGGCTGTGGCAAGTACCTACCCAAGGGTACAGCAACGTTGGCTGGTGCAATCGGTGTTCCACCCCTTGTTGGCGGGCCATGCCCACTGCTGGCCAGGCGAAAAACCTAAGGGGATATGGCCGCGCGTCCAGTGGCTATGGCAAACTTCTCGCCAGTTGGCGGCAGCCGGTGTGGATGGGGTGGTTAATTTACAGCCCAGCGTGCTAACCCATGTGCTGACGTGGCTGATATTGCTACGGCAAGGCTTACTGCCATGGGGTCGGTATGCGGTGTATGCCAAGCAAAAGCTTTCGGTGACGGGCCTGGTAGAGCGCTCTACCCCTCGTCGTCATGCCATCGAGGATTTTTACCAGCCCTTCCGTCGTTTACTGCCACATTTGGCAACAACACCTTCGTCACAGCCGTGCTTGGCCCTGCCTGCCGAGGAGTCATCTATCACCACACCCGCTATCGCCCTTATTGTGGGGGTGGGGGGCAAGCGTCCCAATCGGGCGTGGCCTATCCCCTATTGGCAGGCACTGATTATGCAGTTGTGCGATGAGCTCACCTTGGCGGGCACCACTGTTGTACTGATTGGGGGCCCAGAAGAGGTGGCTATTGGGGAATCGGTGCTGGCATCACTGCCCAGCCACTGCCAACAGCGGGTGCGCAATACGGTTGGGCAATTAACCCTACCCCAGTTGGCCCATGCCTTGCGCCAGTGCCGTGTTGTAGTGGGTGGCGATACGGGGCCACTGCATGTGGCCGCCGCTAGTGGATGCCCACAGGTTATAGGGCTGTACGGGCCTACCAGCGTGGCGCGCACCGGGCCGCGGGGCCCCCGCCACTGCCAGGCGATAACCCCGCCGCAGGATGCAGTGTACTGGCCTTGCGAGCAGCCGGCGTGTACCCACCCCCAGCCGTGCATGGCGGATATTTTACCAGAGGATGTGGCCCAGGCGGTTATAGCGGCCCACAATAAAACACCTGCTAGGTAATCCAGCAGGTGTTAAAAAAATGGCAAAAGGGCAACGTGCCCAGGGCTTACTTAGCAGCAGCGGCCTTGTTTACGGCGCTAGCTAAACGCGATTTGTAGCGAGAGCCCGAGTTTTTGTGCATGATGCCTTTGAGAATAGCGCCATCAATTTTGCCGTAAGCGGCACTTAGGCGTTCGTTAATGGTATCGGCACCTTGGGCATCGGTAACAGCTTCGTGGACGCGCTTAATAGCGGTACGGATAGCGGATTTTGCGTTTTTGTTGCGAATACGGTTACGTTCTGCGGTACGAACCCGTTTGCGGGCGGATTTAGAGTTGGCCATAAGTCAGTAATATCCTGAAGAAATTAGAAATGAGGAAAAATTTTGGTAGTGTGAATTTATACCACACACCCCGGTGGGATTGCAAAGCAGCACTGGTAAAACCTTACATACGGGATGGTGGGGGTGGTGTCCAGTATTTGGGGGATGAAGTTGGCGTGATGGACAACTATACTGGCAATACCTGTGGCAGGTGTGTGCATGGTAACACAGCACCCACTTACCGTGGCGAGAGGAAACAGAGTAAGAGGCATCCGAAACGGCTAAAACCGTTGGGTTGCGGTGGTTATCCACAGTGTAAGCTGGCCCGTTGGATAGAGATGGATGGATAACGTGCTTAAGTGCTTTCTCCCGGTGTGGTGGTTTGTCTGCAACAGGGCCAGTGGCCAGTTAGGCCTATTGGTAACTGTCGTTTCCCCTTAACCTTTTTGTAAACAGCTCGGTTATTGTGCCTGTGAATGTAACTCCCCAATCTCCAACGCAATCGGCTTCGGCAGCTACCGGCTGGCAAGGTATCCTCTCGGCTTACTTGCCCCTAACCCAAACACGCTTAGTGGCGTTGGGTAACCAGCTAACGGGGCCCTTTAGTATGGCCAGCGAGCAGTTTTGGGAACAAGCCATTCACCTCCATTTTTTAGGCATACTGGCCCAGGCAGAAAGCTATTTTTTACCTGGCCAACAAGTATTTGTGGCAGAGCACCCCCTACCAAACCACCCCGAGGTGGTGATGGAAGTACGCCTGTCTCGTAGTGGGTGTCAGTGGTTATTGGCCAGCATCCTCGGCGAATCCCCGGCGGATAACGATGAATCCTTGCTTAACCAGCTAACCTCGTTAGAAACGGATATTTTGGATGGCTGGTGTAGCCAACTGTTTGCCGCCACCATTGATGAGTTACCTATGCCCAACGCGGAGTCTACCCTAGGCGAAAGCGCCAGCACCTTAGACTTTTTATGGATGATAGGCCAACCTGGCGGCGGTAGCGACGCCCATAACGGGGTACCCATTTCGGAAGAGGGCGAATTCGGCAAATTGATTTTGCGGATGCCTAAAAGCTACCTGCGGTACTTTTTAGAGCAAGAACCCCCCGTGGTTGGCGCCCAACTGGCCCAACAATCTCTGCATCATGCCTTACCAGTTGTTACCATTGGCGTGGGGAATACCCGCCTAACGCTGGAAGATATTGATGCCATTGAGCCGGGTGATGTGCTGTACCTGGAAGACAGCGATTTAGACACATTGTATGTGCAGCCCTTTGGCGAGCACCAGGATGCTGGTTTTGAGGCTCGCATTACCCTAGCATCAACGGTACGCCAGCAGCGTACCTTAACCCTGCCCCACCATATTTACGACGAAACTAACCCTAACCCTGCGGAGGACTCGGCCATGTCGCCGACGATGCAACCCCCTAATAACACCACCAGCACAGAGCGCTTTTGGCAAAACGTCCATATTGATGTGCATGCCGCCTTTGAGCCGGTTCGAATCCCCTTGCTAGAGCTACAACAGCTAAGCGAAGGCTTAATTATGGAAGTGGGCGATTTAACCCGCAATACCATTCACCTACAAGTGGATGGTAAATCCGTGGCCACTGGCGAGCTAGTGATTATTGGCGATAAGTTTGGTGTGCGAGTCAACCAGGTGGAAGGTGGCCATGCTGAACAAGCCCCCCCACCGATTGTGGCTGATTTAAAACCGGTTGCCAAAGAGGTAGAACCCGATACCATGGCCGCGCCTGAAGAGGAACCGATGGCTATTTCGGCACCCATTGCCCCTGCAGACGACGATACCAGTATGGGTATGCCCATCGCCGCCAGCGAAGAGCCGGTTGCTGATGCAATGCCGATGGCGGTGGAGAGTGATGACCCTAGTGCTGATGACGATGACGACGATTGGTAACTAACACATGATGATGGACGCCTGGTTTTGGCCGTATTTAATGCGCGTTATTATCATTACAGGGGTAATGGTAGGGTTGATTTATGCTGTGTTTTTCTGGCTAAAGTTTAACAACCCAGGGGTATTGGCGAAGGTGGCGCCCGCATCGCAAATGCCTCAGGTCAACGCAAAATCCGCCTTTATTGATTGGTTAGTTAAGCGCTTAGGTTTGCAAGCCGCCACCCCTAACGATGACAACACCCAAGCCACTACAATGAAGGTACCTGTTGTAACTCCTGTGGCGCCTTTGGCTGCTGTGTTGCCCATTCATGCTGCTGTAGAACAATCTACCCCTGCGGATGCTGACATTACCCTGTTTGGCCCCCATACCCTGGGCCCTAACCAAACCCTGAGTGTACTAACCGTGGATAACACCCGCTACGTGCTGGCCACCACCCCCGAGGGCGTTACCGTGTTAGATACCCATAGTATCCCGGCCACTGCTGCGGATACGAAGGAAGCTGTTGTACAGGCGGCCCCCCTGCCCGAGGTGAGCGCCCGTGGATAGTATTTTAAACGGCCTAGACCCCGCCCTCCAGTTATTGGTGCTTATGGCATCCTTAAGTTTGGTGCCCTTTGTTGTGGTTAGCATGACGAGCTTTATGCGCTACATCATTGTGTTTTCTATTTTAAAAACGGCCTTGGGTACCCAGCAAGTGCCCCCTGCCGTGGTATTGGTGGGCATGGCCCTTATTATGACCTTTTACACCATGAGCCCGGTGTTTGGCGAAATTGGCGATATTATTCAACCCTTAATGGCGAATAATGCCTCGTTGCCGAGCCTGCTGGTTGCCGCCAGCGAACCCCTAAAAGAATTTATGATGCGGCAAACGAATGAAGCGGATGTAGAGTTTTTTATGAGCTTTACCCGCGCCGCCATTCCGGCATCACCCTCGGAGCTTAGCTTGTGGGAGGTTGCCCCCGCCTTTATGATTAGTGAGCTGCGGACATCCTTTGAGATTGGCTTTATTATTTTTGTGCCCTTTATTGTGCTGGATTTGGTAGTTGCCAATATTTTGCTTGCCCTGGGGATGATGATGTTATCGCCAACCATTATTTCTTTGCCCTTTAAAATTCTAATCTTTGTGGCCGTGGATGGCTGGGGGCTTATTGTTCAGGGGCTTGTTCAAAGTTTCCGCTAAATTACTGGAGTATATTGTACCGCATGGAGTTAATGACGCACCACCTGGGCCAAGGCCTAATGCTGATTTTAATGCTATCTTTGCCTGCCGTATTAACGGCGGCCATGACGGGTTTGGTGGTGGGTATTTTGCAGGCGGTAACCCAGGTACAAGAGCAAACTATTAGTACGGCCCCTAAAATTTTGCTGGTATTTATGCTGATTATTTTTGGCGGTGGCATCATGATGACCTTGCTGACCAATTACATCCGAGAAGCAGCGGTAATTGCCTTTCAAGAGGTGCCTAATCAGCACACCACTATTTTGCCGGCACTGTCTCAATCAGAGCGCCAGCGCCGTACCGCTAAGTTTTTTGGTAAAGATACTTCTCATCAGCTAGCCAGTAGGCGTTTGCAGGGCATGGCAAAGGCCCAGCACCCGCAAACCAAAACAGAGGATGGCGTGGCCGCCGTGGGCATTGCTGTGGATGACCGATATCGCCCTAACACAAGCGAACAACGTTACATGAGCGGGGGCGACAGTAGCCATGGATTTTAACGCCTCGCTGGGGGCTTTTAACGCCTTACATACGGATTATGGCTGGGTGCTAAACACCGGCCTGTTGGTGTTTGCACGGGTACTCACTTTTTTCCACTTTGCGCCGGTTATTAACCGAAAAGATGTGTTTTTTAATGCCAAAATGGGCTTGGCCTTAACGGTTACCGTGATGCTGCTGTGGATGGTGCCCCAAGACCAAATACCCACGGTAACCCCTACCCTAAGCCAGTTTATGGTACTGATTTTACTGAATATATTTGTGGGTGGTTTTATTGGCACCATTGCGGATATTATTTTTAAAGCCATTGCTGCGGCTGGTAGCATGATGAATAACCAAATTGGCCTGAGTAGCGCCATGATTTTTGATTCATCGAGCCGAGCACAGGTGATGTTACTGGACCGGTTTTTTGCCATTTTGGGCACCGTGTTGTTTTTGAATATTGGGGGCATGTACTGGTTACTGGATGCTTTAAAGCGGACGATTACCGTCTTCCCGGTGTATAACTACACCCACCCCTTTACCCAACTGGTGGATTTTGACTATTTGACCATGATTACCGCCAATACCATTGTGGTGGCGGTGCAATTGGTGGCCCCGGTTATTGTGGTTACCCTGGCCATTGATATTATGTTGGGCGTGGTGAACAGAACGGCCCAGCAAATGCCGGTGTTCCAGCTTAGTTTTGCCCTAAAACCCAGTATTGGGGTGGGGGTATTGCTGGCCACCATGCCTATTTTTATCGAAGCTATTATCCACTATTTGCAGGATTTTTCTCAGATTTTTCAGTAGAGCGAAGGCGTATCTCCACGATGTGGGCTAATTGGCTGTATTGATTGCCCCCTAATCGGCCGCCCAATGCTAGAATGATACTGTTGATAGCATTGAATTAGAGCGTAATACCCTGTCATGTTCCGTTGGCTGTCCTATGCCATCGATTTACTTGCCGGGCTGGTGGTCCTGTGTGCCCCAGTCATTATTTTGCATTGGGTATTGGGCATACTAGGCATAGAGCAGTTATCCGCGCTTACCCAGCCGCTAGATGGGGTGATGTTACCTCTGCGCGATTGGGGAGAGGGCCTACCTATACCTTGGCCTAAGGCTGACGTAGCCGGGCGAACCTTTTCCGTGGCCCAATTTGGGGTAGGGGTACTGTGTATTGTTGGGTTTTTTGCCCTGTCCGGGGTAAGTGCCTTGTTGCGCCACCTGGATACCATGGTGGGTAGCACCGCTAACCCATTAAACACAATGCAACATCAGCAAGAAGAACGCGTCCGCCAGCAGCAAGAAAAAGTGCGCCAACAGGCCATGATGCGAAGCATGACCCTGCTGATGATTGGGTTTCCTTTTGGCCAATTTAGAGAGGCCTTACGCTTTATCTCTCACCCACAGGGCACGGTGCTGGCCCGGCAAACGGAAGGCTGCCTGGTGCAGTTTAACCAGCCAGAACCTGCCTTACACGCTGCCAATGACATGATGAACAAGCTGGCCGTATTTGCCCGCCAAAATGGCAATTTTGACGCCCCCCCCATGATTAAGATGGCCTTGCATGCCACCAACCCGGCCGAAGTGAAGGACGCCCAGTTGCGTTGCCGCTATATTATGCAGTATTGCCAACCCAACCAGGTGTTGTTTAGCACCCAGTTGTATGAAGTGATGCAGAGCCAAAACATTGCACAAAACTTTAGCTGCTACAGCACCGGGGTATACAGCATCCCTAATGAAGTGCCCCAAGACATTTACCAGTTAGAGGTTAAACTGCCCGGCCAAGAGGTTTATTTTTAAAACTAATCTAAGTTAATTGTTTCAAAGGATTCGTTAATAACACACTCTTGTTTTTTAGGGTCTGCCTTACAGTCCTCTCCACCGTAATAACCTTTGGTTACATTAATCTCATTATCCGACAGAACACTCCCTGAATGGAATGTTATAAATTTATTGTCTGGGGAGGTGAGGGTAGCAACAAAAACTTTGCCATCATCAAAGCCTTTGGCCTTAGTGCTGAAGGCAAATTTTAAGCTGGAACCATCAGTAAAAGTTATAAGAGCGTCACTTGCTTTACCAACGCTATTCTCGCTTTTATCAAATAAATTTGTGCTTGATGCAACTATTTTACCATTTGTTAACTTGCTTATTTCTTTACTAATAAAGGCAATTTCAGCGTTGTTATGATTAAACCCAAGACCAGTAAACATAGTGCATACTTTCCTACGTGTTGTAAAGAGTGTGTAAGTATTAAAAGTTTCTTATAAAAAATATTGACAATTTGTATCTAAATATAACAAGTAGAAGTTTGTACCGTCTTAATGCTAAACGCTTGGGAATACTTAAACGGTATACGGTCTGTGGGTTAGCGCTTGTGGCGGAGGAGAAACTCTACCACGCCATCGGCAATGGCATTGGCGGCACTGGTTTGGGTATCTTGCCTAACCAGCATGCCCCGTTCTGCCGTGTTGCTTACATAGCCAATTTCGCACAATACGGCGGGCACATTGGTGTGGTTAATTACATAAAACCGCGCCCGACGAACGTTTCGGTTGGGCCGCCGTTGGGTGGCCACCATGCGAGCATGGATAGTCTTCGCCAGCGGAATGCTTCGCCCATGGTAATAGTAGGTTTCAATCCCATGGATGGCCGGGTTGGTACTGGCATTGTGGTGGATGCTCACAAAAGCATCCGGGCGGTGGCCGTTACTAATATCCGTAATTTGTTTTAGGGTTAGGTAACGGTCGGTATTACGGGTTGTATACACTCGCACACCGCGGGCCTCTAGGGCAGCCTTCAGCTTCATGGCTACGGAAAGGTTCAGGTCTTTTTCATACACCCCAGCGCGGCTGGTACCGCGGTCTTTACCGCCATGGCCAGCATCCACCACCACGGTGGCCTTAAAGGGCAGTTTGCCAACAGCGGCCAACGGTTGCTTGGGTTGGATGTGTAGGGCCAGGATGTGGTCATCTTTTTCCATTGCGGCTTGCACGCTAAGGTGGGGTTCCGCCAAGGTAATTACAAACTGGCTGTTGGGTTGGTTGGGGGAGAGTTTTTCTACCGTCATGGATTTAATCATGGGGTACTTTTCAGCATCAAAGCCCACGTTGCCGGGTTCGGCGGCCACGTTTAACATTTGCACAATCAGTTGGTTATCGTTTTGGTACCACCGGTGCACTAGGGGGGCCTTGGTTTTTAGGCGAATAAGGGCGCCCTTGCTTTGGCTTTCGTCCAGGCCAATTTTTTCTAAGGTGGTTAAGGCGGTTTGGGCCGGTAGCTGGGTGGCATTAATGCCACTTTCTGCAGAGATGATGACATGGCTTGGGTTGTGTCGTTCAAAGGGCGGGCGAGAAAAGTAGGTGGCCCAGCGGTTTGGGGTATTGGTTTCAATCACCACGCGCACGGTGTCGTCATCAAACTGGCCAATGCGTATGGCACGGGTGTGGCTGTTGTTACCCACACTAATGGCACCTGCCAAGGTTTTTTGGGCCAATTTAGCCGGGTGAAAATCCAACACCAGTCGGTTTGGGGAGGTGAGGGTAAATTGATTTCTCAGTTGAATAGGGCGGTGCTGTGGGTCGGTGGTTAGCAGTAACTGCCCGTTGGCATAGTGGGCCTGGGTAACAATACTAAGGTTACTGGCACTAACCGGTGGTGCACTCGGCTGGCCTAAGGGCATGGCGGATTGAGCTGGCACGCTGGCAACAGGTGTATTGGGTTGGGTGGTGGTGCCTGCCGCTGGGGCTCCCTGGTGGATGCGAATGGTAGTGCCATCAATGGCCAGTTGTAGCCGGTTTAGGGTGTTGTGGTTATCCGTTAAAATCACAAAACGCACGGATTGGTAGAACATGCCGCTGGTTTCTTGCACCTGCATTTCTGGTATGTGGGGGGCGTTAATGGGCACGGTGGCGGCAGGCTGGCCTTTTAATACAGTTTTGGCCTGGCCGGTTAGCTGGCTGTTAGGCAGGTCCACCACCAGGCGGTGGGGGTTCATTAATTTTAAGGAGGCAAAGGGTTCGTAACCATCCAGGGGGTGGCTGGTGGTTAGGGTGATGTCGCCGGTTTTGCTATCAATGGCAATGGATTCAATTTGGTTTAGGGGTTCTTCGCTGCTATTGGCATAACTGGCTGGGGCCCATAGCAATAGGCCAGCCAAGCATAGTAGGGCGATAAACATCCCGCCACACCGACGGAACCACGCATGGTGTTTGCTACAAGGTGCCATGAAACACCCCTTTCAAACGCTGGCGCAAGGCCACTGGATTATTGGAATGTTGGATAGCAACTTCGGGGGTAATCATGTCATCTTTTACGGCATTAAACAGGCTACGGTTAAAACTTACCATTTCGCCTAAATCGGTGGTATCCAACAGCTCATAAATTTGGTCGGTTTGGTTGCGTTGGATGTAATCTTTGACGGTGCTGGTGGCGGTAACCACTTCGCACACGGCCGTACGGCCATCGCCTGCTTTGTTAGACAATAATTTCATGGCAATGGTGCCGCGGATGGCTTCCGCCAGCTGCATACGAACGGGCTCTCTAAATTTGGGGTTAAAAATATTAATGATGCGGTTAATGGTTTGCACCGCGTCAGAGGTGTGAAGGGTGCTAAACACCAAGTGGCCTGTTTCGGCGGCAATCAAGGCAGCCTTGGCGGTTTCGCCATCTCTAATTTCGCCAATCAGCACCACGTCAGGGTCTTGCCGAAGGGCGTACTTAACGCCACTGGCAAAATTATCGGTATCGCTGCCAAGCTCTCGTTGGGTGACGATGGATTGTTGGTGCTTGTGGATAAATTCTACTGGGTCTTCCACCGTAATAATGTGTTTTTTATAGAGTTGATTAATGCGGCTAAGCATGGCGGCCAAGGTGGTGCTTTTACCACTACCAGTGGCACCGGTAACCAATACGAGCCCGTTTTGTAGGTGGCAAAACCGATCCAAAATATCCGGCAGCCCCAAAGATTCTAAGGAGGGGATTTCTAAGGGGATGAGTCGTAGCACCATGGCCGGGTTGGCCATCTCATGGAATAAATTTACCCGAAAACGGGCAATGCCGGGCAGTTCAAAGCCGTAGTCAATTTCTTTTAAATGGTCAATTTTATCCAGGGTGCGAAAAGGGATGGTGGCTTGTAATAAATCGTAAATGGATTTATCGCTAACATAGGGCATATTAAGGGTTTGTATAGACCCATTTAGCCGTACCTTCGGTCGGTGTCCCATCCGCAAGTGAATATCAGACACGCCCTTGGCCACGGATTGGCCCAGCATGTGCATTAGCTCATCCTTGGTAACAAAGGTGGGCTTGCCTTTTGCGCTACTAATGGGCACCGCAGGGGGGGCGGCAGTGTCTAGCTTGGGTGGTGGCGTAATAGGGGTAGGCGCCGTTGCCGCTTCGCCAGGGAGTTGGGGGCTGCCGTTGGGCGGGTTAGGCATGGCAGGCCTCGTTTAGGGCCGGGATAATCTCTGGTTGGCCGTGTAAATAGGGCCGCAATACCTTAGGGATAACCACGCTGCCATCAGCTTGTTGATAATTTTCTAACACAGCCACCAAGGTGCGCCCTACGGCCAGGCCGCTGCCATTAATGGTATGGCAAAATTGTAATTTACCCCCATCGGCGGGGCGGTATTTTAGCCCAATGCGCCGGGCTTGAAAATCGCCAAAGTGACTGCAACTACTAATTTCTCGGTATTCCTGCTGGCCGGGTAGCCACACTTCTAAATCAAAACAGCGTTGGGCAGCAAAGCCTAAATCCCCGGTGCATAAATCCATCACGCGGTAGGGCAGTTCCAGTAACTGTAAAATCCGCTCGGCATCGCCCACCAGTTGTTGGTGCTCGGCTTCTGCCTGTGCTGGCGTGACTAACTTTACCATTTCTACTTTGTCAAACTGGTGCTGGCGAATCAGGCCTCGGGTATCTTTACCGGCGCTACCGGCTTCTCGCCGAAAGCACGGCGTGTAGGCGGCAAAGCACAGGGGCAGGCTGGCTTCGCTTAATTCTTCACCAGCATATAAGTTGGTGACAGGCACTTCTGCTGTGGGGATGAGGTACAGCTCGTCATCGGCGCATTTAAACATGTCATCGCCAAATTTGGGTAGCTGGCCGGTACCTGTCATGGCGGTGGCGTTTACCAAGTAGGGCGGGGCCACTTCTTCATACCCGTGTTGGCTGTGGGTATCCAACATAAAGCTGATTAACGCACGGGTTAGCTTGGCGGCCAGGCCTCGCTGAAGAGTAAAGCGGCTTTGGGCCACTTTAACACCCCGTTCAAAATCCAATATGCCTAGGGCTGGGCCTAAATCCCAGTGGTTTTGGGCGTTGCCAGGCGGGCGGCTTAACAATTCATCACCCCATTGGCGTGTGGCCACATTGTCGTGTTCGTCTTTGCCGTCGGGGGCTGCTTCTGCGGGGGTGTTGGGTATGCTTAGTAGCAGCTGGTTTTGTTTGGCTTCAATGTCTTTTTTATCGTGTTCGATGGCTTTAACGCGGTTGGCAATATCGGTGCCGCGAGCCTGCAACTCATCCGTGTTTTGGCCGGCTTTGCGTTGTTGCCCAATGGTTTTGGATAAGCTGTTACGCTCGCTACGGAGGTCTTCTTCCTCTTTTAACAGGGCCAGCCGTTGTTCATCCAAGGCCAAAATAGGGCTAACGGATAAATCTGGGTTGCGTCTTGCCAGGGCGGCGTTTACGGCATCGGGGTGTTGGCGAAGGGTTTTAATATCCAGCATGAGGGGCGAGGGTATCCGAGAAAAGAGGTTAGGGAGGCAAGCAAGGCGCCTAAAGCAACACTAAAGCCACCAGTATAGGCGATTTTGTGCGGAATGGGGAGAGGGGGCTTTGTAAATTATCCGCTAAAACCCAGCGGTGGATAAGCCCGTGGCCAATAGGTAAAGCAGCCCGCCTAGCGCCCCAATAATCAACAGCAAAATAGCGCCATTAATAGCCCACGCAATAGCCTTAAGCGCGAAAAGCCGTATGCGCTTGCCTAGCGACATTTTCAGTAAGGGGGCATCCGGTTGATTAGAGTAATTTTTGAGCATGAAAGGGGGAGGGTATGATTGTAAGCAGGTATACTAGGAGGAACGGATGCGCTTATTGTACGTCGTTTTAGCTAATCGTGCGAACTTGTGTTGCACACCAGGTTATTTTACTAGGGAGCCCACCAGTGGCAATCAGTCGGCACATAAGAATATTGGCCATAAGTGCGGTATTGGTATTACTCGCCCCTATGCTGGCGGCGGCAGATCCATCAACCCCCGTGTTGGCCCCTAATGCTGGAGTGATTAACCAGCTGCCCAATGACCCTGCCTATGTTAAGCCTAAGCGCTTCGATTGGAAAAAACTACTGCCGTTTAAAAAAAAAGAAGCCCCACCACCAGACCCAGACACCATTATTAATGTGGGTCCTCGTCAAGAGCAGGTATCGCCAGGTGGGATTGTGCGAATAAACACGCCGTTTTGCCTGCCCCAACAGCCGGGCATGGTGTGGCCGCCAGGGGTGTACCGGGCCGTATGGCAACCACCGCAGTTGCAACTTTCCGGCCCACGCCAGCAGGGCAGTGTGTTATTGCACATGGCCCCTAGTGGTAATTTAAGCCCTACCGGTGCTTCGGCCACCATCCCCGGCACGGCACCCCCACCTGCCATTGGGTGGGATATGAGCCTGCAGCAGTTTAGGGTGCGAGCCAATAACCGTGTGTGGCAAAGCAGCTCGGTTAGCTGCCGGTAGCGGGTAATTCGGCGGCCAGTAAGGCTGGTATATGGGCCAATTTTTCTGGTGACGCGATAAACCACCGGCCAATAAGGGCTTCTAATGCGGTGGCGGCTCGGTATTCTTGGTGTTGGCTGCGCCGTTGTTTGGGGATGGGCAGATTGCGAGCCCGTTTAACAAAAGCGGTATCATCATCCGTCAGTAGGCCTGGTTGTTCCTGGAGTTGGTGCAACATGCTGGCCTGGGCTTCGGCACAGACCCGCTGGGTGGTTTCAGTGTGGATAACATCTGGCGAACCGGGCCATTGGTGGGCTACCCATTGGCGCACCAGTAATTCGTACACCGCATCGCCAATGTAGGCAGCGGTTTTGGCATCGTTTAATAACGTGGTGTTGGTAGTATCTAAGCCAATAGGGCTATTAACAAGTAGTGGCGGATTTTCCATGGCCTAACCCGTTACCATAGTGGCGGGGGCTTTATAACTCCATGTGGTGCCGTCTTTACTGTCTTCTAGCGTAACCCCCTGAGATGCTAGCGAACTGCGAATATTATCCGAGGTGGCCCAATCTTTATTGGCCTTGGCTGTACTACGGTGTTCAATAATAGCTTGCAGCATGGCTTCAATGGTTTTTTTAGGCGTAATGCCGAGCTGGGTGGCCAGTAGCTGCAAGGGCTGTTTCAGGCTGGTGGGTAGTGTGTCGCCGCTAAAAATACCAGCAGTGGTATAGCCTAGCACGGTATAACACGTCCATACGGGCCAAAAGGCGTCGCGAACAATGGCGGGGTTATTGCCATTGGTTTGGAGGGTGGTGTTTAAGTGTTGGATGGCTTCATCCATGGCAGCAAGGGCACGTGGGGTATTAATATCATCGTTAAGTGCGGCCACAAACTGCACCACCGTTGGGTCGTTACTGTTGTGTGCTAGGGCGTCAAATTCAGCGAGCACATCCGGTACTAGCTCTAGTGCATCGGCGGCTTTTTTTAAGCTCCGGTGGATTTTTTCTACTCGGTTAGCGGCACCATCCAGGGCTTCTGGCGTAAAATCCACCGGCATGCGGTAGTGATGGGTGAGCAAAAAGTGGCGCAGGGTATCGGCGTTATATTTTTGTAAGAGATCCCGAATAGTGGCAAAATTACCCAGGCTTTTGCTCATTTTATCGTTATCTACGGTGACAAAACCGTTGTGTAGCCAGTATTTGGCATAGGGCTGGCAACCACTCCACGCTTCACTTTGGGCAATCTCGTTCTCGTGGTGCGGAAAGGTTAAATCCGCCCCGCCGGTATGGATATCCAGTTGGCCCTTAAACAATCGGTGGTTCATGGCGCTGCATTCCATGTGCCAACCGGGGCGGCCCTTGCCACTGCCGCCAAAGGGGGCAGCCCAACTATCGGTATCGTCGCTTGGGGTGGCTTTCCATAAGGCAAAATCCAGCGGCGATTCTTTATCGGTTTCGCCTTCTACACGTGCACCGGTTTTTAAATCATCTAGCGGCTTTTTGCTTAGCTTGCCATAATCTGCCTTGGCGCTGGTGCGGTAGTACACGTTGCCAGCATCGGTGGCGTAGGCGTGGCCGTTATCTATCAGCACCTGGCAGCCGTTAATAATATCTTCGATATGTTCGGTGGCTTTGGGTTCGTGGGTAGGGGGTGCCACGTTTAGGGCGGCCATATCCTCGTGGAAACGTTGGGTGTATCGCTTGGCCCACTTGCCAAAGGGCACGTTGTTTTCTCGGGCGCGGTTTAAAATTTTGTCATCTACATCGGTCAGGTTGCGGGCGTTGTTTACGGTGTAGCCCATGTACCGCATGGCACGAATTAGTACATCCCAGGCCACATAGCAGCGGGCGTGGCCCAAGTGGGCGTCATCGTACACCGTGGGCCCACACATGTAGAGGTCCACATGATTCGGGGTGTTGGGTTCAAACAGCTCTTTTTGGCGAGTGAGGGTGTTGTAGAGGTGTAGTGGCATAGTTAAGTAAAAATGGAGGTTAAATATGAAAGTGGCCTTATTGTAGCAAGCTCAAGGCAAGTAAGGGAGAAAACAGGTGCTTCTTTTGCTATACTGGGCGGTGCCAGGCAGATGGTCGCGGTAAGTTGGCTTGCTAACTTGCTGAGGAAAGTCCGGGCACCGTAGGGCAAGTTGCCGGAGAAATTTCCGGTGTGGGCAACCACGAGGACAGTGCCACAGAAACGTAAACCGCCGATGGCCAGCAATGGCACAGGTAAGGATGCAACGGAGGTGTAAGAGACCCCCAGCCACGCCGAAAGACGTGGGCTAGGTAAACCCGCAACAGGTGCAAGGTAGAACCGTAGCCATTCAATTGGCGCCAGCGGCCCGCTGATGGTTCGGAGCACCGCACGAGCCAGCCAGTAATGGTTGGCCCAGATAGATGACCATCCGTGACGAAAGTTACGACAGAACCCGGCTTATCGCCTGACCCAGCCCCACCTTAACCGGTGGGGTTTGGTTTTTAGGAGTTTAGTTATATTTTAGTAATTTGTTTTGACGGGGGCTGGCCCCCGTCACCCCCATTGGGAACAGGGGTGTTCCCAAGCCCTCCCAAGGAGTTGCCTTGTTGCAGGTACGCTTGCTGTACGCCTTCCCAATAGCGGCTGCGCTTGCCAACTTATTTGTATCACGGGCAATGCTCGCCCGCTGATTGGTCTGCCAGGGCATATTGCTAACGCAATTATATGCCCCGCACCGGCTTCAGCCGCTTATTAGCGGTTAAGTTGGTGTACACTTTTGGTGTTATGACTTCACAACTTCTCGTTATCGATAATCTAGACTCCTTTACCTATAACCTAACCCAGTGGTTACAGGCGGATACTGATTTGCCGGTAACCGTCATCCCCAATACTACTAACCCAAGCAACCTGCCAAAGTGGGAAGATGTGGCCGGGGTCGTCATTTCGCCGGGGCCAGGGCGTGCGGATAACCCAGATGATTTAGGCCTAAGCCAGTGGGTGTTAGAGAATCTGCCGAGCCATATACCCCTGTTGGGCGTGTGCTTGGGTATGGAGGCCATGGCGCATGTGGCAGGGATACCGCTAATTCAGGCGCCCCAAATTTTGCACGGTAAAACCAGCCAGTTGGAATTGGTGCAACGCAACCATTGGCTGTGGAACGGTATGGAAGACCCAATTGACGTGATGCGCTACCACAGTTGGGGGGTAATGGCGGAGGCTATTGTAGCCCCTTACCAAGTACTGGCCAAAAGCCAGGACGGGCTGGCCATGGCCATGGCCCATACCGAAAACCTTTGGCTGGGCGTGCAATTCCACCCAGAAAGTATTGGTACCCCTCAAGGCCGCCAGCTGCTGAACAACTTTTTAACTATTTGCGCGCCGTTGCCCATGGTTTAGCCAAATTGGCCGAATTAAGCTTGTTCGATTAGCTCTATTCGATAAGAACTAAGAGCTGTGGTAGAGTGTGGCCCTTCCTTCACACACATCTAATATAGAGAATGTTACCCCATGGCTCAACGAATTTATCTTACTGGTTTTGGCCCGGATAAACCCGGCATTGTGGCTGCCATTACCGCCTTGGTGCAGCAGCACGGCGGCAATATAGAAGACGCCACCATGACCCTGATTGAAGACCAGTTTGCCTTTTTACTGATTGCCGGCGTGCCAGATGACCTAAGTTTGGATGCCTTTAAGCAGGCCTTTGCCCCAGTAGAAGCGGATCAAGGCATTGCGGTGTATATTCAACCGCTGGGCGAAGAAAACAAGGGCGCCGCCCCGCAGGGTAACCCTTTTATGGTGAGCGTGGCTGGCGATGACAAAACCGGTATTACTGCCACCTTTAGCGCGGTGCTGGCCAAGCATGGCATTAGCATTACGGATTTAAGCGCCAAGACCATTGCCGGCGAAAACGGCCCCGCCTATGTGTTGATGATTGAAACCGTCTTCCCCACCACTATTAACATCCCCAGTATCGAAAAAGACTTAGCCGAAGCGGGCGAAGGTTTGAACGTGGAAGTGACGTATCACCCTATTGAAGCCATCGCATTGTAGGGACGAACGAGCATGCCTGTTGTTAAAATTTATAAGTATCCCCACGTGATGCTGCGCGAAACATGCCAGCCAGTGGCCGAAGTAACGGACGCGACCCGTGCCATGGCCACCGATTTGGTGGATACCATGTATAGCTGCCCTGGGGCCGTTGGCCTTAGCGCGCCGCAAATTGGTTACCCGTGGCGCATTGTTGCCATAGATGTAAACGCCAAAGAGGGTGCCAGTAACCCAGAGCTGCGCCAATTGCGGGTAATGATTAACCCAGAGATTGTCTCGGCTAGCCGTAATAAGTTGGTGCGCGAAGGGTGTCTCAGTTTCCCTGAGTATTTGGTGAATATTAAGCGCGCCACTAAAGTTACAGTAAAGTACTTAACCCCCCAAGGGAACGACGAAGAGGCGGCGGTAACCCACCTAGAGGCGATTGCTGTGCAGCATGAGATTGACCACCTGGATGGGGTACTGATGATTGACCGGGTGAACTCGCTAAAAACGGATCTTATCCGCCGGATAGCCAACCAATAAGTCAACATGGGTTCAATCTTCCCCCCCCCCTCTAAATACTGTAAAGCCGCTTTGCCGCCTTACCGAATAATACGGCCCAATGGTAAGCTAAGAGGCATAATTTACCCTACCTGTAGGTAACGTTAACAATCACCGTTATAACTTGTATTTTCTGCGTTAAACCGGTACTCCTTCGGTCATGTATTCATCATACACTCCCTCAGTCCGTTCCGATTTGCCTTGAAACTACGGCGTCCTTCCAGCGATTGTTAACGCCACCTGTTTAAACAGCATTCATCTGGAGCCTTAGGCTTATGTTTCATGCCCAATTTCGTCCCATCTTTTTAGCCACGGCCCTAGTGGGCACAGCGGCCATGTTTGTATTGGCCAAGGCGGTATCGCCGTTGTTTTATTCCATGGGCATATTGTTGGTGCCCTTTGTATACTTTGGCTTGGTGGATATGCTTCAGCGCCGACAGGCGATTCGGAAAAACTACCCGTTGCTTGGCCGTATGCGCTATTTGTTGGAAAGTGTTCGCCCTGAAATTCAGCAGTATTTTGTAGAGAGTGATATTGACGGGCGCCCCTATAACCGGGATGAACGCAGCAATATTTACCAGCGGGCTAAAAACCAGCTTAATACACGCCCTTTTGGTACCAAGCTAAATGTATACGAAGAAGGCTACGAGTGGATTAACCACTCCATGAGCCCAGTAGACCACCACCATACCGAACTACCCCGCGTGATGGTGGGCGGTGCCGATTGTACCCAGCCGTATCATGCCAGTTTGTTTAATATTTCTGCCATGAGCTATGGCTCGCTTAGTAAAAATGCGGTATTGGCCCTAAATAATGGGGCCAAAATGGGCGGTTTTTACCATAACACCGGCGAAGGGGGCATTAGCAAATTCCACCTAGAGCATGGCGGTGATTTGGTATGGCAAGTGGGTACCGGCTACTTTGGGTGCCGTACGGATGATGGCAATTTTAGCGCCGAGCTGTTTGAACAACGGGCCACCCAGCCGAGTGTTCGGATGATAGAAGTAAAACTATCCCAAGGGGCTAAGCCTGGCCACGGTGGTATTTTACCAAAGGAAAAAATTACGCCAGAAATTGCTGAAATTCGCAACGTGGGCATGGATAAAGACGTGAACTCGCCGCCTTACCATAAGGCCTTTAATACCCCCAAAGGATTATTAGAATTTGTGGCAAACCTGCGCAAATTAAGTGGCGGCAAGCCAGTCGGCTTTAAATTGTGTGTAGGGAATGACCACGAATTTTTGGCCATTTGTAAGGCCATGTTGGAAACCGGTATTAAGCCCGATTTTATTACCGTGGATGGTAGCGAAGGCGGCACGGGTGCTGCCCCGTATGAATTTGCCGATTCCATTGGTACCCCGCTGACGGAAGGCTTGGTGTTTGTCCACAACGCCCTTATTGGGTGTGGGTTGCGTGATGGCATTAAAATTATCGCCGCTGGAAAAGTGTCTACTGGCTTCCATATTATTCGCACCCTCGCATTGGGCGCGGATATGTGTAATTCTGCCCGCGGCATGATGTTTGCATTGGGGTGTATTCAAGCCCTACAGTGCCATGCTAATACCTGCCCTACCGGTGTGGCCACCCAAGACCCCTACCTGGTGGAAGGCTTAGACCCGGCCCATAAGGCGGTGAGGGTGCACCAATACCACCGAGAGACGGTAAAACACATGATGGAAATCCTTGGTGCGGCTGGGTTGGATTCGGTGGACGATTTAACGCCAGACCATATTTACCGCCGTTTATCTCATGAAAAAATTAGCACCCTAGGCCGTTTGTACCGCTATATTGCGCCTGGTTCCCTGCTGTCTCAGCCAAAAACCTTGCCCAGGCATTTGCAACGCAGTTGGTCGATGGCCAGTGCGGATAGCTTTTTACCCCAATCGGTGCCAGAACTAGTGGCGGTGTAATGCCTTTTTGCTGCCCGCCTTCGCGGTGTCTTCCTTATCGTGCCACCTGTCGTACAATAAGGAGGTTATTTGAATTGTCCATTGTGTAGAGCCTACCCTTATGCCCCCTGCTAAAAAAACACCTAAATCCAGCCCTAAAAAGGCATCGCCTAAAAAAACGGCTGCAGCTAGAACAACCAAGGCGGCGGCAACCACTAAAAAAGTAACCAAAGTAAAGGCCAAGCCTAAGGCAAAGGTTAATCCAGTGGTGCAGCACAGCATCCATAACGATAGGGGCGTGGAGCTGCGCGGCTACCATGATTTAAATGCCTACACGGTGGTGCAGGTGCAACAAAGCCTAATGGTGCAACGGCTGGCCAAATACAAAGATGACAGCAGCGTAAAGCTGTACCTGGGGCCTGCGGATGCGAACCGCTACCGCTTGCAAGACCAAGCGGCCCTGGCGGATACCATGGTGATGGTGCCCGGTGCTGTGGATACCATTGTTCGTAGCGCCTTGGATGTGGACTGTTTAAAGGCCTTTTTATCCGCCACTGGCAAACGCTTTATGACGGCTGGTGCCGAGTTGTACCTGGGCGTGATTGGGCATAAATCCCCCTACGATAAAAACCGAGCCCAACAGGTACGCCGCAAGCTGTTTAACGATTACGCCCGCGAGCTGATGCTGCTGGTGCACAACGTTAGTGGCGAAACCGATCTGAATAAAATTTACGATGACTTGCTGTGCGCCCGTGGCCTGAGTGCCTTAGAGGCCTTGTATTACGGTAAAAACGGATTAATTGATGGCATTTTGATTGATGACAACCGGGTGATTACCCGCGGGCTGTTGGAAAAGCACGTGGAAAACACCAAGCTTAAGGGTAAGCTGCTAACCCAGTATTTGCGCCAGTACATTAATATTTACCAAGTACCTACCGAGCCGGTGGGTAAACAGTTTAAAGGCAGCGTGGCCAGCGGTACCACTAGTTTTTATGTGCCCATGGTGCCCCCTAAAAAAACAGACACCAAAGCAAAAAAGGCTAATAAAACGGAAAAGCACCCCCAAACCCGTTTTTACCGCGGCAAAGATCCTATTGAACGCATGCCCCTAATGCTGCGCCCCCATAAAGAAAAGCCCGGCCGCCGCTTGTTTATTGCCCCCATGGCTGGCAGTAGTAGCAGCATTTTGGAAGAGGATACCGTGTTCTTTCAGGATGGGTTTATTGATGAAACCGCCCAGCAAATTGGCGACGCCCTGCGGGCCTTGGACCACAAAAAATCTCGCCTAAAAGATGACACCCATATTAAGCTAATCGTCAACAGCCCGGGGGGCAGTGTGTGGAGCGGCCAAGAGCTGCGGAGCTTGCTTAAAACCTTGCATACGCCAGTCGATATTATTTCGACGGGGATGGCGGCCAGTTGTGGCAGCTGGTTGCTGAGCAGTGCCACAGGCTATCGATTTGTTACGCCCCAGGCCCGAATCATGATCCACGAGGCGGCCACCCAGCTACGGAGTGAAACGCCCCATAACCATTACAACGAAATGCACGATGACTTGGATCAATCCACCCAAAACTATGTGGCCATTGTGGCGGATGCGACGGGCCGCCCCTTTGCCGAGGTGCTAGAAGATTTTGATTTGGACGTGTGGTTTAACCCGTTAGAAGCCTTGTTTTACGGGCCAAAAGGCCTGATTGATGGCGTGATTGTGGGCCCCAATGCGGTGATTACCCGCGCGGATGCGGAAGCCTACCTGAAGAAAACCTACAAAAATGTTTCCACTAAAGAAAAACTACACACCTATGTGCAGGCCCAGTGGGCCAAAAAACGAGACCCGCGCCAAATGATGGCATGGCAACCCAATGAGCATGATTTGGATGACCCCTTTAGCAACGCCACGGAAATTTTGTACCAGTTGCAGCACCAACCCAAGGCTAAGCTAGATTTTGTGGGCCAGGGCTTTAAGCAGGTGCTTAGCCGCAAACGGGCCCACCGCAGCGTGGATTACTACACGGTGGTGATTGCTGAATAAACGAATATTGGGCCGCTGTGCCCACTAAGCGTTGTAAAAGCGTGGCCTAGGGCTGGCCTACTATGGGTGGCCTTAGGTACAATAGCGTTACTGCCTCAGTAGCTCAGCTGGATAGAGCATCCGCCTTCTAAGCGGACGGTCGCAGGTTCGAATCCTGCCTGGGGTAGTGTTTATTTTGGCTTGGGGTTAATCCATGCGGCTTTGCAAGTCACCAAGCTGGGTTTTAATCTTTTTCATAAATCGCCCTAATGGTGAATTTGGAAGGTATTGCCCGTCTTGAATAAATTGATTATGAGAGCTTTTATTTATTTGCAGGGCCAATTGGGGTTTAATGATGCCCTTATCTTTTTTGAAGCCTAGATAAACTAAAGCGTTAGGAACCCTAGTATTAGAATGGTGGACATCTTTTAAATAGCCCAAGGGCGATAAATATATACCTGTATCATTAGGCGTGTATGCTTTGAAATTTTTCCCGGTTTCCCCATGTATTTTTGTCTGACGAGGGTTAATACATTCTCTATTAGTAATTGCATTATGAAAAAGGGTTGCGATTTTGAATGAAGGATCTATAAAAAGTGGACCTTGATTTGTTTCACCACCTATTAAGCATGTATGACCGGACTCATTTGACCAAAAATGATTTTTTGTAGTGCAATCGATAACGTTTGTTTTGATACCCTTTTCAAGGAGTCTCTCTTGTGCCTTATCTGACAACTCATGGCAAATTCCCCACTCTGAATTTGGGTCTTGAAAGTAAATGTCATCAACATGTACATCATTGCCGTGAATACGTACGGTTGGATTTAATTTTTTTAGTTCTAATCCATATTTAAGAGGGTTAATGACTTTTTTAACTTCACTTATTACGGTGTTGGACTCTTTCGCCGCAAATAGAGGCTGCCGGTTGGGTGTTATTTGTTTGGGGTGGGTGTAGGTAAAAGATGTAATATTCATGAATTAAATAAGCTTAGGTGGTTAAGTATAGAGCTGCTGTAATTAACATAAAACATAATGCACTATTGCCTGCGCTACAGGCCATGTGTACTGCTGTATGCTTACACATGTAGCATTATGTCTACTAAATAATGGAGAAGCCGTGCGTTTTTGGGCAAGGGTTGCTATACTAACAATACCTTATCTTATCCTTACTTAAAGACACCCTTCTTCCCTCTATTGCAAACGAGCGTGAGTTATGGCCCCTAAAACTGCATTTGAACCCGTAGCTGTGCCCTGGATTACCACCTGGGCGGGTGCTTTGCTGTTTACCGCCATTATGAAACTCCACCCCATCCATCGCCAGCTTATGCGCATGGAAATACGGAATGTGGCCCGCTATTTGAATTACGGCACTGTGCGCAAGCTGTGGGCCGCTGCGGTGTGCTATTTCAGCAGTATTCGTCGTGTATTGCGCCTGGATAAGTGGGCTCGCCAAGACTACTTTGCCCTAAATCGCCACGGCTGTTTTACCGCCAAAACTCTACCAGAGCTGCCTGAAACGGCTGACCCTGAGCAGGCCCCTATCATTATTATCCCTGGGTTAAACACGCCCCCTGTGTTTTTTAGGCAAATGCACCAGTATTTCACCAGCAAGGGCTACCCTGTTAGCGTGTTGGCCCTGCCTGGCAAGGGGCTTGCCGATGTGGCTACTGCCAGTAAAACCCTGGCGGATGAAGTCAACCGCCTGCAAGAGCGCTACAAAACCCACACGGTAAACGTTATTGGCCATTGCCTCGGGGGCCTAATTGGCCAATATTACCTGGCTAACCGAGATTGCCCACCAGTGAAGCACATGATAACGCTTAGCACCGGGTTTTTAGGGGCCAAAGGGGTTCAGTGCTTAAAGGATATTTGGGCCAATAACCACCCTAAAGATGCCATCCCCAAGGTGTTTGATGAGTTAATCCATTGGAATATGGATATTGCCCACAAGGCGGGCGAGGTGGCCTACCATAACTTTGCCACCGTTTGGGATTTTTTGGTGGAAGTACCGAGCGCCTTTCTCCAAGGTGGTTTACAGGTAACTAATCACCTGATTGACGATGCGGATATTGACCACCTAACCATTGCGCTAAACCCTAAAATGTTCGCTCGTATCGAGCAAGCACTATCCGTTGGCTAGGTTGTTAAGCTGCTTGTTACAAAGTGTGCTTTGTTTAGGCAATTAACAGGGTTGTAGGGGTTTCAATTAAGTAGTCACAAAAGTGATGCTTAGTTATCGTATTTAGGTCTCATGTCTCCTCACCACTCTAAAATCATCGTTCTGAAAAGTATTATTGTCCTTAGCCTGCTAAAGGCCGGACTTGTTTAGTATTGAACTGTTTTTTTACTAAGCAACCCCACTGGCCCCACCACTTAGGGGCTTTTTTAATAGTTGTTGATTAACCACGACGTTGTCATATGTCCGTTATCCAGTCTTTAGCTAAGTCGGCGCCCACGCCGCCGTCGTCGATTCCTAGGCACTCCCCTGGGGCGTACGGCGCTGCGATGGGTTTGGGCAGGGCTTCGGTGGTGCCATCGCTGGCCAATGCGGCACAGTTGGATTTAATGCGGGGCTTATCCAGCGTGTTTCGGCCTGCCGCTGAAATTTTTATTGCCAGCATTATGGTGATTGATGTGTTTGCCTTGTGGCTGCCTCGAGTGTTGGGGGCGCTGTTTCGTGGGGCGGATAAACCTAAGGCGCCGAAGGATGCTAGCACCTTAACCAAAGCCACCACCTATTTAAAAGGCTTGAATTGGAACAATGCTTGGGAAGAAACCTGGCGAGAAGTATGTAGTGGCCCGGCGTTGTTCTTTTGGCCGACAATTTTGTTTTCCATGGCCCGAAAAGGCTTTGGTGGCCGTGCTGTTGAGCTAAAACAACCGGTATTGGAATCCTTAACAGAGCGCTATAGCGAATTGACGCCAAGCAAGGGTAGTAAGGCGAAGGCTTTAGATGCGGGCTGGCATAAACTGTTACCCAAGGTGTTTACGGAGCTAGAAACCGCCCCAAAAGAGTTTAAAACCTTTATGGATGGCTGGTTTAAGAAATTTAGCCAGTTGCTGTCGGAGCAACCCATTGGGTCTAAAAACAAAGAGTATGTCCGTAAGCTAGAGCAGCATGAAAAAGCGCTGATGGATAAAGTGTTAGACCTTAACCGTACCCATAACCCGAAGAAGCGTTTCTATAAATACGACCATATACTGGCCAGCTTTGGGGATAAACCGTCGTTGAAGCCGGTTTCTGAGGTCTTTAATACGTTGGTTAATTTTAGGGATTTAGTGCGAACAGCCAAGCGAAAAACTGCTCATGAGTCTGCCGCGTTAAAGCCACTGCTAAAAGGGGTGTACCATCGCATTTTGCGCGCTAAGGCGCTATACAGTGTTCTTTCTGTGGGGATTACCCTAGCGTTTTTAAGCCGTTTGGTATTTTGGGCACAAAAAAATAACAATTATCCGGCTAATCGTCATGTGCCGTTAGGGGGGCAGAAATCGGCTTCTGGTGTTGCGGGCGGGTTTAAACAGTGGGCGAAGGCTCCGTTAATAATTCCAAATTTTAAGGAGTGGGCCCGCTAATGAGCACTATCGATACCACTGCCATTAACCTTAAACCGGCCGTATCGCCCCCGAGTTGGGTAACACGGGCTTCTAAGCAGTACTTAACGTTTGATTCCACTGTGGATAAGTATTTTTCTAATAAAGAGAAATCGATTAAGTCGCCTGTTTTAAAGAAAATACTAAAGCCGATTAAATCGTTGGCGGTAATGCTGACCTCCTACGATTTCAATCACTTTATTAATTCTAAAACACCACGGGCCCGCATTGCAGAGCCGCCCTTGGGCGCCCTAATGCTGATGATGTATATTGGTTTACTGGGTGCCCGTGCTGCGCGGGGCTGGCAACGTGGTAAACCGCCAGGTAGTGCCCAAGGGCAAAAACGCGATTACCGGGAAATGTTAGACGTTTTACGCCGTGATATGTGGGGCATTACCTTCTATATCTTTGGGTTTGGGGTGGTTAATCGTTTGCTGGTTAATCGGGCCCAAAAGCGGAAAAAATTAATTTTGCAAAACAAAGAAGGAAAAACTTATACCTTTACCCAGCATGACTTGAATGCTCGGTTATCCTCGGCGCAAGTATTACAAGCCCATTATGACAAAGGCAATAAGCAGGCTTTGCTAAAAGCAGCCAATAACAACAGCTACATGGGGGTGCCCCAGTTTATTGCGAGACGATACCCAGAGCTACGGAAACAATTAGCGGATTCTGTTAATGTGTTTCGCTCTGCTTTACGGAATGCGGACTTTGCCCTGGCTACTGAGCAGTTAGAAAAATTGGATACTATGCGAGATTCTGTCGTTAAGCAAATGAGTAAAAACTCTACCCTAACCGCCAAAAAGTTGGGCCGCTTAACCAAGCAGTGGCCTGAGTATAAAGACTTTTTAGCGCGGTATTTGCAGCATAAACGCATCCCCATGGATGTGACCAGTTTTGGACTGTTGTTTGTGTTGATTGGCTATGGCCCCATTTGGCTCAACCGTGTGCTTACCGAGCATCAGTACCGAAAAAACAACGGCATGGTATAAGGTGTGATTCCTCTACGCTAGAGCAAATAAAAAGCGCCCCCACGGACAACATGGAGGCGCTTACGCTTAGTGAGAGTGCCTACACATCCGGACAGGACGCCAGCGAATTGTATGTCCAGGTTTGGGCATCGCCAGTAAAGTAGATGTTCTCCACATCTTCTTCGATGCGAACATAGTTGCCGCCTGACATGGTAATCCGGCACTCATGGTCTACATAGGTGTCTACGGCATCGGTACTGCTGCCAATGATTTGCAGGGTATCGTTGCCGCTATAGCCAATGACGACGACTTCATCGTAGGTAGGGTCCCAAATAATGGTGTTGTCATCACCGGATGTGGGATGGGTTACAGTACGGTCTTCTGTAATGGTTAATGTGCCGCTGCCACCTAGCCAAGTAAACTTAGGAATAGCTGACGCGCAGACCTGAGCAAAGGTTTTGGTGGTATCCGTAAACTGAATGTTTTCCACGTTCGCATTGATGCTATTACGGGCACCAGCGCGATACTCGGGGATGCCGTAGCGGCGGTCCACAAGGTGCCATTGGTGGGTGTGTAGCAGTAGCTTTAGGTCGTCATAATCCGCTTGGCTGCTGCAGGCAGGGCAAGGGTCGCCAGCGGTTTTTACATCAAAGCGTTCCACTTGTACTGTTCGCCAACCAGAAGGATTTGCACAGTTACCATATTTATCTACAAATACAACGGTGTTGTCATCACTAGGGTAGCCAATAACAAAGGTATCGGTACCGTTACCGCCGTTAAAGCCACCAATACCCCCTAGGTAGGCGGTATCATCGCCATCTTCGCCATTGCAATCGTTGTTGTAGTGGTCGTAATAGCAGTGGTCATCACCGCTACCGGCATTGACGGTGTTAAGTAGGGCATCCTGGTTAAAGAAGAAGGCCTCATTATCACAATTGGTATCGCCGGTGCCATTGGTGGTGGTGCTGGTACCGTTAATATGTACTACAGCATTAGCACAGGTGCCTGTATTACCCAAGGTATCGTAAAAGCCGGTAGAGTAGCTAGAGCCGCCGCCACCCACTTTAAAATATATTTGGATAGCCAAGTTGTCTGTATTGCCAAACCAGTCCTTCATCGTGCTGGCCGGTATGGCAAGTAAATATTCGTCATCGCTATCGGGCCAGCTAAGGCCTTCTGGCGTGTTACCGACAGGTGAGCCCGTATGGGTATAGGTGGTAATATCACTGTTAATCGACGAGATAATAATTTGGTTATCTCGAGAGTAGCTCACAAAGGCATTGATGTCTTTACTGTTACCGAGCCCGTCGTATACCTTAACAATATGGTTAGGGCTAATGGTTTGGTCTACAGCGGTATTGCCGTAGTTAGGGTATACGGTGCGCATATCCAGCCCACCATTAAACATTAGAGCAATGGTGGGGTTATCACTAACCGTGGTACCGGTTGCATCTAAGCCTGCAACGGTTTGAGTATAAGTAAAGGCGTTGCTGGTAGCGCCATTTCTAAACACGACCCGCTGTAAATCAATGGATTTATCATTCAGGGCAGTGGCACCTTTAGCCGCGTCATCCCAGGCGGTGTCAAAGTTAAAACTATTGGTTTCGCCAATACCGGGTACAAAGGTGGTGTTGCCCAGGGCGATGTTACTAATATCGCTGTACCATTGCATGTCTACAATATCGTTAGGGGCCGTTTCCATATCCACTTCCGCCACTAGTGCTAAGGAATTGGGGGTAAAGCCAACAGCACAGGTGGGGGCAAAGGTGGTTACTTTATCAGCGCTAATTTGTCCTGCCGTCGGGTTACCGCTTCCATCAATACATACCGTGGATTTAACGATTAGGTAGGCGGGTTCTACAATATTGCTGGATACATTCCGACCGTCTACATAGCTTCCGCTCGCATCGCGGCCTCGGTGCCCCCCTACCATCATGTATTGATACATGGCAATACGGTCGTCTACCTTGGGGGTATTGTTTTCATCTAGATCAGTGTAAATGCTACCACTGGTACCGAAAAAGGGGATGGGCGACCCACTGGCATAGTTTAAAAAGTTGGTATCCGGCTGAAAGCGGTTGTTAAGGGCTTCTGTTAGCCCAGCACGGGCGGCCTGAAACAAAACTAAGCCGTTTCTGGTATTCATTACCGTTCTAATATTAACGGTACCCATTTGGGATTGTGGGACGGCAACTAAGGTAACCACCATAATGATGGTGAGTAGTGCTGCTAATATACCCATTAAATAAAGCCTCGTAGTTGACGTGAATACCGTGCCAGTATGACGATTCTATAAACCCTGTAATATCATAGCGGGTATCGTCAGAAAGGGGTGGGTTCTATAATAGGTGTAACATTTTATTAAAATTGTTACAATAGAATGTATAATCCTTTATACAGATACTTATGTAACGATACCAGTATAGTATAGGTTTGTAGGGATAGCTCTTTTAAGTATAGATGCACCGCCCTACCTGTAGCCTGTTTGGTGACACTATTAAGGTTTTCCACTTATGTTCCATCGTTTTTCTCGCCGCCCTTCTCGCGGGTTTAGTTTAATTGAAATTGCCATTGCGGTTGCCGTTGTTATTGCTGCAGCGGTGCCTATTTTACAGATGATTGGCAGCGTGGTGGATAATAACGGAGAAAGTGTTACCAGTAAAACCAGTCGTATGCAAAATACGGTGGTCACCGTAAACAACATTATCCAAGAAGTATCGGTTGGCACTTTTTCAGACATTGCTGTGGACTTAGCCACCTTGGCAGATGCGGCAGGCGATATGGCCCATAGTACAGGCTCCATTACAGAAAATGGCCAAACGCTTTATTGGAATTTGGATATTATTAATCAGCGCTACTTAGTGGATGAAGATTATGACTTAATTGACTTTAGTGGTGCCGGGGTATTAGCAGCGAGTGCGGAAGAAGTGACCCCTTTTGAAAACCGTTTGTACCAAGCTAACTTAAGCATCTATAGCGATGTTGGCCGTACTGAATTAGTCACGGGCATTCCTTTTAATTTTGCTAGCAGCCAATGTACCGTTGCCGATTATTGCGACGCTGGCTCTGCAGCAGGCGCTTCTGGTGCAGGCGGGCTAGAACAAACCTCTATTATGATTGGTTTTGATATCGCGCGATCGGTACAGGCGGCGATAGATTCCAATGGTACACGCCTTGAAGCGATGCAAGACATGGTTAATGACATGTTGGATGATATTGAAGCGGACCCTGAAATGGCGGCTAAAATCCAGGTGGGCTTAATCTCGTTCAAAGATGGCGACACCAATGTTGAAGAAGCCTTATCATTAATGCCGTTTACTAACTTAAGGGCCGATATGGCCACCTTTTACGGCGATGCTGATGAAGGTGACGTTGATATTGATGATGTGTTAGGTGAATGCAATACAGCCTTTAATGCCTCTGCTTGGGGTGATGGCGCTGGCCACGAAATTTGCTTAATCATAACAGATGGCTTTAGCGACCAAGCGGCAGCGGTTAGCACGGCAACCACCATGAATGGGGCTGGCCAGCAAGTGATGGTGTTTAGCTTAATGCAGGACAGCTCTATGCTAGAAGCAGTAACCACAGCAAGTAACGGTACTTACTACGAGGCTTATAGCCGACCCGATTTAGACAGTGCGTATAACGCGTTGTTGGGCTCGCTAACGCCAAACGCTACGGAAGACGACTTTTGGGCAAACAAGGCCTGCCGCTTCCATGTAAATAACAGCGAATGTGCTGCTGGCCCCGTCTGCGATGGCGACCCTGACTGCGTCGGTTAATCTCGCCCGTTTTCGATAATCCTTCTAACCCTGGCCAAGGCTTCCCTGGCTGGGGTTATGGGTTTTTGGTAATGCGTAGCATAGGCCGCTGTGTACTACGTCGAAACCCTAAGTTGGCAAAGCGATTCAAAGCGATAGGGACGTTTGCCATAGTGAATGACTGAATGGTGTGCCGGGTCACATTTATAAATAATGGTGGCCCTTCGGTGACTCGAACACCGGACCTCACCCTTATCAGGGGTGCGCTCTAACCAACTGAGCTAAAGGGCCACACAACGGATGCAAACAATACCAGCCCCAACCGGTCAGGTCAACACTTAGCCGCGTGTGGGTTGGTGCATTACTCCCACTACTTTTTAGCTGTGGGTAAGGTTGCCTTATTTATGGGGATGTATCGCTAGGCTTTACAAAAATAGCGTCATAAACTAAAGTACTTAATGTTATCTTAAGTTGTCGCTGTTCGTCAGCTTTTTGCCTAGGAGCATCCCTATGAGCCAGTCATCATCGTTAAACACCATCATGGAAAACGTGGCTAATGCTAGCCTGGTGGAAGAATCTCGCCTAGAAGAGTTGTTGGCTAATGCGGTAGAGGAACTGGCACAGTTGCAGCCTGCCATTGATGAATTGGAAGCCATGATTGGCCAGCTAAACGATTTAAAACGCCGTAAACAACGCCTTATTGCGTTTAAGTTAAGCCTGGAAACCTTAATGCAGCCTGCCGCCCAGGTGGAGGCTCCTTCGGGTGGATTGCCTGTTGGGGTGTATGGCAACACCGTGGCGTCCGCTAAAATGGATAATGCCAACCCCCATACCATGAGTATGAACGAGCTTCGGTTGAAGGCCTTTTACCCAGACCAAGCCTTTGCAGAAACAGAAGCCTTGTTGCCTCGCAAAGAAAGCATTAATTACGAGTTGTTTCGGGCTATTGTGCTGAATGGTGGCAAGGCCACCACCGAAGAAATTAAAGCCTACTTGCTGGACAACAACGTGGTATCGCCTACGACGGGCGAAGGCTTTGAGGACGTGGGCCTGTCTCAAATTTCATCTCGGGTGAATTATTTAATGCGAAAAAACATTGTGGCCAGCATGGGCGGCGGGTTGTTTGTCTCCAACTATGGCTGGGGAGACCCCGCTTAGGCTTCTGGGGCGGATAAATAGCAGCTATTGCCCACCCCAATAATGCTGGGCAGCAGCCAGCCAAACAATCGCGGATGGATGGGCACATTGCCCCAGTAGGCTGCCGTAAGCGATACCTGTAGCCAACGATGATCTCGGCACCGAATGGCGAGTTGGCGAGGGTGCTTGGGCTGGTAGATAATTTCGCCTAAGGGGCCACCGGTAGGGGTGGGGGCAATGTGGGTGCGCGAGGAGCAGACCAAGAGGGTTTTGGCTTGCCCAGGCAGGCATTGCACCCTAGAGATAACGTGGGTGAAACACGGTAGCCAGGGGTGGTACGCCCGTATTTGTCGTTGTAGTTGGCTGGTAGAGTGGGTGTAAGGGGTTAGTTGGCCATTCCATAAGGTTAAGTTGGGGGCATGCTCTTTTCCGCTAGGGGCAGGGGCCTGGGGCGTTTGGGTTAAAGGGGCCGTTTGCCAGGTACTCAGTAACAAGGGTAACCAGCCACTAACGGTGTCAGCGCAGCGCGCTTTTAGGCTACCGCCAGTATCGTCTGGGTGGATGGACACGGTCACTTGCCCCAGTATGGGGCCAGCATCAATGGCGGGGGTGACGACGTGAGCGGTTAGGCCGGTATGGGGCTCTTGGTTTAGGATGGTGGCGCTGTATGGGTTGGCGCCACGATAAGCGGGCAACAAGGATGGGTGAATATTAATCACCGGGCAGGGCAGTGTGTTAAGGGCAGCTTCGTTTAAAATTTCGCCCCACGTGGCCAGGATAATAAGGTGGGGCTGTTGGTTGGCTAGTGCGGCAGCGCTGGCATTTATCCCCTTTTTACACGGAATCCCCAAGGCGTGTTCGGTAACCCAGGCTAAAAATGTATCGGAATCATCGCCGGGGTTTCGATCGGTTTGTTGGCCTGTTTTGGTGGCTTCCCAAGGAATAACCCCTAGTAGGGTGAGGTTAGGGTGATTGGCAATGGCGAGCGCTACCTGGTGGCCCATAATGCCTTGGCCTGCCACAATAACGCGCGCATTGGCTGGTAGCATGGGCAAGTGAGGCAGGGTTTCCATGGGTTACCGCCGTGCGGTACTGAGGTTAAGCCGATACAAGGGGGCGGCATCGTTGGTGGTGCCGTTGGGTTTACCAGTACCAACGTGTTGCTGCAGTTGGATACGGTTAATGGGCACAATGGGGCTTAGGTGCAAGGCGCCGTTTGCAATATGGGTTAAGGTGGGCAGGCCTTGGGTGGCTTGTAGTTGCCAGGTGGGGGCAGTGCCATCAAACTGTTGCCAGCGGGGGGCTAAAAAATATTGGTTAGAAAGAGAAATGCTTTGCTGCCCCAAGTATTGGGCGATGGTACGGCGTACCTTGGCCGAAGGCAGGTTTTGCGGTGTGGCCAGCACACAGCTGTGCTGAAGATGGAGAGATTGGGTAACCTGGCTAAGGGTTTGGTAATGGCCCCACCGTGGAATCGTCCATCCAATAGCAATGGAAAGGCACACGGCCACAGGCAGCATCCAGGTGGTGAGGACTTGTTTTAAGGCCGTGTTCATTGGGCCACTCCCTCCTGGGTTGGACTTGCCGACGTTGCTGTTGTTAGGCCAGTGGGCGTGGTGTGCGGCCCTGCGGTAAAGGTAAAGCTACAATAGGGCGGCGTTGTGGGGAGGGGGTCAATTATTAATTGGCCTTGCCCGCTTAACTGAAGTTGCTGGTGTAGCCGTTGGCAGGAGGCGACATCCCCACTTTGAGAGAGTACCTTGGCAGTCGTTGTTGGGGTGGTGGATGATTGTGACGGTGATGCGGTTAAGGTAAAGCCTAGCAGGTTAGGCGACTGGTTGGTGGCCGCCATGCGGGCCATTAGCAAGTGGGTGTGGAGGGTTAAGGCATCATTTTGGTGGCGGGCGGCTAAGCAATCAGTGGTGGATTGCCGCAGTGTGGATTGGTGTAGGGCGGCCTGAAGGTGATCGATGCGGAGTTCTAACACCCAAGAAAAAATACACAGCACGGCCAAAATAATGCCCCAGGCCCAGGTGGCTTGGGTGCTAAGCAATAGGTTAAATAAGTGGGTAGAGCCACGGGCGTCTTGTTGGGTAAACAGGGTGTGGGCAGGCAGGGCCGCCGGGGTGTTTGTGGCTTCGCTGCGTAGGGTTTGTACCCACTGGCGTAACTCGTAAGCGCGGATACCGCTGGTGGTATCGGATTGGGGTTGGGGTACCCAAGGCCGACAGGTGGATTGGGGCAGGTGAGCTTGCAAGATGCGCCCAACATCCTGGGTGGTAAATTGGGGGTGGAGGGATAATACGGTAATCGCCGGTGATGGTGTGGTGGCAATGTTATCCAGGCTATCGGCCAGGCTGGCATCAAATGCTTTTAAGGAAGACGCCACCGGCAAAATTTGGAAGTGGTGATGTTGCCACCCTTGATTTTTGGGACGATGGAGGACGAGTAAGCTGGCCGCTTGTACCAGCACTAGGGTGTCAAAATCTTCTGGGTTAAAGGTTTGCAACCGATGAAGGAGGAGGAGCCCTTCCGAAACAACGTGGGTGGGCGCTGGCCCCAGGCTGGTGTTTAGGTGGGTTGGCCATTGGGCCACGTGGTGTTGGGGCAACGCCGTGTAGGTCAAGGAACCACGTTGCACAGGGGTGTGGCATAAGGCGGGCACCGTGCCCCTAAAGGTGTAGCGTTCTTCTAGCAGGCCGGTAAGAATAAGGCCTTGCTCTCGTTGGTTGTAGCGGCTATCCATGGGGGTGGTGGCCATGAGCAAGCCATCACTAATCACATGGGTGCAGGTGGGCGTGGGCGCCCAGTTTTGCGTACTGGCATGGTGGTGGGCAATGGCAATCACATCATCGTGGGCCGTTAGCACCGGGTTATGCTGGTGCCTAAAAAACACCACAGGGGGTTGGGCTTTGGCGCGGCTGCCTTTGCTGGCCAGGGGTAGAAGTACAACCCAATTGGGTTGGCTGGTTACGGGGGCATTCGCGCCTATTTTTTCGTTAGGCGGTGTACTCCCCTCTGTACGGATACTTCCGTCAATCCAGCATTCCCATTGTTGGGCCATAACAGTGTTGTTTTCCTAACAGGTAGGCTGGGGCAGCTATTGCAGGGTTACCAAAATCTCATTCGGGTAGGTTGCGTTTAAGTAATTACGAATGAGGGACTCGGTACCTTGCGAGGAATTGTAAAAGTTGATTTGAGATTTAAAGGCTTTGCGTTGCTGTACGGATTGCACGTGGGCTTGTTCAATGTAATCCGATTCGGCAGAAAGTTTGATAAGGTCGCCCACATTTTCTACCAAGGCCCGGCCAATTTGCACGGTGCCAAACAGTAAAAACAGCGAAAAAATAATGCCACCCAACATCCCCAGCATGGATTGTTGCCGCTTAAAGCGGTTGCTGTGGTTATGCAGGCGTTGTTGCCGCCGCGGTGATGCAACGTGAGGAGCAGGCACCACAGGGGGTAGTAACGCCTCTAAGGAAGGGGCGTTATACGAGTAGGATTGAGCGGGCTGCGCCAAAGGCATGGGAAGGCCAACTTTCGCTAAGGATAGATTGAAGGGGGGTGTTTGCAAGGAATGCGCTAGTGCTTACCAACGCAATATATAGTATAGCAGTGAATGTTTATTTTGTGGAACACTTTTTTGGGAGAAATTTCCGCCACAAGCGTGTGGGCCCCCTTGCTGTATAGCAGAACGCCTTATGGAGCCTTACTCTTGGTGGGTTTGGGTGGCCAAATGGGTGTCGTCCGCTTCGTTTAAATCTTTTTGTACAATGGCCAACCAGTCTTTGGCGCTATCATTCCCTTGCTTGGCAGAGGCCTTAAACCACTTTAGCGCCTCCGTCATATCTTGGTTGGTGCCCCAGCCCATTAGGTAGTAGGTGCCTACCGCCATTTGTCCGTTAGGGTCGCCTAAATTGGCGGCTCTTCTAAACCACTGCAAAGCGTTGGTATAATCGGCGTCGGTGGCATTGGCGGGGTGCTCGGTAAATTTTTCTTCGTAAATTAAGCCTAGTTGCAGGGCAGCTTCCACATGGTTTTGGCGGGCGGCTTTTTCTAGGTACTGCTTGCCTGCCGCCACATTTTGCTTACCCGCTTCGGTATCAATTAGGTAGAACAGGCCTGTTTTGTACTGCGCCGCAGAAATGCCTCTGTCTGCCGATTTTTTATACCAGTGGAAGGCCATGGGGATGTCTTTTTCCACGCCGTTGCCTTTTTCGTACAGGTAGCCCAGGGCATATTGGGCCAGGGCATGGTGGTTAAGGGCCGCTTTTTGGTAGTAGGTTACCGCCGCTGGGATGTCTTGGGTTAGGCCTTTGCGGCCTGTTTCGTAGGCCATGGCTAAGTCGAGTTGGGCATCGGGCACGTTACTATTGGCCGCTTTTTTTAGTAAGGCCAACGCCAGCGGTTTGTTTTGCTTTAGGGGGGTGCGTTCATCCATGTACACCTTAGACAGTTGGTACTGGGCCCACGGGTGATTCAGTTGGGCGGCTTTTTGGTACCAAATAAATGCTTGGTGCGGCTTTTGGGCTTTGGTTTGGGCCACCCCCATTAGGTAAAAGGCATCGGCACGGCTTAACCCGTAGGGGATAACCGGCTCTGCGTTGGGGTCTGGGGTGTGGTGGTGGTTGGTCGCACGATGAAACAACACATGCTTTAGGGTGGTTACATCCCCTTTGTTGACCAAGGTGGCCAGGCGTTGTTTGTCCGCTTTTGGCACAGGGGTCAGCAGGGTAGCCTCGCCGGTAAAGGCAACGGCACGGGGCAAAGCAACGGTGCCTATTAGCATCGCTACGGCTAATGCGTGCGATAAATATCGCCAAGGGTGATGACTGCTGCGCATTTTTACCACCATGTATCCCACCTGTAACCAGTACAACTAAGGGTAGTATACGCCAGTAGCGCGGGATTCCAAAGCAAATGCGAGGCTGCGATAATTAATCGTAACCAGTTAGGTATTCTGTGCTGTTGGATGACTTACCGTGATTTTTTGCCCGGCTTGCCTGCAGCTCTGCCACCAGAGGCTTTACCGCGGGTGGGTTTGCCACCACCAAACATGCCCCCAAAAGGCATATTACTAGGGAACCCAGGCGGCAACCCGCCTGGCATAGTTGGCTCGGCGGCTTTTTTCTTCTTTTTGTTGCGGCGGGGCATCCCAAAGCCACTAAAGGCACCTTGGTCCGCCTCTTTGGCGGCGGTTTTAATTTCTTTGTCTTGCATACCGGTGAGTTGTCCCATCATTGCTTTCATTTGGCCAAATTGTGTAATAAAGGCTTTTACGTCTTTTTCTGTGGCGCCACACCCTTTGGCAATACGGGCCACGCGTTTTTTATCTTGCAATAAATCAGGGTTGGCGCGTTCGGCCTTGCTCATACTTTGTATCATCACCTGGCTACGCTGCAAGTGCTCTTCGCCCATGTTGCTGATTTGGCTTTTGGTTTGCTTATCCAGGCCGGGGATAGGCAACATATCTAATATTCCACCTAAGGAGCCCAACATTTTCAGCTGCTTTTGGATGGTCATAAAGTCATCAAAGCTAAAGGTTTGCTTGCGGATTTTGGTTTCTAGTTTTTGAGCCTCTTCAATATCTACGGCTTGCTGGGCTTTTTCTACCAAGCTCACCACATCGCCCATGCCTAAAATACGGCTCGCCATCCGGTCAGGGTGAAAGACTTCTAAGCCTTCTGGGGTTTCGCTTACACCCACATATAAAATCGGCTTGCCCGTCATTTCTGCAATGCTTAGGGCCGCACCACCGCGGGCATCGCCATCGGTTTTGGTGAGTACCATGCCCGTCATGCTTAGCTGGCTATCAAAGGCTTCGGCCACGTTCAGGGCCTCTTGCCCTGTCATGGCATCCACAACCAATAGTTTGTTGTGGGGCTTAAATTGCCGCTCTAGCAGCAACAATTCCGCCATCATGTCGTTATCTACTTGCAGGCGGCCGGCGGTATCAATAATCACCACATCGTGGTTATTTTCCTTGGCAGCAGCTAGCCCGGTGGCCACAATCTGCTGAACATCTGTGCTGCCCTCTACGGTGTGGACGGGCACCTCGATGCGCTTACCCAGTTGTTGCAGTTGAGTAATCGCCGCGGGGCGGTAGACATCGGCGGCTATCAGGAAGGGCACTTTGCCCTCGTTTTTAAGTTTTAAGGCCAGCTTGCTAGCAGTGGTGGTTTTACCGCTACCCTGCAAACCAAACAGCATAATCAGGCTGGGGGCTTGGGTAAGGTTTATCGGTTGGTGGTTTTCGCCAAGCAGGGTTACAAGTTCATCGTGGATGATTTTAGTAAATTCCTGGCCGGGATCCACGCCTTTGGTGACGTTGGCGCCGTCTGCGCGGTCTTTAATGCGATCGATAAAGCGCTTGATGACTTGCAGGTTTACGTCAGCTTCCAGCAAAGCGCGCCGAATCTCGCGGATGGCATCCGCCATATTGTCGTCACTCAGGGTGCCTTTGCCCTGAATATTTCGGAAAGTCTGTTGTAGGCGTTGAGAAAGCTGATCGAACATGCCCGCCACTATACCCCAAAGGCAGCCCGCAATGAATGGTACCGTCGTTAAGCGGTGGGCAGCAGCCCCTCAATATAGGCGGTGGCATCAAAGGCTTGCAGGTCGGCAATGGCTTCGCCGGTACCCACTAGTTGGATGGGGTGGTTTAATTCGTGGGCAATGGCCAGGGCAATCCCCCCTTTGGCGCTGCCATCCAGCTTGGTTAGGGCCACCCCGGTAATAGGCACAGCTTTATTAAAGATATCGGCTTGTTTTAGGCCGTTTTGGCCAGTCGTGGCATCCAGTACCAGCAGGTTATGCCGCACAGAATTGGCCGGCGCCACTTTACTAATCACCCCATCAATTTTTTGCAGTTCTGCCATTAAATTATGCTGATTTTGAAGGCGCCCGGCGGTATCCAGCAGCACAACCTGGTGGTTATGTTCCTGGGCGTGGGTAATGGCGTCATGCATAACGGCGGCGGCATCGCCGTTGGGGTGGGTGATTAAGCTGGCATTGGCCCGCTGTGCCCACACGGCCAGTTGGTCTTCTGCGGCGGCTCTAAAGGTATCGCCAGCGGCAATGGTAACCCCTAGGCCTTGTTGGGCGCACTGGTGGGCCAGTTTACCAATTAATGTGGTTTTACCCGCGCCATTTACCCCCACAAGCAACAGAATGCTTAAGGTATCTGCAGAAAAAACAAGCGCGTTATCTTTTTCGGCAGGAATAAAAAGCGCTTCACATTTGTCGCGCATTATCTCAAGCGCTTGTTGTTGACTACTAGGCTTTACTTTTTGGATGGCGTCTACCAAATACAGGGCTGTATCCAAGCCCACATCGGCCAGTAGTAGGCCTTCTTCCAAGGCATCATAAAAGGCCACATCCGGGCGCTGGGCGCTAGCATCCCCATTATTATCCCCCATAACGGCCTGTTGAAATTGCTTAAAGGTGGCGCCTAAAGCGGCGGTAATCCCTTTGGGGGCGCTGCTCGTTGATGGGGCATGGGGTACGGTACTATCCGCGGGTTGGGCCGTTTTTTTAAACAGAGAAAACATGAAGTAAGGTGCCCCGGCAGTGGTTAAAGGCTTAAGATAATTGGTGTTACAGGCTGGCGGTAGGGGTTTCTGCCACGCTACCCAAAATACCGTTTACCAGTTTGTAGTTGTCTGGGTCGCCATAGGTTTTGGCAAGCTCTACCGCTTCATCAATCACCACGCTTACATCCACGCCAGCCACATAGCGTATTTCTGCCACGGCTAGGCGCAATAAGCAGCGGTTTAGTTTGGTCATGCGGTCTAGGCGCCAGTCATCGCTATGGGCGTTAATTTCATCATCAATCGCGCCTAAATGCTGCTGAATAGGCGTTAATAATTTGGTGGTGTAGCTGCACACGTTGGTATCGTGGGCCAGGGCCAGCAGCTCGGGTAAACGGGTGGCTTCTGCCAGTTTGTTAATGCCGTGGGCCAAGGTATCTAACTGGTGTTTAAAGGTTTCTGTATTGGGTAGCTTGGTGGCGGCCAGCCGGGCATCGGCGGCGCTGCTGCCCTTATCCATGGCCACAATTTCGGTATCCGTTAGGGTGGCGTGGACGGTGGTAATGGTGTGGCCCATGTCGGTAAACACTTCCAGGGCATCCGCGGTTAGCACCCGCACCAGCGATAGCACCGCAGGCTGCAAGGTTCCCGCCGTGATGGGGGCAGAAAGGGCGTCGTCAGCAAACAATGCGTCCAGGTTACCCTGACGGTCGTGCTGAAATAATAAAAGGAGCGCAAGCTCTCGGGAGGCGTGTCGTGCGTACATAGCGGCTAACTGTACCATAACAAGGGATATTGTGAAGACTAACCCATGATTTGCCTGCGTTGTATGGGTAGAGTGACGCCCTATAGATGAGCCCCTCAGAATGGTGAGCGCTTTTGATCTAAATAATATATTATGCGCTTAAGCTTAGAATGCGGCCTCGGTTAAGTAATTGATGCGCTTAAATAATAGGTTTTTTTGTGAAGTACTTGCTATTATGGTGGCCCGTGGAGGATATTGCCTTTTACCCTTGCCGTGCCACAATAGAGTGATAATGACCACAGTTACATTTACCGCTGTAGACAAAGCTTTTGGCGATACGCAGGTGCTGCAATCGTTGGATTTAGACGTGCGCGAAGGCGAATTTTTAGTGGTGGTAGGCCCCAGCGGCTGCGGAAAATCCACAGTGCTACGGCTACTTGCAGGGTTAGAAGAACCTACTAGCGGCGATATTGCCTTTGATGGCAACTCGGTGTTGGCGACGTCCCCTAAGGACAGGGATGTGGCGATGGTGTTTCAAAACTACGCCCTATACCCCCATATGAGTGTGTTTGATAACATGGCCTTTGCCCTAAAGATGCGCGGCGAGGATAAAACCGCCATTAAAAACAAGGTAACGGATGCTGCAACCTTGCTTGGGCTAGAAAACTTGCTAAATCGCAAGCCTAAGCAGCTTTCTGGGGGGCAGCGGCAGCGGGTTTCCTTGGGGCGCGCTATTGTGCGCCAGCCTAATGTGTTTTTAATGGATGAGCCCCTCTCCAATTTGGATGCCAAATTGCGGGTATCCATGCGGCAAGAAATTCGTGCCCTGCACCAGCGTTTGGGCATTACCACCCTGTATGTTACCCACGACCAGGCAGAAGCCATGACCATGGGCGATCGAATTGCGGTGCTGAATGGTGGCGTGTTAGAACAATGTGGTACCCCGCAAGCCATTTACGATACCCCGGCAAACCCCTTTGTGGCCCAGTTTATGGCCCCAGTGAATTGGCTGCCTGTGGTAGAACATACTGCCGGCGAGCCGACGGCCCTAGTGGCAGGGCAACCAGTGGCGGTACCGGAAAAATTTCACCAGCACGGCGCATTACAGGTGGGCTTTCGCCCAGAAGTGGCTGTGGTTGCCGCGGGTGAGGCGATGGGCATGGAGGCCTTGCGGCTTAACGCGGTGGTGGATACGGCTGAATTTTTAGGTGGGGAAACCCGTGTATATGGCCACCTGGCGGATAACCCGGATGTACCGGTGGCGTGGGTAACCCAGGAGCACACAGCAAAGCCGAGTGGTTATACAGTAACCTTGCAGGTCGTTTTCGATAGACTAATGTGGTTTGCCAAATAAACGTTTGTTTTGGGTATCAAATAAGGGGTAAATCAAAATAAGTATTCGAACATAATAACCATTATCAGTAGTTATAGATCTGTAATCCGTCTCATATATTCAATTTTCAAAGAACCAAGCTCCAGTATAAATACGACGGTTATAACACTCCATTTTGTTAGGACATAATATGCGGTATGCGGGCACGTGTGGTATGGCCATTGTTGACTTAAGCCACATGTGGTACGTTTACCAACAATGTGAAGTGTAATGCCGCACGCTAAAAAGTGCAAGCACTTAAGATCCGAAACGAGAGAGAGTTAAGCCCATGAGCGAAGCCCAGAGCGCGTTACCCGCTTTAGATGCGGGTGGAGCAAAAAGCCTGTCCGACATAGCCGCAACGATGCACGGCGGAATGCCGCCAGTGCAGGATTATATTAAAGAGGCCTCGCAGAATGAGCCAGAAGGCCCGCAAAAAGGTGGCCAGGTACTAAACCACCCTAAAAAGGTGGATTCGGCACAATTGGCCAAGGGTAAAACCGACCAGTGGAAACGACCTTTTGACCCTGCGTTGCATGTGGTGGATGCGGAGGGGAAGCCGGTATTTACTCGCAGCGGCAATTTAAAAGCAAAAAGCAAGGGGAAAGCCCCTACAAAACCGGCTGCAAAGAACCCTGCGGCCGCTTCCGGTGTGTCGCCTTCCTCCAGTCGTTTGGATGCCAACCGTATTGGTGGCCCCCAGGCTGCCGAGGCAGACCGCCAGACGGCGGCACAAGTGGCCCAAGCCCCCATGCAGGAAGAAGAAGCCAAGCAGCGGCGCAACTGTGCGGCCATGTTTGTGATGGTTGGGACAAACCTAGCAGGCCAGTTGTTTGATGCTGACGAGTGGAAGCCAGAAGCAGACGAGCAGAATACCTTGGTGGATGCGACGGAGGCCTATTTTGCCGAGCATGGTATTAGCGACATAACGCCAGGCTGGCAACTGCTTTTCTGTGTTGCGGCTTATAGTTTGCCACGCTTGGCCAAGCCTAAAACCAAAGAAAAAATTACCGCTATTACCCAGTGGGTAAGCGGTAAAAAAACGCCGTCGGTGGGTGTGGCAAAAAAGGCCACTAAAGTACCCACACGGGAGGAGTACGAAGCAGCCGAGAAAGCCCAGACAGAAAGCCACAAGCAGACAAACGGCGGCTTTGAACCTATGCCCATGTTTCATGTTTAGAAAGGATACGAGATGAGTAATATTTTAGAAACCACTTACGAGATGTATGCAAACGCCCTGGCAGAACATTGCCCGGAAGGTGCCACCAAAACAGCGGCATTACGCCACATAAAAACACACCACGACCGTGTGGCCAAGCTGATTTTAGACAATGATGTTAAGCTACCGGAAGTAGAAAAATCTACCCCTGATGTAGTGCCACCAGCACCCCCAGCCATTCCCCCGCTTAGTGAGCGGCTGCATAACCCGATTAACCCTAACGACCCCGCGAGTGCTTACTCTCCTATCCAATAATGAAGGTTTCAGGACATAGCCTTATTGTTGGTGTCACAATGGCCGGTAAGACCACGCTGGTAAAGCGGCTTGCTGGCCATTTTTCCAATGCCGGTACGCCAGTAATTGTACTGACGGCATTCAAGCATGACCCATGGCCTGCTGATTTCGTCACCGATGACCCAGACGAGTTTATGCGTGTGGTGTTTAACCACACACGGTGCCTGGTGATTGTGGATGAGGCAGGCGAATATGCGGGCCAGTACGATAAAACCATGATGACCTTGGCAACCCGTGGGCGGCATAATGGCCATTTGTGCATGTTTATTGCCCAGCGGGCCAATATGATTAATAGGAATATTCGTGTGAATTGCCGCAATCTCTTTCTGTTTAGGAGTTCCAAGCAGGATTGTGAGCTATTGGCCAATGATTTTGTGGCTGATGGCCTTGAAGGTGGCTCTAAACTCAACGATGGCGAGTGTTTAGCCTTCCTTGGTAATGGTGATCCGGTAAAAATTAATGTGTTTGATTAGGGGCCTTGACAGATTTTTGCCCCTGGATGTATAGCTGGTATATGCAATGCGGTTTTTACCGCTGTGATTTTTTAGAGAGTTAGCGTTACCAATCGAGAGAGAGATCGACATGCTAGATAAAAGTTTTGTGAAAATGACCCTTGCCGCTGTGGCCGCCACCTATGTGGTTGGTTTCATTAACGGCCAACTAAACCGCGCCTAGTTATGAAACAGGGCGCGATTTTATTTTTAACCATCTTGGCAACGGGGGCCCTCCTTAACGCTGCAAGTTCTGGCACCTTTGGTGTCACTGTGGCACGTGGGGCGCGTTACATTGCCGATGGGTTTGATACTGATAAAACGTAAGATTTTACGAGAGAGAGAGCCTTTTACCCATGAATGTTCCTGCAATACCCCCCTTTTTCCACCGCACGTATGCCGGTGCCCAAGGTGTGGCATCTAACCAAACGGCGATTGTTAGCGTCCCCGCAAGTGGCCGCCACTACGAAAGCCGTTTAGAGTTTAAAACCTCTGCCGGTGCGTACCTCACCAAGGCGCAAATTATTTCGGAAGTGACCGAGATTCGCGTTAAATTAAACGGCCAGGATATTATCCAGGCCACCCCCACATTCCTGTTTGATTTACAGGAATATTACGGCTCCCATAAGGGCAGTACTGTGGTTGATGGTGTCTTGCTCATTGATTGGGCACGTCGTCACCTCAATTTGCCGCTAGAATCCAAGCAGTACGCCTTGGGTATGGAGAATGTGCAAACCTTCACCATTGAAATTCAGTGCGGCACCTTAGCCAACCTGGATAAGATTGATTTTGTGGGTACGGTAACCAATGAGCGGTCTCCCCTTGGCCCTCACGTTCGTATTCTCAAGCTATCGCGTGAGTTTAGCGGCACGGGTGAGGTGGTTGATTCCAACTTGCCGGTGGTTGCTGACCAGGGCTTAATTGCTGCCCATATTAGTGATGGTGTGGGTACCATTAGCTATGCCACCTTAAACGTGGGTGATGTAATGGTGCTAGACCGCTTATCTACTAAGTCGATGGAATCCATCCTCAAGCACAACGAGCGCACCCCACAAACCGGTTATTACCACATTGATTTTGGTGTGCGGAATGAGGCTCTTGGCTTCCTGCCAATGGCTCCTAACGACGTGTTGATTAAGGATTTCCGCTTAACCACTAACTGGACTGTGGCCCCTACTAACTACGATATTTACCTGGAACGGGTGTACGGCCTGGCCGGATAGAAAGGTGAGCAATGAGTTTCTTTAGCGACGTGAAAGAATTTTATAACGACGCTGAAGACATTGCCCGCACTGGGATTGACAGCTTTAACGACGGTAAGAATCGAGTCGGTAGTTTTTTAGACGGTCTCGGTTCTACCATCCGTCGTGTGGGTGCCGGTTTTCAGAAAACGGGCCGTGTCGTTCAGGACGATAACACCTACCTCGCCCTAGGTGCGTTGTCGGATGATTTCGGCATCCCTAGCGACGGTGTGCCGTATCGTGCCGGTGATGGGCCTGATTGGTTTGGTGTGGCTGCCCTGGGCCTGGGCGGCGTGATGTTGTATGCCATGCTAACGGAGGGTAAATAAGATGGTGACACGCATGGTAAACGGCGTTTTGACTGGCGGCATTGAAAAAAATGTTCCATTGCCCTATACACCGGAAATACCGGAACCGATGTTTTTAACCGACCCGACGATTGGTAATTATTTTTCGTCGGCCCTGGATGGTATGTCGGGCATTCGTCCGCTCAACTGGAGCCAGGTGGGTAATAGTGACCCCTTTAGCGGTGGGTTTGACCCGCTTGGAAATGGCTCCAAGCAATCAAAGTCTATTTTTACAGATCCATTTACCCATACGGCTACCACTAAAAAACCAGGTATTGCACCTCCGCCGGTGAGCCGCGAGAATGGCGACCCTACGCTGGAACGTGGCACCCCGTTTGATGATGCCATGCAGATTCGGACAGAGCTGCCAGGCAGCATGGGCGGCGGCGACATGCTGAAATGGATTTTATTGGCGGCAGCAGCCGGTGGTGTGCTGTATTATTTTTCTAAAAGTCGGGGTAAAACGGGCGGCAAAAAAGTGGCCGCTAAAAAGCCTGGCCGGAAAAAAGCCGCACCGAAAAAAACGGCGTAGGGGGTTGGCATGGTAATTGACCCCGTAACATTATCTGCCATTGCTGGCGGTGCAGGTGGCCTAGGTGAAGGTATAGGAGCCGCATTAAGTACCCCGCCTAGTTATGCACAAAGCGGTGCCGAGAGTGGCAATTTAGGTGGCTTTTCCATGCCCTTTGGTGACTTTGCGGTGTATTCCACGGGTAACCTGGGCAGCGGCATTAATTATTCTTTCCCTGCATCACCTTTGGCCACGGATTTAAACGCGCCGGTGCGGCAAAGCGGCGGGCCGGATATGGAGTTGATACTTATTGTTGCTTTGGGAGGTGTGGCCTTATGGTTGCTCACAAAGAAAAAGTAAGCTCCCAAGCGATTGTAGGCTTGATTAACTGGCGTGAAGAGGTTAGCCAACACCTGGGCATTTATTTAAGTGCGCCGCAACTGGATGGCGTGTACCAGCTGTGGCAAGCGGGCCTGGTGCAACTGTGGGCCGTTGTTTTAGATGATGCCCATGTGGGCACTATCGTTACCCGTATGGAAACTATGCTGGACGATACCAGGCAGCTAGTATTAGCCCACTGTGGTGGCGAGTGGTATGCCCACATGGATGTATTGAGCCCCTTTTTTGATGAAGTGGCCAGGCAAAATAACTGTGGTGCCTTACGGTTGGATGCTGGACGGCCTGCGTTGGCAAGGATATTTCGCCGGAAGTGGAATTTTAATCCGTATGAAACCAGTGTGATTCGGGAGGTGTCGGCATGAGTGGCGGCGGCTCCAAAAGTAGCAGTAAAAGCACCACAACCACTAAAACCAACCAATACGATCAGCGCGTGAGTGCTACGGATTTAGGCCTGGCCATTGGTAGCGGTGTAGATTTTGCCGGTGATGTTTCCGTGCAACAAATTCCCCCAGTGGTGGGCGATATTTTTAGCCAACTATTAGCCAATAATACCCAGCTGATTAATGTAGCCACGGCGGCGGGTGAATCGGCCGTAAACCGTGCCAATTCGGAAGCGGACGAGATACAGACCGATAGCCGCAAATGGTTGTTATTTGGTGCCCTGGGTGTGGTGCTGATTATTGGCGTTATGAAAGGATAACCCCTATGCTAGACCCGTTTAGTAACCCTATTACCAAACAAAGTTACCAGGAAAAAACGTACACTATTGCTGCGAATCAGGATATTCACCTGGATATTCAAGCGCGGTCGTTGTTTATTTTGGAAGTGAGTGGTGGCCCTATTGAGATGCGGGTCGATGATGGCCCATTGTCGCCAGTCCGTGAAAATGCGGGCTTTGAATTGCCCGGAGAGGCAACCTACCGCCGGTTAAGTTTTACCAATACCGGTGGTACAACGGCTTCCTTTACCTTGGTGCATAGCCTGGCCACATTAAAAAATATGCGGGTTAGCCTGGGTGATACCCTTACCACTAAAAGTGGCGATACGCTAAGCACTCCGGCAGCGGTAACGTGTGGCACGGCGGCCACGGCCATTGTGGCCGCCAGTAGTACCCGCGGCGCGGTAATGATTCAGAATCAACACACCACGGAAAACGTGTGGGTAGGTGATGCCAACGTGGGCAACGATGCGGCCCCCAGGGGCATGAAGATTACTGCGGGTCAGTCTATTACCCTTGCGAGTGGTGCGGCCCTGTACGGGCGGCGTGGCAACGCTACGGATGTGGACGTGACGGTGCTGGAGGTAATTGCATAATGTTTAATGGCATTAGCGGGCCGTCCGGAAGCATCCGGAAGCTGTTGCACACGGAGGAAATTACCACCAGTGTGGCGGCGGTAGAAATTACCAACGCGGTGGACTGGACAGCTTTTAAAAAATACCTGATTGATATTACTGGCCTGACCACCACAAGTGATGGTGCCACGCCATACTTGCGTTTAACAGATGACGGTGGAACCAGCTGGTTAGCTACTAACTACAAGTGGTGGACAGAAAATAGTGGTGGTTACACCAATAACGATGCGGCAACGGTAATTACGTTAAGCGGTATTGGTATTGGTAATGCCGCCAATGAGCTGGCAGATATTCTGATTGAGTTAATGGAGCCAGGGGACGCCGCTCAGCAGACCCGTGCCCATGTGATGGGTGGTGCCTACGCTACCACCAATCGTTATGCCAATATCCAGGCGGCAGGGTTCCACACCACGGCAGCAGCCCATAACGGTATCCAACTTTACCCCAGTGCAGGCAACTTTGATGGTGGCCTAATTAAGATTTATGGAGAGATCCCCGCATGATGATTCAACGCAACGGCAAGCTGGTAGAGGAAGGCATGACCTACCTACCCCCTAGTGAGCCACCACCACCTAATTTTAAACCGGTGTTAGAAGAAGCTCGGAAGCTCATTAACGGCCTGCCAATGATGAGTAAACTTCGCTTGGCCAAAGATATTAGTGCTGCCTTAATGTTGGCAGAGCAGAAAGATTATGAGGCCTTTTTACAGTATATCAATACAGAAATTAAACCTATTGGTGAGGCAGAAACCGCTGTATTAGCCAGAGTACAAGCATTATTTAATGGAGTGATGCATGGCCAAAAAGCCTAAATTTACCAAAGGCCAGGCAGCCGCACTTGCCATCCTTGCCGTAGGCGGGTTGGTGTGGTTTATGGCTGCCAGTGCCTACGGTAAGGGTAAAGCGAGAGAGAGCAACCGCCAGGGTGGCAATGGTTTGGGTTTTGCCAATGCTGCGGGTACGGGCTTTATTCCGGTGCCTTGGGATAGCCCGTACTATGGCGGGTATTGGCAGGATGACGGCACCATTGGCGAAAGCGGCACTATTTTTAAAACGGGCATTACTTATTGGGATTACGACAACGGCCCCGCGCCGGTGCCAGGGGGTAACGTATGAGCGGCAAAGTTTTTGTAGAATCGGTAATAGTGATGGGTGCGGCTGCCGTGGCTGGCTACGGCATTTACAAAGCTAATAAAGAATACCAAAGCGGCCAGGCCCCCGTGCCTGGCCAAACCATAACAACGGTAATACCACGGCCACCTATTCGGTTGCCCAATGGAACCACCGTGCAAAGCGTTACCGCACCACCAGTACATTTTGAAGCCAACGTAGAGGGCCGCATTGTGAAAGACCAACCTGCAATAAATAAACTTCATCCAGAAGATGCTTATAGTATGGTTCATGCAGGGCGACATAATGAAATATTTGGCCAAAAAATTAGCCGTTATTTCACTTGGGGAGAGGTTTTCTCTTCCGATACGATGAGAGCTAAAAACCGTTTTAAATTAGTGCCAAAAAGCGCGTATTATAAAGCGGAAAAAATGGCTCAATGGTTGGATAAAATACGAGAAGCGATGGGAAAACCATTGAGCGTTTACTCTTGGTTACGTGACAGGGTAACTAATAATGAAATTAATGCCTCTAAGCGTCACGAAGAAGGCTCTGCCATTGATTTCGCAGGTACTTATTACCAAAACAAAGCGATTTTAGATACAGCCTTAAGACTTGGTTTCCCTGGTGCATACGGTATTGCTGATGGTCCTGGTGGTAAGTACAGCGGTAAATTCCACATGGATTTAAAAGATAAAAACCGCTGGAAATATAACAGAAATACAGGAGCGTGGTACTAATGGTATTCCCTTTAATTGCGGCGGCTGCGGTTGGCGGTGCCGGTGTGTGGGTTGCTACCCAAGCGGATGATGCGGTTGAACGGTTTGGCATTACGGCTGACCCTGCCAGCCCCCATAGCCGGGGCCCACTAGACACCCTAAACACTACCCTTGGATGGGTGGCCATTATTGGTGTTTCTTACCTGGGTTATAGCCTGTTTAGGAGGTTATAACCATGGCAAGCACATGGGCTGATGTGGTGGTAAGGATATTAGACCGCCCTAGCTTACAAACTTTTTTTTTATTGGCTTTAGTGCTGGTGTATGTGGTGCCAATGGCGGTGAACACTTGGAATACCACACGATTGGCTGAAGCCGTAACCATTGCCGTGGAACGGCAGTGTATGCCCCATAACCGATAGAGAGAGAGGAACCCTATGGAAGCCCTGGAATTGTTTATTAACAGCATGTGGTGGAAGGTAATTAGTAGCCTTATTGCCACCGCCAGCATGATTGCAATGGCCACCCCTAACAAAGTGGACAATGCCGTATTACAAGCATTGCGAGATTTTATGAATTATCTGGCATTGAATTTTGGCAATGCGGAGCCTAAAAAGAAATAACCACAACACCCGCATGTGGTATAATGTGGGCATCACTCCAAAAAGAATACGACAAATTTTTTAGGACTACCCGCCCATGTGGCGGGTATTTTTTTGCCTAACAACCACAGAACTCTACTGACTGATCGTAGTTCTCTATTTCTTTTTTAAAGTGTGGCCAGCCTTCCTCTGAAACAAGTTTTTCATACTCTTTAAGCGTGTAAACATAACCACATTTATTTAGTTTTAGGCTTGGCAATGTAGTGTGAACGCTTCCACCGCAAATAATATCGTTAGGACGCCGACCGCAATAATCTGACAAGTCTATAGTTTCTGGTGGAGCATCCTCCCCCCAGGTTTGCTCGGTTAAGGGTGGGTATTGTTCAGCAAAAGCGACGTTTGCGGCAAGTAAAAGTGCAATTAAAATAGAAAAGAAACGCATTGCGGCACTCCGAAAAGTTGATTTACGACAAAAAAAAGGACAAAAAAAAGGGGGAAAAGTTCCCCCTATTGTAACAAAAGTTGCATTGTTGTTACTGGGAAAGGTCTAACCGTTCTAACAATTGACTAGCTTTTTTAGTGTGGTGGTACATCCAGTAAAGGCGAGAGCGGGTTTCTTTGTGAATTTCTTCATTTAAAAAACCGCCAAACGCCATACCGAATATTAATGCGGTGGTACTAAAAACCACCTCGTTAAAGGTAAAAATAGGCTCCATTAGTTGCCCTCCTGTACGCTGTATTGTGGCTTGTAGGCTTGTAACCATTCCTTAATTCGGGAAAGCACGTCGGGTGGCTCTGTAGGCATTACCACAACTTTATCAATGTGTGAAAATTCCCACACAACAACCTTCCAGCCTTTTAACTCTGCTATGGCTTCCGTAAGTTCTAAGGCCTGCGGTAGCAGCTTTTTTCCTACTGGGGTGCTAGCAATCCTAAAATCATCCGTAGCCACACATGCGGTAAAAACCTTTGGTATAGGCTTTTTTTCGTAACTAGTTGTTTGCATTATTTAGCCTCCTTTTCCAGCGCTTCAATGGCATTTAGATGTTGTTTCATTGGTTCCATTAGGCTTTCTAGTTCAATCATTTCTTTTTCCGCCTGGGTAATACGATTTTTGCGTAGTTTCCAGCGTTTATAGAGTGATTCAAGCCGTTTTGTAAGGGTTTTCTTCATCGACATTGTGGGCAGTTCCTTCTAGCGAGGGCGTATACGTGGGATTCTGATATTCCAAAGTGATTGGCGACATCGGTCACGTGCCAGCCACTTAGCCTGGCGTTGGCAATGGCCATTTTCTCGGGCAGTGTTAGCCACCTCCCAGTTCGGTCACGGTGTGGGATGGATGGCAAGGGGGCTAGGCCGTAAAACTCATGGATAGAGCTAACCAGGCGCGGTGTAATACGTGTCATAACGTCCCCCTATTTCGTGTGGCCGTTTTCAGCTAGCCACCGTTGGTAGTCAGCTGTGCGGCGTGTGCCAATGGGGTCTGTGCTGCCGGGGGCGGCATTTTTCATCACCCCCATAATGTACCCGGCCATATTGGTAAAGTAGGCCTTATTCCAGGTGGAGAAATGCAAAATAATTTTGCGGACCCTATCCACCCCAAGCCGCTTGCAATGGTACACAAGGCCGTCTGCGCGAATACCCATATCATCCTGTGCCATAAGGAAGGTTGGGTCACTGTTGACGATTCTCGCAAGGCTGGTGCGCCCTTTGGTGATGGGCCTGCCCTGGGCATCCACCCCTGCCAGCGAATTTCGCTCATGGGCGTTCTCATGATCTTGATCTTGTTTAGACGGATTAGAGTTATTCAGTGGAATACGGTGGATTTTAGGGGTTTTATCAACCTTAATGGTTTTTTCTTGTTCATGGTCATGGTCATGACGCGAGGGGGTTGGGTTTTGGCCTGCTAGCGCATTTGCCCGCGCTAATGCAGCCCCTAATCTCTTAGTGGACATGGAAAAAGCTCCTCAATTTGAGGAACTTGGTTAAAAGGCTAGCTAAATCGAATATATTTTCAGATTTACAATAAATTTAGTAACGAAATATGTATTAAGTTATATTTATATACTAAATTTTGATCATGATAACCATTATCAGTAGTTGTGTAATGTGTTTGCCTCATTGCTATTGCAAGATTAATTGGCATTAAATATTGAACCATTTAGCAATTGCATTTCCCATATCCTTTTTGGTATTTCACTTCCATTTTATTTAAGGGCAGCATATCGCCATCGCTAATCATCTGCTCTAATAAGCCAACCGTTTGCTCTGCATCGCAGTTTTTAATGGGGTGGTTTGGATTCTTTGCTTGGTCGGTGCCTCCGCAAACAATTTCGCTGGAATGGGTTAGGCAGTACTCATATAATCCGCCAGGCATTATCCAGTCTTTATCATAAGGCGCCAACTCACCCTTTAAAATGGCGGTTTCGTAGTCACTGTAGGTCATTAATCCACCTACTGGGGGCAGGTACAAGTTGGGTTGTTTGGCTTTTTCGCTTCCTCCACACACAATATCTTGGGCGTGGCGCTCGCAATAGGTTTCTTCATCTATCCAATCGTAAATTTTCCCATTTATATCAAAGGTATTGGGTGACATATCTTGAGCAACAGCAATGCCTGTCAGTAAGATAGTGGTTGCTAGAACACTTAACACTCGCATGACGCACTCCTTGATAGTACCTTTTAGAAAGCGTTTAACTCTTTAATAGCACTATTATAGTCGTTTTGGCCAAAAATGGCGCTGCCTGCTACCAATACATTGGCACCGGCGGTAATTACTTGTGGGGCGGTGGCTTTATTAATGCCGCCATCTACTTCAATTAAAATATTGCGCTTGCCAATAAGCTTGTGCGCTTCACATATTTTGTCTAGCGCTTGTGGAATAAATGATTGGCCACCAAAGCCAGGATTCACCGACATAATTAAGATAAGATCAATCTCATCCAGCACATTTTCTAACACGCTAACCGGCGTGTGGGGGTTTAAGCTTACTCCGGCTTTTGCTCCAATGCGGCGGATTTTGCTCACGGTTCGGTGCAAATGGGTGCACGCTTCCGCATGCACGGTAACAATATTAGCGCCGGCATCAATGTAGTGGCCTAAGGTTTGTTCGGCGTTGGTAATCATCAAGTGCACGTCAAAAGGTAGGGCGGTGCATCGGCGCAGTTTTTTAATTACAGGTGGCCCAAAGGTTAGGTTGGGTACATAGTGGCCGTCCATCACATCCAGGTGTAACCAGTTGGCCCCAGCGGCTTCTACCGATTCTATTTCTGCCTGAAGATTGGCAAAATCGGCGGCTAATAACGAGGGGGCAATTAAAGGTGAAGTGGACGGGGACATATGTTAAGTGCTTTATATTGTGACGATTCCATGTAAAGTGCTTGAGAAAGGTGCTGTGTTACAAAACTAGGATACCTAATGAGGGGTGGGTGTGGCAATCATAGCAACTTACTGGCGCCGCGTTGCCAAACCCTACTAATCATCGTATCCTTTGGGTGGGTAACGTTAGAGCAGACGGGGCCACCATGGATTTTGGGTTAATTGGTAACGGGCAAAGTGCCGCATTGGTGAGTAAAACAGCCAGTGTTGCTTGGTGCTGCCTGCCCCAGTTTGATAGCCCAAGCGTGTTTGCCAGTTTGATGGACGCCAAGACTGGTGGTGAATTTTCGATTACCTTACACCCGCCTAAGGGGCAGGCTAGCGGTGAGGTAACCGCGGTAAACACCACCCAGCGTTACCTAAAAAACACTGCTATATTAGAGACAGAGCTTGCCGTGGACGGGGCTTCTGTGCGGGTGTTGGATTTTTTCCCGCGGTGGAGTTTAGAAGGGGATGAAGATTACCACACGCCCCCCCAGTTTTTTCGTCTAATTGAACCTTTAACGGGCCCGCCGAATATTACGGTTATCCTGGCTCCCCAACTCCACTATGCCAAGGGCACGACGACGATGACGACCGTGGAGCCTGGGGTATGCCAGGCCACCAATGGTAATGACGCGCTGTTTTTGCAATGCTCCGAGGCGATTGACGAGTGGGATGCGCCGATACCCATTGCCCTGGATGGGCCAGTGGCTTTTGTGGTGTCTCATGGGCAGCCCTTGGCGGGGGAGAATGTGTTGCTTGCTGCCCAACAAGCCTTGCGCCGCACAACAAGTTACTGGCGCCGGTGGGTGCGCCACTGTTATTTGCCGGATGAGTACCAAAGCGAGATTATTCGTTCTGCGTTGACCTTAAAAATGCTGATTTACCAGCCGACAGGCGCCGTTATTGCCGCACCCACCACCAGCTTGCCAGAAATTGCGGGGGGTTGTCGTACCTGGGATTACCGGTTTTGCTGGCTACGAGATAGCTTTTTCGTCATTGAGGCGCTGTTGCAGATTTCTCACTTTGAAGAAACGGAGCATTACTTGCGGTATTTGTGCTGCCTAATGCGGGATGATACCACCATTGATAAGGTTCGCCCCCTGTACACAATTGATGGCGACCCGGTGCCTAGCGAAACCTTTTTGCCCCACTGGCAAGGGTATTTGGGTGGCCAACCGGTGCGTATTGGTAACGATGCCACCGACCATCATCAGCATGATGTGTATGGCGAATTGATGTTGTCGTTATTTCCGGTGTTTTTTGACGAACGCTTTGTGGAAGACAACTTGGCAGAAACCCCTAACTTTTACCACTGGGTACAGCAGTTGGTGCACTTGGCCCAACGGTATGCCCCCCTAACGGATAATGGGATTTGGGAGTTTCGGGACTTACTCGACCACTATACCTTTAGCAAGCTAATGTGTTGGGTGGCGTTGGATAGAGGGGCTAAAATTGCCTTTAAACGGGGCCGAAAGGACGACCACGAAACCTGGCACCAGGCGGCAATAGCGTTACAGCAAGAGATACTAGACAAGGCCTGGAACCCCGGGGTGGGCGCCTTTACCCAGGCTTACGGCAGCCCCCACTTGGATGCCAGCACCTTATTGATGCCACGGGTAGGGTTTATCCATCCACGAGACCCACGGATGTTGGCTACCATTGAGAAGACGAAAGAGAAGCTGCTAAAAAACGGCTTGTTGTTTCGGTACACCAATATAGATGATTTTGGGGCGCCAGAAAATGCCTTTACCATTTGTACCTTTTGGATGATAGATGCTTTGTTAATGGCAGGCGACGTGAGCGAGGCGCGTGAGATGTTCCATAACGTGTTGCAGTATGGCAACCACGTGGGCTTGTTTAGCGAGGATATTGATTTAAAAACCGGCGAGCTAACAGGCAACTTTCCGCAAGGGTATACCCACGTGGCCATTATCAATTCTGCCATGGCCCTGGCCCAATATGGCGGGGCCAATTAGCCTAAAATGTAGGTAGTAAGCCTTGGGCAGTGAGTAGGTGTTGGATAAGTTCTCTGACGGCGCCCTGGCCGCCGTTACGGGTGCTTTGCCAGTGGGCCACGTGGGCCACTTCTGGCACCGCATCGGCTGGGCAGGTGGCTAAACCACCACAAGCCCCTACTTTTTGCAGGCAGCCTATATCGGGCCAATCATCGCCCATGTAGGCCACCTGAGGCCAATCCAAGCCAAGGTCTACCAGTAAATTACCCAGGCGGGCTAGCTTTTGTTTTTCGCCCAGGTACACGTGGCCAATGCCTAGCTCTGTGCCGCGGCGGGCCACAATGCTGCTGTGGCGGGCGGTAATAATGGCGCTGTGGCGGTTGGGTTGCTGGTTCCAGTAGCTAATGCCTTGGCCATCTTTCACGTTAAAGCTTTTCAGCTCTTTGTCGGTATCCGTATAGGTAATGCGGCCATCAGTCAGCACTCCGTCCACATCCATTACCAGCAGGGTAATATGGCGAAGGCGTTCGTTTAACTCGGTGTTGTTTAGCGGGTTGGGTGTTGCCATAGGGCTAGGCAATACCTTCCCGAATTAAATCATGAATGTGGAGCACCCCAACAGGCTGGTTAGCGTCGTTGACGACGGCCAGAGCACTAATTTTGTGGCTTTCCATTAAAGTTAGCGCTTCCACGGCCAAGGCATTGGCGGTAATGGTTTTGGGTGCGCCGCCCATAATGTGGGCCACTTGTAGTTCCGTGGTATCCGGTTGTTGAGATAAGGCCCGTCGGATATCCCCATCCGTTACAATACCGGTTAGGGTGTTGTCATAATCCACCACCAAGGTTAGGCCTAGGGTTTTGGCGTTCATCTCGCTCAGCACATCAATAAACGAGGTGTGGGGGGTAACGGTGGGGATGGCCTCGCCGGTGTGCATCACGTTATCTACCCGCAATAGCAGGCGCTTGCCCAGGCTACCCGCCGGGTGAAACAAGGCAAAATCTTCGCTGGTAAAGCCGTTGCGCTCTAGCAGTACCACGGCTAAGGCATCGCCCATGGCCAGGGTGGCGGTGGTACTGGCAGTGGGGGCCAACCCTAACGAGCAGGCCTCTTGGGGGACGGCCACATTTAGTACGGCGCTGGCTTGCTTGCCCAGGGTGGATTCTGGTTTACCCGTCATGGCAATGAGGGGCAGCTTAAACCGTTTAATGAGAGGCAATACGGCCAATATTTCCGGGGTTTCGCCGCTGTTGCTAATGGCAATCACCACATCGTTTTTGGTTAGGGTGCCTAAATCGCCGTGGCTGCCTTCTGCCGGGTGTAAAAAGATGGCCGGGGTGCCGGTACTAGATAAGGTGGCTGCTATTTTTTTACCAATCAACCCGCTTTTGCCCATGCCGGTAATCACTACTCGGCCGGTGCAGGCCTGCATGGCGTTTAGGGCAATATCCACATCATCCGTTAGCTGGCGTTGTAGGGCGTGGAGCCCGGCAATTTCCACATCCACCACATACTTAACCCGCTCGATGGCGTTGGCGGCGGTGGGGGTTGCTTGTAAGGGGGCAGAGGTGGTCATAAGGGGTGGTATCCAATGGTGTTGGCGTAATTAAATGAAACCCAACCCAGCCTAGGATTTACCTTCTAACTTGGCTTTTTGGGTGATTTTAATGGCGGTAATATCCACCCAAGGGTCGCCTAAAGCGGCGCTAAACACGGTGCCTTCAATGCGCACGTCATCGCCGGATTCTAAATCTTGGATGCTGTCGCTATCCTTGCGCGAGAGAAATAACTTTAGTTCCGCCAGGGGGATGGTGTGGTGGGCTACATCTGGCCGACGAATGAGGACGGTGATGTAGTCGTTGCCATCGCGCTCGGCTTTGGGGTAATCCAGCCCCAGGTTGCTAAAGCTGGTAAAGGTGCCGTCAAACACCACGTTGGCTTTTAGGTAGTCTTCTGGGCTTTTTACCAAATCCAGTGGCGATACCATCTGGGCCGTGCCGGAGGGTGAGGCCACTTGCACCGTGGTGGTGATAGGGGCTTTGTCGCTGGGGGCAGGGTCTTCGGATTGGGCCAGCAAGGGCAGGGCGCCCACTGTAATACCGGTGGCAAATACAGCCAGTAAACCGGCGCTAATAGCGGTGTTAAAAGGGAAACGAGGCAGCGACATAGGGAGTAAAATTCCTAACCAACACGAGATAACACGATGAAACAGCCTACAGTATACCAGAAACGACCCAGGTTGGCGGCGAAAAACCCTGTACTACCAGCATTGAAAGTGGTGGCCTAATCGGCTAAACTAGCATTATACGCCTCCTATTTTAGTATTGAATGACGCTTGGATGTTATGACTGCCCCCTTACCTCAGCCCACTACCCAGCCTGATATTGTGACCCTTTCTGACACGGCCATGGAAAAGATGAAGGGCATATTGGCGGAACAGCCCGACATGGGCGGTATTCGCTTAGGGGTTAATGGCGGTGGTTGCGCTGGCTTGCAGTACGATATGCAGCCAGAAGCCGAACCCAATGGCAGCGATATTGTGCAAACCATGGATGGCATTGATATTTACATCCACCCCATGGTGGTGCCGTATTTAAAGGGCATCCACTTGGATTTTAGCAATGCCCTGGTGGATGGCGGGTTTAAATTTACCAACCCAAATGCCACCAGTACCTGCGGCTGTGGCACCAGTTTTGGCGTATAATAGGCGCGATGACTGGCATTTTTTGCGTTAAATCGGGATTCCTTCGGTCATGTATTGTTCATACACTCCCTCAGTCCATGCCGATTTGCCTTAAAACTGCGGCGCCCTCCCACCTATAGTTCAGATAACGATTTTATTACCAGCAAGGATTTTTTCTTATGACGGATGCCATCCAAACCCCAGATGTTGATACAGTACCAGCCGATACTGCTGACGCCCCCAGCCCAACCGCCATTGATTTGGTGAAAGTGCAAGAAGTATTGGATACCCTGCGCCCCTACCTACAAGCTGATGGTGGCGATGTGGAACTGGTGGATGTAACCGATGACGGCATTGTAAAGCTTCACTTGGTGGGCGCGTGCGGTACTTGCCCCAGCAGCACCATTACCCTAAAAATGGGTATCGAAGAACAACTCAAACAACACATCCCGGCTGTTAAAGAAGTGATTTCTGTTTAACTAAACAACAGCGGCGCTTTTTGTCGTCCAAAATAGGCTGTGGCTATCCACCTGCTGGGTTTCTATCAGGTGTTGTAGTTGTTTTAGGCGGGTAAACGGCCTGCCGGTAAACCGCGCTTCCGTTAAGTTAATCTGCTGGTAGGCACCAAGTAGTTGGGTAATGCCGCGGCGTAAATCCCACTGGGGGGTGTACTCTGGCAATAAGCGTTGTAATTTAGCAAAACTTACCTGGTAGCTGCGGTTATCGCCGCTGGGTGGGCCAAAGGTAATGTTGGCTTGGGGGTACAACTCGCCAATGGTGGTGGCAATGGTTTTAATTTGCACGGTTAGGCGTGGGTTGCCCAAGTTAATGATTTGGCCGTGGAGTGGCTGGCTGGTACCGGATTCGATTTGTTGCACGCAAGCCAGCACCGCATTGGATAAATCTTGTACATGGATTAACGGCCGCCACGGGCTACCGTCACTGTTCATGGCAATGGTATTGCTGGTGTAGGCCAGCCCGGTTAGGTTGTTTACCACCACATCAAAGCGCATACGGGGCGATAGGCCAAACACGGTGGCGTTGCGCAACAGTATGGGATGAAAAGTTTCATCGGTCATGCCTAGCAAGTGGTTTTCTGCAGCTACTTTACAGTGGGCATAGGTGGTTAGCGGTTGGGTAGGAGAGGTTTCGTTTAATTCGCCTTCGGCCTTGCCGTACACACTGCAACTGCTGGCATATATAAAATGGGGTATACCGGCTGCTTTGGCTATGGTGGCCAAGTGGGTGGTGCCCGACACGTTGACGGCTTCTGTTAGGGCGGGGTTCAGTTCGCTTAGGGGGTCGTTGCTTAGTTCCGCCAAGTGTACAATGGCATCAATGCCAGCAAGGTCGTCTGGCGTCACGTGGCGGGTATCTTTGGTTAGGGTGTGTTGTGGGGCAAAAGGGCTAAGCGGAACAAAGGCGTCATCGGTGTACAAGCCGGTATCCAAGCCGGTAACGGTGTAGCCTGTTTGCACCAGGGTGGGCGCCAGTACGGCACCAATGTAGCCTTGGTGGCCCGTTACTAAAATATGCATGTGGTTAAGCCCCATTCCATTATTTTAATCGCGTCACTTCCGCTATTATAAAGGAGAACTGATTGACGGGAATCCAACCCATGCCACTTGACACCTTTTTACCTGAATTGTATGCCGAGACCCCTTCGTTGGCGGGCAGTAACCGCGTGGCGGTGGCCGGCCCGTGGATAACCGAAGCCGAAGTGGCTGCCGTGACGGATGCCGTAACCAGCGGTTGGTACGGTAACGCCACAAGCCATATTGTGGCCTTTGAAGAGGCCTTCGCCCAACATACCCAACGTCGCTTTGCCTTAAGTACCCCCAGTTGCACGGCGGCATTGCACTTATTGCTGGCGGGCCTGGGCATTGGCAAAGGCGACGAGGTGATTGTACCGGAACTTACCTGGATAGCGACGGCCAGCCCCATTACTTATGTGGGTGCCACACCTGTTTTTTCGGATGTGGATTCGGTTGATTGGTGCCTAAGCGCGGATACGTTAGAGGCCTGCATTACCCCTAATACCAAAGCCGCCATTGTGGTGGATTTGTATGGCAATATGCCCAATTATCACCAGCTGCAAGCGGTGGCAGATAAGCACGGTATTGTGCTGATTGAAGATGCGGCCCAATCTATTGGGGCAATGTACAACGATAAACCGGCCGGGGCTTACGGCCAGGCGGCAGTGTTTAGTTTCCACGGGGCTAAAACCCTAACCACTGGCGAGGGCGGCATGCTGGTGCTGGATGATGAAGACCTGTACAACCGTTGTGTGATACTGCGAGACCATGGCCGAATCCCTGGTGAACCGCGGCTGTTTTGGCAAAACGATGTGGGCTTTAAATACAAGCTTAGTAATATTCAGGCGGCCTTAGGGCTGGCTCAGTTGCAGCGTTTGCCCTCACTCGTTAGCCGTAAGCGGGCACTGTTTAACCTGTACCAGCAACACTTGGGCCATGTAGAAGGATTAACCTGGAGCAATGAAGGCGACAAGGTGTGCCATAGCCATTGGATGAGTACGGTTTTTCTGGATGCCGCCTTGGGGTGGGAAAAAATTCCATTAATGGAGACCCTACGAGATCGTAATATCGATGTGCGGCCTGTGTTTTACCCGTTAAGCCAACTACCTGCTTTTTCGGGGTATGCCACCCAGATGCAACAGGCCAAGGCCAGGAATACAACGGCATACCACCTTTCGCCCTACGGCATTAACCTACCCAGTGCCCTCTGTTTAGAGGATAAGCAGATAATCGATGCTTCCGAAGCGCTGGCGGGCTTGTTGCTAAAATAACGTGGTTTTCCCCATAGGTAACTCGTTGGCTTGGTGGATGTTACAGACCCGTAGGCCCCCTATGCTGGGTACTATAGAGAGCTTATTGCACGAGGTGAACTATGGGCGACGCCCTTATGGATGCAGGCAGGCGTTATCCTGGCTGTGGTACGGAGGAATCCTTACCGTGGGTTAGCATTGGGCTGCCAACCTATAACCGGCCGGATGCATTAGAACGGTGCCTGGCTAGTTTGGTGAAGCAAACCTACCCGAATTTAGAGATTATTGTATCGGATAATGCGTCGCCGGACCCTAAGGTGGCGGCTATTTGTAAGCACTATGCGGATACAGATGCCCGAGTTCGGTATGTTCGGCAGGCGAATAATATTGGGGCCACTCAAAACTTCTTTTATGTGTTAGAAGCCTCCACCGCCGACTTTTTTATGTGGACGTCTGATGATCATGAATTTGAGCCTCATCATGTGTCTACCATCATGGCAGGTCATTGTTCTGGTGATTATGGGTTTGTTTCTAGCAATTGGCGCTTCCATAATCCAGATAATTCCCCCGTGCCCATGCGCCCCATGCCGACGAATGTTTTTGCTGGCCCTAAATGGGTTACCCTGTGCCGCTTTTTAACGTTAGACCATTGGGCGTATGCCAAGGCCAATTTTTATTACAGCATTTTTAAAAAAGAAGCCCTTACCCAGACCCACCAATACGATGTGACCATGGATATTGGTAGCGACCATGTGGTTATTGCCGAAACCTTGAGCCAGTACGGTGGCAAATTTATTAATAATATAACCTGGGGGCGTTATCTAGACTCCACCTTAACCCAGGCCCATATAGAAAAACCCTATAAGCTTTCCGATACGGTATATGGCTGGGTCAACGCTATTTTGCCCAATCATCCTTCCAAGCGAATTGATGATGTGTGGGGCTACACCCATGCCATGACGACTATTTGCAATAAGGCCTACCCCCATTGGTGGCAGTGGCCGGTAAGGCTACTGCTGCAAGGCATTAACCTGTTTAACCAATTGCGTGTGATGCAATTGTTTTATGTGTAACCCACTGACGTCCACACAGATGGATTAAGGCAACTAACTGAATGCACCCCCCACTAACAACCCCCACTTTGGTGACGGAAGACCCCCTTGCCAAACCCCACGCCACCACACCAGCGGCCAACCCACTCGTGGCGTCTGTGGCGGCCCGCATGGATACAGCCTTGGCGGAACAACGATTTGATGAGGTGGTGCACTACGGCAACACCATTAAGCCGATGCTTTCTGTAAAAGACCATGCGCCTATTTACTTTACGCTGGCTGCGGCCTATAAGGCCTTGCACACCCCTAAAGAGGCGGCGGCCATCTATCAGCATGTTATCCAAGAGGATGACACCAACATAACCGCTTATTTAGAGCTGGGCTCTATGGCGTATGCCTCCGGGCTGTACACCGCGGCAGAATCCTGTTTTCAAACGGTGATTGACCTAGAGCCAGACACCGCATTGGCCTACAAAGGTTTGCTAAATACCCGTCTAAAGTTAGGCCACAGCAAAGACGATTTATTAACGATTCAGTTGGCCCAATTAGCCAACACCTGGAAGGCGGAAGAAACCCGCCGGGCAGCGTTTGATTCGTTGCAAACCAGTATTGTGGGTAATTGTGTTGAAAAACTGCTGGATACCGGGCACGCTATCGCCCACTATTATACGGATGATGCGGTGGCCCAATGTTTCTATGGCAATGTATTGTTTCGCTTAGGCCGTGTACCAGAAGCCCTGCGCCAATACGAAAAGTGCCTAACCTTGTTTAAAAACGACCCAAATCGCCACTGGAGCACAACACCGTTGCTTGTTGGTCTATCGATGGTGAATAAAGGCTTGCTTGTTTGGCAACGCTTTGGCTTAAAAGGCCAAAAACCAACCCAATAGCCGACGTGCCGAGAGAAAGCCCTGCCGTATAGTAGCTTAAGCAACAAACTGTATACCAATAAAAAAGAGAGATTTACCAATGAGCCAGCCTACATTTAGTATTGTTATCCCCACCCGCAACCGTGCGGAAACGCTGGCTAAATGTTTAGAAACCTGCCAAATGCAGGCCTATGAACACTTCGAGGTTATCGTATCAGACAATAGCGATACGGATGAGGCTCGTGGATTAGTGGCCGCCATTAATGACCCACGCTACCACTATTACAAAACAGACCACGTGTTGGCCATGAGTCATAATTTTGAATTTGGTGTTAGCCATGCCACCGGCGATTATATTATTGTGATTGGCGATGATGACGGGCTAACCCCCTATGCCTTAGAAGAACTGGCTGCTACTGCCCAGCAGTATAATCACCCTACCGTTATTGCCTGGGAGCATATTTTTTATAATTGGCCCAGTATGCCAAACCCTCAAGCTAAAAACAGCATGACGATTCCTGTTAGCACGGAAGATATTTGGGTGGACGGTCATGATCTCATTCAGCAAGTTATCGACCATAAGGTAAGCTACTGCCTGATGCCCATGTTGTATCATCGGGCTATCCATAAAAGTGTTGTTGCGGATTTAAAAGAACGGACTGGCCGCGTGTTTGATAGCCGAAGCCCGGATGTATACACCGGCTATGCCATTGCCCACCTAGTGGGCGAGTATTTGTATAAGGGGCTACCGTGTAGCGTTTCTGGCATTAGTGGTAACAGCAATGGGGCCGCCCATGTGCTCCACACCCCTAATAAAGATTTAATTGGCAATCATTGTACAGAAAATGCCGATGACGGAATGATACCCCACCCGAAGGTGCCTGATGTGCATTGCTTAACTACTGCTGTGGCAGAGAGCTTTGAATATTTTAGAGATAACTTTTTTGTCGAAGATGATTGCTCATACACTGTTAATGCCAAAGCCTGGTTTACCTGGGCTTTAACCACGCCGATTATTCAGGATGAGGCTCATACAACCAACTATGTTGAGAAAGTGCGTCAAGCCTTACCTTTCTGGAAAAACAAGGAATTGACTGAATGGGTAGAAACCCAATTGCTACCAAATTTCTCTGCGATACGGGCCAGTTTCCCTCGCCCAAGTGGTAACGCCCACTTAACCCGTAATAAACTGTGTTTTAATGCTTATACTGAGTGTGGTGTGAGCGATGTTGCTGAGGCGGCAGAAGCATCGACACAAGTGTTAATGGAAATACTGTCGAATCAAGAGCCTCACGCCAAGCCTGTTGGTGCTAATGCATAAATACGGTAGGCTGAGTATATGAATGCATAACACCATTATTATAACCTGTGAGGAATACGATGTCACAACTGTCTGGCTTAATAACATCAACAATGCCAACTAATTTAGATTTTGGGCAATTTGACCAATTAGCGGAAAACTATGCCAAATACCGGCCCGGGTATGCGCCTTCCGTATTGCAGGCCATACTGGGCCTAATGGGTAAGCCTGCTGGTAACCTTAACTGGGCCGATGTGGGTGCGGGTACAGGCCTATGGACACGAATGGTGGCTAAATCAGGGGTTCAATCCCTTATTGCTGTAGAGCCTAGCAATGCCATGCGCCATTATGGCGAAGCACAAAACAACGGGTTACCTATTGCATGGCAAGCTGGCACAGGAGAAGCCACCGGTTTGGCACCCCATAGTGTGGATGTGGTGAGCATGGCATCGTCGTTTCATTGGGTTGATTTTGATAAAGGCATGGCCGAATTTAAACGCATTGCTAAACCAGGCGGTTGGTTTGTTGCCTTGTGGAATCCACGGTTGATTGCGGTTAATCCATTGCTGGTGGATATCGAAAATCGCCTATACGAATTGTGTCCTAACATCCAACGGAAATCATCGGGCCGTGCGGCGTTTACCAGCACCCTAACCAACCGCCTTTGGGGGAGAGAAGGTGTTAGTGATGTAGTGTATGTGGAAGGGCGTCATGTACAACCCTTTACCCCCAAGCAGTATGAAGGGGTTTGGCGTTCAGTAAATGATATCCAAGTGCAGGCAGGGCCAGAAAAATTTGAGGTCTTTATGGATTATGTTAAAGAAAAAACCGCCAACCTAGAGATTATTCCAGCGACTTATGAAACTCGTTGCTGGTGCGCTAAATTTTCTACATAAGCAACAATGGTAGTCGCTATCTCTTTTGGTGTAGTTGTTTCTCGCTGGATGGTGAGATGGGGTGCTGTGGGGAATTCGACAGGGATATCCAGCCCGGCAAGTTGCTGGTTGTTGGCATACAGCCCTTTAGGGTCTTGGGTTTTTAGGGTGCTTAAGTCGGCTTCTAATAATACTTCTACATATTGGTTAAAGTGCTGCCGGTTCCAGGTGTGGATAGCATGAAATAACGAGATAGTGGCCACCACCACCGTCAGCTGCTGAGATTCTAACAACTTAGCAAAGCGGGCCAGCCGCTGAGCATTCTGCAATCGGCTCTCTTTATCGTAACCCGTGGTTGCATCGCCCACAGCAGCACGGAATGCATCGCCATCCAGCAGTACACACGGTACTTTTGTGTCGTGCAGTTGTTCCACAACAGCCTTGGCCAAGGTGGTTTTACCTGCGCCACTCAATCCGGTAATCCAAATAATCATAAGGTGCCATCCGTATTGGCAACACACTTTAGCCAGCCCTCGGGGGCGGCGGTTAATTGCAACTTGGCATCTATGGCCTTATCCCTCTCAAAGCGCGGGTTGGATTTCAAAAATTCCCACACCGCGGTTTTGGCATTGTTGCCTTTGTGCCATGGCCGGTCGGTAATTAGCCCATCGGGTAAGTCTTCTACCACGGTATCAAATACCACTAGGTAGCTCCCTGCGTGTACCAGTGGGTGGTAGGCGTTTAGCTCTGCCAGTACATGGTTGTGGCTGTGATTACTATCTAAAATAACGAGGGGTTTCTTAAAGGGTTTGGCGGCATCATACACCTGCTGAACAACCGCTTCATCCGTGGAGGACCCTTCAATCAAGGTGATGCGATCCATCATAGGGTGGGCTTCAATTTCCGTGCGGTTGTGGGCACGAAGCTCAATATCAATCCCCACCACGCGTTTAATGGGCGGCGTGTTGTTATGAATAAGTGCCATCATACTGGCGAGAAAAATCAGCGAACCGCCGTGGGCAATGCCGGTTTCAATCACCACATCGGGCTGTACCTGCCACAGTAGTTCTTGCAGGGCCATCACATCTTGCGGGTGCTGAATAATAGGGCGGCCCATCCAACTGAAGTTGTAGCTGTAACGCCGTTTGACGGATTCGCTAAACCATTGCTGAGAAAGCTGCTGAAAGTCGGTATCGGCGGCCAGGTTGTCGATATTGGTAGCCACTTCGTTTTTAAATTGTTGGATGGGAGAGGGGGTTTCCATAATAGGGTTACCTTAACATGAGGCGGCAATTGTTTGCGGGGTGGGCTTACGTGCGGCAAGCTCCTTTGCGGGTAAGTGCAAAAAAGAAAGTAACACGTGGAGGTCGGGGTGGTATACATCGGGGGCGCGCCAAAAGTGGATGTGGCAACCAATTTCCGCATTGTTCCAATGGGCTTGGCGCTGCATAATTCGGGCCAGCAGGCGTGGGTCTAGTTGGCATTGCAGGTAGGGTTCGGCCATGGCGTCGTTGGCGGTATGGGGCGAAATTTGGTTGCTATCCATAGGGATATGAACCCCAATATTGCCGGTGTGTAGGTACACATTAATGGCGGGTGTTAGGCTAAACCGTTGTTGGTATCGCCACAAATTTTGTCGGCATTGGGGCAGGTTAGCTTGGATAAACGCTAGCGCTTCTTGGGTGTCATTCTGTTCATACGGGTAAGGTTTTTGGGCAAGGTTTTGGCTGGCGTAGTTAAGGCGTTGGTGCCACGGTACAGGGGTATAGGTGGCCGGGAGCAGTTCGCCAGTGGCCACCGCCAAGGTTTGGCCTTCGTTCATGGCCAGGGTGGCTTGCTGGGGTAAGGTGTGGGTTAAGCGTTCTACAGCCGTATCTCGGCTACAGGTACCAAGGGTGGTGTTTTTGGTGTGGTGTTTCCCCCCCAGCAAAAAAGATCCCGCCGCAGGCATTACCCATTGGGGCTGAAGAATCTCGGTAATTTTGCAAAGATGGTCCAAGTTCCGCTCCATAATACGATTGGCTTCTGCCAAGCGTTCGCTCTCCGACAGGTGCATAAAGCAAGCTGGGTATGGGCTGGCGGCGTTGTATTTTAATTGGGCCACGGTAAATTTGCCGTGGGTTTGCCGTAGTTTTTTGGCAGCATCTGGTGTGGGGTTGTTATCGTTGCCGTGGAAAAACGAGTATGCGCCGTCCAGTGTGTCGATGACTAGGGCGCTATCGTAGTGGTTGCCCAGTGCCGCATCATGGAACACATCTGACGCAAAGGGGGGGTACACGGTTAGCCTAAAGGGACCAAGTTCTGCAGGTGTGTTTGGGTGGATGGTGAGAATATTGCTAAAGCCGTCACGGGTCATTATTTGGTGGAGATAGTTTTTTCCATCATCCATAATCATCAGGGTGGCGTTTGGGTTGCGCGCCACAATTTGGCGAAGACTCGCAACGTCATAGTGATCCGGGTGAAGGTGGCTTACCCAAATAGCATTTAATGGCGGCAAGGTTTCGGCAGTTGTGGTCATGGCTGGGTAATGGAACCAGCTGCCTTCAAAGGCACCCTCGCTTAACCATGGGTCGGTTAGCAGGCGGAATCCGTCATGTTCCAGTAGGCTACAGGCGTTATCAATAAAGGTTAGCTTCATGGCGTTGTTACCGGTAAAGGTGCCGCCGGGTTACCCACGACGGTAACGCCACTGGGCACATGTTTAGTAACCACAGCACCGGCCCCAACAATGGCGTTGGCACCAACTGTTAGCCGGGGTAATACGGTGGCATTGGCGCCAATAAAGGTGTTGTCGCCGAGTGTTATTTCGCCGGTTAATGTGGCGCCAGGGGCGATATGAACACCATGCCCCAGGGTGCAGTCGTGCTCTACCGTGGCGTTGGTATTAACAATACAACCGGTGCCCAGGGTGGCATGGCTATGGATAACCGCCTTGGGCAACACTTGGCAGCCCGGCCCAAGGGCGGCAGAAGCGCTAACATAGGCGGTGGGATGAATGAGGGTGAGGGGATGCAAGCCCTGTTGTTGTAGCCAGTGGAGCCTGCTTACCCGAACACCGTTTGTATTACTGCCAATAGCCACAGCACAGTAGGTGGGTTGATGGTAAGGTTGTGTGTTTTGCCATTCGGCAAAGCCTGTGTCGCCATAATAAATAGGCACGTTGGCAAAGGGCGAGGTCACTGCTGGGTTGTTCTCAAATACGGCGGCCAAGGTTATGTGGCTGGGCAAGCATTCTGCCAATACTTTAGCCTGGCCGGTAGCGCCCCAAAAAACTATGGCTTCGGTGGTGGGTAATGTCATGGGTTATACCATCGCCTCCATGGGAGAAGGGTTATATTGTGTAGCTACAGCGTGTAGTGCTTGCACGGTGCGTTGTTGTAGTTGTGGGTACTGTTGCCAAAATTGATATCTCTTGGGGAGGGTGGCTAAATAATCGCCCCACTCTTGCAACGGTTGATTGGGCGGAATTCCAATCGCATCGGTGGGAACATGGTTTCGCGTTATCATATAGGCTGTTTCTGCGGTCAGGTAGCTTGGCTGATGATGGTAAGCGGCGGCTTCCATCGGTAATAGTGTAGAAGCAGTGACGGGCTGTTGAGAAGAGTATCCTACAGGGGGATACCCTAAGGCTTGGCCAAGGGGGTCGGCAATAGGCAATAAGGCGTGTATGGTGGCGTCGTCCCATTCGGTTTGCCAGCGGGTTTCGTTAGCCAGTCGCGTTGGGTTGACCCCTTGATGAAAGGCATCGCCTATTTTAGCCACCCAAGGGTGCCCGGCAAAGGTAGACTCTAGCAGCGTTGGGTGCCAGCGCAGGCCCATAAAATTAGCTACCTCGGCCATGGTGGCCTCCAACTGCTGATGAATATCGTCAAATTTAACGTTAAGGATGTGGTTGCCTAGGCGGTGATGCAGGCCGATGCTACTGGCCATGCCCAGTAGGCTAAACCAGCTACGGGCAAAACAGCTAGACAAATCCTGCTGGTGGACTACCTCCCAATGGGTTTGCCGTTGCCAATCCGCCAAGTAGGAATAGACCCCCGCCATGGGGTGACGAATGGTGTTGATCAGTTTAGCGTTAGGGAAATCACTCAGCAGCCTGTCCAGCACGGGGTCCTTGCCATCGCCGCTTAGCAGGCGGTGGGTATTGCATAAGGGGCGAAGATGGGATGGGGTAAGGTAGTGGTCGCGTAAAAAGCGGTAGCTGTGGTGCCCGTACAGGGTGGGTAAAAAATGGCTGTGGATAAACAGTACGTTGATGTTGGCGAGATCAATACCATGGACGTCTGCATAGGCGGCATAAAATAGTAGCAGCAGTGTTTTGCGTGTTAGGGACTCGCTAAGGGTGTTAGCAATGGCCTTCATTCGTTGGCGAATGGCAGGGAAATGTAAATCGGTAGTGTGGGTTTGCGTAGCCCCTAAGCGTGGAATGCGCCCTTTTAGGTGGTAACTGTGGTGCCAGTAATTGTCTAACAACTGTTCTGCTGGGCTGTGTTGCAAGCGGTCTGCCCAATCAAAGGGGTAAAAGTGTTGCTTGGGCACGTGTAGCACGTTGGGGTGATTATCCACAAAACTGTGGAGTAAAAAGCTGCCGCTGCGTACGGCCGTGCCTAGCACCACCACTTGGATACCCGTGGCGCTAAACCGAGTGATAAAATCCGTGCTGTTTAAACCCATGGCGTCCTTGTTGGGTTGGGGCATGCTTAGTAGTGTAGCATTGTTGGGTGCAGGGGTTTACTCCTACAAATTACCGACTATCCTTTGCCCCATCACGCTACCCTCTACCCAATTCGCCAAGGGTTAATCACCTTGGCAATAAAGATGGGTCATATCGTCTGATGAGGCGGGTGGATGCGAGAAAGCGGATTGGCTGGTACAATTAGGCTATACACAATGGCAAATTAGGGGATATGTGCAATGAAAGTGGTGATTCTAGCCGGTGGCCTGGGTACGCGCTTAAGCGAAGAAACCCACTTGCGCCCCAAGCCAATGGTAGAAATTGGGGGGCGCCCCATACTGTGGCATATTATGAAGCAGTACAGCCACTACGGCCTGACGGATTTTGTGATTTGTGTGGGCTACAAGGGCTATATGATTAAAGAGTACTTTGCCAACTATGCCATCCACACCTCGGATGTGACCTTTGATTTTGCCGAAAACTCGATGACTTACCACCATAGTTATAGCGAGCCGTGGAAGGTAACCGTGATTGATACCGGCGAGCAGGCCTTAACCGGCGCACGGATTCGCCACATTGCCCCTTATGTGGAAAACCAGCCCTTTTGCTTAACCTATGGCGATGGCGTAAGCGATGTACCGATTGATACATTACTTGCCTTCCACCAACAACATGGTAAAACGGCCACGGTAACGGCGGTTCGCCCCCTGGGCCGTTTTGGTACCTTAGAAATGAATAACAATGATGTGACGGGCTTTACGGAAAAACCATTAGGCGATGGGCAATGGATTAACGGCGGCTTTTTTGTGTGTAACCCCAGCGTGTTTAACTACATTACGGAGCCCAACCCAGCTTGGGAAACCGGCCCCCTGCAAGCCTTAACCCAGGCAAACGAACTGGCCGCCTACAAGCACAACGGTTTTTGGCAACCTATGGATACCCTGCGAGATAGACATCGCCTGGAAGAACTGTGGGCCAGCGGCACCGCCCCGTGGAAACTATGGCAGGATAAACCTCCTTTCCAGCGGCAAGCCCCGATTAGCAATGGTATGGCGGTATTGTCTGAAAATAAGGCTGCCGCCCCTGTGGTGCATCCACTGTCGCCCTTAGAAGATGACCCCCCACTTGTATTACCCCCTGGCATGAATCGAAACTTGATGAAGGGGCTAGTGACCCGTGGCGATTAATACCCCAACGCCTGCCGCCGCTGCCCAGCGCGCCAGTACCCTGTCTTCGGCTGCGTTATCGTGCCGCCTTTGTGGTGGGCAGTCGCTGGCTACCGTGGTGGATTTAGGGTTATCCCCTTTGGCTAATCACCTGGTGGCTAATCTCCATGCGCCAGAAACCTTGTACCCCCTCCACGTGCGGGTATGCCACGATTGTTTTTTAGTACAGCTGCCCAATGTGGTTAGCGCCGCCACGTTGTTCGATCGCAATTACCCGTACTTTAGTTCTTTTTCTAGCAGTTGGTTACACCATGCGGAAGCGTATGTAGAGGCCATGGTGCAGCGCTACCAGTTAGGACCGCACTCTAAAGTGGTGGAGCTGGCCAGTAATGATGGGTATTTGTTGCAGTATTTTGCCAAGCACCAGGTACCTGTATTGGGGATAGAACCTGCCGCTAATGTGGCCCGTGCCGCAGAAGCCAAGGGCATCCCTACGCGGGTGTGCTTTTTTGGTACCGCTGTAGGTCAGCAATTGGCGGAAGAAGGGGTTCGCCCCCAGTTGATGATTGCCAATAATGTGTTGGCCCATGTGCCGGATGTGAATGATTTTGTGGGCGGCATTGCCGCTTGTCTACATCATCAGGGCACACTCACGGTGGAGTTTCCTCATTGGTGTAGCTTGGTGGCTAATCATCAATTTGATACGATTTACCATGAGCATTACTCCTACTTTAGTTTAACCACTGCGTGTACCTTGTTTAAACGCCATGGCTTGCAGGTGGTGGATGTAGAGCGCCTACCCACCCATGGGGGGTCCCTTCGGTTGCACGTGCAGCATTTGGCAGCAGGTAACCCTGTTAGTGCTGCCGTTACTCAATTACTGGCAGAAGAAGCCCAGCTGGGCATTACGGATTTAGCCACTTACCAACAGTTTGGCCAGCAAGTGGCCCATACCAAGCGGGCGGTATGGCAGTTTTTGCTGGATTGGCATGCCCAGGGCAATACATTGGCCGGGTATGGCGCCCCTGCTAAATGCGCCACCTTGCTAAACTATTGCGGGGTGGGGGCAGATTGGATACCCTACACGGTGGATAAAAACCCAGCCAAGCAGCAGCATTTTTTACCCGGTGTGCGTATACCCGTCACCCATTTAGATACCCTGGTGACGACTCCCCCCGACGGGGTGGTGATTTTCCCTTGGAATTTAACGGCAGAAATTATGGCGGAGTTGCGCACGGTGTTGCCAGCCACCACCCGCTATATTACATGGGTCCCCCAACCCACCTTGCAGGTTTAGGGCAACGAGCTAAGGCTCAATCATAAATAAGGTTCGCTATGCGGGGGTGCTGCATGGCGTTACACTGGGGCTAAAAAGGCAATTAAATATCTGTAGTGCCCTTGTAGCTAGTATTAGAGCCTGTGCATGCATGCGTGGCGACGTTCGCCTTTACCTATTGGTAATGTTACACTGGTTGTTTAATTAACGAATTGGCCCCAACCTGGAGAGACACTATGTCTGCCCCCGCAGCCCCAACCCACCTTGCTAAAAAAGCCCCAGAGGATGACGCCTACTCCTTTTATTTATTCCGTATGCTGCAATCCTTACGGCAAAGTATTCGGGCTATTGATATGCATAGTACGGTGCTGGTGCAGCAACATAATATTTCTGGCCCCCAGCTGGTGTGCCTAAAAGAGTTGGCCGCTGATGACGATGTGGCCACCGCCGAATTGGCGCGCCGAGTCCACTTAAGCCCTACCACCGTTAAAGATATTGTGGGCCGATTGCGCGATAAAGGCTTGCTAGAAGCAGTAGAAGAAAACGGGCAGGTGGTTCGGCTAACCATGACAAACAAGGGGCACCAATTGCTAAAAGATGCCCCTATCCCTATCCAGGATGTGTTGGCCAATGGCTTTGCCAAACTGCCAGAAGGCGAACAGGAAACCATTGTGCAATCCCTAGAGCGTGTGGTGGATTTACTGGATGCCCGTAATGTGGATGCCGCCCCCATGCTAGAAACTGGCCCTTTAACCATGGCCCCAGAAGTAAAGCAGGCCTTTTGGCAAAGCGTCCCTGTTTCTGCCGCTGGCGTTGCACCAGGCAATACCTTGGATATTCGCCCCGCACGAGAAGAAGACAAGCCGCTATTGATGCAGTTTATTAATTCTTCTACCGAGTGGTATCGCAATTTGGTGACGGAAGATGACCTGGCCGAGCATGAAGTGGATATGGAGTGGGCGGATATCAACTTTAAGCGTCGCGAATTTTACATTGGTTATGACGAGAACAACACACCTGTTGGCACCATTTCGCTGCAGTTTTTTGGCGACTATGCCTACCTAGGCTATATTTATGTGGATACCAGCCACGTGGGTAAAGCCTACGGCAAACAGCTGATGGATTTTGCCAAAGCGGAATGCAAAACCCGTGGGGCAAAAGGCATGGTGCTGATTGCCCACCCTAAGGCCACTTGGGCTATTAAGGCTTATCAAAAGTATGGGTTTGACTTGGTGTACCGGGATAAAGCCGATATTTTGGCTTGGAACGATGGCGCCCTTAAGCCCTACTATGAAGACTTTTTTATGCTGTTCCTGTATGATTTTGCCAAACGCGATTAGTGACATAATGGCGTGATACCATCAGAGTTAGTGTTTTTTGTAGAAGTAATGGTCATCGCCCATGATTCCGGTGTTAGTACACCCGTCCCAGTGGCTATCCAATCCCCAGCATGAGTGGGATAAGCGTGGCTTTCGCCCCCACCCAGAAACCTTTCGGCGGATAGAAGCCATACGGCAAGTGCTGGAAAGCCATGTTGATAGCTATAGCTTCCACTGCCCTACGGATATTCCATGGGATGCGTTGCATGCCATCCACGATGATGCCTTACATACCATCTACAAGCTGGCGGAAGACTTATCGCCTGACGAATGGTCGTTCCCGACGAGTTTCCCCAAGGCCCATGGCACGACGCCCCCTTACCCTAACCGCTTAGAAGACGCCGGCTACTATTGTGCCGATACCAGCACCTGGCTGTGCAAAGATACCTACCAGGCCGTGTGTTGGAGTGCCGCCAGTGCCGCCTCTGGTGCGGAACTGTTAGCACAAGGTAACCATAAGGTGGTGTATGCCTTATGTCGCCCCCCAGGCCACCATGCCACTAAAACCGTGTACGGCGGTTACTGTTACTTTAACAACAGCGCTATTGCAGCCCATACCCTTCGCTCCCATGGCAACGTGGCTATTTTAGATTTAGACTACCACCATGGCGATGGCACCCAATCTATTTTTTATAGTGACCCTAGCGTCTTAACCGTGTCTATCCATGCCGACCCTACGGAACGCTTCCCTTACTATACCGGCTTTGAAGATGAACAAGGCCGTGGCCGCGGAGTTGGCCATAACCTGAACATCGCCCTGAAACCAGAGGTAAAGGGCCCCGAATACCTGGACGCGTTAAGCCAACGCGCCATCCCACGCTTACAAGAAGCCAACCTAAATGCCTTGGTGGTGGCCTTTGGTGGCGACACCCTAGAGACCGACCCTGTAGGCGACTTCCAAATTGCCTTGCCCGATTATAAGGCCATGGGCGAAGCATTGGCCACCCTTAATGTACCCGTGCTTGTGGTGCAAGAAGGCGGGTACAATCCTGACGAATTAGGGCACGTGGCCCACAACTTTTTAATGGGCTTGCAAGGTTAGGCCGCCATTACAAGTAGGCTAACCATGGCCAATTTTGGGTAAAACATATCCACTGTATCGCCTGGGGATAAAGGGCGATATCCCTTGCATATGATGTGTTTCGGGGTGTAACGGGATGAGGCAATCGTTGCCTTAATAATGTTTTTATTATTGAAGAAATGTTCATTAAATAAACACCCCGAACTAAAGGTACTGACAAGAGCCTTTAAAGCGCAAATTGAGTGAGTGATGTGATTGCGCACCGGGATGACCCACAAGAGGAGTGACTGTCATGTCTCAAATTTACAACAGCTACATCAATTCGTTATTGCAAAATGTATATGGCGGTAACCAAAGCCAATATGGCAACCAAAACCAATATGGTAACCAAAGCCAGTATGGCAACCAGCACACCGGCCAGCCCCAAGGCGGTTATGGTGGGCAATATTCCAGCTTATTCAGTTTAATTGAGCTGCTACTTGAACGCCGCAACGGCGGAACCAGCGGCACTGGCGGCCACTACCCAGACCCAGGTAGCCAAAATAACACTGCCGAAGGCGACGGCACCTTATCCGGTGAAGACCGCACCTTTGAGTGGAAGGGCACCGATGGCAACGACTATATGAAATTCCGTGATTTGGAAGACAGTAAAGTCAAAGTCAAAACCGATGATGGTGCTGATATTCTAGATATCGATAGCAGTGTTGAAGATACAGAAATTAGAATATACGACTTTGAAGACATGGATCAGCTCCGCTTAGAAGGCGACCCTGGTGATTGGGACTACGATGTAGATGCCAACACGACCGGTAGCGGCGGCGTGGTAACCTTTACCAACGACTTTACCGATACCACTGTTCGCATAAAGTTAGACGACCTGGCTGCCCTAGGCACCTATAATGCCACAGCCGGTACCTACACCTTTGACAGCAGCATATTATTCTACTAGATAGCACCAGCAGCGGGCCTTTGACTCACCCTAGAGGTACCGCTGCGCTACCTAGATAGCAATCGACAGTATAGACTAAGTATTTGTAGCAATTTAGTTTTTCTCTCTCTGTGATGCAATGATAGCCTCTAACTCTAATAGTTGGAGGCTTTTTTTTTATGGGGTTAAAGGCGGAAATTAATCCACAGGTTGCAGTAGCACGTAGCGGGGGTCTAGTAGTTTTTTGCCGTTAATGGTATCAAACTGAATGTTGTACAGGCGCTTGTTACCACTGGCAATCACTTGTTCTACGGTGCCGTTGCCAAAGCGGTCGTGTTTCACACGGTCGTTTTCGTTAAATTCTAGCGTGGTTTTGGCTTTTGGCTTTTTACTTGCCGCAGGGGTGCGCAGGCGATTAACCTCTGTGCTATCCGTATGGGTATTACGCTGATACTCCTTACCTTGGTATTGCTGGCGCTGTTGCTTATCCCGCAGGGGGAATCCTCGCATATCCAGCTTGCCGCCATCGTCATCGGCAGGTTCGGCATCCAGGCTGTAAAAGCCGGTTAGCAAATTGGCAGGGGCTTCTTTTAAAAATCGGCTAGGGGTGTTGTAGCGGGTTTCGCCAAACACCATACGGCGTCGGGCAAAACTCATAAACAGGCGTTTTTCCGCGCGCGTCACGCCTACATACATTAGGCGACGCTCTTCTTCCATGCCGTCCTTATCATTCAGGCTGCGGCTATGGGGGAATAAGCCTTCTTCCATGCCGACTAAAAAGACAGCGGGGTACTCCAGGCCTTTGGCAGCGTGTAATGTCATTAGCACCACTTTGTTTTCCACAGGCTCGGCGGTATCAATATCGCTAAGCAAGGCCATTTGGGTTAAAAAGCCGGCTAATCCTTCTTCTTCTGGGTTGGCGGCCATATATTCGCGGATAACGTTTACCAATTCTTCCACGTTGGCCACTCGTCCGTCGCTGTCATCCGGGTCTTCTTGCTTTAAAAATTCGTAGTAACCACTTTGCTCTAGGATGGCCAGTAGTAGTTCATCCAAGGCTAGGGTTTGGCTTTGGGCCTTGAGCAATTCTATAAGGGCGGCAAACTGTTGCAGAGTTTTTATGGCACGGGGTTTGAGTTCCGGCACCATATCGGCATGTTGCACGGCGGTGTATAGGGTCCAATTGTTTTCGCCGGCAAATTGTTCTAACCGTTCAATGGTGGTTTTACCCAAGCCGCGCTTGGGCACGTTTAAAATCCGCTTTAGGCTGTAGCCATCGGCATCATTAAACAGTACCGTCATGTAGGCCAACACGTCTTTAATTTCGCGGCGCTCATAAAACTTCAATCCGCCAATCATCATGTAAGGGATGCCCTTACTGATGAGCACATCTTCCAAGGCGCGGCTTTGCACGTTGGTGCGGTACAACAGGGCGCAATCGCCAGGTTTGATATCCGGGTTTTCATCGGTTAGTTTTTTAATTTGGTTAATCACAAAGTAGGCTTCGTCTACTTCGTCTTTCGCTTCGTACACAAAAATGGGGTCGCCTTCGCCTTGTACGGCGTGCAATTCTTTCGGCAACCTATCTTGGTTAAGTTCGATAATTTTGTTGGCCACTTCTAAAATATTGCGTGTGGAGCGATAGTTTTTTTGTAGCTTTACCAACGTGGTGGTGGGGAATTGCTTTTGGAAGTTAAGGCAAATGCGGAAGTTTGCCCCACGCCAGCTATAGATGGATTGGTCCACATCACCCACCACGGTTAGGCTACGGTTTTCAAATAATTCGGGGTGGCTATCCACAGCGCGTTGGCTAACGGGCAGGCCTTCGGTAAGCAAGCGAATTAACTCGTATTGGGCTTCGTTAGTATCTTGGAATTCATCCACCAAAATGTGATGAAATAGGCCGTGGTATTTATCCAGCACCTCTGGCTTTTGTTGGAGTAGTTTAACGGCGAGCACCATTAGGTCATCAAAATCCAAGGCATTATTGCGCGATAAGATGGCTTCGTAGGCATCGTAAATTTGGGCAATGCGCTCGGTTCTAAAATCCTTAGCGCTGCTGGCGTACTCGTAGGCATCTTTTAGGCGGCCCTTAATATCGCTAATCATGTAGCGGATGGTCTTTGGCACATACAGCTTGGGGTCAAAATCCAGCTCTTTAATAGCGCTTTTAACGGCGGCAACGCTATCGCTTTCATCGTAGATAACAAAATTTTGGCTCCAACGGCGGCCACTGTTGGTTTCGTAATGTTGAATGTCTCGGCGGAGAATACGGCCACAAATGCTGTGGAAGGTGCCCATCCATAGATCTTTGGTAAGGGTTTCGCCCACCAACTGCTGGATGCGGGCTTTCATCTCTTTGGCGGCTTTGTTGGTAAAGGTAACGGAGAGGATGCGGCCTGGCTCTACCCCTTGGGCCAATTTGTAGGCAATTTTGCGGGTCAGTACCCTGGTTTTACCACTACCTGCCCCGGCCAATACCAATAATGGCCCATTGGGGTGGCTAACGGCCTGTTGCTGCTCGCTGTTCATGCCCTCTAACAATTGTTCTTTGCCCAGTTGTGTGGGGCGTTCCGTATCGCAGGCCACCATGGTTGCTCGTTCCCTATGTAAAAATAATGTGGCTGTGCCTTATCGCCCAGGGCGCGGATTAAACCAATACTTGGCACAGACTGGCGTCATTGTACTATAATATTGCCCACGCTTTGTTGCCTGGCCCCACGAGCCGTTACGCATTGATACGGTTACAGCTGTAGGGCTTGTGCCTGGCATAACGGCCAACCCGCAATTTGGCGTCCACCTTGCCGTTATTTAATATACCTGCAAACCCTGTATTTAATTTTAGGAAAGTAATCCACCACATGCTGATTTCCACGCCCGATGAACGCTTAACCATTGCCACCACCATGCTCTCTGGCGATCCAGCCTCTATTCAAGTACCCACCGGCACAGCGGCCCCTAATGCGGATGAGCCCGACCCAGAAGATAGCTTAGCGGCAGAATTTAGCGCTTTTCGAGACCCTATGCGGGATGTGGCCATTATTGGTAGCCGTAATATCCCCTTGCCCCACCAAAACCTACTAGAAGGCCTGGCCTACACCCTCGTCAAAGAAGGCAACACGGTGATTACCAGTGGGGGTGCCCATGGCACCAACGCAGCAGCCATTCGGGGGGCCAAGCGCGCCAACCCAGAAAAAATTAAGGTGGTACTGCCCCAAACCATTGGCCGCCAACCGGCGGAAGTACAAGACGAGCTGATCGGCATCCCCAACATTATTGAGCACCCTGAGTGGGAAAAAATGACCCTAGCGGACGCCAGCCGCCTGTGCAACCGAGAAGTAATTGATGCCTGCCAGCAATTGGTGATTATTCTTTTCCACGATAGCAATACCCTAAAGCAGAGTATTGAGTACGCGGAAGAAAACCACAAAATGGTAACCACCTTCTACCTGGATTAACCTCCTTACTACGACCCCGCGATTCTGCCTTAAGCCTAACCCTAACAATCGGAGACGACCCTGATGATGAACATGCTATTTGCCTGGTTAGTATCCGCCGCCATATTGTGGGGCATGGCAGAAATATTGCACGGCATTACCGTGGCTAACTTTACCACTGCCTTGTGGGTTATTGCCCTGTTTGGGGTAATGAATGCCACCATTCGCCCCATTATTACCTTTTTTACCCTGCCGCTTAACTTTTTAACGCTGGGGCTCTTTTCGTTAGTAATTAACGCGGCCCTGTTTGGCTTGGGCGCCTATTTTATTACCGGCTTTAGCGTGGCCAGCGTGTGGGATGCCTTGTTGGGTTCTGTATTGCTTAGCCTTACCACGGCAATCTTACTGGGCTCTGGTAAACGCAAGCAGGCGTGGCAGTAGGGTTACAGCAAACCTGTTTTTGCAGTGTTTGTATATTAACCACCTAGCCTATAGCCCAGTTGCCAACGGCGCCGTACACTAGGCACAGCGAATAACCATGTCGTGTATTAGGGTATTGTTTGATGAAGGAACACTTTATGAAACTGTTTAAATCTGTTGTAGCTGCCACCGTATTGGCAGGTATGGTTACTTTTACTGGCTTAACAGGCCAAGCCTTTGCTGGCGATGGTGTAAATGATTATCCACCACACCATGAAGGTATTTCGGGTCGCTCTGTTGTGGGTGGCTTATTGTCCTTTCTGATTTGGCCAGGCATTGGCCAGGCGGTTAATGATAACCGTGGCCGTAAGGTTGGTACCCATGCAGTACTGGGTCTAATTCCTCCATATCGTTTTTGGAGTGGTTATGATGCCCTGGTAGACCGTAACGGCGGCTATTGGGATGGTCGTATCTAACCAAAAGAATCGATGTGATGCTCTGCAGTATTCGGCTGCCCGTAGGATGACCCTGTTGTCTGATGCGGGTGGCCGGTCTGCTTTTTGGCTCTTTCTTCCCGTTCTCGGCGTTTTTTCTCTTGGTCTGGGTCTTTATCGATGGGTTCTACCCGGTGCACATTGTGGGTGTAGTAATACGGTGTTACATGGGGTATTTTGTGGCTTTGTGGCGATTTATCGATAGCGGGTTGGAAGGGAATGGCAGGCAGGCCGGTTCGCTCAAAGGTAAAGGGCTGATGGTTGGGCTGGTAGCGGCTGACTTGTTGTTGCAAGCGGTAAATGGCGCGCCAATGTTGTACCAAGCTGTAAAAACTAAAGCGCTGGGCCCAGTTGTTTAGGTGGAGTGAGCGGTATAGCTTGGTGATTTTGCTAATAGTTTTATCGGTAATGGGCCGTTGTATGGCGGCTTGGGTAGGCAACTCGCCGGTTTCTTCCAAGTGGTGGATAAAGGCATGAATGCGGGGCCGGTGGTTTTCCGGTACTTCGTTTAACGAGCCCATTAACTCTTGCCTAAATTGCTTGTGTAAAAAGGCATCGCTGGCCTTCAGGCCGTCTAGTTCCTCTTTAATAATGCTGTAAAATAATAGCCCCCCGTAGCGCTTTATGCCATAAGCCTGGGTGCCAAAATCGTTATAGCGTTGCCCCGCCCGAGACAAATGCACAAAATACCAATGCAAATAGTAATGGGCTTTTTCAAAATTGCCCATAGTAAACCAGAGGTACCCTAGGCGAAAATATTCGGCAAGATGCTGTTTAAATGCCGCCTGGCTATCGCTTAATGTATCGGTAGACACGGTTTTAGGGTCAGGGATATCGGCAGGCTTAGTAGCATTGGGGCTGGTGGCGGCCGCTGGGGTCCATAAGCTATCCACCTCTGTGGCGGCGTGGATAGGGTTAATGGGGTCTATCATGGTGTATTACCAAGGGTGTGGCGCATCTGTCCCCTTTATTATACGGCGAACGAAACAACTCTAGCGTGGCCATGCTGAATCCCCCCAGATGGCGTAGGTGTAACAAGGGGGATGTCCCTTATCTGACCCTCGCGAAAAAGGGCACCGGTTGGCACAATAGTGAGAGCTTGTAAGGCAAAGGAATAGAGTGATGACTCAGCACTGGTTTGCAAAAGAGTGGCTTAAGTGGGCATGTGCCTGCCTGGTATACGTGGCATTATTACTGGTTAGTGGCCAAGGTTGGGCCTTCCACGATGCTGGGCGTGACCGCGTGTTTGACGTGAATGACCCGGTGGATGAAACCCGCGTGTTAAACATGACCCCTGCGGAGCAACGCTTATTAATGGAGGCGCAACGCCCAGGTATTAGTAAGTGGGGCCAATGGAAAATAATGGAGCGTGACCCGGATACAGGCGCCATACTGACCTGTCGTAAATATGCCCGTAGCCATTGCCGCGCCTTTGCCAGCTATGATGATTATCAGCGCTTTAAAATTTACCAGTGGCAGGGTAAAAACCGCCGCCGCTACGAGTATTTTGATAACCGATACATACAGCCCACCCATGGGGGCAACCAGTGGACATGGGTGGAACAACCGCCCCAGCAGCCGGAATAACGCGACCTACACTATATGGTGTACCGCCTGGCGGGCTAGCTCCCCTGTTTAATGGATGAAGGCCCCTTGAGCGACAGGTAAGCTGATAGTAGCACACGGAATACGACTGATAGTGGTTCGGTTTAACTTCCGGTTATTAGAGAGACCCTAAACATAATTTTTCCGAGGTGGGATGTTAGCGCATGAAACGTTTAACCCGTATATGGCATGGTATTACAAAGCCCGCTGGGGCCGCCCTACTAGGCTTGCTAGCCGCCGTGGTGCTGACCCACACCGCATGGGCCCAAGCCACACTGTTACAGCAAGTAACGGTGGAAACCAGCCGTTATGGCACCGAGCTTAAGCTCCACGCCGAGCAACCTATCCAGCACCGGGTGCTACAAGCCACCGATAGTGTGTTGGTGTTAGAGCTGAAGGATGTATCCACGCCGCGCACCGTTCGCACCGATTTTTCCAAGGCCGATGATGTTCGTCATGTGATTTTTCAACCCAACGGTGGCAATAATCTAAAAATGACCATTCGTGGGGAGCGTTTAGGCAAGCCCTTGGTTCAGGTGGTATACCCCCAACCCATGGCCTATAGCCAACCACCAGCCCCCATCGCCGAAGCCGCCCCTAAGCAAGTTACACCAGTGGCTAAGCCAGCCCCCATGCCAACAATAGCAGCTAAGGCTGCCCAAACAACAGTGGCGGAAGCACCGCCCCGTGCCCTAGTGGTACCCGCTGCGTCTACACCTGTTTCAGTAGCAGAACCAACCCAGCCTGCCCCAGCCGCCCCAGTTGCGGCCGCTGCCTGGGAATCTGCCCCTGATACTACCGATTTGCTTGCTAATACCAACAACACGCTACCTGCCGTTTCTTCTAGCAACTTGGCCTTAGGCGAGCTATTGGCTATGGTTAATGGCCTGCCCCTAGGTGCTATTGCCAGTGGTGCGGTTATTTTGGTGATGTTAGGTGGCCTGGTTTGGTTTGCCCGACGCAAGCTGGCCTCGTTATCTGGCACAATGGCCCATACCTTAAGCGAGCATTTGCCAAGCATGCCTGCCCAACAAGCCCCGCTAAACAAGCGCTCCTTTAAGGAATTGGCAGAGCAACGCCGTGCCAAGCGTGAAGGAGCGGATCATCACTTTAATCCGCGCCAACACCCCCGCAAGGCAAATGCCTATGCTCAGCGGCCTAAAACCCGCTTGCACCAACCCGTAAACCATGCGCCACAAACCGTGGATAAGCAGGCCTTAAAGCAAAACCAACTTAAACAAGCCATGCAGCAATACCAAACCCAACAGGCACCCCCAGTGGCAAAACCTAAGCGGCAACCCTTACCCCCCGTGGCCGACCCTATCCAGCCCATGAACTTTGAACGGTTGAGCCGTAACGAGGCAACCCACCGGGCCAGCAACCCTCCACCCAAGCCTAAAGCCCACGCGGCTTTGCCACAGCCCAAAGCTGGCGAGCCCTTGCCTGCCAACCCTAATGTATTAAACTTTTTACGAGATGTGGCGGCCTACATGGAGCAAGATGGCGATAAGCATCGGGCCCGTGCGGTAAGCAAAAGCCTACGCAACTATGACTAGTAAGATCTGATCGCTATCGGCGTACAAAAGAGCTAGTTATCGCTAATGGATAAGCCACTGCCAATACTACCGCCTGGTAGTTTGCCGTTGGTACCCAGCGCCTGGCTGGCAGCGGCCTCATTGCTAAAGGTGCCCTTGGGCATGGAGATAAGGGCATAATAAAAATCCCCTTTGGTGAGGTGGGCCATAGTGGCATCATCAACCACACCTTCCAGTGACTCCAATGATAATTCATTAAAAGATTTTTTTGTGATTGGTTTTTTCTTACTGCGCAGCTCTTGGATTTTCAGCACAAGAGTTTTAAGCTCATTTCTATCTGGTTCAAATGTGGATTTTCGGTTTACAACTACAATAAGATCATGATTTTTAACAAAATCAGGGTCTGTTTTAAATATCTTGCGAATCAACTTTCTACCAAACTCATACCAATGAAAACTTCCCACTTCATCCAGTTGGTGCACAATGGGCGAAAATTTTCTGATAAACACCACTGGTTCAGTTTTTAAATCGTTTCGCAAACGTTTCGCCAACAAACTATCAGGCCGTGTATGGATATCAAGCGGCCCTAGAGTTTCGATAGGCTGATGAGGTGAGGCTTTAGTAAAAGTGTCGCTGGCTTGCTGGGCTAAGGGTTGGGCAATAGCGCTAGCCGGTTTGGCCTGTTTACCAAAATAGGTGGCGGCTTTAGCGGTTACAGGGGCAATGGTCATAGGGTAAGTATTACCAGGTTGGCAAAGGGGTAGGGAATACACAGAATCCTTTGAACTCAATGGATTAACACCACTAACCAAAAAAACATGCTAGTCACCCTTATATCTCTTTCCACGCAGCCTTAGTTTCTGGTAGCGTAGTCAGGGTATTTTTATCTCACTTTTAAAGGAATCCTTGTGGATATGGCCAATCGAACCCCGTTAATGTTGCTCATATTAGATGGTTGGGGCCTTTGCGACGACTGCACCGATAACCCTATCCGCAACAAGGCGCCCTATTATGCCAGTTTGCTTGCCCAATACCCATGGCTGCCTATTAACGCCAGTGGCCCTAATGTCGGCCTGCCTCCCGGCCAAATGGGCAACAGCGAGGTAGGCCATCTAACCTTGGGCGCAGGCCGAGTGCTTTATCAAAGCCTCTCCCGAATTGATAACGCCATACAGGATGGCAGCTTTGCACATAACGAAGCGTTTTTAGGGGCCATTAACCACGCCAAAGCCAACAACACCACGCTACACCTAATGGGGTTGGTTAGCCCTGGTGGCGTCCACAGCCATGAGCAGCACCTGTTAGCCTTGATTGATTTAGCCAAAGCCCACGGTGTGGAAAAACTAAACGTGCATGCCTTTTTAGATGGCCGAGATGTGCCCCCGAAAAGTGGAGAAGACAGCCTGTTTTTGATTGAAGAAAAGCTATTAGACCTAGATTACCCCCAAATCCAAACCATTAGTGGCCGTTACTTTGCCATGGATAGGGATAAGCGTTGGGAACGTACCCAAAAAGCGTATGATAATTTAGTGCTGGGTAACGGCACTCGGCACTTCCTTAGCACCAAGGCCCTGGCCGGGTATTACGAGCAAGATATTACCGATGAGTTTGTACCCCCATCCGTCACGGATTTATCCTACCAGGGGATACAGGATAATGACGCGGTTATTTTTGCTAACTTTCGCCCAGACCGGGCCCGCCAACTGACCATGGCCTTAACCTATGGCGATATTTTTAAAGGCTGGGAGCGAGAGAAAACCTTGCCCAACCTACACATGGCTATTATGGCCACCTATGATGAAAACTTTGAGCTGCCGGTGGCCTTTCCTAAGGATTACCCAGACGAAATCTTCCCAGAACTTATTGCCCAGGCTGGGCTTAAGCAGTTCCGCTGTGCGGAAACCGAAAAATACGCCCATGTGACGTACTTTTTTAATGGCGGGCGTGAGCAACCTTACGAGGGGGAATTCCGCCGCTTAATACCCTCGCCACAAGTAGCCACCTACGATAAGCAACCTGAAATGAGTCTGCCTAAGGTGACCGAAACCGTGGTAAACGCCGTGGATGCGGATAAATACGATGTGTTTGTGGTGAACTTTGCCAACCCAGATATGGTGGGCCATACGGGTATACTGGCCGCTGCAGAAGATGCGGTGCGCGTGGTGGATGAGAGTATTCGCCAGGTGACAGAAGCAGTATTGGCCAAAGGCGGCACGGTGTTGCTGACTGCAGACCATGGCAACATTGAGCAAATGACAGATAGCGATGGCGGCCCGCACACAGCTCACACCACTCATCTGGTGCCCTTTATCGCCATTAGTAATGAACCTATTGAATTGGCTGACGACCCTGGCATGGAAGCCGGCTTAAGCCACGTGGCCCCCACCATGCTTACTTTGCTAGGGCTGCCCATACCAAACGCTATGGATAAACCCCTGTTAAAACAGCTTGCGCCTACCCAATAGCTGTTAGCTGCTGTAAGTAAGCCTTGCCTGTGTGGTATAGTATGCCGTGCAGGTGCCGCGCAAGCGGGTAATGCCAAGGCGCTTAAACGGGCGCTCGGTGGTGGAACCATGTCAGGCCGGGAACGGAGCAGCATTCAAACTGTCCGGGCGGGTTGTTTAATCTTTGGCCACCTGCATTTTAGCAATTTTAATTGTGTGCCTTTTTTATTTAGCTAGAATTATTAATAATATCTAGGCCAATTATTTATAAATGAGTGATCCGTTTTTACAAGTGAATCAATTTTATCGTACTGCCAGTGAGGGGGATATTGCTAAGTGGTATGGTGCCTGCCATAACGAAAAACCCAGGCGTTTACAATACATCCATGATGAACTGGATGAAGTTGGCGCCGCGTACGATAAATATGTCAAAGAACCGGACGCTGCGGACGCCAATAAACAAGCCTTAACGATGGAAATAGGCGATTTGCTGTTAATGACCATGATGTTTTCCGAATGTTTAGGTATTTCTGCTAAAGACGCATTAAACGGTAGCCTTAGTAAAATTGCAGGTCGCTATACACTAATGCTAGAGAAAGCCAAAGCCTATTACACAGAACACAACAAAAAACCCACTGGTAAGCAACTTACAGAGTGGTATACTCAATTAAAGCAAGACGAGAAAATGAGCACATAAATCCACGTTTATTGAAGCTGACTTTTTTATGAAATTATCACAGATGACCGATGAGCAACGCGCGCTGGTAAGCCAACTCCATGCGGAAGCCGTGGCCCAGGGGCAACCAAAATATGTGGACCCATTTAGAACAACGGACGCCGGTGAACCGCTATTAGTAAGCACCGAACTACGCCATATAGAGCGCGGGTATTGCTGCCGCAGTGCCTGCCGTCATTGCCCGTACGGCTACAAAGACGAAAACCCTGGCGCCTACTAATCCATTAAATGGGCACGATATAGCTAAAACCTAAGCCAAGGCCGGTTCGGCGGTTTTTACCCACACGCTTTCTGGCTGGGCGTTAATCACATCCGTTAAGGCGGCAATTACGGTGTCTTGCTCGGCTTCTGTCAGTTCTGGGAACATAGGTAATGACAACACCTGGTGGCGCAGCGTTTCGCAGGCAGGGAAGCTGCCAGGGCTGTAGCCTAGTTTTAGGTGGGTTTTTTGGGCATACAAAGGAATGGGGTAATAAATCATGCACATAACACCCGCCTGGCTCATCGCTGTTTGGATGGCATTGCGCACGTCTGGGTCGGTGGTATGCAGCCGTAGGGTGTACTGGTGGAAGACATGGCTGCGGCCTTCCATAATGGCAGGTGGCGTAATCTTATCTGCCAATGGGGCTAGTTTTTCGCTATAGCGTTGGGCAATTGCGCCACGGTTACCGTTAAAGGTATCTAGGTGGGGTAATTTCACCCGTAGCACAGCGGCTTGTAGTTCGTCTAGGCGGCTGTTTAGGCCCGCTTCTTCATGGTCATACTTAATGCGGCTGCCGTGCACGCGTAGCATGCGCAGGCGGGCAGCAAGCTCATCATCATTGGTGGTCACCAAGCCGCCATCGCCCATGGCGCCTAGGTTTTTGCTAGGGAAAAAGCTAAAGCAGCCAATATCGCCAATGCCACCAACCTTGGTCATGTGGCCATCCATGTCAATGGCGCTGCCAATGGCCTGGGCACAATCTTCTATTACTTTTAAATTATGCTTTTGGGCAAAGGCCATTATTTCTGGCATATTAGCCGGTTGCCCGTACAAATGCACCGGCAAAATAGCTTTAGTACGAGGGGTTAGGGCGGCCTCTAACTGGGTAATATCCATGTTAAAGGTGGTGGGGCATACATCCACAAACACGGGCTTGGCACCGGCTTGTACCACACTTTCGCTAGTGGCAATGTAGGTAAAGGGGGTTGTAATCACTTCATCCTGGGTGCCATCGGCGTTTCGCCCAATATTTAAGGCAAACATGGCCAATAACAGGGCATCGGTGCCGCTGGCGCAGCCAATGGCGTGTTTTACACCTAAAAACTCAGCCACTTCTGCTTCAAAGGCTTTAACATTGGGCCCCAAAATGTACTTGGTGGATGCCGCTGCATCGATAAGCGCTTTGGTAAAGTCCGCTTCTAAGTTTTTGTATTGGCGAGACAGATCGAGGATGGGAATCATAGTGGCAGAAATATCCTATAAAACGGGGGTGTACGGCTACACGATAAGTGAAACCCACCAGGGAGAAAAGGGGTCTGAACAGCATCTTTGCACGGCAGGGACGGGCTTTGCATGTTGTTTATATGCTAAATACCACGCCTAGGCCAACAAAAAACCCCCGTAAAAAACGAGGGTTCAATGTTATTTAAGTGAGGCTAGGCCAAACTTAGAATACGGTTGGCAGTTTACCAGAAGCCGCGCACAGGGGCGTTGCTAGCTGGGGTATAAGCGGTTTGGGTTTCTTCTGGGAAGGTTGGGATAACCACTTTTTCGTTGATGATGCGCATTAGTTCGCTGTTTTGAGCCATGTAGCGAGCTTCAGGGCCATACAGGGTGGTAACGGTGTAATCAACGTTGTTTTGGGTGCCAATTTCAGACTTTTCGAACTCGTAAACGCGGTCAGTGTTGGCAGGTACCATAAAGGTGCTGTCAAACTTAGGTAGCGTTACTTGCACGTTTTTGTCGGTATCGTTCACAAAGTGAACAGCCAAACGCTCGTGCTGCTGTAGAGGCGACTCATCGGTTAAATCTAAGGAACCGTTGCCTTGGCTGGCGCGGATTTCTAGACGGTCGATGTAGGTGAAGTTATGGTTTTGGAATTCAGCCAGGGTTTCACCTTCAGCATTTTCATACTGAGAGGTTAAGCTAGCAGCGTTAGCCACGCCAGCACTTAAAACACTAACAACAACCAGGGTGCTTAGTAGTTTGGAAAACATCGTTTCCCCTTTCCTAATCAATGCAAAAAACAGGGCCCTGCTAGCCTAGAACAGATTGCAAAGCCAACTTGTTGGCAGGCAGAACAGGTAGCGGATAGTTTAACGAAAATACATCGTGTCAACAAGTCCACACGTCTGCCTTCGGCGCTTTGTTACAATGCTTTAGCCGAGTCCTCGTAAGGTTTATCCGCCCTTGGTGGCGGCTATTGTTTAATTTGTATAGCCGGATTTTCCTTGTGGGCAGGGAGCTTGCAATGTTTACAATCTACACCATATGGTGTAGAGGGCGCTAAAAATAAGAGGTGGCAAGGCTTAGGCGGATTGTAACAGCCTTGGGGCTTTCAGTGAAAGAATTTCCGTTTTTTGGATTGAGAGAGGAGCATGTTAGGGCTAGGATAGCCACAACAGGGTACAGCCCTTCTGTTTAACTTACTTACGAAAGCTTTCTTCCATGGTTGCCACACTATCGCCCTCTGCCCGAAAAGGTGCCCCGGTTAATAGCCGCGTGTTAGAAAATGATATTTTGCCCACCGTGTTTAAGCCAGGCCGCTACATGGGGTTAGAAAGTGGTACCTACCGCAAGCCCTTTCATCACGCTAAAGCCACACTGGCTTTTGCCTTTCCGGATCTCTACGAAATTGGCATTTCCAATTACGGCATTAAATTGCTGTATAGCATTGTGAACCAGCACCCCGATTACCTGTGCGACCGTGTGTATGCCGCCGCGCCAGATATGCAAAAGGAACTGGCCAAGCACAACATGCCCCTATTTGGGGTGGAAAGCCGCGTGCCTATTAAAGATTTCGACTTGCTGGCGTTTTCGCTGCAATACGAACTGAACTACACCACGATTTTAGGCGCGTTAGAGGCGGCCCAAATCCCCTTCCGTGCCAAAGATAGAGATAGCATGGATTGGCCAATCCTCATTGCGGGCGGGCCCGGTAGCGGCAACCCCATGAGTGTGGCGCCGTTTTTCGATGCCTTTATTATTGGCGACGGGGAAGAGATTTTAATCGAATTACTGGATGTGATGGCGGAAGCCCGCAAAGAGGGTTGGACAAAAGACCAAGTAATGGAAGCCTTTGTCGCCATAGAGGGCACGTATGTGCCAGGCCGCACCACCAAAGCCTACAAGCGAATTGTGGATATTGCTAAAACCAACGTGGATATTGCCCCACTGGTGCCTACGGTTGCTGCCATCCACGACCGTGTGGTGGTAGAAGCCCGCCGTGGCTGCGACCGCATGTGTCGGTTTTGCCAGCCCGGGTTTATTAACCTACCCACCCGAGAACAAAGTGTAGAAAACATCAATAAAAAGCTGTTGGAAGAACTGGATAAAACCGGCTACGAAGAATGTAGCTTGCTCAGCCTTTCTATTGCCGATTATAGCCACTTTAAACCACTGGTAATGAATGTGACCGATACCCTGAAAGAAACGGGCGCCAGTTTGTCGCTTAGTAGCCAGCGAGCCGATAGATTTAGTGTAGAAGTAGCCGATGCGGTAAGCAGCGTGCGCAAAAGCACCCTAACCTTTGCGCCAGAAGCCGGCACCCCCCGCATGCGAGATGTGATTAACAAAAACCTGAGCGATGAAGAGATTTTAAGCGCCGTTACTAAGGCCTACACCAGCGGCTGGAACAAGGTGAAACTCTACTTTATGATTGGCCTGCCGACTGAAACCAATGACGATTTGGACGGCATTGTTAGTATTGTGGCGCGTATGCAGCAAGCCTGCCGGGCCATTAAGCGGGATGCGGCTGTTTCTAAAAAGCATAATTTAGAAGTAAATGTGACCATTAGTAATTTTGTGCCCAAGCCCCACACGCCCTTTCAGTGGTTTCCGCAAGATAGTATGCCCATGCTGACGGAAAAAATTGACTATCTTAAAGAAAAATTCCGCCCTTTCCGTGGCATTAAGGTCAATTACACCGACCCAGAAATTAGCAAGCTAGAAGCCGTAATCTCCAAAGCTGGGCCCGAGTTGGCCGATGTGGTGGAAGCGGCCTACAAAAAAGGCGCTTATTTAGATGCTTGGGATGACCTAAGTGCCTTTGATAAGTGGTTTGAAGCGCTGCACGAGCTGGGCTACAACGAAGAAACCTACACTCGCGAGCGTTTGGTGAGCTTGGATGATGCCTTGCCGTGGGACGTGATTGAAATGGGGCTTACCAAAAGCTGGATGCAGGAAGAATACAAGCGCGCCACCGAAGCGGCCAGCACTACCCCGTGCTTTGAAACCTGCAGTACCTGTGGTGTGTGTGCCACCTATAGCACCTGGCCTACTTTTATTGAAACAGCCCCCACGGTTGATGGAGACGAAAAAGCAAAGCGCCTAAAAATCACCAAAGAAGCCAAAGTGCCCGTGCCTTTTGAAATTGGCCGAGACCAAAAGCCCCCACCTGTAGGCCGAGTGCGCCTAACCGCCACCAAAACCGGGGATCTCCGCTTTATCTCTCACTTGGATTGGATGCGCCTGTTACAGCGGGCCATTAAACGATCGGGGATTCCCGTATCGTACAGCCAGGGCTTCCATCCTAAGCCTAAGATAAGCGTAACCCCTGCCCTACCCCTGTTTATGGAAAGCTATGGCGAAATGGTGGAGCTGGATTTATCTGAAGCCACCACCGATGTGATGGCCAAGCTAAACCAGTACTTGCCCCCACAGTGCCATATTGTGGATGAAGAGTACCGCCCTATGAGCGATAAAAAACTCTCTAAATCCATTGTGGGCATAGAGTACCGGGCCACCTGGAAAGAAGGTTCCGATAGTGGATCTACACCATCGGGTGCTTGCCAAGAGGGCCGTTTGCAGGGTAAGATGCCAACAAGTCTTATTGCTCGCATTCGTGCACTGAACGACGTATTAACTGGCAAGGCCGAAGAAACGATGCCTGCCCCCCTGATGGTTCGCATGAGTGACGAAGATTCATCTAAAGATTTTGACCTGATTCCTTATTTATCTGCTTTATCGTTGGAAACGCCCACAACGGGCCCGGAGCGACTCCGCTTTATGTTATCCCGCCCAGCCAGCTTGCCTGCACAGCCCCCCGGCACCACGCCTGTGGATGTGTACAGCATTAAGGCCACCAGGGCGTTGGCAGCATTAGAGGCGAACGCTGACCCTGTTTCTAATAATTGGCACATTGCCCGCATGGCTACCATTGTTACCTAACAATGGCTAAGCGCAGTGGGTAGCTAAGCACATAAACCCGGTATCGGTGTCGTGGTCTTTACCCAGATCCTCGCACTTACTGCCGTCTACCTAGTTTAGACCCCATCTCCCCTCGTTCTGCATGGTTGGCCGAGCTGTTTCCAACCATTTTATATATAGGAACCTGTGAACCATGGGTAAACAAAAAGTTGTTGTCTCCGAACGGGACAATATTGCAACGTTATTTGATAATGACCGCGCTGTAGAATTTATTATTAACCGGGGCGATACCTTACTTGGGGATGTGTACCTAGGTACGGTAGAAAACATTTTGCCTAGCATCGATGCCGCTTTCGTTAATATTGGCGGCAGTAAAATGGCTTTTTTACATAGTAGCGATGTAAAAGGCCGTGGCGACCTTCAAAAACGGATTAAGCCAGGCCAAAAGATGATTGTACAGGTGATAAAAGAGCCCACCGGCCACAAAGGCCCACGGGTAACCACCAACATTAGTATGCCAGGCCGCTTTTTGGTATTTATGCCGGATAGCCGCGGGATTAGCATTAGCCGTAAAATTGAGCAACAAAACGAGCGCTCTCGCTTAAAATCCATTGTAAGCATGGTAAAACCCCATGGTGTGGGCGTTATTATCCGTACGGAAGCCAACGGCCAACGCGAGCAAGACTTGCAAGAAGATTTTGAAATTTTGATGGAGCGTTGGCAGAGCATTGTTAATGCCGCTGATGCCGCCGCAAAGCATTGCCTACTGTACCGAGACCAGGATTTACTCTACCGCGTTATCCGAGAAGTGGTGAACGATGAAGTAGACGAAATTGCCGTAGATACCGCCTTTGGCCAGCAACGTGCCCAGCAACTGCTGCAAACGTGGAATATGGATAACAACATTAAGGTCACCCTCCACGATACCAAGCAATCCATTATGGTGGCCCAAGGCGTCGAGCGCGAAATTAAACTGGCCCTTCAAACCAAGGTGCCGCTACCCAGTGGGGGCTACCTCTACATCCAACCAACAGAAGCGTTAACCGTGGTGGATGTAAACAGTGGTAAGTTCACCCGTCTTGATTCTCAGGCGGAAACCATTCGTTTAACCAATTTAGAGGCCTGCAAAGAGATTGCTCGCCAACTGCGCCTGCGCAACATTGGCGGCATGATTGTGGTGGATTTCATCGATATGGAATCGCGGGCTGACCAACTCTCCATTTTGGAAGCCTTTGATAAAGAGTTGGCCCCGGATAAATCCAAGCCCCAAATGGGCCAGCTAACGGATTTAGGCCTAGTAGAAATGACTCGCCACCGCCAGGGCCAAGCGTTAAGCGAAATTTTTAGCAAGGAATGCCCCATGTGTAGTGGTAAAGGCCACGCCATTGAGCAATTCCACTGGTCGCCTGCCAATGCAGAAGCCGAAAGCAAACTGTTTGGCCGTAGCAAGGGTAATGTGCCTTTTAAAGTGCAGCAACGGGGCCGTGGGTATAAATCCCAAAGCCTTAAGCCTAAAGTGACCCCGTCCATGTCTTTAGAGCATACCCAGAAGAAGGTGCGGGATATCCGTAGCATCCAAGCTGGGGATAATGGCGCTGAAAAACCGGCGACCGTTAGCGGTGCCGATACGCCAGGCCCACTGTTTACCAATAAACGGCCTCGCCTAGACCTTAAAACCATCGAGCCCCACTTCGATGCGGATATGGCCGCTAATTTGGGCCGCCCTTTTGCTAAAACCCTAAAAATTGCCTTTACGCCAGACCGCTATAACCGCACCTTATCTCGCATGAGCACCACGGCTAACGACTTTATGTCCTTAGTGGCGAGTGTGCAGGCCGGTGGATTGGATATTAGCCAATTGCTAGATGACCCTTCGCCAGAAGGCCAAGCCCAGGCAGAACAACAGCAACGCCAACACGGCCGAAATGATGGTCAGCATGATTATGGTGGCCAACAACCTCAAGGCCCACCACAAGCGCCTGCCGCGGCGCCTCAGCCGGTGGAAGGTAAAGCGCCTGTGTTTGTAGACCCTGCCAAGACCCACACCCGTCGTGGCGAAGAGCGGGGCGGTAAAATGCCTGGCTTCCTATCGTCTTTCTTCAAACGCACCCCACCTGTGGTGGAAGAAGAGCCCGCACAGCCGGTGCCTCAACCCACCGCAAGTGATAGTGCCCCCCGCCGCCCTTATGCCGGTGGTAGCCCACTGGGTAGCAAAGCCCCCCAGCAACCTGCGGGCGATGTGGGCGTGGTTAAATTCACCCCAGATGAAGCAAACATGGTAGATGACGGGCCTGTCCGTGCACCCCACCAGCGCCAAGCTGCCCGTTATGTAGACCCAGGCCAAAAAGAGGGGCCAGAAGGTAACACCTCCGACGATGGCGGCAATGATGCAGATGGCGATAGCCGCAATAACAACCGCTCTCGTCGTCGTCCATCCTCACGACGTCGCCGTGGACGCCCTAGTGGTGGCGGTAGCGGAGGTGGCTCTCGTAGCTAAAGGGCACGTCGCTCAACCTAATCTTACAGGTAGCCTGTTTCATATCACCCTCGTGTGATTGGCAGGCTGTCTCTGTTTTCACTACAATAGTGCCTGCCGAATGGCTGTTATTCTGGGGCGCTTGCCCTTAACCTAACTGTATCGCCTACTATGCCTACTTTACCTCCTCATTCTCCTGATGTTATCAACGAGCTGCACCATGATTACATGGCCCATGCCAGTAACCCTTTGCGCAGTATGTATGACAAAGTGATTGCCCGCCAACGCATAGAGCGTGAAGAGGCCGAATTTATTTACAATAGCAACGATTTGCTAGGGATTGGTATTTTGGCGGATACGGCCCGCCGTTTGGCCACACCAGTCGACCGTCGCAATGACGTGTACTGGGTGCACAACTACCACATTAACCCCACCAACATTTGCGAAGCTAATTGCACCTTTTGCTCCTTTAAAAAAGGCCCAAAATCGCCCAAAGCGTATGTTATGAGCGTGGATGACGTGATTAATATGGTGGGTAATTACCCCGGCAAAGATACCCTGAGTGAGTTCCACATTGTGAGTGGCCTGTATAAAGAGCAGGATTTAGCCTACTACGAGGACCTATTTAAGGCCCTGACACGCGAATTCCCCCATGTGCATATTAAGGGCATGACGGCGGTAGAAATTGCCTACATGGCCGAATTAGACGGCGTACCACCAGAAGTGGTGCTAAAAACCCTGAAAGACGTGGGCCTGCGCTCGTTACCCGGCGGTGGTGCCGAAGTATTTAGCGAGCGGATGCGCGAGCTGGTGTGCGTGGATAAAATCCCTGGTGAAGAATGGTTGCGAATCCATGGTTTAGCCCATGATATGGGCTTAAGCAGCACGGCTACTATGTTGGCTGGTTTAGGTGAAACCAACGAAGAGCGCGTGGACCATATGATTCGCCTGCGAGAGCAGCAGGATAAAAGCGGCGGCTTTATGACCTTTATCCCCCTAAATTGCTACTACGAAGGCAACCGCATTGACCCCAGTAACGCACTCACCGGTGTGGAAAACCTAAAAAACTTTGCCGTTAGCCGCTTAGTGCTGGATAACTTCCCCCATATTAAAGCCTTTTGGGTGCATATTGGCGAAAAAATTAGCCAAGTGGGCCTAAACTTTGGCGTGGATGACTTGGACGGCACTGTGGTGCAAGAAAAAATTGCTCACTCTGCCGGTACCGCTTCTAGCGAGCACCTAACCAAAGACCAACTGCTTAACCTGATTTGGAAGGCCGGCCGCATCCCTATTGAGCGCGACAGCCTGTACGGGGTAAAAGCCCGCTACGAGCCCCCCGCTGATACCCGTGGTTACCACGAGGCCCACACCTTTGCCTAGCGTGTCTGCCACGCCGCCCGTAAAGGCTAACGGGCGTTTTAGGCTAGGGGCCATTAGTTTTATTAATACCCTGCCCCTGTACCATGCCGGGTTAAAACTGCCCCCTACCGTGGATTTGTACACGGCGCCACCGGCCACCCTTAACCGTTGGATGGCAGAAGGCCGCCTGGATGCATCGCCCGTATCTAGTGCCTTTTACTTGGCCAATGCCGACGCGTTTACGGTGCTGCCGAAGGTATCGGTTAGCTCGTTTGGTGGGGTAGAAAGCGTCCTTTATGTTGAAAACACAAGGTCAGTATCTGCCCCATCGCCTACCACCATTGCTATTCCTGATGATAGCGCCACATCTGTGGCGGTGCTGCGCTACTTACTCCATCGCCAGTATGGTGTAGACCCTGCCCCCCGTTTTGTCACCATCCCGGCAGATAAAATTATTAAAGCTATCCCACAGCATGCCGGTGGCCTGGTTATTGGAGATAGGGCCCTGGCCCTGTGCCGACAGGCAGAAGCCCAACAGCTGCCCCAAGGGCTGCAACCCTACACCTTACGAGATATGGCCACCGAATGGGTGGCAGCCACCGAAACCCCCCTCGTGTTTGCGGTATGGATTATCCCCAATACCCTGCCCCTAGAACAACAACAGGTGGCTCAACACGTTCAGCAGGCCCTATTGCAGGCTTATCAGCGCTTTCAGGGGTCGGCCCATACCCGCCAACATGCCGTGTGGCAAGCCCACCAACATGCGCCCCTTTGCTTTACGGATACCCAATTACTCAATTATTGGCAGCAATCCTTGGATTTTGGCCTAACCCAAGCCCATCGTGCTGGGTTACAACGCTTAAGCCAAGCCATGAACGGTACCTACCTCAGCCAACATCAACCAGCCAGGGTACCTGCACTGTGATGACCACTCATTCCGCCTTAGCCCCACTAGGTTTACCAAAGCGTCTACAGGAGACGCTAGAGGAATCCTCACCCCCCGAGGCCCACTGTATGGCAGGGTGGGTATTGGCCCAACACACCAATCGCTACGATGTCTGCGTGACCCATGGCGAGGCACCTTACCATTGCAGTATAAAAGCTACCCTTAAAAAGGCCGGTATTACGGTATTAGTGGGCGATGTGGTGTGGTTGGATGATATGGATACCACCAATCAAACAGCGCGTATTGTGGGGGTGTGGCCTCGCCACAGCCAGCTAACCCGGCCTAAAATGGCTAATAGCACTCATGTACTGGTGGTATGCGCCCTTACCCAGCCAGAGTTTGATAGCGAGCAACTCAATCGCTACCTTATCCATGCGGCCATTGCTAGGTTGCATGTTTCTATTGGGTTTACCAAGCAGGATTTACAGCCCAACGATGCCCTGCTCAAGGAACTCACTCACCTGTATGCGGATAAACTGGGCTACCCCGTTTTTTCGCCTCTTTTTGATAAAGCAGAAACCTATGCCCCCATTGCGGCAGCCTGCCACGGGCAGGTTAGCGTGTTGGCAGGCCTTAGTGGGGCCGGTAAATCCTCCTTGCTTAATCGGCTAAACCCACAACTCGCCTTGGAAGAAGGCGCCGTTTCTCATAAATTAGAGCGCGGGCAGCACACCACCCGGCATGTGGCCTTGCTAACCGTGGCCCCGGGCATTATTGTGGCGGATACCCCCGGCTTTAGCCGTGCCACCTTTGATGAGGCCCTACCAGAGGCTGTAGAGCAGGCCTTTACGGAGTTTGCTACTTACCGGGCCCAATGTGGGTTTAACAATTGCACCCATGTAACGGAAGAAAACTGCGCTGTTCAGGCTGCGGCCCAGCTTGGCAACATTGCCCCAGAGCGGCTAGCCCATTACCAACGCTTTATGGAAGAAGCCGTAGAAGGCAACCGCACCCGCGCAGATATAAGCGATAAAAGCGAGTACGGCCAGAAAAAAGTAGATAAGCAGGGCGGCAAACAAGCTGCACGGGTACGCCTGAACGAAAACTTGCGGGGGCAATCGCGCCGCCAGCAGCGCCAAGCCATGAGTCAGCACCGTAATCAACCGGTAGAGGCTATGGATGAGGAGGATGGTGAATGGTAAGTACCACGCCACAATCTTCGCCGTCTAAGGCTCCTTTACAGGCGTCTTTTCCACAACGCTTTGCCCCCTGGCTTACTCAGATAGAGGCTGCCCTTGCCCAGCAGGCCCAGCAATGGACCACGGAGCTTGCTGCCACGCCTGTCGGCTCTTCTACCCACATGGCCAACCAACGGCTAGGGGAGGCCATGGCCCATGCCTTATTAGGGGGCGGTAAACGTATCCGGCCCTTGCTGGTGTGCCTAGTGGCGGCAGGGTTTACCCAGCGGGTAGATGAATCCACTGAAGGCGCCCCTGATAGCCCACAACACGTGCTAAGTGCCGCCATGGCCATAGAAATGCTGCATACCTACAGCCTGGTGCATGATGATTTGCCCGCCATGGATAATGACACCCTGCGCCGTGGGCAGCCGACGGTGCATTACCAGTATGGCGAAGCCATGGGTATATTAGTAGGCGATGCCCTACAGGCCGAAGCGTACGCCTTATTGGCCAACCATTGCCCTAACCACCCCCAATTAGTGGCGGAGCTGGCCCAAGCAGCTGGGCTTTGCCAATTGATACGCGGCCAGTGGCTGGATTTATCCTTGGCTGGGCGGCGTATTACCTTGGATGAGGTCATGACGATCCATACCCATAAAACCGGTGCCCTGTTTGGGGCAGCCATGGCGATGGGGGGTATCGCTGCCCATCAACCGATGGAAGTAATCACCCAGTTACGGGCCATGGGCCACCAACTGGGGACGGTTTTTCAAATTGCCGATGATTTACTGGATACGACAGCCACGGCGGCAGAACTCGGCAAATCCGCCGGTAAGGATGCCGGGCAGGATAAAAATAGCATTTTAAAGTACTGCACCGTGCCCGTGGCACGCGCCCATGCCGAATTGGCCCAGCAAGGCTTTTTACAGCAGCTGGCGGCACTTCCATTTGTTCCGGCCCGCAGGGGCCTTATTGCCCAGCATTTGGAATGGCTGTGTAATTTTATGCTCGCACGACGGGCCTAACCGTGGTAGCGTAGCGCCAATAGTCGTTTAATTTTACGGATAATTAACTGGCAATGCTAAGCCCAGATGTGGCCAATACTGGCCTAGAAGTGATTACGGTAGTGACTGCCGCCACCATACTGGCGCAAGCGCTTAAAATTTTGTGGCACTTTATGGTGCACCACGAGCTTAATTTTAAAATATTTTTCCATACCGGGGGCATGCCTAGCAGCCATAGCGCCAGCGTTTCTTCCTTAGCCACCAGTGTGGGGCTTGTGGATGGCTTTACCACCACCAGCTTTGCCATTGCCCTAGGCTTGGCGGTTATTGTGATGTATGACGCCGCTGGCGTGCGCCGCGCGGCCGGTAAAATGGCCGGCATTCTCAACAAAATATCTCAAGATTTTTATACTCACCACAAGCAGGATATCCCCGAGCGGTTGCGGGAATTGCTGGGCCATACCCCGGTAGAAGTAGTGGTTGGCGCCGCCTTAGGTGTTTATGTGGCTTTTGGCCTGCATTATTAGGCCTTAACTCTGCATTAAGACAGCCTAAATCCGCGGTTCATAATTACTCGCCTTTTGGGTGGGTATATGCCAAGATGGGTGGCGAATTATCCTTGGCTGGCAACAGCTTTTCTGCCGGAGACTGTCTTCCATGTTTAAAAAACCCGATTATGCCACTCCTGACCAAATCGACTGGGTGGTTACCTTTACCATTATTACCATCCATGTGTTGGCTGGTGTTGGGTTGGCCACAGCCAGCGTTACCTTTAGTTGGCCAGCGGTGCTAACGGGCATTATTGTGGGCTACATCACCGGCAGTATGGGCATTTCCTTTTGCTACCACCGCTTGCTAACCCACAGTGGCTTTAAAACCACACAATGGATGACCTACCTAACCACGGCCATTGCCTGCCTTAACCTGGAAGGTGGCCCTATTTTCTGGACATCCACCCACCGATACCACCACAAGCAGTCGGATAAGCGCTTTGACCCCCACTCCCCACGGGATGGCTTTATGTGGGCCCATATGGGCTGGTTATTCTACAACCACCCCGTACTGGCGGAAGAAGGCGCCCGCGAAAAAATTACAGCAGACCTTGCCGCCGACCCTGGCATTATGTGGTTAGAGCGTAACAATGCCTTGATTGGGCTGGGCCAGTACGCTGTGTTATTTGCCATTGGTTATGCCATGGGTGGGCTAACCATGGGGTGGAGCTTCTTCTTTTGGGCCGGTGTTATCCGTACCGTATGGGTATGGCACACCACGTGGTTAATTAACTCTGCAACCCATTTAGTGGGCTACCGCAACCACGCCACAGAAGAAGACAGCACCAACTTCCCCCTAATTGCTTTATTTAGCTTTGGCGAAGGGTGGCACAATAACCACCATGGCGACCCTTTAACCCCCATTTTTTGGCACCGTTGGTTTGAATTTGACAGCACCTACGTGGCCATATGGTTGTTACAACGCGTTGGCCTAGTATGGGATGTGGTTGAACCCCGCCATAAGCGCTTGGGCATTACCTTACCCGTACCAAACGCCCATATTAAACCGGCAGTGCCAGCACCTTCTGCCCCTCAACCTGCCTAATAAGGTATGGCTACTAGGGCCAGCCAGGCAAGGAACCTTTGATGCCGGTTTTCATTCTTTTACAGCCTTGGTATAGTAAGGGGTCAGCCCCTATCGTATCTCTCTTCTCTTAATTTTAAACAATCATTGGTGCTTGCTTTATATGGCCTTTTCTCGCTTTTCTCTCTCGCCCGTACTGTTTGCTTCGCTACTTGCCGGTAGCATGGCAGTGGCGCTTACCAGTACGGCTGCCGCGCAGCTTTCCTTGCCGGTAGAAACCATGGCGCCAGCAACACAAGGCACCCCCACCTTAGAGCCGGATGCATCCGTGCAAGCCCCTGTACAGGCCAAAGCGGTGGTGGTGGATATTGTAAGCAATGAGCTGGATTACGACGATAAAACCGGTTTATATACCGCCAGTGGCGATGTTAAGGTGGTGGTAAGCGAGCAAAACACCGAGTTGCTAGCGGATAAGATTAGCTACGACCCGGTACGCGAGCTTGTTGTGGCGGAAGGGAATGTGGTGATTAGTGATGGGCCAGAAAAAGTATATGGTACCTACGCTAAAATTGACCTTACCCGTAACAGTGCCCTGATTAACGACCCCATTACCGTGCTAGACCAAGTACGCATTAAGGCCCGCGAAGGCTTTAAGGACGGTAAATTTACTAAATTAGTAGATGGTAAACTGGTTATCCCGGGCCAAACCCAGGCAGCCCTTAAGCAAGATGATTTCTCTGACTTAATCCCAGACGATCTCTCTAAACTGGCCACATCCGACCCCTTTATTACCAATCGTAATAGCGGTACTGCCGATGAGGCCACGGACCCGACCGCCAATACCAAAAGCGCCCAGGCGGTTAATGCCAATAACCCTAACACCTACGGCAATGCCAAAGTGCTGGATGAGCTGGATATGCGCTGGGACGCCCCAGCAGAAAACCCTAGCTACTTAGATAGAAAGCTACGCTGGCATGCCAAAGAAGTGGATGTGGTACGCCACGGCGATTGGGATGATATTAATGTTAAGTGGCCATCCTTAAAATTTGGCGGCATGACCATTGCCCGGATGCCCCAAATGGATTTTGCCCAAGATGGCTTAAGCGAAGACATTGAATACCTAGGCCCAGATATTGGGATAGACCCAGACCACGGTGGCTTTTATGCCGGCCCTGGCCTGGATTTTAGAGCCGGTGACGGCTTTGTTCGCTTTTCGCCCTACATTAGTATGGGTGCCGGGCGGCGTCGTTCTCGTAGCGGACAAGACCTTGAATCCGTAAGTGGCTTTGGTGGGGGTGCTATGGTGCACTACATGTCCCACAAAACCAATGCCAGTGCGGGCTATAACTTTTTGGTGGGTACCCCTACTATTTTAGTTAATCGCAAAATTGGCGATGGCAAAACTCGCTTAATTCTATCTGCTAACGAAGATTACGACCACGGTATGTTTGGCTGGGAGCGCCCACGCTATGGCGGCCAACTAACAGATACCCGCATGTTGGCGCGCAAAGGCGGCTTTGCTTTGCGGAGCTTCTTTTCTGCCGGTGCGATGCATGATGAATTCTTCCCCACAAACAACGCCGACTTTTTTGTTGAACGCCCCAGCAAAAAACCCGTTACCGCTGGGCGGGCCCAAGCACAATTCCAGCTTAGCTCTCGGCCCTTGCTGGATATTGGCGATAGAAAAAACAACCTAAAAGTGGCCGTTCGGGCACAAGCCGGTTTATCGGCCTATAGTACGGGCGATTTTTATAGCGTGGTACGGGGTGGGCCTCAGGTTCGGTTGCGCCTATTTAACCGCTTTAGCTCTATTAACCAGTACTATTATGCCGCTACTAATGGCGATAGCCCCTTTGTGTTTGACACTTACTTTGCGGGCCGCAACAGTGTGCAAACCACAAACCAGGTGTACATTAACAAGTTTTTGACGATGGGAATGCGCACCCAAATTTCCGTAAACAAAGATAATGCCCGCAATGACATGCTGCTGGGCAACCAAATTTTTGTACTATTTGGCCCAGAAGATGTGAAATTTAACCTGGCCTACGATGTTGTGCGTCAGCGCAGCTTTTTTGGCATTAACTTTATGCCTGGTAAAAAGCGTAAAACCTTGTATTACGATGAAATGAACATTCAGGATGCCGTGGATTACGATGGCCCGCCGCCTTTAACCCCTGCTGTTAGCCCAACCGGTGTGGCTACGGATGCCTTTGGTAATGTTAAGGATGTTGGCATGATGAATGGCAACAAAGCCAATTGAGGAACGTTTAAGGAAACAACGGTGGTACGCAATGGCTGCGACTCCCACCCTCGCCCTGTTATAGCCCGACTGGAGACACTCACCCCATGTCCTTACGTGACTGGTTTGCCAAAAAAAAGCAAAAAGCCCGCCTAAATGCCGATGGCGTAAACCGTAAATTAACCGATGACGAATTGTGCTCTATTTGGGTGCAATGTTATAGCTGTAACGCCACTTTGCCTCGCAAGGCCATGGAACACAACCAGCAAGTATGCATGGAGTGTGAATACCACTTTCGTATTGGGGCGAGCGACAGAATACAACAGCTGTTTTGCCAAGAAGACGATACCTTTATTGAGCTAAATGCCAACCTTGGCCCAGCCGACCCCTTAACCTTTACCGATACCCAGCCCTACCGTAAACGGCAGGTAGGGGCCCGTAGCAAAAGTGACTTGAACGAAGCCGTGGTAACCGGTATTGCCAAGCTACACCGGATGCAAGAACCTAACGATGATGCGGCAGACACCCCCCCCACTATCGACGAGGCGGAAAGCTTTGCCTTAGGCATTATGGATTTTGATTATCTGGGCGGCAGCATGGGTAGCGTGGTTGGCGAAAAGCTAACCTGCTTGGCCGAATGTGCCCTAAAGTATGATTTGCCGCTTGTTATCTTTTCCTCATCAGGCGGAGCCCGCATGCAGGAAGGCACCCTCTCCTTAATGCAGATGGTAAAAACCGGCACGGTGTTGGCCCGTTTACACGATGCAGGCCTGCTGTATATTTCCGTACTAACAGAACCTACCTTTGGTGGCGTGACCGCCAGCTTTGGTACCTTAGGCGATGTGATTTTGGCGGAAAAAGGCGCCCGTATTGGCTTTGCTGGACGCCGGGTTATTGAACAAACCATTCGTCAAAAACTGCCAAATGACTTCCAAACGGCTGGCTACCTAATGAAATATGGCCAGGTAGACCGAGTGGTACACCGCCACAACCTTCGCCACGAGTTATTGGAACTGATTCGTCTCCACCGGATAAGTAGTGGTAAAACCCCTAAAGCTGTTTCTCAAGGGCAACTATTGGATTTTGAGGTAAACCCCTCCCCTTTTTTGCTAACGCCGGACGCTGAGCCGGTGCCTGTTTAACCCCTAGCTTGTTATTCCCCTTATCCCCGAACCTTTAACACCGCATTCTAAACAAAGGTACACGTCATTATGGTGACCCTATCCACCCCACCAAGTAAATCAGACATCACGGAGCCTGTGGAGGCCTCTCAGGAGGTAACGCCATTACCTTTTGAACAACCCTTGGTTAATTTGCAAGATAAGATTGATGAACTTGCCTCTGCTGGTGATGATTTATCGGTAGATATGAATGCTGAACTAACGCGGCTGCGTAAGCAAGCTGCCGACGTAAAAGAAAAGCTTTACAGCGATATCACCCCTGCCAACCGGCTGCAAATTGCTCGTCACCCGCAACGACCTAATTTTTTAGAGCTGGTTCGAGCTATTTCGCCTAATACCTGGATTGAATTGCACGGCGACCGTGGCGGTAGCGATGACCGCGCTATTATTGGTGGTATTGGCGAAATTGATGGCCGCCCTGTGATGCTGGTAGGCACGCAAAAAGGCCGTGGAATGAAGGAAAACCTTCATCATAACTTTGGCATGGCCAACCCAGAAGGCTACCGCAAGGCCCTTCGCCTATTCCAACATGCCGAAAAATTCAACATGCCTATTATCACTATGATTGATACCCCTGGAGCTTACCCTGGGATGGATGGCGAAGAAAAAGGCATCGGCCAGGCTATTGCGTTTAACATCCGAGAGATGGCCCGCCTAAAGGTGCCGGTTATTTCGGTAGTGTTGGGTGAGGCCAGTAGTGGTGGTGCCCTGGGTATTGGGGTGGCTAATAAAATTTATATGTTAGAACACGCATTGTACACGGTTATTTCGCCAGAAGGCTGTGCCAGTATTTTATGGCGCAGTGCCGAGCATGCCGCCCGTGCCGCAGACGCTTTGAAAATTACCGCCGATGACTTAATGGCCTTTGGCATTGCCGATGGTAAAATTACCGAGCCCTTTGGCGGTGCCCACCACCAACCCAAGGTGCTGGCAAACCGGTTACAGATTGCGTTAAAAGAAGGCTTAAGTGACTTGGCATCTGCTTCTGGCGAAGAATTGGTAGAACAGCGTTACCAAAAGTATCGCCACATTGGCGCCTATGAATTGGTTGACGCTGAATAAGTAACCCCTTTACCTCTTACCTCTACCCCTCTTTTCGTTATTCTCCATACCTTGTAAAAAAATAAGCCCGGCAGTGTTTACTACCGGGCTTTAAATTTAGGCTAATTGCTAAACCTATTTTTTAGCGGTACTTTTTTTAGCCACAGATTTTTTAGCAGCGGGCTTGGTACGAGCCGCTACTTTTTTTACGGCTGTTTTTTTAGCCGTGGTTTTTTTAGCGGGGGCCTTTTTAGCCGTAGCGCGTTTTTTAGGGGCCGCTTTTTTTGCAGCAGGCTTTTTAGCGGCTGGTTTTTTGGCTGTGGTTTTTTTAGTACCTTTTAAATCTGCTTTTAGCTTAGTGAGATCATCTTTGGTAACTAGCTTTAGGCTTTTAACCACTTTTTTCATTTGGCCATCAACCGTATCTTGGATTTTGGCTTCAATCATTTTCTTTTCTTTTTGAACGAGCTTGGTAATATCTTTACCAAACTTTTCAGCTTTGGCTTTTGGGAATTTATCTTTATCCACCAATTGTTTAACTTGCTTGTTCACAAAGGTGGTTAGTTTACCGCCGCTTTCAACAGCAGCGCCTAAACCAATAAGAAGACCACGCTTTACCAATTTGGCAGCCGCATCTGGGGTAAGTTGGTTAGCATTAGCAGTAGCTTTGCTTTTAGCTTTGGTAGCGGTTTTCTTTTTAGCTACAGGCTTTTTAGTAACAGCTTTTTTAGTGCTGGTTTTTTTAGCCGCAGGTTTTTTGGTGGCTACTTTTTTAGTAGTCGCTTTTTTGGCTGCGGGTTTCTTAGCAGCGGGTTTTTTCTTAACTGGCATTGGGGTGCTCCTCTATAAGCGGGAATAAAACTTTGGGTGTGCATTAAATAAAAATACACTACACCGTTATTGTAAACGTGTTTTATTTTTTTAACCATACCTGATGACAATTTATTTGCGTAAGTGATCCTAATCTTTATCAACTAATTAGATGAGATATGTACTATAAATGTATACCCCTCTAGATAAGGGAGTTGTTGCAGGTGGCACCGCGGTTATACTCCATAGTGTGGCATGTGGTACCTACAGCTTGTTTTACCGGTATACCCGCCTGCATTACAGCATCACTGTTAAGAGAGTTAGCGTGAACGAATATGGGATTGGCCGCCAGTCAATCGCGCCTGTTATCCTTAATTGCCCGTAAAACGGATTTAGAATACACAGGCCAACAAATTAACCAAGCCAGGTTACAACTGGCTAATTTAACCAATGATTTATTTAATACCGCCACCACGTTAGACCCTGATTCTGACGATGCCGTTAAATTACAGTTGCGTATCAATAGCATCCAATCGTTGGATCAAAGTTTAGAGCTTCAGCTTCGTCGAGTGGATACTCAACAAAGTGCCGTCTCTACAGAAATTGAATCCGTTAGAAAAATTATTGATAAAAATATTGACCTGACCTTTAAAACCTTTGCCTAAGGTTTAATCATCATCCCATTCAAGCCTGGCTTAATTATGCCGATACTAGTGATACGCCATTATTGTCTGGAGTGTGAGGTTGCCAAACAGGTTGCAACCATTACTCTTGCCATACGGCCCACTTAAATAATGTTAGGTACGGTATGAGTTATAAGAACGACAGTTATATTGTCATCCTGGATCGGTATTCTAAATCCAGTGGCATGGCTAAGGCTGACTTGTTTGAAACCTATGACCGCATTCGCGATTTAACCGCCAGTGGCCCGGCCCTGGGGGGCAGTGGTAATGGTAAGTTTTTCTCATTTTTAACCAATATTGCTCGCATGTTTGGTTCTACCGCTTTTAGCCCCACCTTAGGCAGTGCCGCTATTAATGTGCCGGGCACCAGTTATTACGGCCCTGTTTCTGGTGGTACAGGTATTTTACCTGGTGGCCAGGCCAGCTTTGGCTTGTCTCCATTTGCCAGCACGCCTGGGTTCCCAACGGCATCTAGCACCCCTATTTTGGGTAGTGCGGCCAACATCCCTGGTATTATTGCAGGCGGCGCAGCCCCTATTGGTGGCGATGGCGCTGAACTTGGCGCCGTGGATTGGAATAATATTTTAACGCAGGTAAACCCTACCCCCGTACCTACCAGCATTGGTGGTACCTTTGCCGGTGGGGCAGCCCCCTTGGGCACCCTTGCTAGCGCCGGTGGCGCCATTGTAGGTACCAGTACCGCAACCAGTGGCTACGGACGAAATTGGGTGCTGCCCGCCGCAGGGATTGTTAGTGGCGTTGGTGGATTACTCACCACCTTAGGCCCATTTTTTGGCCCCTTCGGTTTAGCTGCCGCCGCAGCGGGCTCGTTATTAAACGGGGCGAGTGGTGCTGTGTTGTCGTCCTTTCAAAATGTGTCTCAGCGGGTATTGGCCAACGCCGATACCATTTTAACCAACCGGGTTAAAAACTTAGAAACGACCATTAAACAGCTCGACGCCCAACAAGATATTGTTAAAAAGCTCCTCAAAGAAGACATCGACGGCCAGAAAAAAGCCTTGGATCAACTCTAATCTATTCAGCGTTTGCCGCCTAATCGTCGTTTATTGCACCAGTAAGGGTTACTATGTCTGCCAATCATACCAGCATCACGCAGGATCAACTCCTCCAAGCTACCTTGGTCAGCGAGGCCCTACACCCTGGCAAACTATTTAATCGCCTGCTAGATGATATGGTGGCGCATCTTACGTTGTTCTTTCGCCTAAAAGAAAACCTGGTGGCCGCTAAAGTCCAAGTAGCCACCATGAAACAACGCAACGAGCGCATTGAATCCATGATGGATATTGACCAAGATACCGGGCTAGGGCAGCATTTTAATACGGTGCGCTAACCACAATTGCCACACGAGCTACGGCTGTTGGGCCAGTTTTACCTTGTAGCCAAGGGCATACATTTGAATTTGCTTTACCATAGCGGCTAAGCCATTGCTGCGCTGCATGGAAAGATGCTTGCCCATATCAATTTGGTTAATAAACTCGGGCGGATTGGCCAAAATAGCTTCTGGAGGTTGGCCAGAATAGACTTGTAAAATAAGGGCTACTAAACCCCGCACAATTAAAGCGTCGCTATCTGCCTTAAAGTAAACCTTTCCGCCGTCTTCGCTGGCCACCATCCACACTTGGGATTGGCACCCGCGCACAATGTTGTCGTCATTTTTATCGGCGTCGGGTAAGCTTGGTAACTGCTTGCCTAAATCGATAATATATTTATAGCGGGCATCCCAGTCGGGTAAGGCGTTAAACTGGGTAACAATAGCGGCTTGTTGGTCGGGAATAGTTGGCATAATAACAAAAGGCTTACTGACGAAAACTAACGCAATAAGGTTAGCACCTTTTGTAAGGCTTGCACAAAGGCATCAATTTCTGACCGGGTGTTATACATACCAAAACTAACGCGAGCAGTAGCACTAACATCAAAGTGTCGCATAACAGGCTGGGCGCAGTGGTGCCCGGTACGAATTGCCACGCCCTCGTGGTCTAGTAGGGTGCCGATATCTAAGGGATGAGCGCCATCCACCACAAAACTAATCAAACTGGCTTTGTGTGGGGCTGTTCCAATAATGCGGAGCCCATCAATCGTCTGCATACGCTCGGTAGCATACGCCAGTAAATCTGCTTCGTGTTGCGCAATAGCAGGCAACCCAATCCGGGTTAAATACCGCAGGGCTTCTCCAAGGCCAACCACTTGGGCAATGGCTGGGGTACCGGCTTCAAACTTATGTGGGATATCAGTAAAGGTGGTGCCGTCAAAGCTCACCTGGTCAATCATATCGCCGCCGGTTTGGTAAGGCACCATTGCCTCTAACAATGTTCGCTTGCCGAATAAAACGCCAACACCTGTAGGGGCATATACTTTATGGCCACTAAAGCAGTAAAAATCAGCATCTAAGGCCTGCACATCCACGGTTATATGGGGAGTACTTTGGGCGCCATCCACCAACACGGCAGCACCCACCGCATGGGCCTGTTTAATCATCTCCGCGACAGGGTTAATGGTACCCAGGGCATTAGAAACATGGTTAACCGCCACTAATTTGGTTTTAGGGCTTAGCAAGCTAGCATAAGCCGACATATCTAACACACCGTTGCTATCCATAGGGATAACCTTGATGGTGGCACCCTTAAGCTTGGCTATTTGCTGCCACGGCACAATATTGGCGTGGTGTTCCATGGCAGAAATCAGTATTTCATCACCCGGGTTTAAATAGGTGTGGCCAAAACTATGGGCCACCAAATTAATGGCCTCTGTGCTGCCGCGGGTAAAAATAATCTCATCGCTACTGGGGGCATTTAAAAAGGTAGCGACTGCTTCGCGAGTGTTCTGGAAAGCCTCAGTGGCCCCTTCGCTAAGGGCATAAACACCCCGACGTACAGTGCCATATTCCTTGCTATAAAACTGGCTAATACAATCAATAACACATTGGGGCTTATGGGTAGTGGCACCGTTATCTAAATACACTAACGGCTTGCCGTATACCTGTGTTGCCAAAATAGGGAACTCAGCACGAATGGCCTCAATCGGGTAGGCCGTGGTTGGGCTGCCTTCGGGTTCGGTAAGTTGGTTCATTACAGCAGTCATGAGGGTAGTGGGTGTCGTTTATTAGTGCACGTTATACAGGGGCTTTGCACGTGCCGCATTCCATGGCGCATGCAATTGGAGAATCCGTTTGACCCAGAGCCGCCACAATTTGGGTACTAAGGTACTTGTGCAAACGGGCATGGGTCACCAACGACAGCGCATCTTCTGCAAAGCCGTAGGTTAATAAGCAACGAGCCGTTTCTAATGGCATGCCACGGCTGGCCAGGTAAAACATTTCTTCTGGGTTAAGTTGGCCAACGGTTGCGCCATGGGCACATTTAACATCATCAGCATCAATTTTTAACTGGGGGCGCGTCCAGGCACGGGCTTTATCGCTAAGCAGCAAGTTTTTATTAAGCTGTGTGGCATCCGTCTTTTGGGCATCTTTAGCCACCACAATGGTGGCGTCAAAGTCATTTTTACTCGCGTCATCTAAAATACTTTTAACAAGCTGATGACTTTGGCTATTGGGTACCAAGTGGTTAATTTGGCAATGGAGGTAACTTTGGCCTTGTTGTTGGTGAATGGTTAACCCATGATGACGAACCATGCCGCCCTCGCCATTAATGTTAAGGCGCAAGTGGTCTCTGGCCGTGCCTAACCCTAAGGAAACTGTGGTTAGGTTTAATACGGCATCCGCCGCCACATTGCCTTGGATACACATCATCTGCCAGCCATTGGGGATGGCATCATCGTGGAGGAGGATTAAGTCCAGTTCCGCCCCTTCTGCCACATCAATGTAGAGTACTTGGTGCATCAAACGGTGCAGGCCTTCATCCAAAGGCAGCCCCAAGCACTGAAAAATAATCGTCGCCTTACTACGCCCACCCATATCAATATGGTGCTGCTGGAACGTGGCCGTTTGCTCGGTTTGGTGGCCACTAAAACACGCAATATGGATAGCTTCTGCGGATTTGTCTTCGTCTGGGTCTACATACACATAGGCCCCATTGGTGTGGGTCGCCACATTCATGGCATGGAAAGCATCCGTGGTAGCGTTGGCTTGCTGCTGCCATACCGGCAATAACGAATCGCTGTATTGGGCATAGGCTTGCCGGGTATCAAGGGCAATAATACCCTCTTGCTCTGGCAAAGCGCTATTACGCGGGGAATAATACCCATCAATAAAAGCCAGGCGTGTTTGGCCCAAGGGCTCTAAGTGGCCTGCCTCTTTAAGAAGCGCAGCATCCAGCTGGCCAGGTTTTTCTGGCAGCACCATGGATTGGCTTAGCAAGGTATGGACGGGGCAGTACTTCCAGGCTTCTTGCTTTTTTGTAGGCATGCCAATGGTTTGCAGGCGCTCTATAGCGGTGGCTTGCAGCTTTTGCATAACGGCTTGGGTGTCGGCGCTGGTTTCAGGGGCATCCGCCTGCAAGGGCAGCCGTTTGCTCCGCAATACAGATTCTTCTAAAACGGTCAGCACCGGGGCTTTTTCTAGTTGGGCCGCTTTTGGCGACATAATCGTAGTCTCCATTCATGCAACCCTTTATACCGTTGCCAAAGTTTTAGCATCATCTGTGGCATCCGTTGTGATGCCAGCCTCGTCTAGTACCCAGTCATACCCTTCTTTTTCCAATTTTAGGGCTAAGGATTTATCGCCGGTTTTAATAATGCGGCCATCGGCCAGCACATGCACCACATCCGGCTTAATGTAATCCAGCAAGCGTTGGTAGTGGGTAATCACCAGCATGGCTTTATCCGGGGCCATAATTTTATTCACACCATCGGCCACAATGCGCAAGGCATCAATATCCAAGCCGCTGTCGGTTTCATCTAGCATGGCAAAGGTGGGGTCTAGCACGGCCATTTGCAAAATTTCGTTCCGTTTTTTTTCGCCACCACTAAAGCCTTCATTTACAGAACGCACCATATATTCTGCGTCCATGTCTACAAAGGCTAATTTTTCCGTTAAAAAAGCATCGAATGCTTCCATAGGCATTTCATCTTGCCCTTGGGCTTTGCGCTTGGCGTTAATGGCCATGTGCAAAAAGCCTTTGTTATTAACGCCGGGCAATTCCACCGGGTATTGAAACGCCATAAACATACCCAGGCGAGCGCGTTCGTCAGGTTCCATATCTAGAATATTTTGACCTTGGAATTCTACGGTACCTTCGGTAACCTCGTAGGCGGGGTGGCCAGCAACCACTTTGCTTAGGGTGCTTTTGCCGCTGCCATTAGGGCCCATAATGGCATGGATTTCGCCTGGGTTAATGGTTAAATTTAGCCCCTTTAAAATTGGGGTGTCATTTACCGTCGCGTGGAGGTTTGTAATCTTAATCATTATAAATATAGTTCCTATTGTGGTGGATTTATTAAGCGTTGGTGGTACCTAATATCGGATTTACCGCATCTGCCATATCGTTATCTACAAGCGTAACCTTTTGAGCAAATGGCTCATTAAATATTTCTTTTGCCATTTTTGCTTCAAAAAAGTCGGTACCGCCACTAAGTTCAATCGTGCCTTTGCCGTCATCATTTTGTAGTGTAAGACCGCCTGGTTTAACAAATGTCTCTTCAATTTTAAGTAACTGTGGAGGGGTTACTTTGGCTTTAATAATGCCAAAATTCGGCTGAATATTCATAAATCACCCTACCGAGTTTTCTAGCTTAATACCAAGTAGGCGGCGGCTTTCTTCGGCAAATTCGCCGGGTAATACATTAAATACATCTTTGCAAAAGCCACTTACAATAGCGCTAACCGCTTCTTCGGTGGGTATACCACGCTGCTGGAAGTAGAACAGCTGCTCATCACTAATTTTGCTAGTGCTGGCCTCGTGCTCTACTTGGGCACTGCTGTTAGCCACATCAATATAAGGAAAGGTGTTGGCGCGGCAGGCATCGCCAATTAGCATGCTATCGCACTGGGTAAAGTTGCGTGCATCCGTAGCGCCCGGCTTAATGGTAACGGCGCCGCGGTAACTGTTATTGCTTAACCCGGCGCTAATGCCCTTGCTGATGATTCGGCTGCGGGTGTTTTTACCCAAGTGGATCATCTTGGTGCCGGTATCGGCTTGCTGGTGGTGATTGGTTAGGGCAATGCTATAAAATTCGCCCACGCTGTTATCGCCCTGTAAAATACAGCTGGGGTACTTCCAGGTAATGGAACTACCGGTTTCTACTTGGGTCCAGCTAATTTTAGAATTTTTGCCTTGGCAACGGCCACGTTTGGTTACAAAGTTATAAATGCCGCCTTTGCCCGTGTCTTTATCGCCTGCAAACCAGTTTTGCACGGTAGAGTATTTAATTTCGGCATTATCCATAGCCACAAGCTCTACAATGGCGGCGTGTAGCTGAGTTTTTTTAAAGGTAGGCGCAGTACAACCTTCTAGGTAGCTAACTTGGGCGTTGTCTTCGCAAATAATTAGGGTGCGTTCAAACTGGCCGGTATCTTCGGTATTAATACGAAAGTACGTGCTTAGTTCCATGGGGCATACGGTATCTTTGGGGATGTAGACAAAGCTACCATCGGTAAATACGGCACTGTTTAGGGCTGCAAAGTAGTTATCGCTAGTGGGTACCACTGTACCCAGGTATTTCTTCACCAGCTCGGGGTGCTCGTGGAGTGCTTCGCTAATAGAGCAAAAAATAACGCCATGCTTGGCTAAATCTTTTTTAAAGGTAGTGGCCACGCTGACGCTATCAAACACGGCATCTACTGCCATGGTTACACCAGCCAGCTGCTTTTGTTCGCTTAGCGGGATACCCAGTTTTTCGAAAGTCTTGAGCAGTTCGGGGTCTACTTCGTCTAGGCTCGCCTTTTTTTCTTGCTTTTTAGGCGCAGAATAGTAGCTGATATCTTGGTAATCAATCTCTGGGTAATCTAAATAAGCCCACTCTGGCTTTTCCATGGTTTTCCACAAGGCAAAAGCCTTTAGGCGGAATTCCAACATCCACTCGGGTTCATTTTTTTTAGCACTAATCGCCCGTACCACATCTTCATTCAGGCCTTTGGCAAAGGTGTCAGAATCGATATCGGTGGTAAAGCCGTATTTGTAATCCTGCTGTGTAAACGATTCAACAGCGGTCATGGGAGCAGACTTCCTTAATAGTGGTAATTTAAGCTATATTTTATAGGAGTTAGTGTAACGAGAACGCACAGTAATGTAAAAGGCGCTAAATCCCGACAATTGTGTGTTTTAGGTATTCTTAATACATTACTGTTACCTGTTTATAAAGCCACCCAATAATGACGATTGAAACCCCCTATCACCAAGATGTTAAAACCCGCCTAGCCGACCAGCTGGCCGCCACCCATGTAGGCATAGAAGATTATAGCCACCTCCATGCCGGGCATATTCAAAATACAGGCCACCATTTAAAAATTACGGTGGTTAGCCCCCAGTTTGACGGCATGAACCCCTTGCAGCGCCACCGCGTGGTACACAAGGTGCTAAAAGACGACATGACCAGCCAAATCCACGCCCTAGAACTAAACCTACTAGCCCCAAACGAGGCTGACTCAGGCTAGCTAAGCGGCATTAAGCAGACGTTAGCACCTTTATTTGGCTTGAACCACTACCACGTTGCCCCCTACTTTGGCATCTGGGAAGGCCTTGTTAAAGGCTTCTTTGGTAGCTTTGCCGCCGTAGAAGATAGCGCCACCATCGCCAACTTGGTCGCGGGCTTGCTTGGTTTGCTGAGCGCCATAAATATCGCCATTGGCAATGCGGCGGTGGACCACATTCATGGTGTTAAGGTGGCCAATATCTACCCACTTATCAAAATCTAGTGTGTTGGCATACAGCTTTAAGCCATCATCTAAGCCGGGTTCAAATATATGGCGAGCAAAATCAACGCCATTATCTACGGAATCTAGCTTGCCAGATTTAACCTGAGCATATTTGGATTTCAGACTCTCCAAGGCCTTAGGCCCCAGTACATAAATAGCGGTGTTGGCCAAACGATGTTCGCCCAAGGCAGCTTTGGCTTCGTCGGTTTTAGGTTTTTCGGTAAATCCAGTAATCCAACTGCTCGCATTGGGTGTTTCCGTTTTTACCATGCCGTACTTATGGATAAGATGCTCTGGCACTTTGGCCACGGCTAAGGTAGCATCCGCGCCAACGGCATTATGTTTCTCAATAAAATCAGCCACATCAAAGGTGGATTTCAGCACAGCATCGCCCATGCCTACTAAAATAGGCTCGCCTGGGTCAAGGGTCACACCAGGGGTTTCGCCAGCCAGTATGCGGGCCAGTGGGCCTGCAGTGCCGCTTTGCTGTTTTTCGCCAATAAGTTGTACCGTATCGCCTAGGTCGGCTAGGTTTTTCTTAAAATACGCTTTACGGTCATCCAGCACACCAACAATAAATTTTTCTATACCAAAGTGCTTATAATGCTCGATGAGCTGACGAAGGATGGTGGTTTGCCCGTACAGATAGGTATTAGGCTTGGTTTCGTCGTTTAAGTTTTCCAATATCGGCTCTAGGCGTGTGCCTTTGCCGCTAGCCGGTATATACATGGTTTTAACAATATCTTGCGTATGGTTGGCCCGCTCGTTTAGGTTGGCAGCATATAGCGCTGCCGTTTCGGGTAACAACGGGGCAATAGCCATTAATTCATCCGCTGCCATACTGGCCTTGGCGCCATTAATATCAATTGTTCCGCCAGCACCAACCAGCAAACGAAATTCTTGCCCGTTATGGGCCGCCGTCGCCACCATGTATTGGCCATCTTTACTGGCATAGGGGTGGATGACAACATCGCTACTGATGCTGGTAAACTCAATACTCCCAATGGCTTCACCTGCTATATTGCAGGCAATAAACTGCTGCGGGGTAGCCCCTGGTATTATTTGCATATTGGCATGGTCGCCATTACCCGTAACGACAGGAGGTACAAAACCATTCGCAGGCACGGTAGAGGTATGTTGCATGGTAAAACTATCTGAAAATGGACGCATCTCGCGTGTGCGCCCTTTTATCGGTGCACAGGCGTAAGGGCTAGGTTAGCAAAAACCGGGGCCGATGTCGTAAACAGCAAGGCGATGCCCACGCTATAAAAAAACATGGAAGCCAGGCACCGCTTAGGATACATTGCTAGAGTAACCCCACTGTAAGCGATAAAAGGCTTTGCCCTAATGGCCACAAACACGACCCCCACTGCAGAAATTATTGCCATTGGCACCGAATTACTCCTTGGCGATGTGGTGAACTCCAACGCCGCTTGGATTAGCAACGAACTGGCCGACCTGGGTATTGCCGTGTACCACCACAGCACCGTGGGGGATAACCCAGCCCGTATTGGTGAAGTGGTACACACTGCCCTAACCCGGCCCAACAATCCGGCGAATATTCTAATTTTTACCGGCGGCCTTGGCCCCACCGCCGATGATTTAACCGTGGCCACCTTAGCCAAGCATTTTGGCGAGGCCATGACAAGCGATCCGGCCAGTGAAGCTGCCATTAAAGCCTTTTTTATTGCCCGTGGCATGACCCATTCTCCCTCCAACCTTAAGCAAGCCCTGCGGCCACAATCTGCCAAAGCCATTACCAATCCCATCGGTACGGCCCCTGGTATTGCCTGGGATGTTACTCAGCATTGCTCCCACCCCGCCTTTATTTGCTGCTACCCTGGCGTACCCAAGGAATTAAAAGCCATGTGGGCTGAAGGTACCGAACAACTATTAGCGTGGATAGATACTTACAACATGCCTCGCCCAGCCATGGCACGCACCTTTTTACACTTTTTTGGCATTGGCGAATCGAAGATTGGCGAATTACTGGCCGATATGATGGATAGCGCCAACCCCACCGTGGCCCCATATGTGGGCCGCGCAGAAGTGCGCCTGCGTGTAGCAGCCCAGGCCCCCAGCCTGGAAGACGCCAACGCCCTGATTGACCCCGTACGCCAAACAATAATAGAGCGCTTGGCCCCTTATTATGTGGGTGAAGGCGAGGCCTTCCCGGTGGAAGAACGTGTGGCGGATTTACTAAAAACCAGCCAACACACAATTGCGGTTGCAGAAAGCTGCACCGGCGGGCTGGTGAGCAGCCGCTTAACGGATATAGCAGGCAGTAGTGTCTATACCACCCTTAATATGGTGGCTTACAGCAACGCCACCAAAACAAGTCATCTAGGCGTACCGGCCACCCTGATTGAAACCGAGGATGCCGTTAGCGCAGCAGTGGCAAAAGCAATGGCAGATGGTATTCGAGGCAAAACGGGCAGCCATATTAGCTTAGCCCTAACCGGCATTGCAGGCCCCGATGGTGGCAGCGATGATAAACCCGTGGGCCTGGTATGGCTTGGCCTAGCCACCCCTCACGGCACGTGGGCCAAACAGGTACAAGTAAACCCCAAGCACAAACGGCCCGAGGTTAAGTTTTGGTTTAGCCAATATGCCTTGCACTGGGTGCGAGAGTACTTGCAACATCCAGCCGAGTTTTCCGAAAAACAAGCGGCACCAGAACATTCTTTGGCATAATGTAACTAGCTTGTTACATTAGCAAGCGCCACTAGCACCAAATGGCTTTAGGGGTGTTTATGCCACTGAGAATCCCCTAACCCCCTTTTTATACGGAGAGATGAGAGCCCATGCAATCTGTGAATGCATTTAGTACCGCTAGTCCTTATGCCGCTAGTACCAATACCAATCGACGTACAACTGCCTCGCCTAGTATTAACCGCCAACAAGGCCCTGGCTTTGGCGTGATTGACGGCGGCTGCTGTAGCGGCCCCTGTGCTGTGGGTTGTTCTGGCCTCCTTGCCGTATTTGGGCTGTTTTTATTGAGAAAACCCATTGGCCGAGTGTGGCGGGGAATTACTGGCAGCATTAAGAAGGCGTTTAATGTCCTTGCGAAAGAAGTAAAGTAGACAACCTTCCCCCTACTCCACCACCACACCCCTAAGTATTAGCAGACAACCACACCAAGAGACGAAGAGAGACACCCCCGCCTATGGCGTTGGCCCAAGCCATCCCCACCGGGAGCCGGCTATATCCTAGTTTAGCCACAGCATCCCCTACCGATGCGGTAACCACGCCGCCACCTAGCCATGCGGCCATGCGCACCAAGCCCAGCCCTTTATTTGGGGCAACGCAAAAGCAATGTGTGTCCATCGACCCTAATACATTATTCCGCACCTATACCCACATTGGCTATGGACAAGATTTTAAAGTATTTGAACCCCTTGTTGAGGGGCAGACACTCAATTTTTGGCAAAAGCTGGCGTTAGCACCTATCCACCTTTACCAACAACTGACTCGCTTTAATAAAACCGCCACCGGTTCTACCTTTAGAAAGATAAGCGATGGTTGCCCCTTTATAAAAACCCACGATGGGCGCAAAGCCAGCTGCAGCGAATACACCGCCCTGGCTATTAAATTTTACGGGCAAACCGGCCTAATAGGTACCATTAAAGGTGGTCTTACCGGCCTATGGCGCATTTGTCACTGCAACCCTTTTATTAAGAAGAAGGTAATTAACGGCAGTTATGCCGACCCCCAATGGAAGGTTTGCCTACCAGGAAATAAAGCTGCCCAGTGGGACACCTCTAAAAAGCCATTGTCTGTCCAAGGTTAGTGATGGGTAAACACAGGTGGGCGTTTCTCACGAAAGGCGGCCATGCCTTCGGTCTTATCGGCGCTGGCAAAACTTAGGTGGAACAAGTGTCGCTCTACCTGCAGGCCAGCACTTAAGGTGGTTTCTGCTGCCTGGTTAATGGCTTGTTTGGCCGCTTGGATAGCCATAGCGGGTTTTTGGGCAATGGTTTCTGCCAACGCCAACGCCGTCGGCACCACCTCGTCATCAGCCACTACCTGGCTTACCAGGCCCATGGCGTAGGCCTCTTCCCCAGAAAAAGTTTGGCCCGTTAGCGTTAGCTGCATAGCGCGGGCCTTACCAATGGCCCGGGTTAAACGCTGGGTGCCCCCTGCCCCGGGTATCACTCCAATGGTTACTTCTGGTTGGCCAAATTTAGCCCCCATGCCAACAATGGCCATATCACACATCATCATTAGTTCGCAGCCACCGCCTAGGGCAAAGCCGTTTACCGCAGCAATGGTGGGTTTTTTACAATGGGTAATGGCCTCCCAATCCCCAATGGGGTTGGTACGGTGCATATCCATGGCACTTTGGCTGGCCAGCTCGGTAATATCTGCCCCAGCAGCAAAGGCTTTGTCATTACCGGTTACCACAATGGCCCCAACATTAGGGTCGTTATCTAGCAAGGCTAGTGCGCTGGCCAGTTCCACCATTAGGCTATTACACAAGGCATTGTAGGCCTTTGGGCGATTCAACTGTACCCAGCCCACGGTGCGGTTAGTATCAGCAATTGGCTTAACATCTACTAATAAATGGGTATACGTGGGTAAGGTTGCCATGGTCATGGGGTATCTCTTTCACAAGAAGGGTCTACAACAACACCATAACAAAACCGGTGGTGGCTTAACACTCTGCAACAGCTTTAATATCTTATCTATATAAAAAATAGTATTAATAGATTTAATTTTAGAGAAAACCCTAAAAACTGGGCAATAATCACTTATAGATTGTTTTTATTATTTCAGAGCTTATTTAGTTCTACTGTGTGGAGACAATATAGCAACAAATACCGATGAGACCGGTAGTGGTTGCCTGTGTGGAGGATAAACAACATGAGTTTTTGGGATATAATGCCCTGGAATTGGGGCAGAAACAACGATGAAAAAAGAAATCATGATGGCCGCGATATAAGCGAGCTATCGCAAACGGAAATTGATAATTTCTACAGTGATTATCTGGATTTGCTAGATACAGATACTCCTGCTGAGGAAATTAGAAAGGCCCTACAGACCCAATATAATATAAAACGATCAACGTTTAGGGATTTAAGCGCCGGTTTAGATGACTATTTGGATACGAACCCGGATGTGATAACCCCCGACCCTGTTATTGAGCCCGACCCAGTGGTAGACCCAGTGGAAGACCCACCGGATAGCGGCACAGACCCTTGGAATGATTGGAATTGGGATGATGTGGGCAACCAAGGGCAAATGGACCCCTGGGGCTATGACCCTTATGGGTACGACCCCTACGGCTATGACCCCTATGGCGGTGGCTACGGAGGCTACGACCCTTATGGGTACGATCCGTACGGCTATGACCCCTATGGGTGTTGCGGCAACAGTTATTACCCTAGCCAAGATTACTACGGTGGCGGGTGTTGCGACCCTTACGGTGGCGGCTATGATATGGGTGGTTCCTGTGGTGGTGGCTACGATGCTTATGGCCAAGCCGGTGGCGGATATGATTGCTACTACGAGCCCCCCCCAACATCTACCGTGTACAACTACAATTACAACATAACCAATGTGTACCCAACCCAACAAACGGATAACTATTACTCGACGAATAACTATAATCAGTACACAACCAACAATCAGTACGATTACAACAGTTACAACTCGTATAATATGCCCACGTACAATACAACCAACACCATGAACAACACGTGGAATAACCAACAGTACACAACCAACAACAATGCGTACGATTACAATACCTACAATAATCAGTACACCAATAACAACCAGTATACGGATAACTACAATACCAATAACCAAAACAACAATTGGTATAACAACAACACCTCGTATACCCAACCTAGTTACGGCTATACCCAGCCAACCTACAGTTATGGCGGCGGCTACTAGGTAACCCGTACCCCCTCCCCCTCTGTACAACTGTCTCAACCTTGCAATGCCTCGGTGCTTTATATAAGTGCCGGGGTATTGTGCTGTTAGGTAAAACCCTTATAAATAGGGGACTTCAATGTAACTGTTTATTTATAAATTGGCATCAATTAGCCCTAAAAACCGTTTATGCTGTTGAGTAACCCTCTATTACGAATGAAAGTGTGTGAATAAGGTAATGATAAACCTTCAACAATACGTTCAAACTTTTTTATATAAAGAAGCAGAAGCGGCAAAAAGTGGCGAAACCAAAGATTTAAGAGCGATTCGTCAAGCCATTGAAGCTGGACAGCAAATGAAGTTTCAAAGGATAGATGAAGCTGCCGACGATTTTTACAAATTTATGGCCGGTATGGATTTAGGAATTGGCTTTGACGCACCCATGGGCGGCACATCATCAACCAGTAATGATAACCAAACCAACCCTTATGCCAACACGCCTACGGCGGAAACTGAGAAAGAAGACGACGATAAAAAATCATCGGATAAGAAAAAAAGCGATTCAGGCAAAGCAGAACAAGAAGGCGATCCAAACGCCATTGGCCTGGAACAGGTTTTAGCCATGCTTAAAAAGCAGGCCGAGGCTAAAGATAAAGACCCCGCCGCAGATGATGATAACGATGACGATGATGATGAAGTAGTGGCTAGCACTGATACAGACAAAACCACCACTACCGACGGCGATGGTGATACGGATGACGACACAGAAACAGAAACGGCTTAACCCTAATAAAAAGCTTAGCCGTTACCATAGTTTTTTAACTGCCTAGCTACACGGTTTGTAGCTGGGCGCTTAGTACCTGTTCGGCAATGGCATCGCCCATTTCCGTGGTGCCAATAATCGTGGAGCCCGGTTCTGCAATATCAACCGTCCGCTTGCCAGCGGCTAAGGTATCGGCAATGGCTTGCTCTATGGCACGCGCCGCCTGTGGCATATCTAGGCTGTACTCTAGCAGCATAGCCACACTTAGTATTTGGGCAATGGGGTTAGCCTTGTTTTGCTTGGCAATATCTGGGGCACTGCCGTGGCTAGGTTCGTAAATGGCATAGCCGCCTGTAGCACCCATGCTGGCACTTGGTAGCATCCCCAACGAGCCGGTTAGCATGCTGGCTTCATCGCTTAAAATATCGCCAAACGTATTGCCGGTTAGCATCACATCAAATTGCTTGGGGTTGCGTACCAATTGCATGGCAGCGTTATCCACATACATGTGGCTTAGATCAACATCAGGGTAGTCTTTAGCAATACGCTCAACTTTATCTCGCCATAATTGGCTGGTTTTTAGCACGTTGGCCTTATCCACACTGCACAGGCGCTTGCCGCGCTTCATGGCGGCATCAAAGGCCACGCGGGTAATGCGGTCAATCTCTTCTACATTGTAGGTCATACTATCCACGGCATTGGTTTCCGTGCGGATTTTAGGCTCGCCAAAATACAAGCCGCCGGTTAGCTCGCGTACAATTAGCATATCTATGCCGTCAATAATCTCTGGCTTTAGCGTGCTGGTGTGTAGCAGCGCTTGGTATGCCTTAACAGGCCGAAGGTTAGCAAATAGCCCCAGCGCCTTACGGATTTGCAGTAAGCCTTGCTCTGGACGAATTTTAGGATCCAGCGTGTCGTATTTATAATCGCCCACACTGCCTAGTAAAATCACCTTAACCCGTTTGGCCAATGCTAGGGTTTTGTCCGGTAGGGGCACGCCTGCTTCATCAATGCCGGCGCCACCAATAGCACCATATTCTAGGGTAAAGGTCGTATCAAAACGTTTTTCTACCGCTTTAAGCACCTTAACGGCTTGGTCCATAATTTCTGGGCCAATGCCATCGCCGGGTAGTACTACAATTGTGTGATTGGTAGGCATCGTAAATATCCTTCGCTATAAAAAATAGGCTACTTATGAAAAAATAAGCGTAAAATAGATTTACCTAGTGTACCCAAAGCGACTACCCCATGCACGCCCACCCACATGATGCCCATTGCCACCACGATGATAACCCCCTCCACCCAGAACGGCGGGCCACCAAAATTAAGCGTTTGCAACAAGCCATGTGGCTTACCGGCATTTACTTTTGGGCAGAACTGATTGGTGGCTGGTGGAGCGGTAGCCTAGCCCTACTAGCCGATAGCGGCCACATGTTTACCGATATGGCTGGCATTGGCTTGGCCGTGTTTGCCGCCTGGATTAGCAATTTAAAAACCTCGCCCCAGCAAACCTACGGGCTGTACAGGGCCGAAGTATTAGCCGCCTTTTTAAACGGATTGGTGCTAATTGGCATGAGTGTGTGGATCCTCTTTGAAGCCTGGCATCGGTTTTCTACCCCTGGTACTATCCATGGCATGGGCATGCTATGGATTGCTATTGGCGGCCTAGGGATTAACTTACTGGTTATGAATAGTCTCCACGCGGATCATCAGCATGACTTGAACATTAAAGGGGCTTACCTGCATGTACTGGGCGATGTACTAGGCAGCGTGGGCACCATTGTGGCGGCAGGCCTAGTGACCTGGTTTGGCATTTTATGGGCAGACCCGGCCATTAGTGGGGTTATTGCATTACTCATTATGGCCAGCGCATTTAGGCTGGTGTGGGATGCCACCCGCATCCTGCTGGAAATGTCGCCAACCCATGTAGATTTACACGCCGTGGAATACGCCATTACTCAAGTAGATGGCGTACTCACCATCCACGACCTCCATGTATGGACCATTAGTTCTAACCGACACGCGTTAAGTGCCCACGTTACGGTACAAAAAGGCCAGCCGCATCCGCCGGTACTATCCGCCATCCAACTCAAACTATCCGAAGATTTTGGCCTTAACCACGTCACCCTTCAGCTAGAACCCCCCGGCTTTGTGGAAGACACCCATCAGTGCGGCTAAATTTCAAACACCATTAATCGCGCAGGCCCCATGCTTACATGGAGTTTGTCCGGCTGGGCATGTACGCTACTTTGGCGGCCATATTCCGGTATTAGGTTTACCAGCGGCGCCTGGCTAGGTAAGGCCAGTTCAATATGCCCTGTGGATCGTGCGTTCACGTCTTTATTACCCACCACCAATAACGTTTTACCATTATGGCTTAAGCTGTAGGCAAACAACTGATGGTGGGGGTCTTTGGTAATAACGTGGGGGGTAAATTGGCCGTTGGCCAACACATCGGCATACTGGGCACGAGTATTAAACACCTGCTGAATAAAGCCAGCGGTACCGGGGTAACTGCCTTTGTGTGCTGGCGCGTAATCAAAAATATTAATGCGGTGGGGGTAGCCGCTTTGCATGCCATCAATCAGGTATGGGTTGGTATAGGGCTGAAACGCCATAAGCGCTAAACAGAATTTATTAAAGGCAATCCCACCATGGTCCATCAAGGTTTCATTATCATCATGGGTAAGGAAGGACCCAATAACCGATTTGCCTTGTGCCACTGGCGGGTTGCCATTAGCCAGGTTCGCCCGCTTAAACATACCTTCAATCTCAAGCAGGTAATCCATATAGGCTTGGCCACTTTTTATTTTAGGGAAGATATGATTTTGCCCGTACACACTGTCAAAGCCTAAGCCTAATAAGGTTTCCGGCACATCCCTAGGGATGTTTTGGAGTGGCGAGGCATCTTCTTCCACATAGCTTTCTGCCATCCAAGCATGGTTGGGGTACTTGCCAATAAAATGCTGCCAAAACCAATTTGGCCGAGAACGCGCCACATCCACGCGGAAGCCATCTACCCCCACATCGTTGGCCATCAAGTCAAAAAAGCCTTCGTAGTAATCCTGTAGGTTTTTGTCGTTTTTAAACAACACCACATCTTCCCAGTCCGCTGGGGTTAAGGTATGGCCATGGCCATCAACCGAAATAAGATCCGGGCGAGTAATGGCTAAATCATAAGCCGCCACACTGGGTACATCCACCATTACCTGTATGCCCCGCTGGTGGGCGGCCTGTATAAACTGGCGGGCTTGCTGGTAAATATTAAGTGGGCTGGTGTTATCCTTAAGCTGCGGGTTTAGGGTATGGTAATCCGCCACTGCATACACACTGCCCCCCGTGCCTTTTTGTTTAATAGTGCCTACTGGGTTAATAGGCAATAAGTGGATGGTATTGACCCCCATGGATTGTAGTTCATCCAGCCGATTAATGGCAGATAAGAAAGTGCCATGCTCGTTCGCCTGCGGCTGTATGACCCCATCATGGTTGGCATCCGTGGCGCCAAAAGTACGCAAGTTTAAGGCATAAATAACCGCTTGGCTTTGCTTAAACAGTTGTTTTAAGTAGCCCGGTTTTTCTAGGGTGGTGTTACGGAGCGGCAAGGTGGTTTTAAGGGTTTTTTGGGCCGCAATAGTCGCTTGCAATCGTTCAAAGGCATGGGTGGCGTTATACTTATTTAAAATTTCCGTGCTACTAGCAGAGCCCTCCTTACGGCGGCGAGAAGTTTTACTAAGTACCAACTGATAAAAAATAGCACTTGCTAACGCAATACCGCCGCCCACACCACCTACCAGCCAGCGATTAAAGTGGCGTGAGTTAATCACCTCTTTGGCGCCCTTGGTTAGTTGATCTGCAATAGTTGCCCCCATTAGGCTGTTAAGGCGCTGGCCCTGGCGGCTGTGGCTGGCACCAATCGCTTCTATTAAATTGCCTTGGCTGCCTAACACAGTTTTGGCTGTATTGTATTGGCCGTTTTCTAACAGGCGGGTAATGTTAGTAGTGGTACCCCCTTGCAGCAACGTATGGATCGTCGCATCGGTAGGGAACACATCTGGGCGTTGCAACACGGTGAGCAATTGTTTGTACTGGCGCAACATATTTTTAGCCGCATTTAACGCCTGTACATGATGAGAGCGCAATGTTTTATGGGGGGCACGGGTGGCCCATGTATTTAGCTTGCCTTCCATCTCTGTGATTTTAGATAGATAGGTGCTATCTAAGCGGTTTTTTAGTTTTTGCAACCGTTTTTGAATGGCAGGTGAGCGGCCATGCACATGAGCAGCACTTAGGCGACGAATATGGGTTTTCATCACACGGTGCCACCAGCTTTGGTGTTGGCGTTCTCGTCGTGGCAGGGCCTCCAACGCCTTAGGAATATCCAGTTCCTTCACCACATCTTTTTGCAGTGTTGTCCACCAACGGGATAGTTCCGTATTAGGCGAACTACCCACCACCGTGGCTAATAAATGGTCAAAGCGTTTCACATACTTCGGATGATCCGGGTTTCGGTATACCTTAGACTGCCAAAAAACCTGTTGTGCTTTATTAGATAACTTTAAGAAAAGGGGTTCTACTACCCGCACTAAGCCACTACCAATAATAGGCACTAAGGGGCCTGCAGTTATCATCCACCACGTTTGCGCCTGGGCTACAGTGCTTCTAATTTTATCTTCGATTACCCGGCGCCGGTTACTCAAATGCTTCGGTACATCCAACTTATTACCAATGGCATCAATCTCTTGGTTGGGTAGCAATTGTAGCGGCAAGTATTGGGGGTCGGTAAATAAATTGCGCTTATCCCCTTGGGTGCTTAGATAATTATGTTCTAAATCTACCCCGGTTTTTTGTTTTACCCACCAGTGCACAATGTGGGGCAATATCCCCATGGAGCCATAAAAGCCAGCAAACCCCAATATCTCTTTAGTGGCCAAGGCAAAGTTAGTGCTACTTAAGCTACCTAGCAGGGCAATAACCCCACCAGAGGTTAGCTTGGATTCAAATTCAAGCGTCCCTAATTCATGGGCATTCACACGGGTATCCGGAGAAAAGAGATCATTCACCACGCTTTTATAAGGCTGCTCTGGATTAGTGCCTTTTGCGGCTAAATACCCCTGAACAGCCGGTGAACCCCACAGAAAAGCATGCTGAGGATGTATGGCAGGCATGGGGCGCTTTGGGCCCTTGGCCATTGGGTGTGTAATAAAGTGGGCCTTTTCTGGCTTAGGTATTGTTGAGGTGATAGGTGGTGTTACAGGCAGGGTGGTCATTGCGTCCCTCCTGCTGCTCTATACCTAGATTGCTGGAGTGTGGCCACATCGCGCCCGTGACGAGCGAATTCTCGTTGTTGATCCGTCTCCCACAACAGTTGTGCCCGAGAGAGATTACCAGAATGTTGAGCCAAGGGCGGTTTTACATCCCCAATACGTTCTGAATGTTGGTATGCCTTATTATCCACAGGGGGGCGTAATAAACGCCAGGTGGTAATTACTGCTGCCGCTATAAAGCCCATCGCCACGTGCTTAACCACAGCAAATTGCTTAGGGGGTAACCCCATGCCAGCGGCCCGCTTAACGCCACCAAACTGGTGGGCAATAACCTTGGCAGAATCCTTTAATAGGATGCCTAAACGCTTGGCTGGCTTTTTGTGCCATAGCACCCCTGGTATGGTGGTAAACACACGGTGCCATTCGTCTGTTCTGGCCAGGTAACCCGCCGCCACTGCGGCTAAGGTATTCCCTAGCACCATTTTGGCTAAGCGGATGCGGGGCAACATATCCGCAATAACCGATTGCACTTCATCATCCGGGTCTGCCACGCTTAGCGGAATACCCATTTTTTTGGCCATATGCTGGTACGTGGCCTTAGGCACCAAATCATACCGAGAGAAGGTGGCATCGCCATACACCGGCTTCAGTTTACCGAGTGCATTTTTATATTTTAGGCCTAAATCCAACCCTGTATTGGATTTAACCGATTGGTTAATCAGCATATTACTTAGGCCAATGGCTAAGTAATACATGGCAATAGCCGGCCCTTGCCGGGCCAATGTAAGCCCGTGGCGGCCCATGGCAAAAATAGCAGCCAGGGTGGCCCCACCCAAGTAGTACGGCACTTTACCAATCAACAAAAAATCCCCAAAGGTATACTCTGGCGTGCCTTGCAGGCCACGCCATACGGCTTTGGGTAGCTCTACAAACACCTGTTTAACGCCATGCCCTATTTGCTGTAGCGGGTTTTGGTGCACCACCACCTCTTCAGATAAGGGCTTATCATTAAAATATATCTCAGGCCCTTCATAGTGATTTTTATCACTCGTTGCCACAGCCGGGGCTGGCCATTGTGCAAATATGGCCTTAAATGGGGGTGATTGGGGCTGTGAATGTCGCACTGTCATGGCTATCAAAGTGGATTTACCGGAAAATGGTTATAAACCTTAATAAAAGGCACCATTAACAAGCAATTTAACAAGTGGAAGAACGTTATTAAGAGAACACTTGATGGAATACCACGATGGTAGACACGCACGGTGAGATAAACGCATCAGGGCTGGCGATTTGAACATTTGCTAACAGCCATGATGTTGACCTTATAAAGCCCCCTAAACGGTAATAATTGCCCCCGCCTATACCGGCAGGGCACCCACTAACACCAACCCGGTTATTCCTCACACCGCCATGCGTTCCCACCCACCTACTTTTAAACCCACATTGCCTGCAACTCGTTTTGCCGGGTACCACTGGGCTGCAAACAAAACCACAAAAACAACTATCAGCAAACCCACCTTTTGGAAGGCCGGTACCCACGAGCAAGACAGCGCCCTGCTAGAAGTGTTTGTACCCGGCAGTGGCAGCAAAGCGGTGGAAATGAACAAAACCAAAGATGGCCGCTACTGGGTAGCCCCCACAGATACCCTAAACCACGTTGCTGGCGATACAGTGTATTACCGGTTTTGGGATGATACGGATGACATTCGCTTTGATTTAACCGAACGCCGTACCTTTGACACCGCCACAAAGGCCCACCCCAAAGGCCAATGGAATGTTGCCCGCAAGCAACACGGCCCGCAACGAAGCGGCAGCATGCTATATGCCTATATTGATAGCATGACCTTACCGGACGCCAACAGCGATGACCCCTTAACCGACCCTTTAGTGACCCCTGCCCCTACAGATAGCCAAACACGGTATAACGGTACTATCCACGGGGTTACCGCCCTGCTCAACAAGCTAAACACCTCCTCCAAACATGGCGTTGGGGCCGTTATGTTGACTCCCCACTCTGGCGATTGGGATTCTGCCCACCGTTATTGGACGGCAGACCCCTTTGCCTTAAATAATGCCTTCCCAAATAAGGGGGATTTTAACGAATTCTTCCTGGGGGCCTTGCACAAAGGGGTTAAGGTATATTGCGATGGTGCCTTTGTAAACCAAGGGTTTGCTAGCCCCTTATACCAAGATTTATTGCTAAACGGAGTGCGCTCGCCATATTGGTCATGGTTTGTGTTTGATAAGGGCGACCCAGAATCCGCTAGTCGACTGTACCCTAACGCGGCTGTCCACCATAAAATGGTAGTAGGTACCCTGCCTGTAAACGACAACGGCCAAGGCGCCTTAAAGGTAGATTGGCCCCGCGTGGGCCTTAGGGTGATTAATTCGCCTTATATGCCAGATTATGACGCCTCTCGGCCTGTGTACCTAGAGCAATTTGACCCCACCAAGAAAAGCGAACAACAATGGCTCCCTGGTGGGCAAAGTACCCACCCGTTTCGCTGGCCTGTTAGCGAGGATGAATTTAAAACTCGCTTAGCCCACTCTAGCCTGGCCACAGATACCACCACGATTACCAGCGACCAAGCCGCCAATTTTTTAGAATGGCGCCACTACCGCCTGGGTAGGCCAGATGAAGACAACAGCGGCTACAAGTGGGATGGCAAAGTCCAGGCCATCCAAATGAACATGGACAACCCAGAGGTACAAGCCTACACCCGCAAGGCTTTATCCTACTGGACCCAACGCGTCCAGCAATTGTACCGCCAGCATTTGGCTACCCAGCTACAACACGCCTACCGCCAAACCCACCATTGGGATAAGGCCACTAAACAAGTAGACAGCCTGGTGAGTAATGGCGAGCTGGCCCTTACCCAAGCGGGGCTACCAAATAAAGCGCTGGCTAACCTACACCGAGACAACCCGGACGCCCCCTTGCCCAGCGGTGCAGCGCTAACCAACACCTTGCTTACCACCGTGCCACCCCTGTCGGTAGATTTACCCCCAGATTCTCTGCGGTTAAAGGCACTACTCTCACACCCCAGCAGCCACCACTATCTATTGTATAACCAGGGCGCCAGAGACATCGCCTCCCCCCTATTAACACCGGCAAAAACCCTACTCGGCAACCAATCGGCCTTAGGCAAAAAGATTACTGACTGGCAAAACAAGGGTAATGTTCATGCCCAACTCTCTTCTGCATTGGCCAGCATTACGGAAAAACTTTCGCCACAGGCCCAACAAGTATTAAAACACCCCCTAGGCCAAGAGTTGTTTGCCAGCAGTATTGGCCCTGCCCTATGGCAAACCGTGTTTACGGGGCAGCCAGAAACAGGCCCAGAAACGGTAAAGCAGCAACTGTCTAAGCGCTTAGGGCCCAAGGTATTACTGCAAGATGTGGCCACCTCTCGCAAGCATTTGCGCGAGCAGATGCTCCACAATATTGCAGCTCTGCCCCTTACCCACCTGGCTCAACAGGCAACCCAGCAGCTAGAAGCCGTTAGCCCTGAGAGTTTAGTCATTGCCGATCATCTTATTCAACAAAAAGAACTTGGGCTAAACTGGCGCCTGGATGCTGCCAAAGATATTGCCGATATTGATACCGTTCGTAATGCCCCCGATACCCTGGCCCAGCAACGCGCCTTTAAAAAAGAAATGCACCATGCCACTGTATTGTGGGGCAGCTTACTGGCTGGCGTTAAACGGATATTCCCTAAAAGTACCATTATTGCAGAGCTTACTGAAATGACCCCGCTAGGTGGTGTGGAAGGGGGCAAGGAAGCCTTAGATAAATTGCTCACCCCACAAGCCAAGGGGCAAAGCAGCCTGTTTGGCGGCCCAGTTAATATGGATTACTTTTTTAGCAGCCTACTCCAATTAATCCACCACGACCCGAAACCGTATGAATACGGCCAAACCCAACTGCAGGTGGATAATGCGGAAAACCCTGGCCAATCTTTTTGGAAGTCTGCCCTTAAGCCCTTTGTATACAACCACGCAAAAGAAACGGCCCAACTTGCCCAAACCTTTACGGCCAGCCACGATTACTCCAACACGCTGTATAACTTACTACGAAACCCCATGATTAATGGGATGGATTACTACCCTTACCGCGGCGTTGACCAAGATGTTCGAGATGTTTTAAATACCATTGCCAGCAAGCCAGATTTTGCCACCCTCCGTAACAGCATGACGAACGCCGGGATGACGGACCCACAAGAGGCGCTTGAAAACTTAGCCAACCTTGCTCAAGAGCTAACCCTAGACGAGCTGCCTAGCCTTCTTCACGATTTTTACCGAGAAGAAGACAAGCGGGCCACAATGGAAAAATACAACCTAGGCCAACCGCCCCAAAACATGAAAAAGTTAAGGCTGCAACTAGGAAAGTTATTATTATCCCTGGCTGTAACCGAACGGTGTGATGATGCCGACGACTGGAAAGCGGCCTTAAATCACCCTGTCCTTGGTAAAATGATTCGGAACCAATTAGAAACCGCCTTTAATACCACCAGCGAAGTGTGGGCTACCCGTGCTTTCCTTGCAAACGGTTACCAACAGTATGCCCAACAATCTGGCTTGGCCCATTTGCCCAAAGCAGACGCCTTTTACGATATGCTCACCGACACCCTAAACACATGGAGCCAGCAGCACCCGCGCCTGCCAGGTTATATGTCGTTAGCCAAGTTGGTAGATGAAATTGGCAGCCGCCTATACCCTAAAAACCCAACCGGGCGAACCGCAGCCGCCTTTAAGCATGACTTTTTTCAACACTTACTAACACCCGCGTTAGAAAAAGACCGACGACGCATAGCACTAATGGTGGCCCTGCCAGGCCAACCCACTTGGTACGATATTTTTAGAACCGGTGGCGAGCGAACCAATAATAAATTTATGCAAAACCGCGAGCCTGTTCGTTTGGATTGGCTGGATAACCCCCAAATGGATTTTATCCAAAAAGAGTTTAATGTTATTCGCAACCTGTTGGCCATTCGTCAGCAATACCCGGTTATTAATGGCGGCTTTCTTCAAAATATCACCCAGGATGACACCCATGGTGTATTACTGGCCGCCTGGGATGGTGGCCCAGCAGAAGCCAGCAGCAACACAACCGCGGCGACCCCTGAGACCAACCAGCAAATTATTATGATGGTAAATACCGGCAAACCCAGCCCTGTCCCCGGCGAGTATTACGACAACATCCTAGGGGCAACCAATGAGCAATACCCCGAAATACACACCACACAAGCCAGCATAGAAAAATACGAGCCAGACATTCACTTGCTAGACCAACCGGCTGGCACCGTGTACAAAAACCCAGAGAATAACGATGAATACACCGTGGATGACGACGGCACGTTAAAACTTACCCGTGGTACGGGCACCCTACACACCTATGCCGTACTTGTTCGGCAAGCCGGCAAGCCAAGTAACAACACCAGCACCACCAATGGCACCCGTAAGGGTAAAGCCTCGTAAACAGACGGTGCCCCCCTATGGTGGGCCGCGACACTTTATATTAAGCTAACTATCAGCATCGTTATTAGGCTTAACCATCACACTATTATTATTGGGTAACATTTATGAGTTCTCAATCCACACCGCTTCAAACCGCTGGCTCCGGCATACCGACTCGCCCGGCAGAACATCGCCAGCAAGTGGCCAGCCCTTTTTTAGTTAGCATCGGGTTTTTAGGCATTCAATTTGCCTGGGCCTTGCAAATGGGCCAAATGAGCCCTTTGCTAGAAAAACTCGGCTCCGAGCCTTGGCTAACCAGCCTAATTTGGGCGGCAGGCCCAGTAACCGGCATTCTGGTGCAACCGATTGTGGGTGTATTAAGCGATCAGCACCGCAGCCCGCTAGGGCGCCGTCGGCCTTTTTTACTGGTGGGTAGTATTCTTATCGCCATCAGCCTTATCCTAATGCCCAACTCTCAAGCCATTGGCGAGTGGTTTACCAGCACCGTGGGCTTAGCGGTTAGTTTCCCCATGGGGTTATTGGTGGCGGCCCTATTGCTATGGGTGCTGGATGCCAGCATTAACCTAACCCAAGGGCCCTACCGCGCTTTAGTACCGGATGTATTTAACCCAGAGCGCCAAACCAAAGCCTACAGTATGATGAGCCTAACCATTGGGTTAGGGTCGATTGCCGCCTTTATGATTGCCTTTGTGATTGATGGCATGCACCTATTATTTTACTTAGGAGCCGTGGCCATATTAGTGGCCATGGGGGTGACTATTTTTACAACCCCAGAAGCCCCTTCCACCGCCCTGCAACACGAAGCCCACGCCGCTAACACCCACCCTAAAACAGCGGGGCTTACTGGCTTTTTTAACCATATGTGGGGCGGTATCCACCTAAGCCCTAACCAATGGGTACTGTGCTTGGCCCACAGTGGTACTTGGTTTGGCCTAATGTGTTTGTTCATCTTTTTTGCTGTGTTTGTACCCAAAATAGCCTTTGGCGCTGTAGACCCTCAATCCGCCCTATATAACGATGGCGTGAAATGGGCCAGCTTAGGGTTTGCGGTACTCAACGGGGTTTGCTTTGCCTTTTCCCCATTTATCGATGGCCTTTGCCAACGCTTTGGCAAAAAAGCCGTCCACACCACCACCCAATTATGCATGGCCCTCGCCATGATGAGCCTCTTTATCGTGCGCGACCCTATTATGCTGTTGGTGTGCATGGGGCTGATTGGTATGGGCTGGGCCACCACCCTATCCGTACCCTTTGCCATGCTGTCTAACCACATCCCTAAGGGTAAAGAGGGTGTGTTAATGGGCGTGTTTAACATTTTTATTGCCGCACCCGGCTTACTATGCAGCCTGGCGGTGGGCCCCATTATTAGCCAAACCGGCATGCACGAAGGCCTGGCCTTTTTGCTCGGCGGCGGCGTTATTTTACTCTCTACCCTACTGCTACAACGCTTTAACGATGACAGCGAGCTGGCCCATACCACCACCTTGGCCTAACCTAAGCCATTTATTTACTGGTAAACGGCCAAAAAGGCGGGGGTAATGGCCTCCCAACTGCTGTGGCTTAGCACCGCCTGGCGGCCATTTTGCCCCATCGCTTCTGCGGTTGCTGGGTTGTTTAACAGTTTGGCAACGGCTTGGGTTAGTGCAGCCACATCCCCACTCGCAAAAGAAAGGCCCGCTTGATTGGCCTCTACCCAACGGGTTTGGGGCTTAGCGCTACTCACCACTTGGGGCTTACCGTACAAGGCATACTGAAACACCTTGTTAGGGATACCACTGTTGGTTTGCTCACTTTCTACCGTGGGGCATAGGCACACCGTGGCCGCTTGGATGTATTCCGCCATCCCCATATCGTCCAGGTGGCCTGTCCAGTCAATTGCGTGGCTAACGTCCAACCTTTCGGCCTGTTGGCGCAAGTGTGTTTCATAATCAGGGCGGGTGGCCCCGGCCAATACCACCCGACAATCAGGGGCGATGTTTAGTAGGGCCGGCAGCGCTTCAATCACAAACTGTAGGCCCCTGCCTAAATGGTTTACATGGCCTGCGTACACCAAGGTTGGTTTGCCCACATACTGGCGCATAATGGCATCATTCGGTGGCATCGCATCAAACTCTGCCACACTAACCACGTTAGGCAGCAAGCCCACCTTACCTGCCTGTATTGTTGGGTATGCCAAAAGCCGATCTCGGCTGGCGTTATCCAGCACCCACACATAATCGGCCTGGGGTAGCCATCGTTGTTCAAACCCTACCCAGCGCTGGTAAGCCCGCTTGCCTTTGCGAGCCGATTTTTTCGATTTTAACTGACGTATTAAAGCCGGGTAAAACTCATGAAGATCCGCAATAACCTTAACCGCGCGCGACGATTGCTGGGCGGCTGCTATGGTTGCCGGTAACACCCGTAAATCATGGGCATGGAGAATATCAATATCATAAGCCTGGATAAAATCCTCAACTGCCCATTGCCACGGGGTATCAATACCATGATGTTGGTAACGCCAATTTTTTAGCAACCCACAGGCCCACACCTTAGAGCGCCTGGCATCACACCACGGTTGCTGGCGAGCCTGTTGTACCGCATCCACTCGGTGGAGCAAAACGCCTTTATAGCTATCTTCCGCAGGGCAAGGGGTGGTTTTATCTTGGGCGCATAGTAAATGGACACGGTGGCCAGCGTCCACCAAGGTGGTGGCTTCACGGGCCACTCGGGAATCTGGCGGGAAGGGGTGATCCAGTACCATGCCCACCGTAGGGCGTTGGGATGAGTTGACTGGCATGGCGAGTTCCATCTGCGCCCCTATACCACAGGGCATAACGGGTAAAAATGGTGTCGGGAGGGGGACTTGAACCCCCACGGATTGCTCCACACGCCCCTCAAGCGTGCGCGTCTACCGATTCCGCCACCCCGACACACCTTGGTTTTATTGAGGGGAAGAAAGTGCCAGAATTGTGGTGCAAAACGGCACCTATGTCAACGCACTGGCCCACCGGTTAGCGCGTTGTGCCCTATCGCCTAGCCCGTATGCCTATGGCGGATTCGAATCCACATAAGGGGTTGAACCGGCGACAAAGCGGGTTGTTGGGTAGCTGCAATTATTTTCAAAGCACATAAAGGCATGGTGAAAAGTGCGCAACTCTAACAAATCCACCATATGGGGCACCAACTCCAGTATGCGTTTTCTATTGGCGGTATTAAGGTCGGCAGCTAAATAACGGTCGTTTACCAAGTCATCCACAATTCGAATTGTCGTTCCTTTATTAATACCAACATTTTCTAAATCGATAAAAAATTCGCCATACAACACATTGCGGCCATTGCGCTCTACAATTAGGCCCTTGGTGGCATCGGTAGGATACGCCCCATCGCCAACATCATAGCAATCGCCATTATTCACGCATAGCTCCACCATCACGCCATGATAGCCTTTGGGGGTACTACTCGCCAGGGTACTGATATAAATATCTGGCCCAGAGCCATTCAACACCGGTAAATCCAGCGGCACATTAACAAATTGCGCCCCCCCTTGCGAGTGAATATCCTGCACAATGGTGGATAAATCATTCTGGGCGTAAATAGCACTAGCGCGGGCCTCTATCAGCATATTATCCAGCCCAACAATAGCAAGTAGCGGCACGTTAACTTCTGCCAACACAATCGCCTCATACACCTCATCGCCTAAGGGGTGTAAATCCAACCCGGGGTTAAACGCCGTTAAAATAGTGTTGGCAGCAACCATATTATTAAAGGTCTCCCAGCCAGCGGTTACTGCTTTGGCAGGGCTAAGTACAGGCGCCTGAGTTGTGGCATCAACATCATCATACACAGAGCGCGCTGCCGTCCCTGCCGTCGACAGGGCAATTTCATGGAGTTCTCCTTGAACGTAGGCCACAATACCGGTGTAAATACCCACCCCTATAGCTGCTAATAGCATTAAGCCAACACCGCCAAGTAAGGCCGCCACATAGCCCTGTTGGGCACGGCGTACGATGCGAGGTAATGGCATGTGGTTGTGTTCCATGGCTAATTAACCACCGGATTGATTGGGGTGACAATGGTTTCTGTGCCGCACCCACCCGCTGCTGTTGCAAGCTGTATATGGGTATTTACATAGGCACGGGCATTAGCCAGCTTACCTGTTAAACACGGATTCACACAGCTATCAAAATCCGCCTGGGTACCCCCTGCATGCAAAGTATTACAACCCGCCAAACATTGGGGGTGTAACGCTACTGTTGTATTATCCGCTAAAAAATCAACTACCTGGGGGCCTGAAAAGTCCAAGTCATCTGTACCGTCACCATTGCTATCTCGGGATAATGTTGTTGTATGCCCTAAGTTCTCATCCGTTACCGTACAGCTGGCATCCATATAAACACCGCCCGGCAGGGCCAAGTCAAGATTATCCGTTACGTGAGAAAACACACTGCCCGTATAATGCGAGCTCAAGTCAGATGACGCATAGCTGGTGGCGGCCCCTGCCAAATCTCGTCCGTAGCAATAGGTCATATCGGCACAAAACATCATGTCTCTAAACAAATTACTTTCCGCCAGTTGTATGGCAGCAGAGCCAATAGCATTACCGCCGCCACTACCTGGAATATCCGGGTACGTGCCTGGGCCATTGCCCAAGTTAGATAGCGCGGGTAAAAACGGGCCGTTCAAGCCTTCCATTAGTGCACCTGGCACGGTGGTGCTGCTAATAAGAGTAATGGCCGGTATAAACGGAAGATTAGGGATACTATACGTTTTGGTGGCCTTTATCACTCGGCCCCTAAATTTATTGCCACCTTCTTCCGTTACGGTGTACCCATTGCCAACGTCTTGCTGTATTTGGTAAAGGGGGTCGATCAGGCTGGCATAGCGCTCCATGTTTTTATGGACACCCCTAAGGTGAGAGGCCGTGACATGGTATTGCAACAACCCAAAGCCAATATAAGTAGAAGCCAGCAATAACACCACAACAAAGGGCATCATAATAACAAACTCTACCAACGCTTGGCCCGGACGTGCTGTTGTATTTGTATGCGCCATCAATGTATAACCAACCCTTTAGCAACAGTTATCACCGCCCCTAAGGCTAAACGCTTAGCCAAGGTACAGTAGCTATACTACCATTTTACACTTTTTTTAATAAATTAACTTGTACCTTGTGGGCCAGGCGGGGTATAGGCTGGCGCGGCAAACGGGTTGCCTGCATAGGGGGAACCATCCGGCGCTGTGTACTCCACATTACCGTTATTCCCAATGCCCACATTAAACGTGGGGGGTGCCCCATTGCTACCCGCATTAGGATTGGCCATTTTAAAGGTACTGGCCGTTGTTTCCACCCCGGTGTTTTCCAGCATGGCCACAGAAGCCATATGGTCCTCAAAATTTGGGCGTAAGGTTTGTGTTGCCCCAATAACCGCCACACCAACCAACAACGCAATTAAGCCAAATTCCAATATACCTTGGCCTTTGTGTGTGGGGATAAGCCGTTTTCTATTGTGTAACATGCTCATGGGCAACGTCTCAATTCATCATAATTTATATCGTATTTAATATGTTGTAGCTACCTAAACGCTAGCCAGTAAAGCCAATAACAGCTTAAAAAATTGTCAGGGCAAATACTATAAAAGCCCTGACAATAAATCTTTAAAATACTACGCTGCTATATTAAATAGCACCAAGTGCGGTGTTAATATCACCAAATACACCGGCAATAGATGTTTGAACACCTTGCAGTGAGCCAATAAGCACAACGGCAATTAGTGCAATAATTAGTGCGTACTCAACCAGGCCTTGGCCTTTTTTTGCTTTTCTTTGTAGTAATGCTTTGTACATGTGATTTCCCTCAAGTGATTCAAGTATGGAGCCCGATAATACGGAGTTAATCTTAGTATCGGCATGATGGCTAACAACATTAAATATTATTTATATTTTGTTACAAAGTGAATACATAGAATCCCCGCCTAATTGCAGACCTGTTTTACAAGCCAAACCCATGAGAATGGGGCTGCAAGGTGGCGTAGCCAGGGTTACTTGAAACGAGCTGCTGCAAGGTGTTTCCTTCTATGGCCTTACGAATGGTTTCTAAGCGCAGAATAATAGGGTCTTCCCCAGCACGAAGGTTAGGGCTTTGTTCGGTAAAGGCAGCCCAAACCGTGCCTTCTTGCTGCCAACCAGCCACTTCTTCAGCTAAGCTGTTTTCACCATCAAAATGCAGTGCTTCGTGGGCAATAATGGCCGCCAAGGCTTCCACAGGGGCGTGTTGGTGCTGGTAATTAATAAAAATCATCCACTGAGATTGGCCGTTGGCCTGTGATGGGCTGAGCCAACTCACCGCATCATAATTTTTTACCGCCTTACCCAACGTCTTCATATCCTTAAAAATAACTCGCCCGCCCCGTTGCTGTATATGGGTAATAATATGGCTGTAATCGCTATTGGCCAACAAGGCCAAGGCCTGTAATATGGGCCTGTCTCGAGAGATCCGCATATAGCTCGCGACGACAGGGGCACGAGTATACGGGTTAGGTGCCACAAAGCGGCTACTGGTAGGATGTTTAAGCCAATAGTTGGCCATTTCACCAGCTTCCACCGCCTCTTGGGCTGCTTGTTGCTTGCCACGTGCCAAGGCGGGCGCCACCCCAACCCCGCAAAGCAAGGTAACAGCTAAAAAAGCGCTAAAAATGGGTAACGTGTTGGGGTGTGTCATATCAAGTCAGGGTATCGGCCAATAGTAATCCGCCATACAGCAAGCTCCACTACCTATAGTAAGGGGCTGGCGACATTGGTAAGGTTCGCATTTGCTGTGCCCGGTTAGTATAATGGGCAACACATCACAGGCACGGGCGATTTGCCCGCCACTATAGAGCTGCCCACCCCCATGATCCGACTATTCCTCACCCTATCTATTGTTGCCCTGGCTATCGCTGGCATTGCAGGGTTTTTAGCCCTGCAAGACACCCCTAATATCGATACCTTGTTAAAAGAGCATGCCCCCGGCAACGGCCAAAACACGGTCATCTTAGACCGCCACAATCACCCTATCTATTCCTACGGAAAATTCCAACATAAGCATATGGCCTTGGCTAACGTCAACGAACAGTTTATCCAGGCCCTCATTGCCACAGAAGACCGCCGCTTTTATGCCCACCCTGGCATAGACCCTCTAGGCATTGCCCGCGCCATGTTGGTCAACCTACGGCAAAAATCTGTCTCTCAAGGGGCCAGTACCCTTACCCAGCAATTGGTGCGCACCCTGTATCTCTCTAATGCCCGTTCCTACAAACGGAAACTCCAAGAAGTTTGGCTGTCTCTCCAACTAGAGCAACGCCTTAGCAAAGATGACATACTGGAAGCCTACCTAAACAACGTGTATTTTGGCGAAGGGGCCTACGGCATTGCTGCTGCCAGCCAAATTTATTTTAATGTGCCACCAGCCAACCTAACCTTGCCCCAAGCCGCTACCCTGGCCGGGTTACCCCAGGCCCCAAGCCAGTACAACCCTTTTTATAATAAAGACGACGCCACGGCCCGCCGCAATGAAGTGCTGCAAAACATGGTAGAGGCCGGTTACCTTACTTCAGAAAAAGCCAAAGCCGCCCAGGATACCCCCCTCACCCTAAACCCCCACGGCCGATTAGTCAGCGATGCCCATGGTGCTCCCTACTTTACCCAATATGTTATCCAACAAATTAGAGATTACTTTGGCCTGGATGAACAAACTTTTTGGCAAAGTGGTCTTCAAATCCACACCACGCTAGACCCTGCCGCCCAACAACACGCCCATACCGCCATCCTTAATAATCCACAGCTTGCCAACACGCCTGCCCTACAAGTGGCCGCCCTAATGTTAGACCTACCCAGCGGAGACATACTGGCTTATATAGGGGGGCGAAATTACGCTAAAAGCCAGTACGACCGGGTTAAGCTGGCTAATCGCCCACCAGGGTCGTTGTTTAAGGTGTTTACCTATGCCGCCGCCATGGAGCGCGGGCTACCCTTTAACCAGGTATACCTAGATGTGCCCATACAAGTGAAGGATTGGGCCCCAAAAAATTATAGCGGCGAGCATGTTGGCCCCACCACTCTGGCGCGGGCCTTTATCACCTCTAACAATATTGTGGCAGTAAAGCTGCTCCACGCCATTGACCCCAGTAATGTGGTGGCACTGGCCAAACGCTTAGGTGTGCGCTCTACCTTGGAGCCGAACCTTTCGTTGACCTTGGGTAGCTCTAGCACAACCTTGTGGGAAATGTGTGCCGCCATTGGGGCCATTGGGGCCAATGGCCAACGGGTAGAACCCCACGCCATTACCCGTGTAACCGACCGCCAGGGCCGCGAATTATTTAAACATTACGCCATGCCCCAAACCGTATTAGAACCCAGCACCACCGAACCCATGCAAGCCCTAATGGCAGGCGTGGTAAAACTAGGCACCGGCAGAGCCGCCAATATTGGCCGCCCAGCCGCCGGCAAAACCGGCACCAGCGATGATAACCGAGATGGTTGGTTTGTAGGCTATACCCCCAACACCTTAATGGGTGTTTGGATGGGCCGAGATGATAACGAGCCCGTAAGCCACCTGGTAGGAGGCGGTGCCCCAGCACAAATTTGGGGGCACACCTTGCGTGGGTATCCGCGTGGGGCGGCCCGTAGGTTTAATTGGCAACATGTTAGCCCCTTAACCCTAGCGTTTATTAATACCGTTGATTTTAGCTTGCTTGCCGACACCGAACAGGATAACCCCCTCCACCAAACCCCCATCGCCATGGATGAGTACCTGGAAGACCCCGAGCTAGAGGTTGACGAAAGCCTGCTAGACGACGGCATGGCCCAGGATATGGAAAATGCCACCGGCGAACCCCTGATAGGGCCACCAACCCCTAACCAAGGCACAACCACCGGCCTGGATACCAACCAGCAAGCCCTACCCACCACTCCGGTTCATCCGGCACCCTACTCACCTCAATCTACCCAAGCCGTTCGTCCGCCGCGGCCAGCCCCCCCACCCGTGCGGCGAGAGTTTCAGCTCTCTGCCCCCCAAGCAAGCGACCCAACAACACCCACCGAAAGCGTGGCCAACGTGGCTGTAGACGTGTATAATGGCCCGCCCACCCCTAACGACCCTTTAATTCCACCCGTACCGCCAACCCCATAGGGTTTTGCCTCAAGCGCGCCCGTTGCAATTCCTCATGGACACCTTATAATGATAGGCTCGCCTGACGATAATGACGGGCTAATACGCCACAGGCGTCTTATTCAACTTAATTTTTATCACTTGTTTTTACCTTTAACGGGATTCCGCACCATGACGCATCCATTAATTCATACCATCGAACAAGCCTACACCAAGGCCGAACTCCCTGATATTAACACCGGTGACACGGTTAAAGTAAACGTTCGCATCCGAGAAGGTGCCAAAGAGCGTTTACAGGCTTTTGAAGGCGTGGTTATCCGTCAGGCCGGCAGCGGTACCAGCCGTACCATCACCGTTCGTCGTGTCTTCCAAGGCATCGGCGTAGAGCGTATCTTCCTACTTCACTCCCCTCGGGTAGAAGGCATTAAGGTACTGCGTCGCGGTCGTGTTCGTCGCTCTCGTATTTACTACATGCGCGGTCGGGCAGGCAAAGCCGCTCGTATTCGCGAGAAGCTCTCTGCTTACAAGTTGGATGAAGCCAACAAAAAGGCTGCTAAAAAAGCAGCACCTAAGGCAGACGCCCCCAAACCCGAACCTGCTGCAGAACCAGTGGCGCCTGACAGCACTGACGCAGCGGCGACTGAGTAGATACCGCACCGCGTTTAAAACTTTACCCCTAAAACGGTTGTGCGCACATTGCTCGCAGCCGTTTTTGTTTACCGCCGTTTCCTTCTTTACCCTCTTCCTAACGAAGCATTGCCATGTCTCGCCCCCCTATACAATGGTACCCCGGCCATATTGCCAAGGTAGAACGCCAGCTTAGCCAATGGGTGGATTTATGTGATGTAGTGATTGAAGTGGTGGATGCGCGGCTGCCCATGGCCACCACGAACCAGCGATTACAACAACGCTATATTAATAAACCCTGCATTATTGTGTTAAACAAGGCGGATTTAGCCGATGAGCAACAAACCGAAGCATGGCTAAAGTGGTTTAAACAGTATGGCAAAGAGCACCGCCAGGCAGCCACCTTGGTCGTTACCGCCCAAAGTATTCGGCCCAACACCGTGCAGCACCTTATCCCCAAGTGCATAAAACTAGGCGATGCTATCCAAGGGAAGCGAGCCAAAAAAGGGCTAAAGCCCCGCCCGGTGCGTTTACTGGTAGTAGGCATGCCCAATGTGGGTAAATCCACCCTAATTAACGCGGTGGTTAAGCAGAAAAAAACCCATACAGGCCACAAGGCCGGGGTTACACGCCAAGTGCAATGGGTGCGTATTCATCCACAGGTAGAGCTCCTGGATACCCCTGGGGTTATCCCCCCAGTGCTGGATACCATGGCCGAGGTGCAACAACAGGATGAGCACCTAACCCGTGGGGCCTTATTGGCCATGGTTAGCAGTGTGGGCGATGCCGCCTACGATGAAGAGCTTGTAGCGAACGCCTTTTTACGTCACGTTAATGAAACCTACCCTAGCCTGCTCCCGACCCACTACCGCTTGGATTCTGACAGTGAGCTAACCTTGGCCAATATCGCCCAATCGCGGGGGTGGTTAGCCGGTGGGGGCGATATGGATATTTCTCGGGCGGCGCGCACCGTGCTGGCAGATTACCGCCAAGGCCACCTAGGCCACCTAACCTTAGAAACTTGCCCGGATAGCGACGATACCGCCCATGCCGACTAAACCTTGGCGCCTACCCCACCTGCTGGCCTTTGACGATGACATCGCAGAGCAGCAAGACCCAGCCACTACCCTGATTGGGTTGGATGAAGTGGGCCGCGGGTGCTGTATGGGCCCTGTGGTGGCGGCGGCTGTGTGCCTGCCTAAACAGGTAACCACCCAACACCTTGTTGCTATTGCAGGCCTTCACCCCGTCAACGATTCTAAGGCCATGACGGCACCACAACGAACCACCGCCTACCGTGCCATTATGGAAACCTGCCACGTGGGTATTGGCTGGGTATCCCATACCGAAGTGGATGAGGTAAACGTGCATCAGGCTTCTTTACTGGCCGCTGTGCGCGCCTACCAGCAATTGGTCCACAACCATGCAGCAATCCAACATTCAGCCCACCACCTGTTAATGGATGGCCGCGCCACCTTGCCTGACCCTCTACTCCAACAAGCCCACCCTTCTCAGCAACGCACCCAGCAAGCCATTATTAAAGGGGATGGCCAATCCTATGTAATTGCCGCCGCTAGTATAGTGGCCAAGCACACCCGCGACATGTGGGTAAGCGATATCGCCACCCACTACCCAGGCTATGGCTGGGAAAGTAATATGGGCTACCCAACGCCCCATCATAAAGCCGCATTATTAGCCCAAGGGGTAACGCCTTACCACCGGCTAAGTTACAAGCCTGTGCAAGCTGCCTTACAGGCCAACAAGCAGGCATCGCTACTGACACCCTCACACTAACGTTTACAGCACTACTATGCGGCTAAATTAGCCACCACCGCCCCAGGTTCCGAATATTTTAACGCTTTTTTGTACGGTTTGCTTAACAGATTGCTGCATCTGTTGGTTGGCCTGGATTTGCGGTTGAACTTGGTTTAATCGCATCGTGATAAATTTTTCCGCCTGCTTAATCGTAATTAGCTGGGAGCGTAGCGCCATGGCTAACCGAGAATGCGGATTAGTATTGACCTGGGCTTCTAACGCACCACGAGAGGCATGCATTGCAAACAATTCGCTTTTAAGGCGAAATACCTCGGCTTCCAGGTCGTACTCCTGGGCCACAAGGGAAAGCAATATACTGGATGAAAATGCGTAACTCATACAGCCTGTCTGTAAATCTCTCGTACTCTCCTACTGAAAAACCAATATGGTATTGGCCAATCAACGGTCAGTCTCTCGGTGTAACTATAGAATGTTGTCTCTGACATGCAATGGTTGCGTCGACACCCCCCCTGCTAAATAATTAGTAAAAGGAATACTATGCAACATTGGCATTAAACCCAGCACAGGCATTTTGTTGCGACTGTGTAACAAATTACCCGCTTTTCCCGTAACATTTTGTTATCTATCGCCGGTTTTCAGGCTAAAAAGGCCTATCTAGGCGCCCACCGCTCGGTTCTACCGCCCCAGAAACGATATGTTCTTCCATTTCACTCATTTGTTGCTGGGCCAGCATAAATTTATATTTTAATAACCGCATCTTACTTTTATAGGTTAGTACCGAATGCACCGCTTGGGTAATATTGGCCACCACGCCTTGCACCGGGTTATTTCTATTGAAAAACCCTTTAGACAATTCCAAGATGAGTTGAGGTGATGCCATAATCCGTTATGTGCTTTGCAATGTATATATAAGTTGGGTAATTAATGCCCACGCACGTGGGCTAGCAGGCTATGGTAATACCGAGCCATACAATAAAAACTATATAGTAATAAAAACGATATATTAGAATAAATTGCTAGTTTACCAAGTAAAACCGGGTAATAGTTACAAATAATCCCCCGCTACGGTGTGTAACAGGGGATTATAAAAAACTGGGGAGGTAGGATTCGAACCCACGAATGCCGAGACCAAAACCCGGTGCCTTACCACTTGGCGACTCCCCAATATGAATGGGTAGAAAGTATTTTAGGCAAGCCTACCAAAGGTGTCAATCACAGGCTATTGCTACTACACGGCTGGCAATGGTTTCGGTGGCCTGTGGCAGGGCCCTTTGCTGCATCCTTTTTCGCATGGCAGCGTTAGCTTCCGGCGTCAATACCCGCTCTATATGACTTATTACCGTTTCTGCAGATAAATCCCTATCCGCCAACAACACAGCCGCGCCGTCATTCACCAAGGCCATTGCATTTTTATATTGGTGGTTTGCCGCCGCATGGGGGTAGGGCACCAATACTGCTGGCACCCCAGCCATGGCTAATTCGGATAACGTGATCGACCCGGATCGGCACAACACCACATTCGCCGCCGCCAAGGCCGTGGGCATATCTTCAATAAAGGCCACGGGCTGATAATAGGCGGAAGGGCTGGGGTGTTCTTCCTTAAACCGCTGCCAGTGCTTAGCGCCCACCTGGTGCAACACCGTAGCACCCAGGGTACTATGCAAGCCTTCTGCCCCGTTGGCCACCGCCTGGTTAATACTAGCCGCCCCCTGAGAGCCTCCCATCACCAATACACATGGCCCACTTATAGCGCTACCAAACAACAGTTGCTGAGCGGCAGCTTTATCCACAGTCCCAATATCTGTACGAACTGGGTTGCCGGTAACGGTGGTTTTAGCCGTACCCAGCACCTGGGTGGCAGGTGTAAAGGCACACGTGATGGCGGCAGCCCAACGGCAGAACAATCGGTTCACCAAGCCCGGCATAGCATCCGGCTCGTGGAGCACATACGAAATACCCAACACCACGCACGCCGCCAGCACCGGTGCCGTAACATACCCCCCGGTAGCAAACACCACCTTAGGGCGTTTACCAATAAAGCGGCACAGCATGGTACCTGTGGCAATAACCCCTTGCAGCAACCAGGCGGCCCATCGCCAGGTAAGCCCACGGGGCATACCGCTAAAAGTAATACGAGTAAAAGGAAACCCCGCCTTCGTCGCCCGTTCAAACTCTAGCCCGGTGGGCTGGCCCACATAATCAATCTGGGCCTCTGGCAATTGTTGGCGCAAAGCGGCGCCCACCGTTAGCGCCGGAAAAATATGGCCGCCCGTGCCGCCGCCCGTCAGTACAATATGCGGAGCCTGGCTTGTCATACCCAAAACCCCTTAAACCGGCTGGGGGGTTAGCCCAGTGGCCGTTCCTTGGCCTGTTGCTTCATCGCTTGTAGGCAAAGGGATGGTTTTACTTAAGCGAGAAACGCCCAGCAGCATGCCCAGCATCCACAGGGTTACCATCATGCTGGTGCCCCCATAGCTAATTAAAGGCAGGGTAACACCCGTTACCGGCAACAAGCCCGTCGTCACGCCCATGTTAATTAAGGCCTGGATAATAATGACAAAGGTAAGCCCAAAGGCCAGCAAACGGGGGTGAAGATCTGGGGCGCGCATGGCCACCCTAAACCCACGCCACGCCAGCATGGCAAACACCACCACCAGCAAGGTGCTACCCATAAAGCCCCACTCTTCTGCAATCACAGAAAAAATAAAATCCGTGTACGGAAAGGGCAGGTAAAACAATTTTTGCGCGGATTGTCCGTAGCCAGCCCCTACCAAGCCACCGCTACCAATAGCATAGTAGCTTTGCACCAGGTTATACCCAGTATCCTGGGCATCGGCCCAAGGGTTTAACCACCCCACAATGCGGCGCCACTGGTATTCCGTTTGTTGAATTTTTAAATACACCCCATACAGCACTGGTGGAATACCCACCAAAAACAGCCAAATAGGCCAGCGGCCCACCACCAAGACGGCCAGGGTTAAGGTGCCTAAAATCATGGTCATGCTTAGGTTGGGTTGCTTAAAAATAAGCCCAATCATCACCGCCACCATGGCCAGGTTAATCATATGGTGCCAGGTAAAGCGCTTGGCCTGGGCCAACATATCCGCTAGCAATAATACGGTGGCAATTTTGGCAAACTCACTGGGCTGAAACTGGCCAAACACAGGGATGGCTATCCAGCGTTCACTACCGTTGGCCACCTTACCTGCTACCAGGGTATACGCCAGCAGCCCAATTACCAGCAAGGCCATGGGCCGTGCCACTGTTTGGTACACATGGGGACGAAGGTTAGCAAAAACAAACGCACCGGCAACACCAATACCCATGGCAATCAGTTGTTTAAACGCCAGGCCCAGGCTATTGCCAGTTTCTAGCTGGGCGTGGGTGGCACTGGCGGAATACACCGACATCAGCCCCATGGCCAGCAGCAAGCCTACCACCATCAACAAAAAGTTGTCTGGCAGGCCCATGCGGTATTTAGGTGGGCGCGGTTTAGCCACCCGAGGGGTGCGTACAGGTGTCATTCGGCAGTAACCTCCCAGCCTTCTGCCTGCAAGGCGGTGTCTATCGCCATAGCAAAGGCATTGCCTCGTATTTCAAAATCTCGGTATTGGTCAAAGCTGGCGCAAGCCGGGCTAAACAATAAGGTTAGGGTATTGCCCGTACATGGTATGCGGCCTTCTGTAATGGCATTGGCCCATACTCGGCACGCATCATCCAGCCCCGTTGCAGAAACTAACGGTACCCCTACCTGGGTGGCCAATGGCGTAAACCGCTCAATGGCCTCGCCGTACAAGGCCATGCCGGTTAAGGGGTGGGCGGCTAGCTTTTCTTCCAAGGGGGTTAAGGGTTCATCCTTAGGGCGCCCCCCAAGCAACACGGAGGTGGGGGTATCGCCATAAGCGGATACAGCCGCCACAGCGGCCAACACATTAGTTGCCTTACTATCATTAACCACTTGGCAGGCAAAGGCATGGCGCGGGTGACGATACGTGTGCAAGGTTTGCAGGCGATGAGCCACCCCTTTAAACCCTTTGCACACACTGGCAATTTTAGCGGAAGCAATCCCTGAGGCCTTGGCCACCGCAATGGCCGCCGCCACATTTTGCACATTATGCTGCCCACGCAAGCGCAAATCGTTAATAGGCAAAATGGCTTCAACCGTATCGTTTTGCTTATCCACCCAACACAGGGCACCCTTGTTTACCACCACACCAACAGTCGCCGTATCCGGCAAGGTGGCCTGGCGTGTAAACCATACCACGTGGGCGGCGGTATCAGCGGCCACCCCTTGGCACGCCTCATCTTCGCCATTTAGTACCGCCACTTGGTTGGGGGTCATATGGGCAAACAAACTGGCCTTGGCTTGTTTGTAGGCTTCCATGCTGCCGTGCCAGTTAATATGGTCTGGGCTAAGGTTCAAAAACACCCCCACCGCTGGCGTTAAGCAAGGCGAAAAGGCTAATTGAAAAGAGCTGAGTTCCACCACCAAGTGAGACAACTCCGGCTGGGTCATCATGGCATCCAGCACGGGGGTGCCAATATTGCCGCACACACCAACCTGCTGGGGCGAATCTGCATGGGCCTTGAACAATTCGCCAATAAGGGTGGTGGTGGTGGTTTTACCATTAGTACCGGTAATGCCTACCCAAAAGGGGGGGGTAGCTTGGCGGCCAGCTTCTTGCCACGCCAGTTCCACTTCACTAATTACTGGGATTTTAGATAACGATAACTGGCGCAAGATAGGGCTGCTCGGGGGTATCCCTGGGCTAGCCACCACTAACGGTGCATGTTGGTAGCACTGATGGGTATGGCCGCCGGTTTCTACCGCCACATTTAACGCGGCCATTTCTCGGCGTTGGGTAGCGTTGTTGGGGGTGGCGGGCAACATTTCACTTAAAAATACCTGGGCCCCACGGCTAGCCACATAACGGGCCACCGCCATCCCACTTTTAGATAACCCCAATACTGTTAAAGGCTGGCCCTGCCAGTCATTCGGCAGAATAACCGTTGTGGCGCACTCCAGTTGGGCGGGCGTGGGTTGGGTAGGGAGGGGGTGGGTACAGGCAGTCATACCAATATTACACCCCGAGTAACGGTAATAGCGCAAGCCCAAGCAGTACACCCAGCAGTTGGATGCCCATAAACAGGCGTACAATCTGGGTTTCCTTCATGCCGCCCAGTTCAAAGTGATGGTGCAGCGGGCTCATGCGGAAAATCCGCTTACCGGTAAGCTTAAAACTACCCACCTGTAACACCACGCTAACCGCCTCTAATACAAATAGCAGGCCAAAGCACAGTAGCCACCACTCTAGCCCTAGCAATAGGCCGATGGCTGCTACTAGCGCGCCGTAGGCCAGGCTGCCGGTATCCCCCATAAACACCTTGGCCGGGTGCCGATTAAACCACCAAAAGCCCACCAATGTACCCACCGCCAGAAGACACAGCACCGCCAAGCCGGGTAACACCATCGCCATACACAACACCGCTAGCACCATAAAAGTAATGGAAAGGGTGGTGGCTGCCAGTCCGTCCACGCCATCGGTTAAATTAACCGCATTAGAAAAGGCCGCTAGCACCCAGGCGGCAAACAAAGGGTACAGCCACCCCAGCACCAAGGTAACCCCAAATACTTGGGTAGCGCCGCCATGGTGTTGCCAACCCCACCAGCCTATGGCGCCACCGGCTAAGGCCTGCGCGCCTAATTTTAGGTAACCACTCACGCCGCTATTATCATTGCGGGTCATTTTTAACCAGTCATCCGTAAAACCAACAGCCCCCAACAACACGGTAGCCCCCACCGCCAGGCCAAAAGCCGGGGTAAGCAAGTGGGGGTACATAACCACCAATAACGCTGCACCCAGCAACCACACCAGCAGCATGCACAGCCCACCAGCGGTAGGAGTGCCCCGCTTAGCCAAATGGGCCTGCGGGCCTACCTCTCGGATGGATTGACCCAAGGTGCGATGTTGTTGCCAACGAATCCACACCGGCACAGACAGTACCGTGCCCAACAACCCCAGTAACAAAGCCACCACAAGGGTTAGCATAACGTATTCACCTTCAGGCTCTAACAACAGCCCGTATTATACCGCAGTTACTTGCTTCGCGTAGTGCAGTACCAAGGCTTCTCCTAGCGCATCCAACCCGTAAGCCCGAGAGCCCTTTAATAGTACCGCCCCCTCTGCTTGTAACGGTAGCGCCTGAACCATGGCATCAATCAGTGGCACCATGGCCGTTGGTGCTGATGGAATGCTGGCCAACCACTGGCAAGGTAACCCGGCAGCGGAGACCGCTGCTGCCGTTGATTTAAATTCATCCCCAATAAGCCACAATGCTGGCGGCACGGTAGCCCCTAAAGCCAACTGCTGCCATAGCGCCCCCACCTGTTGGTGGGCACTGTCCGTAAAATCGCCTAATTCTTTCATGCCCGCCAGTACCGCCACCTGGTGGCCGGTGGCATAGGTGGCAAAAAAGTGATGCAAAGAGGCGGCCATACTTTCTGGGTTGGCATTGTAAGCGTCACTAATCAAGGTGTGATGGGGCGAGGTACATAGGGTGATTAGGTTTCCGCGGCCTTCTGGCACCACATAGGTGTTTAACCCCGCCTGAATTTGCTGAGGAGATAACCCCAAGGCCTGACCTACCAAGGCCACTGCATTGGCATTGCCCTGCATATGGGCCCCCGCCACAGGCGACTGCACGGGCCCTGCCACCACCGTAAAAGGGTGGCGCTGAATAGTGGCGGGCAAGGCCGCTACCCAGGGGGTTAGTAAGGTTGCATTGCTTGGGTAAATAGCCACCGGGCTACTAGGCACCGCCGCATGGGGCACTAGCCCAGCCATAATTTCTGCCTTGGCTTGGGCAATGGCCGCCTTGCTCCCCAAGCGGCCAATATGGGCACTGCCCACCGTGGTAATAACCGCCACACTTGGCTGGACGGCTACAGAAAGGCGTTCAATTTCGCCCAGGCCACGCATCCCCATTTCCACAATCAACACATCCGTACTCGGCTGGCAGCCCAACAAAGTTTGGGCCACGCCAATATCATTATTAAAGTTTTTTGCAGTGGCCTGCACCGTACAATAGGGCGATAAGGCCGCCACCAGCATCTCTTTAACCGTGGTTTTGCCGCTACTGCCCGTTACGCCAACCACCACCGTGCCCGCACATCGCTGCTTACGGTACCATCCGGCAATAGCCAAATAGGCCAAGGTGGTATCAGCCACTTCAATAATCGGGATATGCCCATTAGTTAAGCTGGCAAGGTTGTGTATCTGCCCAGCCTGAACCAAGCAACCCGCCACCTTCGCCTGAATGGCTTGTTGTAAAAAATCGTGGCCGTTAAAACGCTCCCCCACAATCGGGATAAACCACTGACCTGCCGCTAAAGTGCGTGTATCCGTGCTTAGGGGGCCGCTAATGGTGGGTATTGCATCGCTAGGATTTACCCAGGTGCCTTCTGTGGCCGCAATTATCTCTGCGCAGGTAAACACCGGTTGCGCCCCTGTACTCGTCATGACGGGTTTATAACCCCTGCCGAATACGGGTACCATGGGTAACGCTTAGGTTAATTTCATTGGCGCTTACATCCCGCGGGAATTGTACCCCACTGATTTTGGCATCTTTAATACTGGCCCCTTCCAGTTGGGCCTCGCTTAAATCCAGCGCCCGAATATCCGTCGCCCGCATGTAGGCGCCCCGCAAATCAGCTTGGGTTAAATGGCATTTTCGCAAATCATAGCTGCGCAAATGGGCATTTTGTAAATCCACCGCGCCACCCTGTGCTTCCACATAGCGGTTAAACTGGTCTGTTTTCTCATCTTGTAAAAAACCCAGTGCGGTTTGGTCTGCCATTGCTTTGTGTATCCCTGTAAGCCCATATAATACATACACTCAGTCTAGCAGAGAGTTTAACAACTCGCTACCGGGCGCGGGTACGGCTTAACCTTAATAGCCTAGCGCACAAACTGTAGGCTGGGGTTTTCATCGCTGGCAGTAAGCCAATTTAAAAACGCCTGCTGGTGCTGGCGCATTTTTAAAAACTTAAGTGGATGAGACGAAGGCACCGACGATTGAACCACTACCTTGCGTGGGGCTTTACCCTGTTTTTTAGCAGTATTGGTATTGGTGGTGTTGTGTTGCTGGTCCGTCATCATCATTATCCGTCATCTAAATTGAATTAAGTCACTGTATTAATTAGCCCATACCGCGCCATATATTAAGGTTTAAAAAGGCGGTGTACTGTAGACGACTACTGTTTGGCGTATGTTCCCAAAGCCGTTACATAACATGTGAGCGCGTGCCCCAGTGTCCATCATTAGGGGCCATATCCCATAGCCATAGCCATAGAATAAGTGACTTATAAATAAAAACACCAAAAGGCGCCCATTTGCTTATTCTTGTTACATTTATTAATGATGCACAGGCCGAGGGTTAGTTATCCTTGGCGGCATCCACGGCTTTTAGGCCACCGGTAATGGCGCCCATAAAGGCAGCGGATTCGTACGGCAGCAGCAGTGTGTTACTTTGCCCGTCGCCTAATTGTTCTAAAGCTTCTAGGTACTTAATTTGGATAGTACCCGCGCTTGGGTTGGCTCGGTTTAAGGCATCCAACACAGAAAAGCGCATATCCGCTTCTGCCTGCTGAATTTGACGAATGGCTTCTGCCTGACCTTGCGATTCTAAAATAGCCGCTTCTCGCACCCCTTCTGCCCGACGAATGCGCGCTTCTTTTTCGCCTTCCGCATCTAAAATGGCCGATTGTTTTTCCGCTTCTGCCGTTAAAATGGTGGCGCGTTTTTCGCGCTCGGCACGCATTTGTTTCTGCATCGCCTCTTCAATATCGCGCGGTGGGTTAATATCTTTTAATTCCACGCGGTTTACCTTCATGCCCCATTTGCTGGTGGCATCATCCAGCACATGTTGCAACTGGGTGTTAATCACATCCCGGCTACTTAGCGTGTCATCCAGGCTCATTTCACCAATCACATTCCGAATGGTGGTTAGGGCCAGCTTTTCCACAGCTAAAATCAAGTCGTTTACTTCATAACTCGCGCGGAAGGGGTCCGTAATTTGCATATAAATAACGGCGTCAATATTCATGGTCACGTTATCGCGGGTAATAACAGGCTGGGGAGGCAACGGTAATACCTGCTCGCGCATGTCCAGCAGGCGCATGGAATCTAAAAAGGGAATTAAAAACGTAATACCCGCTTGCCGCGTATCCAAATACTGGCCCAGGCGTTCCACCACCCCTACGGTAGATTGGCGCACAATACGCACCGATTTGGAGAGCACCACAAAAAACATGATGACTAAAAACAGAAGTAACATTTCCATGGAAGGGAATCCTTGTTTATACAACGCTGAAAAAACGGGTAACGCAGGTAACGAGTTTGATAATAACGACTAGTCTGTGGCCACAACGCACAATTTGGCGCCATCTACAGCTTGCACCACAACCGTTCGGCCTTCTTCAATAGGGGTGTGGCCCACCGGCACATATGCGCTCCACACTTCGCCGGTTTGGCGCAGTTTAATGCGGCCACCATCTTCTGTAACCGCTTCTAGCACCTTGGCATCTTCGCCCATTAGGGCCCCCACATTACTGGCCACCGAGGGTTGTTCGCCTATTTTAAGCCACTTACACATCAAGGGCCTAAACAGCCAAATGCTAATAATGCTGGCCCCTAAAAACACGGCCAATTCTCGCTCTAGCTGGTAACCCAACGCAAAAGAGATAGCCGCCGTTGCGGCAGCCCCCATAGCAAAAAAGAAAACATAAAAGCTGGTAGAGACCATTTCCACCACAATTAAAAAGGCACTTAAGGCCACCCACCACTGCCACGGCGTCCAATCCACTGTCATCAATTATCCGCACCTTATTACACTACAGCAACACGCTGATTAACCTAATATTAGCCACAGTATACCGCTAGTACCACAGCCAACACAAATGCCTATTCAACGGAAACAAGGTCGTTTAAGGTCTCTTTTAATTGGGCCTGCCAGCCGCCTTCTTTCACAATGGTATGGACGCCCGTTTTTTCAATAATCGGCCGTCGTTTATCGTAGGGGTCCATTATGGCAATCATATTAAGGCGGGTATTTAGTGCCCGTTGGCACTTTAACACGTAGGCAAGTTCTTCTGGCATAGAAGAGACCAAACCGCCGTCTATCCCTCGCTCGTAAGGCACATCCAACACCATCATTTGGTAAGGCCTTTCTTTTAACAGTTTAGGGATTTCGTTGGTGTACCCGACACACGTGGCCTTTATCTGCTGTTGCGATAGCATTAAGCGAATTTGGTGGGTAATAATCCCCATCCGCGTCACAATCAGTGCGGCGGTGTCGGTATCCTGCTCCGTGGTTGCCTTTTTGGCAATGGTCACAACACGCACCTTGCATGCTTCAAATAGCAAAAAAAGGTCAGACCGCGTAATCGTGTCGCTGGCAAAAGGAATATCTAACAAATTAAAGAGTTCTTGCAGCAGGGCTTGGATGCCGGGGGTCGCATCCAAGGACAACGCCTCAACAGTGGTGGTGGTCATTACAATCGTCCTACATATTTTTCGTTATACTAGCCCTATCGCATGCCCTTATACCCTTCTGTATAAGCTATTGCCCGTACAGCCTATAAATATAAGCCATATTGGTCTAGCCACTTTTCTACTTTCTATGGAATCCCCCTTTCAACTCAACGCCGAATACCCGCCTGCGGGCGACCAACCTGCGGCCATAAATACTTTGGTAGAAGGCCTACATTTGGGCCACGAAACCCAAACCTTGCTAGGCGTTACCGGTAGCGGAAAAACCTACACGATGGCCAATGTAATTAACGAGGTGCAACGCCCTGCGCTAATTATGAGCCACAACAAAACCTTGGCCGCGCAGCTATACAACGAGATGAAGACCTTTTTTCCGCACAACGCCGTGGAATACTTTATTAGCTACTACGATTACTACCAGCCCGAGGCCTACATCCCTCGCACGGATACTTTTATTGAAAAAACGGCTAGCATTAACGATAACATCGATCGCCTGCGCCACAGTGCCACCCGTAGCTTGTTTGAACGCCGCGATGTAATTGTGGTGGCCAGTGTGAGCTGCATTTACGGCCTAGGTGCCCCAGACGCTTACTTTGAAGCCGCCCTACGGCTAAAAATTGGCGATGACGTGGGCCGAGAAACCCTACTGCGACACCTGATACGAACCCAATACAAGCGGGTAGAAGTCGATTTTAGCCGGGCCACCTTCCGCATCCGTGGCGACGTGATTGATATTTACCCCGCGTATGAAGAGGGCATGTTTATCCGCCTAGAACTGTTTGGCGATGAACTAGACAGCATTGCCTGGGTAGATGAAATAAGCGGCGATACTTTAGAGAAGCCAGATAATATCGTCGTTTACCCCGCCATGCACTATGTAACGGATACGCGCACCGTGGATACCGCTATTAGCGAAATTAAGGCGGAACTAGACGGGCAGATGGCCCTCTTTCATCAGCTGGGCAAAAATGTAGAAGCGGAACGCATTACCCAACGCAGCGCCCGAGATATGGCCATGATTAAGCAAGTGGGCTACTGCAACGGCATAGAAAATTACAGCCGAATTTTTGATGGGCGCCCCGCCGGCACGCCACCCAAAACCCTGATGGATTATTTTCCGGATGATTTTTTATTATTAGTGGATGAATCCCATGTGACCCTGCCCCAAGTGCGCGGCATGTTTCATGGCGATAAAGCCCGTAAAGATACGCTGATTGATTATGGGTTCCGCTTGCCCTGCGCGCGCGATAACCGCCCCCTAACTTTTGAGGAATTTAGCGACCGGATTGGCCAGCGCATTTATATTAGCGCTACCCCCACTCAGTATGAATTAGACGAAAGCACCCAAGTTGCCGAGCAAATTATTCGTCCCACCGGCTTAGTAGACCCTACCATTACTATCCACCCGACCCAGCACCAAGTGGATACCTTGCTGGATGCCATCAAAGGCCGTATTGATAAAGACGAGCGCGTCCTCATTACCACCCTAACCAAGCGCATGGCAGAAGATTTAACCGAATATTATGTGGCCCTAAACGTACGGGTGCGTTACCTGCACAGCGATATTAAACCCCTAGAGCGGATCGAGATTATCCGCGACTTACGCCTAGGCCATTTTGATGTGCTAGTGGGCGTTAACCTTTTAAGAGAAGGCTTGGATCTACCTGAAGTATCACTAGTTGCCATTATGGATGCCGATAAAGAAGGCTTTTTGCGCAGCGAATCCAGCCTTATTCAAACCATTGGCCGGGCCGCCCGTAATGCCACCGGCGAGGTGTTTTTATTTGCTGATAAAATTACAGATAGCATGCAACGCGCCATGGATGAAACTGCCCGCCGCCGAGAAAAACAAATGGCCTATAACACCGAGCATAACATTGTGCCCAAAACCATTGCTAAGCCCATTAGCAACGGGCTATTAGAGATGATGGGCCTAGACCCTGAAAAGAAAAGCAAGCTAGAAGAAGCTGAAAACTTAAAAGCAGAAACCGCCCACATGAGCGACGCCGAAGTAGCAGCACTACTAGAGCAACTGCAAGAACAAATGAAAGCTGCCGCTAAATTACTAGAATTTGAAAAAGCCGCCGCGCTGCGCGACCAATGGCAGGCCCTTAACGCACTAGCGGCAGATACCTCTTTAGATTAATACGCTATTTTTAACTTACCCCAAGCGATTATCATCATCCCTGGAATCGAAGCCACAGCGGTTACAGCCATGGATAAAAATATTGCGGCCAAAAAACCCATCGCACTGAGGGCATCGCCAATTAGCCAAGGTTACAATAAGCGTTAGCACCGCCAGCACCGTAATAAACACAGGCACAATAGTATACCCATCAACGCCCCCAATCTCTATCGGTAGCGTTTTGGACAGCGCCTTCATTCGGTGAGGAAACAACTTAAACCCCACGGAAAAAAGCACTAGGGGGGTGCCCATCACACCCACTATCCACCACTGCCGGATTTTCCGTTTTATAAAAATATCGCGGTTGCTTTCGGGCCGCTCATCCAAAAAAACCATCACAAACGCCTTCTTTAGGAAAGATTAGTAAAGTGGCTATAAGCATAACCCTAGGGGCTTTTGGGTGCATCATATAGAGGAACCAGATATAAAGGACTTGAAAAATTACAAACATGGCGGATAATGGCAATAGCAAATCTGAAGGGATCCGTCCAAATCTGGTCATGGATTACTAATGGTCACGAAATGTGGTTCTCGTCTGGTTAGCCAATATAATCATCCCTAACGTTAGGAACTATTTTCCATGTATACGGAACAAACCCTTCAGTGTTGCGATTGCAATGCCGATTTCATTTTCACTCCAGAAGAGCAAGAATTCTTTTCGTCCAAAGGCTTTCAGCCTCCACGTCGTTGTAAAGAATGTCGTAACGCTAAAAAACAACGCAACCAAGGTTTTGGCGGCGGTGGCGGCGGTAGCCGTGGCCCACGTCAAATGTTTGACGTTGTTTGCGCCGCTTGTGGTTGCGAAACCCAAGTGCCCTTTAAGCCAGATGGCCGCAAGCCTGTGTACTGCAGAGGCTGCATGGCATAAGCTTTGCTAAATTAAACACTATTCACCCCGTTAGGTTTGCCCTAGCGGGGTGTTTTTTATTAACCAAGGGGAAAAAGCAAAGGGTACAACCTAAGGCGCCACAGGGGCCTTGGTCATCCACGTGTTTTCCCAGGCTAAGGCGGTTTGTACAATGGGGGCCACATCATCGTGGTTAGGGGCCCAGCCCAAAGTGGCCTTTATATTGCTGGCATTCGCCACCGCAATCGCTACATCCCCAGCCCGGCGGGGGGCATGGGTAACGGGTAACGGCCTCCCTAGCTGGTGTTCAAAGGCGGTTAGCATCTGTTGTACAGAAATACCTTGCCCGTACCCCACATTTAGCGTGGTGCTGTGGCCACCCCCCGCTAAATAGGCTAGCGCTTTCACATGGGCGTCTGCCACATCGCTCACGTGCACATAATCTCGCACACAGGTGCCATCCGGCGTATCGTAATCCGTGCCAAACACCTGTAAGCACTCTTTTTGGCCGGTGGCCACCATGCAGGCCCGTTTTACCAAATGGGTAGCCACCGGTGGACATTCACCACTTCGGCCCTGTGGGTCGGCGCCAGCCACGTTAAAATAGCGCAAAGTAACCGCACTACCATGGCAAGCGGTCATGGCATCCGCCAATAGCCACTCGCCAGCCAATTTGGTTCGCCCATACGGGTTGGCGGGCGCCAAAGAGGCATTTTCTGCCACAGGGTGCTGGCCTGTAGGCCCATACACCGCCGCAGACGATGAAAACACCCACTGCTTAACCCCAGCCGCCGTGCCTGCCGCCAGCAACCCTGCCATGGCGCCTATATTGTTTTGGTAATAGGCCGCCGGTTGGGTCACGCTTTCTTCCACCAACAAACTAGCCGCCAAATGAATAACAGCCGTGACCGCATGGGAATGAAACACGTGGGCCATTTGGGCCATATCGTCCACATCCGCCGTAATAAAGGGCACCGATTCCGGCAGCAGGCAACGGTGACCCGTCACTAAATTATCCACCACAACCACTGGTATGTCCTTATCTTGCAAAGCCCACACCACGTGGCTGCCAATATAGCCTGCGCCACCGGTTACCAATATTGCCATAGTTGCTGTGCCCACCTTGTAAAACGCTACTCATCATTCCGTGTACGGCCTCCATGCTACCCTTTGCCGCCATACTTGGAAAGGTACCCAACCCAACTATGTATACTAATGCACAATATTTCTAAATAGAAGATTCATCCGCTAGGCCATTGGGATTATGCTGTATAATTTCTATAATGAAAAGAACAATCCGTTTTAGGTAATAAACCACCGCCTTATTTTGATCGCTTTGAACGCATCATCATCGGTAATGTTAAAGGCCCTTCTTCCATGAGTTATACCTTGCTGGTCTCTCTCCCAAATCAACCATGGGTGCAAGCCCACACCAAGCACGGTGTTTTGGTCGCCCACTCCTTAGGCATGGTGGCTAAAACCATTCAGCAATACCGGCCTATTCGGGCGGTTATTATCCATACCAGTATATTACAACAAGGCAGCTTGCTTATTGTGGATGCGGTTAAGGATTTACTCGCCTTGGAAAACACCCACGCCACCCCCACCCTGGTGGTAACCGCTGTGCCCACCATTGAAGAACAAACCGCGTTGCTCCACCACGGGGTACAGTACTACTTTACGGAAAACACCCCAAAAAGTGTGATAGAAGCCGCCATTACTGGCTTTTATAAAGGCCAGCAACCTTCTGGAGCACCTTCTAACCATAATCGCCCAAGCCACCCCATACCCGTCGAGTCAACCAGCCCTACCCTCTCTACCCCGCTCCCCCTCCAACAAGACGTCCTCCCTGGCTTTGCCAGCCACCCTAGCGGCCATACCGCCCCACAGGTAGACCGCGTGACCCCCCGCGAGCGAGAGATACTGATGCATATTGGCCGAGGGGCCACCAACCAGCACATCGCTTCCGAATTATGCATCTCTCCCACCACAGTGAAAAACCACTTGGCCCATGTGTTTAAAAAATTGAAAGTCGCCAATCGAACTCAAGCGGCGTACGTGGCTAAGCAGCACAACCTTATTCCTTAACCACCACTTTAACCACCACTTGGCCTACGCGACCCTACCGTAGATGGGGGAGATCCCCCACAGCAGGCCCCCAACATACCCTCTAGCAGGGTATAATGCGTCATTATGGCCCTGCCTCCATCAGCTCAAACCGTGGCCCATACCCCCAGTGGTATCGCCCAACCCTTGCACCCCTTGTGGGTGCTGCATTGGCCATTGGGCAGCCAGCCTGTATTGGATGCCGCCACCCTAGATACCCACCAATTCACCCACCTTGCTGATGTTGCCCCCTGGTGCCAAGCTTCGGCGAACCCAACGGCAGACACCCCCTTTCCTTTATTACTCATTACCTGCCCGCCACTCACCCACATTCAACAGCAAGAATTTTGCCAATGGGTAGAGGCCACCATACCCCAGCCCCTACGCCGCCAAGTGGCCCTGGCCACCAAAAACCCTATTGATAGCTGGGTAACCACCTTATTCACCTTAGGCATTGGTCGCTATATCGATTTAAATGCCGCCGATGGCTTGGCCTGGCTAACCCTATGGCAACGCTACCAATACCAACGGCAGCACACAACGCCTTTTTCTTTTACACAAGAGCTACCCTTTAACCCCGCCCACCACAATACCATCCAAAACAGCCAGCACATCCATGATTACCGCGAAACACTGGCCGACCATTTAGGGAAGCAGCACCCCCACCTACCCAACCTTTCTACAGCGGTGGTGGAAGCTATTTACAACGCTTGCTACCACGGGCCACCCCACGGCAACTACACCAAGGGCCAACCCTTTACCATTACCGATAGCAAGGATGAAGTAGGCCTAACCACCGGGCACGTGCAGTATTTTAACGAGCCCTACCATGCCTTTAGCGTGGTGGACCAATGGGGCCGACTAACGGCGCCGCCGGCATTAAAGGGTATTAAACGCCACGCCACTGGCGAGGGTGTATTAGATGTAAGTGGCCGTGGGCATTTTCTAATGTCTGCCTTGTGTAACCAATGGGCCGTTGCCATTACCCCCAACCAGCGCACCGAATACTTACTGCTTAAGGCCCCCAGCGATAGCCCCTCGTTAGAGGTTCCCTCGCCCCATTTGCTGATATTTGAATAACGCCACTAATAAAAACAGCCGCTACAAAAGCAACGGCTGTTGGATTTACCCAGAGACCCCAAGGGTAACCGAGCCAATCCATGGGAAGGTTTGGCAACATCAGAGGGTTTATCTCGTAGCAGTAACCTCCGCACGCGGGGGCGCCTACCACAAGGCTCTAACGGCAACGCCCGCTAGTAGCCCGGTTAAAGGGCTAACGTTTGCTGCACCCTTATTAAACCTTGTTGCCTGCCAACACGCATGAGAGGAATAACCCAGAACGACCCACAAAGGACTGGGTAATTCTGCCTACTGGGTAAAATCACCTAGGCCAACACCCACAACAATGAGTGTTCCGTCTCATGAGGCGTGGGTTAAAAACCCCTATAGTAAGGATATGGACACCACAGTAACCCATTTCACCCCACCATGACACACCCCAACACATCACCGCCCACCACGCCCCCAGAGAAGAGAGTCACTGTTATGTTACCCATTAACCCCACCACCAACGCCAGCGGTATGCACCCCTTAACCGAGGCCGCCCTAAACGTTGGACAAAACCTGTTTAAAACCACCCCCACCCCTTACAGTGCCGTGCCCTATGCCCCACACAAGCGGCCTTCTGTATTAAAAACAGCGGTAAAATCGGTAATGCAGGCAACATTGGCCTACTACCCTGTTAAGTGGGCCACACGCAAAATGGGTATGCGTGCCCCCGGCTTTTTAGGCTTGGTACTGGGTGTATTTGGCCTGCATACCGCCAAACGGTTACTGGGTCGTTCCCACACCCTACCCACCCGCCACCTAAACTTGGCCGCCTAATATTAATTATAGAAATAAGGAAACACGGTTAGAGACAAACAGAATAGAGCCTTAGCGCAACCCCATTTGAGGAGAGACATGCAACCCCGCTGGTAACCGACAAACGACTGGCCCAATGCCCTACGCAGGGCTTGGGGCGGTTACCAGCACTTTTTTCTTTTTAACGGACATACTTACAGAGAGACATTTTTTTCATCCCACAACGCCCCCTGCACGCCACCCACTAACCCAACGGCACAGCCTGTGTTGGAAAGGTGGCACTGGGGATATGTGAGTAAGTGCCCTTGTAACAACCTGGTAACCCCACTGTTACAAACATCCACCCTGCTAGCATCAAGCGGCCTTTAGGGGGATTCATCCCCATAAGCGAGCACCCCTGTGCCGCCCAGAGAGAGACACCCTACAGCAGAGCCCACCTTCGTCATCCCCATATGATTACCCCCCTTTCCACACCCACTACCCATGCACCTACGATTGCCGGTGCCGCCCGTAGCAACCGTAGGGCCAGCCTAGCCACTGGCAACGATTCTGTGCGGTTTGGTGGTTGTAACCCGGTAAGCCGACTGCTCCCTAAAAACCTAAGTGGCCTGTGGCAGCCCCTAAAACAATTAATGAATGACCCCAACGATGGCCGTGTGATTAAAGGCTTTGTGTACAAATACGGCCTACCTGCCGCGGTTACCGCAGGCAACTTGGCCATCCCTGGCGGCATGTGCTTGTACCCTATTATTGGGTTGCCCCTTTCTATTTGGTTAAGCCGTAAGGGCAGTAAAATACTAAAAGCCGGGTTAGATAGTGGGCTGAACAATGCCAAACGCACCCCCTTTCATCGGCTAAGTGATGTGCTGGAAACCATTTTAGACCCCCAGCATGACCGCGACCCCAAAACCACCGTAACCACCTACAACGAGGCCATGGATGGGGTCGTCAACCATGTAAAAGCCAACAACACCGGCAGCCAAAACATAAAAGCCAGCCAATGGGATACCCTAAAAAATGCCCTAAAAATGAAAGAAGGCAGTAAGCGCCGCCTACTGATGGAAAAATTTATTGGGGCCCGCAAGCACTACAAAACCAGTTGGGCGGGGCGCCGCATGTTGCAAATGGCAAAACTAGGCCGCCGCTTCCCCTTCATTCGTCCCATGGCCGCCATTGCCAACCTGGCCTTCGTCGCCCTAAAGTGGAAGAAAATCTAGGGCTAATCAACAATCTTCTTAGGTGATTTTTTGCTTGAAGAGGGCTAGCCCTCTTCACTCCCATTGGAGACAAGGTGTCTCCAAACCTCTCCCAATAGCTTATTAGCGATTAATACGCTTACTGTTCGCCTTCCCAACGGCGGCTGCGCTTGCCAATTTAGGGTATCACGGGCAATGCTCGCCCCCGATTGGTCTGCTGGGGTGCCATACTACGTATGTTACACCCCGCACCGGCTCCAGTTGCTTCTACATAAGTATTTAGTAACCACAGCCACACATTGCTCTAATCGCCTAAGCAAATGCCCACACCACGAGCCGCTTGGACAAGGTCGCTATCCAGGCTAACGTAGTTATATTTATTAATGGCTTCTTTAATGGGCACATCCACAATATGGGGCTTTCGGTAGCTCACCATGGTGCCAAACTTGCCTTCTAAGGCCAGTTCTACTGCCTTAACACCAAATTGGGTGGCCAAAATACGGTCGTAGGCCGTGGGGGTGCCGCCCCGCTGCAGGTGGCCCAAAATCATCACACGGGCATCTATATCCATGTGCTGCTTAAGCTGAGCCAGCAACCGGTGGCCCACACCACCCAACATTTCGTTTTGGTAGCCCACTTGGTCGCTTTTTTGGCTAACACGCTCGCCACCCAGGGCCTTAGCGCCTTCGCTAACCACCACAATGCAGTACCCGCGGTTACCCTGCATCCGCTCGTTAACGGCTTCTGCCACCTTTTCAATGTCATACGGAATTTCCGGTATCAGCGCGACATGCGCCCCACCGGCAACGGCAGCACTTAGGCCAATCCAGCCAGCATAACGACCCATCACTTCTAAAATCAACAGTCGGTTATGGCTAGCCGCTGTGGTTACCAGCTTATCCACCGAATCAGTAGCAATTTCTACCGCTGTTTGAAAACCAAAAGTCACATCTGTGGAAGAGAGGTCATTATCAATGGTTTTTGGCACACCAATCACGTTTAGGCCACGCTCGTGCAGCTTTTGGGCAATATCCATACTGCCTTCGCCGCCAATACTAATCACCGCTTCCACACCCAGGGGGTCTTTTAAGCGGTTTAGCATTTCTTCCGTGCGGTCTTCGGTTGCCCAGGTGCCATCAGGTTGTTCTACCGGCCAGGCAAACGGGCCACCTTTATTGGTGGTTTTTAAAATGGTACCCCCACGAATGTGGATACCGGATACATCCCGCTTGGTTAAGCGTACCACTTCTGGTGGATCTTTTAAAATGCCGTTAAAGGCTTCGATGCTACCGACCACTTCCCAATCGGGCTCTTGGCTGGTACGGCGCACAATGGCACGAATTACTGCGTTTAGGCCGGGGCAATCGCCGCCGCCAGTGGCTACTAAAATACGTTTTTTAGGCACAGATCCTATCCTTGTTAAACCCACTTACCGTTGGTGTGGGCAATACAATAACATAATCCAACGCCATTCGGTCCTACCCCTAGCATCTATTTACCGTTACCATAAGCCATACCCACAAGGACCCACCCCCCCATGACTGTTACAACCCACTGGATAGCTGTTGGCTTAGGCGGCGCACTCGGCGCTATGGCCCGCTATGGCGTTGTGCTGGCTACGGCGGCACTCGGCCAGCCAGGCTGGGTGGGCATTGTGGCTGTCAACGGTGTGGGGTGCCTGTTATTGGGGCTATGTTTTGGGGCGATTCAATCCACCACCCCCTTACCTGCGCTACTACTTGGGGTACCCACCCAGCATTGGCAATTACTGGTAATGACGGGCCTACTGGGTGCCCTAACCACCTTTAGCACCTTTACTGGCGATATTTGGGCCTTTACCAGCACCCAGCAGTGGTTTATGGCACTGGTATATGTGCTTGGCAGTATTGCAAGCGGATTTACCCTATTTTGGGCTGGTTTGCAGCTATCTCGCCAGTTGTTTAGCTAAAATCGGAGGCGTTGACTTGGTGAAGAAAGCGACCAAACTGCCAATGGTCATAGCTATCGCAGTAATCTTCCAGGGTTCGTAATAACCGAGACCCACTCGCCGAAGCAGGCTCAATGGACGCATCGCCCTGCCAATACACCAGCATTAGTTCTGCCTGAATCACATTCATCACATTACGCTCGTGGAGGGGGATATCTGCAACCAGGTTTTCTGCTGGGGTTTGCAGCATGGTGATTAACCAATCCCTTAATACTGCCCGGCTATGGTGGCTGGATACATGGCTCCCAAGCCCGCGGCGGGGGCGCGCCTGCACCTGGCCACGATTACTCGCCAACAAGGCGGCCACATGCGCATCTGTCATGGGGGCAATTTTGGTTTTTAAATGCTGGCTAAAGGCTTCTAAAATCATAATAAATAAAGCGAATGCTGTCTCTCTGGCAGACGTTTAGTTGTTGTAACACTAGTATAGCCTATGTTTAGGCTGTCCGCATCCCCTACAATCATCAAGGCCATTGATGATTGATACTATCCGTGTCGTTATTGATGATGCGCGTTGGGTAGTCCACAGGCAATTGTTGTTGAGACGGTGTGGCCTGGTACACCTTGGATTTATAAAACAGGGCCACACGGGTACCGGGCTGCCCGTTATGAGACATGGCGGCAAAGGCCATCTTCGACTTTTTTTGGCCTTTTTGCGGTTGGTACCGCTGCACAGAATCCACCGGCAACACCCCTTTTACCACGCCTTGGCGTTTAATAACCAAATAGTTGCCCTGCAGGGGGATAACCTTACCTTTACGAGTAACCCCAGCCGCGTTTTGCCCTTGGTACCCGCCGGTACCCGCAGGGCCACCCCCAGCATCTAGCCGCGGGTTATGGAGGAAGAAAGGGTTCTGCTGGGTCTGACGGGTTATATCATGCTGTGGGTACACCACCCGCGTTGTGGTAAAAACCTGGTTGGCTGATGCTTGGCCTTGCACCACCGCTGGCGGCGAGGGCGACGGATCATCGTACATACCGGCATGGTAACGGGGGGGCATGGCCGCACTGGTACTGCCTTGGTTTAATTCTGCAATAGTGCTGGGTGGGTTCGGGTTCGCCTGACGAAGCGCCACCGCATACACCCCCACCGGAATGTGGCGCCCATACATATCTGTGATAGGGGTGGTAATACTAATTGGTACTCGTGTAGGGTCGTTTTTAGCGGATAAAATGACGCGTTGCTCTAGTTGCTCTACTTCTTCAAAGGTCGCCCATACAAACATTTCGGTTGGGTAATGGATGCGAGGGTAGTCCGGCGGGTACTTATCCGTGCCGGCCTTGCCCGTACTGTCTTTACTATCTGGGATCGTCCAAAACAAGCCGCTTTTAGCATCGGTAAAGTTATAATCCCAAATGCCTCGGTGGGCGGTGCGCTCGTACACATTTTGTTGTGGCGGCGGGGTAGGGTAACCTGCCAGCCCTGGCACCGTGCTGCCTAGCCCCCACAGCAACACCGCCGCACACAGGCTGGCTGTTGCAGCAATCGCTCGGGGGTATGGGGGTAACAATGTCACAAACAGGCCTCACGTATCCAAATGGTTACCACTCGTATCGACACGGGCAGCACATTTCTGTAAACCCTTGTGGCAACCCATCAGGTAAACAGTCGCCATACAGTTATATCGCCCCTATAATAACAGTGTTGCCTCTACACTCCCTATAGCATTCCCTGTGTCTCCATCCACCACACCCCACAACAATGCCGCTAGCCCCACCGCTGGCGAGCATTTGCTGATTGTAACCGATGCCTGGGCCCCCCAGGTAAACGGGGTGGTTACCACTATTCGCAACCTGGCCCAACAGTTAGAAGAACGCGGCTACCAGGTTAGTTTAATAACCCCAGAGCAATACTGGACCGTACCCACCTTTTACCCCAACCTGCATTTAGCCATCCCCGGCGGGGCAGGCCAACGCATTACAGAGCTAAACCCCGACCGCATTTTAATTATGACGGAAGGCCCCCTGGGCTTAGCAGCTCGCCACCACTGCGTGATGGAAGGGATTCCGTTTTTAACCGGGTTTACCACCAAATGGGCCGAGTATTTTGTCACCCACGTGGGTTTTCCGCCCCGGCCCATGGGCTACCGGTATTTGCGATGGTTCCACCGGCCTGCGAGTGGCACCCTAGTGGCCACAGAAAGCCTGCACCAACACTTAGAGGGGTTTGGGTTTAAGCACCTGATGCACTGGAATCGTGGGGTGGATACCCACCAGTTTTACCCCCTAACCGATGATGAACGGGCCGCCTTCGCCACCACCTATCTGCCCAATGCCGAATTACCTAAGCCCTACAGCGTGTATGTGGGCCGTGTTAGCCAAGAAAAAAACCTGGATGCCTTTATGGCGCTGGAAATACCCGGCACTAAAATTGTGGTGGGCACCGGCCCCTACCTGGATGAATTAAAAGAAAAACACCCCAACGTGGTATTTGCGGGCCTGCAACAAGGCGATGCCTTACGGCAGTACTACGGCGCCGCCGATTTAATGGTATTCCCTAGCAAAACGGATACCTTTGGCCTGGTAATGTTAGAGGCCTTGGCTTGCGGCACCCCGGTGCTGGCCTTTGATGTAACCGGCCCCCACGATGTGCTGGCCAATGCCGGTACTGTTGGCCAACTTGCCCAGGATGATGATGATTTTCAGCAGCGGGCAGTGGCCATGTTACAAGCCCGTGGCCAACAACAGCTAACCCCGGCAGAATGCCTGGCCATTGCCAACCACTACAGCTGGGATAATGCGGTCAACTCTTTGCTAAGCCAGTGGCCTAACCGCCATACCCACCCTGCCAAACCTTTTGTTTTTGGCGAGTGGTTAAAGTATCGCCTAGGTGCAGGTGCCTAGTTGCAGGCGCTTAGTTGGCCAATTGCTGGCGCCGTTGTTCCAGCTCTTTTAAGGGTTGTAAATCCCGCCGACGCGAGGCAACCTGAATACCAGCATCATAAATAGCTTTTGCCGCTTCCAGTTGTTGGGCCCCTTCATAGGCTTGGCCTAACTTTAAGTACGCCGCCGATTGGCTTGTCGGCAAGTCCACCGTCTTTTTTAACGCGTCAGCAGCCTCTGTGTAACGGCCTAGCTCTAGCAAGGTGCTGCCTAACCCAAAGTTACCCAACGCATCGTCGGGGCTGTGGGCCAAGGCGTCGTGGAACATCTGCACCCGGTCTTCTAGCTGCTTGCGTTGGGCTTCCTGCTTGGCGGCTTCTTCGGCCGCATTGGCCTTTTGTTGCATGCCTTTTTGCATTTGGGCCCGCATAGCCACCACCGTGGCCTGGGCCTTGGCGTCTTCTGCCGCCTCTTTATCCCCCAGCTCCATATGGCATACGGATAAATTGGTATAAGCCATCACACGGTCAGGTTCAATATTTATAAGCGATTCCATTAAGGTAATGGCCTCAGCGTATTGGCCTTGGCGGCTAAGCACCGCGCCCAAAGCTTCCAATACATCTGGGTGTTTCGGGGCTAAGCCTAAAGCCTGGCGCAACAAGGTCAGGGCCTCAGCATCATTATTGTTGGCATAGGCCCGCAACCCATCATGAAGCATATCTTCCACCGATGGCGGCTGGACCAGCGGCAACAGGTGCACTGTAACGGAAAATACTGCACCATCACCGACGGTAACGTCTATTACCTTACCCGGCAATCGGCTATCTTTATCCATGTAGGCGGAAATACACCATTGGCCCAACACTGGCGAAAACACCCAGCGATTAGCCATCCCCACAGGTTTATCCACACCGGTGGCGTGGATAGGTTGGCCAGCGCAATCCGCAGGCGTGGTGTGGCTAGGCAGCGTTGGGGCAGCAAGTAACACTAGCGCCTGCTGTACAGCCCCATAGGTCGCCACACGAGCAATGGTTTCCTGCCCTAGGTAGCAACCTTTGGTGGTGCTGGCAGCCACTTGCTCCAGGCCGGTTTCTGGCAATAATCGGCCCAAGCCCACATCGTCGCCCACCAGGGGTAAGCCAGCCTCCAGCGCCAACACGGACATCTGCTTTGTATCCACCGTGGCCACTTCGTCGCTATCCATTAGCACACCTTGCAAGGCCGTTATCGCCTCGTGTTGGCCCCATACCCACACGCCAGGTTGGCCCGTAAGCGGTTGGGCCCAAATAAGTACATCGCCAAACAGTTGGGTAGATAAAGCCAGTAGGCCATAAGGTTCCGTGGTTAGGGTGGTTTGGGCCACACCCATGGCAGTCGCTAGCAATGCTAAGGCCTGGGGCCCATGGAGTCCAACACATTGTTGGCGAGACACGACATCGACGGAAAAATCGTTCATTAACTTAAATTGAAACAGGGCGGTGTGGGTACTCTCTGCAATGGTATTATCCACCATTGCCCAAAACCCATCCGTTTGCTGCGGGGCCTTGCCCAACAGCAACAGGCCTTCTAACTTGGCCTTTTTATCTAATACAGCGTTTAAATGGCCACAGCCGTCTTCCAATAAAGCCACATCGTTACTGGTGCGGTTTTGCAGAAAAGAGGCCGCATCTGGGCCTGTGATCTGCCACAACTGGTAGAGCGCATTCGGGTAAACCAGCGCCACTTCCCCGGCTCGATACAAATCGAGACGCTGTGTTGAAGACAAATTCATCATAAGCGGTTTCCAGAATCTTTTTGCATCCTGTGCTAGAACGCCGACGTTTCAAGGCAAATCTGAACGGAGCAAAGGAGCGTATAACAATACGTGACTGCGTGAGTACAGATTTAACGACGAAAATTCAAGTTAAAGTGCTGGATGCGGAAAGATTTATTCGCCAAAGGTTTTTTTAAGCAGGGCTTGTAGTTCGCCCTTGTCGGCCATGGGCATTAAAATATCGCCATCGCCGTAAAATTCGCCGCCAATAAATACTTTTGGCAAGGTGGGCCATTCCGTCATTTCGCTAAGTACTTGGCGTTTATCATGGTTTTCCAACACGTCGATAAATTCAAAGGGATAGCCAAATTTTTCAAAAAAGGCTTTGGTGGCCATGGAAAAACCACAACGAGGCTCATCTTTGGTGCCCTTGGAGTACACCAAAATTTTATGTTCACTTACTTCGCGCTGAATTTCTTCGCGGATGGCATCGGTGGTGGCAGTGGTCATAATCACAATCCTTTAATAATAGTGGGGTAAAGACAGCACTAGTGTAGCGAAAACAGGAAAAAAGTGTAGCAAAGCCAACCGTGGGCGACACACACAAGTGCAGTGGTGCCGCCCGGCTGTTACAAAAAAGCACGACACTACCGGTGGCGAGGGTGCGGCAAAGAGCGAGGCCCCCCGGCAGGTTGCTTAGGCAGCTCTTCGCTTTTTAAGCTTAAGGCCAGCAGTCGGTTATCTCTCAGGATTTGGAAATTAACCTCGGCTCCAATCACCATGGATTGAATCTGCTTTTGCACATCCTTGGCATTATTAACTTTGTCGCCATTCATCCGCTGAATCACATCACCCAACACAAACCCTGCACGGTCGGCCGGGCTGTCTGGGATAACTTGGGCCACCACAATGCCTTCTGTACGCTCGTTTAAGCCCATGGATTTGGCTAGTTCTGGGTTTAAAGGCGTCATGGCAATACCAATATAGGGGCGCTGAATGGTGCCTTTTTCAATCAGGGATTCGCTGACGGTTTTAACCACGTTGGCGGGTATGGCAAACCCAATATTTTGGGCACGGCCACTAATGGCGGTGTTAATGCCCACAATTTGGCCATTCAGGTTTACTAGCGGCCCACCGCTATTGCCTGGGTTAATGGCCGCATCCGTCTGGATAAACTCCATATTCATATTAATATCCGGCACCCGGCGCGAACTGGCACTCACAATGCCCAGGGTCACAGTATGGTCAAAGCCTAGGGGGCTGCCAATGGCCAACACAAATTCGCCAGGGCGCAGCACATCGCTATCGCCAAAGGGCACCGTCTGAAGATTGGGCGCATCGATTTTCACCACCGCCAAGTCGGTGTAGGGGTCGGTACCAATCACTTTGGCGGGATACTTGCGCCCGTCATTCAGGGTTACTTGCACTTCATCAGCGCCATGCACCACGTGGTTATTGGTCATAATATAACCGGCGGCATCAATAATGGCGCCACTACCATTACCCGTAACCACACGCTCGCCCTGGCCAGGGCTATTGGGGCCTCCAAAGCCGAAAAACCGCTTAAACATCTCATCACTAAAGGGCGACATACCCGGCAGGTACGATTGCACCCGCTCCGTGCGAGACACATCAATATTCACCACCCCGTTGGCCACTTTTTCCGCCACATCCGCAATAATGGTGGGGTTATTACCAAATAGCTGAGCCAAGCCTGGCCGCGGTGCATTGGCCGCCAGCTGCACCTGTGCCGGGTTACTGGGGCCCGGCGTTCCGTTTAACAAGGCCGATACAGGGGTAGTGGTTGGCGATACCGCCCATGCACCTATGGCTACTAATAGGGCCACCAGGGCGATTCCATGACGGGTTAAAAAAGAGAACATAGGGCAAAGCACCTTATTTAAAACAGTAGAACGGAGACGATAAAAAATAGTGTTATAGACCGCTGGCATTGTATCACTGGCACAACGGCCTATGAAACATTCTGTTACGTTACCCAGCACAGCTATAGACGCCGTCTGGGGGTGAGGTTCCCATGACGGGTTTGTCGTTATCCCGCCGTCTGTTTGGGCTACAATAATAAACACCCTTGTTTTAGCGAAAGCCACCGTATACATGCCGCCCGCCAAGCCAAAAACCACCAAAGCCAAAGCCACTAAGAAAACAGCAGGCCGTGCTGTCACGGCTCCTAGCCCGTCGGTTAGCCCTTCCGCCGCAATAGAACAGGCCCTTGGTAACGCTGGATTACTCCACAGTGCGCGCCCGGCACGGGTATTGGTGGCCGTTAGTGGCGGTATTGACAGCATGGCCCTGTTATTCGCCACCCAAAAACTGCGGAAAAACCACCCCAACCTGCATGTGTTTGCCGCCGGTATCGACCACGGCTGGCGCCCTGCCCCCTTGCCCGAGTTAGACCCTATTTGGCAACAATGCCAACAGTGGCAGGTCCCGGTAATGACATCACTGGTGCCCCGCACCTTGGCTAAAACAGAAACAGTGGCCCGGCAAGCCCGTTATAGCGCCCTAGAAGCCATTGCAAACCATATGGACGCCCACGCCATACTCACCGCCCACCATGGAGACGACCAAATTGAAACCCTGCTGATGCGGGTACTACGCGGTACGGGTGTGCAAGGGCTGAGCGGTATCCCTGCCCAGCGCCTGCTAGATGACAGCCAGGTCCCTGTGCTTCGCCCTTGGTTAAGCCTTACTAAGGATGAACTGCTGGCCTATGCCGAAAGCAACCAACTACGCTGGCATGACGACGAAACCAACAACGATACCCGCCACATTCGCAATGCCCTCCGCAAAGAAGTTATCCCTTACCTGGAAAAAAGTTTTCCCAACACGCGCCAGGCCTTAAGCCGCTTAGCCACCTTAGCCAGCGAAGAGCAAGACATGCTGGAAGCCCTGATTACCCCCTACTGGCACGGGCTGTTTGATGGCCAACAACTCAACCTAATTACCCTAAACCAATTGGCCAAACCCCTTAAAAAAACCCTGCTTATTCGGTTTTTACAGCACTACCAATTGCCCATTAACTACGATGCCATCGACCGAGTGCTGGCCTTTGTTGAAGGAAGCGACCCCACCCAGGCCACCGCCCAACGCCTGTCCATTGAATCCCCAGATGGATCGGCGGATAGCCATTGGCATTTAGCCATTAACCAGCACACCTTGCGCGTGGTGGCCAATGAGGCCCACATGGACAGCGCTGGCAATGCAACCGAAACCACGGACAACCAACCCGCACCCGTCGCCTTTCGGCTGCCTCAGTTATTCCCCACCTGGGCAGGGGTAGGCCCCGCCGCCGCCAGTGATGACGACGATAAAACCGATACCGACGCCATCCGCAACGAATCCCTGGTTAGTGATACTGATGATGACGACGACAGTGATGCCACCAACACCGACCTAGACGTTGATACCGATGGCGAACTGGACTTAGACGACCTTGGCGATTTAAACGACGATGACGACGGCGATGATATCGACCCAGAGCTAGCTGACAATAGCGACAACACAGAAGAAGCGCCCACTGACGACGATAGCGATGACGACGATAATACGGATAAAGAGGCCGACGACGACGCGTCCGACACGGATTCGCCGGGCAAGCTAATTGCCACCCCCGCACTGCATCAGTCTCGTACCCAGTATATTGCCCTACCCGATTATGGGGCTGAACTGGAAATTACCCGACTTGGGCCCGATGAAGTTATCCCGGAGCCCTTACCCAACCCAACGGAAACCACCATTTACGCCAACCTTAAGCTGCTCATCAACGATACCCTGAGTATTCGTACCCGCCGCAGCGGCGACCGTATCCACCCCTTAGGCATGATGAACGCCATGCGCCTAAAAAATTACTTTATTAACCGCGGCCTACCCCAAGAACGCCGTGGCACCATACCGCTACTAACCACCGGTAGCGATGTGTTATGGGCGGTTGGCATTGGCTTTAGCGAATTATTCCGCATTGAAAAACGCCCCACCCACCGGCTAACCTGGCGCACCTTAGAAGCCCACGAAATCCCTAACCCGCCCGCCAACCCGTAGGCCTGCCTGCCCTCATCAACCTTCTCTTTTTTATCCCCTTCTAAAATGTAGGAACCCACCCAATGACAATGACTGCCATTACCGATACCGACCCCGCCAAACTGTACAATATTGATACGCTAGAACCCTATTTTACGGAAGGCCAGCTACAAGAGCGCATACAGGCCATGGCAGCCGATATTAACAAGCGCTATGCCGGTGTGGATCGCTTGGTGATTATTTCCATTTTAAAAGGGTCGTTTATGTTTACTAGCGATTTGGTTCGGCATTTAGATATGCCCTGCCAGATTGAGTTTGTGCGCCTGGCCAGCTATGGCGCGGGTACCAAAAGCACTGGTGAGGTAAAACCAGTAGACCTAACCTTGCCTGATTTAAACGATAAGAACGTGCTGATTGTAGAAGATATTATTGATACCGGCCTCACCCTTCACTTTTTTATGCACTACCTAAAATCACTACACAAAATCCGTACCCTGCGGCTAGCGGTACTGCTGGATAAAAAGGAAGCCCGCAGCGAAGAAATTCCTAAATTCCCGGTGGATTTTGTCGGCTTTGAAGTGGCGAACGAGTTTTTAGTGGGCTACGGCCTAGATTACGCTGGCCTGTACCGCAACCTACCCTACGTGGCCATTTTGCCAGAAGATCAAACCGTACCGGCCACCCCCACCCAATAACCGAGTCGTTCCCCCTTATGGCCATGGCTGCTATGGCACCGGTGATTGGTGCCCCCCACGATTTAAACACCCCCTTTACCGCCTGCATGGTGGTGCCCACTGGTGTTGGCGCTAGCATTGGTGGCTTTGCCGGCGATGCCAGCATGGCCATGAATTTACTAGCCAAAACCTGCGACCGGCTGGTAACCCACCCTAACGTGGCCAATGCCGCCGTACTGCAACACCTGCCCAGCAACGTGTACTATACAGAAGGTGCCACCCTAGATGCCATGCTCACCAGCCAATGGGCCCTACGGGCCATGTCTCATCAGCCTATTGGGGTCGTACTCGATGCTGGTATTCCATCAGATGCCAGAACCTTAACTTTAAACGCTATTGCCGCCTGCCAAACCATACATGGGGTTAGCATTAGCGGCATTGACACTACCTATGAACCACTCCAGCTTGGGTTTACCCCGATGGCCAGCGGCAACGTGCTTGGTGAATTAGCCAACCACCCTGTTTTAATCGCTTCCGCCAAGCGATTAATCGCCCATGGGGCAAGGGCCATTGCCATTGCGGCCTTTATGCCAGAATTAAGCGACGACGACGAAGCCGCCTACAAGGCCGGTGGGGGTGCCGACCCCATTGGCGCCCTGGAAGCCTTGCTGTCTCATGCGGTGGTAAAGGCCTGCCACGTGCCTGCCGCCCATGCCCCCGTGCTTAGCATGGCAGATAGCGCCCCAGAGACAGACACGTTACTGGACCCACGCGTGGCCGCCGAGTTTATTGCGCCTACCTTTTTGCCCTGCGTGTTAACCGGCCTGCAACAAGCCCCCGCTATTATTACCAATAAAGCGGAGTGGCAGCCCACCGATATCACTGCTGGCACCATCCACGCCATGGTGTTGCCTGCCGATTGCCTAGGTGGTGTGCCAGCCCTTACCGCATTAGAACAAAACACCCCGCTAATACTGGTGGAAAACAACACCACCACCTTAAGCATGACCTGGCCCACCTTAATGGGCGACGCCCCCATGCCCCCCAACGTTATACCCGTGGCCAATTATGCCGAAGCGGCCGGAGTATTGCTGGCCCTAAAGCACCATTTCCCCTTATCCCCCGCAATTAGGCCCACACACCCTCCTGCACAAGCTACCCTACACGGGTCTATGGCGCCTCAACCGACCCTCGCTCTATAACCGTGTACAAGCTATCCGCGAGTTGGGCGGGTACCGCTTTTTCCGGCACCGTGTCCACCGTTACTCGGGTTAGGGTGTTACCATATTGAATCGCCAATTCATCCCCTTGCACCACCACATAGCCCGCCTTAGCCGCTTTGTCGTTTACCCATACCTGGCCGGCATCGCACAGTTGGTTGGCCACCGTGCGGCGCTTCACCAAGCGGGATACCTTTAAATATTTATCCAGTCGCATAAAAACCACACATTACTCATCACAAAAACTATTTTGTATTAACAGTATCGCTAGCTGTAGCGGGGCCTGAATCAGACTTCCCCCCACCACCTGGCGGAGGAGGTGGTGGTGGCGCCGCTGCGGTATCGCCACCTTTAAATAATACTTGTTTTGGGTAGAAAACAGGTTGAATTAATAGTGTCATGCTGATTTTTTCCTGTGGTTTTGAGAGAATTCAGTCTATAAGGATAGGTGTACCTTAATCAACTGCCTTGCAGTTATTTGTTAATAAAGGCGCCTAAAGCAACCACCATGCATGAATTCCACCTAGACCCTACTTTTCGGATGGCCCAACAGCAATTAGACGATGTGGCCCAGCTCATGAACCTGGATTCCGGCATCCATGAGCGCCTACGCTACCCGCGCCGATCTATCATCGTTTCCGTGCCTATTCGGCAAGATAATGGCCGCACCAAGGTGTATACCGGCTACCGAGTACAGCACGACCAAACCCTAGGGCCCACCAAGGGCGGTATTCGCTTCCACCACGATGTTAGCCTGGGCGAGGTATCTGCCCTGGCCATGTGGATGACCTGGAAATGCGCCTTGCTCAACCTGCCATACGGTGGCGCCAAGGGCGGAGTGTGCTGCTTCCCTGAAGAAATGAGCGACCACGAGCTAGAACGGGTGGCCCGCCGCTATACCACTGAAATTTTATCCAGCATTGGGCCAGAAAAAGACATCCCTGCGCCGGATATGTACACCAACGAGCGCACCATGGCCTGGATTATGGATACCTACAGCAACTTTGTAGGCTATGCCGTACCCGGCGTGGTAACCGGCAAACCCGTGCAAGTAGGGGGCACAGAAGGCCGGGTGGAAGCCACTGGCCGTGGGGTTGCCTATACTGTACTGCGTGCCTTAGAACGCCTACACCCTAAGCTGGAAAGCCCCACCGTTGTGGTACAAGGCTTTGGTAATGTGGGCAGTGTTAGCGCCAAATACCTCCACCAAGGCGGCTGCCGCATCCAAGCCATTAGCGATGTACAAGGCGCTATTTATAACGAGCAGGGCATTAATATCCAAAGTTTGATGACCCATGTTAAGCAAACCGGCAGTATTGTGGGCTTCCCGGATAGTGAGAAGATTGACGCCAGCGACATGCTGGAACTGCCCGTGGATATTTTAGTGCCCGCGGCAGTGGCCAACGTGATTACGGAAGACAATGCCGACCGTATTCAAGCCAAAATTATTGCAGAAGGCGCCAACGGCCCCCTAACCCCCAAAGCGGATAAAATCCTAATTGATAAAGGCGTGTTCATCATCCCTGGGATTTTAGCCAATGCCGGTGGTGTGGTGGTGAGCTACTTTGAGTGGGTGCAGGATATTCAGCGCCTATTTTGGAAAGAAGACGAGATTGTTAGCAAACTCAACAGCCTAATGGCCAACGCCTTTGACGAAGTGTACCAGCTGCACGTGGAAAAAGGCGTGGACCCCCGCAGTGCCGCCATGATGCTGGGCGTGGGCCGTGTGGCCAAAGCCAAAGAACTCCGCGGCTTATACCCTTAGTGACGGTATTTATTTTTTTTCATAAACTCAATATATTCGTCAACAAACAGCTGTTGATTACTAGTTAGTTTCTGAAGTATGCCACCATCTTTTAACTCTATTGCTATGCTATCCTCCCACTTACTAGGAGGCTTTCCACCTAGCATCCTTTCATAGGCTTTTTGAGCGTTTTTTGATTTTTTTGGTTTGTTGGGAAACCTGGGAATATTGTATACTCCCTTTGTTAGGTCAAGAAGGAATTGCTGCACATCGCTTGGCATGCCTAATGCCTTTACAAAGCCACGAAATTTATTAGGATATTCATTTATAGCGTGAACTTTATTGTCTATTTCTATATTTTTCTGGCTGAGCCTGCCTTTATCACTAAATGCTATTGCATTGTTAGGTAGAGTATCATCCCGATTACCATAATTTTGCGTAAGCCTTAATATTTTAGAATTATTGGTCTCATCTCCAGAAATCAACCCAATATTACGCATTGGGAATTTTCTTTTGTCTAAAAGGCTGATAATATCAGCACCAGTAAGTTCTCGATTATTATTGGGGTACTTATTTAAATTATAATCAACCAAAACTCTAGGGGGAACATTCTGTTTGGTTGCTTCAGATATTAATGCGCTTACATCGCCTAAAGCTGCCAATCTCGTTAAAGGGTATATTTCAAATGTATCCCCAAGCACATGTTTCATATCCGTCCGAAAGTCTGGTTCATCTTCAATCAATACGACTGGAGGCTTTTTTCGTTTTTTTGCTGAAAACTGAACGCTACCGGTAAAAAAATTACGAATGCCTTGTACCACAATCAAAAAACCCCATGGTTATAAGCCTCTTTCCTTATAAAACGCCCCCTATTTATTTATTGCTTCACACTACTTCATAGGGTCTTCTACATAACATACTGTAGATTACCTGTTGGGTTTTTAGGGCAAAACTGGCCCGCTCCTCCACTCCATCCCGTATTATCGTAGCGTGCACCCTAGTTGTTGGCCAACCTCAGGCCGATACATCCGGATAGAGACCTTGTTACCGTACCGTGGCCCATCACCACATACCGTGACAATCGAGGAAACAGCCCTATACTAACGGCATCTCCCTAACCCACCAGGGGGCACCGTATGTAGCCAACCCAACAGAAACGCCACCCCTATGGCCAACCCACAACAAATTATCCAAATCGTCCGCGAAAAACCCCAAATACTAATTGGTGTTGGGGTCGCCCTTGTTGGCCTAATTTTAACCTTGGTACTGTTTAACCCCTTTGGCGGTGACGGCAATAATTCGGATAGCCCCTGCGGCATTAAGCTGGATAAAAGCCAGTTATCCTTAGTTAGCGTGCCCAACGTGGGCCGCGCCATTGAAGTACAAGCCCTACTAGCCCGCGAAAGCATTGTGGTAGACCGCGTGGACTTGGATGGCGGCAAAGCAGAACTACGCTTTAGAACCGGCGCTGATGTATGCCAACGCGACCGTGCCTTACTCTCTTTAGTGCAAAGTGGCCTAATGGATAAAAACATGGGCTTGGAAGCCTTTGATAAAGGCGACCTAACCGCCAGCCGAGAAGAAAAACGCATTAAGCTTATCCGCGCCCAACAAGGCGAACTAGCCCGATTGATCCGCAAAATGGACCCGGTGGAAGATGCCACCGTCAGCTTATCCATCCCAGAGCCCAGTATTTTCCGTGCCAACGAGCACCCCATGTCAGCTTCGGTACAAGTCACACTTGCCAACGGCGTACGGCTAACCAATCAGCAAGTGCGAGCCATTATTAACCTGGTGGTTGGCAGTGTTCAGGGGTTAGATGTTAGCCATGTTGCTCTTTCCGATACTAACGGCAGCACCTACAACAGCGTGCTAGGCAACAACAACGGGCTAGAAAACAAACTGGAAGAACAAGACCAATACATGCGCCAAAAGGTAGCCAGCCAACTGGATAAGTTGGTAGGCAACGGTCACTATGTGGTAACCGTTAGCACCCAGTTGCGCCAATCCACACGAGAAGTACTGATGCAGGCCTTTGACCCCAACCAAAGTGTGGTGGCCAGCAAGCAACAATTCAGCGAGCGGTTAGCCAGCGAAAGCGACACCATGGAAACCGGCGGCCTAACCACCACCTACGTGCCACGCCAGATGGCCACAGTGGTAGATGCCGACGGCCCCGAGCACCAACGCAGCTATAACCGCAGCGGCGAAGAAGTGAGCTACGCCAACACCAAAACCCAAACCTTAGAAACCTTAGGGCCTGGCGTGGTGGAAGATATTTCCATTGCCGTAACGATTGATGAAGACCATTACCCCAAAACCACCGGGTCGGATGGCAACATGAAAGAACTCAACGAAAGCAGCCTAAAGCAACTTATTGCCAATGCGGCCAGCCCCAAAGTACGGCTAAACAGCGTTAGCCTAGCCCGTATAAACTTTGGTGGTGGCATGGCAGGCAGCCCCGTGTTTGGCGATGACGACACCAATGCCAGCGGAGCGGATGCCGCCAACACCAATGGCGATGGCACCCAATGGTGGGTATGGGTACTGTGGGGCCTAGGCGGTTTAGCTGGCCTTGGTATACTGGGTGCCTTGGTTACCCGAATAAGCCAATCCAGCGGCAGTAACAGCGAAGCACTCTCCATGCAGGCGGCAGAAATCCAACGTTTGCAAGAAATGTCTCGCCAACAACAAGAGCAACTGCAAGCCACCCAACAGCAAACCCAACAACTGATGCAGCAGGGGCCACAGGCTCTCCCACTAGCTGCCGGGCAAGCCCTAAACCAAAACAGGGGCCCCGCACCGGCCATGGCTGCCGTACCCGCAGGCAACCAACAAAACTTACCCAATATGGATGGATTGGATTTAGACAACTTACCCTTAGGCCCTACCCCAGGCCAAGGCAGCGGCCCAGGAGATAATGAAGCGGCTGCGATGGATTTACAACAAACCCTAGATGACCTGGGTACCCGCATTGGCACTGATGCGGATGACGCCCAAGTACACGAAGAAATTGATAACTGGATGCAGACTAATTAATGGCTGATACACCCGCCTTTAACGCCGAAGAACTGATTCAGCAGATTTGCCAAACCTTTGCCCAACGCTTTGTTGACAATGGGCAAGATGAAGAAACTGCCGACATAATGGTGAGCTTTTTGGCGCGCATGTGCGAAGTATCGGTACAGATGGTGACCCAGGAAGACGAAATCGAAATCCCCAATACAGAGCACACCATCCCCTTTGAACCCGAAATGCAACAAGACACGGTGTGGATGTTTGCCGAAGGGTTGGCCTTTTCCTTAGAAAAAACCGCCGCCGATAACATCCCCGATGAAGCCCGAGGCGAGATTCTGCAAAACGTGGCCCTGTATGTGTATGAGAGCTCTAAGCAAGTCGTTCTTTCTACCTTTGGGCAAGAGCACACCCCAGAGCTCCAAATCCCCCGCGAGCAGCAGGTGGACATGGTAACCCAAACGGCAGAAAACGCCCTAAACCACTTTATTGCAGAATACGAAGCACAGCATGGCGCCTTTGAACGTGATGAACACGGCCTCGATGCCGATGACATGCTAGGCGAAGATTTTGATAACGATGACAGCCAACTGGCTGCCATGGAAGCGGAGGCACCTGAAGAATTACCGGCCCCTCAACCCGCCCCTACAGCACCACCGCCAGCGCCAGCCACTATTTCAGAACGAATTCAACAAACCGAACACGCCCCAGCGCCGCCACAGCAACTACCCCACAAACCAGAAAAATACGCGGCACTGGCGTTACTACTGAATGTTATTCCACAGGCAAAAGGCCAACCTATCCTGCAGCGTTTTACCACCGCAGAGCAGCAAGCCATCATTCAATTCCAAAACCCCATCCATATTGCCAACGCCGGGCTGGATATTAAAGTGGTGCAATCCCAGCTAGGTAAGCTGCACCAACGCTTTAACCAACACCAAGCAACACAAACGCACCCTACCGATGCCGAAAAAGCCAACGAACCTACGTCACCAGCCCCCACCACTCATCTACAGGCCCTCGCCCAACAGGTACCTAAAGACGTGATGCGAACGGTTGTACAATTAGAACGGCCCCATATTAGAGACTATGTAAACGCCCTGTTTGAAGAAGACAATGGCAAGCACCTATTAGACCCCATCGATACCCCACCGGTGCAGCTACCCAAGGCCATTCAACACATCCTTAGCCACCATTTAGAACAACTCGTTCACTACTAATTTTAAAAACTATCCTCCCCCTCCTTATCAATAACGAGCGCACCGCCTGTGCTAATAAAAAAACACCACGTCAAACAGCCGCCCCCTGCTCCCTCTCAAAATGACCCTGCGGGCCAATTAGGCGTGCCAGGCCCTGCCATAGCACAGACGGCAACCCCAACGCCAGAGCCCATCATCCCCGTAACAGCAGAAAATATTCAGCAAGGCCTGGCAGAAGACCGCCGCGTGAACCAAACCGCCTACGACGACCGCCGCCGTGGCTATCGCCGCATTGAAGATAGGCACCTTATTAGCAAGGCCCACGAAGAAGCCCGCCGCATTAAAGAAAAAGCCTTTGAAGAAGGCTTTGAAAAAGGCCTAATGCTAGTCAACGACCAACTGGAAGACTTACGGCAACAATTTGGCGAATTATTACTAACCCGCACCAAAGCACTGGGCGCATTAACCGATGACATTGCCCCCATTGCCGTGGAAATTGCCGAGCGGCTGATTAAGGTAGAACTTAGCTGCGATGAAGAACTCGTCAACACCATTGTGGATGACACCCTGCAAAAGCTGGATCGTCATTCCAAAAGTGTACTGATTAAAGTCAACCCAGATGATAAAGCCCAAGTTCGTGCCCACCTAAACGAGCACCCGCCTACCCACCTAAAAGCAGAAATTATTGTGATTGATGAGCCCACCGTAGAACCCGGTGGTTGCGTGGTGGAAACCGATAGTGGCCTTATTGACGCCAGTTTTAGCACGCGGTTGACGATTTTGAAAGAAATGTTTGGCACCTATCAGCCCGCCCCTAAACCCATGAACGAACTGATCCAAGAATCGGCAGAGAAGGTGATGGGTAAAGAATTTATTGACGAAGTAACCAGCTGGAAAGATAACACCCAACCACCCCCAGCACCCCACAACCAACTGCCCGGCAGTAGCAACAACATAACGCCAGACGAGACCATGGATACCCAAGCCATATCAGACGCTCTGCAGGACTCTGGGACAGGGTTTGTTGTGGAAAACCCACCCGTGCTAGACGGCCAGCATTTACCGGCCAACACCGCTGATGTAGCGCCGCCATTACCGCACGATACCAGCCCTAATCCCTTTCCTCCCGTAGATGAGGGAGTTTAGGCCCATTACCCCCCTTTTTTGAAGGAGTACAGGTAAAATAGAGTGTGGAGACTCATCCCTAAATCCCCCTAAAGAGAGACACTAGCCTGTGGGCGCCCCTAACGAACAACAAGCCTTTGCCATTCCGCCAATCAGCGAATTATTGCTGGCGATACTGGTGCTATGCCTTGTTTTAATCGTTATTATGCCCCTGCCAGATTTCCTCATCGATATCTGCATTTCCATGAACGTGGCCTTGGGCGTTATCCTCCTCATGATGTCCCTCTATGTTAAAAAACCACTGGATATGGCGTCATTTCCGTCCATCATTGTGGTAGCCACCATGTTCCGTTTGGCGTTGGGTATTGCCACCACCCGCTCTATTTTGGCTAAAGGTAACGCCGGGGCCATGGTAGAAGCCTTCGGTAACTTTGTAACGGGGGGCAACCTGATTGTAGGGGCGGTTATCTTTATTATTATTACCATCGTGCAATTTTTGGTAATTACCAAAGGTTCCGAGCGGATTGCAGAAGTAGGCGCCCGTTTTGCCCTGGATGCCATGCCGGGTAAGCAAATGACCATTGATGCCGATTTTAACAGTGGCCTCATTGGCCCAGAAGAAGCGGTGAAAAAGCGGGAAGACCTGCAACGAGAATCCAGCCTGTATGGTTCCATGGATGGTGCCATGAAGTTCGTCAAAGGGGATAGTATCGCCGGTATTATTATTACTGTGATTAACATTATTGGTGGCTTGGCCATTGGGATGGGGATGAAAGGCCTGGATATTGGTACCGCTGTTGGGCGCTACACCATCCTAACCGTTGGGGATGGCTTGGCCTCGCAAATACCCGCCCTACTCATGTCTATTGCCAGCGGCCTAATGATGACCCGTTCCACCGCCAGCGGCGATAGCTTGGCGAAAGATTTATTTAGCCAGGTACAAAGTAAGCCCTATGGCTTGTTATTTGCCGCCGGATTTTTGCTACTTATTGCTGTTTCCAGTGGGTTTACCGGCCTACCATGGTGGACGTTTTTACCCATTGCCTTAATTTTAATTGGGATAAGTTTTAGTGTATTCCTTGCCACCGATGTGCAACAACAGCTAGGCCAGTTAGAAGAAACCAAGCAAAACATGAGCGAGTTGATTAACCCCAACCGCATGTACGAAAAACTCGGCGTGGATATTTTGAGCATCCAAGTAGGGGGCGAGCTACTGCGCATTGCCGACCCTGAGCAAGATGGCCAACTACTCGGTAAAGTCGCCGGGTTACGGAGCCGACTCACCGATGAATTAGGTTATATTCTGCCCAACGTCCGCATTATGGATAGCATGAATTTAGGGCCGAATGAGTATCTCATTTCCATTCGTAATAACCCCGTTGCTACTGGCCTGGTGTACCCGGACCGATTTATGCTGCTTAAAAACCTGGTGGAAGAAGCCGGCATCCCCATCCCCGAGGATGCCATTGAAGGCGTGGACCCCACCTTTGGCGCCGAAGCCTTGTGGCTCACCCCGGATAGCATCCCCCCAGATTTACAAGACCGCGTGATTGAAGCCACCGATGCCGTGGTGGCTCACTTAGGCGAAATTTCTGTAAAGTACGTAGACGATGTGATGACCAAAATGGACATCCTCAAGCTCATGGAGCTGGTGCGCCAGCAAGACCAAGCCTTGGTGCAAGAGCTGGTGCCTAACGTTTTAACGCCTAACGATCTACGTAAAATCTTCGTCAACCTCATCCGAGAAAAAGTAAGCATTAAAGATATTATGTTTGTGTTTGAGCGCTTGAGCGATTACGCCCGCTTTAGCAAAGAGCCTGATGTGTTGAGCGAACGATTGCGTGCCGCCATGGGCCGGCAAATTTGCATTACCCACAGCGACCACGAAAAAAACCTGTACGCCGTAACACTAAGCAACGAGTGGGAAAAAATACTGGATGACAGCTGCCAACGCACAGAACTGGGCACCATGTTTTTGCTAAACCCACTCCAAGTGCAAGAACTGATTGAAAGCGTCGGCGAATCCTTAACCGCCAACGAAATGGCTGGCCGTATGCCGGTAGTACTATGTTCGCCACGCATCCGCTTGCCACTGTACCAGCTGTTAGACCGCCATGTACCCATGGTGGCCGTGCTTAGCTACAGCGAACTGATTCCAGAAATTCAGGTACAAGCCCTAGGCACCATTGGCGGCAATGACGATTTTGGTGGCGCCTTCTTTCCAGCCCCTGCCGCGGGTTAAAAATTCACTAACCGGCTTGGGCTAACGGCTGAGATTGAGGTTGCGTTGGGGTCATATTTTTCACAATAGCTTCGCCCTGTGCAGGCGCCTCTGGGCTAGCTGTAACTGGTAGTGGTGTCTCCGCTGCTGCTGCCGCGGGTGTCGGTGCAGCGCCTTCAGCAGCTGCGGCAGTTGGTGGGGCTGCCTCGCCTACCGGTGGCTTCGTCAGGAATTGCTTTTCTTCTAACAAAGACGCCACGTTGGTAGGAATCGTTTCTTCCTTAACCACCATGTCTGTTTTGCCTTTTAAGCCAAAGCCTTCTGGGTATTGGGTCGTTAATGTAACCACCCCATCATCAGATTTTTTAAAGGTGAATTTGGCACCTTCTGGCCCTAGCAGCACCACTTCATCCGCAGTACCCGTCACTATTTTTAGGGCGCTGGTGTCTACAGCTTCAATGGTTTTTAGGTGGGTGCTTGCCTTACCGGCAGAAAAGTTTTTAGCAATAAAACCAGGGGCTTTTAACGTCGTTTCTACGGCCTCCGTGGCTGCGCTAGTAGCGGCAGAGGCAGGCGCTGTGTGGGTAAAGGTATCTTTAACGACTGTTCCAGATGGAACACGTTCAACATTATTAGCTGCAATTTTAATAGCGGCATCATCAGCAACTTTAGCAGCTGATTGTACACCAGCAACAACTTCTTTTCCTAAAGCACCAGCAGTACTAGCAATGCTCATATACGTACTCTCTTTCTTAAAAAAATGTGGGGTTCTCAGGTGGATCTCTCTATGGTGGCATTAACGCAGGCACCTTAATTTTTGTGCGGGGGTTTGAAGTGAACTGTTACATTGGCCTACACTAGTACGGTATTCCATTACCATACGATTGCCTATTGCTATGCGCTGCACCCTTACTACCTTACTATTCGCCCTTCTTGCTGGGTTTATTGCCTTCCAGCTAGGGTGGCTGCCCACCAGTAATGCGGATACCCCCGACTACCCACCCACGGTGGTGGAATCCCTGGATATAAACCGCTATGCCGGGGTTTGGTATGAAATGGCCAGCATGCCTATGTGGTTCCAACGCCATTGCGTGGCCAATACCCAGGCCACTTACACCCTAAAGGAAGGCAGCAATAAATTAACCGTACTAAACCAATGCCAAAAAACCAATGGCGATATTATCAACGCCGAAGGTAAGGCCTGGGCCACAGACGACACCAACGCCAAGCTAAAAGTAGGGTTTGCCAGCCTGTTTGGCTGGACGATACCCTGGTTTAGCGGCGATTATTGGGTAATTGGCTTGGATAAAGATTACCAGTGGGCCATTATAGGCCACCCCAAACACCAATACGGCTGGATTTTAGCCCGCACCCGCACCTTGGAAAAAGCCACCTTTAAAACCATTAGCCACCAGCTAGAAGAAGAAGGCTACAACACCTGTCACTTCATCCTAACGCCCCAAAAGAATGGCTTTACCACCCCTGATGGCGAGCCATTACCGTTGTGCCAATACCTAGATGAATCCCCCTGGGGACTAAAAAACACCCCACAGTAACCCTACTCAGGGTTACCCTTGCCCGCGTGGTTAATTGCGCTTAATACCCTTAAGCTGAAAGCGCAATATACCGTCGTACACCACATCCATTTGAATCACGTCACCCTCGTTTACCAAAATAGGTTTGGGGAGCATATGTACCAATTGTGTCCAGTGGGTTTCTGGTGCCCAGGGCGAATTGGTTAAAATCGTATCTTCATCTAGCCAGGCATTAAAGTAGGCACAATACCCACCAAAGTGGCCATCCTGGGTTACGGTTAAGTCATACTCCGCACTAAAAATAGGGTTGTCCAGGGTGCGTAAGTCCAGCTCTTTAATTGTGGTTGGCTCGGATAAAGGGGCATCCATTTGTGGGTTATAGCGCATGGTATGGCGCATATGCTTAGCATCCACAATATCGGCAAGTGGGCTAAAATCCAGGTTGTACAGCTCGCTGTAAGCATGCACACGGGCACCCCGCTGGGGCACGCGTTTACTTTCAAAGGCAAACACATCAATACCTAGCTTATATGGAATAAGCGTTGCATTCGGTGCCAGCAACCGGTCGCGGGCATCCATGGTAAATTCCAGCACATGCTCTTCTAAAATCTGGTTCCCTAAAATTTCGGCCACTAAAATATTGGGCTTGGGGTCAAAGCGGTCTGGCTCTAGCTGGCTGCTGGCCCCAAAAATAAAATCCACATTTTCAACATGGCTTCGGCGGCCAATTTCGCTCGCTAGGGCTAAAATATCTTGGCGTTTTTCTATGGCGTACACCTTTTTGGCGCCTGCTTTGGCGGCAAAAAAGCCTAACACGCCGGTGCCGCAGCCTAAATCCATTACCACACTCTCTGGCCCCACGCTGCGTTCTATAGCACGGCGGTAACTGCTAAGGCGCACATGGTCGCCAAGCATGGTGACATGGTTATCCGTATTAAAGTGGAGGCCTTTATGCAGGTTGCTGGCAATGCCTCCCTGCTCCATAGCGGTACTTGATTTGGCGTCGGTCGTGCCGCCTTCTGCCATTTCACTCTCTACCACCACCACTTGGATGGAATACAGGTTATACAAGTGATCAATAATCTTGGGGTGATCCGACGGATCCGGCCATGTATCGGTAATTTCGCCAATGGCCTTCCACTCGGTAATATCCCACAGAATCAACATAATATCCGACTGAATCTGTAGAGCCTGGCCATCGCTATACACATTGCTTAGCAACAGCTCTTTGGTTCCATCAAAGCGAATATAGGTTTCCGGGTTAATTTTTACCCGCGTGTGACGGCGAGCAAAGGTGCTTTTTGGCATTAAGTCGGATTTAGGTGTTTTTTCTACCATGGCTTTCATTATTCCAGCATTTTACCTAGTGGCAACATCCAGCCGGTGTAGATGGGTTAAATAAAGCTTTGCCGTAGTACGATCGGGCAGCGGATTCTCGGGTTAGATAGCAGTGGGGGTAACAGTCCGTCTCTTGGAAGCCAAACCGCCGATACAAATGAATCGCAGGGATACTATCCGTACTCATGGTGGCGGTAATATGGCTTAGCATCCATTGTTGGTTGGCCACCCCTTTTACAAAGTTTACCAGCGCATGGCGCATTACCTGGGCCCCCAGGCCCTGGCGTTTATACGTGGGGTGCACACCAATCAAGGCAATGTTGCCTTCCATTTCGGTGGTTTGCAATAAAAAGCAAAAACCAATCGGGGTATCCCCTTTTAGCAGCACCGTTTGCCACTCCGGCTTAAATATACCCATGGCACCTGTTGTAATGGCGGTTAATGCTTGTGTGGCACCCGCCACACTGGCAAACCGTGGGTCCCATTGGGCATCCGCCTGCTGGTGAAAACAATCGTAAATAAGCTTGGGTAGCTTATCCGCATCTTCTGGCTGCCAGGTACGAAGGTCAAAATCAGGGTCTAACGGGCCCAATTGGGTATGTTGTTTTTGCAAAATAGGCAAAGAGATTTCCGTCATTAGGTTGAAGGTTTGTACCGCCTGGCCTTCTGGCATAAAGCCATACCACGGGGCGGTTAGTGCAAAACGCTGGTGACGACCAAGCATGGCAAAGCTAACGGTTTCCCAGTCTTCTCTATCCCTAATCTGCACAATAAATTCGCGCATCAACACATCAAACACCGTCTGCCAATCATCTTCACCCGGGATGTGGAGCACATTAATTTCAACAGCCCCATGGGGCTCTACGGCATACAGCATAAACCCTTGGGGCGATTGCTCTGCCACATGGTATACATACACCCCCATCAACGACCCCGCGTCTAACAGACGGGTCACTTCCTCCAGCTCTGGGGCGGGCAAATGCCAGCCATACGCAGTTTGAGCCACCTCAGCAAATTGCTGATATAACGGCGCAATAAGCGCCAACGCGCTTGGGGTTAAAGGGGCTGCCTTGTGCACGGGTCATCCTTGTATCGTTCGGTACAGCATGTTATCCAGCCTGTCTTCGTGGTGTCCTATGCCACAGAGAACGCTGTTACCGATTTAGATAGACGTGATATGATTGTATCGTATCACTGGATGGCCGTGTGTGGGCAGCCCCTTCGGGTAAATCCCCCAAATTAAGTGTAAATTACTTATTATTAACGTTTATCCCTTACGCAGGCGGTGGAAGACTATCCCCCACAAATGCCCCGGCGCGACAGGACGCAAAAACGGTAAGACGGTTTTTACCCCCTAAGTAATGGTTTTCCATAGCTTTGTAATCCTTCTCCGTCATGGCATTGGCGCCATTACTGGCCTTGCCATCCCAAAACTTAACGGTATGGCCACCTTCAGCGACCCGTTCATCAATCTTTCCATACAAAGCCCCATCAATGCGGTCGGTATGGTCTGGCATAATCATGGTCACAATTTCGGCGTGTGGGTATTGGGTGCTTAGCTCTTTTAGTTTGGCAAGGCCCGCCTGAACGCTGGCCTTATCAGTGCCATTGGTGTACAACACATTATCTTTTTTAACGCCGTATTCCTTCTTAAACACGCCAGATAGCTCGTTAAATTGGGCATGTTTATTTTTGCCCCCAATCATTAATACAAAACGTGGCTTGTTTGGATTGCCGTTATCATCTTTTCTAAAGCCATCAAACCCAGTGGCAGATTGCACGCCGTGGTTTCGGCCTTTGCCAATATAATCGTCGGCTTTGCCATCGCGGCTATTATTTTTTACATGCCAATCGGCATATCCTTTTTTGGATTGCAGGGTTAAGGCCTCTTGCAGGCTGCGTGTTTGTCGCATTTTGTTGCCAAGGTCTGTTAAGCCCTCGCTAAACAAGTTGCCTTGCTTATCCCGAACGAGGCGCATACGCTGGCTTTGTTTTAGCGGCGCATAGTAGCTTGGTGAAAAATTATTGCCCGCATGGTTGGGCTGCCAATTTCGGTTTTTTACTCGTACGCTTTTGGCGGTTAGGGTGTTTAATCGTCCGCTTTTGTTACCAAACATATTAGTTACAAGTAAAAAAAGCAGGGCTCCGAGCGCGATCTTCCCCCCAGTCGAAAGGCCGGGAGCCCTGGAAACGTGTGACGGGTGCAGAGGTTGCCCCTGCAGGCCCATCCAACGCTGTGGATGGAATATAGTGGGCCACGGTTGTGGCCTATGTAGATATCCCATCGGTATGTTCATCATGATCCCCCCTGATGAAAACTTGGTGTGTAAATCCTTAGTGATACTGTAAAAAAAGTAACGTAAAATAATTGTGATAAATAATTCAATAATAAATTGAGTAGTTACTAAGTCAGGTGCGATAACCGCCGGTATAATTAAGTTAGCGTGTTATCGCCGCCTGATAGTAAACTAAGTATCGATTAACCGTCTTTGTTGCCAGAGTTTTGGCCTTGAGACTTATCTTTATCGCCGTTGGTAAGTAGAAACAGGCCTAAACCGCCCAGTAACCAAAGCATCCAGTTATTCTTTTTAGGTGGTTGTGCTACCGGTGGTGGCACCGGCGGAAAACCGGGGTTAAACATATTTGGGTCAAAAAAGTTGCCCATCGGTGGTGGTGGAAACATTGGTGGCATAGGTGGGTAGTAATTATTAATGACCTGGGGCGCACACTGTTGGCGCGGTGGGCAATGTGGCCGTGGTGGGCATGGGCGGGGCATACAGTGCATTCTTGGGCGTGGACGACAATTATTGAATCCCATAATAAAGGTTCTCCTTAAATGTAATTTAATTAGGGTGAAAGTAAGTAAGACGAGTGGTTAGTGTAAAAACTTATGTAGTGGATTATTTACCGCCGCCAAATAGGCCGCCAAGCATAGGCGCTATCGATTTTAAGATATTACCAAGGCCGCCACCATTATTGCTGCCTTCTTCGCCACCTTTGGTTAGCATGTTTAGTAGTAATATACCGCCAAGGGCAATACCAAATATTTTTAGTGGGTCTGCTTTTTTAGGCTGTTGTTGCTGTTGCGCTTGTTGCATCATTTGTTGTTGTTGCAAAGCTTGGGGCGTTAGCATGGGGTTGCCAAACGGCATGGTAGCCATACTAAATGGGCTTAATCCGCCACCCATCATTGGGTTAGCACCAAAACTGTTCATACCCATACCGGGCATACCCATTCCAAAGCCGCCGCCCATCATGGGGTTGGCACCAAAGCCTGGCTGGCCAAAACCGCTACCAAACTGGTTGCCGCCACCTAAAATGGCACTGGTTACCGGCAGGCTGCTTAGCAGCCTAGCGCTAGCTGGGTTACTAAATAGTGGGTTAGTAAATTGATTAACCGCTTGTTGATACCCCATCGCACCTAGGCCGTTGGCCTGCATGGGGTTTACCAATGCGTTTAGTTGTGGCGTTTGTGGCGAACCATAAAAGTTATTCACCTGTTGGCCATACTGTTGGGGGAAGCAGCACATAATTAGTCGCCATCGCCTCCATCAATACCCGTAGGGTCTAAAACACGAGATTTATCCGTTTTAATCTTTTCTAAAGAAGCATCAACCTTATTATTAAGATCTTCAATACGTTTTGCTAGTCTGTCATAATCCTCTTTTTTCCTAGCTTTCTCAAGCTCCGTTTTTACAAGCTCATATTCTTTTTCCAAAGCTTTCATATCTTTTTTAATATCTTGTTTAAGCTCTTTCCTAAGTGTGCGTTTATCCTTACCATCAAGGCTACTACCATTTACTTGGTTCTTAAGCTTCGTATATTGATGGTCATAACTTTTAATGTTCTTACGCATTTCACTTTTTAGCGTTTTTAACTGATCCGATTCGGTTTCGATATTCACATCAGTCAATTTCGCGTTATCAACGCTGCTTTTTGTTTGTTTAGCAGGCTTAGGGAACACTCGGTTAAAGAGCTTTAGGCCTAAAATCACCATCAAGCCGGTTTTAATAACATCACCAATCGTATGGGCTTTAATGGTGGTTTGTGCCGTTTTGTCCGCAAAGTAATGGGGGCTAAAAAAGCTGCTTCTGCCACCATTGTTAAAGCTAGGGTTAAAGTTTTGGTAGTTGCTTAACCGCTGACTTAACGCTTGGCGCTGGTTATATAAACGGCGGTTATCCGTAAAGCTGTAGTTGCGATTACTGGTATACCGGTTAGAGGTATAGCGATTGCTCGTAAAATTATTTGTTGTGGGGTAATACCGTTGTATCGGTTGTTGATACTGGCCATAATTGCTAGGTGGCATGGTAGGGGGCTCCTCCAACTCCAACAGTGGGTTAATTAAGGGGTTTGTATTTGTTGTGTTTGCATAAAAACATTTATTAGGGGATTAGTGATATTATGTATCTTTATGTAAACAATTTTATAGGCAACAAATCAGGGCTTTTTTGCCTATAGCCTATCTTTTGGGTAGTGTAAGGAGGCTACAATCTTGTTAAACACCCCTGTTATTTAAAGGAAATTACCCCATGGAACAAACATTTATCGCCCTAAAGCCAGATGCCGTACAACGCAGCCTAAGCGGCGACATTATTGCCCGCTTTGAGCGCAAAGGCTTTAAGCTGGTTGGCCTAAAACTAATGCACGTGACAGAAGAACTGGCTAAAAACCACTATGGCGAACATGCCGACAAGCCCTTTTTTGGCGGGCTAGTAGACTTTATTACCAGTGGCCCCATCGTGGCCATGGTATGGGAAGGCCAAAACGTGGTGGCTGAATGCCGCAAAATGATGGGCGCCACCAACCCAAAAGATGCCGCCCCAGGCACCATTCGTGGTGATTATGCTGCCGACCTAGGCCGTAACATTGTACACGGTAGCGATAGCACCGAGAGTGCTAAGCGCGAAATCGGTCTGTTTTTTAGCCCTAACGAGCTGGTTAGCAACTGGAAACGCAGCACCGATAGCTGGGTATACGAAAACATGCCCCAAGCTTGCTCCGTGTAAGCCCTAGCCATTAAGCCTTAACGCCGCCATGCCTACACCAGGTACGGCGGCGTTACTTTTTTAAACCACCATGACACCCACCCACACCTACGATTTACTGATTATTGGCGCTGGCGCCGCTGGGGTTTTTGCTGCCATACACGCCGCCGAAGCCGCCAAACAACACGGCAACACGCTACGTATTGCCGTGTTAGAAGCCGGGCAAAAGCCCCTGGGCAAAGTCAAAATATCCGGTGGAGGGCGCTGCAATGTTACCCATCACTGCATGGACCCTGCCCAACTGCTTACCCATTACCCCCGCTCGCATCGGGCCATGGAAAACAACTTTCGCCAATTTGGCCCAACAGAAACCATTGCGTGGTTTACGCAACACGGCGTCCCCCTAAAAACAGAAGCCGACGGGCGGATGTTCCCCACCAGCGATGACAGCCAAAGCATTATTGATTGCCTCCTCGGCCAACTACACCACCACAACATCCCCCTTATGATCGGTCAACCGGTACAATCTATCCAACAACACAGCACCCACTACACCTTAATTACCCCCAGCCAGCGCTTTACTACCCGCGGCATTATACTGGCCAGCGGCAGTAGCGCCAGCGGCCAAACCCTTGCCACACACCTTGGCCTAACCACAGTAGCCCCCTGTCCATCCCTGTTTACCTTTAATACCCAACGCAAAGACCTCCACGCCCTAAGCGGGTTAAGCATGGCAAGCGTCGCTGCCACCCTACAATTTGACCCCACCTTAAGCGTAGATGGCAAACGCCAAAAAAGCATTACCACCACCGGCCCCGTACTATTAACCCATTGGGGCTTTAGCGGGCCCGCCATCCTTAAACTCTCTGCCCTAGGGGCCCGTGCCCTAGCCGCCACCCAATACCAGGCCACCCTCACCATGGATTGGTGCCCCCACACCCACACCGAAGCCCTACGGCAAGCCTTACTCGGCTACAAAGCCACCCAGGGCGATAAGCTGCTTAAAAACACCCCCTTAGCCACGCAACCCAACGCCGCCTTCCCTAAGCGCTTGTGGGAAGCCTTACTAAGCGATTGCGATACCCAGCACCACACCCAACTGCTGGCCACCCCTTGGCGAGAGCAACCCAACAAAGCCTTACACACCCTGGCCACCCACTTAAAGCACTGGCACTGCCCTATACAGGGCAAAGGCCCGTTTAAAGAAGAATTTGTCACTGCCGGCGGCGTTGCCCTCAATCAGCTGAAATTAGCCCATTTTAGCGCCAAACACGTGCCCCACGTGTGGGCCATTGGCGAGGCCGTCAACATTGATGGCGTTACCGGTGGGTTTAACTTTCAACATGCGTGGACAAGCGGCTACCTGGCTGGCACCCACGCCGCCCAACAGCTATTAACCACTGCCACCACTGGGTTAAGCGCCAATTAGGGCCAAACTCTCTGGTTTGGCTTTACAAACCCACATAGGCTGCGCTAGAATTCCATCCACCCTGAAGGCAGCCCACTAAGGGCCGTCACTCTGCGAGCGGGAGTAATTCAGTGGTAGAATGCCTCCTTGCCAAGGAGGATGTCGGGAGTTCGAACCTCCTCTCCCGCTCCATTTAACCAAATACAACCCCAGCCCCTTCATGCGGAGCACCCATGCCTAGATTGTTGTTAGCGCTACTATTATCACTACTAACAAGCTGCTGTTTGCTGGCCCCCTCTATTTACGCCGACAATAGCGCACCCCCCTCTGCCGCCAAAACAGCGACACCCAAAGGCGCCGATTACAGCGTAGCAGAGCCAAAATTTCATTGGGCATTAATTGGCAGACCCATTAACATATACATTAAATTTAGTGGCATAAGGCAAAACAGCCATGCCCGGCTAACCCAAGCCACCAAAAACGCATTTACCCAGTGGCAAAAAGCACTACCGGGCCAGCTTGTATTGAATTACACCACCACCGCCGATAATGCCGATATCACCATACATTTTACACGTAGCTACACAAAACCTTGGAAAGACAAAAAATATAACGCACAACACAGTGCCCACCCGTGGAACGATACGTTAAGCCATGTAATGGCGACTATTGTATTAAGAAAAGAAGCGCACTGGAAAACGGTCAATGCTAATTTACTCCACCAGGTAGGGCATGCATTAGGCGCTAACCATAGCCCTCACCCCCAGGATGTTATGTATTATGACCACACCTTTAATAATACCCATCCTAACAAAATACACCTTAGCCCCAATGATGTGACGAGTATTGCCAGCCAATACACCAAAACACCCTTACTAAAAATACCGGCCCACCCATCGCTCGCCCAGTATAGGCAAGCACATAGTATCAATATCGATATCGATATCGATACACATAATTATTTTCTCGGGGGGCTACATGACCCTATAAAGAAAGCAAAGATTTTCAGCTACATCATCACAAAACCTACGGAAGTACTTGCTTCTGACACTCTAAACGATATTTCTACTAAAGACCTTGAGCCTATTAATGCATTATTAAAGCAACACCCTACCTTACTGTATTTTTCCTCTAAAAAAGCAGACTTTTACCCAGATACTAAAGAAAAAGAGTGGGCTTCCTTATTCATTAGTTCCTCTAGTGCTACAGGGCCCACCCAAGATTTTCGGTTTGTTTTCTATATCCACCCAAAAACAAACCAAAGTACTGGGCTTAGCATAGTAACCCAATTTTCATTAAATTGCGGTACACAAACGGCCCATTACAAGCAACTATTTAGCCCGCTAATACCTAAGGAAGGCCTCTTTGCCGTTACAGCGTACCCCTTACAAGAAGGCGATATAAGCAAAGGCAAGGTTAAAAAAAGCCCAGAATTAACCACGGCTTACAATCTATTTTGCCCAAAGCCCTTCCAATAATCTCCTACTCAGCCCTGGCAATAACAGCTCTTTATACTCTTTATAATCAGTACGTATGATTACTACTATTAACAGCGCTATAACTTTGCCAAGGTTTTCGAGTAACCGAAAAGGATTATCCAAGCGTGACAAATTAATACAAGAATACATTGCCTTAAACCAGCTAGTACCAACAATTGAGGCAACATTAGGCGTTTTTAACCCAGATAACTTACCACGCCGTACCTATATTAAGCACCACCAGCCATGGCGTGATTGGTCAAAAACCATTGATGACATTCGTATTAGAGATTACCTGAACCCTGCTGTTGATGTTATGAGCGGAAGGGTCATGGCAAGTAAAGATCAACGAGAGCTGCACTCTGACAAAACAATCGTTACTGGGCATGGGTATAGCTCCTCAGTCACTTCTCCCATAACTTTTTATAGCATATGCCAAATACTCCGCAATAATGCTCTAACATATGATAGCCGGGGGCACGGGGCTAGCAAAAAGTGGAATCGGTATGGGCTTGTAACGGGGGTTGGTTTTAATACCCCCCTTGATATGGGAGCCGTTATTCAAAACCATGAGAAACGCCACCCAGGGCAAACACTGGGCGTAATGGGGTACTCCATGAGTGCGTCTGGATTAATGATGTATTTAAAGCGGCTCGCCCTCGAATCCTTTCCAGAATCTCGGCGAAAGAACATAAGCCAAGAAGGGCTAGACAAACTAAAGGACTTATTTGAAAACCGCATCAAAACCTACATTTTTGATGCGCCCTATGACGAATTAAAGCTAATGAAAAAAGAAGAAACACGAAAAAAAATTAGAGAGTTCGCAAAAAGTAATTTGGGCAAGCTGATTTTTGGTTCGGAAAAAGAAGCCACTGAGCGATTGTTTAAAATCATAGGCGAGTTTAACGAAAACACCTCTGCAAAATACTTAGGCACTAACGTACCCTTAAAAGATTATAAACCTCTAGAATTAGTAACAGGCAGCAGGCTGGCCCAAATCCCCATACTAGAGGTACACGGCAAAAAAGATACATACACACTGCCTTCTGCTCAACAAAACATTAAAGAATCCGGAGCATTCAAAAATGTGACCTTTGTAGAACTAGATGCCGACCACAGCGCTAAAACATTACAACACCCTACAAAGCCAGCATCCAAAAAGCGTTACCTACAAATGGTTAGAGACCCAAAAGCTTATACAAAGGCTGTTGTAGCTCACTTAATTAAAACTGGCTTTGTAGACGAAGACTATGCCAACCACCCTAAAGTGAAAAAAGCCCTAGAAGACCCTAATAAAACCGTCCGAGAGATCATCCAAAAAGAAAATAAACGCAAAGGCACCGCTATAATAAAAAAAGTAGCAAAACGAAGAAGGAAAAGAACCGAGAAAAAGTAAAAAATTGCCCTGCGCTCGGCGCCGATTAGAACAGCCTATTCATTAGGGTTAAAAGGGATAATGTAGCGGTTAAACCCGCCATTTAAGCCCACCGGCAACCCTTGTTTAATCAAGGAGCCACCCTTTGCGTTATTTTCCAAGACGATGGTGGTAATAATTTGGAAAGGGCTAATAGGGTGGTTTGCCGCAACCGTAGAGCGTCCGTGGCCGGATAAATACTTATCCCACATCCGATACGTCATTAGCTTAGCCAGCACACTATCTTGCGCATTAAGCAAGGTGGTTAGTTTCGGGTCATCAGCTGCGCTAAGCGCATCCATCTGCTCCTTCAAGGGGCCCTGCAAGTTGCTGTCTTCTTCTAAAAACTGCTTAATACCATTGACCACAGGGCCTGTAAGGACAAATTTTTGGGTATGCCGCAAAGCAGGCACCGCGGAATACCTGGCCAAATTATCGATATAGGCAAATATTGCAGCATTAGCCGCCTGTAAATAAGGCTCTTTTTCTATACCTAAATGCTCTTTCGCCTTATCGTACACCGTAATCACTTCGCCTTTACCCTTAATGGCTTCTTGTTGCTCATCCGTAAGCGCCATACCCATCTCAGATAATTTTTGAGTAAAGTTGGTGGTTAAGGCATTTACACACGCGCCCTCTTGCTCAATAGAATTCATCTCAGGTGTGGGCATAATTTGGCCATGCTCAGAGCCATTAATCACAATCGATGCGGGGTTAAATTTGGTTTCGTCGTTAAATTGAATTTCCGCAACACCCAGGCCACCACCTGTCATAATAAGGGTGACTGCATCGTTAGGCTTAATGCCGTACTGGTCGCGGTCTTTCCACAAGGCTTTGGCCACAAAGGCAGCACCGCCCACCATATCATTGGCCCCCGTAATCGGGATGTCATCCGCCAGCAACTTGCCAGAAATAGCCCCCACTGCCTTACGAAACGCCGCCAACGTGTTAGATAAGTTAATATTTTTAAGAATATGAGGTGACCCATCCGGTAAATCTTGGGCACGCCTTAAATTGCCCACGGTGGCCACCATGGTATCGCCACTATCCGAGTGGGCTACATGGCCGGGTAAAAAGCCAACAATCCCATCAATCGGGTCCTTTGTATCCAGCAAGGCTTGCTTGTTTTTCGTCACAATATCAGCCATGCGCTGGGCTAAGCCGTTCTCAAAGCTTTGCTCATTTTCAAAAGGCTCATCCGCAACGGTGCCAAAAAAGGTATCCAGCTCCTCGCCTTTATCATTATTTAAATACAACTTTAGTGAGCCTTTGGTTAGGTTGCTTTGGCCAACATCCAATATTAAATGGCTGGCAAACTGTGGCTGGTGTTGGTTAATCTGCATTACCTATGTATCTCCCCTACTAAAATAACAATTGCTTGTACCCCAACAAACCCCAAGCAAAGCTAGAATTGCCTTTTATTAGGTAAATCTAGCAAACCCCACAGTAATCCCTATAGGAAAAAATGCGCTCGGCGCGATTCGAACGCGCGACCTACGGCTTCGGAGGCCGTCACTCTATCCAGCTGAGCTACGAGCGCAGAAAGCAAAGTTCATCAGTAAACACTGATAAGCGCTTACTCTACCCAAATCCGGTGCTGCTGTCTATTGCCAGTAACCGTTGGGCCTACCCTGCCTTTACGGTAAGATAGGGCCGTATTTCCTCCTTGAATTATCCCTAATTAGAGAAACCCAATGACCACCATGGCCCCCACTGATACCCCCTCCACCCAAAAACCAGACGTCAAAAAGCTGTTTTCCACCCTGTGTGCCAGCATGCAGCCTTATATTATGTTCCGCATTGCCCAGCGTGTGGCGGATTTAACCCCCGAGCTAGAGGCCAAAAACCGCAGCCCCATTAAAATGAGCATCGGCGCCCCCACCGTGCAGCCCCCCAAGGCCCTAAAAGACGTTCTCCTAAAGGCCATGGATGAGCCGGTACACACCTACAGCACCAGCAAGGGCGAACCCTTCTTCCGCCAGGCGGTGCAACAACGCATGAGCGAACGCTTTGGCGTGGATGTAGACTGGGCCACGGAAACCTGCTCGTTACTGGGCAGTAAGGAAGGCTTGGCCGCCATGTTCCGGGCCGTGATTACCCCTAAAACCGAGCCCATGGATAAAGATATTATCCTCATCCCGGACCCGGGTTATGCCAGCTATGTGGATGCCATTAACATTGCCGGCGGCACCCCCTACAGCATGCCCCTAAACCCAGACAACAACTACATGCCTAACCTTCGCCGGGTTATGCAGGAACTGAACAACCGCGGCTACAACCCCAACAACATTAAAGCCCTGGTGATTAACTACCCCAGCAACCCCATTGGGGCCATGGCCACCATGGATTATTTTAAAGACGTGGTCACCTTTGCCCGCGAGCACAATATTTTAATTATTAGCGATATTGCCTACAGCGAAATGGTATTTGGCGATACCGAAAAGCCCCACAGCATTTTAGAGGTAGACGGCGCTAAAGACATCGCTATTGAGTTCCATAGCCTAAGTAAGCCCTATGCCATTACTGGCTGGCGCCTTGGGTTTGCTGTGGGCAACAAGGATGCCGTTGGCATGCTAGGCACCGTTAAAAGCACCATGGATAGCGGCATTTGGAAGGCCCTGCAACGCGCCGGCGCCTTTGCCATGACCAGTCCCGAGTGCGCCCAATTTATCCAAACCATGAACAAGGTTTACGAAGCCAACCAACAATTTATGGTGGCTGGCTTTAAAAAATTAGGTTGGCCTACCGAAGCCCTTAACGTGCCCAAGGCCACCTTCTATTTTTGGATACCCATCCCCCCTCGTTTTGACAACTGCGACAGCTTTGCCACCCAACTGCTGGAAACCAGCGGCATTGTAGTGGTGCCCGGCACCGCCTTTGGCCCTAACGGCGAAGGCTACGTGCGCCTAAGCCTGGTAAACCCCCGCGAAGAGCTCCAAGAAGTGCTGGACCGCATGACCGCCGACGGCTTTACTTATGAAGGCAATTTATAAAATTTTTAGGTATTTATAAGTTACTAACCCTTACAGGAATATCTTATGCTGAGTATCAATAATAGCACTCCCTATTTTGGTTTAAACACATCTTACGACGGCCAGGACCGGAACGTGACGCATGCATTAGTAAAATTAGAAAAAAAATATGGTGATATTGATGGAAATTTAACAACAAATGGTAAAAAAGATGAAATTCACCTAGATGTATGCATTGAAGGCCCTAAAAAATCATATATTATGGGTTCAACAAATTCAGATGAGTCAGTCAGACCTTACCGAACAGGACACACCACTAAAAATCCTAAAACAGAAAAAAAATGGTATGAACGACTTGAACGGTTTTTAAAAGCCTATAATAAAGGCCTTCAAAATACCTAAGTTTAAGTTGTTAATTTGTGCACCTATATATTCATATCCCTTTCTGTGCCAGTAAATGTATTTACTGCGATTTTACGGTGCAGTTAAATAAATACGGTAACCATAAGGTATTTGAAGAAAGTTTGTTTAACGAACTGGATGAACGGGTTAAGCACTTTGAGCTAAAGGGTACAACGCTGGATGGGATTTACATTGGCGGTGGCACCCCCTCGCTGTTGCCTGCCGCCTTCTACCATCGGCTATTTCAGCGTATCCAACACCACTGCCGCATTGCCCCCACCGCAGAAGTTACCCTAGAGGCCAACCCCAATGCCGTGACGGATGCCCCCGCCGCCTATCGCGCTGCTGGGTTTAATCGGGTGAGTATCGGCATCCAAAGCCTGGATGACGCTGAACTAAAAACCCTTAGCCGCAACCACAGCCAACAAGCCGCTTTACAATGTATCAACGATTTTATCCACGGCGGGTTTAGCAATGTCTCTGTGGATCTTATGTATGGCTTCCCCCATCAAACCTTGGCAAGCTGGCAGAAAACTTTGGATGGTGCCTGCACCCTACCCATTCAACATATTTCCTTATACGGCTTACAGGTAGAACCCGGCACCCCCATGGAAACCCTTGTTTCGACACCCGCCTACCCTATGCCCAACGACGATACTTACGGCGACATGAAAGCCGCCGCCGCCCAAACCTTGGCCAACCACGGCTATACCCATTATGAAGTAAGCAATTTTGCTAAACCCGGCTACCATAGTCGCCATAATACCAACACGTGGCAGCAGGGTAACTTTTTAGCCATTGGCCCTGGGGCGCATGGTCACTTACACCCACACCGGTATGCCAATAGCAGCACAGTCGCCCATTGGCAAGCCAACCCTATTGGCAACAGCACAGCCCAAACCGTTAGCACCATGGAACGCCTAGAGAACACCCTGATTTTTGGCCTACGCACCCACACAGGGGTCAACATCCCTCAGTTAGAAGCCGATTACCAAAAATCGTTAATGCCGTTTATGATTGATTTGGTTAAGCAATACCCGCAGGCCTTACGCATGGATAACGGCACCCTAACCCTTCACCCCAGCTACTGGCCGGTGAGCAATACGATTTTATCCCATTTTATTGGGCTGGCAGATTCGGTATAATACCCGCCATGACCAATACACTCTTACTAATTCAATTTGTGTTGCTCGGCAGCATTGTGGGCTACAGTGCCGTGCGCAACTGGCAGCAAACTGCCCAAGCCAGCCAACACATTGCCGCCATGGCCTTATTTAAAGAGCAACTCGGCGATTGTATCCCGGCCATGGGGGCAGGGTTGCTTATTTGGGCAGCGGCCCTTAACCCAAGCGGTCTAATGCTAACCATTGCCTGGATAGCCACCATGGCCTACTATAGTTATCGCCTGCCCTACAACCAGCCGGTAAACCGGCAGCAAGGCAAGCGATAACAAAACAGTAGAGTGATAAAAATGGGTATTACAGTACCCTAGCCAGCTATTGGCTACCTTCTGGTTGACGGCCTGGCAGTGGCATCCCCATCATAAAGGGGTTAAACCCTGTACCCATCATGGATTGCAACATGGTCATCATGTACATCATTTGGAACATAACATTCATTTGCTGCTGGAAGCTAGCAGGCTGTTGCATCATCCCCATCATAGGGTTGAAGGCCGCTTGCTGGCCCATATAGCCCAGCATATCAACTGGGTTATATTGTGGTGCCGTATTTTGGGCCTCTTGCGGCTGGGCAAATAACTGAGACATCGCCTGCCGCACAGCAGCATTAATAGCTGCTTGGCTCGAATTAGCGGCACTTTGTTGGTTAGCCGCATTGGCCTGGCCAGCATCATCGACAGCATCAGGTTGTTTAACATGGGTAGCCGCTGATTGCTTAACGGGTTCGCTAGTAGTAGTTCGGTTACCAATCACGTCGTTATTGCGCAAGGCATCGGTGCTAACCGCATCCGATTTTTTATCGGACACAGTCGTTGTTTTAACAGTATCATCCGATTTTTTGGCCACGTCAGCCGCCTTATTGGCCACCGTATCCGTTGCTGCGGCGGTGCCACCACTGACCTGGTACATCCACAAATCGTTCATGTCAAACTCTTGGCCATCACGAGTAAAGGAAGTACGCGGGTTATGGACAACATTATTGGCATCCACAAAGGGTTGACGATTCGGGTCGGCATACACATTGATCTCTGTAATGCCTAAGCTGGTGGGTGCCACCAATTGTGGGTTACCTTGCGGATCTGTAACTTGGATACGAAGATTACTGTTCGCTTCTAGGGTTTGTAGCTCTACTAAAGAGAGCACCCCATCTGCCGTGGAATTTACCAAGCCTTGTTCAGCAAAATCACGAAGAGCTGCCAAACCATCGGGGTAACTACCGCCGCCAGTTACATTACCAAACAGCTCGGTGCCGTTATTCATTACACCGTCGGCATTTTTATCCCAAACTAACCAGCCATCGCCTAGGTCTAGGCTCGCATTCCAGTTTTTAGCCTGGCCACTGCCATCTAGGTCAAAATTTTGCCAAACGTTGTTGGTAGTGGTAACCCCATTACCGTTTAAATCCAGCGCCAAGGGAGAGATAGAACCCGCCGTAAAGCAGTTCACATCAAAGTCTTCGCCGTAGCATACTTCATATTCCGTGCGGCTAATTTCGTATTCAATTTCTTTCTTTAAGAATTTACCTTCCGGCACATCTTCGTATACCGCATCGGTGGCCGGTAGCGTCACATCGTACTGGGTTTCATAAACGGGTTCGTCTTTACAAAACTCGTACATCTCAATCTCATCGCACTCGTCATACCCGTAAATCGGGAATTTATCGCACGTTGGATCGGTAGTTACGGTATAGGTATGCTCTACACATTCATCTTCTAAGATGTGGATGTCATACCAAGTATCTAAAATACCATCGGCAAGCTGGCCTTTAACAGCAGCACCACCTAAGGATTTACCGTACGCATCGCCGCCTTCTTCGGTAACGGCACGGACACCAATGCTCATTTCAACCGTGCCTGCTTCAGAATAAATTTTATCTAAAGGTATACCCTTAGATACCAAGTCATCAATAATGGCTTGTTCTGGTAAGGATACCATTTTAGCGTATACGCGTTGTTCCGTAGCACCATCTTTACCGGCGCCATTGGCGGCATTAACGGTTAGCTCATATACCGGGGCGTTAGGAAAGGCGGGGTCGTACACGGCATATGGCAAGTCACCGGCAGCAGCATCCAGGGTAACAACGGTTTCATTCGCGGTGCCGGCATTTTCCGTCACATAAATTAGGCCGTCATCAAATAAAATGTTGGTTTTACTACCATCAGAGGTTTCCAACATATGGTTGTACTGGGTAAAGGCCACGCCGACAGGCTGGTGGTCATTAATTTCTGATGCCTGACCGTTGAGCTGAAAGCTAAAATTGCCTTCGCTCTCGTTTTTAGCCATTACATAAGCTTTTTGGGTACCTGGCATAAACTCGGTCGCCGCGTAAGCGGTATCCATACCACCCGAATACGGGTCGCCTGCCACATAGGTATCATCAAAGTCGCAGTTTTCATGGTCTGTAACAGCCGTAACACCATCCGCTAACGTACCCTTGGTGTGGATGTCATCAATACAGTATTTCGGGTCGTTGTAAATGGCAGATAGTTCGGCACCAGTGAGTACACCATCATCATCGGCATTCATACCAGCAATTAAGGTGCCCACCACTGGGTTGTTGTAATACTTGGTATACGTGGTGGTATCGCCTGGATGGTTTTCTTCACGGTAATCTATAATACGGAAGTTTTTATAGGTCGTTGGGTCGGCCTGGTAGTTGGCAATTTGCTCTGGGGTTAATTCACCCAGGGTTACAGTCGTGGCCGTGCCTTGTACCGTATGCGAGTACTTGGGCGTCCACCCATTGTTCACCAGGTCTAGATATTGGGCAGAATCTTTGGCCAGGGTTTCGCCATTATTGTAAGTAACCGTGTTGGTGCCAATTTGCACCTGATTCGAGGTAACAATAAGAGGCGGCTCACCATGCTGGGCTACCAAGGCATCTTTAGCAGCAGCACTTAGCCCATTCCAGGTTTGTTCATCCGTACCGCTAGAAACGAGTACTTGGCGAATACCAGTTTGCACCCATTGGTACTCTGGGTTGTTAATATACTGGTTATACTCAGTGGAACCTTCTAAAATATTATTCAGGTTAGTGGCTACCCAGCTGGTTAATATATTGCTAATGCTCCAGCCATTAGGTTGGAAGGTATTAGTAAAGTCATCAGGCATTACAGGGGTCGGGTGGGTTTCTACCACGCCGGGTTTTACCGTGCCGTTATTGGCCTGGGCAAAGGTTTGGGCGGCAGTTTGGTCGTAAAAGAACTGGCTTTGCTGCCCGGTGCCAAATTGGATGGTACCGCCATTATTCACTTGGTAAATATAACGGCGCCCTACTGTACCAGGAACAGTACCACCGATTATAGGTGCTGCCGAATTGCCCGCACCATTACGATAACGGTACCCTTGGTTAGGCTGATAATCATAACTAAAAAAGTCATTAGGGTTAGTATCATTAGGGTGATTTTGAACCACCATGAAATGACTGTTAGCTTGATTTAAATCAATAGACCCTGGAATAAGAAAATTAACCAACGTACTCGCTGTTCCATTGCCATAAGGGTTTTCTGGGGTATCAAAGCGGTCCACAATAAACGGGGCACTACCTGGGTGATTATCAATGCCGGCCACAATAGCAGCGGGTAACGCAATAGGGTCTACATTTTGCAACCCCGTTGCTGGGCCTGCAAAATACACATCCTTACCACCAGGGGTGGTGAGATGAATTAAAGATTTACCTTGGGCAGAATAAGTAGCCACTTCCGTTAAACCATTAGGGTGGGCAACACCAGACCCTGGGGTAATAACAGGTGGCGGTGTAGCTGCTGCAGTAGCTGTCGTGGTAGTAGTGTTAGATGCCGTTTTGGCATTACGCGTCGTTGTCGTTTGCGTATTAGTTTTGCTCCACGGGTAAGATTTACCTGAGTTAACAGAAGATCCTATAGACATAGTGATAGTCCCCAAAGATAGATGGCGTAAAAAAAACGTGTAGTACGGTGGGTATCGGACACCTGTCTGTAATATTTAGAAATGTTACGAAACCACGGTTTTTTGTAACATTATTTATATATAAAGTATATATATACGACAAATGTGGTATATTTGTTTTATCTGGGTTATTGGGAAATTAACAACAACACAAACGGGCATACACCACCTGCACCGGATGGAACCGGTGCCTACGCTGTGCTATCAGCCCCTTAGGCAATGCCACGTAAGGGTAACTTGTTATTGCTGTTAATCATGTCTCCAGCCTGGGTACAGTCACCACACAACAACGGAGGGTTACGTGCATGACAACAACCACAACGAATACACCAGGAACAACATTTGGCGCAGGCAAGCGAGTACTAGCCCAAGGGGCAAGCTACAACCACATGGGCGGGGGCGACGCCATACCTTACCTAATCGAACTACGGGAGCTGGATACCAGAATTTTAACCCGCCAACAAGAGCAACAACTGGCCAAAGACGCCCAAGCCGGTAACCACACCAGCCGAGAAAAACTCATTCAGGCAAATTTACGGTTAGTGGTGGCCATTGCCAACAAATGGCTCTACCAATACCCCCAACACCGGGGCGAAATGACGGATCTCATCCAGGAAGGCAACGCGGCCCTTATCCACGCCATAGATAAATTTGACCCCAGCCGCAACATAAAACTAAGCACCTATGCCACCTGGTGGATATACCAAGCCATGCAAACCCACATGCAGGGTGTACACAGGCCATACCGAGTGCCTGGCAACGCCCTTACCCACCTTAACACCCTAAAGCGCGCCCAGGCGGATCACATTGATACCCACGGCAAAGCGCCTACCATTCCTCAGCTTGCCAGCGCCCTAGCCTGGAGCCCCCAAAAAGTAATGAATCTAATGGGCATCCAAGAGCGTGCCATTTCCATCGAATCCGGCATGGCCACCCACCACAACGATGATATGGCCCCCATTCAACTGGCCGACCCATCCTGCCCCCTGGCCGACGTGGCCAGTGCCAACCAGCAATCAGCCCAACTGGCGCAGGCCTTCCACACGGCGCTTAACCCAAAAGAACAAGATATTTTAAAGCGCCACTTCGGCATCGATATTATCACCTACACTGACGCGGGCAGCCCCCAACAGCAGCGATTTACCACCGGCACCACCATACCCGAACCCTTACACGCCATTGGCCAGCACTACAACGTTAGCCGAGAAGCCATACGCAAAGCGGAAAAGCGTGCTCTAAGCAAGCTAAAAAAGGCACTCTCTGCATAATGCACAGGCAAGGCACCCAACAAGCGCAGGTACTGGCTAGCCCTTAGTCGGTACCTGTTACAGGTATGGCAGCCAAACCAAGGGGCTAACCCTCCTTTGAATAGGGGATAAATTGATAAAACAATTGCAGGCATCACCTCAACCCCGTATGGTAAGGCTAGCCTATTGTCGGTGGTGATGTAACAAAACGTTACCATCATCAATACGCTTCGCTATGTGAACCCGGCGAATAACGCCATACTGTTACCTAGTTAGCCCCTAAACAAGGCTTTTACCCGTTACCGGTAGCATCTTTTGGCAAAGTTCGCTACAATGATAATGTCTTTATTTTCAATGGTAAGGGATACGGATACTCCCCCTTCCTGTTGAATCCCCAAGACACCTTTGTACGGGTTTTAACCCTGTCACTGTTATATTCTAAGGAATGCCCCCACCCATGTCAGCCGCCAACAAAAAGGCTCGGCTCAATCTGGAGGAAACCGAGTCCACCGAAAATAACCCTCTTGCCCAGGAGTTTGAAACCTTACTGGAAACCTACGACCATAAGTTTGACCGCGCGGATATCGTCGGTGCTGTGGTTACCGGGTTTGAGAACAATGGGGTCGCCGTGGATATTGGCGCCAAAAGCATGGCCCTTCTCCCCAAACGAGAAGTCAGCGACAACCGGGACACCAACATAGAAGAATTACTGCCGATTGGCGAAAAGATTGACGTTTACGTCCTTCGGTTTAACGAAAGCGACGAGCGTATTATCGTCTCTCGCAAGCGCGTGGCCCAAGCCCGCAGCTGGGAAGATTTACAAGAGATTGCCGACAAGGGCGATGTGATTAGCTGCACCATTACCAACACGGTAAAAGGTGGGGTTCTCGTTGATGCTAAAGGCATCCGCGGCTTTGTGCCCGCCAGCCACCTGCGCCTTCGTGATGGCATTGATGACCTGATTGGCAAAGAAATCCCCCTCAAAATCTTAAGCATTGAGCCACAAAACAACAACTTGATTATGAGCCACAAAAAAGTGGTAAATGAGCAACTGGCCGAGCAACGCAAAGACATCTTTGACACCCTAGACGAAGGTACCTTGGTAGAAGGCCAAGTGGTTCGCCTGACCGATTTTGGCGCCTTTGTCGACCTAGGCGGCGTGGATGGCTTACTGCCTCTATCCCAAATGTCTTGGCGCTGGGTAGAGCATCCTTCTGATATTTATAACATTGGCGATAAAGTTCGCGTGGAAGTAATCGGGGTAGACCCAGAACGCCAGCGCGTCAGCCTTTCCGTTAAAAGCCAGTACGAAGACCCCTGGACCTTAGTGGGCAACGAACTGGGCTTAGGCGATGAAGTTGAAGGCACCATTACTCGCATTAAGCACTTTGGCGCCTTTGTAGAAGTGTTCCCTGGTGTGGAAGCCTTGCTGCCAAGCAAAGAGCTGACCGACGAAGAGCACCGCCTAAGCAAACAACTTAAACAAAACGATCGTATCGTGGTTCAAATCAGCAAATTCTCGCCAGAAGAGCGTCGGATTGCCCTAAGCTTTAGTGGCGAAGACACCCCAAGCGCTGATGTTGCCAACAATAGCGACGATGCTGTGGCCCCTGAGGCTGACGTGGAAGAAGTAGCTGCCGCTGAATAAGCCGCATTCGTTTCTCACATGATTGGGCTCGTTACTCTTTAGTGACGATGCTATCAATTACAGGCGCTTAACAATATAGCTTTGCCGATTTATAATGCCTTAAACCAAGGGCATTAATACAGTAGCCAGCGAAGAGCAGCGCGGCACGGCCGCACAAACATTAGTAACGCCACCGCAATAGGGATGTCATACAGGGCGGCGTTTAACGGCCACAATAACCAGGCATCCCACGCCACCGTAGGGATACCCTGCCAGCCTAGCCAGGCCATTAATCCAAGGGTGCCCAACGCATGGGCTGCCCCCACGGAAATAACGCTAGCCCATACCAGTTGGGCTACCCAGGCCCATGTAGGCAAAGGGGTTACCATAGGGGGCTGGTACCGTTGCCAGAACACGCGACCTAGCCATTGACCGCCTTGAAGAATCTTTGCGCTGGTTTGCTGAATAATATGCCACACCCTTAGCATGCCTTGCTGCCAAAACGGCTTGGCCTGGGCCGCGCGGGCAGCCTGCTTTTTGGCCAGTAAGGTACTCCGCCGCGATTCCTTTTTTTGCCGTATCACTTGCCCTGCCGATGATTGCACCGTAAAAGGCCACCAGCTGCGTGATCGTGCCATCGTTACAGGGTTGCCCTGGCCTGCGGGTTGGCACAGGCCTTGCCCCGCCAAGGCAATCGCCGCCCACAAACCAACCACATAGCCCCACGTAGGGCCAATGGCACCCTGCGGCACAGAGCCCATATTGGCATATAACGGCACCCCAAACACCCACTGGGCCAGTAGCGTTACCCCCAACACCCACACCATGGGGCGCGGGCCAAACACAGCAGTGCCCAGCACCAAACTGGCCAACGCAGGCACATAGGTAACAGGGGGCGGCAAGGCATCGCCAGGCAAGTAGGTAGGGCTTAACGGAGCCCCCAGCAAAGGTTCTACCAAGGGGTTGGCCACCGGCGGAACAGGGGCTGCCAACCATAAGGCTACCACGTAGCCGATGGCTGCAATGGCCAACAGCCCCCAGGTTAAAGGACTGGCTAGTGGCAGCGGCGTCCACGCCGCCGAGCATGTTGCCCACGACTGCTTTGGACGGGCTCTTTCCGCAGATGTTTGGGGTATTACCTGGGGCTCCCGAACGCCGCGGGCAGGTATACGGCCCTTGGCCGCCTTAGCGCCAGACAGATTCTTCGGTAGTTTTTTGGATGAAGCACCGGGTTTTGGCTTTGTTTGCTTGGTGTTACTAGCCTCTTTTAGCAATTGCTTATCTGTTGGCAAGGCCTGCTTTACCGGCGGCGTTACTTCAGACACACGCGCGGCATCCGGCAAATCAATCAACGGGGTCGTAGCCGTTGGGTTGGCCAAGGGCTCGCCAGGTAACGTAGGGGCTGGGGATTGGGGCTTGGTAAATCGAGAATCTGCCATGCGTTTACCCTTCTCCCGTGCCAGCCGGCAAACTACCTAGTCGTGTCAGTAACACGGCGCGCTGTTTTTTAAATAAGGTGCGGTACTCGTCCGTTAAAATATCCGGCGTCGTCATAATCAAGGCATCTTCGCGGGTATCTTGGTAATACTTTTTGCGCAGCCCCTGAGACGTGAACCCATACTTATAATACAGGTTTTGGGCGGCATGGTTACTGGTGCGCACCTCTAACGTTAAGGTGTGGATGGTTTTACCCATGCAGTAATCCAGCATATGCACTAGCATTACTTCGCCTAAGGCATTACCCCGAAAGGCCGGGTCAATGGCCACCGTGGTTATATGGCCTTCGTCTACCACTAACCACAGGCCACAATAGCCCAGTACCGTGTTATCGCTATCTACTAATACAAAGTAGCGGCCGTGGTTATTGTTCAGCTCCGTTTTAAAGGATTGGGGCGACCAATGGTGCTCGCCAAAAGACACGGACTCAATGGCCATAATGCCGCCCCCAGTGGCTGGGGCAATGTCATCATCGCGCAAGCGCCGAATGCGGCAATTGGCCATAGCAATCGTGGTTCTCTCTGGCGATGATGAAGGCTGATCCGACATGACTAAAAAGCGTGGCTTTCGATTTCCGTAGTATTAAGGGTTGTTTCAACCCATTGTATCGCCTTTTCCGAAGAAAAAGCTTTGCAGGTATACAAAACGAAAGAAACAAATTGCGTTGATTCCCAAACATACAAAGCAATCCCACTGTCGATCAGCGGTAAAAAAGCATCATAGCCTTGGTTTTCTGCCTTACCTACACCACTAGTATAGTGAACGATTGGCTCGCCATAAGTTTGTAATTCCAGCGTTGCCGCCAAATCCAACAACAACGCTTTTACCCGTTCAGGCGTATAGGTTTCGCCATCGGTGTTGGCTTCAATTAACAGGCGCTGCCGAAAGATATCTGGACGTAAGTCATTCATCAAGCATCAACTGACTTATTAAGCGTCTTCCTTAATGGGCATACGGTAGCTGTAGCCAAAGTAAATGACCATGCCGATAATAAACCAGCCAATGGTAACCACCCATGTGGTGAGCGGCAGACCACTCATAACCACCAGGCAACCAATAATACCCAAAATTGGGAAGGTTAAGCCCATCGGGGTGCGGAAAGGCCGAGGACGGTTAGGGTCCGTAAAGCGAAGCAACATCACGCCCAAGCACACCACCAAGAATGCGCCGAGCGTACCGATATTACACATTTCGGCAAGCAAGTTAATGGGCAACAAGCCAGCGCCGATAGCCACAAAGACGCCCGTAATAATGGTGCACACGTGGGGCGTTTGGAATTTTGGATGAACCTTGGATAGCAGCTTAGGTAGCAAGCCATCTCGGGCAATGGCATAAAACACGCGGGTTCCGCCCATTTGCAGTACCAACAACACGCTGGTTAGGCCGGCAATAGCACCTAGGCTAATAATAATGGAGGCCCACTCGATACCCATGCTGTACATGGCACCCACCACGGCAGCTTCGGTGTTGATTTGATCCAAAGGAACAATGGCGGTAATGGCTGCAGTAACTAAAATGTACAGTAAGGTACAAATAATCAGCGAACCAATAATCCCAATAGGGATATCTTTTTGCGGATTCTTGGTTTCTTCTGCTGCGGTGGATACCGCATCAAAACCAATGTAGGCAAAGAAAATTAGGGATGCGCCGGTAATAATACCCTTCCACCCATTGGGGGCAAAGGTATTCCAGCCATCGGCAAACCAGTTGGTGTGCAGCACGTGCATATTGCCGCCACCAAACAAAAACCAGCCACTCATTACAATAAATAGCAGCACTACGGCGGTTTTAATAAATACCATTACAGCGGCGGTTTTGGCACTTTCGCTAACGCCGCGCACCAGCAGCCAGGTCACGCATAAAATAATGAGGCATGCAGGCAAGTTAAAAGCTTTTTGAACAATCAGAATTTCGCTTACATCCGTGAAGGGGAAGGTAAACGGAATGGCCTTAACCAGCAAATCTGGGTTTTTTATGGCCTCCATACTATGGACGGTACTGACTGTGTTGTTCACCATCCACGGTGGCACAGTAATGCCAAAGCTAGCATGTAATAGCTCTTTAATGCTACCGGTCCAGCCAACGGCTACCGCCATATTACCCACAGAATACTCGAGTACTAGCGCCCAACCGATAATCCAAGCGGCAAATTCGCCTAAGGTAGAAAATGTATAGGTATACGCCGAGCCAGAAATAGGCACCATGGAGGCAAATTCGCTATAACACATAGCGCAAAAAGCACACACCATGCCCGTAATAACAAAGCTAAGGGTTAGCGCCGGGCCCGCCCCTAAACTGCTGCCACTGCCGGCTGCCGCAGCACCCGTTAGTACAAAAATGCCGGCCCCAATCATGGCGCCCACACCAAAAATAACCAAATCGAAGGCGCCTAAGGTTTTTTTAAGGCTGTGCTCTTGGTTTTGAGATTGCTCTAAAATTTTATCTAAATTTTTGCGGCGAAATAACCGACTAAACCCACCACTCTTGGGTGCTTCCATCACATCCGTAGAACTCATTTAATTAGGGCCCCTGATATATAGTAGACAGTTGTGGCCTATGTCATATCTTCAACCTAATAAAGAAAGACGGTGTAGACCAATTAGCTACTGTTTATACCATAAACAGGTTACAGACACGGGCGAGCGCCACAAACCATACTAATCCGTTACATAATAGCTGTTTTGTTTAAGATGACTCAGTTTGGCTGGGAGGATTGTTTTTTAACATTGGTATTATGTTTAATATTGAATATTTCTACCAGCACACTAAAGGCCAACGAAAAGTAGATATACCCACGCGGAATCTCTTGGTGGAAACCTTCGGCTACCAACATGGTGCCAATCATCAGCAAAAAGCTTAGCCCTAACATCTTAAGCGAGGGGTGCTCGTCTAAAATATCCGCAATTTTACCGCTGGCAATAATCATTACCACTAGGCCCACCATTACAGCGGCAATCATAATGGGTACTTCATCTACCAAACCCACCGCCGTAATAACCGAATCTAACGAGAACACCATATCAATAATAATAATTTGCCCCACAATGGCGCCAAAGGTTTCTCGGGCTACATTTAATTCTCCCTCTTCTTTTAGTTCTACTTTTTCGTAAATTTCCATGGCGCTTTTGTAGATTAAGAACAAGCCACCTGCCAGCAAAATCATATCTCTGCCAGACATATGCACGGGGCCCACATTTAAAATAGGGTCGGTAAGGTGCGCCATCCAAGCAATGCCCAACAACATACCAATGCGGCCAATAATGGCAAGGCTTAGCCCCCATGCCCGCGCCGATTGCTGTTGTTGTTTTGGCAATTTACCTGCCAAAATAGCAATAAAAATAATATTGTCTACGCCCAGCACAATTTCAAGAAAAATCAGGGTAATAAGGCTAACGTAGGTGGCGGGCTCGTATAAAAGCGCAATTAGTTCTGGCATGGGGTGGTTAGTATTGGCTAGCAGTTAACGATTGTTTGCTAGTTTATCACCTCTAGCCTTGTTTGCGCAGGCGGGCCATGTAAAAGCCATCCCAATGCACGGTATCATCGGCATGGGTTAGCAGGGCAAGCTCGTCTTCTAACGTATAGCTAGGGTTTTTAGCCATAAACGCCTGCACAACAGCCTGATTCTCAGCTTTATCCACGCTGCAAGTGCTATATACCAGAGTTCCGCCAGGCTTAGCAAGTGTAGCCGCATTGGCTAAAATTGCCTGTTGGGTATCGGCAAACCCGGCCATATCTTGCTCGCGGAGGTTTAGCAAAATTTCTGGGTGTTTGCGCACCGTACCCAACCCACTACAGGGCGTATCCACCAGCACCACATCGGCGCCTTCTGTTAATGCTAGGGCCTCCAAGGTTATGGTTTTGGCATCGCCTAGTTTGCTGTGGATGCACGTGGCACCAAGGGTATCTGCTATTTTAGTAAGGTCTTCTAGCCGTTTTTCGCTATTATCTAAGGCGATAATACGGCCGGTATTTTCCATTTTTGCCGCCATATGGGTGGTTTTACTGCCGGGGGCGGCACACAGGTCAATCACAGTATTGCCGGGTTGCACGCCAGAAAACCCAGTCACTCGGGCCGAGCTCACATCTTGGGCGTACAGGTGGCCTTCCATATAACCGGGAAGTTGAGTAGGGCTACCCATAAACCCTTCTAAGCGGCGCATTTCTGGCAACAACTCGCCTAATTCACCGGGCAAGGTAGCCACGTCCACATCCGCCGCTTTAAGGGCGGCATCGGCAGCCTCGGTAGATATTTTTAACGTATTAATCCGCAAACTAAGCGGCACCGGGGTTTGTTGCGCCACACACATAGCCGCCAAGGTTTCTCGGCCATCGTCGGTGGTGTGGGCATCTAGTAAACGGCGCGCCCACCAATTAGGCAGCCCGCCCACCCGCATTAGGTAACCGTAAGCATCGTCATGCAAGTCGGGTTGTAATAACGCGTTGGCATCTCGTTTACGGGCGGCGTTGCGCAGTACCGCATTAACAAAGCCCACCGTTTTTTGGCTGAATTTTCGGCGTTGGGCCAGTGCCGCTGCTTCGCTAACTGCGGCATAATCAGGGATGCCATCGCAGCACAGCAGCTGGAATAGGCCCATCCGTAGTAACGTGCGCACTTGGGGCGTAATCCGGCGCATATCGCGCTCGGTTAGTTCCATAATGCGGCTTTCTAGCCCCCACCAATGGCGTACCACACCGGTACACAGCGCATGGAACAAGGCTTGTTCTTCGCCGCCCCACTTGCCTCGGCCTTGGTATTCTTGCCGAATATCATCCATTAGCTTATCTAGCTTTAGCTTACGGCGGCGGCGACGTTGATCTACCAAAAACAGCACATCAAAGGCGGCCATACGCGCTGGCGAATGGGTATACGATTTAGAGGCCGATTTTTCTGGGGCGGATTCCATAGGTTAGCGTGCCCCCACCGGTTGTGGCGCAGTTAGTATTAACGGCTGGCCGTTTAGCTTACCTTGCAGCCCATTCCACCAGCTTTTAGCTGGCATGGTAGCCTTGCCTGCGGGCTGAACCTCTAACAAGCACAAGGGGCCATCGGCGCATTGCACCAGCACGCCACTATCTGTCGGGCCAATAACAGTCCCCGGCGTTGTATCGGTAAGGTCATACTCGTAGGCGCTGGGCATACAGCTTCGGCGCAGCTTAAGCACCTCGCCATTAACCAGGGTGCTTGCCCCCGGCCACGGTTGCTGCCCCCGGATTTTCCAATCTAGCTGTTGGGCGGGTTGGGCCCAATCAATAATCGCGTCTTCTTTTTTAGCTTTGGGGGCGTGGGTCGTCAAGGCATCATCTTGCTGCTGGGGGGTAATCTCACCAGCGGCCAATGCCACCAAGCTATTTTCTAGCAGCGTGCCGCCCGCCTGCGATAAACGCTCGAACAATTCGGCGCTGGTATCGGTGGGGCCAATAGCTTCGGTATGCTTCAACAACATGGGGCCCGTATCCACGCCTAATTCCGTCATCATAGTAGTTAGGCCGGTTTCGGTCTCTCCGGCCACAATGCTGGCTTGGATAGGGTTAGCGCCCCGGTACTTAGGCAGCAAGCTGGCATGCACATTAACCGTGCCATGCTTAGGAATATCCAGCACCTCCTGGCTTAAGATTTGGCCAAAGGCAATGGTAACGAAAAAGTCTGGCTTTAAATCACGCAAGGTGGCCAGTAACTCCTCGTCATTACGGATTTTACTAGGCTGATACACCCTGTAGCCATGGGCTAACGCTGCCTGCTTAACAGGGGTTTCCACCAGTTTTTGCCCGCGCCCGCTAGGCCTATCTGGCTGGGTTACCACCGCCAAAATATTAAGTTGCTGCGATTGATGGCAGTGGTTAAAGCACGGTACAGAAAAATCCGGTGTACCAAGAAAAATAATGTTAAGCATAGTATAAGCAACATTTATGATTGAGGGACATTTAGCATAGTATAAGCAACTCTACGCCATATTTAAAAGGTAACCCCCGATATGCTTAACGCCATTGCCCTAACTTCTACTCCCTACTTTGGCAAGGTAGCCCCTGTAGCTCCCACCAAAAGTGGCGTCCCAGAAAAGCTCCAAGCCGAACTTAAGGAAAAAGGATTGACTATTCCTAATGATGCTAACTATTGGCACAACAACTACAAAGGCCCCTTTAACCCCAACAATTTTGCAGAAGACAAACAAATTGTTAACCTTTTAAAACAAGCCATGGGGGATGAACTAATCCCCACCAGTGGCCACAAAACAACGGTTAGTGTCATTGAATTTGATTCCGCCCAAGATGCCCAAGCCTACCTAACATTAAGTAATACATTAATAAATAACGTAGGCAAGGAAATTAAAAAAGGGATTTATCAATATGAAGTAGATATGAAAAACTCCATTAGTCTTAATTTAGGTGAGTCCGAAAACGATACCATTACAGCACCTTCAACCCCAGATTTAGCCGGCATAAAAATGTCATCCACTTACTTTATTGGCAACAACCCAAAACAATTTGTCACCGTTACTAATATTGACGTTACCGAATTTAATAAGCATGCCTCGCCAGGCACAAAAAACTTTATAAGCCTGCTAAATACCATGATGAAAAATATTAACGACCAGAAGTAATTCATTTAATCGGTCGGCTTTACACATAACCCATGGCTAGGTAAGTTCTCATGATTACTGCTATTACCCCAACTGCTACCCCCTACTTTGGCAAAGTGGCCCCTGTGGCTGCCAACAAAAACCAGGTACCCGCAGAGCTCCAGGCTGAATTAAAAGCGAAAGGCATTGAGATTGCCCCAGACACCGAATACATAAAATACACCTACAAAGGGCCTCTAAAACATAAAAACAGCGCTTCATTAAAAAAAGCCATCGACAACAACTTAAATATTGACGACACACAACTAGCCAGCCAAATTGCAGATAAATTCAAACTCAACGCCAAAATTTTTGACCAAGACACATTAAACTTACTTACTGTCATGGAATTTGATTCTAAACAAGCGGCACAAGAGTACTTTCAACTGAGTGAAGAGTTATCTAATAACCATTACAAAAAAACAGCTCAAGGGTCACTTTCTGCCAATGCTGATATGGGCAGCCTATTAAATTTAGAAGATACAAAAAAGAGTGTTGAAGACCAAGAAGAACAACTACTAATAGACACCATGTACGGTATGGTTAAAAACTTATTTAAAGGCATACAGGTAAAAACGGACACATTTATTGGCAAAAACCCCACCCAAGTTATTAATTATAGCCAATACGATGCCACCGTATTCCATAAACAAAAAGCTGATATGGAGAAATTTGCCGCAAAAAAAATGTATACCTCTGTAGGTGAATTACTTAAATTACAAAACAAAAATTAATTGCCCATTAGCACGTGGTCTAGGTCTGGCTCTTCCACAATCCGGGTGGGGTCAATGGGGGGCAGGTTATGCTCGCCTAATTGTTCGTTGGCCTCGGTTTCGTCTAAGGCGTGGTCCACAAACAGCACACCGTTTAGGTGGTCTAGCTCGTGTTGAATAGCCCGCGATAGTAAGCCGCCGCCATCCACGGCCAGCTCTTGGCGTTTGCCTTTTTGGTCCATGTAGCGCACTACAATATTTTCGTAGCGTTTTACTTCCGTCCACACACCGGGGAAACTCAAGCAGCCTTCTTTACTACGAATAGCGCCGGATTTTTTGACGATTGCCGGGTTAATCATCACCATTTGGGGCAGGTTTTGTTCGGGGGTGGTGCAATCCAGTACAAACAGGCGCTTTAGCACACCTACTTGGGGGGCGGCTAGACCCACGCCCTGCTGGTCGTACATGGTGTCAAACATATCGCTAATAAGCTTTTGTATTTTAGCAGACACCTTGTGAACTTTTTCCGCTTCTTTGCGCAACACCGGGTCGCCATATTCTAGTACTTTTAACACCGCCATGGTGAATACCCTTTTATATTAATAAATACCGTTTTTCTAGCTTAGCATAGGATTTAGGCCAACTGCATCCCCTTAATAAAGCGTTATTAATCCTGCTCCATCCAATTGGGGCCCACTTCCACATCAATCACCAGTGGCACGCGCAGGGGTTGGCCTAGCTCCATGGCTGTTACCACCATGGGGGTTAGGGTTTCCAGTTCGCTGTTGGGTACGCCAAACACCATTTCATCGTGTACCTGTAATAACAAACGCGAATTTAGCCCGCTCGCATCCAACGCCTTATCTAGTCGAATCATGGCCAGTTTCATTAAATCGGCGGCGCTACCTTGCAGTACCGTGTTAAAGGCGGCGCGCAGGGCAAATTCTCGCACATTGCGATTACTACTTTTTAAGTCGCGGCTTAAATCTCGCACGCGGCCAAACAGGGTGGTGACCTTGCCCGTCAGTTCGGCTTCTGCTTGAATTCGCTCAATAGTGCTTTTCACCCGTGGGTAACGCTCAAAATAGCGGCTAATAAAATCGGCGGCCTCACCATAGCCCACGTTGAGTTGTTGCGAAAGCCCATGCGGCGTTTGCCCGTAAATCACCCCAAAGTTAACCGCCTTGGCGCCGTAGCGTTGTTCTTTCGTCACTTGGTCTAACGGCACATCAAACACCAATGCGGCGGTGGCGCTGTGGATATCTTGGCCGGCGTTAAAGGCGGCAATCAATTGTTCATCTTGGGCCACATGGGCTAGCAAGCGCAATTCAATTTGCGAATAATCTGCCGACAGCAATACATCGCTACCCACCCGAGGGATAAACGCCCTACGAATCTGGCGGCCTTCTTCACTCCGAATGGGGATGTTTTGCAGGTTGGGGTCGCTACTGCTTAGGCGCCCGGTGGCCACTACGGTTTGATTAAAGCTAGTGTGGATGTGACCGGTTTTGGCGTTTACCATGGTGGGCAAACTATCCACATAGGTGTTTTTTAATTTAGCCAGCTGCCGATAATGCTGAATTTTAGCCACAATAGGGTAATCGGGGGCCAATTTTTCCAGCACTTTGGCATCCGTGCTGTAACCGGTTTTGCCCTTGGTTTTTTTGGTGGGTTCAATACCCATGCGCTCAAATAGTAGTTCGCCCACTTGCTTTGGCGAATTAATATTAAAGGGCAGCCCAGCCAAGGTGTAAATTTCTTGCTCAATACCACCGAGTTTATCGCCGAGTGCTTTGCTATAGTCGTTTAAATACCCGTCATCCAGTGCAATGCCGTGGTATTCCATTACGGCTAGCACCCGCATGGTGGGGCCTTCTAGTTCGCTGTACAAAGTGGCTTTAGCGGGGAATTGCTCCGCGTTTAACCGTCCGGCTAAATACGCCGCCAGTTTTAAAGTGGTCCACGAATCACACGCCGCATAATCGCAAGCCGGTTTAAATTCGGCTTGGCTAAAGGGGATTTGCTTGGCGCCTTTGCCAATGAGTTCGGTAATGGGCTGCATCGGTGTGCCAAACAGGGTTTCCACCACACTTTTAAGCCCGTGGCGACGCTCCGGCACATCCACGTAACTCATCACCATGGTATCCAGCACTAGGCCTTGCCAGCACACACCAAGGTTCCGTAAAAAATTCAGTTCAAACTTGGCATTATGGGCAATTTTAACAATGGATTTATTGGTCAGTAGCGGTTTAAGCGCTGTTAGCACTATATCTTGCGAGAGTTGGGTCTCATCCGTTTCGTGGGCCATGGGGATGTAAACGGTTTGAATGGCATCATCCGTAAGCTGGGTCGCGTCATTCACCACCACATGGGGAATGGTCTCCGGGTAATCATCAGTAATACCCAGTGGATTTTTAGCCGGAATATCCGCTAGTTGCCAGCCTTGCTTACTATTCTCTGGCGCATACACCGCCATAGAGATGCCGACAAGTTTATCGCCAAAAATATCCAAGCCGGTAGTTTCAATATCCAGCGAGCAAATACCGGCAGCTTGTACCGTTTTTACCCAGTCATTTAAGGCCGATTCGGTTTGAATTAACGTATACGGAATAGTTAAATGGCCCAAAGCGCCCACACCGCCGCCACCATCTGCGGTAGCCCCTAACGCCAGCTGCCCCTGATTGCCCGCATTATTACCGTTTGACGCCATTGCGGCGGCAGGCAAATCAACCTCATCCATGCGGTCGCCCACAAAGGGCTTCAGTAGGTCTACCGCTTGGCGCTGAAAGTTTTTAAATTCCATGCGGCCTAAAAATTCAAACAAGGCTTCTAAATTGGGCACGCTTAGGGTGGCATGGCTAAAATCGCCTGTTACGGGTGCATCACGCCGAATGGTAGCCAAGTCCTTGCTCAGTTCGGCTTGGTCTTTAAATTCCGTAAGGCGTTCTAGTAGCTTTCCTTTTTGGGTATCTAGGTTTTGATAGACGCCCTCTAAGGTCTCAAATTGGCCGAGTAGTTTAGAGGCCGTTTTATCGCCCACGCCCGGCACGCCAGGGATGTTATCGCTGGTATCGCCCTTTAGGCCCTTAAAATCAATCACTTGCTCGGGCCACACGCCCATTTTTTCAAACACCGCATCGCGCGTGTAGGTTTTCATCTCATCTTTAACGGTGCGCGGCGGAATTAACACATGCACGTTGCCATCGTCCACCAACTGAAAGGCATCCTGATCGCCAGTGAGGATATCCACTTGGTAGCCCTCGTTTACCGCTTGCCCGCACAGGGTACCAATCACATCATCGGCTTCATAATCATCTAGTTTGTAGACAGGAATCCCTAGCAATTCAACGGATTCATAAATCAAATCCATCTGCACTTTCATGTCTTCTGGCATGCTGCCGCGATTGGCTTTGTACTCGCTATATTGCCGGGTACGGAAGGTCTCTTTACTCACGTCAAACGCCATCGCCAGCGCATCGGGTTTTATTTTTTGCAGCAAGCGAAACAACGAATTTAAAAACCCGTACACAGCCCACACCGGCGTACCGTCTTCAATGCGCATATTGGTGCGCTCTAAGCCGTAATACACCCTAAACGCCAACGAATGGCCATCGATTAATACCAATCGTTTTTTGGTGGAAGTCTCTACGGCTGTATCACTCACAAGTGTGGTTTCCCTATGTATTTAACCTAACCATTCCATCACAGATAAGCCCTAAAATCACCTGCTAGTGGGCGTCAGGCCACCCTAAATATCCCCCAAATAGCCCTGCGCGGTTGCCAACCCGCCACCGATACCTACACTAGTACTACCCCCACCACACCTTGCTGTATATTATGATTTTTTCTCGCCGTACGTGTCTCTCTCTTCTTTTTTCTGTCCTCTTGGCAGCAATAATCGCCATCCCTGCCCACGCCGGTGGTGGTTCTTGGTTTAACAGCAACGATTATATGGCCGCCCTAGGCGCCATGCAGCAGCAAAACTATGGCCAAGCCAAACAATTGCTAGGGCAATTACGCCAAAAACACCCCCAACAACCCCGCATTTTGCTAGATCTGGCCACTGTACATACCCGCCTTGGCGAACAACAACACGCCAACCACTACAAACAGCAGCTACAGCAGCACTTCCCCAACAGTATGGAAGCACGCTGGGTGAATCAGCTAACGGCACCCGCCACAACCACCACTACTCCAGCGCCTTCATTACCGGCTATTAACGCCATAGCCACAAAAACAGCCCCCCCCGCGGCCAGCCCGGCAAAAGACGATAACTATCATACGTATAAGTACCCTTGGGAAACCTCCGGTGGTGATGCCCCAGCAAAGCAATCTACCCCCGTGACACAAACCGCACGTGTAGCAACCCAACAAACCCAACCTGCGCCGCAGCCTACAGCCCAGCAAACCGGCATGGACCCAGCCGCCATGCAGCAAATGATGCTAATGAGCATGATGATGGGCGGTAATAGCCAACAACAAAACCCCTTAGGCGGTATGGGGGCGAATATGATGGGTGGCAATGGTAATAACACCCAACAAATGGGCCTAAACCCCATGATGCTGATGATGCCTGCACTGATGGGGCAACAACAAACCGGTGGAAACGGTTACGGGCCCAACGGCAGCAACGGCATGGACCCCGACATAATGAGCAGCATGATGATGAACCAAATGATGAGTGGCATGGACTTTGGCACCAGCAACAACAACCGTTAAGCGCTTATCGTTTTACAAATAAATGTTACAAGATTTTTAAAACAATCTAAACCTCTTCCCTATTTTGGCTATTAGGCCTTACACTATGTTGTAAGAGTTACGGAGCAACACTTTAATTATCTCCCCAGTCAATACCGCTTAGCCAATCATGCTAAGGAAAGGTCAGTTCGTGTATCGGAAACTTCACCCACTGGTGAACCGTTTTTTAATGGTGCGCCAAGGTAACTTAGGGCAAATGTATGTCGGCCGGTTATTATCCGTCGATGAAGATGCCCTGCAACTACAAACTTACCAGGCCGATGGCAACCCTGCCGCCTGCTGGACCATACAGCTTAGCACGGTTACCGAGTTCGTCTCGGAATCGCGCCAACTAAACACCCTGGCCCTTAAGGTTAAATGGATGGCGTCTAACGACATCCTGGATAGTGACCTACTGGCAAACCAGGATATGGCTGCTGATAGTTCGTCTACCCAGCATTCCGCCTAAGGCCTTTACTAGGCCTAGGTTAAACCAAAAATTAATACTTATCGCCAGCCTCATAATGGGGCTGGCTATCACTATAGAGACCCACATAGAGACAGAGACGAGTAGCGTATTACGCTTACTAATCGAATGCCGACCTACTGGGGGCGATGTTGCAAGACACCACCATTGCCTTTAAAAAAAGCGCGCCCTACAACGAGAGAGATCTTCTAACCCTCAAACGAGTTGGACAGCTGCTTAAATCCACTTTAGTACACTGCTAACGGCATCTTTTACCGTAGCGGCGCCCGTGGCCCGTGGCGATTGGGCATGCCCACCACCGACACCAGCCCCTACCGGCAATCGGCCCGCCAAAGGTTGCAGGGCAGGCTTTGGCATAGGCGATGTAACCCCACGAGTACCAGACCGTTCGCCCCGTGTGGACGAAGTGGATTTAAGACGTGCGCGTAGCCCCTCTTGCCGAGCTGTGCTGGTGGCACCCGATGGTTGTTCCATGCCCACCGCCCGTAAGCGCTCGCGCAAAGAACCGCGAGATTGCAGCACGGGCATAATCGCCTGAAACGCAGAAGCACCTTTAGCGCGCGCCTGACGCATGGTAGCAAACGGCGATGGCCGCTGCGGCGACGGACGGTTACTATACTTATCCACCGTGGCACCATAAGGCAAATTGCGCTGCGGATTTCCCTGATAACGTGAATTAGTCGATGACGGCGACGTTTCTGGCTGAGGGGCTGACGCCGATGACGTGGCCCGCAAGGACACGCGGAACAAGTACACCCCAACCGCCAGCAGTACAAAGCCCAAGGCCCCAAATAACACAACCCCTAGCATTAGGCCCCAAAAGGCCAAGCCATACGGGCGAGAAAACAAATTACCAGACACATTATCTAAAAAGGAGGCCAAGCCGCTAAATATGCTGCTGGTATGGGGCTCTGGTGGGGCTGTTGCCACAGAAGGTACGGCAAGGACGCCATAATCATTCCCCGCCACGGTAGGTAGCTCATCATCGCTAAACCAGCTCGTATCAGCAGAATACCCTGTTTTTTGCTGGGGGGAGGCCTGTTCTGTTGCAGGCACGGTGGCCACTGTAGCGGTTGGTTTAGCAGCCTCTACAGGCGATGATAGGGATACCACCTTCGGTAGGCGCCGGGTTTTAGTACGGGCCACTGTGGTAGCCATGCGTGTTTTTTTAGCTGTATTCGCTGCCTTGTAAGGCACCACCTGGGGCTTAAGGGTGACACTGGTTGTCGATGACGGCGTTGTAACCGGCATACGGGTAGGCTGCTTGACTACAGGGCGCGCCGCAATAGCCTTAGGCGGCGCCCGCCGAGGCAATGCTGGAGGCGTATCCACCTTGTTTAAACTGGCCTGGGCGGCATTGGCTGCTGCCCTAAACTGCCCTACCGCCTCCGGTTGAGCCTGCAGGGGCTCTATAGACCCAATGGCTTGCAGTTGGCGCACTTGTTGCACCTGTAACTGCACATCCCCAGGGCGCACATTAGGGATAACCAGCTTTACACCGCCACCCTCGCCGCCAGGGACTGCACGGCCAATAAACCGATTATTTTCGTCCATCACCATGGGTAAGCCCGCTTCCACCATCGCTGGCGATAAGGTGGCATCCTTTAAATGCACAATGGCGCCCTTGGCCCCATATTCTACCTTAGCAGTGGTATCCGCATCTGTTTGCAGTTTAACCACCAATTGTTGGCCGTTACCTGCTGTGGACATCGTAAATTTTTCTAGCGTGGCCGCCTGAACCAGCGACCCCATGGTAGACAACCATACAACGGCCGTCACCGCCCCAGCGATGCCAGCCATACGTGTTATAAGGTGATTAACAGTGCTCATGTACTCTAAACTACCCATACTCATGTATTTGTATTGTAGGGCAATTTCAAAAAAAGTCTACGGGTAAGGCGATACTTACTTATAGAGGCCCCTGCGAACCAGAACCCACACAACAAAATACCCGGCCAGCAAGCTGACCGGGCATAAAGCTATATTATGTGCGTCGCCTAAGTGGCTATGCGGTTAAGGCCTAGGTATCCGTAACAACCCAGGTAACCGAACCATCCGAACCTAACGTATAGGTGGCTAGACGGTAGCTCCAGTCACAAACAACCGTTGCGCCTACGACACAATCCGTATCAGGGATATCAATCGTATCTGATGCATCCGTCCCTACAAACGCTGCAAAGTTAGCCGGTACAATAAGGTTGTTGGCAATAGACATGGCCACACCACTGTTTAAGGCTGAACCAATGGCATCTGCCTTGGCATTTTCTGCGCTAATTAGGTTGTTAGAAAAGTTGAATACTGCTGCACCCGCCAAAATACCGATAATGGCAATTACGATGGCCAGTTCGATAAGGGTGAAACCGCTTGATTTGTGTTGTGTTAAGGACATGAAATGCCTCCTTAGTTGTCGCCCACTGCAATCCACAGGGGATAATAGAACTTTGAGATACTTTTTTGCCAAGTTGTTGTCTTCACCCTTAGGTATCGGAACAATTGACAGAAACCTCGAAAATTGTAACAGGTTATTAACATTTTGAGGAAGAGACCAAATGTTAATCTCCTTCTGAACACCCTTAGTCTAAACCTACCATTCGATTTACCAACACCTCCATATGGAGGAGACGAAAAGCCCCCATGGCCCCTGTAGACAAAGGGTTATCTTCATTAATCTTTGGTAACGTTTGGCCCGCCGCAATAACCAAGGGCGGTATATCCGTTACACACCCAATAGCCGCCATTAAACCTTGGTGGCTTACGGTAAATTCCAAACCATCCAATGGGGCTAACCCCACAATAATAACCCCGTCTACCGTATCACGGGGCAATTCAGCCAGCTCGTTTAGTCCTTCCACATCGCCTCCAGGGGCCGTCAATAAGGTTACCAGGGGTTCTATACCTTGGTGTTGTAGCAACTGGGTAAACGTGGGCTGTCCCACATCGTTGGCATATTGGGGAAAGGTCTGACGGTTTGGTTCTACCACCACAATGCAGCTTTCTGGCGTTAGGGGTAAAAAAGGCACGTTATCCGGCAAGTAGCAGGTTTTTTCGGCAAGCAGGCTACTCACGGCGTCTATCGCCGCTGGGCTTAATAAGGCGTTAAGCTTTTTCTCATCCACAGGCGTTGCGGTAGAAAGCTGCTTTGCCGCTAAGATCCGGTTCACGCTATCTATATGGGCCTGTTTATTAATATCGCCAGCCGCTATGGCCGCGCACAACGCTTGGTGGGCCTGCCACTGATTATCCGTAGCCTCTCGCCATAGCAGCACATCTACACCCGCCTTGGCGGCCATTAGGGCGGCATCTACAGCGCCGTATTGTTCGGTGATAGCGCCCATGCACATATCATCGGTAAACAGCACGCCCTTATAGCCCCAATCATTGCGCATGGTTTCTACCATAGTGGCAGATAACGTGGCCGGTAGGTTACTACTATCTTGCTCGGGGTAAACCGCATGGGCCAGCATTAACGCAGGCCATGCTGGGGCGCCATCATCGTTTTGTTGCCCGCATATTTTTTTAAACACACCCAGCTCTGTCTCATCTGGCGTTAAGGTGGGCAAGCTTTTATGAGAATCCACGCCACTGCTACCATGGCCGGGGGCATGCTTGGCCACTGGCAGCACCCCGCGCACCAAGTGCCGATCTTTGGCCATTTTGGCGTATTTAACAACCGTTTTAGCATTATGCCCAAAGCTGCGCATATTAATAACGGGGTTATTAGGGTTGGTATTCACATCTAATACGGGGCAAAAATTACAATTAAGCCCCAGTAGCGATAAATAAAACGGAATAGGGTCGTACACCTCGCCCACAATTTCGATACTCGGTTTACCCTTGGTCTTATCCATGGTTTTTTGGGCACGGGCTACCCCCGCCGCATGCGGAAAAGTAGGGAAGCAATGGCTAGGCAGGCGGGTAATATGGCCGCCTTCTTCGTCTACACTTAGCCATGGGCGAGACAAGCTGCTAGGTGCTTTGGCAGATAGTTCTGTCATCCAGCTCGCAATATCGGCGGGGGTTTGGGCCTGCTCAAAATCCTGCCGAAAAAATATAACGCCGCCTAGCCCCATTAGTAAAAGCTTGTCTAGCGTTTCGCTGGTTTGCGGCCATTGAGTGCGCGGGGCGTCAAAGGCATCCACGCCTACTACCATGCGCAGGGCCACCTGTTGCTCTAAGGTTAAATCATCGGCGCTTATCGGCGGGGTGGTGGCGGTCATGGCAGGCTCTATAATCAACGTCTCTTATCATAACGGATTATTTGCCGCTTGGGTTCCACTGTTTGGGTAGAGTTTTTTAAGACAGGTATAAATTTTATTTGTTAGACAGGGGCTACTTACCTACGCAAAATTGAGAGAATACCGCAGTGAGAACGTCTTCCGTGGTATCGCGGCCCACCATGGCATCCAGCTGGCGCAGCACATCGGTTAGCGGCACAGTCGCCAAATCTAGCGGCGAAAGCGGGTTAGCCAGCGCTTCGACAGTTTGAGCCAAGGCCACACGGGCAATAATCACACACTGGTGTTGGCGCTGGCTAAGGCACAGTTGTTGCTGCAAGGTTTCTTGCTGGGCACCAGTAGCCATGGCTTGTTGTACCCACTGGCTAAGCACCGCCACAACATCTGCAATGCCTTGCCCTGTTACGGACGACACCGCCATAGAATTAGGTATCGTGGTGTCAGCTATATCCGCGTGGGTAGATACTATTTGCACCGGTAACTGGGGGTAATCTTTGGCAAGGGTGGCCAGTGCGGCATTATCATCATCGCTTAAGCCTTGGGAGCTATCTACCAAATACAAAGCCGCATATGCACCCTTGGCCGCCTGCCAGCTTCGGTCTATGCCAATGCTTTCTACCGCATCCACCGTATCGTGGCGTAGCCCGGCGGTATCTACTAAGGTGACGGGGATACCCTCTATCATTAGGGGTTCTTCAACCGTATCGCGGGTGGTGCCGGCAATATCTGTCACAATGGCGCGCTCGCTAGCCAGTAATCGGTTAAACAGGCTAGATTTACCCGCATTGGGCCGCCCCAACAAGGCTACCCGTATGCCACCCCGAATCACTTGGCTGGCTTGCGCGCTGGCTTCTAAGGCTTGGAGGCGGGTATCCAAATTTTCAAGCTCTTTTAACAGGCTATGCCTGTCGGGCTCGTCCACTTCATCAGGGAAATCCACACTGGCCACAATTTGGCTTTGTATGTGAATTAACGTCTCACACAGGCCATTAATATGGGTTGCCAAGGTTTGATGGCGAAGGTTATTGGTGGCCGCATCCAGCACTTTATCGCCGCTTGCGTTCAACAGCTCTAAAATAGATTCCGCCTGAGAGAGATCCAATCGCCCATTAATAAACGCCCGCTGGCTGAACTCACCCTTACCTGCCATGGTGGCCCCAGCAGCAACGCAAGCCGCCAGCACCCGCTGGGCAATATATGGGCTGCCGTGCAGGTGAAATTCCACCACATCTTCGCCGGTAAAGCTTTTGGGTGCTTTAAAGGACAACGCCAGCACTTCATCTAACAGGGCATCGTTACCATCATCACTAGTATTATCGGTGTGGAGTACACCATGCTGCGCTTGCCACGGCGAAAACGCTTCACCGCTAGTGGGGGCAAATAGTTTGGCGGCAATGGCCCAGGCACTTGGCCCACTTAGGCGCACCACCGCTACCGCCCCCGTACCGGGCGGCGTGGCCAAGGCTACAATCGTGCTATCAAACAGGTGGGAAGACATCATTAAACCAGACAAGAGTTGGGGGAGGCATTTGGTGATAGAGCGCAGTAGTTTCAAGGCAAAGGCGCACACAGCGACAGGAGCGTATAACAATACGTGACTGAGCGAGTACGCCTTTAACAAAGAAAATGCAAGCTATAGTGCCAAATGCATGCGCCAACTAGTACTCGCGCATTACGGCGGTTACTTTTTGGGTGGTATCTAGGGCTTCGTTCATGGGGCGCTGCCACATGTTACGGCCATAAATTAGGCCAGTACCGCCATTATCCATCCCTAGGCGTACCATGTTCATCATTTCAGCGTCATCTACTTTACTACCGCCGCTGAAAACCACCATGGTTTGGCTGCCAGCACTGCGCACGACTTGGCGCACTGCTTCCGCTTCCTCCCATTGTAAATCGTTGTAGGGCTTAGGGGTGTTGGCCTTGGTGCTGGTCTCTACTTTAGGGTAGTTAATTTTTACAATATCGGCGCCCAGTTCGCTGGCTACGCGAGCCGCATAATCAATGGCATACAGGCTATCTTTGCCGCCTTTTTCGTTAATAAATTCGCCACGGGGGTAGGCCCACATAATAATAGGCATGCCCAGCACTTCGCACTCGCGGCGCACTTCGTTAAACTGGCGGATATCTTCGGCTTGGCTTGGCGAACCCACATATAAGGTGTAGCCAATAGCATCGGCGCCCAAGCGCACAGCATCTTCTACCATGCTGGTTAGGGGCGAAAATGCGGCGTCATCGTTAGGTACGCAAGTTTTACCATTAATTTTTAGTACCAACGGTACATGGCCAGCGTAGTAAGGCATGTATTTTTCTGCAATACCTACGTGGAATACCACAGCAGAGTAGTTGCCTTTAGCGGCCAACTGGCACTGGTAGTGAGGGTCGCCACAGGGAGGATTTACAAAGAAATCCATAGGGCCATGCTCTAGGCCTTGGTCGATAGGTAGAAATAGCAAGGTGCCATTACCGGGGCCGTGTTGGTGCAACATACGGTGCAGGCGGGTTTTTTTACCTAGGGGCAAGTGCATTTGCTCTAAGGTAGGGCGCACCGGGGTATGGGTACCAGGGGCAATGTCGGGGTAATTTGTCGTCATGGTGGGGCGTTCCAGTACAGCGGGGGTCATTTAACGTCTCCAAACTAAGGGATACAAGGGAATAAGCAGGGGTAGCATACAAAAAAAACACCCCATTCGCCAGCAACCAGCCAAACCCTAACTAGGCAATTTACTTGGTTGAGCCACGTTTATTTTGCTATACTTTGGTTATTAATAACGTCAGACTAAACCACAACTTTAGGTAAACAACATGCAAGCTATTACCCCTTACGGACTAACGCCCTACAACACGACTACTTTCGGGCATAAGAAATGGAAGCCTATTCCAAGGAACCCGCTATTGGATAATACAGAGCCAAGTTATGAACCACCGCCAACTCATTTATCAACAGGGCCACGGACTGTACGTAGAACTCTAAAAGAAATCCAAGCAGATACAGATGCTGCGAATCAACGATCGAAAGAAACAATAAAACGAGTTAGAGGCGGTCGTTAAACAACCTAAAGAACAAACCGCTGCATGCTGCGTCTATAGTATTTTAGTTTTCTATGCCACTTATTCAACCCAATACCACCCAGCTTGGTATTAATTAGCAACTACTTAAAGCTTAAAGTACGCAAAGCAAAAAGGCGCGTAGCCGAGCTTTCCGTTACCAAAGGTCTCTTTTCAAGAAAATGCTTAAAAGAATTAGACGCCTTGAAAACCGACCTAGACACTAAGCTAAAGAACATACCGGCTCTTTTCCGCTGGTTATTTTAAAGCGGGTGTAACAGCCCTTTGCCGGCTTTCTGCACAATGGGCGTGTCTTTGGTACAATCGGGGCTTTCTGTTTGGCATTTACCCCCGCGGAGACCCCCACACTATGAAACTATGCGTTGTTGGCACCGGATACGTTGGCCTCGTCACCGGAACCTGCCTGGCAGAAATGGGCAATGATGTAACCTGCGTGGATATTGACGCCGACAAAGTAGCCAAGCTACACCAAGGCATTAGCCCCATTTACGAACCCGGCCTGGATGAGATTATCCGCAGTAACGTTAGCGAAGGCCGCTTAACCTTTACCACCGATTTAGCCACCGCTGTTAAAGAATCACTGGTATGCTTTATTGCCGTAGGCACCCCCCAAGGCGATGATGGCAGCGCCGACCTAAATGCGGTGTACACGGTGGCCAAAAACATTGGCCAAGCTATGGATGGCTACAAAGCCATTGTGACCAAAAGCACGGTGCCCGTCGGTACGGCAGAAAAAATCCAAGCCATTGTGGCGGAACAAACCACCCAGCCTTTTTCGGTGGTATCCAACCCAGAATTCCTTAAACAAGGCGCGGCAGTAGAAGATTGCCTAAAGCCAGACCGCGTGATTGTGGGCACCATGCCCAACGATCAGCAAGCTGTGGATATTATGCGCGAGCTGTACTCGCCATTTTTGCGCACCGGCAACCCGGTTATTATTATGGATATCCGCAGCGCGGAGATGACCAAATACGCCAGCAACGCCTTTTTGGCCACCAAAATTAGCTTTATTAACGAAATGAGCCAAATTTGCGAACAACTGGGCGCGGATATTGCCCAAGTACGCGTCGGCATGAGCACCGACCGCCGTATTGGCGGGCAGTTTTTGTTCCCCGGCCTTGGCTACGGCGGCAGCTGTTTCCCTAAAGATGTAAAAGCGCTGATTAAAACCGCCGATGATGTGGGCTGCGATGGCACCATTATCCGCAGCGTGGATGCGGTGAATAAATCCATGCGCCACCACTTTTTAGACAAAATGCTTAATTTTTATAATGGCGATGTAAAAGGCAAAACCTTTGCCTTTTGGGGCCTTAGCTTTAAGCCCCGCACCGATGACTTACGCGAGGCCCCCAGCGTGGATATGGCCCGCGGCCTAATTGCCAAAGGCGCCAAAGTACAAGCCTTTGACCCCAAAGGCATGGAAAACAGCCAAAAATACTACCTAGGCGATGAAATTACCTACTGCAACAGTAGCTACGATGCCCTAGAAGGCGCTGACGCGCTGGTACTCGTTACCGAGTGGAACGAATTTCGTCGGCCAGATTTTGAAAAGGTACGCCGCCTGCTAAAGGCCCCCGTTATTTTTGATGGCCGCAACCAATACGACCCAGATCGTATGGTGATGCGTGGCTTCCACTACATGAGCGTGGGCCGCCAAAACATGATGGCTGAAGACACCGCCACCAAACCTTCCGAGCCTGCCTTAAGCATCCCTGGGGCATAAATTAAAGCTAATTAAAGCAATCTTTTTCTGCTTTTAGAGTTAATTACATTGCCATTCCGTTGCTCAATTAAGGTTAAACCTATGCGCCTAACATCACCAAACCCTTATTCTAATGCTGCTACTAAGCCTGCTGCCTTGCAATTCGGTCAAGACTCAATAAAGGTTATTAGCAAAGGGGAGTATGACGATGTTATGGGCCAATATGGCGATGATGTTAAACGATATTTTAGCGATCGCGAGGTAAATTTAAAGAGAAATATAAATAATAGAAATTTATATGAACTAGATAAAGACGAAAACGGCTTATATCTAAGGCAATATAGTGATGAAAAGTCGGTTAGAGCTGGTAAGCATCAGACACGTAATACCCCCCAAATTCAATTTACACCTAACAAAATTCTTATTCAAAATACTGAATGGCGACCCGAAGGACACTATAGAAGCATTTTTGAACCCAATCAAATTACCCACGGACATTCACCAACTGGCCAGCCTATCCATACCATTAATAGCACAGAAGACGTGTTTACACCCGGTAGAGACATACAGGCCAAAACCGTTCTGCCTGATTTTACTGCTGCTTTTTACAATGGCCTTCGCCACATGAAAAACGTACTGACAACACATGGGCCAAAGCCTCCTGGCGAGATCCCTTTTTTAAAATCGTTTATGCCTTACTTTGATCGGTCATAAATCCCTATTTAGCTTACCCTTACATATTTTCATCCAGCTACCGTAACCCAAAGCATCACCAATACCCTTAGGGCTAATGGCTATGGTACATTAGTGGCGTTCTATTGACGTGTAAGCATACCCAATGGCCACCCCTACCGAAACCACAATCGACCCTATCTTCCTCCAACAAGCCCAAGGTATTGTTAAAGGCGGCGAATGCTTGCCTAGTGTGGAGCATCTCGCCAAGCGCCTGCAAAAATCCGCCGAAACCAACACCCCGCTAAAAATTAAGCTGGGCCTAGACCCTACCCGCCCCGATTTACACTTAGGCCATGCCGTGGTGCTTAAAAAGTTGCGCGCCTTCCAAGATTTAGGCCACCAAGCCATTTTAATTATTGGCGATGCCACCGCCATGATTGGCGACCCCAGCGGTAAAAACGATACTCGCCCACCCCTAACGGAAGCGGAAGTACAAGCCAATGCCGATACTTACATGGCCCAAGCCGGCAAGCTACTGGATTTAAACAAAGCCACCATTGTGCGCAACAACGAGTGGTTTAGCGGCATGGATTTAGGCGAATTCCTAAAACTATCCGCCAAGGCCACCATTGCCCAAATACTAGAGCGCGACGATTTTAACAAGCGCTACACCGAAGGCCGCCCTATTTACATGCACGAGCTATTTTACCCCCTAATGCAGGGCTACGATAGCGTGATGCTAAAAAGTGATGTAGAACTGGGCGGCAGCGACCAACGCTTTAACAACCTAATGGGCCGAGAACTACAAAGCGCCTTTGGGCTGGAACAAGCCCCCCAGCTAGTGATTTTGGCGCCTATTTTAGAAGGCACCGACGGTGTCGTCAAAATGAGCAAAAGCTACCCAGAGCATTGCATTAACCTAACCGATAAGCCCCACGACTTTTACGGCAAAATTATGTCCATACCGGACACCCTGATTGAGCGGTACGAAACCCTATTAACCCCCATGCCAGCAGAGCAAATTGCCCAACAGGTAGAGGCCATGGGCAACGGCCAGCTAAACCCACGAGATGTGAAAGCCTACCTGGCCAAATGGCTAACCCAAGAATTTTTTGATGCCGATGCCGCCGACGCTGCCGAAGAGCGCTTTGTGCAGCAATTTAAGCGCAAAGAAATACCCGACGATATACCCGAAGTAACCCTGCCCAGCACCGAGCCCTTGGATTTACTGCCCTTTTTACAAGAGCACGGCCTTATCCCCAGCAAAAGCGAAGGCCGCCGCCTGCTAAACAGTGGTGCCATTAAGCAAGACGGCACCAAATTAAGCGATACCGACCTAACCATCCACCTTCCAGCCGCTAGCAGTGTCGTACTACAGGTGGGCAAGCGCAAATTTATACGGGTAAACACCCCCTAAACAAGCTGAATTATAGGCTAAGCGGCGCAAAAATTTGCAAAACCACCCAGCCACCGGTATACTGGTAGGCACTTATTTTTGCTTTTTAACAGCATTCTGTTAATCATTCGTTTTTATCGATTTTTCATTTTTAGGAGTTAATTCATCATGGCCAAGCATTGCCAAATTTCCAAAAAGCAATACAACCGCGCCAACAAGGTTAGCTTTTCCAACAAGCACCACCGCTACCAACAAAATGCCAACCTGCAAACCAAACGCTTTATCGACCCTGAAACGGGCCGTACCGTTAAGTTGCGCGTTTCTGCCAAAACGTTAAAAACCATCCAAAAGTTTGGTCTTCGTGCCACAATCAAGCGTTATGGTGCTAGCCAAAGTATACTATCTCAATAGCGGTGTCCCCTGCGTTGGGGCAGGGCTTAACCACTCTTCTTTATTAACCTGTTTTTATCTCAACACCATGTCAACCCATTTTTACTAAATGACTGAGGGACATCACTCAATGAATCGCAAGTTATTTGTGGCCAATGTAAGCTGGAATGTGGGCGAAGACGACCTATATAATCTATTTGCAGCTCAGGGCCCCATCGATTCCATGAAAATGCCGGTGAACCGTATTACGGGCCGCCATAAAGGGTATGCCTTTATTGAGATGGTGAACGAAGAAGAAGCCGTAAAAGCCGTTAATGAGCTCAACGGGATGACGCTGGACAATCGCCCCTTAGCCGTCAACTTTCAGGATGAGCACCGGGTAAAACGGCACGAAATGAGCCTGTATGCCGCGGCTCCTAACCCTAAGTTGTTTGTGCGCAACATTAGCCCTACCGCCACTGAAGAACACATTTTTGAGCTGTTCTCCCAGGTCGGCAAAGTGGTTTCCGTTAAAATACCGGTAGACCATTTTAATGGCGAGCAACGCACCTACGGCTTTGCAGAAATGAGCAACACCCAGGATGCTCAAACTGTTGTAGAGCGCTTTAACGGCACCATGCTGGAAGGCGATGACCTGCAAATTTTATTTGCAGACCCGAACCGTATTAATGCCAACAAAAACAAATTTCCTCAGCAGCACCCCCATGGCGGCGGCCATGATTACCACCACGGTGCCCCCCCGCAACATGGCGGCGGTGGTTACTACTACCCACCACCACCGTACTACGCACCGTACCCGCCCCAACATTACCCTGGCCACGGCCCAGCTCATGCACCATCTCACGGTGGGCATGGTTACCCCCCGCCACACCAACCCCACTACCCGCCCCAACAAGATGGTGGCAACTATCCGCCCCCTCATCACCCCCAACAACAGCAAGGGCCTAACACTGGCGGGCAAAACACGCGCCCCCGCGGCGATAGCAATGGCGGCCCCCAGCAGCAACCGCCGCAATCCTACAACCAACATCATTACACCCACTCTGGCGGGGCCTACAGCAACCGCTACGATAACGACAAATACTAGACAAAACTAACCCGTTATCCCCTATATAACGCCCAGGGAACCGATTCCACGGCCCTGCGTCTTCTCAATACATACCCTTTGCTGGTTTTGATTACAGGAGCACCACCCCATGAGCCATTCATCCTCTTCCGACAATACCCTAGAGTTTTTACTAGGCGCCCTTATTGGGGCCGCCGGTGGTGTCGTCCTAGGCATGTTGTACGCCCCTAAAAAAGGGACGGAACTGCAAGAAGATGCCAAGATTTTTTTAGATAGCCTACCTGAACGGCTAGACGACGAAATGGCCCCCGACAGCAAAACCCGCCAGTGGCTAGATAAAACCCGCTACAAGCTAGAAGACCGCATTGACCGCTACCAAACCCAGCGCAGCGCCCGCCAACTACGGGATGCTAAAGAGCGTGAAGCCGCCGCCAGTGGCAGCGAGTATCTTCCCTAATATTAAACCACTATGCTGTTGGTTAATTAGATCTAGGATCCTCTCTCCATGGACAATGAAAACGCACAAGCCATCTTCTATACGGTTTTATGGGTACTCTCCATCCCGGTGGGCTTACTCTTAATTGCCGTCATCTTTCGCTTGCTGTTTGTGCTGAATGACTTAGGCGACTTTATCTCTCAGTTGCGCTACGAGGTGCACCCCATGCTCCGCGATGTGCGTGGCCTAACCCACCGTGCCGAAGGCCTAACCCGCCGCGCAGAAACCTACATGGACACCTTAGAAGCAGGCGCCACCAAAACGGGTCAATTTATCGGCTCGCAAGTAGGGCGTGTGGCGAAGTTGTCTTCTGGCGCTTCTGCTGGTTTAGGTATTGTTGGCAACTTACTGGTTAAAACCCTGTTTAAAAAATAAGCCCCACGCCAACCGGGTAATAGTGCGCCGTGGTATTTCGCACTATTATAGGCTTACCTTACCTATTGGTCCCATCACATCCGCATTATCCACCCTCTCCTTAAGGAATCTCATCCATGTCTTCATCTACTGATAAATTTGTATTTGGCTTACTGCTAGGCCTACTTGGCGGCGCTGCCTACGGCCTACTCACCGCCCCGCGCACCGGTAAAGAAACCCGCGATATTATCCGCACTAATTTAAAAGAAAAATCTGACCGCGCCGCCGAAGAAGTCAGTAACCGTGTCTCGGATATCCGCGAGCATGCTGCCGACCAAGCCAACCAAGTGGCTAGCAAAGTGGCAGAACTAAAAGACCACGCTGCCGAGCACGTCAGCCAAGCCGCTAGCACGGCTAAAAAGCAGGTTAGCGAACTAAAAACATCTGCCGAAGAACTGGCCCAACACTACGAAACCAAAGGCCGCGAAACGTTATCTAAAATTAGCGGAAAAGACGAGTAAGCCGCGGTTTTCAAAATTGATGGCATCTTTTTTCGCTTATGGGCTTGAACTGACGCCGCCTTTTTGGGTTAATAACTGTCCCCACATCGGGTAACCTCCGGTGGGCGATTAGCTCAGTTGGTAGAGCGCCTCGTTTACACCGAGGATGTCGGCAGTTCGAGCCTGTCATCGCCCACCATTTTATGTTTATAAGTTTTTAAACAAATGTTTGTTAGCCTTAATAACAACATTTGTATTTTATAATACTGTTTTTCTAAAGCTTGCGTTAGTAGCGTTAGCAATAAAAATTATTGACGAGCTTTATCCTAATATATTCATCCGCCTGCTTGTTAAGTAAAGATAATTAACTATAACTTTTATATCAAACTCTAATTTTTATATATTCAACCCAAATTTTTCAGCTAAGCGAAGATTTAAAGAAGGTCAGGTACCAACTGATGAAGCAACTCTTCTTAAACTTACCGAAAGAGATGGTAAAATTAAGAGTGTAAAAGGGGTGGGTGGTAACACAAACGGTAGCGGGCAAAGAAGTAAAAATAGGGGCGGTAAATCTTTCACTATTGGTTAATGGCGATAACCTAACAACTCCTTTAACAGCTAATTCTCAGTTTTATTTCTCTACATAACAAAACTGAATGAGTTTTCTAGAGACTTCTCCACAACTGAAGCTCGGAGTTTGTTGTACCAGGGCCACTTGCTTTAAAACAGTTGCCTTCTCTGCAGACCTTTTTGTGAAGATCTAAAGATTACACTGCCTAATTAAACTACTGCAGGGGTGCGTGATTGAATGGGCTGTGGGGGGCCGTCGATGAGGGGCAGGTCTAAATCATCATGCAGGCGCTGTTGGAAGGGGTGGTGATCCATATACAAGCGGTTAAAGTACTCCAGTACCATGCGGTGGGTGGTAAAGTAACACGCCGCCGCCTGGGCAGACCGCCGCATCATTTGGCCCCAACGCTTGGTATTATCGTAATACAAGGGCACAATTTCATTTTCCAGGCAGTTCATTAAGCTTTGGTAGTCCGCCTCATCCTGCTGCTCTTTGGTGTCGTAGTCATGCTCGCCAGGGTTAATTAAAAAGCCATTAATCCCATGCAGGGTACCTTCCACAGCCCAGCCATCGTGGGTGCTAAAGTGCAGGGCACCGTTCATGCTAGCGCTCATGCCGCTGGTGCCGCTGGCTTCCATGGGGCGGCGTGGGTTATTCAACCACACATCGGCCACACATTTCATATCGTAGCTTAGGCCCAGCTCGTAGTTGGGCAACACCACCATGTTGGGGTATTCCTTGGCCTTGTTAATCAGCCACTCCATGGCCTCGCGGCCACTGGTATCTTTCGGGTGGAATTTACCCGCCACAATAAGCTGTACCTTACCGTTGCGCAGCAACGCGTCCAGACGCTTCGCATCCCGAAACATGAGATCCGCCCGTTTGTAGCCGGTAAACCGACGCGCCCATACCAAGGTTAAGCGGCTAGGGTCAAACTTTTTGGCTGGGTCGGTAATCAACTTGGGAAGAAGCTCTTGCTTTAAGGCGAGTTTACGAGCCAGGTACTCGCGGCTTCTATCGGCCGTGGCAAAGCCTCTATCTTGCCAGTAGCGTTGGTTCACCCCATTGGTAATCGCAATAATGGGGCAACGACCGTCCACATCTTTCCACATATCGTTTGCCACTTGGCCGTGGAGTTGGCTAACCCCGTTAGCCAAACGAGATAACTTAAGGGCCGCCGCCGTTACAGAAAATGGATCGCCGCCCAGTTTAATGGCAGTTTCTTTAGGGGTATCTACAAAAAAGCCGCCTTCTTCCAGCAAGTCTGCCGGGTGGATTTCGTTACCTGCCGCCACGGGGGTGTGGGTGGTGAATACCACTTGGCGCCGCACCGCATCAATATCTTGGTTTTCTTCGCGCAGCAATTCAAAGGCCATGGGTAGGGCGTGGCCTTCATTCATATGGAACACTTCCACCGGTAGGCTTAGCGCACGGATAGCCCGCATACCGCCAACGCCTAAAATCACTTCCTGGGCCACGCGGGCACCTTCATCGCCCCCGTACAGCACATCCGTCCACTGCTTGGCATGGTCGCTATTGCCGTCAACATCGGTAGACAACAACAACAAGGGCACCGTCTCAAAGGTTTCTGATTCCAGGCGGTATACTTTTACTTTTACCAATTCGTTAAAGATAGTCACGTCTACCGTCACGCCGGTATCCGTTAAAAAGCTATTATCTCGCGGGGAGTAGTGCAGCGATACCTCACCTGTGTCTGGGTCGATGCGTTGCTCGCCGTAACCGTTTTTCCACAGCATGGTCACCCCCACCATGGGCAAGCCTAACTCGTAAGCGCTGCGCATATGGCTGCCTGCCAAATACCCTAACCCGCCAGAATACGTGTATAACGCCTGGTCCACAGCAATTTCCATACTAAAGTAAGCGGTTAGTGGGTGAGAAGTGCTCATACAATGAGAATCCTTTAAAACAATGGTTAAGCCGTTAGTGGCGCCTATTATACCTAATAAACACGCCGATTACAGGGGCACGTGGGCCTGTTGGCGCACAGACCCCATGGCCTGGCACACTTGCTGAATAGACGCATGGGTTAGCCAACCTTCGATAGGCACCGTGATTTTTCGTTGCCAATTGGGGTGTTCGTTCACCGTGCCGGGTAAATTGACTTGTGGCACCTGACCCACTAAATCTTCCATCTGGCACATCACCAAGTGGCATGGGGTACTGGCTAAATAACGGTATGCCGCCTCGGTGAGTTCAATCGTCCAAGCATCTGGCACCGTTGCCGTTGGCCACAGGCCCTGTTGGTGGAGAGCGGTGACCAAGGCCTGCTTTTCTTCTGGGCGGGCATTGGCAATGCTGGCATGCACTTCTGGGGTAGGGTACAACCCTAAGGAGTCTCGCACGGCAATGTCAGACGATTCCCAAAAGCCGGGCAAGGTAGCTAAATCATGGGTAGATAAGGTGGCCATGGCCATGGGCGGGTATTGGTTTGGCGGGATAAACTGACCGTTTTGCTGGCGCTGGAAATACAATAATCGGTAGGAATGCACATTCCAACGCGGGAAACTTTCAAAAATTTCTGGCGGAACCGTACCCAAATCTTCGCCAATCACCACGCACTGGTTACGGTGGCTTTCTAAGGCCAACACCCCCAGCATATCGTAGTAGGGGTAACTCACGTAGGTGCCTTGGGTGCCGTTCATGCCTTCCGGTATCCAAAACAGGCGCAACATGGCCATGGCATGGTCGATACGAATAGCCCCCATATGTTGCATGTTGGCCGCCAACAAGGCCGCCCACGGCTGGTAGCCTTGCTGCTGCAATACATCCGGCTTTATGGGGGGGAGCCCCCAATCTTGGCCAAGGCGGTTGCAATCATCTGGCGGGCAGCCCACACGCACATTGCGCGCATACAGGCTGGGGTTTTGCCATACATCTGCCCCACTCACATCACTCCCCACCGCTAAATCGCCGTACAGGCCAATGGCCATGCCCGCCTTATCCGTAGCAGCTTGCACCGTAGCAAGTTGCTGGTGGAGGACAAATTGCAGGTACTGGTAAAAAGTAACCCGATCGTAGTGCTCGCGGGCAAAGGTCTCCACCGCTGGGTTTTCGGCCTGCTGGAGTGATGTTGGCCAATCCCACCAACACACGGTGTGGCCTGCATCCCTATCTTGGGCTTCGCTAATGGCCATAAAGGTGGCGTAACGCAACAGGGCCTCGCCTTGCTCCTCACAAAAAGCTTCAAATTCGGCAGCCCGTGGAGTCTCTCGGTTTAGTTCTTTGGCCACAAAGGTGCTAAACAAACCATTAAAAATAGCCATCAATACCGGCGTTAGGGTCACGTAATCCACCGCATCCGCCCGCCGACACTTGGCAATAATCTCGGCATACTGGGCCATGGCCTTGTCAGCCTCTCGGCTACGGACCCACTCTGGTGTGGATTGAGGGTCGATATACAGTACGTTGCCAAACAAGCGGCTGGCTGGCGAATACGGGCTATGGTGCCCTGGACGCGACGGGAACAAGCTGTGCAGTGGGTTTACCCCCACCATACTAGCCCCCTGGCCGCCTGCCCACTGGCAAATAGCCGCTAAATCCGTTAGGTTGCCCACCCCCATGTTACTGGCGGATTGCTGGGCATACAGCTGTACCGCAACCCCCCAGCGGGGTGCCATTGCCTTGGGCAGGTAGCATTGGTTAGGCGTGTAGATAAACGCGCCCTGCCAACGATCGCCCTGTTGCGAGCCATGCAGCACTAAGGTGTGGTACCCAAAGGGCAGTTTTTCCGATAAGTGAAGCCAATACTTGCCGTAGGTAACCCCTGTCGCCTCATCGGTATAGGTTACTTCAGCATCAGTAAACTGGTAATCGCCCTCTAGGGTGGTATGGCCCCCTTCTAGCTGCACCTGCCACCGAAAAACGTGAGACGCCTGGGCCACAGGCAAATGGATAGGTACCCCAATTTGCTCGCCCGTTAATTCATCCGTAACGCTAACCACATAGCTAGGCGGCACCACGGTTTGGTACCCCTGTAGTGTTTTTGCTTGCAAGCTGGCCTGTAAGGCTGGGGTATTGGCTGTATCCACCCCAAATACCTGTAAGATTTTAACCAAGGTTTCGTTCGGCGGCACGGCTTGGGTGCCAAAGGCATCGGCATATTCTGTATAGATGCCGTAGGCCTTGGCGAGCTGGTGGAGGGTCTCCGTACATAGCCGGTCGGGCAAGGTCTCGGTGGATTCTGAAGATAAGGCAACAGTCATTAGAAGGCAAACCGTGGATTAACGCATAAATTAGCCCTTTACCCTACCACAGAGGGGCTTCTCGGTCAGGTAGCCTGAGGCATGGCCGCCTTGGCCGCTGTAACCTGCGCCCGCTGGGCCACGGATTCTAGCGGATTAATGGTTTTGTACATTTTTTTCCATGCGGCTTGTTGTTGTTTTTCGCTGCGCCACTTGGTCAGGAAAATAGCAAACAAGGGCTCCACCAGGCCTAAAATAGCAATATTAGCCACCAACGCCCCACGCCCAGCCAACTTAAGCTTGTGTTTTAGTTTGTCTTTTTGCGCTTTACCCATACTCATCAAATCCACTTCTGCCGCAGATTTTAAGGTCCGTCGCCCGTATTGGCCCACTTTTTTAATCAACGGGTTATCGCCACCGCGTTCGCTATCAAAGGCCCCGGCCCCCATAGAAAACACTTGTTTGAGGAAGGGCGTCCCTAAAATCCAAATACTAAACCCAGCAATGGAATCAATCACACGCTCGTAATATTCGTGGTCTACACGGGCGCTAAACAAACGCGAGGCAATTAAAATGGCATACAACGAGGCAATTTGCTGTTGGGCCACATAAGGAAACACCTTGCCGTAATCGTACAGCTGCTTAAACCGCCCGCCCCCAGGGAACCTAAATCGGCGGTTTACCGTATCGAAAAAGCCAGCAGCCACCACCAATGGTAATAACGAACCCACCAAGGGCATGGGGTTCCCCTCATCAAGGGATTCCATAACGAAGGGGGCGTTTTCTTCCACGGTTTTACGAGTATCTTTACCTAAGCTATCTAGCCAGGGTTGGTATTTATCCGATTTACCCTTGGCCTCGTGGGGCTTTTTATACAAGCCGCGCAGGGCCGGGTAATCCTTAGTTTTATCCAGCTTTTGGGTAATGCGGTGGTTAATAATGGGCGCTAGTGCTGTTGCCCCTAACCCAGCCACCAAGGCCAATAACTGCACCCCTCGGTTACGGCTGGTACGGCGCACAAACTTATGGATGGTTTGCCTGTCAAACACTTTAGCCCCAACCGTTACCGATTGCGCATCGTGGATTTTAGCCGGCAATTCATCCACTAGGCCTAACCAATCTTCCGCTAATGATTTTAGGTTAATGTGGCGCTTGCCAACGGTGACCTCAAACTGCTTAAAATCCAAGGCTTTGGCCAGCTCTGTGCCTACTGCGGCTGCATAGTTGCCACGCAGGGCTTTGGCCGCTTTACTGGCCTTTGGAATCCCGGCTTTTTCTAAGGTGTTGCGCAACGCCACCGTGGATTTAGGCAACCCATTGCCACTGGGTTGTAACGCCTGATGAATAGACTGAACAACGTCTTCCGAAACATTAGGCCTAAAGTTGGCCAGCTCTGCCTTAACAGTGGCCTTATCCAGCACGGCATCCATTGGTTTGGCCAAAATATCCGCCAGTTGCTTAGCCGGGGCCGTTGCCTGGCGCCGAGATTTTTCGTGAGGGCGCGCTGTGGCCAAGCGATTGGCAATTTCCTTTAAAAACCGTGTTGGCGTTGTCGGCTTATCCTGTTTAAGCACATCCTGAAACAGGTTTAGGTGATCGATACTGGTAAATCGGGTAGAAAAGCCCCCATTGGATTTATCCAACAGTTTGCCTAGGCCCAAAGCCACCATGCCTGGGATAAACAAATCGGTAAAAACGGAAAAGGATTCCCGCAAAATACGCTCTCGCCCAGCAGACCAGGACAATTCGCCCGTGCCGTAAAAAATACCGCGCATGGTATCCAAAATGCTACGCAGCACGGCAAAGCCTAAAATATCTTCCACCAACAGCTCAATGCCTCGGGGCTGTTTTTCTAGCCAACTAAAGCCTTTACCCAAGGTGCCTTTGGTTAACACCCCCCCCATCGCCTCTTTTACCCCGCCAAACGCTATCGCCCCGCCAGTGCCATTGGGTTTAACGGCATTCGGCGTGGTGGTATTAGCTAAGCCGGGCGGCACTGTAGTGGGTGTGTCTACAGTCAGTGCTAACCGGCCTGCCACATCAAGTGTGGAGGGAGACATGCGCATACGCATGTACAAACGCTGCTAAACCTGTAAATGTGCCTTATTTCGTCCGCTTATTCTAACTAGCCGTTCTCTTCCGTATGGAGAAGCATTAACCACGTGGTTATATCAAACCGGGTGGGGGCTACTTTTTGCCGGTATTGCTCAAAGTAGGCCTTCTTTTCGGGCGATTCGGGGGCATAGCAGCGCATGTCGTAAGCCCAAGCGGCCAACGCCTCATTCGTGCGGGCGGCAGGCGCAATTTGAGTGGTGAGCCAATCCACCACGTCATTATCGCTGGCACCGGTAGCCACGTACTCCTTAAAACTCTCGTAGCCCAGGTTAAAGTGGTTAAAAAACTGGAGATCCAGCCCACACCCGCTGCTATACTCTCCCAACGTGCCCGCCGCATCAGCCCGGCATTTATCAATAATCCGTGGCAGTAATATATAGCCCGCCAGTAACTCAAAGGGGCTACGGGGTAGGGTTTTGCTTAAGTCTGGAGCGTCAATCGTTTCAGCGGTAGGCATAGAAAAATATCCTTTTAAATTGCTTAATAGGGCCAGTGTAACACGCTAAACATAGCCATATAATGGACCAAATAACCGTAACAATTTATAGACAAACTATTATTATTTAATCCAAACAACACTTTATGCAAAAGCATCACTAAGGGGACATTTATGAATATCTATCCACCATCAACATATACAGCCAGTACAAGCCCATTTTCAGACTCAGCTAGCAAGCAAAACCCACCAACTGAGGCCGAATGGCTGTACCAAAAGTTTCTCGATCTCGTCAAAGAAAATGGCGGGGATGAATCTCAAGTCATCATAGATAAAAATGGTCACCTTCATTACCACAAAGAAGAAGAGGGCCTTAATGGACGAAAGACCTATGCCTATATAGGCCATAAAAAACCAGATAAAGATGGTTTCTCTACAACATTTATTCACGATAAAAATGGGAATACAACAGGCTATGATACGGGTGTAGACCCCAATGATTGCAAAATAGACAAAGATATTACATATGGACCCATACATATCGATGGAATATCTAGACTCCCAGATGAATGGGAAACAATAGAATTTGAATGTTACAAGGATGTTGATACGGACAAGAGGTCTACGCCACCTAACGACACGACAAAAAAGAAGCCGATTATTATATCCAGCAACTAGCTTTCTACAGCTAACAACGCCTCATACGACACCGGCACCACGTCGGCAATCAGTTGTTCTAGCGCCTTGGCATACAACCTAATTTCATACTGGGCACCGGCATGGGTGCGCAGTTGGATAAAGTTAGCCAGGGCCTGCAGGCTCACCGTCCAGTAAAACTCGGTGTAAATGTTTAGGGGCAGCACACCACGGGCCTGCTCGCGGGCCACACCTTGCTCTAACAAGGTTTCGTACAGGGTTAAGGCCTGGCGGCAATGATCGACATACTGTTGGCGCAGTTTACCCTCAGGGTCGTTTACCACATCATCCGTGCTAGCCTGCTTGTTGTCGTCACTTTGTTGGCGGAAGCCATCCGGCACGTACACATCAAAATCACTGGCGTTGACATACCGCAACGAGATTTCATTCCAGGCATGGTCTACCGTGGCATGCTCGGTATAAGCAATACCCACCACGTGTTTGTACCATTGGCGGGCAACAAACTCTGGCACCTTGCAGTGGAATTGCATTTGCACATGGCGAAATGGGCTCCAGTGTTGGTGCTTCGCCAAAAAATTAATCAGCTTAACATCGCCCTCGCTCATCTCCGTTTTGCGTTTACCAAAACTAACGCGGGCACTGTTTACCACCGTTAAATCGCTGCCTAGTGTATCCACTAGCTCCACAAAGCCGTGGTCTAGCACGGATATAGGGCTGGCAGCAGGGGTGGTTACATCAGGCGTGGCAGTGGTTGGCATAAGGCAAGGTCTTTCCGGCACAATTAAAAGAAACAGATAGCCCTATTGTAGACAGGACAAGCTACTACACTAACCGCAACAACCCCAATTGTTACGAATCGTCTTCATCTGGGCCGCCCTTAACCACAATAGTGGGCAGGGGGGCATTCACGCGGGCTTTGTACGCTTCAAAGCGTTCCATTACTTCTGCAGGGGTTTCTTTTACCAGCAGGCTATCACCATTGGCCAAGTGCACCACCGTATCCGGGGTCGCCTCTAGAGAAACCACCCAATCCGGGTTTAAAAAATACACGCTGCCGTTAAAACGGGTTAATTCAATCATAAGGGCTACTCTACCAGAATTTAACCTTTACTGCTCAAGTCACCCTAGCCAGCTAATTCAAACAAAGCAAAACTGCGGTTGCGCAGCGGGTAGGTTGCCTGCATGGCCCACACGGTTTGGGGTGATGGGCCATCGGCCCCCTCGACAGTGGTTAGCTGCAATTGCCATTGTTTACCTAAGGGGTGTTCTGGCAAGGTAAAGGCCACATCGTGCTCGCTGGCGTTTAATAGCAACAACAAACTGCTATCCACAATGGGTTTACCGGCGTCGTCCATTTCATCCAGGCCGTAGCCTTCCAGCATCATGCCCAGTACACGGTTTTCTGGGTTCGTCCAATCAGCGGCAGTTAGCTCACGGTTATCGGGCGCTAGCCAAATCACATCGCGATAAATGGCGCCATCGCACACGGCATTTTCCACATCACCACTGACATCACCTAAACACAAGGCACCCTTAAAAAATCGCCGCCGCTGAAACACAGGGTGGCGCTGACGGATGGCCAACACCTGCCGTACAAACGCCAAAAACTCGGCATCCATGGCGCTGATTTGCCACGGGTACCAGCTAAGCTCATTATCTTGGCAGTAGGCATTATTATTGCCGTGCTGGGTATGGCTAAGTTCATCACCACCGCTAAGCATGGGCACACCAATACTAAAGGCTAGCGTGGCAAACAGGTTGCGGCGTTGGCGCTCGCGCAATTGGCGGATGTTAGCATTATCCGTGGGGCCTTCTTCGCCACAGTTCCAGCTGTTGTTGTGGCTGTCGCCATCGCGGTTATCTTCGCCATTGGCCATGTTGTGCTTATCGTTATAGCTCACCAAATCCCGCAAGGTAAAGCCATCGTGGCAGGTTACAAAATTAATGCTGGCATGAGGGCGCCTGCCAGTGTGCTCATACAAATCGCTGCTGCCAGTTATGCGGCTGGCCAGTTCGGCTAGTTGGCCACTATCGCCCTTCCAAAATTTGCGTACACAATCGCGGTATTTACCGTTCCATTCCGTCCACAATACAGGGAAGTTACCCACTTGGTAGCCACCACTGCCAATATCCCACGGTTCGGCAATTAGCTTAACCTGAGAAATCACGGGGTCTTGCTGAATTACATCAAAAAAGCCGCTCAGCTTATCCACATCATACAGCTCTCGGGCTAGGGCGCTAGCAAGGTCAAACCTAAAGCCATCCACGTGCATTTCTTGCACCCAATAGCGCAGGCTATCCATAAGTAACTGCAATACCCGTGGGTGGCGCATGTTTAGCGTGTTACCACAGCCGGTATAATCCATATAAAACTGGGGCTGATTTTCCACCGTTTTATAATAGTTATAGTTATCAATCCCACGGAAACACAACGTAGGCCCCATGTGATTGCCTTCTGCCGTGTGGTTATACACCACGTCCAAAATCACTTCGATGCCTGCCGCGTGCAAAGCGCGCACCATGGTTTTAAACTCTTGAACTTGGTCGCCCCCTTGGCCAATCACATCGGCCTTGGCGCCTTCGGCCCGTCCGTAGCGCATATCTGGGGCAAAAAAGCTAAGGGTATTGTAGCCCCAGTAATTTACTTTATCTTGCTTTACTAAAAATTCGTCATCCACGCGGTGATGCACAGGCATTAACTCAATAGCCGTAACGCCAAGGCTTTTAAGATGATCGATAACGGGGCGGCTGGCCACGCCGGCATAGGTGCCACGCAAGTGTTCGGGTAATTCTGGGTGAAGATTAGTAAGCCCCTTCACGTGGGCCTCGTAAATAACGGTTTTGTGCCAAGGGATATTAGGGTGACGATCGTCGCCCCAGGTAAAACTATCATCTACCACAGCGCACAAAGGGGCGTGGGCAACGTTATCGGTAGTATCTTTTACCAAATTGGTAGCCGGGCTGCCCACCTGGTAACCATACAGGCTGTTATCCCACTCTACCGCACGAACCACAGATTTTGCGTAAGGGTCTACCAATAGTTTATTAGGGTTAAACCAATGCCCTTGCTTGGGCGCCCAAGGCCCATGCACCCTAAAGCCGTACACTTGCCCGGGGCGCATATCTGGGAAATACCCATGCCACACGTGGTTGGTGTATTCCGGCAGGGGAATACGGGCGCTTTCGGTGGTGGTCGTTGCGCTATCAAATAGGCATAGTTCTACCCGGCTAGCATGCTCGCTAAACAGGGCTATATTAACGCCAAGCCCATCCCAGCTGGCCCCTAAGGGGTATGGTTTACCCGGAAATACACGCATAACGCCGTTGCCCTACCTCATTCAACACACCCATTGTACTGCAACATCTTTAATAATTTAGCTACCACTGGTATTTGTCTTTCAACGTAGCCACAATATCCCTTTCTCTATCCTTTCTTAACTCTCTCCATTGTTGTTGGTACACATTAAAATCAGATGGAATATCAGGCCTTTTTGTATTAGTGGGTTTAGTTAGCATCTTTGATAGGGCTGTAGAATCAGTAAGTGTCTGAGACTGTTCTTTAATTGCACCAGCTAGTTTATTCGGCTTTAGGCTTTTATTGCCCAGCGAAAACATGTGCATATAGTCATTAAGACTTTTAAGCGCCTCTACATTTTGATGCACACCAGAAAGTTCTTCCATGCTAACAGGCCACGCCCTAAAAATAGCTTTGTGATCTTTTTTATGACGAATTAAGCCTTCACCAACTTGCTGCCAACTTCCCCAGCGTCGTCCATATTCATTACTCACCTGTGCGGAAAGTTTTTTAATTTTTTGCTTGTCTGATTTAGATAATCTTTCGGCTATATCGAATATTTTTTGTTGCGTTAATCTCATAAATTCAAGCGGATCCATTTTTTTTCGTAATGCATCATAAACATCACCAATTTCGCTATAGCGAGTATCCGAAACACTCTTAAACCGACGTTTAACATCCGCTAATAAAAAAGTAGTATCCGTTAAAAAATCTATTCCTTTTGGATTGTTTAAATCAGCAATATCAGGCCTTTTATCCTTAGGTAATGCCTGGTATTCATCCAGTATATGGCTTAGCGTTTCTTCGTCAGGTTTCCATTTTTTACCAAGTTTTTGCTTAGTCACCTGACCAATACTTTGCTTTAAAATAGTTAATGGCTTATTAAGCTTAGTCATAGCAACTGTATAAATACTGGTAATACAAAATTGTTGTTAGTTAATAACTGGCAAACACTGGGCCGTGGGGCTAGCAGTGCACGCACGAAAATCCGTTTGCGTGCCAGCAAATACTAATTCGCCACCCGCATCGCCCCCTTCTGGGCCAAGCTCTACCACATAATCCGCAGCGGCTATTAATTGCAGGTGGTGTTCTATCACCAGTACGCCATGGCCAGCATCCACCAAGCGCTGCAGTACGGTAATCAGGGTATCAATATCCTGCATATGCAAGCCTGTGGTCGGCTCATCGAACATAAACAAATACGGCTTAGCAAGGGCTTTATTGCTCTCTAGCAGATAACTCGCTAGCTTCATCCGTTGGGCTTCGCCGCCGCTAATGGTACTAGTAGCTTGCCCTAAGGTTAAATACCCCAGCCCAATGGTATGCAGGGCGGTTAGGCGTTTAACAATATCGGCCTCGGTTTTGGGGGCCTTGGTGTTGGCTGCATTAAAAAAGGTAATAGCGTCCTCAACCGTCATGGCCAGCACGTCATCAATCGTTTTATCGTTTAACGCAATGCTAAGCACTTGCGGGCTAAATCGGCGCCCGTGGCAATCGGTGCAAGTCATCACCACATCCGCCATAAATTGCATATCTATAGTGACAAAGCCCAAACCTTCGCAGGTTTCGCAGCGGCCACCGGGGCGGTTAAAGCTAAAATCACTTGGGCTTAACCCCAGCGCCTTAGCCTGTCGGTGGTTACCATACAGCTTACGGATGCCATCCCACGCCTTAACATAGGTAGCAGGGTTGCTCCGTTGCGATCGCCCCGGCGGGGTTTGATCTACCAAAATAACATCGGCAAAACGGTCGGTGCCCGTAATACTATCCACGGGGGCAGCGTCAAGTTCTAAGTATTTGCCCTGCTTATGCTGCACATTGGCAAACAAGGTGTGCTTTATTAGGGTAGATTTGCCACTACCGGAGACACCCACAATCGCTACCAGCCCCGTAGTGGGCAGGCTTACCGTTACATCTTTAAGATTATTACCACTAGCGCCGGTAATGCTGAGCCAGTCTTTTTTTGCGCCCAGTTTAACGGTGCTGGCATCGGGGATGGTGTTTTGCTGGTAGTCTCGTAGGCCCGCCGCCGTGGCAGAAGTGTTATCTACCAATAAGGCGTTCGGCGCCCCGTCAAATACAATACGGCCCCCACCGGTGCCTGCCTTGGGGCCAAGGTCAATAATGTGGTCCGCACCAAGGATCATATCCGGGTCGTGCTCTACCACCACCAAAGTATTGCCCAAATCGCGCAGGCGGGCCAACACGCCGAGTAATTGCTCTGTATCTCGCGCATGCAAGCCTACCGTCGGCTCATCAAACACATACAAAGTATCGGTTAGCCATGCGCCAATGGCACTGGTTAGCTGGATACGTTGCATTTCGCCACCACTAAGGGTACGCGATTGCCGCGATAAGGTTAGGTAGCCCAAGCCTAAATCTACCAGTGTATTTAGCCGGGCCAGCATTTCGTGGCACATGCGGGCCAGTACTTTATCGTGCTCTGCATCTAAGCCATCTGCCATGGCCGTTACCCATTGGGCAAGGTTTTGCAATGGCCACCCACAGGTTTGGGGCAAGGTTGTGTCCTCGTAACCATCAACAGCCAAGGTGGCACTACGAGCCACACTGTTTAAGCGATCGCCGTTGCACGCGGTGCAGGGGTAAAACCCACGGTATTTAGCCAAAAACACACGCACATGCATTTTGTAGCGCTTGGTTTCTAACCAATCAAAAAACGGACGAACCCCGCCATCGGCTTCCATAACGGTGTGTTGTTGATCTTCGGATAAATCTTTAAACGGAATACCGGTGGGGATTTTTTCGCGCTTACACAAATCCATTAAACGGTCGTAATCTTCTTGGGCGGCGGGGGTGTTAAAGGGGTGCACCGCGCCTTCTGCCAGCGATATATCTCGGTTAGGGATAACTTTGGCCATATCTAGCCCAATAACGCGCCCGTAGCCTTGGCAGGTGGTACAGGCCCCTAGCGGGTGATTAAAGGCCAAATGCTGTGGCGTAAGCTTAGTGGTAGGTGCCATTAAAAAGGCATCGGCATGGGTATCATCTACAGGCAATACCCCCACCCACGTGGTGGCAGGCACCGGCCAAAATGGGGTTTGGGCCGCTGGGTGCTGTAACTTAACCGCTACATCCACGGCTTCCCACAGGCGCTTGGCATCCATGGCCGGTTTGGTCACCAGTCTATCCAACACCAACAAAGGGGACTGACTAAAGGCACGAAGCTTAGGAGGATTTTCCGCAAGGGCGTGCACCTCGCCGTCTTTATCTACCCAACGCACTAGCCCGTTATGCTGCCACGCGCCTACCAAGCGCTTAAATGCTTCTGCGCTGGTACCTTTAGGAATGTGGGCCGGCGCCACCAGCAACACCTTAGTGCGTTCTGGCATGGCCTGCATGTGCTGTAAAATCGTTTCGCGCTCATCAATGGTTTCTGCGCTGGCTACCCATGCTGGTAATTCGGTAGGTAAGCTAGCCGCTACTTGGCCGCGGTGGGCAAACAGTACCCGTAGCTGATCGACCAGTTCGGTGGCGGTACCCACCGTAGAGCGCGCATTAGTGATGCTGTTTTTTTGCTCTAGGGCAATGGCGGGCAATATATGGTTAATGTCGTCTACATCGGGCTTTTCTAGGCGCTCTAAAAACTGGCGTGCATAGGTACTTAACGATTCCACATACCGGCGCTGCCCTTCGGCATATAAGGTATCGAACGCCAACGATGACTTACCCGACCCAGAGACCCCCGTTACCACCGTAAAGGTGCGATGAGGAATGTTACACGAAATATTTTTAAGGTTATGGGTACGCACGCCTTTTAAGGTAATAGCCGGTGGTGCAACCTTAGTAGCAGTGGCAGGCTTTTTTGTATTTTTTGTAGAAGACGACGCAGCAGGCATAACACGGGGCACAACAAACCATAAGCCCCTATCCTAGCACGGCCATAAGGCGTTATTTACTAACAAAACCGGCCAAAGCTTAACAATATAGTGGGGCCTATCAATATGCAGGCAGGGCAATGCGGCCCATTCAGCGTCGTTTTATTACAACAATCGTAAATTCGGTTCGCTATGCGCCACTACACCTATGGGTGTACACCAGTTATGCACCAAACCTTAACCCCTGCCCCTAACCCACTGGTGGATTTTATTCCCGTCGCAAACATCTACACTAAATAGTATAGGGGTTTAAAGCGATTCGATTTCCCCTCGGACGCCTTCTTCCCCGGTTGTTGTGGCATCCCTTGTCCGGTTCTGGGCCCGGATAAAGCGGATACCAAATTGGTTAAGCAAACGGATTACAAAAGAGACACCACTATGGTTTTCCCTAAAGCCCCTAAACACTCGCTAAAACCTAACACACTGGTTACCAAGCCGTCCCTCAGCGGCCCTACCGTGTGCCAAATTAAGCTACCTGGCGAAAAGCCCCACACCAATGTGGCCTTACCCAGCGGCTTACAGCGTGCCTTAGTTGGCTTTGCCGGGTTTGCCAAGCATACGGCCCACACGGTTCAACAGGCCGTCCTAAACGTACAATCCTTCCCTAGGAATCCTTGGACGAGAGACGAGAACAAAGAGACCAACATGATGCAAGAAGAGAGAGCCCAAACTGCGCCCGCCAACACCCCTGGTAAATTATCCGTCGGCAATTTAAACGGGCGCAGCAGTGTGGGTAGCAACATTACCGGCCTACCCCAATCCCTTAAGCGGCTGGTAAACCAACGGATAGAACTGGCCGAAAAACTGCCTCAAATCGCTCACCCCCACCGGGCAGAGCACGGCACCGCCTACGACGCCCTTGTTCGCGGCGATGCGTATCGTTTCCAAGGCAAACTGGATAGCGCCGAAGAACAATACCTGGAAGCCATTACACTAGACGCTAATTACCCAGAAGCCCACATTGCCTTAGGCAAGACCTACCGAGAACTGGGCCGTGCCGACGAGGCCTGCCAAACCCTGCGCAAGGCCTTACCCTTATGCGCCTTTAACAAAGAATTACGCTTAGAACTAACCCGCGAACTTGCCAAAGCCTACAACGATACCGGCAACATAGAGCGCGCCATTACCTGGTACGAACGCACCCTTAAGCTGGATGTGGCCGATAATGACACCCGCTTTGGCTTAGCCTTGCTGGTAGAACTACACGGCGACCTAACCTATGCCGCCACCCTGTACGAAGGCGTGCTAGATTACGACCCCGAATTTTTACCCGCCTACAACAACTTGGGCAGCATTTACCTGCGCAAGGGCGATTACGACGAAGCCGAAGGCTTCTTCCGCGAGTTAATCCGCCGTGCACCAGAATTCCACCGCGGTTACCTGGGCCTGGCCATTACCCTAGACCGTGCTGGCCGGGGCAAAGAAGCCTTGTTTTACTACCGCCATGTGCTAGCCATTAAGCCCGTAGGCCGTAATAACGAATTTATCCGCACCCGTATTGATGAATTAACCGGGCAAGTGGAAGTAGCTACCGATAGCAGCCTACTGCGCCGCATTAAGTAGGCTTGCCCACCAATAGTGTCGGGCTAACTGGCTTTTTCTACAAACATAATAAAAAGTAGCTTCCACCTTTTTTAGTAAATCCCCACAAAAAGGGTTCCATTTTGGTTGTGGCTTATGCTATAACATTGGGCCACGGCTGAACCACAGTTGCCCGTTTTTAGGGCACACGTGATTCCCGTCTTCATGGTGGAGCGGTAGTTCAGTCTGGTTAGAATGCCTGCCTGTCACGCAGGAGGTCGCGAGTTCGAGTCTCGTCCGCTCCGCCATTTTTAAGCTTTACCTTGCAACTATACTTGCATAGTCACTTTCGTTTACAATAAACGCCGTTTCTACGCACATTTTTTAGGTACCCCTATGTTGTTATTCAACTCACTAACAGTCGCTAACATTGCTTCAGCGCCCACTAACGCAGCAACCCTTTCCCCAGGGTATACGCCACTAGCCCTTAAGGCTGACACCATTTACTAAAACTATCCCCCAGTTTAGCAATAACGGCGAACCTGGCGACGATGGTGACGAAACCCTGGACACGAGTGGTGATGATGACGGAATTGTTGACTACGATTAAGCGTTCAACACATTTAACTAAGTGTTAGGGCAATTTTTAATTATTAGTGGGTTTAGCATTAACAATTAGGTGCTTTAACCCCACCTAATAAATATATTTAATACCATCTAGTAAACGAAGGCTTACATCCAATCATGCAAATTTCTAATGCACCCTTACTCTCTGGGGCCACAAACACACAAACCATTGCTAGCAAACCCTATGCTAACTTAGCCGCCCAAGACACCGTTACTTTTTCTGGCGCAAAAAAGGATGGGAAAAAAGGAGTCCCCAAAGTTGCCAACCCCCCTGGAAATAGTACGAAAGGGACACCTAAGCCTACACCTAAAGAAAAAAAATAAGGGCTAAAAATTCTGTTCCTATCCCTCAATCTATATAACCACCCGCTGAAAGTCTTCTTTCAGCGGGTATTGTTTAAGGTTGCATGGCCTCGCTTAGGTAAATTGGGGTGTTCGTTATAACAAGCATTTCTTGTGCTTCACCCACGTTGTTATTGGGGTACAATAATGTGCTGGTATTGCGCTGATGATGGATAGGCCCTGCGCCTTGACACCCTTAGTGCCCTACTACTGTTGTTTATTTTCCTCTACAGTATTTTTTCATCCCCATGCGGCGTCCTTCCTCATCTTCTAAACATCGCCACGGCAAAGCCGCCCAAGGCGGCAAACGGCAAAAACGTCGCCCCACCAAAGCACACGCCACCACGCCTGCCCCACAACCTACCACCCCGTCGGATTCACCCCCCGTGCCCCCCTCGCCTACTGACCCCCCCACTCACCCGGATGCCCCCCTTGGGCGCCCTAAGCCACAAAAATTGGCCTCGCAAGCCCTACTGCGCATGCTTAGCGAAAAAAAGGCCTTGCGGCAGCGCCGCTTAGCCCTGGTTAGCTGGGTCACTATTTTCCTTGGCGTGCTTACCAGCTTGGCCATTTTTATTATTGCCATTAACAGCAAAACCATCCTTAATATGCTGCCCGCCCCCAGTAAAGAAGGTGGCTGGGTGACCAGTATCCCCAGGGCGTTTAGCATGCCCCTGCCCCCCAACATGGTGGTACTGGCCATGGGCGTGGATGTAAACCCAGATGCCGAAACCACAGAAGACGCCTTTAAAAACGTGCGCACGGATACCATGATGTTGGGCCGACTGCGGGTTAGCAATGAAGATGACGCTGTCTCGGCATCGGCTATTTCCATCCCACGAGATAGTAAGGTGTTTTTAAGCGAGAACGGCTGGGTAGGCAAAATAAATGGCGCCTTTGCCTATGGCGGCCCGGAGCGCGCCGTTAGCGTGGTAGAACGCACCACCGGCGTGCCCGTGGATTATTATGTGGTAGTCAACCTGCAAGGTATTGCCGCCCTGGTGGATGCCATTGGCGGCGTGGATGTATACGTGGACGCCCCCATGCGCTACCACGATTACAGCGGCAACCTACACATTGATTTTGACCCTGGCACCCACCACTTAGGCGGCCAGCAAACCTTGGCCTACATTCGGTTCCGCCATGATAGCTTAGGCGATATTGGGCGAATCCGCCGCCAACAAGTGTTTATGAATGCCCTCAGCAAAAAGCTAAAAGACCCCTGGACCTTGGCCCGCCTGCCTGGCATTTTAGATACCCTTCAGCAACATATCCAAACCAATATGCCGTGGGATGTATTGCTTCGGGCTGCCTGGGCTGCCAAGCATATTTCGCCCAAAGATTTAGAAGTGGCCACCCTACCCGGGCAATCCGTGATGGAAGACGCCAGCTATTGGGCCATTAACCCTGGCATGGCCAAAAAAATGATTAACCGGATGATTTTAGATCCCATCCCCACCACCGACGAGGCCACCACAGCCCAAGGCAGCCAAAACGCCAGCACAACGCCACTGCCTATCGGAATACTGTCTACCCAAGGGTGGGAAGACCGCCTACCCGAATGGGAAGACCGCTTAGAGCGTGGCGGGTTTAGCATTGTGTGCCGCCGCACCGTAAAGCAAGCGCGCTCTCGCGTGGTTATCCACCAGCCCTCGCCACAACTTCGGGAACGTTTAAACACCTTTAGCGACAACAAAGTACAACGCATGCAACGGGTTATTGCCCCAGTTGGCAGCACCTACGAAAGCAACTACTGCTCTAGTAACGGCCAATTGACGCTCATACTCGGGGACGATATGCTAAGTGCCGCAAGTCAGGCTAATTCTCCTACTGCCGACCCTAACGCCCCATCGCTAGCCCATACACCCTATCAATCAAGGCCCTTAATCTAATGATGTTTTTGTCTTTTTCTTCTTCAACTGCCCGCTATACCGGTATATTACTGGCTGGCTTACTGGCTGCCAGCATGGCCAGCAATGCCCTAGCCCAACACTACCACGGCGTTGGCCCCACCAACCCCGCCGATTTACAACGCCCTAAAAAAGAAAACCCTAGTGGCGATGCCCTAAAAGAAAAATTTGGCAAATGGTTTGGCAAGCGCAGCAAAAGCGCAAAAGATGGCGAAGAACTAGAAGTGGTGGAAGTACGCAAAGGAGCCGGCATGCCTGGCCAGTTTGATACGGTTAAAGTACACCGCCAAAAAGGGTCTGGCGATGAGAACAACGCCGAACCAGAAGAACTAGACAACGACGCCCTGGTGCAAAACGCCCTGCAAAACATCGAAGCCCAAGCCGCCAAACCCAAGGCCCCCTCTCGCCCACCCTTGCTGGCCCAACCACGCTTAGAAAACCCTGTCATCGCCATGCCGATGGTAGAAGCGGATAACCCGCCCGAAAAGCTGCCTGCGTTGGATAACCCTGGTAACCCGTACGGCATTACCGCCGCAGAAAAACAACTCAACGATACCGCCATGCTGATTGAGCAAGGCCAACTTGCCACCGCCGAGCAACAACTCAACCCGCTTAAAGATTGGTTGGTACAATCCACGGAAGCCCATATTGGCCTGTACAAGGCCCTGAATAAAATCCCCAGTGCCCAAGTACAAAGCGAACTGGAAAAACAAGTGGCCTTAGAATTTGGCCAAATGCGCGATAAGGCCTTGTTTCAGCTAGCCCGCATTTACCAAAACAAAAACGACAACTTAAACGCCATTAAGCTGTATGTGGAAGTAATTAAATCCCAGCCCAGCAGCCAAATTGGGCTAAAATCCTACACCCACTTGCAAGAAATGGGCTTTACCCAAAAGTTGCAACTCGTTGCCCAATAAGCAGCATGGCAGCCGGGCCTACCACCGTGGAACACCCCCCCGCCCACCTGCAATGGCAGCTTACCCAGCCTAGCCCTGGCCAATGGCAGTTACGCCCTGTAGCGCCATATGGCCCTGTTAGCACACGCCAATTGGCCCACGTGGCCCGTACCTTAACCCAGCACGGCGCCATTATTACCGCCATGCAACTGGGCCTGTCGCCAGCAGAGGCCAACCTACCCGCCACTATTGCCTTCCGTTTACGTAGTAAGCTGGATACCACCCCACAACTGATGGCTGTGATTAACAAATAAGTATTTAATTAATCTTTTTATTCAGCGTCACTCGTATCATTAAATCCTGGTACATCACCATCAGTTAATAACGTTACTGTATCATCATTATTATTAAAAACAAGCCTCGATGCTTTTGGGTTTAATCTTCCTATAAGGTCATTCGCAAGTCTTCTTAAAGAGGCTTCTTTATCAGCTTTTACCGAAACAAGTTGGTTACTAGCTTCATCTAGATCAGGATAATATTGATTAATATAATCTACCCTATCCTTATAGTGTTGTTTAGTACTTGGATCAAATTCAATCAAATGTTTTGGCATCCCAAAACCAACCTGTATGGGTGGCTCCTTTTGAGCATTAGTATATGAAGCTGAAAGAAAACTAGTTATATACATAAAAAAATTTTCCATTTAACGCAGGTAAAACAATTGCATATATTAAGAACCCTAAATGAATCCGATTGCTATTACTAGGGGGTCGCCTCCCCTTTCGCTACAATATAGGCTTAACGACCCTTGTTGGAAGCTACCCACCATGGCCAATTTATCGCCGTACCAACCGCTGTACACCACCTATCGCCCCCAGCAATTTGCCGATTTAGTGGGGCAAGAGGCCATTACCCAAACCCTACAACACGCCATTACCAGCAACGCCTTGGCCCATGCTTATTTGTTTTGCGGCCCACGTGGCACGGGTAAAACCAGCACGGCGCGTATTTTGGCAAAATCCATTAACTGTGAACAAGGCCCCACCGTTACCCCCTGCCAAACCTGCGCTAGCTGCGCCGGTATTACAGCGGGCAACGGGCTGGATGTGATTGAGATTGATGCCGCCAGCCACAACGGCGTGGATGAAATGCGCGAACTGATTGAAACCTGTCAGTTTTCTCCCATGATGGGGCGCTACAAAATTTATATTATTGATGAAGTGCATATGCTAAGCACGCAGGCCTTTAACGCCCTGCTAAAAACCCTGGAAGAACCGCCGCCATCCGCTATTTTTATTTTTGCCACTACCGAAGCCCACAAGGTACTGCCCACCATTATTAGCCGGTGCCAGCGCTACGATTTTTCTCGCATTAAGGTGCCCCAGCTCGTCCCACATTTGGCCACCATCGCCAATAAAGAAACCATCCGCATAGACGACGACGCCCTACTCGCCATTGCACGCCATGCCCGCGGCGGCCTACGAGACGCCCTAAGCCTGCTAGACCAAGTGGGGGTGCTTAGCCGTGCCCAGCAAAGCTACACCATTACCCTAACGGATGTGAACCGCTTTTTAGGGGGCCTAAGCGATGATACCCTAATCACCCTGCTCACCCACTTAAGCCAACAAAATGTCGGCGGCCTGCTCACCACGCTAGATACCCTGCAACAAGACGGCATTGAACCCCGCATACTGTTGCAAGGCCTAACCCAAGCCTACCGAAACCTAATGTTGCTAACCGCCTGCCCCAAGGCCGATGCCGACGAACTGCAAGCCCTACTAGGTGTTAGCCAGCCCGTGCTAGAACAGCTCCAACCCCTGGCCACCCACTACACCACCGAAGAATACCCCCAAATCCTGGCCCAATTTTCTACCATGGAGCAGCAAATCCGCTTCCAGGCCAACCCACAGCTATGGGTAGAAACCGGCCTAACCCAGCTCGCCTTTAGAGACCAACTCTTCACCTTAAACGAATTAAACACCCGCATCACCCAATTAGAAAACGCCCTACAGCAAGGTGGCACCACACCCGCCCCCACCACCAAAACGCCTGCCCCTACCAAAGCGCCTGCAACGGCAACAGCGCCAATATCGGCAGCTCCTGCTCCTGCTGTGGCGCCACAGCCTGCTGCCCCACCAATCGCCCCAATGGCCGACACACCCCCTACACCGGCACCCCCACCGGCGGCCCCGGCGCCTAGCGTTAGTGCGGCCCCTGCTGACCCTTCGACCCCTATTAACCCCATGCCTAGCCAACCCCCAGCACCAACAACACCGGCAACGCCTGTCCAGCCTCTTCAAACAACCCCAGAACCCTCTACGGAGCCAAGCACCCCTTCCACCCCACCGGTGGCTGGCGGTTTAACCTGGGGCGCCGTGCTGCAGCATGTAGAAAACATCCCCACCAAAACCCTACTAACCCAACAAGCCAGCCTACTGGGGCAAGAAGGCAACGTGGTGATTGTCGGCTGTAAATCCCAAGGGATTTTAAACACCCTGAAAAACCCTAAAAAACTAGAACACCTCCAAAAGGCCATTCAAGCGGCCAGCGGCGAAGCCCTCGACGTTCGGTTGGATGTGGGCATGAGCGAAGCCGCTACCCCCTCCATGCCATCCCCAATGCCCCCACCGGCGCCAACGCCCCAGCCTAACAACGCAGAAACCACCGCCGCGCTATCCTCATCGTCGCCTACTGCCACCTTACCCGAACCCATGCCCCCCAGCGAGCCACCCCCGGCAACAACAAGCGACAGCCACCAACACGCCACCGTGCCTGCCGCCACCGTATTACCAGAAACCGGCGCCCGTACCACCACACCCGACGATAACGCCGAAGAGTGGGCCGAAGCCAAGCAACACGTGGCCCAGCTAATGCAAGGCAAACCCGTTTAAGCGTCCGCGCCGCCGCTGTGCTGGGTAAAGGTACAATCCATTAGCGGCTGGCAACACAAGGGCACTAGCACAGCAGCCTTGTGTAACTTGCAACGCACCACTGCGCCTAGTACTGCGCGCATCCAAGGCGAGCGGCGGCCCGCAAAGGATGGATCCGAGACCATGCGGGCCAAGGTACTGGCCAACATGCCGCGGTTAAAGCCAACCGTCACACCCGGCAAGGCCTTAGCAATACGAGACACCTGCCACACATTAATCCAATTTAACGACGCCCACGTGCCTACCGGGTCTGTTACGGTGGAGGTATTAAAAATAGCGTTATAAAACAGCTTTTCCGTCAGTGGTTTTGTCAGCACCGTAGGGATATTAAAGTGGGGCTCGTAGGGGAAAAGATAGTTAGGGCATGTAAAACGATACCGGGCACCAGGCAGCAAGCTGGCCATCACATTGCGCACCACGCTGGCCACATCATCCACATGCTCCATCACATTAATAGAATAGGCATACGAAAACTGGGCTTGGTGGGCAAAGGTTTCGCCGGTTTGGTTCACAATATTGGGCAGGCAACCTTCTTCGGTAGCCACTGCTAAAATAATCTCTCGCATTTGAGAAAAATGAGAAAACCCTTGCCCAATCGGCTCTAAGGCGGTTACGGCAAAACCTTCGCGCACCAATTGGCAACTTAGCAACAGAGCCCCAGCCCCCACCTCTAACACGCTAGCACCATCCGGTAGCCGGTTTAAATCCGCATCAATATACCGACGGCCAAAGCAAGCCTCGCCTGCATAGGTGTTAAACAACGGCAGCAACTCTGGCGAAACCGACTCAAAGCGTTGGCGCACCACCCCTAACCAGGTATCCATGGCCTTATCTGTTTGTGGCAACACCGCCGTCATCCGTAACTCACCTTCTAAAACGTCATTTTAAAAAAACGGTACTCACCGGTTGGTGTACCCCGAATATGTCATCATACACTTGTTACGGGCCAGTAAAAACCCCACCTACAAACACGTTGCAGGTGGGGTTATCCATAGTGTTACCCGTTCAAGTTACTCTACTGGGGATTCTTCTAGTTCAGCAATTTGTTCTTCTAAAGAGGCAATCTCGGTTTCAATCGCCGTTTTTTGCTGCTTTAGGTTTTCCATGCGCTCGCTAAACATGTCTTGTTGTTCGGCTTGCAAGGTGGCCAATTGCTGTTTTAAGGTTTCATTTTCTTCCGCCAACTGTTCTGGGGTTAGGGTTTCTGGCGCTTCTGCCACTGTTTCTGTGGTGGCTTCCGTGGTGGTAGCGTCCGCAGCGGTTTCAGTGGTGGTTTCTTCCGTGGTGGTGGCTGGCTCTTCAGTCGGCACGTTTAAGGGGTTACCCAACATGGCGTTAATGGTTTGCACGGTTTGTTGCAGCTGAGGGCTAAGGGCATTGGTTGTACCTTCTGCCATAGCGGCGGGGGTTACAGTAGCCAAACCAACGGTTGCAGCCACGCTAGCTGCCAGTAATACACGAGTCATCATAGATGCTCACTCCTTAAAAATAATGATGTAACGACATAAGGCCACACCCCCTACGATATGGGGCTAACCTCAATAGTATTATCGCAAAAACATAGCCGTACTGCTAAACAGTAGCCTTTAAAAAGCCCTCTAGGGCGTCATCCAACAGATCCAACACCCGATTAAAGCCGTCATCGCCACCAAAATAGGGGTCTGGCACGTCTTCTACACTGCTATCACGGCCATAGCTTAGTAATTTAGCCACATGGGCGGTGCCGTTAGCCGGGGCCACCGATTGCACATCGGTTAGGTTTTGGCTATCCATCACCAAAATGTAGTCAAACTCGGTAAAATCCGATGGTGCAATTTGCCGCCCCCGCAAAGGGGTTAAATCCAGCCCGCGGTGCTTACCAAACCGAATGGCACGGGGGTCTGGCGGCTCGCCAACGTGGTAATCCAGCGTACCAGCAGAATCCACCGTGTATTGGCCTGCCAAACCTTGCTCTACCAACTTAGCCTTAAACATGGCTTCCGCAGAAGGCGACCGGCAGATATTGCCTAAGCAAACAAATAAAACACGAATAGGCGTGTTGGTATTAACCACAGACACGTGCGTTACCCCGCATATACTAACCGTATTAGGGTAACTCAAATAGCAATAGCAACGCTACATCGGCTTATGTCGTAATTTCTCTTGGGTTACGGCGGAAGCTAAGCACCATGGCAACCATGGGGCCAATAAGCAAGTACCAAGAGAGGGTTAAACCCCAAAAGGCCAGTACTGCCGGGCCAAGGCCATAGTTATTAAACGCAGCTATGGTGGCCAGCACCATCACAAAGGCCCACGCCACAAACAGGGCACGGTACACAATAGATTTAACCAGTGGCGACCCACCAGAAAACAGCACCCAAATAGCAATAACGGCTACAATAGCCCATAAAGTCGGTGTCATCATTCAATTCCTCTCAAAAAATTTGTGTGGTGGCCAACCGATGCTTGCCACTATACCATAGCGGTTATAGTGCCAGCTGGGTTGCCAAAGCATACCCTTTAATAAAACCCACAACCCCACCTATAATTGCGTTAATGTTACATTAACGTGGCCCGCGTTATCCCTGCTATAGAACCCACCTTGCCCGTGCCTAGCCCCACCAACCACCTTACCCCACTCCACGCATTGCAACAGCAACACCCCCCCACCGAATCGGGGCAATCCGTTCAGGGGAACCCCTTACTGGCCTGGCGGTTAGGTGCCCCTAGCCCCACGGTGCTTACCTTGGTGGTGGCCGCCTTCCACGGGGATGAACCCGAAAGCGCCCAGCTCCTAACTCGCTGGTTAGCAACACAACTGGCAACCCCTACCCCCAACCTACCCCCCACCTTGTGCATTCCGGCCCTTAACCCGGATGGCCTACTGGCCAATACGCGCCAAAACGCCAACGGTATTGATTTAAACCGCAATTGGCCCACCACCAATTTTGATAGCACCACCCCTATTAACGACCCTTACTTTGGTGGCCACACCCCTGCCAGCGAAGCAGAAACCCAGTGGCTACAAGGCATTATTGCCACCTACCAACCGGCGCGTATCCTTAGTTTGCACACCCCCTACCGGGTGGTTAATTACGATGGGCCCGCCACCGACTGGGCCGAGTATCTTTCTAGCCAACTACCCAACTACCCAGTAACCACGGATATTGGCTACCCCACCCCCGGCAGTTTTGGTACCTACTACGGTGTGGAACGCAACCTACCCGTCATTACCCTAGAGCTAATAGAAGCCCCCCTTGCAGAACTTTGGCCCACCCACGGCCCGGCCATTACCGCCGCCTGCCAGTTTAATAGCACGACCTAAGGGGGCTCCTTCAGCCGATGGGTACTGTCATCCAACAACACAGCGTATAATAAGCCTGTTACCAATACCCCTGTGAATGAATACCTGCCGCCATGCCCACCGCTTTATCCCCCACTGCTAACAAACTGGCCCAGTTGCGCCAACGGATGACAGACAACCAGCTACATGCCTTTGTTGTGCCTAGCGGCGATGATTTTTTAAACGAGTACGTGCCCACCCACCTAAACCGCCGGCAGTGGCTAAGCGGCTTTACCGGTAGCGCTGGCGATATGGTGATTAGTGCCACCGACGCCGTGTTATTTGTCGACGGTCGCTACCACGAGCAAGTAGATAGCCAGATTGATACAAGTGTTATTCGCTCTGAAAAACTGGGCACCGCCACCGCTAAAAGCCTGACGGAAACCCTTATTGCGCACGCTGCCAAGCATACCAGCAACAACGCTGGCGCCCCCTACCGGGTGGGGGTACCCGCCACGTGCGTTAGCCAAGCCGCTTACCAGCGCTGGCAACAGGCCGTGGGCAACACCCACCACGTGCACTGGGTACCCATTACCCAACACCCCGCCGATGCCGTGTGGGAAGCTAACCACGAATCCCCGCGGCCCCAATGGCAACCCAGCCCCTGGCGAATGCTTAGCGATGAGGTGGCCGGACAATCCGCTGCAGACAAACTAACCACGCTACGAAGCACTTTGGCCAAACACCACGCCACCGTGCTGCCCATTACCGCCACCGATGAAGTGGCCTGGCTCCTCAACATCCGTGCTGACGACATCCCCCATACCCCGGTGGCCTTGGCCATGGCCTGCGTTACCCCCCAAGCCCTTACCGTGTTTATGGCAAAACCCTTACTAGACGACCCTGCCCAAGCCGCAACCCGTCAGCATATTCAATCTTTAGGGGGCACCTGCCAACCCCTAGGCCAGTTTTATCCTGCTCTGCAACAGCTCGCAACGCTGCCAACCACCAAGCCTTGGCTGGATGCTGCCAATATGCCTGCCGCCGTGTTTACCGTACTGGGCAAGCACGAGGGTGCCATTAAACGCACCTCGCCTATCCACAGTGCCAAGGCCGTTAAAAACAACAACGAACTGTACGGCATGCGGCAAGCCCACTTGGCGGCCAGTGTGGCCCTATGCACCGTTTGGTACCAACTACACACCGCCCTTCAACAGCAGCAACCTATTAGCGAAGCCGATGTGAGCCAATGGATTGAAGCGGCCTACCGCCAACACCCGGCCTGCACTGGGTTAAGTTTCCCTAGTATTGTGGGCACCGGCGAAAACGGCGCCATTGTGCATTACGGCACTCCCAACCCAAAGCGATTACTCCAACCCGGTGAATTAGTGTTGTTTGATAGTGGCGCCCAATATTGCAGCGATGGAGGCAGCACCGCCCCCTGGATGGGCACCACGGATACCACCCGCACCATTGTGGTGGGCACCACCCCTAGCGAGAAGCAACGCCACCGCTACACCTTGGTGCTCAAATCGCATATTGCGTGTGCCATGCAACGTTTCCCAAAGGGGACGAACGGCATACAAATTGACGCCATTGGCCGCAGTGCATTGTGGCAACAAGGCCTGGATTTTATGCACGGCACCGGCCACGGGGTGGGCTGTTATTTAGGCGTGCACGAAGGGCCCATTGGCATTAGCAAGGGCTACAGCACCGCCTTTACCCCCGGCATGATTACCAGTATTGAACCCGGCTACTACGAAAGCGGCTGGGGCGGCATTCGGTTAGAAAATTTGGTGGAAGTGATTGAAACACCCGAGCACCCCCTGGCCACCACCGGCGACCCCATGTTGGCCTTTAAGCCACTAATTTACGTGCCCTTTGACACCACCCTGATTGACGCCACCTTACTAACCCAAGCCGAGCAAGGCTGGCTAAACGATTACCACGCTAAAACACTTGCCCACATGAATGAGCAACTAACCGATAGCACCCTGCTAGCTTGGCTTTCCCAACGCTGCCAAGCCATAACATCATAAGCACACTAAAATTCACGACAGCTTTGTTATGTAGCGGCTGAAGCCGTTGCGGGGTGTACAATGCGGAACGCATAACACCCCAGCAGACCAATCAGCGAGTGAGCATTGCCCGTGCGCTAATAACCTGGCAAGCGCAGCCGCTGTTGGGGAGGCGCGCAGCAAGCGTACTTATATTCCTAATCAACACATCGCAGGGGGCTCAGGGGGAGGCGCTCCTCCCCCGATGAGAGTGTGGGGCCTCAGTGCCCCACAAACAAGAAAGAACAAACCACTTTTTCAAATGGCTAACACACCTTTTTAAAACGCAGCGTAGCTTTTGGTGTAGGAGACTTTGGGCACCGGCAATACCCCATAAATTACCCGATTTCGGCCTTGTTGTTTGGCCTCGTACAACGCCGCATCCGCTAGGTGAATCATGTCATCCTTGCTTTGGTTGGTGGCGGCATCCATTTGGGCCAGGCCCACGCTAATGGTAATGGTCATGGGGTTATCTGGCAGGCAAAACACATGGCGTTCCACCGTGGCCCTAATCCGCTCCATCAACTCCGCCGCTTCCGCTTGGCGGGTTTCTGGCAAAATCAAGGCAAATTCTTCGCCACCATAACGGCCGCCCAAATCGCAATCGCGCACATTTTGGTGGATTAGCCCACCCAATTCCTTCAGGATGCGATCCCCGGCCTGGTGGCCATACACATCATTAACTCGTTTAAAATGGTCCACATCAAACATGGCCACACAAAGGGGCGAATTATGCCGACGGGCACGAGAAAGCTCAATCTGTAGCTGGTGCATCAACAAGCGGCGGTTCATTAGCCCCGTCAGCGGGTCGGTGGTAGCCAAAGATTGCAAGCGATTAACCTGATGAGACGAACTGCCCACCAACGAGGCAATATAGCCCCCCAACTGCCACCACAGCAGCAAGGGCAACAACGCCATCACCATACTGGTAACCCCCAGGGCTACAGGGCTGGCATTGGGCGCCGCTTGTTCAAAAACCGATGAAATCACCGACGGGGCATGCAAGCCACCCAGCACTAAACCCGTACACGCCACCGCTATGCCCAGGCCCATGGCCAAGCGGCTTCGGTAGATAAAGTACGCCCCCACCACCGGTATAGGCAACAAGGCCGCTACCCACACACTGGCGGTTAAGCCATACACCGCCGCAATAAAGGCCAAGGTAGTCACTTGCAGCACAGTGCCAAACAGCCGAATCCCCGTTGGGGTATCGGGTTCTGACTCGTGGTGCTGCCAGTACGTGTGCATTTGGTGCAGCAGGTAGCGGGCGCCTTCTACCAAGGCAATGTACACCACACTAATAGCTACAGGCACGGCTAAGGCAGGCCACAACAGGGTTAAAGCCGTGGCATTCACCATCCCCCCTGCCAACAATTGCACGGCCACCATGCCCAACACGGCCAAGCCCACATTACGGTTTAAATGCAGTAATTTACTATGGTGGTTAGCCAGCATGGTGGGGGGTTTACCGAATTAAACATAACAAAGGGCCTTACTAGCATAGCATAGGCAACGCCTCCCACCCGATATCGTATACGCTCTGTAACGTTTAGCCTGCCGAAGCGGCGGTGGTTTCCACCGACTCCATAGAAGTTGGCTCGGTAGCCCCTTTTAATTCTGCTTCTAACCACTGTAAGCGGTTGGTGGCCTCCAAGCCAATGGGGGTGGTTATATCAATGGATTTTACGTGGGTATAGGCATCCTGGGCATCGTCAAACTCATGCAAGTTTTCGTACAAGGTGCCAAGGTTAAACCACGTTTGTTGGTGGCCGGGGTTAATTTTTAAGGCCTGTTGGTAAGCATACTCGGCAGCATCCGTTTGCTGATTTTTTTGATGAATACTGCCCTTGTTAAACCAATACTCCGCGTTGCCAGGGTCTAAGGTGGTTAATTTATCAAACGTCTGCAACGAATCTACGTACAGTTTACGGTGGGCCTGGGCCGTCGCCAACCCATTTAAGCTGTTTAAATGGTTTTTATTTAATGCTAAAGCTTTATTAAAGGCCTTAATGGCATGTTTGGCCTTGCCCATGGTTAGGTAGGCAAACCCAATATTGCTTTGGGCTTCCACCAAGGTGGCATCCAAGGCAAGGGCGGCGTCAAATTCCACAATCGCCTTTTTAACTAAATCTTGCTGGCCTTTGTGGTTACCGGTTTGGGCTTGCTGCTGCCCCACCTGAAACAAATACACCCCACGGTTATATCGATCTTTCGCCGTCAGTGCCCTGGGGGGCGCGTCTTCTGCCTCTGCCACCACGGCAGGGTGCTGGGCATTGCTGCCTGGGTCGCTGCCCACGGCCCAACTGGCTGGGGTTAGCCCAAACGCTACCGTTAAGGCCACGGCTGTAATGGAAAAAACGTAAAATCTAGTCATCATGTCAGTCATAAGAAAAGTTATACCGCGTCTTTCCAATCGTCTGGGTTATTCAACAGGTCTCGTTTTAGTTCGCCTTCGCTGGCAGCCACAATGGTGGCCACCGTCACGCTACTCACCACATTGGTAACGGTACGGCACATATCCAACACCCGGTCGATGCTCCATAACAAGGCGACGCCCCCGGCAAACAGTTCCATGCTAAAGCCTTTACCCAGGCTGCCAATAATAATACTCATGGTAATAAGGCCCGCACTGGGCACAGCAGCGGCGGCCACACTGGCCACAATAGAAAGCACCATAATGAGCAACACGGCCGGTAAATCCAGCGTTACCCCGTAGGCTTGGGCCAAAAACATAACCGCCACCACCTCAAAGGTAGTGGTAGCTGTTTTATTAATACTGGCCCCTGTAGGCAATACAAAGCTGGCCACCCGGTTACTAATACCGGCACGAAGCTCGCAATTAGCAATGGTAATAGGCAAGGTAGCGCTACTACTGGCGGTACCAAAGGCCACCAAAATAGCCTCGCTAATGGCTCGGTACACATTTAAGGCATCCACCCGCGCCATCAGTTGCAACAGCAACGGGAACACAATCACAATTTGGATCAGCAGCCCCGTCAGCACCACGCCCACATAGGGCATCAGCTTGACGAAGGCGTCCATGCCGCTGGTGGCTACCGTAAAAAAGGTTAGGGAGAAGACACCCGGTACGGCCATCATCATCACCCAATCCGTCAGCTTCATGGTGGCGGTAAACAAGCTTTCAAAAAAGGCGATAAGGGGTTTGCCCGCCTGGCCAATAAACACCAGGGCAAAACCTAGGGCCAAGGTGTACACAATGGCAGGCACCAAGTTGTTACTGCTTAGGGCCTGTATTGGGTTGGCGGGAATCATCTCTAAAAGCAGTTCTCGCACGGCACCGGCGTTCACCTTCACGTTTAGGTCTTCCACCTTCACGTCACCAATCATGCTTTGGGCATTGACCTGCTGGGTCACAATATCAATATCTTGGATATGGGCTTGCATGCCCTCGCCAGGCTGCAACACAAGCGATAACCCCGCCCCTAAAACGGCCGCCACCACCATAAGTAGCAAAAACAGGCTAAACACCTTGCCCCCCATGCGGCCCAGTTGGCGCGTATCTTTTAACGACGACACCCCCACAATCAGCGAGCTCACCACCAGCGGAATCACAATCATGGTAATCAAGCGGATGAAGACTTCGCCAATAAATTCAAAAAACTGAAGCAGAAACACCCCACGAGAATCATCTGCCCAATGGTTATTGTAAAACAGCAACCCGGCACCCAGGCCCAGTAAAATGGCAATTAAAATGTGCCAATGGCGCTTCACACCAAAAAATACGGCCATCAATAGCTTGATTAAAATGTTCATTATGTGTGCCACCTTGCCACTGCCACCACAGGTACCCATGGCCGCAGGTTTAAATACATGTTGGGTATTATACAAAGGTTGGCGGTAAAACGGTAACTATCCATTACACCCTGCTTACCTAAACCGCTGGAAGCCCAGCCCCCTTTGGCTTATAGTGTTAGGTATTAATCCAGGCCGTTTGGGGAGAAACCTAATCCATGTCACCATTAGCGCGTGTGGCCCATTTGGGAGAACTGAAAGACAGCATTGCCCGCTTTGTGGTGGACCAACATTACGATGCCTACAGCGCCACAGACCAAGATACCTGGGTGCGGATTATTAACCACCTGCTGCCCTTTTGGAATGAATGTGCCCACCCCGATTTTTTAGACGGCCTCGGCAAAACCGGCATTTCGTTGGATAAAATACCCAATATTAACCACATTAACGACTGTTTAACCCGCTTTGGCTGGGGCGCCGTTACCGTGGATGGCTACATTGCCCCAGATGTGTTTATGGGCCTGCAAAGCCAGTGTATTATTCCCGTCGCGCGCGATATCCGCAAGCCGGAAAACCTGGATTACACCCCCGCCCCCGATATTGTGCACGAAGCTGCCGCCCACGTGCCGCTGTTGATTAACCCGGAGTACGGGCGCATTGTGCAGCGCTTTGGCGAACTCTCGTTAAAAGCCGGCTTTGATGAGTATGACGAGACGGTTTATGAGGCGGTGCGAACACTCTCTAATATTAAAGAAAACCCCAATACCCACCCCGATGAGATTGATAAGGCCGAGCGCGAACTCGCCACCATCATGGCCCAAGGCGGCGGCAAAGAAAGCAGCCCCGGCAAACAACTCACCCGCCTGTACTGGTGGACCATTGAATACGGCCTAATTGGCGATGACGCCGACTTGTTAAAGGTGTACGGCGCAGGGTTATTATCATCCGTAAGCGAAGGGGCCGCCGCCATGCAAGGCGGTGCCGAATTGGTGCCCCTGGATGAAGCTGCCTTCCATATGGATTTTGATATTACCCAACCCCAACCCCAGCTATATGTGGCGCCTACCTTTGGCCATATTAATACCCTGCTGGATGAGTTTGCCACCCGCTACCACCTAAACTAGCATTTTTTAACCCGCTCATTATAAATTACAACGCCGCTACCACAGCCCACTATTGTTTGCGATGGACAACTCTCTGCATATCTCTGCTTAGGTACACCCGCAATCTAAAATGCAGCGTCGCCACTGCGGCAAAAAAAAAGGCCGCGAGCCTTTTTTGAGGGGGGATAAAAAAGGGTCACGGCTTCAAGAAGAGAGAGTTCATTTGATTTGTTTGAGAGAGTGTCTTTATAAACCTACTTAATATCTTGGTTAAATTCTAAATTTTTTAGGATGGGTTGCTGTCATATTCCGCGATATTGCGGTATACTATACATATTATGAGCGCATCACTTTTATCCAGCATGGCTTCCGCCTCGTCCTTGCAAATGCAGGGCCTACAGAAAACTATGCAAAAAAATATTCAACAATCCTTTGGCACCTTTGCCACAGGCGGGGCCAGAACAGAGGCCTACAGTAATGTGGCTGCACCTCGCTTTAGCGCGGTAGCCCCGTCCCTTAATTCGCCATCTCCGGCGTTTGGGGTAGGGCAACGGCTAAACGTTATCGCCTAACCGCGTTTCGTGCATCTTCCACTATTCACTTTGGCCCATCATCAAAGGCGACCATTCGCCTGCACCGGAAATATTCACACCGGTGTAATATTCCGTCATGTTACTGGCACCACTATATTGGCCGTTGGCCATTTGGTAGGCTTGTAATTGGCCCATAAAACTAGTGGCTTCCATGCTGGCAGCAGTAGCATTGGCTAGGGTGCCTTGCAAACCAGGTGGCAAACTAGTGCCCCCATTGGCTTGGTAGGGCGAGCGATGGGAGACCCACGGCTGGCGGCCACCCATGCGGTACTCCAACATGGCTTGCTGTTGGCGCTGAAATTGATCGGTAGGGCTCGGCGCAGTATCCGCAGAGCGTTCTGCCATTTTTTTAGCTAATAACTTGGCGTCATCTTCGCTTAAGTCTTTGCCTTCGCCATCCAAAGCCATGGTTTTTTTAATTTCGCTTTTGGTCAGTCCTGCCTCGCCATCAATTTTAGACATTAACTGGCCAAGCTTACCAATGGTTTCTAACAAACCGGCTATTTCTTTATCAGCCTTAGTTTCGCCATCTTTGACAACTTCGTAGGCGGCTTTTACTTCATTTTTGCTAAGTTGGCCATCGCCGTCCACATCTGCCAATTTAAAGGCAGTGGTCACTTGCCCACTACTAAACGTAATACTCATTCACACAGTCTCCTAGTATCTCCTCTATAATAAAAACAATTTATTAAGAGGGATTGCGAAACCGTGTTACATGGCGTTACATTAGAGGGCGTAACTGGGTCATCATAAACGAGCTTTACTATAAGGGTACCGCCCGTTTGCGCTACAATAACAAGGTAGTACCCATTTAAACTGTTGATAGGGATGGAGATACGCCCCATGGACCCCGATGATATTTTGCTGCAGACCGAAGAAAAAATGGATAAGGCCCTGGCAGCCCTACGCAACGAATTAAGCAGCATCCGCACTGGGCGGGCCAACCCACTGTTGTTAGAGCGTATCCATGCGGATTATTACGGCACCCCCACCAGCATTGCCCAAATGGCCAACATTGCCGTACAAGGCGGCCAAACCTTAGTGATTACCCCGTATGACAAAACCGCCTTAATTGAAATTGAAAAGGCTATTGCTAAATCGGATTTGGGCCTGCCGCCCCAAAACGATGGCACCGTCATTCGGTTAAACGTGCCCCCGTTAACGGAAGAAACCCGCAAAGAGCAAGCCAAACAAGCTAAAAAGGTAGGCGAAGAAGGCAAGGTAGCCCTGCGCAACGTGCGCCGCGATGGCATGAGCCAAATGGAAAAAGCCTGCAAAGAGCAAAACCTAAGCGAAGACGACGCCAAGCACTACAGCGAGGACATCGACAAACTGGCCCAGGATAAAACCAAGGCCCTGGAAGCCATTGTGGAGGCCAAAGAAGCCGACCTGCTGGCCATGTAGCCCCCTATGACGTCATCTGCACCCCCTACATCCCAAGGCACCCCCAAGCTTCCGCGGGCACTATTCCCCTTTAGTACCCCAGTGTCTGCCTCTCGGCTACTGTCTCGTTTGGGGTGGGGCTTTGCTATTGCCGGGGTAAACCTAACCCTCATTTTGCTAGGCGGCTGGTGGTGGACGGCCACCGTCACCTTTGTGTTGTGGCAAGGCTTTAAAGAGTTACTCACCATCCTAAATGCCCGCGGGGTAAATCCATCCCACCGCATTACCCTGGGGGTGGGCCTAATACTCATTATACTGGCCCATTTCCGCATGACGGAACTACTCATGCCCACCCTGGTATTTGGTATTATTGCCGGGTTTATTCGCCTACTCTTTCGCCAGCCCCGCGCCACCATCCATGATATTGGGGGCACTTTTCTTAGCCTGGTGTACTTGGGCTTTTTGCCCATGCATTTTATTTTGCTGCGCAACCTCTCCACGGAACCCGTGCTTACCCTACCCTATTGGGTGATTGACCAAGGCGCCATCTATGTATTTTTCACCGTTATTACCATTGCCCTAAGCGATGCAGGCGCTTATTTTGTCGGCAAGTGGTTTGGCAAACACCCCCTGTACCCGGCCATTAGCCCTAAAAAAACCAGAGAAGGCGCCATTGGCGGCCTGCTGTTTGGCATGCTGGGCGGCCTTGGCTTTTTGCTCACCGATGAAATGTCTGTGTTTCAGGCCTTGAGTTTAAGCGTGTTGCTGGTGCTGGGCGGCCTGCTTGGGGATTTAAGCGAATCCCTAATGAAACGAGATGCGGGCATGAAAGACAGTGGCACTATTTTCCACAGCCATGGCGGCCTGCTAGACCGTTTTGATAGCTACATGTTTTGCGGCGCCATTGCCTATTATTATATTTACTGGTGGGTGCAGCACCAAGGCTTATCCGCCCAATGGTGGGCCCAGTTTTACCAAAGCATGGATAATTTGCCCTTCCTATAATGCCCCTGCTTAACACCTTTATGTTAATCGTATTTTCCTTACCTCACTGCTCTTATGTCTCACACACCGTCTACTCCTCCCCCATCAAACGACCCCTGGCTAGAGGCCATTGAGCCCTTTGCCGCCACCCTTGGGTTGCCCGCCCCGCTGGATGACCACACCCGCCACCTGCTAGAACAAGCCTTAACCCATAGCAGTTACACCTACGAGCTAAAACAAAGCAACAACCCCCTACCAGAAGACTGGCTAAACAACTACGAGCGTCTGGAGTTTTTAGGCGATGCCGTACTAAAGCTCGTGGTTAGCGAATACCTGTTTGAACACTTCCCCCATTACCGCGAGGGCGAGCTAACCAAAATACGCGCCGTGGTGGTGAGTGACGCCATGCTGGCGGAATTTGCCGAAGACATAAAACTGGGCCATATAATGCGCTTTGGCCCCAACGAGGCCAAACAAGGTGGCAGAAAAAAGCAAAGCAGCCTGGCCTGTAGCTTTGAAGCCCTGCTGGGTGCCCTGTTTTTAAGCGGCCATTTTATTTTAGCCCGCGATTTGTTACTGCGCTTTTTAGGCGATGCCTGCGCCCGTGTGGATGCCGACCCCACCCGCAACAACTACAAAGCCGTGCTGCAAGAATTTACCCAAGGCGAAGGCCTTGGCTTACCCGATTACCGGGTGGCCAAGCAAACCGGCCCGGCCCATAAGCGGCAATTTAACATAGAGGTGTATGTGGCCGATAAGTGCGTGGGCACCGGCACCGGCCACAGCAAAAAAGAAGCCCAGCAAGCCGCCGCCCAAGTCGCCGTCAATGCCTTAGACATCCACCCTTAGAAGCATTCTTCTAAAAAATACCAAAAACTTTTATTCTTTTTCGGCCTTTTTTCCATAGCTCGGCATACTTACCATCGGGTAGCCTTATAATTGAAGAGCTAGTTTTTCTCCTGTCTTCCCCCAGAAATATATCCAAATCGCTGAGGGCGTTTATAGAAGATTTCTTCTCCCAGCCAAATTGAGTGGTGTTGGCGGTGGCACGGGCGCGGGTAGCCGCTGCAAACTGGGTAAACGGGGTAGCCGATACGGTGGTATTGATCATGAGGGGTGCCCTACTATTTTTATTAAAATACTAAACATGGGGTTGGGTATCTATTACCTACCCTTACAACACGGGGGCAAATACATAATTGCCCGCACAAGTTAAGGGGTTAGGTAGGGTTAAGCCGCACATACTATAGTGCAACCTTGCCTATTTCTTCAAGCTTGTGTTGCTATTCGTTTCAGCCCGTATAATAGGCAGGTGTCTGTGTTTATTTACCTGTGTGGGGCTCCAATCAATGTCGGATGATCGCTTACTGTATGACGTGCTGGTGGTGGGGGGCAGCCCCTCTGGCTTGGCCTTGGCCCACAAACTGGTGGATGCCTGCATAGAGAGCGGCCAACCCCTGATGATGGGGATTTTGGAAAAAGGCCCCGAGTTTGGCCGCCACATTATGAGTGGTGCCGTATCCAACCCCCACGTGCTGCAACGGCTCTTCCCCAACCACAAGCAAGATGGGCTGCCCGTAGAAGCCGTGTGTACCGACAGCTACTTTAGCCTGCTGGGCACCAAACAAAAATGCGATTTACCCAATGCGTTGTTGCCTGATGGGGTGAAAAAACAAGGCTACTACATCCTCTCGCTCAGTAACGTGGTGGCCTGGATGGCCGAACAACTGGAAAAGAAAATCGAAGCCCACGACCACATTCATATTGATATGCTAACTGGCTTTAGCGCCCACAAAGTGCTGATTGAAGACGACAAAGTGGTGGGCGTGCAAGTGGTAGAACAAGCCACCGGCAACCCAGATGAAGAAAGCATCTACGCCCACCTAACCTGCTTTGGCGATAAAGGTTTTGTAAGCCGCGATGTTGTGGACCACTTTAACCTTCGCCCCAACCCCCAGTGCTGGAGTGTGGGTGTTAAGGAAGTGTGGGAACTACCGGCAGACAAAGCCAACAACCTTAAAGGCAAGGTATGGCACACCCTGGGCTACCCCATTTTGGATGGCACCTTTGGCGGCGGCTTTGTGTACGGCATGGATAACAACCGCCTCACCGTCGGGCTGGTGATTTCTCTGGATAGCGAAAACCCCAATATTAACCCACAACAAACCCTGCAAAGCTTTAAGCAACACCCGTGGCTTGCCGAGATGTTGGAAGGCGGCAAGCTAATTAAATACGGCGCCGCCACCCTGCCGGAAGGCGGCTACTACAGCCTACCCACCGAATTTGCCTGCAAGGGCGCCTTATTACTGGGCGATGCACTGGGTGTACTCAACATTAGCAGCCTGGCCGGTATTGATAAAGCGTTAGAATGCGGCATTCAGGCGGCAGGGGTTATCCATGATGGAATATGCAACCGCAACGATGACGACGTGCCTGATTTTAACGACAGGCGCCTAATGGATTACAAAGAACGCGTGATGGCCACCCACGTGGGTAAAGAGTTGTACGAAGGGCGGTACTTTCGCCACGCGTGGAAAGAGAACCCCAAACTGCTTAAATCCTACCTACCCTGCGTACTCGATGGCGTGGATAAGGGCAACTTAATCTGGGGCTTTATCCAAACGGGGCTTAAAAATAACCCCTTTACCTGCCTAAGCGATGCGCTAACGCTGAAAAAGCAGATTGAAGGCAAAGTAGACCTTGGCCCTGTTATCTACAAAAAAGACCACGAATACATTAAGCCCGATTTTAAAGGCCACCTGCCCGAACCTGATAAAACCGATAAAGAACGGTATATCTCTCGTGTGGATGCGGTGTACTTAGCTGGCCCCGTATACCACGAAGAAAATGACCATATTGACGAATTTAACGCCGATATCTGCGTCAAATGTATCGATACCTACACCAAACTGGGCAAAGAAACCCCATGTGTGAGCGATTGCACCGCCGAAGTACACCGCGTGGATATTGTGGACGACCTGCAAAAACACGGCATGAGTTTAGAAAACTGCATCCAGTGCCGCACCTGCGAATTGGTGTGCCCTGAAGAGAACCTACGCGTTCGCCCCACAGAGCAAGGCAGCGGCCCAGATTTTATGGGGTTATAAGGCTTACACACAACCTAGCCTTAATGTACCAGTAGCTTGGCAATGCCCTAGCATAACCAGGTAGCCCAATGGCTATTTATTGTTTAAATTAACGTTACAATTCTTTTACAAATCATCTATTTTACCCCCACGCGCCCCGATACCCGTAGTAACTAAAACTATTTTTAAACATTCTAAGGGACTTGGGTTTATGTATCTGTCTTTATCAACCGCCAATATCAATGCGTACAGCAGCTTTATTAGTAGTACCACTAGCGTGGGTAGTGGCTTCAGCAACTCGGCCACCCAGGCCGTAACGGCAGCCAACCTAAGTTCATCCGCCAACACTGGTGGTAATAGCTTGTTTTCGGGGTCTGGTGTTAATGCGGATCAACTCCTAAAAAAATACGGTATCTCCACCAAAAACGCTAAAGCTAGCGTGACGGATGGCCGTGAAAGCTTGCTAGAAAAATACAACGGCCAAGGCCAAAAGTACCTAAGCTTGGGCAACAGCCTATTAACCAGCGTGGGGGGCACACTAAGCAGCAGCGATAGCAAAAACTATGTTGGCAGTGGTAACGATACCATTACGGTGGATAGCAGCTCGGATAGTAAAAAAGCGCTAGGCGGCGGCGGTAACGATACCATTACAGCCACTGGGGTTAGCGGCGGATTTTTTGCCGCCCACGAAGGCAATGACAGCATTTCGCTAAACAGCTCATCGAATGGCTTGGTTAGCTCTGGGGTTGGGGCAGATAACATTACCCTAACTGGGGTATCCATTAACAACGAGATTTATAGCGGTGATGACAACGACATCATCAACACCAATGTCGATAGTTTAAAAAACACCTTTTATGGCGGCAGCGGCACGGATACACTAAACGTGACTGATGCGGCCTCTACCGATTTTACGGCCACTGATAATGGCGATGGTACCTACACCCTAACCCATACCGATACCAGCACGAATGCCACCTTATCTGGCATTGAATCCTTGCAATTTACCGATGGCACCACCACCGTTGAGGCCATTGCTGGTGGCGGGGGTATTGGCGAAACCGGTACTAATAGTGATGACAGCACCACCATTAACCTAACCGAATATAACGATACGGTTACCTTTACCGGTGACAACAACACCATTAATGCCCTAGCCGGCGACGATAATTTAACTGTGGAAAGCAATGGCAACACCATTAACTTGGGCGCTGGCGATGACACAGTAAGTATCGATAATGTTGACGAAGTGGGCAATACCGTAACCGGTGGCAGCGGTACAGATACCGTTAAGGCCATTGATTGGGATTCTAGCGATATAACCGTAACGAGTGATGGCAGTGGTAATCTAACCGTTTCTACAGATGATAGCAGTATTACCATTGCCAACGATGTTGAGTTTATGGAATTTGATGACACTACCCTTAGCTATAATGACCTGAATGCACTGGCAACGGTAAGTGGCACTATTAGTGACTCAGATAGCACCTTTAACCTAACGGAAAACAACGATACCGTTACTTTTACCGGCACCGATAACACCATTAACGCCTTAGCCGGTAACGACACCTTAACCGTTACCAATAACGATAACACCATTAACCTGGATGGTGGCGATGATACCCTAACCTTGGGTGCCAATACCGATGGCAACGTGGTAACGGGTGGTGCTGGCACAGATACCGTTAATCTATCCGGCAGTGTGGCCAACTACAATATTGTGGATAATGGCAACGGTACCTACGATATTACCGATGGCGGTGGCAACACCAACACCTTTGGCGGTATCGAAAGTTTCTCTTTTGATGACGGCAATTTTACCGCTGATGAAATGCTAAACGGCACCACGGAATACCACGATAATACCGGCGGTAACACCCACACCTATAGCAACGGTGGCGATACCATTACGGTGGATTCTGGTGATAACAACACCATTAATACCAACGGCGGCAACGATACCATTACCAACATGGATGGGGCCGATGGCACCACCATTAACGCTGGCGATGGCAACGATACCATTAACCTAGGCGCCAACACCGATATCACCGCAGACAATTCTGACAACATTACTGTAAACGCAGGCGCTGGTAATGATACGGTTACCTTTGATAGCGGCGGCGGGTTAGATGCCACCTTTAACAGCACTATTAATATGGGTGCTGGCGACGATACCATCGACATTAGCGATGGCGGCATTGAAGCGCACTACGGCAATACCTTTGATGGTGGCGATGGCACCGATACCATGACCATGGCCGGTGATTCTACCGACTACACCTACGCTGATAACGGCGATGGCACCTATGGCATTACCCATACTGCTAGCGGAAATACCGCTACCGTTAGCAACATCGAAAACTTTGAGTTTGACGATGGCACCCAAACCATGGCTGAGCTTCTTAGCGGTGGTACAACCACGTATTCTGATTCGAATACCACTATTGAGTTAACAGGTGAAAACGATGATGCCTTATTTACAGGTGGCAATAACACCATTAAAGGCTTAGCCGGTGATGACGCTATTGAAACCGATGGCACCGGTGGCAATACCATTAAAGCTGGTGGCGGTGCCGATACCGTAACCGTTAACGATAGTAACAACACCATTGAAGGTGGCGGTGGTAACGATACCATTATTTTAGATAATACCACCGATGGTAACACCGTGAGTGGCGGCAACGGCACCGATACCCTAACTTTAAACGGATTTGACTTTGGCAACGTGACCGTGACCGAAGACAGCGGCACCGGCGATTTAACCATTACCGATAATGTTAGTGGTAACGCCGTTACCGTTAGCACCGATGTGGAAAACTTTACCTTTGGCACCGGTGGCGCCAAAACCTTATCTGAAGTTCAAGACTTAGTAGAAACCGGTATGACAGGGACCATTAGTGACTCTAATACCACCATTGAACTCACCAACATGAAGGACTCTGTCGAAATTTCTGGGGACAACAACACCGTTAATGGTAACGGTGGCGTTGATGAAATAGGTGCTGGCGATAGCCTTACCATCTCGGGTGATGGCAACACCTATAACGGCAGTACTGGTGATAAAGAAACGGTATACGTTACCGGTAGCAACAACACCATTAACAGTGGCGGTACTGCTCAGGATAGCACCATTATTGCAGGCGGTACCAACAATACGGTGAATGGTGGTGATAACGGCACCAGTGTTGCTGAATCATTTGCTGTGAGCGGGGGTAGTGGCCACACCCTAAACGGGGGCGATGGGTACAACTTCTTTAACATTACTGGTGGTACCGATATCACCATTAATGGTGGCAGCGATTACGACTTAGTTAAAACAACAAACATTGATTTTGATGACATGACTGTCACCGATGACGGTTCTGGCAACTTAACCCTTACCAATAATTCGGATGGCGCTAATATCACCATTAGCAGTAATATTGACAACGTCAATTTCTTTGACGGCAGCAGCAATCTGAAAAGCTACTCTGAACTAGCCGATATGGTAGAAACGGCTGTAACCGGCAACAACAGCGATAGCAACAGCACCATTAACTTAAGCGCCGAAGCCGACACCGTTGATTTTAGTGGCGATAACAACACCGTTAATGCGGATGATGGCGATGACAACCTAACCGTTAATGCGGGTAGCACAGGCAGCACCTATAACTTAGATGCCGGTAACGATACCATTACCGTTAACGAAGGTGGCAATACCATTAATGGTGGTGCAGGCAACGATGTAGTCGGCGTCATATCAGACAACAACACCGTTAATGGTGGTGATGGGACCGATATTATTACCGTGGTTGGTAATAATAACACCGTAGATGGCGGTGCTGGCGATGATAGCCTACGGACACACATCAACGGAACCAATAACACGTTTAGCGGTGGTGATGGTAACGATACCCTAACAGCTACCGGCTTTGATTTTAGCAACATTACTGTTACCGAAGATGGCAGCGGCAACCTAACCGTGACCGATAATGGTGGTGGCAATACCTTTACCATTGCCAACGATGTAGAAAAAGTTAATTTTAGCGATGTTGGCTTAAAAACCTATGCTGAAGTCCAAGCCCTGGTGGATACTAACCCTGGTACCAGCGGTAATGATAACATTACGGTAGATGGTACGGGACAAACCATTGATGCCTTAGCGGGTGATGACAACATTACAATGGATTTTGACGCTGCTGATGGTAACACCATTAGTGGCGGCGATGGCAACGACAACGTGTTAATTGAAGGTGATATTAACGACTTTACCTTTACCGATAATGGTGATGGCACCTTTGATATTGAAAACACTAACAGTGGTAACACCAATACCTTTAGCAGCAGCGATATCGAAAGCTTCTCGTTTGATGAACAAGGCGATTACACGGCCAGTGAATTACTAAACGGCCGCACCGCCACCTACACCACCAATGGCGAATACTACGGCACCACGACGGATGATAATATTACCTTATATGCCGATGAGGACCCTTCCTTATCCACCTTCGGTGGTGATGACACCATTACCATTAGTTCATCCAGCGGCAGCGGCAGCATTGAAGTTAATGGTGGCAGCGGTGACGATACCTTAGTATTAGAAGGGGTATCTTCTAACTACAGCATTACCAACAATGGCGATGGCACCTACGACGTTGAAGATGTTGTTAATGGTATTACGATAACCACCGAGAATGTAGAAACCCTTGAAAATGGTAGCGGGAATACCATTAATTTCGGTGATGTGACTGGAACGGTTAGCTCTTATAACAGCACCATGTCTAATGGAACCATTACCATGGGCTCCAGTAATGATGAATACATGAGCTTAACTAATGTTGACAATGCCGAAATTGTTGGCGGAACCGGTAACGATACCATTAGCTTTGATAACGGCAGTAGCGGCAACACCATTAGTGGTGGAGCAGGCACCGATACCGTTAACGCTAATGGCTACAATGTCGACAACATCAGCGTGGAAGATAATGGTGACAACACCCTAACCGTTACCGATGATGCCACCGGTAATACCTTTACCGTAAGTAACGATGTTGAAAATATTAAGTTAGGCAGCACAGGCACATTAACTTACAGCCAATTAGAATCCATGGCGACCAGTACCTACACCCAAAGCAACAGCACCATTAACCTAACCGGTTATGATGACACCGCCACCTTTACGGGCACAAATAACAACATTTACGGTGGTAGCGGTAATGACACAATGACAATAGAAGCTAACGGAAATGTGGTTCAAGGTGGTTCCGGAGACGATACTATTATTATTGATGAAAACGTTGACGGTACTATCATTATAGGTGGTGGCGGCACCGATACCGTTGATGCCGATAGCTTTGATTTTAACGACATTACTGTTATTGATACTGGTGACAGACTTAAAATTACCGCAGGCAATGGCTATGGCTTTACTATGTTTAACGGTACCGAGCAAGTAGATTTTGGCACCGGCGGCTTAAAAACCTATGCTCAAATTCAAGCCCTAGCCTAAGTATCCATTTACTTAAGCCAAATAACGCAGCCATATATACACGGTGGCAATGGCCAAGCTTTGCACCATAATTAGGCTACCAATTTTCATAAATTCTACAAATTTTAGTGGGTGGCCTTGCCGGTGCGCCATATCGGCAACTAAAACGTTGGCGGTGGCCCCAATCAGGGTGCCGTTTCCGCCCAAGCAGGCACCCAGTGCTAAACTCCACCATAGGGGGTCTAAGTTGGCAAAGGTCACGGGGTCTAGCACGCGCAAGTTTTTAACCAACGGAATCATGGTGGCAGTGTAGGGGATGTTATCTACAATGGCGCTTAGTATGCCGCTAACCCACAACAACAGCATGGCCATTAAATTAAAATTGCCAGCCGTTAAACGAAGAAACTCTTCGGCGAGCCAGCTAATGGTGCCCACTTTTTCCACCGCGCCTACCAAAATAAACAGGCCAATAAAAAAGAAAATAGTGGTCCATTCCACATCTTGCCAAATGTCGTGCTCGTTTTCAAAAATCATGAGCACGGCGGCACCGGCAATGGCTATAATGCCAGCCTCTAAGCCCAGTTCGGCATGGAATAAAAACCCAGCAATAACAGCGCTAAACACAAGTAGCGATTTAACCAGCAAGGGCTTGTTTTTAATCACCCCTTCCGTGCTTAACTCTAGCATACGGCGCATGGCCCCAAAGGAAAGCGCTAATTCTTTTTTATAAATAGCGGCCAAAGTCCATAACGATACCGGCGTGATTAACATAATAATGGGTGCCAGATGCACTAAAAAATCGTTAAAGCTAAGTTTACTGGCGCTACCAATCATAATGTTGGGTGGGTCGCCAATTAAGGTGGCCGTACCACCAATATTGCTCAGCAAGGTTTCTGCAATTAAAAACGGTACCGGGTTAATTCGAAGCTCTCGGGCAATGGCAATCGTCACGCTACCAATTAAAATAACGCTGGTCACGTTATCTAAAAACGCAGAAAGAACCGCCGTGACGAATGCAAATATTAGCATTAAGCGTATGCCGCTACCTTTCGCCAATTTGGCAGAAAGTAGCGCCAAATATTCTAATGCGCCCGTTTTCTTCAGGATATTCACCAAAATCATCATCCCCACCAGTAGGGAAACCACATTAAAATCAATAAAGCGCAGGGCTTCTTCTTGGCTCACCAATTTCATAATCATTAAAATACTAGCGCCCACCAAAGCAATAACCACCTTGGGAATTTTTTCCCACGCAATAAACACATAAGCCGCTATTAGCACCGCATTGGGCACCCACGCCAGTTCTGGCGGCACGGCGACGGATACTGATTCGTGTAAGCTCATTTAGTTATGCCCTGTGTGTTAATGTTAGCGCGCCCATGGGCCGCATTACGAGACGTGTTTATGCCACAATAACAGACAATTGTGTGTCTGTCGCCTGCTATACAAAGCACCTACTCGGAAAGTAATCGCATGTCTGCTTCAACCCCTCAAACCCTGTACGATAAAATTTGGCAACGCCACGTGGTGCCTAGCGCCTACAGCCAACAAGCTGGCCATCCTACTTCGTTGTACATCGATTTACACCTTATCCACGAGGTAACCTCGCCCCAAGCCTTTACCGAATTACGCAACCGAAATATCCCACTAAGCCGGGCAGATCGCACAATTGGTACCATGGATCACAGCACCCCGACTACACCCAGGGATGCCAACGGCCAATTTGTGTTTACCGATGACAAAACCAAGCACCAAGTGGATACCCTCATTAAAAATTGCTCTGATTTTGGGGTGCAACTATATGGGCCAGAAAGCGGCCAACAGGGGATTGTGCATGTTATTGCCCCAGAAATGGGCCTAGTACAACCCGGCATGACGATTGTGTGTGGCGATAGCCATACAGCTACCCACGGCGCCTTTGGCGCGCTAGCCCACGGCATTGGCACCAGCGAAGTGGCCCACGTGATGGCCACCCAAACCCTGCTGCAAAAACCTAGCAAAACTATGGCAATAAACGTCACCGGCCAACTGCAGCCCGGCGTTACCGCTAAAGATGTGATTTTAGCCATTATTGCTAAAATTGGCATGGGCGGCGGTACCGGCTATGTAATGGAATACCGCGGCGAAGCGATTGAAAGCCTAAGTATGGAAGGCCGCATGACGCTTTGCAATATGAGTATTGAAGCCGGCGCCCGCGCTGGCTTGGTAGCCCCTGATGACGTGACTTATGATTACTTAAAAGAATTGCCTTATGCCCCCAAGGGCGAGGCATGGGATAAACAGCTAGCCCACTGGCAAACCTTGTATAGCGATGAAGGCGCCACCTTTGATACCGAAGTAACCCTAGACGGCAGCACCATCGAACCCATGGTCACCTATGGCATCCACCCGGGTATGGGCGCTGGCATTACCCAGTGTGTACCCACGCCAGAAACCCTAGAAGGCAGCGCCAAGGCGGAACTTGAGGAAGCCTTAAGCTATATGGATTTAAAAGCTAATCAACCCCTCATTGGCACGGATATTAATGTGGTGTTTATTGGCAGCTGCACCAATAGCCGTATTGAAGATTTACGCGCAGCCGCCGCCATTGCTAAGCACGGCACCGTTAATGCCAATATTCGGGCGCTCGTGGTACCGGGTTCTCAGCCTGTGCAGCGCCAAGCAGAAGCCGAAGGCCTGCACACCATATTTACCAATGCTGGCTTTGAATGGCGCGAGCCCGGTTGCAGCATGTGCATTGCCATGAATGGCGACAAACTAGAGCCCGGCCAAGTATGCGCCAGTACCAGCAACCGAAACTTTAAAGGCCGCCAAGGCCAAGGCGGACGCACATTACTAATGAGCCCAGCCATGGCAGCTGCCGCTGCTTTAAACGGTAAGTTGGTAGATGTACGCCAGTACAGCTAAACACATAAAGAGCCTCCTCCCCATGCAGCATTGCCCAGATATTGCCAACTCCTGCCCCGCCTGTACCACCATGGTGGCTACCACGGTTGAAGATATGCTGCCCCAATTCGAGTTAATCAAACAGCTGAACCCGGAGTTGACGCATGAGCAATACCAAGCCCAGCTGCCTATTATGGTAACCAAGGGCTACCGGCAACTTGTCTGCAAAAACGACGACACCAACCTATCGATTGGCGTGTGCGGCTTTTGGGAGCTGAGCAAGTTTTGGTGCGGCAATCACATCGAAATGGATAACTTTGTGGTGGATCATACCGTACGCGGCCAAGGCCTAGGTAAAATAATGATGCAACACATCGAAGATTTTGCCCGCAGCAAAAACTATGCCGCTATTAAGCTAGATACCTACCACCACGCTACAGAAGCCCAAGCGTTTTACAAAAAACATGGCTACGAAAGCCCCGGCATCGTCATGAAAAAGTCTTTACTATAATTTTTTGGAGCCGCATTTATTATGCCTAAACCCATTACTACCCTTACCAGCATTGGCATCCCACTACCGTTAGATAATGTGGATACCGACCAAATTATCCCAGCCCGGTTTTTAACCGTTACCGATAAAGCTGGCTTGGGCGATGCCGTGTTTAGCGATTTACGCTACCACGCCGACGGCAGCCCTAAAGAGGATTTTCCGCTAAACCAAGCGCCTTACAAGCAAGGCCAAATTTTAATAGCCGGCGATAACTTTGGCTGCGGGAGCTCGAGAGAGCATGCCCCGTGGGCACTAACGGATTTTGGCATCCGTGCCATTTTGGCCGAAAGCTTTGCTGATATTTTTAATAACAACGCCCTAAAAAACGGCTTAGTACCCATTGTGCTGCCCAAAGCTATTTTAAACACAGCTATCCAAAAAGCCACTAGCGATACCACCAGCACCATAACGGTAGATTTACCCAGCCAAACCGTTACTTTCCCTGCTGCATGGGGCATTGATATGCAACCGTTTGAGATTGATAGCTTTAGAAAAACCTGCCTAATGGAAGGGCTGGATGATATTGGCTACAGCCTAAAAGTAATGGGTAATATTACCACCTTTGAAACCGCATACGACGCTAAACACCCTGCCCCGACGTTGGTATAGCCGTTTGCTTTTGGCTTTATTCTTATGAACGCGTCATCCGATTCATTTTCTGCTAAAACCTACCCCTTGCGGGTGCTATACATCTCCCACGAAGGTGGCATGTATGGTGCCCAACAAAGCTTATTGCTGCTACTGAAGCAACTGCCCAGCAACATTAACGTCCATGTATCCTTAGCGCGCCCTGGCCCTTTAGAAGACGAACTGGCCACCATGCCCGCCATTACGGTACACCACCACCAACGGGTACAATGGGTAAAACACACCAAGCGCAGCTTGCTTCAATCCATCGGCGATATAGCTGGCATGGTGTGGACAAGCCTATGGCGAGTACCTAAACTGGCCCAACTTATCCGCCGCCATAATATTACCCTCGTCCACACCAACAGCCTAGTATCTCTAGAAGGGCCTTTGGCCGCTTGGCTTGCCGGGGTACCCCATGTGTGGCATATCCGAGAAATGCCCAGCATTCCCAACCCGCGGTTTCAGCCGCTACTGCCCGTGTGGCTAGTGCGCTGGATCTGCCAAAACCTAACCATAGCCACAGGCGGCAAACTACTGTGCATTTCCAAAGCAGTGCGCAACCAGTTTACTTGTAGTGATGACCTCGCCAGTATTATCTACAACCCGTTTACCCTGCCAGATTACACACCTGCCGAACCCCAGGGGCACACCAAAACCAACGTGGGGTACGTGGGCCGAATTTCGCCAGGCAAAGGGATTATTCCGCTTATCCATGCCATTGCCCAGTGCAACCAACAAGCAGGCCAGCCCCCTGTTACCCTCCATTGTTTTGGCAAGTTTGTGGATGCCAATGCTGAAGTTGAAATTCGTCAGTTGGTGCATACCTTAAGCGTGGACGATCGGGTTATCTTCCATGGCTTTTGTACCAACAAAGCCGATATGTATGCCCACATGGATATACTCGCCCTGCCCAGCACCAACGAAGCCTTTGGCCGAGTATTGATTGAAGCCATGGCCCACGGCAAGCCCTGCATTGGCAGCAATGCCGCCGCCATACCGGAAGTAATTACCCCTATTTTAGGCCCCCACTACCTATTTAAACCAGACAATCCTGCCCACATAGCCGCCACCATACGCCACGCCCTAACCGATACTAATCAGCCTTCTACAGGAGCATTGCGCGCTTACTGCACTGCGTTTAGCGAAACCCACCATGCCAAAGGCGTGTTAGCGCTATACAAAGCCATAAGCTAGCCAACATAGTATAAAAAAGGTTTTGGCCTGGCGCTACATACTAGGCCGGTAGTTAAACCCAATAAATACTAGCCGTATTACTCGCATTATTAATCCCATAATGGTCACGTCTCTCTCTTCTCTAAATGGTATAAATTGTCTCTAACTCGCTATACATTAAACCGCGGTATTGTTGTGGTTTAGGCGGCAAACATTCGGTTATAAATGCCATCCACCAGCACTTTAAACGCCGGACGAAAACGAAAATCCGGGCCAAATTCATTCAGCACGGTTAGCTCTACCCATTCTTTAGGGTGGCTATCGGCATACACTTTTAAGGTATCGCTACTAGTGGCTGTGGCCAAGTTATCCAGCACCGTGTTTAATTCTTCAGACAACGCCTTCGGATGATTTTCATTCACCGCAAACCACACCATGGCATGTTCCCGTTGGTGGCGGGTGGCGGTTTCTAATAGTTTTTCAAGGCGTTCGTCAAAATGGAACATGGCGGCAATAAGCTCTTTTGGGTGATTACATAAAATAAGTGTTAGTCGCTATCATTTCGGCGTGGTAACCGCCCCTCCTGTTTTGGGGAATCCACGCTACAATAGCGTTATACCAATAAAAAACCTCCGCACACCCTAAATTGCCTGATTCCTATTAACTGTTACAGGCCTTAAGGATATCTTAAGAATCCACGCCCCATGCGCTTTTTGACCTGTTTATATACCTTAACCCTGCCCACCATACTAATGGGGTGTTTGGTATTTATGGGGTGCCAGCACACAAACACCGCCAACCCCAGCCCCCCAACCACAACCCCCATTACCTTGGCCACCTGGGGCAATACGGCAGAAATAACCCAGCTAAAGCAACAACTGGCCCTGTTTCATCAACAACACCCTGGTACCCATGTTACCCTGCGCCATATACCAGAGAACTACTTACAAAAACTCCACATTTTAGCCGCCGCCAAACGCCTGCCGGATGTTTTCCTGATTAATAGCTACCACCTGCCCATGTTTGCCCAGCACGGCTTGGTACAGGATTTATCTACGTTTACCAATGGCCACACCTTAGCCAACACCTACTACCCTACCGCCTTGCAGGCCTTATCCTTTAAAACAAACACCAACCCTAATGCCTTGGGGGCTTTGCCGCGAGATGTCTCTAATGTGGTGATGCACATTAATACCACCTTGCTCGATACACTCCATATTCCTCACCCACCCCGCCAGTGGACCATGGCTGATTTTAACGCCACCGCCCAGGCCATCTGCCAATCCCAACGGCAGGTTGCTTTACCCAAAAAGGTTTATGGGGTTAGTTTTTACAAACAGCCCGCCCTGTTTTGGTTGCCTTGGGTATGGAACCATGGCGGCGAATTACTTGCCGATAACGGTCAATTTGCCTTACACCAACCCAATGGGGTGGCGGGGCTGGCTCGGTATCTTAATTTCCATACTGGCGATTGCCCCATCGCCCCACGGAAAAACCAAATTGGCCAAGCCACCCCCACTCAATGGTTTATGCAGCAACGCCTAGCCATGATGGTGAGTGGTCGTTGGGTAACCCCGCTACTGCGCCAACATGCCACATTCACGTGGGATGTATGGCCTATGCCACGACAAAACCCCACCACCCCTAGTATTACCGGCGTGGATGCCACCGGGTATGCCTTGGCCGCTAGCAGCACCCAGCCCACAGCAGGGTGGCAACTGATTCAATTTTTAACCCGACAAGACGCCATTAAGGCCGTTACCCAAAGCGGGTTAGTGGTACCCGCCCGCCCAGATGTGGCCAACAGCGATGCCTTTTTAGCCCCTGGCCAGCCCCCCGCCCATAGCGCTGTGTTTTTAGACACCTTGGCCCACGGCCACCCCACCCCGCATCACCCCAACTGGGGCGCTTTTGAAAAACACCTGACCCACACCCTGGCCCCGTATTGGCATACCACCAACCCTGTCTCCACCGCCCAACTGGCTGCCACCCTTAGCCCGTTGGCCAACACCACCCAGCATAAGGGGGCGCCATGACAAAATCTAACCCCCTAAAAATATGGTGGTTTGTGACCCCCAGCTTACTTGGGCTGGCCCTGTTAACCTACCTACCCACCCTGGCCTCCTTTGGGCTTAGCTTTGCCCTGTGGGATTTACTCGGTGCCCCTACTTGGGTTGGCCTACACAATTACCAACAACTCGTTACCAACCCCTTATTTTTTAAAATAATGGGCAACACCGTTGTGTTTGTTGTGGGCGTGGCCACCGGCGAGCTGTTACTCGCCACCACATTGGCCGTGTGGGTAAATGGCTTAGTACGGGGCCAACGATGGTTCCAAAGCATTTTTTTTCTGCCCGTTATTGCCCCCCTTATTAGTGTTTCCTTAGTATGGGGCTGGTTTTACGACCCGGCTCAAGGCCTGCTTAACCAACTACTGGCCCCGACCGGCCTACTCACCGCCCTTAATAACGGGCAGCCCATCGCCTGGCTGTATAACGAATCCACCGTATTATGGGCACTTATTATAATGCAGGTATGGAAAACCGTGGGCTACGCTTTTCTTATTACTCTTGCGGGCCTGCAAACCATCCCAGATGAAGTACACCACGCCGCCACGCTAGATGGCAGTACCCCCTGGCAACGCTTTTGGCATATTACCTTTCCGCTACTCACCCCCACCTTGTTTTTTTTGGTGACGGTTACGCTGATTAACAGCTTTCAAACCTTTGATAGCATTTATTTGCTAACCCAAGGCGGCCCCAACCACGCTAGCAACGTGCTCGTACACTGGTTATTTGAACAAGCCTTTGACACCTTTGACGTGGGCACCGCCTGTGCCTTGGCCGTGTGTTTATTCGTTATTATTTTAGGCCTAACCCTGATTCAATGGGCCGTGCGCAAACGCTGGGTATATAACGAGTAAACAAAATCATCTACAACCAAGGGATACGATGGCGGGCAGCATTAACACACGGGCGCACCACGTTATTAACTGCATATTGGTAACAAGGGTGTACATACTGTTGGTAATACGGGTGAATATTCTGCATTGTGTTATGCCACAACGGTGCCAGTGTATTGTTTACAACATATTGAGGTGCTTGAACAACACGAGGGTAAAGCTGGGCATAAGCTGCCGGGCCCGCATGGCTAACCGAACTATACCAATTTGTATTTACAGGGGTACCTTGTGGTGCCGCCGCCATTAAACGCGCTGCCGCCTCTGGGCAGCTGGGGCAGCGATTAAACGCACGTGCTGCACGGCGGTAGGCCCGTGCCCCCTGGGGGAAAGTTACATTTACATCGGTAACGCTGTGGGTAAACATACTCATAATTTACATAACCTAAATCGTTGGGTTAGGAGGGTCTCTATCTCTCTCGTTACTGGCCTGCAATAGCCAAGGCCATAACGGAGGCTCTATACAATTAATCCCCCTAAACCGGCCAGCATGCCAGTTTGTAACAAACTGTAAGCACCTTTAAAAGGCCTTACTGTTGCAACCAAGCCAAATAACCCTTTAAAAACACCTTGCAATCATCCCCCAACAAGGTTTGTTGCTGCTGGTCTACTAGCTTAATCTCCAGCCTATCTGGCGGGTATTTCAACACATGGGTTACCTGATGATAAGGCAACAATAATTCATTATTTTGGAAAAACGCACTCACCCAAAGGATTCCTTATGATTAGTGGGGCACACAACCCCGGCCAACTGAAACCATTGTAACCAATCAGCGTCGTTACGGCACTACCCTAAGGTAAAATACGGCCTACATTTACCCCAACAGGCTATTGACCCCACGCAGCCAATAAGGCACAGTATCCTTAGCGAACCAACCTATTATCAATCTGGTGTAAGGAATCCCTCGCCCGTGTCCTCTTCTTCTCTTTTAAAAACCACTTTTCTTTCCGTAGTGTTGGCCGTAATGGCCCTTGTTACCGCCCTGCCTGCACAGGCGAATAATGCCAGCTACCAGGCGGTGCCCATAAACAGCGCCCAAGCCAGTGTGCCCAGCCTAAGCCTGCAACAACAAGGCGAAATAATGTTGGTACGCATTATGAAAGCCAACGGCATTACGCCCAACACGGTAGAGACCTTTAAAATAGATGACGAAGACACCCTAAATGCGGCCACCGATGGCAAAAACATTATTTTTACCAAAAAATTATGGACCACACTCACTAGCGACGACCAACGCGCCTTTGTACTGGCCCACGAACTGGCCCACATCGACCTTAACCACATCCCCAAAACGGTGGGGCGCAAAGTAGGCATGAATATTTTTAGCCGCATTGCCCACGGGCTATTTGGCGGCAGCCCTGCTATTAACCTGGCCACCCGTGCCGGCTTAGCCCTAGCGGATTTACGCTTTAGCCGCAGTGGCGAGTACCAAGCCGACGAACGCGGCGTGATATTTATGACCAAGGCCGGTTACGACAGCCAAGGCGCCATCGAAACCCTGGAAGTGCTCCACAAGGCATCGCCAAGCAACACCCCCGAGTTTTTGCGCAGCCACCCCATTAGCGAAAACCGCATGCAACGCCTAGGCAAAGCCTACCACTCGCAAAGCGAGAATTAATTAGGGCTTATTTGGTTATTGCTTAGCAAACCATCAAGTTGATCGTGCAGCTGTTCGATAGTGCCTGTGTTCTCAATCACCACCCCACCCAGTGCTTGGGTTAATTGGCGTTTGTCATCAATCGGTAGTTGGCTGGCCAAGCGGGCCTGCGCTTCTGCTTGGGTTAGGCCGCGATGGGCCATTAAACGTTGGCACTGTTGCTCGGGGGTGGCATATACCAGCCACACCGTATCAAAATCGTGTTGGCGATGTTTCTCAAACAAAATAGGAATCGCTGCCACCACAAAGGGGGCCGATTGGTGTTGCTGGTAAAAATCTTCTATCGCCGCTTTCACCTTCGGGTGGATCCACCCTTCTAGCTGAGCCATTGCGTCAGGGTGGCCAAATACCTTGTCCCCCAGCGCCTTGCGATTAACCGCCTGGGCGGTATCGCAGCCTTCAAACACATCGGGGCCAAAGGCACGGGCAATATTGGCCTTTAACTCGGCATCGGTGGCGTACAGCTGGTGGGCTAGGGTATCGGCATCCAACACAGGCACACCGTGCTGGGCCAGCCAGGCCTGCATTTGGGATTTTCCGGTGGCAATACCACCTGTTAGCGCAATTTTGATCATTGAGATAGTTTATCTAACTATCACCACCATATAAAGGCCATGTTTATGTTCTCTGCCATTCGGCCCACCACCTCTTACACCCTTAAAACACCCTTGCAACCCAAATTTAGCATGGCCTACACTAATGATGATATACAAGATGCCGTTATCCATAAAATAAGAATGGAAGATACCCCAGAATATCGCAGAATGTGGGGATTATACGAAGTTTTAAAACAACCAGATACAGCCGATAGTAATATCAACCCACAAATAATTAATGAGGGTATCACTCCCAGTAATTGTGCTAAGCACCTGGCGGCTTTTAACTTATTCAAACCAGAAATACAAAAAGAGCTTACTCGATTAGCCTCAACAGCTACCTTTAAATTTGATGCACCCGTTGCCGTAGCTACGGGTGGTTTATCAGTTGACGAAGCTGTCAAATTAGACAAAGATTTTGGCAAGCAATACCGAGCACATTTAAACGAGAACACTTAATCCAGCTGTAAATCCAGGTTGCCGCGCAGGTAAATGGTGCTAAAGTTGGTGTGGATAATGCTTTCGCCCTGGCTCAGCTCTGGCTTTTCCAGCAGGTGGTAATACTCGTTAATGGTAACGTTTAAGGATTTGCTTACCTGGTCAATCATTAAATCTTCCACACGGGTATTTACCTGCCCGTCTTCGCGTTGCTCCATCAGCAACAAGCGCGCCAGCTTATGCAGAGGGATGTTGAAAAAAGCATCCACCACAGTCGGGTCAAAATGGCTGCCTTCATCACGGCGTAAAATCTTCAGCACTCGGTCAAAGGGCATGCGGTCTCGGTAGTGGCGGCGGCTGGTAATGGCATCAAACACATCGCTTAAGGCCAACACCCGCCCTAAAAAGGGGATATTTTCGCCCTCCAACCCACGGAAATATCCGGTACCATCCATCCGCTCGTGGTGGCTGGCGGCAATTTCGGGCACATTGCGTAAGTGGCGTTCAAAATGGATGTTCTTCAAAATATCGTAGGTAAATTCGGCATGCTCTTGGATATGGCGATATTCTTCCAGCGTTAAGCGGCCTTCTTTGGTTAGTACCGCCTCTCGCACCCCAATTTTGCCAATATCATGCAACAAGGCAGCCACATCCAGGGCTTCCGCTTCATCCTTAGGCAGTTTTAATTCTTCGCCAATAATACCGGAGTAATGGGCCACCCGCTCGCTATGGCCCGCCGTAATCGGGTCTCGTTTATCAATAGCGCTGGATAGGGTTTTAATAAAGCTAACAAAGGCGGCTTTTTGGTCTTTGGCGCGCTGGGCATTTTCTAACGATACACTGGCCTGGGACGCAATCGCCATCAGCAAGTCTTCATCCGCCCGAATAAAGGGCCCGCCAGCCTTGTTGAGTACTTGGAATACCCCAATGGTATGGCCATCGCGGTTTTTCATGGGCATGCACAGCAAATTTTCCGTAACATAGCCGGTTTTTTTATCCACATCCCGGTTAAAGCGGGGGTCATCATACGGGTTTTTAATATTAAGGACTTCACCGGTTTTGCACACATAGCCTGCCAGCCCCAAATGCGCCGGAAACCGAATTTCTTGGTGCTCGCCGCCGTTGGTATCGCCTGTCCCCTCACTCACCCCTGTGGCCACACGGCTCCATAGTTCATTGGCGCCCTCATCATACAAAAACACGGTACAGCGGTCGCAACTTAGGGCTTGCTTGGTTTCTTCCGTTACCACATCCAACAGTTTATCCACGTTAGGCTCGCCGCTAATGGCCTGGCCTACTCGTAATAAAGAAATCAGCGAACGGGTTTGCGCATTGGGCGATTCCGCCAATGCCGACGCCATCGATACGGCATCATTATCATCTTCCTCAACAGCCTGTTTAGGCAATTCTCGCTGTTTGGAGAGGTGGGTTAAGGCATCCAGCAAGGTGCGCTCGCGCTCAAACACCGGCTGGTGGCGCACCCGCTGGTTTACAATTTCTTCCCAGCGGCTGGCATCCAACTCGTGGATATCTTCCTGAATATGGTGGATCATAAACCGCAAGCCGTTTTGCTCAGCAATCCGCAAGGCTTCCATCAGGCTTTCCATGGCCAAGGGCTGCTCGCCCAGTTCGGCAAAGGCCTGGCCCAATTCGTAATGGGTTTTGGCCTGCTCATCTACCAGGTTAAGCTCTCTAAACAAGGCCAGGGCTTGGCCCATGGTTTCTACCGTTTGTTGGTAGTTGCCTTGGGTGGCATAAATACAGGCCAGTAAGCGGTAAGCCTTGGCTAAATCCTTACGGGCACGGTGTTTTTTAAAGGCGGGGATAATCGATTCCTGCAACAAGGTTTCGGCATCCGCCATGTTGTCTTCTAGCACCCACACCCGCGCGCGATAAAACTGGGTAACCCCGTACTCTTTCGATTGAAGCATCATTCGGCCACACGCCTCTGACGAAGGCTGAATGGAGCGCTGACGGCCCTTTTTCTTGTCCTTAGTAACACACATGGAGGTAAAGGCAACAATATCGCCCCCCTCTACCAAGTGGGCATGGAAGCGATCCACATCCGAAATCAACTGGGTGGCCCGCGGTAATTTTTTGGTATACACCGCCAGTTTAATTAGCGTGTTGTACAAGCTTTCTACCCGGCGACGATCTTCCAGCATTAAGGAGAGGGCCAAGGAGCGCTCGGTATAGTGGCGAGATTGACGATAATTCTCTTGGATAAGGAACAACCGACCTAAAATTTGGCTGGTAATGGCTTCTTCCCACAGCAGGCCACGCCGTTTTTTAATTTGTAGCGAGCGCCGCAAATGCTGCTGAGCCAAGTGAAAATCACCCATCCGCTCGTAATGCACCGCTAAAGAGTCCCGCAAGCGGGCTTCTTCTAGCCCACCATTGAGGCTGGCCGCCAAGCCCTTCTTAAATTGCTGTACCCCTAGGGCGTAATCGCCCTTGCGGTAAGCCGCCAAGCCGCGATAATGGGCCAAACGGGCTTGCGCTTCGCCAATGTCGCTTCCTTCCGGCAATTGTTCAATCAGGGCTGCTTCATCGGCAAATAAGGTGTGGTAGCGGTTTGCTAACGCGGCATCATCGTCTGCTGCGGGCCCAAAGGCAGTTTCGTTGTATTCTTGCCAGGCCAATTCAATGGCCGCCATGGTTTCACCGATGGCGTCATCCCCTGCCCGGCAGGCTTCTACAGCAGATTCCATAAATTGTTGGGCGCGGGCAAACTGCTTAATGGTGCCCAAGTACATGCCGCTCCAATACAGGGTTTCGCCCAAAGCTGGCGCAGGGCCCAACCAATCTTTAACGCATTGGGGCAGCTCAGCCAAGGCTTGCTCTATGGTCACCGTTGGCGAAGGCATGGCAACCACCGGTGCCCGTGCCGTGCGTGGCGCCGTTTTTTTGGTTTTTTTAGCCGATGGACGGGAAGGTGCCATAAGGCTGAGAAGAACCTTCTATCTTGCAAACCACCGTGGGCCAATCAAATCGGTAACGCCGCAGCCACCACGCGGCCAGCCCAATAACCAGCCCGGTATGCTCGCACCCTATCCAATGGCACACGTATTACCCACTAGTATACGGTATTTTTAGCGATTTAACAGCTCGATCCCCACCATCTGCATTATATAAGGTAGAAACTATCCTTTATTTAGGCGCCCTGTGCTAACCAGCCCCGCTAAACAACCTTGCCATACACCCCGTATTGGCACTAGGCAAACAGTTGGGCTGCCAGCTCATCGGCATTTTTTTTGCTAAACAAATGCTGCCGCTTCCCATCGTTATACTCGCCAGGGAATTTATACCGGCCGGTTAGCTTATAGGTAACCCATTGCTTAAACCGGGGCACAATCCACCCTTGGCAAGCCCCGCACACCCCTGCCGCCAGCATCCAGGTAACGCCATTAGCGGCAATGGATTTTTTAAACAGCGCGCTTAGTGCCTTTTTTTGCCCACTGCTTAACCGGGGGGTACCCGCCGCTGTGCTGCCAAAGTTATGCCAGTTAGGCAACTTTTTAGAGAGTTTCTCGGTGGCTCGCTCTAAGTTTTGAGCCAACTTATACATACCATCTGTATCCACCTTGCTGGTCCAATCCCAAATAGCGGCTTTGCTGCTGCCTTTGCCCGCTGTATGGGTAGCAATTAACCCATTATCCTTGGCCAAATCAAACAGCAAGTTGCCTTTTTTGCCCTTCAGTAAGTAGTCCTCTAGCCCTTTTTCTGCAAACAATGCCTTTTCAAAGGCAGCCTTAGCCGCGGATTTTTGTGCCTTGCTAAGCCCTTTGGTATTGAGTTGGATACCTTTATCCGCCACATAGCTGTTGTTAAAGGCGGTTAGTTTTTCTAGCAACGCCGTGGGCGATTTTTCCGATTGCTGCCACACATTATTAATGGATTTCAAATCCATCTTACTAAAGGTACCCGTCCCATTATCAAACAGGTTGTAGAAGAACCGTTTAATAGGCGCCATGGCAAAGAATAAGAAGAAGATGGTCGCCGATTCCTGAATCAGATTTTCTAACCGGTCATAAAAATTCCGCGCCATTAACACCCGGCCACCACTAATGGTGCCATCTACAATTAAGGTATTCCCAATCAGGCTATCCTGGGCTTTCTTCATAATCGTGCCCACAATGTTGGCCCCAAACTGCGGCACCCCACCTGGGGGTGGCTCTGTGGTGGCAGCATTTTGGCTGGTTTCCGGTGCTTTATCGCCCAACAACGTGGCCAAGGCCGCATTGTCATTGGTATGGAGCAGGCCTTTGTTTAGGTGATTTAGGGTATTTACATGTCGTTCCCGCTTTTGCCGCTGTATCCGCCCCCGAGTAATGGATTGAAAAATAAGGGGCAACCCAATACCAATCGCCGCTGCCGGAAAGAAACTAGCCCCCAGCACTTTAACCACTTCTTTCGCTTTGTATTTGCCTAACAAACTGCCGCTTTTTTTAAGCAAACCACCTGTTTTGCCATCAAAAAAGTCCATAATATGGGCAGATTGTTTGGCCACCGTTTCTTTTAAAGCTTTAGCCGCGCCCGTATTGCCCTTTGCCTGTAACGCCTGCAAATGCTCCTGCTGCAATGCCTGGTACCGCTTTACCTTGGCCGCTGTTAGAGTTTGGGGCGCCTGGGCCTTAGGCGCTTTATCCGCATCATTAAACAACTCTAAGGATAAGTTTTTAATTTTGACCCCATTAATACTTTTCGCCATCCCCTGCACCCACTGTGGGGCTTTATCCAAATTAACCGCGCCGTGGTTAATCATCCGCCGCATGGCATCCACACCAAAGCCCCAAATCAGCATGGCGCCAACCTGGTCTATAAATTGCTCTATAAACTCCTCGTTAAACAGCCCATCCCGCTTGCTGGCATAATACAGCCGCCCAGGCACATCCATCCCCGCATCCCGCACCACCACGTTCAGCATCGTGCTGTCGTCGTTCAGTTTAGTGAACGTATTAACAACACCAGGCTTGGCAAAAAAGTTAATAAGGGCGGAGGGAACCATGAGTTAATGTATTAATTATGATTAAGTGGCAGGGATACAGGGTGTCTGAGGCGGGAAAAAGCGGTTATATAGCTAAAACCCCCTCAGTGTGAAATGGTGTCACTGAAGGGGGAAGAAAACCGAATCGGTTGTTACATACCGTTTATGCGCAGTATCGTGGTGGTGCGCAACCCAACAATAACGCCAATCGGCGCGGGCGGCGTCGGCGTCGGGTAGGGGTGGCGGGGGCCACTAAACCCATTGGGGAAGGTAATAACATGTTGTTCATACCCTGTAAAAAACCATAAATATGATAAATTGTCACCCGATTCATAGAAAAGCACTACATCGTATATAAATATAAAGAAAACCTTAAGACGTCTAATAATCGCTAAAACCCTTTTATACAGTGATATTTGTTAAAAATTCCAACATTCTTAAACTAGATTTATTACAGAACGTAACAGGAATCGCAATAAGTCCTATATACTTGTTTTTATTTATTTAAGAGAATTTAATTTTATTAATTGCACAGAGAGAAGAGAGAATAACACTATGATGCTCCCATCGTATCAACCACAACCATACGCTATGTCGGCTGCCCCTATGATGGCGCCACAATCGTACTTATCTCAAGCGCCAATTCAAGCGCCTCAACAATCCTATGGTGGTAACCCTGCAACACAGCAACTAACCAGCATTGTGTTTATGATGCAACAAATGCTCGGAGCACTTGGTTCCTTATTAGGGCAACTAGGAATGGGCATACCCCAACAAGCTCCTATGGGCGGCGGTTACCCTCAACCTCCTATGGGCGGCGGTTACCCTCAACCCCCTATGGGCGGCGGTTACCCTCAACCTCCTATGGGCGGCGGTTACCCTCAACCTCCTATGGGCGGCGGTTACCCTCAACCTCCTATGGGCGGCGGTTACCCTCAACCTCCTATGGGCGGCGGTTACCCTCAACCCCAGCCTGCACCATACCCGCAGCCACAACCTCCATCAGGTGGCGGATACCCTCCCATCGGCGGTGGCTACCATAACCCCCCTATTTATGATGGCGGCGGCGGATACCCTCCCATCGGCGGTGGCAACCCTTACGGCGACCCCTATAGTGGTGGTGGATACCCTCCCATCGATATCGGATACCCCCCAATCGGCGGTGGCGACCCTTATGGCGACCCATATAACGGCGGTGGCGACCCCTATGGTGGTGGCGGATACCCCCCCATCGGTGGCGGCCTACCCCTAGACCTAATCATGCAATTACTAGACCAACTCGGTCTTGGCGGCCTAGGCGACGGTAACGGCGACGACATCATTTATGATGATATCAACGACGATATTAATGACGACATCTACGATGATGACGATATGGATGACGACTACGACAACACCAGCTCACCTATCGTGGATATCGACGCAGATGATGTTCCTGATGGCGTGGATACCGAAATCGCTGACGAATTCACCGTAATCAACGACGACATTAAAAATAACGACAACTGGTAAGCTTTTACCAGCTCAACAGTAAACCAGCGGTCTGAGAATTCTCTCAGGCCGTTTTGGTTATTTAAAAACACGCCCCACAACATGGGGCACTCATTCACCTATGCGCTGGCAACCGGCTCGCCCATTGCCTCGGATTTAAGGCGGCGGCTCATCAGCGTACGGATCATGTCTTCTTCGCTAAAGTCACCTTCAAAGGCTTTGCCCACCAAGCCCACCACCGGCATATCAATGCCCATTTTGTGCGCCATTTCCAAGACGGCACGGGTGGTTTTAACGCCTTCTGCCACCATGTTTAATTCGGTTAAAATTTGGGGCAAGGTTTGGCCTTGGGCCAACCGAAAACCCACCTGAAAATTACGGCTAAGCGGGCTATTGCACGTGGCTAGCAAATCCCCCAGGCCACTTAGGCCGTACAAGGTTTGCACATCGGCGCCTTGGGCCAGGCAAAAGCGGGTCATTTCTGCCAAGCCACGGGTAATTAGGGTGCTGTAGGCATTATCACCCAACTGCTTCCCCTTCATATAGCCGCTTACAATGGCAAACACATTTTTTAAGGCGCCACCCAGCTCGGTGCCCATGACATCGCTATTGGTGTACAGGCGGAAGCGCTTACTGGCGAGCTGCAATTGCAATTGTTTAGCCAGGTCGTCATCTTCTGTAGAAACCACCGCTGCCGTCGGTAAGCCTGCCACAATTTCTGGGGCAAGGGTTGGGCCAGCCAACACGGCGTTGGGCTGGTTCGGGTACACCTCTTGGATAACGGCGGATAAGGTTTGCAGGCTGGGGTATTCAATCCCCTTGCTGGCATTAACCAAAATGGTGTTGGCACCCACCAGGTTATGGGCCTTTAATTGCTCTAGCACCTCTCGGGTGCCACTGCTGGTAACCACTAACAACACAATGGCCGGTGGCTGGGCAAAGGCGGCTAACAAGTCGCTCGTTAGGGTTATGTCATCTGGCAGGGTTAGCTTAACGGGGAAGGTAATGGCCCGATTTGCCTGCATGGCGGCAATTTTTTCTTCGCTACGCCCCCACAGGGTAACATTATGGCCAGCTTGCTGAATTAGCCACGCCAGTGTAATGCCCCAGCTACCAGAGCCGAGTACGGTCACTGGTAAGGCGGTGTTTGTAGCAGACTCTGTAGGACTCATGTCAGTGGGTTATCCTGCCCTTGCAACAATCGGGCGATATTAGCCCGGTGAAGGACAATAACATAAAGGGCCGCCATCAGCACGTATAGCCAATACGGCAAGGGCTGGCCAGCCAAATAAAAGGTAATAGGCGAGAGTACTGCCGTCAGAATGCTGGCAATGCTCATGGTTTTGGTTAGACGAAACAATGTAAAGGCCACTACACCTAAAAACAAGCCACACAAAGGCGATAGCGCCAGCATGGACCCCAAACTAGACGCCGCCGACTTGCCCCCAGTAAAGCCTAAAAACACAGAGCGGCTGTGACCAATAATCACCGCCAACGCCACACCAATATGCAGCCAGTAAGCACTAGGGTAAAGCGCCTTAAGCACCCAAACCGGCACCACCGCCTTTAAAATATCAAAGGCCAGCACCACCAGGGCGGCTTTGCCCCCAATGGCACGTTTAACATTGGTGGTACCTGTGCTGCCACTACCAATAGACCGAAGATCCTGCCCGGTTTTGGCTTTTACCAAAATATACCCCAGCGGAATAGCCCCCAGCAAATACCCCACCAGCAGTATGGCAGGCCAGTAAGCAGGTAGTGTGGTAATAAGTTCCATAACAGGCCCTTAGAACAAGGTAAACAGGGTTATTCCAGGCCTACTAGTGTAACTGCTGCGCTCACCGCTATCAAGCCAGTGCCTTAGCGTGGGCTACGGGCGCGGAAACGCAGGCGAATGGGGGTGCCACTAAATTCAATGTTATCCCGCAACTTGCGCTCCAAGTAGCGTTCGTACTCAGGACGAACGCATTTGGGATCATTCACAAACAGCACAAAGGTGGGCGGCGCCACACGGGCCTGGGTGGCATACAAAATGTTCAGCACTTTGTTTTTCACCGGTGGCGGCGGATTCAACGATAAGGCCTCGCGCATTACCTGATTAACCACAGAGGTGCTGACACGACGACGGGCATTGGTCATTACCTCTTGCACAGCAGGGATAATCGCCTTCATCCGCTGGCTTTTAACAGCACTTACAAATAAAAACTTGGCAAAGCTGGCGTGGGGCACACTGGCGCGCATTTGGGCTTCCATCTCTTTTGCGCTATTGGGGCCCTTATCTGGCACAAGGTCCCACTTATTCACCACAATAATAAGGCCACAGCCTTTTTCATTGCTTACTTCAATCAAGCGTTTTTCCTGCTGGGCAATGCCTTCGGTGGCATCCACCACCATCAACACCACGTCGGCGTCATCCATGGCACGGATGGTACGGTCCACGCTAAACAGCTCTACACCAAAATCCACTTTGCTTTTTTTGCGCACCCCAGCCGTATCAATCAGCACCATGGTTTGGTCGGTGCCATTTTTCTGTTTTTGGGTCATCACGGTATGGATGGCATCGCGAGTGGTGCCAGGGATATCCGTCACAATCACCCGTTCTTCTCCCAGCATGGCATTGACCAAGCTGGATTTACCCACATTAGGGCGACCCACCAAGGCCACACGCGGAATCAACGGGGCCTCATCCTCTGCGGCAGGCTCGTCACCACCATCAGCGGTATCGTCATCGTCTGACCACAGGGCATCCATGGCCTCATCGTCTATATCACCAATGGCGCTGTCATCTGCTTGGGGTTCAGCATTTTCTGGCGGTTTAGGGCAGGCTTCTACAATGGCATCTAACAGGTTACCCACCCCACCAAACCCATGCACGGAACTCACACTCATGGGCTCGCCCAGGCCAAGTTCTGCAAACTCGTAGGTGTTTGCCACCAGCTCAATGGTATCAATTTTGTTCACCCCAATAATAACGGGGTGGTTTTGGCGGCGCAGCAAATTGGCAATGGTACTATCGGCAGGCATCACACCATCGCGCCCATCCACTAAAAACAAAATCACATCCGCTTCCGCCATGGCCACCATCACCTGCTGACGAATGTGCTTATCGAAGGTGGCGTCACTATCTGGCACCAAGCCGCCGGTATCCATCAAGTAAAAATCGGTGCCGCACCAGTCGGCTTCGTACAAGGCGCGGTCTCGAGTAACACCAGGCTGGTCATCCACAATGGCGCGGCGCTCGCCAATAATGCGGTTTATAAAGGTGGATTTGCCTACATTGGGGCGGCCCACAATGGCCACCACCGGTTTAGAGGTAAGGGTAATGGCAGGGATAACAGGAAGGGCAGGGGGCGTAGGGGTTTCGGTAGTCATTAGCGTTAAATCTATCATTAATGGGGTCGTATCAATCCGCAACGATGGCGGTGAAATAATTGGATTGAGGCAAGCGTGTTGTTTATGATGGGAAAAGCTTAACCCTTCACGTTGATAAATAAACACGGCGCAAACCTGTAGTTTGCCACAAACACACCCCAACCCTGTTACACATGTCACCCAAGCCCCCACACCCTAGCACCGAAACGGCGGAAAACCCCACCCAGGCCCAAACTGGGTTGGTGGTAGCCAGCCTAAGTTTATTGCCATTGCCGGGGTCGTTAGGGTGGCAACCCCAGCACGGCAGCAGCCTTAGCGCCATTATGGATAGAGCCGAGCAAGAATGCTACGCTCTAACCAGCGCCGGGGTAGATACCATACTCCTTACCAACGATTGGGATATGGCCGCCCCCAATACGGCGACGGTGGCCCCCATGGTGGCCGCTTTTACCCACGTTGCCCAGCAACTGCGCAAGCAAACCCAAACACCGCTAGGCATTAGCGTGTTACCCAATGCCCCCGCAACGGCCCTGGCCATTGCCATAGCCACCGGTTGCCAATTTATCCATGCCCCCGTGTTGGTCGGGCAGCAACCTACCGCTACCACCTTGCTTACAGGCCAACTGCACGCCTTAACCGCTGCTTATCAGCAACTCGGCACCCAACCTAGCCACATCCCCGTATGGGCCAGCGTTGCCCCCGCACCCGGCCAAACAATGCAACACGCTGTAGATACCCTTCACCACGAAGTGACCCACCATGGCGCCGCCACCGGCACCCAGCTTGTTATCGATAAACTGCTCCTTCACCAAACAGATAGTATTCACCCCGATGGCACCCTGGCCCTACCCCACAGCGATACCCCTTTGGTGATTACCCCAAGCCAACCCACCCAAAGCACCCTAGCCGCCCTACAGCCCTGTATTACAAACGGCACCGGTGTGCTACTGGGCAGTGCTTTTCGGCGGACACCCCTCCATGCCAGCGATACCCGGCCCGCCATGGACGCCTTTTTAGTAGAACAGTGGGCCCACGAGCTTAAAACCGGCAAAACCATCCACCAAGCCACTGCGGATGCCGGCAACGAGGCCATTAAGGCCCTTAAAGCCCAAGAGGCCGCCCAGCACAACAAAACCACCCCAACCCCAGAGGGCGATACAACAGAGCCGCCCCCTAGCAAATGCCCCTTTAGCAAACTAGGGCTGCCTGGCTTTGGCAAAAAACCCTAAACACCCTTCGCTACTGGCTGCCCAAACATGAACCACGCAGCGGCTGAAGCTGTTGCGGGGCGTACAATGCGATAGCATACGCCCCTAGCAGGCCACTCTGCGAGTGAGCATGCCCTATTACACATTAATTGGCAAGCGCAGCCGCAGGTGGCAAAGCGCACAGCAAGCGTACTAACCCAAGTGATTCATTGGGAGGGGTTTGGGGACACCTCTGTCCCCAATGGAGGTGTTGGGGGCAAGCCCCCAACAAAAACAGCAATTCCTTCCAGTTGTGATACTTTAAACCATTACCTTCTAGAATCAGGCCTTCAACTTCAAAACCATCTCAAATAATAAGGTTGTTTAAATTATGAGAAAATCTCGCCCACAACGCACCCTAAAACCCAAAAGCCCCACCGCCAACGCTAGCCCAAAAACCACCACCCGGCTTAACAAAGTCATCGCCGATAGTGGGCTGTGCTCTCGTCGTACTGCCGATACCTGGATAGCCGAAGGCAAAGTAAGCGTGAACCTAGAAAAGGTAACCACCCCTGGCGTGCAGGTAACCGATAACGATATTGTACTGGTAAACGATAAGCCCCTGCCCCGCACCAAGCCCGTGTATGCCCTATTCCACAAGCCAGTGGGGGTAGTAACCACCCGTAGCGATGAAAAAGGCCGCCAGACAATCTACGACGTGCTAAGCAAGCGTTACCAGCGCTGCGATACCGCTGGGCGCCTGGACAGGCAAAGCAGCGGCGCCATTATACTAAGCACCGATGGCGATTTTATCCACACCCTGACCCACCCTAAGTTTGGCTGCAAAAAAGTGTACCGCGTGCAGGTGGATAAAGCCCTCACCCCCGAGGTACTCAAATCCCTACGCACTGGGGTAAAAATACCCCTAAGCGATGAACCCGGCAGCAAAATGGTGCTGGCGGTTGCCGAGCGTGTGGATTCGGATATTCCCACCAAGGCCACCATAACGCTAGCCACCGGCTATAACCGGCAAATCCGGCGCATGTTGGGCGCCCTGGGCTACACCGTTACCAAGCTGCGCCGATTATCCATTGGGCCCATTAGTTTAGGCCGCTTGGCAGAAGGCAAGGCCCGCCCCCTAACCGATGACGAGCTAAAAAAGCTAAAACGCCTAAGAAAATACGCCGACAAAGATAGAGAAGCCGCGGAAAAAGCAGAAAAAGACGGTACAAAACCAGACAACCGCAAAAACAAGCACGGCAAAGCAGCCAGAGCCCCAAAAGGCAAAACCGGCGATACCGACGCGCCCAAGCCCATGACCCATAAATCCGATAACCCACCCGGCACCAAGAAAAACAAAAAGCCCCGCTGGGTAGATGGCAAACCCGCCGCCAACAAAAAAGGTAAGCCCACCCGAAAAAGCCCACTAACAAAACAACCTAGGTAATCCCATGCCTTCATTATTTACTGAAGACAAATCCATTTTTCAGAATAAATACTTCTGGATTATTGCACTGGATATTATTGTTGTTGGTTTTATTGTCACTCAATTTTGGCCAAAACAAACCCAAAACGAATATTCAGGCCAACAAATTCCTACCGAAGAAGAAATTGGTGTAACAAAAGAACCTGACAAGGCCATAAAAAACACCTGTAACGACGATGATATTCGCGCATACATAACGAAACTCTCCAATAACGTAAAGTACCAATGGCACCCAGCTAACACGCTTACCAACAAAAAACATGAAGAGGCTAGCGTGTATTTTGAAGTGTCAAAAAGCGGTAAACTCCATAAGGCAGGCATTGCAAAATCATCTGGGAAAAAGCCCTTTGATTATTACGCACTACAAACCATTAAACGCGCAGCACCTTTCCCACCTCATCCACCCTGCTTTAAACAGCAATTCATTAGGTTAGAATTTAACTTGGAAGCTAACTTCAAAAGATAATACCAATACCTTTTTTCTTCAGTCGATCCACCGACTAATGAGCAGATCAAGGACTTCTGAAAAAAAGTTTACTAAATTGTATTGTTTCTTTTAATAATATGCATTAAAGTAATACGTGCCCACTATACAGAGCGTAATCCATATCGCGTTCCGCATGGTAGGCTCGCATTGTAAGCCCCGCTAATTTAGAGCAAACGGTTAGACATTGGCATTGACAGGGTTTTTATGATTAATGCGGCACAAAGGATAGAGCGTTATTACAAACTAAGAGTTGGAGGCACCGCACGCCATGAGCGCAGGGCTGATGCATAAACTAAAAAACTGGGTATCCGGCGACCCATATGATGAAGATATGCTGGATTACATGGATGAGTATGAGTTAGACGGCGCAGGTAACCCTACCTATGCCCACCCAATGACGATGACTGACTACGAACCTGAAAAAAAAGCACCCAAAAAGAATTTAAAGGTGATTGACCACCCCAACAGTAACTTGCAACAGCACGTTATTGTATTGGAACCTAAGGCCTTTGAAGATGCCTTGGATATGATTGAGCACCTGCGCAACCGCAAAAGTGTGTTGCTTAACCTACACATGTTAGATATGTCTCAATCCCAGCGGGTTGTGGATTTTTTAAGTGGCGCCACACACGCCATTGAAGGTCATCAACAGCGCATTGGTGATGGCGTGTTTATGTTTACCCCCGCCAACGTAATGATTGAAAGCCAAAAAATGTTCCCTATTCCGGGCGCATCGGCTCCACCACAGGCGGAAAAAACCCAACTTTGGGCCTAGGATAACAACCTTTTTGGTTGTTTCTAAAAAAACGTTAATAACGCGTGTTTCTCTTCCGAAGCGCGCGTTATTGTTTAGGCCGCAGTGGCGGCACAACATAACACCCTAATCGCTGCCGCTATCTAAAAAAAAGTATCTTATTTAGAATGTCTGTTATGGCAACTCTTTCTAAATCCAGTTCTAAACCCAAGTCCTCCGCCAATAAAATCGCCTGGCTATTTTTGGCCTTACCTATTGGCTGCTTGGCGGTGTTTTTCTTTGGCCCGCTACTGGCCGCCGGGTGGATGAGCCTGCTGGATTATAGCCAATCGTTAGAGAAACCCACCTTTTTAGGGCTCGGTAATTACACTCGATTACTACAAACCCCCGCCTTTTTGCAGGCGGTGTGGCAAACGGGCCTGTTTTGGCTTGCCATTGTGCCTGCCATGGTGGTGCTCCCTTTAGCGCTAGCGCTATTTTTAAACAGGGCAGTGTTTGGCGTAGGGGCTATTCGCACCGTGCTGTATTTACCGGTAGTCACCTCGCTGGTGGTAGTTGGCTTAGCATGGAAGTGGCTATACGCCAAAGACGGGTTAATTAACGCAGGGCTGGCCACAGTAGGTTTACCCAGTGTGGATTGGTTGACCGACCCGAATATTGCCTGGCTGGCAATCTCGTTAGTGGTGATTTGGAAGGGCGCTGCCTATTACATGATGATGATACTGGCCCACCTACAAAGCCTAAACAGCGAACTACTGCAAGCCGCCGAACTAGACGGCGCCAGCCCGTGGCAGCGGCATTGGCATGTGACAATCCCTCACTTAGCGCCCATGGTGGCCTTTGTCATGGTAATGAGCACCATTGGCACCCTGAAGATGTTTACCGAAATTTATGTACTCACCGGTGGCGGGCCCCTTGGCAGTACTCAAACGTGGGTGTATTACTTGTACGAAGCCGCCTTTGGCCACCTAGAATTAGGCCTGGCCTGTGCAGCAGGTATTTTATTGATGTGGGTGCTGGTGGCTATTAGCTGGGGCCAACTGCGCCTGCTAGGCGAGGCTGACCATGCCTAAGGCCGCTAAAAGCATAATATTTTGGTGTATTGCCGCATTGCTGGTTATTGCCGCGGTGGGGCCCTTTGTGTGGCTACTAGCCACCGCACTTAAGCCGCAAGGCGACAATATTTTCGATACTGCTGCCCTTTGGCCGGCACACCCCACCTTAGAAAATTTTGCCGAAGTGTGGCAAAAAGTACCATTGGGCCAATACTTAATAAACAGCGTAGCCGTAAGTATTTTAGCCATTGGGTTAAACCTGGCCATTAGCGTGCTAGCAGGCTACCCACTAGCCCGCATGCGCTTTACCGGTAAGCCCATCGTGTTTGGCATTGTACTGGCCAGCATGATGATTCCGTTTCAGGTCATCCTTATCCCCTTGTATCAGCTAATGCTAAAGCTAGGGCTGACGGACTACACCGGCGGGCAGAGCTTATTCTCGCCCTTTAATATTTGGGTGGGCTTGGCGATACCCGTGGCGGTTAGTGGCTTTGGCATGTTGTTTATTCGGCAATCGCTAGCGGGGCTCCCCAAAGCCTTAGAAGAAGCCGCCCTACTAGACGGCTGCACCCCTTTGCAGACCCTGTGGTACATTATTTTACCCCTTATTCAGCCGGCGTTGGCTACGTTGGCCATTTTTACCCTAATGGCCAGCTGGGGAGAATTTTTATGGCCCAGCATTACGGTTAGCCAACCGCAGCATTATACTTTGCCTGTCGGTTTAGTGGCCTTGCAAAGCGCCTTTAGCAGCAACTGGCGTGTGGTGGCCGCCGGTACCATTATTAGCATGGTGCCTATGCTGGTGCTGTTTTTACTCTTTCAACGCTTTTTTATCCGGGGCCTAAACGATGGCGGGGTAAAGGGGTAGGTAAGCCCATCAAACCTAGCCGTTGGCGAGCCGATCGAGCCCCGGAGAGTCGGGAGTTGTGGTTTACTTTCCCTATTGCGAAATTATCCGGCGAGCCCTACGGCTATCGGGTTTTTAGGGCAGCGCCCTGAATCGCTGGGGTCCGGGGCCATTCGAAAGGCCCCGGTCGGGGTTTGGGGTATGAAATACCCCATAAAACTTTTGCTAAACTGTAGTATTTTCGCAAAAATATGAAGAACCCTATTTTGGAGATAGCAACAATGGCACAACTAACCCCAGAAAACAGCGTGCTGCTGGTGGTAGATTACCAACAGCGCATTATGCCGGCTATCCGCAACCACCAGGAGGTGCTGGATAAAGCCGCCGCCCTGATAGAAGGCGCCCGCCAACTAAGCGTGCCGATTGTCGTAACCGAGCAATACCCTAAGGGGCTAGGCCACACCGTAGATAGTATTAAGGCAGTAGCTGGCGACAACGCTACCACCTTTGAAAAAACGGCGTTTGGCGCCTTAAACGACCGCGATACTGCCAATCATCTTAGGTTTTTAAACAAGCCCCATGTGGTGGTATGCGGGGTAGAAACCCACGTGTGCGTTAGCCAAACCGTATTAAAAGCGCTAGAAGATGATTACACCGTGCATCTGGTAGTAGATGCCACCTCATCGCGCCATAAAATTGACCATAAAACCGCCCTTACCCGGCTGTCTCAGGCGGGGGTTATTTTACATACGGTAGAAAGCTTACTGTTTACCTGGCTAAATGATTCTGCCCACCCGCAATTTAAAACCTTGCAGGGATTGATTAAATAACCCTTAATCAACAATCACAGCGTTCTTTTTTTTCGTGAAGCCACGTGGCCTCACACTCCCGTCGAGGGAGGGGCGCCTCCCCCGAACCTCCTGCGAAGAAACCATGGCGATAGCATGCTTGATGACACCCTTCCCACCTGCGGCTGCGCTTGCCGATTAGTTTACGACTAGGGCAATGCTCACTCGCAGAGTGGTCTGCTGGGGTGTTAATGCTAACGCATTGTACACCCCGCACCGGTCGCCATCCTCAGCATTATCAATTTAAAATCCCAACTTAACAATTAGCGGAAGAGCGCCGCAGTTTCAAGGCAAATTCGCACGGAATGAAGGAGCGTATACACAATACGTGACTGAATGAGTACGGATTTAACACAGAAAACGCAAGCTATAACGTTAATTGCTAGCAGCGGGGCAAGGCTACAAATTGCAGGGGGTTAACCGCTTGCCCGTGGATATACAAGCCCCAATGCAAATGCGGGCCGGTGGCAAAGCCAGTACTGCCCACGTGGCCTACCACTTGGCCTTTTTGCACCACCTGGCCGGGTTTTACCAGCAACTTGGATAGGTGGATATAAATACTGCTCATGCCTTGGCCGTGGTCTAGCCCTACTGTTCCGCCATGCAAACGGAAGGTTTGGGCTATTTTAACCTCGCCACCCGCGGTAGCGTGCACGGGGCGGCCCATGGGGCTGCGTTGGTCTACCCCCTTATGGAAACGGCCTGTAAATGTGCCGTTATGGTAACGCAAGTTGCCAAAGGGGCTGTTCATGCAATCGTTTACCGGTTTTACCAGTGGCAAATTCCACCACTGGCGGGTAGGGTCGGTATCCGTTTTTAGTTTGCCAATAGCCGCCAACTCGCCAGGGCTGGCTTGGATACCGCCAACACTGCTGCTTACCTTAATATTTTGCTTGCTATAGTACCCATTGGTAATTTCTATTTTTTGACTCGCCAATGTATTACCCGCGGCATCCGTGGCCACCAGGGTGTAACCGCCCAGTTTTTGGGCCACCTTTACAGGTATCCACGCCCGTTTGCTACCATCGGCATTGGTAAACACGGGCACAGTTTTACCCGCCACCGATACCTTAGTGGCCGTCGTGTTTCTATCTAAATGGACTTGCAACACCTGGCCTTGCTTAACGCTACTGAGGGCGCTTAACGCAACGGTTTTTTTAATGGGTGTTGGGGCTTCCATCGCCACAAAGGCCCTAGGCTGTACCGCGCGGGCAGCAGGGTGGGGCGCCTGCAAGGCAAAAGGGTGGGCAGGCTCTGGCGGCACGGGGGCCCCCGCATACACCCCAGCAGGCTGGGTGTACCCCAGCAGGGCCACGCCAACCAAGCCGGTTAACACGGTTACTACCGCCATGTGGCGCCGATACCGTTGCCAATCTCTCATAATCATGTGCCCTAATCCTTAACAATCTCTATCAACCTGAAAATGGTGGGTGTTTGCCCTATTATACCAAAGCTGTCTAGCCATAGACGACCCACAAAATAAGCCCCGATTAAAACCCGCAGGCCCGCTGCCGGGAATCAACACTTGCAGCCGCCGGTTGAGGGGCTACAATAAGCCTTCTGCTTAAGAGATGATGTTTATACTGATAGGTTCCCACAAAGGAGCCAACCACCTCTAAAAGCACCCCCTGTTCAATCATTGCTGAATTACCCCCAATTTTCCGGAACCATCGCTATTATGCAAAAAACCTATACTGCTAAACCCGAAGATATTACCCGCCAGTGGTACGTTGTGGATGCCGAAGGCCAAACCCTAGGCCGCCTAGCCACCCGTATTGCCACCCTATTGCGCGGCAAGCACAAGCCTTTATTCACCCCTAGCATGGATTGTGGCGATTTTATTATTGTACTTAATGCAGAAAAAGTGGTGCTTTCTGGCCGTAAAGAAACCCAAAAAACCTACTACCACCACACCGGCTACATTGGTAACCTAAAAAGCATTACGGTAGAAAAACAGCGCCAAAAAGACGCCACCAAGCTGGTTGAAAAAGCCGTTTGGGGCATGATTCCTCATAACCGGCAAGGGCGCGAGCAAATTACCCGCTTAAAAGTATACCTAGGTAGCGAGCACCCCCATACCGCCCAACAGCCCCAGGCCCTGCCTGAAGCTGTTTAAGCTTACCCTTATTTTAACCAATTTTTTTTAAACCTGTTTAAGGAACACACGTTTTATGGCAACCAAAAATAAATACCCCCAAGTTGGCCACCGTGGCACGGGCCGCCGCAAAGAAGCCACCGCCCGCGTACGCATTAAAAGCGGCAGCGGCAAGGTATTCGTAAACGGCCACCTTATTGAAGAATACTTTTGCAAGCGCTACTCGCTGATTAAAGAAGCCACCGAAGCCTTAAAAGTGGCTGAGGTTGAAACCCAGTACGATGTATTGGTAAAAACCGAAGGCGGCGGTAAAAGCGGCCAAGCTGGCGCTATTCGCCTTGGTTTAGCCCGCGCTTTGGCAGACGTGAACCCTGAGTACCAAAAATTAATGCGCGATGGCGGCTACCTAACCCGCAACCCGCTAGTAAAAGAACGGAAGAAATACGGCCTGAAAAAAGCCCGGAAAGCCTTCCAGTTCTCCAAGCGCTAAAGCGACCTGGCCCTTACGGCCACCCTTCTCTTTTCTCTCTTACCAAAAACGACCCTATGGCTTTCCACAGGGTCGTTTTTTTAATTAACGTTTTCGTTAGCCGTAAGGGCATTGTTACCCACTATAAAAATAGCGGAATAATAAAGCTACCAAATACCCAAAAGCCAATTAAGGCCAACATAAACAAGGTCAGGGGGATCATAGGGAAGATAACAATCATCCACTTATCACCAAGGGTTGCCGCTACTTTGCAACCGTCTTTTTTAGCGTCAGAGGCAGTATGGGCCATAACGAAGGGCTATCCTTTAAAATCTACAGGCACCGCCCAGCGGTTCATCATCAAAACGGCGGGCATTTACGGTATTGTAAAGCAAAATTCGGTTTCCGTCCTCCTCATCTTCCACCACCAACCATTTTTATGACACCTCCTTCACCCTCGCCCCCACACTATCACGCCGCCCATTGGGTGTTCCCAGTCGGGGCAGCGCCTATTGCCCACGGGTTTGTGGCATTGCAAGGCCAGACTATTACCGCCGTGGGTAGCCTTAACGAGCTGGCCCCTAGCCTCCACAGCGAGTTACTAGGCACCCTACCCAACCACGGCACCACGTTTATAACCCCAGGGCTGATTAACACCCACACCCACCTAGAGCTAACCCTGCCCCACATCCCAACGCCTATCCCCATTAACGCTGATGAAAGTATGGGCGACTGGCTAAACAAGGTTATTACCCACCGGCAAAGCAGCCCCCACAGCCCTTTAGAACACTGTATGGCAGCCACCCAGGCCTTACTGGCCTGCGGTACCACCGGCGTCAACGATATCAGCACCTTTGGCGAGAGTTTTCACGCCCTAGCCGCCTGTGGCTTGCGCGGGGCCGTAAGCATGGAATGGTTTTGGCCCTTATGGGATACCCCCACCCCGACAGCCCACCCAGTACGATATTGGCAGCATTTTGCCAGCAAAGCCAGCCCCTTATTAACCGCCGGGTTATCCCCCCATGCGCCGTATAACGTGTCGCCCACCTCGTGGCAGGCCATGGTGGATACTTGCCAACCCGGCCTATTACATACCCATGCTGGCGAAAGCACCGATGAAACCCACTGGCTGCTAGGCCAACCCACCCCCATAGGTGATGTCCACAAACGCTTTTTTGGTAGCCCTATCGGCCCACAACCCCTAGCCGCCAACCCGCAGGCTACTTCGCCCTACCAATACCTACGCCAACACGGCTGTTTTACCGATACCACACGGCCTATCATCCTGGCCCACGGCGTTACCTTAACCCCTGATGACTGGCACCACATGAGCCAACACCCACATATTGGGGTAAGCCACTGCCCCCGTAGCAATCTGTGGCTCCACGGCCATACCCTGGCCGCTAACGCCCCCACCGACTGTTTATCCTTAGGGACGGACAGCACCCTAAGCAACCATACCCTGGATGTACGCGCCGAAGGCCGATGGTGCCACCAACACCACGGGTGGCCCCTACCCACCCTATTGGCCATGCTTACCCAACACGGCGCCAAGCAACTGGGGTGGCAAACCCGCTGTGGCACCCTAGCCCCCGGCAAGGCCGCCGATGTGGTGGCATGGCATACCAATGCTACTGTTGGCCCCCGACACCACACCCCTTACCAGGCCCTGGCCCAGTGGCTGGCCCCCACCACCCAGGCCCAGCATGTGTGGATTAATGGCCAATTGCGCTACCAGCGCCCCATAACCACGCCAACATAGCGCAAGCCCCTATAGCGAAACACTATAGGGGCTTACTAAAGACAAAAACCTTACGGTTATAGACTAACTAAGGCAGATGGCGCTTATTCCTCCATTTGTTGTGTAGGGTGGACGTCTTGAGGGAGAGAGAGGGAAGGTGTTGGTGTTCTGCGTAGGCAAGCTCATCAGCTTGGCGGGGCAGTGGGAAGAGGGCTTCAAGTCGCGGTGCTTGATATACTTTAGTTATCGTTAATAGTTACCCAATGTGTAGTGGCCAAGTAGCCATATATTCCTTACCAGATAGAAAAAACAAGGGTTAAAGCCGGTTATAACACTACATCAGGGGTTTTTAAGCATAAAAAAACCCCAACAACGCTGGGACATTGTTGGGGAGAACTGTTGTAACGTGGGTACGTGTGTTCTTAGGGAGTGGGTGATCTTAAAGTCGTGTGTGTGAGTGTGTATATATTGTTTATCGATTATTTGCTCCCAAATTTAAGTGGCCAACTGGCTAACTTTTGTACACCACATAGAAAACCTTTGTTTATTACAATTATAGTAATTGTTAATTATCGCAGTATACACACGTTTATAGCCCCTATACCCAAACCACCCAAAAGGTAAACTCAGGCAAAAAAAAGCCCCTGAAACATAATTTCGCTCAGGGGTTAGAATCGTATTAGGTTGGGAGTGAGTATAATAATTAAGAAGAGAGTAAGGGGGTTGAAGAGGGAGAATATAACTTGAAAATAAGTTGAAATGAGTTAAGGCAATAAGTAACAGGTGTGTCTTTGAACTAGCAACACCGCATAGCGTGTATTACTAACTACAGGTAGTAGTATAAGGCGGAAACCGAGAGAGTCAAGTTAGTGTATTAAAAACACCTTAATTTTGTAACAGGATTTTAATATAGTGCCCTTCGGACTGAATCCCCCCACATAAGAAAAAAGCCCCGTAGAACGGAGCTTATAAAAAATTAGGTTGGGAGTGAGGGGAATAATTTAAAGAGGTTAGTATTACTAACCTTGGGTAGTAATATACGCTGTTGTGGGTAAAGGGTCAACTACTTAGTGTCCTTAACACACAAAATGTTACACTCTGTTATCATTCGGGTAATTCAAGCGGGGTGAAACCCTCTCCTGACGCTATTTTTACCCTTGCCACGCCATACAGATGAAGCCCACCACTGGCTGGGGTACAATAAGGCCACTATTCTACGCCCACAACAACTAGGGTATTTATTATGGCAACCCCAGCACCCACCACCACACTAGCGGCCATTACCGGTAAGCCACTGGATGGCAAACGCTTGGTTATAGGCGTGTGCGGTGGCATTGCCGCCTACAAGGCCTGCGAGCTTATCCGAGAATGCCAGCGCCAAGGGGCCCGCAGCGTGCAGGTTATTACCACCCCCAGCACCGACGCCTTTATCGGCACCCTAACCTTTGAATCCCTGACCCGGCAGCCAGTACTAACGGACGAACTGGGCGTGGATGCCGATGGCACCCCCTGGCATATTGCCTTGGCCCAACAGGCCGATGCCTTAATCATTATGCCAGCCACCGCCAACACCTTGGCCAAGCTGGCCCATGGCCATGCTAGCGATATGCTAAGCACCACCGCCCTGTGCTGGGCAAACAAACCCCTAATTATTGCCCCGGCCATGAACCCCCGCATGTGGGCCCACCCTGCCGTTCAGGCGAATATTGATATACTGCAATCTTGGCCCAATGTTACGATTATTCCCCCCACCCACGGGGTACTGGCCTGCGGCGAAGAAGGCACCGGCCACCTGGCTCCCCTTCATCACCTGCTGCATGGGCTAGCCAAAAGCTTGCAGCCCCAAAAGCTAACCGGATACCGGTTTATGGTTACTGCCGGCGGCACCGCAGAACCCATGGACCCCGTGCGCCATATTACCAACCGCAGCAGCGGTAAAATGGGCCTAGCCTTTGCCCACCAACTGTGGCAACTGGGCGCCAGTGTGCATGTGGTAGCCACCCAAACCGTTAGCGATGCCCTACTCGCCAATACCCCTACCAACGACGACACCTTTGCCATTACCCGCGTGCAAACCAGCGCCCAGCTTAACGATACCCTGCACAACCTGGCCCCTGGCCACCATGGCGTGGTAATGGCCGCTGCCGTTAGCGATTTTACGGTAGATAATGCCAGCCAAACCAAACTAAAACGCACCGCCAAACCCGTCACCCTAGCCCTTACCCCCAACGTAGATGTTATTGCAGGCCTTATCCAGGCCTACCCCCACCTGTACACGTTAGGTTTTGCGGCGGAAACGGCCAGTGAGCCGCCCGGAAACAGCCCTGCCATGGCCCCGGATGACCACGAGACGGATGCGATTATTGACCTGGCCCGGCAAAAAATGCTTCGGAAAAACCTACACGCCCTATGCTTAAACGATATAAGCCGCAACGATATTGGCTTTGGCACCAATGTAAACGAAGTAACCTTACTGCTGGCCAGCGAGCCCGACCTGCTACGCCACCTACCCAAGGCGGATAAACAATTGATTGCCCGCCAAGTGTTATGGGCTTTGGCTGATGATATTAGTGCCCACTGTAGCCGCACTGGGGTGGCTAACAAAAACACCGCCTGCCAGCCAAAGGCCACAAGCGGTGCATTGTTGAGTTAGAACTTAGATGCTTTTTACAAAACTAATAGCTTGCTAGAATTTATTAAACACGGGCTTTAAGTTGAGCATATGATTGGTATACACCACCGAAGTTAAAGTGTTCCATATTGAGAACTCGGGAAATATTACCATTCGCATCAGCAATTTCAATTCCTTCAGTACCGTTAATATCAACTAACGAGAATGTCAGGTCAGCTACACGGTGGTCAGTCCACAGGCTATCAGAACCCGCTTTACCATCGTACAAGTTTCCGAAGAAGTTACTGCCTCTATAGTTGCCGTTGCCAGCTCCATTTCCAAATGTATTATTACCGGCATCACCATCAACAGCCGTTAGAATGGGGGTGGGGTTTTTGAATTCATTAATTAGGTCTGCTGCACTAACCACTTGGCCATCGAAGTCAAAGTTTTCGATGTTAACAACACGAGAGATATCGCCATTCGCGTCTGTTAACTCGAAGCCTTTAACACCGTTAATATCAACTTCTGTAATGTTAGCTAAATCCACTAACTTAACATCGGTTTTTAAGGTGTCGTTGCCGTCTTTACCGTCAATCAGTTTGCCCATTAAGTCGGTGCCGTTTTTGGTAATGGTTTCGTCGTGGGCGTTACCTTCTACTAAGGCTAGGCTATTTAAAATGTTCAGGTTTTTGGCGTGGTCTTCTAGCTCTTGCTTGGTTAACGCTTGGCCGTCAAAATCAAAGTTTTCAACATCGCCAGACACCACCAGTTTGTTACCATCTTTGGTTAGGGTGAACTTATCATCGGTCTCGTCGTACACAATGTTGTCGTAGTCTCCTAACTTAACTTCAGACGTCAGGGTATCGTTACCGCGTCCGCCATGAACAATACCGCTAGAGTCGCCATCAACGAAGATGGTGTCATCACCATGATCGGCATTTACGGTAAAGTCACCGTTACGAGCATCCAGGGTATCATCACCAACCGTACCATCAATGGTGTCGGTGGTTACAGGAGCCGCAGTACTGCCAAACTGGGTAAACCACTCGCTTGCCAATTGGGTTTTGCCACCAATCGTAATGTTTGAATCAGTATCATCTAAGTTATAGGTGCTGTCACCAATCTTAATGGCGCGGTTACCATCGGAATCGGTTTCAAAACTCATGCCGCTGGGCAAGTCTGCTTTCGTGGCGGTGGCCAAGTCAAAATTGGCACCTAGGTCAACACCGTCAATTTCGATGTTTTCAACATTACTGATTTGTACTTTGTTGTTACCTTTGGTAGTACGGAAACGAGCGGTATCGGTACCGGCGCCACCTTCTACTTTACCTTTTAGGCCGTTGGCCCGAACAACGTCATCGCCTTTGCCCAGGTCTACATCGGCAGTGGTTTGTCCATCGCCGGTAAAGGTTACTTCATCGTTACCTTCGTGGGTTTCAATAGAATCAATCTTGCCGTTACCATCAAAGATGAACTGGTCCACATCTTCGCCACCGGTAATGTTGCCAATGTTAAAGGCATCACCTTGAACCAGTAAGTTGTTGGGGCCGGTTTCGGATAGGCTTAAGAAAGATGATAAAAAGTCATTCCCTTTAAAGACATTCGTTGTATTTTTGGCTTCTGTTGAATCAAGGTCTAAATGGGTACCATCACCGGTAGTGCGAACTCTAGAACGGCCACCTTTGTGAGTTAAGTCAATAGTGTTATCGTCGCCATTAACATCAAAAATGTTACGGCCATACGCAGAAGTTGATACCTGTTTTGCGGTGATATTGTTGGTATCACTTTCGTTAAGTTTTATCTGGTTACCTTTACCGCGTTGGTTAATCGTAAGGTCAGAGTTGTCAATCTCATGACGCCCTAAAAAGGTGTTATATCGTTTCTTTTGATCACCTTTAATACTTTTGCCACTTAAATCCTGGTTAGTAGCGGCATGTTTTGCATTATTTACGGACCATCCCATGGTGTAAGCTCCTTGTTCTCTCTCTAAAATAAATTATGTTCTCTGCTCGAAAAAAATCTTTATTAAATGCATTGATAACAATGCGGGGTTATTAAAACTTGGTAATGCATAATAAATAGCGGTAAGCGCAATGCTTATGAGCCATTATTTTTTTACTCTCTGAATTAATAAAAACACTCAAACGATTCAGATTGCCTTTTGTGACATTATTTTAACAATTTGTTATATTACCAACCGATAGTATTTGCCGCCTAAAAGCGATAGACCTTTGATATACAGCGTGCTTCCCCCTTACTTAGCCTACCTTACCCTACTAAATGTGGCTTTTGTTTTAGCGGGCTAAGGCGAGTAAATGTTTTTAAAGCCTGGGCTTTTTCACCATGCTCAAACCGTTGATAGGTTAAATAACGGTTAATAGCTGCATTTAAAAAGCTAACTAACCCCATACCCACTACATAAGGGGTCAAAAACAAGGTAGCCTTACCAGCAGCTAAGCGGCGTTGGCGTGGATCCGTAACCGCTTTAAACACCTTGCCCTTGGTTAAGGTATCAAAGCTACGCACCTTAAACCCATCCTTTTTATTGCCGCTAATCAATTCCGGCAAACGTTTTTTAAAGAAGGGAAGCAATAATTTTTGGTCAAAATGATGATTAAACCAACCCATATACAAAAAGATAACCGTGAATCGAGGTAATATCTCCATTCGTTCTAACTTATCCCGTGCAGATAACATATACCCCACCCCAGCCGTAGCCATGTACGCACGAATCAATCCCAAGTTCAGCCCTAACCGTTTAACCTCTTTCCCAGATTTTAATTTTCGAATTTCAGACTTAAAATCCAACCCGCCAAAGGTATTACTAAGTACTTTTCTAAAATGTTCTAGCCGCTTAGTTGCCACATTCGTCAGCAGCTTAGGGCCAAAACGAGCAATACCCATTGCTGTTGCAATACTGGCCAACCCTAGGCCTATACTATACTTTAAGCCTTTTTTACTGCGCCGTAAGGTTTCTGCCACTTCTGGGTCTTGGCCATTAACCGGTTGGTTATGTTTTAAATCTAACAGCTGGGCAAAACTACCACTATTAAACAACTTAGCACTACCAATATTTTTACCAAATAGAATAGCAAATTCGCCAAAAAACAGCGTCGTACCCATGGCCGCAACAATTGTACCCAACCGGGCGGGGATATGTTTAATTAAATTCGCCTTAGGCATATCCACCAACGCCTGTTTTAAATTTTTAAATTCTGCTTTAGGCAGTTTAGCCAAGCGGGCGAAGGGTTTTAACAGGTACTTATTAGCCAGGGCAGACACCCCAAAATAGACAATTAAGCTTTCAATCGTTTCAGTAACCGTAACTTCAACAGCTTCTGCCTTACTGTTACTTACCAATAAGCGGCTACCTGTACTGCTCATTGTATCGTCTACCATTTTGCCCCATTCAAAAGCGCTACCGCGCATATTGCTTCGTCGTGTTTCTAGTTTTGCAACTCCCCTCGCCAGGGTATTACCCTGAATAGCGGGTGGCAGCATACCTCGCCTCATGGCAAAGCTCGTTCCTCCAAGACCAAAATAAGGCCTACCAAAGGTGGGTTGGCCATTCGGAGACAAAGATGAAGTGTGGGTAGAAGGGGGTGGGAGCGTCATATACACCAGGTGTCGATTCCAACAGAAACAGTAACCACTAAAAAACCTCACTAAAAAGGAGGTTGCGCGAGGTCCAGTTCGTTCCCAACAATTAAGGAAATAAAAGTTGCTCTAGTGGAAATCAGCACTTGAAAATTGAAACAAAAGCATGATTGACGATTCCACAAAACCACAAATGGGCCTTACGCTTGGCTACGCCAACGCCACTGAAATGGCGCGGAGGTGAAGCACAGGTTGGTTGTGGTGGAAAACACGTCAGTCATCTAAAAAACCATCTGGTAATGGTGGGAAGTGTCTGAATAGGGTTGGAAAAGCCAACTAGCTTTAAAATCAACACGATTCATTATACCCACAAAGCCCCCTAAAGCCAGCTTGTTGCCAAAACACCCCTTAAACACCCCCTATTGTTAAGCCCCCGTTACGTTTACACCGTCTCTAATGTAGGCAGCGCCTTACTTACGCGCTCAATCAGTGTGGTCTTATCGCTAGCGCCTGTCCAACGGGTAATCTCCTTGCCTTGGTTAAACAGCACCAAGGTGGGCATACTTTTAACGTTATAGCGCTGCATTAAGTCTCGGCTAGCCTCTACATCCACCTTGGCAATACGGGTACCTTTCGGCCAACCGTTATGGTGAATAGCCGCCAAATCTTCCAATATGGGGGCTAAGTTTTGGCAGGGTGGGCACCAATCCGCATAAAAATCCACCAATACTGGGGTTTTACTCTGCAAAACATCCTGGTCAAAATTGTCGGTAGCCACCTTCAGCACCTTAGAGAGCGCCGCCACTGGGGTAGAGCTTGGCGCGCACCCTTCGCAACCAAAAGCAGGCTGCTTTGGGGTGGCCATGGCAGCATAGGGGGCACGGGCGGCAATATAAATCACAGAAAGAATCCTTACGCGGAATAACACGGCTACTATAGTATAGGAACACAAACACCCTTAAGCAGTTGCGCCTACACAAAAAGCGCCCCCAGAATCCCAGGGGCGCTTATATGTAGAACCTATCGCTGTAACGCTACCAATTCGGCGTTACCGTGCTTAGTTGTTCGTAATTTCGGTTAGCTTCTTCGCTAAATCGGATTTTTGCTGAACACCCACCAATTGCTCCACAGGCTCGCCGCCTTTAAAAAACAACAGGCTAGGGATACCACTAATGCGGTATTGTTGAGCCAATTCCGTGTTTTCATCCGTGTTAATTTTTACAATTTTAGCTTTCCCGTCAAATTCAACGGCCAGCTCATCAATCACGGGGGCCAAGGCGCGGCAAGGGCCACACCAGGGTGCCCAAAAATCTACCAGTACGGGCACATCCGCATTTTTAACTTCATTGTCAAACGTATCTTTAGTAACTTCTAATACATTACCCATAATAAGGTGGGCCTTTCTTTATTTATGTCAACCAACGCCGTTAGTGTATCATATTTGGAGCTTACTCCCCCCATCATCACGTTTTTTTAAGATTGCCCACTCCCCCTATGTCGGCTCCTTCCTCATCGCCTACCCCCACACCCGCCACTACCAGCGCCCTACACCGCCTTAAAGACTGGGCAACTATTACGGTACTGGATAAGTACCTGACCAGCCAAATTGTGGATAGTTTGCTGATTGCCCTATCCGTTTTTACCTTGTTGGTGTTCTTCTCGGATACCTTTTTGGATTTTATTCGCGATATCCAGAAATACGGCATCCCTATTAATACGGCACTACTGCTAATTGGCCTGCAACTGCCTAAAACCATGACCCTGATTGTACCAGCCAGCGCCTTTTTAGCTGTGCTGTTGGTATACAGCAACCTAAACGGCAAGCACGAGATTATGGCCATGCGCATGTGTGGCATCCCCCTAATGCGACTGGTGCGCCCCGCTATTGTGGTGGGCCTATTAGCCACCATGTTTACCTATGTCATGGGCGATTATGTGGTGCCCGTGTGCAACAGCATGGTGGATACCATTAAAAATGACCTGCTGACCCACGGCACGTTGCCTGTGGGGCGCCAAAGCGTCACCTTTAGAGATTCTGACGATGACGGCCACCTGCGCAAACTGGTGTACGTGAGCGGCTATGATGGCGACAACCTGGGCCCCAGCACCATTGTGGATGTGAGCGACCCGGATGTGATGCAAGTGGTGCAATCCCAGGGCGGTAAGTGGTTCCCCACCCATTGGGAGTTCCATAAAGCCAATGTGTATAGCCTTTTTAAAAAAAGTGAGACCTTTACCTTTAATAACAGCGGGGTGATGCGGGTAAAAGACTTATTAAACAGCGCTGGGCTAAAAACCACCCAAAAGGCCACTAAAAAGGCCTCGTTAAAAGACAAACTGGCCCTGGATAGCAGCGAGCTTAGCTTTGGGCAGCTATTATGGCGCATTAACAAACGAGAATCCTTGGGGATGATCGTCAACAAGGGCACCTATATAAGGCTGTGGGAAAAACTCACCCTGCCCCTAAGCTGCCTGGCCATGATTTTAGTGGCCGTGCCCCTAGCCATTACCGCCCCCCGCCAAAGCGCCAACCGTGGCATTATATTTGCCATTGCCGCCTTATTTTTGTTTTACATGCTGCGCGCCTTTGGGGCCGCCATTGGCAAAAACCTGGTGGCCGCCTTTGATGGCATCCTGCCCATGGCCCCCGTGCTGGGGGTAAGCAGTTGGTTGCCGGTGCTGACCATTGCCGCCATTGGCGCTGCCCTGCTGTGGCGCAAGCGCATGGTGCTGTAGCAAGATTAATTATAATGCTTTCTTTTTCGTTGGGGGGCTAGCCCCCAACCCCCCCATTGGGAACAGTGGTGTTCCCAAACCCTCCCAAGGGCCTTTTAGTAATTGGTACGCATACTGTGTGCCTTCCCAACAGCGGCTGCGCTTGCCGGTTAATTTGTATCATAGGCAATGCTCACCCGCTGATTGGTCTGCTGGGGCGTCATACTTCGTATGTTACACCCCGCACCGGCTTCAGCCGCTAAAGTATAATTAGTCAGTACCTTAACTTCGGTTTACTCACCTAAGTATAGGTAGTTATACACGTTCACTGGGGTATCGGTACCATCGTCCAACGCAGAGGCTTTTTCGCCCTTCACGTAGGCGCTGGCATAAAAATAGGGGGTATCGCTTTGGCCTTTATAGCAGGCCTTGGTTTGTTGGCCCGTTAAGTGCTGGCCCCCACTAGATTTATGGGGCGTCAGGGCCAAGGTCTCCTGGCACCAGCGGCGGCTATCCACCGGGCGCTTTAGGCTTAAGGTCACCGTATCTTTGTCTATATTGGTAATGGTGGCCATGGCCCGCATGCCATTGGCCGGGTTGGTTAGGGCCACCATGTCATCCACCTGCCGAATATCCCATTCGCCAGTTTCGATGGTTTTAAACACATTAGGCGAGCTGCTCTTTTGGATAAACCGGGTTCGCTTCCAGCGGCCATGTAACTCAAAAGGCAACGTATACTGCTCGTTAAACTGTGCCCCGCTTTTAAACACCCGCTGGCTGGCCTGAGCCTTACCAGGGCCGCTTAAAAACACCAACAGGCCCACCAGCAGCACAATAACCAGCTCCATTAACGCTGGTGCGCGGTGGTACCCGCCATGTTCTAGTTGGAATGGCCCATTACTCGGCATAAACGGCAAACTCCTCAACGTCAGCCTTGCGGCAGCTATATATAAGTAGGTATCGGCCATTCCCACATAAAATTCACCCCATACCCACCCCTTTAATTTACCGATTGGTACATGACGAAACGGCCCATTCATGAGACAGTAATTTTCAGAATCTATATGTATTGTATAATTTAAACACTTTTTCCATCTCTTTTAAGGGCACCCACACTGTGACACGCAACTTAACCCGATACACTACCTACCTTATGGCTACCACCGTAGCGCTTTCCATGTGGTTACCGTTAGTTAGCCATGCCCAAGGGCTTAACCAAACATCTCCCAGCTCAAACGCTGGGGCCATTCAGCAACATTTCCAAAAAAACCCAACAGCCACGAAAACAGCCCCTGATGCAGAGGCCCCCCCAGAACCTGAAATTATTGACGAGCAGGCGCCCCCACCCCAAGACCCCAGCCTAAGCCGAAAATTCCCGGTAGACGAGATTATTGTTGCCGACCTAAAAGTGCTGGATGAAGACGAAATAGAATCCTTAGTAGCCCCCTACCGCGCCCAAGGATTGCTTAACTTTTTAGACTTACAAGAACTGGCCGATGCCCTCACCGATAGAATTCGGGATAAAGGCTTTGTTACCAGCCGTGTGTATATTCCGCCACAAAAAATTGCAGATAGAACCGTTACCCTACAAGGGGTAGAAGGTACCGTTGGCGATGTTGAGTTTATGGAAAGGCGTCACTTCCGCGATCGCAGCGTCGAGCCTCGCTTCCGTGTGGGCCATGGTGTGTTAAACAATGCCAACCTTCGTCGTCAGCTACGCCGCATTAACACTAACCCAGACCTTAACGTGGCTGCCGTGCTACAAGCTGGCCAAAACCCAGATGAAACCGATATTGAGCTGCGCCCAACGTATGAAAACCACCCTTACCATGCCAGCCTATTTTGGGATAACTTGGGCCGCTACCAAATTGGTAAAAAACGCTTAGGCGCCACCGTTACCCACAACAACCTGCTTGGCCTTGGCGATACCATTAGTAATACGGTGGGCTTTAGCCGCCGCAGCTTTAGTACCGTTACCCAATACAAAGTGCCTGTTGGCCCGTGGGGCACCAAGCTAAACATGGATTACGCCCACAGCCGCATACGCCTTGGCGAAGATGGCATCGCTGCCTTAAACATTAAGGGCGACGTGAACATCTACTCCCCCTATATCAGCCAAGAGCTGATTAATACGGACCATCACCTATTGTCGGTAGATTTAGGGATGGATTTTAAAAACGTTAATACCAACGGCGCCAACGGGGGCATTAAGTTTGTGGATCGGGTACGCACCTTACGGGCAGCCCTAAACTACGAGGAAAGTGACCGTTTAGGCCGTACCTACTGGAATAACGAAGTAGCCTTTGGCTTTGACTGGCTAGGTGGGCGCAATAGCACCCCCGAGCCGGGCGATGTTGCCCTTAGCCGTGCCCGCGCCGGTAGCCAATTTGTGCGCTACACCGGTGCCGCTACACGGGTTCAAAAAATGCCCTTTGGCACCACTGGTGTCTTCCGGGCCATGGGCCAAGCCACCCCAGACAGACTGCCCCCTATTGAGCAATTCCAACTCGGTGGTGCCTTTACCGTGCGTGGCTACACCGAAGGCGAGCTAATTGGCGACCAAGGCCTAATGGTTAGCGGCGAATGGCATGTGCCCTTCTTCGTGTTACCTCGCTCGTGGCATATCCCCGGTACCGGCTATTCCTTCCGCGATAATATCCAACTTGTAACGTTTATGGATGCCGGCGCGATATACTCCCACCGTACTATTATTGGGGAGCAAAAAGACGAAGTGGCCTGGGGTATGGGCATTGGCTTACGGGCCCGCCTTACCAAGTTACTTACCGCTCGGGTAGATCTTGGCATCCCGCTGCTACGGCAGCCTACCGCCTTTTCCAACCCGGCTAAAAACCGCCAAGCCAATCCACGTTTACACTTTGGCCTAGAAACGCAATTGTTCTAACCAACTAGTGTTAGTTTATAGACAGCCCGCCATAATGATGGCCACACATCGAACTTTTTGGGAGAAACCCCGCCTTTACATTTTGTAACACTGGCGCCAGTCACCCTATCCATTTCACACTTATATAGCACTTTCTTAAGGAAACCCCTTCATGAGTCTCGCATCCCTTATTGCCGACCTACCGCAAGCCCTTCGTACCGCCGTCAACAAACACCGCTACGTCGTCTTTGGTAGCAGCGGTATCCGCACCATGGCTACCAGTAAAAAGGATGTAGAAACCTTGGTCGCTAGTTTACTCGGCCAATGGGGCGTGAGTAGTTTTAGCGGGCTTGCTCAACGACTAGTTGCTCTTGGGCTTGTCGGCGGGATGATGCTTAGTAGTGGTGGTGCGTGGGCCATACCCACCAATGCCAACACAACGGTACAAGGTGGTACCCTGACCAACCCCGATGCTAACAAAGCTAAGTTTATCGGGGCTGGTAACATGGTTGCCACTACCACCGACTTCAATACGTTGGCCGGTCAAACCATCAGAATTAGGCATACCAGCGGTAATGGGTATTTCCTCGGTAAAATTAGTGGTGGGCCAACGAATTTTCTAGGTAATTTATTCTCTAATGGCAACGTGTTATTAGTTAACCCCGGTGGCATTATATTTGGCGCTAGCAGTGCAGTAAATGTTGGTAGCCTAACTGCCAGTACATTGCCTCTAAATATGACCGATGCACAATTTATGGCCTATAACGGTACCGGTAACTTAACCTTTGACCGTAATGGTGGGCTTTCATCTGCCATTAATAACCTAGGGCACATTAAAGCCACTGCTGGCGATGTCGTATTACTTGCCAGTCGCATTGGCAACAATGGCACTATTCAAAGCACCACAGGAAATGTCCACCTGGCCGTGGGCAATAAAGTCACCCTAGCCACCAGCGGCGGCGTTCTCGTCGATGTCACCGTGGATGAAGCCCTATCTCAAAAAGTAGGCGGGCTGCAGGATGCTATTTTTAACAACACTGCCGGCACCATTACCGGCAACATGATTAAAATGCAGGCTGATCTGGATTCCTCCCTCTACGATCGTGCCATTAACAACAAGGGCCGTATCGAAGCCACCACTGTGGCGTCTGTAGATGGGGCTATCGTACTAAAAGCCTCTGGCGGCGAAACCATTAACCAAGGCACCATTGCCTCAACCGGCACCATTGATATTACCAATACCAATGATGATATTTTAAACCAGGATGTAGGCGTTGTATTGCCGGGTGTTATTACAGCAGATGGTGATATTACTATTTCTGCCGCCAAGCGTGTTGCCTTGGGTGGCCTAACCGGCCCAACGGGTGGTGATATCACCAGTACCAACGGCAATATCAGCATCGAAACCACCGATGGCTCTTCAGCATCGAATCAGATTTTAAACTATGGCGGCAACATTACCGCCAATAACGGCAATATTAGCCTCGATTCCGCTAACGGTATTTTAAACAACCGCAGTGGTGATATTTTTGGTAAAACCGTTGATGTTACAGGTGTTAGAGCGGTACAAAACGTGGGTAACAGCACCATTGATGCAACTGATACCTTAAACGTTACCTCGACGAACAACCGTGTTCGGAATCAAGGCATATCCAGAATCGGGAACACCGGACTAACGACCGCTAATGTGTCTGCTAAAAGCAGGATACATGGTAGTGGTCAGTTTTTAGCCCAAACCCTTAACCTAACGGCGACTGATGGCAACATCGGCACCGATGCAGCTAACCCGCTGATGATTGACGCGGATACCGTCACCCTGAATGCTGGCGACAGTGCGTTTGTAAGTGATTTAGATAACATCGACCTGGGCGCCAGTAACGTTGCCAACATGCTGGCGTTGGCCAGTACCGGCGCGGGTGAAGTTATCGTCACTGGCAACACCACGGCTAAAAATGTTGCTATTACCAACAACAATGGCAACTTGGATGTATCCAACGGCGTATCTGTTACTGGTGAAACCGTTGACTTTACCGCCACTGGCGAAACCGAAATCAATACGGGTGCTTCCGTAACGGCTACCAATGGCGCGCTCAACATTACGGCGGATTCGGATAACAACCAGAACGGTAACGTGCTAAACAAAGGCACCATCCAAGCTAACAACGGCCGAGTAACCATTGATGCCCGCAAAATCACCAACGATGCGACTGGCCAAATTCTATCGGATGTGGACCAAATCCACCTGAAAACTGGCGCCCCATGGAACTACAGCGCCAAGATTGAAGGTAACGATATTATTAACAGAGGCACCATTACAGCAGCCACCCGTCTAAACATGCAGGCCGCCGATGATATTGAAAACACGGGGGGCACCATTCAAGCTCAAACCGTCGATGCCTTTGCCGCCGATGATATTAAAGTAGATGGGGGTAGCGTCCACGGTACCGCCAATGTTAATTTTATTACGGGTGACGCTGCTAGCCCAGAGAACTTCCGTGATATCACCATTACGGATGCCAGCGTAACCGCCGCTAATCGCGTAAACCTGAACGCTGGCGATGACATTATTATTGAAGGCAACAGCACTATTGGTAACGGTAACAAAGTGGATATTACCGCTGGCGATAACATTGATATTCGCGATAGATCTGGCAATACGCCGACCATAGCGGGCAGTGAATACGTCAACGTTAATGCCGCCGATGAACTAGCCACCGATGGTATGATCACCTCTTCGGGTGGTGGCGTTACCCTACATAGTGTCGATAACGTTACCAACGATGCGACAGTGAGCGGTACAACCGTTGCTGTTACTAGCGATGATGATATTACCAACAACGGCTCATTAACCTCCACCACTGGCGATGTAACCATTACCTCTGCTGTAGGCAGCCAACAAAGCAACGTTACCAATAACGGTAGTATTAGCTCTGCCGCCAAGGTTGCTATTAATAGTGGCGATTCGGCCACTCCCGGCACCAACGATAACATTACCAACACCGGCAGCATTGCGGCTGCTGGCGATGTCACCCTAAACGCCGGTGATTCGGTTGCCAATAACGGTACCGGTAGCGTTACCAGCACAGGCGGCACAGTAAAAATTACCGCAGCTGATAAGTTCACATCAGAAGCCGATAGCGCCATTACTGGTAACCAAGGCGTAGATATTGACGCCAACACCGTAGATACCGATGGCGCCATTACCGCCACCAACAACGATGTGACCATTGACACCGTTGGCAACCTGAAAAACGACGGTACCATTGAATCCGTTAGCCGCCACGTACTACTCACCTCTGATATGGGCGAAGTAGAGAACACTGGCACGGTAGAGGCGAATCGCATGACTCGCCTGATGGCTGACACCACCGCAATTAACAGCGGTTCGCTAAGCGGCAGTCGAGTAGTCATGTTAGCGTTTGACAACGTGGAAAACAGCACCGGCGGTACGATTGAAGCCACTGATACGGTAGAGCTTCGTTCACGTGGTAACAGCACCGTTCACCTGGAAGGCGCTGATATAATTAACAATGGCGGCATTGATGCTGGCGGCGCGGTGACCATTACCTCGCGCGATGATTTTGATAATACCGGTTCTGTTCAAGGGGCGAGCGTAGCCATCACCACCATGGATGATGTGACCAACACAGCACCCGGCAGCATTACCAGCACCACCGGCGATATCACCATTGATGCCCTTGGTAGCACAGTCACCAACAGCGGGGCCATGAGTTCTGCAAACGACCTGATTATCAACGCTGGAGATTCAGGCACCTTCCAAGAAGGTGATGACATTATTAACACGACAGCCGGTACCCTGTTTGCCAGTAGAGATGTTGTTTTAAACGCTGGCGATGACGTGGAAAACAGCGGTGATATTCGTGGCCGTGATGTTGATATTGATGCGGCACACCGTGTTGAAAATAAAGTAGATGCCTTTATTAAAGGTCGTCGCAACCTGGATATTGATGCCAAGAGTGTTCGTAACGATGGCCGCTTATTTGCTAAGCGCGAAGACCTAACCATCAATGCAAGTGTCGGTACCATCTTTAATACCGAAACGGGTAGTATTGAAGCTGAAGAGGGCAAAGTGACCCTAACGGCGGATACCAGCAACATTATTAACCAAGGCGATATTGACGCCGCTAAAAAAGCCAAGATTGAAGCGACGAATGGTAGTGTCGCCAACGGTGGTGATATCCATGGTAATAACATCGTAATTCGCGTTAAAGAAGACATTACCAACCAGGTTGGTGGTCATATCCATGCCGATAATAACGTGACCCTTGACCAATTTGGCCCTGTCGCCTTTGCCGAAGGCCAAGACATTATTAACAACGGCTCCATTGAAGCAGGTGGTGATGTCACCATTAACAGTAACGATGATGTGACGATTGGCGTTCCTGGCGACATTTTAGGCACCAACGTTACCATTACTGCGGCCGATGACATCCTAATTAATGGCTTGGTAGATACCCACCACGGCCCTGGCGATATTAGTAAAGTCACTAAAACCACCAAGATACCGCTAGAAGGTGATACGGTGACGCTAGATGCGGGTAATAACGTTACGATTGGCGTCAATGGTGTTGTCCATGGTGCCAAAATGGTAGATGCCAAAGCAGGCAATAACATTACGGTAAACGGCGCTGTTGAATCAGGCCTGTCTGACTTCCGTTTTGATTACAGCGGCAGCGGCCCACACACGGGCACCGTTAAGCTGGATGCCGTCAATAACGTGACGGTTGGCGTCGATGGCCTTATCCTGGCGGATAACACCGTTGATGTGGATGCAGGTAACAACATTACGGTGAATGGCTTGGTAGAAGCTGGCGTTCATCCCGATGATATCTTTAGCTACGGTGGTGGCGGTATTCCCCTACGTACCCTTGGTGGCCCAATACCCTTCACCCTGGAAGGCGGCGATGTTGACCTGAACGCAGGTAACGATGTTACCGTAAGTGCCACTGGCGGCATCTTTGCGGGTAATTCTATTACCGGTACAGCCGTTAATAACATTAATGTGGATGGCATTGTTAGTGCCTTAAACTTATCCCCACGGGTTGCGGTTCGTACCGCAGCAGCTGTTCCCCCACCGGTTGCGCCCGGTTCGGTTAACCTAACCGCCACCAATGGCGATATTACGGTGAGCGACGGCGGCATTGTGATTGGCCAAAACCTAGTTAGCGGTAACGCCGGTAACAATATTCAAATCGATGGCACCGTAATTGCTGGCCAACCGCTATTGTTTAGCAGACCTGCCACAAGAGGTGGTTCGCCCGTACCTGGCCTTTTATTCGGCGGCAATATTGAACTGGATGCAGGCAACGACATTAACGTTAGCGAATCTGGCGCTGCTATTGCCGGAAGCCGCGTTGATGCCACCGCTCAAAATGACATAACCATCGACGGGCTTGTTGAAGCGTATGACCCAACCATGGGCCGTGGTGGCCCCGGTCGTCGTGGCCCTGTTAGCCCCCGCGATCGCTCCGGTGTCGTTACCTTGGATGCCATTGATGGTGATATTACCGTCGGCAAAAACGGCGAGGTTATCGCCAGTCGTCGCGTTCGTGGCGACGCGGGTAACAACATTACCGTTAAAGGACTGGTTCAAGCAGGCTACGAAGACGATGGTATCTTTAGCTACGGTGGTGGCAGCGATGCCCTTAGCGAAGGCCGAGTAGCGTTAGATGCTGGCAAAAACATTAAAGTTACCTCTAAAGGCGAAGTTCGTGCTGGCCACTCCATTGATGCCACGGCGGGCAAAAACATTACCATCAATGGTATTGTAGAAACCCCTTCGGCCTCATCCGGCGACGTTATTAAACCTAGCCGTACTACTAAAGTACTGATTGATGACACCCACGGCGATATTACACTAACTGCGGGTAAAAACATTACCGTGAACGACTCTGGCCGTGTAAGCGCTGCCGGTGATGTGACGGGTACCGCTGGCAACGATATTATTAACGATGGGCTTATCGAAGCGGGCGTTGAAACCGATGATACCTTTAGCTACGGTGGCGGCGGATTTAGCCGTCCAGGCCACGAGGCTATCCCAGGTGAAGGCGACGTGAGACTAATCACTGAGAATAACATTAGCGGCACTGGCTTAACCCGCGGCGATTTAGTCCGCCTAAAGGCCAAAAATGGCGATGTGGGCAGCGAAGCCACCCCGTTTGAAACGGAAGCCAATAAGCTGCGCATTAACGCCAACAACGGTTCTGCCTTTGTGAATGAAGCCGATGATGTGATTCTGCGCAAGTCTAATGCGCAAGATGACTTGCAAGTGACCAGCAAAGACGCTGGCGATATTACAATTACTGGCGAACAAACGGGTACTGATATCGTTATCGATAACAAAAGCGGTGATATCATCGTTAATAACACCGTTACCGCCACCAACACGGCTGACGTGACGGCTGAAAACAGCATTAGCGGCACCGGCACTGTGGGTGGCGATTTAGTAAAACTGAAAGCCAAAAATGGTAATATTGGTAGCGCGGCTGACCCATTAAATACAGACGCTAACAAACTACGCATTACGGCTAAAAACGGGTCTGCTTTTGTAGATGAAGCCGATGATGTGAAACTACGCCGCGGCCAAGCCCAAGGCACGTTACAAGTAACGAGTATTGGCGCCGGTGATATTGATATTAAAGGCGAACAAACCGCCACAGACATTACTATCAACAACGATGACGGCAGCATTCAAATCAACAACCTGGTTACCGGTGATTCCAGCGTGAGCATGGCAGCCCAAGGTGATATTGATGTTAATGCTGATGTGCTTGGCAACGATAATGTGAACCTAAGCGCCCTAGACGGTAACCTAAGTGGCCCCGGCCTGGTGAGCGGCGAAGAAATGGTACTGAACGCCTCTGATGGCATTACGCTAGATACCAACGCTAGCTTCTTAACCACCACTAGTGGCGGTACCACCAGCATCTTCGATGCCAACTCGGTAATCATCCGTTCTATGGTAGCGGGCGGTAACCTACGCTTTAGCAACGGCACCAATACCCCGGGTGTGTTTGACCCACTAGGCAGCGGTACCGTACTGGCCGGACGCCTGCAAGGCGACCAAGTGTTTGTTGATGTGGTTGGCAGCCTGCTAGATGGTAATGGTGGTGCCGTGAACCTAGTGGCCAATGGTGCATCTCGCCTAACGGCTGGCGGTATTATTGGTACCATCGGCGACCCCTTTGATGTACTGGTTCGTAACGGTAGCCTAAGCGTTGGCGCGAATGGCCAAGTGGCAGGTACTAGTATTGTTATTAACGGTGTCGTTAATCCAAGCAACACACTCAACGTACTTGGCACCCCTCCTGGCGCCGTTATCTTCAACGGTAACTTCCTAGCGCTGGGTAGCTTGGGCGATGCCTTAAACCGAGAAGGCCTGCCTTACCTAACCGTGGATTACAACCGCCTACGTGACCTGTTCAACAAAGCCTTTGAAAGTGTTGACGGCGTTATTGGCGATGGCGAAACCACCGCGGTTGAAGCCCAAATTATTAACGAGCGCACCGACTTTGGCCAACCCTTCGACTTACGTCTCATCGAGGAAGATGGCGGCGAGAGCGACGATGGTGGCTTTAGCTTCGTGGCCGTGGAAGACGAATCTTCTGAAGACTAAGCCTTCTATTTGCCCGAAAATTCATAGTTCTCAACAACCCTCTATCCATTGTGGCCGGGGGTTGTTGGCTTTTTGGCCACCGCCACCGTTACCTGCCGTATAGAAACAGGTGCCTTTTTGGTACCATGTATTGGGTAGCAATCTAATACGGTTGCCTACTATTTGTATTTACAGGTGAGGAGGTAGGGGCATGAATCCCGCAATAAACGAAATGGTAACCGCCGTTAGCCAATATATGCCGAGTTTGCTCGGTGCAGGGGCGTTTTTAATTGTTGGCTGGATGCTAGCACTGGTTATTAGCATGATTATTGGCAGCATTATTGCCAAAACCCCGCTAAACCGAATGCTCACAGACTTACTTGGGAACCAAGCCACCTTTTTGGTACCGGCAGAAAAGAAAATTGCCACCCTGCTGTACTACCTGCTTATGCTCATTGTACTGGTTGGGGTGTTCCAAACATTGGGGCTTTCTATTGTTACCCAACCCTTAAACACCTTGCTTAACAAGGTGTTTAGCTACATGCCCAGCTTACTTGGTGGCGGCTTACTCATTGCCCTTGCCTGGATACTGGCCACCGTCGTGCGTAGCCTAATTGTTAAACTACTAAGCCTAACCACCTTAGATGAAAAAATGACCCAGCATATGCCGGGCGATGACACAGCCCCTATTGGGCTAAGCAAAAGTATTGGCGATGTTTCCTACTGGTTCATCTTCTTACTCTTCATCCCCAGCATTTTAGCGGCCTTTGAACTCCACGGCATGCTTGTCCCTGTGATGGGCATGATGAACGAAGTACTCAGTTACCTGCCTAACATTCTATCGGCGGCCCTTATTTTTGCCATTGGTTGGTTTGTTAGCAACGTGGTTAAGCGTTTAACCAGCAGCCTACTGCAAGCCTTAGGCTTAGATACCTTTGCCAACAAGGTGGGTATTGGCCACATCTTTAAAAACCACACCGCTAGCCAAATTGCTGGCCAGTTGGTGTACTTTATTATCCTTATCCCCGTTATCATCTCTGCCTTGGATACCCTGGCCATTGCTGCCATTGCCGAGCCAGCCAAAGCCATGCTAACGGTTATCTTCGAATACATCCCACTACTATTAGGCGCCATGGTGCTGTTTGGCTTGGGCATTGTGCTGGCCAACGGCATTGCCAAGCTTGTGGTTAGCATGTTAGAAACCTTTGGCTTTGAAAACCTATGGAGCTGGTTAGGCCTACAAGGAGACGATACGGCCCAAAACCCCAATGTGGTAGCGCCTACCCAATTAGCGGGCCACCTAGTTAAAATTGCCATCCTATACTTTATTGGTATCGAGGTGCTCAATATCCTAAAGTTGACCAACATTACCCTGATTTTGCAGGATTTGCTGGTGGTGGCAGGCCACATTTTAATGGGCTTACTGGTACTGGCTGTTGGCCTATTCTTGGCTAACTTTACAGCCCGTATGATCCGGCAATCCAACGTACAGAACGGGCAACTGCTGGCCTTACTTGCCAAAAGCGCTATTATTATTATCTCTGCGGCAATGGGCATCCAACAAATGGGCCTAGCCAACGATATTATTAACCTGGCCTTTGGCACCTTGGTAGGTGCTGTGGGCGTTGCTGCTGCCATTGCCTTTGGCATTGGTGGGCGAGATATTGCTGCTGATGTACTCAAAGAGGCGCGGGCTAACCTCCGCGAATAGCCACCATAAATTCTGAGTATTTTCGGCAAACAAACCATAATCTTTAATCTATAAGCCGGGTGTAGACCATTAGGTATACATCCGGTTTTATTTTATACCCGCCTGGTGGATGAAAAATGGTCACTACAGAATATATACTTAAGATATAACTAAGTATTTATTATTAAGTAGGAAGCCACACGATATGTTTCACCTAAACGCTCCCCTAGCCCCCCAGCCCCACGGTAAAGTGGCGCGCCAACTACTTGCGGGCAGCTTAGGTGTACTACTTACTATGGGCAGCAGCTGGGCACTACCCACCGGCACCACCGTGGTTAATGGCAATGCCACCGTAAGCCAGCGCGGCAACACCACCACAATCAATGTAGCCACCCGTCAATCCATTTTAGAGCATGACAACTTTAATATTGCCCGCAACGAGCGAGTCAACTTTCGTTTTGCCCAAAGCAATAGTGTTTCCCTGAACCGCATTGTGGATGGCAACCCTACCCAAATCCACGGTCGATTAACGGGTAACGGCACTATTTTACTGGTAAACCCCGCCGGTATTGTGTTTGGCCCTACGGCTAGCGTCAACGTATCTGGGCTAGTGGCCTCCACCCTCAACATCACCAACGATAGCTTCCTCTCTGGTAATATGCAGTTTACCGGGGGCAACCAAGCGGGCTCTGTGGTAAATGAAGGCCGTATTATTGCTAAAAACGGGGCCACGCTTATTGGTAAACAGATTAGCAATAGCGGTACTATCCTGGCCCGGCGCGGTGCTGCCCAACTGGTGGTTGGCAACACCGTAACCTTGGCCACCGACGATGGCCTGCTAACCGAAGTCACCATTGATGACGGCATTGCCAAAAAGATACGCGCCCTACGCCACGCCATCCTAAACACGGGTACCATCCATGGTAACACGGTAAAACTACACGCCGAGCTAAGCAAACAGCTGTACAGCAAGGTTATTAACAACACAGGCCGCATACAGGCCAACACCGTGGCAGATGTAAACGGTACGGTAGAGCTGATTGCCAGCCATGGCAACATCCAAAACAGTGGTAAAGTACTCTCTAACCACACCATTGCCATCGATAGTGGTAAGCACATCCTAAACCAAGGGCAAATTGGCCAAAGTGGCAGCAAAAGCGTGGTACTAACCGCCAAAAAACATATTAAAGGTGCGGGTACCCTATACGGCCGTAATGTCACGTTAGACTCTAAACAGGGCAACATTAAAGCCAATACCAACGTGCGAAACCTAACCCTACTGGCCAGCAACGGCAGCGCCACCATCAACGAAGCCAACCACTTAACCCTAACCAGCGCCGACGTTAAAAACAACGTGAACGTTGCTACACAGCGCGGCAACCTAATTATTGCAGGCGATGTAAACGCTGGTAAAACCGCAAAGCTAACCACCCGTAACGGCCATATTATTAACAAGGCCGCTGTTTCTGGCCGAAATGTTACCGTAAACGCCAGCCGCAACGTGGTTAATCAGGGTGATGTAAGCACCACCACTGGTAACATTAAGGTAACCGCCAATGCGGTGCGGAATAATGGCACCATGGCGGCAGGCAAAAACACGGTTATTAAAGCCCAAAACGGCATTAACGGTAACGGTACCATTGGGGCAGACGGCCACATTAAACTCAGCACAAAAAACCGCCACATTGGCCGGCGTAACCAGCCCCTACAGCTGTTAGAAGGGGATGTACTAAAATCCGCCAAGGCCAACAACGGCAAGGTATACCTTAACCGGGTAGCGCGCCCAGCCGCCCCAGAATTACCTGCCATTAACACCGCCACCCGACGCGATAGCACCACAGGCAGCACCGCTCCACAAAACGGCACCACCCAAACGGGTGCACTTACCCGCGTGGGTAACGCTAACGTGCCAACCAACGCCAATGCCACCCAGGCTAAGGTGATAAACCAGCGCCCTAGCGTTAAACCCAACCTAGATTACCGGATGGTGGAAACCAGCAACACCACTTCCACAAACGATGACCCTATTCTCTTACTCCAGCTTGCTAGCGATGACGATGAGCTTGAGAAGAACGACCTTTCCTCTAAGTAACCCTCCCTAAGCGCCCAACAGTACAGTAACAGCCCCAACCTATGTATATCGGCATCATGGAATCCATGGTGCCGATTTGGTATACTGCCCGGTAAGTTACCTCCTCATTGGGCAAAGGCGCTCCTTTATGGAATTACTAGAACAAATGAAAGACGAATGGCTACCCATCATTATTAGCTGGGCCATTCCACTAGGGGTAACCCTGCTGGGCATACTGCTAGGCCTTATTTTAGAAAAGGCCCTTGCCAGCCGCCTCCGGCAAATTGTACGCACCAAGATTTCTGTTATCCCCCCCACCATTGCCAACACACTGGCATTGGCTAGCAACGGCATGGTGTGGTTGTGGGTATCCCTATTCACCCTATACGAAGTGGCCTTTAGCCTACCCGTTGGCGATGGGGTTCAGGGACATATTCAACAGGCTGTTACTATCCTCTTTGTGTTCTCCTTTGTGGTAATTACCTCTCGCATTGTCGGCGAACTGCTCCAATGGTACTTGGCCAAATACCCGCAGGTTGTTGGGTCTGCCAGCATTTTTGTTCTTCTTACACGTGTGCTTATTTACCTTATTGGCGGCCTCGTCGTACTGCAAACCATGGGCATATCGGTTATGCCTATTATTACCGCACTAGGGGTGGGTGGTTTAGCCATTTCTTTAGCCTTGCAAGATACCATGGCCAACTTTTTTGCCGGGCTGCATATTGTAATTGCCGGGCAAATTAATGTGGGCGATTACATCCAGCTGGATTCTGGCGAAGAGGGCACCGTTGTGGATATTTCTTGGCGAAATACCACTGTACGGCAAATTGCACAAAACCTGATTATTGTGCCCAACACAAAACTAGCCAACGCCATTGTTACCAACTACCAAATGCCCACCAACCAATTTTACTTCCCGATTACTGTAGGGGTTAGCTATGCCAGCGATTTAGACGCTGCTGAAGCCGCCGCCATGGATGAGGCCACCCAATGCCTAGAGGCCTTTTACACCGGCAGCTTTAACCAAGTCCCTAAAATTCGCTACACCGGCTTTGGGGATAGCAGCATTAACTTTGACCTACTGTTACCCTCTCGGGAGTATGCTGAACACCTAGAGCTAAAACACACCTTTATTAAGCGGCTCCACAAACGCTTTAACGCAGAAGGGATTAACATCCCCTTTCCTATTCGCACCTTGGATATCCCTGACAAAGTGCTGGCAAAACTGGGTAACACACCACAGTAACCTCCTAACGCTTTAACCGGAGCTGCTACTCCTATCACGCTGAAGGGTGACAGCCTCTGGCTGTACCCAGTGGTTAATCATAGCAACCAGCTCATTCTGTTGTATAGGCTTTGTCATAAAGGCGTCCATCCCCGCCATCATGCATTTCTCACGTTCTTCATAGGTGGTGTTGGCCGTTAAAGCAATAATAGGAGTTTTAACCCCCTGATGGCGCAGTGCACGGGTGGTAGTAAACCCATCCATTTCTGGCATTTGGCAATCCATAAAAATAATTTGGTAAGCGTGGTAATCCTCTACCGCCAACGCCTCCAACCCATTAGACGCTATCGTGACCGTAGCGCCAAATTTTTCTAATAACCGTTGGGCTACTTTTTGGTTCAAAATATTATCTTCTACCAACAACACCTGCAAGTTCTCATAATCCACCGTAGGGTTGGATAAATCGTCTTTTCCTGGCTCTTCTACCGTTAAATCTATCGCCAATGGTATGGAAAACGTGAAAGTTGACCCTTGCCCCACACCACTTTTAACCCGAATCCTGCCATCCATTAAATCCGCAAGCTGCTTGCTAATGCTTAGCCCAAGCCCTGTGCCCCCATACTGACGAGTGGTAGACACATCCTCTTGCAGAAATTCGCCGAAAATAGTTTCTAGCTTGCCCTCATCAATCCCTTTTCCTGTATCAATCACGTCAATAATCACCCGAGAGATACCTTCGTTAGGCAAGGTAGATGACGCTTTTAAGGTAATACTACCCTGTTTGGTAAACTTAAACGCATTGGATAAAAAATTGGTTAGTACTTGGCGAATACGCCCCACATCCCCCACCAAGCGTTCTGTTTCCACACCAGATAAATCCAAGTTAAATGCCAACGAGTCACTGCCTTGGTATTCAAACAAGCTGGCCAGCTCCGTAAGGGCATGGCTTAGGTTAAAGGGCACCATTTCCAACGTCATCTTACCGGACTCAATTTTAGATAAATCCAGAATATCATTCACCAGCGTCAGCAACGTTTTGCCAGAAGATTCCAACACTTTCACATCATCATAGACATCCGGGGCTAGGTCTTTATCCAGCAATAGCTGGGTAAAGCCAATAATAGCGTTGAGTGGGGTTCGGATTTCATGGGTCATGTTGGCCAAAAATTGGCCTTTGGCCTTACTGGCACTTAGTGCTTCTTCTCTAGCGGAAATAAGGCTTTTTTCCACCTCTTTGGTGTAAGTAATATCCCGCCCTTCCGGGATGATAAGCACCACCTGGCCGTCATCATCCAATACGGGCTTTAACGAAAAATCCACCGTTAACAGCTCGCCACTAGGCGTCGGGTGGTTGGCTTCAAACCGAACAAATTTGCCTTGTGCGGCCTGTTGAATAGAACGCCTTAGCTTCGCCTGTAATTCTACCGAATGGGCCCACCATGGCCCCTGCCAAAAGGGCTTATTAATCACATCAGCCGGGTCTACACCAGATGCCTTTAAAGAACTTTGGTTTGCCTCTAACAACAACCCTTCTGGCGACAATACCCCAATAAACTGGAAGGTTTGATTAAAGATAGCTTCAAAGCGCCTGGCTGTATCCTGAAGCTTTTGTTCCAACTGGCGCTTACTAACGGCGCGGCTAATATGGCTGGCAATTTGGGTCAGCGTTTCGACAACGCTGGGCGATTTAGCCACCGCCTCTTCCGTGTAAAACTCTAATACGTAGGCTACGTGCCCGTTAATGACAATAGGCAAGATACACCCTGTTTTTAAATCCAGCTCTCGTGCAACATCCCGCCGTTTAAACTCTGGGTCATCACTAATATTATCCGCCCAAACAACCTTACCGCTGGCCATTTCATGGCAAATCAAGCATCTATCTTTTTTAAAGGATAGTGCCATCGTGGCTTGAGTAAAGGGTTGCCATTGCTCTGGGTCGCTTAACTTCCACAGGGCCATTGGGCTTAGTTGCTGGGTAGCTTCATCCAGTTTATACACATGGCCGATAGGCCAGCCCATATACTCACATACTTTTTCTAACGAAAACTCAATATATTCTTCAGCGCTGGCTTCGGTACTGGTGGCATTAGAAATAATGCTTAAGAGCTCTAGCAGGGTATTATTATTGGCCAGCCTAACAGCCGTCTCATTAGCCAAGGCTACAGCACGGTTTCGCTTTACATTAACCAGCAAAATAATTAATAACAAAGCCGCAATAGCACCTAGTAACAAGGTATTGGTGTTTAGCAGATTAAACCCTTCTAACATAGGCCACCCCTTACCCATGCGAAACTACCCTGGCAGCTAGCCGCCACCGCAACCAGGCGGTGTAACCATGTGGCAAATACAGGTAACCCGATGCGCTGCATAACTCATCTCAATCGGAGGTGTTGGGCTCTAACTATCTAACTGGTCTTAGGTGTATCCCCAAGTACACTTATTAATAACGTACTCGGTAGTTCAATTCTAAATGAGTTTTGTATCGGCCAACGACGCCCCTACCTGTAATTACACCACCTAACGTAGCCCTAAAGAATACCGTAACCTCTATATGCCCTAATGTTATACTGGTGTACAGGCCCTCCAGGGCTCTTATTCTCTACAATTTATTACAACCACACACCTTATGGCCCCTACTCAACACATCGCCCCCACGTGGGGTACTAAAGGCGAAACCCTGCAACAACTTGCCGGTAAGCTGCACAGTGCAACCGTATTGCCCGCCTATGTATTTACCGTAGCCCAATGGCGCACTGAACCAAGCCTTATTATGAACCAAGTAGCCCAACAGTTTGGCACAGGCAACGTGGTAGTGCGCAGCAGCAGCACTGCAGAAGACACTCAAACCCACAGCCAGGCAGGGGCCTTTGCCTCTGTATTGGATGTTACCCCTACCGCTGAGGCACTCTCACCGGCCATCGATACGGTTATTGACTCTTACGACGAGAAAATAACCGAAAGCACCGACCCGCAACAAGTATTAATACAACCCATGCTAGCCAATGTGGCAGTAAGCGGCGTGATTACGACTTGCACCCTAACGGATGGGGCCCCCTATTACGTTATTAATTATGATGATGAATCCGGGCGCACCGATACCATAACAGGGGGGATTGGGGTAAACAAAACCGTACTTATCCACCACCATTGCCAGCCCACCATGCTGGATTCGCCAAGAGTGGCCAAGTGGTGGGCCATGGCCCAAGAGCTATACGCATTATTTGGCGATACCCCACTGGATATTGAATTTGCCCACACCCACAGCGATGCATTGGTGGTACTGCAAGTACGACCCATTACCGTGCAACACCACTGGCACCCCCATGTTGCGGAAAGCATTGCTCGGCAATACCCCTATATTCAGCAATTTTTTGCCCGGCAAAGCCACCGCCGCGGCAACCTACTGGGGAGCCACACTGTTCTAACGGAAATGTCTGACTGGAACCCGGCTGAGATGATTGGCACGACGCCTCGGCCCTTGGCGGCGTCTCTGTATCGCACCCTTATTACGGATAGCATTTGGCGAAAATCCAGGGCTAGCTTAGGCTATCGCCACCCCGATGGCGAAGCCCTGATGGTGATGATTGCAGGCAAGCCCTATATCGATGTGCGCAACAGTTTTAACTCTTTTCTACCGGCTAATTTACCGGATAGGATTGGCGAAACCCTGATTACCGAGTGGCTAGACCAATTATGCAATCACCCAGAATGGCATGACAAAATTGAATTTAACATTGCCCAGACCGCAGTAGATTGCACTACCCGTGCCACCATAGAGGCCCGTTACCAACACCACCTAAGCCCGCACGATAGAGATCAGTACTACCAAACACTCAGCCAGCTTACCCACCAACTCATCCTTGGGGGTAGTTTAGCTACCGCGCTACAAGATATTGCCACCTTAACCAAGCTGCAACAGGCCGACCCCTGGCACGCTGACGCAAGCCAAACTGCCAACCCAGACACCCTACTCTATACACTGCGCCGGTGGATCTCTCAGTGCCGTCAATTTGGTACCTTTCCCTTTGCCGTTATTGCCCGCCATGCGTTTGTGGCGGAATCCATGCTTCGCTCGCTAGTGGCAGTAGGCGCCCTAAACGAAGAACGGCTAACGGCTTTTCGCCAATCCCTCCACACCATTACCCGCACCATGTCTACCGGTTTAACAGTGGCCACTCGTGGGGATAAGCACCAACAAGAGGAATTTTTAGCTGTTTACGGCCACTTGCGGCCCGGCACCTACGATATTTTATCCCCTCGGTACGATCAGCGGACAGACGAATTGTTTGGCCAACCAGATACGATCACCCCACATGAAAGTATCACAATACCTACCTTTCGCTTTACCCATGACGAAAGTCAACGCGTTCAGCAGGCCCTTCACAAGGCCGAGCTTTCTGTAGACACTGACACACTGCTAAACTATTGCCGAATGGCGATTACCGAACGCGAAAACGCCAAATTCATCTTTACGCGAACCGTTTCTAACAGTTTAGAGCTACTGGCCCAGTGGGGGCAGCACTACGGCCTTAGCCGCAACGATGTTTCTTTTATTCATATTAGCCCCCTACTCAACACACTCAATCACCCCTTGCTCACCAACCCTTCAGAAACATACCAAACCTTAGCCCAACAAGGCCAGCAAGAGCTTGCCGTGACACGCTCTTTGCAGCTTAGCCATATTATTCGGCATGTGGGGGATTTATATGTAACCCCGCTGCAACGCGGCAAACCCAACTTTGTTACCCGTAAGGCCATAACCGCCACTCCTATTTTGCTCACCAATCGCCAACCTTGCCGAGAATCCCTAACAGGGCGCATTGTCTGCATTGAAAATGCCGACCCTGGTTTTGACTGGATTTTCACCCACCCCATAGCTGGGTTAGTTACCATGTACGGCGGTAGCAATTCGCACATGACAATTCGATGTGCCGAATTTGCCATCCCTGCCGCCATCGGCTGCGGCCAACAAACCTTTCAGCGGTTAATTAAAGCCAACACCATTACCATTAACGCTGGCGACGAACTTATTAGCGGTAACGGCCTATCCCAGCGGGCATCAGCCCAAAATATGTCAAAACAGTAACATTATAAGGCCCCACTATAGAAGGCTGGCTACTAGGGAAGAGCTCCTTGTGGTCGATACTATACATACCCTCACTTTACAGAATGTACATGCCCCCACATACAAGACCACCTACTCCCCCACACACATTATTCAAGATTTCCCCCTTGCAACTGCCTGCCATGGTTGCAAGGGATTTTTTTATGGTGCTATCCGCCTTATAAAGCACTAGCCCTACCATAGGCATACCTGTTATATTTTGGTCGATATCTACTGTTTAAGGACGACCGCTATGCTGGCATTACTATCCCCGGCTAAAAAACTAGACGAAGGCCCTGATTGGGATTTACCCAACCATAGCCAGCCAGATTTTTTAGAGCAGGCCCAAACTTTAATCAACACTGCCAAAACCCTCACCACTGATGAACTCCAAGAGTTGATGGGTATTTCTGAAAACTTGGCCACCCTTAACCAGCAGCGCTACCAAGCCTATACCACACCATTCACCCCCCAAAACGCACGGCCCGCCATCCTTACCTTTCGTGGGGATACCTATACCGGGCTAGATGCTGACACCCTTTCCGCAGATGACATAACCTATGCCCAGCAACACGTAAACATCCTCTCTGGCTTGTATGGCCTGCTTCGCCCACTCGATTTAATGCAACCCTACCGGCTAGAAATGGGCACCTCACTTACCAACCCCACCGGAAAAAACCTTTACCAGTTTTGGGGCAGCACCCTAACAGACGCGTGCAATGCGCGGGTAAAAGACCACAACAACAAAACTGTTATTTCCCTCGCCTCCAACGAATACATTAAAGCCATCCAACCCAAGCAGCTAACCCACGGGTTTATAACCTGCAACTTTAAGGATATAAAAAAGGGTACCCCTAAAACCATTGGCCTGTTTGCCAAACGCGCCAGAGGCATGATGGCCCGCTATATGATTCAGCAAAAGGTAGAAACCCCTGAAGCCCTAAAAGACTTTGATAGCGGTGGGTACCAATTTTCTAAAGCCCTCTCTGACGAGGCAAACTACGTGTTTACCCGCGCAGGGGACTAAGCAGATTTACCAACATTCCAACTGCACGTCCTGCTCAGCATAAAGCAATCTGCTCACTTCGTTTTCAAAATCATTATGTAATGACTGGGTATCATGCAACTCCGAGCTACAGTCATCCTGTCCATCAGAAAAACTAACACAATCTTGGAAACTAGACAGGCTGCTTTCCAAATTGAATTTAGCCGATCGAAACGCATATTCACTATCTTGGTAGGTATCCCTCGCATATTGGCAATCGGCCCATGTGGGTAGCGAAAAAACAAACAAACCTGTCATGCATAAAACCATACATAAAGCGCATTTATTCAACATACAAAAGCCACCTTTATTGCTTAGTACACCCATACAGCTTACGTGGATAACAAACGATCATCTAACTCTGTTTTTAGCTCCTGGCCAATCTCTTCATCCATAAAACCATTATTAACCATATCCGTAACCGTTGCTTTTTTAACAACCAGCAATTGTTTTTCAACCGCTTCACGGTCTTCCGCAACCAATTCGGCATGAGACAAATGCATGGCCTCGATACTAGCCTTATACTCCGTCAGTTCCGTGTTTAACTGGGCAGAAAGTTCATTGGCAATCAACGGCGTAACTTCGCCTTGGGCTTGCCAATGGGCCAGCTTTTTTAAGGCGGATAAAGCACAGGCCATTTGAGCCCTAATTTTTTCATACTGTTGTTGCTGCTCATTCGCTTGGCGACCCAGCTTAAGCCATTGCAATAATTTACCAATACTAAGGCCTTGTACTAACAGGGTAAACAACACCACGCCAAAGGTCATCACAATTAGCAGCTCGCGCAACTCCTCGCCTAGCAGGCCACGCGGAATACTTAAAATAAGCGCCATGGATAATGCCCCACGCAAACCGCCAGCCACCAATACATGCTGCCAATTGAAGGGGATTTTACCAATGTTGGTAACCTTAGCAAACAACGATAAACCGTACACCGCAATGGCCCGCGCAAGCACCACCACCACAATAGCCACGGTTATAGGCATCCAATAGTGCACCAACTGACTCAGCTGAATCTCCAACCCAACCAACAGGAAGAGTAGCGAGTTCATGGCAAAGGCGGCGTACTCCCAAAAGCTGGATACAACAATTTGAGTAGACGCCGACATGCCGGTTTGCCTACCAAAATTACCCATTACCAGCCCGGCGGTTACTGTCGCAATAACGCCACTAAAATGCATCCCGTTTACAATACCGGGGACGCCAATTAATTCGGCCGTTAAAAAGGAGCCATAAGCCGCAATGGTGGTAAAGGTTAGCTCTAGCAAATGGTCGTTAAAAAAGCGGGTGATTTTAGAAAAGCCATACCCAAACACACCACCAATAATGCTACCGCCACCTACAACGCCTAAAAACTGAAGCACACTGCCACCCAAGTATGGTATCGCTTGGTCTTGGGTCATGGTTAAGCCAAAGGTTAGCAAAATAGCCAAAATCAATTTAAAAAACACAACAGAGGTGCCATCATTAAATAAGCTTTCGCCTTCCACCAGGGCAGAAAGGCGGTGATCCAGGTGGAGTTTCTTCATAATGGCCACAACGCTAACCGGGTCGGTAGGGGCAATAACGGCACCAAACAACAAGCAAACCAACAACGGCAAATGCAGCAAGGCATGTAACCCAAACCCAATACAGGCAATGGCAAGAACCACACCCAACGTGGCCATCAAACCAATATTTTTCCATGTTTCTTTAATATAGTGGACGTTCAGATTCCAGGCCGCCTCAAACAACAAGGCGGGCAGAAAAATAAACAGTACCAACTCTTCGCTCAGTTCAATGGGAGTAATAAGGTGGAAGAAACTTAAACCCAACCCTACAACAACAAGCGCAACGGTATATGGAATTTTAATACGTTGCACTACCGCCGCCACACAAGCGGAAATTGTTAGCAGTAAGGTAATTTGGTGGACATTAATGTCGCCAAGGGCATGAGCCTGCATAATCAAACCATCTTTCTAAAGATAAAGCCGAAGCCACAATATTATACCGTGCCACACCACCTATTGCAGAATATTTGTTTGGTCATTAGAGTGAATTAAGATAGTGGTTTTGGCAATACCAATCAGCTGGCTATAATTTTGGTACCAGGCCTGCTCTTCGCCTTCTTTTGGAATCGCAAACCCTAGGAAAACACAATCACTATTGTGGGATTGCCCCATAAACGTCTCTTTAAACGAAGAGGCTTCCAGCACCACCTTGGCCTTGGCGTTAATACGAGAATCGTGAATAATTTCATTCAAATTTTCTAAGGCAGGCGCCATACCCGCCTTATCATTCACCGACCGTAATACTTGAATCGTGCTTTTACCCCACTCCCAGTTATCATGGAGCAAATAACCCAGTAACATCATTAAGTTACCGTTAGTGCTACCTCGCCACCAAATATCAACGCGTTTTTGCCAAGCCGGGTTGGGCACTTCATTGGCTTCAATAATCACAATATTCAAGCCTAATTCATCTGCAAAGCGTAGTTGCTGAATGTATTCCGGTAGTTTTTCGCTATCTTCACACCAGCCAAACACCGCCACATTAGGCTTTACTAAGCCAGAAAGAGCCGACTGAAGGGCAAAAGACACACCAGACGACAAGTCATCTGCCGCCAACACCATGGGGAAAGCTTGGATTTTTTCTTCGGTACAAAAGTCATCCAACTGCCTTGTGGCGCCCCGCAGCCGATCCGCCAAATTAGTGGCATGGGAGGTAATAATATTAACCAACAACACAATGCCACGGCCAGAGCACAACCAAATAGCATACATCACAAAAGCTTCTCTGGATTGGGGATTACCAGAGAACACCAACAACGTTGGGCGCCAATTTTTAGCATCCGTCTTCATCTGCCGAAGGCGAAGCAGATTATTTCTAACCGCGGTGTACACAAACCCACGCCGCGCATCACCAAAAGAAGCCGCCGTTTTTTTAGTAAACAGATAATAAATAAGGCCACAAATTAAAACCGCTGCAATAATCGCCGCACCAGAATCGATTAAGAAGGCGGCTGAAATGGAGCCAATACCGCCAACGAGCGCACTAATCCAATGGAAAAACTTAAACCGAGGCCGGAAAGAAGGGTTCCTGCCGTAGGCCTCAATAAAGGCGGCCAGGTTAATAGTGCCATAGGTATACAAAAAGAACATGGCAATCAGCGAGGCGATGGCGTTTAAGGCATCGCCACCAGCAATTGTATAAGCCCAAATTAAAATAATACAGGTCAGTATATACGTCAGTATTAGCGCACGTTGGGGCTCGTCATTCTCTCCCTCGCCCTTAGAAAAAGGCCGCAACCATAGCAAAATAGGGTCGCGAGCCAATGCCTGTAATACCCTAGGTGCCCCCAAAATACTACCCAGCGCGCTAGACAACGTTGCCGCAAACACCCCAGAAATTACCAAAAACCCGGTGCCAAACAGGGCATTATCCACCAATATTTGGAATGGCGCTTCAATCATCTCCAGGCGGTTAAAGCTACCCCCAGCCAGAAAAATTTGGCCAAGATACACGATAAACCCAACTGTCACTGCCGTCAGCGTACCCCACGGCAGGCTTTTAGTAGGGTTCTCCAAATCCCCAGACATATTTAACCCAGCATCAATGCCTGTAACCGCAGGGAAATAGATAGCAAACACCAGCCAAAAAGAGTACGTGCCCATACTGCCGTTGGTAAGGCTAGTGTACCCACTTACTAAGTTTTGCTGCAACAGTTCAGGGTCAAAATTAAGGGCGCTTCCTCCTAGGGCCACCACAATGGCCAAAAATAGCACCGTCATAATAAAATATTGTACTTTAATAGCCCAATTAGCCCCGACAAAGGCCACCACACCAATCAGCGTGGTAACCCCCAGTGCTATCCACAACTGGTAAGTTTCTAACACAGGAAAGGTCAACACCAGGGCTTCAATAAAACCAATCACATAAAAGGGCGCCGAAAGCGCGGTAGCAGTGAACAAAGACACGCCAACAGCGCCGCCAAATTCTGGCCCTAACACCCGAGAAATAAGAAAGTACGAGCCACCACCCCGCACCTGAATATTCGTGGCAATCGCGCTAATAGATAGGCTGGTTAAAAAAGTAATGGCTTTAGCGATACACAGGATAACAATGGCATCCAACACGCCTGCCTGGCCAATCACAAAGTTGGCCCGCATAAACATAATAACGCCGAGAATGGTTAGCGTGGTGGGGGTAAACACCCCACCAAAGGTGCCCAGCTTAGTGGGTTCGGTTTTCTCAACAGCGGTATCCATCAATTAGGGGCCTTGCAGCAAAAACAGAGTCACTACCAAACGCGCTTACATCATCGCTAGCAGTGCCCCTAGATTTTACCACTGAATAGCAATACACCTAACACTCATTGCCATCGACCAACTAAAAGCGGGGCCAAGCTGGTATTATTAAACCCGACGACGGCCCCGCTAGTGTTTTTAATAAGCGATAGCTTTGATTAGCTTAGTTCTTCCGGTTGCCACCGAATACCCGATTGAAGAAACCACGCTGATGTTGTGACTTTTGTCGATCCTGAACATACCCATTATACCCTTCACTGAGATCCAAGGGTGGATTCCCTTCATATGTAGGGTCTGCATTCCAGTCATCGAAATGTGTTTTTGCTTCATTCGCCAGGTCATAGGCTCCTTCAATGCCATGACGAGTGGTTGACCCAGTAGCGTTAGAAGCATAGGGGTTTGCTTGGTTTGTTTGCCATGCCTGGGGGGGCGGTAATTGCCAATGGCTACCAACAGGCAAGTTTAACGAAGCTCCTCTATTAATAGAAGTAGATGGTGAACTACTTTTCTGAGAGCTGGCAGGGGTACTCCAAGCTTGATTAAAGGATGGAATATTGTTAGGTGCACCAAACGGCATAGAGGGCGTATAAACAGGAGCTGAATTCGACTGGTTACTTTGGTCCGTAAGCCACTTCAGGTCTACGGTTTTTTCATCTAGACCAGGGAACATGGGGGCGGATTTCTGGTAATAAGGGCTTACAGGCTCACTCGGTGCCTGCTCAGCCTCATTAATCCAAGGGTTATTTAAATATTTATCAATATCCCAATTAGACGCAGTCGGAAATTTTGAATGTAAAATGTAGTTGGTCTCCCTAGATACAGGCTGTTGTTGCTTTGCTCGTTCGCGCTGTAATTGCTGCTGCTTTTCAGCCTCAACCCTACTGTCTATACTGGCGGATGTAGCACCACTCCGCATATTGGCTAATGACGACTCTAGGATTTCAATACCATCAAACTCACCTTCAAAGGCACTTTCTGTTAGCTCGCCTGCCATGCCAGAGGCAAAACCAATAGTACCGCCTGTTAAACTGGCATTCAAAAGTTTATTATCATTATTCGGGGCAAGGGTACCGGCTAGGTTACCAAGGCCATGCTCTACCGCACCAGAAACCGTGCCACCGGCAAATTCGGCTACCAGCCCGCCAATATCTGTTTCGCCATTAGCGGCCCGTTGCACCGTTTGCTGCACCCCTCGTTCTAAGGAGTTGCCAAGCATATTATCGCCCAGGGGTTGGGTTACAGTACCCGCCACCGCGCCAGAGACAGCTCCGCGCCAAGCTTGTGTTGCAATACCACCCACGTTATTAATACGGCCATCATCAGCTAAATCGCTCAAGGTAGCGGTTGTAACGCTTCGTGCGGCGCCTTTTACGGCACCCTCTACAGCCGCTTGGGCTGCCTTACCGGTTAGCGCCCTAGTTAAACCACTGGCACCTTCTTTTATTGCTGCATCTGCCATTTTTTTTGTAATTTTGCTTGCCGCCGCACTGGCACCCTTAGCTGCTGCGCCACCGGCAGCACCCAAGGCAGCCCCTAGGGCCGCATCTTTAACAATATTTTCTATAGGCTTACCTTCAATCACACCACCGGTTATAGAACCTGCAGCGCCACCAATCGCACCCGCAGCCACGGGGCCTAATGCGCCGCCCGTTGCAATGGTTGCCACTGTGGCTACCACAGCACCGGCAACTGTTCCCCAAACTTTTCTACGGTGGTAATTCTTCTTCAGGGTGGAAGAAATAGACACATTATCCAAGGTAACGTAGCCATTATCTTCCGTTAGTTTGCCTATTTGCTTAAGGTTGGATTTGGTTAGTTTTTTATTACCGCCCGATTTGGTCAATTCATTCCAATTATCTAAAATAAAGCGATACCCCAGGATTTTTTCCTGGTCTAGCCTATTTTTATTATCACCAGATTCTAATTTATTAAGATGGTGTACGATATCTTCTTTTGTCGGGTTTTTCTTATTCGACGCTTCTTCGCGCAAGGTTTCTAAAAAGTTAGTACTTAACCCCGTCATAATGGCGTATTCCACGCCATCATCCGTTACACCTGTTTCATATTTAATTTTTTTAGAATCCTTGGTAGCGGCATACTCTTCTTCCGTTGCACCCATAAGCGCCAACTCTGATTGGCTACCGCCTTCTAGCGTGCTAACAAATTTGCTAACTGCCGCCATTTCTGTCGTCGTCAATTCCAAGTTATGCTCAAACTTGGTAATCGCCTTTTTAATCGTACCCATCAAGCCTGTATCCAGGGTTACCGTGCTCGACAGTTCATCGGTAGAAACACGGATTTCATCCTCACTGGCTTCTCTTGTCAAAAGCTCCATTTCAATCTGGCTAATGGCATCCAGCATATCCGCTAAGTTATCATTGCCCTGAACGGTTTTGTCAGCTTTGGCTTCCAGTTTACTTCGGCTAATTGTTTGTTGCTGTTGCAAGGCTGTATAAAACGCCTGCGAGCTACTAATGCTCGTCATAATCCACACTCCACTCCACTTGTTAGGCTTGCCTACACACACGGCACCACCTAAATACCACTCTTAAAATAATAAAAACAATATTAAGATTCAGATTGCTTCCTGTGAGCATAAAAAAATACGTAAGATATCCAGCCCACCCAGCCTTGTATATCAAAATCTGCAATATTTCTTAATACACAGCGTTTAAAGCGTTCGTGGATACCCATCAAAACCAACCCAAACAGCCACCCCGCAACCATTTCAGCGTAGAAACGATCCATCCTTACACCGTTTTAGGCCCTACAGGCAATTAAGCTCCCCCACTTCATAATTACTTGGGCATGCGGTCTTTAAAGGTTAATTCGGCAATGCCAGATTTATCCAAGTGGCCCAGATTATGCTTTACCAATGTATCGTATTGGTTTTTAGTCGCCTCCGCAAGCACCATCGGCAAGCCTTCGTCTTTCCCCATCTTCAACGCAATACCACTATCTTTTGCTGCATGGGCCGCAGAAAAATACGCTTCATGACCACGACGTTGCATGTCTTCGCCATCGGTTTGCAACGCACGAGAGTTAGCACCTGTTTGAGAAAAAATATGCCGAACCAAGTCTAAATCCAGCCCAAGGGCATCCGCTAACCCTAAGCCTTCTGCTGCGCCTGCCGTATTAATATTCATTACCATATTAACCAAGGCTTTCATGGTGGCTGCTGTCGTCACTTCACCGATATAAACCGCCTGAGAAGATAACGCATCAATAATAGGCATGGCCGCCTTAAATACAGACGCTTTACCGCCACACATCAAATATAACTCGCCATTGCGTGCCTGCGGAATACTAGACGCCATAGGGCATTCCAACACTTCTGCCCCAGCAGCATCGCAGGCTGTGCGGATAGTTTGATGAATCGCCGGGGTAACCGTGGCACAATTAATAAACAAAGTACCCTCAGCACCTTGCAACAACGTGTCATCCCCATCCAGGTAAATTGCCTGCATGGCATTGTCATCCGTCACCACCGTAATCACCACATCACTGTGTTGGGTCACCTCATGCAAGGATGCCGCCAACAGCGTGTTGAGCTCTTCCGAAAGGGCTTTAGCCTCATCCGTATTAACATCGTACACAGCACTAACAGGGAAGCCGGCATCGTTTAGGCAACGGGCCATGTTAGCCCCCATTCGGCCAACCCCCACAAACCCAATGCGGCTACTGTTAGTCATATTCATCATCGAGGGGAAACCTTATGCATCAATACTAAAAAAAGGGTTATGTTGGCGCTCTTGCCCAACAGTGGTTAGGGGGCCATGGCCTGGGCAAATTATGGTGTTTTTAGGCAACGTTAACAAGTGCTCTCTATTATTACGAAGGGCTGTTTGATAAGCATGTGACGGCACACCCCCCATAGACCCTGCAAACAAGGCGTCGCCCACCACCACAATGGGGGTTTCTAGCCCAGTAATATAATAACTTAACCCGCCAGGGGTGTGGCCATGCGTCCCCAGCACACGAACGTGCAGCTCGCCCACAATCAAGCCATCCCCACCCTTAATGGGCGTTAAACCAAGGGGATTTTCAATGGCAGGGCCATAGCCAAGGCCCTGGCCTTTTTCTAGCAAGGTATCTATATCGGCCAAGTGGTCTAAATGGGTGTGGGTAACCACATGCTTAGCAAAGGTAAGGTGGTGCTTACTGGCATACTGAAGCATTGGCTGGCAACTGCTGCCTGTATCAATCGTAATGGCACGTTTGGTGGCCTCATCCCACACCAGGTAAGCATTTACCGTCATACCAGCACCAAAAGGGGTGGTAAACATAGCCAACCCTATTGGTAAAGAAGTGGCTGTAGGCTGGTAGCAATTTTTTGCCATGGCTACCAAAGCTGGGCCATTTAAATTCAGGGCAAAAGCCAGTTTTAACAAGGCCGGCGAATGCCCCGGCACGTTATCGTTATACCCACCCGATTTAATCTCCTCAAGGAGCTCCGGCGAGATTTCGGTATGCGCTGTCAACTGTGTATCCGTAAGCCCCAAGCCTTTTTGGGCCTTGGCAAGTATGTAAATATAGCTATCCTCTAGCGGGGGCTGGGTATTAGTCATAACTAGTCAGCATATCCTATTATTGCCCGATGAATAGTACCAGTGTGCCACCAATAACCGGTAAGTTAAACACCTGCCCGGCACCGAAGCCCCACACCCCTACAATCATTAATATTTGCAGGCTAGGGTTGTTATTTTAGTGCCGCGGGGCCACAATACTCTGTATCTAGATTTTTTGATACGGTTTTTATTTATCTTAATACGAGCCTCATCCAACAATCTTTCATTTAAACACTTAAATGAGGCTCTTAAATTCAAACACTGCATAAGTAGGCTGCTTGCCTGTTTATTGGTTATTTCGCATATAATTCTGCCTTTTTGTACAAAAAGGCGTGTTTTGGTTTTTAGGCGGTTTTACATAGGTACTGCACCTAATAAGCGTCCATAAACCTAATTTATTTATCTGCGGCTATTCATTTAATCCTAACTTTTTTTACTTTTCTACGAAAGACGTATTAATGACCCTTACCACCCAACACGTGGATGCCCCTAATACGGCTCCCAGTGCCCCTAGCTTTACCCAATTATCCTTATCTGAAGGCATGCACACCAGCCTGGCCCGCATGGGCTTTAAAACACCCTCTACCATTCAGCACCAAGCCATCCCCCTATTGTTAAACGGTAACGATATGATTGGCCAAGCTGAAACCGGTACCGGCAAAACAGCGGCATTTGGCATCCCTATTATTGAACAACTCTATATACCAAGCCGCAAAGTACAGGCGTTAGTGCTGTGCCCCACCCGAGAACTGGCCCAACAAGTTACCGGCGAAATTAACGCCCTGCTAGAGCACCATCCTAAAGTGAACGCAGTGTCCATCTATGGCGGCGAGCCCATCCCCAAACAAGTACGCGCCTTACAAAAGCGGCCTTTAATTGTAGTGGGCACCCCTGGCCGAGTAATGGATATGATGAGCCGCGGCCACTTAAGGCTAGGCGCGGTACGCTTTATGGTATTGGATGAAGCAGACGAAATGCTAGACATGGGCTTTAGAAAAGACATCGAGCACGTGTTAGAACAACTCCCCCCCCAACGGCAAACCATTTTATTTTCTGCCACCATGTCGGATGCCATTAAAAAGCTAGCAAAAACCCACTTGCAGCAACCCGCTTTTGTAAAAACATCGGAAGATAATGCCAGCGCCCGAAACGTTACCCAGCATTACCTACAAATCGACCCATCCAAACGCCGCCGCGCCATTAATCAACTCATTACAGATGAATCCCTGCATTTAGCAGTTATTTTTTGTAATACCAAACGCCAGGTAGACAAACTCACCAACCTGCTCCAAAAAGATGGGCTCCCGGCCGACGGTCTTCACGGTGGGTTATCCCAATCCCAGCGCAACCGCATTATGGGTAAATTCCGTAAAGGCACTGTTCAATACCTAGTAGCAACCGATGTGGCCGCCCGCGGCATCGATGTGAAGAATATAGATGCCGTCTTCAACTATGACATGCCCAAAACCTCTGAAAGTTATGTCCACCGCATTGGCCGTACTGGCCGGGCAGAGCAATCGGGTAAATCCTATACCTTTATAAACTCCCACGAAAAGCGCAGCCTAAAACAGATTGAACGCCACACAAAGAGCAAGGTATTACCAATTACACTAGCCTTATAGGTTTTTAACCACTTAAAAGCAACGCCCCAAGCCTAGTACACTCCAGGCTTGGGGTTATTGCTAATTATATTAACTGCCTAGCCACCAAGGCGGCTTAAATCTATATATCGCTGGGACCCAGACCCGTTACTATGTTGCCGGCCCGTTTTTTTAATGTCTTTTTTGCTTAGTGTTGCACTATCATCATCCGCGCTACTAATCTCGCTAAAGTTGTTTATCAAAGCTTCCAGCATCTCCATTTGCTTACCAAGGTTTTTGGCAAGCTTTTCAGCGAATCGCCCTTCCTTACCTTCCAATTTTTCATAGCGTTCTTCAATGATTTGGCTTAATTCTTCAAGTTCGGTAACATCGTATTTCCCATCTTCACCAGCGTAATCACCGTACGCAGAAAACAGGAACCCTTTTGTATTTCTAACACTTAAATTGCCATCTTGGTTAAATGGGTTAGCATTTAAATAGGATTGCCCACTTTCCGTTTTGTTAGTTTTATCGATCTCTTTTTTAACATTTTCTGCCGTTTTTTTGGTACCAAAAACGGAGGCTGCTGTTAAAGCTAATCCTAATAACATATATTTATACTCCCAAATTATGTTGGTGCAGTAATACACCAACGGTTGTTGTCTCCACCTAATTTTATCTCTTAAATAATAAAAACAATATAAAGGTCCGGATTGTCAGCGCCATATCCGAATAATATACCTTTTGTTTCATCTCGTTACGTGCCCAGTCACATTTTACTTAACTAGCAACGGGCAATGTTAAAAGGTTACAAGCGTATTTAAGTGATATACTGCCAGGCTAAGAAAAATAGCCGCCATACTTGCTAATAAGCCATAATCACTTCATTATGCATATTGCACGGCTGGCTACGCCTTAAATTGACAACTATTTACCTCACCCACTTTTATTAACCTAATTTACCCGAAAGCACACCATGTCATCTATCTCTACCCTAACGTCCGCCGATAACATCCGTAATATTGCGATTATTGCCCACGTAGACCATGGTAAAACCACACTAGTCGATAGTATGTTTAACCAAAGCGGCGTGTACCGAGAAAACGAAACCAAGGTAGAACGCGCCATGGATAGCCACGACCTTGAGCGTGAGCGGGGCATTACCATCCTATCCAAAAACTGCGCGGTGACCGTTGGCGATACCAAAATTAATATTTTGGATACCCCTGGCCACGCTGACTTTGGCGGCGAGGTAGAGCGAGTGCTGACCATGGTGCAAGGCGCCCTACTAATTGTGGATGCCGTAGAAGGCCCTATGCCCCAAACCCGCTTTGTATTGCGCAAAGCCTTATCTCACCACCTAAAAATTGTGGTGGTAGTCAATAAAATTGACCGCGACGCGGCGAACCCAGCCCGCGCTGTAGATAAAGTGGTAGATCTACTCATCGAACTCGGTGCCGACGAAGACCAATTAGACTTTCCGGTAGTGTACGCGTGCGGCTTACAAGGCACTAGCAAAGCGGAGATGTCTGACGAATTAACCGATTTTACCCCCTTATTTGATAGCATTATTAAACATATCCCTAGCCCTGTGGTAGCCGGTGGCGCCGATGCCAACGCCCCCCTACAGCTGCAAGCCAGTACCCTGGATTATAACGATTACCTAGGCCGAATTTGTATTGGCCGCATTTACCGTGGCACCATTAACGTGGGCCAAACCGTAGCGCTGGTAGGCAACAACGGCAAAACCACCCAACACCGTGTTACCAAGCTGTTTGGCTTTGAAGGCCAAAAGCGTATCGAAATTGAGCAAGCCATGGCCGGTGATATTGTGGCCGTCGCCGGGTTGCCAGAAATTCAAATTGGCGAAACCATCTGCGCCTTAGACTCCCCGGAAGGGTTGCCAAAAATCCTGTTGGAAGAGCCTACCCTCAAAATGACCTTCCTGATTAATACCAGCCCACTGGCAGGGCGCGAAGGTAAATTTGTCACATCTCGTCAAATTAAAGACCGCCTAGAGCGAGAAACCCGTAGCAATATTAGCCTACGGGTAGAAGATGGCCCCACCGCCGATAGCTTTATTGTGAGTGGCCGTGGCGAACTACACCTAAGCATTTTGATTGAAACCATGCGTCGCGAAGGGTATGAGTTCCAGGTTAGTAAGCCAGAAGTATTTACCAAAGAGATAGACGGCAAGCTGTGCGAGCCCTTTGAAGAACTGATGCTAGATGTACCCGATGATGGTGTCGGTGCTTGCATTGAACGTTTAGCCGCCCGAAAAGGAGATATGCAGCACATGGAAGCCAGCCACGGACGCACCATGCTTCGCTTTGTTATCCCTAGCCGTGGCTTACTCGGCTTCCGTAGCGAGTTTATTCGTTTAACCCGCGGCCAGGGCATGATGACAGCCGCCTTTCAGGATTACCAACCCTGGGTAGGCGATATTGGCACCCACCGCAATGGGGTTTTAGTTAGTGCAGAGCAAGGTGAAACCACTGCCTACGCCCTAAAAAACCTAGAAGACCGTGGCACCTTTTTTGTGGCCCCACGTACCACTGTATACCCCGGCATGATTGTAGGCGAAAATAACCGCCAGCAAGATTTAAAGCTTAATGTATGCCGCCCCAAAAAACTAACCAACATGCGTAGCGCTACCGCTGATGTGATGGAAGTACTTTCTACCCCAATTGAAGTAACCCTAGAGTTTGGCTTGGACTACATTGCCGTTGATGAGCTAATGGAAGTAACGCCAGACAGCATTCGCCTACGCAAAGCCCAGTTTGGCAAACATTAATCCACGCTAACATCCTCTCCATTTTTAGCTATAAAAATACCCCCTGCACTAACAATGGTTAATACAGGGGGTAATTTTTTAATCAGCCGTTAGGGGTTATTGGCCAGGTTGTTGGGTGCCCCCTACTTGTACACTTTCATCCAGGGTAAGTACCAGGGATTGGCCTGCAGGCAGCTCTACCGCATTACCTTTACTGGCTACACCGGTTAATGCGCCTAAGCCAGCACCAATAGCGGTACCGTAAATAGCGCCTTTACCCACCTTACCGCCACTTAGTGGGCCCATGGCCGTACCAAGCGCAGCACCCAAGCCAGCGCCAACCGCTGTTTTGGTCGCTACCTTGCCCGTACTACCGGCAACGCTGCCACCATGGATAGTATTATCTTTTGCGTCTGTCGCAATGCTGGCTTTCATCGGAATCCGTTCGCCACTGGCTAAAACAAACTCTTTGAATTTGAGTTGCACCATCGCGTTATTTTCAAAGCGTTTAGCGGATTTTACCTCCGCAATTTCGCCCACAATGGTGGTGCCACTAGGGATAGCAATGGTGTTATCAGCCGTGGCAATCGGCATATCCAAGGTTAAAGATACCGTATCGCCCTGCTGAGCCATTTCGCTATTAACCGCCGTTTTTAAAGTGGCGCTAAAGGTCGTGTTTTCTGGAATAGTCGCCACGTGGCCATGCAACGTGGTGTTAGCCGTGTTGCTTTGAGGCGTGATAGTACTGTTGGCCGTATACGTTGTGTCAGTAGTATTTGGTGTGGCTCCTGGGGCAGCAAAGGCCACAGATTTACGCATTAGGTACTTATCCATCATGGCGGCTACTTCTGCACGGGTAGCGGGCAGGTTAGCATCCACACGATTGGCCGCACTTGGTTCATTAGCAAACACCTGCTGCAAAATAGTTTCAGCAGCGGCTGTTTTAGCCCAATTCGGGATGCTGTTAGCATCTGTAAATTGGTTAAGGGTCGATTGGGTTTGGTTAGCATCGGGTTGGCCAGGGATAGCCTTTGCCAATACCGCCATTACCGCAGCCCGATTAACCGGCTCGTTAGGACGAAAATCGCCGGTAGGGAAGCCTGAAACCAATTGGGCATTTTTAGCCGATGTAATAGCAGGGGCAGCCCAATGGCTGATAGGCACGTCACTAAAGCCTGTATCCACGGTACTTGCCGTATCTAACTGCAACGCCTTAGACAGGATGGCCGCAAATTCCGCACGGGTAATGGTATTTTGCGGACGGAAAGTACCATCTGGGTAGCCACCAATAATATTATGTTGCATTAATTGGTCAATATGGCTATTGGCCCAGTGGTTCTGGGTATCTAATGCCGCATTGGCAGGTGCACTAAGCAAGGCAAGTTGTAGGGTAACGGCAGTAAGCACGGTACCGGCTAGTAAACGTTTCGCAAGTCTCATATATAAGGGTCCTCTTCATAACAATCAACAAAAGCTTATGGAGCCAAACAAAGCGGTTTGTTCCATAACAGTGGGTGCATTTGGTTACACCACCACAGTATGGTTATACCCAAAATACAACACAATCCCTATTGCCCATATGGCTAATTATAAAGCATTATGCCCACTCCATAAAAGCCAATAATTAGCCTTTATAACAGTAAGGCAAAAGATTCCTTACCCTATTGCCACTGGTGAGACCGGCCCCAACTTTCTTCTACCAGGGTGCGAATTTCAGAGATACTGCTGTCTGGAACGGCAAAGGCATCCCCTTCTTCATAGGGGTTGTAGTGGAAGGCATAAAGGCGAGAAACAAATTCATGGAAAGGTAAGGAGGATTCGCCTTCTAGTTCACCGTTGCCGCTAACACTTGGTTGGATATCTTGGCCCCAGGCCTGCCTGCCTTCGTTGTTAGGGTTATAAAAATAGGTTCGCAACTTACCGTGGGTATCATCTTGGATACGTTGTAGCAATACAGCATGGGCGCCCAGCTTTTCGCCATGAGAATTGGTGATCATTAAGCCCACCGGATTCGGGTGAATCATTTCGTGGCCATGGTTATAAGCCGGATGATGAGTGGCATAAAAGCGGCGAACAAAGTCTTCAAAATTAACAATATTCAAACTGGTTTTATCAAACAAAGAGGCAAAGCCTGACGGTACCACACGCCCATACATCGCTGGGTTTACATATTTATGGCCGTCTTCTGGCCGCAAGGCCACTTTGGTCATCATGGCATCATAAATTTTATCCAAGTGGGGTACCAGCACAATGGATACTGGGTCGAGTTCCATATCAAACTCGGTTACCAAGCCGCCTTGCAGGCCAGTGGAATTAACTCCCACGCCCTCTAAAGGAATCTCGACAAATTCATCCCGAGCGGCAGAAATAAGCAGGTTAAGCAGGTAACTAGGGGTATGTTGGCTCCAAAAGCTAATGCCCCGCGCCGATTGGCAGGTTGGGTTTTTGCCTTGCCCCACACCCAAAGGCTGGCCCAACACCATAAGTGCGCCAGCTACCAATATGGAATTGGCCGTCACGCCATCATGACTTTCTCGTTGGGCAAGCAAATTTTTACGCACATTAGAACATAGGTCTAGTTCGATAAGCCGTTTAAGGCCCCCTTCAATATCCGTACGAGAGAGCAAGGACCGCTCTAACACACCGGCAAAGCCATAAATAGCCCGATAAGCAGAAGGCAAAATAGCCACCCGAATCAATTGGCGGGCAAACTCTTCGTTATCCTTAAGTTCTGCCTCGCCAGCAGAATTTAGGCCAAGGGCCCGACTGAGCAACTGAGGGTGTTGGCGCTCCAAGTAACGGATTAAAATAGCATGGTGGGCACTATCTAAACCAGTAGAGCGCATGGCTTCTGCAAAAACGTCGGCTTCTGCTTCCAACGCAGTCGCATCCAAGTCTTTCAGGGCTTCTCTATATTCTGCAAAGTTACGGTGCTGTTGGCTAAGGGCACTAGCCCCAGAAATGGCCTGGATATATTGGGCCAGCTTATCTTCCGAATCATCCGACGATGTGGAATGAGGAATTCGGGCAGCGGTTTCAATCATATTCCGTAGGCGTTTGGTTAAAATAGGCCGTTGAGCACAAATTTGGTCAATTTCTTCCACAATATCCGTGCGGATGCTAGCCAAAGATAAATGCTCGCTAATCAAGCGGAACAACCGTTCCACCTCATCCCGATGAGTGATGGCCTCCACCCGGGCAGCTTCAGTTTCTGCAGGGAATAAATACTCTAGGTTTAACGCCACCGCTTGGTTTAAAAATGTGGTGGCATCGTCCGCGGTCATGCTATCGCTAGTGGCTTGCTTTTTAGCAATGGCCAACACCCGTAACTCGCTCAGCATTTCCACAACAGGGTAAACACCGTTGGCTTGCAGGCTGCCTTTGATAAACTCTGCCCGCAATGTACCTGGGGTTTCCCAAGCGCCGCTGTAAAATACACCTGCCTCATCAAAACGGTGGGCCCGCTTCCATAAGGCATTTATCCCATCGTCCGTTTTTAGCAACATGCCCGCCATTTGGAAGACATCCGTTTGGTGCGTTGTTTTAGCAAAGGGCTTTGCTTTTTTTAGGCGCTCCAAGGCAACATCCAGTTTTTCTGCCAATCGTTTCACCGTATCACGATTGGGCTCTGGCGGGGTTACCGTATCATCAGGGCTAGGAAGCGTAGGGGTACCGACGGTAGCGGTATGGTGTTCTGTGGGTATCACGGGCGTGCTTTCAGTAGATTTTTTAGTTGTAGGGCTCTTACAGTGACTCTCATCAATAAAAGTGCAGGGGTTAAGGGGCTCCTCCGCCGGAAAGAACCACTTCTTGAGCGCTGTTTTCAGGCGTTGGGGCAACATAAAAATCGACTTTCTCATACGTATTTAATAAGTCCCGCATGCGCTCAGAATCATCTCCATTAAAAAACACCGTGCCGTAATGGTCGCCAAAGGCAACCCGGTCTGCCACTTTAGGGCTAACGGGCACAAACAAATTGTGTTTTTCATAGTAAGGGTCGTTCAGCAAGGTTTCTGGCACATTAATGTTGGTTACCATCTTATGTTGGGGGTACACCATCACACAGCCAGCAAAGGTTTTCCGGTCGTCATACGATTTGGGGAAGAAGTTATCCAGCACGTCCTCCGACGTATTTGGGTCGCTACACAACACAAAGGCCAACATTGGGTCAAAGCCCCAGCCTTTTTCAATCAGCTCAAAAATGTGGCCCCCTGGGATGCGAGCCGCCACTTCGCCAAAGCTAATTTTATCTTTAGAGTTAATAAAAAACTCGGGGTGAATCATGCCATATTCAATACCAAAGGCATCAATTAACTGTTGCACCGCTTCTTCAATTAAGGGGCGCTTTGCCTCTAATACTGGCGAGGCGGGCACAAAATTGGTGTACCCCAAGTGGATGTATTCCGTAATATTAAGGAAGCGAATTTTACCCTTGTGGATAAATACTTCACAGGAAAACTCCTGCCCATCCAGGTGGCTCTCCATCAACGTGGGGAAGTCTTCTTCTGTCAGTTCATCAATATCTTTTAGGCTGCGGATAAGCTTATGCCCTAAGGAACCGGCGGCATCTTTAGGTTTAATGTGGATAGGCTCTTCCGCTTCGCCTTCCAGTTTTAGTTCCGCTTCGTTTACCCGTCTTAAAAAGCGACGCACATCATCGGCATCATCGGCTTCTTCAAACACCCCCACCTGGATGCCACTCATCTGGGCCTTCCGCTTCATCATGGCCTTGTCACGGAAAAGGTGGTAACGGTTAAACAAACGTGGGTCATCCCGAAAGTGGGAATTAAGCGCGCCAGCCCAATTCACAGTTTCTTCATACAACGGCACCGCTACTGTGGCATGTTTAGCCTTTAACTGTTCGTACAAATCCCCCGATTTTTCGTTGTACTTATTGAAATCCCACAACACATAGGGGATGTCATGCTCTACCATGTAGGCTTCAAATTCAGATGGCACCACCGCCACAAAGGGCTTATTGGCCTTATCCAAGGATTCCATCATAGGGATGCAGAAACCAAGAACGGCAACAGTGGAAGTCGAATTGTTGTTAGGTTGGGTAGGCATAGGGTGGGGTTCTTTAATCGTAGGGTGTAAAAAGAATTATTACAGGCGTAGCCGTTTGTATTTTCCTGCCATTAAAATACCATTTTTTACTGATTTTAAAGGCGTTTTCACCACTTAGTATACGAGAGATAAGCCTTGAACTCAAATGGCCTAAACGCCCAACCTGTTTTAAGATTAGATGTATTATCATCAGGTATACTCTACGGTGCGTTTAATAGCAAGGAGATAAATGAAAACGGTACTACTAAACGTGTGGTTAGGCCTATTGTTGTTAGAGGTTATTAACCTATTAGGGCTACCCTATTACTTAACCACCCTATTGGGGTATGCCCGCATCCCTATACTGGCGGCGTATATGGTGGTTGGCGGTATGTATGTGTCTCAATTTTTTTCGTATATCGGGGTGGCCTTGCTTGGGCTGCCCGTGGCTATCTTATTGCTGGAGTTTAGAAACCCCATCACCAAGGAGTTACTCCATATTGGCGAAGATAACACCCATACTCTAACCATCTATCAGCTCAATGTTTGCTACAGCAATAACGAAATGGCCAACGTAACCCAGCAAATCCAACGATACTCGCCTGACGTGGTGGTACTGTGCGAAACCAACGCCAAGTGGATTGAATATTTAAGGGATCACTTTGAACAATCCCACTATGCCATGTTTACCGCCGGCGAGGGCACCAGTAAAAAGGATACCGGACGCGTTACCTTAAGCCGTTACCCCATTATTGGCCGCCCAGAATACATTGAGCAAACCAACGCCTACGATATTATTACCCGCATTCAGGTAAGGGATTCTGAGCTAACCGTGGTAAACACCCACCCAGAAGCCTGCCTGGGCTATACCAAATACAACCAGCAAAAAGCGGATTGGCAGCGATTATTTGCTGCCATTGAACCAATACAAGGTGAGCATATTGCCATTTGTGGCGATTTTAATGTAACCCCATGGCATTATTACTACCGCAAGCTAGTAAAGTACCTGCCCCACTGCTATGACGAGTTGTTAAACGTGCTGTGTTTTACCTTCCCTGTATGGCTAGGGCCCCTAATGTGCTTAAACCTGGATCACTGCCTAGTGTCAGATTCCATTCGCATCCTAGAACAAGAGCGGTGCAAGGGCGTCAATTCCGACCATTACCCTATTTTTACCACTATTTCTTTATAAACCACTAAGGGGTAGTTGAGTTCTACGCCTACCCTAATTTAAACTACCCAGATAAGCGCCACATCACCCCCTGGAAAGTGAGTATCACTATGAAGCATGCCTTCCTCGCCATTGCACTATTTATTGCCTTTGGCACTAGTATGCTACCCCCAGCATTTAGTCAGTCTCTAACCGAAGAAGACGCTTACATCGAACGCGTAACCAAGCAACCTGTCACCCGGGCAGAGGTTGACCAATACAATGCCATGGTAAAGGCTGGCAACGAAGCGAATAGCTTTGCCCGGAATAAGGATTACAAAGCGGCCTTAGCACTGTACGAAAAGGCTTACCAACTATGGCCCACACCTATCCGTGTTGACCATTTGTTTATGTGCTACTCCGGCATGGAAGACTGGGAAGGGTTTCAGCACCTATTTACCCGGTTTGTCAGCAAAAAAGGGACCCCAGGCTACGATGATATTTTACGTTACCGCCAGGGCACGTGGCTAACCCATCAAGCTGTGGTTGCATCTCAAAACAACCGCTTGGAAGAAACCCAACAATACCTGCAACAAGCTCGTGCCATCATGGAATCTTTCCAAAACCACCCCTTACTTGGCGATGACGCCCGCCGGCACCTGGCCCACAATCAACAAAACCTAAACAGCAACCAACGCAATATTGATTCCGCCATTGAACATGAGCAAAAACAAACCGGCTTTATTAACAACCAAATTGCCAAAGAAATTGCCGAATTAAACGGACAGGGACAAAATCGCCGCATGGATTACTTGTGGATGAAGCAAGCCATGCCCATTAAAATAGCGGTTATGGATGGTAAAAATGTAGAAGGGTACCAGCCCCAATGGGCCGCCTTAGTAGATAAGGCACTACTAGAATGGTCTAGCAAAACCAACAACATGGTGTCCTTTCAGCAAGTGCCTGACCCAGCACAGGCGGATATTACTGTGGACTGGGCCGACACATTAAACAAAACGGATAAACCCTTCCAAGACGTTGGCAATACCAATGCCATGTTCCTTGGCGATAGCTTGCTTTCTGTCGATATTACTATTGCCACCCACACGCCACAGGGCGAACAACCTACCGATGTATCCCAATACGCCACCATCCTCCACGAATTTGGCCACGCCCTAGGTTTAACCCACCATAGCCCTAACCGCAACGATATTATGAACCCACTCCAATCTCACGATATCGATATCCTCTCACGCGGGTTAAGCGCTAACGATGTCGCCATGCTGGTCAACCAGTACCAATCGCCTCAACCTCATGTCCTTCGCACAGGCAGCCTAAGCGGCATTAGAGAAAACCGCCAAAAACTAGCGACGCAATTAGAACTGGCCTTTGATCAACTTAAAAACAAAAAGTACCGTACGGCCACCAAATCGTTTGAAGCCCTAAACAAGCAAACACCAGATATTTCTGCCGTGCACCTGGGCCTAATGATGTGTTACCTAAACAGAAACAAAACCAAACCTATTAAAAAGCTAATGGAGCACTGGACCAATACAAGGCCGAATGCCCCCATCACCATACTAGCCCATGCCTTTTACGAAGACCGGCTTGGGATTAAGGCCTTCCATTGGTGGAATTGGAAAAAAGCCATCCATCATTTATCTATGGCGCAGGTATATTATCGTCGGGTACCAAAAACATCTGGGTATTATGACTACGCAACAAGTGCTGCACAAACGGCACAAAAAAATATTATCGCCGCCCGGCAAAACAATAGTGGCACCAGTTGGGGCAATGGGTGGTAAACGTAAAAAACCAAACCCTCTACACCAATAGTAATAAACACCTACTTATTGACGAAATTCGCAACATTAACATACCGTTATATTGTTTTTAAATCTATTAACATTACCTGTATTTGGTAACCCGTTTTAGCTAGAGTATACACATCGTTTTGAGTACTTAGGGCTAAACTTTGGATAGCGTGTGGACCAATTTAAAACGCCTTTGGGCACTGCTTACACCTAGCCACAAGGATATAGGGCTTGTAGCTGCCTACACTGTATTTATTGGCGTCTTCTTCCTGGCGGTACCTTTAACAGCACAAGGGCTTATTGGCAGCCTGGCCAGCGGCATTTTTAACCAACCCATTTTAGTATTGGGTGTGGCCGTATTAACAGGGCTCATCCTTGTGGGCCTGTTACGGGTACTTCAGCTTCAGCTTGTGGAATTCATTCAGCAAAAAGTGTTTTTAACAACGGCCATGTCTATTTCTAGCCAGCTGCTATCTGTTAGCGAGGTGGCCTTTAAACAACGCTACGCCCCAGAGGTACTGAATCGATTTTTTGATGTCCTCACCATTCAAAAAACCTTAGCCAAGCTATTATTAGATGGCCCCGCTTCTGTATTACAAATTATGCTTGGCATGTTGTTAATTAGCTTTTACAGCCCATGGTTTCTACTGTTTAACATCACTTTTTTAGTGGGTATGGTCGCCATTTTTATGCTGGGTTACGGGGGCTACAGCTCTAGCTTAGACGAATCCGCGGCCAAGTACCGGGTAGCCCAGTGGTTAGAAGAAATGGGGCAAAGCCGCATTAGCTTTAAAATGAATGGGGCCCCTAGCACCTTACTCGGCAAAACAGATGGCTTATTGCACCGATTTTTAGATGCTCGGCAACGACACTTTCGCGTCGTCGTTCGCCAATCCTTTGCTAATTTTATGTTAGAAGCAATGGCTACTGCCGGCGTACTGATGATTGGCGGCTGGTTAGTCATGAACGGGCAACTGAGCCTAGGGCAATTAGTCGCTAGCGAAATTGTTATCCTCCTCATCTTGTCTGCCACCGATAAGTTAGTACAGTATTTAGAATCCGGTTACGACCTTCTGGCTGCTGTAGATAAAGTCCACCAAGTGCTCCGCTTTGAGCAAGAGCGCGTGGATGGGACCTCGCTACCAGATATTACCCACGGGCTGCACCTAAAGTGCCACAATATTACCTTTGGGTACCGCCCAGAAAAAAACGTGGTGCAGCACCTTAGCTTAAATTTACCGCCCCAAAGCCACACTAGCGTTGTCGGCCCCAGCGGTATGGGCAAATCCACCTTAGCTGGGCTTATTTGCGGGCTACACGATACCCACTCAGGCCAAATCACCCTGAATGACGTCGATATTCGGCAATACAAACTACCGGAACTACGCAAGGCTATTGCGTTGGTAGGCGATGGATACGAGCTGTTTGAAGGCACTGTAGAAGATAATATTTTACTGGGCTTAACCGCAGATGAACTGCCGCAAGGCGCCTTAGCCTGGGCCATAGATATGGTAATGATGGCGCGCGATCTTCGACAGTACCCGCATGGCTTGCAGCACCGCATTACAACGGCGGGCACCAATATATCCTTAGGGCAACGCCACCGAATTTTAATGGCCCGCGCCATTGTGCAGCAACCTAAACTGCTTATTTTAGATGAAGCGTTTACAGGGATGGATGAGCAAACCAAGCTGGGGATTTTGGAAAAGCTCTTTTCGTCAGAAAACCCGTGGACGATTCTAAATATTTCTCACGATGCGGAAATTGTGCAACGGACCGATATGGCCCATGTCTTAATCGACGGAAACTTTGCAGAATCCGGCCCGCCAGAAGTATTAGCAAAAAATGTTGGCGGCCAATTTTCATTACTGTTCCCGGATCTCTCCGAACGGTTAAGCGGTAATGGGGGGCGGTTTTAATGACATTTGCTAAATTAGCATCGTCATCTACCAACTCCGCCCTTAGCCGCCTTGGCAGCCATGGGTACGCCAAACAGTTGGCATGGGTGCTTGGTTTTTTATTACTGGCCGTGGTGCTTGGCCTATGGCTAACCCCCTGGCAACAAAACATTATGGGCAAAGGCGAGGTCATTGTTTTCTCACCCATGGAGCGGCCCCAAACCATTAACGCCCAAATTGATGCCCGCATCGCCCAGTGGCACGTTACGGAAGGCGAATGGGTCAACCAGGGCGATGCGTTACTATCATTAGAAGAAGTCAAAACCGATTATTTAGACCCTAATCAGTTGGCGCGTTTACAACAAGAACGGGATGCTTTAACGGCTCAACAGCAAGCTATTCAGCAACAACTGGGTATTATGGGGAGCCAACTCGTTAGCCAGCAAACGCTACAGCAAGCAGCTGTTCCTGCAGCACAACTTAAAATTAGTCAGGCAGAACAAAAAATAGCCGCCTCTAAGCAAAAACTAGCCGCCGCAGAACAATCCCAAGCAACGGCACAAATCAATCTATCCCGCCGAGAAGAATTGTACGCGAATGGGCTCCGCAGTAAACGCGATTTAGAATTAGCCCAATTGGCTGTGGCCAAAGCAGAAGCCGATGTACAAGAAGCCAAATCCAGTGTAGACATTGCCAACCAAGAACGCAGCATTGCTAGTTTTGCCACCGGCGAAAAAACCGCCGAAACCAATATTAAACAGCAAGATGTGATGGTAAAGCAGGCCAGTTTGGCAGAAAAATCGGCTAAGCTAACGCAGGATATCGCTAAACTCAATAACAAACTGGCCAGCCTAAAACAGCGCCAAGAGCAGCGAGAAATACACGCAACAGTATCCGGCCAAGTAACTCGGGTGTTTAAGCTAGGCAAAGGCGAAACCGTTAAGGCGGATACACCGCTTATTAAAATCACCCCACAAACAAATGACCTGGCGGCCGCACTTTATGTGGCTGATTGGAACGCGCCGTTGCTGTCTGTAGGGCGGCCAGTGCGCCTACAATTTGCCGGGTTCCCTGCTATTCAGTTTGCGGGTTGGCCCGGTGTAAGCCGGGGCACGTTTGCTGGAACAATCGTTGCGATAGATGCCACCGATGATGGGGCCAGCATGTACCGCATTTTAGTAAAACCGGATAAAAACGCCGTTAAAAATGGCACTGAAGAACCTTGGCCCGACAGCACTGTATTACGGCCAGGAAGCCAGGCGCTTGGTTGGGTATTGCTAGATACCGTGCCCATTTGGTTTGAATTGTGGCGTCAGTTTAACGGGTTCGCGCCAACAGTATCGCCCACCCCAGATTATTACGGTATGAAGCCCACTAGCTTTGGCCCCCATAAAGACCCCTTTAAAGATGACGCCAAACTATTAAAAACCGTTAAAAAACGGAAATAGCGTGCAATGAAACGGCTTTGGCTTACCTTATTTTTAATGGCCTATTCCCTAATAGGTATTACCGCCATTGGGTATTGCCAAAACAACTCGCCTGCTGCCCAACCAAACAGCCCAAACCCAATCACACAAAAACCGCCTGATACTTTAACCTACCATGCATTTATCGAACGTATTCTAAACTATCACCCCGATATGCAGCAGGCATCTTTAGAAATTGGTATTGCTGGCGCTAATCGTTTATCCAAGCAAGGGGCTTTTGACCCCTATGTGAATGGTAATAGCCAAACCCAGCGATTCAACAGCTCTAGTGTCGAAGGCAAAGCCCAACTGGGAAGCGAAAATGAAGTCACCTTAAACCTACCTACCTCTGTTGGCTTAACCGCTATAGCAGGAGGAAAATTAGCCCTTGGCGATATTAAAACTCCCATCTCCCCTACGGGTGATGGCGGCGAATATTACTGGGGGGTAAAACTACCTTTGCTGCGTGGTTTTTTAATGAATGAAAAAGTAGCCGCTCTAAAGCAAGCCAAAATAAAAGAACTGATGGCAAGCATTAAGTACCGGCAATCCGCTTTAAAACTACTCACCAAAGCGAACATTACCTATTGGCAGTGGGTGGCCAGCTGGCAAAGTATTGCGGTTGTAGACGATTTGAACGATCTGGCGGCGTTACGGTTAAATCAAATTCAGCAACGTGTAGACTTAGGTGATGAAGCGGCCATTGTAGCCACTGAAGCCAAACGAGAGGTAGCCAAACGGCAAGGCCAGCAAGCACAAACAAACCGAACACAGCAGGAGAAAGCCTTAGCCCTAGGGCTATACCTTTGGCAGCCTGCCCAACAAAAAGGCGAGCTAGTGGCAACGCAGCAAACCCCTATGCTATTAGACGCGCGACTATTAACGCCGGGCCTAATTGGGCTCTCGGGTAATACCCCCCCTGCGCCACCCGGTGCTGACCAACAAGAGCGTGATACGGTAACCGCCTTACAGCAACGGCCCACCCCCCAGCTGATTGGTTTAGCACAAACCTTAGCTGCCGTGGATAAAGCACTGGCCACTAATAATTTATTACCCCAACTGGATGTCAGCGCTATCCATGGTATGGAAACAGGCAACAACAGTATTGGGCCTGTATTTAAAGCCGGCATACAGATGAACATCCCCCTGCGCTACCGCAAACCATTAGGCGATCGGCGGCAGGCACGATTAAGCATGGACCAACTTGCCATAGAGGCCCAACAGATTACCCAACAAATTAGGATTGAAGTACAAGACGTGGCCAGTGAATGGGCCGCCCGCCACCAACAATATTTAGCTGCTAAGCTAGAATATGAAACCGCTAAAAAACTAGCCGAGGGCGAACGAATCCGGTTCCGCCTAGGCGATACCACCTTGTTTTTAGTAAACCAGCGCGAACGTTCCGCAGCAGATGCTGAATTAAAATTAATTGAGCACAAAAACTCAGTCTACGAAATTGAAAAGCATTACCAACTAACCCTGGGCAATGTTTAGGCATTGTGGCAATTTATCACTTCAATTTCGCTCTTTATCCACTCATATCAGCTATGTTAAACACACTATAGATCAATTACCATTTATGCCTTTCTGATAATTCAGCTCATTAAAAAACAGCTTTGATATCTTAATAATAGTAGACCAGTCCGCCAATAGCTGTGCATGGAATACAATCTTGGGAGACCCTTCTGAATAAGAGTGAGTCATTATTGGGGTGTATTGTCCTAAATTTTGACCTTCCGCTTCGAGCTCATTTATTTCTTTGAAAGCCACATCCTGCTGTGCCAGCACATCCGAAAGCAAGTTATTATTTTCGTTACGAGCAATTACCATAATATTTTTTAAAAGTTCATCTTTTTTCGCCTCAATCTCATCAAATCTAACTTTATCATCTCGATTAAATATTGCTGGTGGAACATACAAAGGTATTCGATGAGCTAAAGCATGCCTAAAATTATCGATGTGACTTCTCCAGTCTTTATATTCATCCGAATTAATATAGTCTCGAAATTCCTCCGAAAAGCCATTAATAATTTTAGAATTATAAAAACGAAATTAGTCTTTATATTCGTATTTAAAACCACTTTCCTTAACCCACACCCAAGCCAAGTTCTCTATACAACCATACAAATTAATCATAAAAGAATGCAAATATATGTTTATATCGGACAATTGTTCATCATCCAGATACATATCTAACTAAGATGGAGAAATTTCAAAAACTTTGTCAATACTTCTCTTTAACAATCTACACCGCCTAAGAAACCCCTGCTGTTTATGTTCATTCGCATTTTCATTTGTTAGTTGTAAATAATAAGTATAAGTGAGTAATAAATTTTCATAATCAGAATTAACTTTTTGATAAATTGTATTTAACTCATGCAAATCCTCAGCACTAAAAAAGGATGACATAAAAATTCTAGCCGCCGCAAAAGTCTATCAATAAAAATTGGTCGGGATGACAGGATTTGAACCTGCGACCCCGTCGTCCCGAACGACGTGCGCTACCAAGCTGCGCTACATCCCGACCACAGAAACGATAGTTTATCTGTAGCGCACACTCCGTGCAACTATTTTGCTTTCCTCGCAAGCCGCGCACCACCCCGGCCACAGAAACGATAGTTTATCTGTAGCGCACACTCCGTGCAACTATTTTGCTTTCCTCGCAAGCTACGCACCATCCCGGCCACAGAATCAATCGTTTATCCGTAGCGCATAGCCCACTCAACGTTGCCTTACAAGCAAGCTACACCACCGAGCCTGCAAGGTTTTCCGTCGCACCTGTTACAGGCTGTAACTCCGCCGTAAAAGCCCTAAGAATCGATGTTTGCTTGGTTATGGCATACCCTGTCGTCATATCGCGCTGTTGGTATACATCGCCCAATACTTCCGCAATGTAATCCATATGGCTTTGGGTATAGGTGCGGCGCGGAATCGTCATGCGAACCAGCTCCATCGGCGCCGTATTATCCGGGCCGCCTGCCTCGTTTGGTGTGCCAAACATCAGGGTGCCAATTTCCACAGCACGGATACCACCTGCCACATACAGCGCATTGGTTAGCGCCAAACCCGGATACTGGTGCGCCGGAATATGCGGGTAAAACGCCGTCGCATCAATATACACCGCATGGCCACCCGCCGGATGCATCAGCGGGATGCCCAATTTATCCAGCGCCTTGTGTAAATAGGCCACGCTGGCAATGCGATATTGCAGGTAATCTTCTTCCAATACTTCTTCTAGGCCAACGGCTAGGGCGGCTAAATCGCGCCCAGCCAACCCACCATAAGTAGGGAAGCCTTCCGTTAAAATCAGCAGGCTACGGGCCTGTTCCGCCAGTGTGTCGTCGTTCACGCACAATAGGCCACCAATGTTTACCAGGCCATCTTTTTTACAGCTCATGGTAAAGCCGTCGCACAGGTCAAACGTTTCGCGCACAATCTCACGGACACTTCGGCTTTGCTGGCCCTCTTCTCGCTGTTTAATAAACCAGGCATTTTCAGCAAAACGGGCCGCATCCAAAATAAACGGCTTGTTGAACCGTTTAGCCAATGCCGCGGCAGCTTTTAAATTTGCCAAGCTAACCGGCTGACCGCCCACCGTGTTATTGGTAATCGTCATCAGCACCATGGCCACTTGGTCGCCCAGCTCTTGCAGGTGTTGTTCCAACTTTTCTAAATCAATATTACCCTTAAACGGGTGCTTGGTTTCCGGCTCATGGGCCTCTTTAATCACCAAGTCTACCGGGGTGCCTTTTAGGTATTCCACATTGGCCTTGGTGGTATCAAAGTGATTATTCGCCAATACAACTTTACCAGCCGTACCCATCACCGCCAGCAAAATGTGCTCGCTACTGCGGCCTTGGTGGGTGGGTAGTACATGTTTTAAACCGGTTAGTTTTGTCACCACCTCTTCTAACTGAAAAAACGACCGCGACCCGGCATAGGTTTCATCGCCTTGCATCACGGCCGCCCACTGGTTAGCGGACATGGCCCCTGTACCCGAGTCCGTTAACAGGTCGATAGTAATCTGTTCCGACCGAAGCTTAAACGGATTAAACTTGGCCGCCGCCAAGTATTCCTTACGCTTTTTTAGCGTGGTTTGCGGAATAGCTTCCACGGTTTTAATGCGGAACGGTTCAATGATCGTTTTGGGCATAGTAAAAATAACCTAATAAATACGAATAATCCATCATAGCATCAATAATAAGCAGGCCGATTAATTTTCAAAATGAGATTTTCCTGTTTTATTATTAATTGCGATTAACATTTTACTATGCATGCTTTTTATTTTATTCATTTCTGTAGGGGTAATGCGTTTTTTTCTAGCTTTCTTTTTACCCAAGGTCTTCAAGTGATTATCAATTTTTGTGCATAATTCCATGGCGCCATTAGCGTGCAACAACTTTTTAATTATATTTAGTTCAACCGGGTCTCGTTGAGTTTCTAAAGGCAGTAATCTGTTCAGGTTAATTAGGCTCTCTCTCGTTTGATCCAATTTTACACCATCAGGATGTTCTAATACTCGCATTTCCTTCTTGTTTTTTGATGCTTGGTGAGCACCAATCATCTCTTTTGTTCCCCAGAAGAGCCCTAACATTGCCGTAGGTATAGCTAGCTTAGGATCTATACCATGACTAATAGCCTGCTCAACAATGGGGGCAACACCAAACCCTAAATACCCTGCCCTCAAAGCGCCCATAACCCGAGAAACTGTACGGCGCATACCTACTGCCGTGCCATACCGACGAATTTGCTCATCAGTAACGTTCTTCGGTAATCTTTGCTCTATTTTATTCAATCGTTTAGACACTGACGTCCATGGGTAAACAGGTCTATCTGATAAAGGTCTAATAGTCATTATGTAATCCCTGAAGGTGCTTTCTATACTATAAGCAAAGGCACTGAATATCTAAAAGTGCTGTATTTGGAGGATAACTCCCCGGCGGGGCTTCCCTAAAAGCAAAACCCAACAGATAATACCCGTAGTTATTTGTTGTGCAGTGGTATTTGTTCACTACCTTGCATCATAAACAATCAATAACGCTATGGGTTAGAGATACATACAGGTATGGTTCGGTATGAAAATTAAGATTAAAGACGTGGCCAAAGAAACCAAAGATTGGAGCCTGTACCGGCTTGCCAAAGAATTGGCCCTGCCCCAACAAACCGTGTACAGCTGGGCCAGCGGGCGCACCCAACCCAGCTACGAAAACATGGACCGCCTATGCGACATATTAGACTGCGGCATTGGCCTGCTATTTGAAGCCGAACCCGTCCAACGCAAGCTTTTTTAGTGCTAGTGGGCACAATTTATTTGGCTAATTGAATATCCACCACGACGGGCTGGATATCGGGGCACGTATCGCTAATGGTAATGGCATCGCTTAGCCATTCTACTGCTTGGTTTTCACCCTCGCCAGTGGTGTGAATTTCTACAATACCGTCGCCGGCTGCTACCGTATCACCCACTTGGTGAAGCAAGCGCACACCTACACCCAGATGAATAGCATCTTCTTTGCTTTTACGGCCAGCGCCTAGCATTTTGGTAGCTTGGGCCACTTTTAAGGCGTCAATTTCGCAAATCACGCCGCTGCGCTCTGCGGGGAAAATCCGAATACGATCCGGCTGCGGCATGGCTTCAGTGTGTTCTAATGCCGCTACCACACCACCTTGAGCAGCCACCATGGCCTTAAACACATCGTAGCCAGCGCCATTTTGGCGTTTTTGTTTAATTAGGGCCGTGGCCGCCTCTAGGCTATCCGCTTTGCCAGCTGTAAATAAAGCCACACCGCCCAGCACGTCTACCAAATCGCATACATCTTTGGGGCCTTGGCCTTTTAGCACATCTATACTTTCTAGCACTTCTAGCGTGTGGCCTACCGCGCAGCCCAGTGGTTCTTCCATACGAGAAATTACGGTACTGAATATTTTGCCCAGCTGCTCACCAATCTGTCGGCACCATTGGGCCAACTCTTGGGCTTCCTCAATGGTTTTCATAAAGGCGCCTTGGCCTACCTTAATATCCAGCACCACTACATCCGCACCGGTAGCTATTTTTTTAGAAACCACCGAGGCCGCAATCATAGGGATGTTATCTACTGTGGCGGTCACATCGCGCAAGGCATACAACTTGCCATCTGCCGGGGCTAAGTTGGCGGTTTGGCTGCTAATGGCTGCCCCTACCGTGTTTACCTGCTCAATAAACGCGTCCATCTGCAAAGCTGTATTAAACTCAGGGATGGCTTCTAGTTTATCTATGGTGCCACCCGTAAAGCCAAGGCCTCGGCCACTAAGCTTAGCTACCTTTAACCCGCAGGCAGCCAGCAAGGGCACCAAAATAAGCGTCGTTTTATCGCCTACGCCGCCAGTACTGTGCTTATCCACCACAATGCCGTCAATACGGCTGGTATCTAAGCGATCGCCGCTATCTACAAAAGCTTCCGTCAGGGCCACGGTTTCATCTAGCGTTAAACCCTGTATACAGGCGGCCATTAAAAACGCGGCCACGTGGTAATCTTTCACATCGCCTGCCATGGCGCCTGCTATAAACCCTTGAATTTCATCCGTGGTAAGGGTTTGGCCCTGTCGTTTTTTTCGCAAAACCTCCTGCACCTGCACAGCGGCAGCATCGGGGGCAGCAGTAACGGTATCAGCAGGCATGGTAAGGATCTTTCGAGACAATGGCAACAATAGTAATGCGGGTTTGGTTATACCATAATACCCATATATAACCCATGTCTAGCGAACGCGCTTTACGATGGCCGCTAGGCCTTAACATTACACCCTGTATGGATTTTTTGCCTTATGACCCTACTACCCAACCACCTGCACGAACAACTTGCCGATATTGCCGCCCCTATTTTGAGCAAATGCAACCAAAAACCAACCGTAGGTATTGTACTAGGCAGTGGCTTAAGCGGCTTTGGCGATAGTTTGACCGATGCGCAGGTATTTCCGTACAGCGAGTTACCCCATTTCCCTGATAGCACCGTGGCAGGGCATAGCGGTAAACTGATTATTGCGCCTTACAAAGGCACCACCATTGCCTGTTTGCAAGGCCGGTTCCACTACTACGAAGGCTACGATAACGCCCAAGTTACCCTACCTGTGCGCCTGCTTAAGCAACTTGGCGTAGAAACGCTTATTCTTACCAATGCCGCGGGTGGCATCCAAGATGGCATGAGCGCCGACGACCTGATGCTAATTACCGACCACCTAAACATGATGGGCCGCAACCCATTAACCGGCAAAAATCTAGATTTTTTAGGGCCCCGTTTCCCAGATATGACTAACGTGTATAGCCAAAAGCTACAACAAGCCGCCCTTAGCGTGGCTAAACAGCAGGGCATTACCCTAAAACAGGGTGTATATGCGGGCGTTACCGGCCCCAGCTACGAAACCCCGGCCGAAATCCGTATGCTAAAAACCCTAGGCGCAGACGCGGTAGGGATGAGCACCGTGCCAGAGGCTATTGCTGCCCGCCATGCTGGCATAGATGTACTGGGATTATCGTGCATAAGCAACTTGGCCGCCGGCCTGCACCACACCACACTAACCCACGAAGAAGTACTCGAAGCGGGGAAATCTGTTGCCAAAACCTTGCAAACCCTAGTGGGTGGCGTGTTAGATGCCATTACAACCCCGCAGCAGCCCAAAACCTTTGCCTAGACCCTATTATTTTCACTTTTTTTAATCGAGTTTTCAATGACACAATCACCATCTTCTGTACCGGCTAACGTGGCCCCCTTTGTAGGTAAGCTGCCCTTCACCCCTGATGATTTTCAACTGGAAGCCATGGGGCATTTAGCCGATGGCCATAGCGTGGTGGTGTGTGCCCCCACCGGCAGTGGTAAAACCCTCATTGCAGAATTTGCCGTAGATGCGGCGCTAAAAAATGGCCAACGTATTTTTTACACCACGCCGCTTAAAGCACTTAGTAACCAAAAATACCGAGACCTACAAGCCGAATACGGTGCAGAAAAAGTGGGCCTACTTACCGGGGATATGAGCGCGAACCGCGATGCCCCCATTGTGGTAATGACCACCGAAATTTTTAGAAACATGTTGTACACGGAAAGCGAATTGTTTGGCGCCGATAGCGGCTTGCTAGATAATGTGCAATACGTAGTGCTGGATGAATGCCACTACATGAACGACGCCCAGCGCGGCACCGTGTGGGAAGAAAGCGTTATTTATTGCCCGCCACACATGCAACTCATTGCCCTAAGCGCCACCGTAGCCAATGCAGATGAACTGACCCGTTGGATTGATTACATCCACCCTAGCTGCAAGCTGGTTAGCAGCGATTTTAGACCCGTACCGCTGCAAATTTATTACGATGATCGCGAAAAAATTTCGCCCCTGTTTGAGCATTACGCCCCCGGCACACCACGCAGCCAGTGGAAGGTAAATGGTAGCCTAAAACCCTTGCCGCGCAAGCAACGCAACAGTAAAAACTACCGGGGCCGCAAACCTAGCAGCAACCCTAAAAACGTACGCGAATACAACCCTGCCGAATTTGTACAACGCATGGCGGCAAAAGAAATGCTGCCCGCCATTGTGTTTACCTTTAGCCGAGGCGGCTGCGATAAAGCCCTTAAGTCCTGCTTTCGCCTCAACCTAAATTCGCCAGAAGAAGAACGTCGCGCCGACGCGATTATTGCCGAAATGACCGAAGATCAGCAGTATGTTTGCGATCACCCTCACTTGGCATTTCTGCGCCAAGGTATTGCCAGCCACCATGCCGGCCTACTGCCCGGTTTAAAGCTACTGGTAGAAAAACTCTTTCAAGAAAACCTTATTAAAGTTGTCTTTGCTACAGAAACCTTGGCCGCTGGTATTAACATGCCCGCCCGCACCACGGTTATTACCAGCCTAAGCAAACGGACGGATGACGGTCACCGCCAGCTGCATGCCAGCGAATTTTTACAAATGGCAGGCCGCGCAGGCCGCCGTGGCATGGATACCATGGGCCACGTTATTGTGCTTGGTAGCCCCTTTGATACCCCCAAAGATGCCGCCCACGTGGCTACCAGCGAGCCCGAAGCCCTGAACAGCCAATTTACCCCTACCTACGGTATGGTGCTAAACCTATTGCAGCGGGGTTCGCTAGAAGCGGCCCAAACCTTGGTACGGAAAAGCTTTGGCCAGTTTACCTGGCAACGCCGCCTAGAGCCTTTAACCGATGAACTCCAAGAGCTGCGCGCCCAAGAAAATCACTACAAAAAAATATTAAGTGAGGCTGGCCTAGACGAAGAAAAATTCTTAAAAATTGCCAAAACCCGCGGAAAATTGCTAGATGCTTACCGCAACCAGCGTCACCTGCGCCGCGATTTAAAAAACGCTAAAGGCGATAGCGGCAAGCCGGTAGTACGCGAATTAAAAAGCCTACAAAGCAAAATTGGCGAATACAAAAAACGCCTTAAAGATGCACCTGTAGATGTGGACGCCTTTTTTAGCAAGCACAAAAAACTAGATGAAAAACTAGCCCGCGCGCGCCGGTATTGCCGCCGGGTAGAAGGCCGCATTAAAAGCCAGGAAGATATTTACTGGCAGCAATTTATGGGCATCTACAACCTATTAAAAGAGCGCAACTATATTGATGAGAACGATACGCCTACCTTTAGCGGCCACCTAACCGCCCAGCTGCGCACAGAAAACCCACTGCTAGTAACGGAAATTATTTTACAGGGCTTGCTGGATAATTTAGACCCGCAATCACTGGCTGGGCTGGCGTGTTCTATTATTTTTGACAGCAACCGCGACAACATTGTGTGTAAATTTACTTATGCACAAGCCACTTACGAGCGGCTAAAAACCATTACCGAGGTGGCAAAAAGCGTGCAAAAAAGTCAGCACCATCACGGTGTTAATTTACCCGTGGTTATTAACCCAGCCATTAGCGGCCTATGCGAAGCGTGGGCTGACGGGCGTGATTGGGAATCCTTGCTAGAAGGCACCAGCTTGGCCGAAGGCGATATTGTTCGTACGATGCGCCGTTGCAGCGATATTTTACGCCAGTGGAGCCACTTAAAAGGCGTGGACCCTGTTTTTGCAGACAACGCCTTTAAAGCCTACAATGCCATCCAAAAAGACCCGGTGAAAGAAGACGAAAGCATGTCTGTGATGGTAGAAAGCGCCACCCCGCCCGCACCAGCAGACCCGCCCAATGCTGAAGGAGACAACAGCACCGAGGACACCAACTAATGCCGCGTTTTCAAACCATTTCGCCAACGGATGGCAGTGTACTGGCCAACCACACCACGCCAGATAATACCGAACTTGCCCAAACCGTAAGCCACGCCAAAGCCGCCCAAACACCGTGGGCAGCCACCTCGCTAAAACAGCGGGCCCGCGTGCTTACCAAGGTTGCCAAAGCACTAGAAGCTGCTGGCGACGACTTAGTGGCACACGTTCGGCAAGAAACCGGTAAGCCGGTGAGCGAAATTTGGCTAACCGATATGAGCATGGTGGTGGGCAGCTTTGCCCAAGCCGCCAGAATGGGGCTTAAGGCGCTATCACCACAATCCCTTGGTGGGCCAGAAAGTATGCGCAGCACGCTAATGGGCCGTACCCACCAACGCGTGGCCAATCCGTGGGGCGTTGTGGCCGTCATTTCGCCATGGAATTACCCGCTAGCCACACCGGGTTGGGGCATTGCCGCCGCGCTTATGGCGGGCAACGCCGTTATCCTAAAACCTAGCGAACTTACCCCAGCGTGCGGCGAAGCACTCATACAGGTTATTCAAACCGTGTTAGCCCAGCACAATCTGCCCAAAACACTAGTGCAGTGTGTGGTAGGCGATGGGCAAACTGGCGAACAACTCCTCGCCCAAGCTATCGATGCTGTGGTATTTACTGGCAGCACTGCGGTTGGTCGTCATATTCAAGCTCAAATGGCGCTGCATAACATCCCGGTTTCGTTAGAACTTGGCGGCAGCTGCCCCATGGTGGTATTGCCCACCGGCCTGCGGACCGCCCAGCAATTGGATGCCATTACCAGCCAAGCCACATGGGCACGTTGCGTTAATGCGGGGCAAAGTTGTGCCGCTGTTAAGCGCCTGCTGGTGCCCGTATCGCGCCACGAAGCCGTCGTCAATCAACTTATCAACAAGATGAGCCAACTGACGTTTGATACCCCCGAGCAACCCGGCCACATTGGCCCAATGATTTCGACAGACCAGCGGTTTAGGTTGCACCGACAAGTACAACGCGCGGTAGATGATGGCGGCCACATTACCACCGGGGGCGAATTATCTGAACTGCCCGGCGCCTATTACCCGCCCACCCTAATTACCCACCTGCCAGCCAGCGCCAATGTGCTGCAAGAAGAATGGTTTGGGCCCGTGTTAATTGTGCAAGCATACACCAGCGTGGAAGAAGCCATTACCTTAGCCAACGCCACCCCTTATGGCCTTACCGCCAGCGTGTTTGGCGAACCTAGAGAAGCCCGACCTGTTGCCGAAAAACTAGACGCAGGACTTGTCAGTATTAACGATGTGGCACTGACCCATTACGGGTGGCTACATGTGCCGTGGCAAGGCATCAAAGCCAGCGGCCCTGGCGTGGCTCATAGCATGGCATCGCTGCAAAACATGGCACAGTGGAAGACGATTGGTACCAACCACGTTAGCGTCTTTAAAAAAATGCCTTGGCTATTTGGTAACACCTGCACCCACCAAGATGACGGCCTAGGCCGCGGCCTAACGAGCTGGATGGCCACCCCGTGGTGGCGATTTGATAAATTACTAGGTGCCACAACCAGCATGCTGGGCAGACTTAACAGCCGCCTATAGCGCTACTGTTGGCCATATGTTTAGGCTACAGTGGGCGATTAATAATTACTCTAAATAACCACTTACGAGAAATACACTGACCATGTCCTACGCTGCCTTTACTCAATCGCCCAGCCCTAGCGGTGCTACTAACAAAGCGGGTGTAGATACTGTTGCCATACTGGATTGTGGCGCTCAGTACACCAAGGTAATTGACCGCCGCGTGCGCGAATGCAGTGTAGCCACCGTAATTGTGCCTGTAGACACCCCCGCCAGTAAGCTAAAAGAGCTAGGCATTGGCGGCATTATTATTAGCGGCGGCCCTAACAGCGTGTACGATGCCGATTCGCCCCAATGCGACCCGGCGATTTTTAGTTTAGGTGTACCCGTGCTTGGCATTTGTTACGGCATGCAACTAATGGCCCAAACCCTAGGTGGCACCGTAAGCCAAGGCAGCGTGCAAGAATACGGCGAAACCGATATTACGGTAGACCCGCAAAACGATTTGTTTAACGGCCTTGCTGCTACCCAAACCGTGCTAATGAGCCACGGCGACAAAGTAACCCAACTGCCCCACGGCTTTGAACAAGTGGCGACCTCTCCTGATAAAGCCGGGGATATTGTAGCCGCCATGGCAAATACCAGCCGACAATTTTATGGCGTGCAATTCCACCCAGAAGTGGAACTAACCGAGCACGGCCAAGCCATGCTGGATGGGTTTTTAAAGCGCATTTGCCAATTTAAAGGCAACTTTAAACTGACTAATCGATTAGAGAATCTTCTCGATGAGATTCGCACCACCGTGGGCACACGCAACGTGTTTGTACTGGTGAGTGGCGGTGTAGATTCTAGCGTGACAGCGGCATTACTACTAAACGCCTTAGGGCCAGAGCGTGTGTTTGCCGTGCATATTGATAGCGGCCTAATGCGCCACAACGAAAGTGATTTGGTGTGCGACGCGCTGAAAGCGCTAGGGCTAAATCACCTAAGCCGACTAAACGCCGCCGATGACTTTTTTAATGGCACAACCATATTGGAAGACGGCACCAAAATTGGCCCCCTATGCAAAACCACCGACCCAGAACACAAGCGTCGCATTATTGGCGATGTGTTTTACCACCTAATTACCCGCGCCATTGCCGAAAGTAATTGTGATGTAAACAGCGCCTTTATTGCCCAAGGTACCTTGCGGCCAGATTTAATTGAAAGCGGTAACCGGGATGTAAGCGATACGGCCCATACCATTAAAACCCATCACAACGATGTACCACTGATTCAGGCCCACCGAGAAAAAGGCCTAATTATAGAACCCAACCGCGACCTACATAAAGACGAAGTACGCGAAATGGGCCGCCTGCTTGGTTTACCAGAAGCACTGGTGGCACGCCAACCTTTCCCTGGGCCTGGGTTAGGGATACGTTTATTATGCGCCACACAACCCGCCTTAACAGACGCTGAACAAACCGAGATTAATCAGCAATGCCAGCACGTTGTTGCCCCACATGGCGGCACTGCCATGGTCCTACCCATCCGAAGCGTTGGCGTTCAGGGTGACGGGCGCAGTTACCGTTGCCCGGTGGTAATTAATGGCATTAGCGATACCACGGTTATGCGGCAACTATCCGCCAGTATCCCCAACACCATCCACACCCTAAACCGGGTAACTTGGTGGCTCGGAGACCAAGGCCCCTCTGCAACACCTACGTTTACCCCTACATTACTTACCCCTGAAACTACCGAAAAATTACGCGCCGTAGACAATGCCGTAACACAGGCGATTGTTAACACAGGTAAGCTACAACACATTAGCCAACTGCTAACGGTGCTACTCCCTGTTAGCATGAGTGATGACGCTGACCGCACCCATAGCGTGGTTATTCGTGGCGTGGTAACCAGTGACTTTATGACGGCCCGCAGCATTAAGCTAGGCGAAAAAGATAACGAACTACCGCTACCATGGCTACATGATTTAGCAAACACCCTGCACCAACAATTTAGCTGGCTAGGTGGCGTGGTATTAGATACCACCGGCAAACCACCCGCCACGGTAGAGTGGGAATAGGACGCCGCTTCCGCCTAATTATTTAGGCCGTTTGGCTAGGGGCCTTTTGTTGCCGGGTCACCCAATGGGGGATTTCCTTTCCCTTGGCGCGGGCAACGGCTAAAGCATTATCACTAACGGGTTGGGTAATCACACTACCGGCGGCCACGCAGGCATTATCGCCCACCTGTACGGGCGCCACCAACACACTGTTGCAGCCCACCATTGCGCCATCGCCTACTGTGGTAGGGTGCTTTTGTTTTCGCACCGGGTCGTAGTTTGCAATAATGGTACCGGCGCCAATGTTTACCTGCTGGCCCACAGTAGCATCGCCTAAATAAGCCAAGTGGGCGGCGTTCGTGTTATCCCCAACCGTGGTGTTTTTTACTTCCACAAAATTGCCAAGCCGCACCTGGTTACCAAGCACCGCCCCATTACGAATATGAGCAAAAGGGCCCACCAACGCGTTATCCCCAACCGCGCTATCGGTTATCACACTTTCTGTAATCGTGGTTTTTTGGCCAATCGCCGCATGGGTTAAGCGAGTGTTTGGGCCAATGGTACATTTAGGGCCAATAGTGGTGTGGCCTGCTAAAAAACAACCGGGGTAAATCATGGTATCTGCACCAATGGCCACGTTGGGGCCAATAAAAGTACTGGCTGGCGATACCACCGTTACCCCATTGGCCATATGGGCATTTACGTGCCGCTCGTTCAGGCTGGCCATGCACCGGGCTAAATCCGCCCGATTATTAACCCCCTGCATACTGTGCCAATCCGCCAACATTGCCGACCCTACCGTATGGTTGGCCTGTAAACTTAAGGCCACCACATCCGTAATGTACCACTCGCCCTGGGCATTACTGTTGGATAAATTAGCGAGCAAAGGTAACGTTTTTTGGGTATCCAACGCATACAACCCAGCATTTACTTGGGTAATGCGTCGCTCATCATCACTGGCATCTTTTTCTTCCACAATGGCGGTTAAATTACCCTGGCTGGTGAGTAACCGACCGTACCCTGTTGGTGTGGGCACATCCGCCCCCATTACCGTTACCGCATGGCCGCCCTGCTGATGCGCACTTAACAACGTGGCCAAATCTGGGGTGGTCACCAAGGGCACATCCCCGCTAAGCAGCAAGGCTGTTGGCGATAAATCCGGCACGGCCTTGGCGACACACTGCACGGCATGGCCCGTGCCCTGCTGGGGCTCTTGGGTTACGGTTACAAAATTGATGCTAGGGTAGTCCGTCGCCATAGCCTCAACAGCCTCGGTCACCCGTTCTTTATCATGGCCTACCACCACAATAATCCGATGGGGGGAAAGAGGCACCGCGGCATCCACCACATATCGCAACAAAGGTTGCTCAAACAAAGGGTGGAGCACCTTAGGTAGTTGGCTTTGCAGGCGGGTGCCCTTACCGGCCGCTAGAATAATCACATCCAGTGGCGTTGATACAGTCGTGGTCATCCCGTGTTCCCTTTTTAACCTAAAAGCTATACTGGCACTGGTTCATTATTGGGGGTGTTATGGGGGGCGATGGTTTGGTCGGGCCGGTGGATGCCCCGTCTAGATTCGCGAATAAACGTCAGCAATTCCTGCACATTTGGGTCGTCACCAAACGTCACTTCCACCTCTGCTATGGCTTCTTGCATACTGCGGTTAGAAAACCACAACGCATCAAAGGCCGATTGTAAGGTTTGGCGTTGCGCTGCCGTAAACCCACGCCGACGCAGCCCCACCTTATTAATGCCTCGCACAATCGCCGGGCGGCCATCACACAAAGCAAAAGGAGGCAAATCCTGGCGGGTGCCACTAGCGCCACCCATCATCACGTATTTACCAATGCGCACAAATTGATGTATTACATTTTGGCCGCTAATAATAGCGTAATCATCCACGGTTACATGGCCCGCCATCATCACCGCATTCACTAAAATAACATCCTGGCCAATGTGGCAATTATGGGCAATGTGGCAATCGGCCATAATAAAACTGCCGTTACCCACAGTGGTGGTGGTGCCCTCGCCAACGGAACGGTGCACCGTTACCCCTTCGCGGATGGTGACGTTATCGCCAATCATCACGCGGGTAGGTTCGCCCGCAAAGGAAATATCTTGAGGATCGCCGCCAAGCACCGCATTAGGGGATACTTTACAGCCAGTGCCCAATGTAACGTAGTGTTCTAATATGGCGTGGGTGCTTAACACGCAATTATCGCCAACCACACAATGGGGGCCCACAATGGCATAGGGGCCAATGGTAACGTTTTGGCCTACAGTCGCCGTCTCATCAATAATGGCGGTAGGGTGAATGGTGGTTATCGTCATCAGGGGTACGCTTTGTTAATTATAGGGTACTTGCTTAGTTCTCTTCGTCGACTAAGGCAAACATAATTTCGCCTTCAACAGTCGTTTCGCCATCTACACTGGCACGCACAACCGCTTTGCCAATAGGGGGACGAAATTTAACCAATTCGCAATGGAGGTCTAGCTTATCGCCGGGCACCACCATGCGGCGGAACCGTACTTTTTCTATGCCGCTAAATACCGCCAGTTTGTTCCGGCCTTCTGGGATGTGTTTAATCAACACGCCACCCAGCTGGGCCAGGGCTTCTACTTGCAGCACACCCGGCATAATAGGCCGCCCAGGGAAGTGGCCCTGAAAGTAGGGTTCATTCATGGTAACCATTTTGTACCCGGTAATGGTTTCCAGATGCTTATGCTCCGTTACCGCATCCACCAATAAAAAGGGGGGGCGATGAGGAATTAAATTCATAATGCCACACACGTCTAAAGCGGGGTGGGCATAGCCTTTTACAAACGCATCAACCTGTTGAGCCGTAGGGGCAGTGGGAGTAGCCGTTGTCATTACCAACATCCTTACTGAATAGGGCGACGTTAAGGCCTAAAGTATAGCCAAAACACAGGTAAAACCCTATCCACCCCCCGTTTATTAGCCCAACACGTTACATAGCTTGCCCCACCCTGCATGGCTAAACGTAACAGCGCCCTAGGGCATTGTCGGGCCAAAGCCCATGTTTTTGGTATGCTGGTAACGGTTTGGAGGCCTTTGTGCCCAGCCAAGTACCCGCCATTGTTGATTAAACAGGAACCCTACCCACCATGGCCACAGCCTTACCCCCCGCCGCCCAACAAGCCTTTGCTGCCCTAATGCAAGGCAATCGCCCAGAAAGTTACCCCCTTGGCCAACTGGCCGAAATGGTTCAGGGCACCGTTATTGGCGATGGCACCTTACCTGTGGTAACGGTAGCCCACCCTAAATATGTCACCGACCCACGCTCGCTGGTAGTCATATTAGATGAAAAAATTGTGCCCCTACTCCAGCAATTTGTGCAAATGATGGGCCAACCTGTGCCCTGCGCATTAGTGGCAGAAAATATCGACATCCCTGAGGGCTTGGTGGTTGGCCAGCTAAAGCACCCCCGCCCCCGTTTGGCCCTTGGTATTTTATTAAAACTATTCCATCAGCCTACCGCCCACGCTAGCGGCATTCACCCTACCGCTATTATCGACCCTTTGGCCACGGTGGCCGATTCTGCCAATATTGGGCCATATGCCGTTATTGGCGCTAACACCACCATTGGCGAGCGCAGCACCGTGCTATCTAACGTTAATATTGGTGCCAACGTTACCTTAGGCGATGATAACTTCATCCACCCTGGTGTGGTGATTGGCGACAACTGCCAACTCGGCGACCGGGTTATTCTTCAGCCCAACGTGGTGATTGGTGGCGATGGCTTTAGCTACGTGACCCCAGAGGCGGGCAGCATCGAAAGTGCCAAGCAAAGTGGCGGCACCGATATGGCGAAAAAAAACACGGAAATCCTAAAGATTGAATCCATCGGCAACGTTATTTTAGAAGACGATGTGGAAATTGGTTCCGGCAGCACCATCGACCGCGCCAACCTGGGCCCCACCCTTATTGGCAAGGGCACCAAAATTGATAATTTAGTGCAAGTAGGCCACAACAACACCATTGGCGAAAACTGCCTAATTGCAGCCCTAGCCGGCATTAGCGGCAGCTGCGAGATTGGCGACCGTGTGGTGATGGGCGGCCAATGCGGCATTAAAGACCACACCAAAATTGGCCACGATACTATTTTAATGGCTCGCAGTGCCGTCATGAACGACATTGAGCCTGAAAAAATTATGGCAGGCGTCCCTGCCGAAGGCCACCGCGATGCCTTTAAACACGCGGCGGGTATTCGCCAAATACCGGATATGCGCAAAACCCTGCGCGAGCTAACCAAGCGGTTGGATGCCCTTGAAAAAGCCAACAACTAACCCCTCGTTAGCACCTAGCACCTTGTCCTCCGCCCCATAAGGAACCCTTCTAAGATGTCTGCTACGGCAACCCACACCCCCACCATTACCGGTACCGGCCTGGTTACTGGTGCCCCTTTTACCGTTACCCTAAGCCCCCTACCGGCGGGCAGTGGGGCCGTGTTTAACCTGGGCAACAGCGCGGATGGTCAACCCATCCATATACCTGCCCGGTTGCAGTGCATTGCCGATGCCACCCGTGGGGTGACCTTAGGCCACCCAAGCGGCAAGGCCTTGGCGATTGTAGAGCATTTTTTGGCCGCCTGCGCACTAACCAACCGCGTGGATGTGATGGCCACCATAACCAGTAATTTGCCTGCCGACATGGCCAGCCAGCTACCCATTATGGAAATGCCTTTACTGGATGGCAGCGCTGCTGACTGGGTCCCTTTACTGGAACAACTGCCGGAATCTCAACCGGCAACCTACACCCTGCCCCACGCCGTGCATTACCAGCACAACGACACGGTTAGCCTGTATGCCGTCCCATCGGATCACTTCCAGATTACCTACGCCGTGGATTTTGACCACCCTGAATTGCGTAACACCTGGATTCACTGGGATTCACAGAGTGAGAACGCCATGCAATTAGCCAGTGCCCAAACCTTTGGCTTTGTGCGCGAACTACCCGAAATGCAAGCCAAGGGCCTAGCCCGCGGCGTTACGGCTGAAAACACCCTAGGCCTAACCGATGAAGGTGGTTACACGCGCCCGCTACGCTTTGACCACGAACCGGTGATTCACAAGGCGTTGGATTTAATTGGCGATATGACGCTAATGGGCCACAACCCGCTGCATATTAACGCCCACGTGTATGCCTTTAGCGCGGGCCACGCCAGCCACACAGCATTCGCCAAACAGCTCCAACCATTGTTGGTTTAAGCCATGGATTCTACTTTTCTAAAGACTTTAATCGTCTTACTAGTAGTACTGACATTTATTGGTCTACCTACTTTGATAAATGCTAATAAATCAAAGTCTTTAGACACAGCTATTGAACTAGCTGAAAGTGGTATATTAGAGGCTCAACTTGCTCTTGCTGTATCATACGATCATGGTAACGGTGTAGAACAAGATTTCAGAAAAGCAGCCTATTGGTATACCAAAGCCGCTATGCAAGGTAATGGTATTGCACAATATAGTTTAGCTCTTTTATATGATAGAGGAGAAGGTGTACAAAAAGACTCTAGCAAAGCCATATTCTGGTATACCGAATCCGCTAACAATCATCAAGCAAAAGCTCAGCATAATTTAGGCGTAAAACATGCAATAGGTGAAGAAGTAGAAAAAAGTCTACCACTATCCTATATGTACTTTAAGCTAGCATCGTCCTCACTAAATGATTCAAAGAATGCCTTGGCAGGCTTATCAAAATTAATGACACCAGAACAAATTGAAGAAGGACAACGCTTAACGCGAGAATGGTTAGCTGCACATCCGCCAGAGGCGGATTAAATCGTTTGCATGTCGCGCCATAGTTGTTTGGCCATAACGTGCTTTAGGTGCACTTGCAGGGCTTGGGCATACGCCAGCGTTAACCCCGCCGACCCATCTAAAAACCCAGCATTACCCAAAAATTGGCGTACAAAAGCCCACATAGGCGCCAACACCATGGCCACCACACCCGGTTTTCTTAACCGGTGTTGCTCTACCTTGTGCAGCACGGCCCGCTCGGCCAATTGGTGCACACCCGCCACCATGGCCGCCGTATCCGGGTAGGGGCAGGCTTGTATAATGGCACCACGCTTACCGTGCCTTAACGGCTTGCAAGGCCCTGCCACATCCAACCCATGGTAATACGTATGGTTTAAGGCCACCCCATTGCTTAGCTTAAACAGGCGAGGTTCTTTTCGGCCCAAGCCTCCCCAGCCAATCGTGGCATTCATAAACAAGGGGGCAATGCTTAACAAATGGCCTGCCAGCGCCCCCGGTTGTTCGGCAGGGTTGTCTAAGGTTTTTTTCCACTGTTGCAAGGTATGCTGGCCATCAGGCAACAACCATTCAGTGGGCTCTAACCACAAACCCCAGCCGTTGGGGGCCAGTCGTTCGGCTTCTGCCAACAGGGCGGCATAATGCTGCGGGTTGTGGCGTTCTACATGCTGGATATTAATGGCCCCCACAGGCGCCAGCCACACATGCTCGGTGTATTGGCGGGCAATGGTTAGGGTGTCATCCGTACTGCCCATATCCATCACTAGCAGCGTATCTACCACACTGGCTAAGGATGCCAAGGTGCTGCTGATACTGTGGCCATTGTTATAGGTAAGCACCATGCCCACCAAGGGGGCAGGGGCCTGGATGCCGGGCTGGTCGGCAGGGGTGGGTTCCTCGCCAGGCCCTTCCGGGAACAAATCTTCCATGGCTTCGCCGGGCTCGCTGGTGGGCAAACCATCTTCTTCGGTAACGGGGGTTACATCGTCGGTGGTGGGCTCCATGGCCACAGGGTTCATGGGCAGCGTCTAACCTGCATCTTTTTATAAGGGCTCTACAATCTGTATGGATTATGTCTTAACATCTGCCATTACCCTAAACAGTTGTCACGGCAGACACCTTCACTCTATCATGAGACCTGTAAAAGCGGCAGGAGGTTTTCTCATGGCAGGCCATTCCAAGTGGGCCAATATTAAGCACCGAAAAGCGGCCAAAGATGCGAAAAAAGGCAAAAACTTTGCCCAATTTTCACGAGAAGTAATGATGGCCGCCAAAATTGGGGGCGATAACCCAGACGCCAATTTTCGGCTGCGTACCGCGATTGACCGCGCCAAGGCCGGGGGCCTACCCAACGACACCATTAACCGAGCCATCGCCAAAGGGGCTGGCAACCTGGATGGCGACGACACCGTTGATATGACCTACGAAGGCTACGGCCCAGGTGGGGCCGCTGTGTTTATCGAAGCCATGACGGATAACAAAAACCGTACCGCTGGCGATATTCGTAGCTATTTTAACAAATACGATGGCAACCTAGGCAGCGATGGCTGCGTGGCCTGGATGTTTGAAGAGCGAGGCCTTATTGTGGCCCGCCCCCCAGAGAGCATGGATGACGACACCCTAATGCTAAGCGTGGTAGAAGCCGGCGGCGATGCCATGACCAAGTTAGGCCCCGACGATAATGGCTTTGACGACACCTGGCCACCCAGCATACTAGCCTATGCCATTGATACCGACCCTAGCGCGCTTAACGCGGTGTGCGACGGCCTGACCGCCCACGGTATTAAGGTCCATTCTGCCGAAATGACGCGGGTGACGGATAACGAAACCGAACTAACCGATGCCAACCATATTACACAATTTGAAAAACTAATGGATGCCATTGAAAGCCACGACGACGTGCAAAGCGTCTACACCAATGCGTCTGTAGCTGATGATAATGACAACCAGGATTAACGTGCCGCCGAGCGCTACCCCCCAATGCGGCCACCCCTATCCACACCGCATTCGCCAATGGTGTGTGGCTATGGGGTTAACCCGTGCTGAGCATCCAACGCCGTGGGTAGGGTTATTCTCTCAAGGGGATGAAGCCAAACTAGCCCGGTGGAGTTTAGTGGGGATGGGTATTCGGCAACAAGTTAGCCTATTTAGCGATGGCCGCATTCACATCCAGCCCCCACAGGGCGAGGCCAACACCGTGGTATGTACGCCCAACCATGCCCAACCGTTATGGCAAGCCCTGGAAAACGCCCGAAAGCAGTGCAGCCAATACCCCACCCAGCACACCCACCCACTACCGTTTACCGGCGGTTTGGTGGGGCTACTCCACTACGATGCCGCCCCTTACTGCGACGCCCACCTGCAAACCCCTAGCACCCCAACCGACCCACACAATACCAACGCACACCCTGCCGCCCCCATTATGGTGTGGCAAGAATGTAACCACTGGATGCTATGGTGCCACGCCACCCACACCGCCCTACCCCTGAGCCACGATACAACCTGGGCAGAACACGCAACAGCCATCTGGCGCGCCACCGCCGATACCCCGCCACCCCTTACAAAATCCACCCCCACCATACCGTCAACCAACACCTCAGCCCCTTGGGCGGCATCGCTATCGCCCCACAAATTTTCGTCCAATGTCGCTATACTTCAACGCGCCATTCGCAATGGGGATTGCTACCAAGCCAACCTAAGCATTCGGTTTGAGAAAGACACCACCACCTCGCCCTGGGAAGCCTTTGAGGAGGTGTCTACCACCAACCCCTCGCCTTTTGCTGCGGTGTGGCACACCCCCCACGCCACAATTATTTCTAATTCGCCGGAACGGCTGGTTAATACAATGGGCTTGCCAAACCAGCAACAGGTTTCTGCCCGCCCTATTGCCGGTACCCGCGGGCGTGGCCAAACCCAGGATGAAGACACCACCATTGGTAATACCCTCATCAGCAACGAAAAAGAACGCGCCGAGCACCTGATGCTGGTGGATTTACTCCGCAATGATATTGGCAAGGTGGCTACCCCAGGCACCGTTACCGTGGATGAACTGATGGTGTTGGAACGCTACAGCCACGTGACCCACTTGGTTAGCAATGTGATGGGGCAATTGGCCAGCAACACCACCCCATGGCAAGTCATTAAAGCATTGTTTCCGGGGGGTACCATTACCGGTTGCCCTAAGGTGCGCTGCTGCCAATGGTTAGCCCAATGCGAACCTGTGCACCGTGGTATGTATACCGGCAGCATGGGGTATGTGGATGCCGCCACCGGCCAACTGGATATGAATATCCTTATCCGCAGCGCCATGATGACACCCAAGCAGCCCCGCCAGTGGCAGGTACAGCTGCATGCGGGGGCAGGCATTGTGCTGGATAGTGTGGCCGAGCATGAATACCGCGAATGCCAACGAAAAGCCGCTGCCTTAATGCGGGTTTTTTAACGTGTTACAGCGCCCAACCGTTTAAAACCCAGCCGAACAAGAGCACAAAAGGTACTGTTAGTAAGGGTAATAGCAGAGCCGTTTTCCAGCGGCCTGTAATGTCTTTTAATACCAGTATCTCTGTCATATCCGTCGCCACGCCTGCCATTAAAAAGGCAAAGGCATTACCGGGGGCATTGGCGCGGCTTAACAAATCCGCCGCAATAGGAATCGACCCTTCTGAGCATACTTCTATAATGCTGGTGGCCAACATGGTTAGCCCCAAGCCCTGCACCGTAGGCGCAAAGGTGGCAGAAAACACCTCTGGCGAGAACACGGCCCGCACCCCAGCCGCCAACACCAAACCTAGCAGCACCCAACGTAGCACCATCGTACTTTCTTGCATGCCCTGCCAAAAGGTTTGCCAACCAGAAAGTTGTTTGTCATCGGCTTCATCTGCATGGTCGCTATCTGCACCGTTACCAGGTATTTGTATTGCCCAACTGTTAAACAACGTATCTGCCAACACCCCGGCGATAAAGCCAACGGCGGCACTCGCCACAATAAAAATGCCCACCCATTGCCAACCCACCAGCGCAGCCAGTAGTAGCATCATGCTAAAACTATTCCACGGGCTGGTTACCAAAAAGGCAATAAGTTGCCCCAAGCTGGCGCCTTGTTTGTACAACTTGGCCCCCACCATTAAAATGCCATGGCTGCATAAATCCAACAGCAACCCGGCCACCATGGCGCGGGCCACGCCGCTAACAGTGCCCCCCTTGCCCAATATTATTTGGAACCAATGGCCAGGCACAAAGTTAAGCGCCCCCATAGCCACCACCGCCAACACCAAGCTAAGCCACATGGCATTAGCAAACTCCACCAAGCCATGAACAAAGCGATGCACTGGTGCAACCGTGAGCACCCAACCCGGTTGCCACCCCGCCAGCAAAAGGCTAGCCACAATAATAGTAAGCGGTGCTAACAACAACCAATCCACGCGAGCATACCAGGGGGCATTCGTTTGGGGGTAGCCTGTTTCGCAGCAAGAGGACATAGCGATTACACAGGCACCGATGCCGTACGTTCTGCAAAAAAGGAGCGGATGCTTGCCACAATACGTTCGGTGGCATGGCCATCCCCATAGGGGTTTACCTGGTTTGCCATGGCATTATAAGCGGCGGGATTTGTGAGCAATTCCGTCGCCGCGGCCACAATGGCTTGTCGGTGGGGGCCCACTAACTTTACCGTGCCCATGGTTACTGCTTCGGGGCGCTCGGTTTCATCGCGCAGTACCAATACCGGTTTACCCAGGCTAGGAGCTTCTTCCTGCACTCCGCCAGAATCCGTTAAAATAAGGGTGCTGGCCGCCATGGCATGGCAAAAAGCGGGGTAGTCTAAGGGCGCTACTAAATGGATGCGCGGGTGATGACCTAACCTTTCTCGTACCACGCTACCCACATTAGGGTTAGGGTGAACCGGCAATAACAGCACAGTATCAGGCACTGTTTCGATAATCTCTAGTATGCCATCGCAAATTTCGTGGAGGGGTTGGCCAAAGTTTTCTCGCCGATGAACCGTGGCCAAAATAAGTCGCTGATCATCTTGTAGGGTAATGGGCAACGCAACGCTGCTGTTATCAATGGTGTACTGCAAAGCATCAATTACTGTGTTGCCTGTAACCTGCACGCCCGCATCCTGTTGTTTTTGGGGCAAGCATTGGCGCACATTCTCTGCCGATTGTTCTGTTGGGCAAAAGTATAAATCGCACACCGCATCCGTTACCCAACGGTTCAGTTCTTCTGGAAACGGGTAGGCCATGTTAAAGGTGCGCAAGCCAGCCTCCACATGCCCCACCGGGATGCGTTTATAAAAGCAGGCCAAACTGGTGGCCATGGTGGTGGTGGTATCGCCATGCACCAGCACCAAATCCGGTTGGTGTTGTTCTAATACTTGCTTCATCCCCAACATCACATTGGTGGTCACATCAAATAAATCTTGGTTTGGCTGCATCACGTTCAGGTCTTCATCTGGCGTAATACTAAACAAGGCCAATACTTGGTCTAGCATCTCTCGGTGTTGGGCCGTCACACACACCAAGCTATCTATACCATCCGCCTGTTGTAACGCGCGCACCACAGGGGCCATTTTAATGGCTTCTGGGCGGGTACCAAACACCGCCATTACCTTAGGGCGATGATGGGCAGGCAACGACGATGGGGCTGTAGATACAGTAGGGTTAGCCATAATAAACAATGCCATAACAAACAACTGGGCCCATTATGCCATAGTTTTGCCCACACACTTACTGATTTATTCGTTAATCAGGGGTGGATCCGGCACAATTTTATTCAGCAGGTTGTTAAACACCCAACCCACGCCCACGGCACCCAGAATACCCACAATACTGGTGGCAATAGCCGGCAAGCCCAAGGCCACACCAGCAGCTAAAGAAATTGCCTTAAAGGAGATGGTACCAATGCTCCACGTTGCAAAAGATTTTAAGCCCTTCGTCACAAAGGTCTTCGCCGTTTCCAGCCAGGTTTGGGTTTCGCTTTTGCCTTCAGCTCTGGCCACATCATGGGCCCGCTTGGTGGTTTTTAACCAATCAAACACAAACAGCCCCATCGCAATGGGGCGTAAAATACTCGCTAATACTTCGCCGCGCTTGGCCGGTTCGGTCAGCCAACGGACTTCTCGGTTAACCAGGGTTTTTTGCACATAGTTTTTAAACCCTTGCAAACCACTGAGTCGACCGCCCTGGGTCAGTACATCTTTGGCATGCTTAACCCGGTTACCATGGAAGGCCTCTTTCAAAGCCGCCTTCCAGCCATGTTGCTGACGAATCGCTGCAATGCGGGCCCGCTCGGTATTGTTAAGGGCAAACAGCTCGTCATGGTCTAAGGCTTTAGCGCCATACAAGGCGGTGGTGGTTTGGTTTGCCGCTGTAGGCACCACGCCACCCGTCATGGCGGTAGGGTTAATATTAGCAAATGGGTTATGGTGGACGCTATTAACGAAACTGCTGTTTAAGTTCTTATCAGCAAAATTAATTAACTTTTGGCTTTGGGCAAAGCTTTTTTCTGCATTGCTTAACCACGCTGGCATATTAGCCCCGGTGCCACTACTCGCCGGGCCAAACAGGGCTTTCTTCAAATTGCTAAAGCCGCCCTGGGTACCCACGGTGCTTTCTACCGCGTAGCGGGCCAGCCACTTTTTAGGGTTATAGGCATAGTACGCTTCATACGCGCGAGAGTTAGGGTCGAACAACGGGTCAAACCCAACACGGGTGCGGCCCATGGCCATATCATCCAGCCGGTGGGCAATGGTTTGTACGGGGGCCATATAGCTAGGCACAGCACTGCCCGGCGCCCCTGCCATAGCGGGCTGATGTGATTGATAGGTATTGCCGATGGCGTTAAACACGCTGGCGATATCTCCCTAAATGCCGTACATCTCTCTTCGCATACCCGGAACCTAACCTGGGCATACTTTCTCTCTTAACCGTATAAAGTGGTTTTGGGGTGGTTTTTGTGAGGGGTAACACGGCAAATATTGCAAAGTTGTTACACCACGTCATCAGCTACAAAATAATAGTTTTTATATGGATATATATTTACAAAAGGGGGTCATTGTTTTATGGGGCTTAACCCACTTCAACAAATCCAACAATTTGCACCTAGCTATACCGTTATTAACCGCGCTGACTGGAAAACGGTAGAAAATAAAATAGAAAACATTATCGAAGCCGCCGGCGGTATTAAAAAAGTAACCAAGAATTCGGCACGTGAAAGCGACGGTACAACCTACTTCAACGAGCTCAATTTAACGTTAAATAATGGGCAGTTATTAACTATTTCTAATAGCCGAACGCATCGTGCCCAAAGCCCTGGCTATACACCAGGTCTTCATTATACCCATTGGGATAAACATGAGCGAACTATTGAAAAAGCATACTCTAATGAATCGGCAGGCAAATGGGCAAATGGAGAAATTTCGGATGGTGATTTAACCGAGTCTCCTGATAAGGAATGCTTAATTTATGTAAAAAAAGGCAGAAAATCTCCTACAACAAAAGATATCTGTATCGAGCCCATAGCCCGCTTACCCTATATTACTGACTTTTTAAAGGAATTTATCATTGGCGATTAATCCATTTCAACAGCTTCAAACCCATATGCCCGGCTATGGAATTATCGGAAACCACAAAGATAACGAAATAGTCCAAAAAACATTAAACAATCTGATTAAAAAATGTGGTGGTATTAAAAATAAAATTTCTGGCAAAAACAACAGCGGTAAATTTGAGTTGGCTGATGGTAGTCTCTTAGAAGTAGATAACTTCTTTTATAAAGAAGGGGCCCGCCAGCATATTAAATTCAGGCACTTTGACAACCAAGGAAAGCCTAATATTTGGCTACAGTCATACGAGACCGAGTTTCCTGCTCCAGATGATGACCCTTGCCAAATGGGTGTTGTTAGCGTTACACAAGCAGGGCAAAAAAAAGTAAGGCCTTATACAACATGCCCAAAAACAAAAGAACCCATTAAGAAGACGTAAACACGGCCACACCCAGTGGGGGCAGTTCCACCACAATGGAATGCTCGCGCCATTGCCATTCAATAGGCTCCGACTGACAGGAACTAGGATTGGTGATGCCACTGCCGCCGTATTTCACGTCATCGCTATTAAACACCTCTTGCCAGGCACCGGCATGGGGTACCCCAACACGGAAGCCATGGCGCACCACAGGGGTTAAATTGGCCAATACCAAAGCAGGGTTGCCATCCGCATCCTTGCGCAGGTAGCTTAAAATAGTGTTTTTGTCGTCGCTGCCATCTACCCATTCAAAGCCTTGGGGGCTGCAATCCCCTTGGTATAAAGCCGGGGTGGATTTATACAAGGCGTTTAAATCTTTCACCAGTGTTTGAATGCCCGCGTGGTGATCGTAGCCTTGCAAGTGCCAGGGCAGGCTATTTTCCGCATCCCATTCATCCCAAGGGGCCAGCTCGTTGCCCATAAACAACAGTTTTTTGCCTGCCTGGGTAAACATATAGCTGTACAGTAGGCGCAAGTTAGCAAACTGCTGCCAGTCATCGCCCGGCATGTTGCTTAACAAGGCGCCTTTGCCGTGGACCACTTCATCATGGCTTAGGGGCAGCACATAATTTTCGCTAAAGGCATACACCATGCGGAAGGTAATTTGGTTATGGTGATACTTCCGATGCACTGGGTCGTGGGCTAAATATTTTAAGGTGTCGTGCATCCAGCCCATATCCCACTTGTAGCCAAACCCCAAGCCACCATCATAGGTAGGTTTGCTGACCCCCACCCACGCCGTGGATTCTTCGGCAATCATTAGGGCATCTGGGTAATGCTCGTAGATACGCTCATTAATGCGCTTAACCAGAGTGACGGCGCCATCGTTTTCTCGCCCACCGTGCTGGTTGGGCACCCACTGGCCACTATCGCGGCTGTAATCCAGGTACAACATGCTGGCCACCGCATCCACACGCAGCCCATCAATGTGGTATTGCTCAAACCAAAACAGGGCATTGCTTAGCAAAAAGCTTTGCACCTCGTTTCGGTCGTAGTTAAAAATATAAGTATGCCAATCGGGGTGGTAACCCTTGCGTGGGTCGGCATGCTCATACAAATGGGTGCCATCAAACTGGCCTAAACCGTGGGCATCGCACGGAAAGTGGGCCGGTACCCAATCCAAAATAACACCGATACCATGCTGGTGCAGGGTATCCACTAAAAATTTAAAATCATCTGGGCTGCCAAAACGGCGGGTGGGGGCAAAATACCCGGTTACCTGGTACCCCCAGCTCCCATCAAAGGGGTGCTCCATTACAGGCATGAGTTCCACATGGGTAAAGCCCATTTCCGTCAGGTAGGCGGGGAGTTCGGCAGCCATCTCGCGGTAGGTAAGCCAACGGTTATCCTCGTTTGGGTTGCGGCGCCAGCTCCCCATATGGAGCTCGTAAATGCTGATGGGTTTATCTGTGCTGTGGTGCTGACCGCGGTTGGCCATCCAAAAGGCATCGCTCCACGCATAGCGAGAATGGTCCCACACGCGGCTGGCGGTAGCAGGGCGAAGCTCTGCACTAAAGGCCACCGGGTCCGCTTTTTCTGTAACGTGGCCCGCATTGGATTGCACCGCATACTTATACAATGCGCCTTGTTCTAGCCCCGGTACAAAGCCTTGCCACACCCCACTATTGCTAGGGCTTAACGGGTGGCTGCCGTGTTGCCAGTCGTTAAAATCGCCAATCACACTCACAGCGCTGGCATTGGGTGCCCACACCGCAAAATGTACACCAAGCTGGCCGTGGTGCATGCCCAATTGGGCCCCCATGGTGTGGTGCATTTGCTCGTAGGTACCCTCGCCAAACAGGTGGGTATCCACATCGCCCAAGCCGGTTACTTGCTGGGTATGGGTGGGATTATCCGCCACAGCGGTACCTAGCAACGCCGTGTTTTTAGGCTCTTGCTCAGACGCATCTGCATTGGGTTTAAACCAGGAAAACATCACCGTTTACGCCTCTTCCTCACCCTTACTGGCAGGGGGGGCGGTGGCCTCAAGCGCCGCGTCCGTGGGTTCTGGCTCCGACGCTTTGGGTTCTTTAGGAGGCGAGGGCTTAATAAACTGAACGTGCAAGCTGCTGTTTACTTCCGTACGGGCATCCAAAATCTGATCACGAATATCGTCATCAATACTTGGGTTATTAATAATTCTATCCAAAGCGCGGGTGTTAATTTTGGTGGCTTTTTCCACCAACCCCGTGGCATGGAGAATCTCCCACACGCGGGCGTCGTTGTATTCGTAATACCGGCGCCGATGGGCGGCCAATACCTCGCCATTGGTGCACTGGATTTTTTGCCCGCCGTTTAAAAAATACAACTTAAACACATCGCGCAAGTCGTTCATTTCCGATTGCATGCCCCCAATGGCTTTTTGCAAACGGTGGTAGCGTTCTAACAAATAGGGGATATTATCAAACTGGCTAAACTGCCAGCCATGTTTTTGGCGGTACAATTCGGCTAATCGAGGAAACGCCTTGGCTAAGTTTAAGGCATCATCCAAGGCACGGTGGCTTACAAAACTTTCAAAGCCAAAACGGGCCAACATAGAGCTTAACCCATGGCTATGCTCTTCTGGAAAGACGCTGCGGTACATATCCAGCGAATCAATCTTCGTTACCTTCCAGCGCTTACCGTACAGCTGTTTGTGGGCCTGGCTAATAAAGCTGTAATCAAATATGGCATTGTGGGCCACAAAAGGCGTATCGCCCATAAATTCTAAAAATTTGGGTAGCACGTCTTCAATGCCGGGCTCGTTTTCCAGCATTTCTTCGCTAATGCCATGGATTTTATAGCTACTGCCACGGATGGGTACCGTAGGCTTTACCAGCATACTAAAGGTATCCACCACCTCGCCGTTTTCCATGCGGGCGGCGGCAATTTCAATCAGTTGCTCTGTTTTATGGTCTAGCCCAGTGGTTTCCGTATCAATTACCATTAAGGGCTGGCTCATATCATTCATCCACTCGGCGTGGGTGGCAAATACAGGCTCTGGCTTAGGGATAATAACCGGTTCGGTGCTAGGTTCAGCAGGGGCAGCCGCCTCGTTAGCAGAGGCAGTAAGGTCAGGGGTCATAAGGGGTGGCTCACTTTTGGACGAAAAGGTAGGACCGTTCGTGAGGCGAAAAAGTCGCTTTAAAAACAGTGTGAATAAAAATCATTGATCAGGGCCGTATTATAGCAAAAACCCCGATATACCCTCAACATCGGTAACGAGCCCACACCGCTGTAACAACGTCGGCTATTCAGGGTAGGGCGACACAAAACAATTTTTAAGATTAATCAGCAGTTAGTTTATTTATGGCGGTATTTTTTGTTTTGACGGGGGCTAGCCCCCGTCGCCCCCATTGGGAACAGGGGTGTTCCCAAACCCTCACCAAGGGTGGATGGGTTATTTGGCTCGCTTGCTGTGCGCCTGCCCAACAGCGGCTGCGCTTGCCAGCTCAGTGGTGTCACGGGCAATGCTCACCCGCTGATTGGCCTGCTGGGGTGTCATACTTCGTATGTTACACCCCGCACCGGCTTCAGCCGCTACTAGCTTAAATTGTCCAATACACATAGCAAAGATCGGCAGTAAGTTTAATTACCGAATAACCCTAAGATTGTTTTACCCGCACCCGAATCCTGGCTAAAGCCTCGCGCACAGCGTGGGCAATGGTGTTTGGGGTTTGGAAAGCACTAAACTCAATGGCTTCTTTCTTCATATGCTTATGGTCAAACACAAACAATGCTGGCACCGATTGGATACCAAACAGCTGCATAAAAGGCGCGTTATTCGGGTTAGCCACATCCACCATCACCATGGTGAGCTGCTCGTTAAAGTTATTTTTATGGGTACGGTGCACCAAGGGGGTTACCATTTGGCAGCTGGTGCACTCATCGGTATAAAACTCAATCAACAACGGTTTTTCGCTGGTTTTAAAGGCGGTATCCACCGTTAGGCCGGTATCGTAGGCGCTGGGTAAATTACCACTCAACATCATGCGGCTAACAAAACTACTGGCCAACACCAAGGCCACCACACCCAACACCAACACTACAGAACGCCGAAACATAGCCCATTGCACTTTCTACAAACAACCGGGCCATTATAGCCCAAGCCCACCGCTATTGCGTTGTTGGCAATGTTGCCCCATTAACCTGGGCCGAAAAAGCCGGAAAAGTAGGCGATTGCCACCCATTAGGGCGGTTATTAAATTTATCGACAAATAGTTTGCCGTATTTTTTTTGCTGGCGCCGGGCAATACCGGCCGTAATATCAATGGCCACGCTATTGGCTATCCAGTTGCTAACAAACAACCCACCCACAGAAGCCAAATACGCAATAGCTTTATGGACACCCCGTGTTTTTAAAAATTTAGCCTGCTTCACCTTGCTGTACTTAAGCTTATCCATTAAGGCGATGACGGCTTTTTTATCGTTAAAATCCACCTTATTGTTTTTTAGGTGTTTTATAAAGTGCTTATCGTAATTTTTAGGGCTTTTTAACCACGCCTGTACCGCTTTTGGCAAAAAGTAAAACATGGCAAAAAAGTTAAGCATTTTTACCACTTGCTCATTGCGTTCTTCTTTTTGTCGGCTGGCGTGGATCCACCCCGCATACGCAGGCAGGCCCCAGAACCACAGGCCAACGTTATCCCCCATGTTTTTAAATTTACCGCCCTTAAACATAAAGGTATTACGCCAAAATTTAGTAAAGGCATTATGGGCTTTTACCACGCCTTTATTTGCCAAGCGCTTGCAGTAAGCCAATCCGCCAAAGCCCAAGGCGGCGCCCACCCCAAGCACACTAAGCGCCGTATTTTTAAAATACCGCACATCCTTGTCGTAATCCGCCTTAGATTGTTTTACAAACGACGTGTGCCCAACCAGCTCCGTAAACCCAGTGGTACCCGTACGCTTAGCCGAAACATAATTACGGATAAATGGCATGGCATACAACACGCTGCCAGGCACACAGCACAACAATATCGATTGCCCAATGTTGTACATCTCCTTGCCTGCCATTTTAGGGAAGAGTTTACCCATACCCAAGGTAAGCAAGGCACCTATACCAAAGTAACCCGCCGTATTCCCTAGCTCGCTTACAGCGCTATCCACAAACTCGTTTCCATTGCGGATACGAAGCATTTTAGGGGCATTAATCCCCACCACTTCTTTCCCCATAATGCCGTACACACCCGCCTTTTCAATGCCGTCCATCATGTTGCCAAGCCGCCGAACAACATTGCTGGGCAATGCTGTGGTTAGGTATTTGGCGGTACCAATGCGGGGCATGATGTTTCCATACGTAGCCATGGCTACGCTATTAGTAAGGTAAACGGCGGTGTGAACAGTCCCAACCTAATATCATCACGTGGTAGCCTTACCACCGATGCTTAGCACCCAATTGGTGTAATCATGGTATTGTCTAACGGTACAGTGCGATAATCGCGCTACCGGTTAGTTACCGTGGATTACAAAGGCTAGGGCTTGCCAAACGCAGGCAACAGGGGGCTTACTGATGAAAAGAACGTTCTATCCAGTTAAATACAACTCAACCCAAAATGTTGCTTGTCACAGCGCAAATCTGAGAAACGTTACAAAATGTTACCGCCGAAGACGCCTTTCCTATCTACTTTTGGGCATTATTACACTAACTAGCCTGCTGTTATTTAGCCCCCAGCAAAGCCACGCCAAGCCTGGCAAACCCAACTTTTTCACCCTTGGGGTAGAAGCTTACCAAAATGGCTGGCAACCGCTTTCACTGTCTTATTTAACGCCAGTTTGTGTATCAAAAACACTATCTAAGCCTATTACACAAACTCAACAGGCCATGGCCTGTTACTTGGTGGCTCATACCCACCTGAAACAACACCGCTACCAACAAGGCGAAGCCATGCTATGGCGAGCCATTACCTTAGCCCCGGTGGGTAGTTCTGTGGCCCAGCCCGCCAGCTTGGCTGCCCTAGCCCTGCGCCACCCCAAAGGCTGGTACCAAGCCACTGGCAAAACCGCACCCCACTACAAAGCGATTGCCCCGACACCACCAAACGATACCGACGCCGACGCCCTACCCACCCACGGCACTGGAAACGACGCCTTAACCCTACCCCTTAGCCAGGGCGAAGATTACCTGGATGATGTTATGCATGCTGGCCAACGCTTGCGCTGGCACCCAGCGGATTCGCCCCTCACATTATCGGTAGGCAAAGGCAGCCAGCAAGCCAAACGCTTTAAGCAATCCTATGCCACGGAAGTAAACCGCGCCTTTGGCGTGTGGGCCAAGGCCTTGGATAACCGCATTACGGTGGTGCCCAGCAACACCCCTAAAACCGCCAATATTATCGTCATCTTTAACGATGGGTTAGAATCCAACAATAGCAGCAGTGACAAGCATGGCGGCATTACCAAACCCAGCATAATCGATGGCCAACTCACCAAAATGACCATTACCCTGCGCACGGTCAACCCTCATACCGGCGCCCCCTTAACCAATAATCAGCTATTTAGTATTGCCCTCCACGAGGCGGGCCACGCCCTAGGCCTAATGGGCCACAGCAGCCAACCGGCCGATGTTATGCACGGGGCCAGCCAAGCCAGCACATTATCCAGCCGAGACAAGCGCACCATTCGTCGCCTGTATGCCGAGCCGGCCGGGGTTACCTCTCGCCCACCCAGCGCAACCGATGGCACCAACGCCACCCCCAGCGCAGGCAATACCAAGGCCCTCGCCGCCAAAGAAACCGCCGTGGCCAACGCTAAAAAAGAACTAAACCAATCCCCCAACAACTGGCTGCGCTGGCAAAACTATGGGGGCAGCTTACTTAGCCTGGCCAAAGCCCAAAAACAAGCCAACCACGGCAACCTTAGCCCTACCGTGCTAAACACCCTACGCGAGGCAGACACCGCCTTTACCAAGGTAACCGAATTAGACGCTACCCAGGCCACGGCCCACCTATACCGCGCCTATACTTTGGAAGAAATGGACAACCCCCGCCAGGCTATCCAAGCAGTGAATAAAGCCATTGCCACCGACCCTACCCTGGCCGATGCCTACCGAGAAAAAGCCTGGTTATATGCGGGTATGAACGATGACGTGAAAGCCACCATCGCCTTAAACGAATACATTCGGCGCAACCCAGATGCCAGGGGCAGCCAGGATGTGGCCCAAATTGAACGCCGCATTGCCGAATAGCCCTTAAAATCCATCAGCCATTATTTATTTTAATAAAACGTTTTGTAGCGGCTGAAGCTGGTGCGGGGTGTATAATGCGTTAGCATTACCACCCCAGCAAACCACTCGGCGAGTGAGCATTGCCTGAGAAACAGATAAACTGGCAAGCGCAGCCGCCGGTGGGAAGGCGCACAGCAACGCGTTGCTTACAACAACATTGCCTTGGGGGAGTTTGAGGGCACCCTGCCCTCAATTGGGGTGAAGGGGACTAGTCCCCTTCAAATAAAAATAAGCACACCCATGGTTAAGGTTATTTTACGCTATCCTATTAAGCATGAAACACGTTCTCTTAATCCACAATACCAGCACCGACCCGGATGGCGTTGCCAAAACAAAAGTGCTAAACAACCTAACCGGCGCTGGCTTAACGGTAACCACGGCGGCGGTAACCCAACGAGAATGCCCTATTTTTCCACCAGAAACTTTTCCGGTGGACGTGGTGTTAGTCCTCGGGGGCGATGGCACCGTCCTGCGGACCATCCAATGCTTACCCACAAAAGACATCCCTATTGTGGCGCTAAACACCGGTAAGCTTGGCTTTTTAGCCCACATGGAAATTGACGCCCTAGGGCAACATATCCAACAGCTAAAAGCCGGCGATATTGTAACCGAGCGTCGCCTAATGCTGGCGGTAAGCGCCACCCATACCAGCCCAGCCAACAACCCTCAGCTGGCCCTGAATGATTTGGTGATTAAAAACCAAAACCCTAACCAAATGGGTACCCTGCATGTTTCTGTTGGGGGCTGCCCTATTGCCACTTACGATGCCGATGGGCTGATTGTGGCCACCCCCACCGGCAGTACCGCCTATACCCTTAGTGCTGGCGGGCCCGTGGTGGCCCCACAAGTAGATGCCGTGGTGCTAACCCCCATTTGCCCCCATAGCCTAGCGGCCAAGCCTATTGTGCTACCTGCCACGGAAACCATTACCATTACCAATGGCACCCACCGCGGCGATGCCAACCATTTGGTATGCAGTGTGGACGGGCAGGATTGGACCACACTGGCGCAAAACGATACTGTCACCATTACCCAGGCCGCCCAGCGGGTACCACTCGTACTGTTTGACCCGCCTGCGCCCACCTTTTACCGCCTGCTAAAAGACAAACTGCACTGGGGCATGAACCCCCGCTGGCCAACGGCTAACACAAAGCCAAACAAACAACTTTAATTTTCAGGCGTGTTTACTAAGTAAACTTGTAGTTAGCAGCAATGCTAATCAAGCAGCCCTAATTAAAAAGTTATATTTCCGTGAGCTTTAGCCTATTTTCTTTTAATACTCCCTGTTTTGGTGTCATTAAGGTTCACCTTACAAAAGAATCTAAGAAAAAAGGACTAGAGTATACCGAGGGTTTAAAATATAAAGGTGCTGCAATTACCGTCAGCTTTGACACCGACAAAGAAGAAGAAATGGTTCAGAACGTCTTTGGTGACTGGCGTAAAAGGTCTTCTTCTGAAAAATATGAAACGGTGATTCTCCATAAGCGGAAAACTCGCGTTATTATAAAAAAGGATAAGAGTAAGTTTACTAAAAATGATATTGCCGAACTTAAACGAAAACTGCAGTTAGACGAAAAAGCTTAACGATACTAAAAAAACCCGCTAAGCATCGTTTCTCCGGCCTACCGAGACTATTTTATGACCATTACCATTGCCGTGTTTGGTAAATTGAAACAAGGCTTTAAGTACTTAGAAGCCGGTGAGGCGGATTATTTAAAACGCCTGCAGGTCTTTTGTAACGTCACCTTAATAGAGCTACCAGACGAAAAACTTAGCCCTAGTTTTCCACCCCAAAAAGCCATGGCCGTGGAAGCCGACCGCCTGCAACCCTATATCAACCGGGCCGATTGGGTGGTGGCCCTTAGCGAAACCGGCAAGCAGTGGGATTCAGTAGGGTTAGCACAGCAGTTAAATCAATGGCTAGTGGCAACAGGGCAACATAGGCCAAACGGTGGGGGATCCGCCCAAAAGCCTGTAAATCGTTCAATGGGAGGACAACGAAACCAGGCCACTGGGGGTATTCTATGTATTGTAGGCAGTGCCCATGGATTGGCACCCACCGTGTGCCAACAGGCCAATGTGGTGTGGGGTTTATCCAAATTAACGCTACCTCACCCGTTGGTTCGCATTGTTGTACTAGAGCAACTGTACAGAGCATTCAAGATTTTGCGAAATCAGCCGTATCATAAGTAAGTGCCCCATGGTGGGGCCATACCCTAACTATTCGGTTGCAAACCGAGACGAGAGACGACCAACACCCCCCCTAAATTTTACCAGTGCTGCTGGCCACGCTTTGGTGGCCCTACTGGCCAACCTTTTGGAGACACCCCGGCGTGAGTGACATTAAAAAGCTAAAAAAATCCGTACAAGTTGGCGCCTGCCTAACCCAATCCATTACCGGGTTAGAGCCTATTGAAATCCACGAGGAAGCCATTGGTAGCCTATACCATGTAGAGCCAGAAACCTTTATTCTGGCCTTTGAAAGCGACATGGATGGTACCCCCGTTACCACCACCCTAAAACTGGGCGATGACAGCCTTTCCATTGTTAAAATTGGCGATGTGCATAGCCGACAAACCTTTGTGGAAGATGAGTGGCATGCCCACCAGTACTTCCATGGCGGTAAAACACTGGTCTTTCGTAACTACACCAAAAAGCTAGATTTTGCCCTAAGCGAAGGCGGCGGCATTATTGAAGTGTTGTACGAATTGTGGAGTGGCGAAACCCATATGGGCTACTACCACCTGGAATTCTTCATCCAATAATTCCGTACTTAGCTTTGAGTATTTAGCGCTCTAACAAAGCACTATACATTCTACAGTTTTACGCCTACATAGCCGATACTCTACGTAGCGCCCTAGCGAGTTTAGCCATCCATTGCTATACTTTTAACAGGGGCATACACCTACGGAGCATGAGGAAACAACGATGGGCTTTGACTGGACGATTATTAACGATATACCCGATGGGGCTGGCGACCACCCGCACCCACAAGACAGCACCATTGCCCCCAGCGCCCAACTCCACGAAACCGCCTGCATTGATACGCCCTGTACCATTGGGGCCCGTAGCCAAGTATGGCACTTTAGCCATATTATGCCCCACACCATTATTGGCGATGATTGCCACATTGCCCAACACGTGACCATTTATGGTGGGGTAATGTTAGGCAACGGGGTTCGCATACTAGAGAACACCCGCCTAAGCAGTGGCACCATTGTGGAAGATAACGCCACCTGTGGCCCCAACGTTAGCATTATTACTGTCCATACCTTACGGGCAGGCCAGGGGCCAGTCTCTAAAGTTAGCCCCACGGTTATACGCACAGGAGCGGTTGTTGGTGCCAACTGTAGCGTGGCCCACGGCACCACCATTGGCAAGCACGCCTTTGTAGAAGCCAACACGGTGGTAGACGCCAACATCCCCAACCATGCCATTGTGCGCGGCAACCCCTACACCGTGCTAGGCTGGCGCTGCCATTGCGGCGAAACACTGGCCTTTACCGTCTCTCACACCTACACCCACTGCCGCCGCTGCAACACCCCCTACCATCGGCCCACCCAACACCGGGTACAAGCCCACACATTATCTGCCTAAATGCCACCCAAACAGGCGTTTAAAAATATGGCGTTATACGCTAGCATAGAGGTAGGCGCCCAAGCATATGGGTGCACATAGGGGCCACTTTTTACCGTGTCATCACCACCCTCGCCAACCACCCAATCCACCTTTCAGCTGCTGCGCGATATTAGCGAAGCCGCCAACTCATCCCTTATTTTGGATGATATTTTTGAAGCCTTAGGCGATGTGCTGCGAGGGTATTTCCCCTACCGAGAAGCCACCATTACCGTGTTTGATGAAACCCTAAACGGCATTAAACTAATGGTGCGCATGTTAGAAAACGGCTTGCTGGATTTTAAAAGCGAGCACAACCGTTTTACCGGTGATGACCCATTAATTCGGCAAATACTATACCAACCCCGGGCCCTGTGGCTTGCCGGCCAGGATATAGAGGCCGTTAAACACTCTATTACCTTATCGCCCTGGGCCACCCATGCGCTGCTCGTTCCCCTCGTCAACAAAGGGGTGCTGATTGGGGCCCTTGTTATGATGACCGACACCCCAGACGCCCTAACCCAAACCCACCTCAGCACGCTAGAACAAGTCATTCAGCCCGTATCCGTGGCCATGGAAAACGCCAAGCTGTACTGGCAAACCCAAATGCAGGCCGGGCGAGAGTTTTTGATTAACCAAATCACCAAATCCATTCGGCAATCCTTACAAGTAGATGGGATTTTAACCACCGCCACCGATACCTTAGGTCGCACCACTGGCGTTAGCCGCTGCATTATTCAAACCTTTGCCCCGGCCCTAACCCCACCCGATGCAGACACACCCAACACCATTGCCACCGAAGCCAACCTGTACATGTACGCCGCGGCAGGCACCCAGGCCTTTACCCAGGCCAACCTAAACGACTGGCAATTGGAACGTAAAGTATTTGAACAACGTCTACAAGCCAGCCAACCCCTTAGCCCCATCAGCAGCCGGTGGGATGGCGGCCTGCACCTAAACCCCTTTGTGCTAAACGATGTGCAGGACTGCCCAGAAAACTTGATAGACACCGCCGCCCTTACCGATAAAAGCATCCAATCCCTGGCTATTTTTCCTATTTGTGTAGAAAACGCCTGCGTGGGCGCCATTACCCTACACCAATGCGACCAAGTACGGGTATGGCTAGAAGAAGACTTGGGCCTGTTTAGCGCCATTGCCGAGCACTTAGGGTTAGCCTTATATCAAGCCCAGCTATACACCAGTGTAGAAACCCAAAACCAACGCCTGCAAACCACTTTGGATGAACTACAACAAGCCCAACTTCAACTGATTCAATCAGAAAAAATGGCGGTAATTGGCCAATTTGTGGCAGGCATTGCCCACGAAGTAAACACCCCGCTAGGGGCCATTACCAGCAACCAACAAACCCTTCAACAGTGCGTGGATACCATACAAACCCATCACGGCCAGGCCAGCGAAAAAGTACTCTCCACCATGGATAAATTGTTGGAAGTAAACCACCTGGCCGCCACCCGCATTGATGAAATTGTACGCAACCTACGCAATTTTGCCCGCTTGGATGAAAGCGATTTGAAACCCATTGATTTGCGCGACAGCCTAAAAAGCACCCACCTATTATTAGACCGAACCCTAAAAGATGCCCGCATTACCCTTACCCAACAAGTGGCGGATAACGTGCCCCTGGTAACGTGTTTCCCAGGGTTATTAAACCAAGTATTAATGAACGTGTTGGTGAATGCTATCCATGCCCTAGGCGATACCCCTCAGCCCACCATCCACGTGGCCATTGATTTAGATAACGCCGACACCGTGGCCATCCGTGTAACGGATAACGGCCCCGGCATACCGGATGCGATTAAAGAAAAAGTGTTTGACCCTGGCTTTACCACCAAGGGGGTGGGGGTGGGCACGGGCCTTGGCCTAGCCTTGTGCTACCGCATTATGGCCAAGCACCAAGGGCTTATCCAAGTGGAGCACACCGGGCCCACCGGCACCACCATGTGCTTAACCCTGCCCCTTAAACTAACCTTACCCTAGCCGCCTTATACCATCGCTTTTTTCGTGTTTCGCAGCACCCGTGCACGGCGGTGTGCCGATATATTTTATGGTAAGAGGCCTTTAACCCGGCTAAACCGCTGGTTAATAATGCATACCAATATGGCTATAATTTATTACTTTTTTACCCAAATTTTCTTAATATTACTTTACTAAAAGTAAATAAACATTTTAGAAAGGTCGATACACATATCAACTAGAGTCGGTGGTTTTTAAATTATAAACACTGGAACAACGCTCCATGGCAGTACTAGGTCTATATTGTAACTAACTCACCTATGTATTTTGCGGGCTAAGGACTATGAATCAACTATGTTAAAACGTTTACCTAATCAGAATAAGACTAAATCTAAAAAAGCTATTATTGTATCGCCCTTTGGGTTTTTACAGGCCAATATTAGGGTGTACATGGCCCGCTACGATGTTGGTGCAGACACCATGGCCAACTACGGTGAAGCCTTAAAGCTAATTGATAATGGCGGCTACCAATACGTCATTATTGAGATTTTAGGCGACGCCCTAACCTATAGCGACCAGATCCACTTTTTAAACCGATTTTTAAATTTTTGCTCTTTAGCAGCGAAGGAAGCAAAAGAACAATTTAAAATTATTGTGATTACCCCTGTTAAAAAAGAACAATTTGCAAAATTATTTGATGTGGAAGTAGACTTTGTCGTCAACAAAAATGACGATTGGTACGATATCCTAAATGATATTATCCACGATACCTACGATGACGGCTCTGGGCCTAGCTACGATGCCGCTAATACGTCGTCATCGATGACCGCCGTTAATAAAGCCTTAGACGAACTAAACGAAGAAGAAATGCTGGCCCTAATGGAAGAGCGCCTAAAAGGCGACAAAGCACCATCGCGCTTAGTGCACACCGAACTACACGATACCGACGACAAAAAAAATTAGGCAAAGGATTAAGGCTACGGGGTGTACCGCTGGCCTTGCTGGGTACCACGCCGGGCAAATTCGGCATCAATATCCGCCATCACATCAAATTTTTGAGTCATCCATTGGGGGGCCACCACATGCTGGGGGTGCCCATTACCCGCCACCCTGTGGATAATACACTCTGGGTGCAGGTACTCTAAAAAGTCGCATACGGTTTCAATATAATCTTGCCGTTCCATGGGGTGCCAATGGCCTGCCCGGTACAACTTAGCCAATGGGGTTTTACCCATGGCCACCAGCATATGGATTTTAACCCCTGCCACTCGCCAAGCGGCCAACTGCTTAGCGGTGGCCATCATATCGTCGTGGCTTTCACCTGGCATGCCCAAAATCACATGGATGCAATGGTCTAATTCAAACTGTTGGGTTAAGCGATACGCCGTTTCAAAATCTTCCACGGTTTCGCAACGGTTTACCAAGGCCAAGGTTTTATTGTGGATGGTTTGCAGCCCGTACTCCACGCTAACGTAGCGCTCATGTTCGGTAAAGCCGGTTTGGTAACTTTTTATCAGGGCCAGCTTTTCGTCATCCACACAATCTGGGCGAGTACTAACCGCTAAACCCATCACATCCGGGTGAGCCTGCATGGCTTGGTCGTACACGGATTTTAACGTGCCCACCGGGGCAAAGGTGTTGGTATGGGGTTGAAAATACGCCACAAAACGGCTGGTTTTAAACCGTTTACGCATGCGTTCCATATTGCCTGTAATTTGCTCAGCAATATCATCCTGCTTATCCACCGTGCGGGATGATGACCCCGTTTCATCGCAAAAGGTACACCCACCACGGCCTTTGGTGCCATCAATGTTGGGGCAGCTAAAGCCAGGGTCTACCGTTATTTTTACAACCCGCCCGCCAAAGCGTTGCTTTAAGTAAGCCCCATAAGGGTTATACGCCTTATCGTTAGGGTAAGGCGTTGTGGATTGATGAGTCGTTTCAGTGGTGGTTAGCATCAGCCCTGTACTTTAAACAGAATACACCCTGGCCGCCAGCATCAACGGCCACATCGTTACCCGGCACTCCACGCGGCAAACTGCTTGGGTTGGGCCGCCACTGCCCACGGGTTTTCTGTATCCAGGCCTGTGGCAACCTTTTCAAAATGCTGAGAGGTATTATCGTTCTGCATTTTGTTAAAGCGATAATGTGTCCAAAAACGGTTAAGCCACGCTACGGTTAGGCCCACCACAAACACCCCAAAGGCGAGCGGCGCACCAAAGCTTACTATTTTAGGCTTCATCAGTTTTTGGTATTCCACAAAAGCTTGCCGCAGTTTAGGGTCGTTGCTTTTAGATAACTTCCACACCGACTCCAGGCTGGTGGTGTCATCCAACAATTTTTCTAAACCGGGCACCGTGTTTAGCGCCTTTTGAATAATCTCATCATGGCTTAAGTAAGCGCCACCACCTTTACCGTGGTTGGCTTTAGGGTCCCACTTATAAATGGATTTAAACTGCTCCACAGATTGCTTGCCTGGTTGTAAAAACCCAAGCACTTTAGGTAAGCGGCGTTCGCCATGGGCTATTTTTCGGAAGGTTTCGGTTAAAAAGTCTTTCCCAAACATCAGGTAAGGCATAATCACGCCCCATACTCTAAATAGGTTTTCTTTTACTTCCAGGCTATCTCGGCTGGCATCCAAGTAGCCAATGCCCCCCAAAGTAATAATGGCGTACTTTTGGTATTTCCCTAAACCAAAAACCGGACGAACACTTTTAGGATCGCCGCCACTGTTTTTAGCAGACAATTTATAGTGAGGCGTTTTAATCCCCTTGGATTTACCAAACAAGCCCTTCAGTTTTTTACCAATCGGTTGGCCAATCCGTTTAAAGGCTTGGTTAAAGGTAAAGTCAAAATGCTGAACCAGTTTTCTGGATATATTAAACAAGGTTTTATTACGGGTAGCCCCCACCGCCAAGCCAAAGCTAGCTGCTAAAATACCAGCGGCGGCCACCGCTCCTTGTTTCACCCGTTTTTTAGCTTTTAGATACGTGGGGTGATCGGCACCATGCTTACCCTTATTATCCGTCAGGTTAGCCACATCGGTAAAATCGCCCGTGTTGAAAAACTTTAGGGTAATTAGGTTTTTGGCAAAGCTTAGGGTGTATTCCAGCACCATGGCGCTCATGGTGGCTACAATGGTACCGGCTTTTAGGCCCACTACCTTTCTCACCTGCTTATTGGTGGCGTGGGTGGCACGGGTAAATTCCTTACCTAACTTATCCAGGTTTACCCGCTTGCTCAACCGGGCGTGGGTTTCGGCAATATCTTGCCGGGCCACATGGTGGCCAGATTTTTTATCATTATCTGGTAATACCTTGTGGATAAGCTTACTAAATACGTGCTGGCCTAAAATAGGGGCAGAAAAGTAAAACAGGGCCGATTCAACAAACTCTAAAAAGGTGCTTTCCACCGCCTCTGCCGCACTGCGTACCGCCGTCATTTTAGGCAGCCACACCGCCAGGGTATCTTGTAAAAACAATACCGAGCTGGCCCCTAAGGCCGATTCATCCAAGGAAACAAAGTTAGCAAAAAACTTACGCAGCCCCTTCGGCTTACCGGCAGGGTTTGCCGCCCCTTGTTTGCCATAGTTTTGAATAAGCCCCTTGGACAAGGCCACCAGCTTTTCCGCATGGCGGGCATCCGCCTTGGCTGCAGCCACCACACCCCAGCTGGCAAACCCTGGCACCACAGCGCCGCCCCCTGCCGTAAGTGCAGGCGGGGCGGGTGAAGTATTGGCGGTAGTCGCCGAGTAAAGGGGAGTCGTTGGTTTCATGAACAAGGTAGAATAGGGGCTTACAGCAGAAACGCCGGTGAACGGGGGTTTGTTCGCCGGCGTTTTGGTTTTTAGAGGATTAACGGGGGGTTTGTTACCTTTCGTAACCTTGTCCGGTCATCCATCCAACGCCAGCGGGGGCCATGCACATCATCGGCATGGCCATCAACATCATCATGCCCATTACGGCAATGAGTGTGATTGTGGGCGGTAGTAGTAACAAGAGTGGCATTACTCGTAATCTCGGTTGAAGAGGGGAAAAGATATTGAAAAACAAAAAAAACCGACAACTAAAATGGGGGGAAGTTGCCGGTGAGAAAAATCAGTGTAAGCGGTTGGGCGTGGAGAAAAAGTTATCTCCGTTCGCGACACCAATGCCGGGCAGTCCCTCTGTGGCGAGGGTTCATCATGCACATCATCATGGTGGTGTGAACTGGCATTGGGTGTAAGGGGTTTCTCAATATTAAGAAAGGGGTTAAAGGAAAGACACAACCGAAAAAAGGTGTGTGACCTTATTAATCCTACCCGGCATACCAAATGTGTCAATAGGGTGTGGTCGGGGTTGTTAATAGGGTAAAGCACCGTGATAAACCTCTGTTGACCCTTTATTCAGGTTATTTCACAAACAGTTACACACCCCGTGGGGCCTACTGTAAGGTATACTACTCACTATTCTGTTCATTTATAGTGGCAGCCGTTGCTAAGTAAGCCACTATACCCTGGCACCCTACCCCACCATGACTTTTCCTTTTACCCGCCCCCGCCGTTTACGCCGCACCCCCGCTTTGCGCAGCCTACTGCAAGAAACGATTCTTCAGCCCCGGCATTTGGTTTACCCCCTGTTTGTGGCAGAAAAATCCACCGAGCCCGTGCCTGTTGCCAGTATGCCAGGCGTTTTTCAGCACAGTATTGATAGTGTACTAAACGAAGTTGCCGACGCCTTAAAGCTGGGTATTAAAGCAGTCATACTGTTTGGGGTACCGGATGAAAAAAACCCAGAAGCCACCGCCGCCTTTGACGAACACGGTATTATTCAGCAAGCCACCAAAGCCATTAAAGAACGCTTTGGCGACGACATGGTGGTAATAACGGATACCTGCCTGTGCGAATACACCCACCACGGCCACTGCGGCATTGTCATGGGTGGGCACGTACTCAACGACCCTAGCGCTGAGTTGTTAGGCAAAGTGGCTGTTTCTCAAGCGGCCGCCGGGGCGGATATTGTGGCCCCCAGCGCCATGATGGACGGGCAAGTGGCCTACATCCGCGATATGTTAGACGATGCCGGTTACGAGCATATCCCCATCATGGCTTACAGCGCCAAATATGCCAGCAACCTCTATGCCCCCTTTAGAGACGCCGCCGAAAGCACCCCCAGTTTTGGCAACCGAGCCACCTACCAAATGGATTGGCACAACCGCCGTGAAGCCCTACGCGAAGTGGTGCTCGATGTAACCGAATGCGCGGATATGATTATGGTGAAGCCCGGGCTATTTTACCAAGATATTTTGGCCCAAACCTGCGACACCGTCGACGTGCCTGTGTTTGTTTACAGCGTCAGCGGAGAATATAGCCTATTTAAGGCCGCCGCCCAACAAGGCTGGCTGGATGAACCTCTCATCACCATGGAATACCTTACCGCCCTGCGCCGCGCTGGCGCCGATGGCATTATTACCTATGCCGCCAAAGATGCCGCCCGCTGGCTACAAGACGAAGCCACTGCCGGAGGCAACGTGCCCCCTGACAACACCCATGGCGACAAGGAATAAGCACTATGGGCTTCTTTTTTGGCGGTAAGCGCACAACCAGCGATACCAACACCGATACGTGGCTAACCCTAATGCAGGTGGGCAGCCGCATTATTTTAGGGCTGGTAGGGCTACTACTACTACGGGTAGGGCTTTTAGCGGTGGACCCTAGGGTATATGCCCCCGTTTACGGGCCCCTGCCCCAATCGCCCTGGCGCGCGTTAGCCTACCCCCCGTGGGATTGGCTACTGGATGGGGTCTATGCCCTAACCAACCTGTTGGCGTGGCCTGCCACCTGGGCAGTAGAACGCTGGAGCACCTGGACGGGCCAAGCCGCCATGGGCACCATTAACCAATCCGCCGCAGAAACCCTTCGCCGTACTTTATACGGCAGCGAACCAGTAACCACCGAGCAGGCCCAAACCTTGGTAAACAATGCCCCCGGCGTTATTGATGGGGCCGCCTTAGCCATGGTTATCACCCTATTACTGGTGGGTGTTGCCTTGCCATGGTTGGTACGGTATGCCCAAGGCCTGTACTGGCAGTGGTGGACAGAGTGGCGCTACCGCCAAGAGCAGGATGACATGCTGCAAACCCAATTACTGGCCCAAAAACAAGCCATGGCCGGTATGAGCCGGGATTTATCCGCCATGCAAGAAAATGCCACCTTGTTGTACCGACAAAATGTAACGGACCCCCTAACCCAGCTATACAACAAACGCTTCTTCTCGGAAAAATTGGATAGCCTATTCCAATCCCACCTAAAAAAGGGGCAACCTTTTGGTTTGATGATGCTGGATATTGACCACTTTAAACCCCTAAACGATACCTACGGCCACCCGGTAGGCGACGCTGTGTTACAGGCGGTGGCCACCGTATTAAAAGAGCAAACCCCCAAACACTGCTTTGCTTGCCGCTATGGGGGCGAAGAATTTGGCATTTTATTTAGCCAACAACCCCTGCCCGCCATGGTGCACGTGGCCGACCAAATCCGCAGCCATATTGCCGCCCTAACCTTTGAAAAGCACCCGGATATCCACGTCACCATTAGCCAAGGGCTGGCAGCCATTTTCCCTGGCAATGGCACGGTAGATGTAACCACCCCAGGGGCCTTGCTAGAAGCCGCCGACAAGGCCTTATACCGCTCTAAAGAAGGGGGCAGAAACTGCCTAAACCAAACCCTATTTGGCGAGCAAACGACCGCCCCCACCCTGTAAGCCGCTACACCACCGAAAAAACGGTACAATCGCTGGTGGGTAAACATGCGTAACACTTTGCCCGTTTACTAGCATGCACCTGGCTTTAGGCGGCTTTAACTACTTGGAAATACGGAACCCCTTAGCAACACTGGCTTACTACCCCCGTTTACAGGCCCTATAGCCTACTAGGTAGTTTGTGTAACGAAGGCCCGTTATTTTCCTACTTACTATTGTCAGGAGGAAAAACATCGTTATAATATTAGGTGAGTGTATTTTGCACCCTAAGTCATAAAAACGTAGGTTTCTTCCTGCGGCCTGGCTATTCCCCTCGTATTAGGTAAGCCACCGTGGACGTGAAACCCGGTTACCCTCACCGGTAACTGTTTTTCTCCAATTAACATGGAACCCAACCTTGTGAGCCCCGTTACAACCGTAACGAATCCGCTAGAGCGTCCGCCTGCTGCCCCACCAGCACGCCAGCCGCAGCCTGCCACATTACCCATTTCTTTTGCGGGGAACACCGCCAACCCGTTTGCCGCCACCGGTAACGATACCTTCTTTTCCAGCCAAACGTCGACAGACTCTTCCAACGTTCCGCCTGAGCGGGCAGGCTTGTTTGGCGCCTTTGCCGGGCTTATGGATAAGCACCTGGTGCGCTATGTTGGCTATGCCAACGAAGTGGCTGCATCGCTGGCTCACTCTTACCACCCAAAAAAGCATTACAACCCTAACCAATGGTGGAAACAGGGCAACCCGAATTGGTTTAAAGGCCTAAATGCTGCCACCTGGGTGTATGCCGGGCTAGATGTATTTGCCAAAGCTGGCGAAGCCTACAAACGCACCAAGGCAGACCCCAATAGCGATAAATCCGCCACGGGCATGGCACTGCGCACCGGTGTAGACCGCGCCATTTTCCAAACGGCTGCCACCGTCGTCATCCCCGTTAAAATTATTGGCAAGATGCAAAAAATTATCGATAAAAGTTTGCGTGGCAAGGTTAGCGCCAAAGCCTTGGCGCATACCAAATTCTTTGGCACCTTCCTGCCTATCCCTTTAATTGCTGCTTTTGTGGATGGCGGCACCAACATGCTTATGGATATGACCATACGGCCATTACTCGGCACCCCAAAACACATTATTGATACCCACGGTAAGCCTGACCACCATGCCCGCCACCATGCCGCGGTGCATAATGCCGTAACCACCCCTAACAATAAAAAACCACCGGCCAGCAGCCCTTTTGTAAACACCACCAACCGTACCAGCCACCCTAGTACCGTTGTTGCCCTGCCTAGCGGCCAACACCCCCAAGCGGATACACCGGCTGCGCCCTTACCGCCAGTAACCACCCAACCGGTACCTCAACACCATACCCGGTCGCTGCTTCATCCCTTTGCGCCAGTAGCCACTAATTTTTTAAGCGGCGATACCGCCTCGCCCCACTTTATGCGAGCCAATATTAAGTTTAACCAGTTTGCCTTTGAATAAGGCTTACGCGGCAACGTGCTGTTGATATTCTGCCAGCAGGTTTAAGTAACTGGATTGGTCCCCTAATTTTTTGGCCGCATTCAGGCCTTTTAAATACGCCTGGTTTCGCTGGGTGGGGTCATTTAGTGCCTGCCATACTTGGGCCAGGTTGCCGTAAATATCTGGCAATAGTTGGCGGTTGCCCTTAATGGCCCATTGGCGCGCATTAGTAAAATGGGGTTGGGCAACCTGGGCCCCCTGCTGAATGTACAGCAAGCTGCCGTAATCATTCTCTAGCTGGGCTAGGGTGCCTGCCAACGCCCGGCTGGTGTTACCGGCTGCTGTGCTAGAAGGCGCCGCCGCTAAAGCCTGTTGGTAATGCGCCAAAGCCGCATCGGTATCGCCTAATTGTTCTAAGGCGTTGGCCAATGCCCCGTGGGCCTGCACCGCACGGCGCACCGGGAGTGGGTGCTGCACCGCCGCCGAATAAGACGCCTTTACCGCCGCCCAATCGTCAGAGGATTCCGCTACTTTGCCTAGGGCAAAATGCAGGCGCCCAACTTGCGCAGGGGTTAAGGCCGGGTTGGCTAGCGCTGTGTTTAACAAGGCCACCGCCTGTTGTGGTTGGTTGTGTTGGGTAACGGTTTTGGCCTCTTTCAACACAGCGGTTACATCCACCTTGGGGGCAGGTTTGTCAGCATTTGCCACAGAGGTGGCAGCAGCAGGGGTGGGCGCATTATTAATTGGGGCCGCACTACCGGCAGCCACCAAGGTGGGCGGCACCGAAGCACTATTACCATGAGAACGGTACTCAATAGGTTGCAGCAATAAGGCCTGCACCCACTCATTCACCACTGTGCTGGGTTGTTTTAAAGCCTCGCCAATAAAGGTGTCTAAGCGCGTGCCAATCACCTTTAGGCTTTCTTGCACAAATTTTTTGTTGGGGTTGGCTTGGGTAGCCTGGTGCTGAATCACCGCCAAATACAAGCCTACCTCTTGGCGAGTGGTGTCATCAGCGCCTAAGGCATCCATCGTACCCGCCACATCATGGATAATATCATCAATGCCAATGGGTTGGCCTTGCATGCTTTTTTGGGTAGATTGCACCGCCGGTTGTTCTGCGCTAACGGCCGGGTTACCCGCATCCGCACCAGGTTTTTCCGAAGGGGGGCGGCCCCCTAGCTGGCGTTGGAATTCATCGGCATTAGGGTTGGATTGTTGCGAGTGTTGGTTGCCATGCTGCGGCTTGCGGTGTTGCACCGCGTTGTAGTGGTAAGCACTGGGGTAAACCGGGTAAACCATGGGGTCGTTAATCACTCTACTATTGCTGATGATGGCAACCTAGGTATCGGGGGGCAGGCTACCCACATAAAGGGAATTCACCCCAAAATAGGCACAAAACCCACCAAGCAGGTGAGGCTTGCAGGCAACATAGCCCACAGTCTCCACCACCTAGTGGAGTACCTAAGGAAAGCGCGCGCGGATACCTATAGAGTAAGGCGTCGTGTCATTCTGGCAACATCACCACAAGCATTGCCCACCAGTAATACCCTGTTAAACCATAGGCTTATGTAAAACAACCGCTAAAGGGTTGGCCAAAGTGGTTTGCAAAAGCCATCTCTCCTAACGGCTGCCGCACACGCGGGGCGGTTTCGCTGTCTTTCATCCCGTCATCTGTCAGGGCATCGGGTAGGGCTGGGTAGCCAAAGGCCGTCACAGCCACCGGCTCATATTCATTGCGAGGGATGGCAAAGGCGTCGTAGGCAGCCTCTGCATCAAACCCGGCCATGCTATGGCTGTAAATACCCATGGCCTGGGCCTGAATCATCATGCTGGTGGTGGCCAAGCCAACATCGTGCCACGCGTGGGGGTTGGGTTTACCATTGTGCGGAAACGTGGTTCGCGCCACCGCCAATATTAACAGCGGTACCGGCTTACACCAGGTTTGGTTAAATTCCACCAAGGTGTTAAAAATCTTATCGTACGTTTCTGGCGATTGGGTGGTATGCCCCACCAGCAAACGCCACGGTTGGGCGTTAAAACAACTGGCGCTCCAACGGGCTGCTTCTAAAATACTGCCCACCTGGTTAGACGATATCGCCTCATCCGCAAAGGCACGCGGGCTCCAGCGGTTAGCCAGTAGTGGATGCAAGGGGTAATCGGCGGGGGATTGGTGGGCCTGCAAATGGGCAGACAACGGCAGTGAAGAAGGCATAAAACAAAGGGCACCATAACAACCATAATTCGCTAAGCAAGTACTTATTCGCCAAGCCTGCTTACTCTATCACCCACACACCGTAGATGCTTACCAAGAGTTATCAGCCATTATTGTGTCCACCATACTTTTTGTTTGACGGGGACTAGCCCTCTTCAAAATAAAATACGGCTACAAAAAATTAATTTCGATTAACCATAATTAGTACAAACACCACCAAAGCAGTTGTTACCCTAATAATGGTACTGCGGATACCGTGATGGCATAGGTGGTTGCTGCTGACCACCTAACTTGCCCGTTAAACCTAAAAAGGCGAGTAGTATGGCCCCCAAGCCGAGTAATTTTTTTAATCCAAAGCCAGATTTTGGCTTGGATTCCGATGGCTTCCCATCATTAGGAGTCGATGTGTTTGGTTCCGGTACACGGCCAATGGGTTGCATTGGGTTGCGTTGGTAAGCTGCCGCAATAAAGGGCGACATATCGTAATAATCCGATCGATCGTGTCGACCCATCCATTGGGCCTCCATTAACGTGCGGCCCACTTCCGTTAGCTGGGTGCCTGCCACCACATCACTATTCGGAAAGGTTTTTTCAAACTCACCCCACGGAATCGATTCCAAGCGTTCCGGATTCTCTAACAGACCAACCTGCATTTTATCAAACGATTGATGCAACCCAGGGTTCGCTTTTAAGGTGGTATAAAAGGCCTTACTGCTTGGGCTGGCCTTTAGCAGGTTAATTACCTGTTGCTCCTTAGCGCTCCACGTGCAGTTACTATGCTTAGGTACTTGCTCTAATAGCCAGGCCGCCTCGTTTGGGTTACCTACCTGGATAATGACCCCAAACACATCTCGCTTAACCACCTGCTGTACATTGGGGTCGGCTTCGTCATCGAGTATCCAATTGCGCAACCAGTCTGCCGGTTGGGCTTGCACCATCAGCTTGGCCGCCAATTCTGTATCATCAATGCGCGCGTCACCATTTTGGTCGATTAAAGCCATGTATTGGTTCGTCCATAACCGGGCCGCCGATGCTGGCGTTTTTTGGCCTGTCATGGCCTCTAAATCATTACTATGCTTCAGCTTAATGAGTTTTTGGCCTTCCGTCGTTAAAAAATACAGCATTAATTCCTGCCGGGTTAAGGCGCCATCCGCCTGTACACCCGCCTTACCGGTTTGGCCTGCCATACTGGCCGCGGCATCTTCTATGGTACGGATACTATGCCCGGCAAACACCTGGAAGTTTTTTCGATCTTCCGATTGATGGACGCCATTGGCCGACTTAAACGCCGCTATGTTTTGTGGGTCCATCGGCACGTTTGGATTGTGTCGCCTATCGGTAGCAAACCCTTTAAACGCCTGGTGCCCCAGGTCCCCTGGTTGAATCGTCATTAGTTGTATATCCCCAGCAATACGATGTTATTTAATAGCCTATACTTCAGCGCCCTGCCATACAGGGCCACGCATGGTAAACCATGCCATGAGGATAAAACCCAAAATAACTGTTTTAATACTAATTTGTAAACATAACGATACAACCGCCCGCCTACGCGCAATTCAACCTTTAACAATGTTTTTATTATTATAGAGTTCTTTATTAGGTATTAACAGCGCCAACAAATGTGTGTGGTACTGGCGCAACTGTATACCAATATAAATGTGTGTATTTAAAAACCAAGTGAATTGGGCCCGCCCAAACACGGCTTGTGTGGCAGTGGATTCAACCGGTTTTTATTCAACAAAGTGAGGGTTGAGAGACCATGAATATGATGATGAATCAAAGTGCTAACTGGAACCAAATGTTTGTACAGCCAAACATTCAGCATTACCCAGCACCCCAACAACAATACGGCGGGCCAATGCCTGGTGGACAATACGGGCCACCCCAACAATACGGGCCGCCTCAACAGCAGTACGGGCCACCCCCACAACAGCATGGTGGGTATGGCATAGAAAGCCAAATGAGCAACGTGCTTGGCCTAATGGGCAATGTGGTTGGCATGATGGGCCAAGTCGTCAGTCGATTTAACCCCGGCGGTCAGCCCCAGGGCATGCCTTATGGTGGCGGCCAAATGATGGGCGGACACGGTGGCGGCATGGGTATGCAGTTACCCCATAATGGCGCCCCTGTTAGCGGCGGCATTTACGGCAGCCCAATGCATGGTGCTATTCCATACGGTGGTGGCTTACCCCAGGGTACGCAGCAACAACTAAACCACGTGCTTGGCACCGGCCAATACGGCGGTGGCCATAACCATAACCATGGCGGTATGCCCCACGGTGGCGGCCATGGCGCACCCCCACCCTATGGCCATGGGTACGATTTACCCCTACCTGGCCCCCCCCATACACCTGGTAACAACGAGTTACTTGAACTACTCGTGGTATTACTGCTTGAAGAAAAACTAAATGGCGGCGGCAGCGTTGGCGATGACAGTGACGACTGGTGGGGCGATGGCGTTGATGACGTTGACGACGATTGGGGTGATGACTGGGGAGACATCGGTGATGACGACGATGATGATGATGATGACCCCCCAACCCTAGAAACCTTTACGGATACCGCCCTTAAGAAAAATTACGACTTTGATGGCAAAGATCGCCGTATCTTAGTAAAAGGTGATGTTGGCGCTAACCACTTTGATATCACGGGCTTAAAAGATTCTGAGCTAACGCTTGGCGGCGAAAACAGTGGCGATGGCCGACTCGGTTACGATGACTTTATTCAGCTAAACATTGATGATGCCGATGACCTGAAGATTAAAGAACAAACGGTGAATGGCCGGAAGAAATTTACCATTACCGATAAAAATAATGGCAACACGGTTACCGTATATGTAACCGTAACAAGCCGCGATACGGATTGGTTACTTGGCCAAATCCGCGATAAAAACGGCGATAAACTAGATGACGGTAGCGGTACTGGCGACAATGGTACGGGTGGCAACGGCAATAATGGCAACCCTACCTGGGTACCTGCGGGTTATACCGGCGGTTACATTGACTTAGCTGGCAACCGATTTAAACCGACAATTACTGCTGGAACCCAGGGTACCAGCAAAAAAACAAACGCAACTTACACGTATAACCAATCATGGCACCACTATGTTATTCGTGACCACGATAACCACGAAGGTAGCAAAGACGACATTAAAAACGAAACCTATCAATTTAAAGGAACACAGTCCATCTATGAAATGAGTGGTGACCTACGGACTAACCACTTTGAAATAGGTGGCCGCGAAAACCAAATCACCATTCGTGGATTTGGTAACGACGACACCGTTAAAGGCCTAAAAGCCAGCAACTTGGTTATACTAAATGATGATAGACCCTCGCCTGTAGGCGAATTAACTGGCGGCGGATGGAAACTAGAATTTTTTGATAAATCCACCGGAAACCACATCACCATTTATACCAGTAATACCCAGCATGATTGGCAGTGGTTTACCCAGGAACTGAGTAACTGGGGCTAAATTAAACCCAATATATAAAGTCAAAGCCTTCGCCAACCCTGGCGGGGGCTTTGTTTATTGACCCATGGTTTAAGCCTTCCATCTTAATGATTTGTTTATAGTTGTAACGGTCTATTAATACTTTATTCGGATTTAGGCAATTACCTCCTTAATATTGTTTTTATTATTACAGAGTTCATCAAACAGTGTGTATTAAAAATCAATTCGGCGTAGCCCTTTTTCAAGAGTAGTTAAACGGCTATTACAACAACCGAATACCATCAGCTAAGGCGTGTAGAAGAGGATAGAGAGTATGAATATGATGTTAAATCAGTCTGCTAATTGGCAGCAAACATTTGTACAACCCAACATTCAGGGGTTTCCCCCCGCTGTAAACCTAAACATGCCTGTATATGTACCACAGGCAGCCCCACAGCCTCCTCAGCATGGCAATATCCAAGGCATGATGATGGGAATGATGGGCATGATGACAGCCATGATGGGAATGATGGGCATGATGCTCAGCCAAATGACCCCCGTCGGTTCTTACGGCGGTGGCGGCGGCCACCCTGGTGGCATGCCTGGCGGTTACCCCGGCGGAATGCCTGGTGGTTATCCTGCACCTCCTCATAATGGTGGTGGCTACCCCGGCGGAATGCCTGGTGGTTATCCTGCACCTCCTCATAATGGTGGTGGCTACCCCGGCGGAATGCCTGGTGGTTACCCTACACCTCCTCATAATGGTGGCGGCTACCCCGGTGGAATGCCTGGTGGTTACCCTGCGCCTCCTCATAATGGTGGCGGCTACCCCGGTGGAATGCCTGGTGGTTACCCTACGCCTCCTCATAATGGTGGTTACCCTGCACCTCCTCCGATCGGTGGCGAGTATGAATTACCCCCAGCAGGTGGTGGCGACGATTCTGGCAACAGCGCCATGTTGGAACTGCTGATTATTCTTCTCTTAGAAGAGGCCTTGGATGGCGACAGCCATTCCGATGGTGGCGATTTTTTCGATGACGGAATAAATGATGATGACGACGATTGGGGCTGGGATAATGACAATAACCCACCAAAATTAGAAACCATTAAAGATACTGCTACAAAAAATGATTACGATTTTACAGGTAAGGATCGACGTATCCATGTAGTGGGTGATTTTGGTGCCAATGATTTTGATGTAATCGGCTTAAACGATTCTGAGCTTACCATTGGTGGCCCAAACAGCAGTGATGGTGACCTTGGCGGTGATGATATTATTCGCTTAAACATCAATGATAAAGATGACCTTAAGATTACAGAAGAATCTGCCGGTACTAACCGACGCAAGTTTACCATTACCGACCCTAACGGCAATACCGTTATTGTATACACCGAAGGTAGTGGCCGCGATGAAGATTGGTTGCTAGGACAGCTACGGGATAAAAATGGCGATAAATTAAATAGCGGCCCTCCTGTTTTTACTTCTATTTATACGAGACGTGCTTTATCAGTAGTTACCGAAGCCGCAGGTACCGATAACAAATTATCTTTATCCGAACTAAACACCTATATTACAAAACTAGGCAATGGCGATATTAAAAGAGAAATAGAAACAGAAGTAGCCCAGCTGCAAGGGTATATAGCCATGCTTCGGAGTACAGATCCTGGTTACAATACCACAGCCCTAGAAGAAGACCTTCGAGAGCTGAGAGATAAAATTGCAGGCCTGCCAGCAATGAAAACAACGGCTGAGGTAATGCGTGATATTTTTAACCACTTAGCCCAAGATAGTGGTAGCACTACCCCAACTATTACCGCAGCAGATATTAACGATATTGCGGATAATAACGGCGATAGTTCAACCATATCAACCAGCGACTTCTAAAGGTTTTTAAAAAGTTTAAATTTTCTCTCTCTGTGTGTGCAAAAAGCACTTCCCCGGTATGCCTGTTTATGGCAAATCGGGGATTTTTTTAGGGTAATATTAGCTGGCTAAGGGGGCTAAAAACAGTAGGGGTTACCACCACAGCATCTGGGTCATCAGTATCTGGCACTAATTGAACCACCCCTTTAATCCGGCAACTACCACTGGCAATATGCACCCCGGTAGGGATAGGCAGCTTTGTCCCTTCAACCGGCATGGCGTTTTTCAAATCCGGGGCGGTGGGTACCACTTCTACCCGGTACACGTGCCACAATATCATTTCGTTTTTTCCCGTGGTTTCATCCGGCAGGCGGTTTAACCAATCCCAGGCCTTCTCGGCGTTAATTTCGTTTAGCGCCCGCCGCAAACGGCCATTGCGGATAGGCTTAGCGCTGGGGTACACAAAATAGCTATCAATATCATTCGGGCACGCTTTGTCATCCACAAAGCTGCCAAAAACAAACACCTCGGTAACCCCCACCTGCCACAGTTGGCGAGCCAAATACACCACGTTGTGCACCAAACGGGCCCGATGTTCTGCATCCCACGCCTCACCCTGTTGACTATAGGCACCCGTTACCAAGTGAGACGCCAGCAATTGCCTAGGCGACAGTGGGTAAATACCCACCGGCAACAGCCCATGCTCGTTAAAGGGTGGTAATAACGGCGTCATACAACTAGTTACTGCTTAACGGCCTAAAAAATACTGGATGGCCCCACAATGGAAATAACCGACGGCTGGTTAAATATTTTTTGCGCCATGGCTTGGATATCCGCTGGCGTGACCGCCATAATTTTTTGTTCGTGGGTTTTTAGGTCATCCATGGTTTTGCCCATGGCCAAACTGCTGCCCACATAACTGGCCCAACTACTGGCGGTTTCTAAAAACACGGTACGACGGCCTAATAGATTCTGTTTAGTTTCGCTCAGCTCGGTGCCACTAACGGGCTCGTTCATTAGCTTGGCGCATTCGGTTTCAAACCCATCCAAGCATTTTTGCTTATTGCTAGGCTCGGTGCCAATGTATAAAGAAAGCAACCCACTGTAGCGATACGACTCGTAGGTGCTGCGCACATGGTAGGCCAAGCCCTGCTTATCACGCATTTCTAAAAACAGGCGCGAGCTTAACCCAGCCCCGCCAAACAGGCAGTTCATTACCGCCAGCGGATAGTAGTCATCACTCGTCATGGGGGGGGCCACCCAAGCCTTATAAATATGGGCTTGGTTAGAATCTTCTTTAACCACATTGACGGTTTTGTTTTCTTCAATCGTATGCGCCAGCAAGGATTTTTCCAAGGCGGCATCCACTACTAGCGGGTTACCGGCAGCCCGTTTTGGAAAGGCAGCTTCTAATTTAGCGGCCGCTTGTTCTAGTGTAATTGGCCCTGCCACAGATACCGTCATGCGTTCTGGGCGGTAGCAATCAGCATAATGCGCCATTAATTTTTCAAGCGAATCCAAGCGTTCCATCGCTTCTAAAAACACCGTACTGGTAATGCCATACGGCGAATTATTAAACACAGTGCGAATCAGCAAATCACTGGCGCGGGCGCGCGGGCTATCCAATTCCATTTGGATTTCGCCCACCATCATTTGCTTTTCACGCTCGTAGCTGGCCAGCGTGGCATGGTAGGTCATATCGGTTATTAAGGTTAAGGCCGCATCCAAATCTTCGGGCAGCATCACGGCGCCAATCACATTCGAATCCCGGCGAGTTTCAAAATCTAGCTCTAGCGATAAGCTATCCAGTTCCAGGGCAATTTGTTCCTGGCTGCGGGTGGCGGTGCCCTTCATCAGCAAACGGTCTACCAAGTCGCTCGCGCCCGGTAATTTATCCACCACATTGCCGCCGGCTAAAAACGCATACATAGAAAGGCGCGGCGCATCGGGCATGGGGTTGACGACCAGCTGCATGCCATTGCTTAGCGTGGTGGTTTGCACGTTGTTTAAGCCATCCACAATGGCGCATGTTTTAGTGGCGGTTGCTGTCATTTTATAAATCTTTCCAAAATGTTTAAATAACGTGTGGCAATTGTTCTACTTATTCCGCAGGCTGAAGAACAGACGTGAAGGCCTTTTTAGGGCTTAAATATTCCTGCACAACAGCGTTCACATCCTCAGGGGTTAGGGTAGTGAGTACATCCAAGTAGTTTAGGTAACTATCCAAACCACCGCTTACCGTTAAGGCCTCGCCAATGGCGTCAGCAATGCCTGCCGCGGTTTCGCTGGTTTCTGCAAAAGTGGATTTTAACTGCTTAATGGTACGCTGACATTCCTCTTTCGTAATCGGCGTATCCATTAACACCTTGCGCAGTTCGTTGCGCACCATCTCTAAGGCCATGTCACTATCGGGCAGCACCGTGTTGCCTTGCACAAAAAACACATTGCCCAACTTAAATTGCTGCTGCCCACACCCCACGAAGGTAAAGGCAGGGTTTTCTGGTTTTTCTACCAGGTTTTGGTGCATACGGCTACTGCGCCCAGCGCCCAGCACCATGCTGGCCACATCCAAGGCGATGGTTTCTTTCAAATTATCGGGCCGCGGGCCGTGGAAACCCAGGATGAAGAAGGTGGTGCCTACTTCACCTTTAATAGCCTCGTTGGTAGGGCCATTGTCTGGCAGACCCACGTCTTTATCGGCCAACAACTTATCCACCACGGCAGTGGCCGTGCTGGTATCTACCGCTTTTTCCGGCACTTCCGTTAGCGATGGATTGGACAAGGTGTGGAAGGCTTTCAGCACCACCGGCTCGAGGGCGTCCAACTCAAAATCACCCACCACAATGGTGATAAAATTATCGGGGCGGTACCACTGGGCGTGGTATTTCTGAATTTCAGCGCGTGGGATATCGCCAATAATTTTGCGTGTCCCAATCACGTCTCGTTGGTAGGGGTGATTATCTGGGTACATCATGTGATTAACGGAGTTGTACACTTTGGTCCACGGCTGATCTTCGCGCATGCCAATTTCTTCAATCACCACGCTGCGCTCACGTTTTTCGCCGTCGTAACTTTCATCATCGGCATCAAACTGGGGGCCAATTTCGCCATCCGGCAACACGCTACCCGTCATCATATCGGCGTGCATATCCAGCGCTTTTTGGAAGGGGGTCTGCGGAATATCGCTGCCTTCTGTGGTAAAAGCCTGCTGCAGGTTGGGCCCGGTAATGTAGTAAAAGGTGAAATCTTTCCACGTGGCGGCATTAATTAACGCCCCCATGCTTTCCATGGCGCGGTCAAATTCGCCCACCTTAAAGCGCTCGGTGCCTTTAAACATCAGGTGCTCTAAAAAGTGAGAAATGCCACTGTTGGCGTCATTTTCGTGAATAGACCCCGTTTTTACCCACGTGCTTATGTTAAACACAGCGCCTTTTTTAGGCACAAAAATAAAGGTGTAGCCGTTATCGTAGGTAATTTGGGTCGCCGGCTGGGTACCGTAAGGGATGTTAAAGGTCTCTCGCGAGGCTTCTTTCGGAAGGGTTACCGTGGCAGTGGTCATTGGGTTGTCCTGTTCTCACACCAACCGCGCATTCGCAGGCTGGCTCTAACCGTAAAACTACCCTAAGGGTAACGGTTTTACGACAAAATAACAACTGACGACACCCTCCATTCATTCAAAGCAGTCAACAAAACCCATACTAACGCGCCTTGTTGTTGCATTGGCCCTAATGCGGTACAATTTAATGTGCGAGAAATATGGGCAATCCCGCATACAGAGCACTTTTGCCCTAAATAAACAATCCCAAAGCAATCTAAGCACTGCTAACAACCCACCACATTTTGGTGTTTTGTAACCGCATACCTTCTATAACCCATTCCCTGCAAACCCTGTTGCCACCATGTATATCTGCCACATCAGCATCGATAATTTTAAGTCGTTTAACGGCAAAACGGATATTCCGTTTGAAAAAGGTTTTACCACCATTAGTGGGCCTAACGGCAGCGGCAAAAGCAATATTATTGATAGTATTTTGTTTTGCTTGGCATTATCTACTAGCCGTACCATGCGGGCAGAAAAACTAACCGACCTGATTAACAACCTGTCTAATCGCAAAACCTGCATGGTAGAAATTACCTTTCAGAAGGAAAGTTTTGAGCTAACTGACGATGAGCAAACCCAGCTAGCCGCCTACAACGCCCTACCCGATGACAGCAACGATAAGGCCGATATGTTGCCGCCAGATAAAATGACGGTATCTCGCCGCATTAAGGTGGCCAATAGCGGCAGTAGCAGTGTATACACGCTAAATAGCCAAACCAGCACACTGGGCGAAATCCACGAGATGCTAAGCCGCTACCACGTTAGCCCCGGCAGCTTTAACGTGATGATGCAGGGTGATGTGCAGGGCTTTGTAAACATGAGCCCCATGGAACGCCGCAAAATTATTGACGAAATTGCAGGCGTGGCGGATTTTGACCGAAAAATTGACCAAGCCCAGCGCGAATTGGAAAAAACCGGCGAAAACATCGACCGTAACACCTTGTTACTGGGCGAAATTAACGAGCGCATTGCCCAATTGGCCGATGAGCGCAAAACCGCGCTAAAATATCGCAAATTAAAAGCCCAAAAACAAGGCTGGGAAGCCAAGCAATACGTGGCTAAATACCTAGATGCCAAACAAGCCTTAGCCCTAGCCCGCGATAACATTGCCGCCACCGAGGCCAAAAAACAAGAGGCTACCAAAACCCTAAAGGCCCTGTTTACCCAAGCAGAAACCACCCGCAAAGCCTTAACCGATATTAACGACAAGGTTAAGAAAAAAGGCGAAGACCAACACATTGCCCTAAAAACCCAAATCGAAGGGCTAAAAGGCCATATTTCTCGCCGTCAGGATAAAATTACCTTTCAGGAAAACCAGATTTTAGAAAACCGCGAGCAAATCCAAAACGTGGATAGCACGGTGGCCAACCAAAAAGATTCTATTGCGGGGATAAATGAAGAACTGGCCACCCTAAACCAGCAAATTAAAGAGCTACAGCCTTTATTCGATGCCCAAAAGCGAGAATACGATAAGCTAACCAAGCAAATGGAAGCCATGGGCGCCGAAAGCGGCGAACTAGGCACCGAGCGGGTGCGCCTGCGCGACGCCATTAAAGCCGCCGAGGATAACTTGGCCACCTTGCAGCGAGAGCACATGTCGTTAGAAGGCCAACAGCACCAACTGCAAACCACCTTGCAACTTCGGCAAGAAAACGCCACCGGCGATGATGAAAAGCGCATTAAGCTCACCCATCAACAAACCGATTTGCAAGCCGCCATAAGCAAGCTAAACGAGCAAAAAACCAGCATCGAGCAAGATATGCAGGCCAAGGCCGCCGATTTAGCCGGCCAGCAAACGCAACTACAAGATGCCATTGCTCTATTCAACCGCCTAAACGGCGAAATGCTGCAGCTAGAAGCCAAAAAGCGCGCCTACGAAGACATGAACTACGCCCGCCCGGTAGAAATAATCACCAAAGCAGGGCTAGATGGCGTGTTTGGACCACTTGGCCAGCTATTAATGGTAGATGGCGACTATGCTACGGCCATGGAAGTGGCCTTGGGTGGCCGCATTCAGCACGTGGTTGTGGCCGATGATACCGTGGCCAGTAAGGCTATTCAGCTATTAAAAGACCAACGCGCCGGCCGGGCTACTTTTTTACCGCTTAACAAACTACAACCCGCCCGCCGATTACCACCCCTGCCCCGCGCAGGCGGCATTGTCGATTACGCCCTACAACTGGTCGCCTTCGACCCACAATATGTGGATGCGTTTAGCTACGCCCTAGGCGACACCCTTATTATGGATGACATTGAGGCCGCGCGCCCCTTGCTGCGTCGGCACCGTATGGTAACCCTAGATGGGGCCTTGTTAGAAAAAAGTGGCGCCATGACTGGTGGTAGCAGCAGCAGCAAAAGCGGGCAAAGCCGCCTAGCCAGCGCTGCTAATTTAGAAACCGCCCTGCAAGATGCCGAAGAAAAAATGAAGCAGGCGAACTATAAGCGCAACACCCTTACCCAAAGCGTGGATAAACTGGCCCTGACGCTGGACGCCTTAAAACAAGAACGCAGCGATACCATCGAAACCTTATCAGCCAACCGCGCCAGCCTAAGCGCTGTAGAAGAACAACTGGCCGAATTAAACCCCACAAACGATGCTGGCAACAGCCCTACCGCCACCTTAACCGAAGAACTGGCCGCACTGGGCACCACCTTAGCTGCCGCAGCCGCCAGTGTTGCCACCGCTCAAAGTGGCCTGGCAGACCTACTGGCCAACCGCGACGCGCTGGATGCCAAGCTACCCGCCGACGCCATGAGCAAGCTACAGCAGCAAATGGCAGATATTAAGTTTGAAATGGATTACTACGATACCCAAATTCGTAACGTGCAGCGCGATGTGCAGGGTAAAACGCTAGAAAAAGATTACCAAGAAGCCGGCATTAAAGAATACATTACGCGTGTTGGCGAGCTTAAGGTTCAAAACGATGCGTTTGCCAAAGAAATAACGGCGGCTCGCGAAGAAATTGCCATTACCGAAAAACAGATTGGCGATTTAGAAGCTCAAACCCTAGAGCTGGATGACGAGCTAAAACAGCTGCAAGACGAACGCGATGTTATTCAGGCCAAGCTAATTGAAGAAGAAAAAGAAAAAAGCACCCTAGAGCGCGATTGCAACCAATACGGCGAGCAACTGGTGGCCTTTGAAGAACGCGTGCTAAGCCTAAAGCCTCAAGTCAGCGAAGCCTACCAAACCTTACTGGCCGCCCACAACGCGTGGCTAAAACAACAAGAAACCGCCGCCGAAAATGCCGCAGAAGAAGCCACGGTAGAAGACGCTGACGCAGATACCGAGCAAACCGATAGTGACGACGACAGCACCGACGCTGCCGATACGGCAACAAGCACCGCTGATAATGATTTAGCCGTGCCCCACCCAGATAAACTGGATGACGTGGAACTGCCCAACGCAGAAGAAGTGAGCCAAAAAATTGTACGCTTAGAAAAACGCATGGCTGCCATGGAACCCGTTAACATGCGCGCCATTGACGATTACGCCGTGGTAGATGGCCGCCGCAAAGAACTAAGCGATAAAATTGATACCCTAAACACGGAACGCGAAAGCATTAACGTGCGCATTAGCGGGTACGAAGAATTGAAGCGCGGTGCCTTCCAAAAAAGCTTTGACGAAATTGACGGCCACTTCCGCAGTATTTTTGAGACGTTAGCGGCAGGTGATGGCCACTTGGTACTATCGAATCCTGACGACCCGCTAAACAGTGGCATGACTCTAATGGCCCGCCCACGCGGCAAAAAGATGCAGCGCATCGAAGCCATGAGTGGTGGCGAAAAATCGTTAACCTCGCTGGCCTTTGTGTTTGCCTTGCAACGCACCATGCCCGCCCCCTTCTATGCCTTAGATGAAGTAGACATGAACTTGGACGGCATTAACGTGGAAAAGCTGGCCAATATGGTCGTCGGCGAAACCACCAAGGGCTCGCAATTCCTTGTTGTATCGTTGCGTAAGCCTATGATTGAGCGCAGCGCGCGTACCATTGGTGTAACCCAAAAAGCCGGCGGTCGTACCCATGTCACCGGGGTTCGGTTACGCACTGCCGAAGAAGACACCGGCAACACCGACCTGCTTCACGATGAATTAATGACCGACGACACGGAACAAAAAAAAGCCAGCTAGGCGGCAGCACCGCTATTTAAAAAATAACACCGGTTTTCTCACAACCTTATCCAGGAACACGCTTTGGCCAGCCAACCCCAAACAGAATCCAATGCTTTTTACGGCAGCACCGCTACCGTAGATGCGCTGCTGGCAGGCTGTCACGCCCTGCCAGAAACCAGCGGCGAGAGCGATGACCCCTTGGATATTTTGGTAAATCTAACCCGCCATGGGCGCATTGACCCGTGGAACATTAACATTGTGGCCGTGGCAGATGAATACCTAAAAGCCATTGCCGAGCGCAAGCAACCGAGCGATGATAACGATGGCAAAAGCGATTTAAAAGGTACCGGCAAAACCCTATTATATCTGGCTATTTTGCTTCGCATGAAATCGGACCAACTTGCTGGGCAAGATTATTTAACCCCCATCGATAACCCCGACGATGGGTATTTAGAAGATGATGACGGCCTGTGGGGTGAAGAAAATCAGCTGGTAATGGATACCGACTGGGTAAAACAAATGGTGCCGTATGAAAATTTGGAAAGCATGATTGAGCGCCGCAGCAGTACCAAAGCCCGCCGCAACCGGCCCGTAACGCTGAACGATTTGATTGCCGAATTACAGCGCTTTGAAGAAGCCGATACTAGCGAACGCTTTGCCCGCCAAGCCAAGCAACGAGACCGTGTGCGCGATGTAAGCCGCCTAACCGCTAAACAAATCGAAAATCTGGCCCACGAAGAATTTATTGAAGAAAATATTATTAAACTACAGGGCCTACTGGGCCAATTGCTCCATGGCGAGGGCGACAAAGTAACCCTACAGCAACTTATTGTAGAAGGTGGGTTAGATAAAATTTCCGCCTACTTGGCGCTACTGTTTCTATCAGCTCGCAGCGAAGTCGACCTTCACCAAGAGATTTTATACGGCGACCTCCACATTACCCGCCAAACAGGCAGGCCTAACCCCACCGAAGACAGCGCCCCGCAACCTGTTTAGTACTAAGCGGTAATGTCCAATTGCTTTAGGGCGTCCGGGGGCATAACCCCACGGGCCATATGCACATCGGCGCCAATTTTAATGCCCTTAGTATGCATTGCCTTTTGCCACGCACTAAAACGGTCATAATCTAAAAAATCAGTTAAAGGCAGTAACACAATTTCGCTGGAATTTTCTTCCGCGGTTTGGTTTTTTATCGACGGCTTGCCCGTCGCATAGGAAAGGGTAAACCCTTTGTGCTCCGTACTTTCCCCTGGAGACGTAGGAAAAATAGCACCCTCGTAAATCGGGTTAATTATGGTTGCATCCAGGTTAGATTCTTTTTTAATGTTGCGGCGCGCACTGTCCATCATGGTTTCGTTGGCTAAATCGGCGCCCCACAATCCTGCCGGTAATTCTAATACTGCATCGCCTCCTAAAGGTAGCGGGGTAAATTTAATCAGCACCACCGATAACTCGCCTGCCGGATTTTTGGTTAGCACAATATTATGAATAGCCGCCTTGGTATTGGGGCGATCCACAAAAAACCACGGAAAATGACGACGCCCAGACGGCGGAATCTCGCGAAAATTTAACACCTCATTCCCGGCAAGGTGATTGGAAAAGGGCGCTGGATCTTTTTTAGTAAGCACCGTGCCCGCAGAAAAACGCGGAAACCCAAGCAGAGATGACGATAACAAGGGGAAAGACATACAAGGCACCCAGGCAACAACAAAATCCAACGGCAGTGTTTTAATAAACACGAAACGTAACCTTTATTGCCTGCTTCTGGCGTATATAAGGTACAATAGGGGGTGTGTATCTAACCCTACAGGCGTTTGTATGGATTCTAATCTTGCTACCCCAACCCTAGACACGGACGTAGACGCTTCTGCCCCCGAGCTGACCTTAACGCCGCCCCTAAAAGGCCGGGTGGAAGCCGCCCTGTTTGTTACCAACAAACCGCTAACCATTACGGATTTGGTTGAGCTGCTGAGCGAAAACCCCTTTGCTGTGGAAGAAGCCCTGCTGGACCTGATGAACGACTTTGCTTTTCGTGAGGATTCCGCCTTAGAAATTGGCGATTCGGATGGCTATATTTTACAAGTGCGCGAAGAATTTAGGCCCATTAGCGATGCCATGATGCCCATGGAGTTGCCTGCATCCGCCCTTAGAATTCTCTCTGCTGTGGCCATTAAAGGGCCGATTCTACAAAGTGAATTGGTAGAAACCCAAGGCAGCGCCGTCTACGACGCCATCCCCGAGTTACTCGACCGAGGCTTGGTGAGCAAAAACCGTGTGGGCCGTAGCTACCGGCTAAACGTCACCCAAAAATTCAACGAGTATTTCCGTTTGGTAGGCGATAAGCAAGAACTCCGCACCATGGTGGGCTTGCTAGAAGGTGACGCCCCTGAGCGCAACACCGGCAAGACCATTCGCCTAGCGGATGGCACCCAAACCGAGGCCGGCGCCACCCACGATGACATCGGCGACGACAGCCAGGTTAAATACATCACCGACGACGAGTAACCCTCGCTCACGATTACCCTTGGGTTAGCCACCATTCGGCCAGGGCCATATCGTTAGGGGTGGTAATTTTTAGGTTGCGCTCGTGGCCAGGCACCACCACCACTTGGCAGCTATCCGCAGGTACTTGGTGCTGGCTGGCCAACAATTCCAACAATTGGGCGTCATCTGTTACCGGTATTTCTAACGCCACGGTGGCATGGGCTTGCTCCAGCATATCCCGTTTAAAGGCCTGCGGCGTTTGCACGTGCCACACCGTATTGCGGGGCACGGTGGCCATTACTGGTGCCGCTACCCTGGCCAAATGGTAATCTGCCGAGGCAGGAGCCGACGCCTGCGCACCCACCTGTTTAAGGGTATCCGTGCAGGGTATGCCCACAATGGCGCCAGCAGCGGCCCCTTCGTGTATGGGGGCCAACACAGCATCCAACAAATCGCCGGTTAACAGGGGGCGGGCGGCATCATGGATAATCACACTGTCACAATCCATCGGTAAGGCGCGTAAACCAGCATCCACACTGGCGCGGCGCGTTTCGCCACCAGCCACCCACCGCACAGCCACGCCCTGAATCATCTCGCCAAACTGGGCCTGATACGCCAACACCTTGTCTGCCGGGGCGGCCACCACTATGCCGGCCAACCCACTGTAGTTAGCCAAGGCGTTTAAGGTGTGGGCCAACACCGGCTCGCCTGCCAAGGCTGCTAGTAATTTATCGCCGCCGCCAAAGCGCTGGCTGCTACCACCGGCAGGCACCACCGCCCAAGTAATGTGGTTCATGGTCATGGAGTTGTCTTCTCTCAATCAAGTCAACGGTTAGGCAAAATGCTGATATAGCTGCTTTGGCAGCATAGCGATTTGTTGGCCGTTAGGCAATTGTAGGCTTGCGCCCGTGCCTTCCGCAACCTGGCCAATGGGCAGCCACCGTGGTGGCAGAGTAACGCCCGCCGGTACCGTGGCCAGCAACCCAAAGTCCTCGCCGCCCCACAGAGTTAAGGCCAACGCCCCATCGTCATAACCCACCTGGGTATAGCGGGCAGGCAAAACAGAAGAATGCTGACGGGCAAACGTGGCCACCGTGGGGTGAATAGGTAGGGCATTGGCCTGCACCGTACACGCCACCCCGCTGGCCTGGGCAATGGCCAAAAGCGCAGCCGCCAGCCCATCGCTGGTATCCGTTAGGGCATAAGGTTGAGGCGCATATTGAGCGATTGCCGCCGCCAAAGAAAGGCCGTCATCCACCAAGGCCGGGGGCTGACGGTGGGCCAGCTTGGCATCTTCAACGCCTTCTATACCATGTTGTAGAGCGCATAACCCCACAGCGCTTAGCCCATGGTGGCCGCACACCGCGATGGTATGGCCTGGCTTGGCGTTAAAGCGTCGCCCAGCCACCGATCCTGCTGCCACCTGACCTAAGGCGGTGGTGGTAATCACCAAGGTATCGCTGGCAACGGTATCACCCCCCAGTAGCGGGCATTGTGCTTCATCCAGGGCGTATTTTAAGCCCGCGTAAAATTCGCGTACCCACACCGTATCTACCGTATTAGGCAACGCAAGAGACACCAACAACCCCGTTGGCTGGGCCCCACACGCCGCCATATCACTTATGCTTACGCGCACCGCCTTCACCCCAATATCCGTAGGCGAGCAATACGCGTGGCTAAAATGGCGTTCCCCCACCAGCGTATCGGTAGATATCACCTGGCCAGTCGGCAACACCACCGCATCATCCACCAAATCCGTGGCAGCCAACGCAGGGAAGGTCTGCCGAACCACGTCAAACACGGCTTGCTCTGTTATGGTACCCGTTGGCATGCTCACCCCCTATGTTACCGGGGTGGGGGCAGCAGGCAAGGGCACCCCCAGCAAACGGCTTGCAGCCGTGGCCAGCGCATTGGCCGCCTTCGTAACATCGTCGGTGGTGGTATGCCACCCAAAAGAAAAACGCACCGTGGCCATGGCGCGGGCCAAGTCATCGCCAGCCATCGTCGTCGGGTTGCCTAGTAGCACGCGTACCACTCGAGACGGTTCCAACACCTTGCTGTGGCAGGCAGAGCCGCTACTGGCCTGGATACCCAGTAAATCCAGTTGGAGCACCAAGGCTTCGCCCTCCAACGGTTGGGCATCATCATTAGGCACTACCGAAACATGCACCACCCCTGGGGCTTTTGGCGCACCGCCATTTACCATAACAGTGGCAGGCAAGGGGGCCACCGCGGTTTGAACAGCCGCCACAAAGGTTTCTTCTAAGGCGGTTAAGTGTTGATGATACGCCAAGTGGTGCTGGGTTTGGTGCTGCAAGGCGGCCGCCATCCCCGCCAGGCCCATCACATTTTCTGTGCCAGAACGCAGGCCTTGCTCTTGCCCGCCACCCAGCAGTTGGGGCGATAACGACGACGATGCATGGGAGGCTAAAAACAACCCACCCGTACCCTTAGGGCCGTAAAATTTATGGCCACTCCACGTTAGGTAACCCACCCCCGCGTCGGCTAAGGCAGACACATCTACCGGTAGCTTGCCCACCGCCTGCACCGCATCGGTATGAAAGGGCACGCCGTGTTGTTTGGCCAAGGCCGCCAGTTCTGCCACCGGCTGAATGGTGCCCAGCTCGTTATTCACCATCATCACGCTGGCCAACACCGTATTGGGTTGGGCCACCGCCTTGGCAAAGGCATCCACATTAATATGGCCGGTAGGGCTAACAGGTACTTCTGTAACCACCCAACCCCAATGCTCGGCCAGCCATAACACAGGCAAACGCACCGCATCGTGCTCTATCGCACTGATAACCACATGGCCTTTAATGCCTGGGTGTTGATGATACCAACGCCCCGCCAGCCCACGGAGCACCCAATTGTTGGCCTCGGTGGCGGTGCTGGTAAAGATAATACTTTCTGGCGTAGGGGCATGCAAACAATCCGCCATTGTTGCCCGCGCCCGAGACACCGCCAACCGAGCCGCCGTACCGGCGCTATGCATACTCGATGGGTTGCCAAAATCGCCTTGGTTGGCTTGCACATAAGGTGCCATGGCCTGGGCAGCAGCCTGGCACAACGGCGTGGTAGCAGCAGTATCCATATAAAGCGACATTGGTTGACCTTGAGTATCTAGGCGTAAAAATCATTACAGCCACAAGCATTACACGCGGCAGGATTCTTTCGTATAATGCCACAACGGGCCGCCGAGCCGCAAATACCGCCGGTGTTAAGCCAATAACCTTGCCTTACGTTTGTTTTAGTAGAAAGCCCCCACCCCACCATGGATTGGACTTACGCCCTGGTAAAAGCCGTTGTGCAGGCCTTAACCGAATTTTTGCCTGTCAGCAGCTCTGCCCACCTAATTGTAACCCACCGCCTGTTTGCCTGGTTGGGCCAACCGGTGCCCGGCCTATTGGTGGAAGAATGCTACGATGTGTTTCTTCATATTGGCACCCTGCTGGCCGTGGCCCTGTATTTTAGAAAAGACTTGGCCGCCACCTGGGCCAGCGTGTTTAACAAAGGCACGAACGCCCCCGTTACCACTGGCATTACAGCGAAGAAGTTACCCCTGTATGTGGCCCTCTCCACCATAGCCACGGTAGCCGTGGTGGGGGGCGTGATGTTGGGCACCAAGGTATTATTTGCCGCCAACGGCTGGCAAACGGAAGACGTGAGCCACCTAATTGACTACTACCGCGCTAACCCAAGCTGGGTGGGTTGGCACCTTATCGCCACCGGGTTAGTGTTGCTCAGCACCGAGCTTATTCAGCGGTGGTTGTGGGCCAGCCACACCGCAGATCGCGAACAAATGACCCCTAAAAAAGCCATCCTGTTAGGCGTGGTGCAGGCGTGTTCCGCCACCTTCCGGGGGTTATCTCGCAGTGGGGCTAGCATTGCAGGTGGCTTGGCCCTGGGCCTAACCCGAGACGCCGCCGCCCGATACGCCTTTTTGATGGGCATGCCTGCCTTTGTGTTAGCGGGGGGGTATGCTGGGCTAAAGCTAACCATGGCCCACGCTTGGCATGCCATTGATTGGCCCGTCATGCTAACGGGCACCGCCTTAACCACGGTGGTGGGGTATGCGGTGATTGCTGCCTTTATTAAGTGGATTGGCCATAACGGCTTAAACGGGTTTGGGTGGTACTGCCTGGCCATGGGCGCCACCATGGCCGCGTTACTATAATGTTAATACAGATAAACACTAACGTTTTTTCCGAAAAGCCATCGTAGAAAACCATACCGAAGCGGCTGGCGCCGGTGCGGGGTGTAGAATGCAAAACATGAACACCCGAGCAGACCAATCGGCGGGTGAGCATTGCCCGTGGCACCAATACCTTGGCAAGCGCAGCCGCCGTTGGGAAGGCGCCCAGCAAGCGTCCCTGATGAACCATCAACCCCTTGGGAGGGCTTGGGAACACCCTGTTCCCAATGGGGGCGACGGGGGCTAGCCCCCGTCAAACAAAAATAATTAGCCTAAAACACAGCCTCGCTAATGTAACAATTACCCCACCTCTCCCCCGATTGGAGGGGGGCAAGTGAGCCACGGCAGGCCATACTAAGGATAGAACCGTTATAACGTGCGGTACCTAATGAAACAACACCTTCGATTATTACTGGCCGCACTGCCTGTGTTTGCCCTGCTAATGGGGATGTTTTGGCCTGCCCCCCTACAGGCCATGCGCCCCCTGCAGGGCAACGTGGCAGAAACCCACACCTGGCAACCGGGCTGGGTGCCTAGCATGGTGCTCACCGCCACGGGGCACACCGTGGCCAACGCCCGCGTCAACATAGATGGCCAACCTGCCTGCCGCACCAATGCCAACGGCCAATGCCGTCTGCCCCTAGGGGGCCTACCCACCGCCGTGGTGGCAGAAATTACCCAACCTGCCCGCCCGCACGCGCCCCATACCGTGATTATTTCGCCAAGCAAGGTGGCCCTGGCGTTACAGCGGCACCAAGTGTTAGAAATTCGCCTACCCTTTGCCGCTGCCGCCACCCAAACCCGAACCCCGCTGGATACCCAGTGGCACCGCCTTGGGGATGGGTCTTACTCTCAGTGGTCGGCGGGTAGCGGGCTATTTAACCAACAGGCAGCGGAATCTCACCAGTTACACTACACCATTATCTGCCCTGGGCCCCAATGCCCGCAGGCCGTTACCGGCAAACCCCTTACCTTAACCATTGGCGCCATTGTGGGGCTAGATACCGTGCGCGCCCACCAGCAAGACCGCATTGCCACCCCCTTTACCGCCAGTGCCTTTACCATCCACCTTAACGGTAAACCCTTAGGCGACATAACCACCAATGGCATTTACCAAACTGTTTCGCTGCCAGGTGGGGCCTTTCCACCAGGGACCCATACCCTAACCCTGCAAACCGGCTGGCATTGGGATACCCACGGCCGCCAAGACTGGGACGACATGGCCCTACAAGGCATTTGGTTGGAGTAATTACATGGTTTTTTGATAAGGAACCAGCCCCCTGCAACAATAAAAATCTCAACAGAAAACGACTTTTGGAAATCTGAAATCAGAAAAACAAGCAAAGGAATAAGCCTAGCCCAAGTAATGGGTGGGGAGCCAGAGCCGCTTGGTGTGCCAAAAAATAGGCAAGAAAATAGCCTGGCAAAATGGGGGGGGAGCCAAGCTAAAGGAAAAAAAGAATAATTAAGAGAGAGAACTAAAAAATGGTTGCGGGGGCAGGATTTGAACCTGCGACCTTTGGGTTATGAGCCCAACGAGCTACCAGACTGCTCCACCCCGCGGTGTAACACCATTGATTAGGTTAGGGTTGAGGAGTATGTTGCAAACACGATGGCAATGCAACCGATTGGCGTGTATTTATTCATCTAACCTTATAAGCATGTTTAGTAAATGTTACCAAGCCGCCACCGACTTACAGGTTACTAGTTGACGAACCCATAGCAAATCGTTTTAAATAGGGTGCTCGTAACACCTCTTTCACCCATCATTATTATTTGAAAGTGATTCATCAACATGCCATTTACCCAGGAACAGAAAAAAGATATTTTCACCGAATACGGTGTCCACGACAAAGATACGGGCAGCCCACAGGCACAGGTGGCACAGCTAACCTACCGTATTAACCACCTAACGGAACATTTAAAAGAGAATAAAAAAGATTTCTCCACCCGCCGTGGCTTGCAACTAATGGTTGGCCGCCGCACCCGCTTATTGCGTTACCTAAAAGGTAAACTAAGCCCAGAAGAATACCGTGACTACATTAAAAGCCTAAACCTACGTCGCTAAGGCGTTATTTGTAAGGGCTTTTTTACAGCACTTTACCCCATTCGCAACCGATGCCACCCCTGTGTTGGCATCGGTTTTGCTTTGGTGATGACTGTGCTACCATGCAGGCTTGATTATTTATGTGCGCGCCAAGCCCTCGGTTTTACCGGTGCTGCTTGGCAGGAAGCGTTTTAACAGTCGCTTCCCCTTTGTTTAATGCCCCTCTGCGCGCGAGGCTGGCAACCGATACTGTTCTAAAGAAAGACAACCATGACAACGACTATGATGGATACCCCACAAGCCACCGGCAACGACGCCGATAAGCTGTACGATTTGCAGCAAACCAGCCTAACCATTGGCGAGCACACCATTGAGATTGAAGCTGGCCGCCTGGCCCGCCAAGCCGCAGGTGCCGTAACCCTAAAAGTTGGCGACACCATGATGCTAGTAACCGCCGCTGGCGGTGGCGACCCTCGCCCAGGCATCGACTTTTTTCCGCTAATTTGTGATTTTGAAGAAAAAATGTACGCCATCGGTAAAATCCCCGGTGGTTTTATTAAGCGCGAAGGCCGCCCCAGCGAAAAAGCTGTGCTTAGCTGCCGCCTAATGGATCGCCCTATTCGCCCCCTATGGCCTGACGGCTACCGTAAAGAAGTGCAAGTAGTGGCGTCGCCGCTCAGCTCGGATGGCGTGCACCAAATGGATGTACTGGCGATTTTGGGTGCTAGTTTTGCCCTACAAATTGCCGCTAACCTACCCTTTAAAGGCCCCTTGGGCGCCGTGCGTGTTGGCCATATTAATGGCGAATTTGTGCTAAACCCCACCTTTGAACAAATGGAAGACAGCAAGCTCGACCTGATTGTTGCCGGTACTGCCAGCTCCATTATGATGGTAGAAGCGGGCGCACAATTTGTGAACGAAGACCTGTTACTGCAAGCCTTGGAAGTGGCCCATGCCAGCATTAAAGAGCAATGTGCTGCCCAAGATGCCTTCCAAAAACAATGTGGCGTGGTTAAAGAAGAGTACGTGAACGAAGAAGACACCACCGAGCTACAAGCCTTTGTGGATAACATTGCTGAAGCCAAAGTCAGTGCGGCGTACCACGAGTTTGACCGCGACAAGCGCAAAGAGCTGTTGGCCGAGGCCAAAACCGAGGTAAAAGACGCGGTTGCCGCCCTAGCCGAAGACCACAGCATTAGCCAGTTTTTAGCTGATAAGAAAATTGACCATGTAGGCGGCTGCTACAAAGCCGTTGAAAAACGTGTGATGCGCGCCATGGTAACCACCGAAGGCGTTCGGGCTGATGGCCGTAAGGCGGATGAGATTCGTCCTATCCATTGCGAAGTTGGCCTGATCCCTCGCGTGCATGGTAGTGCCCTGTTTACCCGTGGTAACACCCAAGTACTGGCCATCGCCACACTCGGTTCGCCTGGGGATAAGCAAAACCTAGACGGCATTGACCCGCTGAAAGAAAAGCGGTGGATGCACCACTATTCCTTCCCCCCATACTCGGTTGGCGAAGCCCGCCCCTTGCGTGGCCCAGGCCGCCGAGAAATTGGCCACGGTGCCCTAGCAGGTCGTGCGGTAGAAGCCAGCTTGCCTACCAAAGAAGACTTCCCCTACACCCTGCGGGTAAACTCGGAAGCGATTGCTTCTAATGGTTCCACCAGTATGGCCAGCACCTGCGGCGCATCACTCGCGCTAATGGATGCCGGTGTGCCCGTCACCACCCCTGTGGGCGGTATTGCCATGGGCCTGATTAAAGACGGTGACAACTTCACCATCTTATCTGATATCCAAGGCGTGGAAGACTTCTTGGGTGACATGGACTTTAAGGTAACGGGTAACGCGGATGGCGTGACCGCCCTGCAAATGGATATTAAAATCCAGGGTATTTCGTTAGAGATTATGAAACTGGCCCTGGAGCAAGCGCGCCTTGGCCGTTTGCATATTCTTGGCAAAATGGCGCAAGCCCTACCTGCCCCACGCGAAGAAATGGCGGATAGTGCCCCACGCATTATTACCCTAAAAATTGCCCCCGACATGATTGGCCAAGTGATTGGGCCTGGTGGTAAAAACATCCGTGGCATTATTGAGCAAACCGGCGCCCAGGTAGATATTGAAGATGATGGTACCGTAACCATCACCTCTACCGGCAAAGGTGGCGAAGAAGCCTACGATATTATCCACAACCAAACCATGAAGCTGGAAGCGGGTATGATCTTTAAAGGCAAAGTGGTTCGGATTATCCCCATTGGCGCCTTTGTAGAGCTGGTACCTGGCCGTGATGGCATGGTCCACATTTCTCAAATCAGCTGGGATCGGGTCAACACCGTGGAAGACGCCCTAAGCGTTGGCGACGAAGTGTTGGTAAAAATCCGCGAAGTAGACGACATGAAACGCGTCAACCTCACCATTAAAGGCTTAACCAACGAAGAGCGGGTTGAGCATGGTGCGGAACCCATTGAACTGCCTGAAAACTTTGACGAGCTGATGGCCCCACGCCCTCGCCGTGAAGGGCCACCTCGTGGCCGTGGCGGTGGCCGTGATCGTCGCTAAGCCTACTGATTAGCCGGTGACAACCCATCACCAATCTGACATGTTTATCGAACCCGCTCTTAAGGCTCTTGCCGAGATGGAGCGGGTTCGTTTTCATATACCGGGGCATCAAGGGCGAGGGTTGTTTCCTTCTATCGGTATTTCAGCCGATTATCTGACCGTCGATTCAACCGAAATTGACGGCCTGGATGACCTAAGCGCCCCCGAAGGCTGCATTGCCGACGCCCAACACCGTGCAGCACGTTTATACGGGGCACAACACACCTTTTTCCTGGTGCAAGGCAGCACGGTGGGTATCCAGGCTGCCTTGCTGGCCGCCTTTCAACCCGGCGATACCGTGCTAGTGCCTCGCAACGCTCATCGCAGCATTATCCACGGTATGATACTGGCCGACCTGAACCCGGTGTGGCTGATGCCAGAATACAACGCCCACTGGGGCACGTGGTTGGGGCTGACGGCACAAGCCGTAGAACGCGGCATTACCGAACACCCCCACGCAAAAGGGGTAATCCTACCCAACCCCACCTACGATGGCTGGGTACCAGAGCTCGCTGCGATTGGCAAAATGTGTATGCAGCACAACCTAAAGCTTATCGCAGATGAAGCCCACGGGGCATTATTTCCGCTGCATAATGACTTCCCCACCTCGGGCTGCCAAGTGGATGGCGTCGATATTGTGGTGCAATCGCTACACAAGCATGCTGGCGGCATTACACCTAGCGCAGTGGCCCATCTGCCTAAAAGCTCTGCCGTATCGCCAAAGCGTTTTCAGGCGGCGCTAAACTTGCTGCACACTAGCAGCCCGCCGTATCCGCTTATGGCCGCCATGGATAATCACATTGGCTGGCTAAATAGCACTAACGGGCAGCACCACATTGCCCAAACCTTGGCCATGGTAGCCGAATGGCGAAACAGCCTAACACTCCCCCCCCACATAACCTTGTGCCACACCCCCAACCGGGACCCCCTCTCTCTCCTCCTCCAGGTAACAGGCGCCGACCCCAACGACTGGGCCATCTGGCTGGAAGACGCACAAGGCATCTCTTTTGAGGCAATTAACCCACAAAGCGCCCTGTACAAGGTAGGCCTAGGGGTAACCCCACAAGATTTAACCCGCTTTACCCAAGCCCTACAGGCGTTAGGCGAGAAAGATTTCTCCACCGGCCCGCTCAGTGGCCATTTTTCACCCCACGCACTGCCCATACCCCACATCGCCTGTAGCCCACGGCACGCCTTTTTTAACCGCAGTGAGGTGGTTAGCGCACAACACGCCGTTGGCCGCGTTGCCCAACACACCATTGCCCCCTGCCCGCCCGGTATTCCGCTATTAATCCCCGGCGAAGTCATCCAGCCCGGCCACGCCTCCTTTTTACCCGACACCATTGCCGTATGCGAAACCACCACAGAACCCTTATAAAGGCCCCACTGGGCCCTTGCGTTGGGGGTGTTAGCGAGTACCATGGTAAGACTTTTGGATTTGACCCGCCGATTAGTTGCGAGAGCCCCCGGGTTCGGCGTACACTGGTGCATTAGGTGCCATGCTTGCAAGCCTATCTGTTTGCCCGTGGCCACAGGTTTTTTCTCTACCTATTTTATATACCGTTAACCCCTACTATTTAAACAAGGAACTTTATTAATGGCCGCTGCCAACGAACTTACGCTAGAAAAACTAATGGAAGCCGGTGTCCACTTTGGCCACAAAACCAGCCGCTGGAACCCTAAAATGAAGCCCTATATTTGGGGCAAGCGCAACGGTATCCATATTATTGACTTAACCCAAACCGTGCAACTCATGGAAAAATCCTACGAGTTTTTAAAAGATGCGTCGGCCAAGGGCAAAAAGATTGTATTTGTTGGCACCAAAAAGCAGGCGGCTCCTATTATTCAGGAAGAAGCCGAGCGCGTGGGTGCTTACTTTATTAACCGCCGTTGGTTGGGCGGTACCTTAACTAACTTCGATATTATCCGCACCCGGATTAACCGCCTGCGTGACTTAGAAGAAATGCGCGAAAACGGCCACATGGAGCGCCTACCTAAAAAAGAAGTAGCCGTACTTAACCGCCAGCACGAAAAACTAGACCGCAGCCTAGGCGGCATGAAAACCATGCGCGGCATGCCTGACATTATTGTAGTGGTAGATATCAACCGTGAATCCTTAGCGGTGGAAGAAGCCCAAAAGGCCGGTGTACCGTTGGTGTGCTTGGTAGATACCAACTGCAACCCTGGCAACATCACCAAGGTTATCCCTGGTAATGATGACGCCATTCGCTCCATTCGCTTTGTGATTAGTTACCTAGCCGATGCGATTGCCGAAGGCAAAGCCGAGCGCGAGAAAAAACTAAGCGGTGCTGCTGTACTAAAAGAAGAAATGAAAAAAGGCAGCGCCGATAAGCCCGCCGAAAAAGTAACCCGCGGCAAACAGCCTGTTGCGACTGACGAAAAAACAGAAGCAGCCCCAGCTGCCGAAGACGCCAAGACCGAAGAGAATCGCGAAATGGCTGCCGCCGGCGCAACAAAAGACGCCGAATAAATCACCTTACGATAGCGGCCCCATTAACAGGGCCGTTATTGTTACCCACCCTTTTTATTTTTTTAAACTCAATTTTCTAAGGAGAAACAAATTATGGCAGGCTATACCGCCGCACAAGTAAAAGAACTCCGCGAGCGCAGTGGCGCTGGCATGTTAGATACCAAAAATGCTTTAGTAGATAGCGATGGCGACATGGATAAAGCCATGGAATTGCTTCGTCAAAAGGGCTTAGCCAATGCGGCTAAAAAAAGCGGCCGTGCTGCTGCTGATGGGCAAGTAAACGCCGCAACTAGCGATGACGGCCAAATGGGCGTGATGTTAGAGCTAAACTGCGAAACCGATTTCGTGGCTAAAGGCGACGCCTTTAAAGAGCTCATTACTATTTTAACCGAGCAGGCCCTTACCGAAAAAGCGGCTGACCTTGCCACCTTTTTAGCCCAGCCTGCTATGGCTATGCCCAGCCAATCGGTACGCGATTTTATTACCGAAAAAATTGGTACCATTAAAGAAAACATTACCCTGCGTCGCTTCCAACTGTACAACCTAGATACCGATGGGTTAATTCAAACCTACGTACACACCGGCGGTAAAATTGGTGTTATTACCGAATTTACCTGCAGCGATAAAGCCATGGCAAGCAAGCCAGAAATGGCGGCGTTTGGCAAAGATATCTGCATGCAGATTGCCAGCTTTGGTGCCGACTTTGTGAGCATGGATGATATTCCTCAAACCGTGATTGACGAAGAAACCCGCATTGAAATGGGCAAAGAAGATTTGCAAAACAAGCCAGAGAATATTCGCGAGAATATTGTAAAAGGCCGTGTGCAAAAACAACTTGGCGCCAAGGTATTGCTACAACAACCTTATGTTAAAGATAGCAGCCTAAGCGTTGACGAGTACGTTAAACAAACTGGCGAGCAGCTTGGCGGTACTATTACCGTTAGCCGCTTTACCCGTTTCGTTCTTGGCGAAGGGGTTGAAAAAGAAGAAGCCAACTTTGCTGATGAAGTAATGGCCCAGCTCAAATAAATCCTATTAAAGCCCGGCCCAAAGGTCGGGCTTTTTTATACCTGTTCCTCTTTTAAAAAAGAATTGTCCCCATGACCTTAGCCACCCCGGAAACCACCACCATGACCAATACCCCAGCCAAACCCTACAAGCGCATCCTGCTAAAAATTAGCGGCGAAGCCCTGATGGGCGACCAAGGCTTTGGCATTAGCCAAGAGGTGATGGACAAAGTGGCTACCGATATTGCCAAGGCCAGCGAGCTTGGCGTGCAAATTGCTATTGTAGTTGGGGGCGGTAATATTTTCCGGGGGCTGCAAATTAGCACCAAGCTCGGCATGGACCGCGCTGCCGCCGATTACGTGGGCATGCTGGCCACCGTGATGAACGCGCTGGTTTTACAAGGCCTGCTAAAGAAAAAAGGCGTGGATACCCGCATGATGAGCGCCATTGATATTAACCGTGTGGCGGAACCGTACATTCGGTTGCGGGCGGTGCGCCATTTGGAAAAAGGCCGCGTGGTTATTTTTGGCGGCGGTACTGGCAACCCGTTTTTTAGCACGGATACCACCAGTGCCTTGCGGGCGGCGGAAATTAATGCCGATGGTATTTTTATGGCCAAAAATGGTGTGGACGGTGTGTACAACAAAGACCCTAACAGCCACGATGACGCCAAACGCTTTGATAGCCTAAGCTACGATGATGTAATGCGCCAAAACCTAAAGGTGATGGACCAAACCGCCATTAGCCTATGCAAAGATACCGGCATGCCCATTGTGGTATTCAACTTTAACGATACCGACTCGCTGGGCAGCATTTTAAACGGCGACTTAACCTGCGGCACGTTAATTAATTAAGCCGGTAACTATTCCTTAGCCTCGCTTACCATGGCGCCTAAGCTAAGGAAAACAACGAAGGGGCGGGCTTACGGTATTGGCCTGCAAAAGTCGGCGATGCAAATGATGTGCCTGAAATAGGGTAAGGATTTTTTACCCAACGGCCTGTTTTGTGGCGCAGTTTAAATTCTCGTTTACCATCGCCATTAAAGTCCACGCCCGTTATTTGGCCATGCCGATTGCACGTTGGCCGCATGTTATATTCCGCCTGGGCCGTTCCATCTACTTCACTGTTATCCGTATACCGTTTTCGGTTTATTTTTTTATGTGTTGAGGAAGTTTGCCCAGAAACTACTGTAATACCTTTCGATAAGCCCCAAAGGTCAAAGGTTTTTTGACTCTTATCATTACCAGCCGCTAAGAAGACAGGCACCCCTTTTGAGCGAATTTTTTCAATAAGTTTAATGGCCTTATCATCCGCCTTACTAATTAATGGTACCATTTTTCGTAATGCTTTTTTGGTTGATGACTGCCCCACCGTCTTAGGGCTAATTACAGCCAATCGCTCTAAATCCTTAGCGGTTAAACCATTATGCCGTTTTGGGTTATACCAAAGTTTGCGTTGTAAGCGTTTTGCGTTACTCGCAATCAGCTTATAAGGCATCTCTGTCCCAATAGACAGATTAACCCCATCAATCGATTTACCCGAATCAATATCTTGGTATAACTTGTTTAGCTGCTGTAAAATACTGGTGGGAACGGGTACACAGAACATACCTTTCTCACCACGTACCTTATACGGATGCACCTTACCTCCAGATTTTTTAGCCAGGTAAGCCCCCGCCACCATTTCGCCATGAGAGATGTCCATCACCCCATTACGATCGGGGTCAAACAACGAGTGGTAACGCTTATCACCTTTTCGGTAAAGCTCAAAAATATCCACTATCGCTAGGTTATCCACACCGTGCATAGGGTTGGCATGGCGACGGCTAGGTATAGCAGAATCTCGTAATAATCGTGGACGCTCTCGCTCTACACGATTACCCTTACTCTCTGCCTTAATCACGTGTGACACGCCATTATAGGTATTAGCCTGTTGTTGCATCGCTGCCTGTAACGGCATGCTGATTCCGCTCTGCGTTAGCATCGCACTCTATGCTCCCAATATGTCTCTATACCAATAATTTCTCCCGACTGTAAGCATAGAACCCTGGCCACCTATTTTGGTGCGAGTATGTAACATAAATTAAACATCCTTCACTTGCATAATAGCCAAGGATCATGGCAGGCTAGGGAACTATCCCCCCTCAATTAAGTGTACTTTTTTATGGTCACCGATCCATCCAAACCAGTTATTGCTGCCACCTGCCCCCAGCAGGTAACCTTGCCTGCTGGCAGTACCACGGCCTATTGCACCTGCGGCAGAAGCCAGCAAGGGGTGTACTGCGATGGCGCCCACCGAGGCACCCACTTTAGGCCAAGCATTATACAGGTTGACGAAACCACCACCGCCACCCTATGCCAATGCCGCCACAGCGCCAACCTGCCCTACTGCGATGGCAGCCACCAAACCTTGGTGTAAGGTTATTTTCGGCGGGTTAGGCGGGCCACCAGCTCGGTGTAGCGGTGTTGGCAATCTTGTAGCTCCTGCCGAAAAAAGAGGATGAGTTGGTCTTGTAATTGCTGAAAACGACGCAAAAACAGCCAGCACCCCGTAATGGCAATGGTTAAGCCCCCCATAGGGCCCAACATTAAAATAGCCCAGGTAGGCAGGTGAGGTGTCGACGAAAGTTCGGCCATGCCCCTACCCTCGCCACCGTCGTTTAGGGCCCGTATCCACATGGGTAAAGGTGCTATAGCAGCCTAGGCCGCCCTGCCAGTTGCGCAACAGATGTTGCACCCGGTGGGCGGGTACCCCGGTAATCACAATATCGGCGGCCATGCCTTTGCAGTGGTAGCTGTTGGGGTGGCCACTCACCTGCTGATTATACGCCACCGAACGGTACCCACTGGTAATATGGAGGGGGCTGCCCACCACATCGCGCACAACTTGTAAGCGCTGGGCCAACAGTTGCAAGGCAAGGCGAACCTCAGGCTGTAAATCTCGAGGGGCGGCATGGGGGGATAACTCGTGCCAGGTAAAATTAGGGGGCAAAGGGTAGGTGTTTAGGGTCGTCATAAGCAAAAATAACCAGGGTTACCAAGGGGGCAGTACTATGGCCAAAAGGCATCGTTTTTTGTGATGAAATGTAACAGATGGCCGCAGGCGTTAGGTTTTAGCCCGTGGGTATGATGTAATTAATGGGCGATTTGTGAGGGAATCGTCTGTGCATTGCACCCCATCTTGTTTGGCTGACGGGTTGCTTCTATCCCTCCAAGCTGGTAATCGCCACATGGCAAACATTACCCCACTAAGGGAGCCATTAAGCGAACCTCATCCAGGCTGGAAAACGGTACAGTGCATGTCAACAAAGTGACGGTCACTTTGTTCTCTATTTAATTAGGTGTGTCTTTGAAATACTTCCCCCTCCCTGTGTCCCCCATGCGGAGGGGTTTTTCTTGCCTGTTGTTCCAGCCACCTTAGGCGGTTAGGGGGTAAGCACCCTGGCAGCGGGGCAAAGGGTATCAGCATCTAGAATAATACGGTGGCATGATGGGCGTGCCTTTTTACAGGCAACGGGCATGGGGGCAGGGGTAGGAGAATCGTGGGGAGGGGTGTTAAAAACCCTTAAGGGTAAGGTAGGGCGGGTAACAATAGTGGTTGTGCGCACCACCCCACCATAGCGCCTGTGCTTAGGCCGCCATAGCGAAGCTTATTTACGATTGGCCCCATACGCGCCGACGCCTGACCAGCTGGCACCTAGGCACCGCCGACAGGATACAATAAATTGTTTTATGTAACATTAAAGTTATAAAGCTGGGGCTTACCCTATAGGTTGCACCTCTTATTACGATAATTATTATATAAACAAACTTAGTTTTGTTTACTCTCCTCTCCTCTCCTCAAACATTCCTAGGGTGCAACGGCTTTCTCAGCCTTGCCCCTTTTTTATTGGTTATTTTTTAGTCAGGGCTGTCTTTTCGGTATACTGGTTAGGTTGTCTTCCCGTAAGGAACCCGCTCACCCATGGCCTCGTCTTATATCGAACATATTACCGCCCGCGAAATTATTGACTCCCGAGGCAACCCCACCATCGAAGCGGACGTGAGCCTAAGCGGAGGCGCCATGGGCCGTGCCGCCGTACCCAGCGGAGCCAGCACCGGCAGCCGCGAAGCCTTAGAACTACGCGACGACGACGCCAGCCGCTACGGGGGCAAAGGCGTGCTTCAGGCTATCGATAATATTCAGCAAAAAATATTTAAAGAAGTGGTGGATATGGATGCCACCCGCCAGCACGCCATAGATGAGCGCATGCTACAGCTAGATGGCACCAGCAATAAGGCAAAACTTGGCGCCAATGCCATGTTGGCCGTTAGTATGGCCACCGCCCGTGCGGCCGCCAGCAGCCTAAACACGCCGCTCTACCGCTACCTAGGTGGCATGAGTGCCAATGTACTACCCGTCCCCATGATGAACATTATTAACGGCGGCGCGCATGCCGATAACGCCGTGGATATTCAGGAATTTATGATTGTACCGGTGGGGGCCGGCAGCTTTAGCGAGGCGCTTCGCTGGGGTACTGAGGTGTTCCATAGCCTAAAAAGCGTACTGAAAAAAGGGGGCCACAACACCGGCCTTGGCGATGAAGGCGGCTTTGCCCCCGACCTGCCCAGCACCACTGCCGCCATCGATACAATTTTAACCGCCATAGAGCAAGCGGGTTTTAATACCGGCAACCACATGGCGCTGGCCTTGGATGTAGCGGCTAGCGAATTTTACACCGCCGGCAAATACAACCTAGTCGGCGAAGGCACCAGCTTAGATAGCCATGGCATGGTCGATTATCTGGCCAACCTAGCCCGCCAATACCCCATTGTTAGTATAGAAGACGGCCTAGACGAAGGCGACTGGGATGGGTGGGCTGCGCTTACCCAAAAAATTGGCCACCAAATTCAGCTAGTGGGCGATGATTTATTTGTAACCAACCCCGCCATTTTGGCAGAAGGCATTACAAAAGATGTGGCCAACAGTATTTTAATTAAGGTAAACCAAATTGGTACACTAACGGAAACACTTAAGGCTATCCAACTGGCGCACAAGGCTGGCTATACCACCGTTATTAGCCACCGCAGTGGCGAAACCGAAGACACCTTTATTGCGGATTTAGCCGTGGCAGTGAACGCCGGGCAAATTAAAACCGGCAGCGTTAACCGTAGCGAACGTGTGGCCAAGTACAACCGCTTGCTGCGCATCGAAGAAGACCTGGGCAGTGCCGCTATTTATGCCGGCATCGATGCTTTCCCCCGGATGGCTAACACCCCCGGCGATAACGCCAAGCAATTGTGCGGCGTGTAACCCTAGTATTTTTAAGGATAACAAGCCATGACGACAACCACCGATACCGCGCTAACCGATGAGGCAATTAACAGCCATCTAAGCGATTTACCTGGCTGGCGCTATGCAGATAATAAAATTAGCCGCGTGTTTGATAACCCTAGCTATACGGCGGGCTTATCGTTTGTGCAACACATTGGCGAGCTAGCCGAACAACACGACCATCACCCGGATATTACCCTAACGTGGCCCACCACCACTGTAACCTACTGGACCCACACCGCTAACGGCGTCACCCAAAAAGATATTGATGCCGCCAAGCAGGTTAGCTTACTGTACCAACAATTGTAATTAGTATTCTCCAATCGATCAATTAGCGGCTAAAGCCGGTGCGGGGTGTAGCATTGCGATAGCAATACACCCCAGCAGACCAATCAGCGGGTGAGCATTGCCCGTGATACCAATATTTTGGCAAGCGCAGCCGCTGTTGGGCAGGCGAACAGCAAGTGGGCCTAATAACCCACCAACCCCTTGGGGAGGGTTTGGGAACAACACTGTTCCCAATGGGGGCGACGGGGGCGAGCCCCCGTCAAAACAAACCACATTACATATCTGCCACCTCCCCCAAATGCGGGATAGGCAGGGGTAAATTCGCCAAAATGTTAAAATACCTGTACAATAGTAGAGATTTTGTACTGTTTAAACGGCATATCCACCCCCATGGCGAAACCAACTGGCAAGGAGTCTGCGGAAAAGGCAACCAAGGCAGACGATAACGACACCCCCAAAGCCGCTGCCGCCCCCACCGCAAAAAAAACGGTTAACGACTACGTTGAGCTAATCGAAACCGTGGCCCGCGTAGAGTATAGCCGCCTGCCTAATCATTTAATTGACCACAGCGAGCTAGTAAATATTGGCGCTATTGCCGTGCATGTGTTGCTAACCAGCAACCCTGATACTGAGTACAACATTACCTATTTATCTACCGCCATGAAGTGGGCCATTCGGAACGAACTGCGCCACCGCTACAAATGGTACAGCCTAAAAACCACCCAAACAGAAACCGTTGAAACCAACGATGGCGACGGGGTTACCCGCGAGCAAGTACGCGAAGCCGTGTACGAAACCATCTTATCGGTAGATGGGTTGATGGAAGGTGAAAACCCCAAAGAAATACGCGACGACAATTACACGCCAGAAGAAAAAAGCGAATTGCGCGAAATGGCCCAAATTGTGCGCGATGCCATTAAACGCCTGCCCGAGCGCGAACGCCAGATTGTAGAAGCCCGGTTTTACCACAACAAACGGATGCGCGAAATTGGCGCCATGTTTGAAATTTCGCCCAGCCGAATTAGCCGAATTGTGCAAGCCGCCCTGGATAAAATTAAACGCGATTTAGAACGCCGCGGTTTTAACGCCGATGAAGTGCTGGATTAAGCACCCGCGTCAGTATCGCCTTGCACCTGTTGCGGCCTGTTAAAAACACCCTTCTGCGTTTGCCTCAGGGGTTATAAAATCATGCTGTTTTCTAAATTTAACCACGGGGTATAACGCTGGCCGCCAGGGTCAAAAAAGTCGGCTCGCTCCACACCTTCGTATACTCGGTTAAAGCGCCACGCCAGTACGGCGGCACCTAAGCCCAGCAACAGGCCCGGCAAGGTAAAGGCAAAGCGGGTTACCTTACCCAATTTTTGGGTTAAGCCCCTCGGCCTATAATTACGGATCATGTCGCCTACCTTGGTTAAACCTTCGCGCATGCCGCCATCTTGCCATAACCAGCGGAGGGGTTTGGTAATCACCTGGTGGGGTTTCATGCCTGCCACATACAGGGCAGCCACCCCTAGTAAGGATTCTGGGGTAAGCAGCACGTTATTTACAAAGGCTTTGGTTTTAAGCTCCCACTTTTTTAAACGGGGGAACATATTCATGGGGCCGTAGGCATTAACAGCGCGCAATTTGTGGGCCCACTTGTCCATCACGTCGTTGCCGGTAATGCCTTGGTAATAATGTTGGCGGGCAATTTTTTGGTAGGTATCCTGCCCGTATTTGGTGTATTGAACATCTGCCACCGCCTGATACCCCCGATTGCGTTGCGCACCAACCCACACGGCATACGCCGCAACTGCACCAGCAGCAAGTCGTAGGGTGGTTTTGGATGGCACGGCCATAAGGGGCAGAACTTTCGTGTTTCTCTCGGTGGGGGTGTCTCTTAACTCTCTCGTGCCCTAACTAGGGCGGGGGGGGGGGGGCGTTAGCTTGTTTAGTGGGTACTATTGGCGCTAACAATGGCCTTAACGACCCTAAAGATGGGTTTGTACCCTAATGTAACCAAACGTTAAGCCGCTCTGGCTACCCCATCATGCTTAGCCCTGGGATAACGTTGCTAGCCTGGGTAAAGGGCGTTCCTTCGCCCAGGCCTTCTGCAGTTTGCCATTGGCTTAACCAATCTTGGTAGCCAGGGGCTGCCATGGGTTTCGCCATGCTATTTGGCACGGCAGGGGTGTAAGCAGGGGTGGGCCCGTTAAGGCTGCGGTTACCACGAATGGCCGCCATAGGCTGGGCAGCAGAAGGTTTATTGGATACTGGCGCACCCCCAGTGGAGTTAGGGCGAGGGCCAAACAAGCGGGCGAACCACCCTTTGGGTTGGGTTGCACTGCCACCACGTTTAATACGGTCATCTGGCTGGGCCTGCACCCCTTGTTGAATACCTTGGTAGGAGCTGGCGCCCATGGGGCCTTCTAACGTGTTGGTGCTTTGGCCTTGGGTGGGTACGGCTTGGTTACTTTTCCAGGCAGGCCAACGAGATTCGTAGGCATTTAACAAGGCAGCCGCTGGTTTATCTTTGCCTTGTTGGTGCCTCATCAACACGGCTTTGGCCACGTTTTGTTCCATGCCGTGCAGGCCCATGCCAGAGGTTGATAACTGCTGTAACACCTGCACAATACTGGGCGGTAAATTGTAGAAGCCGCCTTCTTTTAAGGCCAGCAATACCACATCCCGTTCTATGCTGTCGTCAATTTGGGTATCGTTCCCCGTACGGCCGGTAGAAAGCAAATTCACCACCAAGCGTTCCATAATCGCTCGGGGTTTACCTTCTAAGGTTACCTCGGGGTGGGATAACAAAAATTCGCTAATTTCTCGCGCCACCATAGGGCGTTCTGGGTGGCTACTGGGGCCGTCTAGCACGTGGCTCCACCGGTCTACCATGGCACGGGTTAAGGGGTAGTTATCCTGCGGCAAACCTAACGGGCCGGCTTGGCCTGTAGGCGATGCGGATGCTGGCCCCAAAGGTTGGCTTGCCGGTGGCACTGGCGAAGGCGGGATAGGTTGAGGCGGCGTGGCTGGCGGTTGCACAGGTGAAGGGGGTGGCGCAAGAGGTGGTGCAGGCGGCGGCGATACCTGAGGTTGAGCCTGTTGGGGCACGACTAATTGCTGTTGCTGCTGTTGCACAACAGGCCCCGCAGGGGGGCACTGGCACCCGGCAGGCACCCCACATTGGCAAGAAACATTCACCAACGGCGCGCCCATAGTGGCGGTCATAGGGTGGGGGTAGGTGGCGTATCCACCCATGGTGCCTGGGGGTGGCGTGGGGGTGGGGGCACCATAATACGGTTGCCCCCGATACGGATTAACCAACGGCGACGACACCCCCGGCGAATAAACCATACCTGGCGAACCTATATAAGCCAGCGTGTTAGCCGAATTAGCCGCATAACCACCGGGCCCGTTGGCCAGTAACGGCGGGGCGGCAGGGGCAAATAACCGGGGCACCATTTGCTGTGGCGGCAACAAGCCTGGCAAAGGCCACGTGTACGGGTTGGTTTGCAACGCAACACGGCCCTGCGCCATAGGGGTGCCATTGCGGTGGCCAGGCGCTTGGGCCGGTAGGCCAGCAGGCGGCCCGTAAAAAGCAGGCGGCGGTGTGGGCGGTAATCCCGTCATGGTAAGGGGTTATAGTCTCTCGGGGTGGGGGTATGGCAAGGCACAAGGGTGCCCTACCCTGGCATAAAACCAAATCCCCACCGTTTTGTGCGCCTATCATTCCCTTGTTAAACCCGCTACCCCGTTGCCCGTGGGTGGGCCTGGCGGTAAGCCTGGCGTAAACGCTCTGTACTAAGGTGGGTATAAATCGTGGTGCTACGAATACTCACATGCCCCATAAGGGCCTGCACCGTGCGTAAATCCACATTGTTGTTTAACAAATGGGTGGCAAACCCGTGGCGCAACATATGGGGGTGAACCGCCTGTTTTAAGCCTGCCTGCTTACCTAACTGGGCCAGCAACAGCCCCACGCTACGGGCCCCTAGCCGGTTACCCTGGTGGTTTAAAAAAACAGGCTCATCTGCCGTGGGGGTGGTTTTAGCGGCAGGGGTTTTTCGTTTTCGGCTGCGCTGCCACAAAGTTAGCCAATGGGCATCTCGGTAATGGCACAAGGCCTCGCTGGCTTGTGGGCTAAAAAAAGCAATGCGCTCTCGGTTGCCTTTGCCCAGCACGGTGGCCTCACCGGTGGCAGTATCCAGCTCGCCCCAAGTTAAGGCCACCGCCTCGCTAACCCGCAGGCCACTGGTAAACATTAACCGAATCAACGCATTATTCCGCGCCGTTAAAGCCGCCCCCACCGGCGCCGGGTACGATTGCGCCGAAGAAACCACCACCGGTAACTCATCAATGGCCATAATAAGCTGTTGCAGTTGAGGTTCCGTTAAAAACTGGGGTAACTTTTTGGGTTGGCGCGGTACCGTTAATTTTTCTGGCAGCCACGGGTCATCTATCAACCGTTGGCGGCGGGCAAAGGTAAAAAAACTGCGCAACGCAGCCCGCTGCCGAGCCACGCTACTTTTTGCCAACCCATCATGGCGCGGCAACCGAATATACTGCTGGATAATTTGCCGACATTCCGATGGCATGACCATGGCCGTTTCCGCTGCCCCTTCCCCCTCGTCATCCACCGGGGCAACCGTGGCCAGCCACGCCAACCACTGGCCAATCTCTCGGCTGTAGGCCCGCAAGGTATGGGGGCTGGCATCCTTGGTAATGCGCAGATGGTCGAGGTACACCTCGCTGGCTTCCGTCAGGCGGGCCAGCAGGGTAGGCCAGGGTTCGTTAAGGGCGGTAGGGGGCATGGTTATATAGTTTACACTGCCTGGATGAAACTCGCCTGTGTTTCTGGCATCATAACCCTAAATCAACCGTACTTTTTTAGAAGGACTGCGCCCATGAAACGCCTTGCCCACTGGTTTACCCGTCACCACAAATCCATTGTTGCCACCTCGCTTAGCTTACTACTGGCAGGCAGTTTAATGGTAAGCGTTACCGGCTGCAAAAGCATGACGGAAGCTGGCCAAGCCGTGGTAACCATTAACGATGACATTACCGTGAGCCGCAGCGATTACAACAAATTATTCGATACCTTGGTGACCCAAGCCAACCTAGACCCACGCAAACTGGTCTCCGCACCAAAAGATTCGCAAGAAGGCCAGCTGGTGGAGCAAATTAAACAGTACGCCCTAAACAAACTTATTTTTAGCGCCATTGTTGAAAATGCTGCCAAGCAAGCGGATGTTACCGTAAGTGATGACGAAGTAAAAACCTTTAGAGACGAGCAACTGGAGGCCATTGGCGGCGAAGATGCCCTGCAAGTGGTGCTAGACGAACGCGATATTACGGAAAGCACCTTTAACGAATCTTTAAAAGAGCAGTTGTTAGTACAAAAATTTGTCGATAAAAAACTAGCCCCCCCCACCATTACCGAGCCCCTGGCTCAGCAGTTTTACAACGGCAACAAGCAGCTGTTTTACAAACCGCAAGGGGTAAAGGCCTCTCATATTTTACTAAAAGCCGTACCTGGCGAAATCAAAGGCGACGTACTCAAAAAATCGCCTAACCTAAGCACCACCGAGCTGGATGCTAAAATTGCCGAAGTGAAGCAAAGCAAAAAAGCAGAAGCCGAAAAGCTGCTGGCCCAAGTCACCCAAAAACCAGATACCTTTGAAGCCTTGGCCAAAAAACACAGCGAAGACAAACTCAGCCAAATTAAAGGCGGCCAGCTAGACGCCCTTTACAAAGCCACCACCGACCCTGCGTTTTGGCAGACGGCTACCCAAACCAAGCCTGGCACCATTGCCCCCAAGGTAGTGGAATCCAGCTACGGGTACCATGTTATCCGTGTGGATGAACTGACCCAACCCCACCAGCAACCTTTTGCCGCCGTTAAAGAAGACATTGTGCGTGTACTGCAACAACAACAGCGCCAACAGGCCTTGCAACAATGGGTAACCAAAGAACGCAAAGACCTAAAGCTGGAGTTTGCCGAAGGCTACGCCCCCGCCGGCCACGAACAAGCGGATAAAAAAGCCACCGCTGGCACCGATGCCGATTTGCTAGACAACACCACCGAAACCGTTAACCCTACCGCGGTTAAACACGCTAGCTAACCCATATGGCCACTTGTTCTAACACAACGCTAATGGCGCCCATACTGGCCCCCACCGAGGTGGCGGCATGGGCACAAGCCACCTGCCACGCCAAAAACACGCCCCTGGTAACCACCAATGGCTGTTTTGACTTGGTGCATAACGGGCACATTACCTATCTGCAACACGCCCGCAGCCAAGGCGGGGCCTTGCTGGTTGCCATTAATAGCGATGCCAGTGTGTGCCAACTAAAAGGCCCTAACCGCCCGATTATTGACGAAGGGTCTCGTGCCCGATTGTTGGCCAGTTTGCGTTGCGTGGATGCGGTGGTTATTTTTAACGACCCCACCCCGGTAGATGTACTACAAGCCGCCAAGCCTGCCGTACATGTAAAAGGCGGGCAGTATACCGAAGCCACCCTACCAGAAGCCCCCGCCCTAACGGCCATGGGCACCCGCATGGTGTTTACCGATATGGTAGAAGGGGTTTCTACCAGCCAAATTATTGATAAAATTATCGCCAGCCACCCTTAACACACCGGCTACGGCCCCTTGGTAGACGCCCCTGTTGTGGGCGTTACAATAAAGCCATGTCTTCGTTGCCCCAAACAACCGCTACTGCCCCCTTGCCACCGCGCCCGCTGGATGCCGTGGTACTGGCCCAACTGGCCCAAGAGTGGCAACACATTTTAACGGGGGCGGTGCTTCAAAAAATACACCACCGCAGCCACCGCGCCTGGGCTTTTACTTTTCGGCTATACAAAACCGCGGCAGAACACTACCCCACCTTAGCGCGCCAACAAACCCTATTGGTTAGCTTACACAAAGGTTACCCGTGCATCGCCCTACTGCCTGCTACCACCAACCTAGATGCCTTTTCGCCCAGTGTGTTTGCCAAACCCACCAACCATGTACTGCTGTTTCGTAAGCATTTGGCCGGCGGGCGCATTACCCACGTGGCCGCCCACCCTGGCGAGCGCATTGTAACCCTAACCATTGATAATCGTAACGAGCTAGGCCACCCCACCCAGTGGCAACTGGTGGTGGAACTAACCGGCAAGCACAGTAATTTAATGCTGGTGGATGCCACCAACACCACCATTACCAGCTGCGCCCACAACGTGACGGAAACCATGAGCCAGCATCGGCAAATTGCGGCTGGGCTGCCCTACACCCCGCCCCCCACACCACCCAACGCCCTATGGCTAGGCCAAGCCACCCTAGAGGATATCGCCTACCAGCTAACCCAGTGGCGCACCCAACCCAGCCACAAACCCTGGCACACCCTATACGGGGCAGGCAAACACACCTGGCAAGATGCCTTGGCCCTCATCACCCACCACGGTGCTTCGCCTAACCAGGCGGCCCAGCACTTGTACCACTGGTGCCACGCCACTGCCGCAGCCACCTTACCACCGCCCCAATGCCAATGGGCTGCGCCTGCTAGCATTTTTAGCTTGCAACCTGCAACCGGCACCCTTAGCGGCGAGCATTGGACAACCACCCACGGCACCTTTACGGTGGCGGTGCTTACCCACCAACAAGTAACCCAACACCAACAACGCCTGCTAACCGTGGTGCAGCGCCAGCAAGATAGGCTCACCGAGCGTACCCAACAGCAGCAAGGCCACACGTTGGCCAGCACCACCCCGCCAGATACCTACCAACATTGGGGGGATGTGTTGATGACCCACGCCAGCCAACACGGGCCAACCACGCACCCTACCAACGATACCCTAACGGTGGACGATTGGCACACAGGCCAGCCCCTAACCTTGCCTGTGGATACGGCCAAAAGCTGGCACGACAATGCCCAGCATTATTACCAGCAAGCCCGCCGCCATAAAGATAGACTGGCCCGATGGGACACCGTTAAGGCGGAACTAAACCAACGCCAGGCATTGCTCAACCAACTCAGCTGGGCTACCCAACAAGCCACGACTTTGGCAGAGCTTGCCAGTATTGAAGCCGATTTTGTTGGCCTCTCGTTACTGGCAGACAATAAGGCCACCCTGCAACCCAACACCAGCGGCAAACGCAACAATAAATCATCGGCTAAAAAAACCGGCGATGCCGCCAGTATTGCCGGGCTGCTTACCTTTATTGCCAGCGATGGCGATACGATTATCCACGTGGGGCGGCAAGGCGAAGCCAACAGTGCCCTGCTAAGCCAACTAAGCAAACCCACCGATTGGTGGTGCCACGCCAAAGATTACCCCGGCGCCCACGTGGTGATTCATCACCCAGACCCACCGGATGAAATTTTATTAGACGGCCTGCATTTGGCCTGCCAATACAGCGGTGGAGCCACCAGCGGCAAGCTGCCCATTATTTATACCCAACGGCGGTATGTGCGCAAAATCCCCAACAGCTGGCCGGGGCATGTAACCTACACCCACGAAACCGAAGCCGCCATTACCGCCGATGAACAACGCCTGGCCAAGCTTCAGCACCCGTAGGTACACGCGCCGCCGTTATCCACCACTCGGGCAATAGACAGGCTGGGCAACATCCGTCACAATAATGGGCAGCTTAAACTCACCCTTTGGTTTTACCTTAAGCATTATCCTATTTTGCAAGGAATACACTCCCCATGGCCTCCACCACTGCCCCTACCATCACCTTGGCCCAAAAGGCGCCCGCCGCCTTAGCTGATATTACGGAAGACGCGTTAATTATTCCTATTTTTGAAGAAGATGGCTGCGGCAAAGCCCCGGCCCCTTTATGGCGCAGTGCCACCACCAACGCATTGGATACCTTACTCAGCGGCTTGGTGGGCGAAGAATGTGCTTATGTAGACCATTTAGTATGGCGTTTAGGCGATGCCCATGTTATCCGTTTACCGGAAAATGCCCCCGTTCGCTATGCCGTGTTAACCGGTATGGGTAGCGGCAAAGGCGGTAACAACACCGGCGTTACCCCCACCCAAATTAGGCGCAGTTTTGCCACCGGGTTTAAAGCCGCCCAACAATTTGGTATTAAAACATTGGCCAGTATTATCGACCCCCTGGATATTTTACTGGATGGCGGCACCCCCGTTACCCTTAAGCAACTCGCCTGCTGGCAGGCAGAAGCAGCCCAACTCAGCACCTATCAATTTACCAAACACAAAACCGATACCAGCAAACTCCCTACCCACCTAAACACCATTATATTGTACCCGCCCTTACAAGCCACCGATGAGCAACACAAGGCCGTCACCCAAGGGGTTATTCAAGGCCAGGCAGAAGCCAACAGCACATGCCTGGCAAGAGACTGGGTGTTTGATAGCGCGAATCACATCACCCCCACCTATTTAAAAGAACAAGCCGAAACCCTAAGCAAGCACGATATTACTGTAAACCACCTAACCTTGGATGAGATTAAGGCCAAAGGCATGGGCGCCTTTTATAGCGTGGCCAAAGGCAGCGATGAACCGGCCTACCTGGTGCACATGCAATACAAACCCAAGCAAGGGTCGGCCCATAAAAAAGTATCGTTGGTGGGTAAAGGGGTCACCTTTGATAGTGGTGGACTCTCGCTTAAGCCAAGCAAAAGCATGGAGCTAATGAAGCTAGATATGGCTGGGGCGGCTGCTGTATTGGCCACCATGCACGGCCTGGCCGAGCTGCGAAACCACGGGGTAGAAGTACCCCTGCAAGTGGATGGATTTATCGCCCTGTGCGAAAACATGCCCAACGGCCACGCCAGCAAACCCGGCGATATTGTCACCACCCTGGATGGCAAAACCGTGGAAATTAACAACACGGATGCGGAAGGGCGGCTTATCCTAATAGACACCCTAACCTACGCCCAACAACAGGTAGACCCGGATGAAATGATTGACCTGGCCACCTTAACGGGGGCGGCCATTACCGCACTGGGCCATGCATGCGCCGCCGTTATTAGCCCACAAAAAGACTTTGCCGATGAAGTGATTAACGCTGGTTATGCCGCAGGCGAACAATTTTGGCAACTGCCCTTACTGGCGGATTACAACGAAAGCCTAAAAAGCGATGTGGCGGATTTAATTAATGCCGGCAGCCGGGGGCAAGCAGGCACCGCCAGTGCCGGGCTGTTTTTAAAGCAATTTGTAGATAAAAAACGCCGCTGGGCCCACCTGGATATTGCTGGGCCAGCCTACACAACCAAGGCAGAACCAGAAGCCCCCAAAGGCGCCACAGGCTTTGGTGTACGAACATTGCTGCATTACTTGCTTAGCCACACCAAGCCTTAATCTACCCAGGTTTACATTTTTTGTGCCTACAAGGGCATAATCCACCTAGGGGATTCACCTTTAGGTGGATTCCTCTTTTGGGAAACCATCGGTATACTGGTGCCAAGGTATTATGGGTTGTTGTATGCGTTACAGGCGCATTTGCCAACAATTCGCCCAATCTGGATAGAGAAACTGAGCATCATGATGATTTCACACTTGCGTTCCGCCCTGGTACAGCATTCTGCCAAAACCACCCTGCTGTTATTGCTAATGGCCAACACCCTACCAGTAGTTAGCAACGGTGCCTATGCCGAAGCAATGGCCATACCAGAGCAAGCCAACGCCATAACGTTATACAACGATGGTAATGTTGGCGACGCCTTACCTTTGTTTGAGCAACAAGTACAACAAAACCCCCAAAGTGATACCGCCCAGCTGTGGTTGGCCAAGGCCTACATGAAACAAGGTGGCGAAAGCGGCTATGCCCAGGCAAAAACACACCTTATCCAAGCGCTTACCCTAAACCCAGATAATGCCGAAGCCCTGATGCATTTAGGCACCATTAACGGGTGGGATTCCAGCCGCCGAAGCCAGGCTATCCAAATGTTATCGCGGGCCTTGGAGCTGAAAGACAGCTCGCCGGTGGTGACCGAACAACACAACGATGTCACCAAAAACCTGGTGCAGTTACTGATTTGGGATGGCCGCTACCGCGAGGCCGCCGAATACGCACAACCTATCCGCCAAGCCTTTGCCACCGATATTAAATGGCAGGCCGTGTATGCCAACCTGCTAACGCGCCTAGGCCAACATGGCGATGCCATTACCCTATACGAAAACTACATTAAACCTTTTGAACAACCCGCCACCCCAGAAGCACTGCAATGGCGCATGGATTATCTATACGCCCTGCGTTACGGCAACCAAGGTGGCCAAGCCCAACAATTATTTGATGGGCTGTACGACACCGTCATGGCGCGCCGTGGCACCGAACAAAGCGATGACTTACTAAACAGCCTAGGCGGCATTGCCTACGAGCTTGGAAAATACGACGAATCGGTGGCGGCAAGCAACGCCATAAGCAGCGGCCTTGGCCAAAGCCACGATGTGCAACTGCGCAACTCCCGCGCTTACATGAAAATCCAACAGTGGCAGCCTGCCATGGATTTAGTTGGCCAAGTGTACAACCGCCACGAATTAAGCGCCGATGAAAAGCTAGAATTTGCGGAAGCTATTGTTGGCAACAACATTGCCGAGCAATACCTGCCCCAGGCCAATTTTGTCCATACCTTATTTAGTGATGTGGCCAGCAGCGCCAAGTACCGTAATGATGCGGCCATGCAAGAGCGGATTGCCCAATACCAATCCGGTGGCAATACCGCCACTGCCGAACCCACCGTTGCCGCCACCGCTGTGCCTGATGTAAGTGGCATGGGTACGCGCGATGCCTTAAACACCTTATACGGTGCCGTGCAGCAAGCACCCAACAATACCCAAGCTATGGATGCCCTGATTGGGTATGCCGTTAGCCACAAAGGCGATGACAGCCAAGCGGCCCTAGCCCAATTGGCCAGCGAATACTCTCAAAACCCCAAAGTGGTGGGTGCCTATGGCGAATACCTCACCTGGGATGAAGCCACTCGCAAACAAGGTATTCAGCATTTAATACAAGCGGCCCAGTTGGATAACACCATTGAACCGTGGATGGACAAGCTGGATGAAGTACTTGGTTGGCAGACCCCTACCAATGACTTAAAAGCCGAATACGACGCCATTTTAGCGCTAGATCCTCATCACCCCGCGGCCCAAACCGCCCTGCGCGAAATTGCGGTAAAACTGCCAGAAGTAAACACAGACCCCACCCCCACCACGGCCGTAACCACCACCAACGACCCTTGGACGGTGGAAAACGCTACTATTGGCGGGCCATCATACCGAAACGCGCCCCAGGCTTACACGCCTGCCGAGGCCCCCAGCAACGCTATTCTTACCCCCGCAACCAGCGGTAAACAAGGTGGCGTGCCTGGCCAATACCAAAACCGGCAATACAACGGCAGCTATACCAACTGGGCCCCAGAATCTGCTAAAACCGCCGCAAACAGTACCCCGCCAGCCTATACCCCACCCATTAAACCCCAAGTAGTGCAACAGCCGTACACCCCACCGACTAGCACCGCCAATGTGGGTAGCACCAGCGGTACCTATGTTGCCCCGCGCAAAAGCCCAGAAACCTTTGATTACCCCACCAACGTCAATCGTTCCCACTCGTATGCTAGCGGTAGTTACAACGGCCACCCTGTCGGCGAGCAATACACCTTTTCATCTCAGCCGGTGGCAAGCCAGCCCAGTACCTTGCAAAAGCCATGGAAAACCAGCACCACCCAAACCATGCAAACCCGCATTGAAGAAGCCAAACAGCTGACCTATGCGCGCAACTATCGCGATGCATTGGAAGTGTTTGACGATGTGCTACAGGTAGAGCCTAACAACCGAGATGCCCAACTGGGCAAGGCATACGCCTTGCTGTGGAGTGGCCGAAAGTATGCGGCCAAACGCATTATTGACCGTTTATACGATGCCAACCCAAGCGATATTGAAGTGGTAACCGCCTTGGCAGAAGTGCATAAATACATGGGCCGACCCGATAAGGCCTTGGATTTATTGCGCGATGTGCGCCAACAAACCAACACCATGAGCAGCCTACCCAGCAACACCATTGTGTGGGATTTTGCTCCACCCACCCCAGCAGGCGATATTCTTATCCCCTGCCGGTATGAGCAACCCACCTTTAGTGCCAGCGCCCCCACCCCAGGTTATACCACCGCACCCATCGCCCTGCCAGCCATTGCCAACCATGCCCAACCCCAGGCTCCTCTGCCAAATGCCGATGTGGATGCCCTAAATGCCGAGCTGGATGCGTTAAACGACGCGATTCAATCCGTGCAGGCGGTGCAGCAACAATCGGAAAAACAAATTATCACCTTGCAGCAAGATGTATGGGAAACCAAGCAACTGCTCAACAACCCAACAGCAAAATATGCCCCAGACCATACCGCCGCGTGGCATAACACCCTTAGCGAATACTACGGGCAAACCATGCTTTCCTACGATGATCCATCGCGCACCACAGGCTATAGCGGCCCTGGCGCTAGGCAGGAATTAGCCCCCTATTTGGAAGACCGCATTAGCAACCTGGAAGATGATTTGTTTGATGATCTTCGCCCAGAATTCCGCGTTGGGTATATGTTCCAAACCCAAGATGGTAGCAACAACACCACCAAAACCAACATTTGGGGGGTGCCTAATCAAGTTAGTTTCTCCTTACTGCCCCAACTGCGGGTGCGTGGTGGCGTGGTGCCTCAACGGTATTACTTGCCCAGTGGCAACGTTAATCCACGTAAAAACTTTGGCCTAATGTACACTGCTGGCCTTAACTACAAACCCTTTAACCGCGTTGGGTTTGATGGAGATATTGGCCTGGTAAACTTCAGCCAATCTGACCATATGAACGTGAACTACCGCGCCGTCATGACCATTGACCCCTTTGACCGTGTGCGGGTAAAGCTAGGGTCTCGTCGTTTAACGCTGGCTAACTCGTTACTTTCTGTGGCTGGGTTTAAAGCCAACCAAGGGGCCTTTGCCGGCCAGCGGTTAGGCCCGGCTAATGAAACCAGCGTGTTTGCTGAACTCAACCTAATGCCCTTTACCAGTGTTGATGTAAACGTGGCCTATGAGTTTGCCGGCATTGGCGGTAAAAACTTTAGTAACACCAGTTACAAAAACCAAGTGTATGCCAGTGCTGGCTACACCCACCGCTTTAACGAAAAGCACTGGGCTCGCCTCGGGTATCAATTCCTATACATGGGCTTTAGCAACAACACCATTAACGGCTTTTTTGATGTAACCAACTTTGGTGCGACCCAACCTGTGGTAAGCATGAACCCCACCTTTTTGGCCGACCCTGGCTATGACTTTGGTGGGTACTTTAGCCCCAAAAGTTTCTTCCTAAACGCCGGGCGTTTGGATTACCGTGGCTCGTTGTTTGACCGCTTTTTAGAGTACCAACTCGGCGGCAGCATCGGGGTGCAATCCTACACCCACGGCAACGGCATTGCAGATAGCAGCCCCACTAGCGTGGCCTACAGCTTTGACGCCGCCGCCCGCCTGAACTTTACCGATTGGCTTTCTGCTTACGGGCGGTATAACTTTTTGGATAGTGGTGGTTTCTTCCAGCGGCACCGCTTTGAAGGCGGCCTGATTATTCGTCCTTACATCGAAGCGTTATCGCCTGTGTTTGGCGAAAAAATGCCAAAGGCCACCAACCAGCGCGACCACGACAGCCAATTCCCGTTTGTGTATGACAACTTTGAGCACTTCTACTAGATTGCTCGACACACCAACCTTTCAATACCCCTTGACCTACACCGTTAAGGGGTATTTTTATGAGACGATTCCAGCATGACGATTCCCCACCCCTTTGACGGCCGCCCACTATTACCCGCCGTGTTTGTGACACGGCCTAACCGGTTTATTGGCGAGTTTACCTTCCCCGGCGAGTCCGCTATTCATCGGGCCCACATTGCCGACCCGGGGCGACTGACCGAACTACTGCACCCTGGCGCACGGGTATGGGTGGTGGATTACCGCAACCACCCTACCCGGAAACTCCTCTTTGCCATGCCGTATGTGCAAAGCGAAGAAGGTGAAATGGTCTCGATTTACTCTCGCTTGCCCAACGTGGTGACCCAACATGCCATAAAACAGCAGGTCATCCCTGCCCTTGCAGATTATACGGTTAAGCGCAACGAACCCAGTGTGGTAGACCCCACTACCGGCGAAAAAAGCCGCCTGGATATAGCGCTAACCGACCCCCAAGGTAATACCGTATTGGTAGAGGTAAAAGGAGCAAGCTTGGTTATAGACAAGCTCTGCTTGTTCCCGGATGCGCCGACGGTACGCGGCGCCCGACAGTTAACCACCTTGGCCAGGCTTCACCAGACGGGTACCGAATGCCACCTGATTGTTATTTGCCAACGCAGCGATGCAACAACCTTTCGCCCGAACCACGAGCGAGACCCGGCATTTGCCCGCGCCTTTGCCGCCTGCCAAGCCGCAGGGGTTGGTATCCACATCCAAACCATCCACCTCACCCCACAACATATTGAGTTGGGGCAACTTATTCCAGTAGCAACCTAATAAAGTCACAATCCCCCGTCACACAAAAGCACAAAGGAACCAGGCTAATTTTTTTTACCGGCGGCGCCCACCAGCTCGTCTTCTAGGCGGGGCAAAATAGGGCCGGCAAGCTGCAAGGCCTGCCCCCCAGGGATAGCCGAGCCCAACACATCCCCCCAGCGTTGCTGGGCCAGGGTGCCCGGCGCATAACCAAGCTGCTGCCAAATACGGTCGCATAATTCTGGGGTAAAGGGGCTTAGCAAAATGGCCACTTGGCGCAAGCTATCCAGCACGGTGTACAGCACTTTTTCTAAGTCGGCCTGTTTGCCTTCTTTATGCAGCGTCCATGGTTCGGCGTTGTGTACCAGCTTGTTGCCGCGGTCTACCAAATGGATAATGGATTCTGCCGCGCGCTGAAACTGGTACTGGGCCATGGCAGCTTTAATGGGCTCTAAATCTTGTTCGCTCACGGGCTCGTAGCGCAGGCTAACCTGTTGTTCTGTTTTGTTAATTTGGATGGATTGCTGACGATCTAACTGGGGCACCACACCGCCGCAATATTTTTTGGTCATGTTTAAGGTGCGGTTTAGCAGGTTGCCCACATTGTTGGCTAAATCCGCATTGACCTTGGCCTTAAAATCATCTTCGGTAAAGTTACCATCCTGACCAAAGGGGCACAGCGTCATTAGGTAATAGCGCACCGGGTCGGGGGTATCCAGCTCAAATCGGCGCATCAAAGCTTGGGGCGACACCACATTGCCCACAGTTTTGCTAATTTTGGCATCGTTAATATTAATAAAGCCATGGGCGTAGATCATGCGGGGCAAGGGCAATTCTGCCGCCATTAAAATAGCGCTCCAATACAAGGCATGGAATTTAAGAATATCCTTACCAATCATATGGCAGGCGGCAGGCCAGTGGGTGGCAAATTGCTCGGGATGATTTAGATAGCCCGTACCGGTAATGTAGTTGCTTAAGGCGTCAATCCACACGTAAATTCGCTGGTCAGGGTCATTCGGCACCGGGATACCCCACGACACCGACGACACCGGGCGAGAGACGCTAATATCTTGCAAATTTTCTAAAATATTAAGCAGCTCGGGCACTCTAAACTCTGGCTGAACATATTTGCCCTTGTTAATCAGCTCAAACAATCGCTCTTTGTAGGCCGTTAGCTTAAAAAAGTAATTTTCTTCGCTCACCGCATCTGGCTGGGTACCATGGATGCTACACAAGCCGTCTTCCGTAATATCACGTTCGGCTAAAAAGCTTTCGCAGCCAGCACAATACTGGCCTGTGTAATCCGCCTTGTAAATATCGCCCTTATCCAACAGTAGCTGCCAAATATGCTGTACCACACGGGTATGGTCTGCTTCTGTGGTGCGAATAAAACGGTCGTAGATAATGTTAAGCTCGCCCCAGGTACGCTTATAGCTGGCCGCAATATTATCCGCATAGGCTTGGGGGGTTAGGTTGTGTTTGGCAGCCGTGGTGGCCACCTTGGTGCCATGTTCATCCGTCCCCGTTAAAAAAAACACCGGTTTTCCCATCAACCGCATGTAACGGGCCATCACATCGGTGGCTATTTTTTCATACGCATGGCCCAAATGGGGCTCGGCAGTCACGTAATCAATGGCGGTGGTAATGGTAAAGGGCTTGGCCATAATATTTAAATGCAGGTTCATACATAAAACGACAATAGTAACCCCCTATTGTGGCATAGTTTACCCACTTGGAAAACCGTTTACAGACGAAATTCCTGCGGGGCCATCGGTGTGATGCTTTGCGGAGTGGTTGCCCCAAGGCTGTGGCCTTGCAACTGGGCCGCCAGTTGCTTGCTTTGTTCTGTCACAATAGAGGTGTGGGGCAAGCGTTGTAGCCATTCTGCCCAAAAGCGCTCTGGCTCTACTAACAGGCTGTGGTACACGGTAATGGGGGTGTCTAGCTCGTTGGCTACCACCCGCACCACAGTTACCCCCATCAGGGTGTCGCACTCTAACCGGCGGATCATCAACCAGCCAATGTGTCGTGTGGCCGGGCCTGCCGCCTGGGTAATGCCCTCTTCCATCATCGTGTAGCGAGTCATTTTACTAAACACCCACACAAAGCCGCCCACTACCGGTATCAACACCGCTGCCAGCACCAATACCATTAGGCCACTCATTACCACCGGCACATACCATAGTTGCAATGCCATGCCGCCAAGCAGCACAAAACACGCAAATAACAGCACCAAGGCCACAAAAAGCCCTCCCAGGCCCATTAGCAGCATTTTGCCCATGGGGGCAAGCAAGGGGGCAATGGTTAAGGCGTAGGATTTTGTGGGCGCAGTCGTCATGCCCCTTAGTGTAACCCAACCTGGCCTACACGCCACCTAGGGTGCTATACCCTAGGGCCGCGGAACATTGCCTCGTTTCCTGCTTCCATAACCAGTAGAATGAACCCTAATATAGTTTAGTTTTTATTGGAAACAACCGCATGACACTACACACCAACACCACCCAACACCTACTGCTTGGCCTACTGGCCGTAACCTGTAGCATGGCCGCCTTACCCACCACTGCCATGGCACACCACGGTAGCGATGGCCCCTGCACCGGCCCTGTTGTTAGCACCAACGGCAACAGCGAAATGATGGTGGCCCCCGATTCCTTTCGCTCGCAGGCCACCCTGCAACTGCGCACCAAAACCACCAAGGAGGCCACCGCCGAAGCCAACCACATTATGGCAACCATTAAACGGCACATTAATGAGTTAGACATCCCTAACCTGACGCTAAAAACAACCCGCTATAATACCCACCCTGTGTGGGAACACCACGATAAGCAACGGCGCGTGCCTATCGCCTACCAGCATAGCCAAACCCTGCAATTTACACTGGAAGGCGTGGAGGACAAAGCAAAATTAACCGACTATGCCAATAAAGTATTCGGCGCCATGGCCAAGGTAGAAGGCATCCAACCCGGCGGGCTAAGCTGGTATATATCGGATAATTCGCCTTATGAAGCCGAATTACTGCGCCAAGCGGTTAAAAAAGCCAAACAACGGGCCCAAATCATGGCCGATGCCGCCGGTTCAACCTTGGGCGGGGCGTGTGATATTCAATACCATGGATCGTCTCATAACCCTGTGCCCACCATGATGCATGCACGAGGCGCCCATATGGCCGCCGACAGCGTTATGGCAGCCCCACAAGTGGAATCTGGGCAACAAACCATGCAGGCCCGCGTGCAGGCTAAGTTTTTAATAACGCCATAACAAAAAACACCGGCTAACCACCCCATTCACGCACTAGGCCACCTTGTTTGCTACGCAAGATGGCCTTTTTGCTAAAGTTTACCCCCCTTGCAGACAATTGCGCCTATTGAGAGGCCTTAACTATAAGAGAAAGCGAACACTTTATTAACGCCCGCCAGCCATGGCCGCGCCTTATGGTAAGATACCCACTCGACGGAACCCCAGTCATCATGCAGTTAGGTTTTTCAGGAACACTCCCCATGAGCAATACGCCCAACCATCACAAAGTCGTCATTATTGGTAGCGGCCCTGCCGGCTACACCGCCGCTATTTATGCCGCCCGCGCCGATTTAGCTCCCCTAATGTACGAAGGCCCCCAACCTGGCGGCCAGCTAACCATTACCACCGATGTGGAAAACTTCCCTGGTTTCCGCGAGGGGATTTTAGGCCCCCAGCTCATGGAAGACATGAAAGCCCAAGCCAAGCGTTTTGGCACCACCATTAAAAATGCGTGGGTAAAAGCTGTCGATTTTAGCAAACGCCCCTTTACTATTACCACCGATGATGAAACCGTAACTGCCGATAGCGTGATTGTAGCCACCGGCGCCACCGCTAAGCTGCTTGGCTTAGAATCTGAAAAAAACCTAATGGGCCACGGCGTTAGTGCCTGTGCTACCTGCGATGGCTTCTTTTTTAAAGATAAAGACGTGGTGGTGGTGGGCGGCGGCGATAGCGCCATGGAAGAAGCCCACTTTTTAACCAAGTTTGCCAACAAGGTAACCGTGGTGGTGCGCCGCGATGAACTGCGCGCTAGCAAAATTATGCAAGATAGAGCCCTAAACCATCCCAAAATTGACTTTATTTGGAACGCAGAAGTCATTGATATCCACGGCAGCAAAGAAGACGGCGTGCATGCCATAACCCTAAAAGATACCAAAACTGGCGAAACAAAAGAGTTTAAAACCCAAGGTGTGTTTACCGCCATTGGCCACAAACCCAACACGGATTTGTTTAAAGGCCAGTTAGGTGCCCACGACAATGGCTATTTAAAAGTAGAACCCGGCACGGTAAATACCAATGTGGATGGCGTGTTTGCTTGCGGCGATGTGATGGACCACCATTACCGGCAAGCCATTACGGCGGCAGGGACCGGGTGCATGGCCGCTATGGATGCGGAAAAATACCTAGAAGCCCAAGATGCTAAAACCCTGATTACTGCTTAAGCAAAACCGCCCCTGAGAGTTCCTCGGGGCGGTAATAGCTTAAAGCTGATAAAAGAGCTGGTTAAGCAGGAACCCCACCACCAGTGGTCTTCAAACTTGCTTGAATCTCAGCCAAGGTAAATTGGTCGCCTTTTTTAATCATATCTCGGCCTTGATTATATTTTTGTTGATTAGCATGCGCTAAAGCATTGGTAATTTGGGATACCGACTCAGTTAAACCTTCTTTCTTTTTAATCGCTGAAGCCGCTTCAAACAACGTATCGCCATTTTGTACGGTATAGGTATGGTTCGATGCATCATATTCGTGGGCAATAATACCTGTCATATACTTATCATCTTTAAACAGGCCATTATGGCAATGTTGCCGGCGTTGATCGCGACCCACTGATTCCCAATTGGTTTTATCCATTTTAGCCGTTCTGACATCTTCGCATTTATCACCAGTACTGCTACCACCATTACAGCTTTGTTGCAGTCTCGCAATGTGGTTATCCAATCCCTTTAAATCGCTTTGTGTAACTTTACTACTATTAAACCAATCAATAACAGCACCTTGAAGGGGATTAAGGGATGGGATAAAAACACTTCCAGAATAATTTCGGATATCATCATAAACTTCACCAATAGCTGCATCTGTATGGCCTGCATTTTTGGTAAAATACCCCGTCAATTTATCAATTTCACCCTTATTAAATTCGCCCCTAACTGCCGTGTTAAAAGCCGCTTTATCCACCTTACCGCTAGTAGGCAAGCTTTTTCTTAATCGGGTATATAATGCTGCCTTATTACAGTCAACCCCAGACATATGTATACCCCCTAATAATGTAGTGTTATGTTAAATATTGGTTAAGCCTTTTACCTATGCTTATAAAGTAATAAAACAAATAGCAAAATAATTATAATAATTTATTAAAAACAATTTACAAATACAGTTAAAGCCCCCGTAATAGTTAAGGGTGTAGGAAGGCTCTAATTATTTATTGTTTTATTTTGTTTACAAACCATCATTTATTTTATTGTTTTTTATTTAATACCTGTGGAATCTATTTTAATAAAAAATCAATTACACACACACATAATCAGGGGAAATATATATGTCTATTAATTGCAATACAGCTACACTATTAACTAACCTTAAAACGCTGCTAGAAACCAAGCAAAGCAGTAATTCTTACATTAGCAGTAGTGAATTTAGTACTTACCTTAATAGTGAATTCAATACGGCTGAAATTTCAAAATTAAACACAGCCTTTGGCACCAGCAACCTTACCGAATTATTTAACGAAATGAGAGGGTTTAATAAAACCGATAAATTTTGGGGTAGCGGGAATGATTCAGAACTAAGTGGAGAAGACATTAACAGTGCCGCTTTTGATAAAGTTATACAAGAATACAACGCTGCTTGCAAAGACCCTTGCAAAGTAACCCACGGCCAACGAAAAGCCGTTGCCAACGGGCGAGATAAACTTAAGCAAGATGGTGGGGGCAGCGCTGGCAAAGGCTTGGCCACACTATTACCAACCACCGTGGATGATACTACCGAGTTAACCATCCCTAATGGTACCTACCCTGTCGATATTACCAGCAAAGATTTTGTTAAAGCCATGGAAGACAAAGGTTACACCCTAAAAACAGAATACCAATGCAAAGAAGGGAACAAAGCCCTATGGAAAGCTGTTAGCGAAGAAACCAGCAACGATTGTGCAAAGTTTGTTGCAGGTAAAAAAATAAAATTAAGCAACTATTTTGAGAACCAAGCAACGATTGACGCACGTTTTCAAGCATCCTTACAGCCACTGAAAGACCGCGCCACAACCGCTAGGAAAAATACCAAAAGCCGCTTAGATTCAGCCACTAATAGTTTAAACCGCGCAAAAGCAACTGGCATTACAGCAGAAATTGATAAAGCAACACAAGCTGAAACTGATGCTAAACAAGCATTTGAAAAAGCCAAACAAGCAGAACAAGCTGCCTTAGCGGCCACAGATGTAACCGAGGCTAAAAAACAGGCTGAAGCCGCGGAAGCAGCTGAAAGTGATGCTACTACTGCTGCGAATACTGCCTTAAATGCTGCAAAGGCTGCTGAAAGCCAAGCGGCCGCTGCAACGAAAGCCAAAAACTTACAAGCAGCAAAACAACGTGCTACTACCGCCAAGGAAAGTGCTAAAAACTATTTAGACTCAGCCACTGCTAGTTTAAGCGCCGCAAAAGGAACTGGTATTACCGTAGAAATTAACAAAGCTAAAGATGCTAAAGAAGCCGCGGAAAAAGCATTTGAAAAAGCCCAAAAAGCAGAACAAGCTGCCTTAGCCGCCACAGATGTAACTGTTGCAAACAACAAAGCTAAAGCCGCGGAAACTGCTTCAGACGAAGCCTTAGCTGCTGCTAATAAGGCCAACAATGCTAAAAAGGCTGCTTTAAAAGCTCGTAACGATGCCCAAAATGCACTTAGTACAAGCACTGATTTATTCTCTTCAGGCACCTTTGGTGGTAGTAAACGAATGAACCAAAAAGAATTTAAAGAGCATATCGATGGGTATAACAAAGGCTCGATAACTTACCTACGCGATAAAATTCAGAATAAGATAGACAATTTTGACAAAAAAACCATGATTAACAAAGGTAAGCTTAAAGATTATGTTAAATGGCTAAACGAGATGATTCCTAACGCACCAGACGGTAACGTTGGTGAGTAAAACAGACATTTCTTCATATTAACCACTAACACGCACTTACTGTAAGTAAGTGCGTGTTTAACTTTTCACAAAGTTTATTTGGTGGCTACCACAATAGAATGGGTATAGGGGTAGCGGCTTAAATTATCAATGGTTTGCACAAAGCTGCCTGCAAAGTACGTATCATACAGGCGCTTATACTCATCCGCATGGCGCACGTATTCGCCCCTATCGCTGCCTACCAATAACTTAGCAATGGGGTGCTGTTTATCGGTAAAGGCTGGGTCAATGGTCACTAGCCGGCCACCAGGTTTTAGCGCCGCTTGCGCCATGCTAAACAGTTTGGCCACTTCCGCGTCACTAATATGGTGTATCACCCCAAAAGCCAACACCACATCGCACGTGCCGGTTAGTTCTGGGGGTAAGGTGGCCTCGTTAATGGTTTCGCATTTAAAAGTAGCGTTGGGTTTATCCGCATGTTTTTGGCGCGCGGTATCAATGTAATCCGGGTTACAGTCAAAGCCGTAATAGGTTACCGGCGGCAAGTAATCCAACACATTGCTGGTACCACTGCCAATGTCTAAAACCGTATCATTAGGGTTTGCTGCAATAAACCCTTTTACTTTTTGGCGGCCTTCATCACACGATACCAACGTTTGCACCAGGTTGTACATAAACGGGATTTCTAAAATCGCTTCTTTAGTGCGTTGTACCACCATGGCAATATCATCCTAAACAATTATGGTTACTGTAACACCGGCGCAGCGGTTGATGCCGTTGAAGACGGCGGGCCTGTTTGAGCAATAAGTGACTTGCGCATAGTGAAAAAGAATACCAGCCCCGGTACCGCCCACACAAGCATGGTAAGGCGGCTTAACACAGAAACCAACCCGGCCTGCGCCATGCCCACCCCGTACGCCGTAAACACCACCGTTAGCGATACCTCTCGTACCCCAATGCCGTTAAGGGAGATAGGTAAAAAGCACATAACGGTAGATAATGCGGCGGCCACCATTAATACAGGCCACGGCAGCCAGGCGCCCAAGGCCATAATAAACAACCCTAACGAGGCAATACGACACACTTCCACCACCATAGACATCACCGCCAGCACGGATAATTCTTGTACGGTAAAGGCCTGCAAACACGCCAGCCCTTTGTAAAGCACATCCAAGCCTTTACCCATAACGGCGGTTAGCCATGCCGGTAACCACTCGCCGCGATAACCTATAACCAACACCAACATTAACGCGCTACCCGCCGCCAAACCGCCTAACATCACCGGCGAGCCTTGCAACGATAAGGTTTGCCCCAACCATAACGAGCCCACCACAAACGAGCCCATAATCACGGCAAGGGCGGTAAAGCGTTCTACAAACAGCAAGCTTACCGCACGGGCCCATGCCATATGGCGAGACAATTGGTACAGCTTATACCCTTCTACCCCTACCAGGCCTGGCGTTACCAGTCCAATGGTTAAGCTGGCCAGCGTAATGCGCCCCACACGGCCAATGCCTAAAGGTGGGTAATTTTCTGTTGCATCACCAATAAGGTCATCATTGCCGGAAGTTGCCATCGCATGACGGGTTAATAACCACAAACGCACAATACCACTGGCCACCACACCGGTTTGGCACACAAAGGCGGCCAGCAGCATGGGCCAATCAATGGTGTCCAGCACATGGCTAGCATCTAGCAAGGAAATTAGTGACCCTACATACACAATCAGCATGACAGACACCGCACCCTTTAATACCGGCGCAATAAAGCGGCTCAGCGGGTGTTGTTTTAAAGCCGTCAGCAAATTGTGGTTTGGTGTATCCGCACTTGTGGGGGGTGTCGGGCTCGTCGTCATACGGGTGTTTCCGCAGGCAGGGTGGCCGGCTGGGTAGTCATCACAGCCGTACTATTGGCCACCGCTGTGGTGTGCCATTGCTTAGGGGCATGGGTTAAACGGGTCGCCAGTAGGGATAATCGCCACGTTAGCCACATTGCCAGCGATAACGCCACACACCCTATCGCCACAACAACCATAGGCATGGCCCACGGGGATAAAACCGATTCCTTCTGGGCAACGAATGCCACTGCAACAGTGCCCAGCAATGACACCACGGCCAAGGACACGATGGATAGCTTCAGCCAACGCTCCAGCGGCGAGTACTCTAATACCATCACCATAAAATATTGTGCCAGCGTCCAAAAGGTATAGTTAGAGGTGCCTTCTTTCCGCGGTTGGTGTGGGGTTTTATAATTCGCCACGTTATGGGTATTTTTTAACAGCAAGTACCCCACCACCGGTTTTCTCACCTTAATTGCTAGCGCCTGCTTGCCCACCCAGCCTTTAAACACACGAAAACTAGAGTAACGAATCGCCGTGTTTAATCCCATCATGGCCTTAGCTAAATGACGAACAGCCAGCGACCCCACGCTACGAATGAAACCGTGATTTTTACTTTTAAGCGACGCGATGACGATATCCAGGTTTTCTTTTTTTAGTTTTTCCAGCATGGTGAGTAGATACGCAGGGTCGTGCTGCCCATCGTCATCCATGGTGGCGTGCATATAGCCGGTGGCCGCATGCAAACCACACAGTACTGCCGCTTGCTGCCCCACATTTTGGGCCAGCTGGATGCCACGCACGGCAGACCATTGATTGGCAATAGCTTCTATTTTTTGCCATGTGGCCCCATTGTCCGGCGAGGCGTCATCCACTAAAACCACTTCGTAGCCGGTGTAACCCTCGATAGAAAGGTCGGCTAAATGGCTATCCAGTTGCGCCACTAACGACGGTAAACTTTCGCCGCTGCAATAGCAGGGGATAACAACGGATAATGCCGGCGAATGCGTTGGGGTTGGTTCTGCCACAATGCCCCCTTACTGAACCGACGAGGGTTTCGGATTAACCAACAGGTAAGCTTCCCAGCCGCCCACCCAACGCCACATGCACGTGGGTATCTTCAGCGTCTGACGAATCTTGGCTTCAATCACCGCCGGAAATTTTAACACATAGGCCGCCAAGGTACGCAACGGCTGCTGTGCCAAGCTGGTTTCTACCAGCGACGGCTGTGATTTTAACAACTGACATTGATTGGCAAATTGGGTGGTCAGACCTTCCCAAAATTCGGGGCCTAAATCGTGGATATGGCGCGGCCACCGAATGCTATAACCCGGCAGCACTTTGGCCAGCGGGGCTTCGTAGGGGGTGCGCCCGTACAGGTAGGCATTGGGGCTGGCACTCGTCATCATCTGCGCCAAAATAGGCTGCAAATTAGGGATGTGTTCTAGCACCGCGCTAGCAATCATCACATCGTAACCGGCCAGTTGACCCTTTAAAAAATCGTCTGCGCTACAAAAGGCCGATTGGCCGCCTTCCGTCACCTGATCGAACACATCCACCACGGTGGTTTGGGTGGTTGCTGCCGTGTTTTTTTGCCGAATAAGCGTGGCCACCGCACGAGCCAATTCGCCATTACCGCCGCCATAATCCACAATATGCCAGTGGGTTTTACCGGATTTTGGCGAAAAATCAAAGTTATCCACAATACGTTTGGCACACGCCGCCGTTAGGGCCGGGTTACTGCTTAGCGTGCCTTCGTAATGCACCGGGTTATACAACTCGGTTAAAAAATCTGGGCTAGGTAAACGGTCGGCACTCATGGCCTGGCACGTGGAGCAGGTTACTAATTTAACCGAAGGCGATTGCTGCAAATCCAGCACGCGCTTACCACCCGCTGTGGGGTAGGCCGATTGACACACCGGGCATTGCAATTGCTTGGCAGACAGAGACGCTTCATCAACAGTAGTTATCGCAGGGGCCATGTTTTATCTCTTTTTAAAAAGAGTGACCAAACCACCCATGCGGCCTGCCAAACTATCTTGCTGATACAGTTTATGAGGGTCGATATCATTTACGCCATGCTGGGTCATATCGTTATACACCACAATATCGCCCATGTTGGCGTAGTCTTCGTATTCCACCACATGGCCGTCAATTTCGGCCACACCGCCGCCGGTGTCAAAGTCTTCGCCTTTTTGGGTTAGCAGTACCAATGGTTGGTAAAACCCGCCAGCAATACCGTTTTCACTCACCACGCTGGGGGCCACCACATCGCGATGGAGGGACATAAACCCACCACCCGCTGGGTAATGATGAATACGGGAACACGTCCACATGCCATCATCCACACCGCTTACGGCAAAATCCACCGGCTGGCCCATGCACAGGTTACGGATTTGGGCAGTGCGAACAAACGCCTCGCGCAGGCCGTAAATATCCGGTGCCATAATGGGGTTATAAATAATCCGTGCAAAGCGCGGCCAATAATTACCACTAGCCCGGCGGTGGCCAATGGCTAGTTTTTGAAAATTCGTCGATACCATGGAGGCATCTTCGCCAATAACGGGGTGATCGTTCTCCGCAGTGAATTGGTCGGCTAATCGCTTACGGGCGGCACGAATATCCGCTTGCTTAACCAGGCCGGTAATGCGGCAAAAGGTATATTCCTCCAGGCAATGGGCCAAATCCGAAGGGCTTACCTCACCAATCGATTCGGCCTGGATGGTGGCTTTTTCCACAAGGTCCGTCACGTTCACATCGCTCATGGCCATGGGCTGCGTGGGCTGTTCAATCTGTGGGTTCATCGCCGTGGTCATACCGTCAACATCCTAATTAAAGCACTACACCCAACCACTACAAGCAACCCGCCATGGCGCCAGACATCGCCATCGGCTTAAGCAATTCTTTGGTGATTTTTTCGGCAGGCGGCATTTGCAGGGCCCGCACTAGCTGAGAATCCCAAAAGGCTTCGCGAAGGTTTAGCGACGAACGCACCCCAAAACGAATCGCCTCTCGGTATTCCATGGTTTTAGCCACTTCTCGCGTTACCGCAATAATTTGGTCGGCATGGTCGCCGTCACACTCTACATGCAGGCGGAAAAACAGGCTGGTTTTATCGTCAAAGTTGGTGTGGCGCTCGATGGCATGCACAAAGTGTGGGTATACCAGGGGCACAATAAATTCGGTAGCCAGGCCAATGCCACCCAAGCCAACGCCAGGGCGGGGCGATTGACACTTGTGCAAGAATAAATCCCGCCAAATCATCACCGTGGTAGAAGGGGTTTGGTTGGCAATATAATCTGAATTAATGCCCACACGCTGTTTAAAGTCAGCAAAAATCTCAACATGGGGGCGGTCTTCTAGCTTTTCTGCCCCAGGGATGCCTTCTTCTTCTTCCAGGTTTTCCATCAGCATATCCACATGCTTAGGGTCTTTTAGCTGCTGAATAACCCCATCCAAATAGCGAGTAAACCAGGCATTATAAAAACTATACTGGTAGGCATAATCTTTAATTGCCATGGGCACGTTGGGCAAATCGCCGCTGGCCAAGCGTTTTAAGTAGGTATGGGTAACGGCAGGGTGTTCCCACACTTCATTAACCAATGCCTGTACAAATTCGTCAGGGGTACCGTTTGCCACAAAATCCAAAGAGGATGCCATAAACCATTTTCCTTACACGGGTTAGGGTTAAAACGCACATTTTAGGTGCGGATTGTGTTTAGATAATAATGAAAACACCGGTGCCAAACAATGTTTGCCCTTTTTCTCTGTAACCGTAACGGTTGGTTCTCTATCGCCGTTCAGCTAGCCGCCAACATCCCCCTGTTTCTGTAACACAACGGAACCCCTCCATGACCTTTTCAACCTCCACCACCACCACGACACCAACATCTGATACAACAACCCGAGAAATTTACAACAAAGCCGCCGACCGCTGGGTACGCACCACACCACAATCCTTAAGCGATTTTACGGGCCGCCCGCCGGTATTTGAACTGTGCGGTGATGTGAGCGGCTTTACCATTATGGATTTAGGCTGTGGCGAAGGCTACTGCGCCCGTGTACTGGCAGAAAAAGGCGCGACCCGCATTGATGGCATTGATATTAGCGAAGAAATGGTAGAACACGCGATTGAAAACACCAAAAAAGCCTACGATGAAGCGACCAACACCCAACTTAGCTTTAACGTGGGCGATATTACTAAACTAACCCTGCCCGATAATACCTACGACCTGGCCTTGGGCATGTTTGTGTACAACTACCTAACGGTGGAACAAATGCAGGCCAGCTTTGCCGAAGTACACCGCGCGTTAAAACCAGGCGGCGCCTTTGTGTTTAGTGTGCCCCACCCCGCCTTCCCGTTTATTCACAAAAACCAAAAGCCCCCCTTCCACTTTGATTTTAGTGACGTGGGCGGCTACTTTAGCGCCCGTAACCAACGGGCCTTTGGCAGCATTTACCGACGCGATGGCCAACAACTGCCCGTGGAAATGACCCACAAACTACTCAACGATTACTTCGATGCCCTTGGGGCCGCCGGGTTTGATACCATGCCGGTGGTGCGCGAATTAGGTGTGAAGCCAGAGCACAAAGATATTGACGAGCGGTTTTTCCACTCGATTGATGACATCCCACTACACATGGGCGTTAAAGTAATAAAACGAGCTTAACAAAACCCATGAGCCCGTTGCACCAGCCGGATATAGCCTTGCCTAGTGGCCCCATGCCCGTGGTGGCCATTCGGGCAAATGATATTGCCTTTACTGGCCTGCTGCGCGGCATTGCCGCTGGCGGGGGCACCCCCATTAGTGTGATTTACGACTGGGAAGGCGCCGGCCTCTGGCACAGCACACAAAGCGTGTATTGTAACGACCCTATCCACATTGCCAACCCCTTTAGCGATGAGGCCCAAGCCGTCGCGGATTTAATAACCCTAGGCAAGGCCACGCTGGCCACATACAGCCAACGAGTATTGGTACTGCCCAGTAGCGATACCGCCCAAAGCGTGTTTCTCAACCACGAGGCAGCCCTATCGCCCTATTTTGTAATGATGGGCGACAACACCCTGGCCAGCTACCGCAGTGATATGACGGATAAGGGCGATTTTTTCGAGGCCCTGCAAGCCACCCTGACGGAAGTATCGCCCAAAACCTTGGTATGCCGCAGCAATGCCGATATTGACGCCGTGTGCGACAAAGCCACCTACCCTGCCATTGTTAAGCCCACCCAAAAGGATTACGGCCAAAGTTTTTACCGTGCCAACCAAGGCAAAAAAGTGGCCATTGCCCATAATGCCACCGAACTATCCGCCGAATTAACCCGCCTACTGCCAACCGGTGCCCTGCTGGTACAAGAAAAAATTGAATTTGATAGCACGGAAGACGAAATCCCGTTTTACGCCATGGTGGGTAAAAACGGCCACATCCGCGTGGCCGCCACCGGCATTAAACGCTGCATTCAGCCGCCACAATTTGGCACCGCCACCATGCTAGAACTTAGCTGGCACCCAGAACTATTACCCCTGGCCCAACGCATTGCCACCGCCATTGGCTGGCGCGGCACCCTGATGATTGAATTTATCCGCGATACCAAAGATGACCGCTGGAAGGTGATTGAAATTAACACCCGCCCGTGGCTTTTCCACGATTTTTACCGGCAACACGGCCTACCCTTTGTGCCCTTTGCCGTATTGGATAGTTACGATGCCCTGCCCGACAATGACGATAACGGCCCCATAACACCAAACGCATTACTCGGCGACAGCACCCCTACCCATATAGACTTGGCCACCTTGTGCCACCACCCTGCCGATAACGACGCCGTAAGCCAAACACTACAGCAGGGCACCCAAAGCGTTACCCTGGCTTCTATGGCCCACTTTATCGAACAGCTTCATGCTCAGGGGGCGGATATATCCCTAACCTACAGCGATGCTGGCGACCCAGGCCCACTAACCCAAGCCCTTACGGCATTGGCCACCCAACTAAAGGCCCCTTTGCCAGAACTACACGCCACGTTAGCCCACACCGGTATTTTACCCATTACCAACACACCAGGCGCCAAGCGCGTATCTGTAGTAGGCTAACCGCATACCTACACGTGCTACCCATGGGTTATGGCCTTATGGAACCAACCAAGATTCAATTTAATCGGCCGTATATGACCGGCAAAGAGCTGTTTTATATAGCGGAAGCCAAATTTGGCAACAAACTCGCAGGCGATGGGCCCTTTACCCACCGCTGCCATCAGTGGTTAGAACAAACCACGGGCTGTGCCCGCTCGCTACTAACCCATAGCTGTACCGCCGCCTTAGAAATGTCGGCCCTGTTGCTCAACATTCAGCCCGGCGATGAAATTATTATGCCCAGCTATACCTTTGTCTCAACGGCCAATGCCTTTGTGCTACGCAGCGGGGTGCCCGTGTTTGTGGATATTCGCCCAGATACGTTAAACCTGGATGAAACCCAAATTGAAGCCGCCATTACGGAACGAACCAAAGCCATTGTACCCGTGCACTATGCCGGCGTAGCCTGCGACATGGATACCATTATGGCCATTGCCAAACGGCATAATTTGCATGTGGTAGAAGATGCCGCCCAGGGCATTATGGCCAGCTACAAAGGCAAACCCCTCGGTAGCATTGGCGATATGGGCACGCTGAGTTTCCATGAGACCAAAAATGTGATTAGTGGCGAAGGCGGTGCCCTGCTTGTAAACAACAAAACCTATGCCGAGCGCGCCGAAATTATTAGAGAAAAAGGCACCAACCGCAGCCAGTTTTTCCGTGGCGAAGTGGATAAATACACCTGGCAAGACGTAGGATCCTCCTTTTTACCCGGCGAGCTTATTGCCGCCTTTTTGTGGGCCCAACTAGAAGACGCCCAACACATTACCAACGATCGCCTGGCCTTATGGCAGCACTACCACAATGGGTTAGCCACGCTAGAAGCCGAAGGCTTGCTGCGTCGGCCTGTTATCCCGGCGGATTGCCAGCACAATGCCCACATGTATTACGTGCTGCTTGCCGATACTATCTCTCGAGATACCGTGCTACAGGCCTTTAAAGCCGCAGGTATCCATGCCGTCTTCCACTATGTACCGCTGCACTCGGCGCCTGCTGGCCAGCGGTTTTGCAAAACCCACGGCAGCCTGCCCCACACCAACCAAGCCGCCGAGCGTTTGGTGCGCCTACCCCTGTGGATTGGCATGACGGACGCCGACCAGGCCCATGTAATGGCCACCCTAACCGCCGTATGCCAGGCCAACGCTACCGCCACCGTGTAGCACACCAAAGGCTACCTATACCTACAACGGGCATTCCACGGTGGTAACCGTCATGCCGTCATCAAAGCGGTGCAGGGTGGTAAAGCCGCGCTGGGTAATAACAGCACACGGGTCGGCCTCAAACCGGGTAACGTCAGCGTCCTCATAATGATCAAAGTAGGATTTTAGCCCGTAACCGGTTAAGTGAGGGCATGTGTGCTGAGAAGGAAGCCCATGCACCATGGCAATACCTGTAATTGCGGGCACACTAAACGGCGCATATTTACACGCCCGCTTAGCCCCATCGCGGCGATTTTCTAACCACTCTTGCCAAAAAAAGTGGTTTGCCTTGGGGATGTAGACCAAGGCCTGTTGCTTATTCGGCAGCGCGTTTAGCGCCTGCAATTGCTGGTAAAAGGCTTGTTTTTCCGCCTGGGGTGGCAACACTCGCATCGCCCGAACATTAGCCCCATGGCTTTTAAACAACCGCTTCGTTTGGGCTAAAACCTCGCCCACATTACTGGCCACAATAACAGCCACAACCAACCAACCCACGCTATAACGCCAACGGTGTTGTTTGGTTAAGGCATGTTGGGTAAGCCACGCCGCCAAAGGGGGCGCCACGGTAGCCAACACGAAAGGCAGGGCAAGCCACTTCACCACATCGGTAAAATAAAACCCGGCGCCGCCATCCGTCACAAAGGTAAACATGGGCACGTAACTCACCGCCGTCATCACTAGCAAAGTTTCTAACAATACAAAGCGGCCTTGGGCTATTTTAGCGGCCCAATCCGGCACGCTTACCGGCGCTACCCGATACACCTGCACGGCGGCATACAGCACCACCCATGCACTATGCACCGGCACAAAGTACAGCCAAAAATCCGGGTGGACGTACGTGTGCAAAAAGGCAAAGGCTTGCCGATCCATAGGGTAAGCCCCGGCGCTGAACCATTTGTAAGCCGCCAAGCACAGCACACCACCCACCCCCACAATGGCCACGTTGGCTAGGTTTTTAAACCCGCCTGTCCGTAGCCAAACATACCCCAAGCCCCCCATCACCATTAAGCCAGTCGTCATTTTAAACATAAAAATTACAGGGACAAAAAGCGCCGCCACCGCACACGTTGGCCATGCCGGGCGGCCGTGTTTATCGAAAGGTTGTTGCACCAGCCACGTTATTAACCCCAACGAGGCCACCACACTTAACAGGTACGACTCACTACGAAAAAGGGTGAAAAAATCCACCAACAAGTCATCCGTCATCATGGTGGGTAAGCCATTACTAATGGCAAAATACAACGCCATTAACGCCACCCCTACCCCCATCATGCCCTTCGTTTGGGTTGGGGGCGGGGTCGCCTGGGTTTTGTCTACCCAAATGGCATATAGCGCCAATGTAAAATACACCAGCAACGGAATAAACAGCATGGTGCTCGCCATTTGATACATCATCAATACATCTACGTGCAGCGCCGCTGCTAACTGGGCAGCCACCCAGTGGGCCCCCACGTGGTAATGCAACAAGGGCGTAAAGTGCAGCCCACTTGTAGGCACCCCATAGGTGCGCAGCATGTTAGCAATACCGGCATGAAAAATCGTATCGCCCGTGTAGGTACCGGCCAGTAATTCTTCGCTGATATGGGGGGTGTACATGTAGCCGTACAGGTAGGTGGCCAGCCACCACGCTAACAACAAGGCCACCACGATGGTACCCAACCACGACCAACTAGCGTGGCTTTTTGCCAGGCGCACCACCATAAACACCATGCCAAGCAAGCCTACTGCCGCCACCACCCACACAACCGCTGTAGCGATAAAAGGCGATGCGTACCCCGCCAGCAATACCAATACCAACGTGCCCACACTGGTGGGGATAGCCCAGCGGGGGGTGCCCCAACACGGCACAGAAACCACCGCACAACTAACCCCAAGCAGTAACACAACCGGCAGTAATAAAAGCTCTAACCCCAGCCACGCGCGCGCCACCACAAATACGGCGGCCGCCACCACAGCCACCAAGCGCGCCACCCACACCGGCATGGCCAGTAATGCAAACGATTGATTACTCGATGGCTTATTGCCTAACTCTGCTGCGGTTGTATCCATCATCGTATCTCATTAGCGGACTATTCATCATGCTCTATCCTAACGCAAACCCACCTTACTAAGTGGTGAACAGAGCGGGTTTTAGGTATGCTAGTATCCTGATTATTGCCAATACCACAAGAGAGAAGCCCATGCCTGCTGCAACTGATGCCCCTAGCAAACCCGTTACAGCCACCTACGAAGGTAAGGCTAAAATAATATCGCCCCACCCAACGGATACCACCCAGTTGTGCGTGGAGTTTAAAGATGATGCCACCGCCTTTAACGGCAAAAAATTTGCCCAGTTTAACGGCAAAGGCCTATTAAACGCCAGCATTAGTGCCACGCTATTTACCCTGCTACATAATCACGGCATCCCCACCTGTTTTGTAGGGTATGGCCAAGCCCCCAATACCCTAATTTACCAAAAGCTAGCCATGATTCCGCTAGAAGTGGTGGTACGCAACGTGGCCCTAGGCAGTGTATGCACCCGCTACGGGCTAGAAGAAGGCCACGTGCTTTGCCCCCCCTTAGTGGAGTTTTTCTACAAACGAGACGACCTAAACGACCCCCTACTAAGCGATGCCGCCATTACCGCCTTGCGCCTGGTACCCCCGCAAACCACCTTGCAACATATAACCGAAGCCGCCTTAGCGGCGAACCGCATTTTAACGGAAGCCTTTGCCCACATTGGCATTACATGTGCCGATTTTAAGTTGGAATTTGGGCTAAACCCCAATAACGAACTCATTTTAGCCGACGAATTAAGCCCGGATAACTTTCGCCTGCGGGATACCGCCACCGGCACCATTTTGGATAAGGATACTTTTCGCCTGGATGAAGGCGACCTGTTGGACCGCTACGAGCAAGTGCGCGACCGCCTAAACCAAGATAGCATCCAAGCCTTAAGCCTACCCACCGAAACCTTTACCGCCACCGTGCTGGTAACCAGCCGAAAAAGTGTGCTTAGCCCCCAAAGCCGCACGGTTAGCCAATATGTCGGCGATAATACTGATGGGTGCATCCAACAGGTATTGGCCAACAAACAATTTGAGCTAACTGTAAACGCCACCCATCATGGCGAAGCCCGCGTTATTGCCGAAAAACAAGCCAAACAGATCCTCTCCAACCCAGTAATTGAAGACGCCACCGTTACAACCATCACCCAAAACCACGAAGTAAGGTAGAATACCTGTTAGAAACCCCTTATTAAATTATACAACTGAATAGTAACCATAAAATTACCCCAGTGATGATGTTTTGGATACAAGATTGAGACCCCCTAATGCGTAATGGAACCACCATCGGTATTGTGCGATTCCCGGGAAGTAACTGCGAGCAGGATTGCTTTGAACCCCTTCGCCACGATTTTCCGGAGCAGGGGTATGCCGTGCAAGCCCGCTACCTATGGCATCGTAGCGGCAGCGTGGATGGTGTGGATGCCATCCTTATCCCTGGTGGGTTTAGCTTTGGCGATTACTTGCGCAGCGGCGCACTGGCTCAACTCTCGCCTGTTATTCGGGCTATCCGAGAGTTTGCCGACCAAGGCCGCCCTGTACTGGGCATTTGCAATGGTTTCCAAATTTTAACGGAAAGTGGCTTACTGCCCGGAGCCTTAACCCAAAACCGCCAAAAACAGTTTTTATGCCAAACCGTGGCCATGCGGGTAGAAAATATCACAACCCCCTTTACCCAGCAGTACACCCAAGGAAAAACCATCCACTTACCCATTGCCCACGCCGATGGCTGCTATGTAGCCGATGACGAAACCTTGGATCAACTAGAAGCGAATCAACAAGTCGTCTTTCGCACCCTGATGGATGTGAATGGATCCGACAATGATATTGCTGGCATTTGCAATAAAGCGGGCAATGTATTAGGGATGATGCCCCACCCAGAGCGTGCCTTAACCCCCAGTGCCCTAACCAGCGCCCATGGCCGCACCCTGTTTGAAAGCCTACTAACTTGGCTGGCGACGAATAACAACGCTCCTTTGCCTACGTTAGCCTGCTAACACACACCATGGGTAACCCTGGATTTAGCCATAACCTGCAACAGTGCTGGACCCACTGGCGGCAAAGCCACGGCGCGCACACCCCCATTACCGCCCGCGATTTAACCGATGCGCTAAACAAAAAAAGCCCACAACAATACCCCATCCAAACGGTGCTAACCGTGCTAAACCGCTGGGTAAAGCGGGGTTGGGTACACAAGCAAGCCCACCCACAAACCAACCGGCTAGGGTTTGTATGGCTGGGCCAAGGCCACACCGCAGAAAGCCTGCGCACCCACACCTTGCACCAATGGTTGCAACCGTGGATAAACACCCACTGCCACGGCGATGCCCAGCTAGCCCTATACACCATTCAACAAGCGTTGCTGGCTCAAATTCACTCTGGGGGTAGTAACTCGGGGCGGTAGCGTTGGGTAACATGCACCGATTGTTGATGCCGCCACGCCGCAATTTTAGCGTGGTCGCCGCTTAACAAAATATCCGGCACTGCGTGGCCCCGAAACTCGGCAGGGCGGGTGTAATGGGCATGTTCTAGCAAGGTTTGCTCGCCGCTAAAGCTATCTTCCGTCACGCTATCTGCCTTTTGTACCACGCCGGGGATGTAGCGGCTTACCGCATCCATCATGCACAGGGCAGGCAATTCGCCGCCGGTGAGTACATAATCGCCAATGCTTACTGGCATCACATTTGGCAACACCTTGGCCACGCGGGCATCTATGCCTTCATAGTGGCCGCATAAAAACACCATGTGGCTATACGCATCAGCCCACTGTTTTGCCATGGGTTGGTTAAAGGTGGGGCCAGCTGGCGTCGTTAGAATAACCGGCGTATTGGCGGGCAACTCGCCTAAGCTTTCGTAGGCGGATACAATGGGGGGCGCCATCATTACCATGCCTGCGCCGCCACCGTAGGGGGTATCATCCACGCGATTGTGCTTATTACCAGAAAAATCCCGTGGGTTGACTGTATTTACCGATAGCAACCCAGCTTGTTGCCCGCGCCCCACAATGCTGGCATTACAGTAATGATTAATCACATCAGGGAATAATGTTAAGACAGTAAAATTCATTTACGATGGCCCTTCCTGCTTAATAGCGGCCAGTAAATCCGCTTCGCTCCAAATAGGGATGTTTAGCGATTCGGCTTTATCCAGCTTGCTGCCCGCATTCTCGCCCACCACCACGGCACTGGTTTTTTTACTAACCGATTTAACCGGCTTGCCGCCATGCAACCGAATCAAGGCTTCTGCATCGCTGCGGCCAAGGGTGGGCAAGGTACCCGTTACCACAATGCTGTGGCCTTCCAGTGCGTTAGACCCTTTATCGGCCAGCTCGTTAATGGGTTCGGTTAAGGTTAAGCCCAGTTCAGCCAAGCGGGTTAAGCGTTGCTGGGTAGCAGGTTGTTCTAAATAGTCTTTAACACTGGCCGCCACTTTGGGGCCCACGCCATCAATCTCGGCCAACGCTTCTGCGCTAGCGGCTTGTAGTTGTTCAATGCTAGGGAATCGCTGCGATAATAACAGGGCGACTTCTTGCCCCACATGCCGAATACCTAAGCCTACCAGCACCCGAGACAAAGGCTGCTGTTTAGAAAGCTGAATGGCCGCCAGCACATTTTGGGCCGATTTTTCTGCCATACGCTCTAATGTTAATAGCTGCTCGGCAGTTAGGGTGTAAAAATCTTCGGGGCCACCCAACAAATCATTATCTAGCAATTGTTCAATCAGGGCGGGGCCCACGTGGTCTATATCCATGGCACGCTTGCTGGCCCAATGTTCTAAGCGGCTTTGTACCTGGGCCGCGCACCCCATATGGTTACTGCACCGCAGGGCTACTTCGCCCTCGCGGCGGTAGGTTTCGGCTTGGCAAATCGGGCACTCGGTGGGTTCGGGTATGGGCAAGGTGTCTGCCGGGCGCTTGTCTAGCTCTACCTTAATCACTTCTGGGATAATTTCTGCCGCCTTATGCACCCATACCGTATCGCCGGCGCGGACATCTTTTTTGGCCAGTTCTTCGTAGTTATGCAAACTGGCCCGCTGCACGGTAGTGCCGCTTAGCTGCACAGGCACCAAGTCTGCCACGGGCGTAATTACCCCCGTACGGCCCACACTAAGGAGCACCTCGTTTACCACCGTGGTTTTCATCTCTGGGGGATATTTCCACGCTGTGGCCCAGCGCGGGCTTTTGGCAGTAAAGCCCAAGCGTTGTTGCCAGCCAATATGGTTGGTCTTAATCACCATGCCATCACTCATCATGGGTAAATCATGGCGTTTAGCATCCCACTCGGTTATCACCGCCATCACGTCATCCGTAGTGGCGCAGGGCACTTTTACTGCATTGGTTTTAAAGCCCCACGCAGCTAAGGTCTCTAACGTTTGCCAATGGGTGTGGGCAACATTTATGGGCGATGGGTTATACCCGGATGGATCGGTATCCGATTGTTCCAGCGCGTGGGCCGCATACAGATAAGCATCTAGCTGGCGGGCGGCGGTAATGGCAGGGTCTAACTGGCGCACGCTACCCGCCCCGGCGTTTCGCGGATTAGCAAAAGGCTTTAGCCCGGCGGTTTCTTGGCTCTTGTTTAACTTAATAAAAGCGGCATTGGGCATGACTATTTCGCCCCGTACTTCTAATACCTCTGGCACTGGGGGGCTATCAGCCGCAGGGGTTACCGGTATTTTTAAGGGGATACTGCCAATGGTGCGCACGTTAGCGGTTATATCTTCGCCTTGCTTCCCATTACCACGGGTGGCCGCACGGGTAAGCAGCCCGTTTTCGTAAATCAAACTCACCGCTAGCCCATCTAGCTTTAGCTCCGCCACAAATCGTGGTGTGGCAGCCTCATCACTCGGGGGCATTTCAGCATCTAACAAGCGCTGGGCCCAAGCATCCAGTTCCTCTTTGTTAAATACATTGCTTAAGCTCATCATCCGCACGGGGTGGCGCACACTGGTCAAGCCCTCTCGGGGTTCATCGCCTACTCGCTGGGTCGGGCTATCTGCGGTAACCAGGCTAGGGTACTGGGTTTCTATCGTCACCAATTCCCGGTACAGGGCGTCATACTCGGCATCCGTCAACGTAGGAGCATCCAACACATAATACCGATGGTTATGCTCGGCCAGTTGGGCGCGCAATGCCGTAACTTGCTGCTGTATTGCCTCACCGGCTACTGGGCTGCCCAATAATGATTGCTGCTGCGCTAAATCCACGAATCTACATCCATCAATATGTTTGCCCTACAATAGGCACCTATTCACACGGGTTAGTGTACCCAAAACGCTCATGTAACAGTAGTGGCCCTAGGCGCTTGCATTGGTTTGCGTTGCCCCGTCTTTGTGATACAAAAAGGCGTTCAGAAACCGCTAATTTAAGCGCACGTTTTCTTCCAAGTATTTTCCCAAAAGATTTTTTAATAAAGGATTCTTATTATGGCAGTTCCCAAGAAGCGCACAGGCCATTCCGATCAAGGCCATCGCCGTAGTAACTGGAAAGCCACCGTACCCGCCATTAGTAGCTGCCCTAACTGTGGCGCCCCTCGTCACCCCCACACCCTATGTGGTGTTTGCGGCTTTTATAAAGACCGTGTGGTACTAAAATCCATGCTGGATGAAGACATTTCCGCTGGCGATTTCTTCCCGGGTACAGCCGCCGCTGATGACGACGCTGCCGCGGACGCCCCTGCTGACAAGCCCGCCAAAGCGAAAAAAGCCAAAAAAGATAAGCCTGAAGCAGATACCCCTGCTGCTGACGACGCTTCCACCGACGAGCCCAGCACCGACGCCTAATCGCTGGACGATACACAGCCCCCGCGTGACCCCACGCTAATTGTGTTTACCCTGCGAGACTATCTGCTGCCATGCCTACTGCCAACACTGCTGCCAAGCGCCCCACCACCATAGCCATTGATGCCATGGGCGGTGACTTTGCCCCCGGCGAAATTGTAAAAGGGGCCGTGTTGGGCGCCAGAAAACACGATGTACAAGTGCAATTAGTTGGCCAGCCAGAGGCGATTGAGCGCGAGCTAGCCCTGTTACGGGCCGATATGGGCGCCAACGCCACAAGCCACGTAACCATTGTGCCTGCCCTGGATGTAATTGGTATGGGCGATTCGCCGGCATCCGCCATTCGGCGCAAACGAGATGCCAGCATTGTGGTAACCGCCAAGCAAGTTAAAACCGGCGAAGCCGACGCCATGATTGCCGCTGGCAGCACCGGTGCTGCCATGGCCGCGGCGCTACTGTACATTGGCCGCATCCCTGGTGTGGACCGCCCGGCTATTGGGGTCGTATTGCCATCTACCAGTACGCCATCGTTATTGTTGGATGCTGGTGCCAATGCAGACTGCATCCCCGAAATGCTGTTGCAATTTGGCCAAATGGGCAACGTGTTTATGCAACAGGTACACGGCATTGCCGAGCCGCGCGTGGGCATTATGAACATTGGCGAAGAGCTGGGCAAGGGCAATAGCCTTGTCAATGCTGCCTACGAGCTGTTAAGCAACGATAACAACATTAACTTTATTGGTAATGTAGAAGGCCATGACGTGTTTAAAGGCGGCTGTGATGTGGCCGTGTGCGATGGCTTTAGCGGTAACATCGCCCTAAAAAGTGCGGAAGGCGTGGCTAAAATGCTACTGCTGGCCATTAAAGATGAACTCAGCAGCAGCCTAAAGGCCAAGGCCGGTGCCTTGTTGGCCCGCAGTGCCCTGCGCCGCGCCAAAGCCCAGGTAGACCCTGCCGAATACGGGGGCGCCTTATTGCTTGGTATTAACGGTATTTGCGTTATTGGCCACGGCAACAGCAAGGCCTACGCTATCGAAAACGCGATTCGAGTTGCAAAACAATCGGTTATTACGGATGTTTTAGGTAAAATAACAGCTGTAATGACAGATAATGAGGCAACTGCAAAGGCCGCCACTACCGAACCTGCCACCGAGCCCCTACCCCAGGCCCAATAACCAACCTTGTTTTATTCGTAAAAACGGTGGCTCGCCGCCTAAATTTATTGAACGAAAGCTGTTTATGACCCCTGCTGAACAACACAACCCCTGCACCAATCCTCCCTATGGCATCCAACTGGCTGGCATTGGCGCCTTTGTCCCCAAGGCCACCCTTACCAATGCCGATTTAGAAGGCCTGGTAGATACCAACGATGAGTGGATTACCAGCCGCACCGGCATTAAACAACGCCACATTGTGAGTGGCGATGAAACCGTGGGCGAGCTAGCCATTGCCGCCGCCAAAGACACCCTAGCCAGCGCTGGTATGGAAGGCAAAGACCTCGACCTGATTATTGTAGGCACCAGCACCCCAGATACGATTTACCCTGCCGTGGCCTGCCAAGTGCAGCATGCGATTGGCGCCACCAACGCCGCCGGGTTTGATTTATCCCTAGCGTGTAGTGGGTTTGTGTACGGCACCGTGGTGGCCCAGCAATTTTTAATGAGTGGCATGTATAAAACCGCCTTGGTGATGGGTGCCGATATTCACTCTCGCACGGTGGATTGGACAGACCGCAACACCTGCGTATTGTTTGGTGATGGTTCTGGGGCAGCGATTTACACCGCGGAACAAGGCGCCCCCAACCGGTTTTTTGCCAATGACCTCCACATGGATGGCAGCTTTGGCAAAGAACTAACCCTATACACCAATTTTGACAACTGCCCCACGGTAGAGCCCCGCACCCCCCGCACCAAGCCAGAACAATTGCTATACATGAACGGGCGCGAAATGTTTAAATTTGCCACCCGTGTGGTGCCAGAATCCATTAACACGACCCTTAAAAAAGCCAACATGACGTTGGATGATATTGATTACGTGGTGCTCCACCAGGCCAATATCCGCATTATGGAATCCATGAGCGAGCGCCTGGGTATCCCCCCAGAAAAACTCATTACCCACATTGCCCCTGTGGGCAACACATCGGCGGCATCCATCCCCATTGCCATTAACCACGCCGTACGCACTGGCAAAATTAAAAAAGGCCACAAGCTGCTCCTTTGCGGTTTTGGCGCTGGCGCTGCTTGGGGCAGCACCATTTTAGAGTGGACGGCTGTGGATCAACGCCCACCCTTAAGCGAAGCCGCAATGGCCGACACTGCTGCCGCCCACCCTGTACTAGAGCCCGCCCTGGCGTAGCAAAATAATGTAAAAGGACACCCAACGATGTCTTCTCAACCCCGTATAGCATTTGTATTCCCAGGCCAAGGGGCCCAAGCCGTGGGCATGGGCCACGATTTTGCCACCAACGACCCCAAGGCCGCCCAAATTTTTGCCACCTTTGATACGGTGATGGGCGAGCCTCTTTCTGACGTGTGCTTTAACGGCCCAGAAGACACCTTAAAACGAACCCTGTACACCCAGCCCGGCATTTTGGCCACATCCTTGGCGGCCTATACCTTGTTTACCCAACGCTGCCCCAACATTACCCCCTTGGTAACCGCCGGCCACAGCCTAGGCGAGTACGGTGCCTTGGTGGCCGCAGGCGCCATAGATATCCCCATGGCGGCCAAATTAATTCAAAAGCGAGCCAGCCTAATGGAAGCCGCTAAAGATGGCGCCATGAGCGCTGTACTAGGCTTAGGCGCTGACGCTATTGCCCCTGTGCTGACGGCCTACACCGACGCCAATCCAACCGCCGTGGTTACCATTGCCAACGATAACTGCCCCGGCCAAATTGTGATTAGTGGCGACCCTAGCGCCGTTGCCGCTGTAGCAGACCCGTTAAAAGAGGCCGGCGCCAAGCGGGTTATCCCGTTGCCCGTGGGTGGCGCCTTTCATTCGCCCCTAATGCAACCTGCCGCCAACGAGTTTGCCACCTTTATTAACGAGTTTGCCTTTAGCGACCCACAGGTGCCCGTTATTACCAATGTGGATGCTGCGGCCACCACCAACGGCACCGAGTGCCGCAACAAGCTGGCCCAGCAAATTGACCATGCCGTGCGTTGGACCGACACCATGCAGGCCATGATTGCCGATTACGGCATTGATACCGTGATTGAATTTGGCCCTGGTAACGTGCTGTGTGGGCTATTCAAAAAAACAGACCGAAGCGTTACCTGCCACGCCATAAACGATATGGCCAGCCTAGAGGCCGCCGTTACCGCAATTTCCAGTTTTCAGACGCCTTCTTTAGCCGTATAGGCACAACGATACCCCCCAATCATTCCCTTTTTTAGGAGTTCCTAACCCCATGAGCCAAGCCACTTTAACCTCTCCCCAAACCAACGCCACCACCCCACAAGAGGCCCCCGTTGCCATTGTTACAGGCGGTTCTCGTGGTATTGGCAAAGCCTGCGCCCTGGCCCTGGCTAACGCTGGCTACAATGTGGTGATTACCTATGCCCGCAACGCGGACGCGGCCAACGACGTAAAAGCCACTATTGAAGAAGCAGGCCAGAGCGCACTGGCCATTATGGCGGATGCCGCCAGCCCAGACGCCGCCCAGCAAGTAATCGATCAAACCATGGAGGCGTATGGCCGCATTGATGCGCTAATTAACAATGCCGGTATTACCCGCGATAACTTGATGATGCGCATGAACAACGACGACTGGGGTGCCGTGATTGACACCAACCTAAATGGCGTGTTTTACACCATGCGGGCCGCCACCAAAATTATGATGAAGCAACGCCGTGGCGCCATTGTCAACCTAACCAGCATTAGCGGCGTGTACGGCAACGCCGGCCAAGCCAACTATTCTGCCAGTAAGGCTGGGGTGATTGGCCTAACCAAAGCCGCCGCCAAAGAGCTGGCCGCCCGTAATATCCGCGTTAATGCGGTAGCCCCCGGCTTTATTGCCACCGATATGACCAAAGACCTCCCCACCGAAGAAATCGAGAAACATATCCCGCTGAAGCGATTAGGCCAAGTAGAAGATATTGCGAAAGCGGTCACGTTTCTGGTAACCTCGGGAGATTACATTACTGGCCAAGTACTCCAAGTGGATGGCGGCCTAGTGGTGTAAGGTGCCCTAGGTGCCCACCCCAACCGTTTTCTAAATTTCCAAATTCCCAATTTAATTGTTATTCCCCCTCAACTAAGTTCATAAGGATACTGATAATGACCACCACCACCGCTCATTTTGACCGCGTGAAAAAAGTAATTGTAGACCAACTCAGCTGCAGCGAAGCTGAAGTAAAGCCAGAAGCCAACTTCACCACCGACTTAGGTGCTGACAGCTTGGATAAAGTAGAGCTGGTTATGGCCTTTGAAGATGAGTTCGGCGTAGAAATTCCTGATGAGGAAGCTGAAAAAATTCAAACGGTTCAGTGCGCCCTAAGCTACATTGAAAAAGTAGCCAAAGGTTAATTAAACTTACCCTATGTGCCCCGGCGGGCGACCGTTTTGCCTGTCGAAACACCTTTTCCTGCCGGGGCTTTTTAATGGTTTATCGATTTTTATTGTGTGTGTAACGCCATGAGTTCTTCTATACCAACCCCTACCAAACGCCGTGTTGTGGTTACCGGCATGGGTGCTATCACCCCCATCGGTTCCACCCTGGATGATATTTGGGCCAACGTGAGTGCGGGTAACAGCGGCATTAAAAAGCTATCCATGCTCCCCATCGAAGAGCAAGCCGTCACCATTGGTGGCGATATACCGGATTTTGCCCCGGAAGACTACATGGACAAGCGCGATAGCCGCCGTATGGACCGCTACATGCAATTTGGTATTGCCGCCACCAAGCTGGCCATGGATGCCAGCGGCCTAAAAGGCAATGTGGATGGTCATCGCTTTGGCGTTATTTTAGGTACCGGTGCCGGTGGTATTGGCACCATAGAAACCTGCATGATGCGGGTAAAAGAGCACGGCCTGCGCAAAACCAGCCCATTTTTTGTCCACATGATGCTGTCGGACTCAGCCAGCGGACGAATTTCTATTGAGTATGGCGCCAAAGGCCCCAACTACTGTGTGGTTACAGCCTGTGCTACCGGCACAGACGCCGTTGGGCAAGCCTTCCACAGTATTGCCAGCGGCCAAACCGATGCCATGATTGCTGGTGGCGCAGAAGCCCCCTTAACTTGCTTGGCTATTTCTGGCTTTGCTGCCATGCGCGCCCTCTCCTTACGAGAGGATGACCCCACCCGCGCCAGCCGACCCTTTGATAAAAACCGCGATGGCTTTGTAATGGGCGAAGGCGGCGGCACCTTGGTGCTAGAAGAACTAGAACATGCCAAAGCCCGTGGCGCCAAAATTTACGGCGAAGTGATTGGTTATGGCGCCAGCAGCGATGCCAACGATATTGTGGCCCCCCACCCAGAAGGCGATGGTGCCAGCCGCGCCATGGAAAACGCCCTGCAAGATGCTGGGATTGCCGCCACCGATATTAACTACATTAATGCCCACGCCACCAGCACCCCGGTTGGCGATACGGCCGAAGTAAAAGCCATTAAGCGTGTATTTGGCGATTATGCCAGCAACGGCCTGGCCGTCAGCGGTACCAAAAGCATGCACGGCCACCTGCTAGGCGGTGCTGGCGCGTTAGAATCCATTATTTGCCTACAATCACTAGAGCATGGCGTGCTGCCCCCCACCATTAACCACGACGAAACTGACCCTGACTGCGCGGGCCTGGATATTGTGCCTAACACCGCCCGCAAGGTGGATAACTACACCGTGGCCATGAGCAACAGCTTTGGCTTTGGTGGCCACAATGCTAGCCTAATTTTTAAAAAGTACAGCAACAACTAACCGCCCCTGTAAACACGCGTGTTACATAAGGGCACCGTAACAATATTAGCCCCATTAATGCTAAAAACCCCTTATACTTAAATTGCTCTCCATCAACACACAACGAGGATAACCTCATGGATCTAAGACCTATCCACCTCCACATCCCTAGTACGCCAACCCTTACTTTTACAGATGGGGCAACTTTAATCGCACCAAGAAAGCCTGAAAGACGAATTGATGGCAAACCGGGATATGAAGTAATCATAAATGGCTCCCCTGACCCTTCGCCTCATTTTACGACTGTATTAAATAAAATTAACAATACCTATGGGAAGAAGGGGACTTTAACATCACCAGAAAACGGAGGTTATGGTGTCCCCTCACAAATGAGTTTTGTATTTCGTACCAAGAAGCAAGCAAGCGAATTTCACAAATCCCTTCTTAAGCGTTTTAAAGATGCGACAGGTAATAAGGATGCCCAAATAAAAAAAATGGAGCCTGACACAGGTCGTCCTGGTCAACTATTCAGCCAAGTTGCATAATCGTTTTAAGCTAAGATCACAGTAAGTAAATATCCTCCCAAATCTTTTTTTCGCAATTTTTTCGCTTTAGTGGCCTTGTAAAGTAACTTACACAATAAGGGCTTTACTCATGACTTCTTCTATTAGCAGCAACGCAGTCAACTTTTCATCTGCTTTCCTGGAAGGCTATAAAAAAGGCCTTTTTACAAATGTAGCCACCGGCGAGAAGATACAACTAGAAGCTCTTAAGCAAACCCTTAAAGAAGCAAGACTAACAAAAAGCGAAACAGCTCTTTATGCAGATTACCAATTCAATCGAAAAAGTAGACGGAGTATTATACTTACAGGCGCAGAGAAAGACTCTTACGAAGAGGGTAATGCCACAGAAAAAGAGGCTATGGTAAGAAATTTTCAAAACCAAGGTAAGCAAATAGCAAATTTTAGAACTTTTCACACCAAAACGCCGCTGAGCCAATCAAGACTCCAGCGGCGTTTTTTGTTGGCCCCCAATAACGGGTGCCCCACCGTTAGGTAACGGTGTTCAATATCTTTCAAACCTTAACTTTCTGCCCTGTTTAACCCGCCAAAGACAAGCGCGTTAGGGCACTTTGTAAATTGGCTGGTACCTGCTACCACCAGACTTCTGCCAACACCGCTGCAATAGCGCACTATGGCCAGAAATTCGTCTGATGCAAGACCAACGAATTTACATACAACCTAAGGGCTTCGTTTGCTGCGCCACGCGCTTTGCTGCACTACTTCGGAAAAAAGGTTGCAATCAACACTGCACCGTATCGGCACACTTAGTATGTATCCGTAAGGTACACACAAGGCCAACGTTGTCAGCAATTAGTCGCCCATTCTAATACGATTCAATTGTCATTGGTGGCCGGTACACCATTGTGGCCTAAACACCCACCGGGGCTAGGTTAGGGCCGGCGCCTCTTTTTCCTCCTGTTGGGTAGACGGTACGGGTTCACTGTCAAATACAACAAAGTCTTCGTCGTCGTCTTCATCCAAGGCCCCATCAGCACCCGTGTCCTCTTCAGGCTTGCGGATACTAGCGGCATGGTGACGCCCCTGACTGCGCTGTATTAGCTTTGTTTTGTGCTTACGGAGTCCTCGCTCCAGCTTTTTAACCAAATCATCAATACTGGCATACAAATCTGCACTGGCCACGGATACCCGGACAATACTGCCCTGGCAATGCAGGGTGGCTTCCGCGCAATGAGAATCTTTAATACTTGGGTTTTTTTCCACGCTTAAAAACACGTGGGCTTCCTGTACAAAATCGTAATGGGTGTTGAGCTTACTTAGCTTTTCTTCAATATGTTCCTTAATGGCGGGGGTTAACTCAATGTTGCGTCCATTAACGATTACTTTCATAAAGTGACCTCATCTAAATCTACATAAATTACGGTTAATACGGCGGCTTACCTAGCCCACCAATAACAAAAAAGTGTAACCATCAAAAAAACAGGCGTATCCGACACGAACGCGCAAATAAGCAGCATAAATTGTTATGTAAACAACAGCCTTTAACGATAGTTGGTACTGTTTACTATTGGGGGTGCGTTCAACCAAAACTGTGGCCCAAAGGGTTGCCTTAACGGCAGCCGAATTACATTGGCTTATGTTTCAGTAGCTAACGCAGCATTAACCTTACTTTCTATTATAGCAATTTTTTTGAGACTTAAAAGGGGGTTCGCAAAAAATTTACATTTGATGACGATTGGATGACACCCCCCGCCCCCCGCAAACTGCCTGCCTAACCGACTGGCAGCAGGGCACCCCACGGCGCCACCGAATGTAACCGAACGGGCTCTACCGAAGGTAAGGCCTGGTGCAACTGAAGCAAGGTTTGGCCGGTGGTCGGGTGCACCCACTCGCCCCAATGTTCTAACAGGGGCACCAAGGTGCAGGCACGGGTGGCAAAGCGCGGGTGGGGCAAGGTTAGGGTGGGCGATTGATATGCCGGGAAGGCGTCGCACCACAATATATCCACATCCAACACCCGCGGGCCATTATGCTGGCGTTCCACCGCTGGCTGGCGGCCTTGTTGGGTTTCTTGGTGTTGGCATAAGGTAAGGAGAGCTTCTGGCAGCAGGGGGGTCTCTATGGCCACCATGGCATTTAGGTACCAGGGCTGATTTGGGTCGCCGCCACTGCCCACCCAGGGGGCGGTTTCGTATATAGCGGTAGTTTGAATTAGGCTGGTAGAGGGCTGGGCACATAGCCCACGAACCGCTTGCGCCATGGCCTGCATGCGGTCGCCCATATTGGCCCCTAAGGAGAGCACATACCGATACGGCGGGGCAGGCAACGCTGCTGGCAGAGTCACCGGTTTACACCAACGCTACGGGCGCACCCGCCAAAGCCGGTGGTACCGACCCAGCAGCCAGGACGTGTTTACCCAGCATGGAAAAAGGCAGGGTTTCCGTCACCGCCACATTCACCAACTGGCCCACTAACTCGTGTTCCGGCACCGTTGTATCAAAATTAACCACTTTGTTATTTCGGGTACGGCCCGTTAAGCGCTCCGCATTGCGGCGGCTTTGGCCTTCTACCAATACCTGTACGGTTTGGCCCAGGTACGGAGCCATTTTTTTGCGGGCTTGCTCGGTAATGGCGGCATTTAAAATTTGCAGGCGCTCGCGCTTTACCTCATCTGGGATGACCCCTTCGTTGCGTTCTTCCCAAATGCCTGCCGGGGTTTGTTTCCGGGGGCTATAAGCGGCCGTGTTGGCGGCGTCTTTTTGGGCACGACTTACCGAATCCACCGTCCGTTGAAACTGGGCATCACTTTCGCCAGGGAAGCCTACAATATAATCCCCTGTTACCCCAACGTTGGGGATGGTGTCCCGAATTTCGTCCACTAAATGGTAATACTGCTGGGCGGTATAGCCACGCTTCATGCGCTCTAGCACCACATCATCGCCCGCCTGCATGGGGATGTGGATATGCTCCATTACCTTGGGTAACGCCGCCACCGCCTGGATAATTGGCGTATTTAAATCCAACGGGTGGCTGGTGGTAAAGCGGATGCGCTCAATCCCATCTATCTCGTTCAGGGCTTCTAACAGGTTGGCCAGGCCGTAAGTGGGGTCATCAAAATCTTTGCCGTAGCTATCGACCGTTTGGCCAAGCAGGGTAATTTCTTTAAAGCCAAATTGGGCCAAGTCCTTAACTTCCTCAATAATACTTTTTGGCCTACGGCTAATTTGGCGCCCACGGGTATACGGCACCACGCAATAGGTGCAAAAGTAATCACACCCTTCAATAATAGTCACCCAGGCACTAATATCATTTTCTCGGCGAGGGGTGACATCTACGGTGTGGTCGTAGGTGCTGTAGCGTTTTTGTTTATCCGCGGCCAGCAAGTGGGTTTGGCCCGCAAAGGCTTTGCTTACCAAGTCGGGTAAATCGTGCAAGTTTTGGGTACCCAGCACCATATCCACACCGGGGATGCGTTTAAATACCGTATCTTTTGCCTGCTGGGCCACGCACCCGGCCATGGCAATTTTAATATAGGGCCGCTGGCGCTTTAACGCTGCCCATCGCCCTAGGTAGGAGAACGCCTTATCTTCCGCATGCTGCCGAATTTGGCAGGTGTTAATCATTAACAAATCCGCCTGCCTGGGGTCGTACGTTACGCCAAAGCCTTGTTGCTCCAGCAAGCCCAGCATTAGCTCACTATCGTTCACGTTCATCTGGCAGCCCAGGGTTTCCATGTACACTTTTTTGTTAGCAAGATGAGGGGAAGCAGGCATCATAGCGGGGTAATAGGTTAGCTAAAGAATAAAAGACTACTGTAGCACAACCGATGCTACCCGGCCGTTACAGTGTTGCACTGTGTTGCAGAATCCGGGTCGTCCCCCTGTTATCCAACCATGCCCACGCTATACTAGCCCAGCGAACCAGCACGACGCCTACCCCCACACCGTGGGTATGGCAAGCACCCTGGTTAGCACCTTACTGTTGGCCCTGTTGGGGGTATTATCCGGTCTATGCAACGTATTCTCCATAAATTATTGCTATGGCACACCATGGAACGCTGGGGCCGGACGCAACACGCCTTTCAGCAACAGTTTGCCAGTAACACGCTGGCCCATAAAGCCATCCGCAGCGATGCCGACACCCGCCTAAACACCATTGCCACCCTGTGGACGCGTGAGCCAGCCCTCCACACCACCCTGTTTGCCGACAAACCCGCCGATAGTAGTGATATCCACGGCTATTTAGAACAAGCCGTGTACGGGCCTTACAAAATGATTGCCAGCCTAACCCCTTGGCTGCAACCCACACCCGCCACGCCAATATCCCCCGAACTAACCTTGCTATGGGATGACGCCCTACCCAACGATGAGGTACTGGCCTTAGGCTACCGAGCACTATGGCCGGTGGCCCAACAGCTTGGTGCTAGCACCAGCACCATTGCCCCCCTTTCTAGCCAAATGGTGCTAGAGCCCATTAGCGTGTTGGATTTGGATGCCCCCCTTCAGTGGCTGGGCAGCCTAGGTGGCATGGCCGCCCGTTGGGCCGCAGAAGAAATTGAAAAAGCCGGCTTGGTTGTTCTACCTGGTGGTAAATCCTTTTTAAGCCGCTTTAGAAGCGCCACCCAAACTGAAGCCGACCAAGGCCAACGCCTACTGGCCGAGTGCTGGCTGCTGGCCCGCTTAGGCCCCGCCTACTACATATTGGCCCTGCAACAAGGCTTACTGGCCAAAGATGCCGATTGGCTAACCACCATCGAGCCTGCCCTCTTCCACGGGTTGGGGTACTTAAATATTTTAGAACCCCAATGCATTTTGCTGCACGAAACCCTAGACCGCATACGCCCCGGCCTAAACAGCCTGTTTAAAATAAGCGATACCACCCCACCCATGGGCAGCGATGACCACCACCTATTGTGGAAAACCGTAGAAGCCCAAATCCCCGAAACCCAACGCTTTACCGACCGCCACCTAGAGCGTGCCCAACAACTGGTACCCGCCCTGTTGGATAATCGCCTGATTGCCGCCCGCCCCCTATACCCCATGGATGCGGTGCGCGAAAAACTGGAAGGCATTTACCAGGCCGACCGTGGCGAATTAACCACCAGCAACCGAGATGACGTGTACACGGTGCTAAACCAAACCACCGAACTGCCCGCCACCCCGCGAGAAATTATTACCGCCGGTTGGCTAACCACCCTGCACCAATTAGATGACCAACTGGCCGAGATGTTTACCACCGCCGCCCAACCCAACACCCCAGCCATGACACCACTAAACCTGCTTTCTGGCTACCGCCAGCAACAGGATTATCTGCTGATTAAATCCCTGGAAACCACCTCGGTACACCAGGTACTGTTGTCTCGTTAGCAGGCTAGCTAGCTTTTTCCACCGTTATTCCGTTGTAACACCCACGAGCTTTCCCCATGATTTTAAACGAATGCCAAATTATTGAACGGTTGACCCATGCCGACCCTGACAAGCGGTTGGTGGTAACGCCTCTCATTCGCCCAGAAGAACAATTTGGCCCCACCTCGCTAGATTTGCGCCTCGGCACAGACTTTCAGGTGATGCGGCGCAGCAACGTTACCCACATGGATGTGATGAAGCCCACCGAGGCCCTAACCCGAGAGATGCAGGGTGTGTGGCGCGAACTAAAACTCCCCCCCACCGAACCCTTTGTCCTACACCCTGGCGAATTTGCCCTGGCCAGCACCTTAGAGTTTGTTCGCATCCCTCTGGATTTGGCTGCCCGGTTAGAAGGCCGTAGCACCTGGGGCCGACTAGGCTTGCAAATCCATGCCACCGCTGGCTTTGTAGACCCTGGCTTTGAAGGCGCCCTTACCTTTGAGCTCTCCAACGTGAGCATGGTGCCCTTGCAACTGTACCCTGGGGTGCGGGTTAGCCAAATTTGCTTTTTCCACACCACAGCCACCGGATTGCCGTATAACAAAAAGCGGTTTACCAAGTACAGCGGCAAAACCACCACCGCGTCATCCGCCTTTTTTAAAGACCCCGAATACGCCCGCATCCGCAACGCCCAACAACGCGGAACCCAACCCATTGGGTAATAGCCATTCTACTGTTTTTCAGCGTTTAATATAATACGCTAAAAAAACTGCAGTTTTTTCCATGATACCACTCCAACCCTTTTCTACCTTTCTTAACTTCTCTGGAAAGAAAGAAGATAAAATAGTACGGCAATGGCATAGGAAACGTTGACGCCACGAGAGTTCAAGTAGCCTCCATCGTAAAAACCCACCAAAATTTCTTACCTAAAAGGCTAGTCTGCTCTAAACCGGGAGGAAATCAAGAACATACAAGCCTTAACCCGCTGGTAAGTATTTCTAGGTACCCTAAAGTTACGAAGGAACAACCAAATACTATAGCAATATCTGAAAACACATCTAACCCAACAAAAATTTATGAAAAAAATCTTATTACAGGCGGTGGCAATTTAATAGCTGTTGCTTTAGGTGTTTACTTCTATAACAAAGTTGTAAACGCCTTAAAAAAATAAGGGGAAATAAGGCCCCCAATATTCAACCTAATTAACATCCCCTGTTCGGATAATGTTAGACTGGTGAATTCTTATTGGTTTTTCGGCTATTTACATGCGCTCGTTTTTACAATCCGTTTTGCAACAACTGCACCGCTATAACGTGTTGGTGAATGACTACCAACAGGCCACCCAACACGCCGCAGACCATGCCACCGCCCACATGAACTGGGCCATCCGCAGCGCGCAAGAAGGCAACATGGCAGAAGCCCTAGAGCGCTTTGGCAAAGCCGCCACCATGGCCCCGGATAACGCGGCTATTTTTGCCAACTGGGGCATCGCCCTGGTAAAACAACAACGCGTAACAGAGGGCATTGCTAAGTTTGAAACCGCCTTGGCCTTAGAGCCCGGCAACCCAGAGTGGCACAGCCTACTAGGGGCCGCCCAGGTAGAGCACAACCAGCTGGATGCCGCTAACACCACCTACCAGCAAGCCCTGGCCAACAACCCAGAGCATTACACCCTGTACAATAGCTGGGGTATTGCCCTGGCCCGCCGCGGCGATTACGACGAGGCCATCCAAAAATTTCAGGCCTCTTTAACCATACGGCGTTACCAACCGTGGCTGTATTTTTTATGGGGCGTTATTTTGGCAGAAAAAGAAGCCTACGAAGACGCCATTGATAAGTTCAAACAAACCCTGCGGTTTTTACCCAAGCATGAAGACGCCCTGTACTTTTGGTGCGTGTGCTTAAACCGATTAGGCCAACACAACGAGGCTGTGGTGATTGGCCGACAATGCCTGGCCGTTATGCGCGATGACGCCCACCAGGCCACAACCGATAAACCCCAAGACACCACCGGCAGCCCCACCCACCAAGACAACCCCGAAATTTACCTAGCCCTGGGCGAAGCATTATTTGCCTTGGGGCAAATGGATACGGCCAAAGCCAACGTGCGCCACGCCTTGTTGCTTAACCCCAAATTAGCCGAAGCCCACGAGTTACTGGGCCAAATTTGCGCCAAAGACAACGACACCGAGGCCGCTTGCCAACACTTTAAACAGGCCCTGGCATTTAACCCGGCCCTCACTCGTATCCATGCCCACTGGGGCCAAGCCTTGCTACAGGCAGGCCAAGAGGCCGACGCCCTGGCTCAGCTAAACATTGCCCAACAAGCCCACCCAGATAATACCGAGCTCACCCTACTGTGGGCCTCGTTGGCGTTAAAACAAGGCACGATGGATGACGCCCTTGGCTCGTTGTTTTCTTTAGCAGAGCAAGAGGATTGGAACCCCAAACTCCACTTTTTACTAGGCTCTCATTATTTGGAAGAAGGCGATTACGCCAAGGCGCAACAGTCCCTAAGCCAGGTACTTAGCCATGACCCAACCCATATCGATGCCGCGATTCAACTCGCCTTAGCCTACTGCGGGCTACACCAAACCGAAGATGCCGTACGCACCCTTCGGCCACTTATCCGCGAGTACCCCCATAACCCACGGGTACTGTTTTACTATGCCCACATGTTATACCGCCACGGGGATTGGCCCGCCGCAGAAGATAAATACCAAGCCGCCCTAAACCACGATGCCACCATGATAGAAGCCGCCTTAGGCTTGGCAGAAAGCCAACTGATGCAACGGCGCTTTGCCCCCTGCTTGCAAACCCTGTCCACCTATTTCACAACCACCACCACGTCACCCACCGAGCCAATTCAAAGCCATATCCCCACCTTGCTTACCCAGTGGGCCACCATCGGGTGGGTGTTTCAGCAATACGCCACCGCGGATGACAACCCTTATGAGGCCTGGCAACATAGCCTTAACCAGCTAACCCCACCGCCAGAAAACACGGTGCTTGACGCCTTGTACCAAATTGCCAACAACCTAGCCTACCAAACCCCCTTACCCGATATTCGCCCCTTACCCAACTGGCAGGCAGAGTGGGCCTGGGTCATTGCCCAACTAGCCCAACGTGGCATACTACCGGCCAGTAGTAGCCTAGCCGCCACCCCCATTACCGATGCACCATCGCCTTACGACAACCCATTGTTAGTGGCCGTTATTGCCAGCGATTAACCCACACTTTCAATGCCCATGGTTTTAGGAGGCGTGGTTAAGTTGCGCCACAGTTTGGCCTCTTCGGCGGTTACATCCCCAATTAAAATGTTTTCGGGCACCACCGTCAGGCCAAAGGCATCCCACACGGCGGTTTTCATCCGAGTCATTAGGGTCAACACTTCTGTGCTGGTGCCGCCCCCCGTATTAATAATAAAATTAGCGTGGCGCGGGCTAATGCGCACGTTGCCTTCTACCCAGGTTTTGGCGCCCAGGCTATCCAGCATTTTGCCAACCGGCCAAGGCTCGGGGCGTTCTTCCGTCGGGGTGGGATTACGAAAAACACTGCCACCGTTTGGCTCGATGGGGTGATGGGTTTTACGGAAGTGGACACTATCAGCCATGGCTTGCTTTACCTGGCCACTATTACTGGCCCGCTTAAATTGCACCACCACCTGCAACACCACATGGCGCGCCGGGTTAATGGCACTATGACGATACCGGTACGCCAGTTTTTCTACCGGCCAGGTATGAATTTGCTGTGTGTCTCGATCAAACAGAGTGACCTCGCGCACCACATCGCTCGTTTGTTGGCCCAGGGCACCGGCATTCATACGAACGGCGCCACCAATGGTACCGGGGATACCAATAAAAAATTCGCCGCCAGTTAGCCCATTATCTGCCGCTAGCTTGCTAACCTTGGCCAAGTGGCACCCAGCCCCTAGCGTAAACGTGGTTGGGCTGCCTTGTTCTACCCAATCCAACTTTCGTGTCCATAAGGTAGCACCCCGTATGCCTTGCTTGGCAATAATAATATTGCCGCCCCAACCAATGGTGGTTAGGGGGCGCTGGGTTGTGCGCAACCGCTGACAAAAGGTGCGCACATCGTCCAAATTGTTCGGCGCATACAACTCATCGACCAGCCCCCCCATACGGTAGGTGGATAACTGGGCGCCCGTCATGTCCGTCATGGCCCGCTCGGGCCACAATAGGTGGGGTGGTACAAAGGCATCAGCAGCCATGGCTTATAATTTCCTTGCCAGTTGGGGCGTTGGCATGGCGGCATCATTGGGCGAGGCATCGCCCTTGCCCCGCAACAATTTGGTAACATTGCCCGCCCCTAAACTCATCACCATATCCCCTGCGCAAAGTTGCGACGCAATATCCTCAACAAAGGATTCCCACGCCGCTAGCGGTAACAACGCTACCTGTTTTTCCGGGTAACGAGTCGCTAATTCCTTACAAAAAGCGTCGCTAGTAATGCCGTCACGGGGCGGTTCGCTTGCCGCATACACGGGGGTTACCCACAACACATCCGCCAACGCCAAAGCGGTTTGAAATTCATCCCAAAATAATTGCAGGCGGCTAAAGCGGTGGGGTTCAAACACAGCCAACAGCTTTCCACTATTGCCGGCATAGGCCTTACCCACCGCTAACATGGCAGCAATTTCCGTGGGGTGATGGGCATAGTCATCCACCAGTAAGGCGCCCTTTTTGTGGCCCACTACTTCAAAGCGTCGGCCCATACCGGTAAAGGCATTAATGCCTGCCATGGCATTATCCATATGGCTTTCTATCGTATTACGCAACGCCTGCGGAACCGAGTTAGCCAGCACACCATCATTGGCTAGCCCGTAGGCAATAACGGCCGCAATGGCACCGTTACCCAGTTGGTGCTTGCCCGGCGCAGACATGGTTAAGCGGGCCACTGTTTCGCCACGAAACACCACATCGCCTGCAAAGCGGGCGGGGGCATGTTCGGTAACATTGGCCAGTGTTACATCCGCTTGATTCGTTTCTTGCCACCAATCAAAGGTTAGTACCGTTACATTGGCAGGGGCATTGTTTACCACCGCCATGGTATTAGCGCAGGCGGCATTAGCCACGATCGTTTTAGGGGCATCGCACTCGCCCAATTGCTGCACAAAAGTACGGATATTTTCTTGCAGTTGGGGCAACCCGCCAGGGAAGTGCTCAGCGTGGTCCATTTCTAGGTTTAGCAGCACGGTCACATCCGAGGTGTATTGTGTCAGGCTGCCGTCGCTTTCATCCAGCTCGGCCACGGCAATGCCGTTGGTGTTGCCTAACACCGCATTGGTTAAGGGGGTGGCCACCGTAGCAGGGAACAACCCACCCGCAATCGCCGTGGGGTGAACCCCTCCACCCGTTAGCCCACTGGCCACCATGCCAGTAGTGCTGGTTTTACCATGGCTACCGGTAATGCCCACCGTTACCGTGTGAGGAAAGGCCGGGCTGTGGAGCAGGTGCTTTAAAACATCCGAACGATGCAGGATGCGTTGCTGGCGCTGCTGGGCAATGGCTACTTCGGGGTTATCGCTACCAATAGCGGTAGAACACACCACCACTGCATCGTCTGGCACATTGCGTTGTGCGTGGCCCACCGTAATGGTGGCGCCCAGGGCCCGCAGGGCGTCCAGGTTTTCGTGCTCGCGCACATCGCTACCTGTAACGGCAAAGCCTGCCTGTAACAGCACTTTGGCCAGCCCACTCATGCCAATGCCGCCAGCACCAACAAAGTGGAGCCGGGTATCCGTGCTCAGTTGCCAATCGTGGGTCATAGGGGCAGTATCCGTGGTAACACAATAATTACATAGCGAAGCATATTTATGATGCCCTTTATTATACCCGCCAAAATCCTTACAGGGCAAAGGGTCTCGCCTATTTATTGGTGGCCATTAAACGGTTGTTTTATTACTGTTTGTTACGAAATGGCTGTCTTTATAGCATTAGATGCTTGCTAATTGTTTTAATGCAAACACATACTGATTATAGGCTGATGTACAAACAATTAAATAATAAGCAGATGCTTTAAGGCCGCACTGGGTTGGCAAATAGGCAACTGACTTAACTAAACACACCAATGCTGGGGAGGACAATCGGCATGGCGCAAACTCAATCAACTCATTCTAAACAAAGCAACCAAGAGGCCACCAAAGAGGCGGGCAACAAGGTAGGGCAGCGCCCACCTAAAAGCGGCTATGCTAGCCGCCCTAAGGCCAAGGCACTAGGCACACTAAACACGGCAGATACAGCGAAGCCTGTAACGCCGGTTAGCAAACTAAAAAACGTGGCTAAAGCCAACCTAGAGCGCTTAGCCATTAAAGATTTACCCAAAACAAAGCCGGATTTTTCCACGCCAGGGGCCACGAAAGATGCCTTAGTAACGGAATACCTGACCAACTATATCGTCAACGGCCTAAACAAGGGCAACATTACCGAGCAGCACTTACTGCCACGCAAGCAAGATATTGCCCAACACTTGGGCGTTAGTGTGGGCACGGTGCAAAACGCCATCCGTACTATTGAAGATTACGGCCACGTGGAAAGCAAACAGCGCATTGGTACCATCATTCGAGATGCCAGCAAGGGCATTAACCGCATGCGCAAACTCACCAGTAAGCGAGACCGTGCTGTCCACGCTGTGCGCAACTACATTGTGGAGCAAAACATCCAGCCTGGCGAACCACTGCCCAGTGCCCGAGAAATTGCCGAAAGCATTGACAGTGCCACCAACACCACACGCTTGGCGTTAGAATACCTGACCCATGAAGGTATTTTGTTTAGCTACGGCACCCGTGGTAACCGGGCCAACTGGGAGCTAAAAGAAATCCCTACGTTGGATAAAGAAGCCACCCTAACGGTGGAAAGCGAAACGTTAATTGATCAGGTGGAACGGGATTTAAAAGACTTGGTTGCCAAGTCCTACCCCATTGGGCAAAAGTTGCCCTCTCACCTAGAGCTGGCCGACGAGCTAAAGGTAAGTATTAAAACCGTGCATGATGCCATGAAACGGTTAAACCAACAGGGCGTGGTGCAATCCAAGCGGGGCCGTTATGGCACCTTTGTAAAACGCACCCCGGATACCGCCTTTATTACCGGCGCGGCCGCCAGTGTATTTGTACCGGTAGACGACCCACTGTTCTACAGCTACGAAAAAGTGGAAGGCCACTTAAAAAACCTTATTGCCAACGACTACAAAAAGGGCGATAAGTTACCCGCCATGGGCGATTTATCCAAGGAGTTGAAGGTCAGCAGCAACACGGTGCGCAAAGCATTACTGCGCCTGGCAGATGATAACATTGTTACCTTTGCCCGAGGCCGCTATGGCGGTACCTTCGTCAACAAAGTGCCTAGTAAAAAAGAGGTGGCCAACACCACCAGTGGCGGTACCATTTTGGATAGCAGCACCGCGTATCGCAGCTAAGGCCACACCGGTAAACCAATAAACACAGCACAGGCATAGGACACATAGGCTACAACTGAATATACACAATACTGTTATACCCGGTACTAAGGCCTAGCAGGCTAGTTCCACCCGTCGCTTTCGTGGGGTGACGAGCAGAACAACACCCGCTAAACCAACCGTACCGAGTAACCCTAAGGGGGCACACCGCCCCCATAGATAACAGGGGGGTAGGGCCAGGTTCATTCTACGGTTGAATAAACCGTCCATCCATATCCGACGAATCTGGCCCGGATTAAGCGCCCCACCCAACGAAGGGTGAGACAAGAGAACACACCAATGGTTAGAGCCAATAAGCAATAAACCTATAAACGAAGGTAGAGACAAGAATAGCGTTTAAATTAAACACACACGCCCTGAAGGGCAGAGACAAGAGCAGAGTGGATACAACAAAACACCGATAGTGTGCCGTGTGGATAGGCACCAACTCCTTACGGCGTAAGCACCATAGGTTCTACCGTAATGTGGGGCCACGGCAAATGGGGTAATAACACCCGAGCCGTTGTGGCAAAGGCATGCACATCCCCAGTAGCAAAAAACCGATACCCTAACGGGGGCACCAGATTACCGGCCTGTCCGTCCATGGCCTCTTGCACGCCTAAAATGGCTTGCAACTTAGCCGATAAATGCTCCGCCGGATTAACTAAGGTAACCGCCGTTATAATATGGGGCGCCAACCAATGCCAGGCATGGGGGTAATGGGTACAACCCATAATTAAGGACACTGGCGACCCTGCCGCGTTAATCGTATGCGCCAAGGATTGAATCAACTCATCCGATTCGCTTAAGTCGTGGGTTTCTACACGGGCGGCTAAGGGGCCACCACTCACACTCGTCACCGTCATGGTGTGTTGGGCAAAATCTGCCAATGCCCGTTGGTATAACGTGCTGTTTACGGTGGTTTCTGTTGCCCACAACACCACATGGTTTGGTATATGGCCATGGGCTAATTGGTACGCCATCCACTCCACCGTAGGAAACACCGGCGATACCACCGGTACGGCAAAGGCGGTGCGCAACCATTGCATCGCATCAAAGGCATTAAAAGGGGTGGCATTACCCACATTTTCTGGCTTAAGGGCGATGGTGGTGGCCGTGTTACAGGCCAGGGCAATGGCTTGCACCCCATGGTGGGTTACCAACCAATCAATCAACTGGCCCACCCGCGGACGCAACTCATCAGGGGTACGGCACCCATAAGGCATCCAGGCCGTATCCGCCACATACACCAGCTCGGTTAAAGGCAGCATACTGGCCGTTAAATGAGGCAGTACACTTAGCCCACCCACGCCGGAATCAATCACCCCTAACTTCACAAGCCAAGCCTACCTATACAACCAAAGGTTTTACAGCAATAACAACTATTAATAAAAGCAGGTTTATTTGTAGGGATGCGCATCATCATGATAATCGCACAACTGCCCGCCATGCTCCAACAATATTTGGGCGGGCGTAATCCCTAGCAAGGTCATCTCGGCCACAATATCGCGGGCGCGCCACTGGGTAGGGATCACCACCACATCCGGCGGTGTTGCTACCAATACCTGGGGGCTAACAATGGCCTGGCCCGTACCGGGCACAAAGGTGCCATGCTTCGCCGTGTCGCTATCCACCACCGTGGGGAATCGGTCATTATCGCAGCCATACCGGTGGATAAAGGCAGCGGCTTTGCCGGTGCCACCCCAAATGGCCATGGTACTGCCCGCCGCCACCAAGGCCGATAATTGTTGGTTAATGGTGGTTTTGGCCGCCTTGGCATGGTTACTAAACCCAATGGCCTGCTGCTGATGTTGGGTATGGGCTGGGTGGGGCTCAAAGCACACAAAGGCAAATACCACTTCATCATTATAGCCCTTTGTTAGGGTATGGATGGTGGCCCCGGCGGTTTCCAACAAGGTTTTAAACGAATGCTGGGTAAAGTGGGAATAATGCTCGTAGAAAAAATCTGCCGTACGGCCGGTGGCCAGCGCACGGTCAATACACGGCACTTCTAAGTAAGCCTGAATGGGGCGATTGTGGACACTGGCTTGCAAGGCAATGCCTTGGAGTAGCTCTAGCGGGTGGGTTAAATGCTCTAACACATGACGAAACAACAGCATATCTGGCTGGTACTGGGCCACATGGCAAGCCGGGTTAAATAATTCGGTATGGAACTGAATACTATCCGGCACATCCCCATTCGGGTCAAAGCCAATAAGGGTGGCCCCTGGTTGGCGGTCGCCCAGTTCGGCTAAAAAGTGGCCATCCCCGCACCCTACTTCTATTAATACTGGGTTAGGGTAACAGGCCAAACGCGCATTAAATTCAGCGTATAATTCTTCTAAAAAATGTTGCCACACACTGCCTTTATTAAACATGCGGTAAGGCTTATCGCTGTAGGGTACTTGGGTGTAATCAAACTGCTGATTATACACATGGCCGCACCCCATGCAGCTAACAAAATCCAAGGGTAGCTTAGGTTGGTTAAACGCCTGGGCCTGGGTAGTGGGCAACACCACCGTGGTTAACGGGTGGGCGCCGCCATGGTAAAACGGCATGGCCCAATGGTGCTGACACGCCGGGCACGGTACCGCTACCGGCGCACTTGCAGGCAAGGTCTCATCCAGTATGGCCGAGGGCGTTTGGTTCGCTAAAATGGTCATTACAACAATCTTTCAACAATCGGTTAAAATGCGATACATTCATCTGTAGGCAAATACCTACCTTGTTTCTCAGCTTCATCCACCGCTAAACGAAAAAAGGTTTCCAATTCGCGTACCACGGTTTCGTTTTCAAATAGAATATCACTGGCAGCCAAAATAGATTGCTTATACTGCTCGCGCACGGCTGGGTTCGTCGCAATCTCTACGGCTTTATCAATATAGGCCGCATGGGTGGGTACAATTAACTCCGTTACCTGCATGGCGTGGTAGGCCGCGCTGGTGACTCGGCTGCGCATGTAGCCCCCCGGCCAGGTAACAATGGGGGTGCCCACGGCAAAAGCCTCTAGGCTGGTGTTGCCGCCCCCAAAGTGGATGGGGTCTAGCATCACTTCTGCGCACTGCATTAGGCCAATAAGTTTTTCTCGTGGCATACGAGATAAAAACCGAATGCGCTGGGTATGCTCTGCGCCCAGGCTTTGCTGGTACCGCGCCACCAATTGGTCATCCCAAATTTTAGTCACCCCTTCTAACAACACAATGTTGGCCTTGGGGTCTTTCTCTAAAATGCCCTTAAAAATAGCGTCATATTCTGGGTGCATTTTAAACAAGCTTTGGGGGCAAATATACAGGTGGTCATCTTCAGTAAAGCCATAATCTGCCTTGGTAAAGGTTTGGGTCACCTTAGGTTTGGCATAGTAGGTGGGGATATTTTCCAGGCAAACCAACTGCTCGCTGTAATGGTCGTCGGCACCGTCGGGTTCCATATGACGGGCACTAATAAAGTAATCCATATTAGGGATGCCCGTGGTTACGGGGTGGCCAAAGGTAACGCACTGCACCGGGGCCAAGCGGTTAAAGGCTAAAAAGTAGGTGGTGGGGTCCATGCCAATATCGGTAAAAAAGGCCACATCTAGCCCTGCATGGGCCACAATTTTTTGGGCCAAGGCCTGATTCGTTTCGGGTAAAAAGCCACGAGTAATGTTGCCATCTTTTACCCAACCGCCATGGGCCTTAGGATGGAACTTCGGGGCAATTTGGAAAATATAAACATCAAAGTCATCGGGGTTAAGGTGCTTAAACAGCCCCAAGTACAGTTTGCCAATGGTGTGTTTTTCCACCATAAAGCGAGAAATAACCCCCACTTTTATTTTTTGCCCTCGTGGTTTTTTGGGCAATTCTGGCGGGTTAAGGGAGCGATGAAACAGTTGGCCCAAGGCAGAATGAATTTCACGATCATTCTCACCATGGTAGGCTAGCAAAAAGGCGGGCGGGCAGTTTAGCTCTTCGGCAATGTGGGGCATTAAGGGGGCATCCTGCACCATGGCGGCCAAGTTACCAATAAACTGGTTTCGGTAGTTGCCCACACTCGTTAGCGAGGGGTAAATATTTGGCAGAAATAAGGATTGCTCTAAAATAAGCCCGTAGGATGGCGTGGCATTAAAAATTTGCTGGTACAACTGCTGGCACTCTGCTTCTCTGCCTAGGCGTTTGTACAGCATTGCCAAGGAACGTTTTAGCCGCAGCACGGCTTGTACTTGGGCGGTGTTGTTTTCATTTAATCGAATAGCGGTTTCATGGGCTTCGGCAGCATCATCCAGCTTATCCATCGCCATGGTGGCATGGGCCAGGTTTGTCCAGGTAACGCCACAATTAGGGTCTATGGCCAAGGCCTTGTTTAAGTGCTCTACTGCCTTCGCGCTTTCGTAGGCAGACATTAGGCTACGGCCTAACATGGCATGGGTTTTTTTTCGGTACTCTACCGGCAAAGCCGGGGATGCTATTAAGGCTTCCAACACGCGGCAGGCTTCTTTAAACTCGCCAGCCTCATGGTAAGCCAAGCCCAAAAAGTACAGGGCGTCTTCGTGAGTGTGGTACAAGGCATTGCCTGTAGGCACAGTGGCATAGGGTTTAGAAGATGCTTCGTCGTTACCATCACTATCGGATTTAGCCACTTTTTGCCAACCAGTTTGGGCTTGCAGTGCCGTAATGGCTTCATCTGCCTGTTGGGTATGAAAGGCCATGACCCCATAAAAATACTGGGCATCTGCATGGTGTGGGTACTGCTGGTGGAGCGCCTTAAAATGCTTAAAGGCGGCAGGGTAATCTTTGTTTTCTATGGCTTGCAGCCCCTGCCGCATGGCCTTCGCAGAAATCTGCTTACCCATATTTTGGCCGTTTTTTAGGCCCGTTTTATGGGGGTACTGTTTGCGTTGTTGTTGTTTGCCCACCGGTTCCACCTTGGCTAAAGGGGGTGTACACCCGCCTTATGCTCTCTGCCTAATCCATCGTATATGGCTCTGTTAGCCTGTTTCCATTCAATCACGTCTAGGTGGTTTTCGTCTCCACTGGCTGGGGGGTATTTTGGCAGGTACAATAACAGCTTACATTTTACTTACCCCTTACGCAGTACCCACCCACCCCATGCCTACCCGCCAACCCCACACCCCAGAATCCTCCACCGCCTTTATTTTTCAGCCCTTGTTAGAAGACCACTGCAACCGCCTGGGCACCATCCAAGCCGGTTACCTGCTTAAGCTAATTGATGTGGTGGGCGCTTTTGCCGCCCTACAGTATGTGGATAACGAATTTAACGTGGTGACCGCCTCGTTAGACCGTACCAACTTTATCAACACCATCCATGTGTGGGAATTTATTGCCATGGAGGCCACCGTTACCCAGGTGTGGAACTCTTCTTTAGAAGTTGTGGTGGATGTCTATGCTGTGAATTACCGGCAAAACACAGGGCATAGCTGCCCCATTACCAGCCGCAAAGTGGCGCGGGCTTACCTGGTGTTTGTGGCCTTTAACAGCGACCGAAGCAAGGCCAAGCTGCCTGCACTCCAATGGCACACCGCCCCCCAGCATGCCGCCCTACTGGCCGCGGATTTACGCAAAAAACGCCGCTTTGCCGAAGACAACGCCGCCCCGTGGATAGCCATTGACGGCACTGACGCCGATGCCATTACCCTGCGCACCCACCTGGCTACCGATAAAGACGCCAACCTAAGCGGCAACGTGTTTGGTGGCGTTATTTTAGAACAAATTAGCACCGCAGCCCGCATTGCGGCAGAAAAGCACTGCCTAGGCCAAACCGTGGTGAATGCCCGCGCCGACCGGATGAGCTTTATTGCCCCTGGGTTTATTGGCGAAACCATTGAAACCCGCGCCATTATTACCCAGGTGTGGCGCACCAGTATGGAGGTACAAGTAGAAGTACAGGCCATTAACCCCAACCACCCCGGCAAGCCTCGCCATATTGCCAGTTGCTACATGGTATTGGTGCGCATTACCGATGACGGACGACCCGCCGATGTGCCCCCTTACCAACCCCATACCGAGCCCCAACAACACCGCCAACAAGGCGCCGATACTCGCCGCGCCCTACGCGACAAAGAAGGCCGCGATATTGATAAGCTCCATGCCAATAGCGGCACCGTGCAGGCCCTTACCCAACATAACGATTGGACCCTGGCCCGCCAACTAGCCGATTGGCGCTACCGCCTAAGGTTGGCTTGGCACGTACTACAAACCGGCAAAGCGCCTTCCAACTTACAGCGCTTTTTAACCAAATAGCCCTGTACCCACTACTTATTCGTTAAAACATCACTGCTTACAAACAGGGGGTCATCTGTTGGGGCGCTGCTTCGGCTTTTGCAGGCTTGTTCGGCGCGTTGGGTTACCAATGCATCCATCAATTCGGTGTCATTCGTGGCCAGTATGCTCGCGGCCAGCAAACCAGCATTGCGCGCACCTGCATCGCCAATAGCTAAGGTGGCCACTGGTACCCCCGCCGGCATTTGCACCATGGATAGCAACGAATCCAACCCGTTAAGCGCCTTACTTTGGATAGGTACCCCTAACACGGGCAAAGGCGTGTGGGCGGCCACCATGCCAGGCAAGTGGGCAGCCCCGCCAGCACCGGCAATAATCACCTTTAGGCCCCGCCCGACAGCCTGGTTTGCGTATTCTGCCATCCACCCTGGTGTACGGTGGGCACTTACAATGGCGCACTCGTAGGCAATGCCCAGTGCTTGCAAGGTGGCGGCGGCATGTTTTAGGGTAGGCCAATCGCTTTGGCTGCCCATAATAATGCCAACCGCAGCGGTAGTGCCCGCGGGGTGGGTGGTGGTAACAGAATTGGTAGACATAGCAATAGGCCTGAGTGGGTAAACAGTTCTCAGACCTATTGTACGCTATAAATACTGCGCCGTTTTGCAAAACAGCAACACGTCCCTCAACAATTCTTCAAATGCATTAGGGCCTGCTACCTGTCAGTAACACGCCTTAACGCTACAATATCCTATTTAGCAGATAATACAAGATAGCCTCACCAAAAGGGGGCTCCTGTGCTGGTGCTGGAGCGGCTTCCGATTCATCCAAGTATTGGAGCAACCTCTCTTTAAGGCGTCTATCCAAATCCTTTTCGGCTTTTTCTTCCGCTTCTGCGGCTAACGCATCCGCATCTTTAGGTATCTCTTGGTAAATTCTACCGGTTTTCATGGCATTAACCGTATCAGCCAAAATACTGCGGTGGTTGGCCGACATACCCGACAAGCTGGGGGCACCGCCCATGGCTTTTAGTTGGCTAGCAGTACCGCCAGCAATCATATTAACTTGGTTGCCAACGCTAATCATCTGAGTAAGGCCAAAGGTGCCGTTTCCAATTGACATAATACTTTACCTCTCTGAATACTGTTTAGGGGCTAACACAGGGGTGGCTGCTGGGCCAAGGTGTTAGGGGCGCTTACGGTAGATATTCCATTTAAAAAGCGCTACGCTCTTCTCACTACATGTTCCATTGTTAATGAACATTTCCTGGATGCGGCATAACCAACGTTACGTGCCAGGAATTTACTCTCTTATAATATATAAAAACAATATTCTGGCCATGATTGCGTTTTTTGTTAAGAAAAAAGTTAAGGAATATCCCTAAACAATAAAAGAGCGGTCAACTAGATACCTTTAGCATATCTAAAGGATATTGTCGCTGCCCGCTCGGTTGAGGTGGTTGTTGTGGTATTACCAGTATTGTCTCAAAGGGCATTGTAATTCATCGGCTAGGGGCTGTAGGTTTAGGGTCACTTGGCGCGGGTATTTCCCCCGCTTGGCTGATGAAACCAAAAAGGTACCTACCTGACAGCCCTGGCCCCTTGTGGGAAAATACCGCTATCTTTATCAGCCCCACAGGAATACCACCATGACCACGGCAACCGCCACCCCCACTAAGTTTGAAACCGTTATTGGGGTAGAAGTCCACGTGCAACTAAAAACGGATGCCAAGCTGTTTTGCAACAGCAGCACCCACTTTGGGGCGGATGCCAATACCCACACCTGCCCCATTTGCCTAGGCTACCCCGGCACCTTGCCGGTACTGAACGAAAAAGCCCGCGATTTAGCCGTTAAACTGGGCTTAGCACTAAACTGTACCATTGCCCCCGTTAGCAAGTTTGACCGTAAACATTACTTTTACCCCGATTTGCCCAAGGGGTATCAAATTTCTCAGTTTGACCAACCCTTGTGCGAAAACGGCTTTATGGATTTAAGCAACGGGCGACGCATTGGCATTACCCGCGCCCACTTAGAAGAAGATGCCGGTAAGTTAAACCACGTGGGCGCAGAAGGCCTGGCCGGTAGCCTATACAGCCTGGTGGATTTAAACCGCGCCGGCACACCACTGCTAGAAGTGGTTAGCGAGCCAGACCTTCGCAGCGCGGAAGAGGCCAAAGAGTACATGGCCAACCTGCGCAATATTGTGCGCTACCTGGGCGTGTGCGATGGCAACCTAGAAGAAGGCAGCATGCGCTGCGATGCCAACGTGAGTATTCGCCCCGTGGGCAGTACCACATTTGGTACCCGCACCGAAACCAAAAACATGAACAGCCTGCGCGCCATTGAACGCGCCATTAATTTTGAAGTGGCTCGCCAAACCAAGGTGCTAAACGAAGGCGGCACCATTACCCAAGAAACCCGCCTGTGGAACGACGCCACTGGCGAAACCCTGCCCATGCGGGGCAAAGAAGCCGCCAATGATTATCGGTACTTCCCCGAAGCGGATTTACCCCCGTTGCGGATTGATGGGGAGTGGTTGGCATCGGTTAAGCAAAGCCTGCCAGAGCTGCCTGCCCAACGCTACGACCGCTTGCTGAACACCATTGGCCTACCCGCCTTTGAAAGCAACCTGCTAACCGAAACCAAAGAACTAGGCGATTATTACGACGCCTGCTTGGCCATAACCCAAGGCCAGCCCAACCTGCATAAACCCATCGCCAATTGGCTACTAACGGATATTAACGGTTGGCTAAACACCGAGAAAAAAGACATTACCGAGATTGCCCTAACCCCCGAGCACTTGGTAGAGCTGGTGGCCCTGCTAGAAGCCAACACCATTGGCAGCAGCGTGGGCAAAAAGCTACTGCCAGAACTGCTTACCAATGGCGGCAGCCCCAAAGCGCTAGTAGAGGCAAAAGGCCTGGGCCAAATTAACGACGAAAGCGCCTTAGAAGCCATGGTGGATGAGGTTATTGCCAAAAACCCAGACAACGTGGCCGCCTACAAGGCTGGCAAAACCAAGTTAATAGGCTTTTTTGTGGGCCAAATTATGAAAGCCAGCCAAGGCAAAGCCAACCCAGAAGTAATTAACAACATCCTTGCTAAAAAGTTAGCCGAGTAATATTGATACGATGCGGAACGCAACCCCATGCCAACCTTAAACGATATAAATGTCGCTAATAAAACCGTACTGGTGCGCGAAGATTTGAACGTGCCACTCGATAAGAACGGCACTATTACGGATGACACCCGCATCCGCGAAGCATTGCCCACTTTAAAATATCTTCTGAAAAACAATGCGAAAGTCATTGTCGCTGCCCACTTTGGCCGACCCAAAGGCAAGGTCGTTGATGAATTACGCCTAGCCCCTGTCGCGAAACGACTTGGCGAATTATTGGGCACACCAGTTCACTATTCACCGGATAATTTAGCCAACTACCCCCAATCCATGGCTAACCTACAAGCTGGCGAGATTGCGTTATTGGAAAATATTCGGTTTGAACCCGGCGAAGAAGCCAACGACCCCGCTTTTGCCCAAAAGCTGGCTAGTGGTGTGGATATTTTTGTAAACGATGCCTTTGGCGCCGCCCACCGCGCCCACGCCAGCACCACAGGTATCGCCAAGCACGTGCCGGTGGCTATCCCCGGCCTGCTCATGCAAAAAGAACTCGACGCCCTAACACCACTACTGCACAACCCTGCGCAGCCCTTTGTGGCCATTGTGGGCGGCAGCAAAGTTAGCAGTAAAATTACCGTGCTACAAACATTATTGGATACCGTGCAACACCTGATTATTGGTGGCGGCATGGTGTTTACCTTTGTTAAAGCCCAAGGCGGTGCCGTCGGTAATTCATTGGTAGAAGACGAGCATTTAGATACCGCCCGGCAACTCATCGCGCTGGCGAATACCAAAGGGGTGCAGCTCCATTTAGGTAGTGATGTGGTGGCGGCTGATGGATTTAGCAACGAGGCCAACACCCAAATATGCCCCAGTAACACCATCTCCGATGGGTGGATGGGGCTAGATGCGGGCCCCAACACCCTTGCCGAGTGGCAACCGATTATAGAATCGGCTAAAACTATTTTATGGAATGGCCCCGTGGGCGTGTTTGAAATGCCCGCCTTTGCCAACGGCACCCGCACTGTGGCCCAATGGGTGCAAAACGCCACCCATACCGGCGCCACAACCGTACTGGGTGGGGGCGATACGGTGGCCGCCATTGGCCAATTTAACCTACCCCGCACCGCCTTTACCCACGTAAGCACCGGTGGAGGCGCCAGCTTAGAATTTTTAGAAGGCAAGACTTTACCTGGCATTGCCGCACTAACCCAACACGCACCCCTTACCACTGCCTAACTATTTAAGATCTGTTTTATGGCCCTCTCTATTGGTCAAACCCCACCTGATTTTAACCTGCCAAACCACCAGGGCGAAGCCGTTTCGTTAAGCGGGCTACTGGCCAACGGCGGCCCAGTGGTGGTGTTTTTCTACCCTAAAAATGGTACCCCTGGGTGCACCCAACAAATGTGCACTTTTGGCCAGCAATACAGCGTATTTCAACAACACAATGTCACTATTGTCGGCATTAGCGGGGATAGTCAATCCTCTCATACCAGCACCACCCAACACCACAGCCTGCCTTTTAACTTACTAAGCGACCCTAAGCACACCACCCGCCAAGCCTGGGGCCTCCCCACGTTTTTAGGGTTATTCCCCCACCGGGTAACCGTGGTGCTAGATAACACCGGCCGGGTATACCATTTAACCAAAAGTATGTTTAATATCAGCGGCCATATTACGGGCGCTTTATCTGCCGTGCGCCAGCTGGCTGGCGCCACCGATACCCACGACTAAACACACCCACCATAAGGCCACCAAACCACCCTAGGTTGTTTACCGGATTTACAGGCCCCTTACCGCTGCATACCGCTCGCCATCCCTTATGATGAAGACGATAGCAGTACTAGGTAACACACTACAACAAGGGCGTACACGGCATGGGGTTTTCCTGGCTAAACAAAGGCAGTAGCGATAAAGCCAAAAAATGGAGCTTTAGGGCATTACTATTGCTAGGGGCCATTAGCGTTATTATTATGCTGCCAGGGTTAGCACAACACCCCTTTTTTGAAGACCTAGAACGAAAAACCTTTGATTGGCGCGCCAGTTTAGAAGTAGACGAATTAGCCGCCCAGCCCAGCGACAACATTGTGCTGCTTAACTTTGATGATAACTCCTTTACTTTATACGAGGATGAATACGGCACCTGGCCGTGGAGCCGTAGCGTCTCTGCCGATTTAATCCGTTGGCTAAACGATGAAGCCCACGTTCGCAATATTGCCTTTGACTTAATGTTTACTTTTTCTCGCCGAGAGAAAGGGATTTATGGGGCAGGGGGCGACAAATTGTTAGTGGAAGCCTTCCAAAACTACGATAACGTTTACACCAGCATAAATTTTGACAACAACCACGACCAACTGGCTCGCCTGGGCAAAAGCCCCACACAAGCCGATTTAGAAAACTTAGACAAAGGCAGCATTACCTTAAAAACAGAAGGCCATACCCCTTACTTTTTAAGCAGCTACTCTTGGTTGCGATTAGACAATTACCGAAAAATCTTACCTGGATTAATGACGGTACCCGAACGACTTGCCACCGTAAACCACATCCGCGACCGAGATGGCGTCAGCCGTACCAACCCCCTGTTTTTTATTTTGGACTGGGAAAAAGAAGGCCCTTGCAGTGACGATAACCCTAACGCGGCAAGCGCCACCTGCACCGAAACCACCCCCCAGGAAATGATCTTTCCGTACCTAGGGTTTAGGGTGTTTTTAGATGTGGTCGTTCCAGAATCTTTGCGCCACCAGCCCATTACCGTTACCCGAGGCAACCGCCTTAACATCGGCAATATTTCCATCCCCCTTATGTTAGATGGTCGCTACTTGGTGCACTGGTACAACACGAGTGGCGACCAACAACACTACAAAAACGAAATCGCCCGAATAGAAAAAATATTAGCCACCCAAGGCAAGACCCTTAGTGTTAAGGAAAAAAGCCAGCTAACCCAAACCTTAGTAAACACCTATAACAAGCTAGACCCCCAAGCGCCTCCTATCCCTTACCGACAAATCCCTGTGTGGCATGTACTAAACGCCATTACGGGCAAAGCCATCCCAGAGGAAGTACGCGAACTTAAGGACACCCTTAACAACAAAATTGTGTTTGTAGGCACCACGTCTGTTTCTACCTTTGATATTAAAACCACCCCGGTTCACCCCACCATCCCTGGGGTGGTAATGCAGGCCACCATTTTTGACAACCTGCAACAACACGACCATTTTATTGAACGTGCCAGCCAAACCACCAATGTGATTTACTCCTTGCTGCTATGGCTAGGGTGTGTGCTTTGTATTGTGTACACCCGAAGCGTGTGGATTGGCGTGGCTGGCGTGGGCGTGTGCTTTGTATGGTATGTGTTGGCCGCCTTTTGGGTTTACCTAGAGTATGACTTGTGGGTGAGCATTGCGGCACCGCTGGCTTCTGGGGTGGTGGTTACCGTATTAACCTATGTGGTGCGCTACTTAAGCCGAACCCAGGATTTTGAACGCACCTATAAACTGGCCACCACCGATGCCATGACAGGCCTAAAAAACCACCGCTACTTTCAAGAGCATTTGGCCAATGCAGTCGCCCGCAGCGAACGAGGCACAGAAACCTGCGGCCTGATTATGGTGGATATTGATTTCTTTAAAAAGTTTAACGATACCTACGGCCACCAAGCCGGCGACCGTGTATTGAAATGCGTTGCCGCCAAACTAGAAAAATCCGTACGGCGGGGCGATTTAGTGGCCCGCTACGGCGGCGAAGAAATGGCGGTGGTGCTGGCCGATGTTGACCAAGCCGCCGCACTGCAAGTCGCTCAAAAGTTGGTTTCTGCCATTGCAGATGAAGCCTACCCTATTGCGGAAAACGTGTACAAACACGTTACCATTAGCGTGGGGGTGGCCATGCACCCAACCCACGGCACCACACCTGCAGAACTAATTGGTACCGCCGATGAAGGGTTATATCGCGCCAAAGAAGCAGGCCGAAACCGCGTGGGTGCCTTACCTGGCGATAGCAACGACACAGACAATGCGAACGACGCCACTACAAGCAACGATAAAACGCCTACGGGTAGCAGCACAACATAATAAAAATAAGGGTAAGAATAATACGCCTATCGTTAGGCGGGTGTTATTCTACAAAACCATTTGACCTTTAGCTAAGGCTGGTCCACGGCACTAAATCCAGCCACCGCCCCCGATGAGAGGTACCGTATTGCTGTACCTGCTTATCATATTGCTGAAAGGTAAATTGCAGGTGTTCTAAATCTTGTTGCATAAAGGGGTTGGTGCCCACTCTATTTTGTTCTGGCTCGGTAATTAGGCCCATGGTTTGCCGCATGCTATGGCGGTATTGCTCGGCTTGTTGTGCCTGTTTAGCTTGTTCCGCTTGGGCCTTGGCCGTGTTATCTGTACCTGCCGATTGGGGCTGGGCATACGATACCGGGGTAAACGCATTGTTTACCGCTGCAGACGCATAATGCTGCATACGTGTCTCCTCACAGTACTATTATCTAGTTGTTGCTGCTAGATGGATGTCCCACTTCGTTCCTTTGGCTTACTGCTGTTTTATCTCGGCATCACACATAGCCACACATTTACTATGGTGAGAACGGCCGCATGACCACAGTGCGCCATTACCGTATGGTTGGGTTTTAAACAACTGCACACACAAACTGCAGATGATTAAATCCCGTCTAGCAAGGGTGTTCCTCAATCGCAACCAAGCTAACGCGCGGTTACGGTACCTTATCTATATTGCCAATATTTTTTCCACCGGTTGGTTGTTTTATTAAGTCTCCACACATTGTATAACTTGCCGTGCAAGCCATACTAAAAACAACTCAGCCAAACCATTGGCCCACATTGTAACTATCTTATTATTAATAAAAACATGTTTTTGAATAAAGTTGCCTAAACCCCAGTGCTTTGTTAACAAAACGTTATATTACAAGCAAAAAACCGCACGAAGAAAACAATAGAAGGTTTTAATACACATGAACCCACGATTCAGTTATCCTCATCAGAGGAAAAGTCACACATATTCGAAGGAGAGTAAGTTATATGTCTTTACTTAGAACAGTACCGAACCTGGCAAGTTCTATTGTAGTGCCCTTTGAGGCAGCTGGAAAGGTCTTTTTAAATTCTGCCGCACATGGAGGAGGCAGCGTTGCTCAAGGCGGTAATCATATTGGTGATGTGTTTACCAAATTTTTTACTGGTAAAGCTAATGCTGCAGCCACTCAACAAGCAAAAGCTGCTTTAGATACACAAGCCACTGAGCTTGCCAAACACCTAACTGTAGGCGCAGATGATGCTCAAGTATTAGCACGCGAAATCCTTGCCCAACAGCATGCTGCTACCCAGACGGCTGCTCCAGCAGGCAATTTTCAAGGCACCTTTCAAGGAGCTTATGGTAACAATGTCCATGGCGCCTCCCATCACCTGCCTAACGCTGGTAGTGTAAGCCATACTGGTGGCGGCGGTTGGTTTGATAACCTGTTTGGGAACTTTTTCGGGGGTGGTTCTGGTCACTCACTAGAAAGCTTATATCAGCAACAGGCTAACCACCAAGTTTCTGCGGTTCTTGCTCAGCATCAAGCGGCGCAAGCTGCAAAAAAAGCCAAAGATGCCGCAGGTTTGGTAAAAAAGCTTGGTAGTTATAAAGGGTTGTATGACGATCCTCATCTAATGGCTTCTTATGTAAATGCCTTACAAACACAACATAGTGCCCCCCTTGCCGCTATGAACGTGAGAATGGCCGAGGCACAAAACAAGATGCTAGGTTCTCAACTTGGCTTACAAACAACTATGATGGAAAACCTTATGCAGGCCCGTATAAAAGCTGCTGAAGATATGGCCAATGCCTTCGGTAAAATTGGAACCACCCCATAGCCCAAATTCCGTTCCAACTATTCAAAATTCCTAAAGCCCGCCGGTTCGGCGGGCTTTTTTATTGGCTAGCCAAACAACATGGCCCATAGGGCTATTAACAACAAGCCCACCCACAACCATTGCCGGGCCGCCGTGGGCTCGTTAAATAAATAACGGCCCGCCACCATGGCCCCCACCAAACCGAGGGCCCGTTTAATGCCTTCTACCACACTAACGGGCAACAGCAATATGGCCCATAGCTGCAATACCGTGCTGGCCGTTGCCGCCCCTAAGGCCGCCCCCAAAGGCACCGCTTGCTGCTTAACCACCCCCCCTAACAGCAGCGGGGCAGGGGTTTTATCCCTATATAGGGCCATGGCCACTAGGGTTGCCGCGCCAATGGCGCTATACAACAACCACCCGTGCAATAACGGGCCTGCCCATTGGGCACACGGTTTATCCACCACGGGGGCCAGCGCCCACAGCAGCGCCACCATCGCCATACACCCCATACCCAACAACGGCTTACTCGCTACAGACTGAGTTGGTTTATTACGGTTCGCTGTTAAAGCCAAGCCAAAGGTACCGCCAGCAATGCCCAAAGCGCCCACCCATTGGAACGGGGTTAGGGTTTCGTTTAGCAGTAACCACCCACCCAAACCCGCAAACAACGGCGTTAAAGAGAGCATGGGGATGGCATAACTAATGGGTGCCCACTTAACCGCCAACAAAAACAACACATTGGCCACCACATTTAGCGCTACCGTGGCGGCCAGGTAGTCCCAGTAGCTGGCAGGCAACGTGGGCAACAAGTTGGGGTCGCCCCACCCAGCCACGCTAACAGCCCACCAGGCGGCAATCATCATGGCCTGGCCCACCATTAATATAGCCAGCAAGGGCAAAGTGGGTAGGTGTTGCACCAAATGCTTACGGGCGGCATCAAAGGCAGAAAATGCCACGCTACACGCCACGGCCACGCCTGCGCCAAGTATAGAAATCATTGAACCCGGTGCCTTTTTAACCAAACACAACTCCTGTAGCCGCTACTATAAACGAAAGTAGCCGTGATGCGCAGTGGGTATTGTATTCCGTTGCACCAAACCTATAGGTAGCTATTCGTAAGGTTTTTTAAGGGCTTCGTCGTGGGAAATACCTTGTCCTTCTAGTGGAAACTCCTCGTCACCAATACACGACATGGGAGCTTCTGTACCGCACCAACCCACCCCTTCTGGCAAGGTTTGGGCTATTTCTTCAACGTCTAACCTTGTATCAACAGGCTCATTCGGCACTGTTGCAGGCTCTGGAAACCCGGGTGAGGTGTGCAGAATATCGGGCCGTGGGTTTGGCTGACCCCCTGGGTAATCTCTCACCTCTAGTGGGGGCTGTAAAAATAACGACATCAACATCAGCATCGGGTTAAATCCGCCTAGCATAGGCGAAAAGCCGCCCCCCATATTACCGAACATGGCCGCAAAGGGGTTAGAGAACATATTGCCAAAAGGGTTACCCCCCATACCGCCAAACATCGAGCCGAAAGGGTTGGCAAACAGGTTACCAAAGGGGCTGCCGCCCATACCATTCATGCCACCGAACATTGAACCAAAGGGGTTATTATTAAACCCATTCATCACATTGCCCGCCATTGTGGTTTGCTCCAGCATGGCAATTTGCATGGCTAAATTATCTTTTTCTGGGCCATCCGGCAAGGTAGTGAGCAATTGTTTTAACTGCTCAATTTCTTTTGCCATGCCCCCAACGCCCAACGATGCAGTATCATCCGGCGCGCTGCCGGCGGTATCTGCCGATTGTTGCCGAGGTTTGCTATTAATATCTTTAAGGGTTTGGCGGGCTTCTCGCACTGTGCGATTAAACCCAGACGGTAACTGGAAGGACATGGATGGAATCCCCAATAAATTAAAGTACTGGCATGGGGGGTATCGTCCAATTTTGGCGAATAATAACGGCTAAGCCGGTTTTTTGTAACAAATTGTTGTTTATTCTAATACATTAAGAATACTGCCACACAGATGTAGCGAGCCTGTCACCACCCCCCACGCCAACCCGCCCGCCGGGGCCCGGCGCTGATTAAACTGCTGCCAAGCTTGGGGGAACGCTTCTTCCGCATGGATAGCGCTGGCCGGGAGAGGCGCCTGTTGGATTAACACATCGCGTAAGGCTTGGGCCGTATAGTACGGCCCGGCACTAGTAGGCCCTGCTGTACACGTTACACGCGCCACCAAAACCGACGACAACAAGTGGGTTAAGCCTGCCAAGGGCTTGGTGGCCTTTACCGCCAGTAATAGATGTAAGGGCTCGTTAGGCAACACACACTGTAGGGTTTGGGCCAAGGCAGCCCAGCCATCCGCGTTATGGCTACCATCCACAAGTAAGCATTGTTCGGCCAATATCTGGCCTCGGCCCCCATGGCGCACCGCCGCCACACCCGCCGCTACCGCCTCTGCCGGGATAACCCACCCTAGCGATTGCAAGGTCTCTATGGCGGCAAGCGTGGTGGCTAAGTTGCTCTGTTGATAAGGCCCTAGCAGGGGTAAGGTATACCGTTGGCCCGTGGTGGTATCTGCCACCTGTTGGCCGGTTATATCAGTCGATACTGTGGTGAGGCGATCGTTATCCGCAACGCGCACCGGGCAGGCCAAGGCCGCTGCCTGCTGGGTAACCACACCAAAGGCATCCGCAGGCAACGCGGGCCCCACCACCAACGGCACGGATGGTTTTATAATACCCGCTTTTTCTGCGGCAATCTGGGCCACCGTGTCGCCTAAAAACTCGGTATGGTCTACCCCAATGCTGGTAATCACGGTTAGCAACGGGGCGTCTACCACATTGCTGGCATCTAACCGACCGCCCAAGCCGGTTTCCACAATGGCCACATCCAACCCTATCGTGTGTACCCAATGCCGAAAAGCCAAAAAAGCCAGCAACATCACCGCTTCAAAGTAGGTGGGTTTTTCTTCTGTGGGTAACCCGCTGGCCACCGATGCCAACTGGCTTTGGCACACTTGCCAATCCTGTACCGATATCGCTTGCCCGCCATGGGTAATGCGTTCGGTAATACATTGTAGGTGAGGGCTGGTGGTGGTGGCCACCGCATAACCCGCCTTACCTAAAATAGATTCCAACAGTTTACACACGCTGCCTTTACCATTGGTGCCCGCCACATGGATAATAGGCACCGCCACATGAGGGTTGCCCAGGGCCGCCAATAATCGGTGCATGCGTTGCAGCCCCGGCTTAATGGTACCGGGGGATTGGCTACAGAGTAAACTGGCATCTAGCAAGGGTTCAGAGGTGGGCGGGGTTTGTGGCACAATGGGGCTATTGTCTCACTAATGGGAAGCGTTTACATGAACTGGGCCACCGGGATTTTGGGCATACTGGCTATGTTGGCCGCCGCGTACGGGTTGTCTCGCAACCGGCATGCCATTAACTGGCGCCTGGTTATTTGCGGGCTATGCCTACAAATTATGCTGGCCATTATTGTACTGCGGTTACCCCTAGGCCAAGCTATTTTTGCTTGGGCAGGCCGTGGGGTAGAAAAACTACTTAGCTTTGCCGATGCGGGGGCAGGCTTTGTATTTGGCCCTCTGGTTAGCGACCCAGACACCATGGTAAAGCTATTTGGCCCGGCAGGCGCCTTTATTTTTGCGTTTAAGTTGGTGCCTACCATCATTTTTGTGGCCGCCTTATCTGCCATTGCCTACCACGTGGGCATTATGCAGTGGGTGGTTAAGCACTTGGCCCGCGTTATTGATAAATTGATGGGCGCCAGCGGCGCAGAAGCCCTAAGCAACACGGCCAGCGTGTTTGTAGGCCAAATAGAAGCCCAACTCCTCATTAAGCCCTACGTGGCCACCCTTACCCAAAGCGAGCTACTGGCGGTGATGGCCGGTAGCATGGCCTGCATTGCAGGTGGGGTGATGGCGGTATACATCCAAATGGGGATACCCGCCAGCAGCCTAATGGCGGCCAGTTTAATGGCCATCCCGGGGGCCTTGGTGACTGCCAAAATTGTAATGCCAGAAACCGAAGTATCCCCCACCCAGGGCAACGTCGAGCTCCACGTAGAGAAAGACTCTTTAAACCTAATTGACGCCGCTGCCCGCGGGGCCAGCGACGGCCTGCGCATTGGCTTAAACGTGGTGGCTATGCTCATTGCCTTTATTGGCATCATCGCCCTGCTGGATTACGGCATGCTGGCCCTAGGCAAAGGCCTGGCCAGCCTTATTGACCCAGCCAGCGAGTACCCCGTGTTGTGGGGCATGGATTTAACCCACCTCACCCTAAGCACCGTATTGGGCCGCCTATTTTCGCCGATTGCGTGGCTGCTAGGCACCCCTGCCGCAGAAGCCGATATGGTGGGCGCCTTAATGGGGACTAAAATGGTGGTGAACGAGTTTGTGGCCTACAGCCAACTATCGCCCCTTATTCGCGATGCGGCCCTTAGCCCCAAAGCCATCACCATTGCTAGTTTTGCCCTATGTGGGTTTGCCAACCTTAGCAGCATTGCCATGCAAATTGGCGGCATTGGCGAAATGGCCCCCAGCCGCAAAGGCGATTTGGCCAAACTGGGCATTAAGGCCATGATTTGCGGGTCGATGGCCTCGTATGTCTCTGCCGCGCTGGCCGGCCTACTGGTTACCAGCGACCCCAGCACCGCCGCCTTAAGCAACAATATGGTGGCCTTTTTGTTTGCCGCCGCCCTGGCCACCCTTATTGCCGTAAACGTGGTGCATGCCCGTGGCAAGTGGCAGCGCCTAAAAGCCGTTAAGGCAGAAGGCGAAGCCCGCAGCAGCAACGCGAAAAACGACAAGGCCACTTCTGCCGCCTTAGCCGCGATGAATCAACCATCGTCATCGTAACAACTGACTTATGCCTGTGCCCACTGCTCCGTTACCACCCGCCACAACCACCCCCTTGGCTGCCTTACAGCACCAGGTGGCCCAATGCACCCAGTGCGGATTAGCTGAAACCCGCCAGCAAACCGTGTTTGCCGATGGCAACCCCTACGCCCGCATTGTGATTATTGGCGAGGCCCCTGGCGCCAGCGAAGACGAAACCGGCCTACCCTTTGTGGGGCGCTCTGGCAAATTGCTAACCCAAATGATTGAGGCAGAAGGGCTACGACGCCAGAACGACGTGTATATCTGCAATGTGGTAAAGTGCCGTCCCCCAGATAATCGCCCCCCAAAACCTGCCGAGCGCACCGCCTGCAAACCCCACCTGGATGAACAACTGGCCCTTATTCGCCCAGACATGATTTTACTAGCCGGGGCCACAGCCCTAAAGGCGGTACTGGGCATCCCTAGCGGTATTACCAAACTGCGGGGCCAGTGGATGGATTCGCCCTATGTGGGCAACCACGGCCAAGCTGTTAAAGCCATGGCGTTGTTTCACCCGTCTTACCTGCTACGCAACCCTGCCGAAAAACCTGGCAGCCCCAAAAACCTTATGCGAGAAGATCTTCAAGAAGTTAAACGCGTACTCGACGCGCTAGAATCTGGCCAGCCTTACGATGCGGCCTTTAGGTGCCCATGACCTTTACCCTTCCTCCACTTATTGATTGGGCCGCACTCGCCCACGAAGCCAGCCAAACTATTTTAGCCATTGGCCCTGATAAGATTGTTAAAAAAGCGGATGGCTCGCCTGTAACCGCCGCGGATGTAGCGGCCCATACGATTATTAATACCGCCCTTACCCAATGGACGCCTAGCATTCCTGTGCTCTCTGAAGAAGGCGAGCATTTTGACTCCACCACCCGCGCCCAATGGGAGCGGTTTTGGTGCGTAGACCCACTGGATGGCACCCAAAGTTTTATTAATGGCAGCGGCGATTTTTGCATTAATATCGGCCTAATTGAGCAGGGCCAACCCACCTTTGGCGTGCTGGCCCTACCTAAAAAAGGCTTGGTATACATTGGCGGCCCCTTACTCGGCAAGGTTTGGCGCGGCGAACTAGGCGCTGGCAGCGATTTTACCCCGCTAGCCCCGCCCCCTAGCCCAGAACCAACCCCGCCCACCATTGCCACTAGCCTGCATATCGGCACCACCATGGAAGCCTACCTGGCCCAATTACAAGCCCAAACAAACAGCACCCCTGCGGTAAAACCCGCTAGTGGCGCCGTAAAATTTTGCCATTTGCTAGAAGGCTTAGCCCACCGATACCCGCGTTTTGGCCCTTGCAGCTGGTGGGATACTGCCGCTGGCCATGCCCTAGTGCTCACCCATGGGTTTGATATTTATACCTTGCCCGATACGCCGCAAACCACCCACGATTTTACCCCTGGCGCACCATTGCGATATGATGGAGCTAGCTTGAAGAATCCGGCGTTTGTTTGCCAACACTCCGGCCGACACTAGCCTGTAACATGAGATACCCCTGATGATGTGTTTAAACCGATCTATTAGCCAGTTTATTGCCATGGCCACCCTTCTTGGGGCCATTGGCTGGGTAAGCGTTGCCCACGCCCAAACCCCAGAAGACTATCAGGCCGCGGCCATGGCACTAGAACACGGCCACCTAGAACAAGCCTGCAAACAGTACCAAGCCCTACACAAGGCCAACCCTACCGACCCTAACGCCCTGTACGGCTTGGCGGTATGCGCCCGCAGCCATAACGATATTGGCAAAGCCACCCGCATTCTAAAAGGGATTTTTAGTTCTTCGCCCACCTTTGCCCCTGCCCAACTGCTTATGGGCGAATTACTGGATGAACAAGGCCAACCCAGCGCCGCAAACACCCACTACCAAACCTATGCCAAGCTGGCCAAACAACAAGGCATCCCCCTACCCAAAGACCCTACTATTCGCCTACGTTTACGAGGCTTAGGCGGCTAAGCTTATCACCGCGTTTCTGTCGGCGCCGACAGGCTAAAGCTATCCGGCAGCAAGGCTTGGGGGCTGCTTGTGGTAATGGCCCCTGTTGCAGGGTGCTTGTAAATAATAGGCGTTTCCGGCGGCAGTAACTCCACCATTACTTGCCGACACGCGCCGCACGGGGTTACCGCGCCATGGGTTGCCGCCGTTTGCTCACTACTTGCTGTGTTACAACGCGCCCCCCACACCGCCAAGACTATTACCGGCAAAGGGGCTTGGTGGCCTTGGGCCACCAGGGTATTTAACAGGTTGCGTTCCGCACACTGGGTTAGCCCATAACTGGCATTTTCCACATTAGTACCCGTTACGGTGGCCCCATCGGCCAGTAGCGCCGCAGCGCCTACCCTAAACCCGCTATAGGGCGCGTAGGCCTGCTTACTGGCCTGCTCTGCGGCGAGCAATAATGTCGCGGGGTCGCTGCTATGCATGGCCGTGTTCCAACTGTTTCACCAAATAGTCTACCGCCGCATCACGCTGGGTATCCTCTTCCGATAACGAGGGCAAACTCAAGACACCATCTTTATCAAAAGGGTTGGCGTCCGCCATAGGAGCTGTTTTTGGGATAGGCAACACCACATCTGGATCTATGCCTTTTCGGTGGATATCTTCTTTATTCGGCGTTAGGTATTTAGAAATGGATAGGTTTAGCCCACCACCATTAGCCAAAGGAATCACCCGTTGCACCAAGCCTTTACCAAAGCTCGTGGTGCCCATTAAGGTGGCCCGTTTATTATCGTGCAAGGCGGCAGACACAATCTCGCTGGCGCTGGCACTACCGCCATCAATCAATACCACCAACGGAAAGTCCAAATCATCGGCATCATCACTGGATTTTAGGGCGTCTATTCTTAACTTACCCCACCGCGTAGATTGAATATTAACAATGGTACCCGCCCCTAAAAAACGATCGCTTATTTTTAGAGCATTATCCAACAAGCCGCCAAAGTTGCTACGCAAATCCAATATTAAGGCCTGCTTATGCTGGATTTTTGCCAACGCCGTGGCAAACTCTTCCATTAAATTATCGCTTAAAAAGGTACTTAAACGGATGTACCCCACACGGTCATCTGTGGTGGGTTCTTCATACACCGCCTGCAAATGCACCGCATCGCGTATCACCGCCTTATTCAGGGTTTCTTCGCCCCGCTTAATGGCTAAATTAACGGTTGTACCCGCCTTGCCTCGTATTAAATCCGCCGCCTCAGAAATCGTAATCCCCTTGGTAGGCTCGCCATCAATTTTATGGATAACATCCCCAGCCATAAGCTTAGCCGCTTTGGCAGGGCTATTGTTGATTACGGATAAAATCATGAGCTGCTCATTATGGGTAATAATATGCACCCCAATACCCGTCAGCTCGGCATCAATCTGCATCAACTGCTCATTCATGGCTTTTTCTGGCAAAAAGCGGGTGTACTCATCGTTTAGGCTAGCCAACATACTGCTGGCCGCCACCTGCAAATCCTTGCGGGTGTGGATGCGTTGCTCGTAGCGCGCTTGCCAATAGTCCCAATGGTCGCCCTGGCCGTTTAACTTCGGGTCGATGTACTCTCGTTCCGTTCGGTGGTAAATATCCATAAACACACTGGCAGGGGGCGGCGTGTAGCCAAACATTTTTTTTAGTGGGGTTTGGCTAGTAAACAACACGGTGCCTAAGCCCACCCCTGCTACAAACACAAAGGCAATGGCCATGCCTAACGTCAACCATTTTGGCAACCAGCGCAGCATGTTTACCTATACCCATACAAACCGTATAACGGCCCTTACTGTACCGTGTTTGGCGATAATGCGCAAAACCAACTGGCTGTATAAAAATGGAGCCCGTGCCGATTAGTGTAACAAAACCTAACAAAACCCGCACCAAACCCGGCCACCACACCGTTTATGCCACTACCCCAGAAGAGAACACCTATTTATATAGAGAGAAGGAGGCACCAACCCCATGGTGGCCATCCCCCAAAACATAACCGGTAATATCGGCACTAAGCTGTGGACACATTTCCGCAAAGCAGCCTCTGCTGTTAAGGCGGATGCGTTGGTCAAGGCAGCCCCTGATTTTTACACCCCTGTGGCCAACACCCTCGGCCAACGGGTAAAACAAGCATTACAAGCCCACGGCCTACCGCATAATTTGCCGGCGGATGTAGCCGTGTATCAATCTAAAATTGCGGCAAACCAGCCCAAACTGTTTGCGCGTAACGATCGTGGGGCGTTAGCCGCTAAAAATTTATCTCAGCTTTTTAAAACCGGTAAGATGACGGAAGTACGTGTACTGGAATTTGATACCCCTGCCGCCATGCAAGCCAAACTAGCCGAACTAGTGAAAAAGAAAGGGGTTGTTGCCGGGGCAAACAATAGCATTAGCCGCATAGGGGGCACTAAAGATACGCTCTATTCTGCCTTGCATTATGTGCCCTTAGATGACCGACGCTTAGTTCGGGTAATGCATGCAGAAACAGGCCCAAAAATGACCGAGCTGAAAAACTTAATCAACGAAGGGGTGAGTCGTGTTAAAGCCATTATTAACGGCCTGTTTAAAACCACCGCCGATACGACCGGCGCCCTATTTAACGGCCTAAAACAAACGGCGACTACCACCATTAACCCGGCCAAAGCCGCCCCTAAAGCTTAAATACACTTTTTATCGTTTAACAAAAAGCGCCCTAACCAATGGCGAAGGCGCTTTTTAAATTTTTGTATCTACCGTTTCAGTTTAAAGATTGTCTAAGTCTTCCACACCGGCGGGTAATTTGGGCGAGGTGTTCGACAAGATGAACAGATCGATAATTTCGCTCAGTTCGTTGGCCTTGCCTTGGTAGAACTTGATATCGCTTTCCAATTTGCGGATCACGGTTTTGTATTCTTCAATCTTTTTAATGTTGGCGCGGACGGCATCCAGCATTTCGCTTTGGGCGCTTTGGGCTTCCGTTAGCACATCTTCCATGGAAATGCCCATGGCTTCCATAGTAAGGCGAATAATTTGGGCGCCGGTTTGTTTGGTTACCCCTTCAGGCAAGTCGCTAACCAAACGAATGAGGGTGCGAACGTTATTGCTAAATTCAGCATCGCCATCCACAGGGGCAGCATTACTGTTAATATTTTCTGGAAAAACCACCTGGGGCGATTTACTCATAGCAGCTACCGGAAGTGTCGCTGTAGTAGCGCCATTATTGCCGGTGTTGCTAGATTCGGAATCCAGCGGTGAGGAGGTCAAATCTTTGTAATCAGTCACTTCAGCCATAATGCGGGCCACAGCTCCCTTCAGTTCAATAGGTACTTAAAAAACGGATGCAAAAAAACAAGTGTATATCAGCAAACTCCCAGTGTAGGCGGAAAACCCCTAAAACACAAGGGATAACCGGGCTGACGCGCAATACAATAGGAATAATAGAGGCGATTATACCCCCGCCATACCCAAACGACAAGGTGCTAGGGTAGGCTGCGTAATAATGATTAAACAACCCCAACCCATACAAAGGGCTACCCGGAACCCCCCTCTATTGCGTACAATAGGGGTAACGTTACTAGCCTATTAACCTGCCACTGCTTTTGCCCATGCCCGCCCCACCTACTTCTGCCACCGTTTTAACCCACGTTACCGTGTTGCAACAACACGGCCCTACCGGCGCCCATTGGGTAGAAAACCAATTTGTGGGCTGGGAAAATGGCCGTATTACCCATGTGGGCCCCACCCCACCCAGCCAAATGTTACTAAACCACGATGATGTAACCGTGCTGGATGCCAACGGCCTGATGCTAACCCCAGGGCTGGTGGATATCCATATTAATGGGGCCTATGGTTGCGACTTTGCCCACGCCACCCCAAACCAAATCCACGCCTGCTTAAAAAAACTAGCCGCCACCGGCGTTACCAGCATTGTACCCACCATTATTACCGCCCCGCATGAAGACATGATGGCCAGCATCCAAACCCTGGAAGAAGCCATTCGTCAGCCCCAGCCAGGAGCAGCCCATATTGTAGGGCTGCACTTAGAAGGCCCCCTCCTTAACCCAGCATATAGCGGTATCCACAACCCTGGCCACATGCAAGGCGATGCCCCCGGAAAACTTGGCCCTACGGTGGATATTAAGCAGGTGGCCTCGTTATGCTCCCCCAGCGTCATCATGATGACACTGGCCCCCGAATGTGTGCCCGTAGAAGAACTCCTGCCCTTCCTTCACTCGCGGGGGATTACTGTATTAGCGGGCCATACCGGCGCCAGCACCCAACAAATAGCCCAGGCTATGGACCACGGCCTAACCGGTATTACCCACCTATTCAACGCCATGAAACCCCTCCACCACCGCTCGCCGGGGCCTATTGCCATGGCCTTAACCCAGCCCGGCCTACACGCCACCCTTATTGCCGATGGCGCCCATGTATACCCAGAAGCCCTTCGGGTGGCTTTAAGCGCCCTAGGGTGCCAGCGCGGCATTTTAGTAAGCGATGCCATCCACCTGGCGGGCACCCCTGAAGGCACCCAAACCGACTTTGCCGGTCAATCCATCACCCATGTGGTAGATAACGGCCTAAGCAAGGCAGTAAACGCCGATGGCACCCTGGCGGGTTCTGCGGCCTTGCTGGCGGATGGGGTACGCAACGTGGTGCGCTGGCAACTAACGGATAGCGCTACTGCCCTGGCCATGGCCACCCATACCCCCGCCAGCTACCTAGGCAAAGACCAACAACTAGGCCATATTACCCCCGGCACCCCTGCGGATGCCGTGCTATGGCAACCGGATTTTACCCCTGCCGCCACCTGGATTAACGGCCACCTGGCCTACCAAGCCCAAGACGCCACCACCCAGCAATTATTTGGCACCGCCACCGGGGCGCAGGCCATTGCGGGCTAAGCTAGGCGAAAAGCCTTCACCTATAGTTACACCGCATCCGCAGACAACACTTGGCGCACGGTGTAGATAGGCTTATCCTGACTTTCGAAATAGGTGCGCACTTGGATTTCTGCAATAAGGCCGGTGCTAATAAGCTGCACACCGGTTAAAAACAGCAGGCCATCCAATACCAACAAGGGGCGGTCGCCAATGGGGTAGCCGTAGCCAAATTTAACCACCAACAAATAGGTGCCAATAATAAAGCTGGCAAACAATAGCAATAACCCCAAGCGCCCAAACAGGTGGATAGGCCGGGTAAAGAAGCGCTTCATCAGCAGCACCGTTAGCAAATCCAGCATTACCTTAAAGGTGCGAGAAATACCGTACTTACTTTCGCCAGCGGTGCGGGCACGGTGGCCTACGGGCATTTCCATAATTTTGGCCCCATCAATGCTGGCCAGCGCGGGGATAAACCGGTGCATTTCGCCGTATAGGGGCACATTTTTAGCCACTTCTGCCCGGTACACTTTTAGGCTACACCCATTATCGTGCATGGGTACCCCGGTAACTTTGGCAATCAACCAGTTGGCAATAGCGCTCGGTAGCTTGCGCACAATCGCATTATCTTGCCGGTTTTGGCGCCACCCTTGGATAATATCCACATTTTCGCGCTCTAGGGTATCCACCAACTTGGGCACATCGGTAGGGTCGTTTTGCAAGTCGCCATCCAGGGTCACAATGTATTCGCCACGGGCGTGGGCAAAACCAGCCGCCGTGGCAGGGGTTTGGCCAAAATTGCGTTTTAAGCACACCACCCGTAACATGGGGTATTGGGGAATTAATGCCTGCAATTTTTCCACGGTTTTATCGCGGCTGCCATCATCTACCAGTACAATTTCAAAGCTTCGGTTAAGGCGCTGCCCAACGGAAAACAGCTCTTTTACCAGCGGGTCCACGTTGGCTTCTTCGTTAAACACAGGGGCAATAAAGCTAACCTGAGGATCAGCAGAGTTGGTGGAGGGGGTTAAGACAGTGGCAGCGGTGGCCGGTGAGAGCGTTGACATAAAAAAATCCAGTAAAAAGGCTACAGCGTGTGGGCAAGAACCCCGTTACTGTAGCCAAAGTGGTGATAAGTTACAAGAACTTAAGCCGTAATGTTTAGCTGCTTACCTGCAAAAAGAGTACCTGCGCCATTATCTCCATCATGGCCGCCGTCACCATCAGCGTCTCTGGGATCGTCACCAAATTTGACGGTAGTGGATTTTACCGATGGTTGTTGGTTGGCAAATTGAATAGCAGAAAACATAGGCGTTAAATTAGTTTGCATGAGTGTGCCTCACTTAAATACTTATTAGGGAATACAATAACGAAAATAATGTTGGGATTATAGCGCCAACAAATAAACGCCGTCCAGCAAAACAGTTGCTTCCTGGAACTATTATCTAAAGCTTTGTAACACCGTTACTATAGCCAAGTATTGCCTAGTTACAAGAACTTAGGCCGTAATGTTTAGCTGATTACCTGCAAAGGCCGCACCACCTGTGCCATGTCCACCATCATGACCACCATCATCATCGCCATAATCACCATGCTCCGGAACCTCATCGTCAAATATAAAGCTCTCTACTGGAGATATCTTAAAAGCTTTCGATGGTGCCCCACAAAACAAAGGGAGTTTGGATATGAATTGTGTGTGTAACATAACGAATTTTCGACTCTAAGCTTATCTAATAAAGTAATTAAAACGTGTAAAATTTAAACATGCCTTTTTAGTAAAGCAAGGTTAATCACGGCAGCCATTTAAAGCTTTGTAACACATCGGGGTCATCCAAGGTGCCTTCTAACTCTACTTGGAAGCGGTTGGTTTGCCCTGGTGCGCCGCCTAGCCCAGGCACATAACCAACACCGGGGATGTAGGCCAATAAGCCTTTTTTCTTTTTGGTAAAGGGGTTAAAACCAATGCCAGGTATTTTTTTAAGCACACTATTTAAACTAAGCTTACCTACTTTGCCCAGCCGCCCATCCACATTTTGGCTCATATCGCCATACACGGTTAAATCACTGTAGCCATCCGCCAGTTTAATGGTGCCCTCAATCAACAAATCCAGGTTTTTACCATCGCTTAGCAAGTCATCGGTATGGGCCACCCCTTTATCAATGGCCATGCTGCCACTTAGGGCGGCAAAGTAATCATCCTCAAAGGGGCTTAAAATCCGAAACAAATTATTCAGGTTTAGCCCCAACACCCCACCCCGAATAATATTAGCCGCAGAGAGCAAGGTCTCAATGCGGGTAATGGCAGGCAAGCGGCCGTCTTCAATTAAAAAATCGGCGCTGCCATTGGCGTTATCAAACTGCTCCTGCTGGGTATAGCCTTCTGTGGCAAACTGAATGGTACCATCCATGCGGCCAAACACCTGGTTAGAGGCATCCAACAGGGCGCGGGCCAAGGCGTTGGCGCTGATGTTTTTGGCTTGCAAGGTGCTGGCCACATAATTATTTTTAAGGGGGTCTAGCTCCAGGCTAAAGGTAACGGCACCATCCGCCACCGTGGTTTTGGTTTCGGCAAGCTCTACAAAGCCGGTTTCGTGGATGCTGAGCTTGCCTGCCAAGTCTTCCAGCAGAATGTTGTCGTACACGGTTTCATCCACATTAATATTGGCGTTGTAAAACACCACCGGCACCGGGGCGGCCTTGGTTTCTTCTGATAGTGGCCCCGATAACGGCAGAATTAACCCGTTGGTTAGCCTGTCGGTAATGTCGCGGGCAATCCAACGCTCCCAGCCTTTTAGTACAAACAAATTGGCATGGCCGCCAACGTTTTCCAAGTGAAAGGGGTACAACAGGGTATCGGTTATGTGGGCCGTAATATGGTCAACCTCCACACCAGGCAAGGCCATATGCGCCAAGGTTAGTTGGCTATCCACCCCGGTAAAATCAATGGCCATATCCGCATCGCGTATGGAGAGCAGGGGCAGGTTTAAATCTTGTAGCGTTAGGTTGCCCACCACCATGGTGTCGTCTTTTTCATGGCCGGCCACCCGCACATTTACCGCCAACTGGCCACCGCCGGGCTGATACAAAATATTATCGCCGTACAAGGGGCTGGCCGCAGGCACCCACGGCGCTAGCCAGTGGGCCGTCAGATTATCCAGCTGCAGGGGGGTGTCGCCTGTAGAAAGGTTGATATCCCAGTTAGGCGGCGACCCCACCCCCGTGGTGCGCTTGCTTGGGGGCCGCACGTACGCCGTCATGGCGATTGTGCCCATATCCCCAAAATCCAGCTGGGTATCGGTAATATCAATATGGCCATCCGCTTTTAAGGCCCCTTGGGTGGTTAAGGTAGCGGTGGCCAAGTCGTCGCTTTCATCTTTTAACTCTGGCAGCGCGCTGGTGTTTTTTCCAGGTTGCAAGGTCAACCGCCCACGCCAACTACCAGATTGAACCCCCGTCGGCACCACTAACCCGGTACTATCCACGGCGCCGGTGGCCAAAAAGTCAGCAGCGATGCTGGCATCCACCGTAAAGCGGCGTTGGTCTGCCGTAAACAGGTGGCTATTAAAGTTGTTTAAGCTGGCCGTTAACACTTGGGTGCTTGGTGTGTAGGCAAATGCCACGCTGGTATTAAGCTCGGTTAAGGTGCCCAGGGTATGGTGGGTGGTGGTATCCACCAAGGGGATTTCGCCATGGGTAATCGCCAACCGTGTAATTAGCTCAGACGATCCGCTTGCGCCCATGTGCCAATCCATACTGGCGGCGGCCAACCCACTGGCATCTGCCAGCATGGCTGGCAAGGGGTTAGGTAACTGAAGAAGCGGCGCACCAGGAGCCAGGCGCTGTTGCCAACGGTTTAATGTGGCCAACAATTCCGGGACACCTTCTAACGGGATTGGCGTGGTACACACCGCCGCATTAAGGGCATTAATTGGCAAGGGCCCGCCTGCCATTAGGGCGGCTAACGGTACATTTGCTACCAAATTTTGCGCCAAGGCATCCCCATTCACCCACAACTTATCTGCCGCTATGGCCAACTGGCCCTGCGCCAAGGTTACCGACGCATCCATGGCCGTAATATCGTCTGGGTCGCCCGTTGTTGGCAAGGTGTTTGGGCGTTTATCCACCACTTGCAACTTCTCAGACGTAAGGGTACCCACCACATTAGGCAACACGGCGGCCATATTGCCCTCAAGCACATGGGCCAGCAGGGTGTTGACCCCCACCTCGCCATTGACGACCCCACGCAATTCCACCGCTGGGGGGGGCATGGTAGGGTTATAGCTAGCCACCGTATCCAACAATTGGCCGACGGCGACTTGGTGCCAACGCGTTGTTAGCGCCAACTGAGCATGGGGGTTTATGGCCTGCTGCCCGTGCCACCAATCCGATACGGTGGCAGACAAACGCAATTCGCCGCCAGCACCGCTATGCTGACGTGCCGGTAACTGCACCACCCCATCCGATACCTGAATAGCGGCAGGCGATACAGCTACCGTAGCCGATACTGTGGGGACTGGCGCCGTGGCGTTAGCCTCCACAGCCCCTGCCACACTGGGTTCTACCACGCCTACCTGGTTAAGTATAATATTGCCGTTGGGGGTAAGGCGCTGGCCATCTATACCCAGGGTTAGGTGAATATCGCTACTGCCCGTTACCATAGGGATAGAGTGAGCTGACTGGTCTGGCAGATACGGGGCGATATCACTCACAAACCGGTTTCGCAGTTCAGATAGGGCCACGTTAGAGGCATCCAGTTTTACGGTGGCCGTTACAGGTGATGGATTGCTAACATTGTTGGCATTAACCTGGGCGCTAAACCCTTGCCCCAGCACCACACCCCCCAGGCTAGCCACGTTTACCTGCTGCCCAGTAAAGGTTGCCGTGGTATTATCCAACACCACAATACGGCTGCCTGCCGGGTTATGCACGGCCACCCCCTTAACCGCCACATTACCCGTTACCCCTGGCGAATCCATAGGGCCTTCTAAGGTGACCATACCATGTAACGCGCCATGGGTGCTTCCGTGTTTAAGTAACGGTGATGCATCCGCCGGCATAAACGCCTGCACCCACCGAGTCACCCCATCAAGTTCTAATTCGCCTAAGGTTACTGCCAACGCCTGGAAGGTGGGGGAGTCTTCTAACGCTAAGGCGCCACTCGCCTCTATATAACCCATATCCGCCGCACTAAACGATGCATTATGGAAGGCTTTGGTGGGCACCACCGTGGCCACCAGCTGGGTAATCGCTAGTTTATCGGGCTGTAATACCGTAGCGCCTTTTAAGGCGATAGTAGGGGCACCCTTTAGCTGGGCAGTCACACGGTCTAATCGCACCGGTATGCGGTCCATATCCACCAGGGTTTCTTGCTGTGGTTCTTGTTCCGGTACGGTTAATGGGGGGCCCGCAAGCAAGCTGGTGGTATCTAACACCGCATTATTAACCAGTACATCTTTAATGGTTACCTTGCCGCCCCGTAGCAAACTCCAGGGGCCAAGCCATACTTTAGCCTGGGCCAAGGTTAAAAAATCCTTGGCTGGATACAGCGTGTCACTGGCGGGTTTAGGGACCTCATCGCCCTCACCCGGTTGTGATTTATACACCGGGCCAGTGACCGTAATGGTATCGGCGGCCACCCAAATACTGGGCCACTGCCAGTCCGCACTAATATCCCTAACGGAGACCGTACAGGTAGCGGGTTTGGCATACGGGCAGGCCTGGGTTTCCAACACCTGTACCAAACTGGCGATAATTTGCTGCTTGTATTGCTTACCCACCGCCCATTGGGGCAACTGCCTACCTACCCACACGCCCACGAGTAACAGCACACCCACACACACTAAGGTAGCCATACACCCCCAGCGCTTACGCTTAGGTGGCGGGGCAGGTGATTCGTTTTGAGGCAACGAGGGCTGAGACATTAGGGGCAAACAAGGCAACAGGCACAATAAACACAGAAACCACTAAACTACGGGGGTTAGCTAACTTAAACAACTTGTTACTCTGGCGTCGTCACAGTCGATTGTTCCTTCGCCGCAGGGGCGGTTTCCTCGCCTTGTAGCTGCTGGTTTACAGCATCAGTGGCCTCGGTGGTGGCTTGCTTAAACTGCTTAACGCCCTTACCTAGCTCGCCAAACACCTGGGGCAACTTGCCGGGGCCAAAAAAGATAAGCACAATCACCAACAGAATAACCACTTCTAACGGGCCTAGCGTTGGCAAAAACAGGGGCGGAAACGTAGAAGACAATAGGGCGGGGGGTAACATAGGGCTGAATTCCTATCAATTAGTAGGCAAAAGGGGTGAATATAGGGGGCATTATAGTACCCACACCCGCCAATTACCACGAAAAACCACAGCCCCCCCCATACACCCCACCGCCGCCCTAAGGCTTGCCGCCACCCCCCGATGCAGGTAACCTTAAGCAATCTTTTAGCCCTATTCCACCACCGTGCAGGGATGCAATTAAACACGTATGGCAACACCCACCATGGCTTTACCCTTATCCACCCAAGCTGAACAACTCAAAGAGCGCCTGCTAGACACCCTTCGGCAGCGGGGCCTGCGCATGACCCCCCAGCGCGAAGCCGTGCTGGATGTGTTTTTTACCCTGCCAGAAGGTGACCACCTGACGGTAGAAGAAATTTTTGAGGAAATGGGCAACCAGCCACAGGCAGAATTAACCGCCTCCGTTAGTTTGGCCACCACCTACCGCACCCTAAAGCTATTTGTTTCTATGGGGATTATTAGGGAACTGGATTTTAGCGAAGACCACAAGCATTACGAGCTTATCCGTAACCCAGAAGCCCCCCACCACCACATTATTTGCATGGATTGCGGCAAAACCGCCGAGTTTGAAAGCCCCGAAATTGCCGCCCTGGTAGAGCGCCTGGCCCGCGAAAAAAACATTACCGTGGTGGACGCCCAGCTAAAGATTTTTGCTGAATGTGCCAACATGGTGGATGACGATGGCATGTTTAGCGACCACGACTCGCTAAAAAAATAAACAACACGCCCGCCTTAATCAGGCCTATAAAAAGATATGTTTTGGCCATGTGTTAGGGGTTGCTAGCACAAAAATACATAAAATTGTTTTTATACTTTTGAATAGCTCAAACACCCCCATCCCTAACGCTATTCTGAAAGACATCTTATTATGACGCACCTTGGATTTGGCATTTGGCCCCAGGATTCATATACCGCAAAAACAACAACAGCTATTAATAACAGCTTGTCGGGCAATGGAACTAGTGAAACCTCTGAGGCAGCCACAACAATGGCTGCACAATTAACAACATCCCTAGCAAACAACGCTCAAAACGCTATAAAAAAATTAGGCCTGCCTACTACACCACCCCTAGCAAGCGAAGGGGAAAACTACACCTCTTTTATGGACTACATCACCTTTGGCTTGATAGATGACGGTGACTTTACGGAAGAACCCCCTATTACCTTTGATGACTTTGATGGGGACGACCCTGATATAAAGCGCTTCGATAACTTTGCAGGGGATGACCTCGACGCCCTAAACAATTTAGACAATAGCGATTCATAATAACAATAGTATAAACTAACTACAGCACGGGCGAGTGCCAATCGGCTTGGAGCAAGTTTGTCATTAGCTGTTTACCGTGGGTTTCTCGTTGTTGTTTTACCCGCTTGGCGGTGGCGGCCATACTAATGTTATTGGCCACCCAGTTGCTAATAAACAACCCAGCCGCACTGCCCGCATACCCCAACATGCGATGGGCACCCCATATTTTTAAATACTTAGACTGTGTTTTGGCGTCGTACCCTAGGGCCTTAAAGGTGGCCTTCATATTGTCTTGGCTAAAGTTTATTTTTTTAAACAGGCCACTCCTGCCCGTGTAATGCTTTTTCATGTGACTAATAATGGCTTTATTATATGTTTTAGCCGTACCCAACACCTTTTGGATGGCCACATCTAACAAGTAAAACATCACAAAAAAGTTGGCAAATTTAATACCGGCTTCCACCCGCTCGTATTTATCGCGGGCGCTGGCAATCCAGCCGGTATAGGTACTGGCCGCCCAAAACACAAGGGCCGAGGGCGTGGTCATGTTTTTAAAATGGCCACCCTTATAATTAAAGTTTTTTCGCCAATACTTGGCAATGTTACCCACGGCAAAGGGGGCCCCTTTTTTAGCTTGTACTGCCCCACGGGCCAAGCCCGCCAGGCCAATAGCCAAACCACTGCCCACCACCGCCAGGCCCGTATTCAGGTAGCGTTCGTCTTTTCGCTTAAAGTCTTCTTGGCTTTGGGCACTGCTGCCATCATTACTACCAATCACATCAGCAAAGCGGGTGGTGCCTTCCCTCATCGCCGTAATATGGTTACGGAAAAACGGCATGGCAAACAGGTAAGCAAACATGGTGCTGTTTAAAAACACGGATTTACCAAACACCCAAGCCGCTTTATCCTTAAGCCCGGTACGGAAAAACTTATCCGTTACCCAGTTTAATACCGCCATCCCCCCAAAAGAGCCTGCACTGTTGCCTAGCTCTAATACAGCGGTATCCAATCGCTCGCCCATACCACGCACATTAATAATGCGGGGCAAGTTAATGCCGCTAAGCTCTTTGCCCAACACGCCAAAGGTACCGGCGCTATCAATATCTGCCATGGCACGGCGGGCCGTTCGGCCTAATGGGCCAGACGCCAAGCGATGGGTAAGTTTAGCAGAGAGAGACATGAGTAAAACGAGGTAACAGGGGTAACTGTTGGGTAAAAACACGGGCAACCTAGTAAAAACAGCACTGGTAGGCCGTACCCGGTTAAACGCCCCTGAACATGTTTCGTTGCCTGCACGGCCCACCGTAAAACCCTTGCAAGCACCTAGCCCCCGGCGTATACTGATCCCCCGTGCACAGGTTCGTTTTTAGCTAGCATTTTGTTAGGCTCTTAACGCGTCTGGGCACGGTTTTTTGTTATTAGGCCAGTTATCATTGCCCCTAGCATTTAATTCGCCTATCCCTCCCCTGTCTATCTTACTTAATACCCACCGTTAAGGACGCCTACATGCCCATGACCGCTTCATCTGCTTCCACCACGCCTAGCATTAAAGATATTTTAGCCACCGCCAGCAAAGCCAATGTGCGCTTAGTACGGCTCCAGTTTGTGGATATTCATGGCATCCCTAAAAACATGTCTATCCACGTAGACCAGCTAGAAAAAGCCCTAAACAACGAGATGATGCTGGATGGCTCATCGATTGCCGGGTTCCGCAGTATTGAAACCAGCGACATGTGCTTTTACCCAGACCGCAACACTTTTCAGGTGATGCCATGGGATTTAAACGGGCGCAATGTGGCCACCGTTATTTGCGATATTTACAACCCAGACGGCACCCCCTTTGAAGGCTGCCCCCGTAACAACCTAAAACGAGTACTGGCCGAAGTTCGCGAGCTAGGCTACACCTTTAACGTGGGCCCCGAGCTAGAATTCTTTTTGTTTGAAAAAGAAGCCGATGGCACGGTTTCTACCCGCACCCACGATAAAGGCGGCTACTACGATTTAGCCCCTGATGACCGCGGCGAAGCCGTACGGAGCGAAATTGTGGAAGCGCTGGATAAACTTGGCTTTGAAATGGAGGCCGATCACCACGAAGTGGCCCACGGCCAGCACGAAATTGATTTTAAATACGCCGATGCCCTAACCCAAGCCGACCGTGTAACCACCGCTAAAATTGTTACCCGAAAAATTGCTGCCGAGCATGGCCTACATGCTACCTTTATGCCCAAGCCCGTATTTGGTGTAAACGGTAGCGGTATGCACTGTAACCAAAGCCTAGCCAAGCTAGACGGGGCGAATGCTTTTGCCGACCCGGATGGTGATTACCAGCTCAGCGGCGACTGCCACCACTACATTGCCGGCATGCTGGCCAATGTAGAAGGCATTACCGCGCTTACCAATCCACTCGTCAACAGCTACAAGCGTTTGGTACCCGGCTACGAAGCCCCTGTATACACCGCATGGAGTGCCGCCAACCGCAGCGCATTGGTTCGGGTACCTGCCAAACGTGGTAACGCCACCCGGGTTGAGCTTCGCTCGCCAGACCCTGCGGCAAACCCTTACCTGGCTTTTGCCGCTCTCGTCATGGCCGGTATCGATGGCATCCAGAATAAAACCGCACCACCAGCCCCTACCACGGCCAACATTTACAACATGAGCCCGTTTGAGCGAAAAGAAGAAGGCATTAACGCCCTACCCGGCAGCTTAAACGAAGCCTTGGATGCGATGGAAAAAAGCGATGTAGCCAAAAAAGCCTTAGGCGAGCACATTTTTAATGAGTTCATTAAGGCCAAGCGCATGGAGTGGGATACCTTCCGCACCAACGTTACCCCATGGGAACTAGACACCTACATGGGCCGCTTCTAAACGATTCCGTAATAACCCAACCTTTTTTAAAGAGGCTTACCTCATGCAGGCAGGCCTCTTTTTTGTTAGGTTAAGGGGTACCATCACTTACGTAACCCGTTGAGGAGACATCCCCATGGCCACCACCACCCAATACGAACCCCTTGCCCTTGGCACCAAGGCCCCCAGCTTTGATTTACCCGCCAGCAGCGTGGAAGGCAACGTAAAACTAAGTGACTATGCGGGCAGGAACCTAATTCTCGTTTTTTACCCCCGCGATAAAACCCCCGGCTGCACTCGCCAGCTATGCGCCCTACGGAATGACAAAGACCTGTTTGAAGGCCTCAACACCGCCATTATAGCCAGTAATTTTGGCAGCTTGGCCAGCCACCAAAGCTTTACGGAAGATCAAAATTACCCGTTCCCAATTTTAGTAGATGCCGACCGCACCATGGCCAAGGCCTACAATGCGCTAAAAGAAAACGGCACTAGCATTCAGCGCACGGTTTATATTATTGATGGCAAAGGTGTGATTCGTTACGCCAAGCAAGGCATGCCGACTGACGAACAGCTAGCCGAGGCCATTAAACAGTTCTAAATAAAGGCAATTACCATGGCCGAACAACAACACTGGGTGGTGGTGGGTAGCAAAGAAAACTACGATATTTCTAAAGACTTGGGCTTTACCGTGCAGGGCGTAAAAACCCGCCAGCGCAAAAAAGCCCACCAAATGAAGCCCGGCGACAAAATGGTGTATTACCTAACCGGCCTAATGGTAGTAGCCGGTATTGCCACTATTAAAAGCGAGGTTTACGAAGACGATAGCTTTATTTGGCCCTGCTCATCTGCCAAACCAGACCCCTACCCGTGGCGATTTAAAATCGAGCCCGACGTGATTCCGAAAAACGAAACCGACTTTGTAAGCGTGCGGCCTATTGCGCCCCAGCTGCAATACTTAAAAAAATGGCCAGAAAAAAACTGGACGTTGGGTTTCCAAGGCAATGTGCATCAATGGCCCAAGCAAGATTATGAATTGGTGCGAAAGCTACTCAAAAACAGAGCATAATTAGGTTAACAAAGGAGAAACACTGCCCATGAACATATCATCCAGGTTGTATACTGCCATGCCCATGCAACAGCAACGGTTTGGCAAGAGTGATAAAGAGATCGTTGACACAGCAGTAAACCAGTTTAAAGAGGGAGGAGCACAACCTACAGCGACTGTAGTGGATACCCTCGAGGGAAAAGACATACCGGAAAAACTAGCGCTTCGAATACTCCAAAATCTTCAAGCAATAAACATCATACCCACACCTCAAAACTATGGGGTATTTATTTAATGCTTATAGTCGCTAACAGTCTGCAATGGCTAGCACTGGCCTTAATTATCGGCGGCATGCTAGCGCTGGGCGCCTTTACCGCGCCGGTGTTGTTCAAACAATTTGCCCGCCCAGAAGCTGGCGAAGCCATGACGGTGATTTTTCGTCGCTACGATATTGTGATTACGGCATCCCTAATCATGTTGCTAGTCGGCGAAGCCCTGCGCTGGCTAACCTTGGGCAGCCCAGAATGGCGCAGCATGTTTAGCGCTGGCCGCACCATTGTGTTGGTTACCCTACTAGGCTTATTGGTAGCAGGCACCCAAGTTATTGGCCCCAAGTTAGAAACCCTGCAAAAAGACGCCGAGTTACATACAGATAGCGCCAAGATGGCCAGTTTTCAGTCACTGCATAAACAATCAGAAGGCATTTATAAGTTTGCCATGCTACTGGCGGTACTATTGCTAGCCGCTGCTGCCTACGAATCCGCCCAACCCTCTGCCTAAAAAATTCAAACCATAAAGGTTATTTACGATGCCCTCCACCACCGAGCAATCTTATCAATCCATCACCGTTAATTTATCCGGCCAAAATCACTCTGCCGTCATTACCCTAAATCGGCCAGAGGTCCACAACGCCTTTAACGATACCACTATTGCCGAACTGACGGATGCCATTGTAACAACGGGCAACAACGAGAGTGTTCGTAGCATTGTGCTAGCCGCCGAAGGAAAATCGTATAGCGCCGGAGCCGATTTAAACTGGATGAAGGCAATGGCCAGCTATAGTTTTGAAGAAAACGTGGCCGATGCCCGCAAACTGTACGGGCTAATGTCGGCTATTCGCAATAGTGCCAAACCGGTTATTGCCCGCGTGCAGGGCGCTGCTTACGGTGGGGGCGTCGGCCTAATTGCAGCGTGCGATATGGCGGTAGCTACCCCAAACGCCACCTTTGCCTTTACAGAAACCAAACTGGGCCTAGTGCCCGCCGTTATTAGCCCCTTTGTCATAGGAAAAATCGGGGCCGGGGCGTGCCGCCAACTGTTTACCACTGCCGAGCGCTTTGATGCCAACGACGCCCTAAGGCTTGGGTTGGTAAATGCGGTGGCAGAAAACGAGACCGAGCTAGATGAATGGGTAACCCTGCATACCAAACTGCTCGCTAAAAACGCGCCAAGCGCCGTTACCCATGCTAAACAGCTGATAGATGCGGTTAGTACCGCCAGCCCTGACGCCATGGAAACACTAGTAAGCGAGTGGATTGCCAACGAGCGCGGCAGTGCCGAAGGCCAAGAAGGCATGGGCGCCTTTTTAGAAAAACGCCCGCCAAGCTGGATCAGTTCAAATTAAGCCGTGTTTTGGGGAGAATAGTAACCGTCAACAAAGGGAATAACCATGACGTTTACTAAGGTATTGGTGGCTAATCGGGGCGAAATTGCCGTTCGCCTAATCCAAGGCATCCAACAGGCCGGCTTGCAGGCCGTGGCCGTGCATTCCGAACCCGATAAACACGCCCCCCACGTGGCACTGGCTGATGATGTCATTAGCCTAAAAGGCCAAACCAGCGCCGAAACCTACCTAGATACCGCCACCCTACTTGCCGAATGTAAGCGCCTCGGCGTGGATGCTATCCACCCCGGCTACGGGTTTTTAAGCGAAAACGCCGAATTTGCCCGCGCCTGCAAAAAAGCAGGCCTAACCTTTATTGGCCCCAGCCCAGAAGTAATTGACTCGATGGGTGATAAAATTACGGCTAAAAAACTAATGGATGACGCTGGCGTACCCATTTTGCCCAGCATCGAAATTACCGACGATACCCCAGAAAAAGCCATCGAAGCAGAAGCCGAAAAAATTGGTTACCCCGTATTGGTAAAAGCTGCCGCCGGTGGTGGTGGCAAGGGTATGCGCCGTGTCGATAGCCCCGCCGATTTACTCGCCTCGATGGCGGCGGCCCAACGAGAAGCCACCAATGCCTTTGGCGATGGCCGCGTATTTATCGAAAAATACGTCGTGTCTCCTCGCCATGTGGAAATCCAGATTTTTGGCGATACCCACGGCAACGCTATCCACCTGTGGGAGCGAGAGTGCAGTATTCAGCGCCGCCACCAAAAAATTATCGAAGAAAGCCCTTCGCCCGCCCTTGATGACGCGCTACGCGAGAAGATGGCCACCGCCGCCGTTACCGCCGCCAAAGCCCTAAACTACACCAATGCCGGCACGGTAGAATTTATTTTAGCCCCCAATGGCGAATTTTACTTTTTAGAAGTAAACACCCGCCTGCAGGTAGAGCACCCCGTAACCGAACTGGTAACCGGATTGGATTTAGTAGCCCTGCAACTATTGGTTGCCAAAGGCGAAGCCCTGCCCAGCCAAAGCGCCATTACCCAACGCGGCCACGCGGTAGAATGCCGCATTTATGCCGAAGACCCGGCCAATAATTTCCTCCCTTCTATTGGTACATTGCACCGCTGCCAATGGCCTATTGGCCCCAACGTCCGGGTGGATACAGGGATTGTGGAAGGTAATGCGGTGTCTATCCACTACGACCCTATGCTCGCCAAGCTAATTTGCTGGGGGCCAAACCGCGCCGCTGCCCTAGCCACCATGGATTGGGCCCTGCAAAACACGGTTATTTTAGGCGTAACCACCAACATTGGCTTTTTGCGCCAGGTTATTAATCACCCGCAATTTATCAGTGGCGAGTTTGATACCCACTTTTTGGAACATCACCCCATTACCGAGCCTGCCCTAAGCGACGAAGAGCTGGCGCTGGCCGCTATTATTAGCCGCTGGCCTGCTACCGCCGCGTTATCAAAATCTACCACCAGTACCACGGCACCCAACACCGCACCCACTGAATCGCCTTGGGCACTGGCCAATAACTGGCGCAACGCCGGATTGGGAGTATAAACAATGCCAACACCCAGCACCGTTTCCATTGCATGCCCACAACATGGCGCACAAGATATTGCCGTTGAACCCACTGGCAGCAACCAATGGCAGGTTACCCTGCCCAACGGCACAACCCTGCCGGTTACTCTAACTGCCCCCGCCGGGCCAGATGGTAAGGCCACTTTTACCGTTGGCAATGTCCAATTTGCTACCCAAGCCGCCCTCACTAATGACGCGATTCATCTATGGTTAAATGGCAGGCTGCTAGTACTACCGCGCCCCAAACAAGGCCCACAGCGGGCAGGTAGCAGTGCTGCAGCAGGCGCCAGTGGCAACGCCATTGTAGCCAGCATGCCGGGTAAAATTATTAGCGTCCATGCCAAAGCGGGCCAAGCCGTAACGGCTGGCGAAGTACTGGTGGTGATGGAATCCATGAAAATGGAGCTATCGTTAGCGGCCCCGTGCGCCGGAACTGTTGACGCGGTGAACGCCACCGAGGGCAACACGGTAGACCAAGGCGCTGTGCTAGTAAGCATTAACGCCGATGAGGCCAGCTAGATGAGCCTGCAAAACAGCCTGCCCAAGCACATTAAATTAGTAGAAGTAGGCCCACGCGACGGCCTGCAAAACGAAGCCAACCCCATTGCCAGCACGGATAAAATTGCTTTTGTAAAAAGCCTAGCCGATGCCGGCTTAACCGATATTGAAGCCACCGCTTTTGTTCACCCCAAAGCCGTGCCCCAACTAGCCGATGCCATGGATGTGATGGCAGGCTTAAGCGACTTAAACGCACGCGCGGATATCACCTTATCGGCCCTAGCGCCTAACCTGCGTGGGCTAGAACGTGCCCGAGAGGCAGGCCTAAAGCGCATTGCCGTGTTTACTGCCGCCAGCAATACCTTTACCCAAAACAACATCCGCATGTCGGTAGATGAATCGCTGGCCACGTTTGGCGAAGTGGCCAAAGAAGCCAAGGCCCTCGGTATGAGCGTTCGCGGGTATGTCTCTACCGTATTTGTATGCCCGTATGAAGGCGCCATAACGCCCGAGCAAGTGCTACCGGTGACTGAAGCGCTCTTTAATATGGGCTGCGATGAAGTGTCGCTAGGCGATACGATTGGGGCAGCGGTACCCACAGATATTGAAACCACCATTGGGTACCTGCTAGAGAAAAACCCAAGCTGGAAAAACACCCTGGCCCTGCATTGCCACGATACCTATGGCACAGCGCTAGCCAATATTGTGGCTGGCTTGCAACTAGGGCTAACCACTATTGATAGCAGTGCTGGCGGATTAGGCGGTTGCCCTTATGCCCCCGGTGCCAGCGGCAATGTGGCCACCGAAGATGTGATTTATTTATGCGAAAAAATGGGCATTACCACCGGCGTGGATGCCAAAAAAGTGGTGCACGCTGCCCAAGCCCTGGTGCCCACGTTGGGCCGCCCACTTAACAGCAAAAACGCGGCACGCCTGCTAAACGCCAAGCAACCTGCGGCGTGCTCGGTGCAATAAAAATGGCTAATGGCGGTACACAAATTGGTGTTTTAGGGCCAGAAGGCTCGCATTCGTTTGCGCTGCTAGAGCAATGGCAGGCCCACCCCCAATGGCAACCATGGTGCCAACAACACCAAGTAACACCTGTGGCGTATCCATCGCTACATACCTTACTGGCAGCCTACAATAACGGTGATATCCCCCTATTATTGGTGCCTGCCGAAAACGCCCTCGAAGGTTCCATTACCGAAACCTTAGAAGCCCTCTTTCAGCATACCGATGATTCCCCACGTATACTTGCTGAATTTCACTGGCCGGTAAAGCACGCCCTTATACAAAAAAATAAAAACAGCGCTACCCCCAAGCATATCGTGTCTCATCCGCAAGCGCTGGGCCAATGCCGCCAAACGCTACTAGAAGCCTTTGGCCACCAACTTACTTTTCATGCCGCCACCTCAACCTCCGAAGGCGTGCGATTGCTTGCCGAACAACCCGACGACTGGGCTGCCATTGGTTCTGCCGCTGCGGCTAAGCAATACGGCATGGCAATACATACCCCCAACGTTAGCGATGCCAACAATAATGTCACTCGCTTTTGGTTAGTCGCCTCACCTAGTAGTGATGCAGAAGGCTTGAAGCCTCTGCCTGAACCGCCTAAACAAACCGACGCTAATAGCCTTCCTACCATCAGAACCTCTCTTTGCATGGGCCTGCAAGATAGACCCGGCGTGCTGGTCGATGCCCTACTGGTGCTAAAAGCCTACGGCCTAACCATGACGCGGATTGAATCTCGCCCCGCCCGCAAGCGGATGGGCGATTACGTGTTTTATATTGATGTGGCCGCGAATGTACACGCCACCGAGCACGAGCGTGTCCATATGTATTTACAGGCAGATAGCGCCCGCCTGTGCCTCTCATCGGCTTACCATGCGTGGCCCGTATTTACCGCTAATTTGAATCTATAATTCGGCGATTTCTTGCACAATTTGCCACGGGTAGGTTTGTGGCCCAACGGATTGCAAGCGCCACGCAATAGGCTTGGTTACCCCTCGGGTAATATCTTTTCGGTGGGCCACCACCAACACACGGTTCATGGTTTCTGGTGTCACGCTAACAATGTGGTATTGCTGATGTTCTTTAGCAGCCCGGGCAATAGACATACCTTGGGCTAACAGGCGTTGGTAATCTTGCCCTGGGATAATTTCGGTGTAGTAACCCTCATCCCCATTGGTACGGTGTAGCTGAATAATGGCCTGTGGGGCATATAAGCTGGCTAGGGCTGGATTATAGGTATTTTCTAACTGTTGTAAATGGTTAATAAAGGTATGGGCGGCGGCTTCATAGTTAACATCCGTAAGCGTGGATGACTGAGCAGTGGCCGTAAACGTAATCGCATTTTCTGCCGCAGCACGGCTCGGCAACATTAGTGCCAACACAACGGTTAGCACCACGGCATACCGGTAATAATACCCATCGCCCATCAAGTCTATTCCATTCTTTTTTCTTGCTTCATGTCTAAGTGGCTTTATTGTAATCGGCATTTCCGTTGTGGGGAATGCCCTTTTATAGCAATTTTAAAAACAGCCTTCTGCCACACCCTTGCCATGGCCCGTTTATCCACCCTCGTGGTAAGATCGTAGCCAGCAAGGCCCCACCCTTGCTTTTATAATAACGCCACACACCCAACCAATGGTAGACACTGACGATGCCCCCTGCAACGCCCGCCCCCCAAACTGACGCCACCCCTGCTGCAGAAATCCTTATGATTGAAGGCGGCCAGCCGCTCCACGGCGAAATTACCATTGGGGGCGCCAAAAACTCCGTTCTTAAACTTATGGCCGCCGCCTTACTGGTGGATGCGCCTGTTACACTAAAAAACGTGCCCAATATTAGCGATGTATGGGTGATGGCGGAAGTGATTCGGCACTTGGGGGTGGATGTTACAAACCCTGCCGATAACCAAATGCGCATTGATGCCCACAACGTGACAGAAACCAGCGCCACCAACGAGTATGTGACCCAAATGCGCGCCAGCTTTAACGTGCTAGCCCCCCTGCTGGCCCGGTACGGCAAAGCCCAGGTATCGTTGCCGGGTGGGTGTTCTATTGGTAAACGCGGCGTGGATTTACACATTAAGGGGCTAGAAGCCTTAGGCGCCACCGTGGATGTAACCCACGGCGTGGTAACCGCCAGCGCAGACAAGTTGATAGGCGCCGATATTGTGTTTGACGTGCCCAGCGTGGGCGCCACAGAAAACGTGATGGTGGCCGCCGTCACTGCCGAAGGCAAAACCACCATTAGCAATGCCGCCCAAGAGCCCGAAATTACCGACCTTGCCAACTTCCTTAACGCTATGGGGGCCGATATCCACGGGGCTGGCACCCATGAAATTACCATTTTTGGTGTACCCCGTACCCAACTTACCGGCCTTAGCTACGAAGTTGTGCCCGACCGCATTGAAGCCGCCACCTATGTGATTGCTGCCGTGGCCACCGGCGGTGACGTGACCATTAACCGGGTACGCCCCCAGCATTTTCAAGCCGTGCTTTCTAAATTGGTAGAAATGGGCGCCAATATTACCACCCCCACCCCCACCAGTATTCGGATACAGCCGGCCAAAACCACCTTAACTGCCCAAAACATTACCACCCTGCCCTACCCCGGCATCCCTACGGATTTGCAAGCCCCCCTAATGGCCTTGTTATGCACCGCCACCGGCAGCAGCATGGTAAAAGAAACCATTTACGAAAACCGCTTTAACCACGTGGGCCATTTGCGCCGCATGGGTGCTAGCATAGAGCAAGATGGCAACACCGCTGTGGTAACAGGCATTGAACGACTTTCTGGGGCCACGGTTAGCGCCACCGATTTACGCGCCGCTGCCGCCCTGGTTATTGCAGGCCTAGCTGCCGATGGAGCCACCTTCATTCGTCAGCTGCACCACATGGACCGTGGCTATGACGGCCTGGAAGCCAAACTCCGCAGCCTTGGGGCCAACATCCACCGTTTGCGGGAGGATGCCTTACCGAAGGGCGTCACATTGTAAACCTATGTTATGCTGAAGGGTAAGACCACGCGCCTGTTTTAACGGCCCGTGTTTGTATCCACATTGTTTTAGGGAACCTGGCCACCCATGAGCGAGCACACCACCAATACTACCCACACCGAGCCTGATGTAAACGGCGAACACAGCTACCAACGGTGGTACGACCATGACCCCGTTCTGTTAGAAGTGTTGGACTTACTGCGCTCGTTTAAATCGGATGTACGCGACCAGGCCCAACAGTTTTTAGAAAAAATTGAAGGCCAAGTGGGCAAAGAAACACTGGAAGAATTTTACCAAGTTTCTCGCCCTAAAAAGTTTGGCAACCGCTGGTACGATAAAGACCCCGTGGTTAGCCGTGCTGTTGAACTACTGCGCGTGGTACCCCCCGATGCCCAGCGAAAAGCCGCCATGAAGTTTATCGAATCCGTTAAAAAGCACGGCATGAGCAAAGCCGTTAAGGAAGAACAGCAAGACGCATCTTCTTAAAAAGCTGAGTGGCACCCCCTGCCCATGGCACCGGAGTATTCATCGTCCATACCTGCGCCGCCCAAGGCATTGGTACGGGCCATTGCCCTATTTAATACCCAACAGTTTTACGCCTGCCACGAGGTATTAGAAGATGACTTGTGGCGCCACGAAACCAACGCGGTTTTAAAACAATGTTACCAAGGGATATTGCAAGTGGCGGTAGGGTACCACCACGCCCAACACGGCAACGCCATTGGCATGCGCAACCTACTTGCTAAGGGCCACGCTAAACTACAGCCTTTATGCACCACCAGCCCTATAGCCCACTGGGTAGACCTATTGCCCCTCTTGGGTGTCGTTGCTCAGCATCGCAAGCTGGCCGAAACATGGGTAGCAAGCCACGTTCCACCGGCCCAATGGGCCAAGGAACAATGTTTATTATGGCCAACGCTTAGGAGTGCCTCTAAAGGCAGGGCTGAATAAACCCATTACATATAGGCGGGGGGTGGCCCCATGCGGTATGGGTTGGGTGGGCTGCTCGGTGCTGCCATGTAGGATGACGAGCGACCGCCGCCACCGCCAAGAAGCTGCTGAAGCAATGCCATTAAGTTACCGTAGGCCTTAGGGGCACCGCCCGTATTACCATAGTTATTACCACCACTACCATAGTGGGGTTGTGCCGGGGGCGAATATGGCCGTGGTGTTGGCGCATAAGGGGTGGGGGTAGGCCGTGCAGGGTAGTGGCCACCACCAGAATCATATCCGCCAAGGTTGCCATAACCGCCACCTAAATCCGCTTGGCTAATTTTGTGTTGGTTACCATCACGGCGAGAAATGTCATCGGCTCGCTGTTCGGTGGCACCACCGCCATAGTCGGCAAACACATCAAAATGCTGCAACATAATATCTATGGTTTGCATTTTGGTCTGGCTAGAGCTAGACATGTACGGCCCTTCAGCCAAGTACTGCTGCTGCAATAGTTTCAATTCATTGGGGTTGGCTGCCCCGTTTCGGTCGCCTAATTTATCAGAATCTTTGATTACTTGCCGGTAACGCCAGGTATCAATATCGCCACTAGGTTGGTATTTAGGGGCAGAATACCCTTGTGGGGCATAGCTGCCGCCACCACCATGGTGCGCGTTAATGTTAGCACCATACTGGCCTTGTTGGCCGTTATACGAGGTGCTAGGGCCAGGGTACACAGGCCGGTGGCTGTACTGAGGAATATATCCTGTCATTATCTACTCCATGCTCTCTCTATATTAAATAGTTAGTATTTATCTATATAAAAACAAAAACAAACTGCAGACAAAGATTGTCTTCGTATGTCACAACTCATGTAATCCACTATAGCGAATGGCTTACTATAGAAGAGTACTTTTGATCATCATCAACAGGGCTTAAACACATAAGCCCTGTAGCCCACTGGGTAGGCCTGTTGCCGCTCTTGGGTGTCGTCGCTCAGCATAGTCGCTGGCCGAAAAATGGGTGGAACGTCAGGCGCCACAAACGCAGTGGGCTACAAATACAATAATTAATGTAATTTACGATACTAAATTTAATAAGATAAAGATAAGTTAGATAAGATAAACGACATAAGTAAACCAAATGAGTCTATAAATTAAACAGGGCGTCCATAATTAATCATAATTTACAATAATTTAAGGCGTCTGGGTTAATAACGGGGGAATTGACCGCCCATTAAAAACCGCATAACAAACATCAATAATTGCTGATGAAAACCACCACCAAAGAACGGAGGCCGAGGCTGGTGCCAACGAGGCGGTAAGGGATCGTAGGGGTGGCGCGGGGGTGTTGGGGTTGGGTTATAGGGGGATTGTCCGGTAACATCGTAGGTACTAATGCTACTGCCATTGCCATCATTACGGGCCACGGCGTAAATTTCATTGGTGCGGATATGGTCATCTTCACCAATGCGGTAATCCATGGTGCGCATGGCATCCTTCGGCAAACCACGGTTGTTGGCAAAGGTACCAAAATGCTGAATCATCACATTGACGGCTTCTTGCTGATGACGGAAATTAGGGTCATCAATCACAAAGCGAATGCCGGCATAATACTCTTTAAGCTCGGTTAATTCCTGCTTACTAACTTTGCCATCACCATTGCCACGGGTATCGGCTTCGTTGTGTACGTCAACGGCAATGCGGGTGGGTATATTGGGGAATCCATAAACGCTGGTCATAAGGGTGTTTCTACTATGTTCTGTCTCTGTGGTGCATAGATATATTAAGAACGATATGCTTCAAATATAATCTATATATAAATAAAAACAATTTAAACCGAAAGATTGCTAGTTTACCTCTGTTGGATATGTTTATTGTTACAAAGGTAAACCTCTGCACAGAGCTACACTCAATATAGAGTTGCTTTTGGTTTGATTTGTTAATACACAGCCTACCCTAAGGAATAACAGCCCGTGCTTATTACATCCTTACCCAACACAATCAAATCTCAGCCCACTTTTTATTCAACTCACCAAACTAGTGTACTAGGCACCCCACTAATAGATACCGTTACCTTTGGGAATAAACAAACAAGCAGCCCCTTTGGCACCAATATTTACCTGGGTACCGGGAACCCTGGGAAAATACAAAAATTCAAAACCCTTGGCCTCAATGGTCCCTATACCGGCATTACCCCAGAAGGCGTCCGTAACGATATTGCCGCCAAAGCAAACCAAGCAGAAACCGGAAGCTCGACATTAGAGAACGCACGCCTTAAAGCCAGTGTTTACCATAACCATTTTAAATCCCAAGGAAAGCACGTTACCGTTATTTGTGAAGATTTTGCCTTCTTCCAAGAGCACCCCGATTTTAAAAAATATTGCGGAGTACACGCCAACCGGTGGTTAACACCTGAGCTATACAAACAGCTATTTAACGAAGAGATACCCACTGAAAAACTAACCATGTACCACCGGAATAAGGCGTTGGTCAGACTATATGATAATGCCAAAATTCCTGCCGAAGACCGGAAAGCATATTATGAATCCACCTTCGTTATTATTTTGCCTGATGGCACTAGTTACCATACCCAAGCAAAAACCCCTGTACAGATTTTGGCGGGTAATGACGCAATAGAAGGATTAAAGAGACAAAAAGAAGAAAAGGGTTCCACCAGTAATTATATAACCCAATCACCTTCTAAAGGTGACGTGTCCCCTCAATTAATGATAGATTTAACGCCCGACCAAGCCAAAAAACTCCATGCAAAAGGTAAGGCTATTGTTCATTTAAACACACTATTAAATAAAATCACCCAAAACGATCCAACCCTAACACCTGATGGCAACATTAACGAACTTATTAAATAAAATTAGTCAGTCCTATTTAAAAAGCCCCTGCCAAAATATTTTAGCAGGGGCTTAATTTTATTTAGTGGTCTAAAACCTAGGCTAGGCGGCTTTCCACTTCGGCCCAGTTAATGTTTTTAAAGAAGGCATCAATATAGGTGCCTTTTTCGGTGGGCTTGTAATCCACGGTAAAGGCGTGTTCCCACACATCCATTACCAAAACAGGGGTAAAGCCAGCAGGGTGGCCATTTTCATGGTCGCTAACCCACACGTTTACCAATTTATTGCTGTGGCAGCACTGGTAGGTAATTACCCAACCAATACCACGCATTTTACCGGTGGCTTTAAAATCGGCTAGCCAGTTATCGTAGCTGCCAAACTGCTCGGTAATAGTGGTCATTAGCTTGCTGCCTTGGGGCAGGTCGCCGCCGTTAGGCTTCATGTTGCTAAAGTACAAGTCGTGCAGTACCACGCCATTAATTTCAAACCCAAACCGGCGCTTCACTTCATTCCATTCCTGGCTGCCAGGTTCCAGTTTGTTCATATTTTCCATCCATTTGTTGACGTTAGCCACATAGCCGTTGTACAGCTTGTAGTGTTGTTCCAATTGCTCTTGGCTAATACCGTCCAAACCTTGCAAGTGATCAAAGGTTTTGGCTTCAATTTGGCAGGGCTTTTTCATTTCGCAAGCAGTGCTCATATGTCTTTTGTCCTTCCTCAATACAGTACAGTGCCTAATGGGGGTGTGCCGCTAAACAGCAGCAGCCAGTTCTTACACGGCAAACGCCGTAACCCGTCATCAGTGATGTCTTTATATCACACACAGGCAGCGGGTTCTAACCCCCCAGTTGATGGAGATACCGTTGCCAATCGGCAAGCCACCACCACCCAAACCCCGCTCTATCAGGCGTTACAGGGCAGCAAACTACAGCCCGGCGGCATGGTAGCCTTTAACGAGCCTGTTATACAAACCCTATTAAAAACGCCAAAAAACACCAAAACCCAAGTAGTGCAGGCCTTGCCTAGGCTAATTGATTCTGCCAACACCCACGGCGCCATACTACCTGCTGTTACCGGCATTTATATACTAGAACGCCTTGCCGAAGACGGCATGGATATTAACGATACCTACCCCCTACTAAGCAAGCTAGATACCCACCCCCACCCGCTGGTGCCTATTTATTTAGCGGGCGCCTATGCCGAAATGACCCGACCCGAGCCCTTTGGTTGGGCCATTATGCAGATGATGCAACTCAGCATTGCCCAACTATGCGGCACCCAGCCGCCCCAACTATGGAAACGCCACGAAGAAATGGGTAAACTGCTCGCCAAGCAACTAAAGCAATCGCCGCAACTATGGCAACAACTGCAACCGTGGTTAAACCCACCCCAACCCGCTACAAGCCCCGCCACTTAACGAAACTACCCGTGCTTACCAGCCTTGCTTATGGCACTATAACAAGCCCTATTCCTTATACTTTTATTTAGGTAAATTGACTTATGCCCACAGCCATTGGCATTGATATTGGCGGCACCAAGCTGCTGGCCGGTTTAGTTAGCTGGCCCGAGAATGGACCGCTAAGCCACTCAACCGTCTCCGTTACCGATACCATCCGTATCCAAACGCCAGATACCACCGAAGATTTTTTTGCTGCCCTGCAACGCGCCATTAGCGCACTAAACGATAAAGCCGGTGCCAACGCGCCGCTGCCTATTGGTATTTCTAGTGCCGGGATGATTCGGCCAAGCGACAGCCATATTTTAGGCAGCACCGGCAACCTGCCTGCCCTACAAGGGGTAAACAGTTTTTCAGAAGGGCTGAATAATCCGCCCAAGCTACACGCCCTAAACGATGCCAACGCGGCAGCCTATGGCGAGTACGCGGTTTTAAACAACGACGATAGTGCTTACACCAACGTGCTAATGATTACACTAGGCACCGGCATTGGTGGTGGGTTTGTTATTAACGGCGCTATTTTTGATGGCGAACAAGGCGGCGCCATGGAAGTAGGGCATATCTGCTTAGACCCCCGCAGCCAGCGCCATTGCACCTGCGGCAAAATTGGCTGCTGGGAAGCCTACGCCAGTGGCACCGGGTTACAATCTACCCTTACCAAAACCTTGGCCGACGCCGCCCACCAACACGCCACGAATGCGGATATTTTGCTAAAACAATACCAAGCCAGCCAACCGGTTAGCACCTACGACCTAATGCGAGCCGCAGAAGCCAACGACGCCGTCGCCCAAAGCGTGCTGCATACATGGCACATGCACCTAGCCCAAGGGTTAGCCAGTGTGGTTAGTGTGTTAAACCCCGGCCTGCTTATTTTAGGCGGTGGGCTAGGCAACGCGGTCGATATCCCCAAGCTTACTGCCACGCTAACCCCCATGGTACTGCAACCGGTACCTGCTATACGGGTAGCCCAGTGGGGCAACGAAGCCGGCCTAGTAGGCGCGGCACTACTGGCCCAAAAACGCTATGCCACCACAACCCAACCCGTGGCCGTGTAACCATGCCCGCCAATTTTAAACGCAGCAAACAGCCTTTTCGGCCCGATAAAAACCTAGGCCAGCACTGGTTAGTAGACCCCGCCGTGGTACAGGGCATTGTGCATGCCGCACAGGTTACCCCCGGCCAGGCCGTGCTAGAAATTGGCCCCGGCCAAGGCGTGCTAACCAAAGCGTTACTGGCGGCCGGTGCCAAAGTATTGGCCATTGATCTGGATCGTCGTGCCATTGGGTTTTTGCAAGAAGACTGCGCTGACGCGATTGAGAACAAACAGCTTACCCTGCACCATGGCGATATTTTAGCCATGAACCCTGCCGAGTGTATGGATTATTTTGCCGCCATGGGCGCCACCCAAACCGATAAACTAACGGTTGTGGGTAACCTGCCGTATCAAATTACCAGCCGTATTTTGGTGCATTTTTGTGGCGATTTAGCTGTAGATGTGGCCACCCACCCGTGGCGGAAGCACTTAAACACACTTGTCGTCATGGTTCAAAAAGAAGTAGGCGACCGTCTGCAAGCCGTGCCCAGTACCAAGGCCTACAACGCGCTAAGCATTGCCATGCAACGCCACAACAAAGTGGCATGGGCCATCCCCGTTATTCCACCCAAAGCTTTTAAGCCGCCCCCCAAGGTTACCAGCGGTGTTATTACCTTAACCCCACGAGACATCCCCCTTTCCCCTCTGCCAGATAACATCTCTACAGCCGTATTTCAGCAAGTGGTTCGCGGGGCCTTTGCCCAACGGCGTAAAACCTTAAAAAATACACTCGGCAGCATTTTTGATAAAGAAGCACTAAACGAAGGCTTTGCCGCTGTGGCAAAACACCGTAACGAACCCACCGACCACGTGGCTGGCCTGCGCGCCGAAGCCCTAAGCATTGCCGATTTTGTGTGCTTAAGCACCGCCCTTGCCCCCCATAGCACTGCCGGAAGTTAGCTCGATGACGACGATGGCAGCACCTAGCATTACCCTGCCCTGCCCCGCCAAGGTTAACTGGTTGCTTTATGTTGGGCACACCCGCCCCGATGGTTACCACGAGGTAACCACCACCATGCAGGCCATTACCTTAAGCGACACGCTTACTTTGGCGTTATCACCGCAATCTACCGCGCCACTAACCCTAAGCATTACCGGCACCATTACCGGTGTGGCAGCACTCGCCACCGACGCCACCACTCACCCAGAAAAAAACCTAGTAGGCAAAGCCGTAAACGCTTTTTGGAAAACTAGCGGGCTACCCGCACAACCCATTCTGGCGACGTTAGAAAAAACTATTCCTATGCAGGCCGGCCTTGGCGGGGGCAGCAGCAATGCCGCTGGTGCCCTGTACGGTTTAAATCAACTGCTAGGCAACCCGTTGCCGCCACAAACACTTATTACAGTTGCAGGCACCCTAGGCGCCGATGTTGCCTTTTTTGTGCACCGCTACTGCGACCCACAGCATGCCGTGTTGCTGGCCACCGGCAAAGGCGAACAACTAACCCCACTAAAATTACCACCCACGCTACCCAGCTTACCTATACTTGTCGTTAAGCCTAATAACGTAGGGGTTTCTACACCACAGGCCTACCAATGGCTAGATGACGCCCGCCCAATACCTGCCAAAAACACCCCTCTAACCACCGCTAGCACCGCCCACCAAAACGCCTTAGCAAGCCTATGTGGCAACGCTAACGCCACCACCTATACCCAGTGGGTAGCAAGCCTCGCCAACGATTTCCACGCCCCCATCCTGGCCAAACACCCAGAGTTGGCCAACATTACAAAAACGTTACACCGTTTAGGCGCCCAGCGAGTATTACTAACCGGCAGCGGCAGCGCATTGGTTGCCCTGTGGCCCTGGGGCAACTTGCCACCTAGCCCAGGCGCCTTACAGGCGGCGGCTATTGGCAACACCCAAGCCACCATCACCCTATGCCACACGCAGGTATAGAAACCGCTTAGAATAGCGAAAACCCGCACCGGGCGTTAATAGTTCACAAAAGTTATATTTGACGGGCCTGCCATAATTTGGTACAATAAGGGCGTTGTTGTGAAAGAGAATTAATTATGTCCAGCTTAAGTGCCCCCAGATTTGGTAGTACAGGCAACCAAGCCTACCAACACCAGTTACAAGTTAATGCTGCAAAAACTGATAAACGCCACGTTGAGTTTGCGGCCCAGCAGGTACAAAAACAAACCCAAGATCAGGTTGCCTTTGCCTCTGCAAAAACCAACCAAAAATTAAACGTAACGGCCTAACCCCCGTTTACGTTCCTCCACACTAACTTTTCTAGAACTCTCCTTCTGCGCCCGAACTACCCCCCTTTTACAGTTCGGGCGTTCTTTTTTGTCTTTTTTCTTTACTGCTAAGGCTTAGTTGCCCCTACCTTAGCAGGCGCGGCCAATGTATCTTCCTCAGTTACCGTAAGGGGTTTAGCCAACCGCAAGGTGCAACGGTTATGGTGGCCTGTCGCCCCCCAATGCGTTGCTAAATACGCAAACCCAAGGCGTTGGTACAACTGGGCCGCTCGTTCCATTGCCGGAATCGTTTCAATATACATGGTTTGGTAGCCAGCCCCTTTAGCCGCCGCCATACACTGACGAATTAATAATTGGCCCAGCCCTTTACCGCGGGTTTCCGGTAAAAAGTAGACTTTTTGAAGCTCACAAATAGCGTCGTCTGCCTCGGTGCCTTTTAGGCGAGAATAACCGCCGCCGCCAACAACAATACCAGTAGCCTTATTCTCAATCACCCAATACTGGCTCGCCATACCATCATAATAGTTGCTCATAGCCTGGGTTTCGGCATCGCCACTGGCATAGCCTTTGCCCACAGCGCCATACTCTTCCAGCGTGCTAATAATAATGGTTTTTATCGCATCATTATCCGCAGGCGTAATTGGGCGAATGCGGTAGCCCTTATGGCTGGTTTGCCATTGGTTATGGGTATTTTGTGAAGCAAGCGTCGTCATACGTCGATAAAACCACAAAAAAGATTAAATGTGCCGTCGTTTTATAAGGTTACAGAAACGAACTCGGGGTCTACCTTATTAGGAATCACGCCAATATCGTGGCCAATGTTTAGCATTAGGCGCACCGCACGTTTAATTTCATCAGTGGCTTGTACTGTCATATCGTTTACATACATGCCAACAAAGGTATCGGCTTTTTCTCGGGGTAAGCCACGGCTAAACTGCATGGCGTAATCCAAGGCTTTTTCGCGGTTAGCCAAGCTATACTGGATGCTACGCTTAAGGACGCGGGCAATTTTAGCCATCATGTCTGGGCCTAAATCCCGACGGATCGCATTAGAGCCTAAGGGCAATGGCAGATTAAAGCTGTTAAACCACCACTCACCAAAATCAACAATCTTGGTAAAGCCTTCTTCGGCATAGGTTAGCTGGCCTTCGTGGATAATCACACCAGCGATAAATTCGCCGCTTTTAACGCGTTCCATAATTTGGTCGAAGGGCACTTCTTCAGTCTCTAGGGTGGGTTCCCAAATTTTGGCGGCTAAGTAGGCACTGGTTAGGTGGCCGGGTACGGCAATTTTTTGGCCTTTTAAATCGTCTTTAGTTAAGGCTTTATTGGCAATCAATACAGGGCCGTATTTATCGCCGATGCTGGCGCCAGTATCTAGCAAGGCGTATTTATCATTAATGTGGGCATACGCATGGTAGCTAATGGCGGTTAGCTCGTAGGTGCCGTTAAAAGCTTCGCGGTTCAGGGTTTCAATATCTACCAGCTGGTGAGTAAATTTTAAGCCTTCCATATCAATGGCTTCTTCAGCTAAGCCATAGAACATGAACGCATCGTCGCTATCTGGGCTATGGGCCACCCGAATCACATCGGGGATTACAGGCGTGGGCATGGTTTTTGGTTCAGTAGTAGGAGTCATCATCAATGGCCTTTATGGCGTAAACGGGCTTTATGGTGGCCATTATGCCACCCGCATGGGCTAACTTCCACACCATCAACGCCATTCGCTAGGGATATGCTGCCGGATTTGTTACACTTAAGTATTGAATAGCCCTTATTAATCACTTTAATCACTATTTTTTTGGATGGAGACCTTACCCCATGAGCCCGCAGCCCCCAACCGACCCTCCCACCACCGTAGATGACGCCATGGAACTACGCCGCCAGCACCGCGGCCTGATTGGAATTCGCCCTAAAATACCTGTAAAAGATACCCACACCCTAAGCCTGGTATACACCCCGGGCGTGGCCAAACCCTGCCGAGAGATTGCTGAAAACCCAGCAGAAAGCTATGAATCCACCATACGTAGCAACACCATCGCCATTATTACCGACGGTAGCAGCGTGTACGGGCTGGGCAACGTGGGCGCCAAAGCCGCCATCCCCATGCTAGAAACCCGTAGTGCCTTCCACAAAACCTTTGCGGGTATTGATGCGATGCCTATTGCGCTGGATACCCAAAGCATTGACGAAATTGTAGAAACCGTGCGCTACCTAACGCCATCCTTTGGTGGTATTCAACTGGATGCCATTTCATCGCCGCGTTGTTTTGCTATTGATGAGCGCCTAAAACGCGCCATTACCTTACCCGTACTGCATACCGAGCAAGAGGCGGTGGCTGTTGGGATTAGGGCTGCCTTGGTTAATGCCTTAAAATTAGTGGATAAAAAACTGGAAGACGTACGCGTGGTGGTTAGCGGCGCCGGTGCCGCAGGCATGACCATTGCTAAAATGCTCCACCGCCGCGGTGTAGGCGATATTCAAATTTGCGACCGTTACGGTGCCCTGTATTATCGCCGCCTCCACGGGCTAAACTGGGCCAAAAGCGAACTGGCCCGCCTCATTAACCCCACCGATGTAAAAGGCGATTTAACCGAACTGGCCAAAGGCACCGATGTGGTAATTGGCCTCAGTGGTACCGATTTCATCACCCCAGAGATTATTAGCACCATGGCCAAAGACGCCATCGTCTTCCCGCTATCGCTTCACCCCAATGAGTTAAGCTACCAAGCGGCTAAGGCGGCTGGGGCTGCGGTGGTAGCCACTAGCCGAAGCGATGCACCCAACCAACTCACCAGTGCGGTGATTTATCCAGGGATTTTCCGTGGGGCGTTAGATGTACGCGCCACCGATATTACCCCTGAAATGTATGATGCCGCCGTATTTGCTTACGCTAATTCGGTAGGCAAAGACTTGGCCCCCGAGCAAATTATGCCGGATGTGCTGGATTTAAACCCTGCCGTGGATATTGCCGAGGCGGTGGCCAACGCCGCCGTTAGCAGCAAAGTGGCCCGCAAGCCCGCCGCCGCTAGCGATGTGCGCCAACGCTTGGAAGCCTTCCATAAAACCAGCAGTAGCGAAGCCTGGGTGGCAGAGCCCCCCAAGGACATTCATACCAAAAGCACCGATGAGCAAGCGCTAGACCTGCACCGGCGGTATGGCGGCACCATGGAAGTAAGCACCCATGTGGCCATTGATAACAAAGCCATTTACGATTCCGTCTTTTCTGCCCCCCACAGCAGCGAACCCTGCCGCGCCATTGGCAATGGCAGCGAAGTGGCCGAAGACATTACCATTAAAAACAACCTGGTAGCCATTGTTACCGATGGTAGCGCCGTACTAGGGCTGGGCAACATTGGCCCCGCTGCTGGCATGCCCGTAATGGCCGGTAAAGCCGTACTGTTTAAAACCTTTGGCGGGGTCGAAGCCTTCCCTATTTGTTTGCGTACCCAGGATATTGATGAAATTGTGGAAACCGTTAAGCGCATTGCCCCCGTGTTTGGTGGCGTAAACTTAGAAGATATTGCCGCCCCCAATTGCTTTGAAATTGAAGAACGCTTACAAGCCGAGCTGGATATTCCCATCTTCCATGATGACCAACACGGCACAGCCGTGGTGGTACTGGCGGGCATGCTAAACGCCGTTAAATGCGCCGGTAAAAAACTATCGGATATTAAACTGGTGGTCAACGGTGCTGGGGCCAGCGCACTCGCAGTATCCAACTTACTTATGCGGGCTGGCCTGCAAGATATTATTATTTGCGACCGCCGCGGCGCCATTTACCAAGGCCGCCAAGAAGGCATGAACCGCTTTAAAGAAAAAATGGCTAAAACCACCAACCTAAGCAACGCCCAAGGCAGCTTGGCGGATGTGCTGAAAGGTGCCGATGCGTTTCTTGGGTTATCGGCCCCCGGCATGCTAACCGGCGAAATGGTTAAAACCATGCAACCCGACCCCATTATTTTTGCCCTGGCCAACCCCACCCCAGAAATTATGCCGGATGAAGCCAAAGCTGCCGGTGTGCGGATTATGGCCACCGGGCGAAGTGACTTCCCTAACCAGGTCAACAACTCGTTGGCCTTCCCAGGGATTTTCCGTGGGGCATTGGATGTGCGCGCCACCAACATTACCGATGACATGAAATTAGCCGCAGCCCGCGCCATTGCTGGTATGGTAACCCCAGACGAGCTTGCCCAAAACAAAATTATCCCCGGCGCGTTAGATGTACGCATACCCCCGGCGGTAGCCAAGGCCGTGGCCCATGCTGCCATACAAGGTGGCGAAGCCCGCATTACCGTAAACCCACAACAAGTGGCGGAACAATTGGCCAGCTTTATTACCGAACACCAATTTGGCGAAGCCGATGTAAGCTTAGGTGGTAGCGCCGAAGCCCCGGCCACCTTACCCAGTGGCGACCCGGTACTAATGGGCTAACATCGGTTCGCCCTACCGGCGCTCGCCCCTATTGGGGGCCTTGGGTATAATACCGTTATACTCCTGTACCGTTACACGGACACTATTTCCGCATTACAAAGGTTTTTTATAATGACACCCATTAACGATACCCCGACAGCCAACAATGGTTCCGCCAAAAACCCGGTAAATAACCCCAGCGCCCTGATGTGGGCCCTATTGCTCGGCCTGCCCGGCGCCTTGTTTACCATACTGCTATTTAAACTAAACAGCTAGGTTATAGCAGCCCGCCCAAAATATCGCCTATCAGGCCACCGCCGTCGTCACCCCCATTACCATCGCCCCCACCGGAGCCATCACCGCCGTTGCCACTATTATTGTCGTCTACATCACCGGTGCTATCGTTATTGCTCCCGCTACCCGAATCATTAACTTCATCGGGCGCATAGGTTTTGTTATCAAACCGCACGATATCTTGGTCGGTAGCATCCTCAATGTACTGCTTTAGGCCCGTTTCTTTATTGGTAATTTCAATAGTGCGTTCATCAGCATTAAATAGCACGTCGTAATCTGTTTCTAGGCCTTGTACCACCACTGTATCAGCATCCGTATCTTCGCCTAAAAATATACGGTTACCGCTAGTGCCATTGCCCAGGGTAATGTTATCTTGCCCTGGGCCGGCAAATACCACGTTATTGCTACCACTCACACTCACGTAATCATTTCCTTTTAAGGTATTTACACTCTGCCTATCCCCATTAATGTGGATGGCATCGGATTTATAGGTGCCCATCTGAATATTATCCCGCTTCGTGCCTTCGGATTCTCGAAAGGCCTTCACCGGCGAATCGCTACCATACCGCTGGGTGCGGCGGTCGTTAAGCTGTTGCCGTAGCGCCCCCCGCTGCCCAGCATTGGTACTGTGTTTACTGTTCTGTGTAGGGGAGATTTGTTTGTTCGTACTATTGGTATTTATTGAAGAAGCTTGAATACGATACACCATGGCCTGACGACGGGTAGCAGCACTATTGGCTTGATACATGGTCCACACTCCATATAGCATTATAGTAAATTGTTAAACCGCTTTGATATGTTACATATCGAAGCCACCCCTATGGCAACCCATAGTCCCCCCTAAGGATATGGGCCATTTATAGGCCATCGGTTACACGATTTAGGCCAAAAGAATCAGTCATCCGTAAGCAACGCTAGTTCCGTTTAATAAAAGTTAAGCCTACTTTTTTATCTTTTAGCGACAAATGGACTTGAGGCGTTTGCCCTAACGGCACCAGGGCGGTAAATGTGGTGGTTGAACCATAGGGCATATCCGTTAAAGGGATTTGGTTATTAAACTGAATGGATTCTCGCTTCGCTTTTTTATTACGTGAATGCACCACAGCGGCAGAAATAGGGGTGGCAATAATCCATAAAAAAGGCAGTAGTAAAAAAAACAAACTTTTAGCAACCGTGCCCTTAACCGCTTGGTATGCCTGTGTGCCCACCACGCCATTTATAATTTGTGCGTGCTGTACGGTTAATGTTTCTGGGTACTCGCTTACAATACTTACCTTATAACCGGCATACTCTCGCCCTAATTTTGAATCTAACACAATGGGGGTATTGGCAATACGAATCAGGTCTTTTGCGTCATCTTCGTCTAAAACAACGGCCTGTTTCTGTTGCTTTGCCACCACAGCAGGGGCTTCTTGGGTTTCCGTTACCGTTGCACTGATGGTGTCGGCTTCTTCGGTGGTACGGGCTTCTTCGGCATACGCAAACGGCTGTAGCATCCCAACGGTAATAGAAGCCGCTAAAAATACGGATAATAGTTTCATACCGACACTCCTTATATTGCTATATTCACTAAGTAATATCTATTTTGTGGGTTCTCTCACCCAACCTGTATGTACGCATGACCCATCTTAATAACAAAGGGTGAAAAAGGCACAAAGCACAGCAGTGGATACTGGGCTAAAAATGGAGCGGGCGAAGGGACTCGAACCCTCAACAGTCAGCTTGGAAGGCTGGCACTCTACCAATTGAGTTACACCCGCTGGCCTTTGCGTTTATTTTACCAAAAGCCAAGCGGTACTGGTAATTTTTTTAAAAATTAGTGCTAGCCGCCCACCCACGGCCCGTTATAACAACTTGTAACAAGTTGGCATACTGACGCTTTAGGCCCAGCCTTGGGTGTCGATACTTACTAATAAAAACAACTTTTAATGCTTAAATCTTGATTCGTGTGTTTTATGGCTTTTTTTAATTTATCTAATCTATCAAAGGGTATCGCTTTCCACTCCTTACTTCGGCGGCGGCGCAGCCGCGGGCAAAGCATGGTAGAAGTAACCCTGACCCTGCCCTTCATGATTATTTTAATATTTGGCATGATTGAAATGAACCGGGTGTGGCAATCCTGGCATGGGGCCAAGCTCGCCGCTGATGACGGTTGCTACACCGCCGCCGTAAACCGCGATGCTATTAGGGGCCAAGATGTGATGGAAACCCGCGCCAACAGCGCCCAAATTACATTCACCGCTGCCACGGTTAGCGCCCGAATGAATGACGCCAACACCTTACCCATTGGCTACGAATGCACCATTACCGTGCTGCACCGGCCACTGTTCACTGGGCTAAGTATTTCCTTGCCCGGAACTGGCGATGTATCGCTATTTGGGGCCGGCATCCCCATTACCTACAGCAACGATTATTTCCGCTCCGTATTTTAAGCCGCCACCATTATGTGGCAGAAAGCGCTGCCAAGCGGCTTTTGGCATATTGAGTCGTTTCGTTAGTGGTGGTACCCATGCGTTTTACATATTCGGCATACTGGGTTTTAGCATCCGCAGGTTTGCCTGCATTTTCGTAGGCAATGGCTAGCCCGTAGTAGGCATCCGCCATGGCGGCATCTCGTTTAATCGCTTGCTGATACGCCGTAATCGCCTTGGTCGTTTGGCCTTGTTCGTCATAAATAAGACCTCGATAATAGGCGGTGTAGGGCAAGTCGGCCTGCAAGGTATCGGCTTTATCTAACAATTGCAGCGCCTGTGGAAAAGCCTTTTTCTCATAGGCTTCCATGGCATCCGACAGCACCGTGTTTACTTGGCCTGCCGCTAGTTGCTCGCTCGCCGTGGTTATTGCCGCACGAATGTCTGGTTCCAAGCTGGCATCGTTTAGGGCTAAGTCGTAATCTCGTTTGGCTAACGCAGTTTGCTGTTTTTGGTGGTACGCCGTGGCACGGTAGTAATAAAACACCCCTGTATTGGGGTCTTCTTTAATGGCCACATTATACTGGGCCAGGGCTTTATCCAGCTGGCCATCCGCCTGCAATGCCAAACCATAATTGGCCAGCACTTCGGCAGGCAGCGGCTGACTGTGCTGTTTGGCAGTCGCCATGGTTGTATCGTACAAGGCCAAGGCCGCCTTGTTGCGTTGCTGGTGTTGGGCTTCTAACGCTTGGTGGTATGTACTTTGCCACAAGCTGGATTTCGTTTTTTCCGCCAATTCAGTAACCACTGCGTTGCTCGGGTCTAGGGTGCGAGCCGTTTCTAAGTGCTCGTAGGCCTGTTGCATATTGCCTGTGGATTGCAAGGCAGACCCTAAATTGGCATGGATAGAGGCCGTAGAGGGATCGTTTGGGGGCAGTACCGCTAATGCCTGCCGGTAATACGGAATAGCGGCTTGCGGGTTTGCCATGGCATGCAAACGCTCGCCCACGGTGGCTTGCAGGCCAGCATTATTGGGGAAGCGTTGGGCCAGTTGCTCGAGTTGGCGTTGTTTTTGGTTAGGGTCTGGGTGGTTGGCCAACGCGTTTAATAGCTCTGTGGCCGCCTCGTTGTTTTTAGGGTTTGTGGCCAGTAGGCGTTCAAAAGTTTGGGCTGCTTCTGCAGGGTGGCCTGTATCTCGCTGCAACATCCCCATTAGCAATAGCGCCCGCTCGTGCTGAGGATTTTCTCGCAACACACTATCAAAGGCCTGAAAAGCCAACTTGGGGTGGTTGGTTTCTCGGTGCAGGGTGCCCATATTTAAGCGGATATCATGGCTGGCAGCGCGCGGAAAGCCCGGCGCCTGAGCTGCTAATCGTTCTGCATTGGTATACGCCCGCAAAGATTTTTCGTGAAGGCGCTGCTTTTGAAACACACTGGCCAAATTAGCATGCACCAACGGGTTATTAGGCGTATAGCGCAACTCGGTTAGCCAAATTTGTTCTAACTGCCGCAAGGCCGCCACATTATTGGGTTCGGCTTCTGTTACTTGGTTTAGGCGGTCAATCGCTGCATCAATATCACCGCTTTGGTACTCGGCATTGGCCAAGCGCAGCAAAGTATCCGTATCAATATTAGGGCTAATTTCTACTAATTTTCGGTAATATTTTTTCGCCTTGTGGGCGTCATTCAGTACCAAAAACAAATCGCCCAAAGCCTTTAAGCTAGGGGGGTGGTTGCCCTTGGCAGCATCTAAAGCTTGGGCATATTCTGCTGCCGCCAACTTAAACTGGCCCTGCCGACGCAGGTTACCGGCCAGCTCTGCTAGGGCTTCTGGGGTGGTGCCAATGCGGGCACGTTGGTGGCCCACCACTAAATTTTGCAAGGCTATTTTTCGGTTGTTCCGCTGGTTATCGGAGTACGCCAAGCCTTCTGGCCAACCCACATCCATATAGAAAACAGCCAACCTAAAGTCATTTACCGCGCGGGCCACATCGCTCTGTTTTTTTAGAAAATAGTTACCCCGCTTCATATAAATGGCAGCCACATTGTTGTACGCAATGGGGATGCTTTCGCCACGGGCCAGGGGCAAGGCTTTTTGATAGGCAGCAATGGCTTCTGTTAAGCGACCTTGTTGGTACAATTCGTTGCCTTGGGTATACCAGCTACCGTAATCAGCCGGTTGGGCCTGCACCGCTGTAACGGGCCAGCACCACAGCCCTGCCAACAAAGGCAGCACCAAGAGCCACCGCATAGGGGCGGTTTGAAACAACGGTTGTAACCAAACGGACACGGCAACAGCCCTTACATCACTATCACATTTAAAAAGGACGCCAGGCAGGTAAACACGTTCCCACAGGGTGGTTGGGCCCGCCTGGCAACAAAGGGGTATTGGCTTACACCGCAGCGGCTAGCACAGGCTGCTGCACTGCAGCCATTACAGTCGCCACCACAGCGGCTTGGGCATCCACGCTACCCGCATTACGGATACCACGGCCCACGCCCACACCGGCAACGCCCGCCGCCAACATGGTAGCCGCGTTATCCGCCGTAATGCCACTGGCCGCCATAACCGGCAAGTTGGTGGCCGCCACCAATACCGCTGCATTACGCAAGGTTAAAGCGGCCTGCTCGTCAGGGGCAAGTGGGGCCACGGTAGGGGTGCTACCCAGCAAGCGGGCCGCCCCTTCCGTTTGAATCATGGCCACACCGGCGGCGTCTAAATCGCGGGCGAGTTGCTGTTGGCTATCTACATCCAAGTGGCCGGGCACGGTAACGCATAGCGGGGTAGCCAAGTTGTTTTCTGTTAACAACGTCATGGTTTGACGCGTTAAATCCATCACGTCATCGCCGGTAAAAAAGTGGCCTTCCGCATACAAGCCGTCGTAATTGCCTAATTCTAAAACGTTAGCGCCCTTTTGGGCAGCCATTAACAAAGCTTGTGGCGATACAGAAGACGCAAACAACACCCCGTCAAAGGCTTGGCGGGCACGGGTCACGATATCGGCTGTGGCAGCCACATCCAAGGCAGGGGCATTGGCCTGCTGGGCAGCAGCCACGGTAGCCGCAATGGTGGCCCATTCGGTATTGGCAATGCCGGTAATCACTTTAACAAAGGGGGATGATACTAAATCGGCTAAGTGCGGCATAAGAGTCTCCTAAAAACATAAAACAGCGGCACAGTGCCGCCAAAACACACCCTCCACTCTACCATAGGGGCACGGTGTTCTGTAGCCAGGCAAACACAAATTACCGCTGTAATAAAACCAAAGGCGAGATCGCCCACACCCACGGGTGGGCTTTTAGCTGCCACCCACTTATAATAAGGCCATGCAAGCCCCTCCCCCACAACCATACCCGCTAAACACTACCATTGCTGTCCTTGCCGGTGGCCGCTCGTCAGAACGGGCTGTCTCCTTGCGGAGTGGCACAAACTGCCTGGCGGCCCTACACCGCCTGGGCTATAGCAATGCCGTATTGGTAGATGCTGACGCCACCTTGACCCAGCAGTTACTCGATTTAAAACCAGGGGTGGCCTTTTTGGCCTTGCACGGGGCCTATGGCGAAGACGGCTGCGTACAAGGGCTATTGGAATGGTTAGACATCCCCTATACCGGCAACCGTGTTACCGCCAGTGCCACCGGCATGAACAAACACCTAACCAAGGCCATTTTAAAAGAAGCTGGCCTGCCCATACTGGCCAGCCAACGCATTACCCATACCGATAATGCCACCGTGATACGAGAGCGTTGCAAGCAATGGCAGCACTACCCAGTGATGGTAAAGCCTGCCAATGGGGGGAGCAGCGTGGGGATGAGTAAGGTGGATGAGCCCGATTTGCTCCTGTCTGCCATACAGCTGGCCCTAAGCGTGGATACGGACGTGATGCTGGAAGCCTTTGTTAAAGGCGTGGATGCCACCGTGGGTATTGTTGATATTAACGGCACCCCTACCGTAACCCCTGTGCTAGAGCTTCGCCCTAAAACCGGCTGGTACGACGAAACCGCCAAGTACACGGCTGGCCTTACCGAATTTATTTTACCCGCCACCTTTACAGACGAACTCACCCACACCCTTCAGCAGCTCTCGCTACAAGCCCACCAAGCCATGGGCTGCCATGGCCTTAGTCGAGTAGATTTTGTGGTAGACCCCACCGCCAATACCGCCCACATTTTAGAAATTAACACCATGCCCGGCATGACCGATTTAAGCGATTTACCCGCCCAAGCCGCCACCATGGGCATTGATTACGATACATTGGTGGCCCACATTTTAGCCTCTGCCGCTACTGCCCAAGCTGCTGCCGCACCCGCCACCAGCACGCCCAACGCCCCACAACCTGCCTGCTAGCTTATTATGCCGATACCACAGCACCAACCCAATGCCTCTTCAGCAGCGCCCGCCATTGATTTGCCTGGGTTTAAGCGCCCACACGCCAAACCCGACCCGGTAACACCCCGGCAAACCGGCAACACCCTTACCCCACCGCCGCCACCTGTAGGTAAGCCCGCCAGAAACAACAACGCCAGGCAAACAACACGCCCTAAAAAAACCACCCCTACTAAAGCAAAATCGGCCAACAACACCAGCGCCCCCACCGCAGAAACCATTAACGTTAGCGATATTCACCAGCGGCGGCAGGATAAGCAATTCAACATTCAGCTGCAACGGCTTCGCAGCCTGGCTAAAACCGTGGCCTTCATTTTGGTTATGGCTGCCCTATGGTACGGGGTTAGTGGCCTACAACTATACAAAACACCCTACACCAGCCTATCCCCCGCCACCCAAACCCGCTTAACCTCGCCAGTAGCCCTGGCACACGCGCTAGAAACCATGGTGGCCAAGCAGCCCAACCCCTATGCCTGGCTACTTACCCCCAGCAACCACTACGAAACCCAACTCAAGCAACAGCTCCCCTTTGTTTATCAGGCATCGGTACAACCTCAACTGCTACCTAACCGCCTGGCCGTTACCCTACAAGAAATCCCCCCGTGGGCGATTCTCCATGCCGCGCCCAAGGCTAAACCCGCCCCCCCTAGCACCGATGGCAAGCCCACCGCCGCCGTTAAAAAACCACTGCCCATTAGCCAACGGCTACACACCCTCGCCCCTATCGGGTACATGGTGGCCAACCAAGCTGCCCCTGGCAACATCGCCACATTAACCCCGCCCGCCCAACAACGATTAATCCATTATCAGCACCACCCCAGCCAACCCATCGTTAATATTATTGTTGGCCATAACGCGCTACCCTCTGCCACGCCTTTGCCATGGGTAGAAATAAAAGCCTTGGCCCAGTGGCTACACACTTTGCCGCGTTGGCAACACGCCTGGCTGGATTGCAGCATACCCAACACCATTATTATTCGCCATGCAGAAGGCCCCGATGTGATTGTGGGCCCCCTAAACCATGACTGGGAAAAACGCTTTGCCCGCCTGGGCACCTTGCTGCCCTACTGGCAAGGCTGGGCCAATACCATTGATGCTATCGATCTTCGCTGGCCTACCCAAATTACCCTGCAGCCCAAACCTGGCCAGCACTTACCCCCCCACTGGCAACAACTGCTGGCCACCCCCAGCGATGCCAACAAACTATAAACCGTTATACACCTTTAAGGATGACTGACTGATGCCTACTAATGCTTCGCCGATTCAGGTGGTGGTAACCGGGGCCAGCGGCAAAATGGGCCGCCCCATTATGGCCACTATTTTAGAACAACCCGATATGGCACTTGTTGGTGGTATTGCGCCTAGCGCTGCCGGGCAGCCCATACCTGGCACCGAACTTTTGTTTGCCGCCAGCCTTGGCGATTGGCTTGCCAAGGGCCATACCGCCGATGTGGTGGTGGATGTAACCCACCCTAAAATTGGGTTAGAAAACACCTTACTGGCCATCCAGCACGGCATAGCCACCGTGGTAGGTACCAGCGGCATGAACGAAGCCGCCCGCGAAAAAATCACCCAAGCTTTAGCTAAGCAACCCAACATCGGTTGCTTTATTGTGCCTAACTTTTCTCTTGGCGCCGTGCTAATGATGCAGTTTGCCAAGCAGGCCAGCCATTACTTTCAGCACAGCGAGATTGTGGAATACCACCGCAACACTAAAAACGATGCCCCCAGTGGCACGGCAGCCCAAACCGCCTTGTTGATGAATCACCCCGACGGCAACAACCCGAAGGTGGTAGACGCCACCGAACTTATCCCTGGGTCGCTGGGTGGTAAAAGCGCCAACAATATCCCCATCCACAGTGTGCGCCTGCCTGGCATGATTGCCCACCAAGAAGTGCTGTTTGGGGGCGAAGGAGAACTGCTGACGGTTCGTCACGATACCTTTAGCTACGACACCTTTATGCCCGGCGTTATGCGGGCTATTCGGCACGTGCCCAGCATTACCGGCTTACAGATAGGGTTAGAGCACGCCCTGGATCTGTAAACAATCCGTGTTATTGGGCGCCGAATAGCAACAAATTAGGTTCAGGGGCCTTTGTGCGTTTGGATGAGACTAACCAGACACACCCCTACTTTATAATGCCCCTGCCTTTTACAACAACTGGACCTTCCTTTGGATGGCAAGGCCCGCAGCACGCGGCCTTAAACCAAGGTGCCTTAGGCAGCGTGGAAGACAAGCAATTTGCCAACTATTTGGCTAAGAACCAGGGCACTATCCAATGGCACGATAACGCCCAAGATACCTTACACAAGGGCCCTGGCCATTTTGCCAACCTAGATGCCCCCAGCAATACCTCGCAACTAGGCCTGGGGGCAGACAACGGCAAAACCCCGTGGGACATGCTGTATGCCGTGTTTTCGCCAAAGCGGCAAGCCTGGCTAACCCAACAATGGCAGGGCACCCCCCTGCAAGAAGCCGACCTACCCACTGGCACCACCGTCTACGACAGTGCGATTGAGCAATTTAATGCGGCCTTAGAGGCATTAACCACCGTTCACAGCAACGGCGACGCCCAGCAAGAACGCATTACCCATCAAAACGCGGTGCAAGCCCTTGGGGCTTTATCTCATTATGTGACCGATTTACACATGCCGCTCCATGCCACCCGGTTTTTTAACTGGACCTTGGCCCCTGCCAGCGCCCAACGACCTGAGAGCTTAGCCACTGGTATCCATGAATTTGTAGAAGGCGAATTATTTACCGCTGATGAATTGGTGCAACTCGCCCAGCAAGCTCGTCTGCAATCGCCCCCACCACTGACCAGTGCTACCCTTAAGCCTTACCTGCGCAAGCAATTAATGGCGAGCTACTTAACCAGTTTTGAACTGTTTGCTGCCCAACAAAAGGTGTTTCATCAAATGCCGCAAGCCCTGCAACAACCAGAGCGCTACAAGGCCCAACTGAAACAAGCCTTAAAACCCATTGTGGCCAAGCGCTACCAAGAAGGCCAGCGCACCCTAGCCGCCGTATACAACCTACTATGGCACGAAGCTAAAACCGCCGAAGCCTTGCGAACGCAACCGCTGAGCACTTCGTCACTCAATGTTTCTGCTTAAGATTAACCAGCCGTTATTGGCCAAAGGTTCTATCCATCACCAAGGTTTTTAACACACTCATTTCGGCAATGCCCGTCATCACCCCTTCTCGCCCAAGGCCACTGGCCTTAACCCCACCATAGGGCAACACATCCAAGCGAGTCGTGGGCACATCGTTTAGCATCACGCCGCCCACATCCATCACGTCATAAGCGCGTTGGGTTTTTTGCCAATCCTGGGTATACACGCCCACTTGCAACCCATAGCGGCTGGTATTAGCCGTGGCCAGGGCAGCATCAAAATCATCATAACCTTCCAACGTCATTACCGGGCCAAACACTTCATCCGTATTAATGGCCATGGCTGGGGCGGTACGATTAAAAATAGTGGGGTTCATGGTTAGCGCGTTGTAGGTATTGCCGCCATACACCACATTGCCGCCTGTATTAATGGTGTTTTTAATCAGGTTACGCACCCTAAACACATCTTCCGGGGTAATCATGGGGCCAATGTCGGTTTCTGGCAGCAGGGGGTTGCCCACCACCAAATTTCGCGCCTCTTGGATGAGTAACGGAGTCAGCTCTTCTAACAAATCTTTTTTAACCAACACCCGCTGAACAGCAATACAACTTTGCCCACTGTAATCAAAAGCCCCGTGGGCTAACCGCCTAGCCACTGTTTTTAATTTATTATCAGGCACATCATTAATAATGCAGGCGGCATTGCCACCACATTCTAACGTTATTTTTTTAGTGGCCGATTGCTGAGCTAACCGCCAACCCACCGAATCGCTGCCCGTAAACGAGAATTTTTTAAACACGGGCATCTTTACCAGTTTCTCTGCCACAGCGGATTCGGCAGGCACCACTTGCAACGCATTGTAGCCCGCTTCTGCTGCTAGGCGGCCCAGGTACAAGGCGGTTAAGGGGGTTTTGCTACTGGGTTTCACCGTAATGCTACACCCAGCAGCAATGGCAGGGGCTACTTTGTGCACCACCAAATTTAAGGGGAAATTATACGGTGTTATGGCCAGCACGGGCCCTACCGGGAAGGGCCGTATGGTGGCTTCTCGCCCTTGCACCTGCACCACGCGATTTTCATTGACGGCCAATTGATTGGCATACCCGCGGCATACCTCTATGGCACGGTTTACTTCATCGTTAGAGAGTTTGATGGGTTTGCCGCACTCTAATGTAATCAGCTTGGCCAAATTTTCGGCGTGCTGCTGAATGCCTGCTGCTAAACGTTCTAAAATAGCCGCCCGCTCGTGGTGGGGCGTTTGTTTATAAGCCAAAAAGGTTTGTTCTGCCTTTTCTGCCACCATAGTCAGTTCGGCATCCGTAATCATATGGCAGCAGCCCACCACCGTTACGGCATCGCCAGGGTACACCACCTTAAGTACAGGCAGGGTAGGTTGTTGCCATTCTTGGCTGGCCAGTTGTATCGGGGCCGGTTGCTCGGCAGACATGACAATCATGCAGTTCCAATCTCGCTATCCAGCGCGGAATAATGTGCCCAACGTGGTTTATTCCAGCGCATTGATGTTGCTTGCCGCCTCTTTCAAGGCCGCGTCAATGTCCATTGTACCTAACAGAGCCGCTTGTGTGTAATGGTCTACCCAATTATGAATGGTTTTTTGATGCGGAATAGCTGGGTACGCACTCGTGGCAGCCAATAACTGGCGGGCACTTAGGGTTCGGGCGGCGTGTTGCTTGGCGTCTTCATTATACGTTGTTGCTAAAGTGCCCAGCTGTTGTACGCCACTAACCGTGCTCGGCAGCACCGGGGCGGCCGCTGATAAGGCCAGCTGATGGGGTGTATTGGTTAGCCACTGGGCCAACTGGGTGGCCAATTGTGGATGGCGGCTTTTAGCCGGTACCGCCAGCAACATGGTGCTAAACAAGGGGTGGTTTGTTTGGGCTGGGAATTGAGGAAACACCCCTGTGTTGGCATACACATCGGGGGCATTTTCTTTAATAATATTTAAGAAGTTCGTCCCCGTATTCATCATTTGCAGGCGGTTAGCTTGGAAATGTTCTACCGCGGTTTGGGGCCCATCGGTTAGGATTTCTCGCGGAATGGCGCCAGCATCAAACAGTTGTTTCCACTGGGCTACAAAACGAGCCGTTTCTTTTTTTTGCAGTACTTGGGCCACTGGTTCGCCGGGGGCATACAACCCGTGGGCAAACAAGGCCTTAAGCAACCCACCACTGCGAGCAATATAAGGGAAAAACCGATACCCCGTTACCGCCGGTGTACCGTGCCCGCTGGCCAAGGCCGCTAAATCCGCTGGCGGGGGCACCGGTAATAAGGATTGATTCACTACCAACACACTACTGGTTAAATACCACGGCACCCCAAAGGTAACTGGCGCCTTACCTGGCAAGGCTAAGGTGCAGGCCTGCCACGCCGCAGGTAAATACACCGCCTGCTCGGTAGCCGGAATAGCCGTTGCCATATTACGTAACGCCCCACGGGCCGCCAACAAGGCAGCAAAATCCGGGTTTAAATTAATCACATCTGGCACGTTTGGGCTAAGCATGGCGGTAATAGCGCGTTTTTCGCCCTGGCTAAAGGGCACATCCACCCACCGAACGATTACCCCAGGGTGGGCTTTTTCAAAGCCCCGCAACATGGGGGTAATCACACTATCAAAGGTACTTAACTGTAAGGTCCACAATTCCAGTTCTATGGCACCCACGTGGTTGGCGTGTGGTGTTGCACAGCCTGTTAGGCCAAACAATAACGCCACTACCGAACACCAGGGCAAGGCTAACAAAAACAGCTTACGCATCATTTGCCACATCACCGGGTTGCAATTCAAATTCTCTAAATACCCGCATCACCACAAAGCGCTGTTTGCTTAAGCGCATGGGCACATCCATATTGTCGTCGCCATCCAAAAAAATAGCCGTATTGGCCCCGGTTTTATACTCCAACCTTGTTGGTAGTCCAATCACCTGGTGCGCGACACCTTCATCGTTAAGCCAAACACTGGCCTTGGTGGTCATTCCATCCGATGGTAATACAATCAGCATGGCCACTACTCCGCCAAGGGAACAGGTAGGTTAAACAAACGGCAAGCGTTGGCTGTGGTTACACGCGCCACCTCGTCCATGCTAATGCCGCGCAATTCGGCAATGTATTCTGCCACATGGCGCACATTGGCCGGCTCGTTATGTTTACCGCGGTGGGGTACAGGGGCCAAAAAGGGCGAATCCGTTTCCACCAGCATATGTTCTAACGGCACTATTTTAGCGGCCTCGTGTAAATCCTTCGCATTTTTAAAGGTAACATTGCCAGCAAAACTAATATAGAACCCTTTCGCCACCATCTCCATGGCAAACGCTGCATCACCGCCAAAGCAATGCATCACGCCGCGTACCCCTGGGTGGGCATCCACCATGGCAGCCACATCCTGGTGTGCATCACGGTCGTGGATAATCACCGGTAAATCTTTTGCCACCGCCATGGCTAAAAAATCATTAAAAAAGGCTTTTTGCGTCTCTATATAGGTTAGGTCGTGGTAATAATCCAGGCCCGTTTCACCAACCGCCACCACTTTTGGGTGATGGGTCAGCTCATTCACCCGTGCCATTAATGCCGCCCGGTCAGGGACATTCTCCACATCACACGGGTGTACAGCTAAGGCCGCATACACGCCCTCGTTAGCATCCGCCATGGCCAGCACGTCATCAAAGGTTTCTGGGGCTGTGCCTGGGTTAATAGTGGCCACCACACCATTGCCCAAGGCACGCTGCATTACATTCGCAGCATCCGTAAACCCGGCTTCGTCTGGGTAGGGTTTAGGCCCCTCTTGGCGGTGGATATAATCCACGTGGGCATGGGTATCAATTAAGGTAATCGTCACAATAAAGCCTAAAATGTTGAGGTGGGGTGGGTGTCATTCCCTACTATTCTAAACGAAAGACAGACGATACATTCCTTAACATTATGGAACAATCCGCTCTGTTCATAGGCTTTATATACATACAGGCCTATATACGGCCTCTGCAATTGGCTTTACAGGAAACAAAATTCACAAAACCACCGCCCAATAAGGGCTGGGAGGAGCACCCATGTTACACCGTTTATGGAACACCACCCGCATTAGCGCATTGGCCTTAGCACTATTAGGGGCAATGGCCCTAACACCGGCCCCTGCCTTTGCCCACGGCAACTACTATGCCCCCGTTACCAGCCGGTTTTACAACACCCCCATGCTAAACAACAACCCTTACCGCATGGTGCGCAGCAACCGCTATGTGCGGCCCTGCCAAACACGCCGCAATGGCCGGTACAACCGCGCCCAACGCTTTTATAACAACGGCAACCGTAATAACAACGGCCTATATTTAGGGCGTACCCGGCAGCTAACCGGTGGATTTGTGCGCCGCAGCATCAATCGGGTCAATCCTATTCGCCGCTATGTGCGGGTTGGATTTTAAAAAGCCCCCATACCAAACTTTTAAAGGCGTTATCTATACGGATAGCGCCTTTTTTTATAGATACCAATCCCCTAAGCCTGGCAATATTAACCCATAGGTGTAGAGGACTCTAACCCCTTGGACGATAGGGCCGCCGGGCGATGCGGCGATACCTACTATACAAACACACAACAAACTCACCCCGGTTGGAAACCCCTTATTTAATTATCAACTTATCTCCCCCGTTATTTTACGAAAGAAAGAGACTCACCATGAACAACACCGCCGCTAATAAACACATCCGCCACAACGCCAACCCAGGCCAAGGCATAGTGGAATTTAGCGGCGCATTGGTGATGGCGACCCTAAGCGTTATGGGGTTTGGCGTGGGGGGCGGCTGGGCCACTGGCCAGCTAATTATTAACCACACTATGGAAACCGTTAATGCCCTATTAGTGGTAGTAGGGTAATTTAGTTAAGGTTTTCCAAGGCCCACACAATAGCCTCGCCGCGGCTATTAACCCCTAATTTTCCGTAAATATTATACAAATGATTGTGCACCGTTTTGGGGCTAACACACAACACATCAGCAATGGCCGCATTATTTTTACCTTGCGCCAAGGCTTGCAACACGTCCAACTCACGTTCGGTAAGCGGCTCTAACAAGGCCGCATTACCGGTAGGCTGGCTAGCCGCCGATAGTTTATCCGATAATTCTTCCGCAAGGGGCACCTGCTGGCCCACCTTGGCCTTATAGATAGCGGAAACCAAGGCATCCAAGCCAACATCTTTGAGTAAAAACCCTCGAATCGTCAGCGCCGTAAACTGCTTTACGACTGTGGGTTCATCTTGGTTGGTAAGCACCAAAATATTAGCATCCGGCCACGTGGTTAAAATCGCTTTGGTGGCTTCAAACCCATTGACCTTGGGCATGTTCACATCCATTAAAATAACATCTGGCTTATGGCTTAAGGCCATTACCACGGCTTCTTCGCCGTTGCTTGCCTGGGCCGCTATGGTAATATCGGGCCGCGTGCCCAACAGCTGGGCCAGGCCTTCGCGCAGTAATGGGTGGTCATCCACCAACAATACCGTTACCGCCGCATCATCGGTAGCGGTACCAGAGTCCGGAGGTAATGTATCAGTCATGGTTGTGTTCGCTAAATAAAAGGGATACTAAGCATTATACGGTAGCGCTGGGCAAGGCAACAGGCTGCGGAAGCAACGGCACCACAATATGCACTTGGGCGCCCTGCCCCGTAGGCCCAGCCTGCAAACGATACGTGCCGCCCAATTCTGTGGCACGTTCTCGTAAGCCTGCCACCCCTAAGTGGCCTGCTTCCACCAAAGCCTGGCTGGCCGGGGCTTCGTTCCCTGCCCAAGGTAAGCCGTTGCCATTATCTGTAATAGTGGCGGTTAAGGTAGCATTGGCCAGCACCAAGGCTACACCAACAATATCGCCCCCAGAATGTTTTACCGCATTGCGCACACTCTCTTGTATTAGGCGGTACAAATGCAATTGCCCATCCGGCGAAAGCCCTTGTTGAATGGCTTGCCCAACCGCCTCTTTATCCGCGCACGTTAATTCAAAAACCATGGCGGGTACTTGTTGGCGGCATTGGGTTAAATAGGTTTCCACCGCCGGAATAACGCCTAACACCTCCAGGGTATCGGGCCGCAAATTACGACACACCTGCCGCACCGTCTTCAAACAATCAGAAAGCTCTTGCCGAACGGCAACTAATTGCTCACGGGGCGCCTTCTCCACGGTGGCTTCTACTAATTGAACACTAAAGCCCAGCGCCGTTAATCGTTGGGCCACATCATCATGCAACTCCCGAGAAATCGTCATCCGCTCCGCTTCTACACGCTCATCTACGGTGGTTAAGGTATCCGTTAGTTTGGTGTTTAAGGCTTCCACATCGTGGCGAGTTTTTACCATCCAAGGCAACCACTGCCAAAACCCCACCCCAATTAACCCAATGCCTGCGGAATACCCCAGTATTTTTTCTAAAAAAGCCTGCTGCCACGTATGCCCAAACGGAATACCCAAAATCACCACATCGTACTGATCCAGAATATCCACCCAGGCCCCTAACGTTAGCAAGGTTACCCCCAGCAAAATTTGGGGCCACCCAAAACGCCTAATTTGCGGGTACCGATTATGGGCCACCACACACCCAGCCAATAGCATGCTTAACACCAACGCATGGACAGCCTCGAGTAAGGCCGTGTGCAATTGCCAGTAAGCATCTAGCACACTAAGGGCCATGCCCACCAACACGCACACCAACAACCACACTATTTCTGTAATGCCCATGGTATCGCTTTCTATAACTAACAATGGATTACGCAGGCCAGCCCAACAGGGAGTGCCCGAAAACACCTCCCCATGCTACACTACATAATTGATGGAATGGTAGACATGACACCCGTACCATCATTGTGACACAACGGGTATTAGACACCCCCTTTGCACAACGCCGCAGCCCCTGAGCAACCAGGGCACCCTGCCATAGGCGTTACCTTAGTTAGAGCTTACACGATTAGAACGAGACCCATCTCATGAGTTCGCTGGCCCATGCCTCTGCAACGCCAAACCCGGAACCCAACCGCCGGGATTTGGACGATTTATTCTCTTTTGAATCCACTTTAAACACCGTGGTAGACGATGCCACCCTTACCCCACCCAACCCGTGGGACCCTTTAGCAGCCTACACCAGCACCTCATCTACCCTTAGCAACGATGCCAGTAAGCCCCAATCCAAAGAAACTATTGGCTTGTTGGTATTAGGCGGCCTCTTTTTTATGGTGGTGGCATGGGGCTTATTTACGGTGGCCTTCCCCACTAACGGCAGCCCACTTATGTCGCTAGTTAATCAGGCGAGCCAAACCCAACCTAGTATTACCCCTAACCGCCACACCACCACGGATGGATTTTTATTCCCAGTAGTGGAAGATACCACCCTTGAAGTGATTGACCCCAACGGCAACAGCAAAAACCTACCCATTGGCACCAGCATGGGTGTGTTAGCCAAGGCACGTGGCAATGGCACCTTACCTGCCGTTAGCTTTGGCCGTAGCGACCCCTTTATGCCACTGGTAACCACCACCGCCATGCCAGAAGGAAGCGCGCTAAGCTCGCCTGTGCAAGTTGAGTTTATCGGCATTATTAAAGATACCTCTAACCCCTCCAACCCACGGCATGTGGCCATGCTGCAAACCAAGGGCGCCAATGCTCAAACCCTTATTAAAGAAACAGGCGATGAGTTTATGGTAAACGAGCAAGTCATTCGTCTTCAATCTGTCCACCCAGAGCGTGTTGAACTGATTGTGGACGACGAAGCCCAAACCCTAATGTTAAGAACTTACAGCGAACTGTATAACCGCAACAACGCTCCTGACTCGCAGCAAGACAACTTTAGACGGTAATTCGCACCCCCACTTTTTCTAACCCCGCAAGGCAACCATTATGCCGGTTCTCCCACATCCAACGCATTATTCTCATCATCTAACCCGCGCACTGCAACAAGGGTGCACGTGGCTTGGCATTATTAGCATTAGCCTTACAGTAGCACTACCCACAGGGGGTATTGCCCCCGCCCAAGCGGCGCCACCACCAGTGGCCCTTTCCAACAGCGCCACCATTCTAGATAACGGCAACCGCGTCAATATTTCAGTATCCGATACCCCTGTGCAAGAAATTATGCGCACCCTGTCTGAAGCGGGCAACATTAATATTTTGGTAGACGATACCATTAGCAAGCGTATTAGCTTGGAGCTAAACGATGTTAGCATTAGCGACGCTATGGCCGCTATTGCCAACCTGGCCAACTTAGAAATTGTCCCTCAAAACACCGGGGCTGTAGCTAACAGCGCAAGCATGTATTTAATTATCCCTAAGGATAGAGCGGAAGAAGTGGGCCTAAACCGCCAACTAACTCGTATTATCCCTGTGCAATTTGGTAATGCGTTTCAAATTGCAGGCCTGCTAAACGCCTCTTTGTTTGCCTTGGATAACGCCCGGCTAAGCCAAAGCGGTGGTAGCCGTGGCGGGGGTGGCGGTGCCCGTGGGGGCGGCATTAACATGGCACAAGCCCAAAAAATCAAGCCAGACCCTCGCACCAACTCGCTAATTATTGTTGGGTCTCAGCGAGATATTGATTTAACCGAAGCTGCACTCGCTGCCATTGATAAACCTCGCGAGAGCAAAACCTTCTTTTTAAACTATGCCAACGCTGTTGATGTAACCACCCAGCTAATGAGTAGCGTGTTTAACGACGGTACCAACGGTTTTAGCGTGGGTAGTGGTACCAGTTCTAGTGGTGCCGGCAACGCCGGCGGCGGCGGGGGTGGCGCAGGTGGTGCCGGAGGCATGGGTGGCGCAGGCGGTGCTGGTGGTGGTGCCAACCAGGGCCAAGGCATGCTGCTGCAAACCGCTAGCACCCTACGCATAGAAACTGAAAAGCTAGAAGAAGGCAGTGGGGTAAACAACCTACTGGCCGAAGGTGGCGCAGGAGCCAGCAGTTTTTCTCAAGAGGTATCCTTACGGGGAATTGTAAAACAAAGCGAAATGGCCACCGTCTCCCCCATGACGGTAATTGTAGTACCGGATACACGCCTAAACAGCATAACGGTTATGGGTACAGCCGCCCAAATTGCCATGGCAGAGCAAGTACTACCCTTTTTAGATGCGGAACCCCCTCAGGTATCTATTGAAGTGTCTTTGGTGGAAATTTCTGAGCAAGGGGTTAAGGAACTAAGCGTTAATACCGGCATTAGCGATGTTAAACTACAAGCTGGGTTTAATAATGAAGCCCTAACCGGTATTGGTGGCAGCAACATTGCCACCCCAGCCAACACTGGCCTAATTGGCTTGCCCAGTAACGACCCTAACGACAACACCAACAGTGCCCGTTCTGGGCTGTTATTCTCCACACGGCCCTTGGTTACTAGCCACGATTATTTGGCCCAAATAAACGCCCTTATTACCAGCGCCCGCGCCAAAGTGCTTGCCAACCCAACCGTGGTCGCCACCCACGATACGGAAGCCATTGTTAGCATTGTGGATGAAATTGTGCGCCGGGTAAATGTATCTGTAAATGGCCTGGCTGGTACCACCACCATTGAAACTGAAATTGGCGAAGCCGGGATTGTGTTGGATATTCTGCCAAAAATTGGTGAAGATGGCACGGTATCCATGCGGATTCGCCCATCGGTTACCTCTGTAGCCAACATTATTATTGATGGCAACGGCAACCAAACCACCTTACTTAGCAAACGAGATTTACTCGCCCAAATGGTACGTGTAAAAGATGGGCAAACTTTGCTAATAGGCGGCCTAACCCGAGAAAACAACAGCCTACGCAAAGACAAACTCCCCATCCTGGGGGATCTCCCCATCGTGGGAGCGTTATTTAGGTCATCGCAAACCAACAATTCTAAAACAGAACTGGTTATGCTGCTGACCCCCCACATCCTCAACACGGTTGCCCAATCCCAAATATTTAGCCAAAACCCCCTTAGCAACATTAGCAATAACTACTAACCCCCCTGGCACCGAGGCCATCCATGAGCTTATTTTCTCCATTTTTAAAACGCCCACATCGCACACCCCTAAACGGCAAACTAGCTACTATGGTATGTGGCATGGTGCTAACAGCCTGCTTGCCTGTAAATGTTTCCGTACCAGCACTAACCCCACCAAGCGCACATGCTGAAATTTACGCCGAAGATAACAGCCGAAACGTGCTCCCCTTAAACAGCCCAAACCAACTGCCTGGGCAAAACGTACCCGTATCGCTGTCACTTCGTGGGGCCAATGTGCGCGATGTATTACGAGGCCTGGGCCGCAGCGGACGCTTTAACATTATGATTGATGAAGCGGTTAGCGGCACCGTTAGCGTAGATTTGCACGATGTACCCATGCCTGCCGTGCTACAAGCCATTGGTACCCAAAACAACTTGCACTATGCCATGGGCGGTAATAATACCCTACTGGTGTTTAGCCGAGACACCGTCAACGACCAAGCCCTTCGCCGCACCCATACAGATATTATCCCCCTCCACTATACCAATGCCGCGGTTATTGCCAACGTGCTAAACGGCACTATTTTTGCCCCCAACAACCGTCGCGGTAGGGGCATGTCTGGCGCTAATGGCCAACCCTTGCTCGCGATTACCCCTGACTTTAGAACCAACTCGTTGATTGTAGTGGGCACAGAACAAGACGTTATTGTAACCCGCGATTTTGTAGACCAGCTGGATAAACCCCGAGAAAGTAAAACCTGGCGCCTTAGCCATGCCGATGCATTAGATGTAGCCACACTGCTAGGTGCCACCTTGTTTAACGAAGGTACGGGCGCAATTAGTACCGGGACTGGTGGTGGTGGTGCTGGTGGTGGCGGCCTTGGCGGTGCTGGTGGTGGCGGCGCTGGTGGTGCTGGCGGTGCCGGCGGCGGTGGTATGGGGGGGAATGCATTAGTAGGTATGTCGCCTAGCCTGTTACGTGTTCGTAGCGAAGATATTACCGAAGGAACGGGCAGCAATACAGCAGGCACCTCTTCTGGTGGTAGTGGCGGAGCCGCCCAAGAGATAGAAGTACGGGCACTAAGCAAAACCGACGAAACCATTTCCATTTCGCCGTTGGGTGCCATTATTTTGCCGGATACCCGCCTAAACACCATTACCATTATGGGCACCCAGCAACAAATTACCTTAGCGGAAAATATGATTGCCCGCCTAGACCAACGTGCCCCCCAGGTAGTTATTGAAGCCATGCTGGTAGAAGTTTCTGAAACAACGGGTAAAGAGCTTGGCTTTAACATGGGTATCGATCAAAAAGATTTTGCCACCTCCTTTAACAACTTACGCCCCGGCATTGCCACTAATGTGTTAGGCGGCACCACCCCCTTTACCCAAATTGGGGTCGCGAACAATGCCACAAACCCCTTCCGCTCGTTATTTCGATTTAACACACGGCCAAATACCGGTACCGCCAACGATTTTTTCTACCAAATAAATGCCTTGGTTAAAAATGAGCGCGCAAAAATCCTGGCTAACCCTAACCTAATTACCCTACATGACAAAGAAGCCGTGATTAGTATTGTGGATGAAGTGGTGGAAAGCGTTACCGTCACCCTGGATTCTGCCACGGGCGGCACCATTGGTAGCGAAACCAACATTGGCGAAGTGGGAATTATTTTAAACATTTTGCCAAAAGTGGGCGCCAATGGGGCGATTAACATGCGCATTAAACCCAGCCTGTCTACCATTGCATCCATTATTACAGACCCTAACGGCAACCAAATCACCTTGCTCTCTCGTCGGGAGGCCGTTAGCCAAAACATTAAACTGCGCGATGGAGAAACCTTTGTAATGGGTGGCCTGATACAAGAAACCGACACCAACTCGCTGGCCAAATACCCTGGCTTAAGCGACCTACCGATTATTGGGGCCTTAATGCGGAATTCTAACCGTAACCACAGCCGCACTGAATTACTCGTCGTGCTAACCCCCCACATTGTTAAGGAAGATACCACCGGCCCTGGTGTATTGCCTGGCCTTCAGCAACCCCACGTGGTAAACACCCTTTCTATGGAAGATTTCCCGGCCATCCCCAAGCGGTCATCGCCCCAACCCACCATAGAACAATGGACACCACCACCGCCGGTAGAACAAGCCCTGCCCGTCCGGGCCATGTGGTAACCCAGCGCCCCCTACCAGCAGTAGATTTTTTACGTAGGGTTACGCAAAATGCTGGCTTTTCAGTAAAATAACAGCACACCTAGATTAATTGGTGGAAGTGAGCCGAATGGTTAGGAAGCCGCCTTGAAAGCGGTCGCCCTTTGCGGGGTTGCAGGTTCGACTCCTGTCACTTCCGCCACTATCTTATATTTGCTTAAACGAGCAGATCTACCGTGGCCTGAACTTTTTGAACTGGTGGATAGACCTCTTCTTTGCCTGGCTTTAAGTTTAGATACATGCGATGTTGGCCAATTCGTTTAATAACAAGACTTCCCTTACGGTAACTAGATTTAGAGCCTTTCAACTTTGCCCTAATTTCAGTATCCGTCAAAGCTGTTTCCTTTGTTACAGAAATAGGTCTCCACCTTTTCTCATTGTTCTTATCTTCAATAAATTTACCAAACTGGGGGGGGTAGCTGTATTAAATGATACTGGCATTAGATAACTCCGCATTACACTATGATGTCTACATTATTTAATTAGGTTATGGCTCAATTAACGCTGGTCATCTGCAAGAATTGCCTCAATCACCTTTAGGTTAGCCTTAGGAAAGGCGTAATTGTTTAAGTCTTCTGGCTTTACCCAAGCCCAGTCATCGGCACAATGAGGGGTGGGCTGGCCGCTTAGCCACGTGCAATGGTAAGCATGCAAGGTAATTTTAAAATGGCTGTAAGCATGCTTTACCGTAGCCACCTTTTTGCCCACCGTTATGTCCATGGCCAGTTCTTCGGCTATCTCTCGCACAACGGTGGCTTCAATACTTTCGTCAGGTTCCTGCTTGCCGCCAGGGAATTCCCATAGCCCGCCCAGCAACCCTTTAGCTGGCCGCTGCTGAATAAGCACCTTGCCCTGGTGCCAAATAACCGCTGCCCCAATATCATGGTGGGGCGTGGGCTTTTTAACGGCCTTAATGGGCCGCTCGTGCTGGGTGCCATTCGCTGCCGCCGTGCACTGCGCCTTAACCGGGCACACTAAACATTGGGGGTGTTTGGTGGTACACAAGGTGGCCCCAAGCTCCATAATGGCCTGGTTAAAACTATAGGCGTCCTCAGTCTGTGCCAGCAATTCAGCAGAATGGGCCCACATGGCCGCCTCCACCTTAGCCGGCAGCTCGTCAATATCGTACAGGCGGCTTAACACCCGTTTTACATTGCCATCAAGTAGCGGGTGGGCCTGGCCCATGGCAAAGGTTAAAATAGCCCCCGCCGTACTGCGGCCAATACCCGGCAGGGCATTCATCTCCTCTAACGTGGTTGGAAATTGGCCACCATGCTGGCGAACCACCTGCTGGGCTGCCTTGTGTAAATTCCGTGCCCGGCTGTAATACCCTAGGCCCTCCCACTGTTTTAGCACCGCATCCACCGGGGCATTTGCTAAAGCCCCCACGGTAGGAAAAGACTTTAGAAACCGGTGAAAATACGGAATAACGGTAGCCACCTGGGTTTGCTGAAGCATCACCTCGCTTAGCCAAATTTCGTAGGCACTGTTGCCTTTTCGCCAGGGTAAATCTCTAGCGTTAGCCTTGTACCAAGCGACCAGGGCCTGGGCAAACCCAGCTTTGGTAGTGGGTGGGCTTAGGGTGTTAGTTAGCTTGGGGGTCATTGGGGGCATACAGTCTCTCAAACAATGTGGCCAGCATATCAAAACCCAACGCAACACACGAAACCACCGCCTACCAAGCAGCTAGGCTGTAACAGCCATGTTACATACAAACGATAAAAAGCAATAATCCCTTTTATATTGTTTTTATATAATAAAGATATAGAAAATCTCACTCATTCTCCCCTAATCCTTATCTCCTCCTCTTTTATTACACCTCCTCATTCCAACTAAGTTTTATTCATGTCTTCTTCCTCCTCTTTTAATCCATCCTATAGCGGTACCCTTGGTTTATTGCCATTTTTGCAATCTGGCAACACGGCCTCTAAACCCTCCGTCATCCAGGGCCCCATCCCTAATGCGGATTCTGCAGCCTTGCGCTTATCCCCTAAGGATATTTTAGGCAAAGCCAGCAATACCAAGCTTGGCCAAAAGCAGGAGCCCCTTTTTGATACATACCCCAACCCAGAAAAGTTTTTAAGCCGTACCAAAAGCCTAAGCAAAAGTGTATTAAATGCCCCCCTACAGCTAAAGTTAGATGGCAACGCCACCTTTGACGATTTTATTAAACTTGGCACCAAAGGGTTTGAAATACCCTACTATAGCTTTGACACCCCTTATGCAACCAACGCCTTTAGCGATTTTATTAACACGGTGGCCTTGGGTTCTTATGTGGTAGGCACCCCTAATTATTTTGCTGAAGCCGAATTTTGGGATGGCGTACCCCTGATAGAAGGCTTTGACGGCAACGCCTATGATAAAGACCTAATTAGCAAACCTTTTAGCCAAGTGGGCCACCCGCAAGGCTTAAGCAGCGACGATTTTGCCGATCTAATTGAACAAAAAACTAGCAAAACCGCTACCGGCAGTAGTGGCAGTGGCACCCTAAACACAGAGCTACTACGCAGTACTATTGAAAACGCCAATGGCGACTCCATTGACGTGAGCAAAGAATTATTTCTGGCCTTAGTAGATAAGGCCGAGAGCGGCGGCAGTGCCAAAGATAAAATTAATTACCAAACCAAAAGCCTTCAATCCAAATTATCCGGTAGCTATGGCATTAAAAATGCCATGGGCGATGGCGGAGCTGGATTATACAGCTCTATTAGCAACCTCTCCGGCATCAACAATCTGGATGAAATACTCGGTGATACCGCCAGCAGCTACCAATCCGCCACCTCGGCACCAGATTCATCGGCAGCATCTTCTACGGCCAGCAATTACTTAGGCTTTACTGGCGCACAAGCCAGCATGATTAGCGGCACTATGGCGTGGGCTAAGGAACTTACCTCTGGCCAATCCGCCACTACGGCGGCAAGCCAGCCTACAACACCCACCTACCCGTCCTCTTCCGCCAGCGCTATGCCCTATGCCAACCCGGCGGCTATTTCGCCAGCGCAGCAGCTTTTCCCCTACCTGCCCCCTAGTACACCCCTCAGCAACCCCTTCCAAGGACCCCCTGCCATGATGACACCCGGCTACGGATTAACCGCCTCTCAAAGCAGCATTTTAAGCGATTCTTATAACTTTGCTAAACAATACCAAATGGCTGGTATTGGCGGCACCAGCTTGCTTGGCGGCAATACCGCCGGCGTGGCACCCACTGCTAGCTATGGTGCCCCTGCACAATATATGGCCCCCACCACTGGCTACCCGCCCATGGCAGCCACCCCAAGCGCCATGATGGGGCTTGGCACAGGACTAAACACAGGCCTTGGCACACACTTTAACACCAACCCTTATGGCATGAGCCCCCTACCCACCAGTAACGCTTACAGCACCCCAAGCTACATGGGCAGTGGTTATAACAACGGCGGATATAACAACACCCCTTACGGTAACGCCATGCCTGGCTATGCCGTTATTCCTGCAGCGGTGGTTATACCAACCATGGGGGCACCCACACCCATGCCCGCACCTGGCTACGGACAACCGACCCCACCACCCTACGGCAATGGTGGTGGTAACCAAGCCATTATTCAGCAAATTACCGGCCTGCTTCAGCAATTTATGGGCCTCCTCGGCGAATTATCTAATCGCCTGCCCTATTAACAGATTCTACAAATTTTCCCCGTTTTTCCGTAGTTAGTACCCACTAATTACACAACAGACACACCCCAACGGAATGTGCTAGCGGCGCCTGAGAAACGCCACTAGTGTGCCACGGATGGCACAAAGAGAGAGAGACACTACCCCCTGCCAGCGCACATCACCTGGCAGGTTTTTTTATAAACATCCGGCTAACTACTTTAGTAAGGTACTCTTAGAATGTGCTAGGGACTATAAATTTTAAGAGTGCTTATTAGGTGCCGTAAAACAGGTGGCCAATCGCTTCAATAGAATCTTCTGCTTCGTTGGCTAAAGCCTTTACCTGGTCTTCATCTAGCTTTAGGTAATCCAACACCCCATCCGGCAACGTGGCCAACACCGAGGATTTAATCCGGCTGGGTACATCTTTAGCCAAGTAAGCCGCAATGGCATTGGCCAAAGCTATCAGCATCACCAACGGGCGGTGCTCTGTGGGGGCCGCAGTTGGGGTATGGTGGCTACGCATAACCTCTTGTATGGGTACCGGTAGTTTCCAACGGGCGCCTAGTTCAGCACCTACTTCGGTATGGGTAGCACCCAATATATCTTCTTCTCGGTAGAAAAACTCTTTACCATGGCACCGGTGCGACAGGTTAAACCCATCTTCCAACACGTGCTTATAATGGTCTCTAAAGTACACATCTAGTACCAGTTTACCCATATCGTGAAGCATACCGGCCGTAAAGGCGTCATCCAGCAGGTGGGGCATCCGCAAACGCTCCGCCAGCAATTTGGCGGTAACCGCCGTGGCTGTGGAGTGCCACCAAAACGCTTCGTGGTCTAAACCATCTGAATGGCTTTTACCTTCAAACAGCTTTAATACGCTGGCACTCAGTACAATGCCGCGCACCGAGTTAAAGCCTAAAATCATCATGCCATGTTGGATAGAGGTAATTTGCCGTTGGAACCCAAAAGCCGACGAATTAACCATACGCAACACACGAGACGCCAAGCCCGGATCGTAGCTAATTAGCTCGGATACCCGAGAGGCCGGTACCTGGGGATCCTGCATCATGGTCATTAGCTTTTGGATAACCACCGGCAGGGAGGGGAGATCTCGAATATTTTTTAAAGCTGTGGCCACATCTGGAAAGGCCTGATCGTCACCGGAATCGGCGTAGGGCATAGTTCCAGCTGGGGGTCGGGCAGTCACAACAACAGGGTCTCAACAAATCCTAATAACGGTACACATTACAATGGCTCCTTCTATTGTACCTAAAGAAGGGCCTTCGGTGGCATCCCCATTTACTGTATTTTTAACCGCAGGCGTAATAACGCCAAAATACCGCTATACCCCGACAGGCACACGGCTTGCTGCCGCAATAATCGCTTTGCAAAAGGCAGGTAGGTCATCTGGTGTACGACTGGTAATAATGCCATCATCCACCACCACAGGGGCATCTTCCCAGTGGGCGCCTGCATTTACCAGGTCATCTTTAATGGCCTTATAACTAGTCACTTTTTTGCCTTTAATCACATCGGCACTGGCCAATACCCAGCCGCCATGGCAAATAGCTGCCACCACATTGCCTGCGTCCACCGCTTTTTGCACAATCGTTAGCACCGCTTGGCTCATGCGTAGTTTATCCGGCGCCCACCCGCCAGGGATAATCACCACATCCCAGTGGCCGACAACCACTTCTTCCACATTGGCATCCACGGTAACCGGGTAGCCTTTTTTACCAGTATAGACGGCCTCGCCAAGGCCTGCTACCTTTACCTCTGCGCCGGCTTCTGTAAAGCGGATTTTAGGGTAAATCAGCTCGCTGTCTTCAAAATCTGGGCCTGCAAAAATTAATACACGGGTATCGTGCAAGGGGGCATCGGTTGGCATTAAGGGCATGGAATAACCTTCCTAAAAACGTGGATTTACAGCCGTAGCAACTTGTATTAGGTTGCGCCACGCGAGGGCGCTTGTCAACCGAATAGTGTATTACCCCATGCCCACAGGGGTTTAGGCATTATTGTTATACAGCGTTACAAACTATCACCAAAACCCTAATTTATTGTTTTTATACAAACACGATAAACAACAACCCCCAAACAAACAACACGCTGTTCTTAACGGCGCTGGCTTTCTTGTGGCAGGGGCACCCTGCTTATCATCAACCCCAATTTATTACTGTTACTACTGTGTGAACCCCTTGTGAGGAGATTATTAACATGCACCAACGTCGTCATGTGGATTTAAATGAGCTTGCTACCGAACTAACCGAACGCCGGTTTGATGGTGGTACCGAAATAGATTTAATTGCTCAAATTGAAGCAAAGCAAAAAAACCAACAACATAACCAGCCACGCTCGGCTACACCCCGCGGTGTTGGTAAAGCAAACCATACTACCCGGCCCCAGGCACACGCCAAGGCGCAATCCTTGCAAGGCCGTGCCATGGAAACCAATGCCGGTATTCCGCTAGAAGGCCGAGCCAGCAAGCCGAACCGCATTAAACATGCTGTGGATACCTTAATGGTAGGGCCCTTACAGATTGCCGTTGGTATTGTTGGGATGCTAACCAGCGGGTTAGCCATGGCCAGCTTTAGAAAAGCCGGTGATGAAGCCCTGCAAGCCCAAAGCAAATCTATTTTTAAGGATTGCAGCTTAACCTTACTGATTGGGTTGTACTACACGGTGGTATCGCCACTGCGCTGTATTAAAACCTTACTTTTGGGGCCAACCCTGGCACGTGTTAGCTAAGCAGCTAATGCACCATAACTTGCCCCGCCCGTTTAACTTATCGTCAACTTATTGCTTAATTTACAGTTAATTTATACTCAACTTATTTTCAATTTATCCTTCAATTATTATCAACTTATTCATTAACCTAACCCTTAACTTACCTTTAATTTATACGGTTTATTAGCCTAAACCCTAACCCTTAAACTTATATAACCCTTTCTATTGGGGGTAACGTGCTGGCTGGCCACGCTGGCCGGCGCGTGTTCCCCTGGTGGTATAGCCACCACCCCTAAGCAGCACCTACCTTTTTTTAATTTTAACCACACCCACACACTCTCTCACACTCCACACACACACACCGAAGCCCTGGCAACCACACATCGCCAGGGCTTCATTTTTATAAAAATGTAAGAAGGTAATTCAGTCAGTACTAGGGCTACAATAATTTAAGCCATAAAACTACTGTAAGGTGCCCCTAGCCAATTAGGCCATCGCCCAAGTCTATTTCGCTGGCCTTCATAATAATGGATTGGTAAATCACCTTATCGGTGCTGACGCTTACCGGGGCAAAGGGGTCATCCATGCTGTGCTCACGGGCTTCATCGCGCAGGCGCTTGGCCGTTTCGCTCACTTCCAGCACTAGCTGGTAGCGGTTATCCACTTGCTCGTTTAAGTCGCAGGCAATTTCAACAATGGTGGACATGGATACAATCCTTAAAAATAATAGGTTTCAAAAAAAGCGCTAGGTTGCCTATTGTAGGCAAGTCGCAAGGTGGGGTCAAACAAAAACAAGGCCTACACCATGGGGGCCACCGGTTGCTGGGTGGCGTTTGGCCACCAATCGGCAAGGGATTTTAGGGCAATTTCTGCCTGTATGGCGTGGCGTTGGCGCTTATCCCGCAGTTGCTTGCCGTACACCGCTTTGCTGGGTTTTGGCAAAATACCCCAGTTACTATTAATCGGCTGGAAGCTCTTTCCCTTGGCTTCTTCTCGTGTGATATACGCCAGCAAGGCGCCTAGCATGCTTTCTTTCGGCAAGGTTAGCGGCGTTTGGCCCGTGGCTACACGATACGCATTATGGGCCGCCACCATGCCGGTGGCAATGCTTTCGGTATAACCCTCTGTACCCGTCAACTGGCCGCCAATCAACACCGTGGGGTGATTATTCAACTGCAAGGTGGGCGAAAGCACCTCTGGGCTGTGCAAATAAGTGTTTCGGTGCATTACCCCGTAGCGCACCACATCCGCCTTTTGCAGGCCCGGTATCATCTGGATCATCTGCTTTTGCGGGCCCCACTTAATATTGGTTTGAAAGCCCACCATGTTATACAGCGTGCCTTCGGCGTTATCTTGCCGCAACTGCACCACCGCATACGGTCGTTTGTCTGGGTTATGGGGGTTGGTCAAGCCGACGGGTTTCATTGGGCCAAAGGCCAGGGTTTGGGGGCCACGGCGGGCAATTTCTTCTACCGGCAAGCAACTTTCAAAAAAGGTGGCTTTACCCGCCGCCTCTTTTTCAAACTCTTTCAGCTCAGTTTTTTCCGCCGCCAAAATAAAGGCCACCAAATCATCGTACTGTTGTTGGGTTAAGGGACAATTAATATAACTATCGCCCTCGTCAGCCATGGCATCGGCTTGGGCATTGTAACGGTCTTGCACCCACGCCACGCTAAAATCCACCGATTCTCTCGTTAGAATAGGGCTGGCCGCATCAAAAAAAAATAATCTGTCCCGATTCGTCAGTTTGGCCAAGGTTTCTGCCAAACCGGGGGCGGTAAGTGGCCCGGTGGCAATCACCGTGGCATCGTGGCGAGTATTATTGTGCTCTTGGGGTAAACCAGCCACTTCCTCGCAAACCACGGTAATATTAGGGTGATTATTAATGGTGGCCGTTACGGCTTCGCTAAATTTATCGCGGTCTACCGCCAAGGCTTTACCCGCCGGCACGGCTACAGACTGGGCAATGGCGAGTAATTGGCAGCCCATTACCGCCATTTCTTCTTTAATAACACCACTGGCAGTAGCTAAGCCCTGGCTACCAAAGCTATTGCTGCATACAATTTCGGCAAAATCCAACCGATGGTGGGCAGGGGGGCGCTTTTTTGGTTTCATTTCGTACAGAGTAACGCTGGCGCCCAGTTTGGCCAGTTGCAGGGCAGCTTCGCTACCGGCAAGCCCGGCGCCAATCACAGCAATATTCGGTTGAGACATGAATAAACTCACCTGTTTTAGTTATATAGGGTGGAAAAGGGTTGTAAAGCATACCGTATTAGCGCTATAGTAGCCAAACTTTTACACGTGTTTGGGTTTAATATGATTACACCCGACACAACCGCAACAACACGCTTTTTAAAAGGAGGTGACCTTAATCCATGTCTTATGTAGAAGTTGATCCTGATGAAGATATCAACATCGCCCTAAAACGCTTTAAGAAAAAAGTGCAAAAGGCCGGTATCATCTCCGAAGTACGTCGCCGTGAACGGTTTGAAAAACCCTGCGAAAAACGCAAGCGCAAGCGCGAAGCCTCTCGCAAGCGCCGCCGCTAGACGCCACCAACCCTTTTTTATAACCCCTCTTAGCATTACCGTTAAGGGGGGTTATGATTTTAACTGCGTCTCATTCCACCACACCAACCATTCTGGGATAGACCAATGAGGTGGGGTTTCGGGCAAGGTTGCATCGCCAGCGCGCAAGGCCTGCCAATACTGGGCGCTAAAGTCTTCCAAGGCCGCATAAAAGGGGTCTACATCCAACACAGTTAATGTCCCCCTATCCGACGAAAACTCGTTAAAGTTCAGATCACAGGTAGCCACATCATCGCCCCGCTTTACCAGCACCCCAAAGGCACGGCACAAACTCGGGCGCACTGTATAAGCAGTACAGGCCCCAGCCTCATCCAGTAATAAGCAGGGAGCCACGGCAGGCATGGCCTGGGCTTTGGCAAGCAAGGCATCCCACTCCTGCTGCGGCAGTTGAACTAATTGGCTAAACAGCACCAAGGCTTCCGCAAAACGGATACGAAACCCATTAATACAACACGCCGAGCACCCCTTTTTACACTCCATATGCTGAGCATACTTGTCTGTCAGCTGGGCCACTTGGGCATCTAGCTGTTGGTATACGTTTTGTACCGGGGCAAAGTAATCCATACAAGCTAGTATACGGGGGCGGCGGTGTTTTGGCCTCCTCTAAAAACCCTGCCGGTGTATCCGCTGGCCCTAACGGTGCGGCTGGGGTATAACCGTAACACTTATTTTTATTCATCTTCAGCCACCAACACGAGAACTATCCTGCACCATGGTTTTTTCTAAAATTAAGCGCTTTATCATAGGCGACCCTATTGCCAGCCACTTAGAAGAAGGCGAACGCCTATCCATTCCCATTGCCTTGGCGGTGTTTGCCTCCGATGCCTTATCCTCTACCGCCTACGCCACCGAAGAAATTTTGCTAGCCGTGGTGGGCACTAGCTACGCGCTACAAGCCAACTTGCTCTCGTTACCCATTGCCATTGCCATTGCACTGCTCATGGCCATTGTGGTGATTAGTTACCGCCAAGTTATTACCGCCTTCCCCCAAGGCGGCGGCACGTACGAAGTAAGCAAAGAACGCCTTGGCCCGCTGGCCTGCCAAATTGCCGGTGGCGCGTTGCTGATTGATTATGTACTAACCGTGGCAGTAAGCGTCAGTGCTGGTGTGGCCGCCATTACCAGCGCGGGTTTGCCCGGCCTAACCTACGAAAGTCGCCTACCCATTGCCCTTGGCCTTATTGCTTTGATGACCTTTATTAACCTGCGCGGCACCAAAGAATCCGGCAAGGCGCTGGCGTTCCCGGCATACTTTTTTATTGCCTCCATGGCCACCCTAATTGTGATGGGGATGTGGCAAATTTTCTCTGGCCAAGTGACCCCATTACCAGAAGTAGCCACCGCCCTGCCCGTTGACCCCGAAACCCAAAGCATTTTTGGCGCTGCGCTATTTTTAGCCGCCCTTAAAGGGTTTTCTCATGGGTGTGCGGCCCTAACCGGGATTGAAGCCATTAGTGACGGGGTAAAAGTATTTAAAGAACCCAGCGACGTAAACGCTAATCGCACACTGGTGATTATGGGTTGCATTCTAGGCACCATCTTTATCAGCATGACCTTTTTAGCCTATCACCTGCATATTCAGCCGGATCATCACAAAACCGTTATTTCGCTGGTAGCCGGGCAAGTATTTGGCCCAGGCAGCCCCCTGTTTTATGTGTTCCAGGCCGCAACCACCATTATTTTGGTGCTGGCCGCAAATACCAGCTTTAGCGGCTTCCCCCACTTGGCCAACATCCTTGCCCACGACGGGTTTTTACCCCGCCAGCTCATGGGCCTTGGCGATAAACTCGTCTTCAGCAACGGTATCTTCATTTTAGGCGTCCTATCCATTCTCTTGGTTTGGGTGTATCAGGCAGATACCCACGCCCTAATTCCGCTATACGCCGTTGGGGTGTTTCTTTCCTTTACCTTAGCCCAAGCGGGCATGGTATTGGTGCATTACCAAGATAAGCATAAGGGCTGGAAACAGGGCTTGGTGATTAACTTTATTGGCGCTATGACGACCGGCATTGTGACCATTATTTTGACGATTGAGAAGTTTACTGCTGGTGCGTGGATTGTGCTGGTGGCCATTCCTATTCTCATTTGGATTTTCCGCAGTATTAACAACCACTACCAATCTATTGGCCGCCAACTGGCCCTACCGACAGAAAGTGACTACTGCCCCACGCCCTTTGAACATACTGTTTTGGTACTGGTGTCATCGCTTAATAGCGGTACCATTCCGGCGCTGGAATATGCCAAATCCATTGGCCACCATGTAGAAGCGGTGCATGTGGAGCTGAACAAGCGCTCCACCCAAAACCTAAGAGACCACTGGGATGAATGGGGTTGCGGGATACCGCTTACGATTCTTAAATCGCCCTACCGCAGTTTGGTGACCCCTATTTTAGATTATGTGGACGAAGTAGAAGACCGCTACGACCACGATATTGTGACGGTAATTATTCCAGAATTTGTGACTAAAAAATGGTGGCATAACCTGTTGCATAACCAAACCAGCCTAATGATTAAAACCCTACTCCGCATGAAAAAAGGGAAAGTGGTCACTTCCATCCGCTATTACCTAAAAGAGTAACGCTGTAACAACCCGTAACAATGCCACATAGCGGCCATTTATATCGGCATTATTTAGTCGATACGTTTTATACGTATCAATTTTTGCATGCCTCGTTGTTCGGTATGCCGCACAGCCATTATTATCAGGGGATTCCATCGGTATGCTATGCCATCATCCGTTTTACCATCGTTTATTAATAACCAGTTTAGTTGCCATAGGGCTTGGGCTCAGCAGCTTACCCACGATGGGCCATTCGCAAACACCCAAAACCTTGTTAGACGATGGCTTTGGTGGGCAACCTGTCAACATCCACCAACCCAGCTACAGCAAAAGCGATACCGCCCTTAAAGGCCACCTACAACAGACTACCGCCTGGTATAACGCTGGGCGAGTATCACCAGAGACCCACGGCCCCACCTACCGCCCGAGCGATAGCCCCACCCGACACGCCGAAACCATGGTGCGCCAATACAAACTGGATGCCGCTGAAGCCCGGTTTAAGCAACTCCTCCAACAAAACCCCAACAACGCGGGGGCCCACCACGGCTTAGCCTTGGTGACCTATTACCGAACCACCAGCAGTAACGGCGAGATTCGCACCCAGCATAACGCCATGCTGGCAGATGCGGTGCAACATGCCATGACCGCCCTGCGCCTACAACCCACCTATGTGGATGCCAACATTACGCTCGCCCGCTTGTACCACGAATTACTGAGCCGCACCCCCGATGCCCAGGAATACGCCGCCAATGCCTACGCCATGGCCCCAAACAGCAGTGGGGTACTTACCTTGGTTGGCGAAATGCTGATTGATGACGGCGATATACAACACGCCATTGAACTATTAGAGCAAGCTACCCAACGCAATAGTAAAAATGCCCACGCCTACACCCAATTAGGCCGCGCCTATGCCGCTAACCGAGACTACACCAAAGCCCTACAAACCCTTAATACGGCCCAGTGGCTAAACCCGAATAGTGCGCCCAATCATCACTTTATGGCCACTATTTACCAGGCCCAAGGCAACCAGGCCGCCGCTGCCGCATTCTATAAAAAAGCCCTAACAATTAAGCCTGAATACCTGCCGGCCAGCCTAGATTTAGCCAACCTGTACCGCATGCGTGCCGATTGGCCCCAAGCCCTGGAAACCCTAAAAAATGCCTACCACAGCATTTTACCCGGCGATCAACCTGAAAAAGAATCCATGGCCTTAGCCATTGCCGATACAGCCTTACAAAATCGCCAGCCAAAAGTAGCCCAAGCCTATTATCAACAAGCCCTAAGCCACAACCCCAATAGCCTGGCAGCAAAACGCGGATTATCCACCGCCCATGTTAAAGAAGCCACCCAACACCTGGCCGAAGCCCAAGGCTACGGCGGCGATTTATGGACGGAAGCCAATGCCCAGAGTGCATTAAACCAGGCCTTACAAGCAAACCGTGGCAACACGAGCGCCAAGTTAATTGCCACCAAGCTCTACGGCCATGCCCGAAATACCCAAGAGCTAGGCGCCCAAACCCAACGCGAGATTATTAACCAACCTGTACTGACCGCCAACGATGCCGTGGCCGAAGGAGAAGTATGGCAGGCCCGCCACGATGTGACCCGCGCCACCCACGCCTATACCGTGGCTGTGCGCAGTGCGGATACCCCCGATGATGCCATCCGTGTTGGGGATATGTTATTGACGATGGGGCAACCGGAACAAGCCCGCCATGCCTTTAAGCGGGTACTACGCGGCGATTTTAATGGCAGCAAGGGCGAATTTAATATGGCCGCAGCCCAACAGGCGGCCCACAAAGGGCTACAGCAAGCCAGCGCCCAGCGCGAAAAAAGCCACCATTTAGTACTGGCAGCCAGCGAAACCTTCCATAACAAAGACCCGCGTTTTAAAACCACCCTGCACAAGGCCCTCGCCGTGGATTACACCAACGCCCTGGCCCACCAGTTGCTTGCCGTCCACTACGATAACGCCCACCAATATGATAGGGCTATCCGCCACTACCATGTGTTTAGCACACTGGCCCCTACCCACAACAAAGCCCGCCACGCTCAACGCCGTATTTCCACGTTATCTCGAAAATTAGCTACACAGGCTAGCGTACAATCCAACAACCCTCACACGCCGCGTGGTTAGTTAGGTTGTTCAGCAAGGTACACCTGCACTTCTTCGCGGTCGTCAAAGTGGATGGTTTGGGTGCCTAAAATTTGATAATCTTCGTGGCCTTTACCGGCCACCACCACCATGTCGTTCGGCTCGGCTAAATCTAAGGCCAACCGTATGGCAGCGCGCCTATCTACCTGCACATGCATACGTTCACCATCAAACGCATCAATCCCGTGGACCACATCGGTAATAATTTGCTGCGGGTCTTCCGTGCGGGGGTTATCACTGGTGGCCACAATAATATGAGACAACCGCGCAGCAATGGCCCCCATTTTTGGTCGTTTCGTTGCATCTCTATCGCCACCGCAACCAAATACGGTAATCAGGCGGCTGCCCCTAGGCAAAATCGCACGGGCGGTTTCTAGCACATTCTCTAACCCATCTGGGGTGTGGGCGTAATCCACAATTACCACCGGTTCATCGGCCACTCGTTCAAAACGGCCACGCACACCAGGCATCTCTTGTATGGCCGCTAGGCATTGGGCTAACGGCAGCCCGAGGGCCACGCCACCAGCTAACGCGGCCAGCACATTGTACACGCCAAATTCACCAGCCAGTTTTACCGTGACGGGTGTGTCGCCTTGCGGGTGTACTAGGGTAAACGTGGTGCCGCGCAGGCTATAAGTAATATGGGTAGCCCTAAAAGTTACGTTATGCTCCGTATGGATGCCATAGGTAAGCTGCTCCACGCCCTCGCCACACGCTTGCTGCATGGTACCTGCCCACTCGTCATCTACATTGATTACCGCCTTGGCACCCGGCTTTAGCCCGGCAAACAACACCGCCTTGGCCGCCGCATAGCGGGCCATGGTGCGGTGGTAATCCAAATGATCCTGGGTGACGTTGGTGTGAATCGCCACATTATATTCGCACCCCGCCACACGAAATTGGTCTAAAGCATGGGAACTAACCTCCATCACCACGTGGGTTAAGCCATCTTGGTGCATGTTTGCCAAGGCAGCATGCATTTGGGGGGCCATAAGGGTGGTGTGGGCGGTTACTGTGTTTTTGGCTTCTTTATCCTGCTTACCTTGGGTAGCCACACCCAAGGTACCCATTAAGCCATACGCCATACCGGCTTGCTGTAACATCGCCGCTAACAAATGGGTAACCGTGGTTTTGCCATTAGTACCCGTCACCCCCACTAGGTTTAGTACCTTACCTGGGTGGCCATAAAACCCACTGGCCAAGTAGCCCAAGACCGCATAGGTATTATCCGTGGCCAGTACCACCACACCCTTAGGCAGCTCTGTAGCGCATAAACGGTTTTGCTGCACCACCACAACGGCGGCGCCTTTATCGGCGGCTTGTTGTAAATACTGGTGCCCATCCGTGCGCTCGCCCACTAAGGCGACAAACACACTGCCATTCATCACCTCACGAGAATCACTCGTTACCCCCGTTATGGCCACCGTAGCAACATCGCCTGTAATCACCTCCATGGGGATGGGGCATTCGGTCAGCAATGTGTTTAACAACACAGCAGCAACGGCAGTGGTCATAATAATTTTTCCTCATCATAAAGCCGCTTTATTATGACGGGGAAACAAGCTGACTGCAAAGGGTTAAGCAAACAGGCTGCCGTTACATGCGCTCGCGGATTTTATACGAGCCAAAGGGGTCCACATTACCAAGAGGGTCGTTAATCCAAATATTGCGTAAAATTTGGTGCTTGGGGCGACGCTTTGGCGGCGGTGGATAGCGCCACTCTTGCCGGTACCGCTGGGTTACAATGCTATCGATAATTTCTGGCGAGTAGCCTTTAATTTGCAGAAAGTCGGCTTCTGGTACATACGCACCAGCCACGCCATTCATGGTGGCAATGAGTGCGAAAAACAGCAGCACTGCCAGTAGTAGGGCTAACTGAAGGGGGGCCATCAGCCATTGTTTCACCATTATTGTTGCTCCAACGGGTTGCATCTAACCTCAATGGCGCTATCGGGCACCATTGGTTCCATCACGCTAGTTTACCACTGAACGCAACAATGCGGCAGGGGGGTACGGCAAAACTAAACGCGCCAAGCGGCTGTGCCTAACCCACAAAAGCCTTAACGGCATTAACAATGTTTTCCCAGTGGATACCGTACTCTTTAAACAGCTCATCGCCTTTGCCACTTTGGCCAAAGCGGTCTTGGGTGCCTAAGCGTTTAACCGGTACAGGATGATGCTCGCTAAGCACTTCGCACACAGCGCCACCAAGGCCCGCGATAGCCTGATGACTCTCAATGGTTATAACTTTGCCGGTTTTTTGAGCGCTGGCAACCAAAGTATCGGTAGCCATGGGTTTAATAAACACGGCATTTAACACGTCAGCTTCAATACCATGTTTTTCGCTAAGCTCTTCCGCGGCGCGTAGGGCATGGTAAACAGTTTCGCCGGTGCCCACCAAGGTAATATCTTTCCCCTCGCGAACCACTGGCATAGCGCCCGGTGTCCACTGATACTTATCTTTATCAAAAATTACGGGGCATGCAGGCCGCACTAAACGCACATAGCACGGGCCAACATGGTCTTGTATGGCCCAACGAACAGCGTGCTCGGTTTCTACCGCATCGGCTGGCACCACCACCGTCATATTGGGGATAACCCGCATCAGGGCGATATCTTCAATGGATTGGTGACTGGCGCCATCTTCGCCCAAACTTAGGCCGCTGTGGGTGGGCATAATTTTTACATTCAGGTTGCTGTAACACACCGTGTTGCGCACGGCTTCCCACGCTTTACCACTGGCAAATAACGCAAAGGTGCTAATTACCGGGATTTTACCCACAGCAGCTAAACCAGCCGCCGTGTTTACCAAATCCATTTCGGCAATGCCTTGGTTAAAAAATCGCTCGGGGTGCACTTTAGCAAAGCGCGCCGTTTGGGTACTGCACGATAAATCGGCATCCAGCACCACTAAATCCTTAACGGTGTGGCCAAGCTCGGCTAATGTATCGCCAAACTGGTTACGCAGCGCCGCTTTCTCTGGGGATTTCAAATCGGTTACCACAGTAGTCATTCGCTTATTTCCCCATCAATTCATTATACGTGGCATCAAGCTCTTTTTTAGCGTCGGCATATTGCTCATCATTCGGCGCCTTGCCGTGCCAGCCCGCTACATTTTCCATAAAGCTAACGCCTTTACCTTTAGTGCAATCTGCCACAATAACGGTAGGTTTTTCGCCACTATTGGCTAAACTATCCGCTTCGTTAAGGGCCTGTAGCAATTCCTCAAAATTATGGCCATTGGCATGCAGTACATGCCAGCCAAAAGCGGCAAATTTTTCACCAATATCGCCGACGGCTTTTACTTTTTCTGTATCGCCATCAATTTGCAGATTATTACGATCCACAATGGCGGTGAGTCGGCTGAGTTTATGATGAGGCGCACTCATGGCAGCTTCCCAAATGTTGCCTTCTTGGCATTCGCCGTCGCCCATTAGGGCGTATACCCGGGCATCGGAATTATCTAAGCGCAAGCCGAGGGCCATACCCACCGCGCAACTTAGCCCTTGGCCAAGCGAACCGGTAGACACATCTACACCATTAATATATTTGCTGGCTGGGTGGCCTTGCAGGTTAGAATTAATTTTTCTCAGGGTTAGTTTTTCATCCCACGGAATGTAGCCCATTTCCATGAGTACGGCATACAACGCCGGTGCACCGTGGCCTTTGCTCATGACAAAGCGGTCGCGGCCAGCCCAGTCGGGTTGTTCTGGCTTATGGCGCATGTGCTTGGCCCACAGGGCCACCAAAATATCCATACAACTAAAACTGGTACCCGGATGCCCAGACTGGCAGTCGTATATCATCTCTAGGGCCACGCCACGCAATTTGGCGGCCATTTGTTGATACGGTAAATAATCGTTCATGCTCATATCACTATCCACAACAGGGTTACCGGCAAGTATACTCATGGGTGGGGTCTCCAACACCGAGTGGGCAACAGAATATATAACGCCCCCATGCTAACCAAACCACGCCTACAACACCATCCGGTGCAACAGGATGTTACGGTGACTGGCCCGATATTACGCCTTACTACCGGCCCAAGGCGGATAAAATTTCGCCCCGCACCATGGTGTCTTCGCCATAAATATAATTTTTACCATCAATCACCAACGTGGGTTTGCCATTACGGAGCAAGTACACGTGGGGTAAATCCGTTTCTAAAATACCCACCCCATAACGTTTAGCCTGGCTAGGGGCATTGGATGAATCCACATCAATGGTAACCACTTCTACACGCTGTTGGCGGGCAACATCATTAACCACCGGCACCACTTGGCGGCAATTAGCACACCAATTGGCAGTAAATACCAATAATTGGTCGCCAGGCATGGCCGCCGCATGGGCTGGTGGGTGCTTTAGGCTGTGGGGTAACAGCATAAAACCCGCAACGGCAACCAACACCATTAACACAGCAACAACAGGAGGAAGAAAACGATTCATTGAATACGGCCTATCTAAAAAAGTATAGCTAATGGCCTGTTTATACCACATCCATAACAGACAAGCTGGTGTTTATTGGACGCGCACCGGTAAAGCAGGTTCCATATCCCCTACAAAGCAACGACACAAAAAGAACAAGCGCCGAAGCCTGAAAAGGGCAACGACGCTTGATAACGATTCTGTTTGACGCGATGCAAACAGACGGGAGATATAGGGGATTAAACCTATCCGCCCAGTAACTGTAGGGCAATAGAGGGGAACTGGTTGGCTTGGGCCAACATGGCAGACGATGATTGCTGCAATATTTGGAATTTAACCAAGCTTGCACTTTCACTCGCCACATCCACGTCACGGATTCGGCTTTCGGCAGAACTGGTGTTCTCAATTTGAGTCGACAGGTTGGTCGCCGTACGTTCTAAACGGTTTACAATGGCACCAATGTTAGAACGCTGCGTGTTTACCGTACTAATCGCAGTATCAATCAGGTTAAGCGAAGCACGCGCTGTGGTGTTGTTGGTTACATCAATGTTGGTATCATCTACCGCCAAATCAGCCGCGGCCACATCCGCAAAAGCACCGGTGGCGCCCACATCAATGGTATTTTGGGCAGAGTTATTGTCATAACCCACCTGCAATACCATGTTGCCGCTACCGTTTTGGCTACCATCAATCAGGTTTACGCCATTGTATTGGGTAGAATCCGCAATACGGGTAATCTCTGACGCTAGCTGGTCTAGTTCTACCTCAATGGCAGCTCTAGAAGAGGTATCGTAGGTATCGTTAGCGCCTTGTACCGCTAGTTCGCGCATCCGCTGTAGGTTTTCGGTAATGGTGCCTAGGGCGCCATCGGCAATGTTTAATACGTTAATACCATCTTGCACGTTATCCAGGGCTTTTTTAGAACCACGAATCTGGGAACGTAAGTTTTCTGAAATTTGCAAACCAGCCGCATCATCGCCAGCACGGTTAATACGATAACCGGATGACAAGCGTTCGATGCTTTTAGCCAGCATATTGGTGTTATAGCCTAAATTACGCTGAGCGTTAATGGAGGCTGTGTTGGTGTTAATAACGAGAGGCATAGTGATTACTCCTTGATGAATCTGTCTTAAACAGCATCCACTTTGGGGCCTGTTACCAAGCAACCCAAAGCCTGTTAAGACATGCGCTTCTATCGATTATGGGGGTGTATAACAACTCAACCTTAGTAATCGTATAAATTACTTTGGCGGAGTTGACAGAGGTATCGAGCAAAACGCAGGGCTCATCAGGGTCATGGGCCTAAAACTCCACCACCCAAGGGAGCGCTCTATTTTTTAGAAACAAGGCTAAAACCCTGTCTCCACAAGGGATTTTAAAGTTTTTAAAAACAAAACATCTACACCTAATGCGTTAGTGCGTAACAAGCCGCTCTCCTCCATTGGCAGTAATAGCCTCCCTTCCGTATAATATAAAAAGCGCCCCAACCCTTGCACCTAACGGCTCCCCACATTTATGCCTCACACCCCACCACCCACGCCTCACACGCCACAAGGGCCAACCCCGCCTAGCAAGGCCAAAAGCCACCCCATTGCCAACACAATTACCGCGCTATACCGGCTTAGCAAGCAAACCAATGGCATGCTAACCATGGGGCTGATTATTACCATTTGCCTAACCGTGGTGGCCTACAGCCAAGTAGTAGAGCGCAAAACCCACCTGCAAACCGTTATAGAACAAACCCAACGCATGAACGAAGAAAACAACAGCCTGCACGTGCAGCTTAACCAAGCACAAGCTTACCAAGGGGTTATCGCCCGCCAAAGGCAACACAACAAGGCCTTGGCCGCCCCTACCCGCACCCTGGCCATTAATAGCATGAGCCGACCCCTAACACCCCCCAACGGCCACGAAGCAAGTACCCTTATTGGTGCCTTGCCCCAGCCCGCCCCTATTACACAGGGGTACTAAACCGTATGCGCCGCAGACAACCGCCTTCTTCTCGCCCCTCTAAGCGGGCCAAGCCGACATCATCCTCTTCTGCCAACCGCACCGCAACGGCACACGCGCCGCGCAAAAACACGCCAAAACGAGCTACCAAAGGGAATCTCCTCCAGCGATTGGTAAGCAAACTTTTTGCCAGCCGCCCTAACACCAAACAACCTCAACGCCCCCCCAGCAAAAAACGCCCCGCAACAAAGCGAGCCACCCCACCCAAAAAAATAGTGGCGCCCAAGCAGCAGCGCGTTAGCCCCCCCAAGACAACCGTTAAAGAGCCCAAGCCCCAAACCCTACTGCAACAAACCAACCAACGCATTACCGGGCTTATTGTGCTGTTATTAGTTGCTGTACTAGGTATTATTGGCCGCCTGGTATACCTGCAACTTATCCAAGGCCCAGAGCTAGCCACCAAGGCCCAACAAAGCAGAAACCACTCCGTGGCCTTATTCCACCGAGGCAACGTGGTGGATAGACGCGGCTTAGTATTGGCCCAAGACCAAGTGGTATTCGACGCCTTTGCCCACCCCCGCTACTTTGGCGATTTATCCCCCACCACCATGTCGTCGGCCATGGCCCCTGTGCTAAACATCCCAGAAAAACGCTTGGTGGAGCTACTGTCTCGGCCCTACAGCACCATACGGTTAGCCAGCAACATTACCCACGAAACCGTCAATCAACTACGGCACCTACGAGTGACCCAAGAAAGTGGCAAAAAAGTGCCTATCGGCGGGCTCGATTTTCCTAAAAAATTACTACGCCGTTACCCACAAGATACCTTAGCGGCCCACGTGCTAGGTTATGTGAATGATGATGCTGGGGTGAGCAGCGGCATTGAATGGTCTCAGCGCGCCACCTTAAAACACTTGGCCACTGACGATAACACCCCTGCCAACAATGCCCGCACCCTGCTTGATGGCCGTGGTCGACTCATGTCTGTAGAAGAGCTGCACCCGCCCGATGTGATTGACGTGAGCCGCAGCGATGATGTGGTACTAACCCTGGATGCCCGCCTGCAATTTATTGCCGAAGAAGCCCTAAAAAAAGGGCTAGCTCGCGCTAAGGCTGAGCGGGGCTCTGTTATTATGCTGCAACCCCACACTGGGGATGTGTTGGCCTTTGCCGTGGCACCCACTTACGCCCCCGAGCGGTATTTTAGAGAAGATTACGCCAACCTAAAAAACTGGGCCTTAAGTGATGTGTACCCCCCCGGCAGCACCATGAAAATTTTAACGGTGGCTAACGGGCTAGAAACAGGGGCAATCTCGCCTACCTCTCGCCTATTGGATACCGGGCGCATGATGGTGGGCGGCTGGAGTATCCAAAATTACGATTACTACCGCCACCCCAACCCTGGCATGATTGATTTGGTGTACTTGTTCCAACACTCTAGCAATATTGCCAGCGCTAAAGTCTCCATGATGACCCCCCGCAAACAACAATACGAATTGCTTAGCCAATTTGGCCTGGGTCAGCCCACCGGCATTGAACTACCGGGAGAATCCGCCGGGATTTTACCCCCCTATACCGAGTGGGATAAAAGCGGCCATGCCAGCCTAGGGTATGGTTATGGCCTAGCAGCCACGCCACTACAAATGGCCGCTGCTGTGGCAGCCATTGCCAACGACGGGGTGTGGGTACAACCCCACCTAATTAAACAACCCCTGGAAAAACTCACTCGGCGCCGAGTATTAAAACGCGAAACGGCCCGTACGGTAAAAACCTTATTAGAAAAAAGCATTGCCAAACCCACCCGCAGTACCGTTCGGGTTAAGGGTATTAGGGTAGCCGGCAAAACCGGTACCAGCCGCAAGCCAAACGACAATGGTAAGGGCTACAGCAAAGATATTTTTACCTCCTTCGTTGGGTTTTACCCAGCGGACCACCCTAGCGTGTTGGTATTTGTGGTGGTGGATAGCCCCAAAATGGCCCAAAGCTGGGGCAGTACGGTAGCCGGCCCTATTTTTAAAGAGATTGCCGAAAACTCGTTAGAGCACCTTGGCCTACGCCCCTTAAGCACCAAGGTGCAATAAGCTACCCTCCAAAAGCGCCGGTAACCCATTCCCCTAACTGGCCCAACCACCCAGTGGATTCGCCTGCTGCGGTTGCTGCCTCTGGGGTTACATCCAGTATTAGCCCAGGCCCAGCCAATGGTCGTAAATCAATATCGCCACCCCTAAAATCCAAACTTAAGGGCCCGGCATTCCACCGCGGGTTTAGGTGTATGCCCCCTAAACCATGCTGAAACACGCCAGGGAGATCGATATCCACCAAAGAGAAACCCCGATTATTAAACCCAGGCAAAGGCCGTAACCATTGGCGGCCATACGCGGGCGTGTTTAACCCTTGCCACAACCGCTTTAGCCAAGGTAATTGCCGCTGATAAGGACGCGACAACGACCCTACCCCTTGCCTACCATTGGCCACCATGTGGGGCACGGTAGGCATCATTCGTGGGCCCATGGCAGGCCGTACCAAGGCAACAGGCAGCATGGGGCGAAAAAAGGGCATCATCATGGCAAACACTTACCTAAAGTCATAACACACTAATACCTAAGGTAACGCCCCTAAACCGGTAGAGATGCCAAAACGCATGGTCAATGCGAGATCGACCATGCGTTGGTAAATATTAGTAGTGCTTATCGCCTACAGAATGCCATGCATTAACAAAATAGCTTTGGCACCCAAAAAGGCTTCTTCGCTTTGGTCTGTGGCCACTAACGTTTCTTTCGCCACGTTTAAAAAGCGATCATCCAGATACTTCTTCAAAATATCATCCGTATTGGTTGTTTTATTCATTGCGGTTGCTCCCATCCAAAAGCGTTGGTTGTTGGTATTTGGTTGTTCTCTAGCCCCAAACGCCGCGTTATCCGTTGCACGGTGGTGGGGTTCCGTTGGTAAGGGCATAAACGCAATACTCCGTGGTTTTTGTGCGGGTTTTTTACAGTTTTTTTACACAACAGCGCCATGGGCAACGCTACCCGTGCTGGTAGGCCGTTGGCCTAGGGTGCTTATGCACCCCCTAGTTGCGTTTTACTATCTCAATACGATTCTATGAAAACCCTACACACAAGCCCTATTTCGGTGGGCCTAAAACAATGCCCTTATTTTACCATACCGCTCCTCCAACCACATGACATTTTGATGATAACGCCGAAACACCACTATAGAGAACGGCTAACGCGCCGATACCTATAAGCAAGAGTAGAGAACCACACAGAGAGGGACACCCTGATTATGTTTCCACAGTTTATTGAACGCGCCCGCGACTGGGCCGACACCATGGCCACCACACCCACCGACGACTTGACCGATGCCACCCATTGGATGCCTGAAGGGTACGAGCTAGAAGTCCGCGAAGACATTTATGCCAGCGGCCTATTGCTGATTAAAGAAGGCGCCACGGTAACCACGCAGCAACTCCCCAAACTGTTGCGCCATGGGGCTAAACCACAACAATTTATGCTAAGAAGCACCGAAACGGCCATGCCCACCCAGCCAGAAGCCATGGCTGCCACATTATCGGCGCCCCACCATACCCCGCCCGGCACCACCGTGCCAGAAACCCTAGCCCTACCCCCCAACCTAACCAACAATACCGTTAGCCATCGGGCCGATATTGTTATTGTGGATACCAGCGATAACCACCGCAAGCGCCTAATGGATACCCTTTCGCTAAGCGGGGTGCGTTTAGCCCATATGCATTGCACCCACTCGCCAGAAAACCTGGTGGCATGGTTGCGTCAATTTAAACCCGCCCTACTTATTGTGGATGAGCACAGCCACCCACTGACCAGCATGGTGCCCAAGCTAAACACCCTAAAACGAACCTTTAACCTAGAGCACATTGTGGTTACTGTAGACCCACCCGCCACCGTGCTAGATGACGGGTTAATTGACCGCGAAGGCCAACTACAGCGGCTTAGCAACGCTGGGTTTGAAGTGATTACCAAGCCCCTGAACCGGCTATCCCTTTCTAAGCTGATTGAGTGCTACAAAACCAAACTGCAACTATTACAACAATTTGACTGGGCTGGCGAATAGCAGCCAACCTAAATTACATAGCGCGGTGCCCACCACTAGTGGCATTTTAGGCGGGCAGCTTTTACAATAACAAGGTGTTGCTCTATTTCGCCAAGCAGATTTTAAGGCGTTACCTGCTGCAGCCCTTACCGTACTGTTATTTTTATTTTGCGCTGCCTTGCCTGTCATGCTTGCCTCTTTGTTATCCTCGCCACGCTGCATGCTGCTAATAGTGGCTGCTATTTGCGGGCTAGCTGGGCTTATCCATGGGGCCACACCCCACTACGGCACACTGGCTACCCACCACCATGTATTGCAATGGGCCACTACTGCCCTAACCAACGGTATGGGGGTGCCCACCACACTTTGGGCGGACAACAACACCTTGCCGTGGGCCCTTACACCTATATGGCAATGGCCCACCTACCCGGTACCAATCGCTAGTGGCTGGCGAACCACCCTATGGGTAGCATTATTGTTCCACGGGTTATGGCAATGGGGCCAACTCCTCCAAGCAGCATCCACCCCACCCCACCGGCGCCATTCCGGTGGCCTGGCGCCTGGCACCCTGGCCACCATAGCAGTAATGGCCATTTGCCCTGGTTTTTTACTACCATTATCCTTGCCAGGGTTACTTCCGATGACCCTGTTTTGGTTAGTCTCCTCCTTTATCGCCGTGCTACAAAACACCGTACGCACCACACCACTAACCGGCACACCAAAACAACAAAAACACCCCTGGCCTTGGCATACCCCGTTACTACTCGCCATACTTGCCACCGGGCTACTATGGCAGGGGGGGGTGTTACTTGGGCTAGCTTGCCTTGGGTTTGGCTTACTAGGCCACCTTGCCCTGCTTATAAAAAAGCCCACCACCCCCAAAGCGCGCAACCGACAACCAAGCCAACCGTTATTAGGCAAGCTAACCTTAATTAGCAGTACCCTATTATGGTGGGCAAGCCTAATGGTACTGCTGCCAATTACCCTTTACATAGTGGCAACGCCTGCGTTAGTAACCACCCAAGGCCTGCCTTATTTAACCACCGGGGTCATCGCCTTACTCAAGGCCCATGGTTGGCATTACTGGCTTGCTGGCCACCAAATCGCCGTTAGCCTAGGCCACACTATCGCCCAATGGGATTGGAATGTCGCCGCCAAAACCCTACTATGGAGCCTATGGGCTGCCGGGCCGCTGTGGGTCTTAGCCCTAGTACTCGCTGTTTGCCCCGCACCACAACACACCCGCAGGCAGCCCTTAACCTTGCAACAACTATTTGCCCAAACAGCTTGGGCTGTATGGTTACTGCTAGCTGCTGCCTTACTACCCGCCTTGCCATGGCCAGCCCTACTACCCCCCATGGCACTGTGCGCCCGTTTAGCACACCGTTTAACCCTTACCACACCACAAAACGCCTTTACTAACCGACTAATAGATATTGCCCTGTTTAGTGGGTTACTGGGCAGCATTGTATGGCTATTTACCCTATTTTACGCCTTAGGCGATGTTTTCCCAGGCAGCCAATGGCGCGGCCCCGGCACCGCCATGTGGGACCCCTTCCCTTTATTAATCCCCATCCCGCTGGCGGTTTGGCAATGGTGGCTGGTACCCATTAGCATGGGCTTACTGGCCTTAGCAGGGCTATTGTACTGGCTGTATAGCCGAACCACTCTATTACCTAAGCTCGCCGGTTTATGGGCCTGTGGTGTGTTTATGTGGTTATGCTGGTACGGCAGCGTGGTGCCCACCTTTAGCCGAAGCAACCCTATCCCTGGCGCCCCTACCCACCTAAACCCTGCGGTAACAAGCCACACGATAATTCACCGTGTGTCCACGGCCTTGGCCCTGCAAACCTTACCGGATATTGCCCCCTTACTATCGCAACAACCCCACCCACACCCCGCTGGGTTACGCCTCACACCCCAGTGGGCCCTAATAACCGAAAACGCCTACTTTGCCCTGCCTGCCACCCAGCGGCAACAACAGCACGTTATCCACCAGTGGCAACCGTGGCCCTTAGCGGCCCTACCCCTCGGTACCCAGTGGGGGGTTTTTCCCATTCCTTTTTGGCAACACGCCATTAACCCACACGCCACTCCTAGGGCACGGGTGCTGCTAACCCATACTCGCTAGGGGGATTATCTTCAATACCACACACCCCACGGTACGGGCAGTAACTATCTGGGCAGCGATTAGGCAGCGCAAAGGATGATTCCGCCGCAATCTCACGCAGCAGGGCCACAATACCCGCTTCTGTTTTATCGTGCATGGCCTGAGTATAAGGCACCGTCACCTCACGCACATCGCCTAAGCGGCTAACCCCCACATAGGTAAAGGCCAGCTTATCCACCAGGTAGGGCTGGGCTAAAGAATGAGTAACAAGCAAGGCTTGTTGCGCCACAAACAAAGCGTATAAATACACACGGGTTTGCCAATCTTCTACCGGAGCCTTCGGAATCGCCGTGCCTGTTTTCCAATCCACCACCGTTAGCACACCGTTATTATCCACCACTCTATCCATGCGCCCCGTTAGCCATACATTGGCCACACCAGGCACAGGCACGGTAAAACCCCACTCACTGGCAAGAATAGGTGCTTGGGCCATCGGGTGCTGTTGTAATGCCCGGTAGGCCGATACAATCTGTGGTTTGGCGCTTTGCAATAAAGGGTCTATTGGTAACTGCCGGGCCGTGTTATCCATTAACTGGTGGACGGATTGACCCAGCTCAAAGTTAGATTGATCCGTCGGCCAGCGGCATTGTTGCAACACGTGGTAAGCAAACTTTTTTTTGCACCGCTGCCATGTTTTTAAATGGCTAGGGCTTAGCAATAAAGGGGTGCTAACCGTACCCTCGTTGCCCGCAAAAGGGTTACGAAACGTTTCCCACCCTGGGGTTTGGGCCGGTAACGGCATTATAGGTGAATACGATTGGGGCGCCGTCATACACACACCTCTGCCGTATCGTCGCCAAGCAAGGCAGATAACCGCTCAGCATCATCTAGCCCAGCAGGCGAGGGGTTCGCCACATAATGCTCGATAAACTGGTAAAAATCACTCGGGTTGGCTTTTTCTAACTTGTTACCAAAGCGTACCACCTGCCCCACCGTAGAACACACCAACGCCCGCTTAGCCCGTGTAATGCCCACATACATTAAGCGGGCCCGCTCGCCCAATTGTTGGCGGGTAAACTGCTCGGCCAGTTGGTCGTTGGGTACAGCGGTATTAACCACAGCACTACCCTGCTGGGCCAGTTGACGAATACGAAGGGCCAGTTCATCTTCTGGTTTTAGGCCGCCACGGGTTTGGTACCCTTCAATCAACCGAGGCATCACCACCATATCAAACTCTTGCCCTTTGGATTTATGAAGCGTCATGACTTGCACCACCTGTTCATCCTGCTCGTTTAACGCATCGTTAAACACCCGGCGTACACTGCGCCCTTGGTATAGCCTATCCATATGCTGTAACAATAGTTCAATAGGGGCATGGCTACTGGCCTGCTGGGGGCCAACTTCTTCTGTTAAACGTTGCAAAAATCGGCGCGATTCCATGGCACACAACAACCCATTACTGCGCGCAATCGCATCGGTAAAGTAGCGGCAGGCAATGGTGGCCACCAGGGTTGGCAAACTTTCTGTGGTGGCAAGCTGGCAAAATTCTTGCATATCAAAGGCCAAGCGCTGCACCACCGCATGGGGGATATCCCCAGCCGGGCCCGCCAACAACAAATGCTTACCTAACCAGGCCAGCTCTGCATCTAAAGCAGGTTGCCAGTTATCCTCATCTACAAAGGGCGGCTGAAACAACACACCACTATCCGTCATGGCCTCTACCAACTGTTGTTGGGCAGGTTTACTAAAGGGGTGCACAATGCAATGCATCACCGCCCGAATAACCCCAAACACCGCATTGGTTTGGAAGCCATCGCTAAAGCACACCGCCGGGATACCCGCCTGTTGCAACGCCTTGGCCAAGGTAACAGCCTCTCGGTTAGCGCTAACCAACACCGCAATGCTAGCCTTGGGGTATTGGTTTCGCCACTGGGCGATGGTTTCCATCCAATAAGCTTGCTCATCTATTTCTGTGGCAAAAGTTAGGGCTTGTATCGGCCACAACAACGCTGGGTTACGGTCCGCCACCGGTTTCATGCGCACCGCCGTAAAAGCATCGGATAGTTGGGGCACATCCAAGCAATGACGCAGCCAAGCGTTAGCTAAATCCATCACCGGTTCAGCACACCGGCCACTGCGATCCATCAATACAGATTTATCTGCCGTACGGGCAAAGGTCCGAAACACCTCAGGGTCTGCCGCGCTAAAAGTCGTGGTAATGGATTGGTTCGTATCCCCTGTGCGGATCAAGTTTGGGGTATCGCCCCCCAACAAACTAATAAACTGTTGCAACAAGGTAGAAGAATCCTGGGCTTCATCTTCTATTACCCAGGGGTATTGCTGTTGGTAATAGGCACGTACCTCAGGGGCGTCTTCTAACAGCCGGGTGGCGTACACAATCAAATCGGTAAAATCAATTTCGCCCGCTTGGCGACACTGCTGCTGGTACTGGTAATAGGCCCGTGCACACCAACGGTACAAGGGGTTAGCGGCGGCAGCAGTATCTGTGGCTGGGTTATCCAATCCATCCGCCACCGCTTGTGGCGAAAGGCGGTAATACTTCGCATCGTTAATGCAACGGCGCACCAGCTTATGGAAACTATTGGCATTAATACGGTGGCCTTGTAAGTGGCGCCCATGCAAGCTATGGGTAATTTTAGATAGGCGCTGCTCCTGGGCGTAATCGTCCATCACCACCAAGGTATCGCCTAACTCTGGGAAACGGCGGAAATGTTCATTTTCCGTTAGCATTTTAAACGCCAACCCGTGGATGGTAGACACAGTAGGCAACTGAGCCGTTTGCAGTTTTGTTTGTAGCCGCCCTTGTAACGTACGGGCAGCGCTTTCCATATAGGTCAGCACCAAAATATCCGCCGGATTAACCCCCCGGCTGGCCAACTCGCAAATAAGCTCTACATTCACAAAGGTTTTGCCGGCCCCCGGCACAGCGCTAATGGCCATGGTGCCCCCGCGGTAATCTAGCACAGGTTTTTGGTCGTCTCGCAAAATAGCCCGTTGTGCGGTAACCACCGGGGTTTCCACGGGTTGGCCGGCCAGTGGTTGTAACACCCCAGCCAGGGTACCCAGCGTTATGGTGGGGGTGTCTTGCCCCGTATCATCCAACTGGCTGGCATAAGGGGTCAGGGTTTCTGTCGCCAGTAAGGCCAAATTTCGGGTAACATGGGCCGCCCGCCGAATGCGTAAAGTTTCTGGGGGCAGTTGGCCATACGCTTCGGCGTCCGCCTCTGTTTGGGCCCCATGCACCCACGCATGGTATAAGGGGGCATCGTCAGTTCGAGCCCATTCCGGAGAGGTAACATCTAGCCATAACGCATGGGGGCGAGCCTGGTTCATATCCACCCATTTTTGGGGCGTGGCCACTACCACCGCATTGGCATTAATCGCCGGCGGCATCGAAGGAGTTTCTGCCACAATGCCTTGTTTAACCTGCAACAACCAATGGTAAGCAGTCTCCGTATCTTCTGGGGCTGTCTGGCCATGCAAGGCTGCCAAGCGTTGGTGCAAAGTAAGGGTATGGTGCAAGCTGCGGAAGAGTTGTTCTACCGCGGGCACTGGCTGGCGCGGCCATACCTGGGGCGATAACATGGATTGCCACAACGCATACGCAGACTGAGAAGGCGTTTTGTTATGACAGCGAGTAAAGACGGATAGGAGCTGATGGTACCCCTGCTGAATGGCCCGGGTAGCAACATCAGGGGCTTTAGCCCATGCCGTTGAGGCAAGTTGAGAAGCCAACATCTCCCACGGGGGCAGTGGCTGGGGATGATTGGCCAACATGCCGCCAACAGCCAGTGGAGCCAAACACGCCACCACCGCCTGCCGGTAGGGCAACGTGTTGGGGTGTACGGCAAACCACAGCAATTGCCACTCTGTAATGGTTAGGGGGCGCTGCCACTGGGGGCGATATAATACTTGCAAGGCATACAATAAGCTCCGTGCCAGCGGATCCGTCATGGGGGTGGCGCCACCGCTAAGGCATTGCAACGGTATACCCTGTTGCCGGGCCGCATGGGTTAGCCCGTAGGCCGTTAGTTCATCCAGGCGGGGCAGCAAAATAGCCACATCCCCCGGTTGGCCGCCACCGGCTATATGGTGGCTAACCTGCGTCATTGCCGCCGCCAACATCTCCCAGCGGGTAGGGTAGGTACGAATAGGTGCAATGCCCGCCACCGAAGTATCGCTTGGTAGGGAGGCCTGCCACCCTTGCCCAATGGCCACCGCCCGCTGGTACCCCGTATGTGGCACTGTGTGAGACGTCACCGCTTCAGGGTGAGCAGCCAACAAGGCATGCCATCCCTGAGGGTAAGCGTTTAAGTACCCCTGCCGTGCCCCACCATCCGCATCACCTGCCAGTATAGCCGTGATGGCACGGTCTAGCACCCAATCCACAAACTGTTGTTGGGCAGGGTGGGTTTCATCCACATCATCCACCACCACCGCCTGGCACCGCTGTGCTACTTGCTCGGCAAACCGAGGCTCATGCTGCAACAAGGTGGCAAACAAGCCCAACTGGCGGGCCGGGTCTAGCATCCGCAACCGAGCCGTGGTGGCATCCAACTGGGTTTCTATCGCGGCAATAGCACCTTGGCAAGGCACCATTAACAAGCTATCGCGCTGGGCTATGGTGGCCCGATCGATATGACATTCTGCCCGAAGACGATGCCGACGAATGAGTTGCTTAATCAGTGCCGACTCATTCCCAGGGAATTCTGAAAATAGCCCTGGCGCTTGGACCTCTTGGCCTGCAATTAACTGGCGAAGCAGTTGTTCTGTTACTTCAAACCCGCACAGTGTCGGCAATATTTGGGGAGAAACGCCTTCTTCTGGATTGCTATGCTTAATGAGTAATTGCTCGGCGAAGGGCCAGCAATCCGTTAGCATTTGGCGCACAAAGCCACTAAAGGTATACACCGGCAATTGGCCAAACCCAGCCATATGGCCATCAGCTGACGGTGCCATTAAGGCGGCTAGCAATTGTTGCTGAAAAGCATGCTGACGGGCATGGTTACTGCACAACACCAATAGTTGGTCGCTGGCCACCATGGCGGTACCTGGCGCCGTACCCTGTAGCCACTGCGCCACAGCATGCACCAACCGCCGGGTTTTACCCGACCCGGTAGGCCCATTATGCAATGCGATAGAACATGGTAACTGGCGAGGCATCCGCCTATTGTCTCACAGGCAAGGTGGGCCCCTATATTTAACCCACGTTAGCGAAAATGCGTTGCATTTTACCGCCCGCCATGGTTTGCTAGGTTATTATTTTACCCCACCTCTCCTCCCCCCCCTAAACCGTTAAGAGTTAAGCAGGATATACATGCCCATGCTGCCCGTGGTTACTGAAGACATTATTACCATGCTGCGTTCTGAGTTAGAAGCCAGCAGCGAAGACTGGAAACGGGCACTGGTACAACGCATCCGCGAAGACAACCCGGAAGTAAACACCTTGTTGTTAGAGGCCGCCAAAGCCGCCGACGACCCAAAAAGCCTGATATTAGGCGGTTACTTGGTATATTGCGCGCTAGAAGTAGCCGAGCACGCCGAAGAATCCCTCTGAGAGTCTATTAAAGACAGCATTACCATTACCGTGGTTGAGGATGATTAAAAACACCCTTTAAAAAATGAGCATGTTTTTGATTGAGGGGTTTTAGTACAATTGCATCTAACCTTACCCCCCAACTTTTAATGCGTACCTACGGAGGAACCATGAACCTTAACTTTTATACCAGTGCCCCTATGCAAGCTGCTCAACGGTTTGGTAACTCTAGCCCACCACGCAGTAAAAAAAGTAGTGAGTCAGAGGGTGATAGAGGCATTAAACGAATTTATTTCGAACCAGAAAATATTTATTCCCGCGATTTAGAGCGCACTACATTTAGAAAGGCGGATGGTAAGCCTACCTACAATTCTGTGAAAAACCTACTCTTGTCATTAGATGGATATAATTGGCAACCTGCTCAATATGATAAAAAGATACTTCAAGCCACAGCCCCCGACGGCAATACTGTTGTGTCAATACAGCCACCATCATTTTCATTTAATTCTACTAAGGTTAGTGCCCACGCCACTGGTAATCCTCAACAGAAGGTTGATATACCCCAAGTTGTAATAGACACTTTAGGCGAAATAAACCGACATAGGCTAAATGTTAATAAGTACAAAAACTAGTTATAAAGCAATATCCAAGCTCACAGGGCAGTGGTCGCTACCCATCACATCTTGATGAATAGCTGCCCCTTTAAGGTTGGGGGTTAACTCTTCGCTGACAAAAAAGTAGTCAATCCGCCAGCCCACGTTGCGCTCGCGGGCACGGCTGCGCATGTTCCACCAGCTGTATTGGTCCGGCTCATCGTTAAACTGACGAAAGGTATCGGTATAACCGTGGGCAATCAGTTTGTCCATCCAGGCACGCTCTTGGGGTAAAAAGCCGCTTACTTTTTCATTCGCCTTGGGGCGGGCCAAATCTATCGGTTTATGGGCGGTATTCACATCCCCACACACAATCACGCCCTTGCCTTTGGCGCGTTGGGCTTGGGCATGCTCTAAAAAGGCGTCGTAAAAATCCATTTTGTATTGCAGGCGGTCATCCCCCCGCTGCCCATTCGGGAAGTAGATACCGTAAAACACATAGGTGGGGTATTCCAGCATTAAAATGCGGCCCTCACTGTCAAAAATAGGGTCTAAGTCAAAGCCATACAGCACGTTATCGGGTTCTGTTTTGGTAAACACCGCCACGCCACTATAACCGGCTTTGTCTGCATGGGCCCAATAGCTATGGTAGCCGGGCCGCTGGGTCATTTCTAAGGTGAGTTGGTGGCCCTGGATTTTGGTTTCTTGCAAGGCCAGCATGTCTGGTTGGGTAGCATCAAACCAATCAAAAAAGCCTTTTTTAATGCCAGCCCGAATACCATTCACATTCCACGATACTAGGTGCTGTGTTGCCGCGTCGCCCATGCCGGATGCTCCCCCAAATGCAGGATAAACCAATAAAACCACAAGGAATACCAGGTATGGTGCCATGCACGCACAAAAAGCGCAAACCACACCCCCTAAAGAGTTCTTTCCGGCCCCCATGTTTAGCTATTTAAACAGGCAAGTTACACCGTACGGGGGGTGTAACCGAGTGTAAAAATTGGGATGATACGGCCACTTGTTTGTAAACTGGCCCTACTTATAGGCCGGGTACACCCCCAAAGGATAGAGACTGTACCCAAACGCCTAAGCGGCCTGCTGTTACCCCTTCGTAACGGTCGCTTCACAAGCAATTTAGCCACTGGTGTGGTTTTGTTATGACTATCGTAGGAAATCGATGCGATGGCCATCATCAATAATCGTATTAGTGCCTTTATACACCCTGCAACACTTAAACTTTATATAGCACCATAATGGAACGAGGCTAGACACTGTGCGCACATTAACCCGGATATTTTCTTCCAAGTGGCTGTTGCCAGCCCTAATGGCTGTACTGGCCATTGCTTGGGTGTTTCCGCTAACCAGTTGGGCCGCCGTAGACCCCAACGCCCCCATTAACTCCATTATGGATTTGGCCACCCGGTACCAAGAAGGGCTCTCTCGCCCCATGATTCCGGAATTCTCCTTGTTTTTGCCCTTTTGGCTACAGGTAGGCATTTCTGTTATTGCCATTGTAGGCATTATTATTTTATTTGCCATTTTCCGCAACGTGCCTGTTGCCATTATGAGCATTACCATCTTGCTGATGATTCGCTACTTAGCTTGGCGAACCATGGAAACCTTGCAATTCCAAACCTCGGAAAGCACCATCCTAGGCTACATTATTTACGGGGCAGAAGTGCTCTCCTTTGTAACGATGTTACTGGGGTACTTCCAAATGGTGGGCAACAAAAACCACAAAGCCATCCCTAAAAACGAACTGGCCCAAAAACTAGGCGGCAGCTTGCCCAGTGTGGATGTATACCTATGCACCTACAACGAGCCCGTCAACGTTATTTACCGCTCGCTAGTAGGTTGTAAAGCCATGGATTACGCCAACAAGCAGGTGTACCTGCTGGATGATGGCGACCGAGCTGAAATGAAAGAATTGGCCGATAACCTGGGCGTTAATTACATTAGCCGCGACAATAACGACCACGCCAAAGCCGGCAACATGAACAATGCCATGCCCCAAACCCAGGGCGAATACATTGCAATTTTCGATGCCGACCACGTGCCCGCCCAAAGTTATCTAAACGAAGTGATGGGCTTTTTTGATAACGACAAAATGGCCTTTGTGCAAACCCCTCAACACTTCTACACCAGCGACCCCTTCCAACGGAACCTGGTAAGCGAAGATGTGATGAACAACGAGCAAGATTTGTTCTTCCATATTATTGAACCCGGTAACGATTACTGGGATGCTGCCTTTTTTGCAGGTAGTGGTGCCACCTTCCGCCGCAGTGCGCTGGAAGATATTGGCGGATTTGCCATAGAAACCATTACAGAAGACGTGCACACCGGGCTACGCTTACACAGCAACGGCTGGAAAGCCCTTTATTACGATAAAGATTTATCGGCAGGCATGGCCCAAGATAACTTTAGCGATTTCGTCAAACAGCGTGTGCGTTGGGGCCGCGGCATGGCGCAAATTTTATTTTTTGATAACCCCTGGCTGGTTAAGGGCTTAACGTTAGCTCAGCGTATTTGCTACTTTAGCGGCATTTGGTATTTCTTCTTCGGCTTTGCCCGCATCATCTTTTTAGTAGCGCCGCTGGCCTACCTTTTCTTTGGGCTAAAACCCATTGATGCTGGCATCTTCGAAATCCTCACCTTTTTCTTACCGGCCTTTATTGCCAGCACCTACGGCTACACCTTGCTATCTAAAGGGTTACGCCATACCTTTTGGGCAGAGGTGTATGAAACGGCGACCTGTGTCTACATGTTTCAAACCAACGTTCTTACCCTACTTTTCCCCTGGCATGCTAAGTTCCGCGTTACCCCTAAAGAGGGTATGAACGACGGGATGAGCTTTAACTGGATGATCGTCTTCCCCCAAATTGTACTAGGCATTTTAATTGCCTTTGGCTTGGGCTTTGCCATCATCCGCGGCATTGTGGATACAGCGTCCCTCGGTGGTATTTTTACCAACGTGTTCTGGTCACTCTATAACCTGGCCCTTATTATTGGGGCCGTGTATGTGGCCCAAGAGCGGCCTCAGTTCCGCTTATCGCCTCGTATTTTCCGCCAAGTGCGTTGCGAATTACGCTTGCTGGATGACACCATTGCCGTAGGCTACACCACTAATGTTAGCGAAAGTGGCCTAGCCGTTGTGTTTGACCAACCCATCCCCGTTAGTGGCACCCTAAGTATTAAGCTACTGGATTGGGATTTGGATGAGTTAAGCGTGTTCCAAGTACAAGCCGTACGAAGCAGCCGTGATGAAAACGGGCGCTTCTATGTCGGCTTCCGCGTGGTTAATCGCACCGATGAGCAACACCAAGCGCTAGTACGCCACATGTTTGGCGATGAGCGCGTGTGGGCTCGCTCCCACAACCATACCAGCACCCTGGCTGCCTTTAGCAAATGGTTAGGCACCCCACTACGGATGATGACGGCTAAAGAAGAAGCCAGTCGTCGCCGTACCTTGCGTGTGAGACAAAACTTACCCTGTACCGTAAATTTCCGCGGGCAAGATATCCAAGGCTTTAGCGACCAAGTGAGCGAAACCGGTATTGCTGTGGTGATTAAAGATGGCGCTAACGAACTCACCGTTGGCGATACCGTCACGGTTACCATCCAATGGCCTGCCCCCGGCAGTACTGATGGTGACTCACCAAGCCAACAACAGGGCGAACAACAAACCTTAAATGCCGAAATTAAACGACGGGTGCCACTCGGTGGCGGGCAAACCCTGTTTGGCATGAACTTTGCCGACATTACCAAGGAAGAACGCCTAAAAGTGATTCGTTACTTGTACCAAGAAGCCGAAGACGTGGTGCGTGTTGCGCCAGTTGTTTCTATGCAAGTAAACGCTAACTTAGAAGGCCCTAATAATATCCATATGGATGGTGTCACCCAAGAAATTAGCGAAATGGGCGCTGTGATTCGTCTGCGCAATAGCAGCAATAACATCCGCCTAAACGACCGACTTACCGTTACCTTTGATTGGACTAACGGCGAGCAAAGCACCTACCAGGCCGTGATTAAAGATATTGCGGAACAACCTGACGGGTCGCCTGGATTAGTTTTGGTTTACTTTAAAGATGTGGATTTACGATCCTTGGATTTACTAAGTCGGCAATTGCACTTACCTGCCGCCTAAGCCAAACCCGGCATAGGCACTGCTGCGTAGCGTTTGGTTGCGGCAAACACTCCGTACCCTATTACACGTAGCGCCAAGATAAGGCACCGACTTTTATACACCTGCTGAACACGATATTTTCTGTCGGCAGGTGTTATTTTATGCGCTATTTTTGTACCCAACCGTTGTTTTCTTTAGACTAGCGCCATGCCGTTAGCCAACCTGGGTACTCTACATGACACGCGATTCCAACTGCCTATTTTGCAACATGATGGCCGGTACTATCCCTGCCGATATTGTGCATGAAACCGACCACGCCCTAGCCTTTAACGATATAGCCCCCCAGGCCCCCGTGCATGTACTTGTCATCCCTAAGGCCCATGTGGTTAGTGTGGCAGATGTGAGCGACACCCACACCGACTACCACGTGCTGCAAGCCGTGCGAGAGACTGCCCAACACCTAAACCTAACCGATTATCGCGTGGTGATGAACACAGGCGCACAGGCCGGGCAAAGCGTCTTCCATTGGCACTGCCATATCCTCGCCGGGCGCCCCCTTGCCTGGCCCCCCGGCTAAGCCACAGAGTGGCCTTACCTATGACATCACTTCTACCTCTTTACTCATTTAAATCATTAGATTCCACGAATGCGGAAGGCAAGCGCCAACTTCAGTTGGGCACCCTAACCGAGCCCGTTATTATTCTGGCGACGACCCAAACCGCTGGGCGGGGCACACAGGGGCGAGCCTGGCATAACGCCCCCCATAACGGCGGGCTGTATTTTTCCCTTGTCATTCCTAACCACTCGCCCACTGCCTTGCCACTGTCATCAGATATTACCCAAATGGTGGCCGTGGCCTGTGTAGAGCATTTCCACCACACTTACCAGCTACCCATGGCCATTAAACCCATAAACGATTTAATGCTACCCCTGCCCACCCAACCCCACACCTACGGTAAAGCGGGCGGCATTTTGGTAGAAAGTATGGTGCAAGGCAGCGATTTAGTGGGTTACGTTATTGGCATTGGCCTTAACTGGTGGGGCGCCCCCACACTAGCCAAACAAGATGCCAACATTGCCATTGCTTGCATCCAAGTAAAGCCCACCGTGGCGAATAACACCCACACCGCCATTGTAGCGCCCCTTTGCCAACACCTGTTAACAGAAGTAACCCAGCAATTAACCACCCCTAAGCCCCATTGGCACACTAGCTACCACCGCCATAGTACCCAGACAGGGCCATAGTTATTCCATTTTGTTAAAAAACATTAATATTAGGCCTTTTTGTGTGGAGGATAGGCAAACCCCCGCCGATACTGGCCTTAGTGACACCTAAATTATTGTCACTGTGGGATTTTTAACCATAACTGTCTAACCTTAATTAGCCAGCTATCAACCGGGGTAACGCCCAGGAAGTGTCATTGCCATGGACCAATTTTTTAGTGCGGATATTACCCAATGGGTACAACGCTACGAAGCCCTACCCAACACGCCAGAAACCAAAAAGCAGCGCCAACACCTGCAAAACAGAGTGGTGGAACAATTACTGCCCTATGTTAAGCGCATTGCTAGCGGCCTGGCACGCCGACAAACGGACCCCTTGGATGATTTAGTGCAGGTAGGTACCATCGGGCTTCTCAAGGCCTTGGATAGGTTTTCTTCCGATAAGGGGGCCTGTTTTAAAACCTATGCCACCGTGTGCATTACCGGCGAAATTCGCCACTACCTACGAGATAAAATACAACTGGTAAAAGCCCCTATGGTGCTACGCCAATTGTATGTACGACTTAACCAAGTGGTGGATCAACTCTCTACCAAGCTGAAACGAACCCCCACCGATACGGAACTAGCTCAGGCCCTGGAATGCAGCGAGCGCCAAGTAACGGAAGCCCGCACGGTGGAGCGCCGACAAGATATTGTCTCGTTAGATTGGTTATGCGACGACAACAACCAGTTTGCCGAAGAACTAATGGATGAACATGCCAGCTTGTTTATGGAAATACATGAAAACTGCCTAAGCATTGAACCCGCCCTAAGTCGGTTGCCAGAAGAAGAACGCAATATGCTGATTTATGTATACGTGGATGGCTATACCCAACAATATGTTGGGGATCTCATGGGGATTTCGCAAATTCAGGTTAGCCGTAAGTGTAAAAAGGCTATTAGTAAAATCCAGCGCTTGCTCGCCACAGAAATGATTGCCTAGCAGGCCCGGCCCCACGTTTTATATCCTATCAATACCTTATTTTCCTCTGGTTTATTCCGCAGGGGGGCGTTAGGCAGTAAACTAATAGTATTACCCATGGCAACGCCACGGTAATAATGCGGTTATATTGCCAAAAGGCGGGCCAATACCATGGTTGAGGAATTTTTAGCATTACTAGCCCAATGGGTCGCACCCTTGCCCGGCGCCCACCCTGTTGGGGCCGGTACTGGCTTAGCACCCATTACTATTTGGGTAACCACCGGGCTACTAGGAGCTATTTTTGGCAGCTTTTTGCATGTGGTGGCCAGCCGTTTTTTAGCGGATGAATCCATTGTATCGCCGCCATCTCGGTGCACTAGCTGTAACCATGCCCTCCGCTGGTATGACAATATCCCCTTGCTGGGTTGGGCACTACTGGGTGGCAAATGCCGCTACTGTAAGGCACCCATCCCTATTGAGGTGTGGATAACGGAAATAGTAACCGCCCTGGCCTTTTTAGCCGTGATATGGAAAGTTGGCCTAGGATGGCCCACCTTGCTGTGGTTATTTTTGGCCTGCAACCTGATTGTGATTTTTATTACCGATTTAAAAGAGCACCTAATCTTTCAAATCAACTCTCTATCACTTATCCCTGCCGGGCTGCTGCTACACCTACTTGGCGCAGGCGTGTTACCAGATTTTGCCCTATACCCAGCCAACTATGCCATCGCCACCCTGCCGCTAGCCTGGGGCGATGTGGTAATACCCTACAGCATTGCCAGTGCGATTGGCGGCATACTGCTAAGCATTGTATTTTTTGAAGGCACCATTGCCCTTAGTCGACGATTTTTAGGCACCGATGGCTTTGGCCACGGCGATACCCATTTGATGATGGGAATAGGGGCCTTTATTGGTGCCGAAGGCATGTTAGTAGGCTTATTCCTGGGGTTTATTCTACAAACCGTGCTTGCCTTTCCTATCCTGGCGGTACAGTGGGTGCGGCACGGTCAATGGACTATCCTGTTTAGTGGGTTAGCCAGCGGCTTTTTTGCTTTGCTGCCATATTTTGGCAAAACCTGGCTAACCACCCTAGGCATGGATGCCATGACGGTGATGATGATTTCTTTAGTAGGGGCGATGGCAGCCTTATTGGTATTTTTGCGCCAACTACGCAACCAAGAAAATTATGTGTACGTGCCCCTAGGCCCAGCCTTAATACTCGGCTCGGTAGGGGTCATGTTATTTCGCCTATAAAGGGTTACACCGCAGGGATGTCATCCTGGATATTACCATTGGCATCAAAAGAAAAGGTCACGTCAAAATTCATGCCCAACGACGTGTATTCGCACACAATTTGGGCACCAATAGCAGACTGGGTACACGCCTCGTTACCTGCCAGGCTAATGGATATATTACTACCTGACGGGATAGTGCCTGCCGTTACAAAATCAGAAAAATCCGCAGCGTTGCCCCCTGTGTTTAAAACATAGGTGATTAAGCCACTATCTAAATACGCCCGTACCGTATGGGCATGAGAAATATAGCTGTTACGAACAACCTGAGCATACTGAAATAAGGCCGTGCCTGCCAAAATACCAATAATGGCAATCACTACGGCCAATTCCATTAGGGTAAACCCCTTTGCATATTTCATACACATCCTCGATACATTAATGACGTTTTCGTCAAACTGCGTTCTAAAAACTAAGCCGGTTTCTCCGCACCAAATACGGCCCAAAACAGCACCCGCCAATAACAATCCGTTTCCGTAAAACCAGCCTGCTGCATCCACGTAAAGTGGTTGGCCAAACTGGCATAATGGTCCGCCGTATGAATATGCTCTAGCCACCTATCCAGCGTGGCACGGTCGGCGCCTTTTTCGGTAGCCCACTCTTGCCAGCGGGTTAGGTTATGGGCATTGCCTATTTCGCCGGGCAAGGTAAGGCATTGGTCGGCGCACCTAAACTTACCCCCTGGCTTTAACCACTCAAACATGCGGTTATATAAATCGGGTTTTTTATCATCAGGCACGTGGTGCAGGGCTAAACTACTGATAATTAAATCCACACTGCCGGGCTCTACGTCAAAATCATTAAAATAGGCCGCGTGCAGCTCGGTACGGCTGCTATCAGCAGGGGTTAGTTTTTCGGCGGTGCGGTCCAACATCTCTTGGCTGGCATCTACCACGGTTAATTTGGCATTAGGAAATGCCTTTAACAGCAAGCGGGTTAGGTTGCCAGTGCCGCAGCCTAATTCTACCAATTGCCACGGCGCATCGGGTTCTACCCATAAATGGTCCAGCAATTGTTCAAACATGGTTTGGTATACGGGAACAATGCGCAGGATATCAGCATCATACTGTAACGAGCCTCTTCCAAAAAAGGCATCAATATGGTGCCGTACATCCGGTGGGGTTAATTCCGGTCGAATTGCCATGGTGGTCGTGTTCCTATATTTAACTATGGTTATTGTAACTTTAGTGTATTGCTCACCACATCCCCCAACCTATCCGGTTTATTATTACAATCTGTTTTACCCGTATTATTATTTGTATTTTCCTCCATTGGCTGACCCGTACTTATGACCCTACACTTACTTCGTTTTACCCACGGCTTACTGGCCGCTTTGCTTGTTAGCACCCTAGCCCTTGCCACACCAGCCGCCAACGCCTTAGTACCGGTGGATGCCAAAGGCATTAATCAGGCTGTGCGGTATGGCATGGAACGTGGCCACTACGGCCTTAGCGAGCTACTGGGACCTAACTGGATGGAGCGCGCCGATGGCACCCTGCTAAACATATACACCCCCTTTATGATGATTGCCGCCAACGTAGCCAAAGGCGGCCACCCGGCTAACCCTACCCCTAAAGAAATTAAAAAAGCTCATAAAATGCACTCGCGGGTTATCCGCAGCATGACGAATATTCGCTATCAATCAGAAGCTAAGTTTGTATTGAGCCTGTACGGCGATAGCAATAAATTCCAACGCACGATTGCCGCCAAAATAGAAGGTATTGGCCACGGAAAAACCTTTACCCTAAAGCCTAGCAAGCGCATTATTGGCCGCTTTGCCCAACCAATTGATGGCGATAAAAAAACCGCTACCCAGTGGGAAGGCGTTAATGCGTATTACTTCCCCATGAAGACCCTGCTCCATTTAGACGAGTACGATATTACCTTTTACGACTATGCTGAAGATAGCACCATGGAGCCAATCTCCTTCCACATTAACAACAACAGAATTTTATAAATGAAGAAAAAACCCACCCAATGCAGCACCGATGACAAGGCCACCAACTGCCAGCCTTGTGTGATGGTACGTTATTTTTGGGTAATTTTACTGGCCTATGCACTAATTACATGGGGCCTACCCCAACTGGGCTGGAGCCAAAGTTATGCTGGCAAGCCCTTACAGGGCGGCGTGGGCGTTACCACCCGCATGACGGACCACGGCATTGTAGGCGTAGATTTAGCTATAAGGCCCGGCAACTACCCCATGGTACGCGGTGTGTTTCCGCTATCGCCAGCGGCAAAAGCCGGCTTACGCGTGGGGGATGTGGTGATTTCGATTAACGGCGGCAGCACCCTAAACCAGCCAAGGCCCACGGTAGATGCCGCTATTAGCGATATCCCTGGCGATAATATCCAGTTTTTAATCGATCGCCCCGGCGAGCAGCCGCGCGTGGTGATGGTAACCGTGATGAGCCTACTAGACGCCCCGGCCAGCTTAAAGCAGCTGTACGGACAGCCGTAGATTCGGTTAGAATAGCACCTAATTGACGCTAACCGGCATTAGAGACATGACACTCGCAACAACTGAACCCATCACCATGGTAAGCCCTAAAACAGTGGTGCTAGCCAAACACCACGGCTTTTGCCATGGGGTTAAAAAAGCAGTGGATAAAACCATTGACGCGGGCGAACTGCAACGCCAAGCGGAAGGGCGCCCAGTATACGTGCTAGGGCAACTTATCCATAACCCGCAAATGATTGCTAAGCTGGCCGAAGACGGCATTAACACGGTAGAAAACCTAGATGACGTGCCAGATGGCGCCATGGTGGTGATTCGTACCCATGGCTCTACCCCAGAGTTGGTGGACGCCGCCAAAGCCCGCGGGATTGCCGTACAAGATGCCACCTGCCCGGATGTACGCCTAGTGCAAAATAAAGCCATTGAACTGGCCGAAGACGGCTACACCGTGGTGATTGCCGGTAAAGACAACCACCCAGAGGTCATTGGCATTCGCGCCCATGCGGCCCGCATACCCAATGCCCATATTGTGGCCATTAATAAAATTGCCGATATACCTGAAGCCTTGAAAGACGTGCCCAAGCGTCGCATTGGCGTGGTTAGCCAAACCACCCAATTAGAAGATAACTTTTTTGATATGGTACGCGCCCTAAGCATGGTGGCTAAAGAACTAAAAGTGTTTAACACCATTTGCCCTGCTACCTTTTTTAGGCAAAACAGCGCGCAAGATTTGGCCCGAGACGTGGATGTGATGGTAGTAATTGGGGGCAAAAACAGCAGCAATACCACCCACCTAGCCGAAACCAGCGAAGATGTTGGGACACCTGCCATCCACGTGGAAACCTACGCCGAGCTGGAAGGCAACGCCATTATAGCCAGCGCTAAAAATATCGGCGTTACCGCCGGGGCCAGCACCCCCCAGTTTTTAGTAGACGAAGTCGTCAATTATTTAAAAGCCCTATAAGTCACTAACTTATCCTCTCACTAATCAAAAGTTTATTTTGAATAATCTTTTTTAGCTTTAGCCAACATTGTCTTACCCGCTGCTGTCAGTCCTCTTAATGTTCCTACGAGATTGGGGTCTTTACCCTCTGATTTAATCTCTCCTGAAGTTGTATACCGGTTAACAATATTTCGCACATGTGTAATGTTATAATCAGCAATAGGCAACGTTCCAAAAGGTAGCGCTCCTAATTTTTCTAAAAGCTGGCGCGCTGTTTTGGGCCCATCCTCCATAAAAGAAAGCACATAATAAACATCTATCGGTATAGTATTACTTCTCCCTCTTCCGGTAAAAGTTGGGTATAGTTGCAGGGTATGTATAGAAGATTTTATTAACGGCATAAACATTTGTATTAACTCTGGGTATTAATATAAAAAACGTAGCACCATTATTTTTGCCTATAGATTCGGCTGATCATTAATTTTTTTTAAATTCTATATTACAAATTAAGCAATACACTTACACTAACGGCAATAGCTTGGCCTTGGCCAATGGCCCCCAGCTGCTCCATGGTTTTGGCTTTTACCGATACCTGCTCGATTGTCAGCCCCAATAGTTCGGCTAGCCGCTGGCGGATTTTCTGCTTATTGTTGCCCAGCTTAGGTTTTTCTAAAAAAATGGTGCTATCCACATTAATAATACTGGCCTTGTGTTTCGTTACCATAGCCAGTACATCGGCTAACAGCGTGGCGCTATCCACATTGGCATAGCGCGCATCACTTGGCGGAAAATGGTCGCCAATATCACCCAGGGCTAACGCCCCCAGCAAGGCATCAATCAGGGCATGTAGCACCACATCGCCATCACTATGGGCCACGGTACCCATTGCAGCGCTAATGTCTACACCACCCACTATTAGTGGGCCTGCCGTGGGTTCTTCCGTGCGGTTTACTAACCGGTGTAAATCGTAGCCTTGGCCAATACGGATGTGTTGCGCTGCTGCTGTCATGGTTACACCACACTCAACACGTATTCGTCTAACACAGCGGCCAAGCCATCTTCATCAATACTCGGGGCAACCACTTTGGCTTGGGCCTGAATCCACGCCGGCGCATTACCCATAGCCACGCCAAGGCCGGCAGCCGTAATCATAGAGAGATCATTTTCCTGATCGCCCACCGCCATAATGGATTCATCAGGAATACCCCAGTCATCCGCCAGCAGCTTTACCGCATTCCACTTACTGGTGTTTTTGGCCACCACCTCGCAAAAATCGGTACGGCTGCGGATACAATCCACTGTATCGCCATACGTAGCGCGGATATGCAGCAACAGCTCGTCAATCCGGTTATCGTCAATCACCATCATTTTTGTGGGGGGGGCGGTTAGCACGGTGGCTAAGTCATCTACCAATACCGGCTCCACGCCTGCCATTTTAGCGTAATAAGCCGCCTTATCATTACTATGGTTAGTATACAGCTGGTTATTAATATACACATTGACGTTAAAATTATCGGCCTTTAGCTCGGCAAGCAGGGCTTGAGCGGTGGGTAGATGAATAGGGCTATGGTGCAGCGTTTTTTGCTGATTACATTGTGTGGTAACCATGCCGCCTTGGTAGCTCACCACCGGCTCTGGGGTTTGTAGCTGGCGCACATAAGTTAAGGCGGATGGGTGCATGCGCCCAGTGGCCACCACCACCTTAACCGGCGTGTGGTGCACGAGTTGGTGTACTGCTTTTAACACCGCCGGGGCAATGGTTAAATCATGCCGAACGGTGGTACCGTCTAAATCTATGGCCACCAGTTGGATACTCATGCTTACTGCGCTTTCTGTGGGTGGGCGGGGCCACCATACCAAACCATACCCGCCTATTGTAGACAAAACCCCTACCAATCGGGAGGGGCTAAGCTATTTTTTAGCTAATTTGCCCAAATGGATTGTGCCCGCAGGGCCCTTTTGTTAAAGTAATCGTCCTGCTGCCCCGGTGGTGGAATTGGTAGACACAAGGGACTTAAAATCCCTCGGTACTTAGTACTGTGCCGGTTCAAGTCCGGCCCGGGGCAGTAGGTTTCAACGAGAAGCCATCGGCGGGCACGGTTAAACCAAACAACACTTTAAAAGGGGTGGGTACAAAATCGAGCTAGATTTGTATAAGCCTACTCGCTTTTATTACCAAAAAAGAATCATCTCAACTTAAGATGATTAAATAAGCCTGACTCTCCCTAGGCATGATATTGTTAATCTTCTTTATCCCAGCCGTACAAAACCGCCCCGCTAATTATTAAACAGAAAAACGGCAACCATAATTAAACCTATAGTTTTAATTCATTGACGTTAATTTAAGTCGTTTTTAATAATTTAAATTAGATTAAGGGTAAGTTAAGCCTTTTAATGTACCTAACGCAGGTGTTAGGCATTTCTCTCTGTGTGGATAAGTTGATAAATAATTTAAGTTAAACGCTCTGTGTGATGCAATCTCTCTGTATTATAATAAAAACTTTTATATCCTCAATATTGCTAGTTGAAATCTAAAACAAATCTTAAGCTTGGTGCAAGCCTCCACTTTGTACAACATTAGGCCATTCATACTAGTTCTCTAACGACCACACCAAACAACCTAAATACCCCGCCTGTTCGCTAATCAATCCAACCATACGCTTTATACTAAGTAAGGTAAGAGAGATTAGGTCATCATGAATCACTTTTTCAAAAAACTACCCGTATGGTGTGGGGCCTTTGCTAGCGCGCTAGGGCTAGCCGTACTGTTTGGCTGGTACACCCACAACCCAAGCCTTGTTCAGGTGCTGCCACAGTTTGCCCCTATGCAGTACAACACTGCGTTAGGGTTTTTACTTTCTGGCATAGGGCTTATGGCAGTGGGGCAATCACGCCGCACCATACCCATCGCCTGTGGCAGCATAGTGGCCCTTGTGGGCACACTAACACTACTGCAATATGCCCTTGGGGTGGATTTTGGCATTGATGAACTATTTATGCATCACACCATTACGGTGGCCACCTCGCATCCCGGCCGAATGGCGCCCAATTCTGCTTTATGTTTTTTGCTTTCCGGCAGCACATTACTTGTATCTGCCTGGCTACCTGCATCACAGTTTAAAAAACTACTGGGGCAACTACTAGGGCTCTGCATCCTATTTTTATCGTTATTTTCTTTTATGGGTTACCTAACGGATAAACCTCTAGCCCATACGTGGGGCGAGCTAACAGCAATGGCTGTCCATACGGCAGTAGGGTTTAGCATACTGGCCATAGGGCTGTTTAACCACCACCTACCCAAGCGTACTCAACACCAATCCATGCCACTGTGGATCCCTTTTGTACTGTATGTTGGCGTACTATTTTTAGATTTAGCACTACCGCTAGGTGCTGCCACCGGCGTAGCTTACGTATCGTTAATTTTATGTAGCCTATGGCTCCAAAACAAACGTACCCCCTTAATACTCGGCGCCGTTTCGTCCCTATCTACCTTAGCAGGGTATTTTCTATCCGCAGAAGAAATCGTAACATCTGGGCTCCCCATATTTAACAGATTGCTTTCCATTGTGGCTATTTGGGTCGTTGCCTTTGTGCTCTATCGTCAAAAGCAAACCACCCAAAAATTGGATTTAATTTTAGCGAACAGTGGCGATGGCATTTATGGCTTAGATTTAAACGGGTACACCACCTTTTCTAACCAGGCTGCCGTGGATATTTTGGGCTACAGCTTAGAAGAAATGCTGAACGTCTCTCAACACGACTTAATTCATTATCATCACACCGATGGCACGCCTTATATTAAAAAAGACTGTAATATTTATGCCGCCTTTAAAGATGGAAAAATTCATACAGAAGACCAAGAAGTGTTTTGGCATAAAGATGGCACCCCCATACCTGTGGAATACACTAGCCGCCCGATTATAGAAAGTGGCCACATTATAGGGGCTGTGGTTAGCTTTAGAGATATTACCGAGCGGAAAGAAGTTGAGCGCCAGGAGCGCCTTTCTGCCTTAATTGCCACCTTAATTAACCAAGTATCAGAAAAAGCCAACTCCGCCGTTAATTTAAATGATATGTTGGCCTTTACACTAGAAAAAATATGTTTAGCCATTGGATGGCCTGTAGGACACGTGTACCTTGTATCCCCAAAAGATGACAGACTGTTAGAGCCATCAGGTATTTGGCACTGTGAAGACGATGAACGATTCCACCTCTTTAAAAAAGTAACCAACGAAACCAGCTTCTCTATTAATGAAGGATTGCCAGGCCGGGTGCTTGCTACTGGCAAACCTGCATGGATTGTAGATGTAAACGTGGATAATAACTTTCCGAGAAACAAAAAAGCCAGTAAGCTTGGGGTTAAAGGGGCGTTTGGCTTCCCTATTTTGCTTAATAATAAGGTGTTGGCCGTTTTAGAGTTTTTCTATTTTGAATCGCTACAATCCGACCCACAGCTGTTAAAAATGGCCGCTAGTATTGCCGAACGGTTTACCCGAGTACTAGAACGTGTTGAAGCCAACAAACGGTTAGCAGAAAGTGAAGAGCGCTTTTCTCGGGCAGTTAATGTAGCCCAGGAGGGCATTTGGGATTGGGATATTACCAACGACACCGTATATTTTTCGCCTGTATACAAGCAATTACTAGGCTATACAGATAGTGAATTTAACAACCATTTTGATGAGTGGGCCAACCGGGTTCACCCGGATGACTATGACAAAACCATTGAAAAATTAAATGCCCATTTAGAAGGCAACGGAGATTATAATGTTGAATTCCGCATGAAGCACAAATCGGGCGACTACCATTGGTTTTCTGCCATGGGGCAAGCGCAATTTGATGATAACAACCAGCCCTACCGCATGACGGGATCTCATCGTGATATTACCCAACGAAAGATGGCTTCAAAAGAATTAGTAACCGCCAAAGAACAAGCAGAAAAAGCAAACCGCACTAAATCCGAATTTTTGGCCAATATGAGCCATGAAATTAGAACGCCAATGAATGGTATTTTAGGATTAACCGAATTGGTGATGGGTTCATCCCTGACGGATGAACAGCACAAACACCTCTCCATGGTAAGCTCTTCTGCCAACGCATTAATGACGATTATTAATGATATTTTAGATTTTTCTAAAATAGAGGCGGGTAAAATGGAAATTTACCCCCAGCCCTTTACCTTGCGTGAAAGCATTAGCGACCATTTAAAATTATTTCAGCAAGCGGCCTACAGCAAAAAGATTGAACTCCTCTTTGATATTGATGCAGATGTACCCAACGGTGTCATCGGCGATGATTCTCGCTTACGCCAAATTATTAACAACCTAGTTGGTAATGCGGTTAAATTTACCCATACGGGTGACGTACTTGTTTCTGTCTCACTTGTTAATAAAACTGCGAATACCGCGGTATTAGAATTTAGTGTGCGCGATACAGGCATTGGCCTAACCCCCGAACAACAAAACAATATTTTTGGCGCCTTTAACCAAGCGGATGCCTCAACAACGCGTCAGTATGGCGGAACGGGTCTTGGGCTTAGCATCTCAAAAGAGCTTATCCAACTTATGGGCGGCACATTAAAGGTTGAGAGCGAACTGGGTAAAGGAAGTCGGTTCTTTTTTAGCTTAGAACTAGGGTATGACGATACGATAAAAAGCCCTACAGATATTGATACTAATTGCCTGAATAACAAACGGGTTTTAGTGGTAGATGACAACCATACCAACTTAGAGGTATTGCAAAAAATATTGGCTGCACATCAACCACACACCGTAACTTGCTTAGATGACAGCACCACCGTCATCAAAACACTGAAAAACGCTAAACGCACCGGACAACCCTACGATGTTATTATCTTAGACTACCATATGCCCACCCACGATGGCATTGAGGTTGCTTTAGCCATTAAACAATCGCCAGAGATTAGTCAAACACACATGGTGTTTTTAACTTCTAGTACGATTGAAGCAGAGTTAAATAAGCATTCGCTACTTCAAGGCACATTGGCAATTACCAAACCCGTTGGCCAGCCAGAATTACTCGCCACCCTCGGTAAAGCATTATCCCACGAGGCATCACCATCACTACCGGCTACTAAAAACACGCCCTCCGATACTGCTGCCGACAATAGTAATTACCGCATTTTAGTGGCGGAAGATAACGCCGTTAATCAGGTCGTCGCCACCCGCTTATTAGAGAAAGCAGGTTATACCGTCACCATTGCCGAAAACGGCGAGGTAGCTCTAGAGAAACTAGCGAGCGCTGAATTTGATCTCATCCTAATGGATTGCCAAATGCCTATAATGGATGGATTTGAAGCGACGAGACTTATCCGCCAACAAGAAAAAACAACCGAAAGCCATATACCCATTATTGCGGTTACCGCCAATGCCATGAAAGGCGACATGGAAAAATGCCTGGAAGCGGGCATGGATGACTATCTACCAAAGCCTCTTAATCAAGCAGAATTACTGGCCATGGTAAGCGCAAATTACCACCAGAAACAGTACTAGCGGGTCATTCATTAGCTTCTAGTCACTAAGAAGCTGCTCCTACGACAAAACATAAATTTTATTACACCCTAAAAACATTTTTTGGCTATTGCTTGTTTTAAAGGGGTGTTTACAGTATAAATCTCTATTCGGTGGCACCTTAGCTCAGTTGGTAGAGCAGAGGACTGAAAATCCTCGTGTCCACAGTTCGATTCTGTGAGGTGCCACCACTTATACCAAGCGTTTCGGCGAATGAGTGTTTTTATTAAATAATCCAGTTATGGAGTATTTACGGAATCTTTTTTAAGGGGGAGTCATTCAAGACTTGGATAACCATTACCTTGGACAAACCAGCCAACGCATGCATGAAACCATGCAAACACTCACGGTTTTTGCCTCCATCTTTATGCCACTCACGTTTATTGCAGGCATTTACGAGATGAACTTTGATTATATGCCCGAATTACATTGGGAATGGGGTTATTTAGCGACTTGGGCGGTAATGATTTTAATGTCCATTAGCATTTTTACATACTTTAAAGCCAAAAAGCTGATATAAAGCTACTCGATTAAAGTAAGGTGTCTATTTTAAAAGAATAACCTACCCCAACAAACAGATCCGGCGAGTGTCGTGTTAGCCCCACACCAATTCTGGCATCCAGTTGGTGATGTTGGCCTATGATGTAATTTGTACCCGCATTAACGATATGGGATGCCGTACTGCCAATACCATTAAATGGCGTGTATTCGATATAAACACCCCAAGGAGGCTGTAACAAATAGCTGGCCAAAGGGTGGGGTTAAGGGTTACCGCAGGTGTATCCTTTGTTTTAGAGTTACATTACTGTCCAACAAGCCCTACAGCCATTCTATTAGATAATCTTTTCAACTTTTCTATTGTTCAGACGGCCATCTGATAAGTTGTGGTAAAAATTTCGAAAGGTAGCTTGTCATAATCATAAATTTCATTCGCTATGAAAGTTTATTCAATACAAGTAAGATATTGGTGTTGTTTTGGGAACTCTGCTGGCCAGCTTTTTTTAAAGCCCAAACAAAGCTTTTAATAGCCTATCAATAGAGAATGTTGTTTTGCTATACACACTATTGTAAGCCGCTTTTTTAGGGTTTGTAAGCCATCCCCAGCCTTTTGGAGCCTTTAAACCGAGGGCATTTCTTATAGCTCTATTTACAGAAGTTTTCGCGCTAATTCGCTTCTTTAACGATGGTTTTCTCATTCCAAATTTCATGCGTTGGCCCCTATAGGTTTGATATGGTCGCTATACCGGAGCAATGCAGAGGAGAAAAAGCCGCCACAGGCATCCATCTCACCGCACCCAGTGCATTCATCCATATATTCATTTTTCCAATCTGAAATGGACTTCCGTGCAAATGGCCATAATGAACGGTCTAGCAAACACAGTTGGTGGTTGTAGATTGATACGTTCATCCGGTAGTTAGCAAGAATATCGACAGCTTTCTGTAGCTGAAGCTGGTAATCGGCGGGATCAATCCAAAGCTCTTCAAGGTTAGCCTTGGTAAAGCCCATCATCTCAAGCCCCATCAGAGCTATGTGATCAACGAATAAGAGGTTTCGAGCAAGAAATTCAGCTAGCTGGGGTAACCGTTCATAGGTTTGCTTATGGATAACAACCCGTATTTCTACTTTTTGCCCCAGTCGTTTTAAGTTGAGGATGCCTCTAATTGTCTCATCATAAGCACCATCTGCTTGTACAACATAATCATGGATATTTGAGATGTCTGAATAGAGCGGTATGCCAACCATCATGTCATGGTGGTTAATAGCAGCATATTTGCTGGCAAACTCTGGGTTAGCAAAGTTACGACCATTAGATAAAATATGAATTGACGTGTTTGGTAACCAGTTCTTGCACGTTTCAAGAATTTTTATGAAATCGTCACCTAAGATGGTTGGTTCACCACCAGTAAAACCTATTTCCTGTGTCTCGCGCGAAATTAGGGGAATAGTGGCGAGTATTTCATCCACAATCCATGAATCATCCGCTGTTTTAGGTGGCTGAGAACACATTAAACAATAGTTGTTGCACCGCTCAGTCGTTAAAAAGCTATTGTGGTTAGAATTTCGACGGTATAAAACTCGTATTGAATTGTTCTTCAAATTCAACCGAATCACGTCACCCGACGCTAAATAATCGTATGCATTGGGCAGTACCATTACTGGGGCTTTGTGACTTATTTCATCGAGCCTGCCTGATTCCTCTTCAAGGAATATGTATAGCGCAAAGCCCTCAGGAATCGGCTGATTAGGCTGAATAATATAAGCCTCAGATTCTCTCAAGGGTAATGGTAATGAGGCATCGTCACATAATCGAATGACAAACGGGCCTGTGCCTTCAGCGACATTCTTAACCGTTATGTTTGAGCTTCCTAGAGTCAGCATGCTAAATCCTCACCCACTTCATAAATATGGATTTAACCTCACTATCTGTTTCCATCAATTTAATTAGTCGTCTAAAAATAGCCATATTTCTGCGACAGAATGATGAGGTTGGTTTTAACCCTAGATAATCGCCTTGTGTTGCATGGTGAAAGACAGGTTCTGAACCACAATAAGGCTCAAAGGCACAATCACTACACATCGGGGCCGAGCCAGCAAACGATTCTTCAAGCGGCCCTAAAAGCTGTTCTGACGTTAGCATCTCTTCCCAGTTATTCTCATGAACATTACCGAGCCTGAAGTGTTTATCGCCCATTTCAGCCAACATACGGCTTTCATCTGAGGCATATACGTCACCATTATAGTTGTAGACCAGTGCGCCTATGCCAATGCCAGCAGGACTGGTTAAATCTACATACCCTGTTCCAAACGGGGTTAACATTTTGTTCAAAATAATGGCGGCATATTGCTCAACAAAGAACGTCCCACTTCGATTGAGTTCAATGATGTATTCTAGACCCTTAAAGTAGAAATCGAGCCATTCATCCACATCATAGGCCTTGTAAGACTTTGTTTTAATGGCAAAGCCATAAGGGGATAATGGTCGAAGGAAAATACCATCAAATCCTTGCTTTAGGTATTCATTGATAATTTCAATAGGTTGCTCAAGGCTCGCTTCGGTTGTTGTCATCAGGGCACTAACTTGGTCCCTGCCAAGCTTATCTCGAACCCTTTTTATTCCTTGAATGGTACGCTCATAACTATCACCACCTGGCCTTGGACGGTTTTTATTGTGAAGCTCTTTTGGCCCATCCAGTGACGATGAAATGTGTATTCTATGGTCACGACAATACTCTAAAATTTCATCAGTCAATACAGCTAAGTTAGTGGCAATAACGAACTGTAAGTCACGCCGCTCAATAACATTTATCTTTTCAGCCTCTTCCACAATATATTTGACGATATCAAAATTCAGCATGGACTCACCACCCTGAAATTCAATCTTTATAGCTGGTGAGGGCGATTTAAAAACAAGCTCTAAGCCTTTGTCAGCCGTTTCTTTACTCATATCATAGGCTGCACGGTCTTCACTTTGCCGACTGACTTGGCAATAAGGACAGGAATGCTCACAGCGTAATGTCACAACAAAGATATGCAGGCCTGTGAAGTCGGCTAATCGGCTCATTTTTGTTCGAACTTTTAAAGCCATTAAATCCATGGCTACATTCGAATCTGAGTCGATTAAAAAATGTTTGGATTTAAGTTCATTGTAGATTGGTTCAGCTGGGCTTAGTTTATGCTTAATAAAGGCATGCAGGTTAGGCTTTGAAACAACGAGATATTCTCCAGCCATGTTGCTGATGACATAATCATCACCATCTAGGGTTGTAAAATTTAACGGGGCTAGCCTATACCCACCATTCAAGCTTTCATTATATGTGTCTAGCGTTTTAAACTTACTCACTTTGCAGTCCTGTCCGAGAAAATGCATACGCCAATACCGCATTTCTCATCGATTCTGTTTCGTTGGATACCGTTTGGCGTAAATCTTGATCCAAAAGCTCTGTATCAAAGGCTTTTTTAAAATCTATCACTTCTTTTTCAGCTAAGGGTTGATTAAAGCTAACCTGACATTCTACTTTTTCACCCACAGCTTTAAATTCAAAGGTTGCCTGATCTAAAAAGCAATAGGCTGCTTTTTTAATCACTTCAAGCGAATAAATACTGGTCTCAATGACAAAATTTGTGGCTTGGATACCCTTACCACTCTCGAAAATTGAATCTGCCATCAATTTAATACCCTGAATAATGCGAACGGTGGCTAGAGTGGCTAGAGTGCGAGCGGTGTGAGTAATGTGACCGGTGATAAGCCATCATTTCGTTATTTTCGTTACGCACTAATACAAAGTCATGTAGTATACGGCCATCATCAATGGTTGGTGCCACCTGATGAGGCATTACTTTAGGAGTTGGCATCATAGCTGCTTGCGCTATTGCCGCCTTGTCATGACCAGAAACAGTAGAGATTAAAGCAGCCACAGCTAATGTTAATGGTGCTAGAAAGCGATGTTTTTTCATACAGACATTTTCCTCACTTTTTCGTTCTTAATACTACAAAAATAAACCCCTTAAAGCTAGAAGGCACGGCAATAAGTGTAACATAACGTTAAAAAATGTTTTTTGTATGAAATTTGACGTTTATAACTTTGAGTAACTATTTAAGTTATAATCAATTTTAAAGAATCGTTGCAATAAGGCTTGTAATATGCCGTGTGCTCCTATGAGTAAAGAGAAATGCCACAATAATAGTGTATTATACTCGGATTGGCCAAACGACAATCTAAGTATAACTAAATTACAGAATTTCTTAAAAGAGTACCAGGGTGAAGAAGTTTATAGCTATATTGTAGACACAATTGATCTGGAAAATGGCACCTTTGTTCAGTATGGTTCAGCGCCTAATGTAGACGGTGGTGTATTTACACTATGTACATGTAAACATCAAATGCGGAGCTATAAAACTCCCGAAGATTGGCAAAAAGGATACTGGGTTGCTGGGTTTAGTGGGCTTAAGCATACCAAATGTCAAAGTTTGGCGTATTTGATGCGTATTGGTGAAGCGTTTAACTCTTACGGGGAATTATATACATCCAGCAAACTAATTTATGGCAAAGTACTTGAAAGCAAGTTGGCATCGTTGAATCCTCGTGGCGATATGTATAGCCTTAAAAAAGGTGCTGAAAACTTTCTTTCTGCCAGTTCTTATGAGGAACCTCAGTCAGAAGACCATGTACACAGTGGTATATGGGAACGAGATGTTGAAATAGATGAGAAATACTCCAGGCCATCTGCCTTATTAGTAGGTGATCCAGATTTAAGCTGGGGTTGGTCAAACCCTTTAATTTATTGGAACAAGGAAAAAAGTTATCCCAATAAAGCGATGAAAGATGGGTGCCAAAAAATGAACTTAGCCACTTGGCTCTCTGTCCTTGCCGAATAGTAATTTTAATATACTCTTTGAAGTATTGCCGTTTAAATATAATCTTATTCCATTTGATGTTTTAAGACTTCTAATATTATTGGTAGTATCATTTAGTGTCTCAGTATATATATTAGGATTGGTCCTTTATGCTCCGAACAATTGTTTTATTACTTTCTATTTTAGTAGGTCTAATCTTCCCAATGCAGCTATCTCCTGCCTATGCGGAAGTAGCTGAACAACCCCCACAAAAAAGGTTCTCTTTTGTAGATGCATACTCTCAGTCTTCTGAAGATGAGACACAAAGTAATGACATTTCCGAAGAACCTGCGAAGAAAGAGTTAACGATTAATACAGGGACAAGGGTTCCTATCGTTGTCTACAACACGGTAAGCTCAAACAACCTCAATGAAGGCGATATGGTATCTATATCTGTCAGTCAAGATGTCAAAGTTGAAGGTCATACGATCTTTAAGAAAGGTAGTGAAGGCGTCTTGTACGTTTCTAAAGCTAAAAAAGGCCGAGGACATGGCGGTAAAGGTGTTTTAGAAGTAAATGGGGGCCGAATTTACGACGTTTACGGTAATGATTACCAATTAAATCTGTCCATCAACCGTGAGGGAGTCAGCAAAAGGGGATGGGCTGTGGTTGCTACAATATTTGGTATTTTATTGATTCTTGTGCCATTCGGTATATGGATTGATGGTAAGCCTGCCATGTTGCAAGGTGGGGCTCAATTTGATGCCATGATCACAGCACCAAAAACCATTGTAATTCCTAACTAAGCCCTTGCTACGCTTATATTTAATTGGAGGAAAAATGCCATGTTCAAAGCCCTGTTTGGTGCATTACTCACACTCATTGCTTTCATCACGCCTGCATATGCTGCTGAAGTTCATGTTAATGCTGGCACACGTGTTCCCATCGTTTTACCAAACACGGTAAGCAGTGATGTGTTGGAAGACCAGCTCGCCATTCAAGCTCAAGTGCAAAGAGATGTTATCGTAGATAATATGGTAGTCTTCAAAAAAGGGGCACCCGTTGAACTGGCAATTTCTAAAGTAAGAGACTCAGGAACACTTGGCAAAGCAGGAAAGCTCGAACTATCCGGTGGAACCATTAAGCCTGTGAACGGCAATAAACCTATTCCAGTTAATTTTAGCTACAAGGCAAAAGGGAACGGTAAGCGAGGTACCGCAATTACCTTGTTTATTATTGGCTTGCCATTATTAGTATTATTTGGCTTAGGCGTTATCCCTATTGCTGCCGCCTTTGCAATGAGTGGAAAACCTGCCAGCATTCAGGGTGGGCAGGTTTTTGATACCTTTACGACAGCCCCACAAGTTATCACTGTAAATGATGATAATGAAGAAGCAATAGAAACAGAGAATAAGGACTCAGACATTAATTCTGAGGAATAGCCTCTTCATCTTGCTCTTCTTTTGTATTCTGTCCGCACTGCTCTGTTAGGTTACATCCACAGCTAGGGCTCAGTGTGCCATCGCAGCAAGCGGCACGCCCACCAGAACAACCACACACACCACTATGATGGGAACAGCAACCTCTACGCTCAGCATCCACTGGAATAATGCCATCTTCTGCTGATGCATAAGGCAATATCAGGAGAACCCCAAGTAATAAGCTCTTGAGTAATAAACGTTTCATGGGCAGCTCCTCATATTTGGTAGTACAACCATTTATCTATATACTGCCAATATTATACCAACAACAGCTACTACACCATTTTAGTGGTTGCTATAACTATTCTTCGGAGCAATGAATGTGCTGTCATCATTGATACCAGGAGACAGACCGTGCCACGAACTTACGAGCGTAAGCGGATGATACCCCCGGAATGGTGGGATAAGGATCTACGCGCCTACTTTGAACTGTGGGTATTGGACATGAAGCAGGGGATGCAGCCGTATGCCCCCACCACGGTTCGTACCTTTAAGCGACGGTTTATTCTCTATACCCGTAATGGCTGGGAGGATGACCCACCCAAAGCGTTAACACTAGATGATGTGTTCCATACTCCGAATGTATACCGGGTATTGAGCATGTATTCGGTAGAAAGCTTTTCTAACCGCCATAACATGCTGTATAGCCTCATCAGTTTTGCTAAGTTTTTGGTAAGCATGGGACAACTCGAACCTACTGTTATCGACAGCCTTCGGCGATTACGGCCAAAACGTGTGGTACCTGCCAAAAAGACGGTTTTAAAGAACCTAGACCAGATTACATCCTTGAAAGATGCCATCCAGAGGAAGCGATATGAAGCGGATTATAGCCGTCACCTGGATCATGCCATTGTGGATACTATTCTTCATACCGGGGTACGCAATGCGGAACTCTGTAATTTGGACCTAGATGATGTGGATTTCGTGCAGAACGTTATTACGATTCGCTTGGGTAAAGGGCGAAAAACAAGAAGGGTGGGTTTATCTGCTCAATTAAAACAGTCACTTCAAAACTATCTCACCATTAGAGCCACTAAGGCACCAAGAGATAGCCAAGCGGTGTTTATTAATCGGCGGGGCAGCCGGATTAAAACTGCTGATATTACACGACGGTTTCTCAAACTCTCTAAGGTGGCTGGGGTTGAGATTACCCCTCATGGGTTACGACGAACTTTTGCTACCCGCCATGCAGAAGCTGGGCGACCTCTTCATCTGATCCAGAAGGCACTTGGTCATACAGATATCCGAACCACCCAAGGCTACCTGATGTCAGATGAACAAGCCGTCATTAATGCCATGCAAGGTTGGGATTAGCCTATTGACTTAAGTTCTATTGAGAGTAATGAATGCATTTGTTCCGTAAAGATAAAGGAGCATCATGGATTGAAAACACTTTGTGAATGGTGCATGACCTTGTATCACTATGGGAAGGTCTTCTACAAAATACTCGTCTTGAGAAAGCATTATTCTGCCATCATCGTACACAGGCTAAACACAGAGGCACCTCTGGTGAAAGGATACCGTAGATTTAGGAACTCTACGCCAATAAAGCAAAAAGAACTGAGTGAAATAGATATTGAGCAACTTTTATTAGCTTGTACGACGAGATTAGAAACGGTTCTGGTTGAACTATTAAGCCAAGTGGGCTTGCTAATCACCGAGATGCGTGAACTGACCTTCGAGCATATTGATCTGGTAGAAGGTGTTCTTATTATGCCATTTACGAGAAACCGTTGCGTCAACCTAACACCATCTGTCATTCATGCATTTCAAGCTTATTTAATGTTCCGGCCCAATACGGATAGTAAGTATCTTCTTGTTAATCAAAATGGAAGGCCAATCGATCGCTCTGCAGTTTATAGGCGATTGATGAGGCTTCGGCAATCCTCTGGTGTTGAGGTTTCACCACAGGTGCTTAGAAAATATTATCTTGCTAGTATTAATCGACAATACACTCACTGTGAAGAGTCATCCGTTACCAACTAGAGATACTATCAAAATTATGCCACGTTCCAGGCGTTGGTAACGATTTGCATGAGAGCTGATTCATTCTTCACCACACTAATATCTGTGAGATCAATACTGTTATTGCTGGCATAAGTGGCAATATCCTGGATCACTTGGTTAATATCAGTATTAGTCAAATACTCGCCCGAACTCAATTCAATTCGCTCAATCTGATTATCTGTGGACACATCAAAGCTATTAATTGTGATTAAGTCGGTTCCATTCAGCTTATGACCAATCTGTAGGTTGTCGCCATCCATAAACAGAGCAATATCATCATCAGTAAGTGAGGCATCCAAGAAGATGCTATCAGAACCACCAGATTCAGTAATCGTATCCACACCATCATTAATAGCAAAGTGGTAACTATCATCACCGTCACCGCCAATGAGGGTATCGTTACCCGTTTGACCGTCAAGCGAATCATTGCCATCGCCACCATTTAGTATATTGGCATCCGAGTTCCCTCTCAGCGTATCGTTGTGAGCACTACCCGTCAGATTCTCAATAGTATCCGTATCCCAGAACAATGTATCTGTATCATACGGGGAATTATTCGGAGTAAAGTTTTCCGAATGCAAGACTTCATCATTGGTAAAGTAGATATCAGCAATGGCACCAGGAGAGAAATATGGACTAGATGTCCGAATATACCTGCCAAACTGGAAAAACTGAGGGTTATAGATGGCTGTGGTATTGCTTAAGGTGTATTCTTCCTGACCATCTACAAAGAGGCGGTAACCATCCGTTGATGAATACGACATCTCAAATTCATACCATTGATCAGCTACAAAGTCCGTTTTAATGGTGGTATTCCCTAATGTATTCACAATGTTCCAACTACTACCATTAGAACCCATAACGAGGTACAAGCTACTGCCAGTGAGGCCAATATTGAAGCTGTAATCGCTACCAGTACTCAGCACACTCTGATAACCGCTCATATGGTCAAAGCGTTTTCTAAATCGAATGGTCCACTCATCGCCACTCGGTCCTATATCCGAGCGGAAGAAGTCACCACTATCCAATTCCATGTGTTTTTGACCCGTAGTCCAAGGGTTGGTACTCCCAATTTCTGGCGTTACATGCGTTGTCCAAGTATTGCCAAACTCATCCACAATCGCTGAACTACCGTCTGTACCATCAAAACGGACTAAGGCGTGATCCGTACTTGGGGTATAAGTGAGATAACGCATATATTGATTCTCGCTGAGATCAATCTCCACACCTTGAGACAGGCCACTGGCATCAATGGTATCAGAGCCACCAATATCCGTAATGGTATCTTCACCAAAACCTTCAGCAAGCAGATAGGTATCATTCCCATACCCGCCTTTAAGCAGGTTATTACCAGCGTTGCCCGACAACGTATCATTACCTTGACCGGTGGTCACATTCTCAATGGCATCGGCGGTCCAAACTAACGCGTTGTTATTAGCATCACTATACTCATTATCGGCAAGATTCACCGTCACGTTGGTAGAGAATAAGCTGAAATCGATCGTATCCGAACCACCGGTGTCCACAATGGCATCAGAGCCAAAGGCCTCATCCATCCGGTAGGTATCGTCACCGAGCTTACCTTCCAAGGTATCGTTCCCGGTCCCACCTTGCAGCAGGTTATCTGTATCATCCCCAATAATATGGTGATTACCGGTCCCGGTAATAATGCCTGAGATATCACCTAAACCCCATGAAATAGAATTATCTATATTTTCTTCAAAGGATGTATCAGTCGTCAGGTTGATTACCATATCCTGATTAAACCCACTTAAATCCAGAATATTTTGACCATCACTATCGTCAATGACATCTACCCCATCACCAGGTGCATAGACATAGGTGTCATCCCCTTGGCCGCCATAGAGCAAGTCATCATCTTTGCCGCCTTCTAAGCGGTCATCAGACGTGGACCCAAAGAGGGTATCATCACCGTCGTTACCATAGAGATGATGACCCGTAAGGATGTTATTAGAGGTATCGCCAACTAAGACATCTTGAGCAGACCCACCATACACATTCTCAATGGCACCCGCATTCCAGGTGACCACATTACCCGCGCTTTCTTCAAAGCTGGTGGCATTCAAATCAATATTAAGATTGGTGCCAAAGGCACTAAAATCAAAGGTATCATTACCAGAGGTATCGAATACGGTATCCAGCCCAAAGTCTTCTTCAAAGACATAGGTATCATCACCGGCACCACCTTCAAAGGCATTATTGGATGCATTACTAATGAGGGTGTCATCCCCTGCACCGGCAATCACATTTTCAATGGCATTACTCGCCCAGGTAATCGAATCCGTACTGTATGGTGTCGAGAGTGGGGTAAAGCTAGCCTCATGAAGCACCTCATTATTGGTGAGATACACATCCGCCACGGCACCCGGTGCCCAATACGGATTGGCTGGACGAATGTACCGACCAATCTGTACAAACTGAGGGTCTAGAATTTTGGCGGTATTGGTCAGGCTGTATTCTAAGGCGCCATCTACAAAGACTTTGTAGCCATTCGCTGCAGAATACGACATTTCAAATTCATACCACTGGTCCGCCACAAACCCGCTCTTAATATTAGTATTAGCCAGGTTCCACGTACTGCCATTGGATGAGAGTACGATATAAAGAGTACCGTTGCTTCTAAAGCCCAGGTTAAAGCTGTAATCAATACCACCACTAATAACACTTTGGATACCACCGGTACTATCAAAACGTCGTCTAAAGCGAATGGTCCAGTTATCGCCACTCGGACCCACATCCGACTTAAAGTAATCGCCACTATCCAAATCCATGTGCTTTTGGCCGGTGACCCAAGGATCGGTACTACCAATTTCTGGGCTACCACCGGTTGTCCAGGTATTGCCAAATTCATCAATTACATCTGAACTGCCCACAACCTCGTTAAAACGAAGGAGAGACTCATCTGTAGAATTAGCGGTATTGATGTAGTTAAAACTGGTACTGTTCAGATCCACCGTTAAGCTAGTGCTTATTCGGCTAAAATCTAAGGTGTCATTACCGCTACTGTCATTAATGGTTTCAGTACCAATATTAGGCACAAACACATAAGTGTCATCCCCGTCACCACCATTGAGGATATCATCCCCCATACCGCCACCAAGGATGTTATTCCCAGACGTACCGGTAATCGTGTCATTGCCACTACCCGTTAACAGGCCTTCCAAATCGCCAGAGGACCAGGAAATCTCATTACCTGCGCCATCATCATATTCAGTTGCCGTACCTAAGTCGAGAATAATATCCTGAGTGAAGCTAGATAGATCTAAGGTATCCAAACCCGATGTTTCAGCAATGGTATCGGTGCCAAACATCCCATTTACCACATAGGTATCATCACCGGCACCACCCGACAGGCTATCGTCACCAGTACCACCATCTAAAATATTGTTACCTGCATCACCCGTAATGGTGTCATCACCTGAACCGGAAATCACCCCTTCCACAGCCGCGCTATCTGTCCAGGTGATGTCATCGCTGCCTAAGGTGACGGATTGGGAGCTTAAATCAATGGTGGTATTCGCCGTGAGATAACTCACATCAATCGTATCTTGCCCATCACTGGCTTCAATCGTATCGCTACCAAAGCCAGACTCAAAGACATAGGTATCATTACCAGAGCCACCATCCAGGCTGTCATCACCAGCACCACCCGTTAAGGTGTCGTCGCCGCCATGCCCTTCCAGGGTATCCGCGCCAGCCCCACCGTCCAAGGTGTCATCACCGAGACCACCACCCAGCGTATCATCACCGTCATTACCGTCTAGGGTATCGTTCCCATCCAGACCATTTAGCTCATTGGCGGCACTATCGCCAATGAGTGTATCGGCATAATCGGTACCCGTCACATTCGCAATAGCACCACTATTCCACGTCACGCCATCGGTAATGTATGCATTGGACAGTGGGGTAAAGCTACTGGTATGGAGCACCTCATTATTAGTAAAGTAAATATCAGCAACCGCACCCGTCGAAAAATACGGTGCTGAACTTCGAATATAACGACCAATCTGGAAAAAGTCTGGATCATAAATAGCCGTCGTGTTCGACAAGCTATAATCCAAGTCGCCATCGACGAACAAACGGTACCCATCCGTAGAAGAGTAAGAAAATTCAAACTCATACCACTGGTCCACCACAAAGTCGTTTTTAATGGTCACACTATTGTTCGTATTTACAATATTCCAGGTACTACCATTAGAGCCCAGAACCAAATACAATTTACTGCCGTTTAAACCAATGTTAAAACTATAGTCCTTACCAGCGCTTAAAACACTTTGGTATCCACTCATGGAATCAAAACGTTTTCTAAAACGAATGGTCCATTCATCACCACTTGGCCCCACATCGGAGCGGAAGAAATCCCCATTGGAAGCCAATTCAAAATGCTTCTCACCGGTTTTCCATGGATTGGTATCGTCAATTTGGGCATTGCCAAATATTAGATACTCATTACCAAATTTATCCACAATATCTTGACTGCCATTGGCACCATCAAAGTGAACCAAAGATTGGGTGGTGTCTTCGGGAAGTTCGTCAAAGACGAACGCATTATTCGCTAAGTCTACCGTTACCCCACCTTCTAATGAGCTCAACTCTAATGTGTTATTGCCTTGGGTATCGGTGATGGTGTCAAAACCACCGCCGACTTCTATGTAATAGGTATCATCACCGTCGCCACCTTGGAGCGCATCATTACCGGCACCACCAAGGAGGAGGTCATCATCTGCGCCACCTTCAAGTGTGTCGTCGCCGTCACCACCGACAAGAATATCGTCACCGGCATTCCCTTTTAAGATGTCATTCCCGGCCACACCGTCCAGGTAATCATCGTTCACGCCACCCACCATGGTATCGGCATTTTCCGTACCTCGGTAGATCAGTTTCATGATTTCATCAAAATCCACATCACTGTGATTTTCAAATACAATCCGTTCAATATTTCCAGTACCTGACCCACTGAGGCTGGCTTCCGCATCCGTGTCATCAAAGTAATCGTTAATCACCACCGATTGGGTGTCGCTATTACTATCCACCCAAGAGAGTTTTAGTTGATCCACAAACCCACTGCTGGTGGTATCAATGGCTTCGACGGTCACCACATCAGTGCTTAAGTTGCTGAGATCCAGAATATCTTCATCACCAGACGTGTCCGAAATGGTATCGTCACCGGTACTCACACCAAAGGCCGTATAGACATCATTATCGGCTCCACCCTGGAGGAGATCGTCACCTTCGCCCGCGAGTAAAATATCATCGCCAGCACCACCCGATAAGGTATCATCATCCGCACCGCCATCCAGCGCATCATTGCCAGCATCACCACTCAGGGTGTCTTGGCCAAAGGCACCGATAAGGTAATCGTCACCGTCACCACCTGAGATCGTATCATCGCCTTCCAGGCCGCTCAGCCAGTTATTATTGGCATCCCCAGTGAGGGTATCGCCATACGTCGACCCAATAACATCTTCAAAGCCAGTAAGGGTGGTCACATCACCATCACCACCTACAATGGTGCCAGCATCCAAGTTAACGGTGAGTGCGGCGCTATTCAAAGAACCATTAATCTGGTCTTGGGCGCTCGAACCCGCCTGTAAGGTTTCCACACTGGTCAGGGTATCCACATCATCTTGAATCGACACGCTATCGTTATGGGTGTTGTAAATCACCTGGAAGCCATGACCGGAATAGTCGCCAATATCTGCTCCTAAGCCACCGTCATAATCATCGCTACCCGAATTATTGGTGTCGCTAAAGGTATCATCCCCGCCATTACCAGTCACCGTATCGTCACCAGAAAGCCCTAAGAAGACTTCATTGGTACTACCACCGGTGAGGGTATCATCTCCATCGGTTCCGAAGATCGTATTGGCTAAATTCTGAACTTCACTAAAGGTGACATCCGCATCATCATTGAGTATTAAGGTTTCAACAAAGCCGGAACCCTGACCACTGCCACTCGCATCGGCAGCGGTGTTATCAAAATAATCCTCAACGGTTAGGCTGCCGTTGTCCCATTCAATGAATAGGTTATCGACATTGCCGTCATTGTTGCTATCCGCAGCCGCCCATCGGCCATCCAAGACATCCGCATTGACAGTTACGGTGTCGGTACCCCCGGCATCTGAAATAACGTCAGCTCCTTGCCCGTCACCAAAGCCGCTGTAGCTGTCATTCCCTAAGCCACCAATGAGGGTGTTATCGGTGGTGCCACTGATGAGAGTATCGTTCCCGATCCCAGTCACCACTTCCTGAAGTAGACTGTCACCCCAAGTAATGGTATTACCCGCACTTTCCGTCCAAGCCGTGCCACTCATATCAATGGTCACACCGCCACCAAAGTGGCTAATGTCTAAACGGTTAATCCCGTCCGTATCAATAATGGTGTCTTCACCAAAACTAGAGGTGAGCACATACGTATCATCGCCTTCGTAACCCGCCAGAATATTATCGTCGGTGCTACTGGTCAAGGTGTCGTTGCCAGTACCGCCAATGGCATTTTCAATCACACTTCCTGTCCAACTGACGGTATTGCCATTGCCATCGGAGAAACTCGTTTGACTTAAATCAATCGAGAGATTGCCAGTGAGGCTGGAGAAATCCAGGGTATCGTTGCCTGCCGAATCCACGATGGTATCAGTACCAAAGCTATCCTTAAAGTGGTACAGATCATCGCCAGCACCCCCATCCAAGGTATTGTTGCCAGTGGTGCCTGCTAAAGCATCGTCGCCATCTCCTGTAGTCAGGTTTTCAATGGTCACATCTTCCCAGCTGAGATAGTTAAAAAGACCGGAACTAAAATATTCTTGAGCCAGCTCGACGACAATATCGCCCGAATGATTGGAGAAATCTAATGTGTCAGTGCCACTACTATCCGCAATCGTATCAAAGCCAAAGAAGTCATGAATCACATAGGTATCGTCACCCGCGCCACCATCTAAGGTGTCATCCCCACCCGAACTATTGAGGGTATCGTTCCCATCACTGCCCGATAAGGTTTCGACAAAGGCCGTCCCATCCATCACATCATCGCCAGACGTAGACGCGGTAGGCGACACAAAGCCAACGACCTCACTAAAAGTGACATCCGCATCGTTATCAAAGACCATGGATTCAATAACACCACTGCCTTGCCCTGCAGTACCAATCGTGTCGCTAGAATCGTCAAAATAATTTTCAATCAGCAGATTATGATCATCATCACCCTGCATTAGCAAGCTATCGATATTGCCATCCGCATTGGTATCTAATAGACTCCATGAGAAATCGGTGGTATTAAAGCCAGTCAGATCCAGGGTGTCGGTACCCGCTTCATCAGAGATCTGATCAAAGCCAGAGGTGGTGGTAAAGCCTTCATAGGTGTCGTCACCTGTACCACCAATCAGATTATCATCACCGGTACCACCTGTTAAGGTATCATTACCTGCACCGGTGGTTAGTGTACTGTCGATATCAGCCGCCGTGACCGTATCGTTTCCGTCTCCTGTGATGAGAGATTCTAATTCTGATATATTCCAAGTGAGGCTATTGCCACTCCCATCTGACCAACCGGTTTGAGATAGATCTATCGTAATCCCGGATGTAATGGCAGACAAATCCACCGTATCAAAACCACTAGCATCAGCAATCACATCGGACCCAAAAGACGCTTGAATGATGTAGGTATCATCGCCAGCGCCACCATCCAAGGTATTGTTCTGAGTATTACCCGTCAGGGTATCGTCGCCACTAGAACCCACCACATTAGCAATGCCATTGCTGCTCCAGGTCAGGTTTTGACTATCGATTAGCGCACTGGTGGTATTGAGATCAATCGACACCCCAGTTTGGCGATCAGCAAAATCTAATGTATTGCTGCCTTGGGTATCGGTAATGGTATTGTCACCGGTGAGGGCATCAAAGGCATACGTATCACCCCCAGCGCCACCTGAAAGGGTGTTGGTACCGCCACCACCCACCAAGCGGTTGTTACCCGTATTACCCGTGAGGGCATCATCCGCATCCGTACCAATCACATTATCAATGGCGTCCGTATTCCACGTGATGGTATTGGTAATGGCAAACGAATCCGTTAAGGGGGTAAAGTTCGCTGTATGGAGTTCTTCGTTATTGGTAAAGTACACATCCGCTATCGCCCCCGATGCCCAATACGGATCCGCTTGGCGAATGTAGCGACCCATTTGGAAGAACTGTGGATCGTGAACAGGCGTGGTAATCGATGACAGATGGTACTCTTGCACCCCATCCACAAAAACCTGATAACCATTCGTTACTGAATAGGAAAATTCAAAGTCATACCATTGGTCAGTCACCATACCCGTTTTAATATCTGCATTATCTATATTCCAGGTACTGCCATTGGATGACAACACAATGTAGAGAGCGCCATTATTTCTGAGACCAATGTTAAAACTGTAATCTTGCCCAGCACTCAATACACTTCGGATACCACTCACACTATCAAAGCGCTGTCGCCAGCGAATGGTCCAGGCATCGCCACTCGGCCCTACACTGGACCGAATGTAATCCCCGTTTCCATCAATGGTCACGTGCTGCTCACCTGTCTTCCAGGGATCAGTCGCATCGAGTTCTGCGTCCCCATGAGCCGTCCAACCATTACCATAGACATCGGTCAGGGTTTGACTACCTACCGCGCCATCAAAGTGGAGTAAGGATTGGGTACTGTCCAAACCACTTTCAATATAGCTCATGGATGTGGACGACAGGTCAACCGTCACGCCCTGGCTTAGCCCACTCACATCTAACGTATCGGACCCTGCCGAATCGGTAATGCTATCATTGCCAGCATTCACCACATAAGTATCATCTCCAGCTCCACCGGCTAAAGTATCATCCCCGGCACCGCCATCAATGATGTTATCATCCGTGTTCCCACTGAGGGTATCATCAAAGGCACTACCGATAACATTCTCGATAGCTCCCGAATTCCAACTCACCGTATCCGTAGCATCGGCAAAGCTGTTATTTGATAAATCTACTGTCACACCAGCGGTAAACTCACTGGCATCGAGGGTATCGTTACCGGCTGAATCGGTAATGACATCCGTGCCAAACCCGTTAGCAAAGCGGTAGGTATCATCGCCGTCCCCACCCGTAAGGGTATCGGCACCACCGTTGCCTTGAAGAAGGTTGTCGCCATCATTACCCGTTAGAGTATCATCGCCAGAACCACCAATAACATTTTCAATAGCACCCGTATTCCAAGTGACTGAATCGGTACTTTCCGTCATGCTCGTCTGAGTCAGATCCACATCCAGGTCATCACTAAAACCAGAGAGATCGAGGGTATCATTGCCGCCTGCATCGGTAATAGTATCGGTGCCATCACCTGGATTAAACACAAAAGTGTGGTCATCATCACTACTTTGAATCGTATCGTTGCCTTGATCCCCATCAATCGTCGCTGCCTGATCCACCACCAACATATCATCACCGGTGGTGCCCGTGATGACAGTTTCATCCACATACCGATACAACGCCGCATCTTCAGCAACGGTAATGGCAACTACATGACTCGTACTTGTATCCGGTAAGGTTTGCTCGGTTTGGAACACCATTTCAGAAATGGTTTTATCTGAGCCACTACTGACAAAATGATCTTGTAAGGTAATGCTTTGCCCGGTGGTGTTAATGGTAATTAAGAGATCATCGGTTGCATCTTGGTTGCTGTAGAGACGCTCAAATGTCAGATCATCCAGATCAATCCCGTGACCGAGGATCAGACGGTTTGATCCATCGTTGTCCTGAATCACATCATGGCCATCGCCCAGATTGATCACATATTCGTCATCACCGGCTTCGCCAAATAGATTATCGCTACCTAGGCCCCCAATTATAAAATCATCACCGTCACCGGCGTGGATAATGTCAGTATGGTTGGTCCCATTAACGACATCGCTTGCGTCGGACGTGTAAATGTTTTTGCTTGCTTGATACGCAATAACGGGTTCTGTTGAAGGTGTAAAATTCTCTGTATGCAATACTCGGGTATTATCAAAGAGAATATCCGAGACAGCACCATCTAACCGCAGAGGAGCTGCTGTATTACCGTTTTCCCCAAACTGAATCCCTTCAGCCTGGTGCAAGGCAGTGGTGTCGTCAAGGTAATAGTCTTCCTCACCATCCACAAACAAACGATAACCATCTTCAGCACTGTAGGAGAATTCAAAGTCATACCATTGATCGGCCTGCCAATTGGTTTTACTCCCCGGACCAAAATAATCTAGGTCCCATTCATTGCCCTCAGAAGACAGGAATATTTCTAATTTGTTATTCTCACCATGAACAATCGAAAATGTATGCCACTCTGTACCACTCACCAATGTCTGGCGACCACTCAAATTATCAAAGCGTTGCCGCCAGCGAAGTGTCCAGGCATCCCCTGATGGCGAGGTATCTGTTGTTTTAATATGACTATCCGTACCGCTCAGATCAACAACATACTCATCCGTTTTCCACGAATTGGTATTGGTAATTGTTTGATCTCCAGACCGCTCCCACGTATTGCCTAAGGCATCCTGAAACGATGCTTCTTCACTACCATCCAACAACCATACTGCAAAGTTATTGCGAGACGATAAATCACTATTGGTATAAAGCAGAGCTTCACCACTTAAATGGTCTAGAATCGATTGCCCATACCCACGCTCAGTCACCTTGGTAGCATATTCATCAGCATCAAAAAGACCGATGGTATTGAATACTTTGGCTAGTACAAACGCGCCATGATTATTCTGACTATCTACTAAGTTATCAATAATAGTATCGTATAAGTTTGCGTCTTCCCGAAGAAGAACGGTATTACCTAGAAAGTCATAATCTAAATTATAGCCGTCACCTGCTGGAATCTGGGCTAAAACATCTAGATAAAATTTATCTTTCAGTTGCACAAACGCCGATTCAAAATACCACGCTTGAAATTCATTGATTTCAGTAGGCGCAGTCACCCCAGTAAACTGTTCAATCATATGAACTTTTCGCTTTGAGACCAGCCCCTGCAGGGCTTCTTCACCAATGGTATTCGCGCCAGTCCAGGCAAATAGAAGTTCATCGATATTGTCATACAGTGCTTGTGCCGATTCTGATCCTGCAACCTCACGAATCACGGCTTTCAGATCATCATTTCCACTAGCGATACGTAATAAATCACTAGTATGCCCTGAGCCACGTAACCAAGGTAGATCCGCTGTGTCTAAATCAATTTCATAGGTTCCTGTATCAAAAGTTTCGGTGGGGTTATACGTAAAGCCAATGTCTGAAATATTACCCGTGGAACTATCTGTTCGCGTAAAGGTACTTTGTTGTAGAAGAATATTACCATCCGCAAGCGTTTGATTAACATCCGTAGCTGTTAGATTAATCGATGCAATATTATGAAAGGCTAGTGATTGAAGCTCGCCAGCATCCGTCACCCCATCTTCATTGGCATCTTGCCAGATTTTGATATTGTTAAACTGAACGTCATTACTATCAATCACACCGTCTGAATTATTATTAGAATCTTTGTCAAAGTTACTCAGGTGATCGAAGCCAAGGCGTTCTTGTCCACCAAAGTGCTCGTCAACATCATCGATAATGCCATTACTATTGTGGTCCATGACCAGCATGCCATCGTCGGCAGCAGCCCAGCCTGTTTTAACTTTTAAGCCATTCCCTTCGGCATCAAAATAGACAGGTGACTCATTGCGACCAATAGTTTCAATTTTTCCATCGCCATCTAAATCAATAACCAGAGGTGAATATGCGTCTACAAATAAGCCACCCCCGCCTCCTGAAGAAGGTTGACCTAAAACAGCCGACACAAAGAGAGCAGCACCACCAAGAATTCGGCCAAATAAACTTGAACCTCCTGAATCACCAGGGGTCCCTGAGCTTCCTGGGTTACCTGGGAAGCTATACCCGGGACGAGGCACATAGCCCGTAAAACGTGTGCTCGGCACCGACGTGGATGGCGTTTCAACTTCTTGCTGAAATTCTTCGGCATGACAACCTAACGAATCCCTAATCAATGCCGCATATTGATCCACAGCACGATTAGCCGCCGCATTACTATTATTTACCTGACTTCTAAATATGTTGTATTGAGAAGTCTTAGGCAGAAACGCTCTAAAGTCTTTTTCAATAATGTCGCCAACGGCATTTCTTTTCGTTTCTGTTGCGCGAATATAATCCTGGTTCCCCGGCTCACCAGGCAAACTGTAATCGATATAAACATTGGAGACTTGGGTAAAAACAGCATTATCCAGTAATGTGGTATCAATCCCCCCGGTTAGTGACAGTATTCGAGCCGTTTCGATAGCAGCCGATGTCAAAAACCCTTTCCCAACACAAGACGTATCATGATTGCTAGGGTTACCATATTGATTGTCTAACTCTGTACCACGCTGAGCAATTTTATCGGCAACATCCTTACCATCTGCTATTACTTTATCAGGTTGATTTTCTGAAACGCCCGGCTCAATATCTTCTCCTAAATTGTCTTTTATGGCATCTGAAGCGCTGGTAGACAAAAGGGTACTGGTATTAATTGCGTTTCCGCTACCATCTACCTCTTCAACCTTATTAACACCATTTCCTTCTAGAAGTTCAGCTCCGTGATCAATTAAGTATTGATAGATTTCATTCCTAAAATTTGGATTATCTCCTTCAACTACAATTTTTCCTCTAACTTGTTCATCAACTTTGACTTCATCGCCATTATCATTAGTAGCAACTATTTCGAATGTCCCGTCGTCTTTCTCCCGCTTAGCAATTTTTGCAGCTACTCTCTTTAAATAGTCCGGTAATTTTAAAATACGCCCCCAAACCTCTGGAACAGCATTTAGTGTTTGACCTATCTGAGCCGTTCGAGACAGAATGCTATTGCGAAAACATTCTGGAAGAACATGCTCGTTCTGAAAGATTTCAGAAATAGTAGCACCGGGCTGAAAAGATGTGCCATAAGTAGTGTTAATACCATCAGTATCATAATACTCAACACTGTGCCTACCGCCCCAGTCAAGCCGTTCAGGCCTTTGGCCTGCAGCGTGTTTTATATAATATGCCGTATTTCCAACTGTTCTGCTAGCAGGGCCTACAATGCCGCTTTCTGTGGTAAAGCTCGCAATATTGGGCATCGTAGTATTTAAAGAAGCCCCCATCCTATTCGCATTATCGATTAAATGATTCGCCCCTAAGGGATCAAAACCAAAGCCGATATAACTATCGCTATCCTGAGGAACAGCATCGTTTAATAAATGAATGGCCGCCTGAGAGTGATAGGTATGCGCTTGCGCCTCAATATTATAATCTTCTGTAAGTTTAATATAATAATCCTTAACTTCCTTAAATCTATCTCTATTAAACGTATCAAAAGCATGGAGACCATTGAGCAATATCCACTCATTAACCCACGTGTCATAAGAGTTGTTACCATTGGTACCATCAACAGCAGTAATGGTAATGTTTTTACCAGTAATAGGGTCTGCTTTTACAAACGTATTCATTGAGAGACTCAGGCTGGTATCGCCATGATATTCCAAGTAAGAAAACCCTGTTTTTTTAAGCTGTTCTACATTGGACGCCAAGGTAGCAAAGGCATCGTTATCTATGGTTTCTTTGCCACTAAAATTATCGTAGAACTCTGCAAAGGTGGCCCCACCACTATTTAATAGTGCTTGGATACCTGCTTCAAAATCATCTTTCAACGTAATACCATTATCACCAGGAGTTTTAAGCTCATCAAGCCCCCCTTTAAATACTTGGTAATGGAGCCGCGAGATTTTATAGCTCACATCAACAGATGCCTGCAAATTATTAAATTGAATATTATCCGCAGCAAATTTCTGTTTGTCTGTAAGATTATTGTAATCAATATAAGCGTTTAAATCGCAACTCATTGTGCACTCTCCTCAGTTTTCCAGTTAGGTGGCAGTTTTTTATTAAATTTTAGAATCCATACAAGGGATTCATAACAATGCTCAATATCTCTACCCCATTCGTTTTGTGGAGAAATCCAGTTTTTAATAGCTACTGGTTGCGGTGCTTTTTTTATTACCAACCAATCTTTTTTAGTAAGAGGCGGATAACTACAGGCCCAAATCGGGTTGTGCTTAGGAGGGGTTTCTGTCAATGCTTTCATTGCTTGAAGAGTTTTGTGGAAAAAGGCATCCGGAAAGAGGTTAGTATCTAATTTATAAAGTTCTCTTGATGAAACTTTATCTTTATAAGCTCCCTTTATCAGTCCTTTCATATGACCAGAGGCTTGTTTTGCACGAGAGTGATACCATGAGTAAGGGTCGTCAGAATCAGATGATTTAGCCTTAAATCTCTCTCCTTTACAGCGTTCCCCATCATAAAACTGGATACGACCATACCAATATAGTAGTTCTTTAGCAGTTTGTTCTTCCCCCAACAAATAAGCTACAAATACGGCGTTGTACAAATACGGCGAGGGCAAGTCGTATAAGTTTTCTTCCACCCATGCTAAATAGGCAGGGTATTCTTCTTTGGGTAGTTTTTTAAACAGGTCTACCATCTCTTGCATAATGGTATCGTTGTACCAAAGCTGGTATCGGCCTTTTTTACTGCCTTTTACCGGTATCACCTTCTGTGGAATATACTCAATATTATCTTGGGCTTTTAAGTGGCACTTAATTTCATCCAATACCGTGCACTTGGCATCAGCCACACTAAAAGCAGTTAAAATAAGTAATAAGCTAACGGCAAGTAGCTTCTGTACAGGCTTAGAGAAAATCATACTCATTGTGTATTCTCCTCAGTTAGCCAATCTTTTTGTATTTTTTTCTGACGAATTAAAATCTTTTCTAAAACCTGGTAGCAATGTAAAATATCTTCTTTCCACTCATGTTGTGGCGAAATCCAATCTTTAATGGCCACCGGTTTCAGGGCTTTTTCTTTGGATTTTATTACCAGCCAGTCTTTTTTGGTGAGAGGAGGGTGACTGCATGCCCAAATGGGAGTATGTACCGGTGGATTTTCCACAAGTGCTCTCATTACGCGGTGCATTTTTATATAAAACTCTGGTTCAAATAAATCATAGTGAAGTTTATGTAAATCTTTCCCTGTAACCCTCGGTTCATACAGTTCTTTCACAAGTTTTTGCAAGTGGAACGATGCACTGGTAGCCCGTGAATGGTACCAAGAATAAGGATCATTAGTATAGGAAGAGCTTGTTTTACCATATTTATTTAGAACAAAGGTTTCTCCTACGCACCGTTCTCCATCGTAAAAATGAATGCGACCATACCAGTACAGCAATTCTTTCGCTTTCTGCTCTTCCCCTAACAAATAGGCAACAAATACCGCGTTGTACACATACGGCGAGGGCACATCGTATAAATTTTCTTCCACCCACGCCAAATAGGCCGGGTATTCTTTTTCAGGGAGTTTTTTAAACAAGGCTACCATCTCCTGCATAATGGTATCGTTAAACCCACGTTTATAACGCCCTTTTTTACTCCCTTCTACCGGCACTATCTTTTGGGGAATGTATTCAATACTTTCCTGGGCTTTTAGGTGGCATTTGATTTCATCCAGCACCGTACATTTAGCATTGGCTGTACAAAGCAAAAGCATTAGAAATCCGACAGAAAAGGCAATAATCGATTGAAACACTTTTGATTGTGAAGGTTTAAACACAATTTTGAATCCTAACGCTAATCTTTGAACTTATTCTTCCGATGCTTCAAGTCTTTTCAAGTCGTCAAGTAGGTGCTTTTCTACAAATTCAATCTCTTCAGACCATTTGCTTTTAGGTGTAACCAAATTTGTTACTTTAACGGTAATAGGCTTGATGAACGCCTTAGATCGGCGACCATCTTTGAATTTGATTGCCTCTGGTGAAAACCCACATGCCCACATTGGCGAATATAAAGGAGGATTTTTTTTAAAAACGTCAAAGTGGGTTAACAGCTCTTTATGTATGGAAGAAGGGATTTCATGCATATCGATGTCATAATCAACATCGTTTTCTAACTCATGGGTATTTGGAATAAGACTATAACCCAATCGACTCATTTCAAAAGCACGCTTGTCTTGGCAACGACTAACATCATAAACAAACATAAGGTTCGCCAAAAAAGAGAGGGTTTTGGCTTTGTTTTCTTGACCTAAATCATAGGCAACCAGAGAAGCCTTCTTTAAATAAGGGCTTGGTAGATTAAATTGATTATTATTAACCCAATTTAAGTATGCCTGATACTCATTTGCCGGGAGCTGTTTAAATAGCTCAAACATAATATAGAAGTTATGATTTACCACCAAATCCGATGCCAACCCACTAATTTCGTCCATTGATTGGAAGGTATCAGCATTTTGATAGTTACTTAGGTGTGTTTGAATTGCTTCTAGTACCGAGAGCTTTTTCCCATCTGCCTGCCATGATATAGGAAGAATAAAGCAGAGAGAGGCAAAGCTAGCGTTAATCAGAAGCGTTTTTAATTTTAAGCCTAGCCCCGTGGGAAACATAAAAAAAGAAACCCTCAAATATTCACAACCAGCGCTGTTACATTAACTTAAACTACTTTTTAAATCGTCAATATCTACGGTTTCGTTACAAATCCTTTTGGTTGTAATCTCCTAAAAACGCAAACGGTGAGAGCATTTTAGGATTTTTTAAACCTCTATTAACTGTCTTAATAACAATATGTTTTCATTTTCAGTGCTTTTCTTTTATATAAGAATGATACTATCAATAATTTGGGAATGGTTTTTAGATATATCGTGAAGCTTTTTGGCACACAACATTGTTGCTGGGGCATACTACTTGGCCTATTTATGCTTGCCTTTTTGGAAAGCACGGTATATGGGCAAATATTGACCTTTGATACCGTCCTTACGCAAGCCTTAGCAAAAACTTACCCAATTAAACTTGCCGAAAAAGAGGTGGATATCCGCAAGCGAGATGTGTGGATTAGCCGCTCCGAATACCTCCCTCAAATTCAAGGACGGTATAATATTGAATACCAAGGGGATCTCAGTGGTGGGCCCTCACTGGTGACCGCTATTGGGAACTCCACCATTCCCGCAGGCACCCGTTTTCAAAACGGGGCTAATCTAACCGCCAACTGGACGTTATTCACTTTTGGTGCACGAGGACAAAAGATTAAGCAAGCTAAACTAGGAGTATCGGTTGCTGCCAAAGCTGAAAAGGCCACCGCCAAGGAAATCCAACTCGGGGTGCTGGAAGACTATACTAGGGCGTTGAATCGTTATCAGCAATGGGAGATTCAACAACAAAAACTCCCACTACTAGAAACGCTATTTAACCTTAATGAAAAGCTCTATCAAGCAGGTCGTGTATCAAAAACAGTACTCGCAGATGCCGCCATTGAGTGGGCAGAACATCAGCGGGATGAAGCTACCATTAAAGAGCAGTATTTAGACGCACTTACCAAGCTGTCTCAATACACCTTAGAGAACTATAAGGTATCCGATACCTCTCTGTCGCCACTCACCTCTGCTGTCATTACCAATGATGTTGAATTTAATGCCGATGCATTTCCAAGCGTTCAAAAAGTGGCCTTTGAAATTGACCAAAAGAATGCTGAAATCACCCAGCGTCGCTTAGAACGACTGCCATCGGTTCAATCTTATACCTACTACAATTTTTTTGGTTTTGATCCCAACAACCCCACCCGTGCGATTCGCAATTTGGATAATCGATCGATTACCACGGGTGTATTTCTCCAGATGCCCCTGTTTACTGGCTTTAAAACTCATAATGAAATTGAGAAAGCCAAGCTCGAAAAAGAAAAACTTCAACTGGAATATGAACGCACCAAAATGATGGCCCAAAACGATTACGATAAGACCCAATTAAGTATCGATAAGCTTCAGCAAGCCAACGAACTACAGGAAACCGTTGTTTTGCATTCATCGAAAGAAAAGCTCGCCATGAATGATAAACTTCGTGCTGTCGAGTGGATTGATGAAGTGACTCATTTAAAAGATAAAATAGCGGATCTGAATCGCCAACTGGAAGCCAAACAGACATCCACGTCATTCCACGAAGCACGTATACGACAACAGCTCCTTCTGGATGCGTATCCTCTCATTGCTGAAGGGACGCCCTAATGCAAACGGGACTCGCATGTTGTGAATTGATTGCCCGGATTCACCAAATTCCCATGGATATGCGCCAGGTGGTACGGAATTTTGCTTTGGGCAATGATGAACTCACTCCTGAGATGTTATTGCGTATCCTCAATGCCAATGACTTTAAAGCGAAACTGAAAACCCTTCCCTTAGAGAAACTCTCCTCGTACCCCTTTCCCATGATTCTGGTAAAGGCAAGCGGGGAGTTCGTTCCCCTACTTAAGTTAGATGCTGAACAACAGAAAGTCCTAGTGTTTGATTTTGAGAATTCAAAGACTGAAGTGATGGAGCTGACTGACATAACCGATGGTGAGTCTGCTAGCGTCATTGTCTTAAAACACAAAGCACTAAACCAACAGGTGAAGTTTGGCTTCTTATGGTTCTACAAAGAAATCCTCAATTACAAACGAGTCCTCATGGAAGTCTTACTCGGCTCGTTTATGGTACAGCTTTTTGGTCTCATTATCCCGCTGTTTACCCAGGTCATTTTGGATAAAGTTCTAGTCCACCAGAGCATTACCACGCTCAATGTGTTGGGCATCGCCTTTGTTGCCTTAATGGTATTTGAGTTACTACTCAATTTAGCTCGAAATTATATTTTCTCCCATACCGCCAATAAGATTGATGCAAAGCTGGGTGCTCGACTGTTTAAGCATTTGTTTGCGTTGCCCTTTGGCTATTTTGAAACTCGACAAGTCGGTAACATTGTGGCACGGGTGCGAGAACTCGATACGATTCGAGAGTTTCTTACCCAAAAATCGGTATCACTCATCATCGATCTGATTTTCTCCGTCGTCTTTTTACTCATGATGCTAATTTATAGCGTGAAGCTGACGATGATTGCTTTAGGGTTTATTCTCGCCATTGGCATCCTCTATGTGTTTATTACCCCAGGATTACGATCTCGATTGGAAGAAAAATTCCAGATGGGTGCCAAATCTAACGCCTATCTCGTGGAATCCACCACAGGCATCCAAACGGTGAAATCTCTCGCCATTGAAGGGAGTATGCAGAAGAACTGGGAGAATCATCTCGGTAATTATGTTAAATCCGGGTTTGAACTGGCCAAACTCAATCATGTGGGCAGTGCCTTAGCTACCTTTCTTCAGAAAGGCATGACCATTGCAATTTTATTTATGGGGGTTCAAGCGGTCTTAGCCCAAGAACTATCAGTGGGACAACTCATTGCTTTTCAAATGTTTTCAGGGCAATTGATTGGCCCTATCTTACGATTGTTAGGTCTGTGGAATGAATTCCAACAAACGCTATTGGCAGTGGATCGCTTAGCCGATATCTTAAATCATCCCACCGAAGTCCAGAACAAACAAGCGATCACCTTACCGAAACTAGACGGCAAAGTCGCTTTTGACAACCTTACCTTCCGATACTCACCTGAGAGCCCAGATGTCTTACAAAACGTGTCGTTTACCGTTGAGCCTGGTCAAAGCATTGGGATTGTGGGCCGGAGTGGGAGTGGGAAAAGCACCATTACCAAGCTAATTCAACGCCTTTATATGCCACAGCAGGGTGCTATCTTTATTGATGGTATTGATCTTCGCCAGCTCAACATCTCGTGGTTTCGGCACCATATCGGGGTAGTGCTGCAAGAGAATTATTTATTTAGTGGATCGGTTCGAAGTAATATCGCCATGCCCACCCCGGATGCGCCCATTGAGCAAATTATTCAGGCGGCACAAATTGCGGGTGCCCATGAGTTTATTACTCAACTCCCTCAAGGCTATGACACCGATGTGGGTGAGCGCGGTGGGAATTTATCTGGTGGGCAAAAACAACGGGTCGCCATTGCCCGTGCATTGATGACCAATCCCAAGATTCTGATTTTCGATGAAGCCACATCTGCTCTAGATGCTGAATCCGAGCAATTGATTAATAGCAATTTGGATCGAATTAAGCAGGGACGAACCTTGTTTATCATTACTCACAAGCTGGCCAATGTTGCTAAATGCGATCAGGTACTCGTCATGGATCAAGGCAAGCTAGTTGAACAGGGAACGCATCAATCACTCTTACTAGATAAAGGATTATATGCACAACTGGTTCGTCATACCGAGGTATTGTCATGAGTTGGTGGCGTAACATACTAAAGGTGGTTCAAACCGACGATACCCATGAATTTCAGCCTGGGCTCGTTGAAATTGAACAAGACCCAGGCAGTCCCTTGGCTCGGATTACCTTTTGGCTAGTGGTCTTATTTATGGTCTTTGCCGTCAGTTGGACTATTTTTGGTAAAGTCGATGTGGTGGTCACCGGTCGGGGCAAAGTGATTCCTGAAGGTAATGTGAAAGAGCTTCAGCCATTGGAAGCGGGTATGATTAAAGAAATTTTGGTCACCGATGGAGACTATGTTGAAGCCGGTCAACCTTTAATGATTATTGATACGTCCGTTACAGAACCCACATTAGCCTCCGAAGAACAGAACCTCACCCATCTGCAGTTAGAAGCTCAGAGACTAGAGGCTAATATTCGGCATTCCAGCTTTCAACCGGATCGCTCGTTAGTGAATACCCCAGATGATAATGCATCCCTACTAACCCAACAGTCTCTCCATCGTGCGTTAGAAAAACAGCAGCAACAGCAATTAAGTGAGATTAATCAACAACTGGCTCAATTAGGTGAGCAAGAGCAGTCCTTACAGCTGCAACTGAACAATGCGAAAGAACTACTCACCATTGCTAAAGAAGATGTCACCCGTTTAGAACCTGTCGCTGATATCATTCCCAAACAAGATTGGTTAAAAGCTAAACAAACCGTTCTAACTCAAGGGACAGAGGTAAGCCGACTCAGTCATGAGCTCAGTCAAATACCCCTGCGACAACAACAGTTAATTCACCAACGATCTAAGGTTCAGGCAGATTTTACCCAACAGCGTTTAACGGAGCTGTCTGAGAAGCAAAAACAAATCCAGCAATTGACAGCCAAGCGTCAAACTACTGCTTTTTCCCATGATAAACATCAATTAAAAGCGCCTGTGGCAGGCTATGTCCAAGACATCAAACACCATACCATTGGTGGTGTGGTAACGCCTGCTGAAGTACTCATGAAGATTGTGCCGACAGAGCATAATCTATTAATTAAAGCCGAGTTGGATTCGCAAGATATTGGGTTTGTGTCCCCAGAAATGCCCGTGAATATTAAAGTCGATACCTTCAGCTTTCAAAAATACGGAACACTAGATGGGGTGGTAAAATCAATCTCTAAAGACACCACTCAAAAACCGTCGGATCCAAGCCAACAAATTCAGATCTATACCGTCTATATCCGCCCCACAGAAACCCAGTTGATGGTGGAAGGTAAGGAGCAATCACTCCAAACAGGGATGACGGTCACCGCCGATATTAAAGTGGGTAAGCGCCGTATCATTGAGTTCTTCATCTACCCCATGATTAAATACCTCAATGAAGGCATTAGTGTGCGGTAACAGCCTTGAAGGCTCTATTGATGGAAAACGAATCAAAATTTACTGAAAAGATCGAGCCCTCCAATAAAAAATGGTGGATTATATTTTGTATTATTATCCTAATTAACATTATTTCCGTTATTTATATATCAAAGCAAGAAAAGGTTGATCAAAAAGAGCATATTCAAGCCCTTCTACGAGAAGAGGCGGGTGCCAAATACATTCGTAATGACTTTGTCTGGGGTATTAAGCAAATGCCCCTTAAGGTATTTGTTAAGAAAGATGGAGAAAAGTACAAAGGGTTTAAACCCCAATGGCCCTTATTGATTGATAAAGCACTAAATGAATGGTCAGAAAAAACCGATGGGCTTATCACATTTACTAGGATTGACGATAAACGATATGCCGATATCGTCTTTGAGTGGACGGATGAATCCAAGCAGGCCTCATCAGCAGGGATGGTTTACCGGCTTGCAGGAGCGGTAACACCTATTTTTGGAAACAAACTGTTAACAAATACCATTACTATTATTACGGAGCCACTTTTTGGCATCAAATTAACAGATGAGCATATGTACCACTCCATTCTTCATGAAATGGGGCATTCACTTGGCTTTGCTCATCATTCTTCAGACCCGACAAGCCTCTTTTACCCAGCATCAAGTCCTGAAACAGCTGTGCAAAACATTAGCCAAAAGGATATAGCACTTTTATTAACTCAATATCAGTCTGATAGCCCGCATATTAAACATATTGAACGAAGCTATATACCATTAGAAATAGCTCTAAAAGATATGAATACAGTGGAAGAACTAATCAAAGACAAACAGTATAAAGAAGCTCATCAACTGCTTGAGAAACTTGATAACCAATATCCTAATACGGCGGTTCTTCATGCTTTTCTTGCTCACACATATCTAGAATTACATATGTTTGGTAAGCTCAATGCCCTAATCGATTATTGGGAGCCCATTGCCTTGGATACATCCCTTGGCATGTTACTTCAGGGTATCAAGGCTCATTATCTTGGAAGGCAAGCTGTTGCAGGAGAAAAGCTAATGGAAGCTTCCAGGTATTATGAACTTGCTTCTAAGTATTATCATAAAGCCATAGACGACTATAACTTAGTACCAAACAATCACCTTGTTTCGGTGGTTGTACCCAATATACTTGTAAAACTTGCTTTCGAGCGCCTCTCACTAACTGGGGCCTTACTTAAAGAAGACCCTGCCACCGTAGATAAAGGGAATTTAAATGAATAATACTGACCAGCCCAATAACACCCCGACTAATTCTGGATATACGCAATGCTTACATTGCAAAAACGACATAAAAATAGGGGCTATTAAGTGTAAACACTGTCACCGCTGGTTAAACGAAAAACACCAAGGAGATGCAGAGGACTCTCCATCGTTAAGGTTTCGCTCACTATTCGCATTAAAAGAAAACTCTAAACTACTCTATACTTTTTTAGCAATACTCGTGCTATTCATTGTGATGGACTTTGGCATAATACTAGATTACTCAGACAGCCATTCAGTTAATGTGATTGGCTTGTTGTTTCGTGAAATAGCTGTATTTTCAATTAATTGGTTTCTCTTAGTTGCTGGCATGTATGGCGTGTTTAAGGTTTTTGGTGTCAAAGAAAACCGAAATAGTGTATTAGCCGTTCAGATTGCTGTGTTTTTAGTAACAGCCTGGCTACTCTTTGCTCAAACTACCACCACCATGCGAAAGGCAAAGACCAATACCTTCAGTAGTAGCGTACCTCTTATAGGGTCCGTTAATCATATAGCATAAGGATTAATTTAATGTCCGATCACCTAGACATCTTAAAAAAGGCAAAACGTCAGTCTGTAGTAGAAAATGATGATTTTAACGCCCTTAAAAACCCCGTCCATATTTGTCCTTTTTGTGCCGAAGATATAACGCTTGACGCCTTAATTTGTGAGCATTGCGGTGAAACCTTACCTCTTGCTGAAGATAAAAAAGTAAGGCCTTGGGTTCGATACTGGGCGCGATATCTCGACTCATTAGCTTATGGCTTGCTGCCATCATTATTGCTCTTCCCTATTTTAGCATTAACCCGTGGTAACCCAGCGGTATTTTCTGGTTATATGCTAATTATTCTCGCCGTCAATTTTCTCGGTTTATGGGTGCCCATTGAAGCCTTCTTCCTCTCCACACTAGGGAGTACGCCAGGTAAAATACTATTTCAGGTGAAGGTGAGGAATGCCAATGGCAGCCGCTTAAGTTTTAAGCAGGCGATTGCTCGAACGTTTAAAGTTTTTTATAGAGGTGAAGCTTTAAGAGTACCCATAATCTGTAATATTACCCATTTTATTGGTTATAAGCGGCTATCCAATAACGCTATTACAAGTTGGGATAAAGATGGAGGTTTTGTGGTCACCCATGGAAACGTTGGGAGGCTTCAATGGACGATTCTAATTATCACTTTCATCATACACTCTATTATATTCCAACGCCTACTGTTAGGCTGGCTTCGCTAGTTAGGGTAAGGTTCTCAATATGAATTCACGTATAAATACTAGCTCGTCTACATCCAGTACTAAATGGTGGGTAATTGGTGGTATTGTTCTTACCCTTTGGCTGTGTGTAGGCATATATGCTTGGCTTCACTTACAGCAAGTTGAGCAAGCAAATGACTGGTATACCAAAGGTAGAGATTACTACAAGCACAATCATTTAGCCTCTGCCCTAGAACTGGTTAACAAAGCGCTAGATGTGGAAGAAACCGTACCTTATCTATCCTTAAAATACGATATTCTAAACCACCAAGGCAAAGAATATGAAACGAAAGAAGTGTTAAAGACACTTATTGAAAAAGAGCCAAATAATGATGTGTGGTATATGGAACTCGGTGGCGTTGAACGCTACGGTAACTATACAGAGCAAGCCATCGAACTTTATAAAAAGGCTATCGAGCTAAACCCGAATAATGTAGATAACAAATATGCGTTAGCCACTGCATATTATGAAAATCGTCAATATGAGAAAACGATTGAAATCTATACAAGCTTTATTCAGGCCAATCCTACCTGGTTTCAACCTGTCGAACAGTATGTCGCGTTACTCAACAATACCGAACAGTATGACAAGGCTTTGGCAGTACTTGCTGATGCAAAGCCATACCACGACCAATCCTATATGTACTATTTTAAATTGGCTGGCACGTACGACCATAAAAATGACAACGATTTAGCTGTAAAACATTACCGAAAATCCCTCGAACTGCATCCAATGAAAAACAGCATTGCTGCTCGACGGATTTTTGAAATAACAGGTAAGCATGTCCCACCAGAATTAGAGAATATGAGTTCAAAACGAATTCCTTACACGAAGACGCGTAATCTAATGATTGTGGAAGGACGCTTTAACGATACCCCAGGTAAGTTTTTAGTCGATACGGGCGCATCGCTAGCCGTTGTATTTAAAGATAAAGCCAAAGACTTCAACATCAAACCCCTCAGCGCTACGTCACGCATTAGTACAGCTAATGGGTTAGCAACAGCGCAGCTGTGTACTACCAATATTGGCTTAGGTCCTTATACTATTGTGAATACTCCCTGTGCCATATTACCTCGCCCTCCACAATCAAAATTTGATGGCATCATTGGCAACGATACCTTCCAAGCGTTTCGCATGGAAGTCGATAGTAACCACCAACAGATTATTTTAAGCCGTTAATTGCAGGATTAACTATAATGACATATTGGATAAAACTTTTATTATTAATAGCTCTAGTTGGCTTAGGTGTTTTATCGCCAGCATATACTCAATCTCACAATTCAACTGACTTGCAAGCATATATTGATAAAGTTACTCCTAGCGCAGCTGAATCTATTACTCGAGATGAGTTCAAACAGGTCATTCAGCTTGATGCTGAGGGGCGACATAATGTTGAGCTTGGTAACCTTGGTAAAGCCTTAGAGCTGTATAAAAGAGCTAATACTATATGGACAACACCTATTGGTGTGAATAATGTCATGTTATGTTACATCGATTTAAAAGACTGGTTAGGCTTTAAAGAACAGTTAGACGAGTTAGCAACATGGAGCGACCCGCGGTTTAAGGATTTTAACGACTATTATCAAGCGCTATACCTTTATATACAAGGGATTATTGCTAATAATAACAACGTGGAATCTACTAAAAACTATTTAAATATGGCCTATCAGGCTCTACTGCCCTTTAAGAACCACCCCTTTTTTGGGAAACGCGCTAATAACAGATTAAGTAAATTAGAACTCCAAATAGCTTCTCTTAATAAACCTCGGACGATGGAAGAAAAGTTGGCACGCATCGTTGAAATTGAATCTGCCCACATCAACAATATTATTGAACAAGAGGCTGGGACATTATATACCCGTGGCGATTTTGTATGGAACTCTAATGCCATGCCACTGAAAGTTTTTGTCGCCAATGGTTCGCATTATCAAGGCTTTGATTCAGAGTGGTTGCATCTTATAGACAAGGGACTTGAGGAGTGGTCTGTGAAGACAAACCGTTTACTCACATTTGCCGATACAAATAATAAAGAGAATGCCGACATCATCTTTGAATGGACAACAAATCAAAGAAGTTTAACTGCCAAAGGAGAAATTAAAGAGAAGGCCGTAACACACTCTAGTTTCGCAGGTAACCAGCTTCTGCGTAACGTTATTACGATTGCCACTGTAACACCACAAGGTAAAAAACGTTCAGATGCTCTACTCTATCAATCCATCTTGCATGAATTAGGTCATGCTCTAGGCTTGGGACACCATAGTCCTGATCGGAATGATGTGATGGGTGTTTTGACAGATTATACAGAGACCGTATTGGAACGAGGGCTTAGTCAGCATGATATTGCCATGTTAATCGAGCAGTATAAAAACCCAGGACCTCATGTTAAATCGGCAAATAGCTTGGCACTCACAAAAGGGATTGCCAAGGACTTTGGAACTCGAGTTAATCAATCAGCAAATCTGGTTAGAGCGAGAAGATTTGATGAAGCAATCAAATCCTCTGAGGAGCTCGACGAACTATACCCTAATGTACCAATGGTACATTTGAACTTAGTTTACTCATATTTTGAGAAAAAAAATATTGATAAATTAGGACAGTTAGCTAAACATTGGCAGGAAATTTCGCCTGGAGCTTCTATTACAAAAATAGCTCAAGGAACTTACGAAGAGATGCAGGGGAACAAAGCCTTTAAAGAGCATGATGGGATTAAAACAGTTGAGCATTTTGAAAAGGCGCTGAGCTACTATGAACAAGTGCCAGAATCTGACTCATTATATAAGTTAGTTCAGGATCTATCTCAAACAGTTCAAAAGAAAATCTCACTTATTAAACAAATCATTATTAGGAATAATATTACTTTCGTAGAGTAAACCCTTCTGCCTAGCTTCTTATCTAATTCTTGACTTATAGTCAAATCAGAGTGATGAATTCCCTGTCACATTGAAACGGAGATTCATTATGAACCTAGCAGAAGCATTACACGACTATTTGGATTACTTAAAAGCGATTGGGAAGTCTGAAAAGACCTTATACACGTATGGTAAGGATTCCAGCCAAATTCTGGCCTTCTTTGGCGATAAACCATTAGCTGACCTATCCCGACTCAATATTGGTAAATTCCTCAAATCACCAGAGTTATTGCAACTACCGAACGGGAAAGGCAGAGCACCCCATACCGTGAATAAGACTCGGGGATTCCTGAAGCGATTTATTCTCTGGTGCCTAGAAGAAGGGATGATTAGCGAAAATCCTTTGCCAAAAGAACTCTTGGAACGTAAAGCCAAGAGTAATAACGCAAGAGATTTATCATGAATCTTAATGACGCTCTACAACATTATTTAACCCACCTCAACAATATCGGGACACTCAGCAATTCCCTCTACATTTATCGTCAATATGCCGCTCAAATCCTCAATTTCTTTGGGAACAAACCCTTAGAACGATTAACCCGCTCGGATATAACGGAATTTATGAGATTACCAAGGGGGCTAGGAATAAATATGGGTGATTGTCACCCAGCCCACAATATCGATAGAGCTAGAGCCTTTTTCAAACAATTTTTCTTTTGGTGCTTGGAACAAGGCCATACAGAAGATAATCCGTTATCTAAAAAATCAAAACAACGAAGATCTAGGTAGAGTATTAATAGTGTTAAAACCGAAACATAGGGGGTTAAACACTGGCATAGGACCTAAACCTGTTGTAATGTAACAGAGCTACTGCGGAGCAGTGGTCGGGATTTAAGAACCCCGTGGTAAGTGGTCTTCAGCAGACCAAATAAACGCTGCCGTCTTTCTGGCTTTTTGGCCGGAGGGCGGCAGGGTATGTCCAGGCGTTTACGCTAAAGCCTGTCGCAACTGTCTTACCACAGTTTCTTAACCTCCGGCCATTTGCTTTTATAGCAAGTGGCTTTTTTATTAGTAAACGCAAGGAGACATTTTCATGTCTTTGAAAGGCACTATGCTGTGGACAGTCCTTGGATTTTTGGTGATTGGGGTTATTTTATACCCTCAAATTAAGCCTAAAACCAAATGGCACCCAGGTGCTGTAGGTCGCCTAGCAGAGCAAACGGAACAGGAATGCAAAATAGGTGGCAGCTTTACAGATGCAAACCCTGGGGACTGCCCACAACTAGCGTGGTGTTATGTGGATCAGCTTTCCAGTCGACTGAGCTTTGACGAGTACCTGGAAATGGATTTAACCCAGCGTATGGGGCAGCCACCGAAACCACGATGGATTCGAGTATTGGCTGAAAGCATGTCATATTGCTTAACCCATGATCCAGAAACCGGAAAGGAGCTTCGCTAAATGAAACAACTAATATTTGCTTTTGTTTTTCTGTCTCTTTCCCTCAGGCCTGCCTATGCGGCTAAACCAACGCTTGAACCAGTCCTTGCTTCATCTGTCATACTGGCAGGAAAATCGCTCTCCGTTGGCAAAGCCTATATTCTCGCCAAAGGACCTTATCTTCAGGTTAACCAGAATACCGTCAATGGCTTATTGATTCATATTAATGGGTATAATAGTGGACCCAACCTTTTTATGCTGAAAACATCTACAAAACGCGTAGATGACAGCCTGCTACCCGTGCCTGTCTGTGGCGTATACGATGGGACCACTCAATACCGATCGTTACTGGGGATTCGCACCGTTCACCAACTCAAAGAAGTGGAGTGTGCCCATTATAACCTGCCCGAAGGTGCTAGTGTTAAAGGGTACAGCGCAGATGGATACGGCATCTCTGAATGGAACCGGGACACAGCAGTTGCAACAGTTCGAGGACACGCTCCCCGTGACCCACGACCGGAAAATCCAACGCCGTGGAAAGAGAAACCTGCCCAAAAGAAAGAAACCGATTCGCTTACCAAGTCCGAGCAAGCGTATCATGCGAGTACCTTCCCCAAAGGCATTAAAGCTATTATTAAAGCCGTTATAGCCGATATCCATCAATGCCAGCAAACCAACCACTGCCAGCTAGAAAGCGCGGTCTATGCCATTGAAAGTGCGGAGAACGGACAATATGCCGCGTATTTAACCACACCGAAAAATACCATGGAGCTTCACATGGCCCATGATTACTTAGGCTACAAGGCAGGCAAAAACGTCTTTTTAACCGAATACTGGCCAACGTTAGAAAAACTGGTTCAAGATAATCCAGATCCAACCATTGAGGAGATTTATCAGAGTCTGTTTACGCCACGCCAGCTAGACCCACAACGCTGGGTCCATGCCTTTACCTATCGGGGTAATGCGGTGTTAGTCGATACCCAAACGGTGCAAAAGAAACCGCTCATGGTGGCAGGCAGTGGGCCACCCGTAGAATATACGGCTTGGGTCACATCCGCCAATATGTTCGGCCATCATTCCGAACCGTCACAAGTAAGGGTGAATTGTGCCGACCAGGCCAATATTAAGCCAGGGTCATCGGATGAGCAGTTGACCCGCTGGTTTTGCACTTCTCCCGATGCCATGAATACCGTCAGCCTTCGTGACCAACAACAGCAAGCGGCCAATCAGCAGCTCCAGCGGTCTCAAGCGGCACAACAACAGTGGGCGAACCAACAGCGAAGCCGGCAGACCATCCAACAGGGCGTTCAGTTCCTCCAGCGCTTTCTACCCCTCTTTTGACGTCTTAGCAGCCTTCACGCCTGCCTCATAGGCCATATTGAGGGCTTTTCGGAGTTGCCAGACCGATACCTCGTTAAAATCGAGCTGGTCCCGGTCTCGTCGTTCCAGCGTGGGGATAAAGAGTATCTTCTGGGCGATATGGGTGGCTAAGTCATCGGGGAGCATTAAACGCTCTCCCGCAAGAAAATTAACGCCGCCTTTTGTAAGGTACTGATTTCCCCCATTACATGCTCGGTAGAGGATAATACCCCCAACATCCAGAGATCGTTATCATCGTCTGGCGGATTGTTGAGCTCTTTGCCAAGCTCACCTAACTGCATCAATCGTTGGGCGACGAGTTGTTGAATGTGGGTAAGATGATGTTGGTTCTCGGGGGTAATGGCTTTGCTTGTCATCAATTAATCTCCTTGGCTTGATTCGTTATCACCATTCATCACTCGTTTTGAGTGAAATAGCGAGTCGTTTTAGCCGTTTTGTATCACTTGAACACACACGGCTACTGCGCTTTCCACGGCGGTTCAGAACGTGCTCTGTCGAAGCGAGACCGTAATTGCCGTACTGCCCCTTCCAAAGCATCGGGGCCGTCGTCATAACCGGTAGGAAATTGAGTAAGTTGTTCAATCAGTTTCGGGTTTAGGTCGTCATTAAACTTCAGAAATCCGTTACTGATATCCGGCTCAAGGGTAGATATCCGCTTATATTTATTTTCTGTCTGGGTAACTCCACTGACACGAAGCCAGGTATCAGGATGGCGCTGTTGAGCGTCATCGTAATCACTTTTAAGTAGATGTTGGAAACAGTTTTCTTCCAAGTATAAACGGTCAATACGCCATTTTTTTCCGAGGCGAAATGCCGCTTCTATTTGCTTACTGGGTGGGTCCTTGGCGATATAGGCATCCAGGCAGTACAAATAGCCGTTTGGGTCTTTAGCAACGACCACAATAGCGGCATAATCGGGTTCGGAAGATTGGTTTGCCTTTTTGCCGAGTGCTGGATCATGAAACGCAATGATTTCGCAGGTATGATGAAGAATGCGAAGCGGGGAATCGTGGGGTTGAATTTCTTCAAATACCCCGTCTTTCATTATTACTTTGCAGCGTCTGGCTTTGTTCATATTAAACAACTGCCGCTCTGGATCATACGGATCGTTTTGTTTCTCTGAATTAAAGCTTGCCTCGCCACCTTCGAGCTTCATTACCATCAATTCATAGTAGGGCTCAACCTCAGGCCAAAGAACCTTGGCTCCTGCTAACATTTCTGCTTTATGTTTCAGAAAGTACGCATGAGCGTCTTCTTTCCGGTTGTGGTTATCCAATTGAGTATAAATATTCTTCCACTCGTCCCAATGCTCTTTATCGCTCGCTGGTGAAAGTATCGACTGATACTTACTGCTGTTAAATGTCGGGGAAACTAACAACTCGGATAATAGTGATTCGGGATGAAGACAAGTGCCGATCACGATGACATTCGTTGAGCCATCTACCTGCCCCGCTTTAATAATATCTTTAAAGAAGAAATCTCGCGTTTTATGCCGTTGTTCAGGTGATAAAACACCATCCAAGGACTCCACATCATCGCAAAGGATCAGTGATGGGCGGTTACCGCCTTGGCGAGTCCCGCGAACCTGACCTCCTCGTGATTTGGCCATGACCCGAATTCCGTTTTGAGTAATGAAATTCTTTTGGCCCCACTTGCTAGGACCCTTGTTCGACCCACGACGAGGTGCCAAATCACCAAAGACGCTGATTAAATGAGTATTGCTTTCGAGTTCATCCAAAATCGCCAACGATTTTTCCTTTGATTCGTCTTGGGAGTGGCCCAGAATCAAAATAAACGGCTCGTATCCATACACGATGGCATGTAGCGCCTTGATATGGAGCTTAATGGTGGTTTTGGCATTACCACGGGGAGCGGCAATGGCCTCTCGCCGCCCACGAGCCGCAGGATCACCTTCAGCGTTAAAGAAATCTTGGTGCATGGATGAAAATGGGTATTGGCACAGATGTGGGAAAAACGTCCGGGCAAAAAAGGCCATATCCCAGTAGGCCCGTTGGGTCACAAACCACCGTAGTAATTTAGGGTCACGATGCTGGTTCGTCTGCTTCAATTGCTGCCAGCAAGGCGTCAATTGTGCTCGGGTCAATGTTATCTGGGTCGTTTGATGACGCATGAAGGGTGCCTTTTCTCTCTTTAATGTATTGGTCACGGGCTTTTCGTTGCTCAGCCTTAATACGGAGGGCAAGTTCCGGCTTACCATCCTGTAACGCCTTAGCACGCAGCCGTTCTAGCTGATTCATGGTTGCTCCCCAAAAATCACCAGTATCGATAGAAACAAGGTCGCGTTCCATTTGGGCCACATCACGCAAGTACCGCTTGGCTTGTCGTGGTGAAACACCCCACGCTTTTGTGGCAACGGCAACCAGTTTGTTATAGCTATGCCCTTGAGCCTTGAGGTTCATTAGGGTGTCGATACGCTTCGCTTTATCCTGTTGGCTAGTCATCATGAACCTCTAAAAGGGTTTTACAGATATGAACTAACGTGGAACCCCGGTCAGGGCCATGATTGTATTTATCGAGTGCCTCATCGATGGTGGGCTTATCGCCAACGGGGATTAAAAACGAGTACGGGATGGGGAGTTCAGATTGCTCTTTTTGGATTTCTGCGTTTAACGCTGTTTGCAGTTTTTCTTCATCCACTGCCATCCACTGGAGCATGTCTTCGATCTCATCTTTGCTTTCCGGGATTAGACTAACCAGTTCATCGATGGGGAGGGCTTTTGTCAGCGACACCAATAACTCGGCACGCTTTTTAGGGATATCCGTACCATGCAATCGGTTTAAGGTAGCTAGCGCCAGCTGTGCATCAGTGTCACTAACCTCCCAAACCTGGCACGGAACCTTTTTCCAACCCAGTTTTTTCAATACCTGCTTCCGATGATGACCATCGATCACAATATATTGATTCTTTTTCTTTGGCTTTGGACGAACGATTAGCGGTGGGCACAGTCCCGTCCGAGTAATATTGGCCTCTAATTTGGCCAAGGTTTCCTTTGAACAAACATTGGGATTGCGAGGATCGTCACTTAACGACGACAAAGGTAATTCTTTTAAGGTCATGGGGGGCTCTCTCTCCGGTATGGTTAATAACAGTTAGTCTGTGGCAATTACCAATAATTCCTCATTGGCAGTTCGTTGGGACACGTGGCTCATGTGGCGATATGTACGAACGTAGCCTTGAACATGGCGTTTGGGGGCCACTGACCGCACCAAATCAACGAGACCATCGATATCAATGGCGTGGTTGCCATACGACAAGATCCAAACAGGGATATGTTGGGCGGCATCTAACAAGGGGCAAAGACTTTTCACGTCTTGGGTAAACGGTGATTTCGGCACATCCGTTCTGGCGTGAGGCCCCATTAAGACATCATCTAGAGTTTTTAAAGATGTTTCGTAGGACAACGTACCGGGGTAAGGCGGGTCCAGGTATAGAATGTCCCCTTGGACCGCTGAAACAAACTCAGTAGCATCCAGCTGATGCCCCCTGACAGGCACGCCACCAAACACTCCTTTGTTAATTCGGTGTTGCAGTCGTGTGAGTGGTGACCAACGAGACAATAACAGCTTGGTAAAACTGCCATCTGCAAAGCGCTTGGCGGGTAAGTCTTGCCAGTCGCGAAGACCATCCAGCGTTTCAGCATACGGACGATTCCCTTTATTAATGGATGTACCCATACACACCGACTGGACCGTCAAATGCCAAAGTAGTAGCAATCCTAGGTTGCGTTTAACAACATCTTGTTTTTGCTGGCTCCAGTACCAAATTCGATCCAGTGCTTCCACATGGCGAGACGAAAACACTGTCGGCGACCAAGCCTTTTGAATACGGGATTCAACACCTTTGGGTAAGGGCTGGGTAAGCCAGAGTAGGTCTTGGCGGGTGAGTATCTTGCTCTGATTACACAGCAACCCGTCAATCACAATTTGAGATCGATCCGACCAGTCATTGACATAGATTTCCTTAAATCCAAGAGCCTTTGCATATAAGCTGACACTGCCTGCGCCAGTAAAGGCCTCTAGGAAAGTGTATTTATCCCAATCTGATTTTGGGATGTGGCCAGCCAATGCCTTGAAAATCCACGGTAGTAGACGGCGCTTACCACCGAAATAGGGTGGCAAAGCATTAAAAATATATTTCAGTGGTGTCGACACGGTATAGCTCCAACACTCTTAAAGGGACCCTCCTATCATGACAGTTAGTGATGGTTCGTCTATATTGACATCAAACTAATTTGTCGACAGCAACATATAAGTGAATAATAATGTTTCCGTACCTCCGAAACACCTTTGAAGGCTTCCTCGATTATTTAACGGGTGGTCACTCCGCATTACCCGAAATTATTGAAACTCACCGTGCTGACCCTACGCCCTTTTATAACGAATTAGGCTTGACGATCTCGGAGTTTCACTCACGCTTTGTGAATCCATGGTTGGACCTAAACGAAGTTCAGCAAAAGCATGTGGCACAAATCATTAATATCCACCTACTCAGAGAGCAGAAAACAACGCTATCTGTTGTATCAGCCTGTGATTATAAGGCGCTTCAATGGACCTATGCCCAGGTGATGGGCCTCAATTTATTTGAGATGTTTCCCCATACTTTTGAAGAAGAGTTGAGGCGGAATATAAGTTTTTATGATTGGGATAGCATCATTCGCTATTTTCTAAACCCTAGGTACTCTATGCCTTATAACCAATGTCACTACTGCGGAAGACTTGATCACGATAGTCGTGGGAAACACTTTGGCCCAAACCTCAAATATTGCCACCTTGATGGTTGCCCCTCTACTCCAAACCCGAAGGAGCATGCAGAAGGGTGTTGCTATCAAAAGTGGAAGAGAATCAAAAACAAAATTCGTCGCCAGTTAAGTCGTAATAAAAGTAACCCCCAAGAAGTGACTGCAATCTTTAAAGCCTTTATCCAAGAGCAATATGAGAAGAACAAACAAATCACTAATCTTGTTCGAGTCAAGACTATTAAGCCAGAAAATGCCCGCTCCGTGACCGATGAGTACTCATTTACGGTCTATTCTGGGCAAAGTAGTGTTGAATAATGTCACCTAAGTGTCACCTGACTGAGAAATAGAAACCTTTAAAAACCTTATCTGGTTTGCTTTTATATATGGACGGGAAGCCTCAGGTGACATAAAATAAAGGCGTTTGGTGACATTTTTACCGAAAATTGCAGCTCTGAACTGAAAATCCTCGTGTCCACAGTTCGATTCTGTGAGGTGCCACCACTTTGAGCCACCCATCTAAATGGCGGTTAGGCAAACACTCCATTACCTTTTATAAGAGTACCTAATCAAGATGGCGACAGGACTATTAGCATTACTCGATGATGTAGCGGCGCTCGTAAAAGCATCCGCCGCTAGCTTGGATGATATTCCAACCCAAATAGCAAAAACCAGCAGTAAAGTGTCTGGCATTATTATTGATGACGCTGCAGTGACGCCCAAATATGTCGTAGGGCTGGACCCAGCCCGTGAACTGGTCATTATCTGGCATATTGCTCGCCAATCGTTGGTAAACAAGCTGCTGGTGCTAACACCTTTTATTTTAGCGTTAAGCTGGCTAGCCCCTTGGGCACTAACACCACTGCTAATGTTAGGGGGCGCTTACCTTTGCCTGGAAGGGTATGAAAAGGTTCACAGCCTTTTTAAACCGCACCACAAAGCCAACCATTATGACGATTTAGAATCGATTACCCCAGATGAGCTAGAGAAAATCCGCATAAAAAGTGCGGTAACAACAGATTTTATCTTGTCTGCTGAGATTGTCGCTATCACCTACTCAACCGTGACAACCGAACCTTTTATCAATCAACTCGTTATTTTATTATGTGTTGGGCTATTAATTACTGTCGCTGTCTATGGGTTTGTGGCTGTTGTCGTAAAAGTGGATGATATTGGACTCCACCTAGCCGAAAATCATCCAAACAAAGCCATAAAATCCTTTGGCCGACAACTTATTACAACCATGCCTGGTTTTTTAACAATATTAGGCTATATCGGTACAGCGGCCATGCTATGGGTCGGTGCTGAAATTATTGCTCATGGCATTAGCCCCTTTTACCACTGGCTTGCTGACCTAGAACTTCGTTTTCATAACCCTCTAATCGGCTGGTTTGCCAAAGTCACCGTCTGTGGCCTCTTTGGGCTATTACTTGGCTTTTTAATCGCCAAAATCATTACGTTTGGCAAAAAATTGATGCGAAACAAACAATCCACCTAAATTCTCACAAGCCAAGCCCGAGTAGCGCGCCAAGAACGGCTTAGTATACGAGGATTATCAAAAACGGATGCTTACCAAAATTAGTATCCGCCGACACTACACGCCAGCATTAATTTATAGGGGCGGTGTGAAAAGCAATTTTTGGGTGTTGTTTTATGGTGTATTCCATGGCCCATTCGCCCTTAAACAAAGCCATTAACCGGCCTTGGCTATCTTTTGCGGATTGAACATTCATGCCCCGCAGGGCTTGCACATCCTCCGACTCGCCAGATACCCAACGTGCATGGGTGAGCTCTGGCATCTGCTCCATTACGGTAGCCACACCGTATTCCGATTCAAGCCGGTACTGGGCCACTTCAAACTGAAGCTGGCCTACCGCTGCCAGCACCGTGGCGTTCTGATCAATGGAATCTTTTAGGGTAATGATTTGAATGGCCCCTTCCAAAGAAAGTTGCTCTAGCCCCTTGGTATATTGCTTGTATTTAGAGGTATCTTTGTTCCGAAGGGTGGCAAACACTTCCGGCGGAAAGGGTGGAATAGCCACGTACTCGGCATTGGGCCCGTCACTTACCGTATCGCCAATGGCAAACAACCCACGATTAGACGAAAAGCCCACAATATCGCCAGCATACCCGTCATCCACCGTTTCTCTATCTTGCCCCACAATTTTATACGAGTGGGTTAGCCGAACGGTTTTACCCGTGCGCACGTGCTTTACCGACATATCTCGGGTAAAGCGGCCAGAGCATACCCGCAAAAAAGCCACACAATCGCGGTGTTTTGGGTCCATATTGGCCTGTATTTTAAAAATATAGCCTGTAAAATGCTTATCGTCTGGCGCTATCCACTCATTAGCTTGTGTTTCTCGGGGGCCAGGCGCCGGGGCCATGGGTAAAAAGTGGTGCAAAAACTGAGAAATGCCAAAGTTAGTGACGGCGCTACCAAAAAACACCGGGTTTTGGGTGCCGGCTAAGTACGCGTCATAATCGTAGGCATGGCCTGCCCCATCCAAAATTTCTAGCTCTTCTAAAAATTGGGTGTACTCATTCGGGGGGATAATCTCTTTTAAGGATTCATCATGGATATCCGTTACCTTAAGGGGCGCCTTGTAGCTACCATGCTCTGTGCGTTGGAACAAATGAAGCTCTTTTTCTTGCCGGTCATACACCCCCTGAAAGTTACTGCCAGAACCAATCGGCCAATTACACGGATAGGTCGGTAAGCCAAAAATCTCTTCCAGCTCATCAATCAGCTCTAGTGGTTCCTTACCAAAGCGATCCATCTTGTTAATAAAGGTTACCAGCGGAATCCCCCGGCGACGGCACACTTCAAACAGTTTTCGGGTTTGGGTTTCCACCCCCTTGGCGTTATCAATCAGCATAATCACGCTATCAGCCGCCATTAAGGTACGGTAGGTATCTTCGCTAAAATCTTTGTGGCCGGGGGTATCTAACAAATTAACCTTGTAACCATTGTAATCAAAATTAAGCACGGTAGAACTAACGGAAATACCCCGCTGACGCTCTAGCTCCATCCAGTCAGAGGCGGTGGAACGCTGGTTTTTTTTAGCCGCTACAGCCCCAGCCAAATTAACCACGCCCCCATATAACAACAGCTTTTCAGTCAACGTGGTTTTCCCGGAATCCGGGTGAGAAATGATGGCGAAGGTGCGGCGCTTTGCCACTTCATCGGTATAAGGGGTCATTGTCGGCATGGTGGCTCTTGTGGCGTATCGTTACGTTTATGGCCCTAACTTGGGGCAATATTGGGTGAACAGACCAGTGTAGGACAAAGTGGCAGCGCTTTGAACACCATGCCCCTTGCGGCTGTGCTATGGTAAACGGCCTGATTACACGCAATGCAAGCCTTTTTACCATGCCAAAAACACCTACTCAAGAAACACTCACCATTGAAAAGCTCATCCACGGCGGGCGCGGCATGGGCCGCCTGACAGACGGCCGCATCGTTTTTGCCGACGCTGTTGCCCCAGGCGACGTGATTACCGGCGAGCTAGTGGCGGAAAAAAAGCTACTGAAAATGCCCACGTACCAGCTTTCCACCCCATCACCAAACCGACAAACCCCGCCGTGCCCCCACGCACAACCCGCACCCGATTCGGCCTGCGGTGGTTGCAACTGGCAACACTTACCCATAGCCCAGCAGCACCACTGGAAAACCGAAATTGTCCGTGAATCCATGCAGCGCCTGGGTAAAATAGAAAACCCGCCTATTCAACCAATACAAGCCCATGACGAATGGGGCTACCGCCATACCGCCACCTGGCAAGTGATTTCTCACCAAGGGCAGCCCAAGCTGGCCTACTATGCGCGCCAATCCAACACTGGGATGGCTTTTCAAACCTGCCCCGTGCTACCAGAAACACTATTCCAAACCGCTGAGCTATTAAACGCCATGCCGGCATTGCTCAAACACTGTAAAACCATCAAAGCCCGTACCAACACCAAAGGCGAGGTGCTGTTGGGCATAACGTTTACCAGCCAAACCGTACCGGATGATATTGATGCTGACATTAATAACGCTATTACCGGCCCTATTACAGGCCTGTGGCACTTAAGCGATAAGCCTCTTTTGCTCGCTGGCCAGGCCTACCTAACCGATACCATTAACGAGCGTTCCTTCCAATTTGGTATTAACCACTTTATGCAAAGCCACCCTGCCATGGTAAATACCATACTGGCCTGGCTAAACAACACAATAACGGAAGAATTGTCTACAGCACAGACTGTGCTGGATGGGTACTGCGGCATTGGGATTTTAGGGTTATCGTTACTACAGTCCCACCACACATTAACGGGGGCAGAAGGCCACAAGGCCGCCGTGAAAGCCGCCAAGAAAAACGCTAAAAGCCAAGGTGTTGCCACACAGGCCTTTTTCCACGGGCAAAGCATGGAGCTATTTACCATCCACTGCGATAGTAAATTTGACTTGGCTATTTGCGACCCACCACGCAACGGTATTAAGCCTGCTGTATTGGCATGGTTAAGCAAGTCCATACGGCAAACCATCGTCTACATTAGCTGCGACCCAGCCACCTTAGCGCGAGACAGCAAAGTGTTAATAGATGCTGGCTGGCAACTGGATACCATTCAACCCTTTGATATGTTTCCGCAAACCCACCACGTAGAAACCATCGCCATATTTAAACGCCCTAAAAAATAAAGTTCGCATTTTACAACACACTTTGCCCATACCCTCTGTTCGTTGAGCAACTGAAACGCTCTCTGCGTGTTGGTCTAAAGATGGCACCCCTATATTAGAGGAGCTTCGAACTGCGCTGATTAACATCGACCAAGCTGAATACTTTGCATGTTTCGCATAAAACAAGGCACTGGAACAGTGTATACCGATCGGTATATAATTAGAATAAGTTTTTTAATTTATGATTGTATGCACTTATGATTACAGTGAACAACGCCCACAAGTCTTACCCTAGCCACCAGGTACAAGCCTTAACCAATATAACTTTTACAATAGATACCGGGAAAACAGTGGCTCTGGTTGGCCCCAGTGGGTGTGGGAAAAGCACATTACTTAACATTTTGGCCGGTATTGATACGATAGACAGCGGTGAAGTGGTTATAAAAGGTCAGGCACTACACAACGCCAAACCAGAAACACTCACTCAATTTCGTCAGTATCATATCGGGGTGGTGTTTCAATTTTTTAATCTGTTAGAAAGTTTAACCGTATTTGAAAATGTGGCCCTTCCGCTCCACATACAAGGTGGCCATAACGCAACAAGCATTAACAACGCCGTTAACCAAATTTTAAAAGCCGTTGAACTGGATAACCGGGCCAATTTTTACCCCTCACAACTCTCTGGTGGGCAAATGCAACGGGTCGCCATTGCACGGGCGCTGGTTCATCAACCTGCGTTGGTACTTGCCGATGAGCCCACCGGAAATTTGGATAGTAAAACCGGTAAAACGATTTTAACGCTGCTTAAAAACCTGTGTGCCCAACAAGGCACCACACTGGTGCTTGCAACCCATAGCGATGCTGTTATTGCCATTGCCGATGAAGTCCTTCGGCTTGATGATGGCCGTTTGGTAACCTCATGAGTATATTTAGTCCACCATCGGTTTGGGTGCAGTACAGCTGGCGGCACCTGTGGCAGCACCGACTAAGAACGTTACTAACATTAATGGGTATTGCCCTAGGCGTGGCGATAGTTCTGGCCATTCAGCTAGCTAATCACACGTCGCTTGCCAAATTCAAGCAAAGCATCTCACTCATTTCGGGCCAAACGGATTTTATTATTCGCCCAACAACAAGCAATACTATGGACGAAGAGGTGCTTAACAACCTAAATTGGATTTGGGAAGAGGGTGCCTACGGACAATTTACGCCTGTTATTGAAACGCTTGCTATTTACATGCCAGCAAATAAACGTAAAGAAAACATACCTCCAGGTCAGCGTGCATTAATGGGAACATCGCTGCCGGTACTAGGGGTTGATATGGCCACCGATGCCCAGTTTCGTCCGTTTATATGGAAAGAAAAGCCCGCCGATAATTTAGCTCTATTTAAGCCCAACCACATTATTATTACGGAGAAACTGGCAACAGATTTAAGCCTAAGCGTAAACGATACCCTACCCCTGTTAATTAACGATACTCAGGCCAAGCTAACCATTGCTGGCATTATGGCCTCGAACGGGCTGGGTAAAGCGTACAACGGCCACCTGGCCATAATGGATATTGCCAATGCACAAATACTATTTAGACTTTCTGGTAAAATCCACCGGATTGAAATACTGTTTCCAGCTTTTGTACCACCAACACTAGCCGCCACCCATACCAGCCGAAACCATTTTATTAGCGCACAAAAAAAGCGGTTAGCCGAAACATTACCCGCACATTTAACGGTTACTACACCCCAACTAAAAGACCAACAAACCGAAGCGCTGGTGAGTTCTTTCCAGCTAAACCTAACCGCCCTGAGTATTATTGCCTTATTGGTGGCCATGTTTTTAATTTACAACACCATGAGTATGGCCATGCTACGCCGCCGTGGTGATATTGGCACCCTACGCACCCTAGGGCTAAGCCGTCGTAGCGTTCTTCAACTGTATTTAACAGAGGTTGCCTTACTCGGCATTATCGGGTCGCTATTAGGCGTGGCGCTTGGTTTGGCGCTGGCCATTATTACGGTGCAAGGCGTTGGCTCAACCGTCGAAGTTCTCTACACTGGCTTACCTACCGTGGGGGTTGAGATTGATATATGGAAAGTGATTCAGGCCTTTGTAGTCGGAGTATCTATTACCCTTGCAGCTGGGGCCATCCCTGTATGGGAAGCAACCCATGTACCACCCGCTAGTGCCACCCGCCGTGGCAATCATGAACGTCAGGTAGACCAATGGCTGGCCCAGCGCCCATGGTTACTACCTGTAATTAGTGGGATTGCATTTTTAGGAGCCTGGTGGGCCAGTTTTCAACCACCTATTAACGGATTTCCGTTGTTTGGGCATGCATGTAGCTTTTTACTTGTGCTTGGCTCGGCATTTTTAATGCCCGTTATTTTGCCAACCGTGTTTGCATTATTTCGCCCTGTTATTAAAGCCACCTGCCATTGGTGGGGCGATATTGCCCTCCTCCAACTGGAAAATACATTAGGCCGAACCAGTGTGGCTGTGGCCAGTTTAATGGTAGCTGTCGCGATGGCTGTTAGCCTATCTGTCATGATTTATAGTTTTCGTGAAACAGTACACGAATGGGTAGCAACCAGCATTACTAGCGATATTTGGATTGAAGCCGATGGTAAAAACGTTAGTACAAAACGACGGCTTGACCCTGCAGTTATAGCTATTATTGCCAACATAAAAGGCGTTAAAGCCCTAGACCCATTTTTAGAAATGCCTATTACCTACAACAACCAGGCGACCAAACTGGCGGTAGGCGATTTTTCTATTTTTAGAGATTACGGCCAGCTAAATTTTTTAAGTGGTGAATCAACGAGCCATGTGATGGCTCGTGCATTAAAAACACATGGTGTGGTGATTACCGAACCCTTTGCCAATCGTCACAATTTATCCGTTAATCAAACAATAACGTTACCGTCACCTAATGGAAAAACATCCCTTCCGATAGTAGGTATTTACAAAGATTTTGCCAGCGAGCGTGGCTACATTACAATGGACCGGCAAACCTTTGCACGTTACTGGCCTGCCGATAGCGATGCCTTAACCGGGGTTGCTTTGTATGTGAATGATGGTATTGATGCTGGGCAGGTAAGGTTGGGCATTGAGCAAGCCTTGCCACCAACCACCAAACTAAACGTAATGACACGCCAGCATTTGCGTGAAGAAATTTTTAGGATTTTTGACAACACGTTTTCCATAACCTATGCACTTCATGCTATTGCATTAACCGTAGCGGTGCTAGGCATACTGAACACCCTTGTTGCGCTTATTCTAGAATCTCGCCATGAGTTTACCATTTTAAATTATATTGGCGCCAGCCTTGCCGATTGCAGGCGAATGGTTCGATTACAAGGCGTGCTACTTGGGTTTTTAGGCACTCTGTTTGGTGTGCTTATTGGTTGTGGGCTCTCAGTGTATTTGGTACGCGTTATTAATATGCAGAGTTTTGGCTGGACAGTAGACATGCACTGGCCATGGTTATTACTGTTAGAAACTATGGTGCTCATGTTAGTAACCGCATGGGTGGTAGGCTGGATACCCGCAACAATGGCCACCAAAACCATCCATCCTTCTGCCCTAAGAGCGGAGTAATTTTTATGATAACAGCCTTTTTCAAGTATCGCTTATTGCCCTTACTTATTACCTTACTTGTGTGTTGGCTACCCCTTAATGTGTTTGCCGAAAACACCAACGCATTTAAGCTGGCATTACCGGGTTACCAGTACCAGTTTCCACAAGACCATGCCAGCCACCCTGCTTATAAAACGGAATGGTGGTATTACACCGGCCACTTGCAAGATGTCAGCAACGCCAACAAACGCTTTGGCTACGAATTAACTTTTTTTAGAAGTGCCACAGGTTTACCCAAACGTAATCAATCCGCTTGGCAGGCTAACGAATTTCATCTGGTTCACTTTGCCATTACCGATGAAGCCGGACAACAATTTCATCACACCGCCAAACTAAACCGGGGCGTACCAGGGGGCATTAGCGGCAAGCGCGCAGGGGCCAGCAGCAGTACCTACCATGTATGGAACGAAAACTGGGCCGTTAAACAAAATAAACATGGCGAGCACGAGCTACACGCCGTTACCCCCGACATGTCTCTAACACTCGTCCTATCGCCTAGTAAGCCTGCTGTTATTCATGGGCAAAACGGTGTTTCGCAAAAGGCAGATTGTATGGGATGCGCCTCGCATTATTATTCGTACACGCGCATGCTCAGCAAAGGCGCAGTACGGTTAAACAACACAACAACCAACGTTATTGGCCAAAGCTGGATGGACCATGAGTTTGGCAGCAACCAGCTGCAACCCAAACAAATAGGGTGGGATTGGTTTAGCGTGCAACTGGATAATAATATCGAACTGATGCTATATGTGCTTCGTCGTAAAGATGGCACCTTAGACCCAAACAGCAGCGGTACCTGGATAAGTGCTACGGGTCGCAGCGAACATTTAAACCTGGCTGATTTTACCATTGATGTAAAACAATATTGGCAAAGCACACAATCTAAGGGGCGCTACCCAAGCCAATGGCAGATACAGGTACCGGGTAAAAACTTAACCCTATCCATCACGCCCGTACTCGCTAATCAAGAACTTACTGACCCACGCGGTGGCGAACTTTCGTACTGGGAAGGGCGCAGCACCGTAGCGGGTACAATTAAAAACAAGTCTGTTACCGGCAACGCCTATGTCGAAATGACAGGTTATGCTAATGCGTTTAAACACAAGATTTAACACTAATGTCTTTGATTGGACATACACCGTATTTCAGCACCTGGTTAACATTTTCTCGCATGGATTTGCAAGGTCGCTGGAATCTGGTGGCAATAAAGGCACTTGTTTCGGGGAGCATGTCATTAGAACACTAATTAAAGTTGAGCCCATTATTTTCTTAAGAAGCTAAAAACAGAGCCTGTACCAAAATTACTCATAGTGACTTCTCGCCAGTACCCGTTAAGTGGATCCATTTCCTTTATAACGCCATTATGTTGAATCACAACAACCATATGGCCATTTTTATTTACCATTGCAGGCGTTCCCGATTGAAGAGCTTCTAAAATTGGTGTATTAGGGGAGTCTGAAAAAGATACAAACTCTTGTTTCTTAAGTCCTAAGCCCTCCATAACTTCGTCCATAGCAGTAAACTTCATTCGGTAGGTCCCTCCGGTAATGCTTTGGAAGGCCTCTGAAATATTTCGACCACCTTTGGTTAGGATATCCATTACTTTGGTTGGGCTAACTTTAATATCTAAAAGCTCACCAATCATTTTGAAACTATTGTAAACACAGTCATCACTTAGTGTTGGATTAAAGGCATTATTAATAGAAGTTTGGCCTGGAATATTAGGTAAGCCTTCATTTACTTTTGGATCTCTTGTTTTAATACCGCCTACCTTAATTTCTAACTTTGGGCTTCCACTAGATTTTTCAGCAGGTCGTTTGCTATCCACATCAATTTCAATTCTCTTTTTAGGGTCAGGTTTAATAGGTTCGCCAGCAGGCCGTTTGCTATCCACATCAATTTCAATTCTCTTTTTAGGGTCAGGTTTAATAGGTTCGCCAGCAGGTCGTTTGCTATCCACATCAATTTCAATTCTCTTTTTAGGGTCAGGTTTAATGGGTTCGCCAGCAGGTCGTTTGCTATCCACATCAATTTCAATTCTCTTTTTAGGGTCATCTGCAGAGTTCACAATACGGCTTGAGTTGGTTTGCCCACTAATATTACGGGTTCTTCCACCTGTACCACTACTAGTATTATTGCCTGCAATCCGAATATTGGGCGTTGAGTTAGGCGTATATTCCGCCCCCACAGCTAGCCGCATGGGGATAGCAGGGCTATTAGGGCCGGAACCACCAGAAGGGTACATTTCAATTACCCGCCCTGTTGCCTGGTCAGCAGCACCCTGAGTACTTGCATCAACCGTCGATTCTGCTGCCTTTTTACTGGCTTCATCTGCCGCTTCTTGAGTAACATCCTCAGCTACTTCACTGCTAGCTTTGCTAGAAAGCCCTTTACCAAAGCCAGACATACCCGTTTGGGTAACTGCACCAATGGTTGCACCAAATAGCATCCCTTTAATACCTGAAAGAAGTGATAAACCTAGTGATTTTCCATCTTTTAAGCTTCGTGCCGTTTCGCTAACTAATCCGGTCACCGAACCTTCTACAGAGCCTTCAGCCGACTCTTTGATAATAAATTGGGCAATTTTACCAATACCAGTAGATACTAATCGTCCACCAACCAGGTTGCTTATGCCGCCTGTAGCTGCACTGGTAGCACCCACAGCAAATCCTGTTGTGGCATCATACCCTGCTTGAGACCATGTATATTCACGGCCTGCTGAAACTTCGTTACTACCTTTTAATGCGACCTTTATACTAGCGCCCATGGCGCCAGCACCAGCAATAACTGCGGCTGTTCCGGCTAGGGAGGCGCCACCAGTAAACGGTGCTGCCACAAGACCGGTAGCAATCGCTCCGGCCACAACAACCGTGGTTGTTACACCTGCCGCAACATCTGAAATAACATCAACCCCATTTTCTTGGGATTTTTTATAGTTTTCTATGGTTTTATTAGCTTTATCAAGGTTCTTTAGGTCTTCTGGTGCTTTACTTACGTTTAGTGCAACTTCTGATTCCGCTGCTACAACAGCATTATCGGCAGCCTCATAGCTATTATCGTAATCCATCACGTTAGACCATACTCGGCGAGGGTCATACCAGGCTCTCTTAGAGCCATCTTCGTTATAGGCAGAGGTACCTATCGTTTCTTTAGCAGAATTAAACCCTTTTTCTAACCACCCTTTCGGCTTGTTATCTTCCAGATTTTTTCTAGATTCAGCGACTTGTCGCTGCGCTTCTGTTGGCTGATTTTTACTCTTGGCAGCGTTTACAGAAATTGTGGTGGGAGACTTTATTCTCCTAGCTTCTTCTAAGGCAGCATCTATGTCATCTAAAGAAACATAAGACGAGTTCGTCCATGCTGTCCCATCATTAGTGTCAGCGCTTTTTAACGCTGTATAATCCGATTCAAAACTAGAAAAATTAATATCCAAAGAATTATTGACTTGTTGTTTATTATAATCACCAATTAGCTCTTTCAAGGCCTTTTTACTAAGGGCCTTAGATGAAAAAACAGTGCCCGCTGTTTCATCTGAATATTTTGATAAGTTTGCTTTAGCAAACAGCAAAAAAGCTTTATTATTTTTAATGCTCATTAGATTCACACACTGGGGTTTCTACACAAAAGCATTAAGTATTAATTTTATAATTACATGACAATATATTAACAATTGTTAAGCCTTTTAAGTTAAGGATGTGGCTCTCGGTACCTGGTCCCCTTCAGTTTATTTACAAAAAACGATAAAATCGAAAATTCAAGCTCCATCACTTACGGCCTTCGCGTTATCTTGTTGGATATTCATCAGTTAAGCGAAAGAAATTAAAAACTGTTTGTCCAAAGGTTTGCAAGCACGTCATGTAATTTCCTTAAGCCTTGACCGTACTCCCCATGCCTATAGTTTGCTATAGCCGCCCGATGCCTCCCCTCATCAGTCTTTGGCCCCGTACTGTAACCACCATGAAACCGACAACGCCCGTTCTTCATCGCGGGTTGTCGGCACGGTAACCCCGTTCGCTTACTCATAGCCCCACAGCGCTTAAACGGGATAGTGTTTATCGGGACAAGGGGTGCACCCGCCATAAAAGTTACTCACCCCCCTTGGTCTGGGTCACATTACCCACAATAGCTTGGCCGCCATCGTTCACCTGCACATGCTGCACCTGTATCGTTTGTTGGCCCTTATTGCGGTACTTCTGCAACGTCTCTAGGTGCTTACTAAAAGCACCCATCAGCTTGGTCATTCGCTTGGTATTGGCATCAATGCTCACGTGAGTATCATTCTTACTGGCTCGCGCTGCAAACTTCATCACCATATAGTGAGACGCCACCATTTGAGCCGCTAGCATCCCTTCTACTTCGTTTTCCGGTGCAATACCATTCATCCAATCCGATAGGGCATTCGCTTCTTGTTGTGAATCTGGTGGCAGTAAGTTCATTACCTGATTCAACAGTACGATACCTGCATCCTTCCCCATGCAACCTGTCGTATTTGCTATCTCGGCCAGTGCCAGCACACTTCCCTTAGGGTTATAAATGGCAAGATTTCCTTTATCATCCGCATCGAATTTAACCGAGGGGCGGTCTAGGGATGCTTCCAGTTTGGGTAACTGCCCTTTAAGCACCGCCTTGTCACGGTCACTAAGTGGGGTTAGCTCACTCTTAGTCGTCTTCTTTGTTTTCTTAGCCATGGTATCTCTCCTGGGGGCCTATTAGGCCCAATTTATATTTGCCATACACATTAATCGCCATCATGCCATCACAGCGGAGGATGAAGCGGTTTTTATCTAGGTCCACCAATAACGGCTCCAGCGCGCCTAGCGGTACCTTTAAATACGCCGCCAGTTGGTAGGGGTAGACCAAACTTCGCTCAAACAACCACATCACGATTGTATGCTCGGTTGGGGTTAGGTCATCCAGTGATTCAATAAAGCGAAAATCACTAAAACAGTCTTGGGAGGAAGTGACAGAAGTGCCAAAAGGGAGTTCCGTCACTTGTGTCACAACAGGCTGAGGGCTTTTTGTCGTTTTTTCTTTCAATTGCTCCAACCACTGGGCCATCATTAAGCCCCTTTTCGCAGCAAGTGGGGGTGAATGTGAAACTGGTCCTTGGGCCGCCCACTCGTTTTGACGGTTTCACGGCGAATATACCCGCAATCTTCCAGTTCATCTAGAGCATCGTGAAGCTGTTCCGCAGGAACCCCACGGGTATGGTACCGCTGTAAGTCACGCACCGTGAAGGGGTTATGCAATTCACCCCGCTCCAACTTCTTTAGTACCTTGTGGGCCACATCCACATGAGAATGCATTGCTGCCGTGTATATTCGCGTGGCATGGGATTGAAGGTATTCTGACCAACTCAAGGCTTGTAGCAACGCTGTGTGGGTCACTGGCCCTGTATCACCATTCGCCAAATGACAAATTAATGCCAACGACGCCACCAATGACGGGTACTTGCCATAATGATTCTCCAGTGGCTCAATATGGCCTTCTCGTTTAAGGTTGTTCCGCCAATCTGTCATCCACTGGCTAAATATGGGTTGGGCATCGTCAGCAAAACGGAGGTAAGGCACACCCTCATCGCTATCACGTTGCGCTCCAATACTGTCTGGTTGGAGAGTCGCCAGAAAATCCAATAACGCATAATATTCCTGCCGTGCCGTCAGGTTTGGCGGTATATCCACATCTTTATATTCAGTGGGTTCATCTGGCCACACCATCAACTGAAAGCGTTGTATCAACCCGTCGTCCTGCCCAATTTGGGTCATCATGCCATACAACCACTTGGATACCACCGACGGCTGAATACCCCCAAATATCGACAAGCATAAAGCTGGTATCACGATAGTACCGCGACCAATTCGGTCTGTTTTAAAATTTCCATCGCCGTTCCAGCTTTCGAGATAAAACGTCCGGTCTTCTTCGTGACCATCCTTATCAAGGCGTCTAAGAAAACCCGCCAATTCATCCCGAAACACCATCATCCCTTGAGGGTTTTTAGACAGTAATTCGCCAACTTTTTCAATGGTGGAATCATTAGTAAGATACCGCTTGCACACCGGTTCAGGGGGCAGTTCGCTATCTTCTCGCAACTGCTGCGCCGCCGCTTCCATATCCACGCCGGATTTTTTGCCAAATTGGGTTTTCAATTTCTTTTTAGAAGCATCCATTCGGATTTTCACCACATCAGCCATGGCATCATAATCCCCCTTGGCTTTTTGGTAGTCATTCATCTCCTTGGCTTCCAGTCGCTTCAAGCCTTTCATTACCGCCGCTATACTGGGGGTTTTTAGTGTAGAGGGACGGCCTACCACCATGCCCCATAAATTCGGTACCACCGCCCAGTCATCATGTTTCTTGGGGCGAATGGTTACCTGTCTGCCAATAATAGCCGCTAACACCACCATGGTACTCACCCCAAGGAAATCAATGGGGGCCTGCATTCGGTGCGCTTCATCTTCAACAAAACCCCGTACACGATAGGGGAGTAGCTCTATAGCAAAAGGGTCTACCGGTATCAATTGCCGTGGCAACACACGCGGCTCTGGCCATGGCTGAAGCACGACACTATTGGGCTTATTGCCTTCACCAGTGTAGCCGCCTGCAAACCCCTCCAAGGCTTTCGCCATAGTTCGTTGCCGGTAATCGTCACGCCGCCATTTCTCACGCGCTGCCAGCATGGATTGACCAAACAACCGCTCCATTCGATGCGAATCACCATTGGTCCACCACGCAAGGTGTGACAGTAGTGCCAAATCCGCACTGCTCTCATCATCGTTATACGCAGACGTATCCCCATGCCAAAGAGCTTCAATTGCTTTGTCCCCAGACGAGTTAAACATCTTTTGAATCAGCTGGGTATCATCCAAATCCACAGGTAGTGTAGGTGCTTTTGGCACTTGTGTCACAGGGGAGCGAGGCTGTTTTTCACATAATTGGGTATACAGTTGGTTGAGTTGCTCCCCAGCCTCGGCCAGTTCCAGTGGCGCATCCTCAAACCGAGTACCCGTTACGGCTATAAACCGCTTGGATTGGTATATCTCAACAGTATTACCATCCGCCAAGGTGAACTTGTTGCGAGTACCATTAATGGTGCCCGTGCCAAACCAGTGGAGGCCACACCTCGATTGCGATACTTCCGTAAAGCTTGGGGGAAGTTGGTCTAGTATGTCCTGAGCCCATGGCATCAGCCCGCCGCTATCCATTAAGCAATTATCTAAGTCCACGCATACAATTCCGCCTTGTAGCGAAAACCCAAGGCCCTGAAAGAACTTTGGTGCATGTTCCCACGCGGCTAATGCAGTCTCGTAAGTAGTTAGGCTCTCTAACTCCGTCGAGTTACAAGCCCCCATGGTGTGGGGGCTATAGGGTACCTTCGCAGGCTTTGGAGCATTGTCTTTATCCACCAGCCGCCACAACAACCAGTGGGGCTGGCTTATCATGGTGGGGGGAAGCGTGGGCTTGGCAAGACTAATCGCCATGGGGCTCACCCCCTTCCATGGGCTGTACCGTTACAGGAATATACAGCCGCCATTCCATAAACGCTTGGCTAAACTTCCCTTGGCGCTTGCTGGGTGCCAACGTATCTACACTGTTCTGTGGTATAATCGTGGTATCGAAATTTACTTGAACCGCTTGTGACGCAGGCGGTTTTTCTTTTTTCTTGGGCTTGGGTGCCTTCATGGTGCAAAAGCTCCTTATGGGGTTAAAAGTAACGATATTTGGGTTCTACTGGTCTCTGCCTTCTTTAGCTGTTCGCCACTCTGCAAGTACGTTGAGGAACGCGCTCCAGTTAGTCACAATCTCTTCCGCATCCGTATGGGTAAGCATGTCGCTGTAGTACGGCTGCCACACGTCAATAGCTTGGTCTAATTGGCTTTGCATTAACCCATGACCTTTTTGCTAGACGCTTGGGGGTGTCGTAAGCGCTCTAAAAATTCCTCTACCGCCTTTTCGGTTATTAGGTAGTGCTTGCCGAGCTTCACCGCTTCCAGTAACCCACGCCGGATATACTTCCGAACGGTATAAGGGGTTGTGTATAAACGCTTGGCGGTCTCTTGGGTGGTAATCAGTGCCATCACGCATCTCCATCCTATATAATACGATTAACACATTCGATTATATGAAATTACGTATTGACATGCAAGTGATTATCATATAATAATATGTGTTAATACGTTATCACTTCATGTGGTGCAGTCGCGCAAGGAGTAAGCGAAAATGAGTATTAACGAACACGATTTCGTCAACCGAATACGACAGCGGCGTGATGAATTAGGCTTGTCGCAAAAAGACCTAGCTAATGCCCTAGGTTTAGACCAAGGCAAAATTAGCCTGATTGAAAAAGGGGCTAGAAAAATAGATGTTGTAAAAGAATTGCCTGCCTTAGCAAAAATTCTTCAAAAGCCAATATCGTGGTTTTTTGATGGCAGCGAAGCGCCCAGAGGGCAATCAGCAGCAGAGGTGGTACTTAAGGAGTATTTTCCTAACATTGAGTTTAGTGATTTTGAGGTAAAGAGGTTAGAAGGATTTCTCGAACCGATGGTAAAGATATACATGAATCAAGACCCTGACTTAAGCAAAAAAGCATCCAACCAGTAAGGAGAATCCATATGGCTAATGAAAATACGAACCAAGGAAAACTTAAAGTCGTACATAATGTGAAAGCCACACCAGAAAAGCCTGTCATTGATTCGCAAGGGCAAGCTCAGCTTTTTGAGTTTGAGCAGGCATTGGTCCCTGAAGGTTTTGAAGATTTTGCTGTTTACATGAACAACCGACTTTCACGAACTGAGAATAAACTATCCGATACCATGGGCAAGCTGGATAAATCTACAGAGCAAAACCAACGATTAGCCAACAGTCTTGAAAAAGTTATTCCCAAGTTTATAGACCAATCTATTAATCAAAGCGAAGCCGACTTGAAATTTGGGTTTCTAGCAGAAGACGAACAAGCTGATGTTGCTCTTATAGATGGTGCCACTGCTCCAGCCGAATTGCTCTACCCGTATACTGCAACACGAATCTCGAAAGTCATTGGGAATAAGAACATGACACACATGCGAGTAGCAAAACTTATCAGAGACTTTAAGCTATTTGGCGACCCCCTTTTCCATGCCACTATTGAAAGCACTGAACATGGTAAAAATGAAAAGTACAAGCCATCCATAATCCGTGAAATATATAAACGGTTAAAAAACCCACAGCAATATGGCATTGAAGTAACAGTGGCTGCAAAATACTCAAATTTCATACGTCCAACTGAGGCTCTGTAAGGTGAAAAAAGCCATTCTATACGCGCGGGTATCTAGCAAAGAGCAGGAAAAGGACGGGTTTTCCATACCCGCACAACTAAAACTGCTGCGAGAATACGCGGACAAGCACCAATACACCATCGCGGCAGAATACACCGATTCGGAAACAGCAAAAAAAGCAGGCCGTACCCACTTTAACCAAATGGCTGAACAAATCCGAAAAGACCCCAGCATTGATAGCATTCTGGTGGAAAAGACCGACCGCCTCACCCGCAACTTTCAAGACTACGTGCTGATTGATGAACTAATTAACAAGCACGATATCGAAGTTCACATGGTGAAAGAAGGCGAGGTGCTATCCCAACGGGCTAAAAGCCACACCAAACTCATCCATGGCATCAAAGTAGTGTTGGCAAAGAACTTTATCGACAACCTATCTGAAGAAACCGCTAAAGGGATGCTAGAGAAAGCACGACAAGGCCACTGGCCATCCGCCGCGCCATACGGGTACCGAAACAACAAGCAAACCAAAACCGTTGAATTAAACCCAAATACAGCCCCTTACGTTAAACGTGCGTTTGAGCTGTATGCCACTGGTGAATATTCTATAGAACGCCTTATTAAAAAGCTCTTTGAGGAAGGTTATCGTTTTCAGCCATCCATGGCCAAACCAACGGTAGGCAATTTCCACCGAATCCTAACCCGTATTTTTTACACCGGCCAGTTCGAGTTTAAAGGCATGCACTTTATCGGTAAGTATCCCCCGCTTATCAGTATGGGTACTTACAAAAAAGTTCAGCAGTTAATGAAGCAACGCTCAAAGCCCAACCCACAAAAGCGCTCTGTAGCTTACAGAGGGATGGTAACTTGTGGGCATTGCGGGTGTGCAGTTATTGGTGATGTGAAAAAACAGGGGCGGTATGTGTATTACCGCTGCACGCATTACAAACAAAAATGCCCTGATAAATATATTCGGGAAGAAAAACTGCAAGCGCAGTTCTCGGAAATGGTGGCTTCCTTTAGCATTACCGAAGACCAATACCGATGGATGGTTCAGGGTTTAAAAGACATCAATGCCCAAAAAGATGAAGAAGTGAGTAACCGGCAATCCGAGTTAAACCAAGAAATTAAAAAACTACAGCGCAAGCTTTCACAGCTATACGACGATAAGCTGGAAGGCTTAATTGATAAGGATTTCTACCTAATTAAAGCGAAGGAAACCCGTCAACAGATTGAAGAGACCACAAGCCACCTAGAGCGATTACAAAACGCTAGCGATGAGCAAATGGCACTAGGCTTATCCATTCTCGAACTCGCCAAAGACGCTCACAGCCTATTCGAAACCATGGACGCTATTGAACAGGCTAAATTGCTCCGAATCGTACTCTCGAACTGCACCCTAAAGGACGGAAAGCTAAGTCCCACCTACAAAAAGCCCTTTGATGTATTAGCTGAAAACCCACAAAATGAAAGATGGTACCCCGTAGGGGAGTCGAACCCCTGTCGCCTCCGTGAAAGGGAGCCTTTGTCCGCCACCTTTGTACGGCACCGTGTGGATTTTGCCATTTCGCAACCTTTCTAATCGTTATCAAATGTCCCACTTTTGTCCAAGTTGATTCTATTGGGGCGCTTTACGTTGCCGTATTTAACATAAGCTTTATAGACGTCAATAGAAAATCTTTCGTTTATATTGTACATCTCATCTCTATTATTGATTTTATATGAGCACTTGTAATAGGGGCGTCCCTCAGCCTCCCAGTCTTTTAAATATCTATATACTGTACTGCGAGAAACTACCCGCTTATTTTCATTACTCCTTAAAGATTGTCTTCCCATTCGCCTTGCAATACCTGCAATTGTAATAAGCGGCCTCTCCTTAGGGTTATTATTAGTTCGGGCTGATTTATTACCTAGTAGAGGAAAATAGCTATACATTTCTTCGCGAAATGCTTGGCTTCGAGATGTTGCCTCTATAAATTTTTTCTCGCAATTTTCTTCCTTATTTTTGCATTTCCATAGTTGCATACCTTTGTTACGCCCCTTCGTCCTTTTTCCATCTTTCACTATATTTTGACTTAAGCAATGAGGACAAAAATCGGCCATGAAAAGCTCCTTGAACTATCCCTCAAATAATACACTTTTTTGAGATGAGTATCAAGGTTAATAATGGTAATACGGGCGGCCAAAAGTCTTTTCGGAGTTGCCCTTTTGTATAGTTAATATAGGAGGCATTTTTATGCCAACAACAAAAACACATTATGACTTCCCAAGTAGAGGAAATATAAAATCAGCAAAGTATGATTTATTGAATCATTTCTTTGAATACAACAAAGGGATTGATAGCAATGAGGTAACTCACTTCAACTGGCCAAAAAGTATTACGTTAGAGAACGTAATTACCTCCCTTATTGAGGATGGCTGGGTTATTAAAGAAGTAAACCCTAAGCCCTCTATGTTTCTTTTCATTGGTCATTCCAGCCATATTTCTCAGGAAACATATAAAATATTGTCGAGTGGTGATAAATACTTGCCACACGAAAGAGGTGAGTTTCATGGCCAGTAATACATTTCGAGTTCATCTTGATGCAAATATGTGGACAAAAATAATGAAAGTATTAGCAAAGTTTAGGGCTAAAATTGAACCTCCACCAGGTAATGGCCAAGTATTACGTGCAGTATTCACCCGTGGTTCAAAAATTGTTTGCTCAGTATATGCAAATGGCACCATATACCTGCAAGGAGCAGACGAGGGAAACGTTGAAATAGCCTCAATGAGCTTCCTGCCTATATTGTAGAAAAGACGGTTGCTGGCGATACTAGTTAGCTGGCTCCTTTTTTTCACTGCGCTCATGCTGAGCTTGTGCGGTGGTTAGTAGCAAGTAGTCAAAGTCGATGCGCCGTAGCTATACGAATTGCAATGGATTGGCCGTTGTTGCTGGATTTGGTTGGCCGTATTCTGCATGGATTGGGCGGCATTACTATAAATCCTCGACGCTGCTGCTCTCTCCTGAACTCGCTGTTGGTTATACTCCGCGTTTTTACGTTCCTCGTTATGCTTCACAGAAAGGTAACACATGGCCACATCTTTAGAATCAAAACAGGCGTTAATCTCGATAAAGAAGTTCTCGCGCCGTTGAACCCAGTAATTATTGAGCCTTTCTTTGTAGGAATAGAAACTCCCTGGATTATCCCATTGAGCATCGACATACTTTGCAGGCAAATAGAAACCCACATTGGCGGATTAGGAATCTCCAACACATACGGCTCCGGCTCCTTATCGATATCGCCTTCAAGCGAGCGTAACACCATCGAATCATCCGCCCACACAGAGCCATTAAACATAGTTACCATCATAAACAATAGGGGAACCAATAATAGTTTCATCTAAGCCACCTCGCTTCCGCTATACGCTTTCAAAACCTGCCTTGGCACTAGTAGTAGGCCGCCCAAAATTAGCAGGGACGCTAAGTCGAAATAGCCCAATGGAGCAGAAACACGACTCAAACATAGTTGGGCGTCTTCAATACCCGTTACCAATAGCTCCTGGTTGCGAGCCAATAACGCTTGTATGTCTGCCAGTTCGGCTTGGTTTTGAGAACCGCTTGCTAGCGTTTCTAGCTCTCGGATGCTGCTAACCGAATCATTCACATTAATTAGGCAATCGTGTGGCGAATTTAGGCCATTGCTAATGAGCAACCACACCGAAACACAAGAAAGCGTAATGCCCAAATACTTAACCAATTCCTTATCACTCAAAGGAGGCTCACTATTGATGAGATAAAGACAGTTAATCACTATCGCTAGCCCTACTGCTAAATAATAGTTAATGGGTAGCAGATACCACGCCAATAAGCCCAATAGCGTTATACGGACAAATGAGATTACCAGTTGAGTCATAAACACCTCGAAAGAAAAGACTCCCCATAAAGAGGAGCCGGAGGTGATTAACTGCTCAAGAACAGCCGCGACGCTTTTAGCCGAAGCCTGGACATGACGCCGCACTCCGGCAAAAGCCAGAGAAGCAGCATCTAGGTTTTGGCCAGATGCAAGCCATCTTGAGACGAGGTAATCAGCCTCGGCCAACCTATCAGGGGTTAGCAGGTATTAGAGTAGCCTATTTTATCCCTTGCTACAACAAATCAAAATAGCCCCTACACTCAGTCGTTGATAAGAACTGTATAACATATAGTAGGCATACAGTGGGTTAGCGTGTATTCATTCCTTTAATAGCCTTCTATACCTTACAACTACCTACAACCACACAGGGAACAATGGAACGTTTTAAACACTACAAAGTAGAACAAGCGGTTTATCTAAAGCTGGCTAATCTTTGGTTGTTCCAAACCCATACCCAACCGAAAGGGCCAAACTACCGTCTATTCTGTCATATTATGGCTTCCACGTTTACCCAATTTCGACGTCAATTTCAATCTAACCATGGATGGCTCTCTATTCCAGCAACGTTTATTCAAGCGAAGTTTCGCAACGCTAACCCAGAATCGTTAGCACAATCGGGGCTAATAGAGATTGATAGGCAATATGTTCCAGGGGTTCGGACTCGACGCTACCGCCTAACGCCTCTTGTTATTGATAGCTATATCCAACAAGCCGAACTTGTTAGACATGGGCAATGGGTAGATTTATTAACAGGTAAGACATGGCGGGATAGCTGGAATACGCAACCTGACAAGGAAATTAAGCCCACACCACTTATTCAGCAGGTAATCCGTTCTATTTCAGCTTGTTACGTCAACGTGCCAATGATAGAACACCACCTCAACAAACGTCGATTTGAAGACATAGTACAACGTTCTACACGTTCAGCCTTTCGATACCTCAATGACTGGTGCGTTTATGATGCTATCCGTAAACAAGGTTTAAGCCAAACCGATTGGCTCAACGTTTCTAGCTTCAAACCTTTATACCAAATTCAACAAAGCGGACGCATTGGCACCCCCTTACAAAGCGCATCACGTGAGATGAAAGCCGCTGCTTATACAGGTATCCCTAATTTACACAACTATGATTTATCCTCGTCTCAAGTTCGGATTATTGCCCATGCGATGGCTACTGAGGGATTTACCTGCCAGTGGTTAGAAGACTACATCGCAAACCCAAATAAGCGAGCACTGTTAGCAAAGGAAGTAGGGATTAGTGAAGACGCATGGAAAGAGTGTCTATGCTCGTTATTAATGGGCGCACACCTACCAACGAATACGAAACACCATAGCAACCAAACCGCTGCTATTGTCACTTCCTTACGCCAAGCTAGCGAATCGCAAGATAACGAGCATTTAAACCACACGCTAACCCAACTCCGTCAAAGCTTTTTAGGATTAACTAAGCATCTTAAGCAATGGCAAGCCCACCTCTGCCAGCGTGTAGAAGCTGGCGGACACCTAACCAATGCGACAGGGCTAAAACGGAGCTGGGCATCGTTCCAAGGCAACCGAGGGGCAATCGTGGCACATTACCTACAAGGCGTGGAAGCGTTTTATATTCACACCTTAACCACGCTGGCAGATGAGTTTGGTTTTCAGGTTATCGGTAACGAACATGATGGACTTATTACCATTGGAGAGATAACAGAAGACGCTATTGAGAAGGCGAACTCCCTAACAGGTATTAATTACCTAGAACTTAGAGAAAAACCTTTTTGCTCGAAATCGACGTAATGCAATAAACACACCATGAGTAAAACTGGCCTGCTTCAAAAATACCTCATATTTTTAAGCCTTCCTATACGAGAGCGTCAGCGACAGTTTCCCCCCTACCCCCTCGTTATCCTGGGCTCTACCAAGAGCAATGCCTAATCCGCTAGCACAATAAACTAACCACCGCCCCGCAACGGCAGTTGCAAAACAACCCTACTACCCCATTAACTAGGTGTACTTAAAACCCCTCAAAATCCGATAGCGTAAACCCGCTTGCTGACTGGGGCCAATTCATCAAATTTGACTGTTCTTTAATCTAGTGTTATAAGTACATTAACGGTACACTATAGAGACGGAAAGAAACAATGCAAACCAAACCCAAACGCGCAGCCTTATACGCTCGCGTATCCACCGATGGCCAAACCGTTAAGAACCAACTCAGAGAACTACAGGCCGTCGCAGAACGCCACGGATGGGAAATAGTGGCAACCTATACCGACGAAGGCATTAGCGGGGCCAAGGGACGCTCACAACGTCCTGCGTTAGATGAGCTCTGCAAAGCTGTAAACCGTAAAGAGTTCGACATTGTAGCCGTTTGGTCAGTCGATAGGTTAGGGCGTTCTCTACAAGATTTGGTAGGCATTTTGGGCGAGCTTCATTCCAAAGGCATTCATCTGTACCTTTTGCAGCAGGGCATCGATACCACCACACCAAGCGGTAAAGCCATGTTTCAGATGATGGGGGTTTTCGCAGAATTTGAACGAGCTATGATACAAGAGCGCGTCAAAGCCGGACTAGAGCGAGCGAAAGCGCAAGGAACCAAGCTAGGCCGTCCTACTATCGGCAACGTAAAACGCAAGCGTATACTCGAACTACGCGCCAAAGGCTGGGGCATCCGTAAAATTGCCAGCGAGCTCCGTACTGGTGTAGGAACTGTTTCAAAGCTAGTCTCACAAGTTACGTAATTTATGTTAAATTTTTATAATTGTGTATAAAAAAAGGTTTGTAACTAAGTGCCAAATGCTCGCCTAGAAAAAGCAGTAGACATGATTGTCTTTTCGCTTCTTCGCCAAAATGGATATGTAGATGGCGCTTTCAATAGCAAAAATAATGTTGAAGTATGGGCAAAAAAAAGCACAAACAATAAAATTAATGGGCTTCTTAAAAGTTCATCCAAAAACAAAAAGGGGAACCTTGGATTTCCAGAATATATAATATTTCACGAGAAAGAAGAGCTGGTTATAGTAATAGAGAATAAAAAAGAGACAAAATTTCATTACAAAGAACCACTAACTGAAGATATTCAAAAATATGCTGTTAATGGGGCATTATGGTACGCATCTTTCTTAAAGGATGAATTCAATGTTATTGCCATAGGCATATCAGGAAATAGTGTCGAAGATTTAGTAATTGATACCTTCGCATGGAAAAAAGGTTCAGAATTTTTCAACAACTTAAACCTCAATAAAATTTATCCAATAGAAAATTATACAGAAAAATTATCAAAGTCGAATATAGAGAGAAGCAGCAAAGAGTCTTTTTTAAACTTAAACAAAAAAGCAAATGATATAAATCAGTTTTTAAGAGATGTATTAGGCGTAATTGAACACGAACGATTGTACGTCCTGGGCTCAATTCTTTATGCCCTAGAGGATCCTATTTTTAGAGTTAGCTACCCACATACTAATAACGCAAAGGATTTAGCAACGTTTCTTTTTCAGACAGTCGAAAGAAAGGTAAAGGGCTCAAACGTTAAAGAGAAACAATTAATTATTGACGAACTCAAGCCTGTCCTGCTTGGTCTAGGGATAAATGAAAAGAGAAAGCTAAAAGAAAAGTACCCTAACGGCATATTAGCTCAACTAATCCGAGATATTGATAATATTTTATTTGAATACCACTCAAATCGTGAAATTGACTTAATGTCTACATTTTTTAATGTTTTTCTCTCTTACTCTACTTCCGGCGGTTCAGATTTAGGTATTGTCTTAACACCTACACATATAACCAATTTATTTTGCGAACTTGCAGATATAAAGGTGAATTCGAAAATTCTTGATATCTGTGTCGGCACTGGTGGCTTTTTAACTAGTGCATGGAGAAAAATAGCTTTAGATGAAGAGCTCACCCACTCTCAGAAAGAAGCATTTCGCTTAGCAAATTTATATGGAATTGAAAAAGAGAGAAACATATATACTATCGTAGCGTTAAATATGTTTATAAACAAAGATGGTAAATCAAACCTTCTAATTGGTGATGCATTTGAACTTAGTAAAGATGTTCGTTCTTTCGAGTGTAATGTCGGGTTTATCAACCCGCCATATTCCGATTCCATTTATTCAGAAATTGCATTTGTGGAACTAATGCTTGATAACCTATTACCTAACTCTGTTGGAGTAGCAATAATACCTGTAAACGCCGTTTCAGGAAGGACAAAAAAACATGCCGATATTCATGACGTTAAAAAAAGAATATTGAACAAACATTCCTTAATTGCCTCTATTCAAATGCCTTCACAACTCTTTTACCCAAAAGGTACAGAAACTATCGTTCTTGTTTTTAAAACAGGAGTACCAAACTCATCTGAAACTTGGCTTGCGAAGTACGATGATGGCTTCGAATTAATTAAGCATCAAAAAGCAAGAACCCCTACAGCTCAAAGCAAAGAGAATTATGAATACCTTATAGATAGCTATAGAAAAAGAACTGAAACAGACTTTTCTTTTTTAAAGTTAATGACAGAAAATGATCAATGGGTATATACTATTCACGAAGATGTTAATTATTTTATCTCTGAGTCCGACCTTCAAGAAACTGTTAATGAATATGTTTCGTATTTATATCTAAATGGGTACAAGTAAATGAGCGAATGTTTGGAAAAAGTTCTATTATCAGACTTCTTCGACATTGAGTCGCCATTACAAGATGACAAAATAAATTTTGAGCTATCAGATAAGCTACACCCTAAATCAATTCCATTCTTAGGCAGATCGTCAACAAACAACGGAATTGTAGATTACGTTTCCCCAAAAAACTCTAAGGTCAATACAGGTGGAGTAATTACAATAGCGCTAGATGGCAGCACTGGGGCGACTTTTTATCAACATCACGACTTTTGTTCTGGGCAGAATATCTGGATTTTAAGATATAAAGATTCAAAAATTAAGAAATTCAACCAAGCTATTGCCTTGTTTTTAATAACTTCAATCCGAAAAGCTGTTAAAAACTATAGTTATAATTTGAGCCTAACAAAAAAAAGGTTAAACGAAATCAAAGTTCTTTTGCCTATCAATCAATCTGGCGAGTTGAACACAGACTATATTGAAAATACGATGACGAAACTAAGAAACATTGATCAAATTACAGAATTATTAGACACACGTTTGTAATTTCAATCCCAGCCCTTCATCTCTTCGGCAGCCTGTAGCGCGGTAGCTTGAATATACTTCTCTGTGGTTCCAAGGCTACTATGGCCTAACACACGTTGGAGCATTGCCAGCGAGCGGCCAGCTAACGCATGTTTAGTGGCGAAATAGCGCCGTAGGGCATGAGGACTTGTTTTAACGCCTACACGTTCACCCAGTCGACGAATCCGTGATGCGATAGAATGACGGGTTAGCGGTAAACCATCATCATTTAACAGCAGCCGTCGAGATGCACTAGCTGGCCTTGCTTCATTAACGTAGCCCTGTAAAGCATTTAGGCAATCGTCATTCAATCCAACCACGCGCTCCTTACCACCTTTGCCTATAAACGCTAATAAACCCGCTTTCGTATTCAGGTTATCGAGTGTCAGGCTGGCTATTTCGTTAGCTCTTAAGCCGGTATGAATGCAAATACCTAATAAAGCACTATCTAACTGGCTCATATCCAGCTCCAGGATACGTTCAACGTCATCGGGCTTCGGTATCGGGCGATGGGGTGGCGTATTGCGTTTAGGGCGTAGCTCACGACAGCTATCGAGCATTGAATCATCAATAACATTGTCCACCACTAGCTGCTTACCAAAGCAGATTAACGCCTTATATGACTTCTCTCGTGTTGCAAACTGCTTTACAGGAATACTCGCCAGATAATCCGCCATGCACTCTTTACTAAAGCTCTCGTACTGCTTTACATATTGGTTCACATAATATAAATAGTCATCAACTGTTCGGCCTGAAAACGCCTTGCCCGTCAGCTCACCATTTACCATTGCTTTACGAAAGCCGTCTACTAACGTGGATAGCGGGGGCGTATTTTGTTGCCGCTCTTCCTCTACCATTAGCTCCGCTAGCACCTGAATTGAATCTAGATACGTTTCAACGGCATTAACACTAATTTTCCAGGTTATTCGGCTACCGTATTGCGTTGGAATGCCCGCTAGCTTGCCGGACTCGCACCATCGCTTAACCGTTTTACTAGTTACATTAAGGATTTTGCCAGCTTGCTCTGATGTTAAAAATTCATTCGAACAATGTCCAACTTTTGTCCAAGTTGAGCTTAAATGTCCCACTTTTGGGCTTGATGGTTCACGTTTGCAAGCACTCTCAAGCGAGCTCTCTGAATCGTCGAAACGCGGTACCCGACTATTGCTCCGCGAGATTAAGGAATGGTACCCCGTAGGGGAGTCGAACCCCTGTCGCCTCCGTGAAAGGGAGGTGTCCTAGGCCACTAGACGAACGGGGCACCCGTTCCACAAAAAATTAGTGGAGCAATACCTTAGTCAAAGGGCTGCCAATGGTCAAGCCTTTTTACCATTAATGGCACATACACCAACCATTTGCCCACGCCATAACAACCCAGTTATCCATAGACAAGCCGCCAAACCTTCCGCCATACTAAGGGCTATGGAATACGCAACCTCTTTAATTATACCCATGGGGCTTGGCTTATGGCTAGGCCAACTGGCCCACCAGCACTGGCAATGGAGTAACCTATGGACAGTGCTATTTGCCATTATCGGGTTTTTTCTTGGTTTGGCCATGCTGGCCACCCAACAAATTAGGCGGGGTAAATAATAATGAATCCCCTGTGGTTTGCCGCCTACCATATATTGCTAGGCATCGGTGTGGGTGGCTTCTACCATAAATTACTCTACAAAAGCATGCATACCCAACAACAAGCACAGGCAACCGGCACGCCTGTATCACCAGCAAAATTTGCACTAGGGAGTCTGGTTCGCTTTGCATTTGCTGGCATCGCCATAGGGGTGCTTAGCTATGGGCATATTCATCGGGTGGGGTGGCTGCTGCTAGGCTTTGCAACAACCCACGCGGCATGGTTAGCCTACTGGGGCCGCAAAAAACCGCCCACCAATCCAGCACCTACACCCACGCAACACACGGCAAAATCATCAAATAAAGACAATGTAAAATCAGGCAGTTAGCCACTGCCAGCGCTTGACTGGCCCCATGGTTGAGATACAGTAACCTTGCGGATTTCAATGCCCTAGCGTGCAACCTAAACTGGTACCTGCTAGCGGCGCTTCATTTTTACTATCTATTTAAACATTAAACGGCACCTATATGGATCATTTCTGGCAACTGTCTTTTGGCGATGGCCTTGTTGTGAACGCTAACACCATTATCATGGCATGGGCAGCCATGGGTCTACTATTATTATTTGGCTGGTGGACCACCCGAAACTTAAAACTTATCCCTAGCGTGGCGCAAAGCGCTGGCGAAGGTGTTTATAATTTTTGCCGCAGCATTACCTTTAGCACCGGTGGCGAAAAAGCAGACGGTTATTTATTTTTTGTAGGCTCGCTATTTTTATTTATTTTGCTCGCCAACCTAATGGGGCAACTCCCCTTAAAATTATTCGACCCTATTATTCCTACCGGCCACCTAATGGCAGCAACGGGCGATATTAACACCACTGCCGCGCTGGCCATAATTTCGTTAGTTATGTACATTGCGCTAGCCATTAAACGCACCGGTATTAAGGGCTTTTTAACCCACCACTTGCACCCAAGCCCCCTGTTTTTACCCATGAACCTGCTAGAGCACATTACTCGCCCTGGCTCTCTGCTTATTCGGTTGTACTTTAACATCTTGGTCGGCGAGATTCTTTCTGGGCTGGCTATTAGCATAATGCCTTATGTTATTCCTGCTTTTGTGGTGTTTTTAGAATTGTTTGTAGCCGTGGTGCAGGCCTACATTTTCGCCATTCTTACCGCCGTGTACATTGCCCTAATGACGGAAACCCACGACGAGCACTAATTTTAATAGTATCTTTTTTCTCCCCCTGTTTTTCTCATATTTCATTTGTATCTATAATCTGACCTTTTAAGGAGTCATAACCATGTTTGACGTAAACGCAGCCGCTATGTTGAGTGCCCCTATTGCTGTTGGCTTGGCCGGTATTGGTCCTGCTATCGGTATTGGCATGATGGCTAGCCACTATTTTGATAGCGTTGCTCGCCAACCCGACGTGCAAGGCGCTATTACCCCTCAATTCTTTATTACCCTAGGTGTAGTTGAATTGCTTGGTCTGTTTGGCTTCGTTGCCTTCTACCTAGTCTTCAGCAAAATCTTTGTATAAGACATACTCATTTTAAAGGGGTAGCCACGTGTTACCCCTTTACCCCTTTTTCTTAGTACTCTTTTTTTACACTTATTAGTTTAACCCTACGGTTGTTGCACCATGGATTTTAACGCTACATTTATTGTCATTTTCGCCAGCTTTATGGTGTTTATGGTGCTAATGCGGCAGGTCTTTTTTGAGCCCATCCGCAACATTTTAGCTGCCCGCGAAGCCGAGCGGCAAAATACCCTACAGCTTGCTGGCCAAGCTGCCCAAACCGAAGCTGAACTCGCCGCCACCTATCAGCAACAACTGGCAGAAGCCCGCCAAAAAGCCCAACAGCTTATGGCAGAACACCGCCAAGCCGCCCTAAAAGATGCGAGTGTTGAAACCGATGCCGCACGCACTAAGGCTAATGTGGCCTTAGAAAACCACTTGCAAGCACTCGATGCCCAACGGCAAACCGTGCTTGGTGAACTAGCCAGCGAGCGCAGCAACTGGGCTGGCGATATTGTGGCCCAACTAACTGGCCAACCACAGGCAGCCATGTCTCGCTAATTAGCCGCCAACAAACCTTTTATCCTTTCCGTTTAACCCCGCTAAACCCACACACACGATACCCACTATGGTTTATTCCTTAATTTCAACTCTACTGTTTTTGCTACTCGTACCTGTGCAGGCGCTTGCCCAAGCCGCCGAGCATGGCGCTACAGAGGCTGCCCACGCTGCAGGCGAGCATGCTGCCGCCCACGGCCCTGCGCTGTATTCGTTGGAATGGTGGTTACACACCAACGTGGTTAACATTGTTTTGGCCGCCATTGTTATTATTTGGGCCGTGCGCAAAGCCAACGCCCACAAAATTTTTCATAACCAACAAGCGGATATTAAAAACGAGCTAGACACCTTATATGCCGAGCGCGACAAAGCCAACGCGGCATTGGCTGCTATTCAACAACGCACCGCTAACCTAAATGGCGAAGTAGACGAAATTTTAAGCAACGCCACCCAATCTGCCCAAGATTTACGCGCTAAAATTTTAGCCGATGCCCAAGCCGAAGCCGACAGTATTGTAGAACGTTCTCATCAGCGCATGGCCCAAGAAGACAAACGCATGATGCGTAACCTTCAAGAACAAGTACTCGCCGATGCCGTCGCTTCTGCTAAAGAAGCCCTTGGCCAACTACCCGACGCCCAGAAGGCTAATTCGGTAAATACCTTTGCCGAGCAACTGGCCAGCAAATAACACTATTCCTTTCTCTTTTTAACCCTGTTACCCCCTAACCGACCCCTGTTTTAACCCTTATGCCTACTGATGCCATTAGCCACCGCTACGCCGACGCCCTAGTTCAATGGGCCACCGAATCTAACCGTTTGGATGACGTGATGGCGCAACTAACCACTGTAAATACAGTATTTGACGAACTCGGCGACGGGCTATACGACGTACTCTCTAACCCTAGTTTAGATGCCAGCCAAAAATTTGACCTGCTAAACGCCGCCCTAACCGGTGCCGATGAGGCCGTAAAAAATCTGCTATTTTTGCTAATTGAGCACCAGCGGATTCGCCTTTTCCCCGCTGTGGTAGCTGACGTGCAAGCCATGGTAGACGATAAGCAAGGCCGCGTGCGTGGCACTCTAACCACCGCTGCCCCCGTAGACCCTGCCGTACTAGCTAAAGTAACCGACGCCATGAAAGCCCGCTACGGATATACCGAAGTACTGCTAGAAACCGTCGTAGACAGCCGTATTTTAGGCGGCGCGGCCCTACAATTTGGCGACCGCCGCATTGATGGCACCTTTTTATCCCAGCTTCAGCAAATGACCCAACCCACTGCGGTTAGCTAACATTCTTTTTGAATCTTCTTTAAACCCCTTTTAATTTTTAAACCCCTCTGACGAGTAAGGACTCTAATAAAATGACTGCATCTACCCTCCACGCCGATGAAATTCGTTCCATCCTAAAGGCCCGGTTGGCTGAATTCCAACCCGCTATTGATGTGAGTGACGTGGGCCGTGTTACCGAAGTTGGTGACGGTATTGCCCGTATTTATGGCTTGCGCAACGCAATGGCCGGCGAACTACTCACCTTTGACGACGGCCAAGACACCACCGGCATGGTACTAAACCTAGAAGAAGACAATGTGGGCGCCGTAATTATGGGCGACTACACCAAAATTAAAGAAGGCCAAACCGTAAAATCTACCGGCAAAATTGCCTCCATCCCCGTTGGCGAAGCACTGGCTGGCCGCGTGGTAGACCCACTGGGTAACCCCATTGATGGCAAAGGCCCCATTGACGCTGAAGCCACCGTACCAATTGAGAAAAAAGCCCCCGGCATTATTGCTCGTAAATCGGTACATGAGCCACTACAAACCGGTATTACCGCTATCGACGCCATGATACCCATTGGCCGTGGCCAACGCGAACTGATTATTGGCGACCGTCAAACCGGCAAAACCGCCATTGCTCTGGATGCCATCATCAACCAAAAAAACGAAGATGTAATTTCTATTTACTGTGCCATTGGTCAAAAATCTAGCTCGGTTGCGCAAATCGTAAAAACGCTAGAAGACCACGGTGCCATGAAAAACACCATTATCGTAGCCGCTAGCGCTATTGACCCAGCACCCATGCAATTCTTAGCCCCCTTTGCTGCAGTAGCCATTGGTGAGCACTTTATGAAGCAAGGTAAGCACGTGCTATGTGTTTACGATGATTTAACCAAGCATGCTTGGGCGTACCGTTCGATGAGCTTGTTGCTACGTCGTCCGCCAGGCCGCGAAGCCTACCCTGGTGATGTGTTCTACTTGCACAGCCGCCTACTAGAGCGCGCCGCTAAACTAAGCGACGAGCAAGGCGCCGGTAGCTTAACAGCCCTACCCATTATTGAAACCCAGGCCGGTGACGTATCTGCGTATATTCCTACCAACGTTATCTCCATTACCGATGGTCAAATCTTCTTAGAATCTGACCTATTTAACGCCGGTATTCGCCCTGCTATTAACGCTGGTATTTCGGTATCGCGTGTAGGTGGTGCCGCCCAAACCAAAGCCGTTAAATCGGTAGCCGGTAAGTTGCGCCTGGATTTAGCCCAATACCGCGAACTAGAAGCTTTTGCCCAGTTTGCAAGCGACCTAGACAAAGCCACCCAGCAACAACTGTTGCGCGGCGAAAAACTAGTAGAGCTACTAAAACAGCCACAGTACGCGCCACTATCAGTAGCGCAGGTGTACAGCATTCTGTTTGGTGGTAACAAAGGCGTGTTTGATACCGTGCCTAATGAAGCTATCCAAAAGTTTAAAGCCCAGTGGTTTGATTACTTTACCGCTAATGCTGCCGCACTAGAAAGCAAGATTGATACCGGTGCCAAGCCTAGCGATGACGACCAAGCTGAACTACTGAAGCACCTAAACACCTTTGCTAGTGACGTATTTAGCGCGTAAGCACATTGCCTGCACCTTTACCCTTAGTTAACCCAACGTATAACGAGACTGTTTTCTCATGGCCAACTTAAAAGATATTCGCCGACGCATTAAAAGCGTTAAAAACACGCAAAAAATTACGCAAGCCATGCGTATGGTGGCGGCGGCTAAAGTTAAGCGTGCAGAAAACAAGGTAAAGGCAATTCGCCCTTATAGTGCCCAGCTAGAGCAACTGTTGTTAGAAGTAGCTGGTGCTGCCCAACAGCACTTGGCTAACGAACCGGATGCTGCAGGCACCTTAAAATGGCTAACCACCCCCACCGGCGCGAATAACCCCGCCATTGTGGTAATGAGTTCTGACCGTGGCTTGTGTGGCGCCTTTAACGGCACCATTATTCGCCAAGCGCTAAAGTTAGAAAAGCACTTGCTGGCCCAAGGCAAAACCCCTGTGTTTTACACCATTGGCCGCAAAGTAACCCAAGCCATGAAGCGCTACGGCAAAAGCACCGTGATTGGCACCATGGTAGATATGACAGCGGCCCCCACCAGCATGCACGCCAAAGACGTGGTAGACACGCTAAGCAAAGCATACTTAGCTGGCGATGTGGACGACATTGTGGTGCTATCCACCCATTTCCGCAGCATGATTAGTTACAAGGTGCAGCTAACCAGCTTGCTGCCCACCGTATCTATCCCCGACCCCGGCGTGTACCCTGCCGAATTATTAGCCGTGGCCCCTACCAGCGGCCAAGCGACCGTAGCCCCACGCGAGCAACTTATTGAGCCCGACCCGGTTACTGTTTTAAACGCCCTAGTGCCACTATACTTAACTAATCAGCTATACACGCTATTGTTAGAAAGTGCCGCAAGCGAGCTGGCCGCCCGGATGACTGCCATGGCCAACGCAACCACTAATGCTAGCGAAATGATTGGCAAGCTTACCATTCAGTACAACAAGGTTCGCCAAGCCGCTATTACCCAAGAGATTCTAGAAATCGTCAGCGGCGCCCAAGCATTAGCCTAAGCCCTATGCTCGCCCTTCAACGTTATCTCATACCCCTGCTTTTCGGGGTTGTTATGGGGGCTATTGCCGTGGGTCTTTCGGGGTGTGGCATCACGCCATCACCGCCCTCTAGCCATAACGGTGCCGCTTCGCCACTCTTTACCTTAAACCTAGGCACCGAACCTCCCACGCTAGACCCCACCAAGGCGGTGGATCTCACCAGTTACACCGTTATTCAAAACCTGATGAAAGGGCTAGTGCAATTTGGCCCAGATATGGCCGTACAGCCCGCCGTGGCCAAACGATGGGATATTTCGCCTGACCGACTGACGTATACCTTTTACTTGGATAAAGCCGCCCGCTGGCACGACGGTGCCCCGGTAACCGCACAACATTTTTTAGATGGCTGGCAGCGCGCCCTAACCCCTGCCACCGGCGCGGATTACGCCTTTTTTCTGTATGAACTGGCTGGCGCTAAAGCCTTTTACCAAGCGCCTACGGATTTTTCCACGGTTAAGGCAACCGCCCTTAACGCCCATACCTTACAGGTAACCCTGGCGCGACCTATTCCGTTTTTTTTAGATTTAATGGCCGCCCCTATTGCCCTACCGGCACGGCTGGATGTGATTAAGCAATACGGTGACCAATGGACGGAACCCGGCCACTTTGTGGGTAATGGGCCCTACCAACTGGCCGAATGGAAGCACGAAGATCATTTAACGTTATCTCCCAACCCCAATTACCACCTAAACAACGTGGCCACGCCCACCACCACTATTGAGATGGTAATGGTAAACGACCCTAACACCAGCGTGGTAATGTACGAAAATAACGAGCTGGACCTGATTGAGACCACCACCAGCATTCCGGCTAGCGATGTTCGCCGCCTACAACACCACCCCGATGCCCACCTAAACCCAATTTATCGGCTAAATTATATTGGATTTAACACCCAGCAGGCGCCTTTTAATAACCCCTTGGTTCGTCAGGCCTTTGCCCACGCCACAGATAGAAGCTGGTTTGAAAAATTACTGCAAAGCGGTCAAAAGGCCAATGCCACGTGGCTTACCCCCGGATTGTTTGGCTATAACCCAGATTTAGGCTTAGCCTTTAACCCAGCTAAAGCCAAAGCCCTGCTAAAACAAGCGGGTTACGGGCCTAATAACCCCTTCCCTACCGTGGCGCTGGGGTATGCCACCCAAAACGATACTCGCAAAGAAATGGAAATTTTGCAGTACCAATGGCAAAAACACCTTGGCGTTACCGTTACGCTGCAAAACATGGAATGGAAGATGTTTTTAAAACAGCTGCAAACCCAGCCCCCAGGGCTATACCGCCTAGGCTGGTTTGTCGATTACCCCGATGCTGACAGTTTTTTAGCCCTGTTTACCAGCGATAGTGGTAATAACTACACTGGCTGGCAAAGCCACACATACGATACCGCCGTTAAAACCGCCGCCATTACTGCCAATGGCCCCCAGCGCCAACAACTAATGAATACAGCCCAGCGGCAACTGTTAGAAACCGATACGGCTATTATTCCGCTGTATACGGCAAACAAGCTATGGCTGGCCAAGCCCCACGTTAATGGCTTGGTGATTAGCCCCCTAAATTTAATCGATCTCCAGCACGTGCGTATTAATCGGCAGCCCGCTAATTAACCACGTCAATTAAGGCGGGCACCGCATAAGGCGAGTCTGGCTCAAACAAAAAGCGAACCGAAGGGTCGTGGGCTAGGCGCATCATGTGGAACATATCTAAGCGGTAGCGCTTTGGGGTATAGCTAACGGTTTCTAACAGGCCGGTTTGCAGCAACCACTTTAGCTTTTTTTTCATCTTGTCTAGCTTTAAGTTTAGGTGACGGGCCAGCTCGGGCGCCGTGGGTAAGCATTCTTCTTCGGGGGTTACCGCTGGGCCTTGGCGCCAATCGCAATAGCCGCTTAATTCCAGCACACCCACCACCAGCTGATGAATCATCTGGCAATCGCGCTCGGATAAGGTGGGTTCGGCTTCCATAATCGTAGGCATCGGTTACGTTTAAAGGTTTCTAAACAAGGTAGTAACGACAAATCGGCTCACTAGTTAGACACAGGGGCACAGCAAAGGCAATGGCTAACAACACACCTACAATTGCTACAACCGCAACAAATAGGCAACCTTATACCATACCGAAGCGCCACGGGATTTTCCTCCCCTACATAACCCAACTTGTAAATAAATGTAACAGGTTTGGCCCGCCATAAAGGTTAATTACTATATAAAGTATAGTAATTATTTAAAACATAGGGTATACTAACGTTACAAACGGTTTATTCCGCACCAGCAGAGACACCCCCAATATTAATTCGGCTTATCCCCCTACGCTATACCGTTTAGCTGCCGATACATTCCCCACATAGAGAGCCATATGAACGAACACGTCATCATCCTGCGCCCATTTAGGCGCCATTCTGGACGCCTTCCCGTTCCTACTGGCCTAATTCAGGTCAATTAATCATGAAATTATGCAACACCGTCGCAACAACCATTACCCACGTTTCACTGTATAGCGTACTTGCTACCAGCCTACTGATAATCCCCTCCCTTGCTTGGGGCCAGGTAGAATCCATTACCGCCGGGCTAGCCCCCCACGCACAATCCCACCTATCCCAGTCGGAATGGGGCTTAACCGCCCAGGCCAGCACCCTTATTGAAGCTGGCAAGTATCAACAAGCCATCGCCCTACTGCGGCAGGTTGGCCAAACCGACCCTAAACACCTATTAGCCCACTACTTATGGGCAGAGGCGGCTTACCACCAAGCCCAACAAACCCTAAACAGCGAGGCAAAACAGGCCTTATTGGATGAAGCCCGCGAAACCTACGAAAAAACCGTGTTGCTAAACCCCAGAATTTTGAGCGCCACCCTTCGCCTTGGCAAACTGGCTATGGATGATGGCGACCTAAAAGCCGCTGAGCGCTACTACAGCCATGCGCTAGAAGTATTGCCGGAAAGCGCCATTTTGCAATTTAACCTGGCCAACGCCTACGATGAGCAAGGCCTGATCAGAAAAGCAAAAATCCATTACCAGCTGGCTATTAGCCTAAGCCCTGGCTTTACCTATGCCTACAACAACCTGGGCCTGCTATACGAAAACGAAAACCAGCTAGACAAAGCCGCAGAAGCGTTTAACGGCGCCCTAAAAGCGGATGACACCTATAACTTTGCCCGCCTAAATTTGGGCCAACTACTGCTAAAGCAAGAAAAATTTGACGAAGCCCTAGCCACCTTTAAAACCGCCCTAACCTACGAACCAGACAACGCCTGGGCCTACATTTACATGGGCAACCTACACGTGCAGCAACGCCAGTACCCCCAAGCAGAACAGGCCTACCGCACTGCCATACAGCACGAACCTAATTATGCCCCCACCTATTACTTACTGGCAGCGGTGCTTCAAAAGCAAGAACAATGGTCTGCCTCTCTTCAGTATGGCGAGGCCTATTTAAATTTATCCCCCAACGGCCAATTTGCCCCCCAAGCTAAGCAGCTGGTGGCATACGTTCGGCAGCAACAAACCCAACCACTGGCACGTGGTTATGTTAGCGCCCCGTAAAGTTTACGGTTAATCGCTAAGGCGGGTTACCGCATTGCTATAACAACCCCTATCCTGGTAGCCATCTCCACATTAGCTACGCTGTAGGCGTATTTAGTCTATTCAATTTATCCCAAGTCACTGTAACAGTACGCCCTGACCTAACATATGGATCAGTCGTTTCATGTTCCTCATTGCACAACACAGGGTATCGCACGATTAATGCGATAAGATTACCGATGAATACATCAACACTACCTTTTAGGCAAAGGCCTTAAAGGACATCTCAATATTCTTTTTAATCACTCGTTGTACACTTTCCACTTCAGTCGTAATGGCCTGCCACTGGGCATCAATCCGCTTGTTTTGTAGTTCAAGGGATTTATCCAGGGTTTGAATAGACGCGATACGAGCCTGAATGGCTTGTGCCTGAGGTGATTCCGGTTCCAGGTTGGTAGTAACGTTAAATAACGCACCACTGACGTTAGCCAGTTGTAAACGGGCCTGGTTGATAAACTGTAGTTGTATCTCCAGGTCGCTTTTCCGGGCTGTCAGCATGATTAACCGCGCTTGGCTAGCTGCGAATCCCATTGGTTCTTACCTCTTCCAGTCTCCACTAAATCCGATAAGGACGGAATCGCTCGTATAGCGGTTCGTTCCACACACGCTTTAGGCAACACACACAATTTGTGCCGTAAGCTACGCTTGATTGACTCCACTTATCTCATATATTAATAAAAACATTATATTAGGCAAGATTGCCTAATCCCCCCTAAACCCCGTAACACGGCGTTACAAAAGGCAAGTAAAGCCCTTTAAACCCCCTACTAACAGCGCGTTGTAAGGGTTTCTGCCTGCATAAAACCAGTGCAGGTAGGCTTATTCGCTATCGCCATCGTCTTTATTGGCCGCCGCCTCTGCTAAGGATTCCTTCATGGATGCAGGCAGGTCATCCCTATCTTCGTTCCAGCGGTCCATATTTTTGTTTTTGCGGATTAAACCAATGGCCACGTGGGCGCGCCACTCATCTAATTTTAGCTGCTTGGCAATAATTTTGTGGATACCAATGGGAGGCAAGGGCAAATACGGCTCGTATAACGATTCAATCGCCATAAGCTGCTCTTCCGTAACCGCCAGCTTGCGTTTGGGGTATTCCAACTTGGGTAAGCGCATTTTTTGACGAATCAAGTTAATGGCAAAAAACACAATGCTGGGTTTCATATCCAGCTCTTGGCCAATTACTTCATGCACATCCGGGTTAGGCAGGGGCAAGTGCTTTTTGTAAAGCGCGTCCACGCGGGCCATATCGTCTGGGCTTACCAATAAGGATTTTTTGCGCGGTGGGCCACTTCGCCCGCCACCAGGCCGTCCGCCGCCGTAACCGCCGCCTGGGCGTCCACCGGGTCGTCCGCCACCATAGCCACCACCGGGCCGCCCACCACCTTGTTGTGGGTAACCACCAGGCCGTCCGCCGCCATAACCGCCACCTGGGCGTCCACCGCCTTGTGGGCGTTGGCCACCGTAGCCACCACCGGGTCGTCCACCACCATGGCCACCTGGGCCAGAAGGGCGTCCGCCACCTTGTTGTGGGTAGCCGCCGCCTTGTGGGGGTGGGCCACCATAGCCGCCACCAGCAGAAGGCATTTTGCCCCCGCCTTGATGACCACCAGGCCGAGGCGCATAACGTTGTGCTTCATTGCCATAACCGCCGCCTTGCGGGGCTGGCCGACCACCAGAATAAGGCATTTTACCGCCACCATGGCCGCCACCTGCCGGGGGCCGCTCTGGGTATAGGCAGTTAGGGCAAATGACTCGCTTCGGGTTCTTCGTTTCGAAGGGAGCACTACATTTAACACAATTTTTTTTATACATAACTGGATGGTCTCTATCCGCGCAATGAATGCTGCACGATTACTATTAAGTGTATCAGGTTGTGGGGAAATAATGCCTGCTATTGGCTATCGCATACCGTACTACTATTAACACTGGGGCGGGGGTGTGCTAACCACACTGGGGCCCGTTCATGCGATGGTGTATCATGTGCCTAGGTGCTATATGCCCGGGATTTTCGGGAACAAGCTAGGCAACCCTCCTTCAGTAACTAATGGAACGATTGTTCTCCATAAGCTTTAACAGTTCACCAGCCAAGGTAACCCTTACCTACTGGCAACTAACCCTCAAGCAAACGCGGGTACGATTACTGGAGTGACCCATTAAACCCTCATCGGGGGAACAACCTCCAACCATCGTGTGCCGCACTAAGCTAGCCAACGAGCCTTGTTGGAAGACTATACTGTACCTCATTATTGTTAAATTGCCAATACTGGCCATCGGTATGAACCATTCCATACGGTGTTTTACGCCGTTATTGTGGCAACACTGCCAACCTAACCTTGTTTTGGTAGCCTGCACCCAACCCGCATGGCCCCAAAGGATGTTATACCCCGTTTTGTTGGGTTTTTTGGTTTTTTATCGTTACCCAGTGCCAACCATATACCACAGCCAACACCGTGTACCCACTATGGTACAGTAACGGTATCACAGCTCACTATAGGGGGCTGGCTGGGTTTCAACATCCTCTATATAGTGGAGTTACACCAAACCACCGCTCTCTAAACACCTTTGCTACACCTGTTTAATCGTATTTAACCCCGCACACCGCCTTCCTTTCACACAATACTTATGTCTGATTCTCTTTTTTCTATTGTTGGCCCCGTTATGGTAGGGCCCTCCAGCTCGCACACAGCTGGCGCCGTCAGGCTGGGTTTGCTGGCACGCATGCTGGCCAATCAACCCATTACCCACGCCACCTTTACCCTGTATAACAGCTTTGCCCATACCCACAAAGGCCACGGCACGGATAAAGGCTTACTGGCGGGCCTATTAGGGTTTAATGTATCGGATGAACGTATCCGCACGGCCTTTGCCCATGCCGATGAAGCCCATTTACCCTACGAATTTCTCTGCGATACGGCCCCTAACCATTACCCGCCTAACACGGTGCACATGGCCCTTACCTTGGCCGATACCACCACCATGACCCTAATTGGGCACTCGATTGGGGCAGGGCGAGTGCGCATTAGCCAACTAAACAAGCACAAAGTAAACCTACAGGGCGAAATGCCTACCCTGCTAATGATTTACACCGATAAACCCGGCATGATTTGGCAAGTAACCAAAACCATTGCAGAAGCCCACATTAATATTGCCACGCTGCACTGCAACCGCCAGCGCCGCGGTAAACTCGCTTTTATGACGATCACCTTGGATGACGCCCTACCCACCGACGCCATTGACACCATCAATGCCATTACCGATGTGGTGATGGTGCGCTGCCTAAACAAACTACCCGATTAACCACCCCCAACCTTATCGACTCATCAACTTGGATACAAACCCACCCCATGCCTTACTTTAATGCCTTTACCGACTTACTGGCCCACTGCGACGCCCAGCAATGCTCCATAGCCCAGGCGGCCCTAACCATGGAAGCCGCCGAAACCGGCCAAACAGAAGCCGCGATTAAGCAACGCATGGATGACCTACTAACCCAAATGGCCACCACCATCCAAAGCGGCTTGGCCACCAGCGAGCCATCCCCCAGCGGGCTAAGTGGGGGCGACGCCCAACGCATGATGGCCTACCTGGACAATGGCAACAATGTGCTTAATCCGCTGGGCACACGCCTATTGGCTTATGGTGTGGCCACGTTAGAAGAAAATAACCGCATGAAACCCATTGTAGCCTGCCCCACCGCAGGCGGCAGCGGCAGTGTACCCGCCGTACTTATCGCTTTGGAAGATGAACAGCATGTGCCGCGCCAAAAAACCATTGACGGATTACTCGCCGCTGGGTGCATTGGGGCCATTACCAGCCAGCGCATGCACTTAAGCGGTGCCAGCGCCGGTTGCCAGGCAGAAGTGGGCGTGGCCAGCGGCATGGCAGCAGGGGCCATGGTACAAGCCATGGGCGGCACCCCCCAACAAGTACTAAATGCGGCGGCCATTAGCATGCAAAACCTAATGGGCCTAATTTGCGACCCCGTAGCTGGCCTGGTAGAAGTACCCTGCGTGTTGCGCAACGGCCTGGGCGCCATGCAGGCCGTTGGCGCGGCAACCATGGCCATGGCCAGCATTACTAGCTTTATCCCCTTGGATGATGTGGTGGATGCCATGGCGCAAGTGGGCAAGCTAATGCCGCCACAGCTTAAGGAAACCGCCGAAGGAGGCCTGGCCACCACCCCCACCGCCAACGCCTTTACCGATGCCTTTTTTAAGCCTACCCCTTAAGCAAACCACACTGGCATGGACGTAAGGCCTACCTAAGCCAATTCCATTAATTGTTTAATAGTTGTTACAAATTATCAGCAAATCCCTAGTTATTGTTTTTATACAATCACACTGAGAATAACCACTAAACTATAGCCAAGCACGGCATGCTGTACACGCTGCGCTAGGCTGCACACACAATTATTATTTAACTTAATACTTATCCTTTGGGGGGAATAAACGATGTCTTACGGACGTTATGCACGACCAAATTATGCACCACGCTTTAATGGTAACTATGGCCGTATTGGCGGCGGCAACCGCCAAGCCAATTGGGCTAGCGCTAACCCTAATATGCAACATATTAACTACAGCCCAAACAACCAACAATTTAATATGGGCGGCAATGGGCTAAACCCCTTACTAGCATTTGGCCTGTCAGCCATTGCCTTACTAGCACTATTAATGAAAGGCAAGCAAACCACAAAGCAACCATTGCAAGTTATTGCAGGTGCTGACGGCGCTCAGGGGCCTGCTGGACCACAGGGACCACAAGGTAACAACGGTAAAGATGGTGCTCAGGGGCCTGCTGGACCACAGGGACCACAAGGTAACAACGGTAAAGATGGTGCTCAGGGGCCTGCTGGACCACAGGGACCACAAGGTAACAACGGTAAAGATGGTGCTCAGGGGCCTGCTGGACCACAAGGGCCACAAGGTAACAACGGTAAAGACGGAGATTTTAAACCCGTAATTGACCCTGCTGATTAGACACCGTTTTAACAGATACATAATTTTGAGGGGAAAGCACATGTCTCACTACTACTACACACAACCGAATCGCTTCCACAGAAGCAACTCCAAATTAACCGGTGGATACCAGAACCAAGGTAATACGGCCTTAAACTTTGGGCGCATTCAAGGTAGTGGGCTTCAAAATCAAGTAATCGGCAATAACAACGGGGGTACTGGGCTATTACCTTTAGGGCTGGTTGCTATTGCTGCACTCGCTTTTTTAGGGGCGAATGGAGAAAACCGTAGCGCCCAAACAAGCCCGGCCATTCTTGTAAAACAAGGGTCACCAGGAAGACCAGGGCGTGATGGTATCAACGGCGTACAAGGGCCCAAAGGTGAAAGAGGGTTAGGTGGAGCTAACGGAATCAATGGTATTAACGGATTAAAAGGCGACGATGGCGCAACTGGACCACAAGGACCTAAGGGCGACGATGGCGCAACTGGACCACAAGGACCTAAGGGCGACGATGGCGCAACTGGACCACAAGGACCTAAGGGCGACGATGGTGCAACTG